>NZ_JACWFE010000001.1 GCF_019749375.1 Bacillus sp. S/N-304-OC-R1
ATAAAAACTCTAACTTTAAGGGGTCACTACCAATCTCAATCTAATGGATACCCCTTTTTTATAAGAATCTAATTATTATTCTGATATTCCTTATAATTCACATACCACTTATGAAATTTTCTCCAAGCTTCCTCAAAGTTAGGCTGAATGATTGAAAGCTGAACCCATGCTCTTTTCGCTAAATATGCACTTTTATAATGCAAATCAAAACCAGAGAGTGCGGCATCTTCTGCCATGTCAGAGCAGCTGTCTTCTCCTTTTAAGGTTACGATCATCGGATAGCCATTTGGAGTTAAAAATTCCATATCTTTATTCTTCTCAGCAGCTAATATTAATTCATAACGATCCATCAGAAGATTGTACCGGTCACCGCATTTATAATATTCTAAAGCTCTTTCTAAGCTCCTTAGGGCTTGAGATGAATATGTAAATGGAATATTGCCATTTGAATACAATCCTAAATCAAGATAGGAGGGAAGTGATGGATTTTCAAATATTGCATGGTTTGAAAATACAAAGGATAATCCACTCACCGTTCCGATTGCTTTACCGCTTACACCTGTTGCTAAATATATATCTTCTAATGAAAACGGCAGAGCACCAAAGGAACTGACACAATCAAGACATAATTTTATATTATTTAGCTTACATAAGTGTTTAATTATTTCTAAATCATTTAGCATTCCTGTAGACGTTTCACCATGAGCCATTAATAGCCATTCATAATGACTTTCGTCCATCTGCATTCTTAATTGGGTCTCATCAAAAGGCTGTCCCCACTCATTGGCTACATAATCAAAGGATAAACCCCATCTCGCTGCTTGGTTCATTAAACGCTCCCCGAAGGCACCATTAATAAGGATAAGACCTTTACCTGAAAGCTCCTTAAGCTGAGCAATCATCGCTTCGTTTGCAAGAGTCCCGCTGCCGCTTAATAAATGGACATATGCTGCTCCACTCATCGTAAGTAATATGTTTTTTACTTTTTCCATTGTTAATTCAAAATCATATGAGCGGTGAGAAACAGGCTCCTCTGTTAAAACTGCGCTAATTTCCTCTCTTAATAAGACTGGTCCTGGATAAAATGAATATCTTTTTTGTTTTAATCTTGCTGCAATTGATTGTTCGAACTGCTTTCTCGTCAGCACCATAGGAACGAATTGGGCATTCTCTGACCCAACAGCTTCAGCAAAAGCTTCAAACCCCATTTGTTTATATAGCTTCATCTCCCGAACTGTTCCAGAAATGACAGCTGCACTATATCCTTGCTTGTATGCATAGTCAGACAATGCACCGACAAGCATAAAAAATACTCTCCCGTTACGATGATCTTTCCTTACGGCCAAAAGTCTAATCTCACATAGCTTTCCTTGCAAGGCATCCTCCGGCAATAATCTTTCCACTGGCCCAACTTTTTTATCCAATGAAAAAGGACGTTGGTCCCGAATTACGATCATACCAGCAAGTTCTTGATCTTTAAGAACAATAATATATTTATTTTCATTATGAAAGGGATCAACACGAATGCCGTTGTCATCAGGCTCATGCTGAGGAATCTCTTCAACAAAGGTTTCATAGTTTAACTTCGCAATTTCTGCAAACTCTTTTTCCGTCCTGGCAATTTTACACCAATACATTTTGAAAACCTCTCTTCGCTCAAGCTCTATAAAAACTGATTAAATCTTATTTTCGCATAATTTTAGATTGAAAGAAATGTTTTTCCCTAAATTTAGGAATAAAGTGAATACAATTAGAAATATATGGTAAAAATCGAGATTGGTTAATATTTTCAAAAATTAGGAGTTTAATAACAATGAGAGATAATACAATATACTTCTAATAATTATCATATTAATTACTCTCATCATAAAGTCATTAAAAATATATACGAATGGCCGAGTTTTCGTTATTTATGATACATCAAAGGATGAACGAACTCGTACTGAACTATATTCCTTTTTCGCCCAGTGGAAATATAACATTTTCAAATATTTTTTCAATACCTAAGGAGGTGAAAACCTATTTAAGTTACTAGGGTAATTTAATTGTCAATACTTTAGTAATATTGAATTATTTTAATTGAATATTTATAATTATCAGTAAATGTCAGAAAGGAGTTTGATTATGTCACAAACAAAAAAGATTTTGATGGGATTAGGTTTGGGAGTCATTGTCGGTCTAATCCTGAATTTAGTTCTTCCAGGCGTTTTTGATCCTGTTTCAAAATTTGTATTCGTACCGATAGGCAAGATTTTTGTCAATTTAATAAAAATGTTAGTTATTCCGATTGTAATAGTTTCATTAATCCTTGGAACTGCAGGAATTAGTGACCCAAAAAAGCTTGGACGCATTGGCGGAAAAACGATCTCATTCTTTCTTATTACAACAGCCATTGCCATTATTATAGCTTTAGGCATGGGGATTCTATTTCAGCCAGGCGCTGGCGATTTCCAATTGGATGGAGCAGAATTTGAGGCTAAAGAAGCGCCACCTGTTATTGATACTTTAATAAACATTATTCCAACAAATCCATTTAATGCAATGGTTCAGGAATCCATGCTTCAGATTATTGTTTTTTCAATTTTTATTGGATTTGGACTGTCCCGATTAGGTGAAAAGGTAAATGGTTTGCTTCGTCTTGTAGAACAATCAAATGATGTTTTAATGTACCTCGTCAATGTCATTATGAAATTTGCGCCATATGGAGCCTTTGCATTAATCGCAAATGCGATTGGGGGACAGGGGATTGACGCAGTGATGGCAATGGGTAAATACATGTTAGTCGTCTTATTCGTTTTATTGCTTCATCTAGTAATTGTTTACGGTTCAGCATTATCCTTACTTGGAAAAATGAATCTTCTTAAGTTTTTAAAAGGGTTTTCACCAGCGATGATCGTTGCGTTCAGTACTTCAAGCAGTAATGCTGCACTTCCTGTTTCTATGAGGGCCGCACAAGATAATCTTGGTGTCTCCAAAACTGTAAGCGGTTTCGTTCAACCGCTAGGAGCAACCATTAATATGGATGGAACCGCTATTATGCAGGGAGTAGCGACGATTTTCATTGCCCAGATTGTAGGAGTTGATTTAACTTTTAGTCAACTCATTACAGTCATCTTAACAGCAACCCTTGCTAGTATTGGGACTGCAGGAGTTCCAGGGGTAGGTTTGATCATGCTCTCCATGGTATTAACATCCGTAGGTCTACCAGTTGAAGCTATAGCGTTAGTGTTAGGTGTAGACCGGTTAATTGATATGTGCCGAACAACGGTTAACATAACAGGAGATGCAGTATGCGCTGTCATTGTACAGCGTTCTGAGGACGGCTTAGATGTAAATGGAACAAATAGTATTAAAGCTTAAAGTGAAAATATAAGAATATGAAAGAAAAACTAAGATTGAGTGAACCTATACCCATTTATATAATGAAAATGGTTCCTAACTCTTCTTGCAAGAGTACCTTTAACAAATATAATTAAAATAAATCAATAAAATGTTTTCTAGGGTTCCGCAATCATGTTGGCCTGGTCCGAGAGAAAACTCACAGATAATTCTGTGCCACGGAAGGATAAAAGCCTGGGAGATGACTGTTTACAACAGAAAATCTCTTAGGCTTTTTGTTTTGAAAAACTTTAATGGAGGAAGAAGCAACATGAATTGGTTGAAAGTATTTTTTGCTGCATTTTTTGAAGTGTTTTGGGTCATTGGGTTAAAGCATGCTTATGATTTTTGGACTTGGACGGGTACGATTATTTCAATCGCTGTCAGTTTTTATATGCTTATTATGGCAGGAAAGAGGCTACCTGTTGGTACGGTTTATGCAGTTTTCGTTGGATTAGGGACAGCAGGTACTGTTTTATCTGAAATCATTTTTTTTGGAGAGCCATTGAAAATTTCAAAATTGGTTCTCGTATTCATATTATTATGTGGAGTCATTGGATTGAAGCTTGTTACAAATGATGAAGCTTCTGTGAAAGGGGGATCTGTTTCATGAGCTGGTTTTATCTTGTACTGGCAGGGTTTTTTGAGATGATTGGCGTTACAATGATAAATAGCTTGCATAAAAATCGCAACTGGCAATCTTTCGTTATGCTTGTATCAGGCTTCGGAGCGAGCTTTCTGTTTCTGGCGCTTGCGATGAAGGAATTGCCGATGGGAACAGCATATGCGATTTGGACAGGGATTGGTGCGTCTGGCGGGGCAATATTAGGCATTATGCTATATGGAGAACAAAAGGATTGGAAGAGAATTTTATTTATCGGTATGGTTTTAGGGGCAGCGATAGGATTAAAGCTAATAGTATGAAGCTCGCAATATTTGCGAGCTTCATACCATTAATACCATTCTTACAGTTTTTAGAATATGACCATCGAAATGATCATCAAATTCAGAAACGATTTTAAAACCTCTTTTATCATAGAAATTTCTGCCTGTTTGATTTTCCTTTTCTACATTTATATAAACCTCTTTAATTCCCTCAATTTTTTCAATCGCTTCTTGCAGCAGAGCAGTTCCAATCCCGTTTCCCTGATATTCAGGATAAAGATAAATAGATCCTAATTCAATTTCTCCATTCTCCTTTAATGGAGAAAAATTCGCAAAACCTGTAACTTTATTATCTGCAATAGCAACAAACATGTGAGACAGCTCTAATCTCCTCACCATCATTTCATCACTATAGGCAGATTTCAAAAAATTCTCTTGAATGTGGAGTGGGATAATCCCTTTATAAGTATGGTTCCAGCTAGTTTTCGCTACATTTTGAACTTCGGGAATATCTTCAACTCTCATATCCCTAATGATAAAATCCATTCAATTTACCTCCCTGTAAATATTTTTTTAATAGTATCATATTTTTCCTAAATGGAGGAAAAAAAATACAATTAAACAACGAAAATAGATATAATGAGTTTTATAGGAAATTTAATATAAAGGAGTCCAAAATGGAAGATGAATTAATTAAAATTTTTAATCGGGATCGACATCCAATTGGCGTATCATCACGAGAAGAGATACATAAACAAGGATATTGGCATGAAACATTTCATTGTTGGTTTGTCAGTGAAGTAGAGGGTACTCGCTATATCTTTCTGCAAAAAAGAAGTCACTTAAAAAAGGACTATCCTAATCTTCTAGATATAACAGCTGCTGGACATTTACTTGCTGAAGAAACGATTTTTGACGGCGTTAGAGAAATAAAAGAGGAATTAGGAGTAGATGTTGCATTCGAGAAATTAATTCCACTTGGTGTCGTTGATTATAGTGTAACAAGAGATTTACTCATCGATAATGAGTTTGCTCATGTTTTTTTATATAAAAGCCAGTTTGAATTAGATAATTTTATTTTGCAGGAAGAGGAAGTTTCAGGAATCTTTAAGGCAAAATTAACTGATTTCACTAAACTGTTATTAGGAGAGGTAAGTTCAATTTCAGTTGAAGGCTTTGAAGTAAATCAGCTAGGAAAAAAAGAGAGAATAAATAAACAGGTAAGTAGAAACGACCTGGTTCCCCATGAACATTGTTATTATGAGGAAATTTTGCAATTAATAAATGATTACTTGAAAGACTGAGCAGCGAAATCTGCAAATTTTATTAAGGAGATGGTATATAGTGAGTGGGATTTGTATCTAGACATAGTTTAAGGGATAATCTATTGCCTTTACATCGAGAAAAATTATTGCAAAACGCAGTATATGATTTGAAAAATAATCCTAATGTGTTAGGGATTTATTTAGCGGGATCTTTAGCTAATGGGAATTTTGATCATTATTCAGATATTGATTTACATGTTATTGTTAAACCTGAAAGCAAACAGGATTTTATTAATCAAAAATGTATTTTCCCGCAAAACTGGGGAGAGGTACTATTCTTTGAAAACTCTTCACAATCTTCACCTGTCGTTGTCACACATTTTAAGTGCTTTGTGAAGGTAGATTCTTGGTATCATACTCCAAATGAAACTACTCCATCGATATGGCTGAAAAATATTCAGGCATTATATGATCCACAAAGCATCATAAAAAAATTAATTCAAGCTTCAAATTCTATAAGGTATGAACCAGATGACGCAAATGTTGAGTTTTGGAGAACGAAAATAGTAGCATTTATTCACCAAACTTATCGTGCGGTAATGAGAAATGAATTAAATTATGCAATGGCTAATCTTGATCGAATTCGTTGGCTCATGGTTTATGGCTGGTATATGGAAAAGAATATACATGTAGATGGATCATATGGCGATTGGTCTAAGTTAGAAGGAAATAGAAGTGAGTTAAGCAACTCTCAATTATTCCTTTTAACTAGCTGGGACTGCCAGCGAGATACGGGTCGAATCATGACCACGATTGAAAAGATTGTCCCAGAATTTTTGAAGCTAAATAAAGCTCTAAGCTTAAAGACGGAAATAGCCGACAATGAAGATAAGATAATACAAATGATTGATATGGTTTTATAATCGAATAGCTTTTAAATGAAACTAAAAATATTTCGCTTTACTTAGTACTTTAGCATCAATATTTTCCCCCATTTCAATCCATACTACTTTCAGAGGTGAAGAAGATGTATAAACTATTGTCACATAATGATTTGGATGGGGTTGGCTGTGGAATATTGGCTAAGCTTGCCTTTGATAAGGGAGTAAAGGTTCGTTACAACTCCATTTCAGGACTCGATCGGGAAGTAGAATGGTTTTTGGAAAACGAGAGCAGAGATACATTTCTATTCATTACTGACTTATCTATTAATCAGGAAAATGAAGAGAGAATTGAAGCGTTTTATCAAGCAGGGGGAAAGGTGCAGCTCCTGGATCACCATAAAACCTCTTTGCATTATAATGACTATGAGTGGGGACATGTAATTGTTGAAGATACTGAAGGAAAATTAACATCTGCAACTTCATTATTATTTGACTATCTTGTAACAAAAGAGTTACTCACTCCAACAGATGCCATTTCAGAGTTTGTTGAGCTAGTCAGGCAATATGACACTTGGGAATGGGAAAAAAACAATAACCAGCAGGCTCAGAGATTAAATGCACTCTTTTTTTTAGTTTCCATTGAGGAATTTGAGGAAAAAATGATTCATCGCTTAAAAAGTAGTGATCAATTTCAGTTCGATGAATTCGAACAAAAGATTTTGGATATGGAAGAAGAGAAGATTGAAAGATACATTCGCAGGAAAAGACGAGAGCTAGTCCAAACGAAAATTGGAAATCATTTCGCTGGCATTGTTTATGCAGAGTCCTATCATTCCGAGCTTGGAAATGAATTAGGAAAGGAATATCCTCATTTAGACTATATCGCTATATTAAATATTGGCGGCAAGCGTCTAGGCTTCCGAACGATTCATGATACTGTCGATGTTTCTGAAGTTGCTGGCCACTATGGCGGTGGCGGACATGCAAAAGCAGCTGGCTGCTCCTTAACCAAGGAAGCCTATCGCCATTTTGCTGCTGAAACTTTTCAATTAGAGCCGTTAAGAGAAGATGCAAAATTTAATCGATATAACTTAAAAAATTCGTCATCGTTCGGTTCTCTTTATAAAAGCCGGAACGAAGATTTATTTCTAATTTTTCTTAATGAAAATCAGACTTGGAGCATTAAACAAAATAATAAAAAAACAAATCATGACTATTCCAGCTTTCAGGAAGCGGAAAACTTCTTAAAAAGAAAATATGCAGCCTGGCTCGTCAAGGATGACACATTTGTAGAATATTTAATAAAAGAAGCAAAAACGCACGGAAAATAAACGTTCATATATCGGAAAATGCAATCAAAAAAAGAAAAAGAGATCATCCTTTTCTTTTTTTGTTTAGTTTTTTCTCGAAGTCATGTAGGAGAGAAATTAATAGTTTAAAAGGGTGGGCTTTCATTGGAAAATTTTTGAGTTGACAAAGAAGTTGTAATAAAATAGAGCTGAGGGCTGCATTACAGGCCGCCAAATCACAGGTTTAAATAATTTTTCTACAAAAATGATGTTTTTCAATTAGCAGAAAGGGTTATATCATATAATAGATGTTTAACGTTATATGATGCCATTTAATCACAATAATAAATATTGGCATCCTCCTAAAAAATACAAATACATATTGGCTTTAATTTACAAACTAATGATGATTAGGGGAAACTATACATATGATACGTTCTTTTGCTATTACAAATGACCATCAGCTAATTGAAGATTTGCCAATTGAAAAATTATTTCAAGAAAATATCAAATGGTTTTGGATGGATTTTGAAGCACCATTATCAGAGGAAACCATGCTGCTAAAAACGCATTTCGGTTTTCATCCATTGGCAATTGAGGATTGCATGCATTTATTGCAGCGTCCGAAATTAGATTATTATGATGGATATGATTTTTTTGTCATTCATACGTTAAACAAGCAAACTCTTTTACCGGATGAGGTGGATGTCTTTGTTGGAAAAAACTTCATTGTAACCTTCCATTTAGTACCATCTCCAGAAATAACAATTGTCAAACAAAAGCTTCTTGCAAGTAATTTTGATTATGAAAAAGGTGCGTTACATTTGTTTTATCATTTAATGGATAAAATAGTGGATGAATATTTTCCAGCAGTTTATAAAATTGAAGATGAATTAAATGACATTGAGCTCGAGGACGCAAAGCAAGATCTAATGAATAATGTATTTAAATTAAGAAGTCAGCTTTTGAAATTGAGGAGAACGATCTTTCCAATGCGTGAGCTGCTGTATCGGGTATTAAATTCAGAAAGAGTAATTATTCCAAAGGAGGAAAGGGCTTATTTCATGGATATATATGATCATTTGTTAAAGCTTTCCGAAATGATTGAATCCAATCGCGAAATGACAAATGATATCCGTGACAGCTATATTTCTTTAAATTCAGACCGGATGAATAATATTATGAAAACCTTGACTGTCATGTCGTCCATTTTTATACCACTTACCTTTATTGCAAGCATTTATGGGATGAACTTTGAATATATGCCAGAACTAACTTGGAAGTGGGCTTATTTCGGAGTATTAGGCATAATGTTTATAATTGGTTCCACCTTGCTATTTATTTTATGGAGGATGGGATGGTTTAAATAAAAAATATTTAGGACTCCATTTGCAAAAGCTATTTCATTAAATGATAAAGTGCTGTCCTTTATGCTCGGGCAGCACTTATTTTATTTATTCATCTAATTCCTGTAACAGCTTGCCAATTTCCTTATCGTTAATGACCTCATCAGCGTAATAATCAAAATCAGTACGTTCCAAATTAACAATTACTAGCTTAGCTCCATTTTTTTTCGCGATTAAAGGAAATTGGTTAGCGGGTGTGACAGTTAGGGATGAGCCTAGTACGATAAAAAGTTCTGCTTTTTCCGATTCCTCTAAAGCAAATTGAAATGCAGCTTCAGGTAAGGATTCACCAAACAATACAATAGAGGGGCGCAGCAGTCCGCCACACTGACAGTTATATTCCTGGTTAATGTATTCCTGGCTGCTGTATTTCTTTCCGCAAGATTGGCAGTGCAATTGCTGTAAAGTACCATGAAGTTCAGCAACTCTTTTGCTTCCCGCTTGCTCATGAAAGCCATCCACGTTTTGAGTAATAATCGATTGGATTATTCCGCGCTTTTCCCAATCAGCCAAAATAAAATGTCCTTTATGTGGATAATACTCTTTTACACCTAGCACACGTTCTCGATAAAATTCAATGAATTCATCGACATTTTCATTTAATGAACTCACACTGGCAATCTTACTGGGATCCTTCTTATTCCACATGCCTTGCTTTGAAGAACGAAAATCTGGCAAACCACTTTCTGTCGACATGCCAGCCCCGGTAAATATAACTGTATAATTTGAATCCTCTAACCATTTTTTCAACAATTTACCGATGCCTCCTATTTTGAATTAATTAGTTAACATTTAAATCCATTTTAACATAAATACTATATTCATTCTTTTCCTACTATCCTAATTGACAAGAAAAAAAGGTTATGGTATTTATTTGTTAGTGGTTAGCACTCTAACACGCGGAGTGCTAATTATTCAATTTAATATTCTAGTAAAGTGAGATTGGAAGGAGAGGGCAAAATGGAAAAGATTCAATTCCAGGCAGAATCCAAACGGCTATTAGAAATGATGATTAACTCCATTTATTCTCAAAAGGAAGTGTTCTTACGAGAATTAATTTCTAATGCCAGTGATGCCATAGATAAAATCTATTACAAAACACTAACGGATGAAAACCTAAACTTTAATAAAGAAGATTACTATATAAAAATAGTCCCTAACAAAGAAAATCGCACGCTTACCATTATTGATACTGGCATCGGAATGACAAAAGAGGAATTGGAAACGAACTTGGGAATCATTGCAAAAAGCGGATCCTTAGCATTTAAAACCGAAAATGAGATAAAAGATGGCCACGATATTATTGGGCAATTCGGAGTAGGTTTCTATGCCGCGTTTATGGCGGCTGACGTTGTAACGGTTATTAGTAAAGCTTTAGGCAGTGAACAGGCTTTCAAATGGGAATCTGAAGGAGCAGATGGTTACACAATTGTCCCATGTGAAAAAGATGGAGTAGGTACAGAAATAATTCTGAAAATCAAAGAAAACAATGAAGAGGATACATATGACGATTATCTCGAGGAATATCGATTAAAATCAATCATAAAAAAATACTCTGACTTTATTCGTTATCCAATAAAAATGGATATGACAAGCAACAGGCTAAAAGAGGGCAGTGATAACGAATATGAGGAATATACGGAAGAACAAATTATCAACAGCATGGTTCCAATCTGGAGAAAAAACAAAAGTGAACTAACTGACGATGATTACACAGCCTTTTATAATGAAAAACATTATGGATTTGATAAACCACTAAAACACATTCATATTAGTGTAGACGGCACGATCCGCTATAATGCGATTCTGTATATCCCTGAGAAGATTCCGTTTGATTATTATTCTAAGGAATTTGAAAAAGGACTAGAGTTATATTCTAATGGAGTTCTCATTATGAATAAATGCTCTGACCTGCTTCCAGACTATTTCAGTTTCGTAAAGGGAATGGTCGATTCAGAAGATCTTTCCTTAAATATCTCAAGAGAAATTCTGCAGCATGATCGCCAATTAAAGCTAATTGCAAAAAACATTAACAAAAAAATAAAGAGTGAGCTTCAAAGCTTGCTGAAAAATGATAGAGAAAAATACGAAATATTCTATCAATCTTTTGGCAGAGGGCTAAAGTTCGGAGTATACAATGATTTTGGCATGCATAAAGATGTTCTGCAGGATTTACTCATGTTCTATTCTTCAACAGAAAAAAAACTTGTTACTCTAGATGAATACGTATCAAGAATGCCAGAGGATCAGAAGTACATCTACTATGCGGCTGGTGTGTCGAATGAAAGAATTGCCAAACTTCCGCAAGCTGAGCTAGTTGCCGAAAAAGGATATGAAATACTATACTTTACAGATGATATCGACGAATTTGCAATTAAAATGCTTATGTCTTATAAAGAAAAAGAATTTAAGTCTGTTTCAAGCGCGGATCTCGGAATTGATTCCAACGAAGAGAGTCAAGATGAGATCAATAACGAAAATAAAGACCTGTTTGATTTTATGAAGAATATTTTGGAAGGAAAAGTTAAGGAAGTAAGAGCATCAAAACGATTAAAATCTCACCCTGTTTGTCTTTCTTCTGACGGGGAAGTGACAATTGAAATGGAAAAAGTCCTCAGTACTATGCCGGATAATCAAAACATTAAAGCAGATAAAGTACTGGAGATCAATATCCAGCATGATGTTTTCCACTCCTTAAAGACTGCCTTCGAAAATGATAAAGACAAATTAAAACTATACACGAACCTGCTTTATAATCAGGCATTGTTAATCGAAGGTCTTCCAATTCAAGATCCGATTGAATTTACAAATGATATATGTAAAGTGATGGTTTAATTAATGAAATTAAGGGCTGCTTTTGCAGCTCTTTTTGTTTTAGCAATAGTACTTCTTTTAACTATTTATGGTATTATTTAGAAAACCAAACTCTTTTTAGAAAAATGAGGTGAATCGATTTATGACTGGAAGTATCACAAGTATCATGATTTTCTCAATCCCAATCATCGCTATTTTAACAAGTCATTTTCAAAAACAAGCAAAGATTAAACATAAAATCATACAAGATCAAATTGAGTTAGAAAAATTAAAGCAAGAGAATTATTTACTTGAGACACAAAAGATGAGGCTAGAACTTGAGCAAATGCAGCTTGACGATAAAAGACGAACTAATATTTTATAATTTTGTGAAGGGAGAACCAATTGTTCTCCTCTTTTTATTTGAGATGAAAAAAAAATTACTTTTGAAAGTAAAAATATATTGCTTTTAAAAGTAATATATATTACCTTATAAAGTAAGGGGGTGAAAATATTGGAAAATTTAAAACTTAATGTTTCACTTTTACGCAGAAGAGTTCCGAATTTAACCACTGCGTGCAAATCAGTAGGCTTGCGGCCTGCTACGGTATCTAATTTATGTACTGGAAAAATTCCTGTAGGACGTTCGGAGGTTCGAACATTAGTGGCATTGGCAGATCTTGCTGAGTGCAGTTTGGATGAATTAATTATTAGAGGGGAGAAACTAGAAATGATTGAGACGAATATTAAAACGCTTGATTTATTTGCTCCACTTACTAAAGGAGGAACGATTGGTCTAGTGGCTCGTCATGGTATGGGTCAGCTCGTCTTGCTTTCGGAAATATTTTTTAGATTGAAGAAGGATCAGTTTATAACGATGCTTCTAATGCCAAAAGGGGAGTATCCTGAATTAAACGATGTAAAAATAAATTCTGATATTATTGTGCACACGATAGAAGAGGCTTACGAAAAGATTGCGGAACAAGGAAAAACAGCGGAAATTGCATTTGCGGCAGATCGCAGTCATGTCCTAACTGGAGATATTTATGAACTTCAAGAAAAATTACAATCTACCGATATCTCATCTATCACAACGTTTCTGGTTGATTTAAAAGGGGAAGCAGTTGATGAGGATCTTCCATATGGACCACTTGAAACAATTTGGCAATTTGATGCAGACCTGGCTGCTAGACATAAATTTCCGGCAGTCAACCCAATCTACTCCACTTCATCTGTACTGGAAGGGGCATATCTTGATCAAAACCACCTAAACATACAGCAGCGTGCCCAAAAACTTCTTCGCCGTTACCGTGAACTTCGATCTTTAGTAAATGTTGGCGGAATGGAACGCCTGCCAGCTTCTGAACTACAAACATTTAAGCGTGGTGAACGACTAGAAGCATATTTGACACAGCCATTTTATGTAGCAGAAGCTTTTACAGGAAAAAAAGGCGAGTCTGTCAGCTTGCAAATTACCTTAAATGATGTGAGAAGAATAATAGAAGGAGCCGCTGATTCTATGGAAATTGATCAATTAACGTATTCGGGGCAGTTGATGGGTGTATAAATAACTAAAAGTTCCTATACTATGGCTGTTCTAGCAAAGAAGAATGCAGTCTAATTTCATTTCTGATTTCTATTAATGTAGCAGTATTCCATGTGAACATACCAATTAGTAATAAGACATAAAGGGCTGTATACCATTTTTTATGTTTACTTTTAAATAGAAGTAAGCTGATAAACCCTGCTGCTAGAAGGGGAATTAAAAAGATATTCACTTCCCACAAATTGTTTGCACGTATAATCGGTAAAGCTAAATGCATAATTTGCAGTGAATTTTCCTTGGTGATTTGAATATTTTTTGATTCTTTTTGAAAGACTCCTTGATCGAAGGAAACTGTATTATCTACTTCGTTCACTGCATATTGCAGCCCAACCATATTAAATTGGGTTAAATAAGTTAACATTAATAATGCAATCTGAAATGAAAAGTAAATGAGCAGAAGAATAGAAACAGGATTGCGATTATTCTGAGTTAGCAAACGGAAACTCCCCCCTTAAAAATAACCTATTAATTAAACATATTCGTCATATATCATGAGAATACCTTTTAAAAGCAGACATACAACAAAATGATGACGGAGTTCTTCTCAGCTTTTGTAATATTAACAAACCAGTTTAGAAATCATGGCAGGAAAAATAAATTTATTAGCGAATTTAATTACTTCAAGATTATATATCAATAATGTAGAGGAACCTGTATATGAATATTAAACTAGTAGAAGTAACCGAGAGCAATTTTTGGGATGTGATTAATTTAAAGTCTGATTTGGATCAGGAGAAACGAATTCAAATTTTTGAAAGATGGGTAGGTTCAAATGCATTCTTTCTTGCAGTCTGCCAAGTATATAGATTTACGCCAAAAGCCATTTATGATAGTGAAACACTAATTGGCTTTACTTCACATGGTTTTCACAGGGAAACCAATCGATTCGAATTAATTAGCATTATGCTGGGTCACGCCTACCAAAAAAAGGGATATGGAATGCCCATTTTAAGAAAAGTAATAGAAGAAATGATTGAAATGTATTCGTGTGAAGAAATATACCTATCTGTAATTTATAATAATGATGCTGCAATTCGTGTATATGAGAAGGCGGGATTTAAGCCAACAGGTGAAATTGAAAAAGGGCATCACCCAGAACCTATATATAAACTAGTAGTAAAGGAATATCAAGCGCTTTCAAAATCATAATTATTTACAAAAATAAAGCAGAGAATCTAATATCTCTGCTTTTTCATTTATTTTTATTCCGAACATCAAGTACATCCAATAGGAAAACAAACACAGGGATACCTACGATAAGCCCCCATATTCCAAAGAAATGCTCTGAAAAAATTAAAACTATAAATGTGTAGAAAACAGGTAAATCTGTTTTTGATGACATCAGCTTTGGATTTAATATATACGCTTCAATAGAATGGATAATCATAATCACGATTAAAATATAGACTACCTGCATAATTCCGCCGATTGTGTAGGCAATTGCAATTAATGGAATTAATGAGATTATAACCCCTGCTACAGGAATTAATCCTAGGAAGAAGATCAAGATTGACAGACCCAATAGCTGTGGGAAATCCATAATCCATAGAGCAAGAGTTGTCAAACCGCAGTTCACTAGTGCAATAATAAATTGAGCCTCAATGACTTTTCCAAAGGTTAATACGAATTTTTTCGCGAAAAATTCAATCTCATTATAAAATGGAGCAATTTTACTGTATTTAAATTTAGATGTAAATTCAACCAGTTTTGGTTTCTCAAGTAGGAAGAAGAGGCTTAGAATAAGAGACATCATGATTTGAATGCCAATTTTGCTCATTCCACTAAAGTATCTTAATAAAAACGTAAAGCCTTGTTCTAAGTAATTAGAAATTTGATTCGTTTCTATCATGCTCAGAACATAATTAACAAGAACATGATCATGCCGCTGAGTGAGAAATAGCTGCAGCTGAGTTACAAGCTGTGAAATTTCAACAATAATAATCGGTAAATATTTAATTACACCAATGGATAGCAGTCCAATAATTAATAAATAGGAAATGACTACTGTTAGCTTACGATGGAGATTAAACTTATTTGATACAATATTCACAAGCCGATCCAATAAAAATGAGAAAATAAAGGTAATGAGGATCAAATTGATCATACTTCTTAGCATGTAAAACAAAAATACTAAGATCGAAAAAATTACTAGCCTTTTTACTGAATTGTTATTAAAAAACGAACGGATCGTTTCCATCTTTAATATAATTCCCCCAATGCCATTGATGTCGAAATTTCGTATAAAACATTCTCGCTAATTTTATTCTATAATATTTTTATATATATTCATAATGTTTTTACCAATAAATTAAACAAAAGCATAAAAATAATTGAAACCTAAGTCTTTCCCTATTCGTCTAATTACTATGGCTGTTTTTTACGAATGCCAAAATCAAGGAGAGTAAATTTTGAGAGTACTTAAACTAAATATTACTTGGAAATTCTGTTTATTTATGATCATAGCTATTATTCTAACAAATATTCCGTTTTTAGGAAGTTATGTCCGTGTGATCAACACTTTAATTCATGAATCAGGTCATGCTGTAATTGCCCTATTAGGAGGTAAGGTTCATACAATTTCATTGTTTATGAATACAGAAGGTGTAACCTATACAAGCCATTTAAACTGGTTTGGAAGCTTTTTCACTGGAATAGCTGGCTATGTATTTTCATCTATAATCGCTTTTTTATCGTTTTGGTTTATTAGCAGGAAGCAGTATAAGCCGCTTATTTTCATTCTGCTGCTTTTTATTGGCTTAAATTTAATTTTTTGGGTAAGAAATTTTTATGGACTATTTTGGCTTATTTCCTTTGGAGCTTTATTTCTATTGTTATTATTCAAAGGTTCGACAACATTTGTTCAAAACTGTTTACTTATTATAGCCAGTATTTTACTTGTTGAATCACTATCTTCTTCCTTTACAATTCTTTTATTAAGTTTTATACAGCCGCATTCAGCAGGGGATGCAACTGGATTGACGAGATCAACTATGTTCATCCCTGCACAGTTTTGGGGGATTTTCTTTTTCGCACAAGCTATTTTCTTTTTGCTTTTAGGTTATAAACATGGAAACTACCGTATTGATAAATAATGAAAAGGTGAATCGATTGAAAAGAAAAATAGCTGTCATTACTGGGGCATCAAGCGGATTTGGACTTCTCGCGGCCATTGAACTTGCAAAAAACAATTATCATGTTATCGCAACGATGAGAGATATTAATAAAAGAACCTCACTCTTAGCGGGAGCAAAGAAAAATAAGATAGAGGACAACATATCCATCTTTGAGCTTGATGTTACTTCACAGTTGTCAATTGATAAATTAAAAGAATATGCCGAGACTGCCGGACAAATCGATTTATTAGTTAACAATGCAGGCTATGCAAGTGCTGGATTTGTTGAGGAAATTCCATTAGATGAATATCGCAAGCAATTTGATACGAATTTCTTTGGCTTGATTGCAGTTACCCAGGCTTTGCTGCCGCGTATGCGTGCCCAAAAAAGAGGAACAATTATTAATATGTCAAGCATCAGCGGAAGAATGGGTTTTCCTGGGATGTCTCCTTACGTAGCATCTAAGCATGCCCTTGAAGGCTGGAGTGAATGTCTCCGACTTGAGCTGAAGCCATTTGGGATTCATGTTGTTCTAATTGAACCTGGTTCTTATAAAACAAATATTTGGACGAGCGGAAAGTACGTAACAGAAAGGTCATTGAATCATGATTCACCGTACTATCATTATATGACTCAAATTCAAGAATATATTGATAAAGGGTCACAATCATTTGGTGATCCAAATGAAGTAGCCTTAAAGATTGCAGAAGTTGCGAAAACTGCAGAGCCCGTACTAAGGTATCCAATTGGCAAAGGTGTCCGCTTAAACATATTTTTAAAAAACACACTAAAGTGGCCAATATGGGAGAAGACATTCTTAAAAATATTAAATAAATAACATTCAAGATGATAGGGAATTCTATCATCTTTTTTCATTTCTTCCAAAAGGAATTTTTGGCCAAAACATGATTATTCTCCACTAACTAAGAGAAAATAAGACAATATAGAGGTAAGGGGTGATGAGATGAAAAGAAAGCGAGTTCTATTACAGTTAATCTTAATCATCAGTTTAATGCTCTTTGTCTTAAATCAGACAAATGCCGAAGAGATCAAAGAAGCAAGCATGCGTGTTCGTATATTGGAAACTACAGATTTGCATGCACGCATAATTGGGTATGACTATAAAAACAGGAAATCTAGCAACGAATTTGGATTAGCCAAAACAGCATCACTAATAGCCAAAGCTCGTCAAGAAGAACCTAATGTACTACTCTTTGATACTGGCGATGCGATAGTAGGCAATGCATTAGATGAGTATGTATGGAAAACGAAATATATGGATTTTCATACAGTACATCCAGTTTATAAAGCGATGAATTTACTTAACTATGATGCTGCAACAGTAGGTAATCACGAATTCAATCATGGGTTAGATTTTTTGAAAAGAAGCATTGAAGGAGCTCAATTTCCTTTTGTAAATGCCAATATTTATCTCGATGGAGAAAATGAAAATGGTATAGATGAGTTTAACTATTTCAATCCATTCATCATTTTAGAGCGGACATTTATCGATAATAATGGTAAAAGGCAAAAATTAAAGGTTGGAGTTATTGGTTTCGTTACTCCTATTACAGCAGAATGGGACAAGCAATACTTTCAGGGAAACCTAAAAATAAAAAACATCAAAGAAACAGCCCAGCACTTTGTTCCAATTATGAAAAATATGGGGACAGACATTGTTATTGCACTTGCACATGTTGGTCTTGAACCTGATAAAGGGTTGAAAGAACAGGAAGGTAATTCTGTTAACGCATTAAGTGAAGTGGAGGGAATAGATGCGATTTTATACGGTCATACTCATTTATTATTTCCGGATAAGAACAGTATTGGCAGTAAAGAAATTAACAATGGATTAGGGACGATAAACGGAATTCCTGCAGTACAAGCAGGTTTCTGGGGGAATCATCTTGGAATAATTGATTTAGATCTGCAAAAAGAGAATGGAAAATGGGAAGTGATGAGCAGTCAATCAATGAATAGACCCATTTACCATCAAAATAAGAATACCTTTATTCCATTAGTTCATGAGGATCAACGAATAATTGAGTCTGTAAAATTGTTGCACCAAGAAACTCTTAAATACTTGAATAAATAGTAAGCAAGTTATTCCTGCACATCCAAAATCAATAATTTAGGCAAGGTGCAGGAATTGCCTATACAATATTTTCTAAAAATCTCTCCATGAATCCTTTGGAATATGGTATTATTACGTTTGAATGTCAAAATGTAATCATTCGATTTTTTTCGACTAATAGCAAAAACGATATTAGAAATTTTTTTGATAGAAGGAGATAAAATGACAAATAATACTATTATTCGTTTTGAGAATGTGACAAAACAATATGACGATGACCCTCCAGTTCTGAAAGAGGTTAGCTTTGAGATTGAGCGTGGGAAATTCTATACGCTGCTTGGTCCATCTGGGTGCGGGAAAACAACCATCTTGCGATTAATTGCCGGCTTTATTGAACCTTCTTCAGGGAAAGTGTTTATAAATGAAAAATTAGTAAATGAAGTACCTGCGAACAAACGTCAAGTGAATACGGTGTTTCAGGATTATGCTTTATTTCCTCATCTAAATGTGTTTGAAAATGTAGCATTCGGATTAAGAATTAAGAAAATGAAAAACACTGAAATTGAGAAAAAAGTAAAAGAAGCACTTCGATTTGTAAATCTAGAAGGCTATGAAAATCGTGAAATTAGAGAAATGTCAGGCGGTCAGCGACAGCGTGTGGCTATCGCAAGGGCCATTGTCAATGAACCTGAGGTTATTCTTCTAGACGAACCATTATCTGCCCTTGATCTAAAGCTTCGAACTGAAATGCAGTATGAGCTGCGTGAGCTTCAGCGCCGGTTAGGAATTACCTTTATTTTTGTCACGCATGATCAGGAAGAAGCCCTTGCGATGTCAGACGAAATATTCGTATTAAATAATGGAAAGATCGAACAGAGCGGGACTCCAACTGATATTTATGATGAACCGATTAACCGTTTTGTCGCAGATTTCATCGGAGAATCAAATATTGTTCCAGGCGTAATGATCGAAGATTTCTTAGTTCAATTTACTGGAAAAACCTTTGATTGTGTAGACGGAGGATTAAATCCGAATGAAGCGATAGAAGTTGTTATTCGTCCGGAAGATTTAGAAATAACAAAGCCTGATTTAGGAAAACTTCGTGTGAAGGTAGATACACAGCTTTTCCGCGGTGTTCATTATGAGATCAGCTGCTATGACCAAGATGGCAATGAATGGCTTGTACATTCAACGAAAAAGGCAAACGTCGGAGAAGAAATTGGTCTTTATTTTGACCCAGAAGCTATTCATGTCATGAGACACGGAGAAACAGAAGAGGAATTTGACAAACGATTAGAAGCATATGAAGAGGGAAGCTATGAAAAGTAATTCTCGCAACCTTTATCTTATTCCTTATGTAATTTGGATTCTCCTTTTTGTTGTAACGCCGATTCTCCTTGTCGTTTATTATTCTTTTTTTGATATTGAAGGTCATTTTACATTTGATAATTACAAAAAGTTCTTTACTCCCGTTTATTTGAAAATGACGGCTAGTTCTTTTTGGTACGCGTTTTTAATTACATTTTTCTCATTATTGATCGCTTATCCAACTGCCTATTTACTGACAAAAACTAAACATAAGCAACTTTGGCTTTTACTCATTATTGTTCCATCTTGGATTAATTTATTACTGAAGGCTTATGCGTTTATCGGCATTTTTGGCACTTATGGGGCAGCGAATAGTTTTCTTGAAGTAATGGGCATTGGCAGCAAACAGCTTTTGTTTACAGATTTCAGCTTTATTTTTGTATCTGTTTATATCTTTCTGCCTTTTATGATTTTACCGATTTTTAATGCTTTGGATGAATTAAATCCATCATTGATTGATGCATCAAATGATCTTGGGGCTTCCCCTTGGACGACATTTACACGTGTCATTTTCCCGTTAACGCTTGACGGTGTTAAATCTGGATGTCAAGTTGTGTTTATTCCTGCTCTATCACTGTTCATGCTAACAAGACTAATTGCCGGGAACCGTGTTATTACACTAGGCACAGCTATCGAACAGCATTTCTTAGTTACTCAAGACTGGGGAATGGGTTCAACGATTGCTGTATTCTTAATTATTGCCATGGTACTAATCATGGTGTTAACAGGTAAGAGAAAGCGGGGGATAATATGAAGAAAAAGATGAAGCTTTCCGCATTATATTTAGCTTTAGTCTTTGTAATCCTGTATGCCCCGATATTTTACTTAGTGTTTTATTCATTTAATAGCAGTGGAACGATGTATCATTTTGAGGGTTTTACCCTTGATTGGTATCGAGAGCTGTTTGGGGATACTCGATTATTTATTATTGTTTTAAATACGATTATAATTGCTCTTTTATCTGCAGCAATTTCTACAATTCTTGGTGTTGCCGGTGCGTTGGCCATTTATTATGCACGAAGAAGACAAGTGAAAAATACATTGCTTTCATTAAACAATGTTTTAATTGTTAGTCCAGACGTTATTATCGGTGCATCTTTCTTAATTTTATTTACTATTATCGGAATAAAGCTCGGGTTTGTTTCAGTTTTATTAGCCCATATTGCTTTTAGTGTGCCCATTGTCGTCATAATGGTATTGCCAAAAATCGAAGAGATGAGCACATCGATGATATATGCAGCACTCGATTTAGGTGCATCAAGATGGGATGTTTTAACAAAGGTTATTTTGCCATTTATTACACCGGGAATTTTTGCAGGATTTTTCATGGCATTAACATATTCCTTAGATGATTTTGCTGTTACGTTTTTTGTAACAGGAAATGGGTTCAGCACTTTATCAGTTGAAATTTACTCGCTTGCAAGACGCGGAGTTTCTTTAAGTATTAATGCCCTTTCCACATTATTGTTTATTTTCACCATGTTATTGGTGGTGGGTTATTACTTTATCACACAGCGTAATAACCGTTCCGCAGGATTGGGGGTTAAGAAATGAAACAGCTTATTCGTGCTTTAGCAGCGGTCGTAATCGTTTCAGTTGGCTTAATTCTTTTAGTTAATAAATTAAATTCTGCTCAAGGATACTCTAGTGGAAACACTTTAACTATTTTTAACTGGGGAGATTATATTGACCAGGATTTAATTAAAAGATTTGAAAAAGAAACCGGAATCAAAGTCATATATGAAACATTTGATTCGAATGAAGCCATGCTAACGAAAATTGAGCAGGGCGGAACGTCTTATGATATTGCTATACCTTCTGAATATATGATAGAAAAGATGCGTGAAGAGGATCTATTACTTCCGATTGATCATAGTAAAGTTCCTAATTTAAAGTATATCGATCCCCGCTTTATGGATTTGCCATTCGATCCAGGAAACGAATATTCCGTTCCTTATTTCTGGGGAACGGTTGGAATCTTATATAATAAAGCCATGCTTGGTGATATGGAGATCACAAGCTGGGATGATTTATGGAATCCAGCATTTAAGAATCAAATTCTTATTGTTGACGGAGCACGTGAAGTAATGGGTATGGGTCTGAATAGTTTAGGCTATTCATTAAATGATAAGAATGAAGAGCACTTGCTCGAGGCGAAGAAGAAGCTAGATTTACTAACACCGAATATTAAAGCGATTGTCGGTGATGAAATTCGAATGCTTCTCGAAAATGGCGAAGCAAGTATCGGACTTGTATGGTCTGGAACGGCTCAGGAAATTATGTGGGAAAATGATGATGTGGAATATGTAATACCTGAGGAAGGATCTAATTTATGGTTCGATAATATGGTAATTCCAAAGACATCTAAAAATCCGGAGGCTGCACATAAATTTATTAATTTTATGCTAGATCCTGAAGTGGCTGCACAAAATACAGAATATGTTGGCTATTCTACACCAAACAAAGGTGCGCTTCAATTTATGGATGAAGAAATTACTAGTGATGAACGATTCTATCCGGACGAAGAAATGACAGCTAAGCTGGAAGTGTATAAAAACCTTGGAAAAAGAATGCTCGCTTACTATAATGATCTGTTCTTAGAATTTAAAATGCATCGTAAATGACTAGAAACTGACTGGCCAGATGGCTTGTCAGTTTTTTTTGTTTTTTCTATTCATGTCTTTTTTAATAATGGAGATTCTATTTTTAAGGAGTGATAACATGCTGAGATTGATTATACTATTCGTTTTTATTTTTACTATGCACCAGCCTCACTTAGCTGAATCAGAAACAAAAAAGAAGGAACTGGCAATTGTTATAGATGATCTTGGCAATAATATGAAAGGCACGGAAGAAATATTAAAACTACCAATTACGTTAACAGCAGCTATTATGCCTTTTATGCCAACATCTAAACAGGATGCAGAATTAGCAAAAAAATATGGTCATGAAGTAATCGTCCATATGCCAATGGAACCGAAGAAGGGAAAGAAGAGCTGGCTAGGGCCAGGTGCAATTACAACGGACTTAAGTGATGATGAAATTCGGAAGAGAGTGGTGGCAGCCATTAAGGATATTCCCCATGCAGTTGGCATGAATCACCATATGGGTTCAAAAGCGACAGAAGATGAACGTGTAATGAGAATTGTTCTGGGTGTATGTAAAGAATATGGCTTATTCTATCTTGATAGCAAAACAACAGGAAAGAGTGTTGTTGGAAAATTAGCAGAAGAGATGAATGTTCCATATCTTGAAAACAACTTCTTCTTCGATGATATTTATACGAAGCAGCATATTACAAAGCAAGCCAAATTACTTGCCGGGGAACTATCAGAAAAAGATCGTTTGATCGCCATTGGCCATGTTGGTGTTTCTGGACCTATGATGGTAGATGTTTTGCAGGAATATATTCCTGTATATAAAAACCAAGCAAAAATTGTCCCCTTATCAGTACTTATTCCAGAACTGAAATTCATTGATAAAAGATTTTAATGGTTAAAGCCGCCAATTTGTGCGGCTTTTCTTAGTTTTATTTAACAAATTAACCTATAGCCAAAAGAGTGTTTCCTAAAAAATCGATTTACAAACGTAACAATGTTATGTTACATTGAATAAAAGAAAGGAGAAATCCATGAATACAGACTTAATTTCCAAAAAAGATTTATTAGATTTAACCGATATTTCTTACGGACAGCTATACAGGTGGAAACGGAAAAGGTTAATTCCAGATGAGTGGTTTATAAGAAAATCCACATTTACTGGGCAAGAAACGTTCTTTCCGAAGGAAAAAATCCTAGATAGGATTGAAAAAATTAAGGCGATGAAAGACAATATATCATTAGATGAATTAGCTGATCTTTTATCTCCTACATTAGGGAATGTACAACTATCTCAGGAAGAATTATCTATCCGTAACATTGTTGCACCGAATATTTTGGATTTTTATTTACAGCAAAAAGGAATCATCAAATTTTTTACTTTTGAAAATTTATTACAGGTGTATATACTTGAAAAGCTTCTTCAAGCTGGAGAAATCAATCTTGACGAAGGAAAAATGATTATTCAAGTGCTAACAGATTTTAGCGACAAAATGAATCAAAAAACGTGCAAATTATTTTTTATCCGAAAACTAGGTGTATCTTCTTGTTTTGTAGTATGCAATCCTGAAGGCGTTTTTTTCGAAAAGGGAACGAAGATAATTTTTCAATTATCACTACAGACCTGTATAGAGGAATTAAAAGAAAAGCTGAATAGTTGAGAGGGGAAAGACTCCATGGAATTTGAAAAGCTAGGGGATTTAACAATTAATGGTTTTGGCAGTTCGAATGGCGGCATATTTTCAAATGTTTATATTAATGGCAAGGGAACATTGAATGGTGATATTCAGTGTCAATACTTTGAATGTAACGGAGCAGGGACTGTAAACGGAAATATTATGAGCCGTTCACTAGAGATTAAAGGTACTGGAAAAGTAATGGGGGATGTTGAATCCAGCAATTTAAAGATTGAAGGGAATGGTTCCATAAGCGGGAATGCCTTATCAGAAAATATGGTAGTATCGGGACTACTCTCAGTTGGTGGTAATGTAAAAGGAGATGAAATCAAACTCCAAGGTAAACTAAGTGTTGGGGGAGATTGTGAATGTGAAAGCTTTCATGCAGATGGGAAGTTTTCAATTGACGGTTTATTAAGTGCAGAACATATTAATATCTACACATTTGGAGATTGTAAGGTGAAAGAAATGGGAGGACAAGAAATCATCGTTAAGCAGCAAAAAAGTATGGTCATGTCCTTATTAAAGAAAGTGAAGTCCTTTAAATTTGAAGCAGAAGTCATCGAAGGAGATGAAATAAGGCTTGAAAATACAAAGGCTCATATTGTCCGTGGAAATAATGTTACTATCGGAGAAAATTGCGAAATTGATTTAGTAGAATATAAGGGAAATTTCGAAATTGAGAAAAATGGCTATGTTGCAAAGTATATGCAAATTTAAATTAAATGAGGTGATTTTATGGGAGATAGACATAATCTTACGATCAATGGTTCAGGAAGCTATGGAGGTGGTGGTTATGAGAAAATTAATATTCGAGGAGAGGGAACAATTACATCAGATTTCGACTGTTCAATTTTTAAAACATTCGGCTCAAGCACCGCTTTAAAAAGTGGAAAAGCTGACAAATTTATTATTTTTGGGGAATCTGATATTCATGGAAATTTGGAATGTACTGAAATGAAGATACTGGGTACTTCTAATATTAGGGGTTCAGCTAATATTCAAAACGCTCGGATATTTGGAACACTCTCTGTTGGGGAAAACATTCATGGAGAAGAAATAATATTAAAGGGAAGTCTCTCTGTTAAAAAAGATGCAGAGTTTGAGAAATTTTGTTCAACTGGAGCGTTTAATATTAATGGATTATTAAATGCAGATATTGTGGATATTAGCCTTCGATATGATATTAGCAAAACAGATGAAATAGGTGGAAATAAAATTACGGTGAAGAAGAAAAGCTCCATTTTTCCTTTTAGAGGAGACGGAAAACTTGAGACTCGTGTCATTGAAGGGGATGAAATTTTTCTCGAAAATACTATGGCAGAGATCGTAAGAGGGAAATCGGTTCATATTGGAACTGGCTGTGTCATTAAATTAGTCGAATATGAAAGTGACTTACTAGTCGATTCAACTTCAAAAGTATTAGAGTACCGCAAAAGTAAATGAAGGAAATATTTCCAATAGAAAGACCGCCCACATTCCGATCTGGTTAGTCCCGCAACGAAGCGAAATGAGAAGAGGTGGACGGCCTTGAAAATAGTATATGTTTTATTTTTAAATTAATGCAAAACAAGCCCGAATTGTTTTACGAACAGGCTTGTTTTTTATTTTGCTAAATGAATGATTAATAAATTGAATTATGATTCCATGTCAGCTAAATAGAAATATTCAATAAATATTTCTTGGGAAAGCGCAATTTCAGACATTTCCTGATTTCCGCCGTCAAAAAATATCGCAATTTGCTAAATTTGAGGAAGACTGTCTAATTTTAGATTTAAATATTTTTATTCAAAAAAAAATCTATCTGTTACTTACTGTCATTTTCATATATGAAAAAACCAGCTCAAATGATGAACTGGTTAGTATATATTAACAATTTGCTGCAATAGGCAGCACGATATCCTGAACCTCAGTACCCTCCAATGTCTCTTTTTTCATAAGGGATTGCACTAAAATTTCAAATTGCGAACGGTTATTTTTTATTAGTTCTTCAGACTTTTCCAATGCCTTATGGAATAGTTCCTGCATTTTCAATTCTTTTTCAACTTTATTAAAGGTGAGGGTGAAACCATCTTCCAGCAGTCCAGTATCAACCATTTGCTCGATGACCTGCTTAGCTTGATGAACATCTCCACTTACCCCAATGCTATGTTCACCAAGAAAAATGCGCTCAGCGACTCCGCCTGCGAGGATCATTGCAACTTGGTCAAGCATGTCGCTTGTTGTCGATAAATGCATCTCTTTCGGAATCGGAGCCACATATCCAAGTGCCTGACCGCGGGGAATAATCGTCGCTTTCCGTACTGAGCCAGGTTTAGTAATGGCTGCCACAAGTGCATGTCCAGCCTCATGAATAGCCACCCGTCTTTTTGTATCCTGATCCTGCAGAGCTCGAGTGGAACTTCCTAAGATCGTTCGGTCTAAGGCAAAATCCAGATCTTCTTTAGAAATGATATCTTTCCCATGACGAACAGCTTTCCGGCTTGCAGTTTCAAAGAGAGAATGAAGATCGGCACCGGAAAAACCGGATGTGCTTTCGGCAAGCTCATCAAGTGAGTTCAAAATATCTGCTGCAAGTACTCTATTTTTCGTATGAATCTCAATAATTTCTCTTCTTCCTTTTGTGTCTGGGAGTGGTACATGGAAAGAGAAATCAATTCTTCCAGGACGAAGAAAGGCATCATCGAGCATATCTTTTCGGTTTGTAGCGGCAATAAATAGAATGCCATCATTTGAGTGACCGCCATCAAGTTGAACGAGAAGCTCGGTTAGAGTTTTTTCACTTTCTTCACCGCCATGCTGCTTTCTTTTTCCGGCTAAAGCATCTACCTCATCAATGAATATGACAGCAGGTTTTTGCTTTCTGGCATTTTGAAACAAAGTCCGTACACGAGAAGCACCAACACCAACAAACATTTCGTTAAATGATGATCCGCTTGTTGAGAAGAAGGTAGCCCCAAGCTCCTTTGCAATAGCTTGAGCAAGCAAAGTTTTGCCTGTACCCGGAGGACCGTATAATAAAATTCCTTTTGGCGGTTTAACGCCCATCTTAAGTGAACGTTCCGGCTCTTTTAAAGTTGAAAGAGTTTGAATGATTTCTTCTTTCATTTCGCCTTGAATACCGCCGACGTCTGCTAATGAAATCGTTGGAAGCGGCCTTGCTTTTGATACACTTTCCTTCATTGTGTTCGCCGCACCCAGTCCACCTTTGCCTGATTTAAATATATATATGCCAATCCCTGCTAGTAACACAACTAATCCACCAACTATCCATAATGCGAATGGACTTGTAGATGAGAATGTATATTGAACATGATAATTTTCTATTAATCTATCAAGTATCTGACTATTTGGTGGAACTTGAGAATTATATTCACCATCTTTTGTCACAATAGTCAACTTTCCATTTTTATTTTCAT
Source organism: Bacillus sp. S/N-304-OC-R1 (assembly GCF_019749375.1). Classification (GTDB taxonomy): domain Bacteria; phylum Bacillota; class Bacilli; order Bacillales; family Cytobacillaceae; genus Cytobacillus. The sequence goes on from NZ_JACWFE010000001.1 coordinate 27,754, forward strand.
TAATCGTAACTAATTCACCATTTTGAGAGGCGACAAGCTTTTCAACAGAAGAAAAGGGTATGGATGTAGCTTTATTTCCAAGTTGAACAGTCAAAATGAAAGCTGCTGTGACGAATAAAATACATGCAACAATTGTTATGATCGTTGAAGATTTCTTGAATTTATTTTTCAACCTTATCCCTCCTTACTGTTTCCTGTACTTATCCATTATAAGTAAGTTTTAAGGTCGGGAATAGGTCAATTTTCATGTAAAATGATGAAAAAAATGGGATTTAATTAACAAGGAAATCATTGGATTGAAATAAGTTTTATTAACTTTCCGGCTCATCATCAGGCATGAAAAAAATGAAGATAAGGGAGGATTATTAACGACTATTAAATAATTCTCCTTCACAAATGTTGGAAACTGTTATATACTGATTTTGGAATAATTGCATAAATCGTAACCACAAGGGGAGCTGATCGCTGAGAGTGAACAGATTACTGTTCTGACCCTTTGAACCTGTTAGATAATTCTAGCGCAGGAATGTGGCATGAATAGATGGGCTTTTTTCTGTCGTTTTCTATTCTCCCCTTGAGGTAACGAATCTACGAAAAGGGGAGTTTTTTTATGAAAAAATTAGGTTTGCTCGCATTAATCGAAGCGTCATTTTTTGCAGCATTTGCCATCGTCTTAGATTTATTGCCTTCGATTAAACCAATGCCGTCCGTTTCAATTTCGATAGCAATGGTGCCAATTTTTATTCTTGCATTTCGTTGGGGGTTTAAAGTAAGCTTGCTTTCAGGTTTGCTCTGGGGAGTCCTCCAGATAGCGATGGGGGATGCATGGATAGCTACGCCAGTACAAGCATTTATTGAATATTTTATAGCATTTGCCTGCATCGGGTTTGCTGGCTTATTCTATAATTACATTCAAAAGGAATTAAGATATGGATCAAAGAAAAAAGCGATTGGCTGGATCATTGCCGGTGTTTTCACTGGTAGCATCGCAAGATATTTCTGGCACTTCATTGCAGGAGTTATTTTCTTCGGGGAATACGCGCCGGAAGGGATGTCACCGCTGCTGTTTTCATTCGCAGCAAATGGAGCTACAATGCTTGGCGCTGGGATTCTCTGCTCAATTGTAGTTGTACTTTTAATTAATACTGCGCCTCGGATAATTATTAGAAAAGATGATACTCTGTTAATTACACATAATAAGGCATCATAATTTTTACAATTTCGTATTACGCTTCTTGTTACCTAAGAAGCGTATTTTTTACATAAAAACACTAGGTATAACTCATTATAAAATCCATTATAATAAATACAATTTGTAAAAAAGTGTAACTTTTTTACTTTAAAACTTTATCATAATGTCTTATGATAATTAGTAATTATAAAACCATAATTGGATTTTAAATACTTTTAGAAGGAATGAAACCATATGGAATTAGATCCTAAAAGTCCAATACCCCTCCATATTCAATTAAAAGACGGGATTCAAACATTAATCAACGAAGGCTATTATAAAGAAAAAATTCCGAGCGAAAGAGAGTTAATGGACCGATATAAAGTGAGCAGGAGTACTGTAAGGGAAGCTGTATCTCATTTAGTTCGGGAAGGGGTATTAGAGAAGGTTCATGGTAAGGGAACTTTTATATCAACAAAACCAATTGAAGAATGGCTTGGAAACTTAACGAGTACAACGGACACAATCCGCAAAATGGGCATGAAGCCCGATGCTAAATTAATTGAGCATGGCAGGGTCATTCCAACTCAGGATATTATTGATACAACAGGTTTTAAAGAAGCCTATTATATTAAAAGAATTCGGTATGCAGATGATCAGCCGCTTGCAATAGAAATTCAATATTACCCGGTAGGAATAGGAGAAGAGCTCTCCAAATATGATATTGATAAAGGAACACTTTTTGATATTTTAGAACATAATTTAAACATAAAGCTGTCAGAAGCAAAACAAATTATTACGAGCAGTTTCTTATCAAAAGAGGATGCAGCATTACTTGGAGTACCTGAAAAATATAATGTATTAAATACTGAAAGACTATTAATGGATGTGGAAGATAATTTAATTGAATATTATATTGCGTCTTTTCGAGCAGATTTGTATTCTTTCCGCATAAATTTATCGAAAAAGTTTACCTAGGGAAGTTAGTAAAAATCCCTTTATTTTAAGCACAGTTAGTCTACATCCGAAAGTAGATTAACTTTTTTTGCAAAAAATATTATTTTTTTATTTAGAATATATTGAAAATTAGAAACATCTATGTTTTAATAAATTTAAAGATCATCATAGCTCAACTGGTACGGACGACATGATGTCATGATGATAATAATTTAAAAGGAAAAAAATTAATTCCTAGAAAGGACGGGTAATCATGATAATTGGCGTACCAAAGGAAATAAAAAACAATGAAAACCGTGTCTCGATGACCCCTGCCAGTGTTACCCAATTCGTAAAATCTGGACATAAGATTATCATTGAGAAAGGAGCTGGCCTAGGAAGTGGAATAACAGATGAACAGTATGAAAAAGCCGGTGCCCAAATCGTTCCAAGTGCAAAGGATGCATGGGGAGCAGATATGGTAATGAAGGTTAAGGAGCCGCAGCCGGTAGAGTATACATTTTTTCGCGAAGATTTAATCCTGTTCACGTATCTCCATCTAGCAGCTGAGCCAGACCTAACAAAGGCATTAATTGAAAGCAAAGTAACAGCGATCGCATATGAGACGATCCAGCTTGAAAACAGATCACTTCCGTTATTAACACCAATGAGCGAAATTGCTGGACGGATGTCTGTTCAAATTGGTGCCCAATTTCTAGAAAAGATTTACGGTGGAAAAGGGGTCCTTCTTGGAGGCGTGCCAGGTGTGAAGCCAGGCAAGGTTGTTATTATTGGCGGTGGAGTTGTTGGAACTAATGCAGCGAAAATGGCCATCGGACTCGGTGCAGATGTTTCCATTATTGACATTAGTACAGAACGTCTTCGTCAGCTGGATGATCAATTTGGCGGAAGGCTGAAGACAATCATGTCAAACCCATTCAATATTGCACAGGAAGTGAAGGAAGCAGATCTTGTTATAGGGGCCGTGCTAATTCCTGGTGCAAAAGCGCCACAGCTCGTAACTGAAGAAATGGTTAAGGAAATGGAAGAAGGCTCAGTCGTTATTGATGTAGCCATCGATCAAGGAGGGTCTATCGCTACATGTAATAGGATATCATCACATGACTCTCCAACTTATATAAAACACGGGGTTTTACACTATGCTGTTCCAAATATTCCAGGAGCCGTTTCGAAAACTGCAACTTTTGCACTTTCAAATACGACAGCACCTTATGGATTAATCTTGGCGAATAAAGGAGTTTATCAATCGATTGAACAGCATCCGGCAATTGCTAAAGGAGTCAATACGATGAATGGAAAAGTAACATATAAAGCCGTTTCTGAAGCACAGAATTATCCATTTACATCTGTTTATGATTTGACAAAAGCAGCGACCACTTTATAAAGGAGGCATGGAAAAAATGGCAAAAGTTCAAATGATAGAAAACGATCAATTAGTGAAACAAGATCATGATCATTTATGGCATGCAATGAGCAGATATGTAAAAGGCGGCAAACCAATGGTTGCAGAGTCCGGGGAAGGTGCCTGGTTTACTGATATTGAAGGAAACCGCTATTTAGATGGGGTATCCGGATTATGGTGCTTAAACCTAGGTCACGGCCGAAAAGAAATTGTTGACGCTGCAGCAGAACAAATGATGAAACTTTCTTATTTTCCTCTTACGTTAAGTCACATTCCAGCCATCCAGTTATCCGCAAAAATCAGTGATCTTCTTGGTGATTCATACACAACTTTTTTCTCGAATAGCGGATCAGAAGCAAATGAAACCGCTTTTAAAATTGCACGACAATACCATTATCAAAATGGTAATCCAGAAAAGCATAAAATTATTTCCCGTTACCGTGCCTATCATGGGACAACATTGGGTGCACTAAGTGCAACAGCACAAGCAAATAGAAGATATAAGTATGGACCTAGTATGCCAGGTTTCTTGCATGTTCCACCTCCATACAGCTATCGCTGCCCGTTTGGTGAAGAAGTAACCGACTGTGATAAACAAGCAGCTGATTTCATCGACCAAATCATTGCCTGGGAGGGATCAGAAACAGTTGCTGCCGTTATCATGGAGCCTTTCATTTCAGGAGGAGGCGTCATTGTTCCGTCACCTGCTTACCTGCAGAGGGTTGCTGAGATCTGTAAAAAGCATGATGTCCTTCTTATTATGGATGAAGTTGTTTCAGGATTCGGAAGAACTGGAAAAATGTTTGGGTTCATGCATTCTGAAGGTGTTCAGCCTGATATCATCACTATGGCTAAAGGATTAACGAGCGGTTATTTACCATTAGGAGCAACGGCCGTTCACTCAAGAATTTATGAAATGTTTAAGGAAGAAGGAGCTTCTAATCACTTAAGACATGTTTCCACTTATGGCGGCCATCCTGCGAGCTGTGCAGTAGCACTAAAAAACATTGAAATTATTGAAAATGAGAATATTGTCGGTAGGGTAGCAGAACTTGGGGAACGTATATTAGGTAGATTAAGAGATTTAATTTCCCATAAAAATGTTGGAGAGGTCCGTCATACTGGTTTCCTTTATGGAATTGAAATGGTAGAGGATAAAGAATCAAAAACACCTGTATCAGATCAATTTATGGCTAATATTATTGCACGCTGTAAGGAAAAAGGGCTAATAATCGGCAGAAATGGTGATACAGTTCCTGGTTTTAATAACGTCCTTATTATTGCACCGCCGCTTATTTCAACTGAGGATGATTTAAATTTTGTAGTTGAGACAGTAACAGACGTACTTCAAAATATCTAATTAAAATATAAAACTTTGAAAAGGAAGTGCTGATAATGGCAAAAGTAGAAAAAGAATTAGAAGCAATTAAAACAAAAAAATTAAAAATGACACCAAGTGAAGCAATTGTAGAAACATTAGTAGCTGAGGGCGTTACTCATATTTCAGGAATTCTTGGATCTGCCTTTATGGATCTGCTAGATTTACTGCCTACAGCAGGAATTCGTTTCATTGGTGTTCGCCATGAACAAAGTGCAGCACATATGGAAGATGCCTATACGAGAGTGAGTGGAGTGGCAGGAGTCGTCATTGGGCAAAATGGACCAGGTATAACAAATATGGTGACATCAGTTGCTGCGGCCAATCAGGCTCATACTCCAATGGTTGTTATTTCACCATCTGCTGGAACTCCAACAGTTGGTTGGGATGGCTTCCAGGAATGTGATCAAGTTTCTATATTTAAAGCGATTACGAAGGAGACAGTTCGTGTAACCCACCCGAAACGTGTTGCTGATTGTCTAAGAACAGCATTTAGAATAGCTTATGCAGAGCGTGGACCTGTACTATTTGATATTCCGAGAGATTATTTCTATGGAGAGGTTGAGGATTATATTCTTGAGCCTCATCAATATCGTGTAGATAATAGAGGCTGCGGCTCATTAGAATCCATTGATCGTGCCGTTGAATTACTGGCGACAGCAAAAAATCCAGTCATTATTTCGGGTAGGGGAGTAGTGGATTCAGATGGTATTGAAGCAGTAAAGGAAATTGCTGAATACTTGACAATTCCAACTGCCGTTTCTTATATGCATAATGATGCATTCCCAGCCAATCACCCATTAGCAGTTGGTCCCATTGGCTATATGGGATCAAAAGCGGCTATGAATACGCTAAAGGAGGCAGATGTTTTATTAGCAATTGGTACTAGACTTTCTGTCTTTGGTACTCTTCCTTGCTATGATATCGATTACTTCCCGAAAAATGCGAAGATTATTCAAATTGATATTAATCCACGAAACATTGCCCGTACTCATCCTGTAGAAGTAGGCATTATCGGGGATGCAAATGAAGCAGCTCAAGAAATTGCCAAGAGATTAAAAGAAAAGCTGCCTAATCAGGAACCAAATCAAGAAAGACTGCTGAAAGCAGCAAAGGAAAAGGAAAAGTGGGAGAAGGAGCTTGTTGAACTTGCTATGGTTGAAGGCAATCCTATTAATCCGCGCCGCGCACTTTTAGAGCTGACTAAGGTTTTACCTGAAAATGCAATTGTCACAACGGATATAGGAAATGTATCTTCAACAGCTAATGCTTATTTGAAATTCAACAATCCACGTCAGCACATTGCTGCCTTGACATTTGGAAATACAGGCTTTGCTTATCCATCAGCATTAGGTGCTAAGCTTGCTAACCCGAACAGTCCGGTAATTGCTATTGTAGGGGATGGAGCATGGGGCATGAGTCTTCATGAAGTAAGTACAGCTGTGGAAGAAAACATTCCAGTTGTTGCTTGTGTATTTAATAATAATGCATGGTGTGCTGAGAAGAAGAACCAAGTCGATTTCTATAATAACCGATTTGTTGGTGCTGATATTCAAAACCCTGATTTCGCTGAAGTTGCCCGTTCAATGGGTGCAGTTGGAATGAGTGTGAATAAACCAGAGGAAGTCGGACCAGCAATCCAAAAAGCCATTGAACTGAACAAACCTGTAGTTATTGATATTCAAGTAGATGGAACACAGCTTGCTCCGCCATTCCGAAAGGATGCGCTGCAAATGCCAACGAGATTTTTGCCAAAATATGCTCATTTAGATCATAAGAACTGGCAATAACCTTTCGAGGAGCTTAAAACATACATATTTTTAAGCTCCTTTTTTAATGAAACAAGCTATAACAAGTTATATACTCTTTAATTTAACTGAGACTAGGACAACACTCATAATGTTTTTCCAAATTTTCATTATACTTTTGCTGTATTGTAATGCTAATTAATTAGTGGAGGATGAATTAATGGATAATAGGGTGCAATTAGAGAAAACCTTTAAACCGCAATGGATTTGGGCTATTGCCCTAGGATCAGCAATCGGATGGGGATGCTTCATTCTGCCAACGGAATGGATGGGGATGGCGGGACCATTGGGTGCCATTATCGGATTAGGCATCGGTGCAATCCTCATGATGATTATTGCCATTAGCTACGGAGTGTTAATCGAAAAGTATCCTGTTTCTGGTGGAGAATTTGCTTATGCATATTTAGGCTTTGGTCGCGATCATGCCTTTGTATGTGGATGGTTTTTAACACTTGGTTATATTTGTATCGTTGCTCTAAATGCCTCTGCTTTGGCCCTTGCAGGGAAGTTTTTGCTTCCTTCGATTACAAACTTTGTATTTCTATATGAAATTAATGGCTGGCAAGTTTATCTTGGTGAAATCATCATTGCAACTGTTGCCCTGATTGTCTTTGCCTATCTTAATATGAAGGGTGCTTCTCTGTCAGGGAATCTTCAATATATTTTCTGTATTATCCTCGTGGCAGGTGTTAGTCTGCTAACAATAAGTATGATCTTAAGTCCAACGAGTGATTTGAGTAATCTTAAGCCACTTTTTAATCCCAGTGTCCCAACTTTATCAGGGATTATTGCGATAATTGCCATTGCTCCATGGGCATTTGTAGGATTTGATAATATTCCCCAGGCAGCAGAAGAATTTAATTTCCCTCCTAAGAAAGCTTTTAATCTAATTATTTATTCATTAATTGTCGCTGCAGGTTTATATTCATTTATGATTATCGCCACAGCAGTAGCGGTGCCATGGCAGCAGCTCGTTGAAGGCAAACCGATATGGGGGACTGGTGATGTAGTTTCAAGTACTCTTGGCATTATTGGAATATTATTGCTTGCTATATCCCTTTGCATGGGTATTTTTACAGGTTTAAATGGATTCTATGTGTCAACTAGCAGGCTCATGTTTGCAATGGGACGAGCAAAGGTCATCCCAGCCGTATTTTCTAAGCTTCACCCTAAATATGGAACACCATATGTTGGAATTATCTTTACTTGTGCAGTCTGTTTAATTGCTCCTTGGTTTGGCCGCCCAGTCCTTCTTTGGATTGTTGATATGTCTGCAACTGGAGTTACAATAGCCTATTTCTATACATGCATTACTGCATATAAACTATTTAAATGGAATGAAAGCGGACCATCAGAACGTGAAGTGGCTCCAGTAAAGAAATTTTTTGCTTTAATCGGCGCCATTAGTGGTTTAGCGTTCCTCGGTTTATTACTGATCCCTGGATCATCTTCAGCTTTAGGAACTCCATCATTAATTGCTCTTGCAATTTGGACGGTCCTAGGAATTGTGTTTTATTTATTTAAGAGAAAAGAGTATCACCAAATCTCAAAAAGTAAATTGGATTATTACATTTTAGGAAAAACACAGCCGAATAATGATAGTAATGAAAGTGAAACCCCTCCAGTGCATTTGGATGCATAATATTCAACTAATAATTCTCCCCTAAAGGATAGTGGGGAGTTTCTTTTTGATCATTTTCCTCTTTTTTCAAAAAATAATTGACAATTTTGTGAACAAAGTTAGAATATTTAATAAAAGGGGATGAAATTATATGACGAAAAAACTTGACAATGTCCTTGTTACTTTTAAGAGAATCACTGCTGCGGGATTATTAATTGGCTTTATTTTATTTTTATCTAGCTTTTTTGTAAGCGGTAACATATCACCATATGTACTATCAATTGGACTTAGTATAATGGTTTCTTCAATGTTAATATTTGGATTTAGCTTATTCATTCATCTAATGGAAGAAATGACAGATGGAAGCAGGGGAGTGAGATAGTATTCAGCTTCTTTACGGGACTAAAGATAAATAAAAAACCGGCTTCCATTCAGAAACCGGTTTTTCAACGATTTTATTTATCCATATCCATATCCATATCCATATGATCCATATCCATGTTTTCCATATCGCTGCTATTATGGTTCGAATGTGACATATGTCCAGCTGACATAACCCATATTGAACCAGCAACAATTACAGCGGCCATGAATACTGCGTAAGCGATGTTGACAACATTTGATCTACCATCTTCACCTTCACGTAGATGCATGAACATGAATAGCTGAATACCTGCTTGCAGTATAGCAAGGCTTCCAATGATCCACATAATCGCATTAAAGGATAAATCAGTTTTTAATGCAATACCAGCAGCACCAAAAGTAAGAATGAGCGAAAAGATAAACCCAATAATATGACTTAGTGGAAATTTATGATGATTATTTGCCATTTATCCCACCAACCCTTTTAAATAAACGAATGTAAAGATAAAGATCCAAATAACGTCAAGGAAGTGCCAGTAAAGACCGATAATAAAAGTTTTACGAGCCGTTGTTGGCGTTAAGCCTCTTCTTGCTAATTGGATAATAACCATAGTTGCCCAGCCAATCCCTAGTGTAACGTGGGCTCCGTGAGTGCCAAGCAGTACAAAAAGGCTGGACAAGAAGGCACTTGTTTGAATAGTAGCTCCTTCATGGACATAAGAGATAAACTCATGAATTTCCATGAACAGGAAGCCGCCACCAAGTAATAATGTAACGACAAACCATGAAATTAATGCCTTCAGGTTGTTACGACGCATTTCAAAAATCGCAAGACCCATTGTAAATGAGCTTGTTAAAAGTAAAATTGTTTGAATCATGACGCTGTTAATTTCAATCAAATCATGATGAGTAGGACCACCTGCATAACGCTGATTTAGAACACCATATACACCAAAGAGGGTAGAGAAAAGGATAATCTCAGCGCCAAGGAACACCCAGAAACCAAGTATATTCATACGGTTTTGCTCTGTTTGATACTCTAATGGCAATGACGTATTCACATTAGCTGACATGATTATGCACCTCGCCTTCTTTATTTCTCCATGACTTTTCGATTTTCTTAATTTCGTCAACCTTCACATGGTATCCTTCGTTGTAATCAAATGAACGAATGATCAGACCTGCAAAGATTCCAATAGCTGCTACAGCCGCTGCAATATGCCACTCAAATACAAGGAAGAATCCTGCAATTCCAAAAATCACACCCATAATAATAGGGAGGCCGGAATTACTTGGCATATGGATTTCTTCGATTTCACTATCTTGTAAAGTTAGACCTTTATTTTGTTTCTTCATATGCCAGAAAGCATCTAATCCATCAACTTCTGGTGTTTGTGCAAAGTTATAAAATTGAACAGGTGAAGCTGTTGACCATTCAAGTGTTCTAGCATCCCATGGATCACTTGAAATATTACGGTCTGCATAACGAATGCTCCAATAAATGTTGTAACAGAACACAGCAAAGCCTGCGGCAAGAATAACTGCACCAATTGCTGATACTAAGAATAATGGTGCAAATCCAGATTCAGCAGAATAAGTGTAAGCTCTTCGAACTGCTCCGTTTAGACCTAGGAAGAACATCGGCATAAAGGTTACGTTAAATCCAATGTTAAATAACCAGAAATGCCATTTACCAATTTTTTCGTTAAGCATAAAGCCAAACATTTTTGGCCACCAATAATAAAGAGCTGCAAATACCGCATACACTACACCAGGAATTAATACATAGTGGAAGTGTGCGACTAAGAATAACGTATTATGATACTGGAAGTCTGCCGCACTCATCGCGAGCATAACTCCTGTTACACCACCGATTACGAAGGTAGGCACAAACGCTAGAGACCATAACATAGCTGTTGTCAGCTTAATTCGGCCTTTACGCATCGTAAATAGCCAGTTAAACATTTTCACACCTGTTGGCACTGCGATAGCCATCGTTGTAATCGAGAAGAACGAGTTAACAGCAGGGCCTGAACCCATTGTATAAAAGTGGTGGACCCATACAAGCATACTTAAAAACGCAATACCGATAATTGAAGCAACCATTGATTTATAGCCAAACAGTGATTTTCTTGAGAAGGTTGCAATAATTTCAGAATAAATACCGAAAGCAGGGAGAACAACAATATACACCTCAGGGTGACCCCATAACCAAAAAAGGTTTGCCCACAGCATATCTAAACCGCCTGCTGAAGCTGTAAAGAAATGTGTTCCATATAAACGATCAAATGTCATTAACGCAAGAGCAACAGTAAAGATAGGGAATGCTGCAACGATAATGATAGATGTAACGAATGAAGTCCATGTGAACATTGGCATTTTCATTAAAGTCATGCCTTTAGTTCTCATTTTTAAAATCGTTACGATGAAGTTAATACCTGTCATCAGTGTACCGATCCCGGCAATCTGAAGTGCTATTGCATAATAGTTATTTCCAATCCCCGGGCTAAATTCTTTGCCTGCTAATGGAAAGTAGGCAGTCCAACCAGCATCCGGAGATCCCCCGATAACAAAGGAAATATTAAATAACATCGCACCGCTAAAGAATAACCAAAAACTTAGTGCATTTAATTGTGGAAATGCTACGTCACGTGCACCAATTTGTAAAGGAATAACGACGTTCATTAAACCAATAAGGAAGGGCATAGCCATGAAAAGAATCATAATAACGCCATGCGTAGTAAAGACTTCATTATAATGCTGCGCATCTAAAAATCCCATTTCCGGTCTGGCAGTTTGCGCCTTCATTAAAAGACCGTCGATGCCACCGCGGAAAAACATAAGAACCGCAGAAATAATATACATGATACCGATCTTTTTATGATCAACGGTTGTTAACCATTCTGTCCAAAGCCATTTCCATTTCTTCAGGTAAGTCACACCGCCAATGATTCCAAGCATAGTTAGAACAATAGCAATCTGTGAACCTACTATTAATGGGTCACCTGTAATAAAGAATTTATCCCATTTAATGTCCATCATGTTCACCTCCATGGTTATTTCCGTTTTCTGAACTCATGTTATGCTGTTCAGATGATTCTTCACTTGAATTTTTATAATTATCCTTCTCTTCAAAGATCTTTCCAGGATATTGATGGTTTTTGTATAATTCTGGGTTCGTATAAGTTTTTGAATTATGATCAGCATGGTTTACCCAAGCTAAATGAGTATTAGAGAAAGTTAATCTGCCCAGAACAGTTGGCTTAAGGAGTTCATAATATTTATCTTCAGTTAACTTTGGTGCGCGATCTTGAGCTTCCTTCACCCATTTGTCAAAGTCCTTCTCAGTTTGAGCGAGCACCTCAAATTCCATATCCGCATAGCCACGACCGTTAAAGTTCGTATTTCTTCCTAAATAAGAACCAGGGTTTTCTGCGACTACATACATTTCTGTTTCCATTTTGTTCATTGTATATTTTTGACCAGCAAGGGCAGGGACCCAAAAAGATTGCATCGTTCCTGCTGAAGTCAGTTTGAATAACACTGGACGATCTTCAGGGATATTTACATAGTTTACAGTTTCAATACCTTGCTCAGGGTAGCTGAATATCCACTTCCAATCAGCAGAGGTTACATTAATTGTAATAGGCTTTTTATTTTCATACCCTTTAGGGACTTTTTCTAAATCGTATAAAGTATTTACAGTAGGAATTGTTAATGCAATAACAATAAGAATTGGAATAGTCGTCCAAATAATTTCTAGAAGAGTATTGCCATGTTCTTCAGGTGGCTCATAATCCATATTCTCAGGCTTTTCTCGATATTTCCAAATAATTACACCAAATAGTGCAAAAACAACAACTACGACAAGCAGCATCCAGAGTAACGACCAATCGATTAATTCTGTGATGCTTCTTGCTACCGGTCCTTGCGGCTGAAAAACAACTAAATCACAGCCACTTAAGACACTCGGTATTAAAAGTGCTAAAAAGGGCAATAACACCTTTTTTAACTTCATGTGCTCCCATCTCCTTGTAAAAATTAAACCATTGTTAAATACTTCACAAACATTTTAAAAAATGAAAAGCTATTTAACAATAGTAATTGAAAGGTAAAATACAAAATGTTTATTAATGTATTTCCACTGTGATGATGATAATAACACATGGACAGCTATTTTGTTGTGACAAAATTAAGAAGTTAGATTATGGAAAGAAGGGATTTTTGGCTAAAATACTTAAAAAATATTGATATAGTGGGCTTGAAGAAAATAACCATACTTTTTGAACATTTTTTGAACAATTATTCTGGAAAAGTAACCCATAGAAAAAGGCACCATCATTAGTATGACGATGCCTTTCTTGTAAAAATCGATTATTTCCTACTCTTATTTCTTCTTTTAACAATCAATACCAATAGACAAAGGATGATAAAACCGGTTATTACATTGCTTGAAGAGCTTCTAGATTCTGTTTTATTAGAAATCTTATCAGGTTCCATAATGTTTTCAGAACTAGATTTACGCATTTTTTCAATTATTTCTTCTTCATTTACTACATTTGCATCAAATGAATGATTATACATTGTTTCATCATAAGTATTAGGATAAAAAGTTTCTTTAGAGGCAAAAATGCCTTTTGATAATTTCTTTGCACTTTCCATTGCCTCAATAACTTGATCTTCATATAAATAATCCCCATCGTCATAAAGTCTTTCCACAAATCCGGCTCTTGTAATTGCTTCTTGATGAAGCTGGTCTCCCACCCAAATCCATGCTAATAAATTGCCGTCCTGGTCAAATAAAGTTTCGCCATCTGTTTCAATAGTAATTTTTCCCGACATAAGAAAATTGCATGTAAAAACACTAGCTTCCTTTCCGAAAGGTTTAATTTCATTTGTGCTTTCAGGCGTATCTATATAAAGAAATTTTGTTTTATAAACCTGTCCATTTATTTCAAATTCTGCATTTTTCCCATCAATACATTTCATAAGCTCGGCAGGATATTTTTCACCTAACATAATTTCCTCTGTAAAATTATTAGCAACTATTTCAGTTTCAGTAGCACCAACAGCTGTATTCAACAAAAAAAGCAATAGACATAGGGTAAATATAAACATTTTCTTATGTAATATTTTTAACACTTTATTGATACCTCCACTAAGGACAATCATTCGATTAAATATATTACCATATTTCATTTAATTTTACTCTAATTCCAAATAAATTCAAAAATTACATACTGCACCTTTATTGATTTGCATGCAAAAAAAATCGGTATAAAACCGATCTCTTTATGGTCATATTTCATTTCTATCTATGTTCTTCTTTTTATTAGAGGCTCAAGCTGACTTACAATTTCCCTTAATAATTCATTAACAGTCAAATGATTTTCATTTTGTCCTTTTTTTAGAGCAGATTGTAAAACCTTTGCAAACTCATATGAATTTACTTTAGGTCTCATACATAAACACCTTCTAATAATATTTAATGAACTATTTGTTAAGAATTTATCAATTTACTTTACAGTATATTAAAACTTAATTATATTGGTGACTTGTATCATATAAAATGATGTTTATTTCATTTATACTAGGGTAAATTAATAAATAAATTACTTTTATACACCCACAAAGAAATAGTTATGTACGAAATATGTAGCAAGAACGAACAACTATTTTACTATTTGATATATTTTTAATAGAGGAGGTCTGATTATGATATTAATAAATACGGATATTGATAAACTGTTAGATGCTACTGAAGATATGGAAGATGACTTTAGTTTTATAATCAGACGAATTGAAATTGATTCTTTGCTTGAAAAAACACAGGATTGGTAAATACCATAGAATATCTAATATCCACCCGAATAGGGTGGATATTTTTATGTCTCTTATAGTAAACGTATGGATCTTCAGGATGATTTTGTAACAAATGGATATTTTAATTCGTCAAAGGTAATAAAGGGGGAAAGATTTTGGTGAAAAAATGGATTATTTTCAGTGGAGCATTTGTATTTCTGACAATTATATTTTTTACAATGTATGTAGGCATTGATAATAGGCCAGCAGAAAGCAAAGTCCTGTCTGCCAAAAGTCAAACAGTAGAAAAAGATGGACTTCAAGCTATTAAAACAAAAAGCGAATTAAATAAGCTTTTATTAAGCCGATTAAAGGAAGAAGAAAAGAATCATAAAACATTTATATCATTAGATAAAAAAGAAGCTGCACAAGAGAGTATTGGGGCAGATGGATCTGGAAACTATTCAGAAACTAATGTACAAGTTCAAGGAATCGATGAAGCTGACATTGTAAAGACAGATGGTTCTCATATTTATCAGATAATGGATGGAAAAATTCAAATTATTAGGGCAGTACCCGCAAATACAATGTCTTTAGAATCTGTTATAGCATTTGACCATTCGTTTATACCATACCAGCTTTTCAATTATAAAGATCAATTGATTGTTATGGGACATAGTTACGGAAAAATAGAGCAGAATAGCCAAAAAGAAATTGCTAAGATCGGCATTGCTCCATTTGATGAAACAACAAAAGTGTATGTTTATGACATAAAAAATAAACAGCAGCCTAAAAAAGTAAGAGAGATTGAAATGGAAGGATCCATGCTTTCTTCAAGACTAATGAATGGAAATTTGTATATGATAGCCAATAAACATCCTCAAGTTTGGATATTAAGAGACAATCCAGATGTGGATATGCGTCCAAAATATTCAGATTCAGTAAATCAGGAAGTAATGAAGTCAATTAATTATAGTGATATCCGATATGTTCCGAATTCAAATGAGGCAAATTTTACGAATATTGCTGTCATTAATCTAGATAAGCCAACAGAAAAAATGAATATTTCCTCTTTTTTAGGCAGTGGAAATAACCTATATATGTCAAAAAATGCCCTATATCTAGCGGTGACAAATTATCAACCTGAAAACAGCAAGCCATATCAAGAATTAACGAAAATTTATAAATTTTCAATCAACGATAAAAATGTTGACTTTGAAGTGTCAGTCGAAGTTCCCGGAACTGTACTTAACCAATTTTCCATGGATGAATACAATGAATATTTTCGAATTGCGACTACAAAAGGTCAAGTATGGAATAGTAACAAACCATCGGCAAATAACTTATATATTCTAGATAAGAACTTAAAGCAAGTAGGTCAGTTAGAGGATCTTGCCAGAGGGGAAAGAATTTATTCAGCAAGGTTTATGAATAATCGTATTTACATCGTTACATTTAGAGAGACTGATCCATTATTCGTTATTGATGGGAAAGATCCGAAAAATCCGAAAGTACTAGGGGAATTAAAAATCCCAGGCTTTAGCAACTATCTCCATCCATATGATGAAAATCATTTGATTGGCTTTGGTTATGATACTAAGGTACAAAGTGGGAAAGGCTCAATAAATGGACCAATTATTCAAACTGATGGGGTGAAAATTTCTCTATTTGATGTAAGTGATATGAAAAATCCAAAAGAGAAATTTACAGAAATTATCAGTGGCAGGGGTAGTTATTCACCTTTAAATCATGATCATAAAGCACTGTTATTTGATAAAAAGAGAAATATTTTCGCATTTCCAATTACCATTTACCAGAATAAGCAAAATAGTCAATATGAATCCACTTACGATTTTCAAGGTGCACTTGTTTACAATATTGATGTTCAGACAGGTTTTCATTTACAGACAAAATTCACTCATCAAAACCCTAGAGCTCCGTATGAAGAATGGGAAAACCAAATTAATCGGCTTCTTTATATTGGAAACTCCTTGTATGCATTATCACCTCAAAAGATATCTGCTTATGATTTGACTACCTATCAGCAGCAAGGTGCCTTAAGCTTGAAGAAATAAATCCATTGAGAAATGACACCCTAGAGGGTGTTATTTTTATTTCTATTTGCTGTTAAACTTGTCCATCATTTGGATATATTCCTGTATACTTGTACATAAGCTTATAACTAGAAATGAAGTTGCCTTTTGACCATATAAATTAAAGGCTGGAGATCAATATGAATTTTCTTTCCTATTTAATTACCTCTTATTTTATTGGAAATATCTTAACAGCACATCTTCTTATTAAATTACTTCGAAAAGAAAATATTATCAATCAAGGCTCTGGGAATCCGGGTGCACGTAATATAGGACGCTTATATGGTAAAAAGGCTTTTATCATTACGTTTCTCGGTGATGCATTAAAGGGCTGTCTTGTAGTATTAATTGGACGGTATTTCCTTTTTTCTGAATTTGAGATTCTAGCTTGCCTTACAGTTGCTGTAATCGGTCATATTAAACCAATATTTTATCGATTGAAAGGCGGTAAAGGAATCTCAACGTTTATCGGAGGCATCATTACTTTTGAACCATTGCTGGCACTCGTTATCATCATTGGATTTTTGTTATTTTATTCTTTATCAAAAAGTTTTACGATCTCTGGTTTAGCTGCTTTTTGTTTCATTCCATTCGCGGTTTCTTATTTATACCATTCAACAGAATTATTATGGGTTCTTGTTGTATTGATTGTGATCCTCATTTTTGCACATTCAGATAATCTATTGAAGAAAATAAATCACACTTAATCCAACGAATAAGGGGAATTAACCATAATAGCCGCAACCTTTTTAAAACGGTCATGGAATATTGCAACAGCAGGTTGTACATCACGAAATGATAAAAGGCATTGCCAGTTCATGAACCGGCAATGCTTTTCTAATCTTCATAACTATTTTTTGGATTAACAACCTCAACAGTGTTTTGTTCTTCTGTATAAATGTTTAAGTCCAATTGAGAATCAGATACGATAGACTCTGTTGTATAGGCAGCATCATTCATCTGATGATCCATTTGTGTAAAATCCGGAATTGATTTTTCCTGTTCCAATTTCAGCACCTCCTCTTATTAGCTTGAAGTTAATGCTGAAAAATATTCAAAAATTTGGTATTCATTTGCGAATAGGGATGTGAAAATTATCAAATTCTAAATGAAATACTTAAAGAGGAGGGCTTCCAAAATGAAAAAAATGATAGACATCGAATGTCAGGATGAGAAAGATTTATTGCATCATTATTTGGAGGAACAAATTACTTATATATCTGTACAGGAAGAGGAAGAGCGGATGAGAGAGGAGTTAAAAAAGGGGGTAGACATGTAATGATTGGGCAACTAACAAGAATCATTGCCATCTTGTCAATTCTGATTTGTTCTTCTGCACAATTTGCACAGGCACGGCCAGATGAACCTCCATATGCTAAGTGGGGACAGTTAGCCATGAAAACCGCTAAAGAAAAATATCCAAGAGCAGATATTATCGATTATCTCCATATTGGCAAGGTAGAGAAAGAAGGAGTATCAACAGAAAAATTTAAACTCTGGTTGAGAGAAGATGGCAAAGAATTCGGCTTATTTATTGATATTGACTTTAATCCAAGCAATGAGCAAATCAAGCAAATTCATTTAAAAAAATCAGCAACCTGAATTGTAGAAAAGCCAAAAACCAAGTGATGAGGTTTTTGGCTTTTCTATTTATACTTTTAGTACACTAAAATATCTGGCGTCTGGGTGAGCGAAAACAATAGCGGATACGGACGCTTCTGGCTCCATCATAAAGCCTTCAGTCAAATGTACGCCAATATCTGTAGGTTTAATTAAGTTGAACAGCTTTTGCTGGTCCTCTAGATCTGGGCATGCTGGATAGCCAAATGAGAATCGCTGTCCTTGATACTTTGTAGCAAATCGATCTTTCATCGTCATATCAACAGGATCAGGGAAGCCCCAGCGATCACGAATTTGTCTGTGAACAAGCTCAGCAAATCCTTCTGCAGTTTCTAATGCCAGTGATTGGAGAGCATGGCATTCAAGGAAACGGCCTTGTTCCTTCATTTCATCTGCAATTTGCCGAATGCCTCTACCGGCAGTTACAGTAAAGAAGGCAACATAGTCCATTTGTCCGCTTTCTTTTGATTTTAAATAATCAGCAAGACATAAATATGGCTCAACTTCCTGTCTAGGAAATTCAAAGGTTTCAATAATTTTTGTCTGTTCTTCGTTATAGATCAAAACCTTATTACCATCAGACTGTGCAGGGAAAAATTGATAAACAGCAGCTGGTGTAATCCAGCCATTCACTTTAGCATCCTCAATTAAACTATTCACCATTTCATTCATTTTTATTGCTTTCTCATCACCTTCAGCAATCATCTTGTCTAATTTGCCTTTTAAGCCTAAATGATGTCCAATCAGCATTTGTTTATTTATATATGGCTCAATATGTGAAATCGAAATAGATGATAAAATCTTTCTTTTTAAATCCTTGGGAGTGAAAACTGGGACATTTGTATTTAGTTTGGGTCTTACTTTTACAGCTGTTGAAATTGCAATGGAGCTTCGATCAAATGGAGCTGCGTTTTGTGCAGCATCCTGCTTTTCTAATTGGTCGCTCTTTAATTTTTTAAATTCAATCGGGTCTTGAATCTGGTTGGCAATCGATAAGCCATTCATTGCATCCTTGGCATATAACACAAGTCCATCGTATTCCTTTGCAATTTTCGTATCTGTAAATTTACGAGAAAGTGCTGCTCCGCCAACAAGAATTGGAATATCGATACCGGCTTGCTTTAAATCATGAGCAGTAATCACCATTTGCTGTGCAGATTTTACAAGCAGTCCGGATAAGCCGACCATATCGGGATTTTCTTTCTTTATCGTTTCAATCAGCTCAGAAGGAGGGACCTTAATGCCTAGATCGATGACTTCATAGCCATTATTACTTAGTATAATATCGACTAGGTTTTTCCCAATGTCATGAACATCACCCTTAACAGTTGCCAGTACAATTTTTCCTTTATTTGCGCTTGTGTCATCTTTCTCCATGTAAGGTTCAAGGAAGGAAACAGATGCTTTCATAACTTCAGCACTTTGAAGAACCTCTGCGACTATAAGCTGATTGTCATTAAATAAGCGGCCAACTTCCTTCATTCCATCCATAAGCGGTCCATTAATAATATCAAGCGGGGCAGGGTAGTTAATCAATGCTTCCTCCAAATCAGGAATAAGCCCTTCTTTTGTTCCTTCCACAATATAGTAAGCAAGACGTTCTTCAAGAGTCATGTCAGGCATAATGCTTTTTTGCTCTTTTTTCTTATCCCGGTAAAACTCTGTAAAGGCAGCTAAAGTTTCATCTTTCGTTTCGAATAGCAGTCTTTCGGCAAGTTCCACTTCTTCTTTCGGAATTGAGGCAAATCTTTCAAGCTTCTCTGTATTAACAATCGCATAATCAAGGCCAGCCTGTGTGCAATGATAAAGGAAAACAGAATTTAATATTTCTCGGCCGACAGGAGGGAGGCCAAATGATACGTTACTTATTCCAAGAATCGTTTGAACCTCTGGCATCTCATTCTTAATTAACCTAATTCCATCCACTGTCGCTTTCGCACTTCCGATATATTGTTCATCTCCTGTACCAACAGGGAAGACGAGCGGGTCAAAAATTATATCTTCAGGTGAAATTCCGTATTTATGAACTAGTACTTCATAAGATCGCTTAGCTATTTCAAGCTTTTTCTCAGCAGTTACACCCATGCCCTTTTCATCAATCGTTCCTACAACAACCGCTGCTCCATATTTATGAACAAGAGGGGAAATGGCTGCAAATCTTTCCTCTCCATCTTCTAAGTTAATCGAATTAATAATTGCTTTACCTTGTGAAAAGGTTAAAGCCTTTTCGATAACTTGTTCATCAGTTGAATCGATAACAAGAGGGGCCTTTACTTTCTTGACGAGTTCTTTCATGAAGTTTTCCATGTCTTGAATTTCTTCACGATCAGGGTCTGCAAGACAAACATCAATAACATGGGCACCGCCTTTAATTTGTGCCCTTGCAATCTCTGCCGCTTCTTCAAATTTCCCTTCCTTAATTAATCGTTTAAACTTTCGAGAACCAATAACATTCGTTCTTTCACCAACCATAATAGGTCGGAGGGTGGGATCATCATAAATAAATGGTTCAATTCCTGATACTTTATGAACTGGATTTTTTTCTATAGTTCGCGGCTGATATTTTGCCATTTCATTAGCAATCGCTTGAATATGAGCAGGTGTCGTTCCACAGCAGCCGCCAACAATGTTTAGCCAGCCTTCTGAAGCAAACCCGCCTAATTTCAGCGCAAGAGATTCTGGGGTTTCATGATATTGTCCTTCTTCATCAGGAAGTCCGGCGTTTGGATAACAACTAACTGCAGTAGTGGCAAGACTAGAAAGGGAACGGATGTGATCCTGCATGAATTCTGGCCCTGTTGCACAATTAAGCCCGACCGCAAGAGGCTTCATATGTTCTAAAGAAATATAAAAAGCTTCGATAGACTGACCTGCCAATGTTGTTCCCATCGGTTCAATTGTACCTGAGATTATTAACGGCAATTGCTTGCCTGTTTTTTTGAATGCTTGTTGAATCCCAATAAATCCAGCTTTTACATTTAGCATATCTTGACTTGTTTCAAGCAATAATAGATCAACCTGACCATCGATTAAACCAATAGCTTGCTCTTCATACGATCCAATAAGCACATCAAACGTAGTCCCACCAGTCACACTTAAAGTTTTCGTCGTTGGCCCCATTGCTCCTGCAACGAATCTTGGCCATTCGGCAGTGGATAATTCATCAGCTGCTTTACGGGCAATTTGCGCGGCTTTTTTATTAATTTCATAAGCTTTATGACCTAGATTATATTCATCCAGAACAATGCTCGTTGCACCGAATGTATTCGTTTCTACAATATCTGCACCAGCCTGGAAATACTCGCGGTGAATTCGTTCAATTACTTCTGGAGCTGTAATATTTAAATATTCATTACACCCGTCATATTCTTCGCCGCCGAAATCATTTGGTGTTAAATTGGCGTTTTGAAGCATTGTTCCCATAGCGCCATCCATAATAAGAATCTTTTTCTTCAACTGTTCAGTTAATGGTAACTTCTGCATTTAGGTTCCTCCTTGCAATTTTGGCACTTACTTCATGGGCATATGCTGATAATTCCGCGGTTAACTCGTATTTCATAAACGGAGTAATTAAATATATACCGTTAAATAATTCTGCCGCTGTATCAATTAATGATTTTGTAATCGCCATGCCTTCTCGGACTGCTTTAGCAGGATCATCCTTACAAGATGCCATAATTTCACGAATTGAATCAGAAATCTTAATGCCCGGAACTTCATTATGAAGAAACTCTGCATTTTTATGGCTTATCAATGGCATAAGTCCAATATATATTGGATGATCTAAATGTTTTATTGCTTGATGAACATCTAATAATTTTTCTTCTGAAAAAACAGGCTGGCTAATAAAATAATCAGCCCCATATTCGATTTTTTTCTCTAGTCGCTGAACAGCTTTTTCAACGGACCGAACATTTGGATTAAAGGCAGCTCCTACAGAAAAAGCGGCTTTCTCTTCTAAGTCTTTTCCTAAAATAGATAAGCCCTCATTTAATTGCTTTATCATTTGGATAAGCTCAAATGATGATAAATCATAAACTGATGAGGCGCCAGGAAAATCTCCAACTCTTGCAGGATCACCCGTTATCGCTAATACATCATGAAGCCCTAGAGTGTGAAGCCCCATTAAATGAGATTGCAAACCGATAATATTCCGGTCTCGGCAAGTAATATGGACAAGGGGCCTTAAGCCAATTTCTTTTTTAACACGATATCCTAGAGCTGAGTTGCATACTCTTGGAGAAGCAAGCGAGTTATCTGCAAGAGTGATTGCATCAATGCCTGCATCCTTTAATGCCTTAGCACCTTCAAAAAATTTAGCAGTATTTAGTTTTTTCGGAGGATCCAGTTCTACTATAATCGAAGGCCGGTCTTTGACGATTTCCTGTAATGGCGGATTTTCTCGTATGATTGCGGACGGATTCGATATTTTTATTTCACTGCGTTTTTTGATCGTTTTTTCTGTAATCGGCGGTAATCCTTTAAGCTCAGTTGCAAATGCACGGATATGATCAGGAGTTGTTCCACAGCATCCACCTAGTAATCGAACCCCTTGGTTTCTGAAATCTCGTGCTGACTGTCTAAAATACTCTGAATCTCCTTCATAATGAAACTTTCCATCCGTGTAAGCCGGAATACTGGCATTCGGATATGCCGATAAGAATGCCTGCTTTGGTAAAGGAACATTTTCCAATGATAGAAGCATATGATAAGGACCTAAGCGGCAATTTAGGCCAACAACATCCGCACCTAAAGTTTCTAGACGTGAAAGGGCATCGGCCACTGGGGTCTGATCTTGTAATATTCCGGCTTCATGCAGAGAAACTTGGGCTATGATTGGCAAATCGGTTTCTTTCCTAGCAATAGCAAGGACGTTTTCCAGCTCTTCAAGATCATAATACGTTTCTAGTAATATACTATCGACACCTTCTAGCAGTAGACAGTATAACTGTTCACGAAAACTCCGTTTAATTTCCTCAAGGGCAACCATATTAGGTTTAATTCCTCTTATGCCGCCAATAGTCCCCGCCACATATACATCCTTTTTTGCTGCTTTTCTAGCGTTCCTAACAGCAAAAGTATTTAATTCTTTCACACTATCTTCTAGACCATATCTTTGAAGTTTAATATAGTTTGCAGCATACGTGTTGGTTTGAATAAGATCTGCTCCAGCATGTATATATGCTTCGTGAATTTGCTGAATCTGTTCTGCATGGGTGAGATTTAAATTCTCAAAACAGCTATCCGTCCCATAGGAATAGAGAAGAGTTCCCATCGCACCATCAGCAATTATGATTTCATTTTTTAATTTTTCAAGGAAACTCATTTTCATCCTCCTTAACGGTACTCCTTTTCTAATTGTGTAGCATGTTGAGCTAAAGCTTGTGAAAAATCATTAATAATATCTTCAGGATTTTCCAGTCCAACAGAAAGCCTGAGGAGTCCGCTCTGAATGCCTCTTTGTTCACGTTCTGATTCTGACATGGCTGCATGTGACATTTTTGCAGGATATGAAAGAATTGACTCTACTGCACCGAGGCTAACAGCAAATACTGGAATTTGAACCTTCGAAACAAAATCCTTAACGGCCAGTTCGTCCGCAAGTTCGAATGAAAGAACTGCTCCATGGCCTTTTGCTTGTTTTAATTGAATATCATACTGTGGATGGTCTTCAAAGCCTGGATAATGAACTTTCTGTATAGCTGGGTGTTCTTTTAAAAAAGAGGCGATTTTCCGCGTAGCATTCATTGACTGTTCTAACCTGACCTTTAGTGTTTTAATCCCTCTTAGAACGAGCCATGCATCCTGGACACCTAAAACGGCTCCAAACGAATTTTGTAAGAATCCAAGTTTTTTAGCCAGCTCCTCATCATTAACAACAGCAAGACCAGCAACGACATCGCTATGACCTGATAAAAATTTCGTTGCACTATGTAAAACAACATCAGCACCTAATGTAAGGGGCTTTTGCAAAGCAGGGGTTAAAAACGTGTTATCAACGAATGTTAAGGCACCGTGCTTTTTGGCGATTTCCGATATCGCTTTAATATCAGTAATTTTTAATAACGGGTTTGAAGGAGTTTCTACATAAAACACTCTTGTATTAGGCTTAATTGCTTTCTGAACTGCATCTAAATCCGTCATATCGACAAAAGTATGTTCAATACCTAAGCGATTCAGCACTTGTGTAACGAAACGGAAAGTTCCTCCATACACATCCTCCGTGATGACAACATGATCACCTTGAGATAATAGAAGAAAAGAGGTGGAAATTGCCGCCATTCCAGAAGCAAATGCAAAGCCATGTGTTCCTTCTTCTAAATCAGCAATGACTGTTTCAAGTGCCTCACGTGTAGGGTTCAGACTTCTGCCATAATCGTATTTTCCGAAAGAATCAAAGTCTGTCTGATGAAAGGTAGAGGCGTGATTGATCGGCACACTAACAGCACCTGTAACAGGATCGTATTTATGACTATTATGCAAAAGCTTTGTTTCAAATGAATAGCTATATTGATTACTCATATTGAAACCTCCTTTAAGACACCTGCGAAAGCATGTTCCAAATCATGAATTAGATCTTCTGTATTTTCAATCCCAACAGAAAAGCGTAATAATCGATTACAAACACCCGTTTCAATCCGAATTTGTTCTGGAATATCTGCATGTGTCTGGGTAGCAGGGTAGGTAATAAAGCTTTCTACTCCGCCGAGGCTTTCCGCAAAAGTTATCAGAGAAAGACTTTGTAAAAATGGATTTACATATTCCTCATTTTTTATTCGGAAAGAAATCATTCCGCCACGTCCAGGATAGAGAACATCTGTAACTGCTTCATGATTTGATAAGTAGCGGACAAGTTCCTTTGCATTTTTTTCATGACGCTCCATGCGCAGGGAAAGTGTTTTCATTCCTCGAATGAGCAGCCAAGAATCAAATGGGCTTAGTACCGCACCTGCCGCATTGTGGTAAAGTGCTAAAGATTCACATAATTCTTTGCTCTTAGCTACAACTAATCCCGCAAGAACATCATTATGGCCGCCTAAATATTTCGTAGCACTATGAATAACAATATCTGCTCCAAGCTTTAACGGCTGCTGGAGGATAGGGGTATAAAAAGTGTTATCAACAATGAGTAGCAGTTCATGCTTTTTTGCAAATTGAGCTACTTCTTCAATATTAGTTTGCTCCATTAAAGGATTCGTAGGAGTTTCAATAAATAATGCTTTTGTATTTGGTGTTATATGTTTCTCTAATTCATCTGGACAAAATGATTGAGTATATTTACAGTTTAATCCCCATTTTTTATAGCCTTGCTCAAACAGACGATATGTTCCGCCATATAGATCCTTTGAAACAATTAGCTCATCACCTGATTTGAAAATAGAAAGAACAGTGAGAATAGCCGCCATGCCAGAGCTGCATGCATAACCTTGCTCTCCGTCCTCAAGCTTAGCTATTGCTTTTTCAAGAAGCACCCGTGTCGGATTACCAGTCCGAATATAGTCAAATCCAGTAGACTGGCCAATCCCTTCATGACGATAGGCTGTCGAGAAATAAACAGGCGGATTCACTGTTCCTGTAACCGTTTCACTGCGGTTGCCAATTTGTGCAAGTATCGTATCTAGCTTATGCATATTGAACACTCCTTTTTAACTTTAACACGTTAATTTGTTTAAATATGAAGAAAAATAAAAAAGCCTTCTTTAAGAAGAAGACTTTTTTTCGTTCATATAGCCATCTTCTTATCTCTCAAGTTTTTAAAACTTGCAGGAATTAGCACCTTTTCAATCTCATTATGATTGATGGTTGCTGAGGCGTCACCGGGCCTTACCCTCGACCTCTCTTGATAAGAAATCATTTTTCAATTTTCTTATAACTTTACCTCATAACATTCAGAAAAGTCAATCCTTTCAAGAAAATATATTAGTAGCCTAGTAAAACAGTACATAAAGCAATCACTTTGGAACGATAATTAGTGCTTATATACTATAAGAAAAACAATTTCTAGACATAAATGGTAAACATTTTACTAATATAGAATTTTATTTCTTTTATAGAAGCGAATATTTTCTACTATATCTGTGTTTAAAACCTTTGAATTACCTACTTTAACGTGTTAAAATGGCTTTGGAAATTATTTAACCCCTAAAAATATTATTATTCTTAATTGTTAATTGAATAAATGCACAAATATCCAAATTCTTTTAATAGACGAACTAATACTATAGAATAATCATTTTGAATCTTTATTAGAAACAGAATATCTTTTTATGCAAGCCATTTCGTTTATTTTATTTATTCAATTTACTCATTTATTCATTTATTAGGGAGAAAATAATTGATATTGAACTTTTCAAATATAGTGATGGAGGTTTTTTTTCATGAAAAAGCCATTGAATGGTGAACGGCCTTTAAATCAAGGATTTTTCGGTCCAAACCTTGGCTATGTCATCGAGTTGTATGAAAACTACTTAGAAAATCCTGATTCAGTTGATCCAGAGATGAGAGCGTATTTTGATTCTACGGGATCACCTGTTGCAGAAAGTAAGGATTTCTCTGGAACTGAAACAAATGTAGCCTATACATCCGCTAATCAGTTAGAAAAAACATTAGCGGCTATTCGTTTGGCTGATAATATCAGATTCTATGGCCACCGTGCAGCGGATATTTATCCATTAAATAACCAGGAACCAGAGAATAAACTTTTTGATCTATCTCGTTATGGTTTAACTGAAGAAGATTTAAAGGCTATTCCAGCAAGTCTTATCTGTACTGAAGCAAAAGTTCCATTAAGAAATGGTCTTGAAGCTATTGAATATTTGAAGAGTGTGTACATGGGTACAATTGCTTTTGAATTCCATCATGTTGATGATGAGAATGAAAAAGAATGGCTGCGTAAAAAAGTAGAATCTAGCGATCTGCACTTAAAGCTTCACCCTGAAGAAAAAACTAAAATCTTAAAAAGACTTACTGAAGTAGATGAATTTGAAAAGTTCCTTCACAGAACATTTGTTGGACAGAAGAGATTCTCAATTGAAGGACTTGATACAATGGTTCCTTTACTTGATGAAATCGTTTCTGAATCTGTTTCAAATGGCACAAAGACAATTAACATCGGAATGGCTCACCGTGGACGTTTGAATGTTCTAGCACATGTTCTCGGAAAACCATATGAAATGATTTTTGCTGAATTCCAGCATGCTCCAAATAAAGAGCTAGTTCCATCTGAAGGTTCCATTGGAATCAGCTATGGATGGACAGGGGATGTAAAATACCATCTTGGACTTGATAAGCAAATTAAAGACGAAAATACAACGATTGCTCGCCTTACTCTTGCGAATAACCCTAGTCACCTTGAATTCGTTGGAGCCGTTGTTGAAGGCTATACTCGTGCTGCTCAGGATGATCGGACTAACAAAGGATATCCTAATGAAGACTTCCGTTCTGCACTTTCGATTATTATTCATGGTGACGCGGCATTCCCAGGTCAAGGTGTTGTAGCTGAAACTTTAAACCTAGGTCAGCTAAAAGGATATAACACAGGTGGATCTATTCATATTATTGCTAATAATACGATTGGATTTACAACAGAATCATATGACTCACGCTCAACAAGATATGCAAGTGATTTAGCAAAGGGATATGAGATTCCAATCTTACATGTTAATGCTAATGATCCGGAAGCATGTCTTGCAGCAGCAAGATTAGCATGTGAATATAGAGAGAAATTCCAAAAAGACTTCTTAATCGATCTGATTGGGTTCCGTCGTTTCGGCCATAATGAAATGGATGAACCAATGACGACCAACCCATTAATGTATAAAATTATTCAAAAGCATTTAACTATCAAAGAATTATATGCTGAAAAACTTATTAACCAATCAACAATAACAAAAGAAACTGCTTCACAATTAGAAGAAGATGTAATTAATAAGTTAAAAGCAGCGTATGAAAAGGTTCCAAACAAAAAAATTCCTGTTGAAGATATGGATGTTCCTGAAATAATTGAAAAAGGCCTTCCAAAAATTCAAACAGCTGTCCCTATTGAGACTTTGAAACAAATAAATGAAGAACTTCTATTATTCCCAGAAAACTTTAAGGTCTTTAACAAACTAGACAAGATCTTGAAGAGAAGGTTGGAAGCTCTTGATGGAGAAGCAAAAATTGACTGGGGCCATGCTGAAACATTAGCATATGCATCTATTATTAGCGACGGAACTCCTATTCGCTTAACGGGTCAAGACTCAGAACGTGGAACATTTGCGCACCGTAACATTGTTTTACATGACACTGAAACAGGTAAAGCATACTCTCCACTTCATTTACTATCATCAGCAAAAGCATCATTTGCTGTACACAATAGTCCATTATCAGAAATGGCTGTACTTGGATTCGAATATGGCTATAATGTATTTGCTCCTGAAACACTTGTACTTTGGGAAGCACAATTTGGAGATTTCGCAAACTCCGCTCAAGTTATGTTTGATCAATTTATTGCGGCAGGACGTGCAAAATGGGGACAAAAATCTGGTTTAGTTATGCTTCTTCCTCATGGCTATGAAGGTCAAGGACCAGAGCACTCAAGTGCCCGTTTGGAGAGATTCCTTACTTTAGCAGCTGAAAATAACTGGACTGTAGCAAACCTTTCGTCATCTGCTCAATATTTCCATATTTTACGCAGACAGGCAGCGATTTTAAATCGTGAGGAAGTTCGTCCGCTCGTAATTATGTCGCCAAAGAGCCTACTTCGTCATCAATTAGTTGCATCTAGCGCTAAAGACTTAAGTGAAGGTGAATTCCAGCCTGTTCTTGAACAGCCGGAACTTGGGCAAGAAACTGATAAAGTGACAAGATTAATTTTAGCTTCAGGAAAAATGGCAATTGATCTTGCAGAACAGCTAAAAAATGTGGAAAATAAAGACTGGTTCCATATTATTCGTGTAGAAGAAATTTATCCGTTCCCAATGGATGCAATTAAAGAAATTATGAACCGTTATCCAAACCTTAAAGAAATCTTCTGGGTACAGGAAGAACCTAAAAACATGGGTGCTTGGACATTTGTTGAGCCAAGACTAAGAACACTTGCTGATTCTAGTGTTGAGGTTACTTATGTTGGCAGACGCCGTCGTTCTAGCCCATCAGAAGGGGATCCAATTATCCATAAGCACGAACAGGCACGCATCATTGAAGAAGCATATACGCGAAAGCAAGAAGGAGGAAATTAAGGTGGCAGAAATTAGAGTACCTGAATTAGCTGAATCAATTACAGAAGGAACAATTGCTCAATGGTTAAAAAAACCAGGTGATTTCGTTAATAAAGGCGATTATGTGGTTGAATTAGAAACAGATAAAGTTAACGTTGAAATTATTTCAGACTTTACAGGAGTATTAACAGAAGTAAAGGCGCAAGAAGGCGATAATGTAAATGTTGGTGAAGTTATCGCAGTTGTTGATGAAAGCGGTCAAGCAGGAGCAGAACCAGCACAAGCTGCTGCACCAGTTCAAGAACAAGCTCCTGCCGGGGAGCCTACAGCGAAACCAGCAGAGGGAGCTACACCTGCGCAAGCTGCAGATGACAAGCAGCAGCGCACAATCGCTTCTCCAGCAGCGAGAAAAATGGCTCGTGAAAAAGGGATTGACTTAAATCAAGTTCCTACTGTAGATCCACTTGGAAGAGTAAGAGCTCAAGATGTTTCATCTTACAATCCTCAAGCTAGTGCAGCACCAGCGCAAGCACCAAAAGCTGCACCTGCACCTGCACAAGCTAAGCAAGATGGAGAAAAGCGTGTAGAACGTATTCGCATGTCTCGCCGCCGTCAAACGATTGCTAATCGTCTTGTAGAAGTTCAACAAACAGCTGCAATGTTAACGACTTTTAATG
Organism: Bacillus sp. S/N-304-OC-R1; assembly: GCF_019749375.1. Lineage (GTDB taxonomy): Bacteria > Bacillota > Bacilli > Bacillales > Cytobacillaceae > Cytobacillus. The sequence goes on from NZ_JACWFE010000001.1 coordinate 57,847, forward strand.
AAGTGGACATGACAAATGTGATGAATCTGCGTAAACAACGCAAAGACAAATTCTTTGCAGAGAATGATGTAAAATTAGGCTTCATGTCATTCTTCACGAAGGCTGTTGTTGCTGCACTTAAGAAAAACCCATTCTTAAATGCAGAAATTCAAGGCGATGAAATCGTATTGAAGAAGTTCTATGATATCGGTGTAGCGGTTTCAACTGAAGAAGGTCTAGTTGTTCCTGTTGTACGTGATGCGGACCGTAAGAACTTTGCTGAAATCGAGAAAGATATTATGGATCTTGCCATAAAAGCTAGAAACAACAAGCTTGGACTACAAGATCTTCAAGGCGGTACATTTACAATAACTAACGGAGGAACTTTCGGATCATTATTATCAACACCAATCTTAAATGGTCCTCAAGTTGGTATTTTAGGTATGCATGCAATCAACCTTCGTCCTGTTGCAATTGATGCAGAAAGAATGGAAAACCGTCCAATGATGTACATTGCATTATCATATGATCACCGAATTGTTGACGGAAAAGAAGCAGTTACTTTCTTAAAACGAGTAAAGGAACTTATTGAAGATCCTGAATCACTTCTATTTGAAGCTTAATTATATACTGCAGGGTGGGTTATCCCATCCTGCTTTTCTATGCTTAAAAAGGGAGCAGGTATGCTTCCTGCCCCAATCACTAAAATCTTTATTTTTTAATAGGCTTTAATCCACGTTTAATGATTTCTCTTTTCAATATCCATATCCATTCCTTCTCAGATCCAGACTTTAATGCATCACGATACGAGACGACCAATTGTTCATTACTCATAATCTTCATTTGCATTACCTCCTAATGGATTGAATATTCTTTCTATTCATTCCATTGTAAACGTTTCCTTTCTGTTTGAAAACCCAATTTATTAAAAAAAGATAAAAAGCACTAGATCATCTTGAAAAGATTTCAGATTAAATTGGAATATATTTATTAAAGCTTGTAAGATAAAATTAACTATTCAATAAGGAGAACCGTGATGGAATTACAACTGGATCATATCGTTCATTATATTAAGAGAAATCCTAGGGAAGCAGTTGGAAAATGGCAAGATCATCAATTTCAAGCCGTAATGGGGGGAAGCCATGAAAAATGGGGAACTCATAATAGCTTATTGTATACAGGCTCATCGTATATTGAATATTTAGCGGTTGAAAATAAGGAAATCGCTAAAAACTCTAATAATCCATTAATCATTCAACTAATTCATGATTTGAATAAAGGGGAAGGTATTGGACAAATCTGTTTTCGAACGAATGATATAATGAATGTGAAAACAATGCTTGAACAAAAAGGCTACAATACATTTCCTATTTTTCCCGGCAGTCGAAAAAGGGAAGACGGATCTATAATTAAATGGAAAATGCTTTTCATAAATGAAATTTCGCCAATGCCATTCCCGTTTTTTATCGAGTGGGATCAACCTGATGAAGAACGTTTTATAGACCTAAAACAGCGTGGCATGATTGACTCTAAACTAGAAAACCATTTTGTAGAGTTTATATATATTGCCTCAAAAAATGGTGAACAAACAGCTAGAAAATGGTCGCAGATATTTGATTTTCCATTATCAGACACAGTAATAGACACATCAATATCATCAAAAAACACAACAATATCATGCGGAACGACGAAACTGGTGTTCTGTGAGCCAATAGAAGAAGAAGGGATCGTCTTCAATACATTACAACAACGTGGCGAAAGACCTTTTATGCTTCATTTTAAACCGCTTCTTTTTACTCAGCCTCTCTACTTGTTTGATTCTTTATATCAATAATGTATTTGTATAAGTAATAACGTGTTGGCATGGTGATCAACACGTTTTTTATTTGGCTGTTTTCTATAAGATTGTTTTTTAATACATTGCTAACGCAGAGTGGATTGGAGCGAAAGGCACTTGACTCCAGTGGGAGATAGAGGAAAAGTCGAGACCCCGCAGACGGAACGGCGAGGAGGCTCGACTTCCTCCCCACGGAGAGCAAGTGCCTGTAGCGGAAAGGAACGGTTCCATTTTCATGACTAAAAACAGCAAACTTTACAAAAACAGGCTTTTTTTTATTTTGAAAAGATTGAGAGTTTTTTCATACTAAAGGTGTATTTTTTCTTCATTCTCATGGTCAATGAGCTCCTTATCGAAATCAATTAAAATAAAAATGAAGATAAGGCGAGAGGAGAATGGAAAATGTACGATCAAGTTTATGTTATAGAAAAGCTAGAGAAATACAGACAAGAGGAGTTAAATAGAAGACCATATTACACCTATCATGTTAGAGAAAAAGGAGTAAAAAAACAGCTTTGCAGCATCCCAATAATTAATTATCTTCCACCATGCCAATGCAATGCACTTAAAGGATGACGGATCCAATCCGTCATTTTTCTTTTTAATGAATATGTTCAGATTAATCAGAACAAACATGACGATTCGACTATTATACTTATCCATCGAGATATAATTCCTTCTAAATGTTTAATACATGCTAAGAAAGTGGTAAAGAACAATTGCCATCTTCTTAGAAAGAGGGTTTTCATATGGAATATTTCACAGATCATCTATTATTTGAATTGGTATATGAGGATATATTGTTTGAGCATCTTGAATTTATAAGGATTGATCATATTTGTGATGTTTGCTATATTACGTTGAAAAATGTAATTACTTCAGCAGTTTATACATTCGAACAAAATAAAATAAAAAGCTTGCGAAAAAAGTTTTATCGATATCCTCAAAACTCCAAAAAAAAGAAGAATCATATTGCAGTTAGCCACTAAAATTATTTATACTATCATTATCAAGTAAAAGGAGTGGCAGCAATTGATCCATCTAAGCTGGAATGACCGCGAGACATCAAAAAAAGTAAAATGTATTCATACAAATGCAGCTAAATATATAGTTGACCGAGCTTTAACTGCTGGTAAAGAGTACGATGTAAAAAATGAAACAGAGGAATTTTATTTTATAGTTGATAATACAGGAAAAGTCGGCGGCTATTACAAAGATTATTTTCAAGATGCATAAGCAAAAAGCTTGGCAGCTTGCTTTTTCTTTTATGAATTTCTTAAAAAGGGAGGATCTAACAATTGTTAGATCCTCCTTTAATTTCATCATTTATTAAAATGAGTCGGGAACACACGACGAACAGTATTTGTAAATTCATCAAAGAATCCACCGACAGGTTTTCCACTTCGAATATCATTTGAATAACCAGTCATGCGATCATAAAAATCAGGATTTACAGATACGTAAACATCATTGATATCCTTGTCCTCTTTTTTTACTTGATCTGAAATCTTTCCTTCAATATCACGAGAGATATCCTTTCGATTGTTAGCTAATTTTGCAGCTACATACGCATTATTCCCAACTACAATCACATATGCAGAATCCACTTCTTTTAAAGAAGTAATACGATCTGCTGCGCGATCAGCTACTCGCATATTATGGGAATCATTACGTGAATTGTTATTTAACATATTGTCATTACGATAATTGTCATCTCGATAATTATTATCACCTACTGGAGTTAAATCAGTTCCTCTCATATTTCTGTTATCATATACAGGGTTTGTATTTACTCCAGGATTATTAACCCTTGTCAAACCGTTATTATCTCTATTTCCCATTGCTGTATCTTCTAAATTTTTGTTATTAACGCCACATCCTGCAAGGAGAGACATTGTAAAAAGCCCAGCTATTATTGCTTTTATTTTCATAAAAGAAAACCTCCTTTGATTTTTCATAAATAGGTTCCCTTATATTGAGCCTCGTTATCCATGTGATTTTTTCCGTAATGTGCGAGATATTCCATTTAATTTTCTATACTAGGTTTTAACATGTTCTTTTGTGAGTTAAAATAAATAAATTAATAAATGAAGGCAGGAGATTAATTTGACATACATTTATGTAGGGATAGGGGGGCTGATTGGGAGTCTCCTTAGATATTTTCTTTATTCCATTTCAGTTTTTTTATGGGGACATACATTTCCATTGGGTACACTTATCACAAATATTATTGGTGCTTTTCTGCTTGGGATTTTTACTAATAAATTTGCTTCACAAAATAAAATTAGTCCCCAGCTAAAGCTTGCTATAAGTACGGGGGCAATTGGCTCTTTTACAACTCTTTCCACATTAAGTACTGATGTTGTCCAATTATTGAATCAAGGTACATATTTATTGGCATACTTATACGTGTTTTTAAGCTTAACAGGGGGAGTTGGTGCTATTTATATTAGCGGACTAAATCATAAGCACAAGGAACGAGAGGAACTATTATGATTATTAAGTTATTGCTTATTAGTATTGGAGGATTTATTGGTGCTATTTGCAGGTACAAGCTGTCACTGCTATTAAATAGTAAAAAATCAGGAACAATCCCTCTAGGAACACTATTTGTTAATTTAACCGGCTCTTTTTTATTAGGATTAATCCTAGGACTAGATAGCAGTGAGAATGCTCATTTATTATTTGGCACTGGATTTATGGGTGCTTTTACCACATTTTCAACCTTCAATCTAGAAGCCGTGAAACTGCTGCAGTCAAATGCGAAACAACGAGCAGTTTTCTATATTCTCTCCACTTATATTTTCGGAATAACACTAGCTTTTATTGGCTATTACATAGGAAAGATAATATAAAGGAAGAGGCTGACCCAAAAGGACTTTAAAATTGACTTTCATTATATTAATGAAATAATTTTCACTTTTTTGCACTAAGTTGATTGGAGTGGAAGGCGCGAAGACTCCTCCAAAATGCATACGCATTTTGTTCGTGCGGTGTAATTTCAAGGATGACCACTCATTATCCTGCGGGAAAAGCGGACAGGTGAGACCCCGCAGGAGCATAGCGACGAGGAGGCTCACCGTTTGCCCCGCGGAAAGCGAAGCGCCTGGAACGGAAATCGACGGGACATATTCATAGACCAAACAAAAATGAGGTGCCCCTAATACTTTTGGGACACCTCTTTCATTATTTCTGATTAATTGGTTCTTTTGTTTTTTCTACTTGCTTAGTTGATGGGTAAAGTCTTTTGCCTATAATCGTTTGAATTGTTAAGAAAAGACCCCCAACTGTCCAATATAACGGTAATGCAGCCGGTGCATTTAAGGAAACCATAACAATCATAATCGGCGATAACAGTCCCATAAATTTCATTTGCTGCTGCTGTTGAATTGGCATTGTTGCTTGTGAAACTTTAAATTGAAAAAAGTATACAATCCCCGCTGCAGCGGTAATCCATATATCTGAGTGACCAAGATTAAACCATAAGAATGAATGAGTCGCTATTTCTTCAGATCCTCTAATGGCATAATAAAAGCCCATTAGGATAGGCATTTGAATTAATATCGGAAGACATCCCATATTTAACGGATTCACACCATGCTTTTTATAAAGTCCCATTAATTCCTGCTGAAGCTTTTGCTGTTCTTTTTGATCTTTAGTCGCTTTTAATTTCTTTTGAATTTCATCCATTTCAGGTTTCAGCACATCCATTTTTTCTTTCATAATGCGCTGATTTTTATATTGTTTTAACATGAGGGGCATTAATAATAGTCTAATGCCTAGGGTAATGATAATAATTGCTATACCATAATTATCATTAAATACAGAAGCTGTTCCATGGATCAATGATGCAAATGGTTCAACAACCATTCTGTGAAAAAATCCATCATTGTTTTGTCCAACTTGTGAACACGCCGATAAAAGTAAAGTTAAAGCAGATATAAGCATGAAAAGAATAAAGTTTTTCTTGTTTTTCATAAATTTCTCCTCCTATTATTGTTTTAATTCAATAGAAAGGAGCAATCACTGTCAGGATCATCGCTAAGACCGTCTTTTTTCCTGATACACTTCGTGATCCAATGTAAAAGCGGATTCCACTGCAAGTTATTTTTCAAGTGTTTTGGTGGAATTATAGTAATTGAATCAAGACTTTTCGTATCGTTTAAAGATTCATGAAAAGAATATTGTATATTCCAAACCCATAAAAATTTTATCATGAGCCCTAATATAAAACTGACATAGATGGCATAATCTGCGGGAATATTGGATGCATCCATAAAAAAGTCTAACATGTACTCACCTCGATACTTTAGGGCAATGGATAAATTATAATAGATTTTTATGCTTGTTGCAATTGTGAACACAATCCAATTATTATGAGTTGGAATATTTTTCATTGTACTGAATATAAGGAAGTAATAGAATATAGGATGGACTGACTATTTGATCGAACGGTGGGGTATTTTGGTTTTTATCAATCGTAAAACGTTATTATCAATCGCAAAAGTAATTATTCCGATATTGATTTTGTTAATAATTAGTTATGAAGCGAAAGGATTATTTAAAGATTTTAATTGGAACCTAATTGATTTATATTTGGACAAGCTATCGCTTCAGAGAATGATTATAATTCTTATACTTGGGTTGGCCGCCCTCTTACCGATGTTTTTTTATGACGTCATTCTTTTACAAATTTTCGAAACTAAGCTGGCTAAGAGGCATTTAATACTGTGTTCCTTGTCTGCTAATGCCTTTTCAAACCTTGTTGGATTCGGAGGAGTAGCTGGAGCGACTTTACGGTCATATTATTATCGGCAATACGTACCTGAAACAGTTCCATTTATAAGGATTATCGCTAAAATGTCCCTTTTTTATTTAACGGGCTTATCTATTCTTTCTTGGCTAGTAGCATTATCGGATTTACATGTGTACTCCGAAATTAAATTTATGAAGTTTGCCGTTTGGGGGATTGCAGCCTATACGCCTGTATTACTTTTTCTTTTTTCATTTAGAAAAAAGTTTTGGAATTTGGAAAATTTAAAGCGGGGCTTTATTGCTGAATTAATAGCCGTTTCAATATTTGAATGGCTTTCTGTCGGAGTATGTATTTGGGGGATTGCTCATCTAATAGGTGTGACTGTTCCATTTTCAATCATTTTTCCAATCGTCATTATTTCGGCATGTGCAGGAATTATTAGCTTAATCCCCGGCGGAATCGGTTCCTTTGATTTAGTGTTTCTTATAGGGATGGAGACACATGGAATTCCAGCAGAATTAAGCTTATTAATAATTATGTTTTACCGCCTTAGCTATTATATTTTTCCTGTCCTAATTAGTACCCCATACGTTATCCTACAGCTGCTTGGAAAAAGAAAAACGAAAAGAAACTAAACAAATTGCTAAAACAGCATTCATGTTTAGTTTTTTTAAAGGTACGACAGTACTAACAATCATTTTCGTGTAATCGCAGAAAAAACGGGTAAAATGGAAGTATCAATTAATAATACTGGAGGTATCTTTATGGTTGCTTCATATCCTGACGACAGTCTTACGCTACATACGGATTTATATCAAATTAATATGGCTGAAACGTATTGGGAGGATGGCATTCATAATAGAAAAGCTGTTTTCGAACTGTATTTTCGAAAACTTCCCTTTAAAAATGGATATGGGATTTTTGCTGGATTGGAAAGAGTGATAGAGTATATTAACCAATTTCGTTTTTCAGACAGTGATTTAGCTTATTTAAAAGAAGAGTTAGGGTATAAGGAAGATTTTCTTGACTATTTAAAAACCTTAACATTTACCGGCTCTATTCGTTCGCTAGAAGAAGGAGAGCTTGTATTCGGCAATGAGCCGATTATGAGAATTGAGGCAACGCTCGCACAAGCACAATTAATAGAAACTGCCTTGCTAAATATCGTTAATTATCAAACATTAATTGCAACAAAAGCGGCTCGAATTAAAGAGGTTGTTGGTGATGAAACAGCAATGGAATTTGGGACAAGGAGAGCACAAGAAATGGATGCTGCCATATGGGGAGCAAGAGCTGCATTTATCGGCGGGTTTCAGTCAACCTCTAACGTGAGGGCGGGCAAGAAATTTGGCATTCCAGTTTCGGGTACTCATGCCCATGCACTTGTACAAGCCTACCACGATGAATATACAGCCTTTCATAAGTACGCTAGAAGACATAAAGATTGTGTTTTCCTTGTTGATACATACGATACACTAAAATCAGGTGTGCCTAATGCGATAAAAGTGGCAAAGGAGCTCGGAGATAGAATAAATTTCATTGGAATTCGGCTTGATAGCGGCGACCTAGCCTACCTATCTAAAGAGGCTAGAAAAATGCTGGATGCTGCCGGATTTCCGCATGCCAAAATTATCGCTTCTAATGATCTTGATGAATATACTATTTTGCATTTAAAGGGACAGGGAGCAAAAATCGACTCATGGGGTGTTGGTACTAAATTAATTACTGCCTATGATCAAGCTGCTCTTGGGGCAGTCTATAAGCTTGTTTCCATTGAAAACGAAGAAGGCAAAATGATGGATACTATTAAAATTAGCGGCAACCCTGAAAAAGTAACAACACCGGGATTAAAAAAGGTTTACCGTATCATCAATAAAGCGAACCAAAAATCCGAAGGAGACTATATAGCACTTGAGGATGAAAATCCACAGGGAGAAAAACGCTTGAAAATGTTCCACCCAGTACATACATATATAAAAAAATATGTCACTGATTTCGAAGCTAGAGATCTGCACAAGGATATATATGTAAATGGAGATCTTGTCTACATATTGCCTAAACTCACAGATATTCAAAAATTTGTGAAGGAAAATCTTAATTTACTTTGGGAGGAATACCGTCGTTCCTTAAATCCAGAAGAATATCCTGTCGACTTAAGTCAAAAATGCTGGGATAATAAAATGGAGCATATTCAAAAGGTGAAGGAAAAAGTGAAAAAGTTATAAAATAAGCATGAGTATGAGCAGCTTCTTTAGGGAGGTATAATAGTGACATCGCAAAGGGAAATTATAGAAAAACTACATGTTAAATCAACAATTGATCCTAAGAATGAAATTAGAAAGAGAGTGGATTTCTTAAAGGATTACCTTAAAAAAACAGGTGCAATAGGTTATGTACTTGGCATAAGTGGCGGCCAGGATTCCACACTTGCTGGCAGACTTGCACAGATCGCAGTTGAAGAACTCCGCAATGAAGGAAGAACGGCAAAGTTTATTGCTGTCCGCCTTCCATATGGTGTTCAAGGTGATGAAGAAGACGCAAAGTTGGCATTATCCTTTATTAATGCCGATCATGAGTATGTTTTTAATATTAAAGCAGCTGTAGATGAGATTCAAAAAGAATATAATACATTAGTTAATGATCAGCCATTGAGCGATTATCAAAAAGGAAATGTAAAAGCAAGAATGAGAATGATTGCTCAGTATGCATTTGGCGGCATGGGCGGTTTATTAGTCATTGGCACAGATCATGCTGCAGAAGCGATTACAGGTTTTTATACGAAATTCGGCGACGGCGGTGCAGATGTTACTCCGCTAACCGGGCTATCAAAGAGACAAGGTAAAGCGCTATTACAGGAATTAGGCGCAGATGAAAGGCTTTATTTAAAAGTGCCAACAGCAGATCTCCTCGATATGACACCCGGTCAAGCGGATGAAACAGAACTGGGTCTCACATATGATGAATTAGATGATTATTTAGAAGGCAAACAAGTTCCACAAGACGCGGCAGATAAAATCGAAAAACGCTACCTGCAGTCTGAACACAAAAGAAGAATGCCGGCTTCTATGCAGGACGATTGGTGGAAATAAGAAGAACAGCGTCAGGATAAGTCCTAACGCTGTTTTTCATTAATCAACCACTATATAAGCGATCATCGGACCATTTTGTTCTTTTTCAAGATGTGTATGACAGATTAATCGGTATACACCTTCTTTTTTGAAATGAAGAGGTACGACCGTATCCTCGCCTTTTTTGACGATTCCTTTAATATCTGTTCCTTCAATCGAAAATGGGTGTTCAGCCCCATTTACTCCGCTAATCACGAGATTCACTTTTTCCCCTTGATGAACAAAGATTGTGCCAGGGTCCCAACGGTATGATTCAATCTCTTTCCCATTTGGGAGCTTTGATTTAAATTCCCCTGTCACCATGTGTATTTCGCGAACCTCTCCCTTAGTATCTTCGCTAAAGACCGTTACTGCATCATTGTTAACGAGCAGCCAAATGGATGCAGATGTTACAGATAGAATTATGACTAAGAACATGATGATAGACCTTTTTTTCAAAACTAGAAACGGCATTTACATTCTCCTCCTCTAAAATGTTTGTCCATTACAATAGATATGCTGACATAGGGGGAGAACTTGTCTACATTTTTTATTTATTTAACTAGTTCCTTTCTACTGATTTGTTCTTTCTTACTGTAAAATATATACATTTAGAAGCTATAATATAATCAAGAAGGGAAGGGGATGGAAAATGAAATGGATTATATTATTAGCAGCAGCGATTGGGCTAATTATATTCCTATTTAAGAAAAGAAAAAGAAACCAGTTCAAATTAAAACCGGAATCAGTGCCAACTAATCTTGGAATTTTAAAGCCAAGTGATAAGGAAATCTGTGGTGGCGGGTGCAGTTAATAATTAAGTAATCCATTGGGATTGCTTATTTTTTTTGCATAGTATATTTTAGAGTTTGCGCGATAATTTCATTTTTGTAACATTTTCATGACTTTTATCCTAAATAAGCATAGTTTTGGTAAAATCTTATATGGACAAAAACAAGAAAATTGGAAGGTAATGTATGAATAAGATAATTCTAATTATGTTAATAATCTTTTCTTTTTGCGTGCCAGTTGGAACAATTGTCCATGCAGAAGAACTTTCAAACCCAGAGGTTAGAAGTGAAGCAGCCATCATTGTTGATTCTGAAACAGGGGCTGTCTTATATGAAAAAAATGCAGAACAAAGGATGTATCCTGCAAGCTTAACAAAAATTGCTACGGCCATCTATGCAATTGAAAACGGAAATTTAGAAGATATGGTGACAGTAAGTAAAAATGCGGCAAATACAGATGGAACAAGCGTTTACTTAGAAGAAGGCGAGCAGGTTCCATTAAAGAAATTAATTCAAGGAATGCTTATTAACTCAGGCAACGATGCTGCGGCGGCTATTGCGGAGCACTTGGATGGAAGCCATTTTGAAGAAAAAATCAATGAATATTTAAAAACAAAAATACATGTGTCCAATACTCATTTTACAAATCCTCATGGATTGTTTGATGAAAATCACTATACAACAGCTGAGGATTTGGCGAAAATTACTAGCTATGCACTTAAAAATGACATCTTCAGAGAAATATATGGCACGAAGGAATTAAAATGGATAGGAAAATCCTGGGATACGACTCTTTTAACGCATCACCTTATGTTAAAGGGTGAAATTCCATATGAAGCGGTAAATGGCGGCAAAACAGGATATGTGCCCGAATCTAAATTTACTCTGGCTACTTCTGCCCAGAAAGATAACATGGAGCTAACTGCTATCGTTTTGAAAGGGGTAAATGATAAAGAAGTATATGATGATACCATTTCATTATTAGATTATGGTTTTGACCAGTTCAAGCATACTTACATCCCAAAATCGGATACCTTTCAAAAAGAAGGAAAAACCTTTACTACAGGTTTATATGATGTATTGATCACAGTCCCGGCCAGCTCCTATGAAAATATTATTACTTCAGATGGACAGCTTCAAGTAACAAATACAAACGGTAATATTATACAAGCAGTCACTCTTGTTGAAAAGCCGGTTGAAAAAACTGACACTCGACAGGAAAAGGTTGAACAACCGTCAGATAGAAAAACAATGGGTTTTTACGGAAAATATGCTATCATCCTTACTGCTGTTGCGGGACTCCTTATCGGGATAAGAAAATTAAAAAAACGATAAACGAACTTATTTTCGTTTATCGTTTTTTTATTTGACGATTGATACTGCCAAAAGCATGAGGAAAGAAATGAAGATCATTGTTCCTACTAGCATCCAGGCTAATTCCATATTTCCCGATTCAAGAGACATATAAATAGCAGTTGACATTGTTTGTGTTTTACCTGGAATATTTCCAGCAAACATCAAGGTGGCCCCAAACTCCCCCAGTGCTCTTGCAAAACTTAAAATGCCCCCTGTAATAAGAGATTTATAGGCAAGCGGCATCGTGACCCGAAAAAAGACTGCCCATTCTCCAGCACCATCTACTCTTGCAGCATCTTGAATTGCAAGATCAATTTCTGAAAATCCTGTTTTCGCGGATTGATACATAAGCGGAAGAGCCACTATTGTTGATGCAATAACTGCAGCATACCAAGAAAACATAATAGATTGATTAAAGATAGTTTGTATCCATCTCCCGACAGGGCTTGTATTCCCGAAAATTACAATTAGCAAAAAGCCCACAACAGTTGGCGGCAGAACAAGAGGTAGTAGCAGAACCGTCTCTGCCACTACTTTTCCTTTATATTTTTTTAACGTCATAAATTTGGCCAGCAGCGTTCCGATAACGAATACTAAACATAGTGTTACGAACGAAACTTTTAATGAAAGTATAACTGGCGAAATAAATAGCTCATTCATTCATATCAATCCAATACATTAAATCCATATTTTATAAATGTGTCCTTTGCAGTTTTTTCTTGAAGGTACTGATAGAATATTTCTGCTTCTTTCATATGCTTATTCGAATTAACAATTCCAACCGGATAGACAATTGGATCATGGCTATCTGCACTCGCTTCACTAACAACTAACACTTTATCTGAAGTTAAAGCATCAGTTTTATAAACTATACCGGCTGCAACATTACCGGTTTCTACATATGTTAGCACTTGCCTTACATCTTTTGCAAAAACAAGATTAGGTTGAATTTGCTTCCATAGCCCTAAAAATTCTAGAGTTTGCTTTCCATAGCTTCCTGCTGGAACTGCCTCTGGTGTACCGAGAGCAAATTTTTTGTCATTTAAATGCAAAAGATCTTCAAATCCTTTTATAGAATCCTTTGAATCTTTTGGTATGATTAATACAAGTGTATTGCCTAACATATCATTGCCTTGATTTTGATCGATCAAGCCTTTAGAAACTAATTCATCAAATTTATCTTCTGCAGCGGAAAAGAACAGGTCTACCGGAGCTCCTTGAATAATTTGCTTTTGTAAAGCACCAGAACCGCCAAAGTTAAATAATAGTTTAATATTTGGGTACTCTTCTTCAAATACAGGCTTAATTTCATTAAAAGCATCTTCTAAACTTGCTGCGGCTGAAATAGTTAATTCTATTTTTTCGTGCTTCTGTTCATTTGATTTGGCTTGCTGTTGTTTGTTATATTGACTCTCTGTATTATCTGTTGAACAACCAGTAACAAAAAGAAATAATAGTAGCAGCATAAAAATATATTTTTTTATTCTCATATGTTTCACATTTTCCTCTCATTATAATTAAATATAAGTAGTTATAACTAATTATAACTACTTATAACTACTTATAGAAGTAATTTTTTCCAAAAAAATAAAGGTAGGATTGATAACATGTCAGATCATAATATTTCATATACGATTGAAGAGGTAGCTGCTCTTTTAAAGGTTTCTAAATTAACCGTCTATGATCTCATAAAGAAGAATGAACTTACTTCCTATCGAGTAGGAAGGCAAATGCGCGTCGATTCTACTGATCTTGAAAGCTATAAATTGAGAACAAAAAATAGAGGAGTACACCAAGCAGCCCATTCCAATAAGGATTCAAACAATCTTTTAAATCCGCGAACATTTGTTATAAGCGGACAGGACATTGCATTAGATTTATTAGCAAAACAATTAGAAAAAGAGGAAATGAACATTAGACCGCTGAGGTTATATACCGGTAGTCTAAACAGTTTAATTTCTATGTACCAGAATCAATGCGACTTAGTCAGCCTACATCTCTTTGATGGTGATACAGGCACTTATAATATTCCTTATGTAAAAAAAATCATGACTGGAATTCCGTTTATTGTAATTAACTTTCTCTCAAGATGGGCGGGACTATATGTGCAAAAAGGAAATCCAAAAAATATATCTGGATGGATGGACTTAAATAGAGACGATATTTCGATCATTAATCGTGAAAAAGGAGCAGGCGCAAGGGTACTATTAGACGAACAGCTCCGAATACATGGGATTCGATCAGTGGAGGTTAATGGATACAGCTTAGAAGAAACAAGTCATTTAGCTGTTGCTGCAGCCATTAAGGGGGAAAAAGCCGATGTTGGAATTGGAATTGAACATGCAGCGAAAATTACCGATTTAGATTTTATACCGTTAATAAAGGAAAGATATGATTTGGTTTTATTAAAAACAGAAGAAAATGCTGCTATTATTGAGAAACTAAAAGAAACTCTTTCATCATCTGAATTAAAGAAGGAACTAAAAATGATGGGAGATTATGATTTGACTGAAACCGGGAAAGTAATATTTGAAACCTTTTAAAATGAATTTAAAAACTACGGTTAACTCTTTCATTAATGGAACATAACTAAGAATGTATTAATGAAAGGAGGACTAAAATGTTCGATAACTTTGAAGTTAAGCAAGTATTTGAAGATCAAATCCACGAACGTCATCAGTTTAAATTTAATATCGCTGGAAATGATTATTCAGGAATCTACCATGATGAAGAGATACATTGGTTTCATCCTCGACCAGGGCATTCTCTTGAACAAGAACATGTGGAAGCTATCGAAAATAAAGTACATGATTTAATGAGAGAACATCTCCAGTAAAGGATTAAAAGCATCTGTCACTATTGCTGACTAGATGCTTTTATTTTTTTAGAACTTCTTTTCCTTAATATTTGAGAAAGGCATTACTTTTCTTGCACATAGAATAATCCATGTTGCTAATACAAAAGGCATTGTCAGAGCCGGAAGTCCAAATGGAATAAGCAATGCGTCCACACTAGCAGTAATAAGAACAGCTAAACAAGCAGAAATGATTCCTATTAAAACTGTGAGAAAATTTTGTTTTTCATTAAAAACAGCTGATACTGCCAAGATTGTTAAGATGGCATTGTACCCATAAAGCCCTAACATCATTAATGTATGTTCAGCTCCAAGAAAGTAAGCAAAAATCAAAGCCGTAATGTTTCCTAAAATTGCATATAGCCCTAACTTCCAACCGGCAAAAAAGACGGCGACAAAAAGTAATATCCCTGAAAGTGGTTCATCCAACAGATAAATCTGTCCGATTCCATTAAAAATTCCTTCAATGAAATCTACTTTTTCCGTTAATTCTGGTCCTAAAACAGATAGATTTTGTGGTTCGAGTTCTGGTGATAAATTAATCGCATGTAATTTATAAGGTGTCAGTAATATGATCCATGTTAGAACGATAAAAGGGAATGTTAATATAGGGATTCCTGTATTTCTCATTAAATATACGATTGCAGCGGTAAAGATTGCAGCAATTGCCGCTCCACCGAGAGCAAATATCCATCTGTTAGATCCTGTTAGAAACAGCATCAAAGCCATCCCAGTTAATACTGAATTATACCCTAGTAGACCTTGATTGACTTTTTGTTCCTCCATCCCACCTATTTTTCCGATAAAGGTACCAATAAAAGCAGATAATAATGCAATGATTCCTTCAAATATTGAAGAAACCATTATCGCTAACAATATAATCAAACCTGATATCGCATTTTCAATTAATATGACTTGAGAAATACCTTTTAATGAGGCAGTGATAAACGATAATGCCGACCCTCTTAATGTGAATGACTGATTTGTTTTATTCATACCTTTTACCCCTTATTAATTTAATTCTTTCATTAGCTTTCCAAATATCCATTACGAAAATCCATCATAAAAATTTTTGCTAGCTAACGAAGAATTTCCGTTTAAATGTTAAATATTAGGAAATAATGAATTTGGGTTCAAATAATATTTTTTTTGGATAATTGGTAGACCTTTTTCCCTACCTATAAAGGAGGCCTATTTATGCAGTTAGTACCACGTGAGATTGACAAGCTTATGATAGTTGTCGCAGCTGATCTGGCAAGACGGCGAAAAGAAAGAGGATTGAAATTAAATTACCCCGAAGCCGTAGCTCTTATTACCCATGAAGTTCTAGAAGGGGCCAGAGATGGAAAAACTGTTGCACAGTTGATGGAATATGGCGCAACCGTTTTGTCGCGTGATGATGTAATGGAAGGGATTCCGGAAATGATTGATGATATCCAGGTCGAAGCGACTTTTCCTGATGGAACAAAATTAGTTACTGTTCATGATCCAATTCGCTAAATAGGAAAAATAATGAGAATGGCAGGAGGGTTTTCAGTTGGAACCAGGACAATTATTTTTAAAGGAAGAAGAAATTGTTTGTAATGCCGGTAGAAGTAAAACAAAGATTTCCGTAACGAATACTGGTGACCGACCAGTGCAGGTTGGATCTCATTATCATTTTTATGAGGTAAACGAAGCGCTGCAATTTGACCGCGATGAAGCCTTTGGTAAAAGGTTAAATATTCCGGCGGGCGCAGCTGTACGTTTTGAGCCAGGCGATGAAAAAGAAGTAGACTTAGTTAGCTATGGCGGAGAACAGAGAATCTATGGTTTCAATAATAAAGTCGATGGATCTGTAGAAAAGAGGGGTCAAGCATGAGTTTTAACATGTCGAGAAAGCAATATGTTCAAATGTTCGGTCCAACAACAGGTGACTCCATCCGGTTAGCGGATACAGATATAATTATTCAAATTGAAAAAGATTATACAACCTATGGAGAAGAGGTCGTTTTCGGCGGTGGGAAGGTAATCCGGGACGGAATGGGGCAAGATCCACTTGTTACTCGCGGTGATGGGATTCCGGATCTTGTGATTACAAATGCAGTCATACTTGATTATACAGGCATATTTAAAGCTGATATTGCCATTCGTGATGGGAAAATAGCCGGAATCGGAAAAGCTGGGAATCCTTTAGTCATGGATGGTGTAGACATCATTATTGGGGCATCAACAGAAATTATCGCAGGAGAAGGCATGATCGTCACTGCTGGGGGAATCGATACTCACGTTCATTTTATTAATCCTGAACAAGTTAGCACAGCATTAACTGCAGGTTTAACAACTTTAATTGGCGGTGGAACAGGGCCAACAGCCGGATCAAGAGCAACAACCGTAACTCCGGGAGAATGGAATATTCATCGAATGCTGGAAGCTGCTGAAGGACTCCCGATTAATGTGGGATTTACTGGAAAAGGGCAAGCTGCAGCAGAAGAACCTCTAGCTGAGCAAATTCGGGCAGGTGCAATCGGATTAAAGGTTCACGAGGATTGGGGAGCAACAGCTTCAGCAATTGATTATTCATTAAGGGTAGCAGATAAATTCGATGTTCAAGTGGCATTGCATGCTGATACATTAAATGAGTGCGGCTTTGTCGAAAACACATTGGCAGCCATCAAAGACCGTGCAATCCATATGTACCATACTGAAGGAGCGGGAGGGGGCCATGCACCTGACCTATTAATGTCAGCCGGCTATATGAATGTACTGCCGTCCTCTACAAATCCAACTTTGCCCTATACCGTTAATACAATAGATGAGCATATGGACATGTTAATGGTTTGTCACCATTTAAATCCATCTGTTCCAGAAGATATAGCTTTTGCTGATTCAAGGATTCGGCGTGAAACGATTGCAGCAGAAGATATCCTACAAGATATGGGTGTTCTAAGCATGACAAGCTCAGATGCACAGGCAATGGGACGTATTGGAGAGGTAGTAATCCGGACATGGCAGACAGCAGATAAAATGAAAAAACAACGAGGATTACTTCAAGGTGATAGTAAGCTTTCGGATAATAATCGGGCAAAACGATATATTGCAAAATATACGATTAATCCAGCTATTACCCATGGGATTGCAGATTATGTTGGGTCTGTAGAAGTAGGCAAAATTGCCGATTTAGTTCTATGGCAGCCATCTTTTTTTGGAGTGAAGCCTGAACTAGTTCTAAAAAATGGATTTGTTGTCTACGCCTTAATGGGAGATGCCAATGCATCAATTCCGACACCACAGCCAATTATCCATCGTCCAATGTATGCTACAACTGGAAAAGCATTAATGAAAAGCTCAATTACTTTTATTTCTCAGGCTGCATTTGAAGATAAAATACATGAAAAACTGGGTCTCGAAAGAATAATTCTTCCTGTTCATGGTATTCGCAAATTAACAAAAAAACATATGAAGCATAATTCCGAAACTCCGGAAATTTTAGTAGATCCGCAAACTTACGAAGTAAAGGTAAATGGAGAAATAATTATGTGTGAGCCTGTGGACAAGGTACCAATGGGGCAAAGATATTTTCTGTTTTGAGGTGAAGAAATGATTGTTGAAAATATTATTACAAATATTGAAGAATTAGAAAAAGAAGAAATCATTAAACGCCATATTGAAAAGGTCTATATGGAAAGTGCTAACTTAGTAAAAAGAATACAGCTTGTAACAACTGATCACGGCAAAGAAATCGGCATACGTTTAAAGCAGCCACGTGATTTAGCAGCTGGTGATGTTCTGTTTATGGATGAGAAAAATATAATCGTCGTTGATGTTATATCAGATGATTTATTAGTGATTAAGCCGCGCAGTTTAAAAGAAATGGGGACAATTGCCCATCAGCTTGGGAATCGTCATTTGCCTGCTCAATTTGAGGAAAATGAAATGCTTGTGCAATACGATTATCTTGTTGAGGAATTACTTCAGGAGCTTCATATTCCTTATAAACGTGAAGAGCGGAAGGTAAAACAAGCTTTTAGACATATAGGTCACAGTCATGGATAAGCAGCTACTTTCAATTTTACAACTTTGCGATTCTAATTTTCCGACTGGAGCATTTAGTCATTCCTATGGTCTAGAGACGTATATACAAGAAAATAAAGTTCATGATGCAGATTCATTTCTAGAATGGCTCCAAATTTATTTAAATGAGCAGTTAATCCATTCAGACGGTCTAGCTTGTAAGCTTATTTATGAAGCATTAGAAATGGAACAATACACAAAAGTATGGAAGCTGGACAGAATGCTGATGGTTCAAAATCTGCCTCGGGAAACCCGAGAAGGTTCCAAGAGAATCGGAGAAAGCATGGCAAAGCTAATTCAATCTCTTTATGATTTTCAGGTATTGAATGAATATGCTAAACGAATAAAGAGTAAGCAATCATTTGGGCATCCTGCAGTTGTATTCTCTATGATTGGTCATCACTTATGCATTACTCCAGATTCAACTATATTGTATTATTTATACTCTGCCGTTTCAGGCATTGTTCAAAATGCTGTAAGAGCAATTCCTTTAGGCCAAACAGCAGGACAAAAAATTATTCACTCAATACAGGATTCCTTAGTTGATGCCGTTACTAAAATCAGAGAAATGGAAGAGGAAGATTTCGGTATTGTATCACCAGGTCTTGAGTTATCTCAAATGCTGCATGAACGAGTAAATATTAGAATTTTTATGTCTTAAAAAATATGGAAAGGTGTGTTTATTATGGAACCAGTAAAGATTGGGGTAGGAGGTCCTGTTGGTGCAGGAAAAACGTTGTTAGTTGAAAAACTAACTCGTAAATTAAATGGTGAAATCAGTATGGCCGCAATTACTAATGATATTTACACGAAGGAAGATGCCAAGTTCTTAATGGAAAACGGGGTTCTTCCTGCGGATAGAATCATTGGAGTAGAAACAGGCGGGTGTCCACATACTGCCATTCGAGAAGACGCTTCCATGAATTTCGCTGCCATTGATCAGTTAAAGGAAAGTCATCCAGACTTAGAACTGATATTTGTTGAAAGCGGTGGGGACAACCTGGCTGCGACTTTTAGTCCAGAGCTTGTGGATTTTTCCATCTATATTATTGATGTCGCACAAGGTGAAAAAATTCCGCGAAAAGGCGGGCAGGGAATGATAAAGTCAGATTTATTTATTATTAATAAAACAGATCTGGCACCGTTTGTCGGCGCGAGATTAGATGTAATGGAGTCTGATACTAAGGTCTTTAGAGGAGATAAACCGTTTATCTTTACAAATTTGAAAGATAATTCAGGATTAGACGATGTTATAGAATGGATAAAGAAAAATGCATTACTAAAAGGAATTGCCTAGAATGAGCAATTGGACTGGAGTCTTAAAGTTAGATGCAGAAGATAGGGGAGGCAGAACAGTAGCGAGAAATGTATATTTTCAAGGCGCTTTAAAATTGATGCGCCCGATTTATCATGATGATTCAGGTAAGGTTTGCTACTATTTATTAAACCCTGGCGGTGGCTATTTAGATGGCGACCGCTACCGTTTACATATCTCGTTAAACGAAAGGGCAAGAGTTACTCTAACAACACAATCTGCAACAAAAATTTACAAAACTCCAAATTCATTAGCTTATCAGGAGACTGAAATTCATTTAAAAGAAGGCAGTTTTTTAGAGTATCTGCCAGATCCACTTATAGCCTATCGAAATGCAAAATATAAACAAAAAAATGTAATTCGCATGGAAAAAGGAGCAACATTAATTTACTCAGACATTATTACCCCAGGATGGTCACCTGATGGAGAGTTTTTCAGTTATGAGCAGCTTCAATTAATAAATGAAATATATATGGATGAGGAGCTAATTACCTTTGATCATTTAAAATTAAGCCCGTCTGTTAAAAATATGAAAACAATCGGGATAATGGAAGGCTATACACATATAGGCTCCATGATTGTTATATGTGATCAAACAAATAATGAGCTGCTTGATCGTATATACAAGGCAGTAAAATCTGAGGAGAATGAGTATAAAATTGGCCTGTCCTTACTGCCGGTTCCCGGCTTTTCGATCCGAATATTAGCTAATTTAACACAAACAATCGAAAGGATTTTTAATGAATGCCATAAGCTCATTAGTGAAGAATGGTTTCAAACATCTCCTAGCTTTTTAAGAAAATATTAATACATGGAGACCCATAGGATTCAAAATCTGAAAAAATAAGACTAAAGAATTAATTCTTTAGTCTTTCTTATTGCTTAATTTTATCTAATTCTTTCCTCGATTTCTTGACATACTTCATCAGCGGATAATCCGCTCGCCTCAATAACAGGGGCTTTCGTCGTAATATCATGCATTCCCATAAAGTTCGAGTCCATTCCAGTTACGACACAAGCTGAACAGTTTTCAGCATCTTGAGCAGACTTTAGTTCAACGACATCATATCCCTTTTCCCGAAGAGCTTCAGAAACATTTGTTAATGATTGTTCCACAGCAATTTTTTTCATCAGTCAACACCTCCTCCGTTGATAGAATGGCTTTTTCTCTGGCATTTTATTCTCTTGAATTTGGAATATATTTACGCTCGTTAAGAAAAAGTAAGAAGGGAGGTGAGGCAATATGTCAAAGAGAAAAAAGGACCCGTCCAAAACAGGGTTAAGCGCATCTGATGTGAAAGGGCAAGGAACAACAAATATTGAAACAGGCGGAACAACGTCCTCTTCAACTAGTCATAAAAAGAAAAAATAAGATTTGTATATGGCTTACATAGCATAAAAAACAGGATGGAGAAATCCATCCTGTTCCTAATCAAATTTACTTATACATCGCAGCTACTTGCTTTTGTAACTCGGCATTCTCTAAATATTCATCATATGTCATTTGCTTATCAACAAATCCGTTTGGTGTAATTTCAATAATTCGATTTGCGATTGTTTGAATAAATTGGTGGTCATGCGATGCGAAAATAAGTGAGCCTTTAAAATTAATTAAGCCATTGTTTACAGCAGTAATCGATTCTAGGTCTAAATGGTTTGTTGGCTCATCAAGCAATAATACGTTTGAACCGCTTAACATCATTTTAGAAAGCATACAGCGAACTTTTTCGCCTCCGGAAAGGACACTTGCTTTCTTTAACACTTCTTCTCCAGAGAATAACATTCTTCCAAGGAAGCCTCTTAGGAAGCTTTCACTTTGGTCATTAGGGGAGAATTGACGCAGCCAATCAACAAGATTTAACTCACTATTTTCAAAGAACTCCGAGTTGTCTTTTGGAAAATAAGCCTGAGATGTAGTGATTCCCCATTTAAAGGTACCACTGTCAGCTTCCATTTCACCCATTAAAATTTTGAAAAGGGTAGTTTTGGCAATCTCATTTGTTCCGACAAGTGCGATCTTATCATCTTTATTCATAATAAAGCTTATATTATCAAGTACTTTTACTCCATCAATCGTTTTGCTAATTCCTTCGACGCGAAGCAAGTCATTGCCTATTTCACGTTCAGGTGTAAATCCAACATATGGGTACCTTCTTGAAGATGGTCTAATGTCATCAAGTGTAATTTTATCCAGTAGTTTTTTACGGGAAGTCGCTTGTTTAGATTTAGACGCATTGGCGCTAAAACGAGCAATAAACGCTTGAAGCTCTTTAATTTTCTCTTCTTTTTTCTTATTCTGATCTGAAGCCATTCTTTGGGCAAGCTGGCTTGATTCATACCAGAAATCATAGTTCCCGACATAAATCTGGATCTTTCCAAAATCCAAATCTGCAATATGAGTACATACTTTGTTTAAGAAGTGACGGTCATGGGATACGACAATAACTGTATTTTCAAAGTTAATTAAAAACTCTTCAAGCCATTGAATCGCTTTAATGTCTAAATGGTTTGTCGGCTCGTCCAAAAGTAGAACATCCGGTTGGCCAAATAAAGCTTGTGCAAGCAAAACTTTAACTTTCTCAGAACCGGAAAGATCAGCCATTTTCTTCGAATGCAGTTCTTCACCGATACCAAGGCCTTTTAATAAAATGGCTGCTTCGGATTCAGCTTCCCAACCATTTAACTCTGCAAACTCACCTTCAAGCTCTGCAGCTTTCATACCGTCCTCATCGGTAAAATCAGCCTTCATATAGATGGCATCCTTTTCTTGCATGACTTCATACAGTCTTGCATGCCCCATGATGACAACCTTTAATGCTTCATGCTCTTCATATTCAAAATGGTTTTGCTTTAATACAGCTAAACGCTCATTAGGACCTAAATGAACACTGCCTGATTGTGATTCGATTTCGCCAGACAAAATCTTTAGGAAAGTAGACTTTCCAGCGCCATTTGCACCAATTAGTCCATAACAATTTCCCGGTGTAAATTTAATATTAACGTCTTCAAAAAGCTTACGATCGCCATAACGAAGACTTACATTACTCACTGTTAGCATAAATATTTATTCCTCCAGAACACATAATCTTATAAATTATATCACTTTTTTATCATAATCGCTAATACTTGAAATAAACTGAAAAAAATTTTGAATAAACTACTTAATTATTTCGAAATCATACAGGAGTTCACAAGAAAATATAGAATTTAATTAAAGAGAAAATTCTTGTTCAGATTTATAAAAAAGACAATTAAAATAACACAAATAATTTAAGACTTTCTATAATTTTTCATAGTTTTTTCATATTTCTCGTGTACAATGAAACTATACAGGCAGGATAAAGGAGTTTTTATTGTGGCCAAAAAACAGCTCGTTGATTTAGTTAACCGTTTAAAGAAAGCTGGAATTAATGTTAGCTTTACAAAACCAAGATCCAAAATGATCATAGCTTTTCCACAAAACAAAAGATTATCATCCACTACTAACTAAGAGGCTGACAGAATAAACAACATAAATTAAAAAAGTTAAGCATACTCGCTTAACTTTTTCTTTTGTTCTAAATTTCTTTCATAATTTTATTGAACACATCTTTTTCGTTAAAATCTTCCCCCATTGGGAACCTTTTAATAAATTTATTATTTTCATCAATTAAATAAACAAAAGTGCTATGAATATAAAAACCATCCCCTGGGTCTCTATACTGGAATTGGAAAGTGCCAGCTAATTCTTTGATTTTTTCTTGATCTTGCTTCATATTATTTTGGTCTCCTGTAAGGAGCAGCCAGTTTCCATCATCTTCGATATCAAACGTTTTCATATAGTGCAGCATTTTTGCAGGTGTATCCCGATATGGATCAATTGATATTGTCATAAATTGAATATCCTTTCCATAAACGCCAGCCTTTTCAAGATCCTTTTTCAAAAATTTCATTTTTTGCGTTGTTGTAGGACAAATATCAGGGCAATGGGTGTACATAAATTCTACTAGTTTTAATTTCTTATTTGATTTTGAGAGATCATATTTTTCTTCATGCATCGTTACAAGTGAAATGTTGTCGGGAATCTTAGATGTTACATCGCGGATTATAAAAAATGAAATGCCTGCTGAAATTCCCAGTAAGACAATAAGTCCACATATAATATATATTTTTTTCATGTTTTCACCTCCCGCTATAAGGATAATGAAAATAGCTGAAAAATCCTATGGATAATATGTGAACTTATGTAAGGGAAGGGAGCATAATTTAATTCAATTAAAAAGCCAAAGGAAAGTAAATTCCTTTGGCTATGGTACAATACTATTATTTCATTGAGATCCAAACACTCTTTACTTCTGTATAGTTGTTTAGAGCATAGGAACCCATTTCACGGCCAATTCCTGATTGCTTAAATCCGCCAAACGGTGAAGCCGCATCAAATGCATTATAGCAGTTAACCCATACCGTTCCAGCACGAAGTTTGTTCGCAATATAGTGAGCATTCGCTACATCACGCGTCCACACTCCAGCAGCAAGACCATACTCACTGCTGTTGGCACGATTAATGAGCTCATCTAGATCTTCATACGGCAAAGCAGAAATAACAGGTCCGAAAATTTCTTCTTTCGCGATTGTCATATCGTCACTTACATCTGCAAAGATTGTAGGGGAGACGAAGTAACCTTGCTCTTGTGGCTTTTCGCCGCCAACAACTAACTGCGCACCTTCATTTAAGCCCTTTTCAATATAGCCTAAAACGCGATTTTGCTGTTCGATGGATACTAGAGGTCCGATTTCTGTATCAGCATGAATACCAGCACCTTGTTTAATATTCTTCGCATGACTAGCCATATCTGCCACAACATTATCAAAATGCTTCTTCTGAATAAACACACGAGAACCTGCACAGCATACTTGCCCTTGGTTAAACATAACACCATTTAATGCTCCAGGGATTGCTTTAGATAAATCAGCATCAGGCAGAATGATATTAGGTGATTTACCGCCTAATTCAAGTGTTACTCTCTTTAAAGTTTTTGAAGCTCTTTCCATGATCAGCTTTCCTACCTCAGTTGAACCAGTAAAGGCAATCTTATCAACTAAAGGATGATCGACAAGCGGCTGACCTGCAGTTTCTCCAAAACCAGGAACGATATTTACAACACCAGGAGGGAAGCCTGCTTCTTGAATTAATTCTGCTAAGTATAGTGCAGATAGCGGAGTTTGTTCTGCTGGCTTTAATACAACCGTACAGCCTGTTGCAAGCGCAGCTCCTAACTTCCACAATGCCATTAACAGCGGGAAGTTCCAAGGAATAATCTGACCAACAACACCAACAGCTTCATGACGAGTATAGTTAAAGAAAGGGCCATTAACCGGGATAGTCTGACCAACAATCTTTGTTGACCAGCCTGCATAATAGCGCATATGCTCAACAGCAAGCGGTATATCAGCATTTGTTGTTTCACGAATTGGTTTACCATTATCTAATGTTTCTAATTGTGCTAGCTCAGCAGCGTTTTCTTCCATTAAATCTGCTAGCTTATACATAAGCCTGCTTCTTTTTGCAGTGCCCATTTTGGACCATGGACCTTCATCAAACGCTTTTCTAGCTGCTCGTACTGCAAGATCAATATCTTCAGGTCCAGCTTCAAATACGTGTGCAAGTACTTCACCTGTTGCTGGGTTGTATGTTTCAAATGTTTTCTGAGACTTGCTTTCCACAAATTCTCCATTGATAAACAATTGTTTTTTACCGCTTAAGAACTTTTCTACTTTCTCTAATAAATTGACAGTTAACTGGCTCATAAAACTCCTCCTTAGAATAGTAATCTATGTATTTCATGATGCCACCCATTAGTAGAATTCTTTCGCGAACACCTACAATATTATCCTAACAATTCCATAGATTAACAATCAAGTGAGAATTAAATAAATATTCTGATAATATTCGACACCTTCCAACATACCTCGTTATAACTCTACTTTAGCTACGTTAAAGGGAAATATAGGATCAATAATGTCTGCCGATAAAAAAGGGCGTATGTAAAAAGGAAAAATGTAAAAAATATAGGGGCAGTAACTAATGGGACAGATAACTCCGGTTATAGAAGATGTTAACGGAAAAAATTGAATCTGATAAAAGAAGTTGCTGATGAAATGCAACTTCTTTTTCTGCTTCATTCACTATATTTATTCATAAACTTCCTGGCAAGCAATCTTTTTACTTCATTATAGGATAGTCCAGACTGGCTGTTTAGGCGTTTTACTTCTTCTATATCTGTTCCAGAAATTGTATATTTTTTATTGCTGTTTTGATGTTCCAATTTGGCAGCCTCCATTCCAAAGTATTCCTATTTATGTTTAAGTTACTTTCAGGATATTTTCCCTCTTTTTGTCCATACTAGGAGAAAAGGGGGCGTTTGTTATTTTTTTCAACAGAAGAGGTCAAGATGATAAACCAGAAGTAGTAATGATTGATACTGAAGTATATGCTTGCAGAAACTGTAATGGCTGGATGCGTAAGGAATTTGCATCTGCTGATTTAAAATGTCCATTATGCGGAAATGAGACAGCTATGGAAATGAGGGAATTGCCGCAAATTGAATAATCCTTACTATATTAAGACTGTTGAACCTAACAACAGTCTTAATATTTTATGGAAATCCGCATTATTAACCATTTTCATTTTGTTGACCTAATTCCTTCTCAGCCAATAATATATTTCCTGTTTCTACTGCACGGTGTTCGTTAATTGATTCACTCGGATAATTATTTTGCTTCAGTGAACTTTCGAATTCGACTGCTTTCTCCAATGCTTCTCTGCCATTGTGCTTCATTTCTAATAACACCTCTTAAATAAATATGGCTATAAAGATAAGTTTTGAAAAACGGCCTTTTCTTATTCATATTGATTAACAATAAAATAAAAAATGCTATGGAATTCCACAGCATTTTTTATTTTATTCAGACTTTTTAGATAAACAGCGATCACATTCTAATAAATATGTTTCTACATGCTCTTTAATACTTTGACCGCATTCTTGACAAATCTTTCTAGAAGAAATGCTTAAAGATTCGGTTTGATAATTTAACATAAGATCCGCCCCTTCTTATAATACAGAATTTATATTACTCATCTTGTTATATAACAGTATACACGAATTTTTTTTATATGTGTAGCCCTTTTTTGAAAATTTAAAAAATAAGAGGAAAATAATTTCAGTGGGGATAAGGACTACAATGGGATGGAAAAATAAGAATTCCCTTCCAACTAAAAATAAATTAGATTACAATCAATAAGTATGAAGTTGCATAAACAACAAGGTAGAAGCCCTTAAAAAGGGGAGGTTTACATGTTAGAAATATTAGAATTAATTAATCCAATGTTAATCTTTGTTGCTATTATTCTTACTTTTATTTGTACATATACGGGCATGGATTTATTTTCATTAGTTATAGCTTCTGAACGAAATCGAAAGTTTTTATTTTTAGGCGGTACTTTTTCATTGGGGGTAGGACTGTGGATTATGAACTTTATTGGAATGCTAGCTGTTAATACAGCTTCATCCAGTAATCTGCATATTATGATTACCATACTTTCTCTTCTATTCGGAACTGTTTTTACTGGAATTGCTTTTTACGGGGTAGTTGAAAAAGAAGTTAAAACAAAACAGATCTGGATCAGCAGCTTCTTTATGACTGCTGCCGTATTTTCCATTCATAGTACTGGTTTATATGGAACTAAATTAAACATAGGGTTCCACTTAGTTTTATTTATCATTTCTGTTCTATTTATTTTTGGGGCATTTTCCCTTGCACTTTGGATGTTATTTTTCTCAAAAAGCCTTTCACCGTATAATGAAGTTTGGATAAAGCCTGTCAGTGCAATCATAGTTACAGGAGCCATTATTGAAGGGAACTTATTACTTTTACGCACATTTTCAATCGATGCTGCAGATATTATGGGTCATACTGATTCAAATCCAAAATCGTTCACCATTTATTTTGTGTTATTTATCTCTTTACTTATCTTAAGTGGAATTATCGGCTCAAGGACGGTAATTGGGAGACGCTTAGCTGATAGTGATCACTATTTACGATATATCGAAGCAGCTTTGGATGAATCAACAATTGTCGCCATTACAGATTCGAACGGGATCATTACGTATGTGAACGATAAATTCATTGAAATATCAAAGTATAGCAAAGAAGAAATCTTAGGGAAAACTCATCGTGTCTTAAATTCAAAATTCCATCCACCAGAGTTTTTTAGCGACCTTTGGAAAACAATCTCCTCTGGCGAAGTTTGGAGAGGTGAAATTCGTAATGTAACGAAGGATGGTACATTTTATTGGGTAAATACAACCATTGTTCCTTTTTTAAATAGTGAAGGCAAACCATATCAATATGTTTCAATCCGAAATGATGTTACAGCCCTTAAAGAAACTGAAGTCCATTTGAAAGACAAAATCAAAGAGGTTAGCGATATTAAATTTGCACTTGATCAATCTTCCATTGTAGCCATTACAGATGAAAAAGGTATAATCACAAGTGTCAACGATAAATTTTGTGAAATCTCAAAGTACAGCAGGGAAGAGCTAATCGGGTGCAGTCACTCGATTCTAAATTCAGGCTATCATTCTAAAGAGTTTTTTCGAAATTTATGGCATACGATTAAACATGGTGAGGTGTGGAAGGGAGATATTTGTAACGCTGCAAAAGATGGAACGTTTTATTGGGTAGACACGACAATCGTTCCATTCTTGAATAAGGACGGTAAACCATACCAATATTTAGCGATTCGAAACGATATTACAGAAAAAAAGAAAACAGAAGAAGCTCTGCATAGACAGGACAAGTTAGCAACAGTGGGACAGCTCGCTGCTGGAGTCGCACATGAGATTCGCAATCCACTTACATCTATGAAGGGTTACACAGAATTTCTGCAAATGGATGAAAAGAATAGTGAGCGCTTAGAGTATTTTGACATCATTCTAAATGAGATTGACCGTGTAAATCATATTGTTGAGGATTTTATGCTTCTTGCAAAGCCAAAATCTGTCGATCTTAAAGAAAAAAATATCATCCTAATTATGAAAAATGTGATGTCATTGTTCGAGTTTGATATTAAATCTAAACGAATTGACTTATATTTTGAAAGCAGTGAACCATCCATTCTCATCAAATGTGACGAATATCGATTAAAACAAGTTTTTATTAATTTTATAAAAAACGCTATCGATGCAATGCCGAACGGCGGTGAGCTCCAACTGAGTGTTTCAGTAAAAAATGAAACAGTCTATATTTCCATCCTTGATTCCGGAGTTGGGATCCCTCCAGAAAAACTAAACAAAATTGGGGAGCCGTTTTTTACGACTAAGAAAAAGGGGAATGGATTGGGCCTAATGGTTAGCTTTCAAATTATTGAAAGCCATGGAGGAAAGGTTCATGTTGAGAGTGAAATAAATAAGGGTACAATATTTACAATTATGTTACCCTTGTACATTTAGCCAAGTAAAAGGAAGGTTTATAAACCTTCCTTTTTTGACTAATTTTTTTTACTTTTTTCTCCATTTTGGATAAAGAAACTTTGTACCGGTTTTAGCACATGCATGAAACCAGTTTCAATTTTTTCACTTAAGTGAGAGACTCTTTCATATAGAGTAGAGCGAAGATTTTCTAGCTGTCTTGTCATTTTTTGTACGACAGCTTCTTGTTCATTTAACCGTTCCATGACCGTTGTATGGAAAATTTCCTGTACCTCAAGTTTTTTAGACAGTTCTTCATACACATCTTCTTGTTTATCTAATTGCTCCGATAAATCCTGTGAAAAAGATTCAAATTTTTCAAGCTTCCCTGTTAGTGCTTCTGTCGTTGCATGCTGAAAGGACACTTGGTCGAGCAGCGCTTGATTCATTAGACTTTCCTTTTCAAAGTTTTCCAAGATCAGATTATTTCTTCTTTCGAGCTCATCCAAACGATCTAGGATCATTTCATTTCCATTTTCTTGCTGTTTGATTACCTCTAAAAATTGAAAGATAACTTGTTCTTGCTGATCTAATCGGTTTAAAAGTTTTAATAAATCCTTATTTTGTTTTGTTGAAGTCCGCTTTAATGTCTGTGAAAAATCTTTAAATGATTCACTCACCTGAACATCAATATCTCCATATGCCTCTGATAGCTGGCTGTTTACTAATTTCTGCTGTTCCAGAATTTCTTGGAGGAAATTCAGACGATAATATTCCTGATTCGAATTACTTGCCTTTTGAGGCTGCTTATTAAACAGATTGGGGACAATCTGATCATTTGAATATAGACCCAAGTATAACACTCCCTTAATATCCTGATCTAAACTGCATTATTTATATGCTATGAATAGAACAGGCTATTGGTTGCAATATTAGGCGATAACTTAAATAAATGAATCAACAGTTCATTACTACTTAGTTCTCTACCCCCTTCGGTTTTACATTAATGGAAAAATTATTTATATTAAAAGTAGTAAGTAGCTTTAGTCTTTAGTACAATAAAAATATCATATTAGTTTACGTTCTTCCTGCTAAAAGCTACACTATAATAGAAGGGGAAATTGATTATTTCCTTTTTAATATTCAATACAGTGGATGAAGCTTCCTCTAATAAGGAAGTTCTAATAATTTTATAGGGAAAGGATGATTTTTGATGGCTATTTCATTATCCAAAGGACAAAAGGTTGATTTAACAAAAACAAACCCTGGTTTATCTAAAGTGATTGTTGGACTTGGCTGGGACACGAATAAATATGATGGGGGACAAGATTTTGATTTAGACGCCAGCGTATTTTTATTAGATGCATCTGGTAAATGCTCTTCTGATAAAGACTTTATCTTTTATAATCAGTTAGAAGGCGGAAATGGCTCAGTTGTACATACAGGAGATAACCGTACAGGAGAAGGCGACGGAGATGATGAGCAAATCAAAGTAAACTTAAGCTCTGTTCCTGCAAATATTGATAAAATTTCTTTCGTTATCACAATTCATGATGCCGAAAGCCGCGGACAAAACTTTGGACAAGTGTCTAATGCATTTGTACGTATAGTTAATGAAGAAACAAACCAAGAAGTAATCCGATACGATCTTGGAGAAGATTTCTCCATCGAAACAGCGATTATTGTTGGTGAATTATATCGTCATAACGGCGAGTGGAAATTCTCTGCGGTAGGATCTGGTTACCAAGGTGGCCTCGCACGAATTGCAACTGACTTTGGATTACAGGTTGGATAATAAATAACGATTGTCCATAATCCATTAGTGAATAATTTATTACAAGGGAGGGTTTCTTATGGGAATTCAATTGGCCAAAGGACAAAGAATTGACCTAACAAAAACAAATCCCGGATTAACAAAGGCTATCATTGGCTTAGGCTGGGATACGAATAAATATCAAGGCGGGCATGATTTTGATTTAGATGCATCTGCATTCTTAGTTGATGAAAATAATCGCTGTCAAAATGACCTTGACTTCGTTTTTTATAATAACCTTCAACATCCAAGCGGTGCAGTTATCCATACAGGGGATAACCGTACAGGGGAAGGAGAAGGAGACGACGAGCAGCTTGTCGTTGATTTCACAAAGATTCCTTCCAATGTACATCGTATTGGTATTACTGTAACGATTCATGATGCTGAGATCCGTCAGCAAAATTTTGGCCAAGTATCAAATGCATTTGTTCGATTAGTCGATGATTCTAATAACCAGGAACTATTGCGCTTCGATTTAGGCGAGGACTTCTCAATTGAAACTGCAGTTGTCGTTTGTGAATTATATCGGCACGGCAATGATTGGAAATTCAACGCCATTGGCAGCGGTTTTTCTGGTGGACTAGCATCCTTATGCCGGAATTATGGCCTGCAGGTGTAATCATCTGCAACTTGATAACACTCCATTTTAATGGGGTGTTTTTCCTTTGAAATTGAAATATTTTAGCTAGTAATTCATTTTCATTAGTACTAATTATAAGGGAGCAGGCCATAAGATATAAGAGGGTAAAGTAAGGAGGTGTGTTAATTATGAGTATTCACATCGTCCAAAACGGGGAATCTCTATGGTCTATTTCACAGCGCTACCATATTTCTATTCAGTCTCTCATTACAGTAAACGGACTACCCGAAAATAGTTATATAATTCCTGGATTAGCACTATATATACCAGATAATACGCTACTTATAAGATCAAAGATTATCAATAAAGGTGATACATTGTGGGGTCTGGCACAACAATATAGAACAACTCTAAATGCAATTATTTCAGCAAATCCAAGTATCCAGCCTAAAAAACTGACAATTGGCAAAAAGATAAATATACCCTCTCCTCTAAAATTGTCGATAGCAACTCTAGGCTTTATCATGCCATTTTCTCCTCAAACATCAATCCCTATATTAAATAATATTGCTAACGAGCTAACATATCTTGCGATCGTCTCATATTCACTAACAAGTGAAGGGTATGCCTATACCGCTATAAATGACACTCTGATTGTTAATGAAAGTAAAAAATTAAAAATAACACCATTATTAATGATAAGAAACTTTGAGAATCAGCAGTTTAGCCCCGAGCTAATCGGTAAGGTGCTTGAAAATCCAGTATATCGAAAAAATTTAATTTCGAGCATTATGAATTTTGTTAAACAAAAGGGATATGGAGGCGTCAGTATTGACTTTGAGTTTATTCCTCCGCCAAGAAGACAAGATTTTAATTTGTTTCTTAATGACTTAAAGTCAGCACTTGGTAAGCTCATACTTCATGTAAATGTCCATGCGAAAACAGCCGACCTGCCTACAAATCGCATTGTTGGTGCTTATGATTATTTAGCTATAGGCCGTGCGGCAGATATCGTTGCCGTTATGACGATTGATTACGGATATCCAACCGGGCCACCTAATCCAGTGTCACCTGTTTGGTGGATTGAAGACGTCATTAAATATTCAATAAGTTTAATAGATCATAAAAAGCTGCAAATCGCTTTGCCCTTATATGGATATGACTGGAGAGTCACAGACAATTTAACAAAGGCTTTTTCACTACAATATGCACAAAATTTTGCGATTTCATCTGGTGCGACAATAAACTATAATCAAAAAGCTGCTTCACCTAATTATTCCTATTGGTCTGGTGCTGAACCACATATAGTATGGTTTGATGATATTCGAACTTTTGCAGAAAAATATAAATTAATAGACCAATATATGCTATTAGGAACAACTTACTGGCAGCTTAGCCTGCCATTTCCTCAAAATTGGGCGTTTTTGAAGAAGAATTTTACGATAAAATAAAAAAAGGATGCCTTCATTGGCATCCTTTTACGTATTGCGGCGATTCAACATGCACGCCACATCGTGCACTCCATAATGGACGGTGAATCGTCTTACGCAATTAGCTCATCGCAAAATATACTATATCATGTTTCATAGTAATAAGCAATAAAAGTATAATACTTTGCGAAACTACTAATTAACTGTATAATATTTGAAGCTTATAAAAAGCACATTCAATGAACTAAATTCTATAATTAAGCAGGGAGATATAATGGAAAAATTAAAACCATTATGGGAAGCTATAAAAAGATTTTGGCGTAATAAGCATGTTACAAAAATTATCATGCTAATTGTATTAACATTTCTATTGCTAACCATTTTATTTTTTGCTTTTATTGCAGCTACGGCAAATGTTGAATCTTTAAAGGAAGGCTTAAAGCAATCAACCGTCATCTATGATAAGGATGACAAAATTGCTAGCAGTTTAGCAACGAATCGCTCGGAAGGAGTTGCTATAGAAGATTTGCCAGACTATGTAAAAAATGCGGTTGTAGCAATCGAAGATGAACGATTCTATCAGCATAATGGCTTTGACATTAAAGGGATTGCCCGTGCTTTCTTTAGAAATATTTTCGCTGGGAGAATAACTGGCGGTGGGAGTACGATTACCCAGCAGCTAACAAAGAATGCCTTACTATCTTCTGAAAAAACGTATAAACGTAAGATTGAAGAGCTTTTCCTTGCTGTCGAAATTGAAAAGAAATATAAAAAAGACGAGATCTTGCAAATGTATTTAAATCAAGTCTATTTTGGCAGCGGCGCATGGGGTATTGATCAAGCAGCCAATAAATATTTCAATAAAAATGCAAAGGAACTTTCAATCAGTGAATCAGCACTTCTTGCCGGCTTATTACAAGCTCCTTCAGCACTTGATCCGTTCAAAAATTATGATCGTGCGATGGAACGGAGAAATGTCGTGCTCGGTAAAATGAAAGAACATGCAATGATTAGTACTGAAGAATATAAACAGGCTATCAATGAAAAAATTCAATTGAATGAAGGAAAAGGCAGTTTTATCGAAAGGAAATACCCTTATTATGTCGATGCCGTGCTTGATGAAGCAATTAATAAATACGGCTTAACACAGGAAGAAATTTTCACCAGAGGCTATAGAATCTACACTGAAATGGATCAGAACCTTCAAACTGGATTAGAAAAAGTGTATGATAATAACAATCTATTTCCGCGCGGACGAAACGGTGTACTTGTACAAAGCGGTGCAGTCCTTTTAGATCCTGAATCTGGCGGTGTGAGAGGACTTGTTGGAGGAAGAGGTGATTATGTGTTCCGCGGCTTTAACCGGGCTACACATATTAAAGCTCAGCCAGGTTCAACTTTAAAGCCTCTTGCTGTATACACCCCAGCTTTAGAAGAAGGCTATAGTGCCACATCGATACTCAAGGATGAACCGATGTCCTTTGAAAAATATCAGCCGGAAAATGCATCTAAACGTTATTCAGGTGATGTGCCTATGTATAAGGCAATTGAAGAATCGCTCAACGTTCCAGCCGTATGGCTGCTCGATCAAATTGGATTGGAAAAAGGAATCGATTCACTAAAACGATTTGGCATTCCACTTGAAAAAGAAGATGAATATTTAGGAATCGCATTAGGAGGTATGCATAAAGGAATATCCCCAATGCAGCTTGCTGAAGCTTACTCCACGTTTCCGAATGGCGGAAAGAAAAGAGATGCCCACTTAATAACAAAAATTGTCGGACCAACCGGCAGCATTATTGCCGAGCGAAAGAAAAAAACTGTAAAGGTAACATCAAAGGCGGTTACAAATCAAATGACCTCAATGCTTCTAAACGTTGTGGAATCCGGTACTGGTAAAGGAACGAAAATCAACGGTGTTCAGATCGCTGGAAAAACTGGGTCTACCCAGCTGCCGTATAAAGACATTAACGGTACGAAGGACCAATGGTTTGTCGGCTATACCCCAAATCTAGTTGGTGCCGTATGGCTTGGTTATGACAAAACCGATCGTGAACACTATTTATCAAGCAGCAGCTCAGAAACCGTCGTACCTCTATTTAGAGCGATAATGGAAAACTCAATCCCTTATATTGAACCAGCGGAGTTTTCAACAAAATCAGTTAATGAAAAACTGGTGGAAAAGGATTTCCAAGAAGAAGTAGAAGATACTATTAAAGAATCAACTGAAAAAATCAAGGAATCCACTAATAAAATTAAAGAAGAGCTTCCGAAATGGAAGGAAAACCTAATGGATGTTGTTCAAGAACTTGACGGATTTGGTCAGTATTTAAAAGGTAAATGGAAGGACATCACAAATCGATAAGTTATAAGAACCAGGGTGCCTGGTTCTTTTTTTTATAATCCGAAAACAAAAATTGCCATTTCACTAATAGTTGATATAATGATAGTTAATAAATAGCATATACTATCTAGAAGATATCAGTTCGCTAGCACTTGATAGCATAATAAACAAAACCTGACAGGAGGCTATATTCCCGCTATGAACGATGAAAAAAGGATTCAGCTTAATGTGAGAATAACAAAAGAAACCTCGCAAAAATTAGATGAAATCGTCCAATATTATCAAGAAAACATGAAGCTTGGCAGAGTGTATAAGGGCGATGTTTTATCAGATATTATCGAAAAATCTTATGAAGTTATGAACAAACAGAAAAAGATGACTAGACAGTACTAATTTAAAATTTTCTTTATTATTTTTACGAATTCTTGGTAGAATATTGTCAAAATAGTTAGAAATGGATAATATTTTAATAAGGATGGTGATATTATGCGGCCTAGAATCCGTAGACGCGGGATTTCTCTTGAAGATGTTAAGTTTGGGATAACAACCATTTTTCTGCATGTATCATTTTATGGGCTCATTGTTTTTATTTTGGTTTTATTCATTGAACTTTTTAGTTGATTTAGAAAAATATCAATTGCTTTTATTTCAGTAATCATTAATGGTATGATAAAGATTGATTTTTACAGAAGGAGATGACATTATGTCGAAAAAAGGATACATATTAATGCAAAACGGTGAAAAAGTTGAATTTGAATTATATCCAGATGCTGCACCTGGAACTGTTGCAAACTTTGAAAAGCTTGCAAACGAAGGTTATTATAATGGCCTGACTTTCCACCGTGTTATTCCTGGCTTTGTAAGCCAAGGGGGATGCCCTCATGGCACAGGAACTGGTGGCCCTGGCTACACAATTAACTGTGAAACAGAAGGCAACCCGCATAAGCATGAAGTAGGTTCTTTATCAATGGCTCATGCAGGACGCAATACCGGCGGTAGCCAATTCTTCATCGTACACGCGCCTCAGCCGCACTTAAATGGAGTTCATACAGTTTTCGGTAAAGTTACTTCAGGTATGGATACTGTTTTAAAAATGAAAAACGGCGATGTAATGGAGAAAGTAGAAGTTACAGAAGCATAATTTACATTGAAAAAGGGCCATTCGGCTCTTTTTCTATTTCTACCATCTTTCTGAGCATCTATTCAATAAACCAGGGAACAATAAAAAAAAATATTCAGAAGGTGATAAAAAATGGGTGCGATCGAAAGAAATGGATATCAATTCAAGCCTGAATTTAGTGTAGTGAATCAAGATGGAGCGATACATGTGTATAATAGAGGGGAATTCCTTGAAGAAATTCCTTTTGTATTCTCAGGTGAATTTCCGGAGCATGACTTAATTGAGGAACTTGTAAATCATTATTGTTTTGAAAACGGAATTTAACCCCTGGCTTATTCTCCCAACTCTAGCACCACACTCATATGGAGGTAATTTCGTGAAACCAATTCCTGATCACTTAAAGGAAGACCTAGATCTTATCTTTGTTGGCTTTAATCCAAGTATCCGTTCTTCCGTAACGGGTCATCATTTCGCTAATCCAAACAATCGATTTTGGAAGATACTCTATGAATCTGGTTTAACTCCGAGAAAATTTACAGCTGAAGAAGATAATCAATTATTAGAATTAGGTTACGGCATGACCAACATTGTTGCTAGACCGACAAAGACTGCAGATGAAATAACAAAAGAAGAGTACAAAGCTGGAAGATATGAATTAATCAATAAAATAAACCATTATAAACCCAAAATAGTCTGTTTTGTTGGGAAGGGAGTTTACCAGGAGTATAGTAATAAAAAATCTATTCCTTGGGGCCAGCAGCCAGAAGCTGTTGTGCGTGGTACTGTCGACTTTGTTGCACCCTCTTCTAGTGGCCTCGTAAGAATGAAAATAGAAGACATTATCAAAATTTATTCCGAAATCCCTAATCTGATATCAGCCATAAATCGTAAAAAATAATAGAAAAGTCATATATCCACTCAGGTAAAAACAGTTCAAATGAAACTATTAAAATATTCCGAAAATTATTAAAATAATAAATAACACCTAGAGCTAGCTTCAACTTAAACTCTTAAGGAGGGAAAGAAATGGAGCAAAATGTTCGTGTAATTCCGTTTAAATTGATTCATGAAACAGATGGAGCAAGTGAAATTCCAAAGGGAGTTAAATTAATCCAAGCTCCCAATATTTGGAAGGAAACGAAAGGCAAAGGTGTTACGGTTGCTGTTTTAGATACTGGCTGTGATACAACTCACCCTGATCTTAGGGAGCGTATTATCGGTGGGCGAAATTTTACAAACGATGATCGAGGCAACCCGGATCTATATTTGGATTATAATGGTCACGGGACTCATGTTTCTGGTACGATAGCAGCACAATTGAATAATAAGGGTGTTGCAGGTGTTGCTCCAGAAGCAAATTTGCTCATTGTGAAGGTATTAAATAAACAGGGCTCAGGACAGTATGATTGGATTATCAAAGGAATTCATTACGCTATCGAACAAAAAGCAGATATTATTTCAATGTCTCTTGGCGGACCAAATGATGTTCCTGAACTTCATCAAGCAATTAAAAAGGCTGTAGATCAAAATATCCTCGTGGTTTGTGCTGCTGGCAATGAAGGTGACGGTGATGAAGCGACAGATGAATTTGCGTTTCCAGGCTCCTATAACGAGGTCATTAGTGTAGGTGCAATTGATTTAGAGCGAAGATCATCGAAGTTCAGCAATTCACATAATGAGATTGATGTTGTTGCACCTGGAGAAGGAATACTCTCTACCTATTTAAACGGAAGATATGCTACTTTAAGCGGAACATCGATGGCGGCCCCCCATGTTTCGGGTGCACTAGCCTTAATAAAAGATATAGCAAATCGGCAATTTGAACGCAATCTCTCCGAACCAGAGCTTTACGCACAATTAATAAAGAGAACGATTCCTCTAGGATATTCACCAAAATTAGAGGGAAATGGTCTCATCTATTTGACTGTGCCAGAGCATCTAGCTAATATTTTCGATCTAGAATTTAAAGCAATGCTGTTCATATAAATAGAGTTAACAATTAATAGACCTCAGTTAAAGCTTGGAAAATTCCAAGCTTTTCTTTATTCTTAAAATAGGTATTAATTAGTAGGAGGACTATCAATTGCAGCCGTTCACCCAGAATGTTATTCAAATAATCAAGAGAATCCCTGAGGGCAGGGTAATGACCTATGGTCAAATAGCCAAACTGGCAGGAAGTCCAAGAGGGGCCAGGCAAGTTGTAAGGATTCTTCATTCAATGAGCAAAAAACACAAATTACCTTGGCATCGGGTTATCAATTCAAAAGGGGAAATTGGATTAAAAGAGGACGAGTATTATTCAATCCAAAGGCTTTCACTTGAAAGTGAAGGCGTTGAATTTTTAATAGATGGGAAAATTGAATTACAAACCTATTTATATCACCCAGATATTTGATCGTAGCAAAAAGGAAGGCTGAAAACGCCTTCCTTTTTCTATCCAGAAACTTAATTGCCTAAATAATAAAGAATTCCTTCATACTATTAGTTTTATTTGAACACAATATTATTCATAAAAAAACAACACTTTTTCCTCATACTGGTAAAAGAGGAAATCACCTTTCAACGAAGAATTGATCTAGTAAGAATATGGAAGAAAGGTGGAAGAATGAATGAAGAAAGCATTGAAATTAGGTTTTAGTATTTTACTCATTGTTATGCTGTCATTTACACCACAGGGGAACGATTCACTTACACCTGTTCAGGCTACTGTATCAGGAGAGCCTTGGGTTCAGGAACTCAATCAGCTGTTAATGAATGATCCTGATTTAAAAGGCGCGCTAGCTGGTATTAGTGTACGCTCAGCGGAAACAGGTGAACTGCTTTATGAAAATATCGGTGATGTCCGCTTAAGGCCGGCTTCGAATATGAAGCTTTTCACTGCGGCCGCTGCTTTATCAGCATTAGGTGAAAACTACAAATTTACAACTGAATTACTAACGGACGGTTCAGTAAAGGGGAAGACACTTCAAGGAAATCTTTTCTTAAAAGGAAAGGGAGATCCAACACTTTTAAAGTCAGACTTTGATCAATTTGCGAAAGAGATAAAAAGTTTAGGAATCCAATTTATACATGGTGATTTAGTTGCAGATGATTCTTGGTATGATAATGTCCGCTATTCTGAAGATCTAATCTGGAACGATGAAACTTATTATTATGGAGCTCAAGTGTCAGCATTAACTGCATCTCCAAATGAAGACTATGATGCTGGATCAATCATTGTAGAAGTAAACCCAGGGAAACATATTGGTCGAGAATCGCTTGTCACATTAGAACCAAAAACTGATTATGTAAAAATTATTAATCTTACTAAAACTGTTGCAGAAAATGGAAAAAAAGATATAACAATCGAAAAAGAGCATGGTACAAATACAATCTTCGTTAAAGGCACGATCCCCATGGAAGCCTCTAGAGTAAGGGAATGGATTGCAGTTTGGGAGCCGGCTGGCTATGCTCTCGACTTATTGCAACAATCGCTAATAGAACAAGGGATTAAGCTGAACGGAAAGCTAAAAAACGCACAATCACCAGAAGGAGCAAAAAAATTATACATTCACCACTCTATGCCATTATCAGAATTATTGATTCCATTTATGAAATTGAGCAACAACGGACACGCAGAGTCACTCATTAAAGAAATGGGGAAAGTCGTTAAAGGAGAAGGCAGCTGGGAAAAAGGCATGGAAATCATGAATAATGAACTTAATAAACTAGGTATCAATACGGAAACACTTGTCCTTCGAGATGGATCAGGCATCTCCCATATTAATTTAATTCCGGCAAATGAAATTTCAAAGCTTTTATTTGAGGTGCAAAGTAAAGAATGGTACCCAACATTTTTGAATTCATTACCTATAGCAGGGGCATCTGATCGGATGGTGGGCGGAACATTGCGAAATCGGATGATTAACTCAGGAGCAGAGGGTAATGTCCAAGCAAAGACCGGTTCCATCGCTACAGTCAGCTCATTATCCGGTTATGTTAATACGAAAAGCGGAGAGAGGCTTATTTTTTCTATAGTCCTCAATAATCTCGTAAATGGCTCGAAAGGAAAAGTAATAGAAGATAAAATTGCTGTTATTTTAGCAGAACAATGAAAAAAGGCGGATCAATTTGAATAAAGCTGATTGATCCGCCTTTTTTAACATTATGCTTTAGCAGCTTGAACATCTAAAGAGATTTTCACTTTATCTCCAACAAGAACTCCACCAGTTTCTAATGCTGAATTCCAAGTTAAACCATAATCACTTCTCTTAATAGATCCTTCAACAGTAAAGCCAACTTTTTCATTTCCCCATGGATCTTTGCCTGATCCTTCAAAAGTCACTTCAAACGTTTCTGATTTTGTTACTCCATGTAGAGTTAAATCACCAGTTACATCATATTCCCCATCACCATTATTTACAAACTTAGTCGCTTTGAAAGTCATTGAAGGATGATTTTCTACATCAAAGAAGTCTGCTGAACGAAGATGGTTATCACGATCTCCATTTCGAGTATCAATACTAGCTAAATCAATAGTAAACTCAATATTGGCAGAAGTTAAGTCAGCTGGATCTGCCTCAATGACAGCATCAAATTTATTAAAAGTCCCTTTCACATTTGCAATCATCATATGTTTGATTGAAAAATCAACACTGCTGTGTACTGGATCAAGTGCCCATTTTGTATTTGTCATTTTTTATTTCCTCCTAGAAAGTCTTTTGAATTCATTTATTTCGAATTCAAGATAATTTAATTCTAAATAAATTATATGAAGGTGCTCCTGCTTTGTCAATATAAAATAGTACTTTTCATGATTTTTCTTAGGAAGTGTTACAATATAGATAATTTATTGCCTGATATCTACTACTAAAGGGGGACTATCATGAACCATCTAGAGCTTACCTACAAGAATGCGGTTGAAACGACTAAAGCTAAAATCTTTAAAGATTTGAACCATTATTTAGGAAGCAAAGAAAGTATACCGTCTTTTGAGAACTACCTTTCAGATCGTGAAAGCTATATTGGTGAATTATGGTTAAATGTCTGGCTAAACAAATCTACGAGCAGTATTTCTAAAGCGGTGAAAAAGCAATTTTTACAGGAAAGAGGCTTCGAAACAGAAAATGTAGACCGGAAATTAATTAATCAATTATTCCGGACAGAAATGCGTACATATATCCCATTTGATGCAATCGGGTGGCTCAAAAATAAATGGCAACATGATGAAATTAACTGGGAGGAAAAATATCGAGAAGCTAGGGCTGAATTTTTGCAGAAAGAAGAAGAGGAAAGGCTACATAAAGAACTCGACCATTTTCAGGAGGATTTCATTCAAAAAATCGATCGGTTTATTGAGGGAAATGAAGAAGAAATGTATTTACATGTCCGACATTTTATTTCTAAACAATTAATTGTGGATATGAATAAGCAGTCTAAATATAAAAAAATTGACACTTTTGCCCTCGAAGAGAAGCTGGAAACAATCGGCGAATTCACCCCTGATTCTTATACTATTCTAGGTGAATTTCTCGAAGAATTGACTGGCGATATTCATAAATCTTTGCATTGGGGCCGTCAATATTTTGAATACGAGACATATTTTGATCGCTATATCCAGCAAACCACGGAATATCTAAAAGAAGTATTTTCAAAATTAGAGTTAATGCAATCAAGTAAAGATAATGAAAACCTATCAATGGTTATGACTCAATCTATTGCAGAAGAGATTATTCTTGAAACTTGTGAGGATTTAGCCGATCACTTTATACGAATTGCACAGGAAGAATACTTGACTGACCTTATTAGGCTTGCAGCTGTTCCATTTGAAATTGAAAAGCATGCTGAAATTTATAAAAAAGATATAGAAGAAAGAAAGCGGAGAATAGAAGAAGAGCAGGCAGAACTCGAAAGGAAAAAAGAAGAGGAAAAGCGCATCCTAAATGAAATTTTCGAACAGGAGTACCAGCCTTATATAAATAGAAACATTCGATATAAACTTCATATAGGGGAAACAAATACCGGCAAAACACATCACGCACTTGAAAAAATGAAATCAGCGTCTAGTGGCATATATTTAGCACCATTACGCCTGTTAGCTCTAGAGGTTTTTGACAAACTGAATGAGGAGGGCACACCTTGTTCATTAAAGACAGGAGAAGAAGAGAAAATTACTGCAGGCGCCCGTCATATTTCCTGTACAGTAGAAATGTTTCATGAAAAAGAGTTTTACAAATGTATTGTAATTGATGAAGCACAAATGATTACCGATAAAGATCGAGGCTTTTCTTGGTATAAAGCTATTACGAAAGCAAATGCAGATGAAGTTCACATTATTGGCAGTCATAATGTAAAGGAAATTATTCTTCAATTATTAGGTGCTGAGGCAGATATTGAAATTATTGAATATAATCGAGATATACCATTAGAGGTAGAAAAAAGAGAGTTTAAATTCAGCCGTGTTGATAGAGGGGATGCACTAATTTGTTTTTCAAGAAAAAAAGTGCTTGAAACTGCATCTAGATTAGAGAACTCTGGCCAATCTGTCAGTATGATCTATGGAAGTATGCCACCAGAAACGAGAAAAAAACAGGTTCAGCGTTTTAACAAAGGGGAAACTTCAATTATTGTCGCAACCGATGCGATCGGCATGGGATTAAATCTTCCAATTCGAAGAGTCGTCTTTCTTGAAAATGAAAAATTTGACGGTCAAAAAAGAAGACAGCTTACATCTCAGGAAGTTAAGCAAATAGCAGGAAGAGCAGGAAGAAAAGGGATTTATAATATAGGAAAGGTTGCTTTCATTTCTAATATTAAAAAAATGTGGGACCTTTTAGTTTGTGAAGATCAGCCAATCCAAACTTTTTCGGTAGCACCAACAAACACAGTCTTCGAACGGTTTCAAAGATATTATCGTGATTTAGGTACCTTTTTTGAATTATGGGATAAGTTTGAAAGTCCTGTCGGAACGAAAAAAGCATCACTATCTGAGGAAAGAGAATTATATGAAAAAATTCAAGGAACAGAAATTGAAGCAAAACTTCCTATTATGGAGCTTTACGGATTTCTTCATCTGCCATTTTCTAAAAAAGAGTCTGAATTAATTTTTCAATGGGAGCAGACAATGCTTGCGATTATTGCTGGGGAGGATCTCCCTGAACCAAGAATAAAAAATCGTAATCTAGAAGAATTGGAATTGACCTATAAAGCAATTGGCTTGCATCTCTTATTTTTATATCGATTAGACCGTAGAACAGAAGCGCTATACTGGGAACGGGTTCGAGAGCAAATTAGTGACAAGGTTCATGATCGACTAAGAACAGACATTAAAAACATGTCGAAAAAATGCAAAAGCTGCGGTAGAAAGTTACCTTGGGATCTTAGATTCCAAATTTGTGATCAGTGCCATGAGAGAAAATATCGAAGAAGCTATTCATATAGATAAAAACAATGAAAACAAAAGACCTGGGCATACGGGAATGTCCAGGTCTTTTGTCTATGGTTTCAGCACAACTTTAATACAGTCATCCTCATGATTATTAAAAATTCGATACCCGTGATCAGCCTCAGCTAAAGGGATTTTATGCGTAATAATTTCTTTAGGATCG
This sequence comes from Bacillus sp. S/N-304-OC-R1, assembly GCF_019749375.1. Classification (GTDB taxonomy): domain Bacteria; phylum Bacillota; class Bacilli; order Bacillales; family Cytobacillaceae; genus Cytobacillus. Next base: position 102,217 of record NZ_JACWFE010000001.1, read on the forward strand.
AACTTACCATCTTTAATCTTGTCATAAAGCGTCTGCATATATGGGATAACAGGAGCTTGTCCCATCTTTATATTTATATTTCTCGCAAAAAAGGCTCCTAACGGAAACAGATTGTAATTTCCTCCATAAACTCCAGTTAGTTGAACATTGCCGCCCCTTTTCACAGCCTTGGTGGAAATTTGAATCGGACCAAGAGTCCCTCCTTGAAGCTTCAGCTTTTGTTCCAAAAACTCAAGAGGTGACTTTTTTCCATCCATCCCTACACAATCGATGACAACATCCGCTCCGCCTTTTGTAATTTCTTTTATGTGCTCACCCATATCAGGAAATTTAGTAAATTCATAAACCTCTACATTGTTAATTTTCTTGGCATAATCCATTCGATAATTTAGATAATCAATAGCAATAACGCGTTCTGCTCCTTCCATCCACGCAAACTTCTGTGTCATTAATCCAACTGGTCCACATCCTAATACAACAACTGTATCGCCCTTTTTTACTCCCGCGTTAACTACACTCCAGTAGGCAGTTGGCAATACATCCGATAAGAATAACAGCGACTCATCCTCCATTTCACACGATTCTGGAACCAAAAATGGCGTGAAATTTCCAAACGGAACTCTTAGATATTCGGCTTGTCCACCTGGATAGTTTCCATATTTCTCAGAGTATCCAAAATAGCCTCCAGAATCATAGTGAGGGTTCGAATTTTCGCATTGGCTTGTTAAATCTTGTTCACAATACACACAGTGTCCGCATGAAACGTTGAAGGGGATGATCACTCTATCTCCTTTTTTTAATTTCGTCACACTCGAACCAGCCTCTTCAACAATTCCCATTGGCTCATGCCCAATTACATATCCTCTCGGCAAAGGAAAGTTGCCTTTATATAGATGTAAATCAGAACCACAAATAGCGGTAGAAGTTATTCGAATAATAATATCATTGTTCTTTTCAATTCTCGGATCTTCAACATTGTCAACGGCTACATTATTCGGACCTTGATATGTTACTGCCTTCATTTGTTCCACTCCTTAATATTTTCAAAAATAAAACATTACTCTCTCTGTAGTATGATGCTGAGAGACATTTACATTCCCTAAAAACTCGTTAATTAAGAGGATTTATTAATTTCCAATAGCAGAAAAAATAAACTTAAACATAATAGGAATAAATAATATTTTCGGTTGCAAAATAATTTTGATTTTATTAAAGGAGGAATTTGAATGCAAAACCAACAGCAAGGTCAAATGCATCAAAATATGCACACTGGCATGATTAATCAACAAATGAATCATGGCGGTCATGAGGTATTTGATGTTCATGAAGTATTATCTGGCACAATTGGAATACTTGACCAGTATACGCTATTGCGTCCTTTAGTAAAGGATCAGGAATTAGCGAGTATACTTGATAGACAATCTCAATTTATTAAGCAGGAATATAACACAACTGTTGATTGCTTTAAAACCGGTCAGGACCCGGCAGTACCAACGCAAAGCTACAAAATGACTCAGGACAATAATTTTGTATATGGTTTAAAACCATCTCAGCCAAAAAAACCAGTAAATGCTGCTTCTGAATTAACAGATGAATGTATTTCTGGTATGATGCTTGGATCCTTAAAATCGATGGCAGGAGCAAAAACAATGGCTGCTCTTGAAGTAACAAACCCAGTTGTTCGACGCGTATTAGCTGATTCGGTGCCAAACTGCATTGAAATGTGCTATGAGCTTTCTATTTACCAAAACAATAATCATTATTACCAAGTACCGCAGCTATCAGCACAAGATATGCAGCAAATGACAAATGCATATGCGCAAGCCCCTATGAACGGGCAAATGCCTAATCAAACACATTAAAAATAGAAAAAGACGATTCTTTTTATAGGAATCGTCTTTTTCTATTTTTTCCACCTCTAAACATTGTTGGAAAACGTTTTCATTTTCTAAAAATTGAAAAAATATATTTACTTTGTAAATTAAGTGGTATTTAATAGATATATGTTTAAATCATCAGAAAATAGGAGGAAGCAAAAATGAGTCATGTCTTAAAAAAACCGTTTCTTGCAGTCGCTGTACTTATGCTGGTATTGCTTACTGCTTGCAGTGGGAAAAGCACAGAAACATCAGGAGCAAGCAATTCTTCTAAAGGAGGAGGTACAGTTAACGCAAAAATTGGTGTTATCTCCTACATAACTGGACCAGGTGCCGCATATGGAGAAGCTATTACAAATGGGTTTAAATTAGCTCAAAAGGAAATTAATGAAAAAGGTGATGTCAATATTAATCTTGTAATAGAAGATTCTGCTGGAAAGCAGGAGCAAGCATTATCAGCTGCTCAAAAATTAATGAGTGACGATAACATCGTAGCACTATTAGGACCTACTTTAAGTACAGAAATGAATGTAGTGGGACCGGAAGCCGATCTAAATGGAATCCCGATTATAGGCACTTCAACTACTGCCGAGGGAATACCGCAAATTGGTGAATATGTATTTAGAAACTCAATTCCTGAAGCACTAGCTATTCCTGCTTCAATTAATAAAGCTGTTGAGAAATATGATGTCAAAAAGGTAGCGATTCTATACGGAAATGATGATGTATTTACGAAGTCTGGTTTTGATACGATGGAGAAGGTAGCAAAGGATATGGGTCTCGAAATTTTAGCTATCGAAACTTTTCAAAAAGGACAAGCTGATTACAATGCTCAGTTAACAAAAATTAAAGGTTTGAATCCAGACTTAATTTTATGTTCTGCGCTATATAACGAAGGTGCAGTCATCATGGATCAAGCAAGAAAAATGGGTATTGATGTCCCGTTTGTTGGAGGCAACGGCTTTAACTCACCACAGGTTATTGAAATTGCTGGCAAAGCAGCAAATGGATTAATTGTTGCAACACCATGGTTTGGAGAAAAAGATGATCCAAAAGTACAAGACTTTAATAAAAAATACGAAGCTGAATATAAAAAGAAGCCAGACCAATTCGCAGCTCAAGCTTATGATGCCCTTTATATTGTGGCAGAGGCACTTAAAAATGCCGGCGAAGCAGATCGAGATAAGTTAAAAGATGCACTTCTTGAAATTAAAGATCTTGAAGGAATCCTTGGCAAATTCTCTTTTGATAAAGACGGTGACGTCGTAATGGAACCAACTGTACTTATCATTGACGAGGGAAAATTCAAAATCTTCGAATAATTATTGCAAAGGGTGAGATGTCTTGCTATTAGAGCAGTTAATTAACGGAATTACACTAGGAAGCATCTATGCCATCGTAGCCCTAGGATTCACACTTGTTTTTGGTGTTCTAGGCATCATTAACATGGCGCATGGCGAAATCTTTATGTTTGGAGCCTTTATTGGTGTTATTGTCACTAGTACTTTAGGTTTGCCGCTTTGGGTTGCATTTCTGGCAGCCATCATTGTAACGGCAATCCTTGGTTATCTGCTAGAAAGATTTGCTCTGCGTCCTTTAAGAGGAAAGCAAGGTGTTTCACACCTTGCTCCTTTAATTAGTACGATCGGAGCTTCTATTTTACTGGAAAATCTATCACACCACTTATTTGGTGCCGGTAATCATCCGTTTAAAAACGCATTTGCCGAAATAAATTTTCAAATTGGTTCTATCACCGTTTATTTAGTGCAAATCTTAATTTTTGTTATATCAGTAATTTTAATGATTGTTTTATCTTATTGGCTGCAAAAAACGAAGGCTGGAAAAGCGCTAAGAGCAACAGCTGAAAACATTGAAACTGCCAGTATTCTAGGAGTTAACACAAAGCGAATTATTATTTTAACAGTTGTCATTGCTTCTGCAATGGGTGGTATTGCGGGAATCCTCGTTGGAATGGCCTTTAATGCTGTTAACCCGCAAATGGGGCTATCAATGGGGCTAAAAGGGTTAGCCATTATTATATTAGGCGGAATGGGCAATGTGAAGGGTGCAATGGCAGGTGGACTATTACTCGGATTATCTGAAACTCTTATTGTTGCATACGGAGATTCAGGTTATCGTGATGCGGTTGCATTTATTACGATTATCGTCATCCTATTACTAAGGCCACAAGGATTGTTTGGCCAAAAGACGACAGCTGCGGGAAGGTGACACTATGCTTGGAGAATTAATTAATCCTTATTATTTACAAGTTGGCTCCTTTATATTAATCAATATTATTCTCGGACTAAGCATCTATGTTACTCTCTCTTCTGGACAGCTTTCTCTTGGAAATGCGGGATTTATGGGGATTGGTGCATACACTTCTGCCTTACTAACTTTAAATTATGATGTTCCCATTATCATTGGAATCATTGCGGGAGCATTAGCTGCAGGTTTATTAGGTCTAATTGTCGGCATTCCATCTCTAAGGCTGCAAGGGGTTTACTTAGCGATCGCAACCCTTGGATTCGGGGAGGTAATCAGGGTCTTTTTTGTCAATTGGGAATCTGTTACAAAGGGCGCTGTTGGTATTTCAGGCATTCCTCAAATGGGGAGAGAGGTTTTTAGAGTATTAAAAGATGCTGGCTTTGATCCAGCCTCGATTGGCTTAAAAAATAATGAATTTGTATTCTTAACAGTATTTATTATATTGCTGATTATTAATATTCTTGTTGTTTGGTTTATTATTAGACAAAATCACTCTAGAATCGGAAGAGCCTTTGCCTCCATTAAAATGGATGAAAAAGCCGCAGAAGCAATGGGAATCAATATTACTTACTATAAGGTGCTTGCTTTCGTTCAAGGTGCGGTGATTTCCGGTTTTGCCGGTGCATTATTTGCCCACGTCATGGCATACATAAGCCCTGCAGATTTTTCTTATCATCGAGCTGTTGAAATTTTAATTTTTGCTGTCTTTGGCGGCAGTGAAGTTATCGTCGGGGCTATTTTTGGAGCTACTTTCATGACCCTAATGCCAGAGGTTTTAAGATTTATCAGTGAATATCGATATATGATTTATGGTCTAATCCTAATCTTAATGATGGCATTCCGACCGCAAGGAATTATCGATATACATGTACTGCATTGGTTCCAAAAGTTCAAACTGCCAAAAAGGGGGATTCAGCATGGTTCTAGAAATCAAAAACATCTCTAAAAATTTTGGCGGGATCGCTGCATTAACAGATGTTTCTTTTTCCGTAGAAAAAGGAGAGATCTTTAGCTTAATTGGTCCTAATGGTGCAGGAAAGACAACAATGTTTAATATGATTACAAATCTGTTCCCGCCAACATCTGGGAATATTACCTTTGCCGGTGATACAATTACTGGCATAAAGCCTCATTTAATCACAGAAAAGGGGATTTGCCGTACTTTTCAAAATATCCGGCTTTTCCCACAAATGACTGCTTTAGAAAATGTAATGGTTGGGGGACATTGCCGCATAAAGTCAGGCGTATTCAGCAGTGTTTTCCGTACGAAGGCACAGCGAAATGAGGAACTAAAACTGGAAGAAAGTGCGAAAGAATTATTAGAATTAGTTGGCTTAACCGAAGAAATGGAGAATGCTGCAGAAAATTTAGCTTACGGTCAGCAAAGGCGACTTGAAATCGCAAGAGCATTAGCTAGTAATCCTCAGCTATTACTCCTTGATGAACCTGCGGCAGGGATGAACGAAACTGAGACGGACAGCTTGTTTGACTTAATAAAAAAAATTCAAGCAAAAGAAATTACCGTTTTAATCATTGAGCATGACATGCCCTTAGTTATGAGGCTATGTGATCGAATTATGGTTTTGAATTTTGGGAAAAAGCTTGCAGAGGGAACACCGGCAGAAATTCAGAATAATGAAGAAGTCATTGAAGCCTACCTCGGTTCAGAGGAGGATGAACAAAGTGCTTAATATCTCAAATATCGAGACATTCTATGGAAAAATTCAAGCTTTAAAAGGAATTAATTTAGAAGTTGAACAAGGCAAAATTGTCACATTGCTAGGTGCAAATGGAGCTGGTAAAACGACAACCATGAAGACGATCTCAGGACTGTTGACACCTCAATCGGGAAAAATTGAATTTCTAGGGGAGGACGTAACCGGTTTAAGACCTGATCAGCTCCTTGGAAAAGGGATTTCTCTTGTTCCAGAGGGCAGAGCTATTCTAAGCAGCATGACTGTCATGGAAAATCTTGAAATGGGAGCATACCAGCGAAAGGATAATGAAATTTCCAAAGATATTGATAATGTCATGGATCATTTTCCGATTTTAAGAGAAAGAAAGGAACAACTGGGAGGAACTCTTTCCGGCGGGCAACAACAAATGTTAGCAATAGCACGGGCATTGCTTTCACGCCCAAAGCTGCTGCTTCTTGATGAGCCATCGATGGGACTTGCTCCGTTAATTGTCGCTGATATCTTTAAAATTATTAAGGAAATTAAAGACAGTGGAACAACCGTTCTGTTAGTTGAGCAAAATGCGAAACAAGCTTTGAAAATTGCTGATTATGGATATGTCATGGAAACCGGAAAAATAATTATTAGCGGAAAAGCTACTGATTTACTTGAAGACCCAAGAGTTGTTGAAGCATACTTAGGTAAAAAAACAAGTTAATCAATATGTAAAGCCCCGAATAAAAATCGGGGTTTTTCTATTCCTAATTTAATTCCTAAAACCAAAGCAATATACCCAATGCTTAACATCTTTTCTCTATTCATTTCATAAATTTAATACCGTGGCAAGAAAAAAACTCTTCAGTAAATATTGCATTATGAAGGGGGATGAAGTTATGGACGTAATAGGGAAAGGTTATTATCGAAAAGAATCCTTCGAGAAAGTAACAGGGAAAGCAAAATACACAAATGATATAGAAACAACCAATATGTTGCATATAAAAATGGTTACAAGCCCTTTAGCACATGCATTAATAAAAAATATCGATTATTCTGCTGCAAGAAAGCTTCCTGGAGTTAGAGCAATTGTATTAGGAAACAACTTTCCATTGACGGGTGAAGAGATAAGAGATAGGCCGCCGATTGCTGTTGATCGGGTAAGATACCATGGTGAAGTGGTTGCCTTGGTTGTTGCAGATACTCCCTTTATTGCTGCTCGCGCAGCTTCTTTGATTCTAGTTCAATATGAGCCGCTGCCTGTTGTTAATTCCCCATCTGAAGCTTTAATGCCTAATGCCCCCATCTTACATGAAAATCTAGGATATTATCAAAAAATTCCTAGTGCCTATCCCGAGCCCGGCACAAATATTGCAAATCGTACAAAGGTGCGAAAGGGGAATATTTCTCAAGGATGGGAAGAAAGTTCAGTAACTGTAGAAGGAAAATTTTCATTCCGTCCATCGGACCATGTAGCTATGGAAACAAGAAGCTCATTCGCTCAAATACATGCTAATGGAGAGGTCGAAATTACATCATCCTCTCAAGCTCCTTTTATGATAAAAAAAATGATAGGAGCATATTTCGGTATACCTAATGGCAACATTATCGTTAATACCCCCTATGTAGGAGGGGCATTTGGCGGCAAAGCATCCATTCTACTAGAAATTCTATGCTATATTGCCTCACAAGCAGTAGGAGGCAGGCTTGTAAAACTAACAAACAGCAGAGAGGAAGATATTCTAACATCTCCTTGTCACATCGGGCTAGAGGCAACAGTAAAGCTCGGCTGTACGCAGGATGGTATTCTTAAAGCTGCAGAAATCCTATACTTATTCGATGGGGGAGCTTATGCTGATAAGGCTACAGATGTAAGCAGAGCAGGGGCTGTTGATTGTACAGGTCCATATAATATTGAAAATATTTGGTGTGATTCCTTATGCATGTATACTAATCATCCCTATGCTTCTCCATTTCGTGGATTCGGGCATTCAGAAGTGCTGTTTGCATTCGAAAGATCGATGGATATGCTGGCAAAAAAGCTGAACATGGATCCTCTTGAACTCCGACTGCGAAATTCCATTATGCCAGGAGACACAACCCCAACTCAGGTTTTATTAAATTCTAGCAACGTAGGAAATCTTCCTAAATGTATTTCCAGATTAAAGGAATTAATAAAATGGGATGAGGGCCAGATCATTGATATTGGAAATAATATATTACGTGTAAAAGGCGTTAGCTGTATATGGAAAACCTCAACCATTGATTCTAATGCTAGCTCAGGGGTCATTCTCACTTTCAATTCCGATGGATCCATAAATATAATTAGTGGTGTAATCGAAATTGGAACTGGAACTAAAACAATTTTAGCACAAATGCTTGCAGAAAAACTAAAAATGGATATGAAGGATATTCATGTTCAAATGAAGGTTAATACCCAAAGTACACCTGAACATTGGAAAACAGTTGCAAGCAGAGCTACGTTTATGGCTGGCCGTGCATTACTAGACGCTGCTGAAGATGTCATACATCAATTAAAAAAGCTTGCTGCTTTTCTTTTGCGCTCACCGATCGAAGATCTTGAGGTTGGTTATGGCTATGTTTATGTTCGGGATGATCCAACGATAAGGATTCCAGTGAGAGATATTGCATACGGCTATACCTTTCCCAATGGAAACACAATCGGCGGTCAAGTTATTGGACATGGAACGTATACTTTAAGGCATATTACATTTTTAGATAAAGAAACTTCTGCAGGAAAGCCTGGACCAGAATGGACAGTAGGAGCCCAAGGTGTTGAAGTGGAAGTTGATATAAAAAACTACACGTATAAAATTCTAAAAGCTGTATCAGTTATTGATTTAGGAAAAGTATTAAACCGTGAAACAGCTCTAGGCCAAGTGAAAGGCGCCATGAGTATGGGTCTCTCTTTTGCTGGCAGAGAAACCTTCCTATTTGATTCAATTGGAAGAGTGCTGAATCATCAATTTAGAACATATCGTCCAATCCGTTACGGCGAGCAACCACAATATATAGTAGATTTTGTTGAAACTCCCCAAATTGATGCACCATATGGAGCTCGTGGAGTTGGTGAACATGGTTTACTTGGGATGCCTGCAGCTCTCGGAAATAGTCTTTCCACAGCACTTGCTGTTCCAATCAATCATTTGCCGATAATTCCAGAATTACTTTGGAAAATGAAGGAAGGGGGCTCCCGCCAATGATCATCTCAGAGTCGGAATACTATAAACCTGAAAGCCTAGATGAAGCAACCAAGCTGTTTTATCAACTAAGCCAAAACGATATACACCCAATGTATTATTCTGGCGGGACAGAAATCATTACCCTTCGCAGGTTAAACCTCATTAATCCAAACGCAGTCATTGATATCAAAGGTATCCCTGAGTGCAATACTTACGAATTTAACAAAGATTTCCTTATAATGGGATCTGCCATCCCCTTAACACTATTAGAAGAGATTAATTACTTTCCAATGCTGACTAAAACAGCAAAAGGTGTAGCAGACCATACAGCACGTAATAAAATTACTTTAGGCGGCAATATTTGTGGGCAGATCTTCTATCGGGAGGCCGTTTTGCCATTCCTATTAACAGATAGCTATATTATTACTGCTGGCTTTGACGGGATTAAAACAGTTCCTATACATTCAATATTTGATCAAAAAATGAACTTGATGGAAGGGCAATTACTCGTTCAATTAGCAACAGAAAAACGGTATCTAGAAATGCCTCATCTTGTTATCAAGAAGAGACAGCAATGGGAAACAGGATACCCTTTAATTACCTTTGCTGCCATGAAAGCTGACGATGGAATAAGAATTGCCTTCAGTGGTTTATGCCCTTTTCCATTTCGTTCTCCTGAGGTTGAAAAAGAGTTAAATAATCGGCAATTGCCTTTCGAAGAAAGAATCAATCAAGCTATTTTTCATTTGCCAAATCCAATTCTTGATGATGTAGAAGGCTCAAAGGAATATCGGATGTTTGTCTTCAAAAATACAGTTCTTGATATATTAATAGAATTGGAGGGATTGTAGGTGGATGTTGCTCCAGTTAATAAGCAATTCATCACACTTAATATTAATGAGGAAATATATCAGACAGAAGTAAGACCGTTAAGCACTTTATTAAGTGTGCTACGCCAGCAATTAGGATTAACTGGCGCAAAACCAGGTTGTCTAAATGGTGATTGCGGGGCATGTACAGTAATGATAGATGAACTTCCTTATAAATCATGTATTATTCTTTGCGTTGAAGCAGCAGGAAAGAAAATAACGACTATTGAAGGTTTAAAAAATGCACCTATTCAGCAAGCCTTTATTGAACATTTTGCATTTCAATGCGGGTATTGTACATCAGGATTCATAATGAATTGTCATTCATTGGTATCCAAATATAAAAATCCATCGAGCGAAACAATAAAAGAATGGCTATCATCTAATATTTGCCGCTGTACTTGCTATGAAGAAATTGAAAATGCAGTCATGTCTGTTATTCAACAAAATAAAGAATAAAAGAGAGCAGAGAAATGAGTAAACCAACCACTCATTTCCCTGCTCTCCTTTATTTTCATTGTATAAACAGGAAATTAATGGGGAAATTAACAATGAAATAGTAGGCAATTTCACTTTTGGTCTCATTGTTTAAAATAAACTTATGACATCTTTGGCAGGGATTAAAAATGACTTATCAAACAAAAAATCTAATCAATCAAGTTAAAAACATCTTTTTAGAATCAAGTGATTTCACAAATAAAACATTACTAAGTAATGAAATAAAGCTTGAACTCCTTTACTTTTCAAGCTTGGCTTCTTCGGATAAATTAATTGAAAATATTGTGCCATATTTAACTAAACTTGAGGATAGCCAATTTCAAGATTACCTTTATAATATTACAACAAGACATACAAAGGAATTGGATGAAGTAATAGAGTCACTTTTAAAAGGGTATATTGCTTTGGCTGTTGAAGATGCAGACGTTTTATTTCTTATTTATTTATCCGATCCTATTAAACGTTCAATTGATGAACCAAAATCTGAATTAATTGTTAGGGGATCTCATGCGGGCTTTGTCGAACATTTATCAACAAATATTCAAATCATCCGAAATTTTATTATTGATAGAAATTTAGTTGTACATATTATACAGCTTGGCACAAAAACAAAAACGAGCACAGCTATTATATATCGGGAGGATTTAGTTAATTCAGCAATATTAGCAGAAGTAAAAAGAAGGCTATCCTATATTAATATCGAGACAGACATTCTTATTACTCCAGGTTTTATTGAAGAGTTTATTGAGGATGATCCATTTTCTGTTTTTCCGCAAATTTTATATACAGAACGACCGGATCGTGTCGGTGAGAATATAATGGATGGGCGTATTGCGATTATGACGGAAGGAAGTCCCGCCGCATTAATAGTTCCAGTTAATTTCTTTTCATTTTATCAATCCCCAGATGATTATAATAGCAGATGGACAACCGCTTCATTTATACGAATATTAAGAATGGTTAGTCTTATAATTGCGATCACCTTCCCATCCATTTATATCGGAATTGTTTCCTTTCATTTAGAAGTATTACCGAATAAGTTAATTATTCCGATGAAAAATGCAGTTGAAAATATCCCTTATCCACCTATCATTGAGGCAATTGTTATGGAAGTAACGATTGAATTAATTCGAGAGGCTGGAATTCGGCTTCCTACGCCTATCAGTCAGACAATTGGAATCGTAGGGGGATTAGTGATAGGGGATGCAGTTGTAAAAGCAGGTCTAGTATCTAATGTCATGATTGTTGTGGTTGCCATAACTGCAATTTCATCCTTTGTTGTCCCTTCTAATGAATTAAGTGCAGCTGTTAGAATGTTAAGATTTCCGCTTATGCTAATTGCAGCAACATTTGGTTTTATCGGATTAGTTTTTGGCTTTATTGTCATTCTAATTAAGCTATGTAAACAGGAATCATTTGGTGTTCCATATTTTTATCCGCTTGCACCATTTAGGATTAATGGCTTGAAGGATTCTGTTATTAGATTGCCTCTATGGCTAATGAAAGAACGTCCACAAGATACAATGGCCAAAAGGAAGAAAAAAATGAAATTGATCAGAGGCTGGGACAATCATGATCAATAGCTCTAAGAAAATATCACCTGCTCAATTATTCTTTATGATTATTCAAACCCAAATAGGTGTTGGGGTTTTATCATTACCATATACAATGGCTAAAGCATCCAAAATGGACGGCTGGATTTCATTAGCTCTTGGCGGAATTGCTGTTCAATTTTTCATCCTGATATATTACATGATTATGAAAAAGTTTCCAAATAAAATAGTAAAGGAAATAATTGTTGAGGTATTTGGTCATACAATCGGAAAAGTGTTCGAAGCTTGTCTCATACTATATTCCATCATCATTGGTGTCCTAATTCTAAATTTATACACTAGAATCCTTGATAGATGGATATTGCCGGAAACGCCAAACTGGATCATTTCATTGTTATTGGTTGTTTGTTCTTATTTTCTAGCTAAAGAAAAGCTGCGTGTCATAGCAAGATTTAATGTTATTGTTTCCTCATTTTTGCTTATTTTTCTAGTACTAATTATTTATTCATTAAAAGATGCGAATATCTATTATATTATGCCAATTGCTAACACTGGCTGGAAGAGCATTCTTTTTGGTACTAAGGATGCCATCATCGCTCTCTTGGGATTTGAAATTATTATGTTTCTATCCGCCATGACAACGGGGACTTTAAAGCAAAAGATCAAATTTATTACTGCTGCTAATATTTTTGTGACTTTATTTTATTTGTTTGCAACTATCGCTTCCTTTTTGTTTTTTAGTCCTGTCGATATTCAATTAATACCTGAACCATTACTTTATTTAATCAAAGCTTTTTCATTTAAAATCATTGAACGCACAGATATTTTATTTTTATCAATTTGGATTGTCTCCGTCTTTACATCCTTCGTATCCTATATTTATTGGGGAGCAGATTGTGTAAAAGGGGTATTTAATAGTAAAAAGCCCTCAAGAAATACTTTGCTTATGTTAGCAATTATTTATTTTCTCGGACAATTACCATTTGATACAGACCAATCAATGGATTATTTAAAAAAGATTGCCTCCTATGCAGGATACTCAATCATTTCCATTCCTTTGATTATTTTACCGTTTGTACTTTTAAGCAGAAAAGGGAAGGTGCAAATTAATGAAGATTAAAGGATTGCTTTTATCCATACCTCTATTATCAGGTTGTTGGGATCAGAATTTGTTAAAAGATGTGAGTTTAATAAACAGTGTCGCTTTAGATTTAGAAGATTCTAATAAAGTTTCAACTACAGTATCAATTCGTACAATACAAGGCTCAGAGGGGACTGGTGAGCAAAAATTGAAAACTGTCACATTCTCAGAGCTTGACAGCACCCCAAGAGGTGCAAGGGACAAAATTGATTTACAAGTATCTAAAAAAATTAATAGCTCTAAATTACAAGTTGTTTTAATTGGAGAAGAGCTTGCTAAAAAAGAGTTTTACTACGCACTAGATATTTTTTATAGAGATCCTAAAAGTGCATTAAATGCAAAAGCAGCAATCGTAAAAGGAGAAGCAAAAAAGGTGATAGAATTAGGCAGTGACTCAGACTTAATCGTTGGTGAATATGTTTTTGATTTATTATCAAGCGCCGAGGATGCAACAATGGTTAAAAAGAACGATATTCAATCACTTGGCACGATTATCTTAGATCCAGGTCAAGATGTATTAATCCCATTCATTCATCGAATCGATCATAAAACAGCGAAAGTAATGGGACTAGGTATGTTTAACGGCAAAATATACTCTGGGGCAGATTTAAATCATGAAGATAGTGTTCTGTTTCAGTTATTAAGTGGGTACTTATCGAAAATGGCAAGGTTTACAAAGAAGATTTATGATACAAATAGCGTCAAAGATTATATTACTTTTGACGTTTCAAAGGTAAAAAGAAAATTAGTCATAAAGGCTAAAGATTCTTCTAATATTATTGTCGACATCAATCTTTTTATAAAGGCAACAGTAATAGAATTTCCACATGATGTATTGGATTCGAACAAGGAAATAAAAAAACTAAATAGCATTCTTTCAAAAGAGCTCACTGACCAGGCACAAAGCGTATTAAGTCAGCTGCAAGAGGCTAATTGTGATGGTCTTGGAATTGGTAGAAGATTGGCCGCACTCCATTATCATGTTTGGAAAGACCTTGACTGGAAAGATACTTATCCAACTATTACATTTAATCCTAAAGTAAACGTGGAAATCGTTCAAAAGGGGATTATTAATTAGTTTTACAAACTGAATGAATATCATTATTACCGGAAATAATAGGAATAGCAAATTAAGAGGAATGATCAAATTGATCTACGTTTATAATGATTTCGGCGGAACCCACACTACCTCACTTGCAGCAGCCTATCATTTGAAAAAGCTTCCAACTAATAGGGTGCTAACAGAAGAAGAAATATTATCGACTCCATATTTTAATAAGCTAAAAAAATCGGATGCAGGAAGATTTATTTTTCATGGTAAGGATGATGACGAAAATCTTGTTTATACTTTAGGGAGACGATCATCAAAGCTAGTCGTCCCATCTTTAAAAAACTTATGCCTTATACTAGAGGAACAATTTCAAATTGAAGAAAAAATTGTATTCTCAAATACATCTCCAACCGTTCCTTTTGCCATGACAATGGGTGGATTTTTTTCAAGAGGGTTAAAAATTGATTTTATAGGCGTTCCTTTATTAGTCGCAGGAGCAAAGAAATCATGCCTTAATATTAATAAACTAGTTGAAAATACAAAACAAATTGGCAGTACTACTAATGCAAACGTAACCGTAATTGAAAATTTTAAGTTCCAAGCATAAAATATAAAGAGGAAAAACAGACAATAAATGAATGTCTGTTTTTTTAATTGATATTTAACAGAAAAACAAGCAAAATGAAAAAGATTTACGTGCATTCATAATAAAAGACATTCAAAAAGAAACAAAGGAGATCGTAATTATGCTAAAAGCAAAGTTAGAAGCTTTAATTGCAAATATGCAAAAAATTGAATTATTTCCAGAAGAGGTTGACTATTTAAAAAAACAGCAAATCTTAAGTGATGAAATGAAGATAATTGAAAAAAATGATGTTTCACTTTTCAATGATTCTTATATTGAGAGAAGCAGCAAAGAAACAGAGGAATTGATTGCTGAAGAATCTGTTCAATTTTTTGATCAGCCCATTAGTTTTTTGAAAAAACATAAAGAACAATTTATATATATTGAAACTAGCCGCTTCAATATAATAGGCATAGATTCATTATGTTTAGAAGTGGATGATGTCTTCGGTACATATGAAGCAATGTTAGGTTTAAGGCTGCAAAAAAAGCATGAAAAAACAATTAAAGACTTTTTAGAAATTGAGTTAATGGATAAAAACAAATCCAGTCTGCTGTTTTCTCAGGCTGATGGATTATGGGATTTTAATTTTGCCATAAATGGGATTGATGGATTTCAGGAAGAAATGACGATTAGTGAAGCATGCAGGCTGGTTTATTTATTCTTATTCAAGCTTATAATGACGATTGAAGAAAAAAAACAATAGCGTAAAAATTTATTCTAATCTCATAAAATTATATGATCCATCATATGAATTCTCTAGAAAAGGAGGGTTCAAGGATGGATCATTTATTGTGCACTCAATTTGCAAAAATACTGAACGGAAATGGGAAATTGAACAACGGTGTTTGTTCTGTAGAAATGCAGCGGGATTTTAAAGTTTCCGTTCAGGGACGGCTTACATCATCAGTCGTTCCTGCAGGCGTTTCTTTTGAAGCTTTAGATCACGAAGGGAACGCATTAAATTTGGCAGAAATCGCTATTCTAGAAGAGGAAATTCCGGGGTTTATGCATGCTGTTGTCGGGCAAGGCATTATTGTTAGCGCACTTCATAACCATTGGGTATTTACAAAGCCAAATATATTATATATTCATCTGCAATCTGTTGAACCTCCATTAAATTTTGCTAATAAACTTGCCTATGCTTTTCATGCATTAAAAAGCAAGCCGATTAGAAAAGAGTAGATCAATAGTGTATGACAAGAATTTTCTCCAAAAGTGTGATAAAATTTCTGCAATGCTATACAAGTACAGATAAAGAATGTATAGCTATTATTAAGATTCAATTTAAATGGAGAGTGTAATCATGCTAAAACGATTGACGAAATGGATGATCATTGGATTTGTTTTCTTATTCGCAGCTAATATTGGAACGGTTGCGCTCGCATCTAATGGTAATACTGATGATGAGGAAAGTATTAACGAAAAATTTGGGCTCCCAATCGTTGTGTATGGTGAAAAACTGTCACCTGCTCAAAAGGAAGAGGTGCGGAAATTACTAGGAGTAAATGACACAAGCAAAGTAACTGAAATAACAGTAACTGGCGATGATCTTGTCACCTACATCAAAGGGGACAGGCATGCAAATATGTATTCTTCAGCAAAGATTACTCGCAAGGAACCAGGAGAAGGTCTAGTCATTAAACAAGTTACCCCAGAAAATATTACCGAAGTAACAGATGAAATGTATGCAAATGCTCTTTTAACTGCGGGTATTCAAGATGCCGTTGTTGAAGTTGCCTCTCCTGTTAAGGTTTCAGGACATTCTGCTTTAGTTGGTATTTATAAAGCTTATGATGAAGGAAATGGAGAAGGTTTAAATACTGAGCATACTGAAGTCGCTAATGAAGAGCTCAATTTGGCTACTCAATTAGCAAAAAAAGACGGCATGGATCAGGACAAAGTCACAGAACTTCTGACAGAAATAAAAAAAGAAATTGCCAATCAAAAGCCAGCAACGAAGGAAGATATTGAACGAATTATTAATGAACAAGTAGAGAAGCTTGAGATTCAGCTGAGTGACCAAGATCGACAGCTGCTAATCGATTTATTCGAAAAAATGCGCAGTTTAAATATTAATTTCGATAATGTACAGTCGCAGTTAGAGAATATTTCGAAAGACATAAAACAGCGTATTGAAGAAGCTGTTGGCGATAAAGGATTTCTGCAAGCTATTTCTGATTTTTTTAAGAATTTAATTGAAAGCATTAAAAGCATTTTCTCATAATAATTAGGACCTCCAAATATGGGGGTCCTTTCATTTTTTATTCACCTGTTAGTTCGGGAAATTTAATTGGAGTATTTAATGCGTAATGATCCCGGTAAGAACGATAAGATACAACAGGAGTGTTTTCGGATTGGACGTCTAACTGCAGAATATATGAACCTCTGCATTCAAGATAATAACGAACCCCATCTTTCTTCAATTCATAAAATTGAATGGCCCTCCCAAGAAGTTCTTTCCTCCATTTCTGCGTATCAGGGTGATTGCGGATAAAATCAGCTAACTGTACTACTGTTGTGGATGATGTTCCAGTCAATGTAAAAATTCTTTCTTTCACAAGAGCAGATGTGGAATGTAAGGTTGTTTTTGCTTTGTGTAAAAACTTATCAAAAATGCGGTTCATTGCTTATCTCCTTTGGAAATTATTTACTCAGACCATGACATTTATCATGGTTTGTGCATGACACGTATGTCTTCAAATCTTTTTTTGAATTTTTTATAATTAAAAAAAACGAGAGGAAGGATACCATTAATATGACCAAACAAAAGCAAATTCATTTAAAAAAACAAATGGCTCCTTACGAAAAATCTGATGTTCAGGCAAGTGTTTGGCAAATAATAAATACCATAATTCCTTTTTTCTTATTATGGTTTCTGGCATATAAAAGCTTATCTATATCTTACATCATAACATTAGCAATAGCTGTAATCGCTGCTGGTTTCTTAATTCGAATCTTTATTATTTTTCATGATTGCTGCCACCACTCTTTCTTTAAAAATCGAACCGCGAATAAAATTATCGGTACGATTACAGGGATAATCACTGTTTTTCCTTTCAGTCAATGGCAACACGATCACTCTGTTCATCATGCCACAAGCAGTAATTTGGATAAGCGTGGGGTAGGTGATATTTGGATGCTGACTGTGGATGAATATATTGCAGCATCCTTCTGGCAGCGTGTCGGATATCGTTTATATCGAAATCCAATTATTATGTTCGGATTTGGTCCTATTTACCAATTTTTGATTGTGAATCGTTTTAACAGAAAGGGAGCACGAGTAAATGAACGGATCAATACGTATTTAACAAACGTCTCTATCGTCATTTTGTACAGCTTAATGTGCTGGGCAATAGGCTGGGAAGCATTTGTACTTGTTCAGGGTCCTATTTTCTTAATCTCAGGCGCTGCTGGAATATGGCTATTTTATGTTCAGCATACATTTGAAGATTCGTATTTTGAAGAGGATGAAAATTGGGAATACGTAAAGGCTGCTGTTGAAGGAAGTTCCTTTTACAAGCTTCCAAAACTTCTTCAATGGTTAACAGGGAATATTGGATACCATCATGTACATCATTTAAGCCCAAGAGTCCCGAACTATAAACTAGAGGAAGCCCACAATAATACAGAACCGTTACGCAATGTTCCAACTGTTACTTTAAAAACAAGCTTATCAGCGCTTCGATTTAAACTTTGGGATGAGCTTAATAAAACGTTTGTCACTTATAAAGAAGCTTCTAATTATATGAAGAACAGAAACAAAAAAGAAATCGCTTAATTTCTTAAAAGGCGAGGACTCATTCATAATAAATGAGAACCTTGCCTTTTTTATGTTAGAATTAAGTTGTATCATAAAGACTCACAATTAGAGGTCAACTATGCTAAAAAAATATTTAACACAGTTAAAAAGTTCAGGAATCTCTCCATATATTTGGAGTGTTTTTAGTATCTTGCCTTTTTATTTTATATTTCAATCTTCATCCACCATTGACATTATTATTGGATTAATCCTGACCATACTCTTTTTTATCACCTATCGGCTAGCGTTTATTTCAAAAAAATGGCCAGTGTATTTATGGACCTGTATTTTGATCGGCATTTCGATCACGATGACCGTTCATTTTCAATTTGTTTATTTTGCATTTTATATTGCGTATTACAATGGAAATATCAAAAATCGCATTGCTTTTCTAACACTGTATATTATTCATTTAGTAGCTACGACGATATCCATTAACTTTAATTTAATTCTTAGAGACGAGCTTTTCTTAAAGCAGCTGCCTTTTATCATCATTATTTGGATAAGTGTGATTCTATTGCCATTTAACTTATACAATAAGAAAAAACAAGAAAAGCTAGAGGAACAATTGGAAGTTGCGAATAAAAGAATTTCAGAACTCGTCAAGCAAGAGGAACGGCAGCGTATTGCCCGTGATCTGCATGATACGCTAGGACAAAAGCTATCACTCATTGGGCTTAAAAGTGACTTAGCAAGAAGACTAGTGTATAAAGATCCAGAGCAGGCACGCAATGAAATGAAGGATGTACAGCAGACAGCGAGGACTGCATTAAATGAAGTCCGAAAAATGGTTTCACAAATGAGAGGAATTAGAATAAAAGAAGAGATTGTGCTGATAAAACAAATTCTTGCTGCAGCGCAGATTGAATTTATTTGCGAGACAGAATTGAAGTTTTCAAACATTTCAATTTTCCTCGAAAATATATTAAGCATGTGTATGAAGGAAGCTGTGACAAATGTTGTAAAACATAGCAAGGCGACGGTCTGCCAAATAAGCTTCGAGCAAACATTAAATGAAATCTGTATTAAAATTGAAGATAACGGAATTGGCATCGGGAATAATTATGAACTTTCTAAAGGTAATGGATTACTCGGAATTAAAGAGAGACTGGAGTTTGTTAACGGCAGTCTTGAAATATCTGACAATAATGGAACAGCCATAATAATGAAGGTTCCAAATGTGATCAAGCAGACAGATAAGGAGGAGCATTCATGATTCGAATTGTCATTGCAGAAGATCAGCGTATGATGCTGGGGGCGTTAGGCTCACTACTCAATTTAGAAGAGGATATGGAAGTAATAGGGAAAGCGAGCAATGGGGAAGAAGCTGTCACACTCGTAAGACAGCATAAACCAGATGTATGTATCATGGATATTGAAATGCCAGGAAAAAGCGGCCTTGAGGCAGCCGAAGAGCTAAAAGAGTTTGGCTGCAAGGTCATCATCCTAACTACTTTTGCACGGACAGGATATTTTCAAAGAGCATTACGAGCTGGAGTGAGAGGCTATCTGCTTAAAGACAGTCCAAGTGAAGAGCTAGCAGATTCGATCCGTACTGTGATGACTGGGAGAAGAATATTTGCTCCAGAGCTAATGGATGATGTATATAATGAGGAAAACCCCTTAACTGAAAGAGAAAAAGCTGTGCTAGAACTTGTTGCTGATGGTAAGAATACGAAAGAAATCGCAGATGAACTAAGCATTAAAACAGGAACTGTTCGAAATTATATTTCACAGATTTTAGATAAGCTTGAAGTAAAAAATAGAATTGAAGCGATTACACAATCAAAGGAAAAGGGATGGTTCAAGTAGTGGTTAAAGGTTCAATGCAAATTTTTTAAAAAGTTTGTAAAAACCTCTCGACAAATCACTATAAATTGTCGGATAATTATAATTACAATCACTCGCATAAAAAATTATATAAAAATATTATTAATGTATCTTTAGTCTAACTAAGGAAATTTTTTTTAGTGATTGAATTAATCATTTAAAGCGACAAAGCAAATAAAAAGGCAGGGAAATGAAGGATGACAGACCAACAGATCAAAATTAACTTAGCTGAAACAAGAAAAGAAAAGCCAGCATTTGATAAACTTAAATTTGGAAGAACCTTCACAGACCATATGTTTATTATGGATTACACCGAAGGAAAAGGCTGGCATGATCCAAGAATTGTTCCATATCAACCTCTAACTTTAGACCCTGCAGCCACTATTTTTCATTATGGACAGACTGTATTTGAAGGGTTAAAAGCCTATTTAACGAAGGATGAAAAAGTTTTTTTATTTAGGCCAAATAAAAATTTTGAACGCTTAAACCGATCAAGCGCTCGCTTGTGCATGCCAGAGCTTGACGAGGAATTTGCAGTGGAAGCATTAAAAGAATTAATTCGAGTAGAACGGGACTGGATCCCTAACCTAGAAGGTACATCCTTATACATTCGTCCGTTTATTATTTCTACTGAAGTCCACTTAGGGGTATCTGCCTCTTTAACATACCAATTTATCATTATTCTTTCACCAGTTGGTGCTTACTATAAAGAAGGCATTAACCCAGTAAAAATTTCTGTTGAAACAGAGTATGTTCGTGCAGTTCAAGGTGGTACCGGAAATGCTAAAACAGCAGGAAATTATGCTGGCAGCTTAAAAGCACAAGAGGAATCAAGCAAATCTGGTTATTCACAAGTTCTTTGGCTGGATGGAAAAGAAAAAAAATATATCGAAGAAGTTGGCAGTATGAACGTCTTCTTTAAAATAAATGGAGAGATTGTTACTCCAGAACTGAATGGCAGTATTTTACAAGGGGTAACCCGTGATTCTATCATTCATTTATTAAAGCATTGGAACTTACCAGTAGTGGAACGGAAAATTTCAATGGATGAAGTTTATCAAGCAAGCTTAGACGGAACTCTAGAAGAAGCATTTGGAACTGGAACAGCTGCAGTTATTTCTCCAATTGGCGAGCTATTCTGGAAAAACGAAAAAATGATTGTAAATAACGGAGAAACTGGCACATTAACTAAAAAACTTTATGATACATTAACTGGAATTCAAAACGGGACGCAGCCTGATCCATTTGGCTGGTGTGTGGAAGTATAAGAACTGCTTTTGCAGTTCTTTTTACCTTTCTGGATAATTTTACTTGCAATAATCATTATTCATGCTATCCTATTAATAAATACAAACACTAGGGGTGTCTTCAATAAGACTGAGATAGAACGTTCGTTCTGAACCCTCGGAACCTGATCTAGTTCATGCTGGCGTAGGGAAGTGGTTTTTCTGGTTGATTATGCTAACTCAACCCCCACTCTATAGTCATATGGAGTGGGGGTTTTATTAATTTAATAGTTTTTATCTACTAGGGGCGCCCAAAAGGCTGAGATGAACCCTTGGAACCTGATCTAGGTCATGCTAGCGTAGGGAAGTAGTTAATTATTACGGAAATACATACGTAATGGATTAACCGCTTCCTAATTAGGGAAGCGGTTTTTATTTCCTCAAATTATTGTGTATTACTGAAATACAACATAAAATATAAAACATTTTATCAGGAGGAGAATTTGAATGGAAACTGTTAAAACAAAAAGATTTACAGAAAGGCTATTTGAAAACGTAAAGCCAATCTGGGATAAAAACCACAGTCATCCTTTTGTTCAAGAACTGGGGAAGGGAGTTT
Source organism: Bacillus sp. S/N-304-OC-R1 (assembly GCF_019749375.1). Taxonomy (GTDB): domain Bacteria; phylum Bacillota; class Bacilli; order Bacillales; family Cytobacillaceae; genus Cytobacillus. Next base: position 124,449 of record NZ_JACWFE010000001.1, read on the forward strand.
TAGATGAAGAGAAATTTATTCACTATATGAAGCAGGACTATGTGTATTTAATAGATTATTCTAAGCTGTTTGCAATTGGAGTCCTGAAAGCGCGTGACTTGGATATGATGGGGAAATTTGCACACATCCTTCATGAAACTTTGCATTTCGAGATGGAGCTACACCGTCAATTTGCGGCTGAATTCGGAATTTCGCGAGAGGAATTAGAAGCGACGAAACCGACTCCTGTCAATTTAGCCTATACACGTTATATGCTGAACGTTGCACAAAATGGCAATTTAGCTGAAGTCGTTTCTTGTCTCCTTCCATGTGCATGGGATTATTGGGAAATTGGGAAACTATTAAGAAAGCAATACGGCAATGGACTTGCATCAAATCGTTATGCAAAATGGATCGAAACATATGATTCAGAAACATTTGGCGAAGGAGCGAAATGGTTAATTAATTTAATGGATGAGCTCGCTGAAGGAAAGCCAGAACGAGAACTTGCCGTGCTTGAAGAGCATTTTCAAATGACATCCAAATATGAATATTTATTCTGGGATATGAACTATTACAAACAAGACTGGCCAATCTAAAATAAGTTGGTGGAAACATGACACTTGAACTAAAAAATATATCCTATTCCTATAAAAAAGAAGAACTCGAGAATAGCATCATTACAAATTTAAGTTTTAAAGTTAATCAAGGTGAATTTGTTTCTTTAATAGGAAGAAGCGGAACAGGAAAGAGTACACTTCTAAAATTGATTACTGGTTTGATTAAACAGGATAAGGGAGAAATCCTTATTAATAATAAATCGATCACGCTTGGGGATGTTGGCTATATGCCCCAGCGTGATTTACTGCTACCATGGCGGACAATTATAGAAAATATAATGATCTCAGCAGAAATTCAGAAAAATCTTCAACTCTCTAAGGAAGAAGCACGAACCTGGCTAGAGCGAGTAGGTTTACAGGAGTATGAAAATGCTCTTCCAAAACAGCTATCTGGGGGAATGAGACAAAGAGTTTCTTTTCTGAGGGCATTGTTAACAGGTAAAGAATTACTTTTGCTTGATGAACCTTTTGGAGCACTAGATTCTTTAACGAAAAAAGAAATGCAGGCTTGGCTCCTTTCCATATGGCAGGATTTAAATAAAACAGTATTATTTATAACTCATGATTTAGAAGAAGCATGTTTTTTAAGTGATCGAATTCTTCTGCTTTATCCTAATAAAAAAATCGAAGACATCACCGTTCATTTAAATCGACCTCGTGAGATCAGCATGCTGCATAATCATGAGCTAATTACGTTAAGACAGAGCCTGGAGAAGAAGATCGCCTATGAGAAGATTTAATATTTGGATACGGTCATATAGCTTGTTTTTTATTTTTTCTATTACAATTCTTATTTTCGTTGAGTGGCTCGTTAGGTCGAGGATAATCCCTGCCTTTATTATTCCAGCGCCAACAAATGTAATAATCTCTATTTTTGAGAATTGGAAGCCATTGTTACTGGAACATTTGCCTGCCACTTTTTTAGAATTTCTCATTGGTTTTACACTTGCTGTTTTAGGAGGAATCCTTTTAGCAGTAGGGATGTTTTTTTTCAAAACGCTGGAAAAAATGCTTTATCCAGCTGTCCTTATTTCACAAATGATTCCAATTATCGCTCTTTCACCGATCTTTGTTCTTTGGTTTGGCTATACGATATGGAGCAAGGTTGCCGTAACCATTCTTATCTCCTTTTTTCCGATAGTAGTCGGTACATATGATGGGCTGAAATCTAGTGATCAAGAGTATAGTGAATTATTACGCTCTATGGGGGCAAATCGCTGGCAAATCTTCCTAAAATTAAACATACCGATGGCCATGTCATCTTTTTTCTCTGGCCTGAAGCTCGCCATTGTTTATGCGCTTGTAGGTGCGACGATTGGTGAATGGCTGGGAGCTAGTGAGGGGCTAGGATATTATAGCCGGAGGATGTCTGGAAATTTAAATGCTGAAGGTGTTTTTGCTGCCATAACGATTTTAACGATTATGGGCATTCTATTGTTTGCTTTTGTAACAGTCATAGAAAAATATACGCTGAAATGGAAAAACGCAGAATAATTTACATTTGGAGTTGGTCAAAAATGAAAAAAAAATGGATATCCCATTTAGTAATCGTGTTCATGTTAGTCATGCTTGCCGGTTGTAACACATCAAAAAATAAAGCTACTGAATCCAATAAAGAAAAAAAACTTGAAGATATAAGCATTATGCTGGATTGGTATCCAAATGCCGTTCATTCAGCAATTTATGTGGCCAAAGAAAAAGGTTACTTTGAAGATGAAGGGCTAAACGTGAAAATCGAAATGCCCGCTGATACAAACGATCCTTTAAAGCTAGCAGCCACCGGTAAAGTAGATCTAGCAATCAGCTATCAAAGCCAGCTGCTCGTTTCAAGAGCAGAGGGTATACCAGTTGTTTCGATCGCCGCATATGTAAGACATTCACTTGACGCAATTATGTATAAAACGGAAAGCGGCATAAAGTCACCTAAAGATCTCGAAGGTAAAAATGTTGGTTATCCTTCTTCATTAGTAAGTGAAGCGGTTGTGGCATCAATGGTCAAAAATGATGGAGGAGATATTAACAAAGTCAAAAAGACAGATGTTGGCTGGGACTTAATGACTTCTTTAGCTTCAGATCATGTCGATGCCCTTGTTGGTGCTTATATTAATCATGAGGGAGTTCTCTTGGAGAAGGAAGGCTATAACATTGATGTTCTGCATCTGACTGATTACGGAGTGCCAGATAATTATGAACTGATCTTCGTTACAGGTGAAAAAACATTAGATAAGAAGAAAGCAGCCTTTGAAAAGTTTTGGCGAGCTGTTACGAAAGGACAAGTAGTTGTAAAAGAAAATCCTGATGCTGGACTTCAAGTATTACTAGATCATGAAAATGATAGCTTCCCATTAGATAAAGAGGTTGAAAAGAAAAGTTTACAAGTATTATTGCCGTTAATGGAAGATGAACATGTTCCATTTGGTTATCAAGATGAAGCCGTATGGCAAGAAGTCGCAAATTGGTTATACAAATCAGGTGTCATAAAAGACCAAATTGATCCAAAGCAAGCATTTGAAAATATCGTTTCTAATCAACAATAGGACTAGGGGTGAAGAGTATGCAAAAAACTAAAAAACTTACATTAACTGCAATTATCGCAGCAATCACAACCGTATCGAGCAGTTTCATTTACATTCCAGTTGGTTTTGCAAAGATTTTTCCCATCCAGCACTTTGCGAACGTTCTTTCTGCCGTTTTACTAGGACCCTGGTATGCTGTCATTCAAGCATTTATCTCCTCATCTCTTAGAAATATGCTTGGAACCGGAAGTTTATTTGCCTACCCTGGCAGTATGATTGGCGCGCTTTTGGCGGCCTTACTTTATCGAAAGACAAAAAATATCGGCTTAGCTGCAGCTGGTGAGGTGATAGGAACCGGCATTCTTGGTGCTATGGCAACCTATCCAATCGCTGTTCTAATACTAGGTAAGGAAGCAACGCTATTCGGATTAATCCCTGCATTTACAATGAGTTCATTTACAGGTGCGATAATGGGCTTTGGATTATTAAAAATATTAATTAAAAATAAAGCGATTGGAGGGATGCTTAATGAAAACAGCACTTACAATCGCGGGCTCTGATTCTGGTGGCGGCGCTGGAATTCAAGCGGATTTAAAAGCATTTGCTGCGAATGGCGTATTCGGAATGTCAGTCATTACTGCAGTCACAGCTCAAAACACAAAGGAAGTTCGATCCGTTCAAAATATTGATCTGCCTATAATTCAAGATCAAATCGAGGCAGTTTTTGATGATATAAGAGTAGATGCAGTAAAAATCGGGATGCTTTCTTCACCAGATACAGTTAAAACAGTGACAGGCTCCTTAAAAAAATATAATCCGGACTATATTGTATTAGATCCGGTAATGGTTTCAAAAGGCGGGCATCACCTTTTACAAAAAGAAGCCATAAAAGCACTTATAGAAAAAATGATTCCCCTAGCAACCGTTATTACTCCAAATATTCCAGAAGCAGAAGTATTAACCGGAATGCAAATTAACTCCGAAGAAGATCTATACGATGCTTGTTTAGTGATTAAGGAGTTTGGTGCCCGTTCAGTTTTATTAAAAGGTGGACATTTAAGTGGAGAACCGAATGATTTATTTTATGATGGTACTGACTTTCATTGGATAAAAGGAGAAAGAATTCATACTAAAAACACACATGGCACTGGCTGTACTTTATCCTCTGCTATTGCTGCTAATCTGGCAAAAGGGGAGTCTCTATTAGGAGCGCTACGTAAGTCTAAACATTATATAACACTTGCAATCAAGCATAGCCTTAGTCTTGGACACGGACATGGTCCAACTAATCATTTCTATGAGCTATATGAAAATGCCAATCTGCTATTTAAGCAAAACTCCTAAAAAGTGAGGTACTAAAAGTATGAACACCGCGACGATTAAACAATTATTTACAAAAGTCAAAGAGCGTCATCCACTTATTCACCATATTACAAATAATGTAACGATCAATGATTGTGCAAATGCAACATTGGCGATCGGCGGTTCACCAGTTATGGCTACAAGTATAGAAGAAGTAGCTGATATGGTAGGTCTGGCAAATGCACTTGTCATTAACTTTGGCACGATTGATGATTTAACCTATGCTGCTATGATTAGAGCAGGTTTGGCAGCAAATGAAGAGGGGATTCCTGTCATTTTTGATCCAGTTGGTGTAGGTGCTACTCCGTTCCGAACGGAAAAGGCAGCTGATTTTCTGCATAAAGTGAAGGTATCAATCGTTAGAGGGAATGCGACAGAAGTGTATGCCCTTATTGGCGGAAAAGCAATTACTAGAGGTGTCGATGCTGGAGACATTTCTATTTCAAAGGAAGAACTTGCTGTGAAAGCGGCAGTAAAGTTAAAGGCCATTACTGTAATAAGTGGAGAGCTTGATGTCATTTCGAATGGGTTAGAAACCATCAGAATTGCTAATGGTGATATTTGGCTAACACGAATTACTGGGACAGGATGTATGACGGCTTCGTTAATTGGATGTTTTGCTGGCATTACAGATGATCTTTTTTCAGCTGCCATAGCAGGTATGTCTGTCATGAGTTTATCAGGAGAAAGAGCAAGAAAAAGGTTAAATAATCAAGACGGTATTGGTACGTACCGTGTTAAGCTAATGGATATGATATCGTCAATGGATGGAGAAATATGGGAGGAAGGTGTCAGGTTCGCATGAATCCAAACTATGCATTATATTTAGTTACAGAAGAAACAGCTCCTCTAGAAGTGCTTCTTCAGACAGTTGAAAGTGCTGTAAAAGGAGGCGTGACAATCGTTCAGCTCCGAGAAAAGCAAAGCAGCGGCAAGCTTTTCTACGAGAAGGCATCTCAGCTTAAAAGCTTGCTAGATAAATATGAAGTGCCTCTCATTATTAACGACAGAATTGATGTAGCCTTAGCAGTAGAAGCGGCCGGAGTTCATATTGGGCAAAGTGATATGCCCCTGCCTGCAGTTAGAAGGATTGTCCCTGAATCAATGATTATAGGAGTCTCTGTATCAACAGTCGAGGAGGCCGAGAATGCAGTAAAAAATGGAGCCAACTATCTAGGAGTTGGTGCTGTTTTTCCAACAAATTCAAAAAGCGATGCCAAATTACTACCTAAAGGTATGCTAGAGGCGATCATTAGCAAAGCGTCAATTCCTGTTGTTGCGATCGGTGGCATAAAAATTGAAAATATGAATAAGCTGCAAGAATATCAAATTGCTGGCTGTGCCATTGTTTCAGGCATAATGAAGGCAGATAATCCATATTCTGCGGCTAAAATATATAGGGAAGCAATGAAAGAAATATTATAGAAGACATAAAATCTCACCATGTTGAAGGTGAGATTTTTTCATTTCAACAATTTTATAATATTGTTAAATAATAGAAAAACTATTAAAATAGGAGGAAAGTGCCAAAGGATTTACGGAGGGAGCTCCAAAATTGGATATGTTATATGGATTATTAATCAATCTGCTTCTCATTCTCATATTAATACTGCTTACGAACATGCTCCTATGGTACAAGCATAAATGTTTCCAGTTTTCATTGCAGAAAATCTATATGTTTGTCATCGCCGCCTTACAGATTATTCTATGTCTGCTATTATCAGTCCCAAAAGGTGATGGCTTTATATATGATTTACGGTTTATTCCCTTTCTGTTATGTGGTCTCTATGGTGGAAAACGCGTAACGGCAGGACTTGCTTTTTTTCTCATTATTATTCGATTCTTTATCGGCGGCAGCGGGTTTTGGGTATCCCTATTACTGACTGCATCAACATCATTAGTGATCATTTTACTTCAATCCTATTATTTAAAACGACCGCTTAGAAATAAAATCTTCATTGCGACTTTTTTTGCTTTCTGTTATTCTATTACAGCCTTTCTTGTTCCGTCATTCATTTATGGTTTTAAGGATATAAAGTCGTTTCTGACTTATTCTATCGTCTTAACTGCATCAACCTTTTTTGTATCTTATTTATTTGAAATACTTAGAGAGGCATATATATTGCATCTTGAAGCAATCAAAATGGAGAAAATGGAAATCGTTAGTCATTTAGCTGCAAGTATCAGTCATGAAGTCCGTAATCCTTTAACGGCAGTCATTGGTTTTTTACAATTAATTGCCGAAAACCAAAAAACATCTGATACTAATAGAGCATATGCTACTTACGCAATAGATGAGGCAAATCGAGCATCTAACATTATTAATGATTACCTTACCTTCGCAAAGCCCCATTCAGTTGAGGAAAGATTTTTGAATATCGAAGAAGAAATAATGAAAAGTGCTGAAATCCTTCGGCCGCTTTCACTGAAGCAAAATGTAGTAATTGACGTCATCTTTCAGCATAGCGGGTCAATAAATGGAGATCCGCATAAGTTTCATCAAGTCTTATTAAATATATTTAAAAACAGTTTTGAAGCAATGCCTGATGGCGGAAGGCTATTTATCCATACTTCGAATGAAAAAGGAAAATTATTAATCAGCATAAAGGATACCGGTCATGGAATGAAGCCTGAACATATAGCTCGTCTAGGTGAACCTTATTTTTCCTTAAAAGGGCAAAAAGGAACTGGTCTGGGAATGATGGTCGTATTTAAGATTGTTGAAAGTATGAATGGCCATGTTGAAGTTATGAGTGAATTTCAAACGGGTACAACAATTACTCTTTCATTTCCATGTTCTAATTAGTAGTGTAGAATAAGTAAAGGTAGCTCTGGACAATTTCCTGATATATTTAGGAGTTGTCTTTTTTTAGAGGAATTTTTTTATGTTTTACAGAATAATAAAAATTGAAAACAAGACAGATTAAAGGAGACTAGATATGATTGAACAACGTTTGCAAGAGCTTGGATTAACTTTACCGGAAGCAGCCGCTCCCCTATATAACTATGTACCTGTTATGATTCACAATCAAGTAGCCTATATTAGCGGTCAAGTGCCAAGAGTAGAGGGGCAAATTCCTTATACTGGCAAAGTAGGGGATACAGTAACAATTGATCAAGCACGTGAACTGGCAGAAATTTGTGTATTAAAAGGACTTAGCTGCCTCAAGGCTGAGATTGGAAGTCTGGACAAGGTAGAGAAAGTATTAAAGCTGACTGGATTTGTACAATCAGCCCCAGGTTTTTCTAATCAGCCGAACGTAATTGATGCGGCTTCCGAATTATTAGTTAAGATTTTCGGCGACAAAGGCCGCCACGCCCGATCCGCTGTCGGTGTAGCAGAATTACCAAGCAATACACCGGTTGAGATCGACTTTATTTTCGCTATTAATGAATAGGAAGGAAGAGGCGAATGATTTCGTTATCTGATATAGTAGCAGCAAAAGAGAGAATAAAGGAAATAACATATGTAACTCCGATTTTGAAATCCGATCAGTTATCTCATATATGTGGCAATCAAATATTTTTGAAATCTGAGCATTTGCAAAAAACAGGTTCATTCAAAATTAGAGGAGCTGCAAATAAAGTAATTGGAGCTGTTCAAGAAGGAGCCCAATATGTTACCGCTGCTTCTTCCGGCAATCACGGACAAGCAGTTGCCTATATTGCAAATCAATTCAATGTTCCAGCCACAATTGTCGTGCCGGAAGATATTAGCTACTGTAAAGAAAACGCAATAAAAGCCTACAATGGAAAAATAGAAAAATGCGGTACTACCTCTGCAGAGAGACTGCCTAGAGCTAAGGAAATAGCAAATCAAGAGAACGGTGTTTACATTCCACCTTATGATGATCCTTTTATTATGGCTGGCCAAGGAACAATTGGACTTGAGATACTAGATCAGGTCCAAGATGCAGATGCAGTAATTGTTCCAATTGGAGGCGGCGGGCTTATTTCCGGCATCTTAACTGCCATTAAGGAAAGCAAGCCAAGCATTAAAGTAATTGGTGTTGAGCCAGAGATCGCAAATGACACATTTCTTTCATTCCAAAATAAGCAGATTATATCGTTAACTGGAACGAATACAATTGCAGATGGATTAAGAACGAATCAGCCCGGGGATCTTACTTTTCCAGTATTACTGAAATATTTAGATGATATTGTTCTTGTCAGCGAAGATGAAATTCGGAAAGCATTTAGTTTCGTAATGGAAAGAATGAAACAGCTGATTGAGCCTTCAAGTGCAACAACGATTGCTACTGCCATGTTTGGTAAATTGCCTTTACAAGGAAAAAAGGTGGTAACGGTTGTTTCCGGTGGAAATGTTGATCTTGATAAAATTTCTAATTTTATCGTAGATACACAAATATGATATGATAGCAAAAAAACAGTAAGGGTGGCATATACTGTATGAGAACTATTACACCAGCTGAATTGGCTGATAAACTAGCTAAAAATGAAGAGGTTACAGTCCTTGATGTCAGGTCTCCAGAGAAATATAACAGCTATCATATTGAAAGCGAACATATTCATAGCTTAAACATTGAGAAAACAGCTATTTTTGCGCTTCATGATGACAATAATTACGGAAAAATTTCATCCTTACCGATGAATAAGGAGATCATTGTTACGTGTACAACAGGGAATTCGGCAAGGAAATGTGCGGATATTTTATCTGCAAAAGGCTATGAAGTTACGTTACTATCAGGTGGAATTACTGCTTGGAAGGAAAACAATCAATAATACAGTTAAGCAGCCATTTTTTTAGAAATGGCTGCTTTTATTTTTCTTCAAGCAATAGATTCACATAATAATATAAATAAACACAAATGAATACATCTTCAAACAAACAAAATAAAGATGAAGATAGGTACTTAGCACAGAGGCAAAAAGCAGAGGCGGAATCAACCTATTCATCTCTATGTGAAATGGCTTTTTTCGTATTGGAAGCGAGTTCGAGTATTTCAAGAGATTTACAATAGTCGTGTTTTATCTCTCCATCTATAGTTTCGTCCAGGTTTTGCATATAGTATATAACTTTCCAATCTTTATACCAGTCTCCCGTTTCAGCAGCAGAATGAGTCTGATCCTTCCAGGCAAATTCTAAGCAGGGACTATACACTCTTTCAGCACCAGGAAATAGCCTACAACCTTTTATACGCGGTTTTAAAATGCTACCTGGAGGACTCTCCATAACATTATTAAATAGATGTGGCCAATAATCTTTTCTCGAGCCTGTATGTGGATGTTGGTTAGCCCATTTCCTCATCACAAATAATCGATCTTCTTGAGCAAACAAGATATTATATAATCTCTTCCCATTGAAAATTCGTTCGTGTAAGCTTTCAAAATGGTGAATAGTCTGACCAGCTAGTTTAATTTCGTCTTTTTCTTCATATGGAAAAATAATATGGGTTACTGACAAATAATCCTGAAGTTTAAATTGGAGTGTATTCACCACCATCTTTTTATAATCCGGATTTCTAATTACTCTTTCTTCTATATACGATTGTTCATTAATAACAAGTGCCATAGTCAATAAATATGGATCTTTCTCATCCAAAAAGAAATTCCACATTGCCTCCATAAAAACTGAAATATTTAGGTATGATAAAAGATGAAATAAACTTTTGCCGTATTTTAAGCTTTCCTCATACAGTAACAACTGCGGAAAAACATCTTGAAAAATCAGCCAGTTTCCTCGCTCAAGAAAATTAAAAAATACTGCTGCCTCTTTTCGATTAAGTAATCGTGATAAAAGTTCGCCTTTTAAATCTGTCATATTCCAGCCGGCATTACGTGATACCATATGAGCTAAAAAAGACCAATGAACTTCTGGAAACCGATTGTAATAATCAAGATACGCTTTTGTCCTAGTAATATTATTTGAGTTTAACAGACTTGTCTTATCATAAATCTCCTTTATCAATAACCTATCTTTATGGGAAAGATCTTCTTTTACAACAGTCTTACTACTAATTTTCTTTAATTCCTGTTTTATTTTTATTAAAGAGCCTTGAAGCAGCTTCGGTTTCATAGGAATAAATTTACATAAGATGATCATCACCTCAATTATGTGAATCCTCGAGTTTCTTGATGAATATGTATGGTTTAGTAAGGATCATTTTCAAAGAAAGGAATGAACATTATGAAAAGGGAGATTGAAGATGGAATAAACGGGCTGATTGACATATTGAAACAGGACCAGAACAAGGACGGAACATGGAGATATCCTTTTGAAACAGGAATAATCACTGATTGCTATATGATTATTTTATTAAGGACATTAGAAATAAATGATGAAAAATTAATTTCGGAGCTTTCGGATCGAATCATAAGCAGACAGGGAAAGAATGGTGCATGGAAACTATATTTTGATGAAGTGGAGGGAAATGTGAGTGCTACTTTAGAAGCTTACTATGCTTTACTTTATGCAGGGAAATTTCAGGAAACGGACGATCGTCTGCAACTTGCAAAGGAATTTATCTTAAAAAATGGCGGTATCGATCACGCTCATATGTTTACTAAAATCATGCTTGCTATAACAGGCCAAATTAAATGGCCATCCTTTTTTCCCCTTCCAATTGAAATGATATTGCTCCCACTCTCATTCCCAATAAACTTTTATTCATTCCCTGAATTCGGAAGGGTGAACCTTGCTCCCGTTATGATTTTGGCAGATCGGAAGTTTCAGCTTAAAACTAGCAAAAGCCCAAATCTAACTCAATTACTGCTAAAAAAAACTGCTTTTGAAAGAGAAGAGTTTGAATGGCGATCTCTCTTTTCAAGTATAGAAACCGCCATAAAAGGGTTAATTGGGCTGCCAAGTCAGATTCATAAGCAAGCTACAGAGCAAACAAAACAATATATGCTTAACCGGATTGAACGGGACGGGACCTTTTACGGGTATTTTAGTTCTACTTTTCTAATGATTTTTGCTTTATTATCACTTGGATATTCAAAAGATCATGCGATCATTAAAAAGGCAATAAGCGGACTATATAGTATGAAATGTGAGATCGATGGCCATCCTCACATGCAATACACAACTGCAACAGTATGGAATACATCATTAATCAATTATGCTCTGCAAGAAGCAGGCGTTTCCTACCTTGATCCGATGATCATGAAGGCAAATACTTATTTACTTAAGAGGCAGCAATATAAATACGGTGACTGGGTAATGCATAATCCTTCAAGTTCTCCGGGTGGATGGGGTTTTGCTGATAAGAATACGATGCATCCAGATACGGATGATACTTCCGCTTCTTTAAGGTCCATTGCAAATATTGTTTTAACAAATCCGGACTTTCGCCATTCATGGGAAAAAGGGATTCAATGGCTATTATCGATGCAAAACAATGATGGCGGCTGGGCAGCATTTGAACGAAATACAAACAGCTCAATTATCAAACTTCTTCCCATTGAAAAAGCCAAATATATGCTAACTGATCCTTCTTCAGCAGATTTGACAGGACGAACTCTTGAATTTATAGGGAAGTTTACAAACCTGCCTAAGAATCATTCTATCATTCAAAGAGGTATTAAATGGCTTCTAAAGCAGCAAGAGAATAATGGATCTTGGTATGGAAAATGGGGAATTTGCTACATCTATGGAACTTGGGGAGCTTTAACAGGTCTTAGAGCATGCGGTATTCAGTCAAATCAGCCATCTATTGTAAAAGGGGCAAAGTGGCTAAATGGCATCCAAAATCAAGATGGGAGCTGGGGAGAGTCGTGTAAAAGCGATAGTATGGAAGTGTACATTCCATTGGAATCTAGTACATTAACTCATACTGCATGGGCTGTCGATGCTCTAATTTCGGTATATGATCAGCCAACAAAAGAGATCCAAAATGGAATTAAGTTTTTAGTAAAAAATTTATTGAATGATGAATGGACTACAGATTATCCTGCAGGTCAAGGAATGGCAGGAAATTTTTATATCCATTACCACAGCTACCGCTATATTTTCCCTCTATTAGCACTTGCACATTACAGAAAAAAGTACCTTTAAAAGAAATATAGTTATCAATATGAATTAGTTCTTTCCGCCTATTAGACGGAATTTTACAATTTTTTACTCAATATAAACCAGAATAATGGTAAAATAGGCAATATTACCATTATTTTTTGAAAACTTCGGGGGGATAAAAGACTTGAATACTATGTTTAATAAACCAAAAGGATTTAGTCAAATATTGGATCATACCTTTAGTTTAAGTAAAAATCGGTTTAAGGAATTTTTTATGATTCTGCTTATTTTAATGGGGCCAATTTACTTACTACAAGCGTTGATTCAACTTTTATCTGGAGTTAGTTTTTTTCAGGAGCTCGGAAGCGGGAGTACATGGTACGAAAAGGTTCTGTCAGGCGTGATAGACTCAGAAGCCGCAGTTCCAAGTTTTGGAGCGAGCATTGGAATGTTCTTTGTTGGACTTTTAAGTTTTATTTTGCTGCCTGTTGCTGAAGCTGCGATCTTGTTTGCCATTAATAGTATCCGGAATAACGAAGAATTCACAGTCGGTTCTGTTATTCGACAAGCGTTTTCTAGATTTTGGCCAATTATTGGCAGCAGTATATTGTATGGGCTAATTATTTTCGGATTAATGATTGTCCCGGTTTTTTTCATAAGCTTAATAGGTATAAGCGGCTCTATGATTCATCCCGCTATTGGCATCATCTTATCAATCCTTTTCCTGCTAGGATTTGCAGTTGGAATTGGCTATTTATTAACACGATGGAGTTTTTATTTTGCCTCTGTCGTACTGGAACGAGAATCTCCAGGTTTTACAAATAGCTGGAGGCTTACATCAAAGCGGACCTGGATTCTAATGGGGCTATATATTTTGTTCTTTTTCATTATATCCTGCATAAGTTTTGCGATTGAAATGACGTTTGGGATTTTCCTCGGAAACAGTGTTCTTTTGTCTATTATCGTAAACATTGCAAGCTTATTTACGTCAATGATTCTGGCTGTTGGATATGGAGTCATGTATTTTGACCTGAAAATAAGACATGATGCGGATGACCTTAAGGAAATGATTGATGACTATCATGCCTTTTAATATATTAAAGTCTGGTGATCGCCTATGTTAGATAAGGAATTAGCACAAGAAGAGCTTCAAAAAATTTTAGAAGGTAATGAATATCGAGTTTATTATGATCAATCTCAAAATCTATTTCAACTATGGTGGAAAGAAGCGAAAAAGTGGATTTCTGATAGACTATCAAATCTTTTTCCTTCTTTTGAACCGAGCGGGAATGTCTCTAGTTTTATATTAATTGTTATGATCATTATCATTATAGCTCTGCTCGGATTCGTACTATTTTTCACCCTAAGAAATAGGATGAGAAATCGGCTGCTGCGCAATAACAATCCACTTCAATCCAACATAGAGTTAAATTGGACATATCATCAGCATATGAATGAAGCGGAGAAACAAGAGTTATTAGGAAACTACAACCTTTCTACCCGGCATATGTTTCTCGCATTACTCCTTTATTTTCATGAAAAAGAATGGCTTGAAGCTAGAATTTGGAAAACAAATTGGGAGTATTATGATGAGCTTCAGAAAGTAAATTCAAGGTGGGCAGATCAATTTTTCTATCTTGCTTATCTGTTTGATGAAGCTACATATGGAGAGCGGAACATTAATAAAGAGGAATACAGCCGGTTTAAAAAAGAGGCGATGTTCTGGATATCGGATCAAAATGTTTCGCTTGATGGGTAAAGGAGGGAATTCAATTTGCTGAATATGATATCGAAGGGAAAAGCCTGGATTTCTCTGCCAATCCTACTTAGTGCATTTATCTTCATAAGCTATGTTTCTTACTCACCTAAGCCTACACAATATCCGAGCTACACGATTGAATCTCCTTCCCCAACCGGAATAAAGGCATTATATACGTATTTAGGAAAAGAAAAGAACGTTAAAAAATGGTCTCATCCACCCAATCTTTTAGGAAAAACTAAAGAGAGAGAATTATTAATCATGGCTGAACCATTGTTTATGCCTAAGAGTGAAGAAATGCAAGCATATTTAAAGTTTATGGAAGCGGGAAATGTCATATTATTATTGAAAAAGAACCCCAAAGACTTCTTCAGCATAAACACGATTCCAATACTAGCTAATCATTCACCGGATGATGCTGTAACTATAACAAGCGGTGACGGGAAAAGTTATCTTGCAAAAACAAGCTCACTCTTTCGTCTTAAGGCAAATAAAGAAGATACTGTCCTACTTTCAAATAAAGAGGGAATCATTGCATTAAAGAGGACATTTGGCGAGGGACAATTAATTGTATCTACCGCCCCTGAATGGATAACGAATGAAAACATTACAGTCTATAATCATACTAATCTTCTTTTTTCACTGCTTAATGAAGAGAAACCTACAACGATATTATTTGATGTATACATACATGGCGGTGAGAACGCTGGAAAATGGACTGACCTCTACCCGAGATGGTTCTTACTATTAGTGCTTCAAGGAATTATTATAATGATCCTGCTTCTTTGGCGAAATGGTAAGCGTTTTGGGCCAATTTATATAACAAGAGAAGAGACTGTCCGGTTCAGTGATGAAAGAATTCGTGCTTTGGCATTTTTGTATATTCGAAGCAGAAGTTATCAAGAATCAATAAAAACTCAATCCGATTATGTGAAGATGCTTATGCAGGAAAAGTGGGGAATTCCATTTAACAAAGGGTGGCTTGATCTTTCGGATCTATTACTTCAAAAATGGAGGAATAACTCGCAGAAGGATATTCAAGCTTTTCTAAAAGGTCTGACAATCACATTAACGAAAGATAAAATAACTAAGCAGGAGTACTTGCTATGGTCGAAAAAACTTGAACGTTTAAGGAAAGAGGTAGAGAAGAAATGAGGACAGAATTATCATCCTTATTGGAAAAGTATGAAGAACGTATTTTAGGACAGAAAACAAACCTTAGGTTGCTTTTATCAGCTATTCTTGCGGGTGGCCATGTATTGATTGAAGGAGTTCCCGGCACCGGAAAAACACAAATGGTAAGATCGCTTGCCAATCTTCTGGGTGGCAGTTTTAATCGAATTCAATTCACACCAGATCTGTTGCCAAGTGATATTACGGGCAGCACCATTTACAACATGAAAGAAAGCAGTTTTCAAACACTTAAAGGCCCAGTATTTACTAATATTCTATTAGCTGATGAAATAAATAGAACCCCAGCCAAGACTCAGGCTGCCCTACTAGAAGCAATGGAGGAAAAGCAGGTCACCATTCAAGGGGAAACGTACTCTCTTCCAGAAATGTTTTTTGTTGTAGCAACTCAAAATCCGATAGAGTTTGAAGGGACGTATCCATTGCCAGAGGCACAGCAAGACCGATTTTTATTCAAGCTGAATATTGACTTTCCAGCTTTTGAAGACGAAAAAAATGTATTGAAGAAAGTAATCGAAAATAGCTTTGAACTTCAAAATATTACACCAATAATGGAAATGGATACTTTTCTAGCGATAAAAAAAGAGATTCAAAACTCAACAATCGGTGATGGAGTGTTGGACTATATCATGAATATCGTAAGAAAAACACGCGATTCAGAGTCCATTCGCTTTGGTGCGAGTACCAGAGCAGCGATTTCAATTGGGAGAGCCGCACAAGCTTGGGCATATCTCGCAGGAAGAGATTATGTCACACCAGATGATGTAAAAATGGTAGCAAAATCAGCTTTAAGACATAGAATTCAGTTATCTCCGCATATAGAATTGGAGGGAGTGACCGGTGACCAAATTATTGAAGAGCTTGTGGGGTCGATTCCTGTTCCAAGATAGAGGAATATTGCCTGCAAATCGATTACTAGTTCTTTTTAGCATCATATCCATTTTATTATTGGCAAGTTCCTTTTTCTCACTTTCCTGGACACTGGTAATTTCTATTAATCTATTTGTTTTTTCTATTAGTCTGCTGGATTTATTGCTTTCTCCAGGAAAAAGACAAATTCAATTAAATCGAATATTTCCTGAAGAAATGGAAAGAGGAGTTACATATCCGATTACAATTGAAATGACTAATTCATCAAAATATCCAATGCAATTTCGCTTAGTTGACGAAGTTCCGCAAATTTTCGACAGACCCTTTCCTTATCATGGCAGCGTTCCAAGGAATTCAACTGTTACAGCAGCTTATGAAACAGCGGCAAGAGTCCGAGGAAAATATGAAATAACGAAGCTTTACTTCCGGTACAAAAGTTCACTTGGTTTGTGGGAAAAGCAAATCACCTACGGGCTACCTCAATCTGTAAAGGTAATTCCAGATTTAACTGAGACGAAAAGATATTTGGAAAATGCACAAGCATTTTTATTATATGAGGGGTTAAAGATTCGAAAACAGCAAAGCGGGTTAGGTGACTTTGCCAAAATAAGAAGCTATGTCGTCGGGGATGATCCGAGAAAAATTAATTGGCGACAAAGTGCTAAGCTTCGCGAATTAATGACGAACGAAAACGAACCAGAGCATGGGAAATATATTACGCTATTAATCGACTGTGGAAGAATGATGGGTGCGGAGCTGACAAAAGGGAACAGGCTTGAAAAATCACTTGAAGCCGCAATAACAGTAGCAGCAGCCGCTCTTCAAAAAGGAGATCATGTATCTGTACTCGCTTTCTCTAAGGAAGTCAAAGTGTTTGTTCCCCCTGGCAAGGGGATGTCTCATCTGCAAACAATTGTTCAAGCAATTTATGATCTTCAGGTGGATGCAGCTGAATCTAATTATGCTGCCGTCCTTCATTATTTGGAAACAATGCAGAAAAAACGGAGCCTTCTATTATTATTTAGTGATGTTGCCACCTTCCTTCATGAGGAAACTGCGCTTGCATACTTAAAAAGGCTTAGAAGGCGCCATTTATTCTTAATCATCGGTATTGAGGATATGACACTTTTAAAAACAGTACAAAAAGAACCCGTTCGAATACAAGATGCCATGGTTAAAAGTATGGCTCAGCAGCAGATTTTATTAAAGAAGAGTCAGAAGGCAAAATGGGAAAAGCAAGGCCTCCTTATGGTAGAGGCCCTCGAGGAAAAGCTTGCTGTGACTGCAGTTTCTCATTATATCGATATTATGAATCGAAATCTGTTATAGCATGGTTTTTCTTTAAGGATAGCCTTCCAAGCAGAATATAAATTATTAATCCAATTACGGTTAAAAGAGCCACAATATATTTTGCTTCAAGAGAGATAGCAGCTGGGGTAATAAAACCCTCGATAATTCCAGCAATGACAAATAGGGGAATCGTTCCAAGCAAAAGCTGCACAGATCGTTTTGCTCCTTTCTTTAGCTGAAACAGTCTGGAGTTATTCCCTGGAACAAATAGCTTATAGCCCATCAATAATCCGGCACCGCCAGCAATAAAAATAGCGGTCAATTCGATCATCCCATGTGGTACGATATAAGCCCAGAATTCATACGACATGCCGTGGTGCCAAAATAGGGCAGCTAAAGAGCCAACGATTATCCCGTTGTAGATTAATAAATAAACAGTCAAAATGCCAAATGTGACACCACCTGCAAATGCCAAAATGGCGACTTTAATATTATTCGTCATGATAGAAGCTGACATAAGGGAAGAATCAACGGCACCATCGCTGCTCCCAAGGTTCTCAGGATTTACGCTTTGTGATATTTCCGAAGGCAGAATCGAGTAGATATTCAGTGGGTCATTGGCAACTGATAGAAAGCTGCCAACAGCGCCAATTGTAAACAAAATCATTGCACCTATAATAAATTTCCATTGCTCGAGTAATAAGCTAATAAACTTCGTTTTAAAAAAATAACTGATTTGCTTCGAGCTAGTCGTTTGACTTTTATACAATAGATTATGTGATTTGGAGACAATAGCATTTAAATAGTGGGTCACTTCTTCATCAGGAAAATATGTTTGACTGTATGATAAATTTTGAGCAGCTTTTTGATACAGCCGGTGAAACTTATTAATGTCTTCGCCGCTAATCGCACTTTTTCTTTTATGCATGGTTACGGTTAATATTTCGAGTTGTTTCCAATCTTCACGATGCTGTTTAATAAATTGCTTTACATTCATATGAACACCTCTTGTTAACTGCCATTATCCTTATTATAGTAATATTGTAGAAAAATAGAAATAATTTGGTTCAATTAACAAACAATGAGTGGAGGTTAGATCATGAACCAAGACCAAATTGGGATTAAAACCCCTGAATATGTATCCTTAAACTTTCAGCTTGCTGGTCTTGGAAGCAGGACTGCAGCATTTTTAATTGATCAGATTATTTTAATAATCTCAAATATGTTAGTTTTGTTAGGACTTTTTGCGCTTTTATACGGGCAATCAAAATTATTCTTTTGGGATGAAATAAGCTCTTCTACCTATGCCATAACGATTATTATTCTTTTTATCATTAATTGGGGATACTTTTTTGCCTTTGAATATTTTTCTGGAGGACGAACAATTGGCAAGAAAATACTCGGATTAAGAGTCATTCAGGAAAATGGGCATAGCATTACACTGCTTTCGAGCTTTATTCGTAATTTACTTCGCATTATTGATTCATTGCCAGCTAATTATTTTCTTGGCATGATTATGATTTTCTTTCACTCCAAACATAAAAGAATAGGGGATCTCGTCGCTGGAACAATTGTTGTTCACGAAAGAAGGACTGGCAAGAAAAAAAGACTTTCTCCACTAGAAAAAGAAATAGAGAGACGGGGTCTTACAAAAGAAAATATCAAATTAGAAGATGCAGTGATCAAATCATTCAGTCAAAAGGACTGGCACTTAGTCAAAACATACTGCAACCGATTTTTACAATTATCAGATGAGGAAAGGATTATTCTTACGAGACAAGTTGCTGACATTGTGTTCCCAAAAGCCGGGGTATTATTAAGTGGAAAAAATTTCAAAGAAATCGAAAATGTTTTATTAATTCTTTATTTAAATTTAAGAGACGAATGGGAATATGAGTTATAAAAAAAGCGCTAAAAGAACGGATCGTTCTTTTAGCGCTTTTTAATTTTGGAAGGATTATTGATTTTGTAATGTACTGGCTCCGAAACAATGAATTCCTCTTCTGCATCTTTAGCTTTTGGCAATTTTTTCCTAACTATTTTCCCATCAAATTCAAGAATATCTCCAGGCTGCAATTCAAACTTCTTCAATGTTTTCGAATGAGAGCACCATGATAAACCAACATCGATTGGATTTTCTTGCTCAATCCTAACATCCTCCAATACAATGACTTCATCATTTTCTTCATTAAAGTTGTTCCAGCTGAATGCGAATTGCTTTACAGCTGCAGTAAAATGAACTTTATCCTCTGGAAGCTCAAGCTTTACAGGCTTTTCTTTCTTTTCGTTTTTGTTGTTTCCTTCGTTGACTTTTTCGGTTCTTTTAACAGGTGTTGCATCTGTTTCCTTATTTTCTGCTACTGAAGCAGCTGCTGGAGCTGCTGCTGCTTCAGTAAAAGTTCCTTTTCCAAAGCTTGAAGCTTGCATTTCTTTTAAATAGGCAGGATGGATGCATGTTAAGCTTCCGTCCTGGAATTCAATAATGATTGTGTTTTGATCATTTTCCTTGCCATAGACTTCATAACCTTTTACAGTAACTGTATATAGGAGATTTTTCTCCTTATACAGGAATTGTTTTTTTACTTCTTTTGTTGTAGAAAGTCCCCATTCTCTGACTTTTTCTGAATAGTGAACATCATCTGTAAATGTCTCATATTCTCCTTTTGGAGGAAGCAGGTATATTTCTTTAATTTGGGAAGTTGCAGACATGAATACTCAACCTTTCGTAGGAATATTTATAACAATCAGGAACGTGCTTATAATCATTAACCATATATTAACTCATTCAAAGGGGTTTGTTAATGATTTCTAGAATAATGATAGAAGCTAAAAATTGTGTAAAGGAGAAAAAAATATGCAAACATATGCTAGCAGACAAGAAATCCCAGGCTACGAGAAATGGAATTTATCAGATATTTATTCTGACATAAGCTCTTGGGAAGAAGATTATGAAAAAATTGAAGGATTGGCAAAAAAGCTGAAGGGATATGATGGAAAAATCCAAGATGGCAATTCAATGCTTCGATTCCTTAAAAACAGAGAACAGCTATCATTTATTTTTAACAAACTATATGCCTATGCGATGTTAAAGGTAGATGAAGATACAAGGGAGACCAATGCTCAAGCATTATTAGACCGTGCAAAGCAGCTAAGTGTCAAAGTTAGTGCCTCATCAGCTTTCTTTTTGCCATTCCTATTAAGTTTAGATGAAGATACATTAAAAGCATACATAGCATCAGAAGAAAGTTTAAAGTATTTCGAGAATGACTTATGGGAATCATTCCGATATAAGCCACATGTACTTAATAAAGAGCAAGAAGAGCTGCTTTCGCAATTAGGTGAAGCATTTTCAGTTCCTAGCCAAACATTCGGCATGATGAATAATGCCGATATCAAATTTGGTGAGGTTGCTACAGAGAATGGAAAGAAGGTTGAATTAACGAGAGGGATGTATGCAAAGTTAATTGAAGATGATGATAGAGAAAAACGCAGGGAAGCCTATAAGGCATATTATCAGCCTTATTTACAGTTAAAGAACTCTATTGCTTCTACTTTAGCAGGCGCTATAAAAAATAATGTTACCCTTTCTAAGGTACGCCATTATCCATCAGCACTAGAAAAAGCTTTATTTGGTGATAATGTTCAGAAAGAAGTGTACGAAAATCTAATCGATACAACTAAAGAATATATTGCTCCGCTGCACAAATATTCCCGTATTCGGAAGGAAATACTCGGAGTTGAAGAACTTAGACAATATGACTTGAGTGCACCACTTGTAAAAGGAGTAAAACCAGTCATCTCATATGAAGAAGCATTTAAAACAATGAAAAAAGCCTTAACTCCTCTTGGTGATGAATATAGTAAAATCCTGGATGAATTTAAAGATGGTCAATATATAGATGTAAGGGAAACTCCTGGAAAAAGATCAGGTGCTTATAATCTTGGCGTCTACGGTGTACATCCATACATTCTATTAAATCATCAAGATGATTTGGATAGCTTATTCACTCTTGTTCATGAATGCGGTCATGGTGTGCACAGCAAACTAAGCTCACAGCATCAGCCTCAAATTACTGCTCGTTATAGTATATTTGTTGCTGAAGTAGCTTCAACAGTTAATGAAGTTTTGTTAATTAACTATTTATTAAATAATGAAACGGATTTTGATATGAAGAAACACTTATTAAATCATTTCATTGACCAGTTTAGGGGAACATTTTTCACTCAAGTAATGTTTGCCGAGTTTGAGAAAATTACACATGAGCTGGCTGAAAAAGGAGCGCCATTAAATGTCGAGGTATTCAATAGAACATATGAGACTCTATTTAGAGATTACAATGGAGAAGAAGTCGTATTTGATGAAGAGGTAAAATACGGCTGGTCTAGAATTCCTCACTTTTATCGCCCATTTTACGTTTATAAATATGCGACCGGCTTCGCTTCAGCTATTCATCTTGCTACTAAAATCTTAGAGGGAGACAAAGATACACTTCAATCCTATTTACAATTCTTAAGAAGCGGAAGCTCCGATTATCCTCTGGAATTACTTAAGAAAACTGGCGTAGACCTTACTTCACCAATGCCAATTAAAAATACACTTAAAAGATTTTCCGAACTTGTTGATGAATTTTCTTTGCTATAGGGAGCTGCTAATGCAGCTCTTTTCTTTTTATTGACAATATGATTTTATTATATTAATATAAATCTCGTATTCGAGATAAATAGATTGAATATATCTTAATTAAATATAATATTATTATACATCGGAGGTATTTTAAATTATGTCAAAAGTACTTTTTGTTAAAGCAAATGATCGTCCTGCTAATCAAGCTATTAGTGCAAAAATGTATGATGCATTTTTACAAACATATAAAGAAGCAAATAAAAATGATGAGATCATCGAGTTAGATTTATTCAATGAAAAAATTCCTACTTATGGAAACACAGCCATTACCGGTGCCTATAAGGCTAAGCAAGGAATGGAACTGACAGCTGAAGAAGAGAAAGCTGTTCAGTTAATTGATCAATATTTAGATCAATTCTTCGCAGCAGATAAAATTGTATTCGCATTCCCATTATGGAATTCAACTGTTCCTGCACCGCTAATTAATTACCTAGCATACTTAGCTCAGGCTGGACGAACTTTTAAATATACTGCAGAAGGTCCAGTTGGATTAGCAGGAGATAAAAAAGTTATGCTGTTAAATGCACGTGGCTCTGATTATTCACTTGAGTATATGGCTGGTTCCGAAATGGCTGTTAATCTAGTGAAGGCAACGATTGCACTGTGGGGAATTTCAAATCCAGAAGTAGTAATTATTGAAGGACATAATCAATATCCAGATCGTTCTCAGCAAATAATCGAGGAGGGATTAGAAAAAACTGCAAAAGCTGCTGCAGCCTTCTAATCAATTCACATTAAAGCAAGCCCATCTTTTAAGGTGGGTTTGTTTTTATTTATTAATTTTCAAAAGAATGATATTTTTACATAGAAAGTAATGATAAACTTGTAGAAACGAAATTTTACAAAAAAGAGAGGCTCAAAATGATAAAGGCTATTTTTTTCGATTTAGATGACACCCTCTTGTGGGATCAAAAAAGTGTGAAAGAAGCGTTTTTAGCAACATGCAAAATTGCACATGATCGCTATGGATTAGATCCTGATCAATTAGAAGAAGCGGTGCGTGAAGCTGCCAGAAATCTATACTCTTCCTATGAAACATATGATTTTACACAGATGATCGGTATTAATCCGTTTGAAGGACTTTGGGGAAATTTCCTAGATGATCATGATGAGTTTAAAAAAATGAGTGAAATCATACCTGCCTATAGACGTGATGCATGGACGGAAGGTTTATCAAAAATGGGATTCGATGACCCTGAATTTGGTTATGAATTAGCGGAAAGATTTCCTGAAGAGAGGAGAAAAAATCCATTCGTCTATGAAGAAACTTTTCAAGTATTAGATGCATTAAAGGGGAAGTATAAGCTGCTGCTATTAACAAATGGGTCTCCTGATCTGCAGCATACAAAATTAAAGATTACACCTGAAATTGCCCCATTTTTTGATCAAATTCTTATTTCAGGTGATTTCGGAAGAGGTAAACCAGATCCTTCTATATTTGAACATGCATTATCTCTTATGTCTTTACAAAAGGATGAAGTGCTAATGGTCGGAGATAATCTGATGACTGATATTCTCGGTGCCAATCGCTGTGGCATTAAGTCAGTTTGGATTAACAGACATGATAAGGAACGGAATGAAGTAGTTCCTGCATATGAGATCCGGCATCTGGAAGAAATCTTTAATATATTGGATAGCTTCAATGATTTATAAAACATTAGGCGCTGAATAGATCAGCGCCTAATTTTATGCTTTTTTGTCAGCAGCCAAACCTTTGCGGATGCTGCCAACAATCAATAACAGCATAGGAATTCCAACCATATTAATAGGCAATACATACTTTACCCAATATTCTTTCACATATTGTATTCCAAATAGAGTGACAGTTGGCTCTTGTACGGCCAAAACAAACGTCACAATTGCCACAAACCAAATTGCCTTTTTCCAATCCTTCAATTTAAGTAACTGAGCTGTCCCATAGCTTGCAGCAAAAAAGTATAACGATAATTTTATAAATACACTCAGGATCCAAATAAGGACTGCAATGATCTCTAAGTTTTGAATAAAATTCATGATGGAAATAAAGCGAACCATATCAATAGCAGGGAACAATAATTTTGATGAGATTTGTGGCCCGAATATCATTAAGGTTGTGATGATTGAAGTACTTACAAATATACCAGAGAGCACAATACCCCAAATAGCTCTGGAAAGAGACTTCCTTGGTTCATCCATGAATGCAACAAGCATCATTATTAACACAGACTCTCCCAAAAATGATAGTGGAGACAAGGATCCCTTTAAAATTGGAAGAAAACCATTTTCCGAATAAATCGGCAACAACTTTTGAAAGTCAAGATTTGGAATTGTAAGAAAAACTAAAAAAATGACCATCGTGAGTACAAGTGCTCCGAATACTTCACTGCAGCGACCAATTCCTTCAATTCCACCAATATAATTTATATAGATAATAATGATCATCATTGTTAAGATTAATGACCATGACGGCGTTTGAGGCAACAGAATGGTTATAGTAAATTGTGAAAACTCTCCGAGAATATTCCCAATTACTGAATACCATTGAATAAAATAAATGAAGATAATAATTGTACCAATCCATTTGCCTAAAATTAATTTACTAAATTCGATTAAAGTTTTTCCTGGATAAAATTGCGTGACCTTATTCGCAATAAATAAGATGACGACACCTAAGATGATAGAAAAAAAGGAGGAAATCCAAGCGTCTTGTTTTGCTTCAATAATGGCAGGATTCACTGATAACAAAAGCATATTTCCAGTCTCAAAAGTAAAAATAATCCAAAAAATTTGCATAGGACTAATTTTCATTTATTAATCTCGCTCTCTTTTTGCAAGATTGATGGTCCTGTCATACCAACCCGCCTTATTTGTAAATTAGATGTCACGACGATGTCTGCTTTAGAAAAATGCATGTCCCAATCCTTTCTTAAAGAACTCCACTTTTGGGGATATTTCTTATGAACTACATCGCCAAAGCCAAATATATCCTGGCCATATTTACCTTGAACCTTCTTGATTGTTTTATAAACTATTTTTTTGGATTCTTTTTCAAATGCCTTTTTTAGCTTGTCAACATTTTTAGGATCATTAAGGTCTAAATTCGTATTATTTTCAAGAATGGCGCCTTTACCAGATAACTTCACAGTAATTTTTATTTTATTATCACTGCTTACTTCAGGTACAATATCACTTTTAATTTTTGTAAAAATCATACTTGCATTACCATCATCATATTTCACAGTAAGTGTTAATTTTTTTAAAAGCCCTTTAATCCATAGAAAAGCTCGATTTTCCATATTGTTTAAATAGCCAACTAATTTTAGTTCTTTATTAAATACAGCGAGCCCTCCAATTCTCATGATTTTTTCAGATGTGATTCCTTCTGAGGACTTTCCTGTCTGAATTTTAGTAATCTCAATAACAGGGAGTGATGGACGAGTTCCATCGCTACTTGCTGCAATAAGAAAATTAACAAAAGCAATGTCTCCTCTGCCGCCATACTCTTGATGCCCTTTTATACCTGCAACAGCAGGAGGTTTTTCTAACGGATCATTTAAATCAAGTACCTCTATTGCTGTAGCACCTTTAACGACAAATACATCTGTTCGCAAACTAACATCTGATCCTCGTGTGTTTGCATCCAATTTATTTGTTAATCCGCGCTTAGCAAATTCTTCACCGAAGAAAACAACTCTCCTATGACCAGGAAAAGATTCTCTAGATAGCTTTGCCTGTAAATTTTGTGTCGAATCATTTACATTTATTCCTTCTGATGAAATCGTAAAAAATGCATTTGCTCCAGAAGTACTGCCAGATTGAGACTGCATATTTGAGGGGACGACGATCTGCCCGCTAAGTTGAATATTTCCATTCTTTCCAACATCCCACCCTGTCGCAAGCCATAAACCTCTTTCATTTAATTCCTTGCGGTCCCAGCAGCCTGTTGTAAACAATACAGTTAAGCATATTGTACAAATTGTCATGCTTTTTCTTATCATCATTATTCCCTGCCTCGACCTGGTTTTGGCCTTTGATTAAAGGGGATTCTTTTCTTATTTGAACCGCTTGTTTCTTTCGGGCGATAGTTATATGCCCATTTAGGCACTCTTATAATGACATCCTTTAAGTCAGAAATAATTTGCGGGGCAAATGGACTGAAATAAGGAACCCCAAATGACCGAAGATTGACAAGATGAATAGTAATGGCAATAAATCCCCATACAACACCATACAATCCAAACATTCCCGCTAAGAGAAGCAAACCAAATCGTAGCATCCGAAATGCAGTTCCGAAATTGTAACGAGGAATCGCAAATGATGCAATTCCTGTTGTAGCGACTACTATTACCATTGGTGCAGAAACAATGCCTGCCTGAACAGCTGCCTGGCCGATTACGAGAGCACCGACAATGCTTACTGCAGAGCCAACTGGTTTTGGCAGCCGAATACCTGCTTCACGAAGTCCTTCAAATACTAGCTCCATAATTAAAGCTTCAATTATTGCTGGAAAAGGAATACCCTCTCGTGCAGCTGCAACACTTATTAACAAAGAAGTTGGAATAAGTCCAGGATGATACGTTGTAAGTGCTACATATATAGAAGGAAGGAATTGTGAAATATTCAATAATGTAAAACGAATAATACGAATAAAGGTTGTATATATAAAACGTTCATAATAATCCTCTGCTGCTTGAAGACTTCCCCAAAATGTCATCGGCACTATAAGAACAAAGGGGGTATTATCTACAAAAATGGCTACTTTTCCTTCCAATAAATTAGCGGATACAACATCTGGTCTTTCCGTATTATAGATTTGTGGAAAAGGGGAAAAAGGAAAGTCCTCAATAAATTCTTCTATAAATTCTGATTCCAATATGCCATCAATTTGGATACGGGTCATTCTTTGCCGAACCTCTTCGATAATTGAATCTTGTGCAATTCCCGCTATATAGGCAATAGCTACATCTGTTTTTGAATATTCTCCTAATGAGTACGCCTCAAACTTAAGCTTAGGACTCCTAATTCGTCTCCGGATAAGAGTTGTATTCGTTCGAATGGTTTCTGTAAATCCATCTCTTGGTCCTCGAATAACTACCTCTGTTTGAGGTTCTTCTATTCCTCGCTTTTCAAAGCCTTTTAAGTCAGCTATTATTGCATTTAGTTCACCCTCTGTCATTATTCCTACGTTTGCTTTTAATATTCCATCGACTAGCTCACTCATATTCGACACTGACTTGATCTGTGTTATGGAGATGAGCTCTTGTTCAAAAACTTGTCCAATAGAATCAATTTGACCCAAACCCTTCGGCAATCCATTGAATAGCAAAGGTTTTAATACATCTTCTTCAAGGCTTTTTGTATCAATTAAACCATCTATATATGCAAGAAGAAGCTTCTTTTCGTTATTCACTGAAATAACTCGAGTTACAAAATCTGAACAGTTTTGAAAAATATCTTCTAGGTTCTTTTTATTAGCTTCTAACTGTGTATCAATATCTTTTGATTTTTGACTTGAAGGCTCTTGGATTTTTTCTATTTTAAAATCAAATAATTTTTTCCTTTTGCTAAAATTAACCAAATTTAAGAGCCTCCCTTAACTTTTAAGTATATTTTTCCAATAAATTGTAGTTATATGCATTTCTTTTCATTAATAAGAATTGATCCTTGTGCTATCAGTCTTTTTGAAAAGAAGGGTATAATACTTTTTGAATGTAAGAAGTAATTAAATTTAAGAAAAGGTGTTTACATGAAAAGAGTCATTGTAATTGGGGCAGGTATATTGGGAACATCTGCTGCTTATCATTTAGCGAAGGCAGGAGCAAAGGTAACGATAATTGACCGTCAAGACCTCGGACAGGCAACAGATGCTGCAGCAGGAATAGTATGTCCATGGCTTTCACAGAGAAGAAACAAGGCATGGTATACACTTGCAAAAGAAGGAGCTAAATATTATTCAAGCTTAATTAAACAATTAAAAGACGATGGAGAAAAAAATACGGGATATAAAAAAGTCGGAGCAATTAGCATTCATACGGAAGAAGAAAAATTAAATAAAATGGAAGAACGAGCCTTTATGCGTAGAGAAGAGGCACCAGAAATTGGAGAAATTAGCCGTTTGTCAAAAGAAAAAACTAAAGAGCTCTTTCCTCCAATAAACACAGAATTTTCCTCCGTACATATTAGTGGTGCTGCACGTGTCAACGGACGGGCTCTTTGTTTGGCATTGTTAAATAGTGCAATAAAAAATGGAGCAGACTTCATTCATGGGGATGCCTCGATTGTATATCAAGACCATAAAGTAACCGGGGTTATGGTTGATGGACGTTCACTGTCAGCAGATACTGTTATTGTGACTGCGGGTGCTTGGGCAAATGAACTCTTGAAGCCACTGGGGATAAACTTCTTAGTATCACCACAAAAGGCGCAAATCGTTCATCTACGCATGCCAGAAGCAGATACAGGTGAATTCCCTGTTATTATGCCCCCAAATAATCAATACATATTGGCTTTTGATGACAATCGAATCGTAATTGGAGCAACACATGAAGACAATAAAGGGTACGATCTAAGTGTTACAGCAGGCGGTCTTCACGAAATATTTGATAAAGCATTAGCCGTTGCTTCAGAGCTAAATGACTGTGAATTAATTGAGACACGGGTAGGATTTCGTCCTTTTACACCAGGATTCTTGCCGGTAATCGGACCTTTGCTAGGATATGAAGGAATATTGATTGCCAATGGTTTAGGTGCTTCCGGATTGACAGTTGGCCCATTTTTAGGGGGACAACTGGCAAAGCTTGCTCTTGGAAATGAACTGGACATTGACTTAAATGATTATAATGTGCAGGAAGCAATTGCAAAATAACTTTTGAATGTAATCAAAAACTTACCAGCATGTTCATTAAAGGGAAAGTAAATAATAGATGGGGAAAGGGAGAACATCTCTTTCCAAACAACTATTAGAGGAAGTGTTGTATATGAACAACCAGTTACTTAGGTTGATAAATACAATGAGCAAACAATTATTTCCGAAAAAGCGAAATAATAATGGCATGATCTGGGCATCAGTTATTGGATTGATTGTAAGTGCTGCAGCCTATTTTGTCCGAAGAAATCCAGGTACGAATGGGCCAAACAATAATACTATTCAAAACCTTATGAATAGTTTCACTTCCGCAAAGACTAATAGTCCTATTCCAAATGCAATGATGGCCGAGTTTGCAAAAGAACTTCTTCCCGAGAATCCCAATAATCAAACTAACAAATAACGAATAAAACATGTCTGCTAAAGCAGGCATGTTTTTTTATTAAAAGGGGGGTAATTTTTTTCTACATAGTAAAGAAATTTTTACTACATTCAACATAAAGTCTATTAGATATTATTATTAATTTTACTAATATAAGGGTAAAACAAAGAACTTTCATTAACTTTTTTGTTTTCAAACCCCTTAATATAACTAAAATAAATTGGCATAAAATTTGCAATATCATAACTAAGCGATTTCCTTTAAACATGGAGGTTTTAGTATGGCAAGAACAATTTTTACAAACGGACTTATTTATACTTTAGATGAAAATCAGCCTCTTGTACAAACTGTTGTCGTTGAAAACGGCAAAATATTAGATGCTGGAGCTCATAAAGATATGACCTTGCAGTGGGGAAGGCCAGAATCAAAAATAATAGATTTACAGGGGAATATGGTGACCCCTGGGTTAATCGATAGTCATCTTCATTTATCAGGTGTTGCTTTTAATTTTCTAGACTTAGATTTAACAGGAGTAGCATCAAAACACGATATGCTTGAACGGATAAAGGAGAGGGCACATACACTTTCACAAGGGCAGTGGCTTATCGGAATGGGTTGGGATGAGAATCTGTTTGCTGATAAGTCAATTCCTACTATTGAGGAGCTGGATTATGCAGCACCTCAATGTCCAATTTTTTTAAAAAGGATTTGTCATCATGCCTTTCTAGTTAATAGCAAAGCCTTAGAGGTATGCGGAATTAATTCGACTTCCACCATTCCTGAAGGCGGAGAAATTGTACTTGATTCAGTAACGAAAAAGCCAACAGGGTTATTATTAGAAACTGCGTCTGCCCTTGTAACTAAACATATTCCTGATAAATCATATGATGAATTAAAGCACGGCTTAAAACAGGCGATGAACTTTGCAATAAAAAAAGGGCTGACGAGTGTTCATACAAATGATCCTGTCTACTTTGGAGGACTAGAACAAACGTACAAGCTGTATGATGAAATAATTAATAAGCATGGAAAAGGATTAAGATGTAATCTCCTTATTGATTTTCCATATCTTCAAGCATTAAAGAATTTAGGAATGACTGCGGGATATGGGAATGAAAAATTACAAATAGGCGCAATAAAGATTTTTGCAGACGGCGCCTTTGGAAGAAGAACCGCTCTTCTTTCCGAACCATATTCCGATGCGCCACAGCATTATGGTGAAGCCATGCACAATTATGAAAATCTTTATTCAATCATTAAAGATGCAAGGGACTATAGTATGCCGATAGCTGTCCATACGATTGGTGATAAAGCTTTGGAAAATGTATTAAATGTGCTTGATCAGATGCCTAGTGTACAATATCGTGATCGCCTTATCCATACATCGCTTGTCAGAATGGATTTAATCCCTCGCTTAGCTCATCAAAGCAGAATTGCTGATATTCAGCCAAGATTTATTGTTGGCGACTATCCTTGGGTTAAGGACAGTATTGGGGAGGAACGAGAGAAATTCTTATACGCATGGAAAACGCTTATTCAAGCAGGAGTTCATTGTGCAGGAGGTTCAGATGCTCCCGTAGAGCCTGTTGATCCTCTATTAGGCATTCACTCAGTTATTACCAGACGTTCTCCATTGGAAAATCATCGCGGGTGGAATGAACATGAAAAACTATCGATGGAAGAAGCTGTTAGACTGTTTACGATTGGCGGGGCGTATGCCACAAACGAAGAACATAAAAAAGGAACAATTTCTCGTGGAAAGCTGGCTGATATGACGGTCTATTCAAAAAATCTTTTTTCAATGAGTAATCCCGATGAACTATTAGAGACAAATATAGAGATGACCATTATTGGAGGAGAAATGATAGAGCATTAAAAAACATTTTAGATAGGATAATTTCACCAGAACCTTGTTTTATACAAGGTTTTTTTTGCTAAATTATGAAGCCAACATTTCTGCAAAGGCAGATAAGCAATTTTAATATCATATTTTCATATATATATAATTAGGCATTTAGCTTTACCGAAGATAGAAAATCAGAACTACTTTTTAGGATAGTTTAACGACAATGAGCAAAGCTTGGGAGATCTTCATATAGATAGGAGGTAATGACATTTTTCCGCCAAAAAGCAGAGGGGGGAAAGGAACATGAAAAGATGTATAAATGGACATTATTACGATGATGCAAAACATGGATTATGTCCTCATTGCGGTGTAAAAATTGATTTAAATCTTGGCATGACACAGCCAATCAGGCAGCCTGGGAAAAATTAATTAGAATAGTAATTAAAAGGGGCTTCTTAATATTGCAAAAAAATACGAATAGTGCAGCCCCTTTTTGTTTTTAATACAAATTAATGCTCCTCTAATTGTGTTAATGCCACATCTTGTTCATTTTCGGGCTGATCAAGAGGATAAACTCTTGCTGTATCATTTTCATTTACATTTTGGATATAAACTTGTTTGCCGTTATAAGTAACATTCATCATCTCTGGAGATTCTGATATTTGTTTCGCGCGCTGCTTGTCCATTTTTTTGCCTCCCAGTTTTTTGATTAAGTTTAATGTTACCTTTTAAATTAATATATATTCGGTTGGAGGTAAGATATAAGATGAGCCATTTTGATCCCTCTAAACTACAGACTAAATTCATCTCACCAGCTTCAGCACTAAAGCCTATATTAGGTAGAAAATATACTCTAACACATTCAGATGAGAGCGGGGAATTATACTTAAGTATTGGCACGCAATACGATAACAATAGTATTAACTTAAAAAAACGTGATGAGGTGATAGCTGAATGGACACTTGTAGAGGGAAGGATCACCTTGATTGGAACTGTTTACGTAACTGGCGGGGAATTTGATGAAGAAATCGCAAATAGAAGATTCGTGATTTTTCAAAAAGAATTACCACTCGCATTAAAGGCAATATTTTTCGGAGATCGTTTACTATTTTCCTACTATCCTTACCTTCTTCATGCCCCTATTTATATTCAGTTCCAATCGGTGTTACCGCGGTATCATCAAATGATAAATTATGGCACTCCAACGCAGTATTTAAATATACGATATTAAATTAATTATACCGGACTAATATTATGTAAAATAAGTTAGTTGAGTCTTAATCAAATTTCGACTGCCTCATTTGATTGATAATAAAGCACCGCATTTCTTAAAGGAAGCGGTGCTCATTAAATTACGGCATTTAATTGTAACGTTTTATCATCAATTAAATACTTTCATTTTATTTAAATGAACATAAGTATTATCTGATTCACACGTTCTAAATAAATATTAGTGGTAGAAATATCTGCATGACCAGCCCAATCTTTGACAACCGCAAGCGGTACATCTTGTTCAAGCAGCATTGTAACAAACGTATGCCTGAACCAATGTGGAGAAACTTTTGAGTTTCTTCCAGCTAAAGAAACAGCTTCCTTCACCATTTTATAGAGGCTGGCATAAGTCAGCCTTTTTTTATGTTCGAATGGTCCTTTCTTATTATATAGAGAGAAGAAGAGAGGACTGATATCTTCTGGATTTATTTCTACTGACTCTCCAAGGCTTTGACGATAATCTAATATCACCTCAATGGTTTCTTCTTTAATAGGGATGGTTCTCGCTTTGTTTCCTTTACCAATCACATCGGCAAAAAGATAGCCTTGTCGATTATACCGAAAACTTCCCCAATTTAAACTTAATAACTCACTCGCGCGAAGACCAGTAGTATAGAGAAGGTAACCAATCAATAAATTTCGCTTTTGCAGCTGTTCGCGATTTCTATTTGCTTTCACAATTTTCGGGAAGAAGGAAATCAGATATTCTGCATCTTTCTGATTTAACTCTCTGACTTGGACACGAGTTTGCCCTGTTTCTTGCCGAGTTTTATCTATTATATAATGACCTTTTTTAGATGTTGGCTTAGTGATCCAAGTAGAAAGATGAGCCTTATAAAATTGTGTTTCATATCCAAAGTCTAATAGTCTTCGAAAAAACTCTAGTTTCCGAATAGCGGATTTAGGAGCATACTTTTCTGTTATATATTTATTGTATGCTTTTACTTCTGGGAAGCCGATATCCCGAAAAGAGAGAGAATGCTCTGTTAAAAAGAGGAGCAGCGTCTTGGCATCCGAACGATACGCTCTAATCGTGTGAGAGGAAAGCTGTTTATCTAAAGAGAAAATTTTTTCTAAAAAAAACATTTCCAAAAATTCCTGCTCAGAACTTTCTGAGAGAGTAAGATTTCTATTTTCATCAAGCAAGTTCCGATGTGCTAATTCATTTTTCAGCTTCATTAAATATTGTTCACTCGTTAATTGATCAAAAAGGATTAAATCATTCATAGTCAATCTCCTAAGTTGATTATAATCTTATTATGTATAGTAAAGATAAGGCATACTTATCTTTACTTCTATATTATCATAGAATATTTGTTCTATATAGTGGAATTGATCAAATACGTAGTTATTTGTTACGCGTCTGAGATTCGCTCTCAGACGAAATTACTTTTGTTTTTTAATACGATAGGTCATTCATTTGAATACAGAGCGCCTTAGCGAAAATGGCAGAGAATTGGATTCGATCTTTCTGGCTCTTAAAAAGAGAAGTACATCTAAACTGACCTAAAATTATATTAATAAAATATTTTTTTAGTCTAAACCCGTTATTTTTAGCATTTTATCTATAATTTAATATATCAATATAATAAAATCCAAAAATGTACAAAATAAAACAATTTCTAATATTCATAGCTTACAATCGTGTTGGATGAATAATTTTATTCGACCACTAGATACAGTAAAAAATCATCTATTGCTTGCTAGTAGTGCATGTGTACGTCGTCCAAATGTTTTATTATTTGGAAGTACTAATAATAATGATCCCAACCTAATGGTAATGGAGACGGCGGGGGAAGTTATCCAGAACGCCCCAAACATTATCTTCAAGTTGTGGAGGAGAACTTCCTGATAATGTTTATTATGTGAAATAGAAGATAGTTATCGTTCTGTTAAGAGCTTTTTCTAGTTTACATAATATATATTATAGGAAGTAATACTAAAATGGTCTCAGTTACTAAGTATACTTAAAATAGTGAGACAGAATCGAAAAATGGTTAACAAATGAATGAATTAAACTTTTTCATACATAAATTCATTCTTAACCCAACATCATTAACTAGATTTGATCTTGATCCCAAGTAATGCATTTAGCTTAATTAATCCATTTTTCATTGAGATTTTTTCTAGCCTAATTTCAAAATAAAGTTCAATATAAAAACAAATATTACGTTAATTTTTCCCATTAAATTGCCTCTTTTCAATCCCGTTGGTTCGCGTTCAAGTTTACATAATATAATTATGTATATTCCTTTGCATCCATTAAAAAAACAGACACTGATCAACTGTGTCTGTTTTCAATTTTCATTCACTATTTTGTGTACTGTTAAAAAAATCTGCATTTTCATTTCTTTTCCCTTGCTGCTTTTTTGTTTTTCCCATTTTTCCATCTGATTCATAACTCATCCTTATAGAATCTTTATTTTTATTTTCCACTGAGGATCACCCCTTTCCATGTTTATAGTGTGTATTTATTAGGCTTTTATGCCATTTTCGGATTTTGACCAAAAAAAATACAGGAGAAGATCCTGTCATTTTTGTGAGGAGATATTAAAAATACTTATGTCTCAATGGGCTGTATTACAGCATTTAAATACTGGCGGGGAGTTCCATAATAAATCATCTTATTGAAATCTTCATAATTTGAATCAAAGTGAATGTAGATTGGTGAATCTAACAGCCAAGGATAATTTGAGTAGAATACTCGATCACCATAAACAATGGCTGATAATGCTTGTTCTACTTCTCGTTGAAAAATCATAAAACGTATTTTGGCATATTGCTTATCAAACTCCTGATCACTTACAAAGACCTTTCCGCTTAAAACATATTGACCCATTTGCGGAACCCATTCTGCAAAAACTTCATCACGAAATTTTCGGTTTGCGTCATTCGAATGATAATGATAACCAATAGTTAAAAACCATTCACCTGAAGTATTGGATTGAAGCAACGTATATTTTCTCCCATCTACTGGCCTAAATTCAGTTGTTGGCGGTAAATAAGATACCGATAATTGGTCTACATCCAATTTATTCACGATAAGTGCCCCCTTCCTAAAAGTTAGGATTTTCACTTACCTCATTTTATGTCCCTTTCAAAAAAACGTGACAATTGCCTAATTCCTCTATTTTTTTATACGAGGATTGTTCTCCATCACTCTCGTCTTCTTTAAAATCCATTTCCCATTTTCATACAGCCAATTGGATTCGATAATAGCTATCCTATCTGCATGGTAAGCACCACTGACAGCTTGAGTTCCTCTTAACCCGTATTGATTATCCATTAGAATAGGCTTTAAAGTTGAAAAGCTATCAACCATTAGCTCGGTTGGCTCACTAAGCTTCCCTTTTTGATATAAGCCAGTCTTTTCATAGTCATCAGCACGGTTACTTAAATCGAAAGTATAGGATTCCCCAGTATCTTGTATGGTTATCGATGCCTTATAGCCGTCTAAAAATTGACTGTTAATAACAAGCGGATCAGGGACTGATAAATCTTCCAAACTTAAATTTTTCAACGTATATAAGTAATGATTTGTAATGCCTCCGCTTCCACCTGTATCCACTGTTATAAAAATATCCTTTATTCCATCATGATTTAAATCAACAAAATTTACCCTCGGGTTAAATCCGCTATCTACATCAATTTTTATTGTTTTTTTATTCAAGGTTTGAATCTCTACAAATATTTCCTTTAAAAATTCAGTGCCTTCCTCATATGGCAGCCCTTTAATGACAATTAGATCTTTTTTTCCATCTCCTGTAACATCGGCTTTTTCTTTTGAAATCGTCATTATTTTATTTTGATTTTCTCCGGCATTCGCAGCGGTAATTGCTGATAATGTTAGAAAGAAAAACGCTGCGAGAGCAAATAATACTTCTTTTCTCATGGACATTTCCATCCTCCTTGGACATATCTCAGCTTATTTTGTCCAATAATGGAAATTTAATGTATTTATTTTTAATTTATGAAAAAAACCCTTATCCAGTTAGGACAAGGGTATAAAAATGATTTATTTATCTTTTGTCTTTTTTAATGCTTCTTCTTTCGTTTCCCAGCATTCAACACCTTCTAAGCCGGGAATTGTGTCCGCATAGAATATAGGGTCTTTGCCCTGTTTTCTTTGCTCTCTATAATCTTTTAATGCAGCAAAAGAAATTTTACCAAGCATAACAATGGCAACTAGATTTATTAATGCCATAATACCCATAAATAAATCAGCTAAATTCCACACAATGGATAAATCAGCAACTGTACCGAAAATGACCATTCCAACAACAGCCAATCGGTAAATAAACAATGCTACACGGTTATTTTTAATAAATTCTATATTTGTTTCACCATAGTAATAATTACCAATAACCGAACTAAATGCAAATAAGAAAATTGCAACTGCTATAAATAGTGGAGCCCAAGATCCAACATGCTCACTCATAGCAGCTTGGGTTAATTGAATGCCTGTAAGCCCTGAAGTTGAGAAGTCACTATACAGCAAAATGATAAATGCTGTTGCCGAACAAATTAAAATCGTGTCCACAAATACACCTAAAGTCTGAATCAAACCTTGTTTAACTGGATGGCTCACTGCTGCGGTTGCAGCAGCATTTGGTGCACTCCCCATACCTGCTTCATTCGAGAATAGTCCCCGTTTGATTCCCATCATGATTGCAGCCCCTAACGTTCCGCCAACTGCTTGCTTCATACCGAATGCACCTTTAATAATCATCATAATCAAATGAGGAATTTCAGTAATGTTCATTAAGACAACGATAATAGCAACCACAAGATAAATAACTGCCATAATTGGTACAATTACTTGTGATACATTCGCAATTCGTTTAACACCGCCAAAAATAATTATCGCTGTTAAAGCTGCGAGCACAAAGCCAATGGAAAGACGGCTCATGCCGAACGCCTCATTAAAAGCTAAAGAAATGGTATTTGATTGCACAGAGTTAAAAACAAGACCAAAACAAAAAGTTATGATGATAGCAAAAATAATCCCTAACCAGCGTTTTTTAAGCCCTTTTTCCATATAGTAAGCCGGACCGCCGCGAAAACCATCATTGTCCTTAACTTTATAAATCTGGGCTAATGTGCTCTCAACAAAGCTGGAAGCTGCTCCTAAAAATGCAATCAGCCACATCCAAAAGACAGCACCAGGACCTCCAGCTGCAATTGCTGTTGCGACACCAGCTATATTTCCGGTCCCAACACGTGAAGCCGCACTAATACAAAAAGCCTGGAAAGATGAAATTCCCCTTTTTCCTTCTGCGGAAATCATAGATTTATCGCCTAATATGCGAAACATCTCGCCTATATAACGAAATTGAACAAATTTAGTTCTAAAACTAAAATAAGCGCCTAATAAAATTAATACGGCAATTAGAATATAGGTCCATACTAAATCATTAAGAACCCCTACTGCCGATTCAAGACCCTTTAATAGGAAATCCATTTTATACCTCCCAGCAAAATTCTGCGTTTTTTATTATATTGATATATTAATCACACCATACTAATCTATCAAAAGATTAGTGAATAAACAAGTGTTGATTCAATCCTAATAATAAGGAGGAATTAATAATTTAATGAGCGTATCCTATATATACCCCGATTTTAAAAATGAAATCTGGTTTTCTCTATTTACCGTATATTTCATATTTAGTCATTTTCTTCTTCAATCTGTATCTCTGAAAATTCTTCTTCAATCACTATATCTGAATAATCTTCTGCAAATTCATTAGATTCTCCATCTTCAGTTTGTTCATTGGAAAATGTTCCTTTTTCAGCTGTATTTTTATCCGCTTTCATGGCAATAACCTCATCAAAATATTCCTTAAGTTGTTCATTCATTTCTTTCGGGATTGTATCCTTTCCGAAAGTTGCTCCTATATTAAGCGCGCCGCTTAATTCCTTAATACCTACTTGAGCAATATTATTATTCTGTTCATACTTGTCCAAATAAAATTTATCGATGTGAATCTCTTTTATAACAACAGGGTTTTCGGATAATCCTTTTTCTTTTTTATTCAATTCTTCAAATTGATTAAGCTTCTGCTCGATTAATTCTAATTTTTGAAAAAGAGTGTGCTCGGTTTCGTTATAGTTATCATTGTTATCTGAGTTGAATTGTGCAATCCCATCTGTAGATAAGGTTAAAGTGTTCATTTTTTCTTGAATCATTTCAACTCTTCCAATAACTATCTCATGAACTTTATCTTGATGAGCTATTTTTCGCTTAATGCTTTCAACAGATTTTTCAAGAAGTTTTATTTTATCATTGAAATCATCGTTTTGAATTAAGGCAGTACTTACAACTTCTTGCACTTTGGATTGGATGAAATATTCTATTTTATCTTTGTTTAGGTTACCAGTATCTAAGTTTTTAGCAGTAACCATTAATTCATCCTTAATCTTTTGGATCGAGAATAATTTTTCTTCCAGTTTTAACAGCCTTTTAATATGCAGTTCAAGTGTATTGATTTTTAAGAAACTCTTTTCGAGCTCCAAAATCTTTTGGGTTATATTTTCATGATTTCGATTTTGGTTGAATAAATCTTTTATAGACATATATATTTACCCCACTATATTCATAATTTAATTTAAAACCATGTAAGAAATCATGTGAATAACAAACGTGTAGAGGGATTTGGTGAAAATCTGAGAGATAGGGGATTTTCCTCTGCCTGGATTCAACATTGATGATCCAAATTTCAGGAAACTAAGGATTCGAAGAAATTAGTTTACTAATCGATAATCACCTTTTCCTCTTGTATATACTTTCTTTTATACGTTAGAGTTAGCACTCCATTTTGAAATTTAGCCTTTATCTGATCCGAATCAGTTGCTTCAGGTAATTCAACAACTCTTTGAAATTGCCCCTGTATCCTTTCCTGAAGTACCGCCTCGCCTGCCACAATCGGTACTGTAGATCCTTTAAGTAATAATTTGTTCCCCGATACTGACACATGTAGATCTTCTTTTTTATATCCTGGCAAATCGGCAATAACAATAACTTCAAGATCATTTATATATATATCAATGTTTGGAAACTGATTTTTTATCGTACGTTGTCGTGATGGTTCACTAGCACCCATCTCCATATTTTCTTTCATAAATTGGTTAAAGGATGATTGGTCAAGCATGCCGCTCCAAAAATCACCTGTTTGATAACTTTTTGCTAGTTCCATCCATTGCTTTAATTTATCAAAATCCATTTATTGTTCCTCCTACCTATTAACATAAAATTGCGTGAACTGAATTGAGTTCGATAAGAGGTGAACTCCAGTAACAGGTGTATCTATTAACATTAATATTTTTCTAATAAAAATTAATTCCTTTGAAAATGCTTCTGCTATAAATAATGCAAAAAAGACCCCTGCACTTTAATACAGGGATCTCCTTCCTACTCTTCACAAGCAGGATCATTTATTTTATTTTCAATTTTCCAGACATTTTTTGTTTTACCGCTTTCTGTTTCATCAAGAATAAACGAACCATTTGAATAACGATCATTAAATCGAATAGCAGAGGCTTTTGTTGATTCAATGATACCTTTTTCTGTTTCCATATAGATATCATCATTTTCGTTGACAATAACAGCTCCAACTACTCGGTGA
Organism: Bacillus sp. S/N-304-OC-R1; assembly: GCF_019749375.1. Classification (GTDB taxonomy): domain Bacteria; phylum Bacillota; class Bacilli; order Bacillales; family Cytobacillaceae; genus Cytobacillus. Next base: position 164,664 of record NZ_JACWFE010000001.1, read on the forward strand.
GGATTTGATTTAAGTTCTCTTAACATTACAACTCCTCGTTTAGCACGGGAAGCTCGTTCAAATTCGGCTAATTTCATTCGTTTAATGGCACCACGCTGGGTAACAATAACAACCGATTGAGTTTCAGGACCGGCAATCACTTGACCTCCAGTAACATAGTCACTATCTTTCAAATTAATTCCCTTTACCCCAGCTGCCCTTGTCCCAACAATACTGACTTCTTCCTCATGGAACCATAGTCCATAACCGTTATAAGTAGAAAGGAATAAATCTTTTGAACCGTCCGTAATATAGACATCGATTACTTCATCATCATCCTTTAGGTTAATCGCTACTAGCGGTTTGGAGTAACGCTGTGCTTTATATAACTTAAGTTCGGTTTTCTTCACCATTCCATATTTCGTTACAAATAATAGGAATGACTCTGTTTCGAAATCCTTAACCGGAAGTGCCTTGACGATCGACTCGTCTCCATCAATTGGTATAATGTTTGCTACATGCTGCCCAAGATCCTTCCAGCGTATATCAGGAAGATTATGAACTGGACAATATAAGTAATTTCCTTTATTTGTGAACAATAATAATACATCTGTTGTGTTCATTTCTAACTGAGCCAGGATCCTATCAGAATCCTTCATACCAAAATCCTGTCCGTTAGAGGCTGCAAATGAACGAGTGCTTGTCCGCTTGACATAGCCTTCTTTTGTCACAGTAACAATGACATCCTCACTTGCGATTAGCACTTCCAGATTAATTTTGATCTCTTCAATTTCTTCCTCAATCACAGTTCGGCGATCGTCAGCAAAGCGTTTTTTTACATCTTTTAACTCTTTCTGAATAACAGAATAAAGCTTTTTCTCGCTTTCAAGGATTGCAGTTAATTCATTAATTTTCTTAGACAATTCTTCTGCTTCTTCACGTAATGCAGTAATATCAGTATTTGTTAAACGATATAACTGTAAAGACACAATAGCCTCTGCTTGTGCTTCAGTGAAAGCAAATTTGGCGATTAAATTATCTTTCGCATCCCGTTTGTCCTTAGATGCTCTAATTGCCGCAATGACTTCATCTAGTATTGATAAAGCCTTCATTAATCCTTCAACAATATGCTGCCTTGCTTTAGCTTTTTCTAAATCAAATGCTGTTCTCCTAGTAACAACTTCTTTACGATGCTGTATATATGCATCAAGCAGTTCCCTAAGCCCCATTAATTTCGGGTGTCTATTTGAAATTGCCACCATATTAAAATTATAAGGAACTTGTAAATCACTATTTTTATATAAGTAATGAAGAACACCTTCTGGATCTGCATCTTTTTTAAGCTCGATGACGATGCGCAAGCCTGTCCGATCTGTTTCATCACGAACTTCAGCAATGCCTTCTACTTTACGGTCTAGCCGGAATTCATCAATTTTCTTTACAAGATTGGCTTTATTAACATCAAATGGGATTTCGGTAATAACAATTTGTTTCTTTCCGCCGCGAATTTCTTCAAATTCTGTTTTCCCGCGGACAATGATTTTACCCTTCCCAGTTTCATATGCTTTTTTAATTCCTTCTACACCTTGGATAATACCGCCAGTTGGAAAATCAGGTCCTTTTATATATTTCATCAAATCATCAACAGAACAATTAGGGTTTTCCAACCTGTGAATGACACCATCTATAACCTCGTTAAGGTGATGTGGTGGAATTTCTGTTGCATATCCGGCTGAGATACCTGTAGAACCATTGACTAAGAGATTTGGAAACATAGCAGGCAAAACAGTTGGCTCATTAGATGTATCATCAAAGTTCGGAACAAAATCTACTGTCCGTTTCTCAATATCTTTGAGCAATTCTGAAGAAATTGCAGAAAGTCTTGCCTCAGTGTAACGCATCGCTGCCGGAGGATCTCCGTCTATACTTCCATTATTTCCATGCATCTCAACAAGAAGATTACGCAATTTCCATTCCTGGCTCATCCGCACCATTGCATCATAAACAGATGTATCCCCATGTGGGTGATAGTTACCAATTACATTTCCTACAGTCTTTGCTGATTTCCGGAATCCTTTTTCATGTGTATTTCCCTCTACATGCATTGCATATAGTATTCGGCGCTGAACAGGCTTTAACCCATCTCTGGCATCAGGTAAGGCCCGTTCCTGGATAATATATTTACTATAGCGGCCAAAACGATCACCAAGAACATCTTCTAGAGGGAGATCACGAAACTTTTCAGCAGATGGCATTATTCAATCTCCTCCTCTATGACTGATATATTTTCATTTTCTAGTATACTTGCATCTTCTTCTAAGCCAAAAGCAACATTCGTCTCAATCCATTTGCGGCGCGGCTCAACTTTATCACCCATAAGAGTAGTCACCCTTCTTTCTGCTCTCGCAGCATCATCAATTCTAACTCGAATTAACGTTCGGGTTTCTGGATCCATCGTTGTTTCCCATAATTGATCCGCATTCATCTCGCCTAGACCTTTATAACGCTGTAGCATATAGCCTTTTCCTACCTTTTTAATAGCATCCTGTAAATCATCGTCACTCCAAGCATACTCTATAACTTCCTTCTTGCCTGTACCCCTGCTTACTTTATATAAAGGTGGCAACGCAATATAAACCTTCCTTGCATCTAGAAGCGGTCTCATATAACGGTAGAAAAAGGTTAGGAGAAGAACTTGGATATGAGCTCCATCTGTATCAGCATCCGTCATGATAATCACCTTGTCGTAATTAACATCAGCTACATTAAAATCTGCTCCAACACCAGCACCAACCGCATGGATAATCGTATTGATTTCTTCATTCTTAAAAATATCCTGTAGCTTTGCTTTTTCCGTATTAATTACTTTACCACGCAGCGGCAAAACAGCCTGAAAACGACGGTCACGTCCTTGTTTTGCCGAACCTCCTGCTGAATCCCCTTCGACTAAATACAATTCATTTTTTTGGGGATTTCTAGATTGAGCAGGTGTTAACTTACCAGAAAGTACAGCCTCTGCACGTTTTCTTTTCTTTCCGCTTCGAGCATCTTCACGCGCTTTACGTGCTGCTTCACGAGCCTGATATGCTTTAATAGCCTTTTTTATCAACAACGAACTAATGTTCGGGTTTTCTTCAAGAAAGTAAGATAAATGCTCAGATACAACCGCATCTACTGCTGATCTAGCTTCACTTGTTCCAAGCTTGCCTTTTGTTTGACCTTCAAATTGGAGTAAATCCTCTGGAACACGTACAGAAATAATGGCTGTAAATCCTTCGCGAATATCTGCACCATCTAAATTTTTCTCTTTTTCCTTTAGCAGATTGACCTTTCTAGCATACTCATTAAAAATACGAGTCATCGCTGTTTTTGCCCCTGCCTCATGTGTTCCGCCATCCTTCGTACGAACATTATTAACGAATGAAAGAACATTTTCTGAATAGCCGTCGTTAAATTGGAAAGCAAAATCTACTTCAATTCCATTTTGCTCACCTTCAAAGCTAACGACAGAGTGTAAAACATCCTTTTCTTCATTTAAATATTCAACGAAAGCCTCAATTCCGTTTTCAAAATGAAACACTTCATGTAGTCCATGACGTTCATCGATAATTTCTATTTTCATTCCTTTTAAAAGGAAGGCTGACTCACGTAACCGCTCACACAAAGTTTCATAGTTATAAGTAGTTGCGGAGAAAATCGTTTTATCGGGCTTAAATTTAATTGTTGTCCCGGTTTGATTTGTTTTCCCTATTTTTTCAAGTGTCGTTACCGGCTTACCGCCATTTTCAAAGCGCTGTTCATAAATAATACCATCACGCTTTATCGTAACGACTAGCCATTCAGACAGTGCGTTTACAACTGAAGCACCAACTCCATGAAGACCGCCGCTCGTTTTATAGCCGCCTTGGCCAAATTTTCCGCCTGCATGCAGGACTGTTAATATAACTTCTGGAGTAGGCTTACCCATTCGATGCATTCCGGTAGGCATTCCGCGTCCTTTATCTATTACACTTATTGAATTATCTTTATGTATTTTGACAATGATTTGATCGCCGAAACCTGCCAATGCCTCATCGACAGCATTATCGACAATTTCATACACAAGATGATGTAGTCCTCTTGCATCCGTACTCCCAATGTACATACCCGGGCGCTTTCTTACAGCCTCTAGCCCTTCGAGTACTTGTATGGCATCATCATTATAGTCAAAAGCTCCCTGATTTCTTGCCACAAACATACCCCTTTCGTAACTGCAAAAAGAATTGCTTAAAAAGTTATAATCAATTACCTATTCAATTATGTAAGAAAACATTTCGATTGGAAACAAACTTGATTATACCTTCATTTAACGTATTCGTCTAAAAAATGATTAATCCTCTATTAATTAAAGAAAAACCAAGACGCAAACAAATGTTCTTAATATGTATTTTACCACATATTAAAAAGCGTCTATGCTTTATTTTATCGATTTATTCAAATTTGGCAAATAAGGTTTGGACCGAAATACGATCAAAGAATTGAAACTAACCTTAAATATATTTGGAAAAATAAAAAATGAGATCTATTTTAGATCTCATGAATTGGCTTATTTGGTTAAGGCATGTTCTACTTTTATACAGCGATCCATTACAACTGTATAGCCCTTTTCCTTTAAAAAGTTATAGGCACCTTCGTCAATGCAGCCAAGCTGTGACCAAAAAACATCTGCATCAATTTCTGCAAATTCCTTCGCAACTTCGAGCAAATGTTCGGATCGGCGAAAAACATTAACAATATCCACATGACCTTCAATATCCTTCAATCTCTTTACAGCCTTAACTCCCAATACTTCATCAACTGTTGGATTAACAGGAATTATTTCATAGCCTGCATCCTGCATTGCCTTTGAAACCATATATGATGTTCTTTCAGGATTGCCGCTTAAACCAACTACTGCGACTTTTTTTGCTTTTTTGAGAATGACACCGAGCTCATCCCTGCTAGGAATTTCAATTGCCATATAAGGACCCTCCAACTATTATCATTTTTTGATCTATCTTTATCATACCGAATTAATAGTATTTTTACTAATATAGGGTTTAGGTTATTGAAGAGGAAGGGTCAGTACAAGCAAGTTTAGTAAGCAATTGTTTCTAGCCTTTTAACTAAACGATTAATGGATTTATTCGATTCTTTTAAAATTATTTCTTTATCCATTGTGTTCATTCGTCGATTTTCCATAAGAATTTTACCGTTAACAATAGTTGTTTCTACATCAGCTCTTGTTGCTGAATAAACAATTCTAGAAATCGGATCGATATCAAAAGACGGATATACGTGAAAATCATTCAGATTTAATATGGCTAAATCCGCTTTTTTTCCAACCTCAATACTGCCAATATCATTTTCCATGCCAACAGCCTTTGCACCGCCGATAGTAGCCATTCGGAATACAGTTCTGGCATTCATTGCAGTCGGTCCATGTATTGGTTTTTGAATAATTGCGGCCATTCTCATTTCATTAAACATATCCAAGTTATTGTTACATGGGGCTCCATCAGCACCAAGACTTACATGTGCATGGGAATCCAAAAGAGAAGGAATTTCAGCAATACCAGATGCAAGCTTAAGATTTGAACCAGGACAATGACTGACTTTGACACCACGTTCTTTAATTATTCTCTTCTCCTCTTCATCAAGCCATACGCAATGTGCAAGTATTAACCTCTCATTTGCAAGACCAATACTGTCTAAATAGACTACATTCCTCATTCCATGATCTCGCTCAACTAATAATATTTCCGTTGCATTTTCTGAAGCATGAGTATGAACCTTAACATTATATTGATGGGAAAGGTCTCTGACATTTGTTAATAATTCTTCTGTACAGGACACAACAAATCGCGGACAAAAGGCATACTGGACTCTGCCTCTATCATAATTATGCCATTTTTCAAGAAGGTCAACACTTTGCTGAATTGAATCCTTTGTATTTTCCCGTAATAATACAGGGACTTCATCGCCTTTATCCATCATTACTTTGCCCGCCAAGGCTCTGATTCCACTTTCTGCAATGGCTTTAAAAGCCGAATCTGTATGATGGACTGTTTCCATATCTACTACCGTTGTTGTCCCGCTTTGCAGCAGCTCTCCAATTCCGAGCATGGCAGAATAATAAATAGATTCTTCATCATGTGAAGCCTCTAGTGGCCAAATTTTTTGTTTTAGCCAATCTAATAGTTCAAGATCATCTGCTTGGCCTCTAAACAATGTTTGACATAGATGAATGTGGGTTTGGATAAAGCCGGGAATGACAGTCTTGGCGGTTCCATCTATAACTTTGCTGGCAAAATGAGGAAGGTTTTGACCAATCTCAACGATCCGATCATCTATAATATAAATATCACCAGTAATGATCTCTTCGTTATCGTTCATCGTAATAATTTCTGCATTTTTTATTAAAATGCTGCTCATTTTACCCCTCCTTGCAAAGATTCCGCACTATCTGCCGTTTCATTGCTATAGGATAAAATTAATGATTTATAAAACTCAATTGATCTTCTATAGGATGAAATACTGACCCATTCATTAGGCTGATGAGCTAATTTTTCATCACCTGGCCCATAGATTAGTGTCGGAATTACACTTCTTGGGTTTAATACCGCGGCATCAGTATAATAAGAAACACCAAAACAATTGGTATCCTGTTCATCCTTAATAGCGAATGCACATTGAATAATATCAGATGTCACAGGGGTTAATACAGGTGGACGGTCAAGAACTTTTGTAATATTAAACTGGTAGAGTATATTTCTTTCAACGAGTTTATTTAGCTCTGTATTCAGCTCTACCATCAACCTGTCATGGGATTGTGGGGGAACAGTCCTTATATCTATACGGATGGTACATTTATCAGGAATAACATTTGTTTGAATTCCGCCATTAATCATCGTGACTGCCAAACTGCTGCTTCCTAGAGGTTCCCTCTCTAATTTCCAATCTATCTTCAATCTATCTAATACTTTTATTACTTCAACCATATGATCAACAGCATTAATTCCTTGGTGGGGCATTGCTCCATGTGCTGTTTTCCCAAATGTTGAAATTTCAAGCCATAGGGCACCTTTATGACCCACGACGATTTTTTCATTTGTTGGCTCACCAATTACAAGTGCATCTATTACTCTATTTTCGTTATTATTCAAAAAAGCCCTTGCCCCGCAGCTGTCCACTTCTTCTCCGGCAGTTGCTAAAAACGTGATTGTAGCAGGTGGAACATCCTTTTCTAGATATAATGACTCAAGTGCCAAATACATTGCGGCTAAACCGCTTTTCATATCTGAAGCACCTCTGCCATAGATTCTTTCTCCCACGATTTCCCCTGAAAATGGAGCGTGATCCCATTCAATCTCTCCAGGGGAAACTGTATCCATATGCCCGCAAAGGAATAAATGTTTATCTCCTTTGCCCTTTAGTGTTACTTCAAAATTACTTCGATTTTCTTCAAGGAAAGTCAATTTGAAAGGAATTCCTTTTTTCTTGCATCTTTCAATGAAAACCTCAGTTACTTTGTGTTCATTTCCAGGGGGATTTGAACTATTTATCTGCAGAATTTCTTGAAGAAATTGAATTTCATCCATTATTCCGCCTCCACAATTTGCATTTTTAACGGTGTAACCTTCCAGCCGTTGACTGGTGCCATATCTTGCGAACATGTCGTACAAGCAATAACTACATCCTCCAAAGCTTTCAATTTGACATAATCTCCTGGCTTGGAATGAGGCTCCTCAATTACATAGTCACCTTGATCATCTAGAACATTATTCATAAATAGATTGATAGGATCTGGAATAATAGCAGGATGGATATTATATTTTTTAAGTGCAACTTCTAAATTATCATGACAATTCGGATGATCTTCACTGTCAAAATCAATTTTATAGCGGTAATAATCACAAGCAGGAAAAAATATATCATGGACCCCAACAGTGTCCTCAATAAGCTGCATGAGAGGACGGCGTCTATTGCTGAATAATAAGTCACCTTTTTTTAATCGGATACTGCTTAATGATGCTCTCATATGAACAGGTGAGACATATTCCTTTGGATCCCCATGATTAAAGCAAACAAAATCCCCAACTTGCTTCCCTTCTAAATCGATAATAATAAGCGTTTCTCCTTTTCTTAAAAAGGCACTTCTACCTTCATAAGGAGGTATGATAATTTCTTCACGAATTTTATCCCTATTAAAGATTTCTTTCATACTATCATCCTCCATTTATTCATTCGATGAAGACCGCAACTGCTCTTATAGGAGACCCTGTTCCATTGCGTATTCGGAGCGGGAGCCCGAAATATAAAAACCGCATTCCGGCAATTTGATCGAGATTACAAAGATTCTCTGTATTTGTCATACCATATTCTCTGCAAATAAGGTGTCCAGAAAATTTCGGATCATCCGGGTGATCAATTGCTGGAGCATCAACTCCAATATTGACTACTCCTTTTTCAGCGAGCCATTTGGCTGCGTAGTAATCAAGGCCAGTATAAGTTGTCAACCATTCATCTGTTCCGTATGACCTGTTATAATGTCCCGTATATAGCAGGACAATATCTCCCCTATCAATAAATTGGCCAGATTTCTCAAGTGCTTCTTCAAGATCACGGCTAGTGATATAACGATTAGTGGGGACATGAGATACATCCAAGCAAAGAGCTGGTCCGTAAAAATATTCTAGTGGCATTTCATCGATATACTTCCCATTTGGATCAAACTCATATGTAGCATCACTATGGGTAGGTCCATGTTCGTTAATAATTAAATTATTTGTCGCAAAAGGAAAACCGATCTTTTTTTCCGATTCTTCATGTGTGATATTTGTGAAGATCATCGTTGATGGGTGAAGGGGGAAGACTGGCATCCCATGAAAAATTTCCTGAGTTAAATCAACTAGTTTGACTCCCATGATTTCCCTCCTTATATGTTTTAAATAATTGTAGGGATTACTTCAAATTTATCGACATCAATTAAACCCATATCTGTAATCTTCCATTTAGGGCTTGTAACTAAGGACCAGAATGATAAGTGCATGAATGGTACCTCCATGCTACATCCGAGCTCTTCCTTTGCCAGTCTGGATAATTCATCGACTTTATCGCTCATTTCCTTGCCTGTTAATTCATCTGTCATTAAACCGCCAATACGGAGCGGCAAATCTCCAACTACCTTACTATCCTTTATCATCGCAATACCGCCGCCCATTGCAATCACTCGATTTACAGCTGTTACCATATCTTCGTAATTCGTTCCAGTCACAATAATGTTATGGGTATCATGGGCAACACTTTCTGCTATGGCACCGCTTTTTAGATCAAAACCATGAAGGAAAGTCTTACCAACCTTTCCTGTCCGCCCATGTCGTTCAACAACAAGTAATGGCAAAACATCCTGCTGAAGGCATGGCTGGACAACTCCATCTTTAACATTTAGTGTATATTCGCTTCCTCCAGTTAAGTTTTGGAATGGAATTGCTTCAATAGCTCTGACCTTTGCCCGGCTGCCTGTGGCCTTTATCGTTAATTCATCTAGGGTTACTGCTTTTCTTTTTATTGACTTCTTTACACTTTCTGGATAAATATAAGGAGCAATTTCAATCGTTAATTCGCCTTTTTCAGCTGCCTTTTTACCCCCAAGATAGACTTGATCAACAGTCATATTGGTTAAATCACTAATTACGACGACATCTGCTCTTTTTCCAGGAGCAATTACTCCAACATCTTTAAAGCCAAAGTGAGAGGCTGGATTGATTGTAGCCATTTGAATTGCTTCAACAGGGTCAATTCCCTCAGCGATTGTTCTGCGGATAATGTCATTCATATGACCGAAATTAAGGAGGTCTGCAGGGACCATATCATCAGATACAAGGATTGCTCTTCTTGAATCTAATCCTTCTTCTGTAATGGCGCGAATACATTCTGCCATATTCCTTTGTGATGATCCTTCACGCATGAATACACTTACGCCATAGCGAAGCTTTTCAATCATTTCTTCCTTTGTAGTTGTTTCATGACAAGATACATGTGTTCCACCGCTAATAATATGGGCAGCAAGCTCCTTTCCAAATAATTCTGGAGCATTCCCCTCTACTGTCTTCCCAATACTGTTTGCATAGGAAACAGCTGCCACTAAATCATCAATTAACTCAGGTGCATGCTGGTAGACAGGTTGAATATTACTGAAGCTTTGAATTTCTCCAATTCCTTGAACATAAGGATCATTTAATAAATCCTTCATATCCTTTGCTGAAACGTCATACCCAGACGTTTCCAGCCCAGGTGCATCCGGTACTGCACAAGGAACTGTAAAAAGGATGCGATTAGGAAGTGTTTTCGCTTCTTCAATCATCGCCTTCATGCCATGAACTCCCAGTACGTTGCCGATCTCATGAGGATCACCGATCAGAGTTGTAGTGCCAGTTGGAATAGACAGCTTGGAGAATTCAGTACACGTAAGCATGGCGCTCTCGAAATGCATATGAGAATCAATAAAACCTGGACTAATGAATTTCCCTCTTACATCCTCAACCGTTGTTTTCGGTCCGATTAGATCTTTAGCATCTCCGACCATTAAAATATATTGACCTTTTATAGCGACATCGGCCTCATAAATCTCACGGGTAATGACATTAATAAAATATCCCCCTCTTAGAACAATGTCTGCATAGAGGTTAGGATTTAATAATACATCGATCAATTTTCTGTATTGTATTGCTTCTTTAATCTTTAAAGCGTCCACATTTTACCCCCCTAACATCGTTCCTTCTAAACTATCAATTATTCCAATAATAGCTGCATCTATAGGTGCTTCTTTATTCCTGATAGCCCTTGAAGCCATGCTTCCTGTTACATAAATAACTCTTTCTCCAATACCGGCTCCAACAGTATCAACGGCAATAATGGGGTTCGGCAATACTTGTCCGTCTAATCCAATCGGCTGTGTAATTAAGAGTTTAGTTCCAACTAGATTTTCATCCTTCCTCGTAGCAGTAATCCGACCTACCACTATTCCCATTTGCACAATGAATCGTCCCCTTATTCTAAAATTAATGTGATATTTAACTCTCTTGCCACATCTATAGCAAGAGGAGTAATAATCGATTCCTTTGTTACTATTAAGTGATCATGTTTTTGTAAATGTATATACCGAACAGTTTCTGCAGTTACGATTGTTTTTTTCTCCGTATTCACGAGGGACGATTCTACTCTTTCGTCCGGGTCAATAATTATAATTCCCATCGATTTTAATTCGCTCAGTTGTTTATAAAGTTTTCTTTTCAATAGATTCGTTCCCTTATCCAATCCGTTTAGCTTCCAATGTTCATGATATGGATCGGTGCCTACCTTTAAGGCAACTACCTTTTTCCCAGTTAACAATCCATTTAAGATCATTCGAACAATAGGTCTTTGTTCATTAAAAGAAATAATATCTGAAACTAGGGAAAATGAAAGAATAGGAATCAATATAATATCAGCCTGTTTTATCAATCTTTCTGTTAGTCTTTGGAGCGGAATCCAATCATCATTACCTGTTAATCCAATAAGCTCAGTTCTTGTGTAATTCAAAAATAGAGATTGCTCCGCCGAGATTCGAACGATCCATTGTTTTTTTACTAGTCTGTTTAAATATAAAAGTCCTGGTTCCATTCCTATCAAATGAGAGGTAATTAGAGCCAGGACATATGGTCTTTTCTGTTGGCTCTTGCCCATGCAGTTTCGATCAGACAGCTCCTGCAGAGTGTGCTGCATCATGACACTCTGCTTATATGAGCTCATTCTCATTCACCAATCGTTTTAGATAATAGTGCACGTTCAACTTCACTGTGTGGTCTCGGAATGACATGTACAGAAACAAGTTCCCCAACACGGCTAGCCGCCTCAGCACCAGCGTCAGTCGCAGCCTTCACAGCACCAACATCGCCTCTTACCATAACTGTTACGAGACCAAACCCAACCTTTTCATAACCGCAAATTTCTACATTTGCTGCCTTTACCATTGCATCTGCTGCTTCAACAGCTCCAACTAAACCTTTTGTTTCAACTAACCCTAATGCTTCACCCATAATAATTCCTCCTTATTGTCAATTATTTTATTTATCATTGTCTTCTGCTAAACTATTATTACTCTTTGATTCACTATCCGTATTTTTTTGCGGTTCGTTTTTCGCTAAGTCTTTCGATTTCTTCTTTTTTGTTTCTGTATAATCATTATTTTTCGTTGCAGAGTTTTCGGTGCTAATTAAGTTCTTCTTCTCTAGCTTGAAATTAGGCAGAAGCTTCTGAGCCACTTCATTATGAGCCCTTGGAATTACATGTGAAGAAATGACGTTCCCTACCCGTTCAGCGGCAGCCTTGCCAGCATCTACTGCTGATTTAACTGCAGCAACATCACCACTGAAATGAACAGTAACCCCAAGATAGCCGTTTACTCCTATGACCTTTTCGATGCCGACTATCTCTACATCAGCCGCTTTTACAGCAGCATCCGCAGCAGAAACAGCCGTTAAATAGCCAACTGTTTCAATTAATCCTAGTGCCTGCAATGACATAGCCTCCAGTCCTATAACGTTTATTTAATTTTTTCTGCTTGTTTCTGCAATTCATCAGCAGCTTTAGAAACAATATCGTATTTTCCGTACAGCAATATAAAATTTCTTTCGATCTTAAAACTAAAGTGATCTGAAGGTGATTGTTTTAAATATCGATCTAAAACATGTACAGATGAATATTTATCAATCCCTTCTATTACAGCTGCTCCATCAACTTGAGCTGTTAAATTAAGCTGTTTTGTCAGCCAAGGGCTTGGTGACTGAACTTTAAACGTTTGTATTTGTTTGAATGAATACTGGGAAAGCTTTTGAAACATTGTTTTGACTGCATTAGAAAGGCGGTCCGTATTTTCTTCATATAACTCGATGACAAATCCATTTTTTTGGTCCTTATCCCATATTAAATTGTATTTGAGAGATGAGAATTCTCTTAATACTTCATTGGTTAGAAAAAGTTGTCCCATTGTGGATCTTTCACATGAAATAACCCCAATGGAATTTGTTTTTAACGGCCGCTGAAAAACTTCTAAAATTTGATGATGCACACATGGAAAAATCCAAGCTTTCGTTCCATTTTTTGTTTCGCCAATAAATTGACTTTGTTCATGAAAACTATGCTTGCTTGCGGGTGAATTTTTATAAGAGCTATTTTTCGGCTGATTTCCTTGAACTAAAGAAATTGTTTGCAGTTTAGAGAGTGAGCCTGTAACAAAATCTTTATTAATTTGATTAGCGGAGCTGCTTTTTCTTGGTGCAGGAATGGGAGACGTACTGGCAATATTTGCAGTGGGTTTTACTGGGATGCCTGCCAGCCTTTTTTGTATATTTTTCTTCTGATAGTTCGGACGATCAATGCCTTGGATGGGTGGCTGATCATTCGTTTTGGCAGTTGTATTAACAATTGATTTTGAATAAATATACTTTGTTTCACCATCGAAAAGCGGATTTTCCTTTGGTTTATTAGCAGGCTTTAATACTTCTTGGACGATACTTTTCATAAATTCTGACAAACATGATCACCTCCTTAGAGAATCTTTGCCAGTTCTGAATGAGGGCGGGGAATGACATTAAAGGAAACTAATTCTCCACCAGTTCTGTTATGAGCTTCTCTTCCCACTTCTACAGCAGCAGTAACGGCGGCAACATCACCTTCAACAATTACGGTCACTAATCCTGACCCAACTTTTTTCATATCTACTAAACTTACGTTTGCAGCTTTGGCCATTGAATCAAGTGCTTCTATTGCAGCTGTTAATCCCCTTGTTTCAATCATCCCAATGGCTTTCATCTTTGATCCCTCCATTTTTAAGACCAGTTTGAAGAATTAAAGTAAGTACTTATCGTTCAAACTTGTGGAATTTATAAATAATCTTCTAAATTTACTTCAATTGGAATGGATGTTCTTCTAAACATTTCTTCTTCTCCTATCGGGTAGGTCGCATCAATGCCCATTTTATCGGAAACCCCTCTTAAATTATGAGAGGATTCAAGAGGTGACCCTTTAGCTCCAGGAACGATAAAAACATCACTCGCTGCCTGGACTCTAGTCGCAATTGCCCATTCGACATCGTCAGAATCAAAAATATCAACATCATCGTTAACGACAACTACATGTTTTAAGTCTTTGTCACTGGCGAATGCAGCAAGTGCCGCTTGCTTTCCATCGCCTTCTGATTTCTTTTCGATTTGGATAACTGCATGGTAGCGAGCAACACCCCCCATTGGAATATGTACGGCTTTAATATTCGGAACGACCTGGCGTACAGTGCTTAGAAGAGTGGCTTCACGAACAAGAGCCATTGGCAATCTTTCCTCAAAGCTAGAAGGAAATATAGTTTGATTAATGGCATTGTTTCGATACGTTACAGCTGAAATCTCAACAACTGGCTGTGGCGAACGGAATCCATAATATCCTGCCAATTCACCGAAAGGTCCTTCCATTTCTCTTTCATGAGGAAGCATACGGCCTTCTAAAACAATTTCTGCTTCTGCAAGGACTTCTAAGTCCACGGTTTTACAGCGAACAACATCGAGAGATTGTCCAAGAAGGGCACCTGCAACATTCAATTTATCTGTATGATATAAATGAGTACTTATTTGTGAACTTAATACGACAGCAGGCACAACACCGAACATAACGGCTATTTCCATTGGTTCTCTCTGCTTTTCAAAATGAGAATACTGCTCCAGCAGTTCAGGTGAAGTAATTAATATATTTGTCCTGTTACCGCCAAGGTACTGCATTCTGCGAATCGATGTATACCTTTTCGTTCCTGTAATATCTTTTACTACTAGAATTCCAGAAACATAATATGCACCTGAATCTCCTGCATGAAAAGTTGGAATTGGAAAAAGGTCAGCTAAGTCAAAGTCACCTGTAACTAGATTTTCTTGTACTGGTCCGGTTTCCTTTAATGTTGTAGGGATTGGATTTACAATCGAATCAATAATTTTTGGAATAAGTTCAGAGGTATGAATTCCCATACTGTCGGCAACAAGATCACGATCTCCGCCTAATCCAGCTGCCATTTGAGATTGATAGCCCTTCACTTTTTCAAAGAGAAATGGCTGCCTTCCATTTTTCGTATTAACTACTGCTCCTAACTCATAGCGGGGATCTACTTCCTTTTTGATCCGTAATAAAATTCCTTTATTCTCCCAGTCATCTAATAATGCTCTCATCGTTACAGGATTCATGAACGTTCTCCCCACCTTTCCAGGATTTGATGATCAATATTAAGCATGTCTAGTATTCGGGCAACCATAAAGTTCGCAAGCTCCCAGATTTCTGTCGGCTTATGGTAGAAACCTGGCGAAGCCGGCATAATACAAGCACCTGTCTCAGCTAACAGCGTCATATTACGCAAGTGAATTAAATTAAATGGCGCTTCCCTTGGAACTATTATAAAGTTGCGATTTTCTTTCAAAACAACACTGGCAGCTCTGCTAAGTAATGTATCACCGACCCCATTGGCGATAGCACCTAGTGTATTCATTGAGCAAGGAACAATGACCATCCCATCTGTCAAATAGGATCCGCTCGCTATCGAAGCAAATAAATTCTTATTACTATGGATAGTGGCATACTCTTTTAGCTCCTCCATCGTTACACCGCACTCAAATTGCATGACCTTTTCTCCCATCTCCGTTACAATTAAGTGCGTTTCTATATCTAATTGATGAAGGGCACGGATCAAAGTATAGCCATACAATGATCCGCTAGCCCCTGTAATGCCAACTAATATTCTTCTTTTTCTAGTACCTGAAGGAATAATATTAGACAACCTTTTCGTCTTGGGAGAATTTTATTTTTGCTGCTTCTTTATATTCCTCAGTCGTCATAATGTCACCAAAAATATCGATATCCCTTAATCCGGATACATGCATATCATCATCCTGTGACGCTGTCCCATCTGAAATGCAGATTATATTATAACCGTGATACAATGCATCAGATGCTGTACTCCGAACACAAACATTCGTCCACACACCTGTTAAAACAACCGTATCAATCTCTTCTTCCCTTAGAAATAGATCGAAGTCTGTGTAGCTAAATGCGCTGTGTCGGCGTTTTTGCACGACGTAGTCACCTTTATCCTCTTCAGGCTGCAACTCAGGAATAAATTGCGATCCCCAAGTTCCCTTTACTGCATGAACAGGTCTAACTCGGAAGTCCCTGTCATTTTTGCGATGAGCTTCTTGTACATGAACAACCTGAATATTATGATCATGTGCAAAGTCAATTAGCTCTCTTATTTTTGGAACTATTTTTTCCCCGTTTTCACAACGGAGAGCTGCATTTTCACCAATGAAATCATTTAGCATATCAATGACAACTACACAATGTTTTTTTCCTTTAAGTTCCACGAATCTAACATCCTTTCTGTAAATTCATTTCCTTTTTAATATATGAACCTTACAATTTAATATAAAAAATTTTGCATTATATTAAATCTTAGTCATATTAGTTTTGCGAAACAGCTTCCTTCTCTTCTACTTTTACGGCTTCATACTTTTCATATCTAAGCGTTCTTTCTAATCGTTGAATACTTTGGCGCGGCACATATTCTCCATAGCCAGCTTCCCCAACAATCCCACCATTATCTTCATCATAAATAAGTGTTCCCCGGATAATTGTTTGTATTGGTTTTCCTTTTAATTTCAAGCCGTGTAAAGGATTGTATTTCGCCATTGATTGTGTTTTTTGTTCGTCAATGACGTACTCTTTATCCAAATCAATAATAGTGAAATCCGCATCACTGCCAATTTCCATTGATCCCTTTTTCGGATAGATGCCATAGTGAATGGCTGCATTTCGGCTAGTTACTTCAACAAAGCGAGATAGTGATAATCTACCTTTATTTAATCCTTCACTAACTAGAATAGGAACCATCGTTTCTACTCCTGGAATGCCAGGGAAAGTATTCCAAATTGTCGAGCCTGGATAATCTTTTTCAGTAGCAATTTCATATGGCGCATGATCTGTTCCGACAAAATCGATCGTTCCATCTGCAAGTGCCTGCCAGTGTGATTCATTGTCTTCCTTGCCTCGTAAAGGAGGTGCAATTTTTGCAAATGATCCTCTTTCTGACATCGAGTCTTGAGCATTCAACATTAAATAATGAGGACAAGTTTCAGCTGTAACCTTAACTCCTCTCTTTTTAGCAGCCTTTACAAGTTCAACTCCTTCTTTTGTACTCATATGGACGACATGAACTCTTGCATCTGTTGCTTCAGCAAAACTTAAAATTAATTCAATAGCTACTTTTTCAGCAAGACTTGAACGAGCTTCTGCCCATGCAGGGCCATCTAAACGACCTTCTTTTTCTAGTTTCTTAGAGTAGAAGGTACAAATATCATAGTTTTCGGCATGTACTCCTATTGGCAAGCCTGTTTTTGCAACATGTGTGAAAATTTCTAGCATTTCAGCATCTGAAACTTTTGGGAAAGTAGGTACAGAAGGTGTCATGTAAACTTTAAAAGCTACAACTCCCTCATCAATTTGAGGATAAATATTATCAATCCAGCCTTCACGAGCATCTTCCCCTGTCATTCCGCCCCAGAAGCAATAATCAATATATGCTTGATCACGAATTGGGCCAATCTTCTTCTGGAAGCTATCTCCATCTCGAACTGACGGCTTACTGCAGCATGGCATATCTATGATTGTCGTCAATCCGCCTGCAGCTGCTGAACGGCTTCCAGTAGCAAAGGTTTCCCGATGTGTAAAGCCCGGATCCATAAAATGAGTGTGTGGATCAATACACCCTGGAACAACTAGCTTTCCCCCTACATCAATTACTTTTGAGGCGTTTAGGAAACTGATATCATTGGAATAGCCAACTATTTTTCCATCTTTTACTAGAATATTCGTTAAAACTTGACGATCTCCTTGTGGAATATTTGCATTTTTCAGAATTAAATCCATATTCTCTACTCCTTCAGCTATTAATTTTCTAGTATTATTTCTGAGATTAAATGAAATCCATTGAGTGATCGGTTTTCATTTGATTAACTTGCTCATCTTCAGATATATTTAACTCCTTATAATTAAAGACCAAATTTAATAAAATTGCTGTAATGCTTCCTAGAACAATTCCATTTTCGACAAGCAATCTGATACTAGTTGGAAGACTTTCATAAATTGCTGGAACTACAGCAGATCCTAAGCCGATTCCAATTGAGCAGGCGATAATTAATAGATTTTCATTTTTACTAAAGTCTACCGCTGAGAGCATTCTGACACCTGAGGAAATGACCATGCCAAACATAGGAATCATAGCTCCTCCTAAAACCGCCATTGGAATAATTGTCGTTAATGCTGCAATCTTTGGAAGTAAACCTAATATCATAAGAATAAAACCGGCTGAAATCACAACATTTCTAGTTTTAACTTTGGTCAGTGCAACGAGACCAACATTTTGAGAAAATGACGTGTACGGAAATGCGTTAAAAATTCCTCCTATGACCACCGCAAGTCCTTCTGCTCTCAATCCCTTCTTAATATCTTTAGATGATATTTTACGTTCGCAAACATCACCTAATGCGAGGAAAACTCCAGTGGATTCTATCATGCTAACGATAGCAACTAAAGTCATTGTCAGTATAGCTGAAGCATTGAAGGTTGGCAGACCGAAATAAAAGGGCTGAACGATATGAAACCAGGAAGCATTGGCAACTTCTGCAAAACTAACCATCCCCATTATATATGCCACTGAAGTTCCCGCAATGAGAGAGAGTAATACTGAGATTGCCCGCATATACCCCTTTAAGAATCGATTCATGATGATAATAAGAAATAAAGTAAATGCCGCTAGAAACAAGTTTTGCGGGCTGCCAAAGTCCGGAGAACCCTGCCCCCCAGCAGCATTATTCATTGCTACAGGAATTAATGAAACACCAATGATGGCAACTACAGATCCAGTGACAACAGGAGGGAAAAAACGCATAATTTTGCTCATAAATTGTGACAATATCATTACTACAATACCGGAAACAATAATAGCCCCGTAAATAGCCGTAATACCTTGTAACTTTCCAATTGCAATCATAGGTCCAACTGCAGTAAAGGTACATCCCAATATAACAGGCAGCTTAATTCCAAAATGCTCTCCGCCAATCACCTGTAATAATGTCGCAATTCCACAAGTAAATAAGTCAATGGAGATTAAGTAAGCAAGTTGTTGTGCATTTAATCCGATTGCAGGTCCAACAATTAATGGAACTATTACAGCGCCTGCATACATTGCCAAAACATGCTGAAATCCTAAAGTTCCAACTTTTACAGGATTTAGCTTTTTCAAGGTCAGCCCCCCAAATTTTTTAGAGTATTACTGTAACTTATTATTGAGATGCATATTTGCATTAATCACCTCCTGAAAATTATTTAGTATATAAAAAACCGCAGCAATAGATTACATCTTTACAAAGATGTTCTATTACTGCGGTTTCATATAACTTCCGATAAACAAAAGCTAGAGGAACCGCTTTCAATAATGGCTTAAGGAAGATGCGCTCTGCACAACTTCCCCAAACAAAATTGATAGCTATTATTCTTTAAAATAAATGATTGTACAAGCCTCTTCGCTTACAGGATCATAATCTTTTAATATCGTCTTTACCCTTAAATCCAGCGTTTCTTCAATTTGCCCTTTAAATAACGATTTAAATTCAACAATTAATGCCGAATCCACCGAAAGAGTCAAATGCTGAAAATTCTTGCTTAGCGTTTGGAGTGCCTGTACCCGTTTATGCTGAGCAAAAACTATTACTCTGTCATCAAAAACTTCAATACGCTGTTTCCTTACACCTACACCATGTATTTCCTGGTTAACACGATTATAAAGATGAGCAATATCTTTTTTTAATGATTGCTGGTTATATGTAGAAATAATAGACATATTTTCCTCCTGTTAGTCACTATATTAAACAAAACTAAATTTAAAGTCAACTCCGTTTTCTGAAAATTTGCACTTGACAAAATATTGGAATGGCTATTACACTACAAATCAACTCATACTATTTAGAAATCTTAAGCATTTTTTGTTTTTAAAATTTAATTACTATTTTCGTATAACCTCAAAAATTGGTTTGAGGGTTTCTACTAGGGACCGTAAATTCCTGACTACGAAAGGATAACTGTGGCAAGGAGTCATAGTAACCTTTTGTATGGGAATTTTTTAGATTGAGGCTATGTTAATTATTACTGTTGAATTCCGCTTCAGAGAAATGCTTTCGGCTCCAATCAACAAAATGCTTTAATACAGCAAAAATAAAAATGGGATCATGCCATTACATTCTCCTGATAGAAGCTAGTTGCTGCCTCTTTGTAAAAATACTTATTAATATTTTTCAAGATTTACTCCCAATCAATAATACACCATATTCCAACTTTCATTCTTTACAAAACAGGCAAATCAATGAAATTTTCATTCAATAATTCATTTATTATGGAGGAAAAACCAGTGAAGAAAATTAATTTAATCGTTAACGGGAAAGCTTGTGAAATTGTATGCCCTCCTGCGAAAACATTACTCGATGTTTTAAGGGAGGATTTACACCTGACGGCAAGTAAAGAATGCTGTGGAAAGGGAGAATGCGGCTCGTGCTCAGTTCTTCTTAATGGTGATGTAGTCTGTTCATGTCTCATTCTTGCTAAACAGGCGGAAAATAAAGTGATAACTACGTGTGAGGGAATTGGTCTTACATCAAATATGGATACCATTCAAGAATCATTTGTTATCGAAGGGGCGACGCAATGCGGTTATTGTACACCTGGTATTATCGTGGCCTCGAGAGCATTCCTCAATGAAATTGATTATATTCCATCAGTTGAGCAAATAAAAACAGCTCTAGGCGGTAATCTATGCCGCTGCACTGGCTACACAAAAATTATTAAGGCCATTCAATCTGCCGCAGAAAAAGAATTAAAAATAAAGGCAAGTGCATCGACTTAATGAGTGTTTCAGCCGTTTTACTTTCAGCCGGAAAGTCCACCCGAATGCATCCGCTTCCACATAAGGGTCTCGTTAATTGGCAGGGAACAACTCTATTCCAATACCAAATTCAATCACTTTTAAACTCTGCAGTTTCTGAGATAATCGTTGTTCTCGGTTATCAGGCAAAATTTTTTTTGCCATTAGCCAGTAAATATCCAGTAAAAACGATATACAACGAAAATTACGAAAACGGAAAATGCTCTTCTATAATTAAAGGACTTCAATCAATAGATCATACCTCAAAATATATTTTAATGACTGCCGTTGACCAGCCAACAGCCCCATCCATCAATAATGAGCTCATTAACTCATTAAAAACTTCTAATGCATCGATCGCGATTCCTGCTTGTAATGGCAAAAGAGGGCATCCCATCTTATTCTCATCAAAACTATTTAATGAATTGTTACTAATACAAGAAGAAACCTTTGGATTAAGAAATATTATACGAAAATACGAAAAAGAAATATTGGAGTTACCCGTTGATACTCCCCTAATTTCTTTAAATATTAACACACCAGAAAACTATCAAGACGCTTTAAATACATATTACTAGGAGGTCTATTATGCTAGTTTCTGAGATTGATGTTGTATCACCTGCCTCTTTAAAAGAGTGTTTAACAATATTATCAAAAGAAGGATCTAATGTAAAACTAATCGCTGGCGGTACAGATGCAGTTGTTCGAATGAAGGAAGGTAAATGGCGCCCGCAAAAATGGATAAATATTCAAGATTTAAAGGAATTGCGGTATATTTCTGAAAAAGATGGATCTATTCAAATTGGCCCATTGACTACACATACTGACATTGTAAAATCCAAGCTCCTCCAAAGGAAAGCTGATGTATTAGTTGAAGCATCCGGGGAAGTAGGAGCCATTCAGATGCAAAATGCAGGTACGATTGGAGGAAACATCGGTACAGCCTCCCCTGCTGGTGATACAATTCCTGCTCTATATGTTCTAAATGCAGTCATTGAGATCAGTTCATTAGCCAACACACGACTTGTCCCTATTGAACAGTTTTTTATCGGTCCTGGAAAAACAGCGTTAAAGCAAAATGAAATGGTAACCAAGATTATAATCCAGCCTCAGGATGAAAATGAAATCGGGATATTTCAAAAACTCGGCCCGAGAAAAGCACAATCTATTTCGATTGTTAATGTGGCGATCTCTCTATTAATGGGAGAAGACCGGCAAGTTCTTAAAGGAAAAATAGCATTCGGATCAGTAGGACCAACCATTATTCGAGCAAAAAAATGTGAGTCAATGATCACTCTCAATCCTTTAACGGAGGAATTAATCCAAAATATAGCTAAAATTGCCTGGAAAGAAGTCATGCCCATTACAGATGTTAGAGCTACTGCGGAATATCGGCGTGATATGGCAAGCGCCTTACTAGAACGCGGACTCTATCGACTTATGCAGAGGTGGGAAAATAAATGAAGCAAATAGATGAAATGTATAATGAGCAGGTCTTCAAGTGGATTGGAAAAAGGGTTCAAAGAATTGATGGACCGGAAAAGGTTACAGGCGAACTAAAATACATGACAGATTACCATTATGACAATATGTTATGGGGAAAGGTTCTGCGCGCAAAATATCCTCATGCAAAAATAAATTCAATTAACACGGAAAAGGCCGAACAGCTTCCTGGTGTCGTCTGCGTCTTAACCCATAAAGATATCCCAGGTTTTAACGGTTTTGGTATTGTAATTCCCGATCAGCCTGTCTTATGCTCCGATGTTGTTCGCTGTACTGGTGACGCCGTTGCCCTTGTTGCTGCCGAAACGAAAGAAATTGCTGAACAAGCACTTCAATTAATTGATGTCGACTACGAGACTCTTGAGGTTGTAACTGATGCGGAATATGCTATGAGCGCCTCTGCTCCAAAGCTACATCGCGATGGTAATATCCATAGTCATGTCATGATTAAAAATGGAGATACCAAAAAAGCTTTTGACGAAGCGGAGCTTATTGTCGAAAATACTTTTTATTCTCCTAGACAAATGCATGCCTTTATAGAAACAGAAGGCGGATGGGGAGTCATGGATGAAGAAGGCTTTATTACCATTCGATGTCCGGGACAATATGCCCATCGTGACCGAATGCAAATTGCCCGTTCTATTGCCTATAACCCTGAAAGAATTAGAGTGATATCTAGTCCAATTGGGGGTGCTTTTGGCGGCAAGGATGAAATCACTGTCCAAATATATTTAGCTCTTCTCGCCATGCACACAAATGGACGTCCAGTAAAAATTCATTTAAGCCGTGAGGAATCAGTCATCGCCGGAATAAAGAGACATCCATTTAAAGTTCATATGAAAACAGCTGTGAAAAAGGACGGTACCTTAATAGCAAATGAAGTAAGAGCTGTAGCAGATACAGGTGCATACGCATCACTCGGCGGAGCTGTTATTGCATTAGCAATTGAACATTCTTGCGGTCCCTATAAAATTCCAAACGTAAATCTTGAAGGGTTCTGCGTATACACAAATAACGGAATTGCAGGAGCTTTTAGAGGCTTTGGAGTTAATCAAGTTTGTATGGCAATTGAAACACATATGGATATGATTGCTGAAAAGCTTGGCATAGATCCAATTGAAATCCGGAAGAAAAATGTATATCACCAAGGAGATATTTCAAGTTTAGGTCATGTAGTGAAGTCAAGTGTTGGAACATATAAAACACTTGACATAGCAGAAAACTGTGATCTTTGGAAAAATCGAGACAAATATAAAAATGAAGTAAGCGAGCCGTGGAAAAAACGCGGTGTTTCACTTGCAACATCCTTTCATGGAATTGGAATGGGAATAGGATTGCCAGATTACGGCGCTTCAGCTATTGAACTTCTAGCTGATGGAAAGTTTCTCGTTGGAGTCGGCTGCGAAGAAATTGGTGGCGGGAATAGTACTGCATACGCGCAGGTAGCAGCGGAAATTCTCAATTGTGATATTAGCCTGATTAAAGTTGTTCAAGGTGACACGGGTCAAACACTGGACAGCGGAACAGTTACCGCTTCCCGCTCAACTTATACGGGCGGAAGAGCTGTTGCAGCCGCTGCACCAAAAATGGTGGAACTTCTAACTAAAGCTGCAGCAGAAATACTTAACGTCCCTCCTTCAAATGTAGAAGTGAAGCACAACTGCCTTACTGCTAATGGCGAAAATATTTCCTATCAAGCTATATTTAATTACCTATATGAGCAGCATCGGAAAACTCGAGTTGAAGGGCATTTTATCCTTCCTAAAGAAAAGGTCGAACTTAAAGGTTCTGGAGGGGCCCCTCATCATTTATATGGCTACCTCACTCATGTAGTCATGGTGGAGGTTGATACATTGACTGGTGAGACAGATGTTCTCCGCGTTGTGTCCATTCCTGATGCAGGCAAGGTAATAAATCCTCAAGGACTTGAAGGTCAAGCGGAAGGCGGAGCTGTCATGGGGATTGGTTACACTCTATACGAAGATGTATTAATTGAAGGCGGCGTTCATAAAACGAGAAATTTTACTGATTATATTATTCCAACTATTAGAGAAACACCGATTATTGAAACATTCCCTGTAGAAGATGCCCCTGAACAATCCGGGCCATTCGGTGCAAAAGGAATTGGCGAAGTCGTAATGATTCCAATTATTGCTGCTATTATGTCAGCTATTTATGACGCTACCGGAGCAAGAATCTATCACTTGCCAGCAACACCTGAAAGGATTTTTAATGCAATAAAGAAATTAAAGCTAGAAGCTAATTCTACTAGGTGATGAAAATGATAAAGCAAAGCCTGTTTGATAAATTAAAAGACTCTCTCAATATGAGAAAAGATGTTTTTTTATTAACTATTACTGAACACCCAAATACTGATTTAATTGGAGAAAAGGCATTATTGTGGCCAAACGGGGATCTATTTACCGAATCCCCTCTACCCCCACTTCTTCAAAGTCATCTATTCTCTAACTGCAAAAAGCTGATTAAAAGACAAAGATCGGGCCTTATCACTTTTGAACATATTAATGAGAATATAGAATGTTTTGCAGAATACTTCCCTGTTCAGATCCACCTTATCGTGGCTGGAGCTGGTCATGTATGTGAACCAGTAGTAGAAATGGCGAAAATGCTGGGGTTTTATGTCACCGTCGTTGATGATCGCAGTGACTTTGCGAATAAAGAACGTTTCCCAAATGTAGATGAAGTTTGCTGCCAGTCTTTTATTCAATTTTTTCGGAACGTGACGATAACTAATCATACGTATATATTACTTCTTACAAGAGGACATAAATATGATGTTTTGAGTTTACAAGAGCTGTTAAAACGAAAAGAAAAGTCTTCCTATATTGGGATGATCGGAAGCAGACGACGCATTTCTGGGGTTTTTAATGAACTGCTTCAAGACTTTCCGGATGAATGTCTTGATCATCTTTTCACTCCAGTAGGACTTGATATTGGTGCTGAGACTCCTTCAGAAATTGCCGTAAGCATTATGGCAGAAATATTAAAAGTTAAGAATGGGAAATCAGGCAGTTCATTAAGCAGTAAAATTCGAGACTATGCAAAAATGGGTTTTCATGAGGGGGCTTCAAAATGAAGCAATTACACATAATCCAAAGAACTATGGAAATTCAGAAAGGGGGTGAAAAAGCAGCCTTAGCGACTGTTATTCGTACAAAAGGCTCAACTCCGAGAAAAGCTGGCAGTAAAATGCTTATTTTTCCTTGTGGAAAGATTGAAGGAACAATTGGGGGTGGATGTGGAGAAGCAGAAGTAATAGAAAAAGGGTTTGAAGTAATTTTTACCGGATTACCATGCAAGCATACAGTAGATTTAACTAAAGGATTATTATATGAAGATGGCGGAATTTGCGGCGGTATTATGGACGTTTTTATCGAACCATTATAAATGGCATCATGGAATTTTTTTGCCTGTTGCTCGATTGAATGATTTTTAGTTATTAAAAATGTAAGGAGTGAGCTTATATGTCCATGATTGAAAAAGGTTTAGGATCCAACCTCCCGCCAACTAAGAACAGCTTATTAGAAAAAATGTTCAAATTAACGGAAAGAAAAACAAATGCAAAAACAGAAATTCTTGCTGGAGTTACCTCCTTCTTAACAATGAGCTATATAATCTTTGTTAACCCAGCGATCTTAGCAGACGCTGGAATTCCAAAAGAAGCTGCTCTTGCAGCAACAATTTATGCTAGTGTATTCTGTACAATTCTCATGGCATTATGGGCCAATTATCCGGTTGCAGTCGCACCAGGAATGGGTTTAAATGCATTTTTTGCCTACACGGTTGTTCTAGGTCAAGGCCTTACATGGCAAACAGCACTTGGAGCAGTCTTCATTTCCGGGGTTGTGTTTTTAATATTAACCGTTACAGGCATTCGGCAAAAAATTGTTGATGGCGTTCCAGATGTATTAAAATCAGCAATTGCTGTTGGGATTGGCTTATTCATTGCCTTTATTGGCTTGAAGAATGCAGAGCTTGTCGTAGCTAGTGATGCTACATTTGTTGCATTGGGTAATATTACGAGCCTTGGACCGTTATTAGCTCTATTAGGGTTAATCGTAGCTGCTATATTAATGGCAAAACAAGTAAAGGGTGCTCTACTCATTAGTATATTAGCAACTAGTATTATCGCCATGATTACGGGATTTATTAGCTTTCCAAAATCTATTGGTGATATTGTTTCACTTAACCTTCCAAGCATGTCCGAAACTTTCCTGGCAATGGATATTATGGGTGCCATTGGATATGGAATCCTCTCTGTTATTTTCTCTTTCACTATTGTTGAATTATTCGATAACCTGGCTACTTTAATTGGATTAACTCGAAAAGCCGGCCTCACGGATGAAAATGGAAAAATTGTCAATTTAGATCGTGCTCTGCAAGCAGATGCTATAGGCACAATGGCGAGTGCTGCATTTGGAAGCACTGCACTAAATGCTTATGTAGAAAATGCAACCGGAATTTCTGAAGGCGGCAGAACAGGCTTGACCGCATTAACTGTCGGATTCCTATTTTTTGCTGCTCTAATCTTTGCACCATTAATTGTTTTCATCCCTTCTGTTGCCACCGCACCTATTTTAATCCTCGTTGGAGCATTAATGATAAGTGAAATAAAACATATTTGCTTTGATGATTTTACAGATGTTATCCCTGTTTTTCTAACAATTGTCTTAATGCCGCTAACATTCAGTATCGCTCAAGGCTTAGCATTTGGGTTTATTTCCTATACACTATTAAAGCTTCTTACTGGGAAAAGTTCACAAATTCATTGGATTATGTATGTTGTAAGTGCGGCATTTATTATAAACTTTATTATGGGCGGAGGTCACTAATCGATAGATGAGAAAGAGGGGTATGGATTGAAGCTAACAAAAGAACTGCTCAAAAGAAGAATAGATGTAGCAGCTAAACGAAAACCAGCTGATTTAGTTGTAAGAAACGGAAGGATTGTAAACGTTTTCACTCTTGAGGTTATTGAAGATCATATCGCAATTGTTGATGGTTATGTTGTCGGCATAGGTGATTATGAAGGTGTTGAAACTATTGATGCAGCAGGCAATTTTATTGTTCCTGGCCTTATTGATGGCCATGTGCACATAGAATCTGCAATGGTAACGCCGGCGGAATTTTCTAATGTCGTCCTTCCTCATGGTGTAACAACGATTATTGCCGATCCTCACGAAATTGCCAATGTGTCTGGAACTGACGGGATTAATTTTATGCTCCATGATTCTGAAGGCATTCCGCTCGATGTCTATATTATGCTGCCTTCATGCGTTCCTGCTACTCCTTTTGAAAACGCAGGTGCCACACTTTCACAATTAGATTTGGAGCCTTTTTATGATCACCCAAGGGTTCTTGGTCTTGGTGAAGTAATGGATTACCCTTCTGTATTAAATAACGATAATGGGATGCTGAGCAAAATTGAAAGCGCGAGTTCAAAAGGAAAGCGCATTGACGGCCATGCTTCAGGACTTGATGCAAATGCAATAAATGTATACATGACCGCAGGAATTCGAACAGATCATGAATGTGTTTCATCAGAGGAAGCAATAGAAAGACTTCGAAAAGGGATGTATGTTATGCTGCGAGAAGGCTCTGCAGCAAAGGATTTAGTCCAATTATTAAAGGCTGTAAATGAAAATAATGCACGCCGTTGTTTGTTTGTGACAGATGATAAACACTTAGATGAAATAATTGAAGAAGGCAGCATTAATTTCAATATAAAAACTGCAATTGAAAATGGAATCCACCCTTTACTTGCTATACAAATGGCCACACTTAATGCAGCCGAGTGCTTTGGTTTAAAAACAAAAGGCGCTATTGCACCAGGATACGAGGCTGACTTCTTAGTCGTAAATAATCTCCAAACAATGGAGATTGAACAAGTTTATAAAAACGGAAAACTAGTTGCAGAACACGGATCAGTCGTTTCACCAATTCATTCAAAGACAGAAACGCCTTCATCCATTTTAAACAGTGTCAATCTTGAACGGATTGAAATTGAACATTTAAAAATAAACATCAAAAATGGCAGCCTAGCTAATATAATTGAAATCCTGCCTAATATGATTGTAACAAAGCATTTGATAGATGAAGTTACCTCCATAAATGATGAATTCAAAACGAATATTGAAAAAGATCAGTTAAAATTAGCCGTACTTGAGCGCCATAAAAACACCGGAAATATTGGTCTTGGAATCATAAAGGGTCTCGGTATAAAAAATGGAGCGATAGCATCAACAGTAGCTCATGATTCGCATAATATCGTCGCAGCAGGCACAAACGATCTTGATCTTGTAAATGCCATCAATTTAACAAGAGAGATGAATGGAGGGTTAGTGGTTTCCCAAAATGGAGAAATACTTGCTTCCTTGCCGTTACCTGTTTCAGGATTAATGTCAGATATGGATTTCAAAATTGCTTATAAGAAAATTAAAGAATTGAACAATGGTCTATTAACTATTGGTTGTACAATGGATTTTAATCCATTTGTCACACTCTCCTTCTTGGCACTGCCTGTAATACCTGAATTAAAGCTAACAGATATTGGTTTATTTGATGTAAAGGCATTTAAGCATATTGGTGTTGAAGTTAATTAAACGTACAACAGGTGGTTCACTATTTTTATAGTGAACCACCTTCATTTATTTCTTAGTTACATTTTCAGTTCCAAGTGACAACGCAGCCCAGGCAGATTCATCTGCAAAATATCTTGACCAGCTGGCAACACCGGCTAAATCATATTTTAATGCGACATCAGCACGTTTTTTTAATGATAATTCATCCTCAAGCCAAATTTTATATGTTGATTGCTCTTTTTCTGAGTAAATTTCTGCATAGTTTTGACCAGAAGCTTCATCATATTCAGGAGTTACATTATTTTCCTTCAGCCATTGCTTCACTTTTCCCATGGACAGCGCTTTAGAAGTCACTTCCCCTGTATCCTTCTCTGTCCATAGCCTTGTATATAAAGGTACACCTAAAATGAGCTTGTCATTCGGAACAACTTCCAGCAGCCTTTTTAAGTTTTCTTCTACCCAAGGCAAGCTTGCTACGCTACCCGCTTTCGGAGATGTTCCCCAATGCTCGTCATAAGCCATAACAACTAAATAATCAACAAGATTGGCCAGCTTATCTCTCTCATAAAAGACTGACCAATTTCCGCTAGTAGAAATAAAAGTAATATCCATAGAAACAACGAGACCTGCTTCATGAAAATAAGGAACTGCTTCACGAACAAATTGCGTAATAAGAGGCCCATCCTCTGGATTTACATTTTCGATATCAAAATTAATTCCATTCAATTGATAGATTTGACTAAAATGTAATAGCTGCCGAATCATTTTTTGTCTAGTTTCAAAATCCTTAAACGCTTCATGTGTTAATTGAGGATCAAAAGCATTTGAAAATAATCCCCAAATCTGATATTCCTGATTTTGAGCCCATTTTACAAAGTCAAGTGAGGCAAGGTTTTTTATAGCCCCTTCATGATCAGCTAATTCAAACCATGTAGGTGAAATAACATTTATTCCATGCATCATAGGAATTTTTGCAGTGTCTGGATTTTTCGTATAAACAGCTTCCCATGTTAGGTTAATGGGTCCTTCTATTTTTGGCACAACTGCTTCCTGCTGATTATGATGAAGTGTGACTGTTTCTGTTTTCCCCTCAGTCACAAAATCCTTCTTAATAAAACCAGCTATACCATTTTCTTTTCTGACAAAATAGTATTCTTCCTTCTCGCCTTCAATGAAAAGATCTTCACCACTAGTTACTTGATCAGTAAAAGGAGATTGCAAGCTTGCATCTGTCCTTAGCCGAAGCTTTTCTTCGTTCATTTCTTTGTTAGTAATTTTTGCATGACGAATATTCTGTCCATTCTTCTTAACCCAAATTGCGTTTGTTTCCGGCAATATAGAATATTCGAATGGATAATAAGCTAGAAGAGGATCTAATGCAAGATACATTTCGTTGTTTTTCTTTTTAAATACGGAAAAATGTAATTGTACAGGCTCTTCATTTACATAATAAGTAAGCGATTCAGAAGGCATTTGCACTACTTTATTTTGAGTCGTAATTATTATTGAATTCGATTTCTCATCATAAGTGATAGCATCATCAAAATGTTCTTTTATAAAGGAAAGTGGCATATATACACTATTTCCTTCGATAATGGCATTTCCAGCCTGCTCCCCATTGAATAAAATTGGGTTTTCCCCTTGAAAGTATATTTCCCTTTCCTTTGATGCAAATGGATATAATAGTAATATAATACTAGAGAAGATTAATAAAAAAGCAAAAAAAAGGCCGCCTACTATCCACCATTTCGATAGAGGCTTCTTTTTGTAATATTCGACACGAGCCATTCCCTTTCCCCCTTAGAACTATCGTAACGAAAATTTCTCTAATTGGGAAGGTCTTTTAATGGAAATCACTTTCCTATATTAGCCATCATGCATTTTTTGCCTTAATATCACTTTTTTCCGGAATTAGCATGGCATGCTTGAACAAAAATTGGTACAATAATAAAAATGACTTTTCTATTAATAATAGTGAATAATGTCTAATTACACAGAAATCGGCAGCACGCCGATTTCTTTATTCTTAAAGACATGCAGATATTATCGAAGGAGAATTTTTTATGGTAACGAACGGAATAATTTTTGTACTAGCTTATTTATTAGGATCCATCCCATCAGGATTGATTGTTGGAAAGCTTTTTTATGGGGTCGACATTCGTGAACATGGGAGCGGAAATTTAGGCGGAACAAACACATTTAGAACTTTGGGTGTAAAAGCCGGGCTTGCTGTAACTATTGCAGATATTTTAAAAGGCACATTAGCGGTCTACCTGCCTATATTATTTGGTGCTGAAATACACCTTCTAATAGCTGGAATATTTGCTGTTATAGGACATATGTATCCAATATTTGCAGGATTTAAAGGCGGAAAGGCAGTGGCAACCTCTGGAGGCATTCTTTTAGGATACGCTCCATTAATGTTTATTATAATGATTTTAGTTTTCTTTTTGTGCTTATATTTAACAAAGTACGTTTCATTATCTTCGATGCTTGCGGCTATTGTAGCTGTTATTTATTCAATTATCACCCAGGATACTCCTTTAATCATTGTCGTTTGTCTCCTCGCCTTTTTTGTTATTTATAGACATCGCGCCAATATTAAAAGGATCCTAAACAAAACAGAACCAAAAATAAAATGGCTTTAGCTTTTAAGATTCGACAGCAGAATTTGTTTCTGCTGTTTTTTTATATTCTTTTGATTAATAAGAACAAATTTATACATAATCAGATTTTTTTCGGCATAGAGTAGATTGAAACAAAAATTAAATGACATTATTGAGGTGGTTCTATTGCTTTCAGCTAAATCACGTATTCGAAATAATTTATATTTATATGATGAAAACCGAGGTCAAATCCAAACAGAATATTTGACAAGGACGGCAGCAGTTGGGTTAGCGCATGAAATTAGAAATCCTCTAACCACTGTTAAGGGCTTAATTCAGCTAATAAAACCGCATTTAGCGGAAATTGGCAAAGAACAATATGCTGACCTTGCACTTGAAGAAATAAATCGGGCAAATGACCTGCTTTTTGATTTTATGAGCTCAGAAAAACCGAAGTTAGCATTGAAAAGTGAACTCTCATTAAATAAGCTGCTACAAGATATTGCTATAGTATACGAATGTGAAGGAAGCTTAAACAATATTCAGTTTACCGTTCAACTACTAGATGAAAATCTTAACGTTTTGGCTAATGAAAAACAATTAAGACAGGTATTAGGAAATATGATAAAGAATTCAATAGAAGCCATCCTAATCTGCCGTGAAGAAAATAATAGACAGATAACAATTTCATTAAGTAAGCATAATTCCGCAGCTTTAATACTAATAGAAGACAATGGATTCGGAATGTCAGCTGAAACGATGGAACAAATATTCACTCCTTTCTATTCAACAAAACAATCTGGCACTGGAATCGGTCTCTCTATTTGCAAAAAAATAATTGAGGACCATGATGGCGACCTGGAAATAAAGAGCTCGACTATAAATGGGACTGCTTTTATCTTAAAGCTCCCATTAAAATAAAGAAAAGCGGAGCATAGCTTCCGCTTTTTATACTTTTAGCAATTGAAATCTGCCAGATCCAAAAACATCCTTTACATAATCAAGTTTTGTATTCTCAAAATAAACCCTATCCTTCGGATGAATTAATAGATTTATTCCTTCGACTTCAATTTGTTCATCATCAGTTAATGGCTGCTCTTCCAGAGACAGCTTTAATTGAGGACCACCTCAGCCAATTCCCATAGATAAGCGAATATATAGCTTTTCGGATTCATATTTCTGCTCTTTTTTAATTGCATCTTCCAATATTTGAACCGCACTAGAAGTCAATTTTATCATGTAATCACCCCTTCTCCTTATTTTATCCTCAGTATTCAATAATTACACGAATTACGCTTGGACAAAAATTAAAATCATGTCGAAATTTTCCTATTTTTGTATTATAGTAGATTTAAATATGCAGTAGGGAGATCAATATGAAAAATATAAAGTCGATTATTTTTTCTGCTCTTTTTTGTTTTACCTTAATTAGTTTATCTACAGGTCTAATTTATAAAATGTACAATGAGAGTAAAGTCATAAGAACAGAAAAACTTCCTGTTTACCTTCATGAATTTAAGCATACAACCGTCAGCTCTAAAAATTTTTCAGAATCGATTACTCTGGGAGCAATCGGCGATATTCTCATACATGATTGGGTTTATCAAGATGCTAAATCAAAGTCAGGTTATGACTTCAATCCAATGTTCCAGCACATCAGCTCTATTCTCCATGAACCCGATATTCTTCTTGCGAATCAGGAAACAATCCTTGGCGGAGAAGAAATTGGCATTTCAAGCTATCCCCTTTTTAATAGTCCCCAAGAAGTTGGTGATGCATTAGTACATGCTGGTGTAGATATTGTTTCTACCGCCAACAACCACTCTCTTGATAAAGGTGAAAAAGGGCTAAAAGCATCTATCGATTATATGGATAAAATTGGACTTCCCCATGTCGGCACATATCGGAGCCCTGAAGAGCAGCAAACCCTCCTTATTTTAAACAAAAATGGGATAAAGGTAGCTTACCTTTCCTACACATACGGAACAAATGGAATCCTGATTCCGAGCGGGAAAGATTATCTAGTAAATGTAATTGATAAAGAAAAAATGAAAGAAGAAATTCACCGAGCCAAAAAAGAGGCAGATGTTGTCGTAATGAGTCTTCATTGGGGTAATGAATACCAGCGTTTTCCTACTGCTGAACAAAAAGAATTAGGACATTTTTTAATAAATGAAGGCGTTGATATATTGTTTGGACATCACCCCCATGTTTTACAGCCAATGGAATGGCTAAATGCCACTGATGGAAGAGAAGGTCTAATCGTGTATTCATTAGGAAATTTTCTTTCAGGACAAAATTGGGATTACAAAGATATAGGCGGAATGGCAACAATAAAAATTTCAAAAAGTATTAATGAAAATGGAGTGTCGATCAAGTTAGATCATCCTGATTTCTATCCAACTTACGTGTCAAAACAAAAACTAAAAAACTACCGCATTGTTCCTCTTATTGAGGCAGAAAAATATGGCTTAAAAAATGCTTTAGATAAATATAAGGAAATTCAGAATCATATGTTGGGCAATCTTTAGAAATTTATGGTTTGAAAAATATCAAATTAGATTTTTAAAATTAATATTGTAAAAAAATTAAGAGGAACATGCTAAAATATGTTTAAACGAAAACCGGTGTTTATTAATAGTCTCAATCTTTTTTATCGTATACGTTATAAGAAAGTTCAATATGAATTGGAATAAATATCTTTTTAAACCTGATTGGCAAAAGAGTATTTCCTTTCCTTTTATATGGAATGGGTTTCATACAGTCACTGTAAAAGTATTTTATATGGCCCTTGGGTATTCTTTAGAAGCTTGCTTTTGCTTTGCTGTTGGGGGCATTTTCTATGCCGGCATTACTATTCGGTCAGGGAGTATTATTCCAGCTGTTATTTGGCATTTCATATTAAATGATTTGATGATTTTAAGCGGAATTATATCGTATATTGGTTAATTTACAGCAGATGATAGAATGAAGGAGGAAATAAACATGAAAATACATATTAGCGATGAAGCAGCCGCTTGGTTTGAAGATGAAATGCTATTGAAAGAAGGTAATTATGTCCGTTTTTTTGCACGCTATGGCGGATGCAGCACAGTACAGCAGGGCTTTTCATTAGGAATATCTAAAGAGGAACCTGTTAATTCGGGAGCAGAAATCTTAAAAAATGGAATCACTTACTATATAGAAGAAAAAGATATATGGTATTTTGATAATCATGACTTACATGTTGAATTTAACGAAAAAGCTCTAGAGCCTGAATATAAATATATTTAAAAAACTGCCTTGTCATTTACAGTTTTGATATGATGACAAGGCAGTTTTTTTATAATTAAAATGACTATTCGAAAACTAGTTGTTCTTCTAACGCCAAATTTGTTCGGTTAATCCTTCATACTTAAGAATATCAGCTTGTCTCTCCCCAATGAGATCAAAATGTGAATATCCGTCTTTTCGAGTATGTATCCACTCCGGCTTCAATCCATATTTTTTTCCCCATGCAATGAGTTTATTTAAGTCATTACAACCTACCTTTGTAACCGTTTTACATCCAGGAAAACGGTCATCAAGCCAATAATGTGTTAAGAAAGCAATGCCGCCATGATCAATTATTTTCTTCCAATCATTTAATTCCTGTCTTTTTATTCCAAAAGCCAAAAATGCACCGCCTCTCTTAGTAAGTATTTAATCACCTAAATTTTCTATACTGGTTTTTTTGCATTTTCATAAGCTTCATGCCAAATTGGATAATGTTTTTTAATTGAGATGGGACGGAAGGATTCTTTCTTTACACAAACATGCTTAGAAATACCAGTAACAGCTATTTCTTCATCTTCCGTATATATTTCATAGCCGTAGCTGACACGCAGGCCGTCATAATCTTCAATCCAAGTCTTTACAATTGCTTTTTCACCATAATGAAGAGGTTTTTTATAGGATGCTTGTATATCTAAAACAGGCGAAATAATTCCGTCCTTCTCCATTTCAGCGTAATTAAAACCTAAATCCTTTATAAGCTGTGTCCGTCCTAATTCCATCCAAATTAAATAATTTGCATGATAGACAACACCCATTTGGTCTGTTTCTGCATATCTTACTTCTATTTCTTTTGTTGATATTAGCATTACTATTCCCCTTTTCCCAATCTTACTAATGCTGCTTCTACGTCTACTTTTTCAAGATAAGAAACATGTTCCAACAACTCAGCTTTATCCTCGTTTCCTAATAGCCTCATTGCTTGTGATTGAATGGTTTCATCAATTAAATTCGTAGCAAACCGTCCATTTCCCTTAATTTCAATCGTATTTATTTTTTCTTTTATAAAATCCACTGCTTCTCCAGATAAGTTGTATTGAAAATGTGAAGCATAATTTATCATGATTTTAAGCAATTCATCAGTACTATAATCATTAAAATGCAGGAACTTTTTAAATCTTGATTTTAGCCCCGGGTTACTTTGCAGTAATGCTTCCATTTCTTTAGGATACCCTGCCAAAATAACGACTAAATTTTCATTATGCTTTGTCATTTCATCTACAAGTGTATCAATCACTTCTTTGCCAAAATCTCCTTGTGTTTGTGAAAGCAATGAATATGCCTCATCTATAAATAGAGCTCCGCCGAGTGCTTCTTTTATTTTCTTTTTTGTTTTAATGGCTGTTTGCCCGACATAGCCCGCGACAAAATCAGCTCGGCTCGCAACAATCAAATGACCTCTTTTTAAAAAACCGCATTCTTTTAAAAGCTCGGCATAAATTTTTGCAACGGTTGTCTTCCCAGTGCCTGGATTGCCAATAAAGACTGAATGAAGTTGAATCGGAACAATCGGCAGCCCTTTGTCTCTTCGAATTTGCTGCATTTTTACAAATGATGTGAGCATTTTCACTTCATTTTTTACCGCTTCAAGCCCAACTAAATTCTCTAGCATGTTTGAAGGGTTCATCGTCTTATCTTGTTCTATTACTTCAAAATCTTTTCTATCGAGCAGGGAATAATCTAATATGGAATGCTCTACAGTATGTTGTGCACCTTTTTTGAAAATAGCGTCCAGAACTATATTTTTTACAGCTCTTGCATTTCCAAACGAATCATCAACCCGTTCCATTTCAACCCTTTTTTCAAGCTCTTGTTTCGCTTCCTCAGTCAAAACATAGTCATTACCCAATGCTAATTTGTCTGCTATCACAATAAGCTCTTTATTTGTATAGTCTGGCAAGTGGATATGATTGGACTGTGGGAATCTGCTTCTCAAACCTGGATTGGCATCAAGGAATTGTCGCATTTCATCCGGATACCCAGCCATGATAACTGCAAATTTACCGCCAAATTCTGCCCCTGTCATTAATGACACGAGTGTATCAATGACGGTTTGTCCATAGTCATTGCCTGTTTGCCCTTGTCTTTTTAAACTATAGGCTTCATCAATAAATAATACGCCGCCTAATGCTTTTTGGACAGCTGCCCGAACATTTTCCTCTGTTTGGCCTACGAAGGCGCCGACGAGCTGTGAGCGATCTACTTCAACTATAGCTTCTTTTGATAGGGCACCAAGTTCATAATAAATTTTTCCCAGCAGTCTTGCTAACGTCGATTTACCTGTTCCGGGGTTTCCGGTTATGATCATATCAAGACTTAGTTCATCCCTTAACTGAAAACCAAGAGCTCTTCTTTCATTCTGATACTTTAAAAAACGATAAAAATCCTTCACACGGTCTTTCACTTTTTCAAGACCTACTAATCCATCCAGTTCATCAAGAGGATTCTTAGCAATTTCTGTATCATTATCATTCATATCTTCCAAAAAAAGCTGCTGCCAGTTCACTTTTAATTCCTCTATACGCTCTAACACTTTTTTCATTTCCGAGTAATAAGACGAATGATAAAAAACTCCAACAACAGATTGTTTATAATCCTCAGATGCTTTCAAGAGAGATACAGTTTCTTCTTGTACGTTCTCTAACAGTTCCAGTAAATTCGTATATAAATTAAATAACTCAGTATTATTTAGTTTTTCCTGTATTTTTTCAAGCTTATCCCTTTCCTCATCCGCCTTATCAAGAAAATGTCTGCATATTTCTTGAATTTGATCAACTGCTTGCAATTTAGCTTGTTTATGATCAGTTTCACGCAAAGGAGGAAACGACAAAAGGGATAAAAATGCTTCCCTATTTTTCCAATCCAATTGCTCTATAATTTCAGATGCTTTTGAGTTATTAGGATTAATGTCATACGCCTTTTGAATCCACGCAAGGCCAAGAGAGTCATGTTTTTCTTTAGTTAATCTTGAAAGTCCGGCAATAGATAAAAGGCTTGAAATGAGTTCCTTATCCTTTTCATCACTTAGCGTTTTAATAAAAGCTAAAAGAGAGCCTTCATTTTCAATAACCCCATTTTGCTGAAATTCCAATTCCCACTCGTTTATTCTACTGTCCATTTTCTGTCTATGTTTTTCCATTATTATCACTTCTTTTTATATAGTCCAATAACTATCATAACATATTTAATTATTTGGAAAAAAAAATAAGACCTGATCACAATAATCAGGTCTCTTCACTCACTTATTTATAGCCGTTTTGCCTTGCTTCGCTTTCATCCTTTATTTCACTTCGCATTGCCTCAATACTTTCTTTGCGGCGTTCGTTTTTTGCTTCGATTCTTGCACGATCTTCTTCATTTGCAAATTGTAGAGATTCTTCTGCTTCGTTTATATTCTCAATTGTATTTTGAACCATTGTTTGAAGCTTTTCAACGTTATCACTACGGTCATCTGGATTTGGCTTATTAGTGTATTCCATAAAAAATAACCCCCTGTTGAAGTTGTGATGGTACAAATTTAGTTTGTGAATCAGAATGAAAATTATCAACGGAAAAGAGTGGTGTTTTTTTATTATGAACAAATGAAAGGTGACTCCCCTGAAAAGAGCCACCAATTTATTACCTATTCACCTTTTGTTTGCATTACTTGAGGGGTACCACCAGTATTGCTTTGCATTTTTTTCCCTTTATTCCCGCCATACCCTCGCTGCTGCGTTCCGGTATGGTCTGGCCTAAAGCCTTGAGAATGCTTTTTTGGATTACTCATATAAATCCCTCCTCTTATTTAAGTATGTACACTTGAAGAAGGGGTCATTAATAGTAATTAATGTTATTCTGCTTTATGGAGACGCTTTTCTTCTAATCTTTCTTCTATTCTTTCCATTGCTTCCTGATCTTTTAATATTTGTC
The DNA here is from genome assembly GCF_019749375.1 of Bacillus sp. S/N-304-OC-R1. Taxonomy (GTDB): domain Bacteria; phylum Bacillota; class Bacilli; order Bacillales; family Cytobacillaceae; genus Cytobacillus. Next base: position 203,633 of record NZ_JACWFE010000001.1, read on the forward strand.
GTTTATTTTCTAAAACAAGTTCGGCGAATGAGCGTTTTCTAGGTTTTCTCATTATTCTATCACCTTCCTTTAATACTATAATAACTGTTATTATTTCCAAAACTCTAAATAATTATTACAAATTTTCGAAAATTATATTAATCAAAAAAAAGCACCAGCTTACCTGATGCTATTTTGAATATTTCCTCATCATATCAATTGTCATTACGCTTAAATGCTTATGCTTAATAATTCCATTCTCATCAATAAAGAATGTAGTTGGAATTGACAAGATCTTATATTTCGAATTGACTTGTTCGTTTTTATCGAGAAGAACAGGAAATTGAACTCCCATTTGTTTAACAAACCCTGCCACATTGTTTTCTGGATCAATGTTTACGGCTAAAATAACGATTTCATCGCCAGATTCTTCGAAAAACTTTTGCATGGCAGGCATCTCAGCTTTACATGGCGGACACCACGTTGCCCAGAAATTCAGCATCACTTTTTTTCCTTTAAAATCCGAAAGTCGAACTGCTTTACCGTCCAAATCCTTTAATTCAAAGTCAGGAGCTTTTAATCCTACGCGAATGCCTGGAACCTGTTCATTATTCGAATCTTCCTTTCCTTGTGCTTGAACGATTACAATCGCCATTAGAAAGAAAAGAAAACTAGCAGAAATAACCTTTTTAATCATGTCTATTTTCAACACCTTTATAACTATTTACCGGTATTGTTACCTAGACAAGCAGAAAAAATAACGTTCTGAACATCCAAAACGCTACAAAAAATGTAACAATTCCATAAACCATTAAAATCAGCCAGTTTTTTAGCGGCCAAATCCCGTTTCGATATTTATTAAAAAAATAAAGAAGAGCTATTATAACGCCAAGAAGCTTTCCTTTTGTCCCGCCAGTTGTAAATATTATCGATGATGGATTGTCAATTAGAATGGTTGGCCGAATAATAATAGAACTGAATTTATAGACAATAAATCCAATTAAAAATGAATTCAACATACTATTTAAAAAAATTTCCTGAAAGGGTAAATCTTCTTTTGAATGGAATCTTATCATAAGATAAGCCGATAGACCGCTTATTAAATATAAAATCCATTCATATTTTATCATGAAGGGACCTAGCATGATCGCACCCATCTTTTACCTCCAATTTAGGATAATTCTCCCTTCACCATACAAAAGAAATTTATATTTGTAAAAACAAATGCATAAAAAAACGCGTGTAATTTCAAATTTGAAACTACACGCGTCTTGGTTTGATATTAATTTGCTAATTTATCACGAAGAACCATTTGTAAGATACCGCCATGACGGTAGTAGTCAATTTCAACTTCTGAATCGAAGCGAACAAGAACTTCAAATTCCTTCTTGTTGCCTTGATCATCTGTAGCAGTAACTTTAATAATGTCACGTGGTCTAACATTTTCATCGATTTGAACATCGATTGTTTCTTTTCCAGTTAAACCAAGAGTTTCAGCATTTTCACCATCTTTAAATTGAAGCGGAAGAACTCCCATTAATACAAGGTTTGAACGGTGAATACGCTCATAGCTTTCAGCAATAACTGTTTTGATTCCTAGAAGGTTTGTACCTTTTGCTGCCCAGTCACGAGAAGAACCCATTCCATAGTCCTTACCTGCAAGTACAACAAGACCAGTTCCGTCTTCTTTATACTTCATGCAAGCATCATAAATGTACATAACTTCTTCATTTGGCCAGTAAGTTGTGAAGCCACCCTCTGTTCCTGGCGCAATTTGGTTACGGATACGGATATTAGCAAATGTACCACGCATCATAACTTCATGGTTACCACGACGAGAACCATAAGAGTTAAAGTCGCGTACATCTACACCGTTTTCTAATAAATATTTACCAGCTGGTGTATTTTTGCCGATTGCACCCGCAGGAGAAATATGATCTGTTGTTACAGAATCACCAAATTTTGCAACAACACGAAGATTATTTAATGGCTTCACTTCATCTGGATCAGCCTTTAATCCTTCAAAGAAAGGAGGATTTTGAATATATGTTGATTTATCATCAAAAGTATAAAGCGCGTCATTGCTTGTTTCAATTTTATTCCAAAGAGCATTGTCACCAAATACATTTTCATATTCTTTACGGAATAGCTCTGGAGTTACAGTTTGTTTTACCACTTCGTTAACTTCAGCAGTTGTTGGCCAAATGTCTTTAAAGAATACATCATTACCGTCTTTATCTTTTCCGATAGCGTCTTTTTGAAGATCGATATCTACTGTACCAGCTAATGCGTAAGCTACAACTAACGGAGGTGAAGCTAAGTAGTTAGCTTTTACTAAAGGATGAATACGTCCTTCAAAGTTACGGTTACCAGAAAGAACAGATGTTACAAGAAGATCGCTTTCAGCAACTGCTTTTTCGATTTCTTCTTTTAATGGACCTGAGTTTCCGATACAAGTTGTACAACCATAACCAACAATGTTAAAGCCTAATTGATCAAGATATGGCTGTAAGCCAGAATCACGAAGGTAACCAGTTACAACTTTAGAACCTGGTGCTAGAGAAGTTTTAACGAATTTAGGAACTTCCATGCCAAGCTCTACTGCTTTTTTCGCAACAAGACCTGCACCAACTAATACATATGGGTTAGATGTATTTGTACAGCTTGTAATTGCAGCAATTGCAACAGCACCTGTTTTCATTTCAGTCGTATCGCCGTTGTTAAATTGAACAGTTACTTTTTTATCAATTTCTTTCTCATCTAAACCAAAGCCTTGGTTTCCTTGTGGTGCTGTTAAAGCTTTGTTAAATTCTTCTTTCATAGCTGAAAGCGGAATTAAGTCTTGAGGACGCTTTGGACCAGAAAGGTTTGCTTCAATTTCAGAAAGATTAATTTCAACAACATTTGTGTAAACTGGCTCTAAAGCCGGATCAAAGAATAATCCATTTTCTTTAGAATATGTTTCAACTAATTTAATTTGTTCTTCAGAACGGCCAGTTAAACGCATGTATTGAAGAGATTCTTCATCAACTGGGAAGAATCCGCAAGTTGCACCATATTCAGGAGCCATGTTAGCAATTGTTGCACGATCTGCAAGTGGTAATTGAGTTACACCAGTACCGAAGAATTCAACAAATTTCCCAACAACTCCGTGTGCACGAAGAACTTGTGTTACCTTTAACGCTAAGTCAGTAGCAGTTGCACCGTCTGGAAGCTCACCAGTTAACTTAACACCAACAACTTCTGGAACTGGGAAATATGAAGGCTGTCCAAGCATTCCTGCTTCTGCTTCAATTCCTCCAACACCCCATCCAAGAACACCAATACCGTTGATCATTGTTGTGTGTGAGTCAGTACCAACTAAAGAATCTGGGAATGCTTCAAATTCACCGTCTTCATTCTCTACTGAATGAACTACACTTGCAAGATACTCAAGGTTTACTTGGTGAACGATACCAGTAGCAGGAGGAACTGCACGGTAGTTATCAAATGCTTTTTGTGCCCAGCTTAGGAACTGATAACGCTCAGCATTTCTTTCAAATTCAAGCTTCATGTTAGCTTCTAAAGCTTCAGGTGAACCGAATTGGTCAACTTGAACAGAGTGGTCAATAACAAGATCCACTGGCTTTAGCGGATTAATTTTATCCGGATCTCCGCCCATATCAGCCATAGCTTTACGAAGAGAAGCTAAGTCTACTACAGCAGGAACCCCTGTAAAGTCTTGAAGAATAACGCGTGAAGGCTTGAAGGGAACATCAACTTCCTTCACTTCGCTAGTGCCCCATTTTGCTAAGTTTTCAACATGTTCTTTAGTAATTACACGACCGTCATATTGACGAAGGACAGATTCTAATAGCACCTTAATTGAATAAGGCAATTTTGTTACATTGCCGACGCCAGCCTTTTCTAGTGCGTCTAATTGGTAGTAATGATAGCGCTTCCCGTCTACTTCAAAAGACTTACGGGCATTGAATACATCATTTTTCACCATGGGATAATCCCCCTTTTATAAATTTAATCAATAAAAGCTTTGAAAATTGTCGAAAAGATGTCATTTTCGTCCATCTTACTCTTCCCACAAATAATCTTAATACAATGTGCTACATAAGTAAATAACAAGAAAGTTATTGTTTTTGATAAGTTTATCTTATTGCATTTAAGATAATAACCCTCTTTCCATTAAATAGGTTGAAATTTAAAGGTTTTTTCTTTGTCATTAACTTTTGTACATTAATGCATATTATGTTACCAAAATATTTTAACTTATTTTCAAGCATAAAAAAAGGATTGTAACTCCGACATATTTAGATAAAACTTGCAGAAAATAGTATTTGGAGGTGATATCATTGGCTAAAAGAAAATCAAATCATCTAATTCCAGGAATGAATGCAGCAAAGGGTCAAGGTATGGGTGCTGGTTATAATGAAGAATTCTCAAATGAACCGTTAACAGAAAAACAAAAACTAAATAATAAAAAACGAAAGAAAAATCTATAAATAAAGGAAGCGACTTATGCTCGCTTCCTTTATCAGCTATTATTTAATGATATTGGTTAACCTCTTCTACCATCTTACTCAAGTCTTTTTGAAACTTTTCTAATTGTGTTTTCTGAGTTTCCGAAGCAATTTCTAACGCATTTTCAATTTGCTGATATGCTTCATTTACCTCTTGTTTTAGATGTTTAAGCTGATGTCCATAATTTGCTGAGTCCCGGACAATTTCAAAATAAAGCTCTTGGGCATCCTCCATCCCCTGTTGGGCAGCCTGAAATGCTTGCTGTTTATTCTTATGATATGGCATCCCCTTATTCACTCCTTTAATAAAATGTACATTTAAATTGTGCAGTCTTTGAAAAAAATATTCTGTATAAATTTGACCTATCCTTCCATCCTATTTCATAGGAGGGATGCTAAAATGAACAAAAATGATAGCAAGGATATGCGTAAAAATGCGCCAAAGGGACATAATTCAGGACAGCCAGAACCATTAAGCGGCTCTAAAAAAGTAAAAAACCGGAATCATACAAGACAGAAAAACAATGCAGGGCATGATATGTAATTAAAAAAACAGCTGCAATTTTTTCGTTGCAGCTGTTTTACAATTATAATTTTTGTAATACTTCAAGGATTGTTAATTCTTCCTCATCCGTGACCGACCGCAAATCGAGAAATACTTCATCTTTTTGAATACGAACAACGATAGGTGTGTGATGATTTGTGCGTAATTTTTTTGCTAGCTGTTCAGCAGTAAGGCTTTTATGATTCAAAACAGCCACAATAGAAGGAAGCTCTACCTCAGGCATTGTCCCTCCTCCTATTTGACCCATACTATTTCTAATCGATATTTGATATTGCTCTGTCATCTTTTGAAGTCTTCCTACAAAAGCTTCTGTCCTTACTTTTAATTCCAGTTGTGTCATAGTTATTTCTCTAATAACAGGAATACTTTTCTCATTCCCTTTTATATATTCTAGCAAAGTTCCTTCTAGTGCAGAAAGTGTCAATTTATCAACTCGTAACACTCTAGCAAGCTGGTGACTTTTTAAAACGGAGATGTATTCTTTTTTTCCAGCAATAACTCCTGCTTGAGGCCCGCCTAAAAGCTTGTCCCCGCTAAAGGAGACAAGATGTGCCCCCTCTTTAAGCACCTTTTTCACTACTGGTTCTTCGCCAATGCCATTTTGTCGAAAATCGTATAGAGCTCCGCTGCCTAAATCCTCATAAAATATGATGCCGCTTTTTTTGGCAAGCTTCGCTAATTCTTCCGTTTCTACTGATTGAGTAAAGCCAATTACTTTAAAATTACTTGTATGTACCTTTAATACCATAGCCGTATGTTCGGAAATTGCTTTCTCATAATCAGATAAATGAGTTTTATTCGTTGTTCCTACTTCAACTAAATTGGCACCACTCTCTTCCATAATAGAGGAGATTCTAAATGATCCCCCTATTTCAACGAGCTGCCCCCTTGAAACGATGACATCCTTTTTATCAGCAAATGCCTTTAAAATCAGGTATACAGCAGCTGCATTGTTATTTACAACCATAGCTGCCTCTGCGCCAGTTAGTTCTTTAATAAGCAGTTCTGCATGAGAATGCCTTGCCCCTCGTTCTCCTTCTTCAATTTTATATTCTAAATTAGAATAATGATGAGCAATATCAAGCATATGCTGTATCGCATTTTCACTTAAACGTGACCGGCCGAGATTCGTATGGAGAATGGTTCCTGTTGCATTAATGACCCTCTTAAGGGTGTAACTATAATTTTTTTTAATACCTGCTTTCAGTCTGTTAAATACTTCCTCGATGAACGCAATCGTACCTGGTTCAGGTCCATTCCAAATATTTTGCAGCAATTCTTCCCTAACTTGTGAAAGGATATTTTTTAGCTCATTTGTTATATGTATAGAATTAATCCCGTTTTCTTTCTCCAAAAGAATAAAGCGTGCATCCTTTTGAAATTCATGTACGGGGGGAATATTTCTTAGTAAATGATTCACTAGCTTCCCTCCTATCATCGTTCACCTATTATATCATTTATTAACTATGCTCTGTAATCACTAAATTAGTTAACATAATATTATTATATTCAATAAATAAACCTTCTTCAAAAATGAAGAAGGTTAGTCTATAGTAGAACCCTGCATAATTTCGATAATCTGATGGAATTTTGGAAATAATCCTGTCTCATCCTTCGAGTAGATTTTTTCTCCATTCACAATAACCTCAAATATTCCGCCTTTTCCAGGAATAAGCTCTAGTCTTTCAATTTCATGGCGAAAGTGAGTAAATAGTTCTTCCGCGAGACCCGCGGCTTTAGGAGCATAGTTTCACATCATACAAAATTCAATAATGACATTGTATTTCTTCAAGATAATCCCCCTTCAACAAAATACAAAATATTCATATTTTATACATAAATCATTTTATTATAAACTGTATTTTTCTGCAAACTATCGATATGTAAATTGTGATTTTATTTTTAAATAAAGGTATACTTATTTTGGAGGTGGTATTATGAGCGAGCATGAAAAAATTCGTTTGACTTCCTTGTCAACAAAAGCTGGCTGAGGATGCAAAATCGGTCCTGAGGACTTGACGCAAGTTTTGCGTCTTTTACCAAAACAAGATCCCGTGCCTGAGCTGCTTGTCGGCCATGAAACATCGGATGATGCAGGTGTTTATCAATTAACAGATTCGATTGCCTTAATACAAACAGTAGATTATTTTACTCCAATTGTTGATGATCCATACATGTTTGGGCAAATTGCAGCCGCAAATGCATTAAGTGATGTTTATGCAATGGGCGGTCATCCAAAAACAGTGCTTAATATTGTTGGATATCCCGTTAAAAAGCTTGGTCCAGACATGCTGGCTGAGATTTTACGAGGAGCTGGAGATAAAGTAAAGGAAGCTGGCGCCATTACAGTTGGAGGCCACTCAGTAGATGATCAAGAACCAAAATTTGGTTTATCAGTAACTGGTATTGTTCACCCAGAACGCTTCTGGAAAAATGTTGGAGCCAAACCTGGTGATCTTCTAGTTTTAACAAAGCCAATAGGTGTTGGTATCTTGACAACTGGCATAAAAAGAGGTGCTGTTACTCCTGACCAAGAAAGTGCCGTCACAAAGACAATGGCTATGCTAAATAAAACAGCTGCAGAGATACTAACTGACTTTAATCCTAACGCCGTTACAGATGTAACAGGTTTTGGCCTACTCGGCCATGCCAGTGAAATGGCCCGCGGAAGCGGTGTTTCCTTTGAAATTGATTATCATAAAGTTCCACTCTTGGATGGTACATATCAACTTGCTGAAAAAGGAATAGTACCAGGCGGATCAAAAGCGAACCATAACTGGCTGATTGATGATGTACTATATAATCATATTTCAAAAGAAAGTCAGCTAATTTTATGTGATGCAATTACCTCTGGTGGGTTGTTAGTATCCATTCCGGAAGAACAGGCAGCAGACTACATTTCAAAATTACATGAAGCTGGATTACAGGATGCTTCAATTATTGGCAAAGTATTACCCAAAAATGAAAAATTAATATTAGTCAATAATTCAGCTTCCCAGAAACCGTAAAATCATTTTTAAAAGGATGATTGTCATGAATGTTCAGGAATATTTGAAGAGATTGGATATTGAAAGTGAAGAGCCTACATTAGATTATCTGTCTAAACTGCAAAGAAAACATTTGGAAAAAATCCCATTTGAAAATTTAGATGTAACGCGTAAGGTCAAAATAGAATTAGATACGAACCAATTTTATGAAAAAATCATTGGGCGTCATCGCGGAGGATATTGCTACGAGCTTAATGGCCTTTTTCAGAGATTATTAACCGATCTCGGCTTTCAATCCTATCTTATTTCCTGTACGGTAAATAAGCCAACAGGTTGGGCTAAGCCTAATACTCATGCCGCTATAATGGTTCTGCTTGATCAGCCTTATTTAGTTGACGTTGGATTTGGCGACTCTGTGCGCCAGCCTATCGGATTAACAGGTGAGATTCGAACTGATGTTAGCGGATCGTATAGAATCATAAAAAAAGAGGATGAGATGTATTATCTTCAGCGTCATGAGGATCAAGAGTGGAAACATCTATATCGCTTTGAAAACTTGCCAAAACAAATTCTAGATTTTACGGAAGGCTGCATTTACAACCAAACATCACCTGATTCTACTTTTACACATGGTGATATAGTAACAATTGCCACACAAACAGGCAGAATTACACTAAACGGATTATCAGTAACAGAAACAAAAGATGGTCAGAAAACAAAGCTGGATCTATCACAGGAAGAAAAGAATCAGTTTCTTAAACAAGTCTTTCACATCTCTATTTGATACACGAAAAAGCTTGGGGATGCCCAAGCTTTTCGCTTTTTCTTATTTACTTAGCTTTTCTAGCATATCTTTTGTCATTTTAGCAAGATCATATTCAGCCTTAAAGCCCCACTCTTCTTTAGCAGCAGTAGCATCTAGAGAATTTGGCCAGCTGTCAGCAATTTTTTGTCGGATTGGATCCACATTATAGTCCATCTTAAATTCAGGAATAGATTTGCGAATTTCTGCTGCAATTTCTTCCGGCTCAAAGCTCATGGCCGTAACATTAAATGAATTTCGGTGCTTTAATTTAGAGGGATCTGCCTCCATCAAATCTACAATTGCATTCAGTGCATCTGGCATATACATCATATCCATATATGTTCCCTCTGCAATATAAGATGTATAGCGTTTGTTCTTAATCGCTTCATAATATATTTCGACAGCATAATCTGTTGTGCCGCCTCCTGGAGGAGTCACGTATGAGATTAATCCCGGAAATCTTAATCCTCTTGTATCTACACCAAATTTATAATAATAATAATCCGCAAGCAATTCACCAGCTACTTTATTCACCCCATACATCGTTGTTGGGCGCTGAATTGTGTCTTGAGGCGTATTATCCTTTGGAGTTGAAGGACCAAAAGCACCGATCGAGCTTGGAGTAAAGAACTTGCACTGTAATTCACGTGCGGTTTCTAAAGCGTTCATTAATCCGCCCATATTTAAATTCCATGCAAACACTGGATTTTTTTCAGCCGTTGCGGAAAGTAATGCAGCCATATGGATAACTGTATCGGCCTGATACTTCCTAGCTGTTTCAATCATTGATTTCGTATCTGTTACATCTACAACCTCAAATGGACCAGATTGTGCAGCCTCTGAATCGTTCTTTCTTATATCAGTGGCAATAACGTTATCTGATCCATAAATATCTCTAAGCTTTATCGTTAACTCAGAGCCGATTTGTCCTAAAGCGCCTGTAATAAATATCTTTTTCATATATCTCCAAACCTTCCCTTTTTGAAAAATTCTCGTGCCCTCTATCAAGAAGCAAATAGCAGTCTTGAAATTGATTTAAATTACACCGATTTCTTTTCCTACTTTTTCGTAAATGGTAATAGCCTGATCTAGCATTTCTTTCGTATGTGCAGCTGATGGCATATTTCTAACTCGTCCAGTCCCCTTCGGAACAGTTGGGAATACAATTGATTTAGCATAAACCCCTGCTTCGTTCAGCTTCTTACTAAACTCTTGTGTCTTCATTTCATCACCAATAATGCATGGTGTTATTGGAGTTTCGCTTTCACCAATGTTAAACCCTAATTTCTTTAAGCCTGCTTTTAAATAATTGGCATTTTCCCAAAGCTTTTGATTTAATTCTGTGCTTTCCATTAAAATATCAATAGCTTCCATACTAGCAGCGACATCAGCAGGAGTTAAGGATGTAGAAAATAAGAATGGTCTGCTTCTTACTTTTAACCAATCAATTAAATCTTTTTTCCCTGCTACATAGCCGCCAACAACTCCAATCGCCTTTGATAGCGTGCCAATTTGAAAATCAATCTTATCAGAAAGGCCAAAATGCTTAACAGTCCCTGCTCCTTCTCCTAATACTCCTGATCCGTGAGCGTCATCCACATATGTAATAAGGTCAAACTCTTCTGCGATTTTTACTATTTCAGGAAGCTTAGCAATATCTCCGTCCATTGAGAAAACGCCATCGGTAATAACCATAACTTTATTGTACAATCCTGATTCGGTTGCCTCTTTTGCTTTTGCTCTTAAATCTTCCATATCCGAATGGTTATAACGAATAATTTTAGCTCTAGATAACCGGCAGCCATCGATAATAGAAGCATGATTTAGCTCGTCAGAAAGAATGGCATCATTTTTATCCATAACAGCCGAAATAGCTGCCATATTACAATTAAATCCGGATTGATAAGCAATTGCTGCTTCCGTATGTTTAAATTGTGCAAGTTTTTCTTCAAGCCTTACGTGAAGCTCTAGTGTTCCGTTAATAGTCCGAACCGCTCCTGCTCCAACACCATACTTGTTAATTGCATCAATAGCTGCTTTCTTTAGACGCTCGTCTGTAGCCAATCCTAAATAGTTATTAGAAGAAAGATTAATCAGCTCTCTTCCATTAATTTTTATAATAGGGCCGTTCGGGCTTTCTAAAGGATCGATAACATTGTATAAACCTTTCCCTTTTAAATCTTCTAAATTTTCCTTTAAAAATGCATCTAATGTTTTACTTGTCATGTAAAAATCCCCCTGTTCATTTATTTCCTCAACTAAATGTCATTTACAAAAATACAGTTGTCTACCTTAGAAGGACAGATAAACCCTTGATATATAAAGGTTTCTTACGAATACTTTAACATAAATTTTAAATTTGTACATACATAGAGGACAGTAAAAAAATATTTTTTAGAACTTTTGCTTTATTAAACTTTTCTCTAGATTTCCTTTCATGCAAAAACGAATCTAGAGTCATTTGTTTAGTTTGCCCATTTTCTATTATTAATGGCAAATATCGTCCTTCCCGGGTCAAGAAAATAATTAATAATTTTTCCAATTTCCAGTTCTTTTGTCCATATTCAAAAATATAGATATACCAATGTTGTAATAAGGCTTTTACAAAGTGCTATCTATGATTCCATCATATTTAGTATACATTTTAAATAATATTAAATTTTATTTTATAATAATTATAAAAAGATATTGATTTTATATTGAGAAGTGTTATCATTAATTCAGGAAGCAATTTAATAATATATATGAGGTGAATTCGAGTGACGAAAAACAATCATTTAACGACTAGTTGGGGAGCTCCAGTTGGGGACAACCAAAACTCAATGACTGCTGGTTCAAGAGGTCCAACACTCATTCAAGATGTGCATCTATTAGAAAAACTGGCACATTTTAACCGTGAACGTGTTCCTGAGCGTGTAGTTCATGCTAAAGGCGCAGGCGCACATGGCTATTTTGAAGTAACCAATGACCTTTCAAAATATACAAAAGCAGCTTTCTTATCAAAGGTTGGCAAGCGCACTCCTCTTTTCGTTCGATTCTCAACTGTAGCCGGTGAACTAGGCTCGGCAGACACAGTTAGAGATCCACGCGGATTTGCTGTTAAATTTTATACAGAAGAAGGAAATTACGATCTTGTAGGAAACAACACACCTGTGTTTTTTATTCGTGATGCGATTAAATTTCCAGACTTTATTCATACTCAAAAGCGTGATCCAAAAACCCACTTAAAAAATCCAAATGCGGTTTGGGATTTCTGGTCTCTATCCCCTGAAGCGCTTCACCAAGTTACGATCCTTATGTCCGACCGTGGCATCCCTGCTACTTTCCGGCATATGCACGGATTTGGAAGTCATACATTTAAATGGGTGAATGAACAAGGTGAAGGCGTATGGGTTAAATATCACTTTAAAACAGAACAAGGGGTTAAAAACTTAAGTGTTGAGGCGGCAGCGCAAATGGCAGGAGAAAATCCAGACTATCATATCGAAGATTTATACAATGCGATTGAAAATGGTGACTATCCATCCTGGAAGCTATGCGTCCAAATTATGCCTTTAGAGGATGCGAATACGTATCGGTTTGATCCATTCGATGTTACAAAAGTATGGTCTCAAAAGGATTATCCGCTTATCGAAGTTGGTAGAATGGTATTGAACAGAAATCCGGAAAACTACTTTGCTGAAGTTGAGCAGGCGACATTCTCACCTGGGACACTTGTTCCAGGAATTGAAGTATCACCTGATAAAATGCTTCAGGGCCGTTTATTCGCTTACCATGATGCACATCGATACCGTGTAGGAGCCAACCATCAGGCTCTTCCGATTAATCGCCCTAAGGCTGAAGTGAATAACTATCAGCGCGATGGCCAGATGCGGTTTGATTCCAATGGCGGCGGCTCGGTCTATTACGAACCAAACAGCTATGGAGGTCCTACAGAAGTTCCTGAACATAAGCCTGCTCCATACGCTGTGTCAGGATCGGCAGACAGTGTCGCATATGACCACAATGATCACTATACTCAGGCTGGAGACCTTTATCGACTGCTGTCTAAAGAGGAAAGAGAACGACTTGTCGCAAATATTGTTGGAGCGATGAAGCAAGTCGAAAAAGACGAAATAAAACTAAGACAAATCCAGCACTTCTATAAAGCAGACCCAGAATACGGTACAAAGATTGCTGAAGGCCTAGGTCTTCCTGTTCCTGAGGAAGTTAAAAATTAATAAATATAGAATAGCTTTCTATTTAAAGGTATCCGGTATACGGATGCCTTTTTCATTGCTTATTATTATCATCCAAACCAATTACAGTTTTAACTTCCTATTTAGTACATATCGAAAGTCTAGTCTTATGAATAAAAATCAAGTATTATGAAGAAATGGATTACTTTAGATGAGATGGGGATTTAAATAAAATCTTCCATCTGGAGTTTTCAAAGCTTACTCGGTATACAAAGCCAACATTCGAATTTAAAGAGTCTCGCGGAAGCAGCCGTTCTGTATTCGAAGGAGAAGACTTTAAAATTGGCAAACCCGTCCATGGATCAGCATCAGGTACGTGCTGCATTAGCAAAATGCGGTTTAAAACTGTGAGCAATACGTGAAACTTTTCTGCAGTTCATACAATCAAAAACTATTAGTGTATAATAAAACATGATCGATAATTAAACTAGCCTCTTTGCAGGTTAATATTAGATAAAGGACATACTACAAAATGACTGAAAAAAAAATAGCCTGGATTACTGACAGTACGGCATATATAACTGAGGAGTTACGGAATCATCCAGATGTATATGTTATCCCTCTCTCTATTACATTTGGCAATGATACTTTTGATGATGGTATAGATTTAAGCACTGATCAATTATATGAAAGAATTCGTTCATCTAAAGAGATTCCTAAAACTTCACAGCCCCCTGCAGGTAAATTTGCAGAGCTGTTTGCACAATTAAAGGAAAGCTATGACTGCGGTATCGCCGTCCATATTTCCGGGAAACTTAGCGGAACAATTAATAGCTGTCTTTCTGGTGCAGAAATGGCGGGGTTTCCAGTTGAAGCAGTTGATTCTAAATCTATGTCATATGCCATTACAACCTTAATTTATAAAGGAATGGCACTTGAAAATGACGGGCTTCATGCCAGCAAAATCGCAGAAAAGCTTCAGGAAGAAACAGTTAAATCGGAAAATTATATATTGTTAGGAAGTCTGGATCAATTTTATAAAGGCGGAAGAATGTCAGGAACTGCCTATTTACTTGGCAGTCTATTAAAAATAAAACCCATAATACAAATTAATACGAACGGCGAATTTGAACTTTTTGACAAAGTCCGGTCAGAGAAAAAAGCTGTTAAGCGAATGCTTGAATTATTAGGAGAATCGTACAAGAAACAATCCATCTTTCAAGTGCAAATACTGCATGGGAATGTACTCGATAAAGCAAATGAACTTGCATCAGAAATTAAAGCTCTTTTCCCAAAGCTAGATATTTTTATTGGTGAAATTAGCTCTACAATTGCTGCCCATGCTGGAGAAGGCACACTGGCAATGATTTGGCATAATGAATAGGGGATATCATTAATAAAACCCGACTTTTCTATTAAAATAAAGATAAGTCGGGTTTTTTATGGGCTTATAACAATTATTTAGAAGGAATCGGGTAGTGTATTTCTTCTTTTAGACCCTCTAACAGATTTGCTGCTTCTTTTCCTCCTTTGAGTTAGTTCTTACCGATATTCTCCTCAATTACCTCTTCTGGTGTTTTCCAAATTCCAACTGCATGATCTGATGCTGATTTGATTGTATTAATAAACCATTGATCCCCCATTTTGACCAAAGTTAGAGCTGCATAATCTTTTCCTCCATAACCAGTGGATGTAGCTAATCTAAATTCTACTACGTATTGAATTGTTTTATCGTTATTCTCTTTCTTACTAATAACTTTTGATGATTCAACCCATGGACTTGAGACACCTGTAACCCAATGATATTTCTCAAATAGCTCTTTAACACTAGCCTTAGCATCTTTCGTCAGAAGAGCATATTGTAATGCTCCATTTCTAAGTTTTACTGCATTTGCCCATGTTTCGACTGTTAAGTCTGGATTTGTAGAAACAATACCCATTTCTAACATCTCAAGCTGCTCTTCAATGGATGATTTTTCAACTTCTTTCTCACTGCTTACAGTTGACTTCTCTACTGAATTGAAAGATCCAGCGAATGCTGCAGTTGATATTCCTAAGACAAGCGCTGCAACTAACATCATCATTTTCTTAAACATGTTCATTTTCCTCTCATTCAATGATTAATATAAATGACAGGGCCCTTTGTCATTCCAACTATAATAACGATAGATTTTCTATTTCGTAACAGGGATTACCAATAATTATTAAAAATTATTTTTAATGGATTTTTCAGGGTCATATTTATACAAAGTGGTAAAATATTCATTGTTTTCCTCAATTAACAAAGAATTCCCTTGCCAGAAGATTGTATGAGTCTTATTGAACTGACCTGCAGATTCTCCTTTATTTATATCAGCAACTACTACCCTCGAAATTTCTCCATCAAACACATCTGCCGATACGAATCCACCTGTTGAATCTATAGACATTTTTTCTATTACAATATCTTGACCTTGCTCTGAACTAATCTTACCAACCAAACTAAAGATTTTCGCTTTGATGTTGTATTTTAATATTGATACATTTGAAGGTTTTTTCTCATTCATTTCCTGCAAACTGAATATAATTTCGTTTCCACTTTGTGCTAAAACAAGAGAGCTAATTCGAATATTTTCCGAATTCAACATGGACTTAGGAATATCTTCTAAAGAAAAGTAATCTTCAGCTATTTGACCATTTTTTAGCAGTTGTATTCGTCCTGTATCAAGGTCAAAAATTTCTTTCGTTTCCTTTTCAGTCACTCCTTTGATCACAAAACGGTTATTTGCTTTGTAAAGTTCAAATTCATATGTCGAAATTTTATAATACGGAGTTGCTGTATATGTCCAATAAACCTCAGCCGTTACTGTTGCACGATCTTCACTATCTAATACATTTATAATTTTGTAGCCGATTTGAGACGGATTTGAATACGTTAAAAATTCGGGTGGATTCTCCATCATGCCCTTAGCATAGTCATCGTCCCTTACTAATAATGCTTGTAAATATCTAATGACTGTATCCTTAGAAGTCACTTCACTTTCACTCAATGAGATCATCATTATTCTGGAGTTCGCCTGAATTTCATCCTTTTTTAATACATATAAAGTTCGTTCATCCGAACTCCATACAGAGGAATGATATTTATAAAGGCCCACTTTCGGATTTTCTCTACTCGGTGGATTAGATGTTACCTTTTTCTTAGTTTTTAAATTAAAATCAGAGATCCATACATTTTCAAATCCATCACTTTCTTGTACATAAGATATATAGCTGCCGCCTTTAGAAATATTAGGATCCTTCCCTTTATCAACTACTATTTCCTTTCCTGTTTTATTTCTGATCATAATCTCTCCATCACGTTCAAACACAAGCTTGTATTCTTTTTCATTAAATGAAGGATGCTGTCCTATAGATATGACTTTCTCTTCTTTAGAGTCGGTATTAATTTCTACGATGATTGTTTTATTTTCCATTAATTTCTCTGCATAAATATTTTCGTCATTTTTCCATACAGGCTGTGAATATCCTCCAGATACAATTTCTTCTTTCTTTTTTGTATCAAGGTTAAATATAAAAATTCCTCCATTTTGTGAAAAAAGAAGACTATTTGTGTGTTGGGAATGCGATAAACTATCAGCAGTTTCTTCTGTTATTTTTTTATAACCGCTGCTTGTATAGCTGAAAATCCCTTGATTTTTGATCGAAACATATAGGATCTCTCCATGATAGGTGTATGAAGTAATTTCTCCGCTTCCTACATCAAGAAAAGAAATGGCATTTTGAATATTGAAAGCACTCGCATTTGTTTGCTTAATTTGGAAGTAATTAAAAAACACAGCAAAAAATACAGCAGCTGCTACTAACGTACTAACCAAAGATCTTCGCTGGAACTTCATTTTTTTCTTTTTCACAAATGTTTCTTTTAACTGCTTTTTCAGTTCTTGATCTACATAAATATCTTTTTTTATTTCGTGCAAAAGCTTTTCAACTTTTTCAGAGTCCATTAAGATTCCCCCAAACACTTTTTCACTAATTTTCCGATTTTTTTTGTAATCCTGCTTGACTTTACCCGAAGAGTTTCTTCGGTTTTATCTAGGACAATAGCAATCTCTTTAAACTTCAAACCAGCAAAATATCTTAAATTCGTCATTTCAAGATCTTCTTTAGATAAAACATTCAAACTTTTCTTAAGACATTCAAGTTCACTAGACTCCTCTAATGGGTCTTCAAACGGAATGGGACTTAAATATAAATCTATTTCATCCCCAACTAGCACTGTTTTCTTTTTTCGGTAATAGTCAATAACCGTGTTTCGGGCAATAGCAAAAAGCCAAGCTTTCATGTTCTGGCCATCCTTTAAAGAAGACATTTTTTCATAAGCTTTTCGAAATGTTTCACTTACAATATCCTCCGTATCCCATTTATTGCTTGTTTTCGCATAAACATATCGATAAACATCATCAAAGCATTCATCATATACATTCGTAAATTGATCTATCAAGCTATTCCTCTCCTATTAACATCTATTATTAATAACGTTCCACATTCAAAAACGTAACCTATCATAAGAAAAAATTATCCAAAAAAAATCCTCCGGCTAAAAGCGGAAGATAAGATAAACATTTAAATGAAAAAAACGCACTTACATATTTCTGCTATTAGTAAAAATGACTAATTGTATTATATGTTTTTTATGCGGGGATTTACATCTTTTTCCTAATAGTTATAAAAATAAAAAATCCCAGCAATTCTTAGTTCCTAAAAGAATTGCTGAGATTATGTGTGATCTTTAATCCAACTTTACTGATTTTAAACCCATGAATACATATATTTCTCATCTTCAATTTCTTTTGCTTGTTTAACTACCTTTAAAGGCTTAAAAGTGTCAATCATGACTGCAAGCTCAAGTGTTTCTTTCTTACCGATACTCGCTTCTGTCGTTCCTGGATGAGGGCCATGAGGAATTGCACTTGGATGCAAGGTGATGGATTCTCGATTAATCCCCTTCCTGCTCATAAAATTCCCTTCGACATAATATAGCAATTCATCACTATTAACATTGCTATGATAATATGGAGCAGGAATCGCTTCAGGATGGTAGTCAAATAATCTTGGAACAAAAGAACATATGACAAAATTATGACCCTCAAATGTTTGGTGAACAGGCGGAGGCTGATGCACCCTTCCAGTGATTGGCTCAAAATCTTCGATATTAAATACCCACGGATACAGATAACCATCCCAGCCAACTACATCTAATGGATGATGATTTAACACATGAGAGTGAAGGTACCCTCTCGTCTTGGCAATCACTTCAAATTCTCCCTTTTCGTCAAAAGTGACGATTGATTCAGGACCTCTGATGTCTCGTTCACAAAATGGGCTATGTTCTAATAATTGACCAAATTCATTTCGATATCTTCTTGGGCTTACAATTTGGCTAAAGGCCTCAACGATAAGTGCCTTCGTTTCATCTTTAGGGATCATTCGATATATCGTCCCAATTGGAATAATGACATAGTCTCCTGGGCCGTAGGTAATGGTGCCAAACATTGTTTCAAAAACACCTGTACCATAATGAATAAAGAACATTTCATCGCCATCGCCATTTCGATAGTAAGCATTCATTGGCCCATCAATTTTTACCGTTGCAATCAGCAGATCATCATTCCCTAATAAATATTCCCTGGCCTGCAGAGCATCGCCGCTTTTCTTAATTTTATCTGTCATAAGGTGACGATGCTTTAGTACTTCTTGATCTTCATACTCAGGTAGATACTTACCAATTAATTTCGTACTAACTACTTCTGTCGGCATGTGATGATGATATAATATTGATTGGGTACCGGAAAAACCCTTTGTCCCCATTACCTGTTCTCTAAACAGACTTCCATCTTCTTTTTTAAACATCGTATGACGTTTATGAGGGATTTTCCCCAGTTGCCTGTAAAACATTCTTCCACCTACTTTAGATTACAGAATTTTTTAATGTTCCTAGAGCGGTAATTTCCAATTCAACCTCATCACCTGGCTCTAGCCAGCGGTGAACATCAGTCCCCAGCTCTAAAATACAGCCGCTCCCTACTGTCCCAGAACCAATTAAATCTCCAGGATATAAAGTCACACCTTCTGAAGCCCTTTCAATCATTTCAGCAAAAGAATAATACAGATCACTCATATTTCCTTCTGATAGTAGTACGCTATTTACCTTTGCCTTCATCGTTAAGTCATAGCCGTTCTCGACTTGAAACTCCACCAATTCATCTTTTGTTACGATATAGGGTCCAATGGAGGTTGCAAAATCCTTTCCTTTTGCCGGCCCAAGGCCAACCTTCATTTCTTTCCGCTGAATGTCTCTGGCGCTCCAGTCATTCAAAATGCAATAGCCAAAGATATAATCTTCAGCTTGTTCCGCACGTATATCAGTTCCTTCTTTTCCAATTACACAGGCAATTTCTAATTCATAATCCAGCCATTCGCATTGCGTCGGCCTTTTAATATTTTCATTTGGCCCTTTAATTGATAAATGATTCGAAAAGTAAAAGACAGGGATGTCATACCATTCAGGTACCATTTCTAATCCGCGATTTTCCCTAGCTGTTTTCACATGCTCTTCAAAAGCATAAAAATCTCTAAAGCTTCTCGGATTCGGCAAAGGCGCCTTTAATTTCACTTTTTCTAGCGGATAAACAGCATCTTCTTTACTATATAAAGAGGCTATATATTTCATATAAAAAGAGTGATCATTCAGAAACGAAAGCAAATCTTTTGGCAGGACTCCATCTGTAGCCTCATGCATATCTACTACATGATATTGATCAATCATCCAGCCTGCCCTGATGGAACCGTCCTCTTTTTGAAAGGTTACAAATTTCATTGCATCACCCTGGATTATTATTTACGTACTATTTCAAACGTTTCTGCCATCGGCCTTGTATACATGTGACCCGCTAGTCTGCCAATCGGGTTTAATTTTTCAGTATTTATCCTGCCATTATCATAAAGTTCATCGGAAATATGAACATGTTCCACCTTGCCAATTACCAAGCTCCCTGCACCGGCATGTTCTCCGAAATGAAGAGTTTCATACAGTGTACATTCGAGATGAACCTTTGACTCTTTTATTCTGGGAGGCTTTACCTTAATGCTTGCTGATTTGTTTAACC
This sequence comes from Bacillus sp. S/N-304-OC-R1, assembly GCF_019749375.1. GTDB lineage: Bacteria > Bacillota > Bacilli > Bacillales > Cytobacillaceae > Cytobacillus. The sequence goes on from NZ_JACWFE010000001.1 coordinate 223,809, forward strand.
CTGATACTTCGACTTCATCTACTTCGGATGGAAATTCAGTAGCACAAATATTCATCTGCTCCACAAAATCTTCACTGACAATATTGATAACAAATTCCTTCGTTGCTTCAATGTTCAAAAGAGTATCTTTTTTTGCGCCATCATTTCCTCTTCTCATTGGTGAAAAACAAATAAGAAGAGGGTCTGCACATATAGCCGTAAAGAAGCTAAATGGCGCAGCATTCACAACTCCTTCCTCATCGACTGTTGTAACAAATGCAATCGGGCGAGGTAAAATTGAACCAACTAATAGTTTATATGCCTCTCTCCATTCAAGATTACCAGTTGTAATTTCCATCATTACACCGCCAAATCTTTTTTTATTTGTCTGATTACAGAAAGTGCTGCTTCATTATCCTCTCTCGACGCGAAAGTCATTCGAAATGCGTCCGCATAACCGTTAAGCTTCATTGGTCGCACGAGAAAGCCGTTTGAGATTAAGTGTTGAGAAATTGGCAGTTGACTGTAAACATATAGAAAATTGGTGTGGGTAGAAAAATAATGTAAATCAACTTTCTTCAATTGATCACATACATAATCCCGTTCTAAAGTGTTCTTTTCTACACACATAGTAATAAAATCCTGACTGGCAAGTGCCTGAACAGCAGCAATTTGTGCTATCACATTTACATTAAATACTTCTTTTACTTTTTGCAGCTCTTTTACGATCGAAGGATGCATCATCCCGTAACCTGCTCGAAGACCTGCAAGCCCGTAAATTTTTGAAAATGTCCTCAAGATTATTAAATTTGAGCAAGAGTCTAGGAGAGGAATAGATTGTAAATATTGATCAGATGTTACGTATTCGTAATAAGCCTCATCAAGAACGATCAAAATATTATCTGGGACATTCACTATAAAACGGAGCAGATCCTCTTTTCCAACAATCGTTCCTGTTGGATTATTCGGATTACAAACAAAGATCATTTTTGTTTTTTCTGTAATTCTATCTAGCATTCCGGATAAATCATGAACTCCTTCAATAACTGGAACTTTAACTACAGTTCCACCCTCAATGACAACATTTGTTTCATATCGCGGAAAGGTGATATCAGCCATAATTGCTTCATCACCTTTTTCGATATAGGCACGAGTGAGCAGTCTAATGATTTCATCAGACCCATTTCCTGTAATAAACTGTTCCTCATTTAAGTGATATAAATTTGCCAACCCGCTGATTAACTCGGATGTATGGCCATCCGGATATAAATGAAGACAGCTCAAGTTTCGAAGAATAGCCTCCTTTACCACAGGAGCGCAGCCGTATATATTTTCATTATCAGACATTTTCAAAACACGATTTAATTTATACCTCTTTTGTATTTCTTCAGTTGAAAGGCCAAGCGGATATGATTGAATTGAACCTAAAACGCTTCTTGTTTGAACATTTACCATATTATTATAGATTTCCCCTTCTTTCCTGTTCTCTTTCAATCGATTCGAATAACGCCTTGAAATTTCCTTCACCAAACCCTCTTGCACCTTTACGCTGAATCACTTCAATAAATAATGTAGGACGGTCAACAATTGGCTTTGTAAAGATTTGCAGCAGATAACCTTCATCATCTCGGTCTACTAATATACTTAATTCCTTTAACTTATCGATTTCTTCATCGATTTTGCCGACCCGTTCAGATAACGCTTCATAGTAAGTGTCTGGTGTGCTTAAAAATTCTACGCCATTCTTTTTCAACGTACTGACTGTACTTACGATATCCTCAGTAAGAAGGGCTAAGTGCTGTACACCTGGTCCATTGTAGAATTCCAAATACTCTTCGATTTGAGATTTACGCTTCCCTTCAGCTGGCTCATTAATCGGGAATTTAATTCTTCCACCATTATGCATAACCTTTGACATAAGGGCAGAATACTCAGTACTGATATCCTTGTCAGTGAAATGAGTCATTTCCTTAAAGCCCATGACATTGGCATAATAACTAACCCATTCCTCCATACTTTCAACGTTGCCTACGACATGGTCAATTCCTATGAACCCAGCATCCTCAATAGGCATATTCATTTCTATCGGTTTATAACCTGGCATAAATACACCGTTATAATTTTTCCGTTCTACTAAGGTGTGGATCGTATCTCCGTATGTCCCAATAACTGCCTTTTTAACAGAGCCATGCTCATCTTTTATTTCGAAAGGTGGCATAATTTCAATTGCCCCACGTGCAACTGCCTCTTTATATGCTTTTTCCACGTCATCAACCGTTAATGCGACATCCTTTACCCCATCTCCATGCTTTTTAACGAAGGATGCGACTCGGCTGTTTTCAGTTAATGAGCCTGTGATGACAAGTCGAATTTTTCTTTGCTGAAGAACATAGGATACCGTCTCTCGATTGCCTGTTTCTAAACCTGAGTATGCGACTGGTTTAAAACCAAATGCTGAGCAAAAATAGTAGCAGGATTGTTTCGCATTTCCTGTGTAAATTTCCATATAATCTACTTCTCTAACGGGAAAAAAATCCTCGGCTTTTTGTTGGCTAGCTGTCATCTTTTCTTGCATTCTAGTTCCCCCTAATCATAAAATTATTAATATTCTGAATTAATATTATATTAATAGTACTATTATTCTCAAGAGTACAAGTTAAAGCTACAATGCACATCTGTGTTAAAGTGTTTTTTTATAGCTTAATGCTTTCCTTATTCCTAACAGGAGGAAGATGGATAGCCTGATTTTTAATAGCCTCAACCGCCTCCAATAATCCTTCATTGATGCTTGGATGCGGATATAATGGGAAGAGAATATCCTCGTCTCGTGCTGCCATTTCAAGTGACTGTACCCCTGTTGAAATGAGTTCAACGGCGCCATTTCCTATTATGTGCACACCTAGTAATAGGTGGTCATTTTTATCAAAAACGACTTTAATAAGCCCTTCCTTCTTACCTTGAATCGCCGCATAGCCGTTACTAGAAAGCGGGAATTGAGCTGTTTCAACTGAATAGCCATGATTAATGGCTTCTGCCTCAGTTAATCCTGCATATGCAATCTGCGGTCTCGTATGAACAACGATCGGTAAAAATCGGATATCTGCCTCTGGCCTTAACCCTGCAATTATCTCTGCAGCAGTCTTCCCTTGTTTAATAGCTTTAACTGCCAAATTTGGACCCTCTGTTACATCACCAATCGCAAAAATATGATTCTTGGACGTTCGGCACTCTTCGTTAACAGTGATAAATCCGCTCCCTGTTGTTTCTATACCAATTCTATTAATGCCCAGATCGTTTGTGTTTGGTGAATTTTTACAAGATATAAATAAATGTGAACAAGTTATTTCTTCTATGTCTGTCGGACTTTTTAAAATAACGGTGACCTGCCCATCATTGTATTTTGCTTCAACAATCGATGTATTTTTTCTTACCTTAATCTCATTTTTCTTTAAAATCCGCTTTAATTCACGGCTAACTGATGCATCCAGCATAAAATCATCTTGTTCCATAATGAGGACAACCTCAGAGCCAATAGCATTAAAGGACATTGCTATCTCTAACGCAATATAGTCATGGCCATAAACGACAAGCTTTTCAGGTACGGTTTGTAAATCAGTGATTGACCATGAATCCAATATTCGCTCTTGATCTACATTGATTCCTTCCGGTGCTATTGGTGTACTGCCTGTTGCGATAATAGCATGTTTAAATCGATATATCTCATATTGATCATCATTTTCAACACCAATTTTGTCTTCTGATAGGAAAAATGCTGAACCTTGAAGAATTTCGATTTTATTTGCTTTACATAAAGATTGAACACCTTCACGCAGCTGTTGAATTGTTTTACTTTTATAGATTTGGAGTTTTTCCATATTAAAACGGGCACTGTTCATTTCAATGCCCATTTCATTCATATGGTGAAGTGAAGCAAATTGATCTGCACTATGTGTAAGAACTTTTGAAGGAATGCAGCCTTTATTTAGACAAACTCCACCAAGCTTATCTTTTTCAATTAGTGTAACCGACTGCCCAAGCTGAGCTGCTCGGATGGCGGCATGATATCCGCCTGGCCCTCCACCAATAATGATTAAATCACGTTCATATGCAAGTTCACCGACAACCATTTAAACCAACTCCAGCATTAGCAATTTAGGATCTTGAATTAATTGTGTCAGACGATTTGTAAATCTGACTGCAGTTGCACCATCAGCAACTCTGTGATCGAATGACATGGAGATGTTCATCATTGAACGAATGACAATTTGATCATCGATTACGACTGGCAGTTTCTTCGTCTTATGGAAGGAAACGAGAGCGACTTCTGGATGCTGAATAATCGGGGTTGCACCAAAGCTTCCTCCAAGAGGGCCAACATTACTTATCGTAAATGTTCCACCAGTAATCTCCTTAACGCTTAATTTATTAGCTAACGCTTTTTCGGTTAGATGTTTCATTTCATTATGGATGGATCTGATTGATTTACTATTTACATTGCGTATGACAGGTACAATCAAGCCATCTTCCGTGTCTACGGCTAAACCGATATGATGATCTTTCTGTAAAACGATCACCTCATTTTCTTCATCTAGACGGGCGTTGAAAATTGGAAATTCCGTTAGACAAATTGATAGAGCTTTGATAAAAAAAGCTGTCGCTGATATTGTTTGATTCATCTTCTTTAATTCTGTTCGGAATGCGATCAGCTCAGTTACATCAACTTCTTCAAAGTGAGTACAATGTGGAATTGTATATAGAGAATGAACCATTTTTTTCGCAATTTGTTTTCGTCTGCCTCTGAAAGGAATAGTATCTGCTTGTGTTGGGGGTTGCTCTGTAGGTGTTATTTGTTCATTACTGTTAATTTGAATTGGAATGTCTATCTCTTCTTTTTTAGATACAATCATTTTATAAATATCTTCATCTGTTATCCTTCCAGCAGGTCCAGTGCCTTTAACATTTTCAATATTTATTCCATTTTCTCTCGCAATCTTTCTCGTAAAAGGGGATGCAAGTATACGTTTCTTTTGATTGCTGATCATTACAACGTGATGATTCATTGATTCTAATGAAGGAGATTTCAAATCTGACTGAGTAGTTTTGTTATTTACAGATCCTGTTTCCTCCAAAATTAATAGTGTTGTCCCAACAGGTACAGTCTCCCCTATTTGAACCTTAAATTCCCGGACAAAACCAGCACGAGGGGCTGGAATTTCAGCTGTCATTTTATCTGTTTGTACTTCTATTATCGGGTCATCTGCTTGAACATAATCTCCTGGCTTCACTAAAAAGCAGTTAATATCAGCTTCTGTCATTCCTTCGCCTATATCATGTAACTTGACTTCCATTCCATCCCTCCTAAAACGAAATTACTTTTTTTATCGCAAACTTTACTCGTTCTGCTGTTGGTAAATAATGATCCTCAAATCCAAAATACGGAACTGGAGTGTCAAAGCCTGTTACTCTTTCAACTGGAGCCTTTTGGTATAAAAATGAAGTATCATTAATAATAGCTAAAACATCATTTCCAACTCCGCCTGTTGCATGAGCTTCATGAACGATGATAGTCCTACCCGTTTTTTGTACTGATTCAGCAATGATCTCTTTATCAATCGGGTACAGCGTCCTTAGGTCAATGACATCACAGTGAACTCCCTGTTCCTTCATCTCGTTTGCTGCTTTCATAACAATAGGAATCATTGCTCCCCAGGTAATAATTGAAACATCATCACCATCAAGCAATTTTTTCCCTTTTCCAATCTCAATGGTGTATTTTCCTTCTGGAACTTCTTCTCTTCCAGAGCGATAGCACCTCATCGGTTCCATAAACAAAACAGGATCTGGATCCTCAATTGCAGCAATAAGCAGACCTTTGGCATCATAAGGACTTGATGGACAAACAACCTTAATTCCTGGCATATGTGTAAAAATCGCTTCTGGGCTATCACAATGTATTTCAGGTGCTCTAACTCCTGCTCCATATGGAGCTCGAATAACCATAGGGACGGTAAAATGGCCCATCGTTCTCATTCTAAGTCTGGATACATGAGTCATTATTTGCTCATAGGCAGGATAAATAAAGCTGAGAAATTGAATTTCAATAACAGGCAAGAAACCATTAACGGCTAAACCTACTCCTGCCCCAACAAAGCCAGCTTCACTTAAAGGGGTATCCATCACGCGATCCTCTCCATACTTTGCCTGCAATCCATCAGTTGCACGAAAAACACCGCCATTTTTGCCGATGTCCTCACCTAACAGCAGCACTTCAGGTTTATCATTTAGCATTATGTCCAGGGCATCGGTAATCGCTCCAATAAGTGTTAATGTTTTTGTTTTTACTGCTGTACTCATCTCCCTTCCCCTCCTATAAATCTAAGATACTCTTCTTTTTGCTGGGAAATTTGCCATGTCGGTTCTGCGAAGACGTGATCAAAAATATCAGCTGGATTAGCTGAAGGAAAAGCTTCCATTTCCGCTACAGCTTTTTCGATTTCTTCTACAGCTTGTTTTTCAATTTCACGAACCCAGTTCTCATCATATATTCCTTCGTTTTTCATCCATCTTTCAAGTCGGAGAATCGGATCTGTTTCTGTTCTGCGATTATTGCTCTCTGTCTGGCAGCGATATTTCGATGGATCATCAGCCGTCGTATGTGCACCATACCGCCAAGTAATAGCTTCAATCAATGTCGGTCCATCTCCATTTCTCGCTCTCTCTAAAGCCTTCAACGTTTCAAAATAAACGATAAACACATCATTGCCATCGATTCGGACACCTGGAATATTGTAAGCTAAAGCCTTTTGTGCAATCGTCTTCGAATTCATTTGCTTTTCAATCGGGACAGAGATGGCGTATTTATTATTTTGATTAAAGAAAACAACCGGCGCTTTAAAAACGCTTGCAAAATTCAGCCCTTCATGGAAATCTCCTTCTGAAGTTGCACCATCTCCAAAATAGGCGATAGCTGCATGCTTTGTGCCCTTTTTCTTTTCAGCCAAGGCAGCGCCAACGGCATGAGGAATTTGTGTAGCAATCGGAATTCCAGGCGGAAATATCTTTTTTCCAGGGGGCGGCACACAGCCTTCATTTCGTCCATTCCAAAATAAAAGAATATTTTTTAAAGAATGTCCAAACACATAGGCAGCTCCATGATCACGATACGTCGGGAACATCCAATCTGATGGCTGTAATGCTAGGGCGCTTCCCGCCTGTGAAGCTTCCTGCCCTTCAAAGGGTGCATATGTACCGATTCTCCCTTGTCGCTGAAGGCTAACAGCTTTACGATCAAACAGCCGTATTCTGACAAGCTGCACATAGAATGATTTGACCAAATCTTCGGTGATTTTTTCCCTATACTCTGAATCTGTTATTTTTCCGTTTTGATCCATTATTTGCAGAATAGGAAATTCTCTTTCCATTTCCTCACCCTTACTTTAAATTTATTTAAATCCATTTTTTAAAATTTGAAATGACTTCATAAACACATTGTCAATGGTGTTATTGTCTCAAAAAAATTATGTCCTAACTGCCCACTTTGGACGTTTCATATGAGAAAAGAAGCTATTCCGGCGGGATCTTGCTTCAATCCGCTTTTCACAAAATTGATTAGCTGCCTCAACGGTTGTAATTCCTTCAGCATTTGCATATTCGTAAATATAAAGAAGGGAATTATAAATCGCTTTTGTTTTTTGCATAACTCTATCTTTATTAGGAGTATATAACTCATCAGCCACTTGTATGAGCCCTCCAGAGTTTACAATATAATCAGGGGCAAACAGAATGCCTTTTTCCTTTAGCATTTGGGCATGATGAAGCTCTAAAAGCTGGTTATTTGCTGAACCTACAACCGCTTTAACAGATAACTGTTCAATCGTTTCGTCATTTATGATTCCACCCATTGCACACGGGATAAAAATATCAGCGTTAGCTTCATAAATTTCATTACCTGATAATACTTTTACACCTGAGCCTAATGCTTTAGCTTTTGAAAGCAGCTTATCAATTGCTATGTGATTAATATCTGTGACATATAAATCTGCGCCCTCCTCAAGCAGTCTTTCCGCAACCTTATATCCCACTTTCCCCAGACCCTGAATCGCATAGCTTTTGCCGCTGAGATCATCAGACCCTGTTAACACTTTATTAGTTGCCTGAATCCCATAAATAACTCCTTGAGCGGTAGGTATAGAAGAGTCTCCGCTTCCACCATATGCCTCATCCACTCCGACTATACAATTTGTTTCCCTTAAAGCATGTATGAAATCCTCTGGAGTTGTTCCCATATCTGTTCCCGTATAAAAACGTCCATTTAATGATTCTACAAATTGGCCAAATGCACGGAAAAGTTCAGGAGTTTTATCTTTATTCGGATCCCCGATAATTACTGCCTTTCCGCCACCAAAATCTACATCTGCAGCTGCACATTTATAGGTCATTCCCTTGGAAAGTCTGAGCACATCTTCTAACGCCTCTTCTTCGCTTGCATAAGGAAGCATCCTGCAGCCGCCAAGAGCAGGGCCAAGCTGTGTACTATGGATCGCGATAATAGCTTTCAATCCTGTGGATTCATCATTGCAAAATACAACCTGTTCATGTTCTCTTATCTTTGAAAACATATTCATGTAGCATTCCCCCTATCAATTTTGTTAACGCTTACATTTGCAATTAATTGTAGTTCAATAGACTTGCCTTAAACTGCTTTTATTCGATCACTTCAAAGGATTTATACAATAAATATGTATGACGTTTATTTAACGATATAATACCATTTCGTTTAATGAATAGTCAATAAATTGTAAAAACTTTAAAAATTCCCTATTTTTTTATTAATATTACAGATAAAAAGGATTAATTAGTGCATTACTCCTAATTAATCCTTTTACTAATAATATTAAGTTAAAAGTGCTCTGTCGCTGGCCATTTTCGAACCGCGTATTCGCTGAAACTCATTTAGCAGCTGTTCAATTGTCAGGTTCCCTTTATGATCTTCGTCAACCTGTAAAATGATTTGTCCCTTATCCATCATAATTAATCGATTGCCTAAATCAAGCGCCTGCTGCATATTGTGAGTAACCATAAGAGTAGTAAGATTATATTTTTCCACAATTTCCTTCGTTAAGTTTGTAATCAGCTCAGCTCTAGCAGGATCTAGTGCTGCAGTATGCTCATCAAGCAGGAGAATGGAAGGTTCTGTAAAGGTAGCCATTAATAACGACAAAGCCTGTCTTTCTCCTCCAGACAGCAATCCAACCTTTGCAGTTAGACGGTTTTCTAAACCAAGATGAAGTGTTTCAAGAACCTCTTGGAAGTATTCCTTCCGCTTCTTTGTTACCCCTTTTTTTAACGTTCTTTTTTTATTCCTGGAGTATGCCATTGCTAAATTTTCTTCAATCGTCATACTCGGAGCAGTACCAGCCATTGGGTCTTGAAAAACTCTGCCGATTAGCTTAGCTCTATTATATTCCGACATCAACGTGACATTTTGTCCGTCAATCGCAACAGAGCCAACATCTGGAATCATAACACCGGAAATCATATTCATTAACGTGGATTTCCCCGCACCATTACTGCCAATAACCGTAACAAAGTCCCCTTTATTTAAAGTTAAATTAATCTTATCTAGAGCAATTTTTTCATCAGGTGTCCCTTCATTAAATACTTTATGAATAGATTTCAGCTCAAGCATCTGCCTCCCCCTTTCTTTCAGAAGGAATATTGCTTAAAGCCAAACTTTCCGCCTGTTTTCTTGCCTTCCTTTTCTTCTCTTTTGTTGAGTCAATGATTTTTGGCATTATTAGAGCTAGGATAACAATAGTAGCAGTAATTAGCTTCATATCCCCAGGTTCAAGGAAATCAACCCTTAAAGCAAGCGTTACTACAATTCGGTAAATGATCGCACCGCCGATTACAGCAAGAGTTGTTCTGGCGATAGTTTTTGTGCCAAATAATGCCTCACCAATAATAACTGAAGCCAAACCAATAATAATCATTCCAATACCCATACCAACATCTGCAAAACCGCCTTGTTGAGCAATTAGTGCTCCGGAAAAGGCAACCATTGAGTTTGCAAGTCCGAGCCCTAGAATGACCGTTAAATTTGTGTTAGCAGAAAGACTTCTAATCATTCTCTTGTTGTCACCGGTTGCTCTGATTGCAAGACCAATTTCCGTTTGCAAAAACTTATCGGTGAGGAATTTAATTATAAAGGTAACAATGATCATGAAGATTAAGATTCCCCATGTCCTAGGCAGGCTATCCCCAAGTCCAACGCTGGAAAGAATGCTATTAAAAATGGAGTCTAACCCGGTTTTATCCCATGTGTCTCTTACTTTTGTCATCGCTGTTTCTGTATTTAACAGCGGAACATTTGATTTCCCCATTATTCGGAGATTAATTGAATAGAGTGCAATCATCATTAATATTCCCGAAAGAAGCGCATTGATTTTACCAAACGTATGAAGGACGCCTGTTATACAACCTGCTGCAAATCCTGCAATTAATGCTAGTACAGTTGCAAGAAATGGGTTCACACCACTAACAATCAATGTTGCAGAAACAGCTGCACCCGTTACAAAGCTTCCATCTACCGTTAAGTCTGGAAAATCGAGCACTCGGAAAGATAAATATACTCCGAGTGCCATGATTGCATAAATAATTCCAGCTTCAAACGCTCCAAATACTGCAGTGAACATTAAGAATCACACCCTCTATTATTCGCCTTCATAGAATTCTGCAATTTTCTCCCACTCCTGCTTCACTGCAAGACCTTGTTCTTCAGCCGCTTTTTTATTAATCATTAGAGTTAGGCTGCTTGGAAGCTCTACAGGTATTTCAGATGGCTTTTTATTTCCTTTTAAAATTTCAGCTGCCATTTTTCCAGTTTGGTAGCCTAAGTCATAATAACTGAATCCACTAGCTGCAACCGCACCGCGTTTCATTGAGTCAAGTTCGCCAACGAATAGCGGCAGCTTCTTACTATTAGCAACTGATATGACCGATTCTAAAGCTGAAACAACTGTATTATCTGTAGGCACATAAATAGCATCAACTCTGCCAACTAAAGATTCTGTAGCCTGTTTGACTTCTGCAGAAGTTGAAACGGATGCTTCCACGATACTTGCACCTTTCGCCTCAGCAAGTTTTTTTACTTCTGCTACCTGCACTTCTGAGTTTTGCTCACCTGCATTATAAATAACTCCAATTTTCTTTGCACCAGCTTCATCAGTTATAAAATTGATCGTTTTTGCAGTACCCTCTGGATGGTTGTCTGTCGTACCTGTTATATTAGCACCCGGCTTATCGAATGCTTCCACGAGACCTGCCCCAACCGGGTCTGTAACAGATGTAAATAAGATTGGAATATCTTTTGTGGCATTAAGAGCACTAACTGCGCTCGGAGTGGCATTAGCAAAAATCAGATCAACCTTATCACCAACGAAGTTATTGGCTATCGTTTGCGTATTATTCATGTCTGCTTGAGCGTTTTGAAAATTATATTCTACATTTTCCCCTTCAATAAAACCTTCATCTTGCAACGCCTTTTTAAATCCTTCTGTTGCAGCATCTAATGATGGATGCGCAACAAATTGCGAAATACCAATCTTATAGCTTTTTTCTACCTTTTCTCCTTTTGAAGAATTTGATGGTTCATTTGATGCCTCTTTTCCACATCCGCCTAGTACTAGCAGCCCGGCTGCTAATAAAAAGGACATCGCTTTAAAAGACTTTTTCATTACATAAAACCCCCTCTTTTATATAAAATATTTAACACTGCTATATAGCAGCGTGAACTACCTATGTATAAAGATTCATTACCAATGGTCTTTACTATAAATCTAAATTTATATGATAAATAACATTGATATCGTAATTATATCGTTATATTATCATTTTAATAAGGAAATAGTCAATAATATTCAAAAAATTTAATATATTTAGATTAATATATAATGAGTATGTAAGCAAGAAGAAAAGCATACAACACTCAGTATGCTTATAATATAAGCCCTTCTCCTTTTATAAGGATGGAATGGTATTTTACTATTCAACTATATAGGGATGATCAAGCACATCATAATTGACATTTTTATGCTTAATCTCATTTCCGTCTTTAAATACACTTTCAAAAAAGCGGGAGGCTGGCTCTGCTAGTTCTTTGTAATAATCACTGAAAAGGGATGCAGCATAACTACCAAGCCATTTCTCTGGTAATAATTCTTCCGGCAGTCCTGGGTCAACAAAGAGAAACTTTCTATATTCATGGACAAGCTTTGCTCGTTCTACAAAGCATTCTGCTTCAGACATATGACCTTTTTGAATTTTATTTTTATCGATAATATATTTTTGACTGTATTCGGAAATGAAAGCTTGATATTTTGCATTGATCTCCTCTAGATTCCAGCTTTTTTCGATAATACGGATATCCTCATGGGGACCGGTATACGTAGCAATAAAGAAATCAACATACTCGCAAATATTATATTTCTCTATTAAATCCATCACTTGTTTTTCAAGATTATTAGCTGAAATCCAACAGCTATTAGATAACGAGCCGAAACCGCTCCACACAAGCTCTTTTCTAAGTTCATCCCTAACTGTACGGATTTCCTCAGGAATCGTATACATTAATATTCTCCATTGCCCGTCCCATTTTTCCGGTGTTAGCTTAAATATTCTCTTTGCCGCTTCATCAATTCGATTTTGTCCACGCTCAGTTAATGAATAGTAGCTTTTGTTACCAACCTTGTCTGCCCGGACCCATCCTTGCTTATTCATTCTAGAAATCGCAGCTCTAACAGATTGATCATTATGTCCGAATTCACTTAATAAGCGAATTAAGCTTCCAATCCAAATTTTACTTCCGTAATGAGAAATATAATCGCCATATAAAGTAAATATCATTGATCTAGTATTCAACTGAATTCAATCCTCTTTTCAACTATAAAACCATTTAAGAAAAATACCTAATACTTTTAAACTAAAAAACTACATAATATTTTGATAAATATCCTATCTTTAATTCCTTGTCTGTTATCCCAAACAAAGAGACGAGCACCTAAAGGTAAAGTGCTCGCGATAATTTAATTGCTCTTTATCTCCCTTTAAAATTTGGCTTTCTTTTTTCCTGAAAAGCCTTCATGCCTTCTTTCTGATCTTCAGTTGAAAATAATAAATAGAAATTTTTCCGTTCGAAATGCATGCCTTCTTCTATAGGTGCATCCACTGCTTTCAGTACCGATTCCTTAATTAATCTGATAGAGATCGGTGCTTGAGCAGCTATGTGTCTAGCAATCTTTAAGGTTTCCTCCATTAGTACTTCTTTAGCAAACAAACCATTGACGATTCCAAAATGGAGTGCTTCCCTTGCTAGGATTCGTTTTCCGGTAAATAGCCATTCCATCGCTTTTGTTTTCCCGACTAACTTTGTTAATCTTTGAGTGCCACCAGCTCCAGGCATAACACCCAGATTTACTTCAGGGAAACCAAATTCTGCATCGTCTGCTGCATAAAGCAGATCACAGCAAAGCGCCAACTCAAAGCCACCGCCTAATGCAAACCCTTGCACAGCTCCAATGATCGGTTTCTTTATCCTTGCCAAACGATCCCAATCTTTAAATTGGTTGCGGAGCTCAAAATCTATAGCATGATCAGCAGCCATTTCATCAATATCGGCCCCTGCTGCGAACGCTCTTCCATTCCCGCTCAAAACAATGACTTTAACCTCTTCATGTTCATCAAATTCTTCGATTACCGACAATATTTCCGACACCATTTGGCGATTGATGGCGTTAAGCACCTTTGGACGGTTTAAGGCTATGAATCCAAGCTTCCCTTCTACGGCAGCTTCAATATATTCATAGACTTTACTCATCAACTTCCTCACCAATCATTAAGGTTATTAGATCACCAGCGAATTTCATGGCATCCTTGCCAGAAGCCTTCCCTTCATCTGTTCTCATAGCTGTTTGCAGTGCTTCCATACTGTCATATTGCATTTCACACATTAAATAATACTTTCCTTCTCCTCCCATTGGACTCCCGACAATTTTTGTCACTATCATGTTTCGAAGACCTGGGATTTTTGCAGTAAGGGGAGCATGTGTTTCAAAATAATGCTTATCAAATGCCTCTTTATTTTCAGGATGTTTGTATAAAGCGATTAATTTTGCCATATTATTTTCTTCCTTCCTATTGTTTATTTTTTATTAACCATCTCTAAATCAACAATTAATATAGAGTCACTTTCTGAAGCGCTTCAACTAAATCTTCAATTATCTTACTCAGTTTATTAAAACCCTTTATCCTACCAGCTTGCAGCAGGATCTATGTTGTAAACTTCAGAAAGAACAGCTAGAGCAGCAGACAAATCCTCTATGTGTTCACCAATTCGTCCATTTCCACTCTTCATTCCGAATGATTCAGGCATCGAAAGATTAACTGATTCAAAGATTGGAACCATGCTCGATTTCCATCTTTGCTTTAGCGTATCCTCGCTTTCTATTAATCCGTGTTTATTCATTTCGCTTCCCATTAGCCCTAGAGTTAGTACACCATCGAAGTCATCAAATACTTTTTTTATAGCCTCGTCCATTCTTTTTCTCGACTCACCCCCAGCGTTCATTAACTGGATAAACCACGTTTTCCAATGCAGCAGATGATAAAATAGCTCCATATTAACTTTTATAGCGATTTGTGAAAGTGGCTCATATGCGGAGTTTTTCAAGGAGTCCATACGGATTTTTTTTGACTGTACATAGAAGTAATTTCTCACGACTGCAAATGCCCAATCATACCGAGGGTGAGATAAATAGTGACCCGGACCGTTAACCATTTCTAGAAGTACTGCATTCCTTCTGCCTTCAGCGGGTCTAGAATGGGCTAAATCATCAACATTCCCTTCACCTAGATCTTCGAGCAGCTTATAAAACATAGCCGCATGCCCCATTGTGTCTTGGCTAATGGAAGAAAACGCAACATCTTCCTCTATATGAGGAGCAAGCCCTAGCCATTCACTCCCACGATAAGCGAGAATGAAATCATCGTCAGCAAGCTGAAATAAAAGTGCTGTTAATGCTGATTTATATGCAGAGTCTAATGATGAAATATCACTCTTGTTCACCTTTTTTCACTCCTCCCCAAGACAAAATTTCTTTTTCATCTAGCATTGTTTGTTCGTATTGACGCCATTTTTTTCGTAAATAACCATATCCCTTTGTATTGCGATAATCCTTATTATCTAGCCGCTTTAATGATTGTTTTTCTTCAGGGGACATCTTTCGAATCTCCGAAGATTTAACAACCCAAATATCCGATACTGGCTCTCTCCTCATGAAATTTTCCTGTGCCATTACGAGTGCAAGCTCATGATTTGGAGCAAGCAAGGAAAATTGATATTGCATTGGGGATGTATCGGTTCTTTTACTAAACACTTCGAATTCCTGATAAAACCCTTCATTAGCCAAAAGGTCTCCTCCAATCTTAATAATTTCTTGACATCTGTCTTCTGTAAAGAAGCTTTTTAAATGCTTTTAGTGAGGTTACTTCACTCCAGTTAGTGCGTCACGTACCCATTGATTTTCAACATATGTGGTTTGCCTCAGCTCTAATCGCTCTTTCGATTTTGGTCCATTATTCTTAACTATTTCTTTAAAGCGTGACCAATCAGGCTGCTGATAAATCCATTTTTGCTGTTCATTATCATAGTGCATCGTTTCATCAGGCAATGTTAATCCAAGGGATAATACGCGAGGAATGTATTTTGAAAAGAAATCCTGTCTTAGTTCTTCATTCGTTTTTGTCCGAATTCGATATTTGATCGTTATATCTTGTTTTGAAGTACCGGTTGTTGTAGAATCTGCTGGGCCAAAAAACATTAGGAGTGCTTCCCACCAACGATTAATGGAATCCTGCACCATCTCCCTTTGCTCCTTTGTTCCTTCTGCCAATGCCATTATTATTGACTCACCATGCTGTGCATGAAAAACTTCCTCAGCGCAAATTCTTTTTAATGCCCGTGCATATGGTCCATACGAAGCGTCAAGCATATTAGTTTGTGAAATTATTGCCGCTCCATCAACAAGCCAGCCAATTAATCCCGCATCACCCCAGGTCGGCGCTTCCATATGAAATACATTATGAAATTTTAGTCTTCCGTTAAATAAATCTTGCATAATATCTTCCCGCGTCTTACCAAATGGCTTCATCAAATCTTCGGCGACTCTTAAAAGTAATTGCCCGTGTCCCATTTCATCCTGAACCTTTGCCATAATACCGAGCTTTCTTTTTAAAGAAGGCGCTTTTGGAACCCATTCCTTTTCTGGCAATGCCCCCATTATTTCACTTATTCCATGCATTGAAATTAATTTTATTAGCGTGATGCGATAATCGTCTGGCATCCAATCGTCTGCCTCTATTTTTTCACCGGCATATATTCGATTCATAAAATGAGCATATTTATCCTCTTCCGTTAATAGCTCACCAAAAATAGCTTCCGACAAAACAGTCACCCCCAAAAAAATTTTGACGTTTACTAACGTCATATGATAAAAATAAATCTATATCTAGTGGTATTTTTATATAACGTTTATTTACCGCTCTATTTATTATGTGTCATATTTTTAACACAAAGATACCGTGGAAATGGTAAAAAGTCAATTAGTTTTCTGAAAATTTTTTATTTTTATTTAATTATATTTTATACATTTTCAACGAGTAATAAAAAATAGTGATTATCCTTTTTATAATAGAACCAGCCTATGCTATATTTAAATAGATACAATTTTGTTGGTTAAATATGTACATAGGAGAAATGGAGGAAGTTATGACATGAAAAAGGAAATTTTGGATTATCTGCAAACAAATAGAGAGAAGCATCTTAAGGAACTTTTCGAATTTTTAACCATTCCAAGCATTAGTGCTCTTCCAGATCATAAAGACGATGTTCAAAATGCTGCGAAATGGACTGCTGATGCACTATCAAATATAGGAATGGAAAATGTTAAGATTTATGAGACAAAAGGTCATCCTGTTGTCTATGGAGAATGGCTAAAAGCAGAAGGAAAACCGACTGTTCTCATTTACGGCCATTACGATGTACAACCAGTGGATCCCCTACATTTATGGGAAACTGCTCCCTTTCAACCAGATATAAGAGATGAAAAAATTTATGCACGCGGTGCCTCTGACGATAAGGGTCAAGTATTTATGCATTTAAAGGCTATCCAAGCCATCATGGAAACAACCGGAACTCTCCCTGTTAACTTTAAATTCTGCATCGAAGGTGAAGAAGAAATTGGCAGCCCTCACCTCCCGTTATTCGTTGAAGAAAACAAGGAGCTATTAGCTTCTGATGTCATTGTCATTTCTGACACGGGGATGATTGATAAAGGAAAGCCTACTATTTGCTATGGACTTAGAGGATTATGCGGATTGCAGATTGATATAAAAGGTGCAAAAGGCGACTTACATTCTGGCCTATACGGCGGAGCAGTGCAAAACCCTATTCATGCGCTTGTTCAGCTGGTGAATTCATTCCATGATATTGATGGAAAAATTACTGTAGAAGGATTTTATGACAAGGTTCAACTTCTAACTGATGAAGAAAAGCAAGCCTATGATGCATTGGAAATGAGTGATGAAAGCTTCATGCAGCAAGCTGGAGTCACAGAATTATTCGGTGAAAAGGGATATTCCACATTAGAAAGATTATGGGTAAGACCAACACTAGAGGTAAACGGTATATATGGAGGTTTCCAAGGTGAAGGAATTAAAACAGTCATTCCTTCTGAAGCAACCGCAAAAATCACATGCCGTCTTGTCCCTAATCAAGATCCTGATGAAATTGTCAGCCTTTTAAAATTACATATTGAAAAAAATAAGCCTGCTGGTGTAGAAGTTAATATTTCTCTTTTTGACAAAGGTGCGCCATATGTCACTCCTTTTGATCACCCAGCTATTCAGGCTGCTGGCCGTTCATATGAAAAAGTGTATGGAGTTCCAACTTCTTATACTCGAAGCGGCGGTTCCATTCCAATTGTGGCTGCATTCGATCAAATTTTAAAACTGCCAGTCGTATTAATGGGCTTTGGCTTACCTGATGAAAATTTCCACGCACCAAATGAGCACTTCCATCTAGAAAACTTCGACAAAGGCCTTGACACACTTTGTTATTATTGGTTTGAACTTGAAAAGTCACTATAAAGGAAAGACGCCGTTTATTGACGGCGTCTTTTGCTTATCCTAGCATGTTTTTATTAATAGAAAGAGGCTTTTGCTTTTTTAAATATAGAAACATAAAGAAGAAAAAGATAGCACTGGAACCTCTTAAAATCGTAGAAATAATCATAGCTGCGTCCATAGTCGTATTTTCAAGCAGAAAAACTCCAAACTGAGGAGCAATAAACGCGACCAAGGCTAGCAATATATTATAATTCGCAATACAGAGACTTCGGTTATCTTCCTTCGTTACTTCTAACAGGTGATTGAATAATAATAATACTGTACCCGAAACAAATAATCCAGAGGATGCATTTACGATAACAAGATAAACTAAATTAGTTGAGAGCACAGTAAGAAATGGCGTGCTTGCCATTCCTAACGAAACTAATATCAGCATTTTTGCATTGCTATGCCTATCAGCCATTTTCCCCCACCATTTAAAGCTTGCAATTTGGGCAATTTGATTTGAAACAGTAAATAAACTAATCCAGAAGGCTGTTGCCCCGGCATATTTAATTTGGTAAATACTAAATAAAGACCAAGCCATTTGCCAGCCAAAATTAAAAAATAAGCTGCAAACTAGAAAATATACGAATGGTTTATATTTATATACATGTAACCCTAAATCAAACTTCTTCATTTCTTTCTTCTTATCAGTCTTTTTCTCTACATGTTTCATTAAATAATAGAATTCTAATAATCCAAATAGAAAGGCAGCAGCAAAAAGAATTTGAAATGGAAGAGCATTGCTTTTATCAAATTGCTGCAGCAGGATTCCTATTAGAAACGTTGAAATCATACCTACTACAGTCATAATTCTATTCCGATCACTAAAAAATCCGCTTCTTCTCTGATCAGGAATTAAATCACCAATAAAGGATTGCCAGCTCAAATTTGCAAAGGAACCCGGTAGATTCATGAAACCAACTAAAAGCACAAATGCCCAGCTTCGATATTCAACAGGTAAAAATATGACAAAAAACATCGCAATGAGAAACAGGCGAGCAGCTAAAAATGAGTACGCGGTAAACTTTTTCTTTTCTTCTAATCGGTTCAATATGATTGAACCAGCTAACATTGCAAACATTCCCACAAACTGGGGCAAAGAGCTGATCAATCCAACCTGATAATTCGTAGCACCCAGTACGCTAATCGCAAACAAGGGAAAATAATTATTACTGATATTTAAAACAATTGTAGTGGCAATCCCATTTCGAATACTAAGCTTTTCATTTAATTTTAATGCGGTATAGGCCTGTGGCATAGATATTCCTCTTCCCTCATTCATCAATGAAACTGTATATTTCGACATACTAAATATTTTTCTTAAGTTATCATAATCCCTCTCTTATTAAGTTGCAATAGGGATAATGCAGTTTTTAAAAATTTTAATTTTCATATCAAAATCACAAAAGAAGAGAATTATTTTTTAAAGAGAGTCCCACCTTTTAAATTTCCTTACGCCTACCACCGGTCATAAATAGAAGCTTTGAAAATTCACTTACATTTACATTCCATTGTTGTAATAGGTCATAAATGTTTTTAAGTTTAATTTTATGCAAAAAAATAAACCTGGATAAAAGTATATCCAGGTCATCTAAATGATTGATTAATTGTTCTTGCCAAAAATTTCAGCTTCCAATCTGCGTCCTGTTGGAGTTGCTGCTAGACCGCCTTCTGCTGTTTCTCTTAAAGCGGATGGCATTGTTTGTCCGATAAGGAACATAGCATGAATAACTTCATCACATGGAATACGGCTCTTAATGCCGGCAAGCGCCATATCTGCAGCAGTCATCGCATTAGAAGCGCCCATTGCATTTCTCTTAACACATGGAACCTCTACTAGTCCAGCCACTGGGTCACACACTAAACCAAGCATGTTTTTCAATGTAATAGCCATTGCTTCAGCAGCCTGGCTTGGCGTTCCGCCAGCAAGTTCAACAATAGAAGCTGCCGCCATTCCACTAGCAGATCCAACCTCTGCCTGACAGCCCCCAGCTGCACCTGAGATAGAAGCATTGTTTGCAACAACAAAGCCGAAAGCCGCTGCGGTAAACAGAAATTCAATCATTTCCATTCTAGTTGGATTTAAAACTTCTTTTACTGCAAATAACGTACCAGGAACAACACCTGCTGAGCCAGCAGTTGGTGTTGCACAAATTGTTCCCATTGCCGCATTCACTTCATTTGTTGCCACTGCTTTACTTACTGCATCAAGCAAAATATGACCAGATAATGCTTTACCGCTTTTAATATAATTTTGAAGAAGAACTGCATCCCCGCCTGTTAATCCTGAAACGGACGTTACTCCTTTTAATCCCCGTTCGACTGCCTGTTCCATAACCGTTAAATTACGGTCCATCTTTGCAATAATTTCCTCTCTTGAAAGACCCGTCACTTCGATTTCCTGCTGGATCATAATTTCAGCTATTTTTACTCCCTTATTTTCAGCAAGTTCAATAAGCTCCGCTACATTTCTAAACAATATCATTATTCCACCCCTAATTCCCAGCTGTTTCTATTAATCAACCATTCTGATAATCTGTGTTACATTCGGAACTTTCTCGATTTCTCCAATCACTTCTTGATTGATTTTCTGATCTACCTCAATAACCATTAGAGCCATTTTTCCTTTTTCTTTCCTAGATACTTCCATATGACCAATATTTATTTCATGATTAGCAAAAATCTTTGTCACTGCAGAAATAACGCCAAACTGATCGTTATGGACAACAAGAATAGCTGGATGTTCACCAGACAGTTTAAGCTTAAATGAATTAAGCTCCGTGATTTCGATTGTACCTCCGCCAATCGATATTCCAACAACCTCTATCTCGCCATTTTCATCATATAAATTAATTCGAACTGTATTTGGATGTTCTGGAACCATATCCTCCACGGAAAATATAATCTCCATTCCCGCTTCTGCTGCAAGTTCCAGAGATTTTGGAATTCGTTCATCAAATGTATCAAAGTCCAGCAAGCCTCCAACAATGGCCACATCTGTTCCATGCCCTTTATACGTCTTGGCAAATGATCCATAAAGGGAGATTACTGCTTTCTTTGGCAAACGATTAAATAATGTTCGGGCTACACGGCCAATTCTTGCGGCACCTGCTGTATGAGAGCTTGATGGACCAATCATAACTGGTCCAATAATGTCAAAAGCCGATCTATATTTCATTTCATAAGCTCCTTTTTTTCGTAATATATGAGTAGTAATTTATTTATGTTCTGCAAGGTCTTCTTGTTGAAATTCATTTATCGTTCTTATTTTTTGCAGATAATTATAAACCGTAAATTTGGAGACACCTAGCACAGATGCCACATAATCAGTTGCTCCTTTTATTAAAAAGGTGCCTTTTTCTTCTAATTGACGAACACATTCCACTTTTTCATCAAGTGTCATTAATGAAGGCGCTTTCTTAAATCCGACCAGAACCTGTTCGACCATTTCATGAATTACTTCTTGTACAGATGTAAAGAAGTTTTCGGATTTTGAATGCTGGTGATCATCGAATCTGATAAATTCCTCTATTTCTCCTCCAAATTGCATTAACAAGCTAATATCATAATTAATACATAAGGCACCAATTATTTTCCCGTGTATATCACGAAGGAAAATAGTTGCTGATTTCATGACATTTCCTTTATTCGACTGTGTTTTATAACTAGGAATATCTTCTATATCGTGATCCTTCTTTGCAAGCTCATTTAATACTAAATCTGTAATAGGAGAGCCAATTTTTCTTCCCGTTACACTCCCTGCCAGATGTATTAGCGATCTTTTCAAATCTGAGAAATCATGAACTGCCACTTCACAGCGTGAACCAAACATTTTTACAAGCATATCAGCTGTACGAATGGCTAAATCAAAGATTGGCCGATTAGATTCCTTCAATTCTGCCACATCCTTTTCAAGCATTACAATTATAAATTCATCATATCACAAAAATTCTTTAGTTAAAATAATATTTTAATAGCTACAAAATTTTTGTAATAGCAAAAAAAAGAAGACTCCTATAATTGAAGTCTTCTTTAAGATTATTATTCAATTATTTACCGATTCTGCCAAGGATGTCACAGGCGGTTTAGGATTTATCTTTCAAGCAAAAAAACCATAGCCAAAAAGCGATGGTTTCTATACATTCTTTAGTACTAAATATAGTCGATTATTCCGTTTTTCTTTTTCATCTTCTGTGGACAGATCATATTTCTTTAGTAAATGAAACACATCATTCAATAATTCTTGAGTATGTTCTTTTCCAAAAAAGCTTTCAAAAAGAGGAACCATATCTTTAGGCAAATAATCCTCTTGCTGCTCGTACTTCTGCCTTACATCGTCATGTGAATGATCCAATTTGCACTCGCTCATAAATATTCCTCCTGTCAGGTAACAATTTACATTTATTGTACACGGTGATCACACATTAGTCTAATATTTGACAGCTCCATTAGTTTACATAATAATATTATTTTCTAGAAATAAAAAAAGAGCGAAGATCATCTCTTCGCTCTCTTTCCATTATTCGACAGCTCCAGTTTTGGTCCCTGTTTCATTCGGAACAGGAATTTCTTTCTTTATATACTGGTAATCATTTCTGTTAATTGGTACAAAGCCATCAGGCTTATAAAATCTTAGTAAATCTTTATATACAATTTCATCTGACATTTGAAGCTCTTGTTTTACCTTTTCTGCTAAAGGTGCACATCCTGCACCATCAACAAGTTCACCAGTCTCATTAGAATAGCATTTTTCATCTACTTGTGTATATTTAGGAGACACGAAATCGCCATTTCGGAAAGGAACAATTTCACGGTGCTTCTCAGATAGAAGATCTGAACCGATTTCTAAATAATCTTTCGTATCAATTCCAAGTAAGTGCAGCAATGTTGGGCGAACGTCCACTTGGCCACCAATCTGATGCTGTGCTCCGCCATCTACACCCGGTACATGAATAAATACTGGGACTCTTTGAAGATTTCTTGCATATTCAAAAGGTGTAATATCTTTTCCGATAATTTGAGCCATTGCGTCATTATGATTTTCAGAAATACCATAATGATCACCATACATAACAATTACAGTGTTATCATACAATCCAGATTTCTTAAGGTCATTAAAGAACTGCTCGATTGCTTGGTCCATATAATGAGCAGACTGGAAGTACTGATTAACCACTTTATCATCTGTTTCAGCTGCTGGGAAATCAGTATCTCCATCATCCATTTTAAATGGGAAGTGATTTGATAAAGTAATAAATTTAGTATAGAAAGGCTGTGGCAAACTTTCTAACATTGGCATTGATTCCGCAAAGAACGGCTTATCCTTCATACCATAGTTCTTTGTATTTTCTTCACTCATATCATAGTATTCTGCATCGAAAAATTGATCATATCCTAAAGAACGATACATTTCATTTCGGTTCCAGAATGTTTTATAGTTTCCATGAAAAGCTGCTGAAGTATATCCATGTGTTTTTAAAATTGCTGGTGCAGCCTGAAGCGTATTTTGAGCTTTTGTTACGAAAACAGACCCTTGAGACATTGGGTATAAAGAATTTTCCATAATAAACTCAGCATCTGATGTTTTTCCTTGGCCAGTTTGGTTAATAATATTATCAAAATAGAAGGTTTTTCCATCATGAGCTAATGAGTTTAAGAATGGAGTTACTTCTTGGCCATTTAGCTTGTAGTCAATGATAAAGGTTTGAAGTGATTCTAATGAAATATAAATCACATTCATGCCTTTTGCCTTTCCGAAGTATTTCGGATTAGGAGAAGCGTAATTGGCCTTTATATAGTTTTCAACTTCTGTTATATCATTTGTATCCGCTAGAGCTCTTTGACTTGCTGATTGCGCATTTTGAATCACATCATAAACTGAGAAATTATAAGTTCCTAAGTACTTAACTAGGTAATTTCTATCGAAAGATCGTGTAAGCAGCTCTGGCCGATCAGTTTCAGCTAAACCAAGATTAATGATAAAAGTTAGGATTGCTGCTGCAATTACATATTTAGCAGGCTTTCTGCTAACAGTTTTCTCTGGGTTGTACCACTTTTTAAAGACGAAAACAGCAAGGATAATTGTGTCAATAAAGTAAAGAATGTCAAAAGGGCTCATTAATGAAAGTGCACTTTCTCCTAATTGACCTCCATTTGTTTTTGTTTGCATCACAACTGGGACTGTAATAAAGTCATTAAAAAATCTGTAGTAAACAATATTTGCATATAATAAAAACGACATTAGGAAGTTGATCGTTATTAAAAGTGCTGATTGAAGCCGGCCTTTAAAAAACAACGCAATTCCTAAAAATAATAGTGCCGAACTTAATGGATTTAAAAATAATAAAAACTCTTGAAGCTTATTATCAATCCCTAAACTAAACTCAATTCTATACGCAGCATATGTTTTTAACCAAAGAAGAACAACAATGAAGGCGAAGATCCTCATGCGTTTTTCTTTCATTAAGTCTTTTGTTAAAGCAAATACTTTTTTCATAATTCACACCTCACATTGTAGAAATCAGAAAAACTTAGCAATCGCTAAGTTTATAAGATAAATATTCGTGGTCAATTAGTTAATGAGTTGTTGAACGTAAACTACTATAACACAAATAAAAAAAAAGTTAAACAAGTATTCATTATATATTTTTAGTGCTATTTCAGCAAAATTCTTCAAAAAATTTTAAAACCTTCTTATAGAATTACTTGCACAAAACCTATCAATACATAAACTTTACCCAATACTTTTTGCTTTGAAACCCAAACAAAAACCTCTTTTTATACATATTTTGTAGTAAAGGAGGGATTACTTTAATGCATCCATTAACTTTACTGTATTTAGCTTGTATATTAGCAGGCTTTGCCTTAATTAAAGTACCGGTTTCAGCTGTTATCACACCAGTAATTGCTAGTTTTTTCCACATTCTAGGTGGAATTGCCGTTATTGTCTTTTCATTAGCTTTACTATACCTTGGAGTCAAAGCTCTAATCGGAAAAAGATAAGAATAAATATATGGGAGATCTAAGTTGATCTCCTATCTTACATATATTTAGGATAGTATATTGCAAC
The DNA here is from genome assembly GCF_019749375.1 of Bacillus sp. S/N-304-OC-R1. Lineage (GTDB taxonomy): Bacteria > Bacillota > Bacilli > Bacillales > Cytobacillaceae > Cytobacillus. Next base: position 249,082 of record NZ_JACWFE010000001.1, read on the forward strand.
TTTTTATAATATTAACCGTCTATTAAATAGGCTTCCTAAAGGAGTTAAACAAAATGAATAAATGGTGGTTCCTGCTAATTGGCTTATTATTAGTTACAGGCTGCAGCGAAAAAAAAGCACCGTTACAAGAACCAAAATTACCTTCTGAAGAATTCATTATGGAAGATTACTTCTTCCAGGAAAACAAAACATATAGTTACCGTGGAGAAGGTAATGAATACTCTGCTTATACAGAGGTTTTTTATAAAAGGACAGATAGTTATCTACCTTCAGTTGTTGATAATGGCGGGACCAGAATATTGAGGATTTATCAACTAACAAAAAAAGGAATTTATTTAGTTTATGAACAGCCAGAATTTTATGATGAACAGATCCCTTCCTTTGAAGAGATGAAAAAGCAATTTAATCCGGTACCTCTTCTTGAAAAGCCTATTAAAGTAAATTCATCATTTAATAACTGGAAAATAATAAACATTAAGGAAAACGTGGTGCTACCAATTGGTATGGTGAAGAATGTAATTATTGTTGAACAACAAGATCATAAAAACAACTCAATAGTACGAAAGTATTGGGCACCTAATACAGGAATGGTAAAGCAGGAGTTTATTACTACTGATCAGAATAATGAAGAATTTAACGTCATATCAGAACTTGAAACAATCAAATAACTTTTTGATAGGCATATTTAAATTCTTAAATGCATGCCTCATATTCATTTATTCTATTTGTATAAAGAAGTATAATATGGAAGAAGTATGATTTTTTCCTAGAGAGGAGCAATACATATGACTTATTCTAACACAGATGAAATTCTTCAATTAATTTCTAAACTAGTCTCCATTCCAAGTCCATCTGGAAATACAAATGAGGTAATTTCATTTGTTGAAAATTACTTAACAAACTTAAATGTAGAAACAAAGAGAAATCGAAAAGGCGGACTAATTGCAACGATTCAAGGACGAGACGAAAGTAACCATCGAATGCTCACAGCCCATGTTGATACCCTCGGAGCAATAGTTAAAGAAGTCAAACCGAGTGGTAGACTAAAGCTTGATTTGATTGGCGGTTTTAAATATAACTCCATTGAAGGTGAATATTGCGAAATTGAAACTTCCTCCGGCAAGAAATACACCGGGACTATTCTCATGCATCAAACATCAGTCCATGTATACAAAGATGCTGGTAAGGCAGAGCGAAATCAGGATAATATGGAAGTTCGCTTAGATGAAGTCGTACAGAATGCTGAAGATGTTCGTGCATTAGGCATTGAAGTAGGAGATTTTGTATCATTCGATCCGCGAGTAGTAATCACACCATCCGGATATATTAAATCAAGGCATTTAGATGATAAAGCAAGCGTGGCCATTCTTTTAGATTTAATAAAACAATTAAAAACAGATAATATAGAGCTTCCATATACCACTCATTTCTTAATTTCAAATAATGAAGAAATCGGCTATGGCGGAAATTCTAATATCACTCCTGAAACAGTTGAATACTTAGCTGTAGACATGGGTGCAATGGGTGACGGACAGTCAACTGATGAATACACAGTTTCCATTTGCGTAAAGGATGCTAGCGGACCGTATCATTATGGCTTAAGAAAACGACTTGTGCAGTTAGCTATTGATCACAATATAGGATATAAATTAGATATTTATCCATATTACGGATCTGATGCATCTGCTGCAATCCGGTCTGGACATGATATTGTTCACGGATTAGTTGGACCGGGAATTGATTCATCCCATGCATTCGAACGGACTCATAAATCTTCTATTGATAATACAGCTAAATTGCTTTACCAATATGTATTATCAAAAATGGTTATTTAAAATACAAGAAAACCAAGTCTAATAAAGGGCTTGGTTTTCCTTTGACATCCATAACTTAGCTTCTTTTAAAAAGGAGTTCTAGCTCCTAAGTAACGCGTTTTCCAGTATGCTAAATTCATATCGCTAATCGTAACCCCGGTTGAAGAGCCTGAATGAATAAACTTGTTATCGCCTAAATATATTCCAGCATGTGATGGACCAGAATCAGTTGTATTATAAAAAACAATGTCTCCAATCTTTAGTGAAGAAACTGGTTTCGTTGCATTCCAGATGGTTAGTACCGTTCTCGGAATAGCAATTCCAACATTATTAAATACATAGTTTAAATATCCGCTGCAATCAAACCCTGCTGGTGTACTTCCTCCCCAAACGTAAGGGACACCAATATATTTTTTCGCTTCGGTAACTAGTGCGTCTACCTTTGAAATAACACTGCCGCTAATGATTAATTTCTGCCCAGGATAAATGACATAGTCTATGAGCTTGTTCCATTCTGATAATTGATTGACAGATAAATTGTTAGCTTGGGCAATTTTCCATAACGTATCACCAGTACGGACTTGGTAAGTCATTTCATGTGCACTTGCAGGGTGTTGAAATGCTGTAATAAAGAGCCCAGCAGCTGCTGTCATCGTCAATAGTTGCTTTCTCATTGTACACACTCCTTATTTCTTCTTTTACACCCTTATTTTAGTAATTAATCTATTAAAATCCTATCTGTAAAAAATGGTTTATGTAGTAATTCAATCCTATATTTGTCCAATTTGGATTTTTGACCTTTATTACCCAAAATTAATTAGGTATATTGACCTAAAAACAACATAGGATTCTACTATTATCAAAATAATCAAGTAAAATACTTTCTCATAGAAAAGAGGAGCTGAAATTTTCACAGCTCCTCTTTGTGTTATTTTTTATCTAGCCATACTCTTTTATTTTCAATCCTCTCGGTAATGCCTAAAGAATCAAGCTTCTCTAAAAAAGGAATCATATATTTTCTGGAAAGATCAAGAACTTCCTTTGCATCTCCAACTTCAAATTCTAAAGCTGTATGCTCTTTTAATTGTTTTACAGCCATTTTAAAATGATCCGCATGCCAGTAGAATTGTTCATCAAGTGAAATGATTTCTTCATTTTCAATTAAAAAACGTTTTAAGTCTAGTACCAGATCATTTGGAATGCCAGCACTCGTAAAATAATCAGAGAGATATTTTACTTTGAATCCATCCATTTTTAATTGTGCCAGCATATTCTCAGCCCTTTTCTGCCAGCTTTTCGGGACATTAGGGGTGAATTCATTTAAGAAAATATATTGGTCTTTTTTTGCAAAAACAGACATTTCCATCCCCTGCTCCAATACAAACTCTGATAGTTTTTTGGGATAGCGATTAATTAATTGTAATAACTCTGCTTTATTCATCCCTAACTTTAGTGGATTTTCACTGTGGAAGGTCTGTAATATTGACGTTATTTCTACTTCAATCTGTTCTTTCGTTTTAACTAATGTATACTCTTTGTTATCGTAGAAAAGAAATTCCTCATCCATTAAATAATCTATAAGCTCTTGTTCAGAAAGAGATGTTCTTTTCACGATCTCTTGAACGGATAAGCTTTTTGCCGCTAATAAGGCAGCTATGATTCTTTCTTTTGGTGTGCCCTCTTTTTTCTTTTCCAAATCTTCGACTGTTTCTAATCCAAATCGATACTTTTCACCTTTTGGGTCAATAACCCAGCCTCCGCCAATGGTTTCCTGAGGACTTGGACGCCTAATTATAAAGCGGTCTCCTCTTTTTGTGACAATTTCTTGATCCAGACGAATTTGACAGAGAACTTCTGCATTTGCACCCTTCATTTCATTACGGTCAAAGAATACAATCTTGCCCAGTACTTCTGCAGTACCGATATGACACTTTATCGGCATTCTCTGCTTAACTATATATTCTAATTCCCCGGCAATTAGAAGGGCAACATCAATTGTTTTCGTAACAATAAAATGCTCAGAGGAAACAAGAACATCTCCACGCTGTATATCCTCTTTTGCGATTCCGGATAAATTAATAGCCGTACGCTGACCAGCGTAAGCACTTTTCGCTGGTTTGTGGTGGACTTGAAGTTGACGTGCACGTGTTTCTATTCCATTTGGCATGATCATTAACGCTTGTCCCTCTTCAACGGCTCCTTCATATACTGTTCCTCTGACCACTGTTCCTTGGCCTTTCACTGAAAACACTTGGTCAATAGGCAGGCGAAAGGCGCCATTAATATCTCGTGCTTCTTGTTTCTTTAATTCGTTAATAATTAAATTTTTTAAATCATTAACCCCTTTCCGTGACACACTATCAACTAAAGTGAAAGGAGCATTTTCAAATACAGTGCCAGTTAGCTCTTCTAAAATATCATCCCTGACCAGGTCAATGAATTCTTCATCGACTCGATCAATTTTTGTTATCGCAATGATTCCGTGTTTGATTCCTAATAAACGAAGTATATGTAAATGCTCACGTGTTTGCGGCATGACTCCTTCATCTGCAGCGACAACAAGCACAACTAAATCAATTCCTGCTACCCCGGCAATCATCTGTCTAATAAACCGTTCATGGCCAGGTACATCGACAACTGAAATTTGCAGCTCATCATTTTCATACAGTGGTGCGAAACCAAGCTCAATAGAAATTTGCCTTTCCTTTTCCTCTTTTAATCGATCAGTATCTACATTTGTTAGCGCTTTCGTTAATGTCGTCTTTCCATGGTCAATGTGACCCGCCATACCAATTGTGAAATATCTTTTGTTGTTCAAAAACAGTCACCTCCCTTAATATTACCGAGTTTTACTTTTTGGCATATTACTAGCACTAGAAAGAAAAAAACTAAAGCCGCTCCTTCTAAAGCAATTATATAGAAAGGAAATGGACCGAAATAATCCAATAATGAGGCATTTGAAGGTTTAGAGGCTAGAAACATATAGTTTCCTCCTGTAACTTTGTTCACAACAAATGCAAGACAAGCACTTACATTTAGAAATATAAAAGACTTAATAAGCCCTTTTCCGTTAGGTATATATTGATGGACGATGAAAAAATATAGACAAGTCCAAATGATTGCTATATGAGTAATAAAAAATTGAAAAAATCGGAAGTGCGGAAAACCAAGATATAGTTCTGGAGTTATGACAGCCATTGCTGCTCCAGTGATCCCGATAAAAAAAACAATTTGAAAAACAAAAGCTGACTTCGTAATAAGTAAAATCAGGCAGAGTATAAGACTGATCGAACAGAGCTGCAATGGCAATGTAAAAGATATCTCCCAATAACCATCTTTAAATAACCATATATGGTACATAGATTCCAAAACAAATAAACTAGTAAACAATATAAACCTTATAGCTCTGTCATATTTTATCAGTATTCCTCTATTTTTATAAATCAATATAGAGCCGGCAATTAATACAAAAATCATCGTAAAATGCTGAAGTGAAAATGCCTCGAAAGGAAATGGAGCAAAATCATGTCCAAACAGCTCATTCATAACGGATTCCTCACTTTAACCCCATTTTCGAATCTAGTCCTTATTTTTCACATTTTCCCTTTAGTCCATATTGCTGGAATTCTAATTTTTTCGTAGTCTCTAAGCTAATAATTTCCGGATCTTTCAGTACAATTTTCTGCTTAAATAATGGTCCATCATACACAAAAGTATGATATTCACCCGATTCTCCCATTGGACACATTTCTTTCAATTTAACATCCTCGAAAAAAGAAGTGTCTAGCTCTCTTCCTAACCATGTATCATCGAGGATATCTTCCCTTATACGGATAACGGTTGCTTTATAGCCTGAATTCAGAAAATTCTCCAGCATGTTAAGAGCTTCATCCTGTTTCCCCCATAAGGGATACAAAGGTTTAAGTCCAGCAGACTCTGCTACCTTTTCTCCCCATTCTCGATGCCCTTCCAAATACAAGTCGCCAAAAGCAACAGCATCAAGCTGATATGTTTCTTTCAATGATATTAGTTTATGTATAAAACTGTCTGTATAATGCTCAAAGGAGGTCGAAATAAATTCGACTGGGATTTTTAAGGCGGTCCCTTGAAGTTTAACTAATTCCATTTTTTCACCATGGCCAAAGGTTCTGCCTATTTCAATTGGAACAGTCGTAACTAAACAAACAACATCCAGTCCATTGTTGGACAAAACATCAAGGCTAAGGCAGCCATCCTTACCTCCGCTCCATGATAAAGCAACTCTTTTTGTCATAATACATCATCCTTCTATCTAGCTTATCCCTATAGTACCATGAAATGGTCAGTATACTGAAAAAGAAAGGAAGGATTCAATGCATTCCTTCCTTTCTTTTTGCTGCTGTTATTAGGATAAAAATTGAAATTCCGTCTGGCTACCCGACTGAGATGAAATGACCTCAAGCCGTGCATCAATTCTTTCCTTTAGTTCAGGCACATGCGAAATAATCCCTACAAGTCTGCCACTGCTTTGAATATCCATTAACGCTTCAATTGCCTGATCCAATGACTCAGGATCAAGTGTACCAAATCCTTCATCAATAAACATCGTTTCAAGCGAAACACCGCCAGCATATTGCTGTACAACGTCAGCCAGTCCAAGAGCAAGCGCTAATGCTGCTTTAAAGCTTTCTCCCCCAGATAATGTCTTTACATGCCGTTCCTGACCAGTATATTGATCGAACACAAGCAGTTCTAATCCGCTTTGTACATTTCCTTTAGAACGATCTGTTTTCCTTAATAATTCGTATCTTCCGCTTGTCATCTTCCTTAGCCTGCCGTTGGCTTCTCTTAATATATCATCAAGAAAAGCAGCTAGTACAAAGCGCTCAAACGTAATACGGTATGTGTTTTGGCCTTTAGTAATTTCATATAGATGGCCGATTAATTTATAGCGATCTTCAAGTTCCTTCATTTGCTCATTGATTTTCGTTATTTTTTCTGATGTGTCTACATTTTGTTTTTTCTTAATAAACAAATCTGTATAATTTCCTTGAAGTAGTCGAATTTGGTTTTCATTTTCATTAAAGAATGCATTAAGTTCCTCTAAATTCGGCATCTGAACATCTTTCAACTGCTGTGATAGCTCTTCATAACGGTCATGAACAGAGCGGACCTCTTCCCGGTAGTTTCTTAATGATAGCTCAAGTAATTGTATTTCACGATCTGTCTTTTTCGCTTCACTATATTCAGAATAAGTTCCAAAGCCTTGGTCCTTCATTCGCTGAACAAACGCTTCTCTTTCAATTGTTAATCTTTCTTTTAATCGATTCGCCTGTTTTTCAATTGTTTCACACTTTGCCTTTTCTGCCATAACCTTGACCTTAGTATCTTGATAGGCTTGCTGGATGGCTTCCAGCCTTTTAATTAAGCTGTCATGTTTTGCTACTGTATTTTGTAATTTTAATTCATACGCTTCTAGTGATTGAAGTTGGGCTGGGATTTTTTCAATCATTCTCGTGAAATTAGTTTTCTTTTCCGTAAAGCTAATAGTTTCACTATTTATTCTTTCCATATTGAATTGAAGCTGTTTAGATAAGTTTTCTTTATCCTGTTGTAAAGTATCAATTTCTTTTATGCACCCGGATAATCTTGCCTGCCTTTCTGAAAGTTCACTTTGTGTACTTTTTAGATGGCTTTGTTCCAATAAGATACTATCTTTAACAGTTGAAAATGTGTCAGTTGTCAGATTTCCACGATGCTTCTGCAGTTCCTCGAGGAGCGAATCCATTGACTCCTGCAATGAATTGACAGTGGACTGGGAATCATAATATGCAGCTTCTGCTTTTGTTTTTTCTTTTTCAACCTCATCTGTCTGTTTTTTTGCAGCTTTTAAATCATTTTCATTCGGTACTTCTGTAGAATGTCCTGCTGGACTTGGATGATCCATTGAGCCGCACACAGGGCAAGCTTCTCCTTTATGAAGCTTGCTTGCTAGCAGACTAGCTTGTCCATACATCCATTGTTCTTCTAGTTGAGCGATGGTTGCTTTTGCATCAGCTAATCGTGAAACAACATTTTCATATTGGCCATTTCGCCTTTCAAATTCCTCTATAGCTAGATAATAACGCTGGCTAAGCTGTTCATATTTAATAAACTTCCCTATTTCTTCCTCAAGCTTCTCTATTTTTCGTGCATTTTCAACGAATAATAATTGCTCTTTTTCAATTTGCTGCTTTTCTTCATTGCGTGCAAACAGATTCTTTTCTATGTTTTTTAAAGATGCTTCAATCTGAACTCTTTCCTCTTTTCTTTTTTCAAGGCTTTGTTCTAATAGGAATACCTCTTTCTTGACATTAGATAATGATTGGACATCCTCTTTCATATTATGAAGATGACTTATTTCTTCAGAGAGGGACTTCCTTTCAGACTCTCGGTTCTTTTCTTCTTCCCATTGTTTTTCCTGATCCTTAAGTAATGAAGACAAGGATGATAAATTAGATATAATAGAAGCTAAATCGTAGTTTGCTTCATCTAATTCTTTTTTTAAATGGTGACAAAGCTCTTCCTGCTGCGCTAGCACGGCTGCTTTCTGGGCATGACTGATATTCCTTTCGATCACAATGAATTGATCCTTTTCCCTTTCAAGGTCAGCCTTTCGTTTTTCTAAATCTTCTCGTAACTTTAGCTGTTTCACAATGGCTTCTGCTTCAAAGAGCTTTTGCTGAAGGATATCCCGCTTTTCCTGAGCTGTCTTTAAATGATCAGCAAGCTTCAGGAGCTCAGTATTCATACTTTCTATTTCCAAATCCAATAAAGGCATAATGACAGTATCATTTACGCTTCCTGCATCAAGGTACCCTTTCAGTTCTTCATTATATAGAGCATGAATTTGTTGTATAGCCTGATCCCGGTTTTCTAATTGTTTTTCTACGGAGGATTTTAATTTTGCCGCATCTTCCTTTAATTTCTCTTCAATCTTTTTATATATTTGTGTATGGAAAAGCCGCTGCAATATAACTTCCTTATCCTTACTCTCTGATGTAAGCAGCTTTCTGAATTCACCTTGGGGAATCATAAGAATTTGCCTAAATTGATTACTGTCAATGATCATAATTTCTTTAATTTTTTCATCCACATCACGGGTATTCGCAGCTATCAGCTGTTTTTCTCCATTTTCATCTATCATATACAATTCTGCTTTTGCACCGATTGTCGTAAATCCATCCCCGCGTTCTTTTCTTTTCTCCTGTTGAGGCGATCTTGTAATAAAGAACGTTTTATTTCTTAATGAAAATTCAAGCGAAACCTCTGTTAATAAATCATCTTTCGCAAACTGGCTCCTAAGGTCAGGTCCATTACGGTCTTCTCCGCTTGCTTTACCATAAATAGCATAACTAATGCCGTCAAAAATCGTTGTTTTTCCTGATCCTGTTTTTCCAGAAATGACAAACATCGTCCGGTTCCCAAGCTTAGTAAAATCGATGATTTCTGTACCAGCATATGGTCCAAATGCCTGCAGCATTAACTTTAAAGGTCTCATATGATCACACCATCCTTTAAAGCTTTTTCGATTACATCGGTCATTACCGCTTTCTTTTCATCTGTAAATTCTGAAGTCGTCATTTCCTGATAAAACTGCTGAAATAGCTCCAATTCATTCTTCTTTTCTTCTTTAACCGCAGTGAAAAATTGTTTTTTCTTCATATCAGTTAGGTGTATTTTTCGTTCAAGGTGCATTACATTCGGATAAATTTGACGGAGTTTATTAATCGGATCGATGAGAGCCCCTTCATCATGGAGAATAATTTTTACATAGTCGTCAACTGCCTGCTTCTCATAAAAACCTGGGTCCATAAGTTCATCAAGAAAACCTTCTATTTCCCGCATATCTTTTTTCGGAGAGAGTGAACGGACTCGTAAATCAAATTGACCTTTTTCATTCATTTCAATAATAGAGATAGATTTGTTCTGTTTAGCTTCAGAAAAAGAATATTTTAATAGAGAACCAGAGTAGCGAATTTTTTCATGCTTAATTGCGTCAGGACTATGCAAATGCCCAAGAGCTGTATAAGAAAACGGTTCGAATAATTCAGCTCCTACGCAGCCTGAACCCCCAACAGATAATGTCCTTTCAGATTCACTCGTTTTTCCGCCGAGAACGAAAGCATGTCCTATTAATACATTGGGCTCATTCGTATTCATTTTATCTTCTATTCTTCCAATAACTGCTTTCATCGCATCCTGATGTGTATGAATACTATCGTCACCCAGCAGCTGTCTGACAATACCTGGTTCAGCGTATGGAACTAAATAAAAATTCACACCATTAATATGGATAGGATGAACTTCTCCCTCAAGTTTCCCTGATAAAAAAAACTGGCTCTGCCGGTACCATGAGCTCCCGAAAGAAAGTCTTTCAGCACTATCATGATTCCCTCCAATCGCAACAATAGGAGTTTTCAGCTCGACATTAATCTTGAACAAAACTTCATTCAGCAATTCGACAGCATCAGTCGGGGGAACAGAACGATCATATAGATCTCCTGCAATAACAACAGCATCTGGCTTCTCCTCTGCAACAAGATCCACAAACTGATTCAAGAAATAACGCTGATCTTCTGTCATATAAACTCCATGAACAAGCTTACCAAGGTGCCAATCGGCAGTATGAATAAATTTCAATTCTTTCACCTTCTTATATTTCTAACCTAGTTTCGTATTAATCATATTATATCAAATATAGATAATATTAATTTGGAAAAGGAGATTGGAGGAATTAATTACTACTATACAAGCAGAAACATATGTATTGATTTAAAATATTTTAACAATTAAATATATTTCAAAGCATGAAAAAACAGCCCTGCTTAAGCAGGACTGTTTGTATTTGTTAGATTATAGTTTGTTTACGTTAGCAGCTTGTGGTCCACGAGCACCTTCAACAACTTCGAAAGACACTTCTTGACCTTCTTCTAAAGATTTGAAACCTTCTGTTTGGATTGCAGAGTAATGTACGAATACATCGTTTCCGTCTTCACCTTCGATGAATCCGAAACCTTTTTCAGCATTGAACCATTTAACTTTACCGTTTTTCATGTAAAAAAATCCTCCTATAGGCTTCAAAAAGCCATGTGTTAATTCACCATTCACAACGATTATAGCTTTTACTCAACATTACTCATCCAAACAAAAACTTCTTTGGAAAAAATAGCTTGCAAAAATATAATGCGATGCATAACGGCTGATTTAAATTTAGCATTATTGGTTTTGAAAGTCAATAAATGTAACTCACTATCCTCATTCCCTTAAACGTTCAGGAAGCCCTTGTATGGAATTCACCACGACATCTAGCTTTGCTTCTATTCTGTACAGCAAAAATAGCGTAACAATAATAGGAAAGCCTACTTCGCTTAGGATCGGTAAAAGCTCCTCCATCCACTTGCACTCCTTTCATAAGTTATTTTAGTCTTCACTTTTTATATACATTGGTTTATTAAGATTAGACATAGTAATTAAAATACTATAAAAAAATTTCACATCTGTCGGAGTGTTTTTATTTAGGGAACGATAAAAAAGTCCGTTCAGACTGTGGAATGAACGGACAAAGTGTAGTTTCACAAAGACCTAAGGGAGGAGATCTTCCATAATATATTATTAAGCTTTTCCTTTATGGTTTGGACAATCCTGTCCGCATTTTAATTATTTTTTCTAAAGAATTAATTAATTATGAATAGAATTTCTTTTACAAATATTTACCTATCTCTTATCCTTAATAGTAATAGGATAATAGGGGGCTATATATATGATATCAAAAGAAGTGCGGCAAAAACTCATTGAGATTGTTGGTCATGAAAACTATGATGACTCAAAAGCGGGGCTGCTTGTATATTCCTATGATGCGACCCCTCAGTTTCAATCCATGCCGGATGCAATAATTTCCCCTCGAAACAAAGTGGAAATATCACAAATTATTTCATTATGCAGTCAATACAATATTCCAATTGTTCCCCGTGGCTCTGGCACTAATCTTTGTGCAGGCACATGTCCGACAGAAGGTGGTATCGTATTGCTATTTAAGCATCTTAATAAAATCATAGAAATTGATGAGGAGAACCTGACTGTCACAGTTCAACCCGGCGTCATTACCCTTGAATTAACGGAAGCTGTAGAAGCAAAGGGACTATTTTATCCCCCTGATCCCGGCTCTATGAAAATCTCAACAATAGGCGGTAATATTAATGAAAATTCCGGAGGCTTACGTGGCCTAAAATATGGTGTTACAAGGGATTATGTGATGGGTCTGGAAGTAGTATTGCCGAATGGAGAAATCATAACTACTGGAGGCAAGCTTGCAAAGGATGTTGCAGGCTATGATCTTACTCGATTGTTCGTTGGCTCTGAAGGAACGTTAGGCATCATAACAGAAGTGATTCTTAAGCTTATTCCTATGCCAGAAACAAAGAAAACGCTATTAGCACTATATACTGATCTTGAATCTGCTGCTAAATCCGTATCGAAAATTATAGCCAGCAAGATTATTCCTGCAACTCTGGAATTTCTCGATCAGCCCACTCTCGAAGCAGTTGAGGCCTTTGCTCAGATTGGACTTCCTACTGAAGCTAAGGCAATTCTATTAATCGAACAAGATGGTCCTGCATATATAGTTGAAAAGGACATTAAAGAAATTATTAAAATATGTAAATCAGAAAACGCGGTTTCTGTCCAAGAAGCCCAGAGTGAACAGGAGGCAGATGCCCTCCGAACTGCACGCCGAGCCGCTCTTTCCGCACTGGCACGTTTAAAGCCGACAACTATTCTGGAGGATGCTACTGTTCCTCGCTCAGAAATTGCGAATATGGTGAAGGCCATTAATGAAATTGCGGAGAAATACGATCTATGGATTTGTACCTTTGGGCATGCCGGTGATGGAAACCTTCATCCTACCTGCTTAACAGATGCTAGAAATAAAGAAGAAATTGCACGGGTGGAAAAAGCATTCGAAGAAATCTTCGCTAAAGCAATTGAACTTGGCGGTACGATCACCGGTGAGCATGGAGTTGGCATTATGAAGGCTCCATACTTGGAAATGAAGCTAGTAAAAGCTGGAGTTGCAGCTATGAAAGTAATAAAAAATAGTTTAGATCCAAATAACATTATGAATCCTGGAAAAATGTTTGCCAAAGATTCACGGAAACGTGTGGTGGTATCAAAATGACAACTTTGAAAGAGCAGCAGAAAATTCAGGAAGAGTTCAAAGAACGAATGAATGAAAACGAGCTACTAAATTGTATGCGATGCGGATTTTGCTTACCAACCTGTCCAACCTATATCGAATCTGGATATCAGGAGTTACATTCTCCACGTGGCCGGATTGCTTTAATGAAAGCGGTAGTAGACGGTTTAATTGAGCCGGACGAGGATGTAGAAAGGTCTTTAAATATGTGCCTCGGCTGTCGGGCATGTGAGCCTGTCTGTCCATCAGGGGTCAATTATGGACATTTGCTGGAAGAGGCAAGAGATATTATTAATCAGAATAAGAAACACTCATTTTCAGCCAAATTAATTCGCAATACTGTCTTTAAAGGAATTTTTCCATATCAAAACAGAATGCGGACACTTACAAATTTATTAGGGATATACCAGCGTTCTGGCGTGCAAAAATGGATGCAAAAGAGTGGTGTAATGAAGGCATTGCCTGAGCAATTAGTCACAATGGAAAAAGTCCTTCCAAATGTACCTGCTCGAAAAAAATTAAATAACCGTCCAAACCATTTACACCCGATTGGAACAAAAAAGAAAAAAGTTTCCTTCTTCTCTGGCTGTTTAATGGACACTATATTTATGGGTACGAATGACGCCACTATGAAATTACTTCAGATGGCTGGCTGTGAAATTGTTATTCCTAACTCACAAAGCTGCTGCGGCGCACTTCACGCACATAGCGGTGAGAAAAACGATGCGAAAAAGCTTGCCAAAAAGAATATTGCAGCTTTTGAAGAGAATGAAGCAGATTACATTATTACAAATGCGGGGGGCTGCGGGGCTTTTCTTAGTGATTATGACCATCTGCTAAAAGACGATCCTAATTGGGCAACCCGTGCTCTTGCTTTTTCAAAAAAGCTTAAAGATATTTCTGCCATTTTAATAGAATTAGATTTTCATAAAATGGAGCTTTCTCTCCCGCCTCAAGTAATAACGTATCAAGATTCCTGTCACTTGCGAAATGTTATGAAGACAGCTTCCGAGCCACGAAAACTTCTTCAATCCATTAAAGGCATCACTTATTGTGAAATGAATAGTGCTGACAGCTGCTGTGGATCCGCTGGCATCTATAATATTATCGAATCCGAAATGTCGATGAAAATACTAGACTCTAAAATGATTAAAGTTAAACAAACAGAAGCAAAAACAATTGTCACCGCAAACCCCGGCTGCCTGCTCCAAATGAAGCTAGGAATTGAACGTGAAGGGTTGTCTCGCGGAATGCGTGCTGTCCATATTGCCGACTTGCTGTTGGAAGCAGCAGAGAAAAAGCCTTAGACTAAATTTCTAAGGCTTCTTGTTTGTTAGGACGACAGGATAAGCTAAGCAATCACCCCACGTTTATTTTCATATTGTTTATACTGCTCTTCAATCATAATTCTCTTTAATATATTTATAGCCCCCCAAACATCCCTATATGAATTATATAGAGCAGCAGGGGCGAAGCGGATTCCGTTTGGTGCACGAAAATCCGGAATCACCCCATTAACTTTTAATGCTTTGCAAATTCGTGCTGCCTCAGTATGCTCTAAATATACATGTCCCCCACGTTTATGATCTTCATCAGGATTACCAAACACAAATTTCATATCCTCGAGTTCACATGTAATAAGATTCATCATATATCTTGTTAGGCTTAATGATTTTTTTCTCAATGGCTCTATACCCGCTTCCTCAAACAGCTCTATAGAACCGACCAATGGAGCTACACTTAAAATATGAGGAGTGCCTATTTGATAAGCACCTGCATGTTCAGCTTGTGAAAAAGTATGTTCCATATCAAATTGTTTATCTTTTTGTGATCCAAACCAGCCGGCTAGCCCGGGCTTCCTCGCAAAATGCCTTTTATTTACATACAAGCCGCCAACACCGCCAGGGCCGCTATTTAAATATTTATAATGGCACCAGATGGCAAAATCAACTTCCCATTTTTGAAAATCATGAGGAATTGCACCAATAGAATGGCATAAATCAAACCCAATAAGAATTCCACGCTTATGGGCTTCTAGCGTTAACCGTTCAATATCGAGAATTTGTCCGCTCCGATATAGGACACTAGGAAGAACAATTAAAGCAATTTCATCTGTCATCTCTTCAATAATATCGTTTTCCTCAAGCACCCTTCCGTCACGGCTCTTTACTTGAATTAAATGAGTATCTGGATTCAGACCTTTTAGCCGAATTTGACTCTGTAAGGCATAAATATCAGATGGAAAAGCTAATTCATCTGCTAAAATTTTTGTCCTCTTGCCTTCCGGCTGATAAAAGGTTGCAGTCATTTGGTGAAGATTAGCTGTTGTTGACCCTGTAACAATCACCTCTTCTGGAAGTGCATTGATCAAAGGAGCTACCATCTCTCCTAATCTTTCAGAGAGACTAAACCACGGATATTCTCCTTCTGTCCACCCATCAATCCCAAACTGCTTCCAAGAATCCAATAATTCTAAAACACTCTTTTCTGCTCTTTTTGATAGAAGCCCAAGCGAGTTTCCATCTAAATAAATGGTACCTTCCCGAATATAAAACTCTTCTCTAATTCCCTTAAGTTCGTCCTGTTCATCTAGCTGGCAAGCATATTCGAATGAAGAATCAAAGGTTGGTTTATTCAAATTACCTCACTCCATTTTCCAAGGATTCTGTTTTTGAATTACTATTTTTGCCTAGCAAACAATTTAAACTGAACTTATAATTTTTGTTCTCATTTTGAAAGAGAAAAAGCTGTAATATTATTTTTGTATATCTGCATTCGCCAAAAATCTCCTAATTACTTTTACATATACTTCAGGTTCCTCTAAATAAGGCATATGTGCACTATTCTCAAACACATGGAATTTCGCTCCAGGTGTCAGCTTGCTGAAATATTCTGTTGACTCTGGAGTTGCCTCATCAAAACGTCCGCAAGTATATAATGCAGGAATCGAAATTTCATTTAGACGAGAAGTACAATCGAAGTTTTTCAGATTTCCAGTAACGTGAAATTCAGACGGACCCCACATTAGGTTGTAAACGACTTGATTTTTATATGGTGCTCCTTGTTTAATAATTTCTGGCATTGGGTCCAAACGGCAAACAAATCTTTTATTAAATTCTGCTGTTGCCTCTTTGTATTCAGTAGAATTTGTCGTTCCATTTTCTTCACATTTCTTTAATGTATCTTGAATATGCTGTGGCAATAATGTTCGATTTCGCTCCTGATCGTCTGCCCATAGAGGTGCACTTAAGCATGGACTAGAAAAGATGACGCTTTGTATTCCTACAGGTTTCGTTAATAAATACGCAGCTGCCAAAGTTGTTCCCCATGAATGCCCAAGAATATGTATTGTATCTAGTGATAGCGAAGTTCTAATTTGATCAAGCTCATCTACAAATCTCTCTAGCGTCCATAGAGTTTGATCCTCTGGACGATCTGATTTGCCGCATCCTAATTGGTCATAAAAGATTACCGGCCGATCTTCGGCCAACACTTTTAAACCTTGCAGCGAAAAATGTGAAGAACCTGGTCCCCCATGAAGAATAATCACCGGTGTAAGATTTTTCTGTCCTTTGTGAAGTTGATACCAAACCTTCCCGCCAGTTACTTCAATAAACCCTTCCTGAATTGTCATATTCCTCTCCCCTATTCAATTAAATGGTAGATTGCTGTTTTATAAGTATATATTTTCCTTAAATATGAAGTCAATTTAACAATTAACGCATTTACAGAAATAGCTTACATATTTTCACACTAACAAACTAGAACAAATGGGGTTTTAGAACATGTATAATAAATAGTGATTGTATTCTAATATAGGAAATTTCAGATTTAGGGAGAGGAAGTTTTAATGAAGGTTTTAAAATGGATTATTATCACTATTATCCTATTATTAATGTTATTTATGGGGTTTGCAGCACCGCTAGCTTTTATTGGTATGGCTGTATTTTTAATCGGTTTATTCCTATCCAGCCAAAAGAAAAAAGGGAACACTCTTGTTAAAAAACCTGGTTTTATTACGGCGATCGGGTTTATTTTATTTTTAATTTTAGGAGCATCCACAGCTGATACAACCAATACGGCAGAGAAATCCGAAGGAACAAAAGTAGCGGATACTCAAACAGAGAAGATCAAAGCGGAAAAGGAAGCAGCTGAAAAGGCAAAAAAAGAAGCGGAAGAAAAAGCGAAAGCCGAAGCAGATGCTAAAGCAGAAGCAGAACGACTTGAAATAGAAAAACAGGAAGCCTCTCAAAAAGAGAAAGAGGAACAAATTAGCAAGCTAGGATTGGAGCTTGTAACCATTAGCAGAGTTGTGGATGGAGATACTGTTCAAACATCAGATGGCAGAAAAATTCGCTTAGTTGGTGTCAACACACCCGAATCGACGACTCGAACTGAAGTATACGGCAAGGAAGCAAGCAACTACACAACCTCCAAGCTAGAAGGGAAACAAGTATACTTACAAAAAGACGTTTCTGAAACAGATCGATATGCTCGATACCTACGAATTATATGGCTTGATATTCCAAGCGATGATTTGAACGAAAATGAGATTCGAACAAAAATGTTTAACGCGGACCTTGTAATAAATGGCTATGCCGAACCATCTACTTACCCGCCAGACGTCAAATACAGCGATTATTTTGTCAAATTCGCTCGTGAGGCAAGAGATAA
The DNA here is from genome assembly GCF_019749375.1 of Bacillus sp. S/N-304-OC-R1. Lineage (GTDB taxonomy): Bacteria > Bacillota > Bacilli > Bacillales > Cytobacillaceae > Cytobacillus. Next base: position 266,782 of record NZ_JACWFE010000001.1, read on the forward strand.
AAATACAGGCTTGTGGGCATTTGGTGATGAAGGCACGACTAAAGGAGATTTGGATTCCAAGCCAGTGGCAGCCAGCAACAGCAGCAGTTCAACATCAGCTTCATCTAATAGCGGAAAAACGAGCAATTCAAATTCAAGCTCAAATTCTAGTTCAAGTTCAAATTCTGGAACAACATCTACTGCCCCTGTCAGCAGAGGCAGCGAATACTATAAAAACTGCACGGAATTAAGAAAAGTTTATCCAAATGGGGTTCCAGCGGATCATCCTGCATATGCATCCCGACTTGATCGAGATAAGGATAACTGGGCTTGTGAGAGGTAAACAAGAGACAAATTGCACTTGGGGAAATCCCCAGGTGTATTTTTATGATGAGTGCATTCGCTTTATTTATTAAATAGTAAAAACCATTTATATAATGTGAAAAAAGCTTCCCACAATTGTGAGAAGCCCTTCGTCTATAAAATAGGAGAACTCTTAATCTACTTAAATTAACCTTTTAGCTATTACACTTAGTTACAACTTCAAAAATTCAAACCTTCTTAATAAGAACCTTGCCCCGCCATCTCTAACTCTTTTTCACTCTTTTCACTGCTCTCGCTTAATCCAAGCGCCTTATCAGTTGAAGCATGAATTTCATTGAATAGATCTGGATTTTCAGCTAGTTTTATGCCGTAAGAAGGAATCATTTCTTTGATTTTTGATTCCCATTCAGGTAATTGTTCCGGGAAGCATTTTTTGATTACTTGCAGCATGACGTGAACGGCTGTAGAAGCACCTGGAGATGCGCCAAGCAATGCAGCAACGGAGCCATCAGCTGCACTTACCACTTCAGTACCGAATTGAAGTGTTCCCATACCTGCTTCTGTATCTTTAATAACCTGTACACGTTGACCTGCTACGACGATATCCCAGTCTTCGCTTTTGGCGTTTGGAACAAATTCGCGTAATTCTTCGATGCGTTTTTCTTTAGATAACATAACTTGCCCAATCAAGTATTTTGTTAAGGACATATTTTTTGCTCCTGCTGCTAACATCGTGAAAACATTATTAGGCTTTACAGAAGCGATTAAATCCATATTTGAACCTGTTTTTAAGAATTTTGGCGAGAAGCCCGCAAATGGCCCAAATAGTAAAGATTTTTTATTATCAATATATCGAGTATCAAGATGCGGTACAGACATTGGTGGGGCACCAACCGCAGCTTTACCATATACTTTTGCATGATGCTGTTCTACAATTTCTGGATTGTTGCATACTAGGAATAGTCCGCTAACAGGGAATCCTCCGATATGCTTACTTTCAGGAATACCTGTTTTTTGTAATAATGGAAGACTTCCGCCACCACCGCCGATAAATACAAATTTTGCTGTATGGCGTTCAATTTGACCAGTTTCCATATTCCAGATTTTTAATTCCCATAAACCGTCACTAGTACGCTTAATATCTTCAACTTGATGTTCATAGTTGATCTCAACATTTTTATTATTTAAGTGATCAAATAACATACGAGTTAATGCGCCGAAGTTGACATCTGTTCCAGAGTCAATTTTTGTTGCTGCAATAGGTTGAGCAGATGTGCGGCCATTCATTATAACCGGTATCCATTCTTTAAGTTTCTCTGGGTTATCTGAAAACTCCATTCCTTGGAACAACGGATTATTTGAAAGTGCTTCAAAGCGTTTTTTTAGGAATTTAACATTATCTTCTCCTTGTACTAAACTCATATGAGGCAATGGCATAATAAAGTCTTGTGGATTACGGATTAGATTGCTGTTAACAAGATAAGACCAAAATTGTCTTGAAATCTGGAATTGTTCATTGACATTGATTGCCTTAGATATATCAATAGAGCCGTCAGATCTTTCAGGAGTATAATTGAGCTCGCATAGTGCAGCATGGCCTGTACCAGCGTTATTCCACTCATTAGAGCTTTCCTCTCCTGATTTATCCAGCTTCTCAAACACTTTAATATCCCAGTCGGGTGCTAATTCCTTCAGAAGTGTACCTAATGTTGCACTCATAATTCCGGCACCAATTAAGATAACGTCTGTACTAGTTTGTCTGTTGCTCATATTTCCCATCCTTATCCCCTAAGTTTGCAGCAAGGATTAGGCGCTCCTGCTTTGGTGATACAGCAAGCCAGGGCACGACCTAGTCATACACCTTTTCTGCATTATTCTTAATCTTTTTATAGTATAACACATTTTACATTTAGTATATCATTATTATTTATTGATTTAAATATCTACTAATATATAAAAACTCTAAAAGTTGGAAAAATTAAAAGGTATTCCCACAAGCGCCAGTAACACACAAAAACCAAGGCCCTAACCAAGCATATTTGCAACGGTTGAGGCATTGGCTTGCCGATACTAAAAATGAAAAAACAAAACATTTGAATACTATACTCTATAATATTGCTAATTATTGAATTGTTGCAAGTAATTAATAAATCTCTAATTCACTAAAATTTATCCTGGCGGGACTGCCTAGGAATCGAACCCAGCTGACCTGGCACGCAGGTCACAGATAGTTTTGAAGACTACGGAGGACACCAGTACCCCATTCAGCCCCACTTATTGACAAGTATTATTATAGTACCAAAAGGTCTATTGGGCAAGAGGTTCAACTTCCCCTTTCCAGATATCACTTAACTTGTCTGAAAACTGCCAACGGTTTATAATAAATGAAGGAATAATAATTTGTAGGTGAATTTGCATGACTCAACTTGAAGGCTGGTTTTTATGGTTTATTTTATTCTGGGTTGTTGTTTTGAGTGGATCTATGGCCATCGGCGGCTTTTTCATGTTTCGGAAGTTCTTGAAAAAAATGCCGAAGGAAGACGGCAAATCAGATATGGATTGGGAAGAATATTATGTAAATGAATCGAGACATCTTTGGACACAGGAGGTAAAGGACTTGCTTGAGGAATTAGTAAGCCCAGTTCCTGAATTGTTCCGAGATGTAGCGCGTCATAAAATTGCCGGTAAAATTGGCGAGCTTGCATTAAAAGAGAAAGTTTCTTCTATCGATCGTGATTTAGTTATTCGCGGATACATAATGGCCACTCCCAAAAGAGACCATAAATTTCTTAAAAAAAGACTAATTGAAAAAGAAATCAATATGACTCCATATGAGCATTTATTTTAGATGCAACCGATATCAGAAGTAGCTTTTTCAATACAAAATGCCACTAATATCGTAAGATCAGTGGCATTTTTTGTTATTCATGTATTAACTTAGTTGACGCTGTAATTTACGGAAGTCCATATACATCGCAATTCTCCACGGGACAATCATCCCAAAGGCTAAGATCCAAAACATACCGCCAAGCTGTCCAACATGAATGGAAGAGCTCAAAATTAATTTGGCGATAATTCTAATGATAAGCAAACCAATCAAAATAAAGACAAATGCTTTTGAGCGCTTTAAGTATATTTGATTTTCCCTAATTTCAAACTTAGAAGTTTTAACCAGCAAAATGGAAAATAGCATCCCTACTAAAGCCGCTTCTAAGATTTCTAGAGGTGTTACTCTGAAATAAGGAAAAATGAACATCAGAGCTCCGGTACTCATGAATATTGGCGGTAAAATAATTTTTTTTGCAGATGCCGGCTTTTTAGCCGCCTTCATACGGACAAACATGACAAACACAGCCATTAAAGCGGCTCCAACTGATGAAATAATAACCATGTCCATAGTTTTACATCCCTTATCCTTAGATTTTCAACATTTATTATATAGCAATAGTATCAATAAAGAAATGTTAAAGAATAAAAGCTGCCTTAAGTCAGATTCCTGCAAGGTTTATCCTGCTATTTGAATCCACCCAAGTCAGCCCCCATAAAGCTTAACTTAATACTCGATTTACAGCTTCTAAAACGCGCCCTTCATCAAAAGGCTTAACGATAAAATCCTTTGCCCCTGACTCAATCGCCTCGACAACCATTTTTTGTTGCCCCATTGCAGAACACATAATGACCTTAGCACTTGGATATTTTCCTTTAATTTCTTTAACCGCTTCCAGCCCGCTCATTTCAGGCATTGTAATATCCATTGTAACCAGATCCGGCAATAATTTTTCATATAATTGAACTGCCTCGAGTCCTGTTTCCCCTTCACCAACAATTTCATGGTTTGCCTTTTTTAAAATGTTTGATAAAGTAATTCTCATAAATTTTGCATCATCTACAATTAGTATTTTTGCCATCGCTGTTTCCCCCTGACAACTGCATCGGAAGTTAAATCCATATATTTAATAGAATTTAATTATTATGATAGATTTACTAGTTGTTTCTTTATACTAAGAAAGAATATATTATACAATATATCTAAAATTTTGTGAAATTTCAATTTAAAGAACCCGACAAATTTCGCCTATTTATATTAATCCCTTCAATCTATCAAGTCAAATAAAAAATTTTCATTCGATTTCTATTAAAAACCAGTAAAATCTCCGAATAGTCCTTGAAATACAGCAATGATTTTTGTCATCCAGTCAAAGAACAAAATAACTCCCATTACCATCATAATATAGCCGCCAGCTTGCATAAATCTTATGCTATTCTTGCGAATCCATTTCAGATTTCCAATAAAGAAAGAGAGAATAAAGAACGGTACGGCAAAGCCTAGTATGTAAGCAATCATATAAACCATTGCCGAGTTAGGATTTGTTGCACCTAGAGAAACAACTGCTCCCAATATAGGACCCATACACGGCGTCCAACCTGCTGCAAACGCCATTCCGATAAGAATGGACCCAAGAAGACCAGATGGGCGATTTTTGAATTCGAATCTTCTTTCTTTTATGAGGAATTCCGGTTTGATGATTCCGACAACCATTAAACCAAAGAAAAAGATAAAGATGGCTCCAATTTGCCTGATTAAATCTTGGTAATCAGCAAAGAATCTCCCAAAAATAGAAGTCCCGAACCCAAGTGCAATAAAAATTAAAGAAAAACCAATTAAGAAAAACAATGTATGGAGCATACTCCGTCTTTGAAGCATAGCATTTTCCTCTTTAATTTCTCCAACAGACATTCCTGTTATATAAGATAAAAATGCAGGGTACAACGGTAAACAGCATGGAGAAATAAAGCTTAAAAATCCCGCTCCTAGCGCAATGAACACATTTAAGTCAGTCATCTAAACATCTCCTGTTCAAAACGATTCAATCTTCATTCTAACAAATGTTATTATCAAATGATAATGTTTAGTTTTGAACAATTTGTGACCTTAACTTTAAAATCATAGGATATTTTTGTCAATCCATATAATTTATTTTTTTAGACAAGTTTCTTTTGAATTTATTCCCAAAATTCGCTATACTATAGCATATGTTAACAAATTTTGTTCCAATCTATCATGATTTTACATGTTTGTAGTGTTTTGGCTGATATATGGATTTACAGCATTTTAATATGATATAAGAATAAATTATATTTAATTTTTAATAAATAGTAGCTCTTAAGAAAAGAGCTATCATTTTTAAAAATGATTTGAAAGGATAACTTGACGTGTCTAACAAAGATTTACTTAATTTGATTGAACAAAAAAGGCTTGAACTCATAAAAGTGGCGATGAAAAATGGCTTAGCTTCTAGTATAGCCGTTAGATATAGCCAAGAACTAGATCATTTGCTCAATGAGTATCAGCAAAAATACAGCCAAAAAGTACTTTCCCATTAAAAAAACCAGCCTAGGTAAAATACCAAAGCTGGATTTTCTTTTTTGTAAGGCTTTTCATTGGTTTGACATTATTGAGTCTTAAACAGCATCTCCAACCTTTTCGGCTGAGCTATTTTGCAATAAGTACATTTTATGATAGAGACCCCTTTTTGCCAGAAGCTCCTGATGATTCCCTCGTTCGACGATTTCACCCTGATGAAGGACTAGGATTAATTCAGCATCCTGAATCGTAGAAAGGCGATGAGCAATTGCGATTGTGGTTCTGCCCTTTCGCATTTTTTCTAAGGCAACTTGAATCGCCTCTTCTGTCTCTGTATCAATATTCGCTGTTGCTTCATCCAAAACTAATATTTTTGGATTTGCAGCAATGGTCCTTGCGAAAGCGATCAGCTGCCGCTGTCCACTTGAGAAGGTTGAGCCCCGTTCTACAACTTGATGACTATAGCCATCCTCTAATTTCTCAATAAATGTATGGGCTTGCACAAATTGGGCTGCTTCCTCGATTTCCGAATCACTTAACACATCATGATGGAGACGAATATTATCTTTAATCGTCCCGTAGAATAAGAATGGATCTTGAAGGACTAACCCCATTTTCTTTCTAAGCTCATCCTTGCCATATGATTTTATAGACTCGCCGTCTATTATAATATCCCCTCTTTCGAATTCATAAAACCTCATTAACAGGTTAATAATGGAGCTCTTTCCGCTTCCAGTATGTCCAACTAGAGCTACGGTTTCTCCAGGTTTGGCAGTGAAGGATATATTCTTTAAAATGTCTCTCTCACCATCATAAGAAAAACTTACATTCCGAAATTCTACTTCCCCTTTGCTAATCCGAGTATTAGCACTCTCTTTCTGTTCCGGTGCAAGCTCTTGATCATCAATAAGCTTAAATACTCTCGATGCAGCCACAATTGCCTGCTGATACATAGAGAGCCTCATCATCATCTGATTCACCGGCTCAAAGAATCGATCTAAATAGCTAATGAATGCATATATGACCCCGATTTCTATCGGACTATTAAAGGAATTAATTCCGAAAAAGCTTAAAATAATAATCATCGCAAAAACATATACTAAATCAATGGCTGGTCTTAGTAACAGGCTATCAACTTTAATATTTTTCATTCCCGCCTGATAGTGTCCTTCATTAATGTCTCCAAATTCTTTTCGCAGCCGGTTTTCCTGCCTGAAGACTTGTATCATGGCCATCCCCTGCAAAGACTCGCTTAGTTTTGCATTAAGCTGGCTTAGCCGCTCTCTCATATCCTGATAAAATAATGAACTATATTTTCTATAGGCTCGCATAATGAAAAACAAGATTGGGAGAATAATTAAGCAAAATAATGCAAGCTTTACATTTAAAATAAACATAGCTATGAATATTCCAACTAGAAGGAATGCGCCTTGAATAAATGTCACGATCACACTGACAAACATATCCTTAATGGCTTCTGTGTCATTTGTAACCCTTGAGACTATGCTTCCGGCAGGCGTCTTATCGAAAAACTTCAATCCAAGCTGCTGTACCTTTGTAAATACGTCTACACGGAGTTGCTGAATAATTTTTAAGGCGATCTCCTGAAATTTAAGCAATTGAAAATATGAGACTAGCACATTCATAATCTGAATTCCAATGAATGCCGCTCCTAACGCAAACAGAGGTTCAAATTCAAGGTTAAGTGGTCTTAAATGGTCATCTATAAAAATCTTTATCAAAATCGGCCCAAAAATATCCCCACCTGTTGTTAGCAATAACAATCCGAAGGCTAGGATCATTGTTTTAATATGGGGCTTTGTATAGGAAAGAAGACGAAACAGTATTTTACGCTGTTCCTTCCCTTTTATTTCTTTAATTTCATCCATTATCCTAACCTCCCTGCTCTACAAGATCTTCTAGCTGCTGTTGCAAATACATATCCTTATACCAGCCACTTTCATTCATTAACTGTTCATGAGTACCTCTTTGTACTATTCTACCTTCATCCAGAACGATAATGAGGTTCGCATGCTGAATGGCACTTAAGCGATGAGCGGTAATAATGGTCGTTTTTCCTTCCCTATCCTGCCTTAATGCTGATAAAATAGCTTCCTCTGTCTTTGCATCGACTGCAGATAAAGAGTCATCCAGTATTAATACTTCAGGGTCCATTAATAACGCCCTTGCGATTGAAATTCGCTGCTTTTGCCCTCCAGAAAGGGAAACTCCTCTCTCACCAACGACCGTTTCGTACCCTTCAGTAAAATAGAGAATATCTTCATGAATATTAGCAAGCCTTGCAGCAGAATAAATCTCTTCAAGCTCTGCGCTCGGATTTGTAAAAGCAATATTTTCAGCTACAGTTGCAGAGAATAAGAAATGATCCTGTGGAACGTACCCAATAGCTGATCTTAGCTTTTCAAGCTGATAATGATTTAATGGAATGCCGGCAAACTTTATTACACCTTCATAGCCTTCAAATTCACGAATTAATAATTTTAACAGCGTCGTTTTACCCGCACCCGTTCTTCCGACGACTCCAAGCGTTTCCCCTTGCTTCAATTGGAAATGAATATCCGCTAACAGTGGTGTCTTAGCACCTGGATATGTAAATTGGTTTAGATTAAATTCTATATCCCCGCTTGGAACAGAATTAATTGCATCTGGCAAATCATAAATATCAACCTTTTCTGTCAAAAGAGCTGTAATACGGTCATTAGAAGCCCGCCCCCTTTCTACTATATTAAAAAGCCATCCAAAGGCAAGCATAGGCCAAATGAGTAATCCTAAATAGGTTGTGAACGACACTAGTTCACCTATCGTAATATCACCGCTAATAACAAATTTCGCACCAAAAGCAATGGAGAGAAAAAAAGAAATACCAACAATAATAGAAATCGTTGGATCAAATAATGAATCAATTCGAGCAACTGAAATATTCTTCTGAACAACATCTTCAGATTGTCTTCTAAAATCCTCAATATCCTCTTTCTCTTGACCAAAGGTTTTAATAACTTTAATGCCTGTAATACTTTCCTGCGTCTTATCATTTAACGCTGAAAATGCCTCTTGTGCCTTATGAAAACGTTTATGAAGCATGGTTCCGTACCAGTTCGTTAAAACAGCCATAAAAGGCATTGGAATTAAACTTATTAATGTCAGCTTCCAGCTAATTGTTGCAGCCATGGCAATAATGACAAAACCTCCAGTTGCTAATGAGTCAACGAGAGTCAAAACACCTGAACCCGCTGTTTGCTGAATTGCTTGAAGATCATTTGTCGCATGTGCCATTAGGTCACCAACCCTTTTTCTTTGATAAAAGGATTGGGACATTGAAGTAAAATGATGATACAATTTATTTCTTAAAATTTTTGACAATTTCACTGATGAGCCAAAAATCATAATCCGCCAATAATAGCGTAAAACATACATGAGAAGAGCTGCCCCGATTAAAATGCCAAGTAGAAGTACAAGCGTATTAGCAGTTAAGGTTTCATCCTTAACATGATCAACAAATATACCAATTACTTTAGGAGGAACAAGCTGGAGTAATGCTACAAACAATAACATCAGTATTCCTATTAGGTAGGCCTTCTTTTCTTGCTTAAAAAACCACATTAAATCTAAAAACACTCTCATCTGTCGATCCTCCGGAATTATTTTGACTCTTGTTTTCTTACCAATTTCCTAAATTCCTCTGAAGCATAAAAGTTTAGAGAAAGGAAGCGCTTACTATTTGGACCTAAATAGTTTATCAAATATTTGAAAAAATAGGAAGATTTAATGATGTAATTAATTATTTTCGAAAATAAAAAAGCACTCATTACTGAGTGCTCGTCCACCATTACTTTGTTTGTTTATTCATGGCGTTCATCATTTGATTGATCTTCTTCTGTGAAGGCTTCATACCCATTTGCATCATCATCATTTTTAACATTTGTTCGTTAATTGGCGGATTTTTCTTTAGATAGCTCATCATATATTTACGAGCAATGAAAAATCCTAGTGCTATACCAGCAAGAAGTGCTAGGATACCAACTAGAATATAAGTCCACATTCAAATTTCCTCCTTCGTGTTGTCTAACATACAGTGTACTAAACCAAAGGCTATTATACAATATTTGCTTTCGAGATTTTATCATTTTTACACTAATTTTCTTTCCTTAATCGGTCTTAGCCAGCCGTAGCGGTGATGATCAATGTCAATCGCTAGAAAAGAAGGCTCACTTTTTCGCAATACCTCGAAGAAAATGGTCTCTGCGTCATAATTTCCATTAGCCTTTAATATTATACAGCGGTCGCTAATTTCAAGTTTTGCACTGCTTCTTTTTCCTATTTCTAAATAATATATCCCTTTATGCGCTAAAAAATCTTTATTTCGATACATCTGCTGGTTAATATATTGATGTAGTTTGAGTCCCGGTATCGGCTTTGTGATAAATTGAATTTGTTTAGCCAGAATGGATTTCATCGCTCCAGCTGCATACTCGAACTCTTGAAATAACTGAAAAAACATTCTCTCCCTGCCAAAATAGTGGGAGGCAAATTCCTCTTCAATTAAATATAACTGATAGGATCTCATCCAAACCTCTCCTTCCGGGACAACCCTGTTTCTTCCTATTATAATAATGGGCACTTAAAGATTGTGTCTTAAGCCGTCAAAAACAACCACTTTTTTTGTCGAAAATCATTGACTTTTTAGAAAGTTTATACAAAAAAGAAGGATGAACAAAGTTCATCCTTCTTTTCATAGTAGTTCTAGAATAATGCTTTAACTCGCGCAACTACATTTTCAACTGTAAATCCGTATTCTTCAATTATCTTTTCTCCTGGAGCCGATGCACCAAATTGATCAATCGCAAGTACATCTCCTTCATCTCCAGCATAGCGATGCCAACCAAGGGAAGCACCCATTTCAATAGCTAATCTTTTCTTCACATCTTTCGGGATAACGCTCTCTTTATATTCTTTAGATTGAGCTTCGAAACGATCCCAAGATGGCATACTGATAACAGCAGTTGAAATACCTTCTGCTTCTAATGCTTTTTGAGCTTCAACCGCTAAGCTTACTTCCGAACCAGAAGCAAGTAATAATGCATCAGCTTTCTCTTTGCTAGCAGCCGAAAGCACGTATGCACCTTTTGAAACTCCATCGTATGCTCTATCTTTTGTACCCTTTAATGTTGGAAGATCTTGACGAGTTAGAACAAGAGCTGTTGGCTGATCTGCTGATTCAACAGCAAGCTTCCATGCAGCTGCTGTTTCATTTCCATCAGCTGGACGGATAACTGAGAGATTAGGCATTGCACGCAATGCTGCTATTTGCTCAATTGGCTCATGTGTCGGACCATCTTCTCCAACTGCAATACTATCATGTGTAAATACATATGTTACTGGAAGCTTCATTAATGCAGCCAGACGAATAGCTGGACGTAAGTAGTCAGAGAATACGAAGAATGTTCCTCCATATACCTTTATTCCTCCATGTAAAGCCATTCCGTTTAATGCTGCGCCCATTGCAAATTCACGAACACCAAACCAAATATTTCTGCCATCAAAGCTTTCAGGTGTAAAATCTGAGGCACCTTTGATTAATGTCTTATTTGAACCTGCTAGGTCAGCTGATCCGCCAATAAAAGTAGGCAGGTTCTTAGCAATGGCATTCAAAGCATCACTCGATGCAGAACGGCTTGCAATTTTCTTTCCTTCTTCATAGACAGGAATATCGTTCGCCCATCCTTGTTTTAGCTCACCGTTAATTGCATCCTCTAGCTGAGTTGCAAGCTCAGGGTATTCATTTTTATATTGAGTGAAAAGATCATTCCACTCTTTTTCTTTCTTTTGACCTTGCTCAGCAACTTGTTGTTTGAAATGCTCATATACTTCTTCAGGTACGAAGAAATCTTCTTCAAAAGTCCACTTATATGCTTCTTTCGTTAATTTTAATTCATCCGCACCAAGAGGAGCACCGTGAACATCTGACTTACCTGACTTATTTGGTGAGCCATAGCCGATAATAGTTTTTACTTCAATAAGAGTTGGACGGCTTGTATCTTGCTTTGCTTCCTCAATTGCATTTGTAATCTCAGCAAGATCATTTCCATCATTCACTTTTAAGTATTGCCAGCCATATGATTTAAAACGCTGTTCCACACTTTCAGAGAAAGACTTATCTAAATCTCCATCAAGAGAAATATCATTGGAATCGTAAAGGACTATTAATCTTCCAAGGTTTAAGTGGCCTGCAAGAGAAGCTGCTTCTGCAGACACACCTTCCATTAAATCTCCGTCCCCGCAAATGCTATATGTATAATGATCAACCAAATTGTAATCACTTTTGTTATAAACAGCTGCTAAATGACGCTCAGCCATTGCCATTCCAACAGACATTGCAATACCTTGACCTAGTGGTCCAGTTGTCGCATCTACACCTGGTGTATGACCAAACTCTGGATGACCTGGAGTTTTGCTTCCCCATTGTCTAAAATTCTTAATATCATCCATTGTTACATCATAGCCAGATAAATGAAGAAGACTGTATAAAAGCATAGAGCCATGTCCTGCAGATAGAACAAAACGGTCACGATTAAACCATTGAGGGTTTTTAGGATTATGGTTCATAAATCGAGTCCATAGTGTATAAGCCATTGGTGCTGCTCCCATCGGCATACCTGGGTGACCCGAATTTGCTTTTTCAATTGCATCAATTGATAAAGTACGAATAGAGCTTATCGATAAGGCATCTTTTTGATCAAACATTTGATACATCCCTTCTGCGAGTTATTATTACTCTTCTAATATTAAAGTCAGTGCCTTTCTAATACAACCAATACAATAAAAATAATAAAAACATTTTATTTCTATGTTTGCCTTAAAAAACAATGTATATGTAAAGAAGGAGGATACAATCTCTGTATTTTCCTTCTGCCAAAAATATTAATGTAATGGATCCTTGTTCTGAATTGTCTTTAGCTTTTCCGGTGTAACATCATTACCATTTGGATCGATAATGGTAACCCCTTTTAACGTAGTTAACATCGATGAACGAAATGTTTGTAAATATTCTCTGCGCAGAGCTGATTGCTCTTTTGCTTCGCTTTCAGTTAATCCTACTTCTTTAGCCTTTTTAGCCAGTGCATTTAATCGATTTAGTTTCTCTTTTGGCAGCATAGTTTAGCTCCTTTTTTATTTCATTGAATCCATCTGCCATGTTACTAAAAAAGAGTACTTTTGACAAGAAAGGAGCATATAAAAAAACTCGATTCAAAATGAAAAGAGTTTAGCATTAGGTGAAAAATATAAAATAAATTACAATTCCGCTTCAGTTTGTGAATCAATGTATTCCTGATATCTTCTATGTACAGTAGCTTTTGAAATATGATACCCAAATCCGTTCAGAGTGGCAGCAATTTCAGCAAAGGTTAATTTGTTTTTACGAAGTCTAACTATTTCTTCAATCGGAACTTCAATCCGGTCACGGCCAGAATGCTGACCCAAATTTGAAAGATTCTTCTCAGGCTTATATCCATTTTGAACCGCTCGTTTCATTCCGCGCTTAATTTTTATATTATGTATTTTCCGCTGATATTCCTCTACTATACTGACAATATTTAAGACCATAGAATCTGATTCAGAAAGCTGAAGCTCTCCATTATGTGTAATACTATATAGCAATATGTCTTCTTTCAGAATGCAATGAAGAATAGCCATTTTGGCATTCCCTCTCCCGAGTCTAGTCTCATCCTGTATTAGAACATACCTAACATCCTTATTTTTTATAAGTGATAGGAGTTCTAATATCCCATCCCGATTAAGATCGTATCCGCTAGCCTGTTCTTTAATTACCTTCAGAACATCTAAGCCATTTTTCTTAGCTAGCTCAGTTAGCTCTTCCTCTTGTCTAGTAAGTGACGTTTCCTGTGATTCCTTTGTAGTACTGACTCTGCAGTAAATAATTGCTTTCATATTCATTACCCTTCTTAATTTACTGTGAACTTGCTAATTCTGTATGTAGATTCGCTTCATGCTGCTCTACAACAGGTATAACCAATTCATCCCCTGGATAAATTCTTCCGCTGGCAATACCGTTATTTCTTTCAACCCATGTGACAAATTCATCAGCGGATAAATTATGTTTGTCTGAAAAATCCTCAGCTATCTGCCAAAGTGTATCGCCTTCATTTACGGTAATTTTTATATAACTATTATTTTCAGACTCTCCTAGCTGAAAAATTAGGATAAATGCAGATAAGAAACTTAAAACGAATAGAATAATAGCATATGAATATTGATTCCACAATTTTTTCATTTTAGAAACACCTCTTTTAGAATGTATGTTCGCGTTTGTTGTTTTTATTATAAACCGAACATTTGTTTCGTGTCAACAATTATTCGAACTTATGTTTGTACTATATGGTAAGTAGTGCTATAATTAAGGAAAGAAAATCATAAGAGGTGTGATTGGATGGCGAAATTATCTAAAAGGCAGCAGGATATTTTAAATTTTATTAAAGATGAAGTAAGACAAAAAGGTTATCCACCATCTGTAAGAGAGATTGGCGAAGCAGTAGGACTGGCCTCAAGCTCTACTGTACACGGCCATCTTGCTAGATTAGAAAGTAAAGGATTAATTCGAAGAGACCCTACAAAGCCAAGAGCGATTGAAATATTAGATTTAGAAAATAATATACAAACTCCTGATTACAAAATTGTGAATGTTCCAATTGTCGGTAAAGTTACTGCTGGCCAGCCGATAACAGCTATTGAAAATGTTGAAGACTATTTTCCATTGCCCGAAAGACTCGCTCCAGATCCCGAGCACGTTTTTATGCTTGAGATTATGGGAGAAAGTATGATTGAAGCAGGAATATTAGATGGAGACTATGTCATTGTAAAGCAGCAAAAGACTGCAAATAATGGCGACATAATTGTTGCCATGACTGAGGATGATGAAGCAACCGTGAAAAGATTTTTCAAGGAGAAGGATTACATTCGGCTTCAGCCAGAAAACTCTACAATGGAACCAATAATACTTCGTAATGTCTCCATTTTAGGAAAAGTTATTGGGGTTTATCGTCACATTCATTAAGTAGGTATCAAGCAGACATATATTGTCTGCTTTTTCTATTAATATTTATATAGAAAGAATTAGTTTTTCAATTTAATAGGAAAAATATGAGTTCTCTACTACATATATTTCCGCAAATTGGATATTTATACACATTCTAATTATTGGAATTTTCTATAAAATAGTAATACACCCAGAATCAACCTAAGGTCGCTCTAAAAAAATTTTCGACTTTAGGAGGTGAAGTCCAAATGTATTTGAACATTTTCTTCGCTGTTTTGATTGGTGGATTAGTCGGTGCGGCAGGGCATATTAGAAAAGAAGGCAGAATTATTAAGCCTCGGAAAACAAAAAAGTTTATTTATCTTGGTTTTTTGGAAGAAGTTATTTTAGGTGGACTTGCTGCAGCTTGTTTTGTCACTTTTTCTGAGCCTGACTCAACATTAAAAGTTGTCTCGCTTTCTATTATCGCAGGTTTAGGCGGAGACACACTGCTAAGATGTCTTGAAATTTTAAAGATACGGGAAAAGGACCAGAATTAAGTAAGTGGAATTATATATCCCCGCTTAAGTTAAGCGAGGATATTTTCTTGAGATTTGATATGATATACAACCATGTGAATAACGGTAAAGAGTTCTTCGATAAAAAACCGCTAGAGCCTAATACTCTAGCGGTTTTGAATATTAATACATCGTCATATACTGCTCGCGCTCCCATGGATGTACTTGCGTACGGAACATATCCCATTCGATCTCTTTTGCTTCTACAAAGTGTTCAAAAATATGTCCGCCTAAAGCAGAAACAATGACTTCGTTTGCTTTTAGCTTATCAAGAGCCTCAGCTAAAGTTGATGGTAGATCATCAATACCTTCAGCCATCCTCTCCTCTTTGCTCATTACATAAATATTACGGTCAACAGATGCTGGTGGAACTAGGCTATTTTTTATGCCATCTAATCCTGCTTTTAATAAGACGGCCATTGCCAAATAAGGGTTAGCTGCTGGATCTACACTACGAACCTCTACACGTGTGCTCACTCCTCTTGAAGATGGGATACGCACTAGCGGTGAACGATTCTGAGCTGACCAAGCTACATAGCATGGTGCTTCATACCCTGGTACTAAACGCTTGTATGAGTTAACTGTTGGATTCGTAACAGCTGTAAACCCGATGGAATGCTTAAGGATTCCAGCGATAAACTGTCTTGCATAATCACTTAATTGCAGTTCTCCTTTTTCATCAAAGAATGCATTTTTCCCTTCTTTAAATAGAGACACATTGCAGTGCATCCCTGAACCTGCTACACCAAATAATGGCTTTGGCATAAAGGTTGCATGCAATCCGTGTTTACGGGCAATTGTTTTTACAACAAGTTTAAATGTTTGAATTTGGTCACATGCAGTTAAGGCATCTGCATATTTGAAATCTATTTCATGCTGTCCTGGTGCGACTTCATGGTGGGAAGCTTCAATTTCAAATCCCATCTCTTCCAGTTCAAGAACGATATCACGGCGGCAATTTTCACCAAGATCAGTTGGAGCAAGGTCAAAGTAGCCACCATTATCATTTAGCTCTAATGAAGGATCTCCGTTCTGATCAAGTTTAAATAAGAAGAATTCTGGCTCAGGTCCAAGATTAAAATCAGTAAAGCCCATTTCTTCCATTTCTATTAGAATTCGCTTTAAATTATTACGAGGATCCCCTTGGAATGGTGTGCCATCTGCATTATGAATATCACAAATTAAGCGGGCAACCTTTCCCTTTTCAGCTGTCCATGGAAAAACAACCCATGTATCAAGATCCGGGAATAAATACATGTCAGATTCTTCAATCCGAACAAAGCCTTCAATGGAAGAACCATCAAACATCATTTTGTTATCTAGCGCTTTATCTAGTTGGCTAATTGGAATTTCAACGTTTTTAATCGTCCCTAAAATATCAGTAAACTGCAGGCGAATAAATTTAACGTTTTGTTCATCTGAAATTCTTTTAATGTCTTCTTTGGTGAATTTTGCCATAATTTGGTTCCTCCTTAGTTGTATAAACAAAACCGTTAATGGAAAAAACGGTTCATATTCACTTGATGGGATGCTGGTAAATTAAATCTGCCTGCCTGCACAATTTCCTTGCGCAAATGTCTTCTAATTTCATCATTGGACAGCTCTCGTTCTGCTTTTTCATCCTTAAATGAAAGTACCGTATTCCGATGATTGATTGCAAATAGCTGTTTGATTCCAGCCATGTTTACTCCTTGATCGATTAGATCCTTAATTTCTAGGAGCTTATCAATATCATTTAGAGAAAACATTCTTCTGTTGCCATCGGTTCTAGCTGGAGAAATCAATTGGTGCTCCTCATAGTATCGAATTTGACGTGCAGTCAATTCAGTAAGCTGCATGACGGGACCAATTGGGAAAAGCGGCATGGAACGACGTATCTTGCTTCCAGTCACTCATTTCTCCTCCCTTATCATTTTCTAAAATGCAAAGTTTCTAGGTTTTAAAACCTTTATTCTTAATTACAAAAATAAATATAACTTAATGTTAGGTTTATTGTCAATATCATGTTAGGTTTTCTAACATGATATTTTTAAAATAATAAAGAACAGCATTTTAATTGCTGTCCTTAGTATGTCACTTCTTAAATATGAATTAATCCCTTTTCTATCAGTCCATTAATTGCAATACAAACGGCTATTTTTACGTGTGAATAAGTTAGCCCTCCTTGTACATATGCAACATATGGTGGCCTAATAGGGCCATCGGCTGAAAGCTCAATGCTGGCGCCTTGAACGAAAGCTCCTGCTGCCATGATTACCTCATCATTATATCCAGGCATCGCACTTGGGTATGGTGTGACGTGAGAATTAATTGGGGCAGCATATTGGATCGCTTGGCAAAAGGCAATCATTTTTTCCCGGTCATCAAATTGCACAGACTGAATTAAATCTGTCCTCTTTGCATTCCATTTAGGTGAGGAGTTCATTCCTAATCTTTCTAGTAATGCGGAAGTAAATACAGCACCTTTTAATGCTTGTCCTACAATATGAGGGGCTAAGAAAAAGCCCTGATACATTTCCTGAAGGCTATATAGTGATGCACCTGCTTCAGCCCCAATTCCTGGTGACGTCATTCGGTATGAACACGCTTCTACCCATTTTTCCTTGCCGACTATATAGCCGCCTGTCTTCGCAAGTCCGCCTCCAGGATTTTTAATAAGGGAACCCGCCATTAAATCTGCTCCAACATGGCATGGCTCCTTATCCTCAACAAACTCTCCATAGCAGTTATCAACGAACACAACTACATCTGATTTAATTTCTTTGACAAACTGTATCATTTCCTCAATTTGTGCAATGGTAAAGGATGGTCTTGTTGCATACCCTTTTGAACGCTGAATCCCAATCATTTTCGTATGAGGCTTAATGGCTTTTGCTACAGCATCATAATCAATATTGCCTTCCTGATTTAAATCCACTGTATTATATGAAATACCGAATTCCTTTAATGAGCCTATCCCATTGCCTCTTAGTCCAACAATTTCTTCTAATGTGTCATAAGGCTTGCCTGTTATGTAAAGCAGTTCATCCCCTGGACGAAGCACTCCGAATAAAGCAATCGAGATAGCGTGGGTTCCAGAAATAATTTGCGGTCTTACGACGGCTGCTTCACCCCCGAACACCTCTGCATAAATCCTTTCCAGTGTATCTCGGCCAATATCATCGTAGCCATACCCGGTCGTTGGAATAAAATGAGAATCGCTTACTTTATTATTCTGAAAGCTGTTTAAAACACGAAATTGATTTTCGTCAATTTTTTTGTCAATTGCTTGTAATATATTTGTAATTTGCTGTTCAACCTCATTTACAATTGGCTGCAGCTTTTCCCCATTTGATAACTGTTGAAACATGTTGTTCTCCTACCTATACTGTATATTTATTTAATTGTCCTGCTATATGGTGATTTTCAAAGTAATAGCCCTTACAAACGTATATTTGCTTTTCTTCATGAAAGAATAATTCTCGTAAAATGGTGTCATTTTTTAGCTGTGCCAGAAGCTTTCCTTCAGTAGATGGAACTTCAACATGATAATACCTCATCATTTCAAGAACCGTCTCTTCAATCATGCTTTTTAACTTAACCCTGTCTTGTTCTTCAAAAGCGCTTATTTGAATAGACTTCGTGCTAGCTACCGGTACAAAATCAGGATGTTTAATATCCTTTTTATTATACACAGTTAACTGCGGAATTTTTTCATTTTCTAGATCCGCTAATAACTGATTAACCGTCTGCTCATGCTGATAATAATCCGGACTTCCGCTATCCACAACATGCAGAATGAGGTCTGCCTCCTTCACTTCCTCTAAAGTAGAGCGAAATGCAGCAATAAGAGTCGTTGGCAAGTCCTGAATAAAACCAACGGTATCTGTCAGTAAAGTTGAAAAACCGCTTGGCAAAATTAATTTTCTAGTCATAGGATCTAAAGTAGCGAATAACTGATTTTCTTCATAGGAATCAGCTTCGGTTAACCTATTAAACAATGTTGATTTTCCGGCATTCGTGTAGCCGACAATAGCTATTTGAAATGCTTTGTTCTTTTTTCTTCTTTCCCGATATCTATCACGGTGCTGAACAATAACGGAAAGTTGATTTTTTATTTCATTTACACGGTTGCGAATATGCCGTCTATCTGATTCTAATTTTGTTTCACCAGGGCCTCTCGTTCCAATACCTCCACCTAGCCTTGAAAGCTGGGTTCCTTGGCCGGATAATCTTGGTAGCAAGTATTGGAGCTGGGCTAGCTCCACTTGCAGCTTACCTTCTTTGGAACGTGCTCTTTGGGCAAAAATATCTAATATTAATTGAGTACGATCAATTATTTTCGCGTTTACATTTGCTGTAAGATTGCGAACTTGGCTTGGTGAGAGTTCATCATTAAAAATGATCAAATCCGCTTCTAATTCATCCTGCAAAGCAGTTAATTCTTCAACCTTACCTTTTCCTATATAAGTAGCTGAGTGGATGCGATCACGTTTTTGCGTTAAGGTTGCGACTACTTTCCCTTTTGCTGTTTCGGTTAATGAGCCAAGCTCTTCCATCGAATAGCCGAACTGCTGATCCTCTTCATCTGTTTGACATCCGACAAGGATTACTTTTTCAAATTCAGTTTTTTGCTCCAATCAACATCCTTCTTTCCTATACATTCTTATAATAATCCACTTAAATCCTATCATAACAAAAACGATCATTTAACACTAATTTTCAAAGTACGAATGAAAGTCCGATTGAAATGAAAAAAAGGATTCCCGTTAAATGGAATCCTTTTGCGTTTTAATCCTCTTCAAACACTAAATCATTGCTTCTTATTGTCATTAATTCATGACGGTCAAAGTTATTCTGCATGAGCAGCCTCATCGCTTGAGCTCTAATTGACTTTTCAATGACATTACGAATATAGCGTCCATTAGAAAAGCTTACTGGGTTTAAATGCGTCTTTATCCATAGTAAATGATCACGGAGTTTTTTTTCTGCCTCATGGCTTAACGTATATTCTCGATCTTTCAACATTCTATCGCCAATTTCCATGAGCTGCGTAATCGAGTAATCCGGAAAATCGATGACTAGCGGGAATCGGGAATGCAATCCAGGATTTAACGTCAGGAAATAATCCATCTCTCTTGAATAACCAGCAAGAATCAGAATAAATTCATGCTGCTTATCTTCCATATGCTTCACTAGGGTATCAATGGCTTCTTTTCCGAAGTCCTTTTCTCCCCCTCTTCCAAGTGAATAAGCTTCATCAATAAATAAAATTCCGCCTAACGCTTTTTTAATTAGATCCCGCGTCTTCTGGGCTGTATGGCCAATATATTCCCCAACAAGGTCTGCGCGTTCCGCTTCAATTAAATGTCCCTTCGACAGGACGTTCATTCTTTGAAATAACTTGCCAATTAGTCTTGCAACAGTTGTTTTCCCAGTGCCGGGATTCCCTTTAAACATCATATGAAGCGCTTGTTTACCTGCTTTAAGTCCAGCATCCTCACGTTTTTTATTGACATATATCCAAGCATAAATTTCTTTAATCATTCTCTTCATTTCTTCCATGCCAACTAAAGCTGTTAATTCCTCTTCAATATCCTTAAGAGCTGAATGCTCTGGTGGAATTTCTTTTGGAAGAACTTGAGTTTCAGGGAGTTCTTTCGTCAATGAATTGCGTTTTTGTGAATTTAACACGATGCTAATCTGCCCGTTATTCTTCATCCGAATTGGCTGGTCCAAAAGCTTTCACCTCACGTTCTCAGAAACAGTATACGCATAGAAGTTCGGATTGTGACAAAAGCCCATTTTCCTTTGATGGCTCTTAATCTGCCATTTTATTCGTATTAAAAAAATCCTTATCTATATGTATTCAACTCTTCCTCACTTCATTAAAGATTTTTATAAAAGCTTGATTCATCTTGAGTCAAATAAAAAAGGTCCCGCTTTAAAGCAGAACCCTTATTTTTTAGTTATTATTATCCATATCAATTTGAACATTACGCTGAGGCGCAAATGTAGAAATAGCATGCTTGTATACTAGCTGCTGCTTCCCTTCAGATTCGAATAATACGGTAAAATTATCAAATCCTTTTATTTGACCGCGAATTTGAAAGCCGTTAAGTAAAAATACAGTTACATTTGTATTGTCCTTACGAAGCTGGTTTAAAAATTGGTCTTGAATATTAATAGATGTTTTCATCCTATATCCTCCTCTTTTATCTCTATTACTATGTATTCGATTTTATTTGCAGCTTTCCTTCAATATGCGTTGAAATTTCCGCAAGTTTTTTTTCAAACGTGCTGATTTCGACAACTTCTGACATATCAAACCAATCTACATTCATTTTATTCCGAAACCATGTCAGCTGCCTTTTCGCATATCGCCTTGAATTCTGCTTTAATAGAGTGATTGCTTCTTCTAAAGAGATAGTATGGCCAAAGTACTCATATAATTCTTTATAGCCAATTGCTTGAATCGATTGGCAGTCCTTGAGTCCCTGTTTATATAGATTTTCAACCTCTTCAAGCAATCCCTCATCCATCATAATATCTACTCGTGAATTAATACGCTGATATAATTTATCCCTATCCATTGTTAACCCAATAATAGCCGTATTATACATAAGTTCTGGATTTTGATTCTCTTGTATTTCGTTTATCGTTTTTCCTGTACAATGATAAACTTCTAGCGCTCTAATGACTCTGCGTATATTATTAGGATGAATTCTTTCTGCACTTATAGGATCAACCTTGTTTAATTCATCATGCAAAACATCATTTCCCTCTTCTTCAGCCCTTTTCTCAAGCATTATCCGGAATTTGTCATCAGAAGGGGCATCAGAAAAGTGGTAATCGTAAATAACGGACTGAATATACAAGCCCGTACCACCAACAATCATTGGAAGTTTTCCTTTTAATGAAATCTCCGAGATCTTTTTCCTGACTATGTCTTGAAACTCTGCAACAGAGAATGGTTCATCCGGGTCCTTTATATCAATTAAATGGTGGGGGATACCATCCATTTCATTAGCTTTGATTTTTGCTGTGCCAATATCCATTCCTTTATAAATCTGCATGGAGTCTCCGCTAATAATTTCCCCATTCAATCGCTTTGCTAATTCAATGCTAAGCTTTGTTTTTCCTACTGCGGTTGGACCAATTAACACAACTAGCTTATCTTTTTCCATCAAACTGTTCACACTGCCTTTATCGGACTATCAAGTAATTCGTCCCAAAAAATCTGGACGATCTTTCCCCTATAGTATCATAAACGTGAATGACTTTCAGCGGTTATGCATCTATTTAGAAAGACACGATTTCAACATTCAAACATTATTAACCAGATTTCATAATTCTATTCAACTTTTATAGGAATCATCCTCGCAAGTATTACTTTTTTAATAATAAAAATGTTTAAATTTATGGTGTTATTTTCATGTAAGATTACATTTTATTAACGATTGTATAACAATTAAATGGGTACCCCCTTAATCATGGTAGTTTATTAGAAGAATATTTAGAGTGATTAAATAAACAGTAATAGATTAGGTGGGAATAAAAATGATTACAACTTCTGAATTAGGGATCGATTTAGGAACTGCAAATATATTAGTATATTGTAAAAATAAAGGAATTACATTTAATGAGCCTTCTGTTGTCGCTATTGATACAAATACGAAAAAAGTGCTGGCAGTTGGAAAAGAAGCTAAAGAAATGATTGGGAAAACTCCCGGAAGAATTATCGCGATTCGTCCATTGAAAGATGGAGTCATTGCCGATTACGATACAACAACTGAGATGCTTCGCTATGTTATGGCTAAAGCAACAAAGGCTTCCGGTTTTGCGATTAGAAAGCCGAATGTTGTAATCTGTACCCCTTCAGGCTCAACAAGTGTAGAAAGAAGAGCGATTCATGATGCAGTACGCAATGCTGGTGCAAAACATGTTCATTTAATTGAGGAACCTGTAGCTGCAGCCATTGGAGCTGGATTACCTGTAGATGAACCAATTGCAAACGTAGTCGTTGATATTGGCGGCGGTTCTACTGAGGTCGCAATCATATCATATGGCGGTGTTGTTGCCTGTAATTCCATCCGCATAGGCGGCGATCGATTAGATGATGATATTATTCAATATGTCCGAAAAGAATTTAATGTTCTGATCGGGGAACGAACTGCTGAACAAGTAAAAATGGAAATTGGTTACGCATTAGTGGATCATGATGAATTAACGATGGAAATTCGCGGGCGGGATTTGGTAACTGGACTTCCAAAAACTATTTCCTTATCCTCTTATAAAATCCGTGATGCTATTAAAGAATCACTCCTTCATATATTAGAAGCAATTCGTGCCACACTTGAAGAGAGCCCTGCTGAACTTAGCGGAGATATCGTAGATAGAGGGGTTATTCTATCAGGGGGTGGAGCTTTAATCAATGGGTTACAAGAATGGTTATCCAATGAAATTTCTGTTCCTGTCCATTTGGCACCAAGTCCATTAGAGTCTGTTGCTATCGGAACTGGTAAAGCATTGAAATATATCGGAAAATTACAGTCTGCTGTTAAATAATATTTCTCTTTAAGGAAAGTCTTGGAATATTGGGCATTATTTATTAATGAATAATGCTCATATTTTCAAGTTTTTGTTGGCATAATATTATTATGTTAAATCGATTAAATGCTTATCTTTTTGTTTTAGGGGCTAAACTACCCAATTTATGGTGCTCCCTCAACTCGACTATATAGGAAAACAGTAATAAATAATACATACTATTGCTAATTATCACCCTATTAATCAAAATAAAAATAGCCCTATGAAAAGTTACCAATTAATTTCGTTCTTATTCTTTTAGTGTGTTGAACTATTTGAAAATAAGATAACTCTACTTTCTTCTGTATACTCCAATAAGTGAATTCCTGTGTCATCTGTTTTAAAAAATATTTTGTTCACAAATGGTAAACCTCATCCTGCCCCCTCATAGAACAGTGCTTGCGCAATTATCACACACTTGCCCCTTTTAGTTTGACAAGACTAATGAAGGTTAGATATCATGTTACGAATGCGACGTAAAAAAGTCAACAAATAATCTATTGACTGCAACATTTCTTACTAATACCCCCCAGGCAATACTAATATTGTGCCAGAATAGAAAGAAAAACACATATACCCGCTAATGTGAAAAAGATTAGAGAAGTTTTAAGGTTCCTCCTCATTTTAAACCCATAAATACAAAAAAAGATAGCTGCAGCTAATTTCGAACAGCTTTGAAAATAAGCATTATCTGAAAATAATGAACTACTAAAAACAATCGAAATTAGCAAGGTTATAGAGATTAGTATTTTAAACCACAAAGGCTCTTTTTGAAATTGCTTGAACATAAACTTAATTCGCTGCATGACTGATCAACTCCCTCCTGTTTTGATTTTAAATAACCTTAAGAGTCATTTGTTTATTTTATGCATGCATTTTGAAATAGTCTAGTCTTTTTTTTATTGACATTTCTATAATTTATTTGAATGTAAGCTCCATATTATTGTCCTGAAACTATAAAAAAACATTTTATTAAAAATGACTTTCAGCTCAAGAATCTTCAATGTATTTATTAATTTGTTCTACTTGATTTAATAGGATGAAGAAGAGCATTAAGCTACTTCTCCCTATTTAATATACTAGCTCTATCTTGTGTTTACTTAATATCCTCCATATTTAGCCTTAAGGATTATTATTTTTAAAAATTATATAACTTTTTGTAATTTAATATTTTATAATAGGTTAATATACCCATGACTAAAGGATGGTTTACTTGAGAGCTGAAACTGTAATACTTCATATTAATGAGTCTTGTAATAATAATGACCTTCCAAAGGCACGATCTATAATTGAACATCATTGGTCAATGATTACAGAATCAAGACATTATCTTCACTTAAATATCAATGCTCAGAGTTTAGTTAAGATTATTCAAGCTGAAAGTGAGAAAAATATATTGAATCAGCTTACTTTTGATGAAAAAAGAATTATACATCAAATGAATCAATATGTTCGTGATCTTAGGTATTCTCATGCAAGAAAAACTTACATAAAACATAAGAATTTATTTGATAGACCTGAAATCCAAAATTGGCTAAATATTGATGCTCAGATCTTATGTGATGGATTTCGACTTCATACTTAACGTCGAGTAGAAGTAAGGATTAATCCTTGCTTTCCTTTCCTAATAATCAACTCTTCATGCCCAGGAGCAATACGATAGTCCATTATCACCCAGAATCGTAGACTTGCTTGACTGTCGTGTTCTTGGGTTTTTGTGATTAAATTCCTTTCTACAGCTGTCTTGCTCTGTAGCACTCACTGCTTTTTGCGTAGATCATCTACTGGCTTAGTTTTTCTTTCGCACCGCAATCCTACGCTTTTCTAAATTTCCTCCCTTTTATTTATTACATTAGCTTAATAAAAATAAATTTTAAATATAATAATCGAATGGTGAACAAGTTGATAATTGACATACAAACTGATTTAAGAAATGTAGTTGAATTATATAAAGCAAAACCATATCTTCCATTCTGGGGAGAACTATATTCTGTTCTTCAAAGACTAAAAAAGCTTGACAAAGAATCAAAATCCCAAATACTTTTGTATCAAACTGAGAATTCATTACAAGTTTTTTATAATCCTATTGACGGTAGATTTTTCATAGAGCTACCAGGTTTTAATATTTTGCTAACACAAGAAGAATTTATCGATAGTATCCTGGAAGGGAGATTTTGGCCTAAATAAGGTTATAAATCTCCTCCAATGCTTAAACTTAATTACTCTTGAGTTTCATAATTTAGCAAAAAACGACAACCATGATGGTCCATAGCAAAGCTCCACAACCATATTTGAAATTTCTTTTTCTTACAAACTCAAGCGAATTTTAAATTATCATTACTGCCGGAAGAGCAAGAAGAGCATAAAAGCTCTCCTTTTCCCACCCCAGCAACCGGATTTGACGAACTAGATTGAAGGTATCCAAACTATTCAATTCAGCTTTTTATATTCATCTGGAGTTATATACAAATCATATGCGTTCAACTTTTACTCAGTCTAGTAAACTTAATAATTCATGTGTGTATAAACTTGTACATTAATCTTTTCGTTGTTGATAAAAAATTCGACATTTTTCACCCTTTTATAACAAAGTATGCTAAAGTTGAATAAGGGCAAATTTTACGAAAGTAAAAGACGCAAAGCTACGGGCCTAAGACAATTATCTGTTATGGTAGCCGGGTTGCATAAAACGAATTATTATAGCTTTTAAATTTCCTTTCCTAATTTGCCTTAATTTTTAGTGAAAGGTGTTTTAAATGAGTAGAACCGTATTAATTGCTGACGATTCAAGGTTTCTAAGAAATTTACTAAAGAACTTCTTACAAGAAGAAGGCTTCCAAATTTTTTATGAGGCTTCTGATGGGATAAGTGCCGTCTCTTTATATAAAGAAAAGTCTCCAGACATTGTGTTATTAGATTTAACTATGCCTACCTTGAACGGTTTAGACGCACTAAAAATAATTATTGATTATGATCCAAAAGCAAATGTAATTATTTGTTCTGCAATGGGTCAAAACAGACTGATTGTGGAAGCAATAAACTCTGGAGCAAAAGACTTTATTGTAAAGCCCAATTTTAAAGAGCTGGGTCCAGCAGTTAGAAAATTATTTAATTAACTCGCATTTCATATTGAAGTGCTTTTTTTATGAAACATATTACAAAGTCTATTTCCTTAATCTTCGTATTTCTTCTCCACCAAGCTTTTTACAGTACACACCTAATCTAGATTAACATTTTTTCAAAAGAGAACAGCGTATCATGCCCGCCATTCTACTATCTCCTTCCCGCTTCCATTTTGGACATTCATCGGCAATAATTACTGGAAACATTATGTGTTTACAACTACTTGGCCATTTACAATTATTGTATTAAAACTGACTGTAAATAATCTTTTATATTTTTCATAGCATTTAGTTTCCATGCCACATCATCTGCTTTGAACAAGGAACATTCTGGACCCTTTCTCATTCTGAATATAAACTCTATTTCGGGCTCATCTACCTCAAAAAATGTCTTAAAGGAACTAGAATTACCGGATTAGGTACAAGAACATGCGCAGGATCAGCATTGATGAAACGACTGTTGGTGGGTTAATAAAATACAGAACTTGGCAGAAGAAAAATAAAATTAAGTACGGTCTGATTTTTTGATCCCCTCATCAAAATGGGACTGAAATGGGTATATTCGGAGTTAATAAAGTTATAGACACAATCCTAAAAAAACAACTCTACACCACATATCCCATCACGGATTACGTCATACTCACGCAATCATGCTATTTGGAAAGTGGTGTAGATATTAAAACAGTGAGTGATCGACTTGGGCACTCGAGTATATACATGACAACTGATGTGAATCCTCATATTACAAAAAAACACAAAGAGGAAAATGTATCAAAATTAGAGAGCTATTTAAATAATAGTGATGGCAAATGGTGAGCAAGTCTGAAAATCCACCCACCAAACCACTGTTACATAACCCTTTTAAACATCTTTTCCATTTCGTATGTGGAGTAATGGATAATAATTGGCCGTCCATGCGGACATGTGAACGGATCGGAAGTTTGTCTTAATTCATCTAGCAATGCTTGAATTTCATCATTTCTTAAAGTATGGTTTGCTTTTATGGATGCTTTACAGCTCATCATAATGGCTGCTTCTTCTCTAAGTTTTTTTATATCTACCCTTTTCATAGAGAGGAGCTGTTCGATCATATCTTCTATAATCTCCTTCTCCTCTCCCTTAGGAAGCCATTGCGGATGTGAGCGGATAATAAAGCTATTATGACCAAATGGTTCTAGGAAAACACCGACCTTTTCTAGCTCATCCTTATATTCATTTATTTTTATATAATCGTCTGTAGAGTAATCAAAGGTTAGTGGAATCAGCATTTCTTGAAGCTCGCTCGCGACTTGTCCAACTTTTTCCTTAAAAAACTCATATTTAATACGCTCCTGCGCTGCATGCTGATCAATAATATATAGTCCCTTTTCATTTTGAGCAAAGATATACGTTCCATGCATCTGGCCGACCGGATATAATGGCGGTACTCGCGAAGGCTCAAGACCCTTCTCTTGTTCAAAATCTAGTTTATCAGGAATTTCAGCACTTTCTTCATCTAAATCGTAAACAAAAGCATCCTTTTCTGGCACTACTGCTGACACTAGAAATGTAGGTTCATGATCAGTAGTTACATTTTCGGTAGTCAATCTATCTTCATGGACAAATGATGGAATATGAGTCTGAATTAACTTATTTTCTTCTAGATTTGCCTTCTCAGGTAAATGGTCTAATTTCAAAGACGTTTGTTCAGATTTAGGCTGAGTTGCTTTTGGTACAGTAACACCTGATGGGATTAATTCCTTTTTCTTGAACCCTGATCTAATCGTTTCGATCAAAAGCTCATATAATTCTTGTTCTTTACTTAACCGAACTTCCATTTTCGAAGGATGCACATTAACATCCACTAATAATGGGTCCATTTCAATATTAATTAATACTATTGGATATCGTCCAATTGGCAAGAGAGTATGGTAGCCTTCTTGTATCGCCTTTGCCAAAGCATAATTTTTAATAAATCTGCCATTGATCATAGTCGAGATATAATTTCTTGATGCTCTTGTAATTTCAGGGTAAGCTGCATATCCTGTTATTTGAAAATCGAGAGAGCTTGCCCGAATAGGAATCATTTTCTTTACAATATTCAATCCGTATATCGCTGCTAAAACTTGGCGTACATCACCATTTCCATTCGTATGAAGGAGCTTCCGTTCATTATGAACGAGACGGATGGAGACCTCTGGATGTGCCAAGGCTAAACGATTCACGACATCTGTAATGTTCCCTAGCTCTGTATGAATGGTTTTCATATATTTTAAGCGTGCAGGAGTATTGTAGAATAAATCGGCTACCGTTAAATCTGTCCCTTTTCTGGCAGGAGCCTTTTCAATTGATTCAACCTTTCCACCTTCTACGACTATTTTTGTGCCAATTTCTCCAGTAGAGGTTTTCATTTCTATTCTGGCCACAGATGCGATACTTGGCAATGCTTCTCCTCGAAATCCGAGAGTGCGGATTCGAAATAGATCATTTTCATCCTTTATTTTACTAGTAGCGTGACGCTGAAAGGCAGTTAGAACATCCTCTTCTTCAATACCTTCACCATTATCAATGATGCGAATCTTTGCTAAACCTGCTTCCTCAATTTCAATTTCGATAATCGTACTCCCGGCATCAATTGAATTCTCTACTAGCTCCTTAACAACGGAAGCCGGCCTTTCAACAACCTCACCTGCAGCAATTTTGTTCGAAAGCGCATCACCTAGCTGGATAATTTTTCCCATCCTCTCACCTCCATATGGAAACGTTAGGAAAAATCTTATCCTTTAAGTTTTTTATGAAGCTCATACAATGTATTCAATGCTTGCATTGGTGTCATGTCTAAAATATCAAGTGACTTTACTTTTTCTATTATCTGCTTTTCTGATGAAAGTAATGGTTTTTCTTTCACGGTTAATGGTGGTTCATCAAAAAATGAAAGCTGTGCGTCCTTTTTCTCACGTAATTGTATTTCTTTTTCTGTTGCTGCAGTAATTTGGACAGTTTCCTTCTCTTCAAAGCTTATTAATATCTCATTCGCACGATTAATTAGTTCTTCTGGTAATTGGGCTAACTGAGCTACATGGATCCCATAGCTCTTATCTGCTGCTCCTTCTTTAATTTTATGGAGGAATACGACTTTCCCATTTTGTTCAACCGCACTTACGTGAACATTTTTTAACTTTTCTAGACTTTCCTCTAAAATTGTTAACTCATGATAATGAGTAGAAAATAAAGTTTTTGCGCCAATACGGTGATGGATATACTCAATCATTGCCTGTGCTAAAGCCATTCCATCATAAGTAGATGTTCCACGCCCAATTTCATCAAAAAGTATCAGGCTATTCTGCGTTGCATTCATGATAGCATTCTTGGCTTCAAGCATTTCAACCATAAAGGTGCTTTGTCCCGAGATCAAGTCATCAGCTGCACCAATTCTCGTAAAAACTTGATCAAAAATCGGTAAAACTGCTTCAGAAGCTGGTACATAACAGCCAATTTGCGCCAGAATAGCTGTTAGCGCAATTTGTCTCATATATGTGCTCTTCCCGGACATATTTGGACCTGTGATCAAAAACATCTCTTGTTCAGCATTCATTGTGCAATCATTTGGAACATATTCTTGAGCATTCATTACTTTTTCTACAACTGGGTGACGTCCATCCTTGATGATGATTCGCCGCTCCTCTGAAAAGGAAGGCTTCACATAGTGCCTTGCTTCACTCACAGTTGCAAAACATTGTAAAACATCAAGCTCGCTAATTAATTTGGCCAATGCTTGCAATCGGGGGATAAACTCTTTTACATTCTCTCGAACCGCTGTAAACAGCTCATATTCAAGTTCAACACTTTTTTCTTCTGCCTGAAGTATAAGTGCTTCTTTTTCTTTCAGCTCAGGGGTAATAAACCTTTCTGCATTCGTTAATGTTTGCTTTCTCTCGTATTGGCCTTCTTGTAAGTGTTGAAGATTGGCTCTAGTCACTTCAATATAGTAGCCAAATACACGATTATATCCAATCTTTAATGATTTAATTCCGGTCTTTTCCCGCTCCTGTTTCTCAAGCTGAGCAATCCACGTCTTTCCGTTACGGCTAGCATCACGATATTTATCTAACTCATCATGATAGCCATCCTGAATAATATTGCCATCCTTAATAGACAACGGAGGATTATCGACAATCGCCATTTCAAGCAGATCAACAATTTCCTCACATGGGTCCAACCGATCTGAGAACTCTTGTGCTTCATCGCTCGAAAGCTTCATGAGTAGTTCTTTAATTTCGGGAACCTGTCCTAGTGAACGCTTCAGCTGAACTAAATCCCGGGCATTAACGTTACCGAAAGCAACCCTTCCCGCCAGCCGCTCCAGATCATAGACTTCTTTAAGCTTCTCCCGAAGTTCTTCCTTCTCAAAATAAGCGGTAATAAATGTTTCAACCAAACTCTGACGGCGAATAATTTCTTTTTTGTTCACTAAAGGGCGATCAATCCATTGTTTTAGCAATCTGCCCCCCATAGCAGTCTTTGTTTCATCTAAAAGCCAGAGCAATGATCCCTTCTTCCCTTTAGATCGAATTGTTTCTGTTAGCTCTAAGTTACGTTTTGAAAAATAATCTATTTTCATAAACTGATGGGTTTGATAGATTGATACTTTCTGAAGATGATCTAAGCTTCTCTTTTGTGTTCGGTAAAGATAGTTAAAAAGTCTCGAAACTGTTTGGGCAAATTTATTTTGATTAATATCCACCAGTAGGTGATTGTAATATTCTTTAGTAATGGCATCGTCCTCATATGAAAAAGTCACAATGGTACGTTCTTTTATTTTCCTCTGCCATTCCCCATCAAAATTAACAGCAATCACAATCTCCTTTGCTCCCAAAAGAGATATTTCATTAAGGACCTCGTCAAAGCCTGAGCTTAGTAACGTTACTTTAGTCTCCCCTGTTGATAGATCATTATAGGCAAAACCAAAAGTGCCGTCATCAAAATGAGTGATGGATGCAATGTAATTATTCTCCTTGTCATGGAGCCCTTTTCCTTCCATCATTGTTCCTGGGGTAATAAGCTGGACAACCTCTCTTCTAACAACACCCTTCGCTTGTTTCGGGTCTTCCGTCTGCTCACAAATTGCTACTTTATATCCTCGCTGGATTAATTGTTCAATATATTGAGGCGCAGAATGATAGGGAACACCGCACATCGGAATGCGTTCCTCTGTCCCTCCCTCCCTGCTTGTTAACGTAATCTCTAATTCCTGGGAAGCTTTTATAGCATCCTCAAAAAACATTTCGTAAAAATCGCCAAGACGAAAAAATAAAAAGGCATCCTTATAATCTGCCTTTACACTTAAATACTGCTGTATCATAGGCGTAAATCCTGCCATTTGTATCCTCCAACATTTCAATAATCATTTTTAAGTACTAAAACTTATTTTTTATTATAACATAAAGCTAATAATCCGATGATTGGACGACATAAAAAAAGCAGTTTCTATTAGTAGAAATCTGCTTTTCTGATAATAAGTATGCTATAGAAATCAATTATTTTCAAAAGCTAATTTAATGCCAAAAAGGATAAGAATACCACCTGTGAATCCTTCTACTGTTTTAATAGTAGAAGGCTTTTTCATAAAATCACTAATATAATTGATTAAATAAATATAGAAAATAAACCATATGAGTGTCAATACTGTATAAGTTAAACCTAAGCTGAGAAATTCAATAAATGCATTTGGTCCCTTTCCTGCAAACTGGGGTAAAAACGTCAAAAAAAACACTGCCACCTTCGGATTTAATAAATTTGTTAGAAATCCCTGCCGGAAGTTAGATACATGTTCATATTTTGATCGATGAGGTGCTTCCTCTGTTTTCTGCGGCTGTTTTTTAGTAATAAACATAATGGATTTACAGCCAAGGTAAATGAGGTAAACAGCACCAACATATTTTAACACAGAAAATAAGAATGCTGATTTTACTATAAGGGCTGATAGTCCAAAAACAGCAGCAAGAGTATGAATTAATAGTGCAGTTAAAGTTCCAAAAGTAGTTCTCATTCCTGCTGATCGCTGCTTTGAAATCGTATTCCTTGTAATAATAGCTGTATCAGGACCAGGCAAAATAATCAGCATAATAGACATAAAGACAAACAGCCAATAATTCTCCATTCCGCTTCCTCCAATATATTTATTTTTATTCATTATATAATAAGTTTGAATATTTCAACATATAGGTTATGATAAAAAAAGAAAAAACTAGGAAGCAAAACCTCCTAGTTAACCTTTATTCCTCTTCGTCACCAACTAAGAAATCAGGATTTAAGTCTTCAAACTCTTCATCCTCTACTTCAAGACCCCATGCCTCGTCATCCTCACAATCGCATTTTCCAGGATGGACAGCTACACAAACCTTTGTTTCGCCGATGACTTCAACGAGAAATTCTCTTTCTACGTGAACAATGATTTTATTGCCATTTGGTGAAATGACACATTCACAGCAATTAGGCTGTTGCAGTACTCGAGCAATGACTTCTTGGTCATCTAAGCAATCAGGATCACGGTATTTAAGTTTTATGACATCTTTATATTCAACACATTCAGTAACGACTTCTGTTTTTGTGTTATTGTCATATGAATACCATGCATTAATGTCATATTTACCGCAAACTTCAACTGTTTTCCCGACCTTTTTCGCATCGTACTTATGGTTTATAATCCAACAGCCCAAAATGCTGGATGGATGATGTTTAGGGCTAATCGTATGATTAGACTTAGTAAACTTACGTCCCTTCGCTACGACCGCCTTGGTTATTATCTCTCTGTATTCTTCCATTGCGTGCGAACCTCCTCATTCATTTTCAATTCATCCTATGCGGGATATTAGACTAGTGTGCGATATTTATTGATGAATGTTAGGTAAATGTATTGGCATAATTCATAGTATGCTTTTTTTGGAGGAGTGTGCCCACAATGAAAAATCAGAGGTATGTACTAATTTATTTAATCCAAATAGTAAAACCCCTTTTAGGATTGTGTCTAAAAGGGGCTATAGGTTGAAATATTAATGATGTGAACAGCTGCTGTTTTTTATATGTGCACCTGTTTCTCCGCTTAGCAAATTTCCGCCTGTAGATGTAATAATTTCATCTGTAACTGTATTAGAGATGACATTCGCAACAAGCTGAAGCAGTTCATTCACTTCAATTTGTGATTGCTTAAATTCTTGCACAACAGGAATTTCATCCAGCTCGTTTTGTAATGATTCAATTTTATCTTCTGTCTTCTTCAAAGCTTCTTTTTTACCAAATTGCTGTAAATTAACAGCTTGTTTTTGAAGACCTTTAATATTAGTAATCGTTGCTTTTACTTTTTCATTTCCATGTATTTGCGCCTCAGCACGCTTAAAAAAGTCAACCTCTTCTGTTTCTGCAATCATGAATGCAAGTTCTTTTGCACGAGCAACAATATCGTCTTTTGTGTATTTAGTCAATTTACTCCACCTCTACCGCGTCTAGTTCTTCAACCATCTCTCCGTTTAATGACCAAGTTTTGGCATCTGTAATTTTTACTTTTACAATCTTGCCAATTGCTGATTTTGGCCCGATAAAGTTAACTAGCTTATTCTTTCTCGTATAGCCAGCTAACACATCTGGGTTATTTTTACTTTCGCCTTCAACTAAAACCTCGACAATCTGGTCTTGATATTTCTTCATTGCCTCTGCAGAAAGCTCATTGACAACAGCATTTAATCGCTGTAAACGTTCCTTTTTCACTTCCATCGGGACATTATCCTGCATTTTTGCTGCCGGTGTGCCTTCACGTGGTGAATAAATAAACGTATAAGCGGACTCATATCCAACCTCACGATATAAGGAAAGCGTTTCTTGGAACTGCTCTTCTGTTTCATTCGGATAACCGACAATAATATCTGTTGTGAAGGTTGCATTAGGAATTGCCGCTTTGATTTTACGAACAAGCTCTAAATATTGCTCTCTCGAATATTTACGAGCCATAATCTTTAATACTTCAGTAGATCCTGATTGAACAGGAAGATGTATATGCTCGACGAGATTACCGCCTTTTGCCAACACTTCAATAAGATGATCATCAAAATCGCGCGGATGGCTAGTCGTAAAACGGACACGCGGAATGTCAATTTTACGAATTTCATCCATTAAGTCTCCAAGGCCATACTTAATATCTTCAAGATCTTTACCATATGCGTTTACGTTCTGTCCAAGCAAAGTAATTTCTTTATAGCCTTGAGCAGCAAGTTGTCTAACCTCTTGAATAATGTCCTCTGGACGGCGGCTGCGCTCTTTTCCGCGTGTATATGGAACGATACAGTAAGTACAGAACTTATCACATCCGTACATAATGTTTACCCAAGCTTTAATTTTACCTTGACGAACTTTTGGAAGATTCTCAATAACATCTCCCTCTTTCGACCAAACTTCAATGACCATTTCTTTTGACATATATGCTTCATGAAGTATGTTAGGTAGACGGTGAATATTATGAGTTCCAAAAATCATATCTACCTGTGTATAGGTTTTCAATATTTTGTTAACAACAGATTCCTCTTGGGACATACAGCCGCAGACACCTAACAGAAGATCTGGTCTTTCCTTTTTTAGATGCTTTAAATGACCAAGCTCCCCAAATACTTTATTTTCGGCATTTTCACGGATCGCACATGTATTTAATAGAATAACATTTGCATCTTCCACTGTATCAGTTGGTTCATAACCAAGTCCCATGAAAATTCCGGCCATTACTTCTGTGTCATGTTCATTCATTTGACAGCCATATGTGCGGATATAGAACTTACGGCCATTCCCCATTCCTTGAAATTCTTCTGGAATATCAAAGTCTTTATGGTATTTGACCTCTTCTTTTCCACGCTGCTTAGCATCCTTTAAAGATGGCGCTGTATAAACTGTCTCAAAGTATTTACTATAATCCTTGGCGGATTTTTTGTCCGATGGATTTGCTGTCACCACTTGCTGTCCTTCGAGTCTTTGTTTTTCGTTCATATTTCAAGCCCCTTTCTTAAGTTCTGGGTTAAATAGTAGTATGATTATCATTATATTTTTTCTATGAAAAAGTAACGTAAATAGGATAAATAAAGCAATACACATTAGTATAGTATAATGCTTTTAGGCTTTTAAAACAATAGATATACTGATTTGAAGGAGCTAACTTATATGAAAGAGATATTTTATAGAAACATTTATTTCTGATAGTAATGCTTGTCATAGAAATCCTATTTTAGCATAAAAAAGAAACCCAAATTAATGGGTTTCCTTCTCCAATGTATGATTATATGAATTCTTGAACTAATTTATCAAAATGAGCCTGATCCAGGTTAAGATCAGCTTGTGTTAATGGCTCTTCAGAATAGCCTTTTAACAGCTCTTGGTAAGATTTACGCTCAGTGTTTTGATAAATAAGACCAGTTACAAGACCATTGTGCTTCATTAATGTTTGCATAGCCATTTCACGATTAGAAGAATCATAGCCTTCAACATCGCTAAGCTTCGTCAAATTCTCTTTAAACCAATCATACGTGTTAACTTTATTATAAGTTACACATGGACTGAATACGTTAATTAAAGAGAAGCCGTCATGCTTAATTCCTGCTTCGATTAATGCAGTTAAGTCTTTTAAATCTGTTGAGAAGCTTTGAGCAACAAATGTTGCGCCAGCTGTTAATGCCATTTCCATTGGAGCAATCGCTTGTTCAATTGATCCTTCTGGAGTTGATTTTGTTTTAAAGCCTGTTGCAGAACGTGGAGATGTTTGGCCTTTTGTTAAACCATAAATTTGGTTGTCCATAACAATATAAGTAATATTGACATTACGGCGAATAGCATGAATCGTATGACCCATTCCGATCGCAAATCCGTCTCCGTCACCGCCAGATGCGATAACTGTTAAGTCACGGTTTGCCATCTTTACTCCTTGTGCAATTGGGAGTGAACGTCCATGAATTCCATGGAAGCCATATGAATTGATATAACCGGAAATACGTCCAGAACATCCAATTCCTGAAATAACAGCTAAATTCTCAGGCTCTAACCCAACATTAGCAGCCGCACGCTGGATTGCCGCCTGTACAGAGAAGTCTCCACAGCCTGGGCACCAGTTTGGTTTTACATTATTTCGAAAATCTTTAAATGTTGCCATTTAGAACAACTCCTTGCAATTTGTGTGAATTTCATGTGGCAAGAATGGATTTCCGTCGTATTTTAACATGTTGTTGAATTTCTCAGCATGTCCGACGTTCATCTTCATTATGTTTGCCAATTGCCCAGTAGCGTTGTTTTCAACTACAACGATCTTTTTAGCAGATTTTACGAGCGGCAATACTTCATCTGTTGGGAATGGATGAATTAAACGAATTTGCGCATGGTTAACTTTTAAGCCATCCTTTTCAAGACGTCCCATTGCTTCTTCAATTACTCCACGAGTTGAGTTGAAACCAACGATCAAAAGGTCAGCTTCTTCATGTGGAGCATTTTTATAAACTGGTGTGTCAAACTTAATTCTTTCGATTTTACGGAAACGTTTATCCATTTGTGCTTTACGGTTTGCTGCCGATTCAGATGGTTTACCAGTTTCATCATGCTCAACACCTGTTACGTGGTGGATACCATTTTTCATACCAGGAATAACACGTGGTGAAACTCCATCTTCAGTTACTTCATAACGTTTAAAGTATCCGCCCTCAACTTCCGGAAGCTCTCCAGTTTGAAGCTTACCACGGCGTACCTCGATCTTATCCAACTCAAGCGGTTCTACTGTTTGCTTACCTAAAGAAAGCTGAAGATCAGATAGAACAATTACCGGACATTGATATTCTTCAGCAAGGTTAAATGCCTCAGCTGTATCGTAGAATGCTTCTTGAACTGTACTTGGAGCCATTACGATCTTAGGAATTTCTCCATGAGTTCCATAAATCATTGCCATTAAATCAGATTGTTCCTGCTTAGTAGGCAGACCTGTAGACGGACCGCCACGCTGTGTATCGACAATTACTAATGGTGTTTCAGTCATTCCAGAAAGACCGATTGCTTCCATTTTTAAAGCTAAACCAGGGCCTGCAGAAGCTGTTAATGAACGAACCCCACCATAGTTAGCACCAATTGCCATAGTTACAGCAGCAATTTCATCCTCAGTCTGAATAACTGCTCCGCCTAGTGGAGGAAGTTTTTTAATTAAATATTCCATTATTTCTGAAGCTGGTGTAATTGGATAAGCTGCCATGAAACGGCATCCGCCTGCTAGTGCACCAAGAGCGATCGCATCGTTACCAATCATGAATAAGCGTTTTTTGCCATCAGCCTTTTCAAGCTCCATTAATTCCGGATTTTCACCAAGGTTTTCTTTCATAAAATCAAAGCCAGCTTTAATGGCTTCCATATTTTTATCAACAACTTGTTGACCTTTTCTTCCAAAAATCTCTTGAACTACTTCTTCAAATACGTTAATATCTAAGTTCAATACTGCGCAAGTGGCACCGACAGCAACCATGTTTTTCATTAAGGATGTTCCAAGTTCAGTAGCTAATTCAGTAAATGGAACAGCGTACATCGTTGCGTTTGTGTCTTCAGGCTTAATAGGACTGAACTTTGCGTCAGCAATAATGACACCTTTATCATGTAATTCCTTGTAATTAAGATCTATTGTTTCTTGGTCAAAAGCTACCAAAATATCAAGATCATCAGAAATGGATCTTACTTGCGTTGTGCTTACACGAATCTTGTTGTTAGTATGACCGCCTTTAATACGAGAAGAGAAATGACGATATCCATACAAATAGTAGCCTAACCGATTTAATGCTATTGAGAATATTTCACCAGTACTCTCAATACCTTCCCCTTGTTGCCCTCCAACTTTCCATGAAAGTTGATTGATCATGTCTTACACCCCTTTGGATACGTTAAAAAAATATATAAAAACGTTTTTTACAAGAAGTATAGCACCCATACAAAATCGAATCTTCACTGTATAATTATCCAGTTTTTTCATTGAAATTGAATGGTACTAAACGCTTTCAATTCTAGACCTAGTTCTAAAAAAAAGCAACCCTTTATCACCAATTATTGGTGAAAATTTGAATATTTTATTTTTATATACAATACAATAATTAAGTTAATGGAAATTGGCTGGATACCCATATTTTTATAGCAAAAAAAAGACCTATTGCTTTTCGCAACAGGTCTTTTCCTGTAATGAATTACCTTGGCTCAACAATTAGTTTAATTGCTGTCCGTTCTTCCCCATCAATCTTGATATCTGTGAAAGCAGGGATACAAATCAAATCCACTCCGCTAGGCGCTACAAATCCTCTTGCGATAGCTACTGCTTTTACCGCCTGGTTTAGTGCACCCGCACCAATCGCTTGGATTTCTGCGCCGCCTCTTTCCCGCAAAACACCTGCAAGCGCACCAGCTACAGAATTAGGATTAGATTTTGCTGAAACTTTTAATATTTCCATTCCTAGCTCCTCCTTGTTTTCCCCTCCCGCATGTTCAAGACCTTGTTATCCCATTGCCCTAAATTTTCGGATTGCTTTAGTTTTAGCCATAAAAAATTGCTGCAAAATCCGAATAAAAACAATGGGAAATTCATATCGTTGACGGCTCCCTGGAAATGAACACATCAGGTATATATCATTCCATTGCTACTATATTCAAATCTTAATTCACATATTCCGGCTTGGACAAAATTAAGAGATAATCAATTACAAAATTTCTCCAAAACATAACAAGACAAGCGCATAATGATAAAAACGACTGTATCTTATTTAGACACAGTCGTTTTAATTATGAATAAAATGTATGATCCTCATTAATAAGAATTGGATTAATCTTTTTTGCTTTCCCTGTTTGGTTATCTAAGTCAATTAGAACTGCACTTAATTGGGTTCTTCCTTCTTTTGGGACTTCGAATCTTACAGGCATGCTTGTCATAAATCTTTTAATGACTGCTTCGCGTTCCACTCCGAGAATTCCATCATAGGGACCGGTCATGCCGACATCTGACATAAAGGCAGTTCCTTCTGGCAATATACGATGATCTGCTGTTTGTACATGGGTATGTGTACCAATAACAGCCGATACCCTCCCATTTAAGTACCAGCCCATTGCCTGCTTCTCACTTGTTGCTTCAGCATGAAAATCAACAAAAATAATTGGTGTTCTTTTTCGAGCCTCTTGAATTAATTCATCAGCTTTTGTAAAAGGGCAGTCAATAGCCGGCAAAAAAGTTCTCCCTTGTAAACTAATGACCGCAATCTCAATTGCATTATATTTTAAAAATACGATACCCTTACCAGGATTGTTTTCTGGGAAGTTAGCAGGGCGGACCAAATATTTGGCTTCATCAATAAAATCAAATATTTCTTTGTTATCCCATGTATGGTTGCCGAGTGTCACTGCCTGCGCGCCAGCTTCTAAAAAGTCACGATATATTTTCTCTGTGATCCCTTTTCCGCCAGCAGCATTTTCACCATTTATGATTGTAATTTGAGGACGATATTTTTCTTTAAGCTTAGGAACATATTCCTTTATCATGTCTCTTCCTATAGAGCCGACTACATCCCCTACAAATAATATGTTCATATCATTGTCCCTTCTCTGCTATTATTAGCTTTTTTCTTTGTTAGTATATTTTTTCCTCTTTTATATTAAGTAACCAGAACCTGAAAAAAATAAAGCGATGCTAAGCACCGCTTTATTTCGCATATTCCACGGCTCGTGTTTCACGAATAACCGTAACTTTTATATGTCCTGGATAATCGAGTTCTTCTTCGATTTTCTTTCGAATATCTCTTGCTAGTCGATGTGCCTCAAGATCATCAATTTGCTCTGGTTTCACTAAAATTCGAATTTCTCGTCCAGCTTGGATTGCGAATGATTTTTCCACACCATCATATGATTCAGAAATCTCTTCTAGCTTTTCGAGACGGCGAATATAGTTTTCCAGTGTCTCTCTTCTCGCACCTGGTCTCGCTGCAGAAAGTGCATCAGCTGCGGCCACAAGAACGGCAATAATTGAAGTAGGCTCTGTATCACCATGATGTGAAGCAATGCTATTAATAACAATTGGGTGCTCTTTATATTTCGTTGCAAGCTCTACCCCAATTTCAACATGGCTTCCTTCCACCTCATGATCGATAGCTTTTCCAATGTCATGAAGTAAGCCTGCACGGCGTGCAAGAGCCTCGTCCTGACCTAATTCTGCTGCTAATAATCCAGATAATTGTGCTACTTCCATTGAATGCTTTAAAACATTCTGTCCATAGCTTGTCCGGAATTTTAGACGGCCAAGAATTTTAATAAGGTCTGGATGCAGTCCATGTACTCCAACTTCAAAAGTTGTCTGCTCACCGATTTCTCGGATATGTTCATCAACTTCACGGCGTGCCTTATCGACCATTTCTTCAATGCGTGCAGGATGTATACGACCGTCCTGTACAAGCTTGTCTAAAGCTAAACGGGCTGTCTCACGGCGGATTGGATCAAATCCTGATAAAATGACGGCTTCTGGTGTATCATCAATAATAAGATCAATTCCTGTAAGCGTTTCTAATGTACGAATATTACGGCCCTCACGACCAATAATTCGTCCCTTCATTTCATCATTCGGCAGGTTAACAACAGAAACTGTTGTTTCCGCTACATGATCCGCAGCGCATCGTTGGATTGCCAGCGACAAGATATCTTTCGCCTTCTTATCGGCTTCCTCTTTCGCTCTAATCTCGCCCTCTTTAATCATTAAGGCGACATCATGAGCCACTTCCTGCTCAACGCGCTCTAAAATGATGGACTTTGCCTCTTCACGAGTTAAGCCCGAGATGCGTTCTAGCTCAGCTTGTTGTGTTCGTACCATCTCGTCCACTTTGCTTTCCATCTCTTCAATATGCTGTTGTCTTTTGTTAAGAGAATCGTCCCTCTTCTCTAAAAGTGCTTCACGTTTATCTAACGTTTCATCTTTACGATCAAGATTTTCTTCTTTTTGCAGTAAACGATTTTCTTGTTTTTGAAGTTCATTTCTTCGATCACGAATTTCACGTTCCGCTTCAGTGCGAAGCTTGTGAATCTCATCCTTTGCTTCAAGCAATGCTTCTTTCTTTAATGCTTCAGCTTCTCGTTTAGAGTCTTCAAGAATCTGCTCTGCAGAATCTTTGGCTCCTGCGATTTTGGCTTGAGCAATGGACTTGCAAACAAAATAGGTAACAACTGCACCGACGAATAGGCCAAGCAAACTGGAGATGATGATTGCTGTTAATAGTTCCATCATTTCACCTCCTCTTGCTATGAACTTTTTTGTTACGTTTCTAAAGTGTCGGCATGTATATTGCATTCAACATACAGCACAAAGGCTTTTCAACGTTTTCATTCATCATAAAATGTAAAATATACATTTTTAATTGTAAAGGTGTGGAATTTCATTGTCAAGGCTTTGTCACT
The DNA here is from genome assembly GCF_019749375.1 of Bacillus sp. S/N-304-OC-R1. Taxonomy (GTDB): domain Bacteria; phylum Bacillota; class Bacilli; order Bacillales; family Cytobacillaceae; genus Cytobacillus. The sequence continues at coordinate 309,220 of NZ_JACWFE010000001.1, forward strand.
GCGGGCTTGGCTCATTTCCTCATACTATTATTAAAACCATGAATATTTGCACATAAATTATGTTGAGACTTACCATTATTGAAAAAAGCAAAGCCGATTTTTACTACTGCGGCTTTGCTTTCTTATTGCTCTTTAATTAGTCGACAAGCTGAAATTCCTCTTGCTCTTCGTCATCACTAATAACTTTAACATCATCTAACCCATAGTGCTCACGTATTTGCGTTTGAATTTGCAAACGGATGTCTGGATTTTCTTTTAAGAACTGTTTTGCATTTTCACGACCTTGGCCTAAACGCTCTTCATTATAAGAATACCAAGAGCCGCTCTTTTGAACAATATCGAGTTCAGAGCCTAAATCAATGACTTCGCCTTCTTTTGAAATACCTTCACCATACATAATATCTACTTCGGCTACGCGGAATGGCGGAGCAACTTTATTTTTTACAACTTTTATCTTTGTTTTATTACCGACCATTTCATTGCCCTGCTTTAATTGTTCAGCACGGCGCACTTCTAGGCGGATCGTAGAGTAGAATTTTAACGCACGTCCACCTGGAGTCGTTTCAGGATTTCCAAACATGACTCCAACTTTTTCACGAATTTGGTTAATGAAGATTGCGATTGTTTTTGACTTATTAATAGCACCAGATAATTTTCTAAGTGCTTGAGACATTAAACGTGCTTGCAGTCCGACATGGGAATCTCCCATTTCTCCTTCAATTTCCGCCTTCGGAACTAATGCTGCAACAGAGTCAATAACTAGAATATCAACTGCTCCGCTTCTTACTAGAGCTTCAGCAATTTCAAGAGCCTGTTCGCCAGTATCTGGCTGAGAAAGAAGCAATTCATCGATGTTAACACCTAGCTTTTGTGCGTATACTGGGTCAAGTGCATGTTCAGCATCAATAAACGCTGCCTGTCCGCCAGTTGCCTGAACTTCTGCAATAGCATGAAGTGCTACAGTTGTTTTACCTGAGCTTTCAGGTCCATAAATTTCAATAATACGTCCTCTAGGATAGCCGCCAATTCCAAGTGCTGCGTCCAATGCTAGTGATCCGCTTGGAACAGCAGAAACTTTTCGGTCTGTTTGCTCCCCAAGTTTCATAATAGAACCTTTGCCAAATTGCTTTTCTATTTGTTTTAATGCCATCTCAAGTGCTGCTTGACGATCGCTCATAGTTTCTTCCTCCTTTATCTTAACCAAATGAATTGTTTACATTTGTTCTCAAAACCTATCTTTACTATAACTGTTTTCCAATGGTTTGTCGAGAAAAAATTCGAACATTCATTCGTCTTTTTTAAACCGTGAAGCACTGCTGAAAATTCTATTTTCTATAAGAGAAAATTGGATTTTCATAGGATGAATGTGATTAAAAATGAAAAATTAAACTATTGTCTGAAATTAAATTCTATAAAAAATCAGAATGCCCTATTAGACATTCTGAATTTCTTTAAGATGCTTTATCAAGAAATAGCAACCGTATTTTACGCTTCTAACACGGATAGATTCTCTTGTGCCTCCTAATTTTAACTTTTCTGTATGTACAGGTTTTCCTTTAATTTGGATCCCTATAAACACAGTGCCGACCGGCTTGCCTTCAAGCTCATCCGGACCTGCTACCCCAGTGAAGCTAATGCCAATGTCTGAATTCATTAAGCGAGAAACATTAGTTGCTAATTCAGCGGCACATTGAGCACTGACAACCCCATCTCTGCTAATAGTGTCACGACTTACCTTAAGCACATCTGCTTTAACTTCATTTGTATAGCACACAACGCCTCCCTTTAATAAGGAACCAGCCCCTGGAATAGATGTAAAGGTTTGTTGAAACATCCCCCCAGTTAAGCTTTCTGCACAGCTAATTGTTAATCCTTGCTCTTTCAATAATTTTGAAGTTTCAAGCATTAGTGAAGTGTCATCATACCCGTAAAAGAATTCACCTACTCGCGCAAGAATCGCTTGCTCCGCATCATCTAATAATTGAAGTGCAGTTTCCATCTGTTTATGCTTGGCAGTAAGTCTGAGGGTTACCTCACCATCTGAAGCTAACGGTGCAATGGTAGGGTTAGATTGAGAATCTATTAAATCTTCTATTTCAGTTTCTAGCATTGCTTCCCCAATTCCGAAAAACCTTAGCACTCTTGAAATAATGGTGTCTTCTGCATTTAACTTTGAACGAAGCAGCGAATAACCGTACTTCAAAAACATTGGCTCCATTTCTTTAGGAGGACCTGGCAGAAGCATATACAAATGGGTTTTGGAATCAAGCAACATTCCAGGTGCCATTCCATGATCATTCGGAAGAACCTGAGAACCTTGGAGTACAATTGCTTGCTTTATATTATTCTCTGTCATTACCCGATTTGTACGTTCAAAAAACTGTTCAATTAATTGTAGAGCATGATTGTCCATTAGTAACTGCCTATTTAAATGCTTCGCAATAGTTTCCTTAGTTAGATCATCCTTGGTTGGCCCTAAGCCACCAGTAAAAATGAGAAAATCTGAGCGGCTTTCAGCAATTTCAATCGCTGCTTTTAAACGATTGGGATTATCACCAACAACTGTATGAAAATAAACATTAATGCCCAAATCAGCAAGCTGCTGAGATAAAAACCTAGCATTCGTGTTAACAATTTGACCTAATAGTAATTCTGAGCCTACAGCAATGATTTCCGCATTCATGGAAACGCCACCTTAGATAAAGAGTATCTTGAATAAACATATCTATTTTGAATTTGAAAACACTTGCTTATTTTTCATAAAATAGTCTAGGCCTGACCAAATTGTAAAGATCATTGCTATCCAAAGAGCAATCTGGGCAAATGGTATTGAGAACATTTCAAAAATAATATTATGCAAAAGCAATGCAGAGATAGCCACAATTTGTGCCCACGTTTTTATTTTTCCTAACATGTTTGCGGCAACTACTTCCCCACCCTCAGCTAAGAGTAGACGTAAACCTGTTACAGCAAATTCACGGCTTATAATGATAATAACAATCCACGATGGAGCAAACCTTAATTCTACTAATACAATTAAAGCAGCTGATACTAAGAGCTTATCAGCAAGCGGATCAAGGAACTTTCCAAAATTCGTCACTAGATTAAGCTTTCTTGCATAATACCCATCCACCCAGTCCGTTGCAGAAGCAAAAATAAAAACTAATGCCCCTATAAGATGATTTACTGGTAATGATGTTCCCAACAAACTTACTTCACCCCATGAAAAAGGAAAGAGCATAATAATTAAAAATAACGGGATAAGGCAAATTCTTGAGATTGTAATTTTATTAGGCAGATTCATGATTAACCTCCAGTTTGTTTAAACCGATTAGAATACCTTTAGCGTAATTGGCCCAAAAGATTTTCTAATGTAATATTCAATTATTTTTTCTATATGTATTATACGTTATTGCTTGGCTAATTTAAATTTTTCTGCCACATGACAAAAAATGCATGTTCCTGTATCGTACATGTTATCATTTTATTGACATCTGCATTATATAATTACTGCCAATTTTTATACTTGAAAAAAGTGAAAAATAGTCATCATCTGATGACTATTCGGTGCTTGATAAGTAGCGAATGGTAATATCTTGCCGAACTGACTTTGATGGATCAATGGCAAATTGAATCTTTTCATCATTCACATAAATCTCTGTTTGCAGTGAATTCCCTACAACAATTGTCGCTTCCGTTTCCTTTGAAAAGTCAAACGTCTGGCTTTCGGTATCCCCTTTTGTCAGCATTCCTTGAAAGAATGAGGTACCTTTTCCATTCTTAATATTTACCCAAGTTTCCCCAGTTGATACAACTTTTAACTCAAACTTATCAGCATTTTTTAATTCATAAATCGTTTGTCTGCCGCTTGATTGCAAAACAGTAATTTCTTGTTTAGGAGCAATAGGTTCTTCTATAACCTCATCCTGTGAAGAATCTGTTTCCTTATCTGTTGTTGCAGACTCTTTATCTGAATTTTTGTCTGTGTCTTTTGCAAAGTTATCTGATTCTTCAAGCCGTACTTGTTCGCTTTCGCTATTATTTGCAGGTCCTTTCCCCTGATTACCATCCCCCTTAAGGGTTATGAAGTAATAAATAACAGCAGCTGCACCAATAATAAATACAGCAATCAATATTTTCGGAAGGATATCGAAAACCTTTGAACCGCTATTTGCAATTTCTTTTCTAGATTGCACCCTTGAAAGCTTTTCCGGAATATCCTCATTAATTGTAGAGGGAATTTCTGATTTATATTGTTCGAATAGTTCTTCTGGGTGTAAACCTACCGCTTCTGCATACTGTTTAATAAAAGCCCGTACATAAAATTGACCAGGCATCATGCTATAGTTTCCTTCTTCAATTCCAACTAAATAACGCTTTTGAATTTTCGTGGCAATCTGTAAGTCATCAAGACTTAAGTTCTTAGCCAATCGGGCTTCTTTTAGCCGATTTCCTAGTTCTGACAATTTATAACACCTTCCAACTTACGAAAAATCAAAACCTCCAAAATCAGATTCAGAGATCATTTTGGTTTTATCGACAATATCATATTTTATTTCCTCTTCCGGATCATTGCGAAGCTCTATAATATAGTGAAAGTCATCAATTGAATACTCTGTGTTTTCTACAAAAATATCCGGATGCTCAACCACTTTTACAGCATTCATATTCATAATTTCCCGTACAAGCTGCCAATGCTTTTCATTTGCTCTTCTAGACGAAACAATTCCATCAATTATAAATAGGTTATTTTCGTTATATTCGTCATGAATGAGCTGATTACGAATTGTCTGCTTTAAGAGTGTGGACGAAACAAACAGCCAGCGTTTATTAGCACAAACACTTGAAGCAACTATGGATTCCGTTTTTCCTACACGGGGCATTCCTCTTATACCAATTAGTTTGTGACCTTCCTGCTTAAATAATTCTGCCATAAAGTCAACTAATAGTCCAAGCTCATCCCTGACAAAACGGAATGTCTTTTTGTCATCTGCATCTCTTTGTATATATCTTCCATGACGGACGGCTAGCCGGTCTCGTAATTTCGGTTTTCGGAGTTTAATTAATTTTATTGTATCCATTCTATTTAGAATTGACTCAAGCCGAGCAATTTGTTCGTTGTTCTTTGCCAGAATTAATAATCCTCTTCTTCCCTCATCAACACCATTTATCGTGACAATATTAATTGAAAGCATACCTAGAAGGGAAGAAATATCACCGAGCAAACCTGGCCGGTTCTTTTGTATTTCATATTCTAAATACCACTCTGTCTTACTCAAACTAAATAACCTCCTCATTAACGTTCTTCACGAACCCTTCTAATGCTTTAAGAGGTTTAATATTAAAGGTCTATTTGTCCTCTTTATGAATACGCACTTTTATAATAAATGATTTTGTAAAAAGATGAAAGGAAAAACCAAGAATAACAATGGAAAAAGGAGAAAATTCTTTATAAATCAAAAGAATATCCAATTTTATTGAAAAAATGCAAAAAAGCTCTCGAGAGCAGCAAATTCTATTTCCATAATAAGCAAAAAAGAGAGGGATCTCTCCTCTCTTTTTCTGTCAAATATTATTGATGTGTTCCGTTATTCTCAACAAGCTTTACCATCATATTGGCAATGGCCATTTGCTCATCCTTGTCTGCAACTGACCATAAATCAGATAATACACGCTGCTGCTCATTTTTCGGATCTACTTGGTTCGCTAAGTAATCACCGATTTGATAAGCAAGGCTAGTTACTGTTTCTTTATTCATTCCCTGTTGCTGTCCCTGATCTAGACGATCACCAAGAAAATCCTTCCACTGCTGCCAATTATCAAGTACAGACATGAATATATCCTCCTTTAAAACTTAAGTTGTACAATCCTGTACACAGTTATTTTGGTTATTGGAGGTAGAAAATATTCATGAAAGGTTTGCGATTATTATGTATACCAGCCGCCATTTACAGCTAATATTTGTCCAGTAATATAGGACGATTTATCTGATAATAGAAATGAAACTGAATCAGCTATATTTTCAGGTGATGCAAGCCTCCCCATTGGAATTTCATTTTTGATTCCTTCTAGTTCTTCAAATGTGAATCCTTCAAGCATTGCAGTTTGAACTGCACCTGGGGCCACAGCATTCACCCTAATGCCATTATAGGCGAGCTCCTTGCTTAATGCCTTTACAAAAGAAATTTGAGCCCCTTTTACAGTTGAATATGCTACTTCACAGGCTGCACCTGTCTGCCCCCAAATCGAAGAAATAACAATGATCCCACCGCTTCCTTTAGAGAGTAATTTTGGCAGTAACTCCCTCGTCAGTAAAAGAGGAGTAGTCACATGTAAATTGATTAGCTTCTCTGCCATTCCATCTTCCAAATCATACAAAAGGCCATAATGGCTTATTCCGCTATTATGAATAATGGCGTCCAGGGAAAAAATGTTTTTCGTAACTTTTTTATAGCCATTTTTAGTTGATAAATCAGCTTGAATGGGAATGTACTCGCCTCCAAATGCTTTAAGACGCTCTAAAAGATTTTCAATCGCCTTTTTGTTCTCATGATAATGTAAATATAAATGGCAGCCTTCCTCCGCTAATTTAACAGCAATCGCTTCTCCAATCCCTCCGCTTGCTCCTGTAATTAATACATATTTTCTCATTTTATTCACTCCAAAAATTTACAACAAAGAAAGCGCCAAATATACAGGCGCTTTCTTTTATTATCATCTTATTTCCGTTAATTTTCAACTTTTCGGAACAACTTGACATATAGAGAATCTATCTTCAGAAATAAACTCCGTTGCCAGAGCTTCAATATCCTCCAATTGCAGCCCTTCTAGAGTTGAAACAACATCAAATAAATTCATTTCATTAAAAGCATAGCGTGTAAATTGGTTGGCAATATATTCTGGAGAATTGATTGCCCGAAGAAATGTACCAATCTTTTTCTTTTTTGTCCTTTCCAGGCTTTCCTTAGAAAAGGTCCCTTTGTCTTTCATTTTTAGTAGAATTGTCTTTAGTGCATCGGCAAGCCGGTCTGGTTCTGTTGTATCACCGCCAACCATTGCAAAGCCGAAACCATTTTCCTGTGTATAATCAAAAGAGAATGTATCGTCTATTAAGCCCTGATTATAAAGTGTACTATAGTAATCTGAGCTCTTGCCAAACATGATATCCAGCATCACATTTAAGCCTAATTCTGTTTTTAATAATTCCTGCCCAGATTGGTTAGGATTTTTTGCTTTAATGCCAACTAAACACTTCGATGTTTGAACATTCATTTGAAGAACCTGTTTTTCCTTTGCAACTTCTGCAGGTTCATCTTCAAACTTACGCTTAATTTCCGGCATTTCTTTATAATCTTTATTGGCCTGATTATCTCTAACAAGTTTCATGATTTCATCAGGATTTACAGGACCAACTATGAATAGGAGCATATTACTTGGATGGTAGAAAGTATGATAGCATTCATAAAGCATATCCTTCGTAATGTGAGAAATCGTTTCAATCGTTCCAGCAATGTCAATTTTCACCGGATGATGTTTATACATATTTTCAATTAAACCATAATATAAGCGCCAATCCGGGTTATCATCATACATCGTGATTTCTTGCCCGATAATCCCCTTTTCCTTTTCTACCGTTGCCTCTGTAAAATATGGATATTGAACAAAATCAATCAACGTTTCAAGATTTTTTTCGACATTGGATGTACTTGAGAACAAATACGCAGTTCTCGTAAAAGAAGTAAAGGCATTAGCAGAAGCCCCCTGACGGCTAAATTGCTGGAAAACGTCTCCATCTTCCTTTTCAAATAGTTTATGTTCTAAAAAGTGTGCAATACCATCCGGAACCTTTACATATTCAGTTTTTCCTAAAGGAATGAAATGATTATCAATCGATCCATATTTCGTTGTAAATGTTGCATATGTCTTATTAAATCCTGCCTTTGGCAAAATATATACATCGAGACCATTTTCAAGCTTTTCATAAAATAACTCTTCATTAAGCTGTTCAAACGTTATCTTTTCCATTTACATGTTCTCCTCCTTCCCAGTTAGGAAGTAAATCGTATCTAATGATATTTTATTTGCGACAGCTACGATGTCTTCTTTTGTGGCCAGATCCATTTTATCCATCCAATCCTGAAGAGTGACATCCTTCTGTGAAACAACGTTGTGGTATAAGACCTCTACTATTCCTCTAGAAGTATCTATTGTCTCTAGCAGCTGGTTTTTAATAACTGCTTTCGTTTGGGATACCTCTTCTTCGGAAAAGTCGCCATTTTTCATCGCTTCAATTTGCGCTTTAATAATACTTACGGTTTGATCAAAATTCTTGTTATCAATACCTGTCATGACCATTAATAATCCTTTATGACTTTCTAAACGGCTTGCTGCATAATAAGCAAGGCTTGCTTTTTCTCTGACATTAATAAAAAGCTTTGAATGAGAGAAGCCACCAAATATTCCGTTGTATACTTGCAAGGCATAGTACTCATCGTCACCATAAACAATATTTGTCCGATAGCCAATATTTAATTTTCCTTGCTTTACATCCTGTTTTTCAACTACCTCATGGACGTTCGTTTTATTTGTATACTGAGATGCGTTTATTTTCAGTGGTGTTCTTGCTCCAAAATGTAATAACTCTTTTGCGAATGATTCTACTTCGTCCTCATTTACATCTCCAATTACATAAAGATCCATCTCATCCTGGCTTAAAGCTTCCTGATAGTACTGAAATAGACTTTCTGGAGTAATTGAATCAACATCGTCCTTCTCTCCGTGAACATGGAGTGAGTATGGCTCATCTTTGCACATTTCTTGGACGAGTCTAAAATTTGAATAACGCATTTTATCATCATAAACTGATTGAATCCGCTGCTTTAATGTTCTCTTTTCATTCTCTACTGTTTCTTTATCAAATGCGTTTCCAGAAACATTTGGCTTTGTTAATATATTTGATAAAAATTCAAAAGCTTTCTTTAAAAGAGGGGTCTGGTCAGATAAAAATTTCTCATTCGCCATTTCTAATGAAAAACTAATAATGTGATATTCCCCTTTTTTTGCTAAATCGACATAAAAAGTGGCACCATAAAGTTCGTCTAAATAGGATCGAAGTTTCCCCGTAGTCGGGTATTTTTCACTGCTGCTTTGCAAAACATATGGCAATAAAGCTCTTAGTGTAACAAACTCTTTATTAAGCGGAGCTTTCATTTTCCAAACTAATGTATTTGTTTTATATTTTTCTGTTTTTACGACATGAAGCTTATAGCCATTCATGGGTTTAATGGCTTCCGATAAGATATCCATAACCGATCCTCCTGATTAACCTGTTATTATTCATGATGCTTTACTATCTTATGTTGCTTTATAATGGTTATTTTCATCAAAATTATTTTAAATAAATCATATTCTAAATATAACTTGCCCAATTTCCATATTTCAAGTTATTAACTTATATGGAAAAAACAAAAATTTTTCTCGTAAAGATTGCTGCTAATATAGCTTAAGCAATATTTTCGACAGATACAAAAAAAAAGACTCCAAAACTGGAGTCTTTGCAAAAATTAGCGGGAACCCTTTATATATGGCACACCTGATGCTTTTGGGGCATCCGCACGCCCGATAAATCCTGTTAACGCAAGAATAGTTAACACATATGGTGCAATCAATAAATAGACATTAGGAATGTTCTCAAGGAACGGTAAGCTTGAACCGATAATACTTAAGCTTTGGGCAAAACCAAAGAATAAAGCCGCACCCATTGCACCTAGCGGATGCCATTTACCGAAAATCATTGCCGCCAGAGCCATAAATCCTTGTCCGCTTATTGTTGCGTGACTGAAGTCTGAAGTAATTGACTGTGCATAAATTCCTCCGCCAATTCCACCAAGCGCTCCAGAAAGAATAACAGCGATATAACGAATTTTCGTTACATTTACTCCCATTGTGTCTGCAGCCATTGGATGTTCCCCGACAGCGCGTAATCTTAAACCAAAAGGTGTCTTAAAAATTACATACCACGCAATAATTGCTACAATAATAGCCACATAGGATGTGTAATACGTATTAGAGAAAAACAATTTTCCAAGTACAGGTATGTTATCTAGTATTGGAATATCAACTTTGTGAAATCCCTTTTGAATAATATCTGTTTGACCTTTTCCATAGATAAACTTTACTAGGAATAGTGCAGCTCCAATTGCTAATAAATTGATTGCTACCCCTGATACTACTTGGTCAGCCCTAAATGTAATAGAAGCAATTGCATGAAAAACAGATAAAAATGCTCCGACAACCATTGCTGCCAAAAGTGAAACCCAAGGAGTCATTTCGCCAAATGTACTAGCAAAAGTCAAGTTAAAGACAATGGCTGTAAAAGCACCAATAACCATTAACCCCTCTAGTCCAATGTTAACAACTCCAGAACGCTCAGAAAAGGTTCCGCCTAAAGCAGTGAATATAAGTGGTGCTGCCCAAAGCATAGTAGAGGGAATGATAATTGCTAATATATCCATGATGCCCACTTATTTCGCCCCCTTTTTCCCAATGCGGTCAATAAAGATTCGAATCATATAACTTGCTGCAACGAAAAATACAATTAATGCAATAATAATATCAACAAGCTCATTTGGAACCCCAGCCTCAAGTGGCATATTTAAAGCACCAACTTTTAAAGCACCAAATAAGAGCGCTGCTAAAATGATGCCAATCGGCCCATTAGCACCTAATAATGCTACTGCAATACCATCAAATCCAACTCCTGTAAATCCGCCTCTTATTGCTGTATACCCAAATGTACCGAGTCCTTCCATCGCCCCAGCAAGACCCGCAAAGGCACCTGAAATGACCATTGATAGAATGATGTTTGAACGAACATTCATCCCAGCATACTCTGATGCATGCTGATTAATTCCAACAGCTCTAAGTTCAAATCCGCGAGTTGTCTTTTCCAAAATGAACCACATTAAAAATACACAAATAAGTGCAACAACAATTCCCCAATGCAATCGGGAGTAATCCGTTAAACCTTCAAGAAATGGTGAACGCAGTGATGCAGTATCATGAATATTAGGAGTACGATCACTTTTTTCGGAAAGAACAGATCTTACAATATAGTTGGAAATATGCAAGGCCACATAGTTTAACATGATTGTGACAATAACCTCATGTACTCGAAACCTTGCTTTTAAAAAGCCTGGTATAAAAGCCCACAATGCACCTGCTGCCGCTGCTGCTAAAATAGCTAACGGTAAATGAATAAATTTTGGAAGATCAAAGGCAACCCCTACCCAAACTGCTGCCAGCCATCCAACAATCAGCTGGCCCTCTACACCGATATTAAATAATCCGGTCTTAAAGGCAAAGGCGACAGCTAGTCCTGCAAGAATATATGGAGTTACCTGTCTAATTGTTTCACCAGTATAATAAATATCCCCAAATGCACCATCCCAAAGAGCATAAAACGCATCGCCTGCATTATAGCCCGTCGCAATCATTATGATTGTACCTGCAAGCATTCCTAATAAAACTGCAAGGACGGGAACAATTAAATTTTTAAAGCGATTAGACATTGGCTTCTTCACCTGCTTCCTTCCGTTTCGAACCAGCCATTAATAGTCCTAATTCTTGTTCAGTCGTTTGTTTTGGATCTACAACCGCAACAATTTTCCCTTCATAGATAACAGCAATTCTATCACTTACATTTAATATTTCATCGAGCTCAAATGATAATAACAAAACTGCTTTTCCATGGTCACGCTGGTCAATAAGACGTTTATGAATAAACTCTATTGCTCCAACATCAAGACCTCTTGTTGGCTGTGCAGCAATCAGCATGTCAGGATCACGGTCAACTTCACGGCCAATAATAGCCTTTTGCTGGTTACCACCTGATAATGCCCGTGCGGGAGTATATTCACTCGGAGTACGAACATCATATTCCTGAATTAAACTTTTAGCCTTTTTATTAATTTCTTTAAAATTTAAAATGCCTTTATTGGAATATGGCTTTTGGTAATATGTTTGCAAAACCATGTTTTCCCCAATAGGAAAATCAAGTACAAGACCGTGCTTATGGCGATCCTGCGGAATATGCCCGATACCCGATTCAGTTACTTTTCTAGGCACTAAATTTCGAATTTCCTTGTCATTAAGTTTAATAGAACCGCTTTCAGACTTTCTCAATCCTGTAATAGCTTCAAGCAATTCCGTCTGACCGTTTCCGTCAACTCCTGCAATTCCTAATATCTCTCCTGCTTTTACTGTCAGGCTTAAACCATCAACTGCTGGAAGGCCTCGAGAATCCTTAACATGCAGATCATCAATAACAAGAACGTCCTGTTTTGGCTGCGATTCTTTCTTTTCCGTTTTAAATGTAACTTCCCGGCCAACCATTAAGCTTGCCAGCTCATTTGGATTTGTTTCACTTACATTGACTGTGCCAATCCCTACACCTTTGCGAATGACTGTTACACGATCACAGACATCCATTATTTCTTTTAATTTGTGTGTAATTAAGATGATAGATTTACCTTCATTAATTAATGCCTTCATGATTTGAATAAGCTCATGAATCTCCTGAGGCGTTAAAACAGCTGTAGGCTCATCAAAAATAAGAATTTCTGCACCTCGGTAAAGCGTTTTTAAAATTTCTACACGCTGCTGCATACCTACTGAAATATCAGCGATCTTAGCTCTAGGATCAACAGCAAGACCATATTTTTCTGAAATTTCTCTTACTTCTTTTTCCGCTTTTTTAATATCAATCTTGCCACCGACAGTTGTTTCTTTTCCAAGAATGATATTTTCGGTTACTGTAAAAGGATCTACTAGCATGAAGTGCTGATGCACCATCCCAATTCCTAAATCGTTTGCGATATTCGGATTTGTAATTTTCACTGGCTTCCCTTTTACACGAATTTCTCCTTGTTCTGGTTGATATAGCCCAAATAGAACGTTCATTAGAGTTGATTTCCCAGCACCATTTTCACCAAGCAACGCATGAATTTCACCTTTTTTTAACTGAAGGGTTATATTATCATTCGCAACTATTCCAGGAAACTCTTTACGGATATTGAGCATTTCAATTACATATTCCATCATTTTCACTCCTTGCTCAAAATAAAAGGAAAGTAATAGTAGTAAGATGTCAGACCTTTAATAAACTAATTTTCGCTTCATTATACTGAAGATATTAATTCAGAGATAATGTGCTCCTTTAGTTACTTCATGAATCCAATTCAAATTTGGCTCAGCAAAGCAAATATTGTAAAGTCAATAAAATCTTAAGTGAAGTGCAGAAAAATATGTTTCTGCACTTCAATTAAGCTTCTATTTTAACAAAAATATAAGAATCTAAAAAAAGGAATAAGGGGGCCGGTTATTCAAACCCGCTTATTCCTCTTATATAGGAAAATATTACTGTGCCTTAAAATTTTTCAGTTCATCTAATGTGCCTGGAACTGTAATATCACCTTTTTTAATTTTTTCAGACCATTCGTTAACAGCAGTTTCAATATCTGCTTTATTAGCAACTTCCTCATTAATCGGTGCTAGGTTTACACCTTCTTCTGCTAAACCATATACTAGTGTTTTTCCGCCAGGGAAGTCTCCAGCTTTTGATTTCTCAGAGATATCAATTACTGCATGTTTAACACCCTTCATTGCAGAAGTTAAAATAACATTTTGGTTTTTGCCATCGATTTCAACTACACCTTCAGCAGTCTGGTCTGAGTCAACACCGATTGCCCAGATTTCTCTTGAAGGATCTTTCTTCTTAAGGTCTTTAGCTTCAGTAAATAATCCGTTACCTGTTCCGCCAGCTGCGTGGAAAATTACGTCAATGCCTGAAGAATACATTTGAGAAGCAGTTGTTTTTCCAAGTTCTGCTTTGTCAAACGCTCCTGTATAATGAACATTTACTTTAATATCTGGGTTTACGGCTTGAACACCAGCTAAGAATCCAGACTCGAAACGTTCAATAACAGGAATTTCCATTCCGCCAATGAAACCAATTTTATTTGTTTTTGTAGCTTTTGCTGCAGCTACCCCAGCAAGGAATGCCGCTTCTTGCTCTTTGAACAGAACGCTTACAACGTTTGGCTGTTCAACTACACCATCAATGATACCAAAGTGAGTATCCTTTTGTTGTTGAGCAATTGTGTTAATATCTTCTACCATTAGGAAACCAACACCGAAAACTAAATTAAATCCTTCACGAGAAAGCTTGTTTAGGTTTGTTGAATAGTCAGCATCTGATTTAGATTGAAGATAATCATAACCTGTTTTGCCTTGCTCCATACCATTGTTCGTTCCAAACTCTTTTAGACCTTCCCATGCTGATTGGTTAAATGATTTATCATCCACACCGCCAACATCTGTTACCATTGCAACTGAGAAAGCACTTTCATTTTTTTCGTTTTTAGCTGCCCCATTATCTTTCTCTTCGGACTTTCCACAAGCACCTAAAATCGTACCAGCAGCTAACACAAGAGATAGTGCTAAACCAAATTTACGCTTTGTCAAGGTATTAACCCCCTATTAGTTTATTAATCTGATAGTAGAAAAGGCTTAGAGCTATTACTAGTTTATTTTTCCTGTTTCTTTCTAGACCCTTTTTCTAAGAACATGAAAGCTAAACTTATCAGCTCTAAAATAGTTAACCGAGTATAGGATTGGTTCATCCGCTTCATCGAAATGCAGTTGTTTAAGAACAAGCAATGCTGTTTCAGGATCACATTCTAAGATAGGGGAAATTTTTTCATGATAGCCAAGGGGCACAATTTGGGTGAATGCATATGTAATTTTTCGGTTTGCTTTATTTTCCAGAATACTTAATAATGATTCTTGTTCATGAGAAAATTTCTCTTCAAGAATTTTTCCTGGAATTTTATCAATACAATACACCACAGGTTCACCATTCGCTGTACGTACTCTTTCAATCACAATTATTTCCTCATCACTAGAACATGAAAAACGGCGAATATCCTCTTCAGTTGGTCCTATTGCTGCTGAACTCAAGAAAATGGTACCAGGCTTCATTCCTGCATTTGATATCATGTCAGTTACAGTATTTAACTGTTCAATTCCTGAAGTGAACATAGGCTTTGCATTTACAAATGTCCCTACTCCATGCCTGCGAATAATAACGTTTTCTTCTTCAAGAATCCGTAAAGCTTCACGGAGGGTAGCTCTGCTTACACCGAGCTGCTTAGCAAGATCAAATTCAGAAGGGAGTTTCTCTTTCTCTTTATATGTTCCCACTTCTATATCTTGCTTTAAGCGATCAATCACTTGTAAATATAAATGCCGATTATCTGACTTAATGGTCATGCAGGTTCCTCCAACACATTTTCTTGAAGACATCAGACCTCTGATGTTCAATCTTTCCTACTAATCGAAAATACTATATCATTTTTTAATAAATAAAGAAATAGTATTTATTGAAAAGTACCAAAAACGTACTACTACAAATATAATTTTTCATCTTTAAGAATAAATCCTTATATATAAACTCTCTGCAGAGGAGGATACTTCTAGTTTCTCACAATATCCTCTCAATTTTCCTAGTGGAAAAGACCCGTTTTTAATAAAAACGGGTCTTTCCTTTAATTCTCTAGGATGTAGCTTCTTCGGAAGGCTTTCCAACCAATACAGCTCTTGGCTTACTTCCTTCATATGGCCCAACAATACCTCTCGCTTCCATTTCGTCTATTAGCCGGGCTGCTCTAGTATAACCGATTCTAAATCTGCGCTGCAGCATGGAAACAGATGCAGTTTGCATTTCCAGAATAAGCTCAACCGCTTCGTCATAAAGATCATCATCCACTTCTCTAGTTGTTTCCGGAATATCATCGGGGATCATTTCTTCTTGATATTGAGCTTTCTGCTGTTCAATAACAAAATTTACAACTTCCTCTACTTCCTCGTCAGATAAAAAGGCTCCTTGTATCCTAACAGGTTTAGATGCACCTACCGGCAGGAAAAGCATATCTCCTCTTCCAAGCAATTTCTCTGCACCGCCCATATCGAGAATAGTCCTTGAATCTGTTGCCGAAGAGACAGCAAAAGCAATTCTTGAAGGGATATTTGCTTTAATTACACCAGTAATAACATCAACAGAAGGACGTTGTGTAGCGATAATTAAATGAATCCCTGCGGCACGTGCCATCTGTGCAAGTCTTGTAATCGCATCTTCCACATCTGAAGAGGCAACCATCATTAAATCTGCAAGCTCGTCCACAATGACCACAATATAAGGTAGCAGTGGCTGCTGTGCTTCTTCTTCTGCATTATGCTTTCGGACATGTTCATTATATCCTTCAATATTTCTTGTTCCGGTATGGGAAAATAATTCATAGCGTCTTTCCATTTCATTCACGACTTTTTTCAAAGCCTGCGAAGCTTTTTTGGCATCCGTTACAACCGGTGCTAATAAATGCGGCACACCATTATAAACATTTAACTCAACCATCTTAGGATCTATCATCATTAGCTTAACTTCATGTGGTTTTGCACGCATTAAAATACTTGTTATGATTCCATTAATACACACACTTTTTCCACTGCCCGTTGCTCCAGCAACTAATAAGTGAGGCATTTTGTTTAATTCTGCAAGGACTGATTCTCCAGTTATATCACGTCCAAGACCAATTAATAGCTTTGCGTCAGGCTTTTCATATTGCTTAGCCTCAATTACTTCTCTAAGCGAAACCATTGCTACCTCTGAATTAGGAACCTCGATCCCAATCGCAGATTTACCTGGAATTGGGGCTTCGATTCTAATATCCTTAGCGGCAAGCGCTAAAGCTAAATCATCATGTAAGCTAACAATCTTACTTACCTTTACCCCAACATCCGGATGAACCTCATATTTCGTAACGGCTGGACCAAGATGTACTTGCGTTACTCTTGCCTTTACTCCAAAGCTCTGGAAGGTTCTCTCAAGTTTAGCAGCATTTGCATGTATTAATTCATATTCACCGCTTTGGTCCGTTTGACGAGGAAGCTTTAATAAGTTAATTGGCGGAAGCTCATAATCCATGTTTTCTACTTCAGTAAATGTGATCGGAGGACCAGAATCAGAATCTTGTACACTATTGTCACCCTTCACTTCTTGTACAGTTTCCTGTCTGTTTTGTTCATAATTAGCCCTTTCAACAAAGCTTGAAATTATTGGTTCAGGCTGCGGCTCTTCAATTTGTTCACTTGAACTATTAATTTTAATGACAGGCTCCGGGCTTTTTTCTTTCTTGGCCTTTTTATTCTCATCCTCTAATTGGGCTCTTCTTGTATTTTTTCTTTCTTGCTTATTTTCCTTCCAATCTGATAAATCGTCTTTAAAAGCTCCCCATTGTTTTTTTGAGAAACTCCCCATTCCACCTAGCAATTTTCCTATTGCTTCGCCAAAGGTTTTGCCAGTTATTAAGATAAATCCTACGATAATCAAAACAAATGAGATTATTTTTGTACCGGGTTCATCGAACAAATAGTAAAATAAGGCAAAAAGGACAGCCCCGATCATTCCTCCACCTAAATCAGTTGTACTCGTTTCTCCATTCACTTCCATCCAAAATAATTCCCAAGTATTTGCGATAACACTAGGGTCTTGAAACTTTCCACCATTGGACAGAAGCTGAAATAGGGTAACGTGACTTAATAAAAGAAGAGAACAAATTATTAAATATATCCCTACCAATTTTGGATGTAGAAAAAAAGGTATCTCCCTCTTCCACATTAAATAAACAGCAAAGACGATTAGCCCTATAAGGCTAACCATATACCACTCACCCATAAAGAATCGAAAGAAAAAAACTGCCGCTTTCCCAACTGCTCCTAGCTTGGCCATTCCTATTGCTGCAAAAGCAATAATTGCAAGTGCAATTAATTCATATTGTATCGTTTTTTTTATATTCTCTTTTTTCTTAGTCTTTCTTCGCTTTTTTTTAGCCATTGAGATCACCTGTATAATTCTTCATATTTCCATCATCAACATCAATTTAATAAACCATGCATTGTTAAGTATGTAAAAGCTATAAATTTATGTATTGTAAAGAAGAAAGCAGCCATAATTTGGCTGCCCCTGAAGTTTATTCTATTATAACACATTGCCTTAATACCCTGTTATGATAAAGTTATTTTTGCCCCCGGAAAACATGATTCATGAAGGTAATGTGCTGGATCACTGCTCATAATACGAATTACTGTACATGTTTGACTATCATCCATATTTACTAATACTGGAATTCCTTGAAAAGAGACTAGTTTTTGTTTAGCGTAATCACTTTCATTTGTTTGGTAAACTAGTTCTTGCGGCATCATTGTGTAAAGGATCATTGGACAATCCCTTCATTCTTCTTTTTATTTAGATCAATTAATTCATTTAACTTTTGCAATGCAGGACCAATCCCTCCAACACTATCGATAAGACCGCATTCTACCGCATCTTTTCCAACTACGTTCGTACCGATGTCTCTCGTTAAATTCCCTTTTGCAAACATTAATTCTTTGAAATATTCTTCTGTAATATTTGAATTCTTCGTAACAAAATTAATGACTCTCTCTTGCATCTTGTCTAAGTATTCGAATGTTTGGGGAACACCAATCACTAATCCCGTTAATCTAATTGGATGAATGGTCATAGTAGCTGTTTCTGCAATAAATGAATAGTCACATGAAACTGCAATTGGTACTCCAATGGAATGTCCCCCTCCTAGCACAATTGAAACAGTTGGCTTTGATAACGAAGCAAGCATTTCCGATATGGCAAGACCTGCTTCAACATCTCCTCCAACCGTATTTAAAATAACTAAAAGTCCTTCGATTTTTGGGTTTTGCTCAATTGCTACAATTTGGGGTATAAGGTGTTCATATTTTGTTGTTTTATTTTGTGGCGGCAGCTGAAGATGCCCCTCAATTTGGCCAACAATGGTTAAACAGTGAATTTTAGAGTCTTGAGAAAGCTGTGGGACATTCGTTTGTCCAAGTTGCTGTATTTTCTCAATTAGACCTGAAGATTGTTCTTCCTTCGGCTGCTCCTCATTTTCAGAGCCGCTTTGTCTAAAATCATTATTCATTTTCTATAATCTCCCTTCAAGACAATTTTTAAAAACCATAAAAGCCATATGGGTTTAGTATGGTCTTTGGAGATATTTTCATTCGGTACAACTTTTTTGCAATAGAAAAAGCACAGCTCAGCTGTGCTTTTGAAACTAAACTTCCATAATAATAGGCAGAATCATTGGTCTGCGTTTTGTTTTTTCATATAAATATTGATTTAACACATCTCGCATATCCTGCTTAATGCCAGACCAATCAAAGGTTTCCTTTGAAATACTTTTTTCAACTACCTCACGGACCTTTTTAGTTGCCTCAACTAATAGTTGTTCAGATTCTCTCACATAGACGAACCCTCTGGAAATAATTTCAGGACCTGCAGAAATAACCTTTTCCTTCTTATTTAAAGTTACAACGACAAGTAATATTCCATCTTGTGATAACAGCTTACGGTCTCTTAAAACAATATTACCGACATCCCCAATTCCGCTGCCATCGATTAGAATATTTCCTGACAGTATTCTGCCAGCCGGACGAATACGCCCCTCTTTTATTTCTGCTATTTCCCCTTTTTCAGGAATAAAGATTTGTTCTTGCATTAATCCGCATTCTAAAGCTACCTTCGCATGTGCTTTGAGCATACGGTATTCGCCATGAACTGGTATGAAAAATTTAGGTTTCATTAAATTTATCATAAATTTAAGCTCTTCCTGACTGCCATGGCTAGATGTTTTAAATGCACCTTTCCCTGTAATAACATTAGCCCCTGCACGATAAAGCATGTCCACAGTTTTAAAAATAAAGACTTCACTTCCTCTAAGTGGGGAAGCTGTAAGCATGACCGTGTCTCCTTGCTTAATATTAATTTGCTTATGCATTTGCTTTGCCATTTTTTGCAGAACTTCAATTGGCTCTCCTTGAGAACCTGTTGCCAATATAACGACCTCATCATCTGGATACTCGGTAATTTGAGACATTGGAATGATTAATTCATCCTGTGCATGTAAATAGCCCAGCTTTAGCGCAATATCAAACGCTGTTTGTGAAAACTTCCCTGCGACTGCAACCTTTCTTCCACTTTGATAGGCAGCATCAAAAACATGTTGGATTCTAATTAAATCTGAAGCAAAGGAGGCAGCAATGATTCGCCCTGGAGCATTGTGAAACGCATCAGTCACTTGACTGACTACTTGAGCTTCTGATTGGGTATAACCAGGTTTTTCTGCCTCCGTACTATCTGAAAGCAAGCAAAGGACACCTTCTTCACCAATTTTTGCCATTTTACCTATTTCAGGCTTATATAAAGAAGACGCTGCTTGATCAAATTTAAAGTCCCCTGTATACACAATGCTTCCCTCAGATGTATGTATGCAAATTCCTACACTATCCGGAATGCTATGGGTCGTATGAAAAAATGAAACGTCCGCAGATGGAAATTCAATCTTATTATTCGAATGAATTTCAATAAAATTAAACTGGCCTTTGTATTCCTGTTCCTTTAATTTCGCTTTTGCTAATGCTAGAGTCAATTTCGTACCATAAACCGGAACATTTATCTCTCTTAAAATATAAGAAAGGGCTCCGATATGATCTTCATGACCGTGTGTCAAAAAGATTCCTTTTACCCTTTCTTTATTATGAATTAAATATGTGAAATCAGGGATAACGATATCAATTCCGAACATTTCATTTTCCGGTATCATAAGTCCAGAATCTAAAACGAATATGTCCCCGTCCACTTCAACCAGGTACATATTTTTTCCAAATTCGCCAACTCCCCCTAGTGCCGTTATCTTGATGCTCTCGTTCTTTCTATTGTTCAATGTTAATTTCCTCCTACTTTATGTTGGCCCGACCTTAGATCAGTTACCAATATTATACTTGAAAGAAGAAAACCATGACAAGAAGAAAAGCGGAAGGGGCCTGTTTATCGGCGACAAGCATAAGTCAAAGTCTTACAAAAGGTGTTTTTTCCTTTTGTGAGGCTTTGACTTATGACCTCGAGCCGATGGCCACTGAAGCTGGACAAAGAAAAGCGGAAGGGGTGTTAGTAAGGAATTAAAAAGCCAATTAGCACTGGCGCTAATTGGCAAAGTTATGGGATTAATTTATTAAAGCATTTAATTTGCTTCTTTCCTGTTCAGTTAAGGGCACTAGCGGCAATCTTACGGATCCGACATCTAGCCCTTTTAGCTGCAGAGCTGTTTTAACAGGCACAGGGCTAGGTGCAGCAAAGAGGCCCTCCATAATAGGAAGAAGATCTCGATGTAGCTGCGCCGCTTTTTCTGTCTCTCCCGTCATAAATGCCCGTATCATTGTTTGCATTTCATTCCCAATAATATGGGACGCAACAGATACGACTCCATCTCCGCCGATGGCCAATACAGGGATGGTCAAGCCGTCATCCCCACTGTAAACTAGAAAATCTTTATCCGTTTCAGAAATAATTTTGGCCATTGCATTCAGGTTACCGCTCGCTTCCTTAACAGCAAATATATTAGGAATTTTTGAGAGGCGAATAATTGTTTCCGGTTCGATATTCGCGGCTGATCTTCCCGGAACATTATAGACCATTACTGGGAGGTCAGTATTTTCAGCAACCGCTTTAAAATGCTGATAAAAACCTTCCTGATTAGGCTTATTATAATATGGTGCTACAACCATAATTCCATCTGCACCTGCTTGCTCTGCCCGCTTTGTTAATTCTATCGTTGCATATGTGTCATTGCTGCCTGTTCCAGCAATGATGGGGACACGTTTATCTGCAACCTGTACTGCATGTTGAAATAAAGCAATCTTTTCTTCCTTTGATAAGGTTGGCGATTCCCCTGTTGTTCCTGCAATAATGAGTGAATCTGTACCATTATTGATTAAATAATTTATTAGCTGAGTTGTTTTCGGAAAATTTATATGTCCCTTCTTGTCAAAGGGAGTAATCATAGCTGTCGAAACCCTGCCTAATCCAATCATGACTACACTCCTTTAATCTTCCAAATATCCTTTTGTTCAATTACTGAATAATCCTTTTCCAGTTGAAATGCGTCATGCAGTGCGTTTACTGCTTTTGTTAAATCTTCCTGTTTAACGAGTATCCAAATTGTCGTGTGACTATCTGCAGATTGTAAAATTCTAATTTCCTGCTCTGATAAGGCTGTTACAATTTTAGAAGCAACACCTGGCACACCTTGCATTCCCGCTCCTACAACTGATACTTTTGCACAATCCTTCTCAACTTCTGGAGTATGACCTAATTGTTCTAGTATGGATATCGCTTTTTCTGTCATTTCTTCTGAAACTGTATAATTTACACCATTGGGGTAAATGTTTATAAAATCAACGCTAATCCCTTCATTAGCCATAGCTTTAAAAACCTCAGCCTGCAAATTATATTGATCCTTCTTAGCCTTTACTTTGATTTGTGTAATATTGGAGAGATGGGCAATTCCTGTAACAATTCTTTCTTTAAAGTCAATTCCTTGCCTTTCTTTATTTAATGTTGTAACGAGGGTACCTAAACTTTCGGAATAAGTAGAACGAATTCGAATGGGGATCTTTGCCTGCATGGCAATTTCAACTGCACGAGGGTGTATGACTTTTGCTCCTTGATAAGCCATATTACAGACTTCAGTGTATGTTACTATAGTTAGAGGACGTGCATTTTCAGCAATGTTAGGGTCAGCTGTCATTATACCTTCTACATCGGTAAATATCTCAATCCATTCTGCATTAAGGGCTGCTCCCAGTGCGGCTGCAGATGTATCGCTACCGCCTCTGCCAATCGTTGTTACATCCCAATTCTTGGCTGCACCCTGAAATCCAGCGACTACAACTACATCATTATCTTCCAGCTCCTTTAGCAGTCGTTCACATTTCATGTCGATGATCTTAGCATTTGTATGCTCATTATTTGTTCGAAAGCCTGCTTGGGCACCAGTTAAGGCTGTAGCTTTCATTCCATGCTCCAAAAGCATATTGGTAAAAACTATACTAGAGATCACTTCACCACAAGATAATAGTAAATCTGTTTCTCTTTTATTAATTCGGGATTTATTTGTTTCTACGAGAGAGAGCAGTGTATCAGTCGCATAAGGATCACCCATTCGGCCCATTGCTGATACGACCACAACGATTTTAAAACCCTCTGATCGAGCTTTTTTAATGTGTTTTAATGCATATGCTCTGCTTTTTGCATTACGTACTGATGTTCCTCCAAATTTCTGAACAATTATTTTCATTGTTACACCTCTATAAAACTCTTTCTTTGTAGTGAGCTTTGCGTAAGATTACATATAGTTGGAGCTAGAATCATTTCTAGCTCCTATCTTTAATGAAGGATTCTTTATTATTTCACTAAACCTAATTTAATTAAGCTTTCTGCGATTTGGACAGAGTTCCAGGCAGCACCTTTTAATAGATTGTCAGATACAACCCACATATGAAAGCCTTTAGGTTGATCCAGATCTTTGCGGATACGGCCAACAAATACATCGTTTTTGCCTACGCAATGGGCTGGCATTGGATAAATTTGATTTTCTGGGTCATCCTGCAGAACAACACCTGGTGCATCTTTCAGAAGCGCTTTGATTTCCTCAGGACTTACACCATCTTCATTCACTTCAAAATAGACAGACTCTGAGTGACCTGTTGCAACAGGTAAACGTACACATGTAGCCGCAACTTGCAGTTCTGGCAAGTGCATGATTTTCTTTGTTTCATTAATCATTTTCATTTCTTCGAACGTAAACCCATTATCTGTAAATTTATCAATTTGCGGTATCGCATTAAATGCAATTTGATAATGCTTTTTATCACCTTTTACAGGAAGAATTGCAGGTTCAAAAGATTCTCCATTTAGTATGGATTTTGTTTGTTCATGAAGTTCTTCTACAGCTGCAGCACCTGAGCCCGAAACTGCTTGATAAGTAGAAACTATCACTTTACTTAAACCAAATTTTTGACGGATTGGTTCCAGTGCAACAACCATCTGAATTGTTGAGCAGTTTGGGTTTGCAATAATACCTTTATGGTTATGAAGATCTTCTTCATTTACTTCGGGTACAACAAGCGGAACTCCCTCATCCATACGGAAAGCACTCGTATTGTCAACAACAACTGCACCATGAGATACAGCATGATCCGCCATTTCCTTTGAAACACTGCCTCCAGCACTGAATAGAGCAATATCAACACCTGTAAAGCTATCTGGTGTTGCTTCCTGAACAGTTAGCTCTGCTCCTTTAAATTGAACCTTTGTACCAGCAGAGCGAGCAGATGAAAGCAATGTTAGCTTTGCAATCGGAAAGTCCTTCTTCTCAAGTGTTTCGATCATTTGCTGACCTACTGCCCCTGTTGCTCCTAATACTGCTACATGAAATCCTTTTTTCTGTTCCATTTGTTTTTCCCCTCTCAAAAAAAAATACTTTCTAGCAAAAAGATTAATAAAGAAACATAATGAATTTTCTTATAATAAAATACATTTTAACATATTCATTCTTTAAAGTAATAAACTTTTTGCTAGAAATCATTACAGGGGCTAGTTTTCATCTTTATATCTTTCAACAAGCACAGGCTGATATTGTCTCCCATTCATAGCAGACTCAATTGTTTCCGTTAAAGCTGTCATTCTAGCAACCATTGAATTTGGCTTCTTCACTGGATCATCTTGCCCAAAAGGAATAAAGTAAATATTTTTTGTTGCCATTAGTCTCATAAGATTGACACCATTTAATCCAAGAGCATCATTTGTAGAAATTCCAAGCACAACTGGCTTTTGATTACGCAATGTTGCTTTCGCTGCCATTAAAACTGGGGAATCTGTCATGGCATTGGCAAATTTGCTCATTGAATTTCCGGTTAACGGAGCGATAACCATACAATCTAGAGGAATTTTCGGACCAAGCGGCTCTGCTTTTACAATTGAATCGATCACTTTATTGCCTGTGAGATCTTCAATTCTCTGTACCCAATCCTCCCCCTTGCCAAATCTTGTATCTGTGCTCTTTACAGTGAATGTGACGACCGGCAAAACTTCGGCTCCTGCGTTAACAAGCTTCTCAATTTCCGGGAACACCGCATCGTATGTGCAATGAGATCCTGTAAGACCAAAACCGATACGTTTTCCATTTAAACTCATATTAAATATTCCCCTTTCGCCTTGTACTATCTTCTTTAATTAGCTGTGAAAGAACCTTTGCTAATATTTTTCCGGCTGTTTTCGGAGCAACGATTCCAGGAAGTCCGGGTGCGAGCAGTGCCTTCACGCCTCTCTTTTCTGCATACCTGAAATCTGTTCCACCTGGCTTGGAAGCTAGATCAATAATAAGAGTATGAACAGGCATTTTTGCAATGACCGAGGCAGTTACAACTAAATGAGGAATCGTATTGATACAAATATCAGTATCCTTCACTTCATTCTCTAAATCATTTAAATGGAATGGTGTAAGACCCATTTCTGTAATTCTTGCGATATGTTCGCTTTTCCTCGCACCTACCTTAACCTTCGCTCCAAGTGCTGAGAACACTCTTGCGACACTCATCCCAACTCTTCCAAGACCGAGCACCGTAATGTTCGAGCCATGAATCGTAATATCTGTATGTTGAATGGCCATCATAATAGTTCCTTCTACTGTTGGAATAGAATTGTAAATAGCGACATCATCCCGTTCAAATAAATTTACTAAACGTCTATTTGCCTGTTTTGTAATGCTGTCTAAATAAGAGTTGCTTATGCCTGAATAAATTGTGCAGTGTGCTGGTGTTTCCAAAAGCATTTCTTTGCGCAAAAACACCTTTTCATTAGAAAATATTGTTTCAATTTGACCATCCAAGGCAGTTCCTGGAACAGGTAATATAACAACATCTTTATTTGAAAAATCGACTTCTTCAATTTTCTCTTTGACAGCTCCAGTAAAAGCATGGTCTAATTGTTCAAATCCGATTAACGAAAGCTTGGCATCCAGCTCAGTTAGTTTGCGAATAATTTCAAGCTGCCTAGCATCTCCGCCAATAACAGCAATTTGTATATCTGTTAGCATGAAACCCTCACCTTCTTCTAATGAGTGTACAGGTATTGTTTTAATTAACTACTGCCACATCCTATGTACGAAAGTCTAAATCGGTGAGTTTTCCATGCAAAGAAATGGTATGATATAAAAGGTCTGAGGGGATTTTTTGGGGGTAGAAGGTAAGTGGGCACTGGGTTTTAGCCTAATTATAATTAAATCAATGTATCTTAAAAAATTTTTTTCCAAAAAAAATAGACTGGCATTGCCAATCTATACGCTATCTAAACCCATATTAATCTGTTTCTTCTTCATCAGGCATATCTAAAATGATCATATCGGTACCTATTTTTTTTATATGACTCCAAGGAACTCGAATTTCATCACCTTGTCTTTTAAGTCCGAACCATTTTAATGATGGAATAACCAATGCTTGTATTTGTCCACTTTTTTCATTGATTTCCAGATCTGTTTGCCCAAGAACACCTAAACGTTCAGCTTTTTTAACATCAACGATTTCTTTTCCACTTAATTCACTTAGTCTCATTTTTCCCCCTCCTTCTTTACAATTTATCGTTTTGATCAAGGTTTATTACTAGTTATTGCTCTATTTCTACAAAAAAACAGCCTGTTTTATAAACAGACTGTAAAAGAGATTATAAGCCTTTTGGTAATTCTCCATCAGGGCTAATTAATGCAATAGAATACTTGTCGGTAAATACAGAACTCGCCATTTCATCTACACCTTGTTTAGTAACGGAATCAATTTGTTCAAGAATTTCATCTAAAGATCGATGACGTTTTAGCAACAGCTCATTTTTTCCATTTCTGCTCATCCGGCTATTTGTGCTTTCTAAACTAAGCATGAGGCTGCCTTTCAACTGTTCTTTACTATTATTAAGTTCCTTCTCAGTAATTCCTTCTTGTTTCAACTTAATTAACGTTTCTTGCATTGTTTCAAACAATACATCTAATTGCTTTGCACCTGTTCCTCCATAAAGAGTTACAATTCCTGCATCTTGATAAGCGGAGTGGTAAGAGAACACAGAATATGCAAGCCCTTTTTGCTCTCTAACGTCCTGGAATAGCCGGCTGCTCATACTGCCGCCAAGTATATTATTCAGAACGATTAAATCATACATATCAGTATGGCCAACTTGAAGCCCTTCAAATCCGATACATAAATGTGCTTGTTCTGTATCCTTTTTTCGGACAATTCTATTTGAATGAAATTCAGGCTTTTGTTCCACTTTTTCCTGTCTGCCGCCTTCATAGGATCCGAAGTATTTTTCAACTTCGTTTATAAAGGCATCTGAAATATTACCTGCTATAGAAATAACTACTTTTTCAGGTGTATACATATCGTGAACATATTCTCTCAATTTATCGCCATTAAAGGTAGCCAGTGTTTCCTCTGTACCTAAAATTGGATAGCCAAGAGGGTGATTCTCATAGATTCCTTTGCTAAGCAGATCATGTACAATATCGTCTGGGGTATCCTCATACATTTTAATTTCTTCATACACTACATTTTTCTCTTTATTTAGTTCTTCTTCGACAAATGTTGAGTTAAAGAACATATCCGCTAGTACTTCTAATGCAAAATCAGCATGAGTATCTAAAACCTTTGCATAATAGCAAGTATATTCCTTCGAAGTAAAGGCATTTACCTGTCCGCCAATACTGTCAAATGATTCTGCAATTTCACGAGCTGATCTAGTTTTTGTCCCTTTAAAAAACATATGCTCTAAAAAGTGAGAGATTCCATTATTCTTCAAGTTTTCATCTCTTGATCCTGTTCCAATCCAAACTCCAATTGCTACGGAACGAACGGTTGGAATATTTTCTAATACGACTCTTACTCCATTTTGGCATGTATATTTCTTTATCAAAGAAATTCCTCCTGTTCCTATAACACAGATGCGCTTTTAGTTATTTTCAATATTATTCCCATTTTTAAAATTATGATTAGCCATTGGCCTGTCAGAGTTTAATAATTCACTTACGGTACCAATCTGCAAATTCTGTTGTTGAAGCTGGATAATTAGCCGATCAAGTGATTTTGCTGTTGCATCAGTCGGGTGCATTAATATCATTGCTCCATTATGAACCTTTCCTAGGACACGTTTAAGCAATTGCTCTGGAGTCGGCTTTTTCCAATCAACAGTATCAACTGTCCACAAGACTGTCTTTAAATTTTCCTGTGCTGCTATTTGCACTGTTTCATCACGAAAACTACCGCTTGGCGGACCAAACCAAACAACAGGTTGATCAGTGAGAGCTTTAATGACTTCATTGGCTTTTTGAATTTCTTCTCTAATCGTACTCGATGATATTTTTGCCATATCTGGGTGAGAATATGAATGATTGCCGATTTCATGCCCAGCAGCTTCAATCATCTTGGCTAGTTCAGGATTATTTTGAGCCCATCTGCCTTCTAAAAAAAAGCTTGCCGATACATTATGCTTTTTTAATGTTGCTAGGATATCCGTTATGTACTCATTACCCCAGGCCACATTTATGATGAAGCTTACCATCGGTTTTTCAGGATGGCCTTTATAAATAGGTGATGGCGGTAAATCATTTAACTGCAACTTTGGCAGGACCTGCTGGAAGACAAGCTTTTCTTCTTTAAATTCCCCATCTGCTTTCATCTTTTTATATGAGGCATCAATATCAACCTTTATTCCATTCAAACCAGGAATAGCTTTCCATACACGGTCTATTTTCGCGTCTTGCGGTGGAATATAGTATTGAGCAGACCTAGATACAATTTCATTATATAAAGGATCCTTTTGTTTGGAAGCGATTATTGAACCAGCTTTTAATCCTAGCACATATTCACTAGTTAGTGGATTATTAACAAATAAAATCGCAGCAATAAAAATAATGCTAAAATGTATCATTCTTTTCATTCTCTATGCCTCCTTCCATAAACCATATGTTTTGGAAGGACAAGGTAGAACGAGCTTACGTCATGCATAGGCAGATATTTTTCTGCTTTATATGTATATGGAAAGAGTCAGGAGGGATTCCCCCTGACTCTTTCCTAAAGTTCAATTATTGCTGTGCTTGCTCTTTCTGCTCGCGCTGTTCACGCAGTACAGCTTTGCGTGATAAATTAACACGGCCTTGTTTATCGATTTCAGTTACCTTTACTAACAACTCATCTCCAATAGAGACAACATCTTCAACTTTGCCAACACGTTCTTCAGCAAGTTCTGAAATGTGAACAAGCCCATCTTTTCCGTTAAATATTTCAACAAAAGCACCGAATTTTTCAATTCGTTTAACTTTACCAAGATACATTTGTCCGACTTCCACTTCTCGAACGATATCCTCGATAATCTTCTTCGCTTTTTGATTCATTTCTTCATCAGTAGAGGAGATAAATACTGTTCCATCTTGCTCGATGTCAATTTTAACGCCAGTCTCTTCAATGATTTTATTAATTTGCTTACCGCTTGGCCCAATAACATCTCGAATCTTATCAGGATTAATATGCAATGTTAAGATCTTTGGAGCATATTTAGATAGTTCTGTTCTTGGTTGAGCAATTGTGCTTAGCATTGATTCTAGAATTTGCATACGACCTTTTTTAGCCTGCTGAAGTGCTTCTTCTAATATCTCACGTGATAAGCCTTCAATTTTGATATCCATTTGAAGTGCTGTAACACCGTTGGCAGTACCAGCCACTTTAAAGTCCATATCCCCTAAATGGTCTTCCATACCTTGAATATCTGTAAGAATGGAGTAGTGTTCACCTGACTTAATTAATCCCATGGCGATTCCAGCAACAGGTGCTTTAATCGGCACACCTGCATCCATCATAGCAAGTGTACTTGCACAAATACTAGCTTGGGAAGTAGAACCATTTGATTCCAATACTTCAGATACTAAACGAACTGTGTATGGGAAATCCTTTTCTGATGGAATAACTGGCTCTAATGCACGCTCACCTAATGCACCATGACCAATTTCACGGCGGCCAGGTCCTCTCATTGGCCCTGTTTCCCCAACACTGAAATTAGGGAAGTTATAATGGTGCATAAAGCGTTTTTCTTCCTCAATACCTAGTCCATCAAGAATTTGAACATCCCCTAAAGCTCCTAGAGTACATACACTTAGTGCTTGAGTTTGTCCACGCGTGAATAGTCCAGAACCATGAGTTCTAGGAAGAATGCCAATTTCAGAAGATAAAGGGCGAATAATATCCAATCCGCGGCCATCAGGACGTATTTTTTCTTCTGTAATAAGTCTACGCACTTCACCTTTTACGATCTTATCTAGAATTTGTTTCACTTGTTTAAGATCATCATCAGCTGCTTCTTTTTCTTCAAATTTTGCTAAGACAGTATTTTTCACTGCTTTAATTGCATCTTCACGTGCATGTTTTTCCTGAACCTGAATAGCTGCAATCATTTCTTGTTCACAAAGAGCACGGACTTCAGTTTCTAACTCCTGATCAAGTTCAAATAGAACTATTTCAAGTTTCTCCTTGCCAATTTCTGCAACAATTTCTTCTTGGAAAGCAATTAAACGCTTAATTTCTTCGTGGCCGAACATAATTGCTTCTAGCATTATTTCCTCAGGTACCTCAAGTGCACCTGCTTCAACCATATTGATTGCATCTTTTGTACCAGCTACTACTAGATGAATATCACTTTTTTCCGCCTGTTCAACTGTTGGATTAATAATGAATTCACCATCAATGCGGCCAACACTTACTCCAGCAATCGGTCCATCAAACGGGATATCTGACACACTTAATGCTAAGGAAGATCCAAACATAGCAGCCATTTCTGATGAACAATCCTGGTCAACACTCATTACCATACTGACTACTTGTACTTCATTACGAAATCCATCAGCAAATAATGGGCGAATCGGTCTATCAATTAATCGGCTCGCTAATATAGCTTTTTCACTCGGACGGCCTTCTCTTTTAATAAATCCCCCAGGTATTTTTCCAACAGCGTATAGTCTCTCTTCATAATTAACAGTCAAAGGAAAGAAATCTAAATTCTTTGGTTCCTTTGATGCTGTAGCCGTACTAAGTACAGCAGTATCTCCATAACGGACTAGAACTGCTCCATTAGCCTGTTTTGCCAGCTGGCCAATTTCAACTGTTAATTTCCGGCCAGCCCAGTCTATAGAATAAATATGTTTATCTTGTCCCATATTTTGTAACCCCTCTCTACCTTTTCACAATGGAGGTTTAGTGAATGTTTTGGAACCCTAAACCTAAAACTAAATGCTCATAAAGTATGAATTATGCGTATGTATAGTATGTACATTTTTATTGCATGTTAAAATCGGTGTTTTATGTATGTAAACATGTGTTCTATTTAGGCTAATAAAAAAGCGGGAAAATTCCCGCTTCTCATTGTCTAGCTTCGAGTGCCATCGGCTCGAGGTCACAAGCCAATCCGACAAGAAGGTAAAATACAACCTTCATGCCGGTTTGTCTTATGCTTGTCGCCGATATGCAGGCACTCTCCGCTTTTCCAATTATCGACGTAAACCTAGTTTGTTGATTAACTCACGGTAACGTTGAACGTCTTTGTTACGAAGGTAAGTTAACAGGTTACGACGTTTACCTACCATTTTCAAAAGACCGCGACGTGAGTGGTGATCTTTCTTATGAGTACGTAAATGATCGTTTAATTTGTTAATTTCCTCTGTAAGGACAGCGATTTGAACCTCTGGAGAACCAGTGTCATTTTCATGAGTTTTAAACTCATTGATAAGTTCGTTTTTACGTTCTTTAGTGATTGCCATCCGTTTCACCTCCTAATTTTTCAAATCCCCTGTTACCGAGCAAGCGTCGGTGACTCGACTTGCCAAGCAAAGGTTCTTTTGATACGTTAATAAGAATACAACTTTTTATGACAAAATGCAAGGCTAAACCTTGTTTTTTTCAAAGTAAGAGAGTGCAGACTGTTTATCTTTTTCTATTTGTGCTACCAGTTCATCGATCCCCGAAAATTTTTGTTCTTTTCTTAAATGCAGGCGCCACTCAACTGTCACTTCTTGACCGTATATATCTTGATCAAAATTAAAGATATGAACTTCAATTGAAGGTTTTTTCGTCATTTCATTATTGAATGTCGGCTTAAAACCAACGTTGCAAACTCCTTCAAGCCATTTCCCCTGTACCATTATTCGTACACAATAAACCCCTAAAGGCGGAATAATATAATCATCAGTTACATCAACATTTGCTGTTGGAAAGCCAATTGTACGCCCTCTTTTATCACCGTGAATGACTACACCTGATGTACGATAAAACCTGCCAAGTATAGGAGGAATCTCTTCCATTTTGCCGGCATCCAGCATAGAACGAATTAAAGTTGAGCTTACTTTCTCATTATTGGCAGCTAGCTTTGGTACAATCGTGAAATCGAATTTTCCCCTCGAGTGAAATGTCAAAGTTTCCATCGTTCCTTTTCCCATTCTGCCATATGTATAATCAAAGCCTGCAACAACATGATTGGCATTTAAATTTATTAAATATTGGTCCACAAATTCCTGCGGCAATAAATTGGCGAACTCTTTTGTAAAGTGAATGATGAATAAATAATCAATTCCTAAGTCAGATATGATCTGAATTTTATCTCGAAGCGGAGTGATATACTCTATATGCTTTGTACTTTTTCCTAATACAACTGAGGGATGAGGATCAAATGTCATAACTGCACTTTTTAAGCCGCTTTTTTCAGCAATCTCCTTTGCCTCCAAAATCACTTTCTGATGTCCAAGATGAACACCATCAAAATAACCCAAGGCGATAGCTAAAGGAGGATTTTGTTCTTTTTCAAAATATTGCGGATGATTAATTCTAATTATTTCCATGATGGTTCACCTTTTTTCTATCAAAGCCTAATTTCATTCAAGCATTTCATTTCGAATGACCTTAACAGGTTTCATTAATCCTTGCTTTTCCTTGTGACGATCATATATAGCAAGTACCATACCATCAGCCATTTCAACGGCGATCGGCCCGTCCACTTCTTGTAATCCATTGGGAATGGGCAAAACAGCACCATTTTTTACTTTCTTTGCTACTGTATCATTTATCGTATATTTGGGCAAATGAGAAAGCGCTAATTCAAGCGGCTTAATTCTTTCTGAAATTGTTCCGTTTTGTACAAAGGTTTCCACTTCTTCAAGTGTTAAACAATCTTGTAATGAAAATGAAGCTGATTGAATTCGGACGAGTTCAGACATATGTGCAGGAAACCCAAGTCTTTCACCTATCATAACAGCTAGTGTACGAATATATGTCCCTTTACTGCATGAAACTTTAAAACGAAACTTAATCGTTTCCCCACTGAAATTTTCACGATTATCTAGTAGTTCTATTGAATAGATGCTTACTTTCCTTGATGGCCTATCGACAGCAATTCCTTGTCTTGCATATTCATATAGCCTTTTCCCATTAACTTTTACAGCGGAGTACATCGGTGGAGTTTGTGTAATTTCTCCTGTTAAGCTTTTCAATACTTTAATAATTTCATCTCTTGAAAATGTTTCTGTTAACTTCTGTTGTTCAACAATTTCGCCAGAAGCATCTTCAGTAGTCGTCGAATATCCAATTGTTACTTCTCCCTCGTATGCCTTCCCTGCATCTGTAATGTACTCAGCTACTTTAGTAGCTCGACCTAGACAAATTGGCAGTACGCCTGTTACATCTGGATCTAATGTTCCTGTATGGCCGATTCTTTTCATCTTTAAGATTTTTCGCAGCTTAAATACACAATCATGTGAGGTCATTCCTTTAGGTTTAAATAGCGGCAATATCCCTTCCATCTATTTCCCTCCTTATTCGAAAAAAATGGATAGACAATTGTCTATCCATCATCCATTTCTATCATTCATCTTCATTTTCTTTTGAACGATCTTCATCATGGATTTGATGAAGTAATGATTCAATACGATTTCCGTAATCGATGGATTCATCAAATTCAAAGAAAATTTCTGGAGTTTTACGCAAACGGATACGCTGCCCAATTTCTGAACGGATAAATCCTTTTGCTTTGGCAAGACCTTTAAGCGTATTTTCTCTTTGTTCCTCATCTCCAAGGACAGATATAAATACGGTTGCTTGCTGCAAATCTCCAGTTACTTGTACATCAGTTACCGTAACAAATCCAACACGAGGGTCTTTAATTTTACGGCCGATGATGTCCCCAAGTTCTTTCTTCATCTGTTCTCCAACTTTATTTGCTCGAAGGCTCATACAATTTCACCTCTATTAATCAAAGCAGCTCAACTTCTGTGATTGTTCGTTCTATTTCTGGAAACGAATCAATTAATTTAAGGGCATTTTGCAGTTCATGCTCCGTTGAAACTCGAGAAGACGATACAGCAACAATGGCTATCTTCGTTCGCTGCCACACATCTTGATGCTCCACCTCTGAAACAGATACATTAAACTTTTGCTTCAAACGTGTAAGAACTCTTTGCAATACAGCTCGTTTTTCTTTTAAAGAATGTGTGTCATATATGATACATTCACAAGCTGCAAGCCCTACGATCATTTACGTTCAACTTCCTGCATGACGAAGGCTTCAATAACGTCTCCTTCTTTCACGTCGTTAAAGTTTTTAATTGTAATACCACACTCATATCCTTGACTTACCTCTTTAGCATCATCTTTGAAGCGTTTTAGAGCATCTACTTCCCCTTCAAAAATAACAATGCCATCACGGATTAAACGGACACCGCTATCACGTGTAATTTTACCGTCTGTAACATAGGAACCTGCGATTGTTCCAACTTTAGACACTTTAAACGTTTGGCGAATTTCTGCCTGACCAATAATTTTTTCTTCAAATTCTGGATCAAGCATTCCTTTCATCGCCAGTTCAATTTCTTCAATTACTTTATAAATGACACGATGCAGACGAATTTCTACACCCTCTGTTTCAGCAGCACGTTTTGCATTATTATCAGGACGAACATTGAATCCAATAACGATCGCATTGAATGCAGCTGCTAATGTAATATCAGACTCATTAATGGCGCCAGCACCAGTATGAAGAATACGAACATTAACGCCTTCAACATCGATTTTTTGAAGGGCTGTTGTAAGTGCTTCAGCAGTACCTTGAACGTCTGCCTTCACAACAATATTAAGGTCCTTCATTTCGCCTTGTTTCATATGCTCAAATAAATTGTCTAAGCTGATTTTTGTCTTTTCACTTCTTTGTGCTTGTAATGCTTGCTGGGCACGAGCTTCCCCAATTTGACGAGCTGTCTTTTCATCAGGAAGCACGACAAAGCGATCCCCTGCTTGTGGTACATCATTAAGACCAGTAATCTCAACAGGTGTTGATGGACCAGCCGTCTTAACTCGGCGGCCAAGATCATTTACCATCGCACGGACACGTCCAAACGTATTTCCGACAACAATTGGATCTCCAACTTTTAATGTTCCGTTTTGAACAAGAAGAGTTGCTACTGATCCGCGGCCCTTGTCTAATTGAGCCTCAATCACTGTACCAACAGCATTTCTGTTTGGATTTGCTTTAAATTCCTCAACCTCACTGACAAGGAGGATCATTTCTAGGAGATCATCAATTCCATTGCCTTTAAGAGCTGAAATAGGAACAAAAATAGTTTCCCCACCCCAAGCTTCAGGTACTAATCCATATTCCGTTAATTCTTGCATAACACGGTCTGGATTAGCAGATTCTTTATCCATTTTATTTACAGCTACGATAATTGGAACTTCTGCTGCCTTTGCATGGTTAATGGCTTCGATTGTTTGTGGCATTACACCATCATCGGCTGCTACGACAAGAATCGTAATATCCGTAATTTTCGCTCCCCTTGCACGCATCGTAGTGAAAGCTGCGTGGCCTGGAGTGTCTAAAAACGTAATTTTTTTCCCATTTTCAACAACTTGATAAGCACCGATATGCTGAGTAATTCCGCCAGCTTCTCCAGCAGTTACTTTTGTGTTACGAATTGAGTCCAATGTTGTTGTTTTACCGTGGTCAACATGCCCCATTATTGTTACAACAGCTGGACGCTCAATTAATTCTGCACCCTCATCATCAGTGAAATATACTTCTAAATCTGTAACATCGATATGAACTTCTTCTTCAACCTCAACACCATAATCACCTGCTATTAATTCAATAGCATCTTTATCTAACACTTGGTTAATTGTTGCCATAACCCCAAGCAAGAATAATTTCTTAATTAATTCTGAAGGTTCACGATGAAGCTTTTTCGCTAGCTCTGCAACTGTTAATGTATCGCTGTAAGTAATCTTTGTAGGAAGTTCTTTTACTTTTTTAGGTGCAGGAGGGACTTGTGCCTGATAGCTGTTCTTGCCTTTTTGATTGTTTTTATTTTTATTTTGACTATTATTGCTATTTTTGTTCTTATTCTTATTAAAAGCTTTGTTTTCTTTTTGTTGCTGATCCTGATTCTGCTTTTTACCATCGCCTTGTTTTGGGGCTGGATTATTATTTACCTTTGCTACAGCAGGCTGATCTTCAGGATTAGAATTTTTTGGTTTTGTCTGAACATGGTTAGCCTTTTGTTCATTTTGCTTTTGAGGCTGTTTTTCTTCTTTCTTACCGTAGATTTCGTCCAATTTTTGTACGGCTGAAGATTCAATTGTTGTCATATGGTTCGAAACCTCTATATTCATTTCTTTTAGTTTTGTAATTACGTCTTTAC
Source organism: Bacillus sp. S/N-304-OC-R1 (assembly GCF_019749375.1). Classification (GTDB taxonomy): domain Bacteria; phylum Bacillota; class Bacilli; order Bacillales; family Cytobacillaceae; genus Cytobacillus. The sequence continues at coordinate 345,972 of NZ_JACWFE010000001.1, forward strand.
TTGATACGTTTTGTTTTTTTGCATATTCGTAAACGCGTATTTTACTCATACTTTCACCCCCGCTGGTATTAATCGAGCAACGACTTCAGTTTCTTTGCAAATCCACCGTCTAACACGGCAACCACAACCCGAGCTTCTTTCCCAATCGCCTGACCAAGGATTTCCCTGCTTTCAACAATACGATAAGGTACTTGATAGGATTTACATTTATCAGTCACTTTTTTTGTCGTGTTTACAGAAGCGTCTGCTGATAGCAATATGAGCTTCGCTTTACCGTTTCTTATTTCTTTGATAGTAAGCTCTTCACCCGAAGTAATTTTTCGTGCCCGATTCGCTAAGCCAAGCAATGACATCCATTGATTAGAATTCATTTGGATAGTCGTTTCTCCTTCTCAATTAGCTCAAAAAGTTCTTCATAAATTGAATCATTTATTGTAACCTCTAAATGGCTAGCTAATATATTTTTCTTTTTTGCAAGTTTTACTGCCTCTTCATCTTTAGAAAGGTAAGCTCCCCGGCCAGATTTCTTGCCAGTTAGATCAACTGAAACTTCCCCTTCTTTAGAGCGAACGATGCGAACGAGTTCTTTCTTCGGTCTCATTTCACCGGTAGCGACACATTTACGCATAGGAACTTTTCTCTGATTGTTCACATTCATTCACCTCCAATTATTCCATATCATCTTGTAAATCAAGATTCTCATCGTCTTCAAACTCATTGGCATCGAATGTCAAGAGAGTTTCTTCCCTTGGATACATTCCTGACTCACGTGCTTCAGATTCCGATTTAATATCAATTTTCCATCCAGTAAGTTTTGCAGCAAGTCTTGCATTTTGTCCACGCTTTCCAATGGCTAAAGACAGCTGGTAATCTGGAACAATAACAGTAGTAGCTTTATCGTTTTCGTTTACAATGACATCAAGAACTTTAGATGGACTTAAAGCATTCGCAACGAATACAACCGGATCTGCAGACCATTTCACAATATCAATTTTTTCGCCCTTTAATTCATTTACTACCGCTTGAACACGGGTACCCTTTGGTCCTACACATGAACCTACCGGATCAACTTCTTCGTTATCTGAATGAACAGAGATTTTTGAACGATCCCCAGCTTCACGAGCAACAGATTTGATTTCTACTGTTCCGTCGTAAATTTCCGGTACTTCAATTTCAAATAATCTCTTTAAAAGTCCAGGATGTGTTCTGGATACAAAAATTTGCGGTCCCTTTGTTGTCTTTTCAACTTTTGTAATAAATACTTTAATTCTATCATGTGGCTTATATTGTTCATTCGGCATTTGTTCATTAGTAGGAAGAATGGCTTCAATTTTTCCTAGACTAACATAAATAAATTTAGAATCTTGACGCTGAACAATCCCTGTCATGATATCTTCTTCACGGTCAATAAATTCTGAATAAATAATGCCTCTTTCAGCTTCTCGAACACGCTGTGTAACGACTTGCTTAGCAGTTTGAGCCGCAATACGACCGAAATCCTTAGGTGTAACTTCTAATTCTACAATGTCTTCAACTTGATAATTTGGATTCATTCTTTGGGCATCTTCAATTGAAATCTCAAGTCTTGGATCAAAAACTTCTTCAACTACTTCTTTTCGAGCGAAAACTCTCATTGTTCCACTGCCAAGATTTAAATCGATCCGTACGTTTTGTGCTTGATTGAAGTTTCTGCGGTATGCAGATACTAACGCTGCTTCAATTGCATCAATAATAACGTCACGTGAAATGCCTTTTTCTTTTTCAAGTAAAGTGAGAGCATCTAATAATTCGCTGCTCATGAGACTTTTTCCCCCTTTAATCGAAGAGCGCGTTTAGCGCTCAATGGTCTATTATGAAAAAACAACTGCTAATCTGGCATTGGCTACTTTTGCATAAGGAATTTCAATACTTTTCTTTCTAGTTTTAATCTTAATTTCAACTGTGACTGTTTCTCCGTCAAAATGGGTTAAAACTCCTTCAAATGTTTTATCACCATCAATAGGCTCGTATGTTTTTATGTAAACATTTTTGCCGACTGCTTTCTCAAAGTCCTTTGCATTTTTAAGAGGGCGTTCAGCTCCAGGTGATGAAACCTCTAAGAAATAGTTATAAGGAATAGGATCAACTTCATCAAGCTTCTCACTTAATTTCTCGCTGACTAGTCCGCATTCCTCGATATCAACACCAGTTTCCTTATCAATAAATACTCGAAGGAACCAATCTCTTCCTTCCTTGACGTATTCAATGTCAACTAATTCTAAATTAAGCTCATCTAAAATGGGCGTGACTAATTGTCCGACCGTATCAGTCACTTTGCTCATAATATCCCTCCTTTAACTGGGTCATAGCTACAAGTGAAATTTGGATAAATGTATTGACTAAAAATAACGTATACAACACGAAAGAGTGGGTTGCCCCACTCTTCTGTAACGAGAGTTATTAATAGTATTTCCACTAAAACTATACCATAACCATTTTTTTATTGCAAATGGAATGGCTTCCATGTCAAGGGATACACCGATTTTTACAATATTTTTAGAGGATACTAAAATAATGAAAGCTGATTTTGCTCTGGAAGTGATTCCAAACAGCCGTGATTATCTAAAAATTCTATGATGGTTTTGGATACCTTCCCGCGCTGCTGAAGATCTTCTTTAGACAGAAACTCGCCTTCTTCCCTTGCTTTAACAATATTGAACGCTGCATTCGTTCCAAGACCTGGGATCGAATTAAACGGAGGAATAAGTGAATTTCCATCAATAATAAACTCGTTCGCGCTTGAACGATATAAATCTACCTTTTTAAAGTTAAATCCACGCTCTGACATCTCTAGTGCTAACTCCATGACGGTTAACAGGTTCTTTTCTTTTGTTGAAGCGTCAAGACCTTTAGCATTTATCTCCTCGATTAATGCTTTGATAGATTGAGATCCTTTTACCATCGCATCAACATCAAAATCTTCAGCACGTACAGTAAAGTAAGCTGCATAATAAAGAAGCGGATGATGAACTTTAAAGTATGCAATCCGGACTGCCATTAAAACATATGCAGAGGCATGGGCCTTCGGGAACATGTATTTAATCTTTTTACAAGAATCAATATACCATTCCGGCACTTCATTTTTTCTCATTTCCTCTTCCATTTCATCCGTTAACCCTTTACCTTTACGCACTGACTCCATAATTTTAAAGGCAAATGCCGGCTCTAACCCTTGGTAAATTAAATAAACCATGATATCGTCACGACAGCCAATTACCTCACTTAATGTACAGATTTTATTATGAATAAGCTCCTGTGCATTTCCAAGCCATACATCTGTCCCGTGTGATAGCCCTGAAATCTGAACAAGTTCGGAAAAAGTAGTCGGCTTCGTATCCTCAAGCATTTGGCGAACAAATCTTGTTCCAAATTCAGGAATGCCCAGCGTCCCTGTTTTACACATAATTTGCTCTTCTGTTACACCTAAGGATTCCGTTCCGCTAAATATTTTCATTACTTCAGGGTCGTCAGTCGGAATTGTTTTCGGATCTATTCCGCTTAAATCCTGCAGCATCCGGATGACGGTTGGATCATCGTGACCTAGTATATCAAGCTTTAGCAAATTATCATGAATCGAGTGGAAATCAAAATGAGTTGTTTTCCATTCAGAATTTTTATCATCTGCCGGGAATTGTATTGGTGAAAAATCGTAAATATCCATATAGTCTGGTACAACGATAATACCTCCGGGATGCTGGCCGGTTGTTCTTTTTACACCGGTACATCCTGATGCAAGACGCTCAACCTCTGCACCCCTTAATTGTAGATTATGATCTTGCTGATAGGCTTTAACATAACCAAAGGCTGTCTTGTCTGCAACCGTTCCGATTGTTCCCGCACGGTACACATAGTCTTCTCCAAACAATACTTTTGTATAGTTATGGGCTCGCGGCTGATATTCGCCTGAGAAGTTTAAGTCGATATCGGGAACCTTGTCCCCTTTAAACCCTAGAAAGGTTTCAAATGGGATATCTTGTCCATCTTTTTTGTAGATCGCACCACAGTTTGGACAGTCTTTATCAGGCAAATCATAACCAGAGCCAACTGATCCATCATTAAAGAATTCAGAGTGCTTACAATCCGGGCATACATAATGCGGCGGTAGCGGATTTACTTCTGTAATCTCAGTCATAGTCGCAACGAATGATGAACCGACTGAACCACGGGAACCTACAAGATAGCCATCATCCAATGATTTTTTCACTAGTTTATGAGAGATCAGGTAAATAACTGCAAACCCGTGCCCAATGATACTCTTTAGTTCCTTTTCTAAGCGGGCTTCTACGATTTCCGGCAGGTTATCACCATATATTTTTCTAGCCATTGCATAGCTCATATTACGCATTTCATCATCTGCACCTTCAATTTTTGGTGTGTACAGATCATCCTTAATTGGCTTTATAGTATCAATCATATCGGCGATTTTGTTAGTATTATCGACGACTATCTCTTTTGCCTTCTCGCTTCCTAAAAATGAAAATGCCTGAAGCATTTCATTCGTTGTTCTAAAATGAACATCAGGAAGCTTATGGCGATTTAGCGGATTTGCTCCCCCTTGAGAACTAATCAATATCTTTCGGTAAATTTTATCATTTGGATTTAGGTAATGAACATTACCTGTTGCTACGACAGGAAGACTTAGTTTCTCACCTAATTTAACAATGTTTCCGATAATTTCCTCGAGTGCTTTTTCATTTCTCACTAGCTCTAGTTCAATTAAATGCGCATATACTTCCTTTGGATGCACTTCAATATAATCATAGAACCTGGCAATCCCTTCCACTTCCTCAGGTGATTTTTGCATCATGCCTTCAAAAACCTCACCTTTATCACAGCCTGATCCGACAAGAATGCCTTCTCGGAATTTTTGGAGCTGTGACCTTGGAATACGTGGAACACGATAGAAGTAATTCAAATGAGAAATAGAAACAAGTTTAAATAAATTCTTTAAACCTGCTTCCGTCTGGGCAAGTAATGTACAGTGGTAAGGCCTTGCCCGCTGATAAGCGTTTCCTTCACCCATATGATCATTAAACTGATCGTGAAATTCAATTTCCTTTTCTGCTGCATCCTTTAACATTTTTAATAATAGGTACCCTGTAGCCTCCGCATCATATATCGCCCTATGGTGCTGAGTTAATTCTACATCAAATTTTTTCGCCAAAGTATTTAGACGATGGTTTTTCATGTCCGGGTATAAATAACGAGCTAGTTCTAATGTGTCGATTACTGGGTTCGGTGCTTTCTCTAACCCAATTTTTTTATAGCCTACATTCAAAAATCCCATATCAAAGGATGCGTTATGAGCTACTAATACAGAATCACCTGTCCAATCATGAAATTTCTGAAGCACTTCCTCTACCTCAGGCGCATTTTCAACAAGATCATCTGTAATCCCTGTTAAGTTTATCGTAGTTGCAGATAGAGGGTGGTGTGGATTGGCAAACGACTCAAATCGATCTACAATTTCACCATTATGAATTTTTACAGCAGCAAGTTCAATAATAGTATCATATACAGCAGATAACCCAGTTGTTTCTACGTCAAATACAACGAAGGTATCTTCGGATAGCTTTCGCTTTGCACTGTTATAAGCGATAGGAACACCGTCGTCAACCAAGTTTACTTCAACACCATATAATATTTTGATATCATTTTTCTTTCCGGCACCAAATGCTTCTGGAAAAGATTGAACAACTGCATGATCTGTTACAGCTATCGCTTTATGACCCCATTTTTTAGCTTGGCTAATTAATGCGCTAACTGGAGTTACTGCGTCCATTTGACTCATTGGTGTATGAAGATGAAGCTCTACACGTTTCTCTTCTGCAGGTGAGGTATCCTGTCTTTGAATCGGTTTTATTTCGTTTATATCATTACCGATCATAACAAGGTCACGAACAAACGTATCATTTTGAATACTGCCCCGAACCTTTAACCACATCCCTTTTTGAACATGCTGGAATAATGCAGCATCTTCCTTATCGCGAGAAAACATTTTAACCATGATTGAACTAGTATAATCTGTTATTTTAAAGGTTAACAGAGTTCTTCCGCTGCGCAGCTCCTTTGTTTCCGCTGCAAATACATATCCTTCAACAGCAACTCGTCGTTCTTCATCCACTATATCGATTAACTTTCTAAAATCAGCATCATCTTTAATCGTTAGTCCAATCATTAACGGACCTTGAACTGTTGCAGAATCTTTAGATTCTGCTTCAGATTCCTTCTTCTGCATCTCTATCATTGCTTGGATACCGCGTTCCTGATCTTCCTTCTGCTTTGCGTCTAAAAATTTTTTATACTCATCATTCGCAGCCTCAGCAGAAATTTCTGTATCAATAGACAATAATGGAAATCCAAGTGTTTCATATACTCTTGATATTATATCAGCATATTTCCTTTTTATAGAAAGACCCTCTGTATCATTTCTTACATTTATGATAAGTTTATTTCCATGTACAACAGGGACTTGTTCATTTAATAATTTAATAAGCGGAGGAGCCATCCCTTCCATTTCTTGTATACAATATTTCCAATATCCCTGTATTAACTGTTCATCAATTGTTTGATCTCTTACTTCAATCGTAAAAGATGTATTGGCAATATGAGAAAAAGTCGCAGTTAGTTTTGTAGAAAAAAGGCTAAATACATTAAATGGAAGAATTTGCTGGAATTCAAATTGAAAATGCCACTTTCTCTCCTTTTTCCCTATTACAACTTTTTTTATTTGAGCATGCTGAAAATGCTGCACAATCGAGCTTTCAGTTAATTGCAGCTGTTGGAGCAAGAGTTGGAATCTTTCTTTATTGCCTAAGGCTTCCATCAATCTCTCTCCCATCTATTAATTTTCTAATTAATTCTATACAGACGAAGTCTATTATATCATGAACGATCCTTCAATTGGCTAAACTGTACTAAAGGAAATTTTTTTCTGTGCGAATGCAAAATGGATCCCTATTTGTAAGGGATCCATCATAATTGCTATGTTTATTTAAGTGACGTGAAAATTTTGTCGATCATATCCCCTAATTGATCTTTATGAACTTCTGTTACTTCGCCAGATTTACGAACTTTTAACTCGACAATTCCTTCAGGCGCTTTTTTTCCGATTGTAATACGGATAGGCAAGCCAATTAAATCTGAGTCAGCAAATTTTACTCCTGGTCTTTCTTGTCGGTCATCAAGCAATACATCATAACCTTTGCCTCTTAACTCAGTATATAATTCATTTGCTAATGCAGATTGGCTCTCATCCTTCATATTTACAGGAATTAGATGCAAATCAAATGGTGAAATATTTGCAGGCCAAACAATTCCGTTTTCATCATTAAACTGTTCAACAACAGATGCCATTGTACGAGAGACACCTATTCCGTAACAACCCATAATCATCTGCTGATTTCTGCCGTTTTCATCCAAATAGGTTGCTCCCATTGCTTCACTGTAGCGTGTTCCTAATTTAAAGACATGACCAACTTCTATTCCTTTAGCAAAACGAATCTTGCCTTGTCCATCTGGAGAAAGATCTCCTTCTTGAATAAAACGAAGATCTGCATATTGGCTAACTACAAAATCACGTCCAGGATTCACATTTATAAAATGATAATCCTCTTCATTTGCCCCACAAACTGCATTACTAAGCCCCTCAACAGCAAAATCTGCAACAATTTCTACATTACTTAGATTAACTGGACCAAGGGACCCAACTGAACATCCTAAATACTCTTTCGTTTCTTCTGGATCTGCCAGCTCGGCACTAGATGCATCGAATAAATTTTTTAACTTTATGTCATTAACCTCATGATCGCCGCGAACTAGCACTAGCACATATTTATCATCCACTTTAAATAGGAGTGACTTAATGCACTTTTTAGAGGTTACTTGTAAAAATGCTGAAACTTCTTCAATCGTCTTTTGATCTGACGTTAATACTTTTTCCAGTTCTTTTAAGTCTTCATTACTTTTTTCGTATTTTGTGATAACTGGAGCCATTTCAATGTTTGCAGCAAAGCTAGAACTATCAGAATAAGCAATCGTATCCTCACCAACATCCGATAACACCATGAATTCATGTGTATCCTTACCACCCATTGCACCTGAATCAGCAATAACCGCTCTAAAATTAAGACCACAGCGAGAAAAAATATTGGAATAGGCTTGATAAATTTTTTCATATGTTTCATCAAGGCTTTCCTTAGAAGAATGAAATGAATAAGCATCCTTCATAATAAACTCTCTGCCTCTTAAAATACCAAAACGCGGACGTTTTTCATCACGGAATTTAGTTTGAATTTGGTATAGAGCTAGCGGCAATTTTTTATATGATTTAACCTCGTCACGAACTAAACTTGTAATAACTTCTTCATGAGTTGGGCCTAATACAAAATCTCGGTCATGTCGATCCTTCATTCTCATTAGTTCCGGTCCATATGAATACCATCTTCCAGATTCCTGCCATAATTCTGCTGCTGTCATGGCAGGCATTAATAATTCAACTGCTCCTGCATTATCCATTTCTTCCCGTACAATGGATTCTATCTTTCTAAGCACTTTTTGAGCAAGAGGGAGATAGCTATATATTCCACTTGCATTTTGGCGAATAAAGCCAGCTCTTACTAATAATTGATGGCTTTTGATCTCTGCATCTGCTGGAGTTTCTCTTAATGTAGGAATTAACGTCATGCTTTGTTTCATTTGTCAGCACCTCTATGTATTTTATAATAAAAAGAAAAAGGCACACTCTAATTCAGGTGCATAAAACGGAAGATTACTGGCCCGCTTTTTCACTCAAAAAGAGAATGTGACCTTTAGAAGCTTTTGCGTATTATAAGAAAAATCTTTGAATATCGTTCCAAGTAACAACTAGCATCAATAACATTAATAGAGCAAAACCAATAAAATGTACCATACCTTCCTTATGACGATCAATTGGCTTTCCTCTTACAGCTTCAACTGCAAAGAACATTAATCTTCCACCATCAAGTGCTGGAATTGGCAGTAAATTCATAATTCCTAAGTTGATGCTCAAAATACCGGCCCATTTCATTAAGTAGTAAATACCAGATTTCGCCACTGTATCTGTTGATACATAAATACCTACAGGTCCAGATAATGCATCAATTGAAAACTGACCAGTAACTAACTTACCTAGCATGACAAATATTTCTTTTGTCCAATTATAAGTTTCGATAGCGCCATTCGTTATAGCTTTTATCGGTGATTTTTCCATTGGACTAAATACACCAATAATTCCAATCTTTTCACCTTCGACTTCTTGCGCTTTCGGTGTGACAGGTATGTTCAATTCTTTGCCATTTCGGTCTAAACTAAATTGAAGTTCCTTGTTCGGATTTTTACGAATAATTTCAACGACATCAGACCAGCTAGAAATTTCTGCGCCATTAATGCTATGAATAATATCGCCTTCTTTTAGTCCGGCAGAGATTGCTGCGCCATCAGGCGTTAATTTTCCTAGCTCTGGATTATTAGTTGGAATCCCTTGTAATAAACCGATAAGAACAAATACAACAAATGCAAGAATAAAGTTCATCATCGGTCCAGCAAAAATTGCCATCGTTCTCTGTCCGAGTGTTTTTGAAGCAAACTGTCTGTCATAAGGAGCTATAAGTGTTTCAATTCCATCCTCTACAAATACTGCACTCGGACTAATTGAAAATGTATGAAGGCTTTCTTCTTCCTCACCTTCAACATATCCTTTAATAACTAAAGAATGCTCGATATCTGCACTTTCTACTTCGATGACTCTAGCATCTGGAAACTTTTCCTTTTGGTTTAATATGATCTTATTCACTTGGTCAGAGTCGTTAAATAATAAAGCAACTCTGAAACCAGGTTTGATTTCAATCATTTCAGGATCTTCACCTGCCATGCGGACAAATCCACCAATAGGTAAAAGTCTAATTGTATAAACAGTTTCTCCTTTTTTATGAGAGAAAACTTTAGGACCAAAGCCAATAGCGAATTCACGGCAAAGAATTCCAGCTCTTTTCGCAAACACAAAATGTCCTAATTCATGAAAAAATACTAATGCCCCAAATATGACAATGAAGGCTATGACTGTACTCAAATTATAACCACCTTTATTTAGAGGTTGTTCAAAAAGCAGGAATAATGATATTGCCCTACTTTTTTACATACTTATATAAGTGAGTTTACATACTTTCTCGTTTCCATGTCTACTTCTTGGATTTCAAGTAAATTAGGATTTGAGATGTTTTTATGAATACTCAAAGCACTTTCAATCAATTCTTCTATTTGAAGAAAGGAAGCTTTCCCTTCTAAAAATGCCGCAACCGCTGCTTCATTTGCAGCGTTTAAAACAGTAGGCATTGTTCCACCAGACTTCCCAGCTTCGAAAGCATATCTTAAACAGCGAAAACGGTCCATGTCCATTTTTTGAAAATGGAGTTTCCCAATCTCTGCTAAATTAAGGCGATTTGCTGTTGGAAGAGGCAGCCTGTCAGGATATGTTAAAGCATATTGGATAGGAACTCTCATATCGGGTGTCCCAAGCTGGGCGATAATGCTACTGTCATGAAGTTCTATCATCGAATGAATAATGCTTTCCTTATGCAATAATACTTCAATATTGTCATATTCCATAGAAAAAAGCCAATGTGCCTCAATAACCTCAAGACCTTTATTCATCATCGTAGCGGAATCAATTGTTATTTTTGCACCCATTGACCAATTTGGATGGTTAAGAGCTTCGTTAACTGTTACGTTTTCTAATTCCTGTCTTGAACAATCTCTGAAGCTACCGCCTGATGCAGTCAAAATTAGCTTCTCAATATTTTTTTCCTTTTCTCCTTGTAATGCCTGGAATATTGCTGAATGCTCACTATCAACCGGCAAAAGGGCTACTTGATTTTTCTTCGCTTCAGCCATTACAAGATGACCAGCAGTGACTAATGTTTCTTTGTTGGCAATAGCAATTGTTTTCTTTTCCTTAATCGCCTGTAAAGTAGGTGTTAAACCAATACTACCAATTACTGCATTAACAAGAATGTCTGCTTTATGATAAACGGCTACTTCTGTTAAACCGTCATTGCCATAAGTGAATGATATATTTGGAAACTCTGCTTCTAGCACTTTCGCTGATGATCGATCAGAAACAGATACGAGCTCAGGTTGAAAGTCATGAATGATTTTCCTAGTTAAATCAATGTTTTTGCCAGTTGCCATTGCAACAAGGCGAAACTCTTCCGGATGTTCTTTAATTATATCTAGCGTCTGGGTTCCAATTGATCCGGTTGCCCCCATTAAACTAATGTTTTTCAACGAACTCAACTCCTGTTGGATAAAGCAGGTGAATACCATTTTTTAGCTTTAAGATTAATATATGAATACATTACAGCAAATAAATATAATGTAATAATGGCCAAACAAATAATAAACTGTCAAAACGATCTAAAATACCTCCATGACCTGGAAGCAAATTCCCGGAATCCTTTACATCATAATGACGCTTTAACGCTGATTCAACTAAATCCCCAATTTGTCCAAAAACAGAAAGAACGATAGTAATAATTGAAAGTTGCAGGAAGGTTGCCTCGATATTTGAGAAAAGGACAAATAAGGCAGCCACTATTAATGCACAAATGACGCCGCCAACAGAACCTTCAATCGTTTTATTAGGGCTTATCTCTGGCCATAGTTTATTTTTCCCCATTGCTCGCCCTATAAAATAAGCTCCTGAATCTGTTGCCCAGATAATAAATAATGAATAGAAGATGTAAACTAAACCAGCTTCACGAGTTTCTATAAAGAAATAAAATCCAATACCAACATAGAGTGTAGCTAAAATCGAAAAAGCTACATCATCAAATGTAAATCGGTTTTTTGAAGCAACAGTATAAGTCAAAAATAATAATACTGCCAGTAAAACAAATTCTATTTTAGAATATCGAATTCCCTCGAGAATATCTCTCAATTGCTGAGGCACCATAATAACCCACAGTAGTAATAATGAAATGAGTCCTGGAACTGATAAGATGTTAATTTTTCGCATCTTTAATACTTCATAAAGTGCAACGGATGCAAATAGGTAGGCTAATATTGTAATTGGCAACCCACCGTAAATAGTTACGGGTATAAATATTGCACCAAATACGATCGCTGTAATAATTCTTTGCTTCATCTAAGTTTTCACACCTTTTTTAAACTCCGCCAAACCGCCTTTGACGATTTTGATAAACCTCTATTGCTTCGATAAAATGTTCCTCACTAAAATCCGGCCAGAGGACATCAGTGAACCAAAACTCTGTATATGCAAGCTGCCAAAGCATAAAGTTGCTTAAGCGAATTTCGCCGCTAGTTCGGATTAATAGATCAGGATCCGTTAAATCTCTTGTCATTAAATATTTAGAAAAAATTTCTTCATTTAATTCATTTTCATTTATTATACCACTATTACAATCTTTTAAGACAAGTTTGATCCCTTCAATAATTTCAGCCCTGCTTCCGTAATTTAAAGCAAAATTAAGGACAAGACCCGTATTATTTTTCGTTTCTTCCATCGCCTTGTTAATCGCATTTCTTGTATGAGGAGGCAGCATTTCTTTGTAGCCCATCATTTGAACTTGGACATTTTCTTCTATCAATTCAGGCAAAAATGTACCTAAAAATTCTTCTGGGAGCTTCATTAAAAAATCAACTTCCATTTTTGGTCTTTTCCAGTTTTCGGTTGAGAAAGCATAAAGTGTTAATGTGTTTATACCCAGCTCATTTGCAAGCTTTGTTATTTTCCGAACAACCTTCATTCCTTCATGATGACCTGCTACTCGAGGCAGCGCTCGCTTCTTTGCCCATCTGCCATTGCCATCCATAATAATCGCTACATGAGAAGGAATGTCGAGCTCTTGAATTTTCAAGATTCTCTCTCGGAGTTCGTTTGAGCTTTGCTGATTCCTCCATTGTTTCATTTTATTAAACATAAGATTGCTCCTTTAAGATAGGTTTTCTTACCTCCGTAAAGAAAACTTGCCGATTAATACATCTGGTAAGGACAAGATAGAGTTCATTTTCCGCATGGTTTTATCATACCAAAAATAAAGAAAGTTATCTCTATAAAAAGGGTATGTAAAGATGACTAAATTAAGAATATGCTCATATGTATTTATTATTTATAATACAGAAAAGTATATTTTCTAAAAAGATCGAAAAAAACCCCCTAAAGCTAGAGGGTTATTTTTTTACTTGTAACACCAGTATTATGGGCAAAATTATACTTCCAGCACTTCTTTTTCTTTATCTTTTGTGATGGTTTCAATTCTGGCAATTTGGTCATCTGTCAGTTTTTGAATATCATCAGAATAGCCGCGTAAATCATCTTCAGTAATTTCACCGTTTTTCTCTAGTTTCTTTAAATCATCATTTGCATCACGGCGAATATTTCTAATTGCAATTTTAGCTTCTTCTGATTCTTTCTTCACTTGCTTAACGAGCTCTTTGCGGCGCTCTTCTGTAAGCTGAGGAATTGAAAGTCTAATAATATTTCCATCATTTGATGGAGTTAATCCGATATCTGATTTTAATATTGCTTTTTCTATGTCGCTAAGAATCGATTTATCGTAAGGCTGAATCACTAATAGACGGGCTTCAGGAACAGAAACACCAGCTAATTGATTAATTGGTGTTGGTGCCCCGTAATAATCTACAGTAATTCTATCAAGCAAGGAAGCATTTGCTCTGCCAGCGCGAATAGATGCTAATTCACGAGTATAAGCTTGAATAGCCTTTGTCATTTTATCCTTTGCATTAGCGATTACTTGTTTTGGCATTATTTTTTCCCCCTAACAATTGTTCCGATTGTTTCACCCATAACGGCACGATTTATATTTCCTGGTTCCATAATTGAGAAAACAATTAAAGGAATATCATTGTCCATACATAAAGAAGATGCTGTTGAATCCATAACAGCGAGACCTTCCTTTAATACGTCTAAATATGAAAGCTCTTCATATTTTTTTGCATTCTTATCGATACGCGGGTCTGCAGAGTATACACCGTCTACATTGTTTTTCGCCATCAGAATTACTTCCGCTTCAATTTCTGCTGCACGTAATGCAGCAGTTGTATCTGTTGAGAAATAAGGATTTCCTGTACCTGCTGCGAAAATAACAACGCGTTTTTTCTCTAGGTGACGGATTGCTTTTCTGCGAATGTATGGCTCTGCTACTTGTCTCATTTCTATTGAAGTTTGAACTCTAGTCTCAATACCAAGCTGTTCCAAGCTATCTTGGAGTGCCAATGAATTCATAACAGTAGCAAGCATGCCCATATAATCAGCATTTGCTCTGTCCATGCCCATTTCTTCCCCAATTTTTCCCCGCCAAATATTACCGCCGCCAACAACAACAGCAACCTCTACTCCTAATTGAGCTAAATCTCTTACCTGTGCTGCAACTGATTTAATTACGGAAGGGTTGATACCAAAGCCCTGTTCTCCTGCTAAAGCTTCTCCACTCAATTTTAAGACGACGCGTTTGTATTTTGGGTTGCTCATATAGACCTCCATATGTAAAAATCGAAATGCAGAAGCGCCTTGTTCACCCCCGACAAGCATAAGACGAGCCTCCCGGAAAGATTGTATTTTATCTTTCTGGGAGGATCGGCTTATGACCTCGAGGTCGACATAACCGCGACGTCCTGTCGCATTGTCGACACTAGTACATCCTGTACGTCGGGGGTAGGCGCTGAAGCTAGACAACTTTGAAAAATAGGGAACACAGAGTGTTCCCTATTTAGCATTTCTTGATGTATTACACTAAGTTTATTATTTTTTAACTTGACTCATTACTTCTTCTGCGAAATTGTCTTCACGCTTTTCAAGGCCTTCTCCAACTTCGTAACGTACGAACTCACGGATTTTTCCGCCTTTAGATTCTACAAATTTACCAACTTTTTGGTCAGGATTCTTAACGAAAGCTTGGTCGTTTACGCAAACATCTTCAAAGTATTTGCTTATACGTCCTTCTACCATTTTAACAACGATATTTTCAGGCTTGCCTTCATTTAAGGCTTGTTGCGTTAATACTTGACGCTCACGCTCAACTTCTTCAGCAGAAACTTCGTCACGTGAAACATATTTAGGATTTAATGCAGCGATATGCATTGAAACATCTTTAGCAGCATCTTCATCTGTAGTGCCTTCAACAACAGTTAATACACCAATGCGTCCGCCCATATGAAGATATGCACCAAATGCATCACTATCAGATTTAGTTTTTACTGCAAAGCGGCGAAGAGTAAGCTTTTCACCAATTTTTGCAATTGCAGAGTTAATATGAGTTTCTACAGTTGAACCGTTAGCCATAGTTTGTCCAAGAGCTTCTTCAACTGAAGCTGGATTGTTAGCTAATAGGTGATCAGCTAATTCTTGAACAAGTACTTGGAAGCCTTCGTTTTTTGCAACAAAGTCTGTTTCTGAGTTTACTTCAAGAATAACAGCATTATTTCCTTCAACTTTAATAGAAGTTAAACCTTCTGCAGCAATACGGTCACCTTTTTTAGCAGCCTTTGCAATTCCTTTTTCACGTAGGAAATCGATTGCTTTTTCCATGTCACCGTCAGTTTCTTGTAGCGCTTTTTTACAATCCATCATACCTGCGCCTGTTTTTTCACGAAGTTCTTTAACCATTTGTGCAGTAATAGCCATTATGAAAATCCTCCTTAAGTCAATTATGTAATAATATTTTTACCTATATTTTTACTTACAATCAATAACTCTTCTTAACTCTGCATTTTCTTTAAAAAAAGGTGATAAAGGGTGCTCCCTTATCACCTTTATTATTGTTAGCCTAGATTCTTGGTAAAATCCTTTAAAATCTAATAATGTTTAAATTCATTATCCAAGAGAGCTTTTATTAAGCAGTTGTAACTTCTTCACCTTGTTTTGCTTCAAGGATTGCGTCTGCCATTTTAGCAGTTAAAAGTTTAACCGCACGAATAGCATCATCGTTTGCAGGGATAACTACATCAATTTCATCCGGATCACAGTTTGTATCTACGATACCAACGATAGGAATGTTTAATTTATGAGCTTCTGCAACAGCAATGCGCTCTTTGCGAGGGTCAATGATAAATAAAGCATCTGGAAGAGACTTCATATCTTTGATTCCGCCTAAGAATTTTTCTAAACGCTCTTGCTCTTTCTTTAATTGAACTACTTCTTTCTTAGGAAGTACTTCAAAAGTTCCATCTTCAGACATTCTTTCAATATCTTTAAGACGTGCAATACGTTTTTGGATTGTTTCAAAGTTAGTTAATGTACCACCTAACCAACGTTGGTTTACATAGTACATACCAGAACGGATTGCTTCTTCTTTAACTGAATCTTGAGCTTGTTTCTTAGTACCAACAAAAAGCATTGTACCGCCGTTACCAGCAAGCTCCTTAACGAAGTTGTAAGCTTCTTCAACCTTCTTAACAGTTTTTTGAAGGTCGATGATGTAAATGCCGTTACGCTCTGTGAAAATATATTTTTTCATCTTAGGGTTCCAACGGCGTGTTTGGTGACCAAAATGTACACCAGCTTCAAGCAATTGTTTCATTGAAATTACTGACATTATTTTTTCCTCCTAATGGTTTGTTTTCCTCCGCTTATATCATTTTCAATCGGGAACTGACAACTCAGCACCGTCCGACTAAATCAATAAGCGTGTGTATTAACACCATTTGTTAATATAGCATAAAAATAATTGACTATCAAGCTATTCCATACTATTTTGATTAAATTTTAGTAAAAGAGCTATTTCTGTTTTACCTTTATTAAGCTTTTGGGCTATTTCGGTTTCATTTAATCCTTGTTTTTTTAAGAGAAGAATCTCATTTATTAATGTATCTTCCTTTAAACTGCTATTGTTTTTTTTATTATTTAAGTCATTAACTTCACTATCTAATGGCGGAATACCAGCTTTTTCTTTTTCTGTATTGTTGGAATTCCCTTGTTTCATTTTAGCTATGTTAGCAGTTTGTTTATAAGCCTTTGCAGCATTGTAAATATTGGCTTTACCTACTCTACCTTGAATACTTCCATTTATTTCAATATCTTTTATTTCTTCCTTAAAATTAATATCGCTTTCCTCTTTTATAGATATGGTAGACTTATTATCAATTTGACTCATTCTCTTAAGAAATTCTTCATTTTCTTCTTTCATTTGAACAAGATAGGCAGAAATTACTTCTTCCATTTCCTGCATCATTTGTTCTTGATTTTTTTCTACCAGCAAAAATTTATTTTGCCTCAGGAATAAGATAATAATTGAAAAAAGTGCAAGAACATTTAAAAATAAGCTAATTAATAATAAAAAAGTGGTCATATAATCCCTCTATCCACTATAGTCAATAACACTCCCTTTATACGGGTGTCTTTCACTTTCAGCAGATTTTCTGTTATTTTTCTTTTGATTATTCTCTCTATCTTCTCTAGAGCTGCCATTTCGTTCATCTTGCGACAATTTGACATTTGCTTTTTGCTCATTTTTAATTACTGTTTCTCTTTGAAGTTTTTCTTCCTTATGGGTTCTCTCTGTGGCAAAATCATTAATGTTTTGACCTCGTTGCTGCAATTGCTCCTGAATTTTACCAACTTCCAGTGTTCTTGGTAATGCTACTTGCATTTCAATCGACTTCAAACTCATAGTACCACACCCATTATTAGTATTATTCGCTAGATTATTGACTCTGAAGAAATCTCACCGCTGTCAAGATAATAACGAACTGACGTTTGCTTGTGCTGGATCTGTAATGCATATTTCCCAAATTGAACAGTTGTATTAGGATAGACAGACTCATAAACGTAAATTGAGGGGTCCTGTCTTTCATTTTTTTCTTCTTCCAACTGCCTAAGCTCTTGATTCATATTTAAAAGCTGTTCTTGCAAATGTTGCTTTGTAGACTTTTGCTTTAAAATGGCCATTTTTTGCTCGGGAGATAAATTGCCTGATTTTTTTTCTATTTCCAATAGCTTTTGTTCGATGCTTGATAATTTCTCGATGTTATCTTTTAATTTGGCCATTTCTATTTTTAACTCTTGCTCTTTTTCAGCTAAAGTAGTATCAGTAAAAGCTTGAAGCTCTGTTTTAGTAAACAGACGATTTCCCACTTCTTTTAAATAAATATCCTTGTTAGCAGTTAGTAACCCGCCAATTGCAAGTGCTTTCTTCCCTAATATAGAACTGCCTGCTTGGATCCTGCTATGTAAAATAGATGACTCAATTATTACATCTTGACCAGCTTGGACAATTGCTTGATTTAAATAACTTGCCAGAACATTTCCCCCTGCAGAAACCACCCCTTTATTACCACCTGAAATTCCTCCAGAAACAATAATATTTCCCCCAGCATTAATATTTGCAGCTTCAACTAGCCCAAATATTCTAACATCTCCGCCTGCTTTTATCTCATATCCACTAGGAACATTCCCTCGAATTATGACATTTCCAATAAAATCAATATTTCCTGTTTTTAAGTCTATATCTCCATTAACTTCAAAAACAGGATTTACTGAAATCATACTATTTAATAAACTTAATTGACCGTCTGCTGTTGAATAAAATTTAGTATCATTCAATATTACATTTTTTCCTGGTCTAATTTTAAGAGGCTTTCCATTATTGGCGGGAATCCTATTTCCAAATACATCTTTACCGTCTGTACCTGGAGTTGGCGGAACAATTGAAGCTAGAAGCTGACCGCTTGAAACAGATGGGATTTGAAGGATTTTTCGGAAGTTAAATTTTTCTCTGTGTTCAGTTTTCTCATTTTGAACTTCACTTAGAAGATAGGCATCCACTCCAGCTTTTGGCGGGATGCCTTCTGCAATAACAACTGGATAACGAAGGGATTTGGGGTCTTCGCAAATTTGGACAACAAGCTCCTCTTTAATTCCAAAGAATACTTTCTCTTTCGCTAGAAAAAGTTCAATATCATTCTTTTTAATGGAAAAGTCATTTTCAATCTCAGTGATTAAATCAATTTTTGCAGTTAAACGATCTTTTGTAATAATTATCCGATAATGCTTTTCCATCTTAGTTCCCCCTTTTGACAATATTTAGATTACCTTTGCTAAAGCTGTTCTTAGTTTAATAATAGCCTTTGAGTGAATTTGCGAAATTCTTGAGGTTGATAGATTCATTACCTGTCCAATTTCAGTTAAAGTTAATTCTTCTTTATAAAATAAACTAATAACAAGCTGTTCCTTTTCATTTAACTGAGAAATCATATCCCCTAGCTCTCGAATGATTTCATCTTTTACTATTTTCACCTCGGGAATTTCAGCTCGATCATCTTTAATGGTATGAGAGTGACCTTCTTTATCATCTTGATCACACAGTTTCTCATCGATTGAAAGAATATTTGCAAAGAAGTGTTCATTTATCACTAATTGCACTTCTTCTTCGCTCATATTTAATTCTTCAGCGATTTCATCAATTGTTGCATTTCTCATTAGCCGCTGCTCGAGCTTTTCTATAGCTGCATCGATTCTTTTTGCCTTTTCCCTTGTATTGCGCGGGAGCCAGTCCTCTTTTCTTAAACCGTCTAAAATAGCACCTCTAATTCGGAATGAAGCATATGTATCAAACTTAAGATCCCGATTTGGGTCAAATTTTTCTAAGGCATCATAAAGTCCTATCATCCCTAAGCTTCGCAAATCATCTCTTGAAACATTCCTCGGAAGATTTACCGAAATTCTCTGTACATGATAACTAACGAGTGGCATATATTTTTTTACGAGATAATCTCCCGCTTGATTATCCCGCGAACTGACCCAATTATGCCAATATCGTTGCTCTTCAGTCGCATGATGCACCATGGTCATCCTCCTCAAACGTTTCTAATTCCTAGAAATTTGTGAAAATACCTCTGTAACAGCTGATTTAGACGTCATGCTTTAGTCTAAAAGGAGAACCAGCCTCTTATCCTGAAAGAAGCTGATTAAATTTCCTGGACTCCTTTATTTACTGTACGAATATGAAGCAGGCATGACTGTGGATCAAATTCTATTGTTCTTCCACTATTCCCGCCTACATCTTCAGCTATAATTGAAATTTTGAGTGCAGATAGTTCTGCCTTTACAGCTTCTACATTTCTCGGACCAATACGCATAATGTCACTGCCTGATGAAAAGTGAAACATTTGAGCCCCACCTGCAATCTTTGCCTTTAATGAGTAGGCTCTTGCGCCATTTTGTATAAGTTTCGAAACAAGGTCTTTTACTGCCGTATCTGCATACTTAGCAATATTTAAAATACTGTTTTTTGCCAGTTTCGAATCAGGAAGCATAATATGAGCCAATCCAGCAATTTCCCGCTGCTGATCGTAAACAACTACCCCTACACAAGAGCCTAATCCTGACGTCCTGATTGTATGAGGTGTCTTGACGATATTCATATCTGCAATACCAACCTTTATTACTTCTTTACATTCAATCATTTTGCTGAACTCCTAATGATTTAAAGATCGTATCAAAAGATTCTGGATCAGGCAGCAAGAAAAAATGACCTTTTACTGTTTCTTTATCAATACCTTCATCGTTAAGCGCTGTGTCAATAACTATTGCATAATCACTAACTTGAGATAATTCAATAAGTCCATAGCTAATGATTGCACCTGCCATATCAATACTTAATGCAGGTACGGATGGATATAAAGATAAGTTAGTAAAATCTGACAGAGATGATAGATAAGAGCCAGCTAGGATATTTCCAAGCTCCTGGTAGGCGGATAATCCTAGCTCACTATATTCGGGTGATTCGAAGCTAAAGCTATGATCTCCAATCATTTCACGAATAAATTGTGTTGCCTGCCTAACAGGCAACACAAAAAACATACTTCCAGGGGCGTCACCTTCAATTCTCAGAAACACCCCTGCAACAACATTATCAGCTCCGCCCATCATATTCATCATTTCGTCAAATGAAACGACTCTCACATCAGGCACTTTCATATCAATTTTCTTATTTAATAATTTTGAAAGTGCTGTTGCGGCGTGTCCAGCACCTATATTTCCGATCTCTTTCAAAATATCAAGATGCATGGATGTAATTTTTTCAAAAAAATTCATTTGATTATCCTTCATTTCCTAATAATCTCAATCGCTCTTCGGTATTTAAGATTTTTTCTAGGTCAATCAAAATCAATAATCGATTACCGATTTTAGCAACACCATTTATATACTCAGCTTCTGTAACACCTACCACTTCTGGCGGCGGTTCGATGGAGTCTACCGGAATATCAATTACATCATTTGCTAAGTCTACGATAAAGCCAACTTCTAAATCATTTAGGCCCGCAATAATGACACGAGTACTATCAGAATATTCCACTTCTTGGAGTCCAAATCGGCTGCGGAGATCAATAATTGGTGTTATTACTCCACGCAGGTTGAAAACCCCTTTAATAAATCTTTCAGTTCCTGGCACTCTTGTAATGTGTTCAATCTTTTCAATAGCCCGAACCTGATTCACTGGTATTGCATACTCCTTGTTCATAAGCTGAAAAACAATTAATTTAATATCACCAGCAACTGCTTCCGTCATACTAATCTACTCCCTTACTAGTCAATCTTAAATAATCGGAATTATATTTTTTACTTAATTAGAGAGTTGCAATCTACAATTAATGCTACTTGTCCATCTCCAAGTATAGTAGCTCCTGAAATAGCAAATACATTTGTTAAATAGTTTCCTAATGATTTCAAAACTACTTCCTGTTGTCCGATAAAAGAGTCTACAACAAGAGCAGCCATTTTGTCACCTTTTCTAACAATGACAACTGAATAAAATTCGTCCTCTTCATTAAATACAGGTACTTCAAATATTTCTTTTAGGAATAGTAGCGGTACTACCTTACCTCTAAAATCAATGACTCTTTGATTATGAGCATTAAGTACTTCTGATTTTTTCACAATCGCTGTTTCAATAATTGAGGATAGAGGAATTGCAAATTTTTCTCTTTGTATTTCGGTTAGCATGACAGAAATAATCGATAATGTTAATGGTAATTGAATTGAGAAAATCGATCCTTTTCCTAGTGTGGAATCAATTGAAACTGTACCGCCCAAGGATTCAATCGTGCTTTTCACAACATCAAGACCAACTCCACGGCCTGATACGTCTGAAATCTTTTCTGCTGTAGAGAATCCAGAAGCAAGGATTAGTTCATATACTTGCTTGTCACTCATCGTTGCTGCTTGCTGCTGAGTAACAATACCATTTTTTATCGCCTTGGCAAGTACCTTATCGCGATTAATACCTGCACCATCATCCTCAATTTCAATAAAGACATGGTTGCCACTATGATAAGCTTTTAAAATAACTGTACCTTCTTCATTTTTGCCGTTTGCTTTTCTAACTTCTGGTGTTTCGACACCATGATCAAGTGCATTTCTAATTAGGTGAACAAGCGGATCTCCAATTTCATCAATAACGGTTCTATCTAACTCAGTTTCTGCACCAACTATTTCCAGGTTGATCTTTTTATCTAAATCACGGGCTAGCTGACGAACCATGCGTGGGAATCGGTTAAACACCGTTTCTACTGGTACCATGCGCATGTTTAAAATAATATTTTGCAAATCACCAGAGATTCTTGTCATTCGCTCTACCGTTTCATGAAGCTCTTGATTATTTAAATCACGGGAAATTTGTTCTAAACGTCCGCGGTCGATAACTAATTCCTCAAATAGATTCATTAGAATATCTAGTCTTTCAATATTCACCCTAATTGTTTTACTGTTTGCCTGCTTTGAAGATGATGATGAAGCTGATTTCTTTTCTTCCTGTTTAGGAGCTTCACTATTTTCGTTATTTTCAATAGTCTGTGAAATTGGTTCAATAGCTGTAATTTGCTCAGCTACTTCCAGATCGGATTGACGAATAGCTTCAAATGTAAATGTGTTTACTTCCACTTTTTCAATCTCTGAAACCTTCATTACTTTCTTTTGAATATCATCTTTAGTCTCTTTAGATACAATCGTAACAGTAAATTCATTATCAAACTGCTCTTCTTCCAATTGCTCTACCGGTGGATTCGCTTTAATTACTTCTCCGATTTTTTCTAGGATTTCAAAAACCATAAATACCCTAGCTGCTTTAAGCAAGCAATCTTCCCTTAATGAAATAGTAATTTCAAAAGTCTCGAAGCCTTGCTCTTTAGATTGCTGTAGGACAGTCAATTCAAATTCATCGTAGAAGCTTTTAACCTTTTCTACAGGTTCTGCAACTGCGGCAGCTACCTCCGACTTCGTAGCGCTGGAAATACTTTCCCCTTTTTCGATTAATAAGAGCTTTTCAACAACATCTGCTACGTCTCTTTTACCGTCTCCGCCTCCTGCAATAGACTGGACCATTGCTTCTAAATCGTCTACAGCAAGGAAAACAACATCAAGGATTTCTGGGTTAAATTTAATTTTATGATTTCGAATTGCATCGAGAACATTTTCCATTTGATGAGTTAATTTTGCTAAATCTTCATAGCCCATAGTAGCTGACATACCTTTTAACGTATGTGCAGACCGGAAAATTTCATTAACAATGCTAATATTCTCCGGATTCTTCTCAAGTTCTAGCAGCTGTTCATTACAAGCTTGTAAATGTTCTTTGCTTTCTTCAATAAAAACTTCTAAATATTGATTCATATCCATTAGCTACTCACCCCTCCGCTTTAAACATGCTTCATAATACAATCTGCAATTTTTTCAACATCTTGAATTTCATCTACCAATCTTGTTGAAATAGCAGCTTTTGGCATTCCGAAAACAATTGATGTTTCCTGCGATTCCGCAATTGCCGTTACTGTACCTGTTTCTTTCATAGTAATGAGACCTTTTGTTCCATCTGACCCCATTCCAGTCATAATGACCGCAATTTTTTTGTACTCCTTTATTTCACTTACAGATTCAAAAAGTACATCAACAGCTGGCCGATGACCATTTTTCGGCTCTGATTTATCTAATTGAATAATAAGATCAGCGCCAGATTGCTTAACCTTTAAATGGAGACCTCCTGGAGCTATGTAAGCTGTTCCCTTTTTTACTATTTCACCATCAATAGCTTCCTTAACAGAAATATCACATAGTGAATCTAATCTATCTGCTAATGATTTTGTAAACCCTGCAGGCATATGCTGGACAATAAGAATTCCTGCATCCATATTAGACGGTAATTTAGTTAAAACCTTTTGGAGAGCCCTTGGACCCCCTGTGGATGTGCCTATACAAATTACTTTTCTCGTATAGTGATCTTCACTGATTTTAATTATTTTACTAGATTCACTTGGTTCTATTTTACTATATCTTTCTTCATGTATAGAAGAAAAATTTCTATTTGATGCTAGATTTATCAGTTGTTTCCTGCTTATTTTACTTGCTAAGATCACCTTTCGAACTAATTCTTCCTTTATTTTATGTAAATCAAGAGAAATGGCACCTGAAGGCTTGGCTATAAAATCAAATGCACCATTTTCTATGGCAATCACAGTATTTTCTGCTCCTGCTTTCGTTGTACTTGAAAGCATAATGACTGGCACAGGATGTTCTTCCATTATTTTCTTTACCGCGTCAAGTCCGTTTAATAAAGGCATTTCAACATCCATTGTGACAACATCAGGATTCAATTCTTTGACTTTTTTTAGTCCATCTTTACCATTTCTAGCCGTGCCAATAACTTTAATTAGGGGATTCTCAGCAAGAAAATCAGAAATTAGCTTCCTCATAAAAGCTGAATCATCTACTACTAACACATTAATTTGTCTCATGAGGCTGCCTACCTTTCAAAGAGAAGCCGTTTTAATTTTGATATAAATGGCATACCATTTAATAACGGTTTCTCATAAAAATGCTTGTTGTTAAATCTCTCCGTAATTTCCATTATTGCTTTTGAAGAGGCTGACTTTTCATTGTATAAAATAAATGGAGTCTGCCTTCTGACAGCTTGTTGAAGAACTCTATCATCCGGAAGCATCCCTAAATAGTAGGAATCCCTATCCAGGAAACTTTTTAATACTTTTGATATCCTGTCAAATGTCTGCTGTCCTTCTCTTTCACTTTGTACACGGTTAATGACAATATAGTAAGGAATAGACGAATCTACTATATGAATGTGCTTTAACATTGAATAGGCATCCATAATCGCCGTTGGCTCAGGTGTCGTAATACAAACAATTTCTTGAACGGATAAGATGAATTTAATCGATTCGTTCGTTATTCCGGCACCCATATCAAATATGACATAGTCATAATCACTGAATAGAATCTCAAGCTCTTGTGTAAATTTTCCAACCATTTTCTCATCTAAATGAACTAAATGGGAGAGGCCAGAGCCACCTGCAATATAATGAAGCCCTTCTGGACCATTCATTATGGCTTCTCTTAATGAAATATTTCCATCAAAATAGTCTATAATAGAAACCTCTGATGATTTTCCCATTAATATATCCAAGTTCCCCATTCCTAAATCCATATCAAACAGTAGAACAGATAAACCTTTTTTGGCTAAGGAAATTGAAAAGTTGAGAGAAATATTTGATTTTCCAACTCCCCCTTTTCCGCTTACAACAGCTAGCGTTCTAGGAGTTTTATTTTGCTCTTTAGCTCTTATTCTTAATCGTAAATCTTCTGCCTGGTCTTTCATTTTACTCGACCCCAATAATGGTTTTTGCTATATTACTTGGTTTTACTTCAATCATATCGTCTGGAACATTTTGACCATTTGTCATGTAAGCGACGCCCTTATTGTATTTTGTGATCAAATTATACATCGCCCCATAGGCAGATGTTTCGTCCGCTTTTGTAAAAATAAATTTATCTATCTCAATAATAGAAAATTGCTCATATATATCTTCCATATCTCTCTGCTTCGAAGTCAGAGAAAGAACGAGAAATGTTTCCATCTCGTTATCAAAATCAATTACCTTTTTCAAATCTTCTACATACTGTTTATTTCTAAAATTTCTCCCGGCTGTATCAACTAAAACTACATCATATTCTTCAAAAGATTCCGTAGCCTTCTTAAAATCATCTATCGTATAACAAACTTCCATTGGGACATTTAAAATTTTTGCGTATGTTTTTAACTGATCAATCGCAGCTATTCGATACGTATCTGTCGTTATAAATGCAACTTTCTTTTTATGATTTATCACACAATCTGCAGCAATTTTAGCTAAGGTTGTAGTTTTGCCAACCCCGGTTGGACCAACAACATTAATATACTTTTTCTTAAATGATATCCCGCCAAAGTTTGCCCCAGAAAGCTGACTTATCATTTCTTTTTGAAGCCATGAATATACCTCATTTATGGATGCATTCCCTCCATTTACGTACCATTTTTCAAGAAGGCAAGTAAGCAAAGTATTTTGAAGAGACTCATCAATTTCCTGATCCTTTAGTAGCTTTTGCATAAGCTGCAAATGCTCCGGATATAAAGGGCCTTGATTGGAACTATTCAATGAAAGTGAGTTTAGCTTAGACTTTAAGTCAGTTATTTCTTTTATGATATCTTCTGAAGGTCTTTGTATTTCCATTTTTACATTTGCAGATTTTTCCGGTTGTAAAAAATCCCCTTTAGATGCATTTACTGCAGTTGAGCTAGACTTTGTTATCGGTTTTTGTTGGGGATTTACTCCCTTATCTGTTGCTGCAATAACTTCAATACTTCTCTTTTTAAATAAGCCCAAAAACCCGCCTGAATGTACTTCTCTTGAATTTAATATAACTGCGTCACTTCCAAGTTCAGCACGAATATTCTTCATTGCTTCCGCCATGGAAGGAGCAATATATTTTTTTACCTTCAATCTATATTCACCACCCCAACACTCTGTACTTCTACATTCGCTTCTAGTTCGTTATAGGATAGAATCGGAATCTGCGGAAAATATCTTTCTGTCAATTGACGTACATACATTCTTACTGCAGGTGAGCATAAAACAATTGGTGTTTGTTCAATTAATGATAATTGTTCTACCTGTGACGCGATCGACTCTAGAATGGATTGGGACACGGTTGGATCCATGGATAAATAGTTACCGTGCTCTGTCTGCTGAATTCCTTCAGCTACTAGTTTCTCCACTTTTCCAGAAAGTGTTACAACCTTTAGAGAATCTGACCCTTGGGAAAATTGATTTGTAATTTGACGAGCCAATGCCTGTCTTACATACTCTGTGAGCAAATCTGTATCACTCGTCACCTTTCCAAAATCAGCAAGTGTTTCGAAAATAATAGGGAGATTTCGTATTGAAACATTTTCTTTTAATAGTTTAGATAGTACCTTTTGCACTTCTCCAACAGATAACGGATTAGGCGTCACTTCCTCAACGAGGATTGGGTAGCTCTCATTTAAATGATCAATCAGTTGTTTTGTTTCCTGTCTGCCGATTAAATCATATGCATTACTTTTAATTATTTCAGTAATATGTGTTGAAACAACAGATGGCGGATCTACAACTGTATATCCAAATATCTCTGCCTGTTCTTTCATATCTTCTGTAATCCATTTTGCAGGCAATCCAAATGATGGTTCAATCGTATCAATACCCTCAATTGAATCGTCTTCAATCCCTGGGCTCATCGCCAAATAATGATCTAAAAGCAATTCTCCCCTTGCCATTTCATTTCCCTTAATTTTTAATCTATATTCATTGGGCTGTAGCTGGATATTATCTCTAATTCTAACGACTGGAATAACTAGACCTAGTTCAATAGCTAACTGACGTCGAATCATGACAATACGGTCAAGCAGGTCCCCGCCTTGATTAGCATCAGCTAATGGGATAAGACCATAGCCAAACTCGAATTCTATCGGGTCCACATTTAATAAGCTTACAACACTCTCAGGGCTTTTCATTTCGCCTGCTTCTAGCTCTTCATCAATTTCAGGCAGCTGTTCTTTTGCTGGATCAGGTGTACGGGAAATGAGATACCCACCAACTCCTAAAAGAGCAGCAATCGGAATTGTTAAAAAGTCATTAATTGGTGTAAATAAGCCTAATAACAAAATCGTACCGCCTGTAACATATAACATCTTTGGGAAGGCAAATAATTGTGCTGTAATGTCCTTTCCAAGGTTTCCGTCTGATGCAGCCCTAGTGACCACAATACCTGTAGCAGTAGAGATGAGCAAAGCTGGAATTTGGCTGACAATTCCATCCCCAACTGTTAACAGCGAAAATTTATTGGCGGCATCAGCAATGGATAAGCCTTGCTGAGTCATCCCGATTACTATTCCAAATATTAAGTTAATCAGGACAATAATGATACCGGCAATGGCATCGCCTTTAACGAATTTACTTGCCCCATCCATGGAACCATAAAAATCAGCTTCCCTGCTCACCTTTTCTCGACGTTGTCTAGCTTCCTGCTCTGAAATCATTCCAGCATTCAAGTCAGCATCGATACTCATTTGTTTTCCCGGCATCGCATCGAGAGTAAAACGAGCAGCCACTTCAGAAACACGTTCCGCCCCTTTTGTAATAACAATAAATTGAATGATAATTAGAATTAAGAATACAACCATTCCTACAACTACATTTCCTCCAACAACGAAGGTTCCAAAGGTTTCTACAACTCCACCTGCTTCACCTTTTGAAAGAATTGAACGGGTAGTTGATACGTTCAAACCTAATCTGAAAAGCGTTAATAATAGCAATAATGATGGAAATATAGAAAATTGCAGTGGTTCACTCATATTCATCGTTGTTAGAAGAACGATAAGAGCCAACGTTATATTACAAATAATAAGTATACTTAGTAGCCATGATGGAAAAGGGATGATAAGCATAGCTACAATTAAGATTACACTTATCAATACTGATAAATCCCTTGCTGACATAATTTTCCTCTCCTATTAAAAAGCGTTGATACCTTAGGAAAAAAAGGCACTGCTGTAAGCTAAAAAACATAAAGTAATCATTAAATCTTTTTTTTCATTCTATACACATGGGCGAGAATTTCAGCGACCGCTTTAAAGAATTCCTCTGGTATCGCGTCGCCAATTTCTGCCTGACTATATAAAGCTCTTGCTAGAGGCCGATTTTCGACAGTTATAATATCTTTTTCTTTTGCAATCATTTTTATTTTTTGTGCCACAAAGTCTACACCTTTTGCCACAACATATGGAGCATCTAATTTGGATTCATCATATTTTAATGCAACGGCAAAATGAGTTGGATTCGTGATTACAACGTCTGCGTTCGGAACTTCCTGCATCATTCTTCTCATCGCCATTTCCCGTTGTTTTTGTTTAATTTTTGATTTAATCAGGGGGTCCCCTTCGATATTTTTATGTTCATCTTTAATATCCTGTTTTGACATTCGGATGTTTTTTTCAAAATCATATTTTTGATACAGAAAATCTAATAAAGATAGAAATAAGAGTGCACCAGAGGCAAATAGCCCCATTTGTACAGTTAAGCTTCCAATGGTTGCCATCGCAGCACCTACTGATTTTTGAGAAAGAATTAGAATTTCATCAATTCGGTTCCATAAAACCATAAACGTGACAATGCCAACAAAACCTATTTTTAAAATTGATTTAAACAGTTCAACAATAGCACGCACTGAAAATATTCGTTTGAATCCTTTAATTGGATCAAGCTTTTCTAACTTCGGCTGAATAGTTTCCGTTGAAAATAAAAATCCAACTTGGGCATAATTAGCCGCAATACCAGCTAACATCGCCACAAGCATAATAGGTCCTAAAAATAATACAAGCTCTTTTAAAATAGTTAAGAAAAGGATTTGCACATTTCCTTCAGTAAGATCCATTAGCATATAGTAATTAAACGTATGTGTCATAATGGAAAAAATAATATCTTTTAAATAGGAACCTGCGAAAAAAAGAAACAAAAAGACACCTAGTAGTACAACAGCTGTATTGACATCCTGACTCTTAGCAACTTGTCCTTTTTTTCGTGAATCCTGTCTTTTTTTCGGTGTTGCTTTTTCTGTTTTTTCACCAGCAAAAAATTGAAGATCTAAATTAATTAACCGCTGCATCCTTTACGTTCCCCCAATAAGATCCATTAGCCCTCGCATTGTGCTCAACATTGTTTCGAATAATTGGGAAACTACAAGCAGTATTACACTCATAACTGCAATGAGCACTATAAAGCTCACACCTACTTTAAGGGGAAGTCCCACGACAAAAACATTGAGCTGGGGAACTGTTCTTGCAACAATTCCTAAAGCTAGATCCACTAAAAATAGGCTTCCTACTACTGGGATAGACATCTGAAAAGCAATAATAAACATGGAATTAAAAGCTTTAATAACATACTCCACCAAATTTTCATTGCCAAATGGAATCCAAGCATGATCCAAAGGTATAAACTGATAGCTATAAAAAACCCCATCTAATAGTAGGTGATGACCATTCACTGTTAGTAAGAAAAAAAGTCCAATTGTATATAAATATTGACCCATTAGCGGGCTTTGTGCACCAGTTTGAGGATCTATGACATTAGCAATTGCAAATCCCATCTGGAAGTCTATAAAGCCTCCAGCAATTTGTATAGCTGCTAAAATCATATAAGCGATAAATCCTATTAAAAGACCGACTAGTGCTTCTTTAATAATCAATAAGAAATAGTGACTATCTATTTCAAGAGTTGGTGTATCAATTGTAAATACCATTATCATTGCCATAAAAAATCCTAGTCCAATTTTTGCAGCTGTTGGAATAGATCGATAAGAAAAAAGGGGCATCATCAAGAAAAAAGATGTTACCCTTACTAAAATTAGTAAAAAAGCTGGGAATGCTGGTAAAAAATTCGCCATCATTTTATCCTACAAACCTAGTAAGATTCGAGAATATTTCTCCAGCATATGACAGCATATGGCTAAGCATCCATGGACCAAAGACTACTAATCCAACTAAAACGGCAACAATCTTCGGGATAAACGCTAAGGTTTGCTCTTGAATTTGTGTTGTCGCTTGAAAAATACTAACAATTAACCCTACTACAAGGGCAAGCAATAATAATGGACCGCATATGGACAATACTGTATAAATTCCTTGTTCTGCAATGGTAATTACGGATTCAGGAGTCATTTTTTCACCTGCTTTAGAAGCTTTGTAATAGAGATTTCACGACGAGATACCAGCCATCAACTAACACAAATAATAATATTTTAAAAGGCAATGAAATCATTACTGGAGGCAGCATCATCATCCCCATTGACATCAGCACACTAGCTACTACCATGTCTATCACTAGAAATGGAATAAAAATCATAAATCCGATTTGGAATGCAGTTTTTATTTCACTGATGGCAAAAGCAGGGACAAGAGCCGTTAATGGAATATCTTCAATTGATTTTGGAGTCTCTGCTTTGGAATATTCCAGAAACAGCGCTAAATCCTTTTGCCTCGTATGCGCACTCATAAACTCTTTAAAGGGAACAGAAGCTTTTTCATATGCTTGGTCTAGATTAATTTCTTCATTAAATAATGGTGTAAGTGCCTCTTTGTTAACTTGCTGAAAGGTTGGTGCCATGATAAAAAATGTTAGGAACAATGATAGACCTATTAATACTTGGTTTGGAGGCATTTGCTGAGTGGCAAGCGCCGTTCTGACAAAGGAGAGAACAATTACAATCCTTGTGAAGCAAGTCATCAAAATGAGAATACTGGGTGCCAATGATAAGACTGTGAGCATGAGGATAAGCTTCACAGAAGTTGATACATTCTCAGGCGAACTGCTGTTAAAAAAATCAATAAATTCATTCATTGCTCGTCTGACCCCTTCTTCTCCATTTCTTTATATAATTGCTTTCTACCTTTTGTGATTTCTTCTAATTGTTGTTTAAGCAAGTTTTGAAATTGGTTCCCTTTTTTATTGTCTGGTTGTATATTTTTCCTTCTTTGAAGCACCTTTGTCACAATATCGCTTGGTTGTACAAGCTGATCCATTTTCTCGTTATAATTAGAAATTAGCTGATTATATTCTTCCTGGTCATCTATTTCTGTTAATAACTGAATATTTTCCCCAACACCTACAACTAAAATCCGATTTCCAACCTTTATTAATTGCACTGAACGATTTGTCCCTAGTGCAGTACCGCCTAAATTCTCAACAAGCTGAGAACTTTTAAATGTTCTGCTTTTCTTATTAATGAATTTTAATAGGAAGTATAAAAGGGCTATTACAAACAGTGTAGCAAAAATCATTTTGATGAAATCCCATGCATTTAAGCCTACCTTTACGGGTTCATCTGCTTTTGTTTCTTGTTTATTAGGCTGATGATCTTGGTCGCAGGAATCTGGATGTTCTATACAATCCTTTACGCTATTTACTTGCTCTGCATAGGCTGGTGCATGAATGCCCAGCAGAGCGAAGCTTATTAAAAACAGCGAAAGGATTGTCCGCTTTACATATAGTAGCAATATACTGCACCCTCTATAATTTATTATCCTAAGGTTTTTGAAATCGCTTCTAGCACACGGTCTGCCTGGAATGGCTTAACAATGAAATCTTTTGCTCCAGCTTGGATCGCATCGATAACCATTGCTTGCTGCCCCATCGCAGAACACATGATTACTTTTGCATTCGGATTTATTTTTCTAATTTCTTTAAGAGCAGTAATTCCATCCATTTCAGGCATCGTTATGTCCATTGTAACTAGATCAGGCATTGCTTCTTTATACTTTTCTACTGCCTGTGCACCGTCTGCAGCTTCCCCTACAACGTCGTATCCATTTTTTGATAAAATATCCTTGATCATCATTCTCATGAAAGCTGCATCATCTACAATTAAAATTTTATGAGCCATTATTTCTTAACCCCCGTATTTACCTAAGTTTTTTTATTCGATCGCTTTGACTTATAATATCTGTTACTCGCACTCCGAAGTTTTCATCAATAACGACTACCTCTCCTTGAGCAATCAAGCGGTTATTGACTAAAATATCTACTGGTTCTCCAGCAAGCTTATCAAGCTCAATGATAGATCCAGCCGACAACTCCAGAATCTCTTTTACAGATCGTTTTGTTCTTCCTAATTCAACCGTTACTTGTAATGGAATATCCAATAGCATATTTAAATTTTTTGATTCCGACTCCTGAAGTGAGTACGGTTCAAAGCTAGAGAATACCGCCGGCTGAACAGTAGGCTGAGGTCCTCCAGGAAGTGGTGAACCAAAATGCTGCGGTCCACTTTGATAGCTAGGCTGCTGTGGCTGAGCATAATACGCCTGTTGTGATTGTTGGACCGGTTGAGCTTGTTGCGTTTGCTGCCATGCGCCATTAGGATGTGCCATATTTGTTTCAGGATAGGCATTTTGTGAATAACCATTTCCCTGAGGATAATCTGCAGGCTGTTTATCCATTGTGATCGCAGGCTGCTCTTGAAGTTCTGGAAATGGATCTACTGGTTCTTCCATTGTACCTGAAGTATTTTCTGCTGGACCTCCAGGATTTAACAATTCATTGACTAATTCCTTCGCGAATTGCAGTGGCAATAATTGCATAATATTTGAATCAATTAGTTCCCCGATTTTTAATCTGAAAGAAATTTTAACAAGAATATCCACATCTGGTATTCGCTCTGTACCTTCACCAGCTTGAAGATTTAAAACATCAATAGCTGGCGGCGAAATATCAACTTTCTTACTAAAAATTGTAGACATCGAGGTAGCAGCAGATCCCATCATTTGATTCATTGCTTCCTGCACTGCACTTAGCTGGATTTCTCCCATCAAATCTGCCGGGTTTTCCCCATTTCCTCCAAGCATTAAATCTGCGATGATCGCTGCATCTGATTGTTTAATAACTAATAAATTACTCCCAGAAAACCCCTCTGTATAGCTAACTTGAATCGCTACATAAGGATGTGGAAATTCATCATGCAATTCTTTAGGCGGTATCGTTGTAACTGTTGGTGTTGTAATATCTACTTTTTGGTTAAGTAAGGTTGACAATGCTGTTGCTGAGCTTCCAAATGAAATGTTGCCTATTTCTCCTAATGCGTCTTGTTCCATTGGAGATAGATAGTCCTCAACGTTCAGCAGGTTGTCATCAAATAAACTCGATTCATCTTCATCATCTGTTCCACGTAGAAGTGCATCAATTTCATCTTGTGAAAGCATACCGTCACTCATCATCGTCTTCTCCCCCTTTCACGATGTCTAATACTTGTATAGCAAGCTTTTTATTTACTTTGCCTGGCTGACCTAAGAATTTAGGTATGTCTCCAACCTTGACCAATAGTGGCTGATCTATTTGCTTATTTAACTCGATGACATCACCAATATCTAACATTAGAAAATCTTGAATGCTAATTTCAGATGTGCCCAGTTCTCCGATGACAGAGACTTCGGCCTGGTGAATGTGCTTCTCCAACCTGTCTAATTCTTCTGGAACTCTTTCTTTTTTATCTGATTGCATCCAGTAGTGACCAGATAATTTCGGAATAATTGGCTCCAAAACAATGTGTGGAATACAAATATTCATCATTCCGCTCGTTTCACCAATTGTAGTATTCAATGAAATAACAACAACTGTTTCATTCGGGGAAACCATTTGCAGAAACTGTGGATTGACTTCAAAATCCATCAGCTGCGGATCGATTTCCTCTATCGTGCTCCAGGCTTCCATATAGTTTTCAAAAGCCCGTTCAAAAGTAGTAGACATAATTTTCGTTTCAATCTCGGTTAAATTATCAACTTTATTAATACTAGAGCCTTTGCCTCCCATCATTCTATCCATTAAGGCATAAGCGATATTAGGATTGACTTCCATTAGGATTCTTCCTTCTAATGGCGGAACCTCAAAAACATTTAAAATTGTCATATTCGGGATAGAACGAATAAATTCTTCATAAGGAATCTGATCGGCTGAAGCGACAGTAATTTGCACATATGTTCTTAACTGTGCTGAGAAAAAGGTTGTTAACAGCCTTGCAAAATTTTCATGAATCCTCGTTAAACTTCTAATTTGATCCTTTGAAAATCGTAGTGCTCTTTTAAAATCATAAACTTTTACTTTTTTCTCAGATTGCTCTTTTTTAAGCTCGTCCGCATCCATCTCTCCAGTAGACAGTGCTGATAGTAGCGCATCTATTTCACTTTGTGATAAAACTTCTCCTGACATGAAATCTCACCTCCAGTTTTAGGCTATTTATTATGATTTTTAATACTATTGGAGGAGATTCTCAGTAATATAAACCTGCTTTACTACACCTTTTTGTAAAATCTTATTTATCTTTGTTTTTAAATCCTCTTTTAGCTTTTGCTGTCCATCTTTACCTTGAACATCTTCTGCCTTCATTTCGGATAACTCTTGAATGATTATATCCTTTACTTGAAAATCTCTTTTTTCTAATTCCTCTTTAGCTTTTTTGCTATCTGTTTGAATTTTAAAAGATATACGAATAAAATCATTGCTTGCTAGATTCGTCGTAATTTGCGGAACATCCACTGACGCAGCTAATACTTCATCAATAGTTGGTTCCTTACTGCCTGAATTATCATTTAGCTGTTTAACAATGATAATTGCCACCGTTCCGACAAGAGCAATTGCCACAAGCATAATTAACATAATCATGACCAGCTTATTATTCTTCATTCTCTCTTTCTCCCATTTGCTGCTGCCCGAGTAGGCCGACAGATTGATAGAATTCCCTTACTCGCAGAGAAACAATATCCTCAGATTCCTTTACAACATATTTTCGGCCATTCGTTAACGTAATGGTCGTATCAGGAAACGACTCAATTGTCTCAATAAACACGGCATTCAATGTAAATGGTTTTCCATTTAGCTTTGTTACTTTAATCAATGTTATGTTCAGGGTCTTAGAAAGCTCAGCCTTTAAGACCCTGTCCCTCCCTTACCTATCGTTTTAGGTTAACCAATTCTTGCAGAATTTCGTCGGATGTCGTGATAATACGAGTATTTGCTTGGAAACCGCGTTGAGCAGTGATCATTTCAGTGAACTCTTCTGATAGGTCGACATTGGACATTTCTAATGTGCCGGAAGCGATTGTACCCCGGCCATCCCCCGCAGCACCAACATTAGCTGTTCCTGAGCTAATCGTTTCTTGAAATAAGTTAGAGCCAGTTTTATTTAAACCGGATGTATTGCTAAATTTAGCTATCGCTAGACGGCCAAGTGTTGCAATCTCTCCATTTGAATAGACACCATTTATTTCGCCCATTGCTCCGATACTAAAACTCTCTAATTTCCCCTCTAAATATCCATTTGGATCTGAAAATGCAGTTGTCCCCCCCTTATCTACAGAAATATCGCCTATTGCAATTTTGGGTTTTAATTCTATATCGTCATCATTTTCATCTTTACCAAGTATGATGGAAATGGCGGACCCATCTACTGGATCTAGTGTTAATTTCCCATCCGTACCAACCGTAATCTTTAATTGTCCTGCTATAGTATCGTCGTCCTCTAATTCTTTTCTTGTTACGCCACCATAATATACCTGCCATTCATCTGCAGAAGTTTTCTTATAATGAACATCCAAATCATGTACTTTTCCCTTTTCATCAATAACTTTTATTTGTTGAGTTATAATTGTACCTTCAATAGCACCCACATCAAGATTCCCTGATACTGATATTTGATCTGTCGGTGTAGCTGGTAGTACTGCATTTACATTGATCGCTACATCACCATAATTATTTGTTAATGTTTTCCCATCGGCTGCATATTTATAAGCTTGTACCTTATATCCATCTCCATTTACTAAGGCACCCTTATCATCTAGATAAAAGTTACCAGCGCGAGTATAGTATTGAGCATTTCCTTGTTTAACAACAAAATACCCATCTCCTTCAATTGAAAGGTCTTGCGGACGGTTTGTTGATTGTAAGCTTGAACCTGTATGAATTGTATCGATTGAAGCTAACGATGACCCAAGCCCAACCTGCATTGCATTTTTACCACCACGGTTATCAGTTGATGCACTGGCCCCTGCAATCGTCTGGCTCATAGCATCCTTAAACGTTACACGGCCTTTTTTGAATCCAGCTGTATTTACGTTTGCTATGTTATTACCAATTACATCTAGTTTTGTTTGAAAGTTTCTTAATCCACTAATACCTGAATACATTGAACGTAGCATTAATTATTGCTCCTTTCGTATGCAGCTGCTTCTGTCAGTCCGCAGCTTTGGCTTCCTTTTTCAGGTCCAGCCAATATTTATTGATCTAGTAGAATGGTCCCATTAATATTTGTAAATATTTGTGTTCGGGCTTCCTCCCGATCCATTGCCGTGATCACTGTATTGTTTTTGGCGCTGACGATTAGGGCAGCATCCTTCAATAATACAAGAGATTCATTTACACCCTTTTTTCTAGCTTCAAAAACTTTATCCGCAATTTGCTTCCAGTGAGTATCATTAATCTGGATTCCTCTTTGCTGCATGCGGTCCTGGGCGTGCTTACTCACTGTTAATTTACCTTGTGGCTGAAGAGCCGTTTGAAGATGGGCGGCAAATTTATTGCTTTGCAATTCCGGTTTAATCGGTCTAATCTTTGGGTTTATTACGGCCTTTGATTGAATCGGATGAAACATCATTTTATCCATTCAATCACCTACTTATTATTCAATTTTTGTAATCTGTGATGCTGAAATGTTCTTCTCATCATCCAGCTGAAATAGAGTTTTTCCATCTTTAAAGGAAACAGATTTCACTAATCCTGTTTTTTCTGCCTTGTCCGCTAAATATGTAACTGACTTCCCAATCAACATGCTCGCCTGCACCATTGCATTTTCTTTAGAAATTTCATTCACTTGTGAAATATTACCTGGCTCTAGCTTTGTTCCATCATCCAGGATAAATAGAACATTGTTGTCTTTAAACTGAACAGATGCTACTTTACCTTTACCTTCTTCTATGATAGGTGTCCCCGCATCATCCTTTGCTTCGGTTACTTTATGCCAAGTAATGTCCTTACCTACAAATTGGCTGTATGCAATTAATTGACTTTGCTCTTGGACCTTAACAAATTTCTCCATCGTTTTACCCATATTGGTAATCTGCTCTAGTGTCGAGAATGTCGCCATTTGTGCAATAAAGTCTTTATCCTGCATCGGATTCATTGGATCTTGGTTTTGCAGCTGAACCATTAATATTTTTAGAAAATCATCTTTGCCTAAAATATCAGAACCGGTTTTTCGCTGTTCTTTTTGATAGTTTGATAACAATAAAGACGAATCAATAGTATTTGTCATTTTCTAATTACACCTACGCTTCTGTATTGAGAAGTGCTTCTGCAAATGAAAGATCAAAATCTTCTGTTTGCTGTTCTTGCTGTCTTTCTTGGTGCTGTTGCCCTTCCTGGCCTTGATTCTGCTGGTCACGGTTAAAACTGCGATCAGCTTGAGTATAGCTTTGAGAAATTTCAATTCTTTCTACTTGAATATTTTGCGAGTGAAATGCCTGCTTTAGTCCATTTAACTGAGATTCCATCATATCCTTAGCATTTGCCGTGGAAGTCAAAATACGTGCAATAATTGTTGAGTCCTTTTGAATAAGCTCTACTCGAAGTGCACCAAGATGCTCTGGATTTAACTTAATAAATAGTCTCTGCGTTCCTCCGTTTTTCATCAACTGGCTTCTTGACAGAATTGACTCAAATTGCTCTAACAGTTGTTCTGTTGAAACAGGCTTTCCGGCACTCGTAATTAAAGAAAGCTGCTCTGGCTTACTCATCTGCTGAAATTGAATAAACCCTTGATGATTTACCGTCTCTGATTTATTTAGACCTTTTCCGGCAATTTCAGAATCGGCTTGAGTTTTACCACCTTGTTCATTTAAAAGTGATTGGAATGTTTTCTTTGCAAAATCTACTCTGTCAATAGTACTTCCAGTATTTAAAGCAAGCTCGAGCTTTTCGCTAATATTTTTCATAAATTCTTTTAATTTTAATTGATCCTCTAGGGAACCTTTATGTGCAGATAATAATTCAAAGAGCTTAATCGCTTTCATTGCTTGTCCAAATTCTTTTGTCGGTTCGATTCTCATATCTTGCTTTTGGATTGAAAAGATTGATTGAATTAATGCAATGATTAAATCTGATTGATCCTCATCCTTATTATCTTTCTTAAGTTGATCAATACTGACGTTTTGTTCTTCTATATTAACATTTAGGCTATTGTGCAACTTGCTTAATAACTGGATTAACTCATCAGAAGATAAATTCAATTGCTCTTCAATAAGTTTAATGACATCTGAACTACCAGAATTTGCACATTCCCCCAATAGCTGGGACCCGTTTTCCATTTTAAAAATATCTGTAGTTTGCAGGTATTGAATTAAGTCTGTAAGCTCAGCTTTTGGCATATCAATTGAAGTTATATTAGCAGAATCATTAGGTAAAACAGGTTCAACACCCATTATTCCAGTTAGTAAAGAATCAAATCCGCTTCCGGTTTTTCCAGAAGAAATAGATTTACCACCATTGGAAACAATTGCATTAATCGTTCCTAAGCCACTAGTCTCCATCTTTCACACCTCCTTTCAACATATTGATTTATGTATTTAAGGTAAATCAGCTGATTTATTTTCAGCAGTAGCTGTCAAAAGCTCGGTATATCTTGCTGCATCTTCCGGCTTCATTTTTTCCATAATTGCTGCTAATGTATCAGCTTTAATGCTTGAAAGGATTTGCAATGCTTCTTCATCACCCATTTGTGATATGATTGGAGCTGCTTTTTTAGGCGATATCGTTTCATATGTTTTAATAATGTCCTTAAATGCACGCTTGTTGTCTTCTTTCATTGCCTTTAATTCCATTATTTCTTCCTCAAGGCGTTGCTTTTCTATTTGGATTTGTGAAATTTCATCGTCCTTACCCTTTAATTCAGTTTCAAGCTTTGAAACCTTTGCTTCTCTGTCCTTAATTTCAGCTTCAAGCTCAATCATTTTAGATTCAAGACCCTTAACTGTTTTTTGTTCATCTTCTTTCAAAGAGGAAGATATAAACGGGATTTTTTGACTATATTCCTTTGTTAGTTCAAAGACATTTACACCAAGTACTGTCATAACAATAAGTGCAACAGTTATAGCAAATAGCAGCGGAATTAAGACTACAATAATGAATCCCTGGAATCTTGATTGTTTTTTCGATTCTTTTTCCTCTAAAACCTTTTCCACGTTAACCACCTAATTTCCCCGATTCATGTAGTGCTGGATCGAGATATCATCCATTTGCTTGACCTCTTCCTGTCTAACACTTTCAGCATAGCTTATCCGATCTTTTTCTTTCATCTTTTCATATTTTTTTACTTCTACATTTTTTTCAACAAGTCTTTCCTGCTGAAAGTTCATGTGATTACGTGCATTTATAACAATTTGCTGATAATGCTCTATCGTTCTCTCAAGATTATGAATAAAATGCTGATGATGTCTTATTTCCTGAACGGGCAAACCATTTACTAACCTTGAGGATTGATAAGTTTCTAAATCCTCTTTTTTCTTTAGGAGTTCATATAATTTTTCAGCAGCCGTTTCAAATCTTTTAACGGATTGATTAAAGACATTTAACGCTTCATCCTTCTCTCTTTCTTTAATCGAAAGAATCTTTTCAAATTTGAATTGGTATTGCATGAAAATTACTCTCCTTCCCCAACAAGATTATAAAGTTGATTAACACTTTCCTGAAAAGATACGTTTTCATGTGTTCCCTGTTTCAAAAAAGAAATAATGTTAGGATAGAGCCTGATTGCCTCATCTATTTCTATTGATGATCCTTTTTTATAGGCACCTATATTAATTAAATCTTCAGCATTTATATAAGTACTTAATGCTTCACGCAATTTTTCAGCGGCTGATATATGTTCACGAGGGACAATATTATTCATCACCCTGCTGACACTTTTTAAAACATTAACAGCTGGATATTGACCTTTATTCGCCAGAGCCCGATCCAAAACAAAATGGCCATCTAATATCCCACGGACTGTATCAGCAATTGGTTCATTCATATCATCGCCATCAACTAAAACGGTATAAAAGGCTGTGATTGAACCTTTTTCATTCGTTCCTGTTCTTTCAAGAAGCTTTGGTAAAATAGCAAACACAGAAGGTGTGTATCCTTTAGTTGTTGGAGGCTCCCCAATGGCAAGACCCACTTCTCTTTGTGCCATTGCCACCCTTGTTACTGAATCCATCATCAGCATGACATTGAGACCTTTATCACGGAAGTATTCAGCAATTGCGGTTGCTGTATAGGCACCTTTTATCCTCATTAACGCTGGCTGATCAGAAGTTGCCACAACGACAATTGATCGGCTAAGTCCTTCTGGGCCAAGATCACGTTCTATAAATTCACGAACTTCTCTTCCCCGCTCACCTATTAAAGCAATAACATTTAAGTCTGCTGTTGTATTCCGTGCAACCATACCTAGTAAAGTACTTTTGCCTACTCCACTACCAGCAAAAATTCCTACTCGCTGTCCAATTCCAACAGTTAATAAACTATCAATCATTCGAACACCTACTTCTATAGAAGAAGAGATAGGGGGTCTCTGCATTGGATTTGGCGGCTCTTGTTCAGTTGGTGCTGGAGATAATCCTTTTGGCAATGGTGATCCATCAAGCGGCTGTCCAATAGAATCAATAATTGTGCCGATTAATTGGGGACCTACCTTTATCTCTAATGGTCTTGAAGTCGCCTCAACTAAGCTTCCAGGTGAAATATCGTTTATTGTCGTAAATGGCATTAAAATAACTTCTTCATTTTTAAAGCCAACAACTTCTGCTTGAATCACTCTATTTTTCTTGTTTCCAACGTGTATATAACACACATCACCAATCGAGCTTTCAGGTGGACCTTGAGATTCAATCATTAATCCTACTACTCTTTTAACTCTCCCAAAACGTTTAAAAGAATCAAGACCATCAATTTGTCCGATCACATCAAGAAGTTTCATTCCTATTCACCCTCTAGCATTTCAATAAGCTTGCGTTTAATTTCTTCTAGCTGACTGTCAATGCTAGCGTCAATTCTTCCATTAACCGATTCAATAACACAGCTAGACTCTACTAATTCGTCATCAGGATAAATGAATAAGTCTACTTCCCTTGGAAAGAGCATTTTGAGCTCTTCTTTGTTAGCAAGCAGCAAATCAAAATGGATTGGGTTTACATGCAGTTGAACCTCTTGATTTTCTCTAGCCTCTTTTAATGCTCTCTTAACAAGAGTTAGGAATTCTTCCCCGTTTTCTTCAATTGTTTTCCCTAGAATTTTTCCGGCTACTTTAATGCCAATTTCTAGAATTTCTCGGTCAGATGATTCAACATGTGAACGGTAATCTGCTTTTGCTGAATCAACAACAGAACGTGCCAGTTGAATGACATCATGATATTCTAAGTATCCTTTTTCTCGTCCTTCTTCAAAGCCAGCAGCAAATCCGGATTCCTTGGCGCTCTCAGTTATCCTTACTTTTTCCAATTCAAAGTCTTGAATATTTTCATCCAGTTTTTCACGGATTTGCTCCGCCTCATGCCTTGCACTTCTTAATATCTCTTCTGCCTCTCTTTGGGCATTTTCAATAATAGATTGTGTCAGCTCATCCATATTTATTGGATTTGGAGTAATCTCGTCGTCCTTAAGATCTGGTTTAAACAGCTTTATTGAGATGACCTTTTTGTCATTGGGAACTTGATTAACTAAAGGGGAAACACCTTTTATTAATCTAGACAATAATATCATCTCCCCCGCCGCGTGCGACGACGATTTCTCCAGCTTCTTCTAGGCGGCGAATAATGGCAACGATTCTTGATTGTGCCTCTTCAACATCACGAAGTCTAACAGGTCCCATATATTCCATTTCATCCTTAAACGTTTCAACCATTCGTTTGGACATATTCTTGAATATAATCTCTTTAACTTCATCACTTGATACTTTAAGTGAAAGCATAAGATCTTCACTTTCACAATCGCGGATAACACGCTGAATGGCACGGTTATCAAGGGTAACAATATCTTCAAATACGAACATTCTTTTCTTAATTTCTTCAGCCAGCTCTGGATCTTGAATTTCTAATGCGTCTAGAATCGTCCGTTCTGTAGAACGGTCTACACCATTCAGAACATCAACAACCGCTTCAATTCCACCAGTTTGTGTGTAGTCTTGTGTAACAGTTGCGGATAGTTTTCTTTCAAGAATTTGTTCGACTTCATTAATAATTTCAGGAGCAGTACTATCCATAACTGCAATTCTTCTTGCAATATCCGCTTGCATTTCTTGAGGCAGCTCAGATAAAATTTGTCCAGCTTGAGCAGCATCTAAATAAGATAAAATTAAGGCAATTGTTTGCGGATGCTCATTTTGAATAAAGTTTAATATTTGTGCAGGATCAGCTTTTCTGGCAAAATCAAACGGTCTTACTTGTAATGATGATGTTAGTCGATTAATAATAATCGCAGCTTGTTCATTACCGAGCGCTTTTTCTAACACCGTTTTTGCATAACCAATACCGCCTTGTGAAATATAATCTTGTGCTAATGCAATATTATGAAACTCCTCTAGAATTTCTTCTTTTGCCAAAGAATCCACTTTCTTTACTCCGGAAATTTCCAAAGTTAACTTTTCTATTTCTTCTTCACTTAAATGCTTATATACCGAAGATGCAACATCAGGTCCGAGCGAAATTAGAAGTATGGCTGCCTTTTGTTTCCCCGTTAATTCTTTTGAATCTTTCTTTGCCATTCCCATACCTCCTAATCTTCAGCAATCCAAGTACGCAATAGTTTGGCAAAATCCTCTGGTTTTTCCTTAGCCATTTTTTCAAGCTGCTTTTTGCGCATTGAGCTTTCAGTTTCCTGCTCCTCGTTTACATCAGGAACATAAATGGCTTCTTCCATTTCTAATAATTCTTCTGCTTCAGCTTTTTGTTTTCTTCTTGCTCTAATAAATAAGAAGATTAACAATCCAATAATAGCCAGAAGAACTCCACCTACTATATAAGCCCAAAGAGGAAGAACTTGTTTAACATCTTCAGTGAATTGCACTTTTCCATTAAACGGCTGAACAGATACAACAATTTTGTTATTGATTGCCTCATCCGTCAGTTCTTGTGTTCCGGCTTTTTTATCAATTGTTGTCCGCACAATGGTTGCCAGAATTTTTGTGATATCATCTACTCTTTCTTGAGGTAGTGAAGTTGGATCATCTGGTTTCGGCGGTTCAACCATTACCTGGATACCTAAGTCTCTTACTTTATAAGGACTTTCTACGATTTCTTTACGAATTTTGTTTACTTCATTATTAAAAGTTTCTTGTA
This sequence comes from Bacillus sp. S/N-304-OC-R1, assembly GCF_019749375.1. Lineage (GTDB taxonomy): Bacteria > Bacillota > Bacilli > Bacillales > Cytobacillaceae > Cytobacillus. The sequence goes on from NZ_JACWFE010000001.1 coordinate 390,278, forward strand.
CTTTCTCATAATCTCCGTTTGTTCCATTTCCCTCTAAGTAGGAAGACCCCGGTACATCTGCAGGATCTTCAGCAGCAGCTAATCCGCCGGCTTGATCTGCACTTCCCGTAAAGGTTTCTGTAATCTTTTGGGCACTGATAGCAATTCCCGCCATATTTTCTTCATCTACTGGAGTGACGAGATTTTCTTCTCTATTTTCCTGGGTAAAGTCAACATCTGCTGTTACAGACACAACTACCTTGTCCTGACCCATTAATGTGCCGAGCATTCCTTGGACTTGGCGCTGTACATCGCGTTCAATTTGCTTTTTAATTTCATGCTGTTCAGCAAAAGTTGAACCAGGAGTAGAATTTTGATTATTTTTTAGATCAAAGTACTCAAAAAACTGATTCGTTATGACGATATTATCAGTAGGTAGGTTTGGAATACTTTTTGAGACTAAATGATAAAGAGCTTGGATCTGTGATTCCTCAAATTTATACCCTGGTTTTGTATTCAAAACAATCGAAGCAGAAGCTTCTTCAGACGAGTCTTTCACAAAGATTCCTTTTTCCGGAAGGTTAATCATAACCTTTGCGTCATTAATCCCATCAATTCCTTTTATTAAATTTGCTAATTCTGTTTGCATTGAATCTAATTTAATCATTTTAAATTCATTTTCCGTTGTGCCTATGCCTGCATTTTGGCTGAAAAATGAGTAATCAATATTACCTGATTTCGGTATCCCTTCAGCAGCCAGTTCAACTTTAAGCGTGTCCACTACTTCCTCAGGCACTTTAATCGTTGTTCCACCATCAGTAATTTCCGATTTTATCCCTCGGCCATCTAGACTCTCTTTTATCGTTCCTGTTTCAGAAGGTGAAAGATTGCTATAAAGCGGCACATATGTTGTTCTCGTTGCCAACAAGGATAAACTAGTTACCAGAATTATAAATAAAAGTATGGAACCAAAGAGCAATATTTTCTGCTTTTTGGTTCGACTTTGCAAAAACTCTTGAATTTTCTCTTTATATTTCCGAAACGATTCTTTCATTTCAATCCCCCGGTTATTCTGTCTCATTCTTTGGCAGCTAATAACCGCAAAACAGTAGTTTTTAGCTTCAAAATTGTTCAATTAACAAAAAACAACTATTCTATTAAACTTGCATACGCATCGTTTCTTGGTATGCCTCAATTACTTTATTGCGGATTTCCAATGTTGTCTGAAGTGTTATGCTTGCTTTTTGTGAAGCAATCATAACTTGGTGCAAATCTATATTTTCGCCTCTTACTAGTTTTTCTGTCATATTATCAGATACATTTTGAAGTTTATTAACTTCTTCAATAGATTTCTTTAATACGGACGCAAAACTCTTTTGAGCCTCGTATGGTGTATATGTATGAGTCTGTTTTGGTTCCTGCGGTTTTAAAATTTGGCTTACAGAAGCCATCCCTATATTATTCATCTACTCTGCTCCTTTATTTCCCGATTTCCAATGCTTTCATCAACATGCTCTTCGAAGCATTCAAGACAGTCACATTAGCTTCATACGATCTAGTAGCACTAATTAAATCTACCATCTCTTTCAAAGGATCCACATTAGGAAGTTCGACATATCCTTCAGCATTAGCATCAGGATGCTCAGGATTATAAACAAGCTTAAATGGTGTTTGATCTTCCACAATTCTTGTAACCTTTACACCATTTCCTGCTCCATCTGCATTAGAGCGATTCATTGCTTTATTTAGGAAATTTGAAAATTGACCTTCTTTTGGTTCGAGTATGACAGATTTTCTGCGGTAAGGCTGCCATTCCCCATTCACTAGCTTTCCTCTAGTTGAGTCCACATTCGCCATATTGGAAGAAATAACATCCATTCTTAAACGCTGCGCTGTTAATGCGGAAGCAGAATTATTCATACTATGAAAAATCGACATTGTTATTTACCTCCTCTAATGACTGTCTGCAAACTCGAAAACTTACCGTTAATTCTCTCGATAAGGGCGTTGTAATAGATTTGGTTACCTGCTAAATCTGTCATTTCTTTATCTATATCAACACTATTTCCATTATGATTGTAAGAAACATTTTTTTTTGTGATCACTCCAGCATTTGAGAGCTGACTGCCTTGAAAGTCAAAATGACGCATATCTGTGCGGTTTGCATGTATTACATTTACTGCTTCCTCTAATGACTGTTTAAAGCTAACATCTTTTGCTTTATAGCCTGGAGTTGCTTCATTAGCAATGTTTTGTGAGATTACTTTTTGTTTTAGTGCAGAATAATTAAGACCATTTTCAAGAGACGTTATTGTATTAGAAAATAACTTCATAAAACGCACCTCATTAATGCTATTTTTAAGATAAATTTGGCATTTAAGTAAAATGTTGAAATTAGAAGAAAAAAAACGATTTATGTCGCTTACCTTTTATTGTAATGAAAATGAAATAATCTGTCTATGATACTTAGGATACTTTTAACATGACCTTATTCCCATTTTTTATTATAGATCGAGAAAATCTTGTAGGAAAGAGTAAAACTTTGTAAATAATAACAAATTTACGAACAAATAACCTGATAACTTTAACACAAATATTAAAAAAGTCCTATAACATTGAAATGAAATTTAGTAATTAACGTAAAAAACATTTTAAAAAAATTAATAAATGTAATATGCGAACAATAAAAAACCTCCCTTTTTGTCGAAAGAAGGAGGTTTTTTTGCAAATATTTTAGTGAGATTTTAATTTTTCAAGCTCATATAAAAACTTGTCATTCAGAACTTTAATATAAGTTCCTTTCATACCAAGTGATCTTGATTCAATTACGCCTGCACTTTCTAATTTTCTTAGTGCATTGACGATAACCGATCTTGTAATTCCCACACGGTCAGCTATTTTAGAAGCTACAAGAAGACCTTCGCTGCCGCTTAGTTCTTCAAATATATGCTCAATCGCTTCAAGTTCACTATATGAAAGAGAACTGATAGCCATTTGTACAACTGCTTTGCTGCGTGCTTCTTCTTCAATTTCTTCTGATTTTTCACGTAAAATTTCCATTCCTACTACTGTTGCACCATACTCAGCTAAAATTAAATCGTCATCATGGAATTGCTCGTTTAATCTTGCAAGGATTAAAGTACCTAGTCTCTCCCCGCCGCCGATAATTGGAACAATTGTTGTTAAACCTGTTCTAAATAGGTCTTTATTTTCAACAGGGAATGCGGAATATTCACTTTCAACATCAAGGTTTGGTGAAGTCTCTTGAATGTTAAAAAGATTATTTGTATATTCTTCAGGAAATTGACGATCCGCTAGCATTTGTTTCATACGGTCATTTTCAATTTGCTGATTTACCGCAAACCCTAAAAGTTTCCCACGTCTGCTGACAACAAAAATATTTGCAGAAATAACATCACTTAATGTCTCTGCCATTTCTTTAAAGTTAACAGGTTTTCCAGCCGCTCTTTGAAGCATAGCATTAATTTTTCTTGTTCTTGATAATAAATCCATTGAATTTTCCTCCATTTTGCTTAACAATAAAGCTTTATTCTGTTTTATCTTGAATCATAATATTATTATTTGTCTATCTATTCACAAATAATTTAACACAAATTTTACAATATAAATTGACTTAAGTCCTTGTTGCGAGATATTGCACCTAATTTCTCCTCTACATACTGAGGAGTGATTAATATTTTTTCCATTGTTACGTCTGGAGCCTCAAAAGATAAATCTTCCAACAGCTTTTCCATGATCGTATGAAGACGGCGTGCTCCGATATTATCAGTATTTTGATTTACCTCGAATGCGAATTCAGCAATCCTACGAATAGCATCGTCAGAAAATTCAATTTGTATACCTTCTGTTTCTAATAATGCTTGATATTGTTTAATTAAAGCATTGTCAGGCTCAACTAAAATATTAAAGAAGTCTTCAACAGTTAACTTAGTTAACTCCACCCTAATTGGAAAACGCCCTTGCAATTCCGGTATTAAGTCTGATGGTTTTGCCATGTGAAATGCCCCAGCTGCCATAAAAAGAATATGATCTGTTTTTACAGTGCCATATTTAGTCACAACAGTAGAACCTTCTACAACCGGCAAAATATCACGCTGAACACCTTCACGGGAAACATCAGCAGACGATCCGCCATTATTTTTGCTGGCAATTTTATCAATTTCATCAATGAAAATAATTCCTGATTGCTCTGCACGAAAAACCGCTTCTTGAGTCACTTCATCCATATCAATTAATTTCTGTGCCTCTTCGTTCGTAAGAATTTTTCTTGCTTCACTAACAGTGAGCTTTCTTTTTTTTCTGCGTTTTGGCATTAAACTACTTAAAGCATCCTGCATATTCATCCCCATTTGTTCCATTCCAGAACCTTGAAGCATATCAAACATGGATGGTTGCTGCTCTTCTAATTCAACGGTAATATATTCATTTTCAAGTTCACCTAAAGCTAGCTTTTCTTTAACCACTTTACGTTTTGCCTGAATATTCATATCATCAGAAGATGTATCTTGTTCAGTTTGATCATTTCCACCGCCAAAAAGCATTTCAAGAGGGTTTTTATAGTTAACCGTTTTTTTGTTAGAAGGAACTAATAAATCAATAATTATTCTGTTTGCACTTTCCTCAGCACGTTCCTTAACACTTGCCATTTTATCTTCCTTAACAAGCCTTACAGATGTTTCAACTAGGTCCCTAACCATAGACTCAACATCACGTCCGACATAACCGACTTCAGTAAATTTAGTTGCTTCAACCTTAACAAAAGGTGCTCCAACTAACTTTGCCATCCGGCGGGCAATTTCAGTCTTACCAACACCAGTTGGCCCAATCATCAAAATGTTTTTCGGGCTAATTTCATCACGAAGCTTCTCATCTAATAGTCCACGGCGATACCTGTTCCTAAGTGCTACTGCTACTGCTTTTTTCGCTTCCTTTTGACCAATAATAAACTGATCAAGTTTTTCAACGATTTGACGGGGTGTTAAATTCATTCCTTTAACCATCGGTCAGAACACTCTCCCTTACAGTTCTTCCACAATAATATTGTGATTTGTGTAAACACATATTTCAGCTGCCATTTCCAGTGAAGCTTTTGCAATCTCCTTAGCTGATAAATGGTCACCGGCATAGCGTTTTAATGATCTTCCAGCAGCAAGAGCATAATGTCCGCCTGAGCCAATAGCTAATATTCCGTCGTCAGGCTCAATAACCTCACCTGTTCCCGAAATAAGAAGCATACTTTCTGAATTCATGACAATAAGCATTGCTTCAAGTTTCCGCAATACTTTATCACTCCTCCATTGCTTGGCAAGCTCCACTGCAGCCCGCTGAAGATTTCCATTATACTCTTCAAGCTTTCCTTCAAACATCTCGAATAAAGTAAACGCATCTGCAACAGAACCAGCAAATCCAGCAATGACTTTCCCATTGAACAGTTTCCGAACTTTACGTGCAGTATGTTTCATTACAACCGCATTGCCAAATGTAACCTGGCCATCACCGGCCATTGCACATTCTCCTTTATGTTGCACAGCAAATATAGTTGTTGCATGGAATTGAGACATTCTTTATCCTCCTTTTGCCTAGTATTCCTATATTGGGCAAAGCATCCATATGGTGCTAAGCTCTAGGATGATGGGCTAAATAAGAACTTCTTAAATACTCACTAGTAACATGTGTATATACTTGTGTTGACGATAAAAAAGCATGACCTAGCAATTCCTGAACGGTTCTCATATCTGCACCATTTGCAAGTAAATGTGTTGCAAACGAATGTCTAAGCATATGGGGATGTATTTTGCCATTTAAAGATGACTGTTCAATCAGCTGATTAAGAATATGCCTAATGCCCCGAGGTGTTAATGGTCTCCCTCTGCTATTTAAAAATAAATAATCGTTAGGTGCTTCCTTAGCAAGCAAGCTTTGGCGGCCATGTTGTATGTAATATTGTAAGGCGTCTTGGGCGAAGCTTCCAAATGGAATGTACCTTTGCTTATTACCCTTGCCCTGAACTAAAACGGTTGATAAATGCATATCTAAATCATTTAACCGGATATTACTGCATTCACTTACACGAATACCCGTTGCGTAAAGCAGTTCTAATAAAGCTTTGTTTCTTTGCCCTAATATCGTATCCGATTTACATGCATTAAATAACTCTTTCAATTCTTCCTCATAAAAAAATTCCGGAAGCCTTTTTTCAAGCTTTGGAATTGAAGCTAGAGCAAAAGGATTTTCGGAGACTATTTTTTCTCTAACAAGGAATCGAAAAAAACTTCGTAAACAAGAAATTTTTCTTGCAACTGATTTTCTTGCTAATTTTTTTTCAAAAAGCTTTGTTAAATAAATTCGGACATCAAAGTATTTAACATTTTCCAGCTTGCTAATTCCTTGTTCAGATATGAACATATAAAATTCGTTAATATCTTGCTGATAATGTTCAATAGTATATTGTGAATAATTTTTCTCGATTTGTAAATATTCAATAAACATGTTTAACGAATTGTTCACATTTTGGTCCATTTATTAATCACCTCACAAGGGCTTCTAAATAGTATCACATTTTAGAAGCCCTTGCAATTAAATCTCCTTACTTTTCGCAAAGTTCTGAATTGTTTCTAACGCTCTGTTAGCGTGCTGCTCATTTCGCTCTTTCTTTCCTCTTATTTTAACTGGAAGCTCAGGCATCAAGCCAAAGTTTGCATTCATTGGCTGAAAGCTTTTTTCATTAGCCGATGTAATATATCTTGCCATGCTTCCGATTACTGTTTCATGAGGAAATTCAAGTAACTCTTCTCCATTCACAAATCTTGCAGCATTAATTCCAGCTACTAAGCCGCTTGCAGCTGATTCTACATAGCCCTCTACCCCTGTCATCTGGCCAGCAAAAAAGAGATCATCCCGATTTTTAAATTGATAAGTTGATTTTAATACTTTAGGGGAGTTAATAAAAGTATTCCGGTGCATAACTCCGTAACGAACAATTTCAGCATTCTCCAAACCCGGTATTAATTGGATAACCTCTTTTTGAGGACCCCATTTAAGGTGAGTTTGAAATCCAACAATATTGTATAGTGTTCCAGCCGCATCGTCCTGACGAAGCTGTACGACTGCATATGGTCTTTTTCCCGTTTTAGGATCTTCTAAACCTACTGGCTTCATTGGACCAAAAAGCATGGTCTTTTTCCCTCTGTTAGCCATTACTTCAATTGGCATACAGCCTTCAAAAAAGATTTCTTTTTCAAATTCTTTTAATGGCACTGTTTCAGCGCTTATTAAAGCTTCATAAAATGTATTAAACTCTTCTTCTGTCATCGGACAGTTTAAGTAAGCAGCTTCCCCTTTATCATAGCGTGATTTAAGGTAAACTTTATCCATATTAATGGACTCTTTCTCAATGATTGGGGCTGCAGCATCATAGAAATATAAATATTCTTCCCCTGACAATTCCTTAAGCTTGGCTGACAATGACTCGCTCGTTAATGGTCCTGTTGCTATTATCGTCGGACCTTCAGGAATTCCAACTACTTCTTCATTGATAACTGTTACATTTGGGTGATTCTTAACTTTTTCTGTTACTCGACCTGCAAATTCATGGCGGTCAACTGCTAATGCTCCTCCAGCAGGGACTGCACAAGCATCCGCAGACTCAATAATAATTGAGTTTAATTTCCTCATTTCTTCTTTTAACACCCCAACAGCATTCGTTAGCGTATTTGCACGTAATGAGTTACTGCAGACTAGTTCTGCAAATTTTTCTGTATGATGAGCCGGAGTTTGTTTAACTGGTCTCATTTCATATAGGTTTACTTTAATTCCTCTATTAGCAAGCTGCCAGGCTGCCTCGCTTCCAGCTAACCCAGCACCTATAACATTAACTGTATTATTCATTTTCTTACCTCCGCTTTTGAAACATAGCTCTCTTACTTTACACCTAATCGTTATCACTTTGCAATGAAACAATTCTCATAAATAATAATTTATCTATAAAAATGATTAAATTTATTCTGTTTTAAGTAAAAGTTGGAATAAAAGTTATTTCATTAGAAAAGAGTGAGCGCATCGCCCACCCTTAACTTTGCTTTTCTTCCTTATAGTCACATTCGATACATTGGACTTGGACACCTTTTTTCAGCTTCTTTTCAATAAGCGTATTCTCACATTTTGGACAGCTGCGCGGTAAAGGCTTATCCCATGAAATAAAGTCACATTCCGGAAAACGGTCGCAACCATAAAAAATCCGGCGCTTTTTACTTTTTCTTTCTATTATATTTCCTTCATTACACTTCGGACACTTAACACCAATCTCTTTCACAATTGGTTTTGTATTTCTGCAGTCAGGGAAATTGCTGCAAGCCATAAACTTACCGAAGCGTCCCATTTTAAATACCATAGGGCTGCCGCATTGTCCGCAATCTTCTCCTGCAGGCTCATCTTTAATCTCGACCTCTTGCATTTCCTTTTCGGCAATTTCAAGATGCTTTTCAAAGTCAATGTAAAAATTATGAATGATATCTACCCAATTTACTTTGCCTTCTTCAACATAATCGAGATCCTTCTCCATCTTTGCCGTAAATTCTACGTCAAGAATGTCAGGGAAAAATTCGAGGATTAACTCATGAACAATTTCTCCAAGCTCAGTTGGAATAAATCGCTTGTTATCTAATGCTACATACCCACGCTTTTGGATCGTATCTAAAGTAGGTGCAAATGTAGATGGGCGACCAATCCCAAGTTCCTCAAGAGTTTTTACAAGACGAGCCTCTGTATAACGAGGTGGAGGCTGAGTAAAATGCTGTTTAGGTTCAATATCTTTTTTAAAGACCTCATCACCTTCCTTAAGATCAGGAAGCATTTTATCCTTTACATCATCTTGATCGTCTGTTCCCTCAACATATACCTTCATAAAGCCTGGAAACTTTATCTTAGATCCAGTTGCTCGGAAAATGACCTCTCCGTTTTTCAAATCTACACTCATTGTATCCATAATGGCTGGTGCCATTTGACTTGCAATAAATCGTTCCCAAATTAATTTGTACAGACGCAGCTGATCCCTAGATAAAAACTCTTTAAGACTAGCTGGATCATTTGTAACACTTGTAGGCCGTATCGCTTCATGGGCATCTTGTGTATTGGATTTCTTCTTTTCTTTTTTCGGTTCTGAAGATAGATAATCTTTTCCAAACGTTTGGTCAATATAATTTGAAGCCTCTGTCTGGGCAATTTCGGAAATACGAGTTGAATCGGTTCTCATATAAGTAATCAAACCAACCGTACCCTCTTTGCCAAGATCAATCCCTTCATAAAGCTGCTGCGCGAGCATCATTGTTTTTTTCGCGCGAAAATTTAATTTCCTTGCCGCTTCCTGTTGTAGTGAAGATGTCGTAAATGGAGCCGCAGGATTTCTTTTTCGCTCTTTTTTAGTAACAGATGTGACTGAAAACGTGCCATCAGACATTTTACTTAAAACATTTTCAACATCTTCTTTAGATTTTAATTCAAGCTTTTCTTTGCCAATGCCATAAAAGGATGCTTCAAAGCTGTCTTTCCCTTTTAGAAATTCACCATCAATTGACCAATATTCCTCTGGTTCAAACGCTTTAATTTCTTTTTCTCTATCAATAATTAATCGAACGGCTACGGATTGAACCCTACCTGCACTTAACCCTTTTTTTACTTTTTTCCATAGTAATGGGCTAATATTATAACCTACTAATCGATCAAGGATCCGCCTTGCTTGCTGAGCATCAACAAGATCTGTATTAATTGGTCTTGGATTTTTAAATGAATCTTTTATCGCATCTTTAGTAATCTCATTAAACACAACACGACAATCTGATGTAATATCCATATTCAAACTATGTGCTAAATGCCAAGCAATTGCCTCACCTTCACGATCAGGGTCAGCTGCAAGGTATATTTTTTTAGCTTTTTTTGCGGCCGTTTTTAATTCTTTTAAAACAGGGCCCTTACCGCGAATTGTTATATATTTAGGTTCATATTGATTATCTATATCAACACCTGTTTGGCTTTTCGGAAGGTCCCGAACATGTCCCATTGATGCTTTTACTTTATATTTTTTACCTAGATAACGCTCAATCGTTTTTGCCTTTGCAGGTGACTCAACGATAACTAAAAACTCTGACATTCCTAGTCCTCCTTAAGAGGGGATTTTATTTCGGTTCAAGTAAGATGACTATTAACACAGCTTCAAATACTTAATACCAATTATTTTATTGCTTTACCGACAGTAAAGTCTTTTTTCTACTTAGAAATAACTTTGTAAGATAAAAAATGCTGATATTATTAGGTTGTGAATAATGGTTGAAGAAATATCAACTATTATTGTACAACTCTTTCATCTTTGTCAAACATTAATATCAATATAAAAGCGGTTTCATTTTAAATGGTCTATTGAATTAGGTAATTTTTCCATTCGCAATTTCGAACATCTGTTGCAAAATGTATAACAGTTTGGATGGAATTTCAAGCCTTTTGAGCAAATTTGAAAAAAATAGTTCCATTTTTCTAGGAAATCATTTTCTTAAAACATAGTGATTCATTTTTTAGAATTATACAACAATTTTTTCAAAAAAATACATATTTGTTTAATATGTTAATTCTTCTAGTATATCATCTGGTGTTTGAACTAATTTCGCTCCTTGCTGAATAAGCTCATTTGTTCCAATTGAGTAAGGACTAAACATATTTCCTGGAAGAGCAAAAACTTCCCTTCCTTCTTGAACTGCGTAGTTAGCAGTTATTAATGATCCGCTTTTCTTTTTAGCTTGAACAATAAAGGTACCATTACTCATGCCGCTAATAATTCTATTTCTCAATGGAAATTGCCATCTTTCTGGTTTTGTATGAGGTGGATACTCAGAAATTATTAAATGATTTTTCATCATATCTAACGAAAGCGCTTTGTTAGACTCAGGATAAATATGGTTCAAGCCGCCAGCAATGACTCCAATAGTTTTTCCACCTAATCTAATTGCCGTTTGATGGGCAATCGTATCAATCCCTGCTGCTAATCCACTTACGATAACAACACCATTTTCTATTAATTTTGGAAATAAGCTTTGTATGGCCTCATTGCCATATTGGTTACACTGTCTTGAGCCGACTACAGCAAGTTTCAATTTATTTCTTAATAACGAAATATCTCCCTTTGCATATAAAACCCATGGCGGCTGATAGGTTTCCTTTAATAATACTGGATAATCTTCATCAAATACGGTAATAATGTGAACGTTCTGATTGTGATAGTGATGAATTTTTTCGAGTAATAAATTGGAGTGAAGGTCATGAAGTGTGGAAGAAGATAACGTGGTAGTTGTTTGGAAAGAATCGTTTATACTGAGTTGATAAAGCCTGCGAAGTTCAGGATCAGCCTTTAAAATATTTAAAATTGTTTTCCAGCCGATTCCCCTACAGTGATGCAAATGGGTTAATTTCAGCTTAAAATCATCCATTTTAATCCCCCTTATTCAAATATATTATGAATGCAGAATAGCCCCCCTATAAAAGGGGGGGTCTGCAAAAAATTAATGATATATTATTTATTGAATTAATGAGTTTTACACTTGTCATAAAGTCCTTTTTCTTTAAGAACTTTAATTAATGTTTCTCCCATTACAGAAGGTGTTGCAGCTACTTCGATTCCGCATTCGTTCATTACGCGGATCTTTTCATCAGCAGTTCCCTTACCGCCAGAAATGATGGCACCAGCATGTCCCATACGCTTTCCTGGAGGTGCAGTACGTCCGCCGATAAAGCCTACTACAGGCTTAGTCATATTAGCTTTAACCCATTCTGCAGCCTCTTCTTCAGCTGTACCGCCGATTTCACCGATCATAATTACAGCATATGTTTCTGGATCTTCATTGAAAGCTTTAAGAACATCGATGAAGTTAGTTCCGTTAACTGGGTCTCCACCAATACCAACAGCAGTAGATTGGCCGATACCAGCTTGTGTTAACTGATGAACTGCTTCATAAGTTAGAGTTCCAGAACGTGATACAACTCCAACATGGCCTTTTGTATGAATATATCCTGGCATAATACCAATTTTACATTCTTCAGGAGTGATAACACCTGGGCAGTTTGGACCAACTAGGCGTGTTTTCTTGCCTTCCATATAGCGTTTCACTTTAACCATATCTAATACAGGAATATGCTCAGTAATACAAATTACAAGATCTAACTCAGCATCAACCGCTTCTAGAATAGCATCTGCTGCAAATGGTGCAGGAACATAAATAACAGAGGCATTTGCTCCAGTAGCTTTAACAGCTTCAGAAACAGTATTAAATACTGGTAAGCCTTCTACTTCAGAGCCGCCTTTACCAGGAGTTGTTCCTCCAACAATTTTTGTTCCGTATTCTAACATTTGTTTTGTATGGAAAAGGGCAGTTGAACCTGTGATCCCTTGAACAATTACTTTTGTATCTTTGTTAATAAAAACACTCACGATTATTCCCCTTTCTGGTTTCAGGTTACCAACTAAATCAAGTATTTATACCTATTCAGATGGCATACCAAATTAATTTAACCTACTAATGAAACGATTTTTTGTGCGCCATCAGCCATAGATTCAGCTGCAATAATTTCAATGTCTGACTCAGCAAGAATCTTCTTACCTAAATCAACATTTGTACCTTCTAAACGAACAACTAAAGGCACGTTCAATCCAACTTGTTTCGCAGCTTCCACTACACCTGTTGCGATTACATCACATTTCATTATTCCGCCAAAGATATTAACAAAAATACCTTTTACGTTTTTATCAGAAAGGATGATTTTGAATGCTTCAGTAACTTTCTCTGCTGTAGCACCGCCACCAACATCAAGGAAGTTAGCAGGATCTCCTCCGTAATGTTTAACGATATCCATAGTTGCCATAGCCAGTCCAGCACCGTTAACCATGCAGCCAATATTTCCATCTAGAGAAATATAGCTTAAATCGTATTTAGATGCTTCGATTTCTTTTGCATCTTCTTCATCAAGGTCACGATATTCTAAAATATCTTTTTGACGGTAGATAGCATTGCTATCAAAGTTTAACTTAGCATCCAATGCCATAACCTTGCCATCACCAGTTACAACTAGCGGGTTAATTTCAGCGATTGAACAATCTTTTTCAATATAAGCAGTATATAAGCCCATCATGAACTTAACTGCTTGATTTACAAGCTCTTTTGGAATATTAATGTTAAATGCAATACGGCGAGCTTGGTAAGCTGTTAAACCAACAACTGGATCGATTTCTTCTTTGAAGATTTTTTCCGGCGTTTTTTCAGCTACTTCTTCAATTTCAGTTCCGCCTTCTTCAGATGCCATTAATACTACGCGAGAAGTTGCACGGTCTAATACTAAACCAATATAGTATTCCTTCTTGATGTCACAACCTTCTTCGATAAGAAGACGTTTAACTTCTTTACCTTCAGGACCTGTTTGATGCGTAACAAGAGTTTTTCCTAAAATTTCGTTCGCATATGTACGTACTTCATCTAAATTTTTCGCTACCTTTACACCGCCAGCTTTACCACGGCCTCCAGCATGGATTTGTGCTTTAACAACACAAACTTGTGTGCCTAATTTTTTTGCGGCCTCTACTGCTTCTTCAACTGTGAAAGCGACGATTCCGTTAGGAACAGATACCCCATATTTTCTGAGGACCTCTTTCCCTTGATACTCATGTATATTCATTTCCATCCTCCTATCGTTCTCTTCGTAAAAATAGACTGCGATATCATTTTATATAATGAGACTTGCCTTGTCCACCTTTATTGAGGAATAATTAACGTTATTTTGGTGTAATTTTTCCCGCTTCTTGGTCCGCTTTGTAAATAAAGGCAAATACTTCCGCTACTGCACCGTATAGCTCTTCCGGAATTTGCTCATTAATGTTTAATTTTCCCAGAAGCTCTACTAAAGATGGGTCTTCTTGGACAGGTATATCATGCTCCTTCGCTTTAGCAAGTATACTATCCGCAATTAATCCCTTTCCTTTTGCAGAAACATAAGGTGCAGCACCGCCGGTTTTATCATAAGTTAGAGCGACGGCTTCTTTACGAAGCTGTTTAATTTGATTGCTCATATCCGGAAATCAACTCCACTATAATTATTTGGAAGTTTATAATTAGATTGTTTTTTGTTCACATCCGTTTTTGATATTTTTCTATCTGACGGTTTTTCAAAGTTTACTGAGGAAAGATGATAATTTAATTCTTCTAAGGCTTTTTTTAAATTTGGAATAAATAAATTGGCAATCTCCTTTAGATCTTCCCTGTGATTTAGAACAGAAATCGAGATTACTCTATTCTGCACATGTAAATCTACAATCGTATCCTTTATGTGCTCTAGACTCAAATAAAATAAAATCCGGCAAAAATTCGGATCAATCTTGCCGTTATCATTTTTTCTTCCACTCCATTGCATGGTTAAATCGGTACCATTCCCCCAAACGGCTAGTGGAACTTGAAAAACTAAATGCTGTATTGGACCAGCTTCTTGTGAGAGTACTTGGTATCCTGTTATTTTATTCATTAGTTTTTCGGAAGCTTCTCGTACCGGGGCAGATACTTCCTCGCTTAATAGGCGTATTAAATGCGGTTTAAGGGACTCTATTTTATTTATTTCTACTCCATCTTGCTCTTTTAATAGTTTAAAAGTTTCATTTTCATAGGAATATCCAATTTTTCTAATAACATTCTTTAATTCTTCCAGGATTATTTTTGAATTCGTGGCTTGGATATTTTTTGTTTGATCAGATTCAGTTTTGCTATCAAGTTTGATAAGCGGGTCTATCATTGAAATTAACCGTTTTGCCTCATGCTGATCACTGTTCTTTAATACGGTTTTAAGTCTATCAATTATCGAAGAAATGGGTTCATCTTCAATTATCGTGCGGATTGAATTTAAAATACTTTTTGTAAAGGGCAATTCTTTGTTTAATGTAACCTCAATCACGTTTAAGCCCTCTTTTAGAGGTTTTCCTTTCAGCCAATCAGCCGCTGTATGCATTGTCTCCTTTGTAATAGGAAGCTGTTTAGTTTGCATAAATTCCAGTAAGAGTGCATTTTCCTTTGAATTTGGAAGCGAAAGCGCTTTTAGCACATTTTCAGTGCGCATGACTGTTTCGGTTCCTTCGTTTGCCTCTAACACTTTCAAATGTACTTTGCCTTCCCCTGATTGAACTTGAAACCAGTGACGCTCCTGAATCGATAATGGTGTCTCAAGCTGGGCAATAACCTTATTGGATCCGATTAAAACTTCAGCAACCTGATTGGGATAAAGCTTTGTTACTTGCCCGCTGACAATCTGTCCTGGTCTTAATGCAAATGCAAGATTTCCATTTAATTGCTGTTGATTGAGTACTGTTTGAACAAAATTTAAAGGCTGCAACGTATCACCTTCTTATTTCTCTATTGCTATGTAGTCCTTCACTGGGGCAAAGCTTTTGCGGTGATGAGGAGTGATCCCATGAGTCTGAATCGCCGCCAAATGCTCTTTAGTCCCATATCCCATATTAGTGGAAAATCCATACTCCTGATATTTCTCTCCTAATTTACACATCATTCGATCTCGAGTCACCTTGGCAATAATTGATGCAGCCGCGATCGATATACTTTTTCCATCACCTTTAATGATTGCTTCATACGGATAGGGTGTGTTTAGTTTTACAGCGTCTATGAGAAGAAAATCCGGCTGTACTTTTAATCCTGCAATGGCAGTAAGCATTGCTTTTTTAGAGGCCTCAAAAATATTAATCTGATCTATCTCTTCAACATTAATTATTCCAATATGAAAGTCTATCGCTTTGTTTATAATGATCTCATAATATTCACTTCGTTTTTGTTCAGAGAGCTTCTTGGAATCATCAAGTCCGGGCAAATAAAAATCATTAGGCAGGATGACTGCTGCAGATACGACAGGACCAGCTAATGGGCCTCGCCCAACCTCATCTATTCCTGCAATATGTAAGTATCCTTTTGAACGATACTTTATTTCATAGCTCGTCATTTGAATATGTTTTTCTAATGCTATTGCTTCAAGCTTTCGTTTGTTATGCCACTTTTTTAATAGCTGCTGTACTCCTTTTCGTTCATCTTTTTCCAGTTCTTTCGCGAAATGGCTATTGGGATCTGTTTCTATGGCGAGTCTCTCTTCAATTTCTCGGATCTTAAGTTGTTCCATGATGTTTCCCCTTTATTTCCATAATCTAAGTATCGGCATATCCGTAAAAAAATTAAAGCCCTCTTGATTAAAGAAGGCCTTACTAAGTGTTTATCGTTAAAATGGTTTATGATTCTTCATTATTATTCTCAATTAAGTCAGCGGGCTGTTCTAATGATATAGGTCCCCATTTTTCTGTTCTAAATTCTCTTATGACCAATTCAGTCACTTTATCATAATCGATTTGTCCACCGCTCATTAAGCAGCCGCGAAGTTTGCCGATTTCATTAAATAATTCAACAATATCTTCTGGGATTTGTTCTATTTTATAACGTTCCCTCATTCGATCAGGGTATTTATTTTCAAGGAATCTTAATGCATAAATGGCAATATCCTGCAAATTTAAGATCGTGTCCTTAATTGCTCCCGTTAGAGCCAGCTTTAATCCAACCTCTTGATCTTCAAATTTTGGCCATAGAATACCTGGAGTATCAAGCAGCTCCAACTCTTTGCCGACTTTAATCCATTGCTGGGATTTCGTAACTCCGGGAGTATTTCCTGTCTTCGCAATATTTTTTTTCGCTAATCGATTAATTAATGTTGACTTACCTGCATTTGGAATCCCAACAATCATCGCTCGAATAGCCCTTGGCTTTATTCCTTTAGCTTTCATTCGATCAAATTTTTCTTTAAGAATATCCTGTGAGGCAGCCACAATTTCCTTCATTCCTTGTCCCGCCTGTGAGTTGATAGCGAGCGCTCTCATTCCTCGATCATGAAAATACTTAATCCATTGTTTTGTTACTTCTTTATCAGCCATATCTGCTTTGTTTAGCAGGATAAGGCGCGGTTTATGCTGAATAATTTCATCTATCATCGGATTTCGTGAAGAATAAGGTATTCGTGCATCCACAAGTTCAAAAATAATATCTACAAGCTTAAGCTTTTCTGTCACTTCTCTCCGAGCTTTAGCCATATGCCCGGGAAACCATTGAATCGTCATAAGTATACCTCTTTCAAAATGAATTGCAGTTTATTTTACAATTCGAATATCTTCAATTGGCCAATAAATGATACCCGTATTGCCTAGTACCTTCTCCATTGGCACAGTTCCAATATGGCGGCTATCTTTACTGTATCGTCTGTTATCCCCCATCACAAAAAGTTGACCTTCCGGAACAGTGTCACGGCCAATTTTTTCTTTAAGTGTAAATGATTCAGTAAGCGGTCCATCAAAGTATTGTTTTTTATATTCATCTAAATATGGTTCATCATAGGCCTTACCGTTAATATATAGTACATCATCCTTATACTCAATTCGGTCTCCAGGAAGGCCAATTACTCTTTTAATATAATCTTTATTTTCAGGTGCGTGGAAAACAATGATATCGAACCGTTTTGGTTTTCCAATTTTATAACTGAACTTATTTACTATCATACGATCTTTATCATGTAACGTAGGCATCATTGATAATCCATCAACGACAATTGGAGCAAATAAAAAGTATCTAATAACTGCTGCCAATAATACTGCAATAACTAAAGCCTTGGACCATTCCCATAATTCATTTTTATTTTTTTTCATTTATTTCCCCACCAATCTGTATGTAAAAATCAAACAACTGTTTTAACGTATTTATTGTACAAAAAATTATATCCAATTGAACAGTTGTACGCTTATTTCATTATTATTTAACACTTATGTAATATTATTAATCGGGAAAATTTTTCATATCAAGAAAAAGGAGCTTGTATCGACAAGCTCCTTCCTTTTACTTTGATTATCGAATTTCTTTAATACGAGCTTTTTTACCACGTAGATTACGTAGGTAGTAAAGTTTCGCACGGCGTACTTTACCGCGGCGGATAACTTCAAGCTTCGCAATCTTTGGTGTGTGAACAGGGAATGTACGCTCAACACCTACACCGTAAGAGATCTTACGAACTGTGAAAGTCTCGCTAATTCCACCACCACGACGCTTAATCACAACTCCTTCGTACACCTGAATACGCTCACGAGTACCCTCAACAATACTTACGTGTACACGTACAGTATCACCAGGACGGAAAGCAGGAACATCAGTACGAAGTTGTTCTTTAGTGATTTCTTCGATTAATTTATGCATCGTTTTCAACTCCTTCCAACAGACGCTCATGCACATTCTATTCTACTAATTGCAGCGGAACATCTTTATAAGACAAAAAACTGAATAAGTCCAGCCTAAGTCACAAAAAATATTTTATCATAATAAACAATGAACTTCAATGCTATTTCTGTTCATTTTTAATTTCTTTCAGCCATTTTTTTTGAAGGTCGGTCAATTGTATATGTTCCAATAGATCTGGCCTGCGCAAATATGTCCTTCTTAATGATTCTTTCGTTCGCCATTCATCTATTAAACGATGATTTCCGGAAGTAAGCACTTCAGGCACTTTCATTCCCCTGAAATCCGCGGGACGAGTATAATGAGGATGCTCTAGTAAGCCTGTACTGAACGAGTCTCTGCGATGAGACTCTTCATTTCCGAGAACTCCAGGAAGTAATCGGACAACACTATCAATGATTACCATTGCCCCAAGTTCTCCTCCAGTAAGTACAAAATCACCAATTGAAATTTCATCAGTCACAATGTGCTCCCGAATTCTCTCGTCATAGCCCTCATAATGACCGCAAATAAAAATTAGATGGTCTAATTCTGCAAGTTCCTCGGCTTTTTTCTGATTGTACCGTTCACCTTGGGGACAAAGCAGAATTACCCTTGGTGAAGACTGCGCTCTATCACGCAAATCAGCAACAGCATCAAAAATCGGCTGTGGCTTTAAAACCATTCCCGCACCACCGCCATAAGGATAGTCATCAACGGTTTGGTGCTTATTATCGGAGTAATCCCTAAAGTTAACGACATTATATTGGACTGCATTATTTTCAGCTGCTTTTTTCAAAATTGAGTGTCCAAAAACTCCAGAAAACATTTCAGGAAAAAGGGTTAAAACATCAATTTTCATCATGATAGCAATCCTTCAATTGGATCAATTATGACCGTTTTTTCTTCGATACTTACTCCTTTTACTACATCTTCAATATATGGAATTAATATTTCCTTTCCGCCCTTCCCTTTAATAACCCATACATCATTTGCTCCAGGGGAGAGAATTTCAGTGATCTTTCCTAGTTCTTCACCAGATACTGTTTTAGCTAGGCAGCCAATAATTTCATGATAATAGTATTCATCCTCGTCTAACGAACCGAGCTGACCTTCATTAACCTTCAAAATGCCGCCCTTCATGATTTCAACTTGATTTATATTATCGTAGCCTTCAAAAGTAACTAAATCAAAATTTTTATGCGTACGATGCGATTTAACAATTAATTCAGTTGGCACTTTTGATTCAGGCATAAATAAAAATAGTTTATTTCCTGTTTTATATCGCTCATCAGCAAAGTCAGTCTTTGAGATAATTCTTACTTCACCTCTGACGCCATGAGTATTCACTATTTTTCCTACATTAAACCATTTTTCCATATTTCTTCACCTCTACCGGATGTCATCGACAATCCCATCTCTTATAATAATCGTTCTCCCATTTTGAATATCTTCCCAGCGATCTCCAACTTCTACATCTATGATCGCTGTTACTTCTTTTTCCTTTAACTCGCTTCCTAGCGGTAGTATATGTAATTGTTCCATTTGAAAATCTATAAGCTTAATCTTTTCCTTGCGTCCTTGTAATTCTTTTTCAAATTGTTTCTTTAAATTGACTGTCTGAAATGTATTAGTTTTTTCCTGTCTTTTTAATTCAAATCTCAGCTGATCACATTCCTTTTGCAGCTGTTGCTTCTGATTTTGATATTTTTTTAATAGAACACTTTTGCTGTTTTCTGTAAGAACTTGTTTAACCACGACAGATTGAAGTATTTTCATTCCTTTTGCCTCCTAAGGCTTAATCGTGCATTATAGTTCCATTTAAGTGACCGAAGATAAGAAATTGGAAAAAAGGAGGGGACCGTTCCCCTCCTTTTTTCAACAAAGCATCGGAAGCAAGCTGCCAATGCTTTCGTATGTTTCAGCTATAATACCTCATAATAAGGATTATTCACTGATTTCTAGAAAAACTTTTTTCTGCTGAGACGAACCTGCTGCATATACAACTGTTCGTATCGCTTTCGCAACGCGCCCTTGCTTCCCAATTACTTTCCCCATGTCATTCTTGTTGACAGAAAGCTGATAGGTTACGCGGTTTTCTTCTTCATGCACATTGATATGCACTTCATCCGGAAAATCAACAAGGGGCTTAATAATCGTTTCGATAAGCTCTTTCATCTTAATCGATTATTACTTACCGTTTTTAGCGTTATGGAATTTCTCCATAATGCCTTGTTTAGAGAAAAGGTTACGAACTGTGTCAGATGGTTTTGCACCTGTTTGAAGCCATTTAAGAGCAAGCTCTTCATTAATATCAACGATAGCTGGTTCAGCTACTGGATTGTAAGTTCCAACTGTTTCAATGAAACGTCCATCACGTGGAGAACGAGAATCAGCTACTACGATACGATAGAAAGGAGTTTTCTTTGCTCCCATACGTTTTAAACGAATTTTTACTGCCATTTTTAAAGCACCTCCGAATAGTTTCACACAAGATAGTATAATATCAGATATTTTGTATGTTTGTAAAGGGTTTTTTCTTTACAGCACAAAAAAAAGTTAAAATGGATTAAACGGAAACTTAAATCCGCCTTTTTTCTTCCCTTTTTGCTGCATTCCTGACATTTGTTTCATCATTTTTTTCATGTCCTCAAATTGCTTTAGAAGGCGGTTAACTTCAGGAACTGTTCTGCCGCTTCCTTTTGCAATTCGTCTTCTGCGACTAGCATTAATCGTTTCAGGATGAATTTTTTCTTCCTTTGTCATCGATTGAATAATCGCTTCGACATGTTTAATTTGTTTTTCATCAATTTGAAGATTGTTTAAGCCCTTAATTTTATTAGCGCCTGGCATCATTTTTAATAGGTCCTCTAACGGCCCCATTTTACGTACCTGACCTAATTGATCAAGAAAGTCGTCAAATGTAAAGCTGGCTGTACGAAACTTCTCCTGAAGCTCTTTTGCCTTTTCCTCATCTACATTTGCCTGAGCTTTTTCAATAAGGGTTAAGACATCACCCATGCCTAGGATTCTTGAAGCCATTCTTTCTGGATGGAAAGGCTCAAGCGCATCCATTTTTTCACCTAGACCGACAAATTTAATTGGAGTATTTGTAACAGAGCGAATGGATAAAGCTGCTCCTCCGCGAGTATCTCCATCAAGCTTTGTTAATACAACACCTGTTAAACCAAGCAAATCATTAAAGCTTTGTGCCACGTTAACGGCGTCTTGACCTGTCATCGCATCGACAACGAGGAAGATTTCATCTGGTTTGGACAATTCTTTAATTTGCTTGAGCTCATCCATTAAGGCTTCATCCACATGCAATCGCCCAGCTGTATCGATCAAGACATAGTCATGATGGTCTTCCTTCGCCTTTGCAATCGCTTGTCTCGTGATTTCAACAGGACTCACTTGATCGCCTAATGAGAACACAGGCATACTAAGCTGTTTTCCTAGCGTTTCAAGCTGTTTAATCGCTGCAGGACGATAAATATCAGCTGCAACAAGCAACGGACTGCGGTTGTATTTTTTACGCAGTAAGTTAGCTAGCTTACCAGTTGTCGTTGTTTTACCGGCACCTTGTAAACCAACCATCATAATGACAGTTGGGGGACGGTTTGCTACGGCAATCTTGCTTTGCTCTCCACCCATTAAGTCAGTTAATTCTTCTTTAACTACTTTTACAACCTGCTGTCCTGGTGTTAAGCTTTTTAATACTTCTTGGCCGACAGCTCTTTCACTCACTTTTTTAACAAAATCTTTGACGACCTTAAAGTTAACGTCCGCTTCTAATAAAGCAAGACGCACTTCTCGCATCATTTCTTTTACATCCGCCTCATTAACTTTCCCCTTGCCGCGGATCTTCTGGATTGTATTCTGCAGTCGGTCGGCTAATCCTTCAAATGCCAATGTTGCCGCCTCCTAATCTAATTTCTCAAGGTCAGCAATAATCGTACCCATTGTCTCGCTCATTTCCGGACTGACTTTCATGATGTCCTTTATGGCAGCAATTAGCTTGCTTCTCTCTTGAAATTTTTGAAATAATAACAGCTTTTCTTCGTACTCTTCAAGCATTGCCTCTGTACGTTTAATGTTATCGTAAACAGCTTGACGGCTAACATCGTACTCCTCGGCAATTTCTCCAAGCGAAAAATCATCCAGGTAATAAAGGGACATATAGCTTCGCTGCTTAGGAGTCAACAACGATTGATAAAAATCATACAGATAGTTCATTCTCGTTGTCTTTTCTAACATCCCTACTCCCCCTTGTTAAGTGAAAAGCCTTTACAACCATAGTTTACCTAGCTCAATTGAATATGTCAAGATAATAACTTTACAATCTAAAATGCAGGAAAATCCACTGCATATATAATCAACAAGAAATGCTGATTACTTAATTTTTTCGATTCTTTGCTTCGAGCAATCTTTTCATTCTTTCAGAACGTTCTTCAGGTGATACTTGTTCAGATTTCCTTTTTTGCGGTTTCTTTTTTTCAAGCGTCGTTATGTTTTCACTGTGAAGTACTTTTTCTTCCATTCTTTCTTCGCCTTTTTGATCTTTTAGTTTATCATAACCAGACTTTAGCGGTTTTGAGTTTATGAAACCATCCTTTTTAGGCAGTTTTCTTGAAATCATTCTGCTCATTAAAGTGATCAGCCCAAAACGGCGAATTGCAATTTCACTAAAAAAAAGTAAAAAAGCAGCAATAATAAGATACTGGCTAATCTGCTGTTTGTTTATATTTTATTCTTTAACGGTCTGAAAGTATCCTTTTCAGACACTAGTTCATTTCCACCAGTCCTTTTTGCCAATTCCTTAACAGCGGTAAATACAAGAAATAGCAGAAGCCATTTAGGATATATAAATTTCTTTTTCCGTTTATTAACGGACTCACGAGATTTTTTCATTACTTTAACCGCATCCGAAAGTTGTAGAGTAGCGACAATACTATCAGAATGCAGAAAGCTGCATGCAGTTATCACTCGGTCATCTGGGATATGGGTATTATATATAGCAGCTGCATCCTGTATCTTTGGACGATTTCTCCAAATTCGAATAGTAAAATAAATCAGCAAGGCAAAAATGATTCCGGCAAAATAATAAATAATATAAGGAATGATGACCATTCTTGCCATAACGAGCAGTAAAAGAGCCATAGCTCCTGCAAACATAAGCAGAAGCTGGACCTCCTTTAACACAAGCTCTATAAGCAGCTGAATTTGAACTGTTTTTAACAGCTTTTCAAATTGTTTGCGATCTTCCATTGTTATTCATTCCTATCGGCTCATCCCTTTTTCATATTGGGACGAAGTTTTTTAATACTTATGAAGACAGCACCAATAATAATAATTGAATAGGATATCAAGTAAGAAACCCATAATGGAAAGTCAATCCCCGATTTATTTTCTATTTCTCTTGTAACTTCCGGCTCAAAGGAACTGAGCAAAATAACAGGTGGACTCAACATGGCTATGAAATAAGACAGCGGGTTCGTTGAAGGTGTTCCTGTGTTTCCGTAGCGATTGGAAAATTCCATTAGAACTATTGTCAAAAAGGCTGTTCCGCCAGCTAAAAAGAGCGTAACTCCGTAGGCTGTAATCATGGATACTATCGTTTTTCTAATAAGTGTAGAAAATAGCACTCCTAAACTGCCGAAAGCAATCATCGTGAAAATATAAAACGCAATCGTTATTAATACTTGCCCAGGTGATATACCTCCAAATAGAAAGACAAAACTATAAAGAGGAAGGCTGGCAATAATTAATAATAGCAAGTAAGAAATAGAGGAAATTAGCTTGCTTAAAATGATGCTTGCTGAGCTTTGCGTAGTTGTCAGCATAATATTTAATGTTTGCCTTTCTCGTTCACTGCTAATAACACCTGCAGTAAGTCCTGGTGTAATAAACAGGACTAAAGCAAGCTGAAGGAATGAAAGCATGATAAAAATGTTACGGCTTTGGTCCGGCTTGAAAAAACCTTGATTGTTTGAAATTGATTCGATAAATACAAAACCTATAATTATTAGCCCTAATGCCAATAAGTAAAAGAGAACACCAAGAAAACTTTTAAATGATCGGAAACGGAGCTTAAACTCCTTATTTAAAACAGGATTAATAACAAAATTCTTCATGACAGCTCCACTCCTTTCGTGATTTCCATAAATACATCCTCAAGGTCTGTCTCTATTTCTGAAAAACTAGTAATTGCGATGTTATTGAAGATAGCTTTTTTCAATAAATCAGTCTGTTCATGAATTGAGCCTTTATAGATAAATTGCAGAGAGTTTTCCACGTCACCGCAATTTAGCTTTGTTACATTGGGATCATCTTCAAAAAAAGCAATTGCCCTGTCAATGTCACTGAACACTTTTACAATTATTAGTTTCTCGCCTTGTAACTGTGCTTGGATATCAGCGACTGAACCTTCTGCAACAAGCTGTCCTCCATCAATAATGCCTATTGTGTCACACATCTCAGCAAGTTCGGGGAGAATATGGGAAGAAATTAATATTGTTTTTCCCATCGTCTTTAATTCTTTTAATATTTCTCTCATCTCTACTCTTGCTCTTGGATCCAGTCCTGAAGCTGGTTCATCAAGAATTAACACTTCCGGGTCATGAATTAAACTTCTAGCCAAACATAAGCGCTGCTTCATTCCCCTTGACAATAAATCGACATAAGAATCTTGCTTATGAGATAGATTGACGAGGTCAAGTAATTGCGGGATAAGCTTTTCTCTCTCATGAACGGGAATTCCATAGCTTGCACCGTAGAAATGCAAATATTCAACTGTTTTCAGCTGATCGTATACACCGAAGAAATCGGGCATATAACCGAGCTGTCTTCTAACCATTTTTGGGTCTTTTTGAATGTTATAGCCATTAATAAAAGCGGTCCCTGAAGTAGGAGCCAGCAAAGTAGCCAAAATGGAGAAGGTTGTAGATTTCCCAGCTCCATTTTGACCAACAAACCCAAATACCGTACCTTTTTCAATTTCCAAATTTAGTGAATTAAGCGCAGTGAAATTTCCATATCTTTTTGTTAAATTAATAATTTCAATCACGGTGCCACTTCCCCTTTTATAGTGATCGCCGGTAATTGAACATATTGATCACCCTTTGCATTTTTTAATAGCTTTAGTGTAATCTCGCCTTTATTGGAGACATATTGCTGTATATTCGTCTCTTTATTTAACGTTAACCCCTTTTTGTCCAAGTCGATAGGCATCCATTCATTCTTTTCGTAATTATAAATAGAGTACTGAATCATTTGATTAATCTTCTTTATTGTCAACTCATCTAACTTAATCGTTTTGCCTATTAATTGATTTGGCAGCTGAACAATATAGTCATATTCTCCATCATCAATCGCCATTTCCTGATTTGACCCATTTATCATTTTTTCAAAAACATGGCCCCGTATTACTTGAAACTGGTAGCTCATCATGTCATTTTTAATTGAAAATGGACCTGAAAACTCTTGTTCAGCCAAAAATGATTCAAGGATTAAACTAGTATTTTCCTGTTTCTCTTTTTTGCCGGTCATTTTTACATCCAATATTGGATTTTTCGTGTATCCAGCAATAATAGGCTCGTTTTCAGTATTGTTGTTTAAAATATAATTAGAAGCTGCATATTGCAATCGTTCCCGCCGCACTTTATTTATATCCTTCGTCTGATATGAATAGTTCAGACCACTTGGACTTGTTGGCTTTGTTAAAAAAGCTTGTTTTGTCCCCTTATTTACTTGTATTGTTTCACCCTTTTTTAAGGAACCTAAAGGAATTTTCTCGTTTCCAGACCAAATAAAAACCTCTTCAAAATCATACGGAAACCCATTTTGAATACTTCCTGTTAATTGATTATTTTTTAATGTCAGTTTTGTTATAAAACTACCACCTGTTTTTTGGCTTGCCTTTCCATAGATCGTCTTTGAGGACCAATAATCAACCTTTGGAAACACAACGTCGGTATATTTTCGCTTTTCTTCATATACAGTACTTCTTAATGGGTCAAATCCTTTCATATTCTGTGCTCCAGGAACGGCTTTAAACTCTTTAGGAATAGAAAGGGTATATTCTCCGCTTTTATTTGAAAGCAATGTTGATGCTTGCAAACCTGATAACTGTCCCTCCGAAGCCTTATAAATTCCCATCTGGTTTAACTGCGGCTGTGAAATTCGATCTTTTGCCCCTATCCCAAACACTACAGCCCCCATTAGAACTGCTAAAGAAGGAATAATCCACCAAGAGTGTTCCCTCTTGTCTATTTTCCGTAAAACTAAATATAATATTGGGACAATGAGGATAATATAACC
This sequence comes from Bacillus sp. S/N-304-OC-R1, assembly GCF_019749375.1. Lineage (GTDB taxonomy): Bacteria > Bacillota > Bacilli > Bacillales > Cytobacillaceae > Cytobacillus. The sequence goes on from NZ_JACWFE010000001.1 coordinate 416,917, forward strand.
GCCCAATAGTGCAATTAGCTGAGCAATCGAAAATTGACTCGCAGGGAAGAATTCATTTGCTTCAACGAATTCCCAATAAAGAGAACCATAGAAATCAGGACCATATCTACCGGAAAAAGCATTGTTTTTTTCAGCTTTATTAATAAAATCTGCAAACCAAGTACTATACCCTTTCCATCCAGAAATGGGTTCATCACCAAGAGAAAAACCAGTTTGGAGGATTGCCCCTTCTCCAACTTTACTTTTAGCAGTAAAAGGCATCGATTCATTGCCATCAATAATAATTGCATCTTTTTGCAATTTGCCTGTAAACACATTTACTTCATAAAATCCAGGATTATTGGCTGAATTAATTTGATTTAAAAAGCTTGATGATACCTTCTTTTCATTTTCCATTTGCATTGGGAGCAGAGAATAAATTTCACCATATGATTGACTTCCGCTCGGGGAACCTCCAGCAATGAGAGTACCCCCTCTTTCAATCCATTCCTTAATAGCAAACTGCTGATCTTTGTCTAATTGTGAGAGAGGGTATTCATCAATAACTAAATAATCAATCATCTCAAGACCCAAAGCCTGTTTTGGCAGCTGCTCTTTTTTCAGCTCCAGCATTTGTATTTGTGTAAATGGAAGTACCCGTAATTCCTTTAATCGGTCATAGTTTTCGCTCAAAACTCCTATAACAGTTTCATCCATATCTAAAAATTTTGTTTTTATCTTGTCGTCGCCGCTAAATTTAATATTTTCCCCTTTTCTCCAATCACCTTTGAAAAGTTGAATCGCTGGAACATTTTGATATGAAGATGCATAATTATCTGTTATTCCAGGTAAAGAAACTTGATATGTTTTCGTGCTATTAGGCGGCAAATCCACTTGTACAGATAGAGCTCCCCCTATATTCCAAGAGGGATTAAAATTAATAAGTAAATCTCCTGCGAAGGCTTCTCCTTTATTTTCAAATTTTATTGATAGAGGGAAACCCTCCCCCATCTTTACACGCCCATTGAATCCCTCATCAATGGATATATGTATAGTTTTAGTTTCTGCATGTCCAGTTGATAGAAAACAGCCAAAAGCTAGTATGAAGCTAACGATAAAACCAATGACTGCCTTAATTCTTTTATTCATGAAATCTCCTCCAGCTATTCATTTCCAACCTTTAAGACGAAAAGTATAGAAAATAGTTTTCTAGATTTATAAAAATAGTAAAATATGTTTATTCACCTGCAAAATATGGACGTACTTTATAGACGAAGATCGTATGGGCTTCCTCTTTAAAATATGCAAAAAAAAACAGCGGAGCAAATGACTTCCGCTGTTTTTTTCCTCTATTCTTCTTCATTTTCTACCAAATCTGCAAATAGTCCATAAACATACTGCTCTGCATTAAATTCCTGAAGATCATCCATTTTTTCACCAAGGCCAACAAATTTTACAGGAATATCAAGTTCATTTCTAATAGCAAGAACAATTCCGCCTTTTGCCGTACCGTCTAGCTTCGTAAGAACAATTCCGGTAACGTTAGTGGCTTCTTTAAATGTTTTTGCTTGAATCATCGCATTTTGTCCTGTAGTCGCATCAAGAACGAGAAGAACTTCATGTGGCGCACCAGGAACTTCACGCTCAATTACCCGTTTTACTTTCTCAAGCTCTTTCATGAGATTGACTTTGTTTTGCAGACGTCCTGCTGTATCACAGATTAGTATATCTGCATTACGTGATTTAGCTGCTTGAATTGCATCAAACATAACCGCAGCTGGGTCAGATCCCGCCCCCTGCTTAATAACATCGACCCCAACTCTTTCTCCCCAAACTTCCAGCTGTTCAATTGCTCCTGCCCTAAATGTATCTCCCGCTGCCATTAAGACTTTTTTACCTTCGCTTTTGAATTTATGCCCTAACTTCCCAATTGTCGTTGTTTTCCCGACCCCATTAACACCAACAAAAAGAATGACAGTTAAGGAATCCTGCTGAATATTAAGCTCTGCTGAAGAGTTACCTCCTGCCTCATAAATTTCCACTAGCTTTTCGGAAATAACACTTTGTACTTGCTTCGGATCTTGTATATTTTTTCTCTTTACCTCTGATTTTAATTCTTCCACTAGCTCCATTACGGTATCAAAACCGACATCTGCCTGAATTAGAATTTCCTCAAGTTCTTCAAAGAAATCTTCATCAACTTTACGATATCTTGCAACAAGATCATTTACTTTATTGGAAAAATTATTTCTTGTTTTCGCTAATCCATCTTTAAATTTTTCAGTAACACTATCTGTCTGCTTCGTTAGTTTTTCTTTTAATTTTTTAAAAAAGCTCATCTGGCTCACTTCCTATAAAAAATAATAATTATGTATGGAAGCTGACTACCTAAAGTCAGCTCGTAATATCTATTGAGTAACTAATTCCGTTGTCTCTTCTAAACGGACAGAAACAAGTTTTGAAACACCTGATTCCTGCATCGTTACACCATACAGAACATCCGCTTCTTCCATTGTTCCTTTTCGGTGAGTAATAACGATGAATTGGGTCTCAGAGCTAAATCTCTTTAAATACTGACTAAAGCGAAATACATTTGCTTCATCAAGTGCTGCTTCTACCTCGTCAAGAATACAAAATGGCACAGGACGTACTTTTAAAATTGAGAATAGCAGGGCAATCGCCGTCAATGCTCTTTCTCCCCCTGATAAAAGCCCAAGGTTTTGCAGTTTTTTCCCTGGAGGCTGTGCGACAATTTCTACACCAGTATTTAATAAATCATCAGGATCAGTTAGCTTTAAATCAGCCCTTCCCCCGCCGAATAATGATTGAAATACCGACTCAAAATGAAAACGAATGCCTTCAAATGTCTGCTGGAACCGTTTTTTCATTTCGATATCCATTTCATCAATAACCTGGAATAAGGTATCCTTTGCTTCTTGTAAATCATTTTTTTGTTCTAGAAGGAATTCATAACGCTCTGAGACACGATCATATTCCTCAATAGCCCCAAGATTCACTGTCCCAAGTTCTTCAATACCAAGCTTAATTAGTTTTACCTTTTTCCTTGCTTCATTAATATCCATTGTTAATGGATATTGCTCTTTTGCAGCTTCAAAGGACAATAAATATTCTTCTCGTAAATGAGTTAAACGAGTTTCAAGCTCAACATCGAGGCGATTTAATTTTACTTCTTCATCCTTTAATGCTTCAATCATGCCTTTATGCAGCCGTTTTAATTCTTTTGTTTCAAGCTCTAAATCTTCTAATGCAGTTTGAAGCTTCATCCGCTCTTCTCTTCTAGAGGAAATTAAGTTAATAGTTTCGGTTTTATCTTGCAATTTACGTTTTGCTGCTTCTTCTAACTGCTGCTCACCAGAATAACTATTTGTCATTTCTGAGGATAAAAGTTCTAGGTCCTCTTGTAAAATCATTAATTTACTATTAACTTCAGCAAGTTCCTCATTTATCGCTTCATATTTGTCCTTTGCATAATTGTATTGCTCACTTTTGGCTGCAAAGCTTACCTTTAATTCATTAATGGCAGTTAACAAACTTTCCTTTGAGGTTTTCTGTAAATTTTTCTGGTCTGTTAATAAATTAATTTTTTCATCTAAGGAAGTGATTTGGGACCCATATTCTTCAAGGATTAAGCTCAAATCTGATTTTCTTATGATAAGCCGCTCTCGATCCTCGGAAAACTGGGCTTTGTCTAAATCATAAAGGGACAATCTTTCATTTAAGCTTTTCTCTTCGAATTCTATTTCGCGAAGATCTCCTTTTATTGTTTGTTCCTTTAATCGAAGTTCTTCCCCTGTTTTCCTGTGATCATCTATTCTTTCCTCTAGCTTTTGGATATCAGCTTTTAACATCTTTACTTGTGATTCTAAGCCTTGAGTCTTAGATTCCATATCAGTAATTCTAACCTTTAGTTCTTCAAGCTCAGCCTTTCTGCTCAAAATGGAGGTGGTTTTTTGTTTTAAGGCACCTCCGGTCATTGATCCGCCAGGGTTTACTATATCGCCATCAAGAGTAACCAATCTGACCCGATATTGGAGAATCTTCGCCATTTCATTCGCGCCTTTTAGATCCTTTGCAATGATAACGTTCCCAAGCAGATTTTCCATTGATTCTTTATATTTTAAATCGAATTGAATTAATTTAGCCGCTTCACCAATAAAGGAAGGATGATGCCCGATTGATTGAATTTGACTAATTGTTAAGCTCTTCCCTTTAATTACATTTAAAGGAAGAAATGTAGCGCGGCCAAAGGAGTTTTGCTTTAAGTATTGAATTGCATTTCTACCATCTTGCTCGGTTTCCACAATAATATGCTGCATCGCTCCGCCTAATGCTGTTTCTATTGCAGTTTCATATTCCTTTGGAACTTGAATAAGCTCAGCAACAGCACCTTCTATCCCTTGTAGCTTTTCGCCGCGAGCCTTCAAAACTTCCTTTACTCCTTGGAAAAAGCCTGAGTAGTCATCTTCCATTTCTTCAAGCATTTCTTGTCTTGATTTTGCTTTTTGCAAATACTGATATGCTTGATAAAGAGTTTTTTCTTGCTTTTGGTAGTTGTCTTTTGAAGATTCCAATCTTCTCTGCTCTTCACGAAATAGCTTTACTCCAGCATCTAATTCTTGCTGAGCTGATATGAGTGCTGCCTCAATTTTCTCTTTCTTCTCTTGAATGCTTTTCCGATTTTGAATAAAGTTATCATTATCCTGCTCGAGCCTGCTGCTTCTTATATCAAGCTGAGACAGCTGCTGCTCAATGTTTTGCAGCTCATTTTTTGCAGCGGCCTGTTTATTTAAAATTTCGATATAATCGCTTTTTAGTGATTCAATTTTTTCTTCCGTATTCTCATTAAATAACTTTAATTGATCTTGTTTTTGCTTTAGTTCATTTTGTAAATCGGTCGCTTCATTCTCTAACTGCTGTTGTATAAAATACTGTTTATCCTTTAGTTCCTTAAGCTCGAGTTCCTTTTCAAAATACTCTCCTAAACTTCTTTGGAGCTGATCTTTGTTCTGAGATGCATTCTTCTTTCTTTCCTTTAAGACTTCTTTTCTGCCTTCGAGCTTCTCAAGCTCTTCACTGGCATGAAGCAGTACATTTTGCAAATCATTAATCGATTCATCAAGAGCTGAAGCATGATCTCTTAATTCTTCGATTTTCGCCTCTTTGCTCTGAAGATTAGCAGAGTGCTTCATTTCATTTGCTTTATGCTGTTCAAGGTCCTTGGATAACTGTTCCCATTTCGAATGTAAATCCTCAATTTCATAGACCATTAAGGCAACTTCTATTTTCTCAAGCTCTTCTTTCTGCTCTAAATAATCCTTGGCAATAGAAGCCTGGATTTTTAAAGGCTCAACCTGACTTTCAAGCTCGTATACTATATCATTCACCCGATTTAAATTATCTTGGGTTTCTGTCAGTTTTCCTTCAGCCTTCTTTTTTCTAGTTTTATACTTAAGCACACCTGCTGCTTCTTCAAAAATTGTTCTGCGCTCTTCTGCCTTGCTATTGAGAATTTCCTCAACTCTTCCTTGGCTAATAATTGAAAAAGCTTCTCTTCCTAAACCAGAATCCATGAATAAATCAACAATATCTTTAAGTCTGCAAGATTGTTTATTAATAAGAAATTCACTATCTCCGGATCTGTATACACGTCGAGTGACACTAACCTCATTATAATCAATTGGCAATGATTGATCCTCATTATCCAATGTTAATGTAACTTCTGCAAAATTAAGAGATTTTCTTGAATCACTTCCAGAGAAGATGATATCTTCCATCTTTACTCCTCTTAAAGATTTAGCTGATTGTTCCCCTAATACCCATCTAATTGCGTCAGTGATGTTGCTTTTCCCACTTCCGTTCGGTCCTACAACAGCCGTAACACCTGGTACAAAATCAACCATGATTCTCTCAGCAAACGATTTAAATCCCACAACATCTAACCGTTTTAAAAACAACTGCTGCTCCTCCTACTCATTACTGTTTCATTTCTTTGTTGTCGTTTTAGCTTAAATTGTTTTTCAGAACTTCAAGTGCCATTTGTGCCGCATGCTGTTCTGCTTCTTTTTTGGATCTTCCTGTTCCAGTCCCTAATTCCTTGCCGTTCATTGAAACTCTGGAGACAAACTCTCTATTATGAGCAGGACCTTTTTCCTGCAATATTTTATACTCGATTAGACCAGCTCCATCACGCTGTATCAGTTCCTGAAGCTGACTCTTAAAATCCATTACATGTGAAAAGACACCTGAATTGATTTTTGGGAATACAATTTTTTCAAGAAATTGAACAACTGTAGCCAATCCCTTATCCAAATAAAGAGCACCAATAAATGATTCAAAAACATCCGCAAGCAGTGCCGGTCTTTCTCGTCCGCCGGTCATTTCTTCCCCTTTTCCTAAAAGCACAAGCTCCCCAAAGGATAATTCATGTGCAAAGGATACTAATGAAGGCTCACATACGACAGCAGCTCTTAATTTTGTCAGCTCACCTTCACTCATCATTGGATATTTAAGAAATAAAAATTGGGAAACGGTTAGCTCAAGGACTGCGTCTCCTAAAAACTCAAGTCGTTCATTATCTTCATTTGGTTTTCTGCGGTGTTCATTTACATATGAGGAATGAGTAAATGCTTGTTTTAATAGCTTTTCATTCTCAAACTCAATCCCGATCTTCCTCTGAAATTCTTTAAAACGTTTATCTATAGCTCGAAAGCTTTTTTTATCCTTGTCTTTTCCAATACTGTGCATAATTGATTCACCTTTGTAAGTAAATTGACCAAAATTTTATTAAAAACCATACTAATAACGAGTTTACTGAAAAAAAATGAAATATGCAAAAAGCATAGAAAGCCCCGTTAATAAACGGAGCTTTACCAAAACTCGTATTTTCTGTCCGTAACCACCTAATATAAAATCAAGTAATAATGGACAAAAAATACGAAAAAAATAGTATACAGCGGGGGCAAATACCCCCACTGAAAGAAATTTGTTTACTGAATTATTGCTTTGCATTTATGTAATTTACAGCGTCACCAACTGTAGCAATTTTTTCAGCGTCATCATCAGAGATTTCCATATCGAATTCATCTTCTAATTCCATTACTAGTTCAACAACATCAAGGGAATCAGCGCCAAGATCATCTTTGAAAGAAGCTTCTAATTTTACTTCAGACTCTTCAACACCTAGACGGTCAACGATAATCTTCGTTACTCTTTCTAATACATCTGCCATGCTTGTTCACCTCCCCTCAAGATATTATAGAGTATTTTTCATAAATAATAAATGTACTTTATTATTATTTTAAATCGTTTTTGTAAATTTTGTTGTTTTAAGACTAAACGGGGAACCTTTCCTTTTCGCTCCAGGCACGCAGCGATCGCGGGGAGGAAATCGAGCCTCCTCGCCGTTCCGTCTGCGGGGTCTCGACCTTTCCTCTATTTCCCGCAGGAGTCAAGCGCCTTCCGCTCCAATCCACTCTGTGTTTCCAATGTTTAAAAAGTAACACTCTTTTAGAAAACAGCCTTATATTAAATCGTGTTACTAAAACAATTGTATTCCACCTTATAAAGAAATTACATTACCATTCCGCCATCAACATGAAGGGTTTGTCCTGTCATGTAACGGCTATCTTCTGATGCTAGGAAGACAACAATGTTGGCAATGTCAGATGGTTCTCCGAATCTAGCTAAAGGAATTTGCTTTAGCATGGCATCCTTTACTTCTTCTTGAAGTTTATCCGTCATGTCTGTTGTAATGAATCCTGGTGCAACAGCATTAACTGTAATTCCACGGGAAGCAAGTTCTTTTGCAGTAGTCTTTGTTAGCCCAATCACCCCAGATTTAGCGGCAACATAATTAGCTTGTCCAGGATTTCCGCTCACACCGACAATTGACGAAATATTAATAATCCGACCGCTTCTTTGCTTCATCATTTGTCTTGTTACTGCTTTTGTACATAAGAAAACGCCTTTAAGATTGATATTAATAACATCATCCCATTCGTCTTCCTTCATTCTCATTAATAGATTATCTTTTGTAATCCCTGCATTATTCACAAGAATATCCAGCTTGCCAAATGCGTCAATTGTTGCCTTCACCATATTGGCTACTGACTCACTGTCTGAAACATCGCATTGAATAGCGATAGCGTTTCTTCCCATTTCTTTAATTTCAGCCACAACTCCATTGGCTCTTTCTTCACTTCCGGAATAATTAACAGCAATATCAGCGCCTTGTCTAGCAAGTTCTAATGCAATTTCACGCCCAATTCCACGGGAAGCGCCCGTAACCAATGCGGCTTTGCCTTCTAGCTTCATTGTGTTTCCTCCTTTAAGGACTCGATAACAGCTGAACATGTTTCTTGGTCAGATACAGCAAATATCTTAACGTTCTTATCTATTTTCTTTACGAGTCCAGATAGAACCTTACCTGGACCAATTTCAATGAAAGTGTCTACACCTAAAGAAATCATCTTTTGGACAGAATCCTCCCATAGCACAGGGGAATATAACTGTTGAATTAATTTTTCCTTAATTTCATCTGCAGATGTTAATTCAGCGGCAGTGACATTAGCGATTACAGGTATTTCTGCATCATTAACTTGTATCTCTTCTAATATATTTCTAAACTTTTCGGCAGCAGGCTTCATTAACTCTGAATGGAATGGCCCACTTACTACAAGCGGCATAACACGTTTTGCACCTGCATCTTTTGCCTTTACAGAGGCAATTTCAACGCCTTGTTTAGAACCAGATATAACAATTTGACCCGGACAATTTAAATTTGCCAGCTGAACAGAATTTCCTCCATTAGTGACCTCGTCTGTTACAGCTTTAAGAGTATCACGATCTAATCCTAAAACAGCAGCCATTGTTCCTTCTCCATTCGGAACTGCTTCCTCCATATATTCGCCTCTTTTTCGGACCGCGTAAACTCCATCCTCAAAAGAAATCGCACCTGCTGCAACGAGAGCAGTATATTCGCCAAGGCTATGCCCGGCAACATAATCAGGTTTTATCCCCGATTGTTTAAAGAACTCCAGAATAGCAATACTTGTTGTAAGTAAAGCAGGCTGTGCATTTGTAGTTAAAGTCAATTCTTCCTGTGGTCCCTCAAAAATTAGATTAGAAAGAGAAAAATTTAATTTCTCATCTGCCTGATCAAAATAAGATTTTACTGTATTATCAGCATCTGCTAAAGACTTCCCCATTCCAACGGTCTGAGATCCTTGGCCAGGAAACATAAATGCGATCTTACCCATAGTGATTCCCCCTTGCTATTTCAATTTTTTTCAATAACTTCCTTAATTGTTTGTGAAACTTGATGTGCAACCATTTCCCGTGTTTGTCTTACAGCATTAAATAGTGCATTTGCATCCGATGAACCGTGTGCTTTAATAACAGGAGCCTTTAAGCCAAATAGACCTGCTCCGCCATATTCAGAGTAATCCATCTTCGCTTTCAATTGAACTAAATCTGGTTTCAATACAGCAGCAGCCAGCTTGCTTTTAAAACTGCTCGTCAATGCAGATTTTAACATCTTAAACACTGACATGGCTGTCCCTTCAATAGATTTTAGCACCATATTACCCGTAAATCCGTCGGTAACAACAACATCAGCAACACCTTCAAGCAAATCTCTTGCTTCAACATTTCCTACAAAATTCAAATTTGCATTTTGCAGTAAATCGAATGTTTGTTTAGTGAGATCATTTCCCTTTTTCTCTTCGGTTCCAATATTAAGAAGACCTATTCTTGGATTAGAAATGCCACGAACTTTTTCAGAATAAATAGATCCCATGATCGCATACTGAAGAAGATGTTCAGGCTTAGCATCAACATTCGCTCCAACATCCAGAAGCAGAAAACCTTCTCCGCCTAATGTAGGCAGTGTCGGGGATAAGGCTGGTCTTTCTATTCCTTCAATACGGCCAACTACGAAAAGTCCTACTGCCATTAATGCACCTGTATTCCCAGCTGAAATACAAGCATCTGCTTTTCCATCCTTCACAAGCTGAGCTGCTAAAACCATTGATGCTGTTTTCTTTCGGCGCACTGCTCGTACAGGTTCATCTGTTGCTAAGATAACTTCTTCCGTATGTAAAACTTCAATTCTATCGTGAGAAGACAAATATTCTCTGATTTTTGATTCATCACCAACAAGTGTAATTTCAATATCTTTAAATTCGGCAGCAGCTTTCATCGCCCCAAGAACAATTTCTTTAGGAGCATGATCGCCTCCCATTGCATCAATCGCTATTTTCATGCTGAAATTCATCCTTTTTTGTTTTTTTGTGAGACCGATACATATCGAATTCCCCTTTAAAAACTAACTCATTGTTCACATAGCTTGCAACTTCTACGATTGTTCTGCCATTTTCGGAATCGATACTTACCACTTTTGCTTTGGCAATAACCCTTTCTTTAAGTTTTACAGAACGGGTAAATTGTATGTTTGCTTTAGCGGTTAACGCAAGTTCATCATTTATTAGCGCGACTGCCAGTGAATTTGCTTGAGCAAATAAATGATGTCCGCGTGCGATCTTATTGCGCTTAAAAACATGCTCTTCTTTTATATCCAATATAGATATAGCCGTCTTATCTAGTTCAATATCAATAATTTCGCCAATTACCTCATCAATTGGCAATGAACGCACTTCATCTTCAAATTTCTTTTCGGCAACATGCTTAATTCGTTCCCGGAGTTCAGGGATTGAAAGCTCTAGCCTATCCAGCCTTATTGTCTGCACGCTCACTGAAAACTTTTCAGCAAGCTCTTCATCCGTAATAAAAGGATTTTCTTTAATTGTCGACGTTAAGAGGGCTTGCCGTTCTTTTTTATTTCTTCGCATCTTTTACACCGTCCCAGATATTAAGACTAGGTACTAATAGTAGTATATAATTAAGAATAGGAGATTGCAAGCAGAAAAATGGGGGTAACCTGAGTAGAAGATAGCCATAGAAAAAGCTTTAGCACAATGTTAGCGCTAAAGCTTTTTCTGCATGCCGTACTACTCTTAATCAAGTTTCTCTCCCTCTAAAACACCTGATTCTCTTAAATATCCTCTTAAAAATTGAAAATCCGGCAGCTTCCAAAAATCCTCTGTCCCAATGAGCTGAGCCGTGTCGTTTCTAGCCGTTTCTAACGCTCGGTAATCATGTACCATATCCGCAACCTTAAATTCTGGGAGTCCGCTTTGTTTTTTCCCAAAGAAATCCCCTGGTCCTCTTAGTTCTAAATCCTTTTCACTAAGAACAAAGCCATCATTTGTTTCAGTCATAATTTTCATTCGTTCTTTCCCAACTTCAGATTTTGGATCAGCTAAGAGAAGACAATACGATTGATCACTTCCGCGGCCAACCCTTCCTCTTAACTGATGAAGCTGAGAAAGTCCAAAGCGCTCTGCATCATAGATGACCATTATAGTTGCATTTGGAACATTTACTCCAACCTCGACAACAGTTGTAGAAACGAGGACTTGAATTTCATTTTTACTAAAGTTCTTCATAACCTCTTCTTTTTCTTCTGCATGTAGCCTTCCATGCATTAATCCTACTCGAAATCGCCCGTTAAAAATGTGCGTTAATTGAGCATGAACATCAATTGCATTCTGAACATCAAGCTTATCTGATTCTTCAATTAGCGGACAAATGACATAAGCTTGGTGACCGGCTAAGAGTTCTTTTTCTACAAATCCTAAAACTCGCTCAAGCATGTCAGGTTTCGCCCAATATGTTTCAATTACTTTTCTCCCTGCTGGCATTTCATCAATGATAGAAACATCCATTTCGCCAAAAACAGTAATTGCTAACGTTCGTGGAATAGGGGTGGCCGTCATAAACAACACATCAGGATTCTCACCCTTTTCTCTGAGAACTCTTCGCTGCTCGACGCCAAAGCGATGTTGTTCATCGGTAATGACTAGGCCAAGGTTTTGAAATTCTACCTCGTCCTGTATTAATGCATGTGTGCCTATTAAAACATCGATATTTCCAGTCTTTAAAAGCTCCAATAATTCTCTCCGTCTTTTACCTTTAATAGAGCTTGTTAATAACTCACATTTTATGTTAAACGGCTCTAGCATCAGTTTTAAAGATTCCGCATGCTGTTCTGCCAAAATCTCAGTTGGGACCATTAATGCCCCCTGAAATCCTGCTGTTATTGTTGCATAAAGCGAAATAGCTGCAACAGCCGTCTTACCTGATCCAACATCACCTTGTAATAATCTGTTCATTCTAAATGGTGATTTCATATCTGATAAAATTTCATTCACTACTCTTTTTTGCGCATTTGTTAAGGAGAATGGCAAGGAATCAATAAATGCTTTAAGCATTTCAAGATTATATTTTTGGCTGATTCCTTTCGAATGCTCTCTTTCAATCTTTCTTAATGCCTGCATTTTTAGCTGAAAAAAGAAAAATTCTTCATATACAAATCTTCTTCTTGCATGTTTAAGGTCATTCGGGTTTGTTGGAAAATGCATAATACTAAGTGCTGTCCTTCTATTCATGAGCTTATATCTCTCAATATATATTTCCGGTAGAGTTTCCATAATCTCTGCTCCGAATTGAGAAAAAGCAAGATTAATAAAGCGCCTTAAACCTTTAACAGTTACTTTCCCTCTAACAGCATAAACCGGTTCAAAATCTTTGCTTTTAGAATGTACACCTGTATGTAATTCACTTGCGGTAATCATTTGACGATGCTGATCCCATTTTCCAGTAACGGTAATCGTTTCATTGATTGAGATTTTATTTTTTATATATGGCTGGTTAAATAACACTACCTGCACTAAGTATTTATCGATTAGCACTCTTAATGTTAATCTAGAACGCTTTCTTCCATAGTATGCAAGAGAAGGCTCACTATATATTACCCCGACTACCGTCACCCTCTCTTCATGCTTAACATCAGCTAAATCCTTTTGACGGTAATCTTCATAACGAAATGGAAAGTACTCTAACAGATCCTTTACCGTTTTAATATTCATTTCCCCTAAGGCTTCAGCTGTTTCTTCTCCGATCCCCTTAATGGCCGTAACTGGAAGATTCATATTTGTATTCGGAATATTTTTTTGGCTTAACAAAGACATTACCTCCAGTTTACGTATGGCATTTTTCCTTCATCATACTCTATTTTCGTCAAAAAAGAAGGGTTTCCCCTTCTTTTCATGTTTAAGATAGCTTCAGCAGCCTATTAAATTGAAGGCGCTTTCGTAAATCTATGTTCTATTATTCGATTGCAAAAATAAAAGCATAGAGAGGCTGTTTTCCATCATGCACTTCAATTTCTACATCCTCATACTCATCTTCTACAAAGCTAATTATTGTTTGTACATCTTCATCCGATGCATCCTCACCCTTTAAAATAGTAAGGATTTCTGAATCATCATCAAGCATGTTAGCTAGAAGATCAATAGCAGACTTGACTTTATCCTTATTTTTGACAAGGATTTTTCCATCAGCGATACCCATAAAGTCATCCTTCTCAATTTCAAGCCCATCAATGCTAGTATCTCTTACAGCAAATGTAATTTGGCCAGTTTTTACATGCTGTAGCGCTTCCGTCATTCCATCCTTATTTTGATTTAAATCCACACCTGGGTTGAAAGCAAGCAATGCAGACATTCCTTGTGGAACTGTCTTTGAAGGAATGACAATAACGTCTTGTTGGGTTACTTCAGCAGCTTGTTCCGCTGCCATAATAATATTTTTATTGTTAGGAAGGATAATGACCTTCTTAGCATTTACTTCCTGAACAGCTTTAACAATGTCCTCTGTACTAGGATTCATTGTTTGGCCGCCTTCAATGACTGCATGTGCACCGATACTGCGGAATAAATCGGCAATTCCCTCACCCATTGCTACTGCAACAATTCCATATTCCTTTAGTTCCTTCGATTCTGCCCTTTGACTTTGTGCAGTTGAAGTAGTTCCATCCACTAAATTTGAGTGCTGCTGACGCATATTTTCAATTTTCATATTGATAAGGCTTCCATAACGCTGGCCATAATTTAAGCATTCACCTGGCTGCTCGGAATGAATATGCACCTTAACAAGCTCATCATCAGCAATGACCAATAAAGAATCACCTAACTTACTTAAATCATTTCTAAAAGTTTCTTCAGAAAATGAATTGTTAGCTAATTTATCAGATTCAAATTTAACCATGAACTCTGTACAATAACCAAATTCAATATCTTCCGTATTCATAAAGCTATGTATATTATTATGATGCTCTGCACTTACGAGCTCTTCCATTTTAGGAACAACCACGGAGCCTTCAGGAAGGCTCTCCCCTTTTAATTGAGCTAAAAATCCTTCATAAACAAAGACAAGCCCTTGACCGCCGCTATCAACCACACCAACTTCCTTCAAAACAGGAAGTAGGTTAGGGGTTCTGCTAAGTGAGGCTTTAGCCTCTTTCACGACTTCTTCCATTAATGCAATAATATCATTTTCATTTTTCGCAACTTGAACAGCTTTTTTAGCAGAATCTTTTGCTACTGTTAATATTGTTCCTTCAACAGGCTTCATTACTGCTTTATAAGCAGTTTCTACACCACTATTTAAAGCGTTGGCAAATTCTTTGCTATCTATCTCAGCCTTATGCTCTATAGCTTTAGAAAAGCCACGGAAAAGCTGAGACAAAATAACACCTGAATTCCCGCGCGCCCCCATTAGCAATCCTTTAGATAAGGCAATACCGACCTGACCAATATGGTCTTGAATATTATTCTTTACTTCCTTCGCTCCTGATGTAAGTGACAGGTTCATATTTGTTCCAGTATCACCGTCAGGAACTGGGAAAACGTTAAGTGAATCAACATAGTTGGCATTTGAGGATAAATGGCTTGCTCCAGTCAGAACCATTTCCGCAAAACGTTTTCCGTCTAATGCTTTAATTGACACAAATCTTTCCTCCTCACTACGGGTTCGTCACACGAACGCCTTGAACGTAAATATTTACCGAGTCCGTGCTCAGCCCAACAGTTTTATCTAAGATGTATTTCACTTTTGATTGCACATTGTGAGCAATCTCGGAAATTTTCGTCCCATAACTAACTATGATATACATATCAATATGTACTTCGTCAGCATCCTGTCTAACAATTACACCACGTGTAAAATTTTCTTTGCGCAATATTTCAGTTAGACCATCCTTGAGCTGATTTTTGGAGGCCATTCCTACAATTCCATAGCAATCAACAGCTGCACCGCCGGCAATTGTTGCAATTACTTCATTCGAAATATCAATTTGACCGAATTTCGTATTTAGTTCGATGGACATTCTAATTCCCCCTCTGGAAAATACTCCTTGGCTAAAAACATTTTACTATATACTTTACAATTTTGAAAGCTGGACTGTATCTCCTTATTATGGTTATGGATATATAGTGTATGTCAAGGTTTTTTTCTTGAAACGCACCCTTGCAATATATAGGGTTGTATGATAAATTATTAAAGTATCTTTTAATGTCTATCAATAATGACATTAAATTGAATTGGTCATCTAACATGGCAAATGTAAGCATGAAAACATAGCTTCAGGTTATGTGTAAGGAGGGAAATAATATGCCACGCAAATGTGTAGTCACTGGTAGAAAAACAACAACAGGTAATGCACGTTCCCATGCAATGAACGCTAACAAGCGTACATGGGGTGCGAACCTTCAAAAAGTACGTATTCTTGTAGACGGTAAGCCAAAACGTGTTTGGGTATCTGCAAGAGCGCTTAGATCTGGTAAAGTTGAACGCGTTTAATTACAAATGAGACATCCAAATATTTGGATGTCTTTTTCATTGCTTTAATACTTTGAAGAAACAAATTAAAGCACCTATAATAGGTGCTCCTCTTTCTTGCCAATCTGTTTTAATTTTTCTTAAAGGTCCCTAACATTGCACGTACGATCCCGCCTAAAAATCTTGGCAGTTTAATTGTATAAAATCTCATATCACATGTCCCTCCTCACAATCTCGCACATCCATCTTATCCTTCGACATTATTATCATATTCAATAAAAAGAGATAAGTACTAATAATCTTGGAAGTTAATCATTACTTCTTACAACCATTATTATGCCTTTTGAAAATGAAAAATTCCCACTATCGTTAATAAGTTCATTACTAATACAGAGTGTTGATCCTAATGGAATATCTTCATCTTGTAAAGGGTATTTAAATCCTTTTAGCGAAAGTCCCTTAACCTCCATTGTTATTGGTATAAATGATACATATTTGAATTGTGGATTGTGATTCATTGAATAATGGCCAGGACCTTTAATAAAAACAATATTTCGATTGTCCATCATCTCGATATGCACTGTTTGATCCTTTAAAATAGGGGAAACGAGTAACTGAACGTTAGCAAAAAAATGATCAAGCCTTCCTCCAGTTCCACCGAAAATTCTAATCAAATCCGGTTTTTGTTCCATTGCCCAGTTTAAAGCCAGTTCCATGTCCGTTTCATCTTTTTCAGTTTTATAACGCTGTATTTCCTTAATTTGCTCTTCTATAATTGACATTTCATCGCTAGTTACTGAATCAAAATCCCCGAAAGCGATAGATGGGAGTATGCCCATCGTGAGCAGTGTAAAAACTCCTCTATCAACACCTACCCATATCTCGTCTTGCTGTTTACATATGTTTAGGTTAGGCAACAAGTCTATCGGGCCACCTGCCAAAATATTTATATTCATTGTAACCATCCTCTAAAAACTATTTTAAAAGGCTGACTCTTAAAGAATGCACTAAAATAGTGTTCTTCCTTATGAGTCAGCCTAATGATTATTGTTTTCCCGCACCTTTGATAGCTGCTATAGCTTTTGCGCGATCCTTCTGATTATAAACTGCAGAGCCGGCAACTAGAACGTTCGCACCTGCATCTATACATAACTTGGCAGTTTCTTCATTTACACCGCCATCTACTTCAATTTCAATCTCTAATCCTTTCTCATCTGCCATTCTTTTAACTGCTGAGATTTTCGGCAAAACAGATGAGATAAACTTTTGACCGCCAAAGCCAGGGTTTACTGTCATTAACAGTACCATATCTACGTCTTCAATTACATGTTCGATTGTATTGATCGGAGTAGCAGGATTTAAGACAACTCCTGCTTTGATTCCAAATGATTTAATTAAATGAATCGTCCGATGTAAATGACGGCACGCTTCGACGTGTACGGTAATATAATCAGCTCCTGCATTTGCAAAGGCCTCAATATATTGATCGGGATTTTCAATCATTAAATGGACGTCTAAAGGAAGCTTTGTGATTGGTCTAATTGCATCCACAATTAACGGGCCAATCGTAATATTCGGAACGAAATGTCCGTCCATTACATCTACATGAATATAGTCTGCTCCGCCTTTTTCAACGTCTTTAATTTCTTCGCCTAGCTTGGCAAAATCAGCTGATAATATCGATGGTGCAATTTTCACCATATTTAGTACCTCGGCTTTCTCTCTTTTATTTCCTGAAAAAATGTTTTATAGTGCTCATAGCGATAAGGAGGAATTTCCTGATTATCTACTGCCAATTTTACTGCACATTTCGGCTCAGCCATGTGTAGACAGCCTCTAAATTTACAATCCTCACTATGATGCTGAATGTCAGGGAAGCAGAAGTTCAATTCCTCCACTTCTATGTCAATAAACTCTAACGAACTAAATCCTGGGGTATCAGCAACTAGCCCATTTCCCACTTTCATTAATTCAACGTGTCTGGTTGTATGTTTGCCCCGGCCTAAATGGGAGGAAATATCATCCGTCCGTAGTTCAAGGTCAGGTCTTAAAGCATTAAGGAGTGATGATTTACCAACCCCTGATTGGCCAGCAAATACCGAAATAACACCATCTAAAAAAGGCAATAGTTCATGTATTCCTTCTTCCGTTTCAGACGAAGTTAATAAAACTTGATAGCCTGCTTTACGATATTCTTCTGCATACATTTGGATTTCCTTGTTTTGATCATCATCAGTCAAGTCCATCTTTGTTATACAAATGATTGGCTTAATATGATTAAACTCAACTAAAACAAGAAATCGATCAAGCAGTGCCGTGCTAAAGCTAGGTTCTACTGCTGAAAACACGAGAATTGCTTGGTCAACATTGGCGATTGGCGGTCGAACAAGCTCATTTTTCCGGTCTTTAACTTCAAGGATATATCCTTCTTTATCATTTTCAGCTTGAAATACAACTTCATCACCGACAAGAGGAGTTACTTTATTTTTTCTGAAGACTCCTCGCCCGCGGCATTGAACCGTTTCATTACCGCTTAATACATAATAAAAACCACTTAATGCCTTTATGATTTTGCCCTCAGGCATAGCAGCACTCCTTCCTTATTTGTTAATAAACCCTTACTTTACTCTGATGGAAAAGGTACGTATTGTTGATCTATAAGATCCCCATCTCTTCTTACTTGGTAAAATGCCTGTTGCCCCTGTGCAATCGTTAATGTAATTGTAAAAGTTTTATTTTCAGTTATATAGTCAGTACTATATGGCACATTTAAGTCCCTATTTAAATCATCAATATAAATCTGTACTTCTTGCGGCTGTCCCTCTTCTGATGGTTCATATGGAACAATAATTTCCCTCGTTACTGTTTTAGGCGGAATTTCTTTTTTGCCTTTTGACAGAACAACCTTTACTTTATCACCTTTAAATAATTGAGTACCAGGAGCTGGATCCTGAGTGATGACAAGCCCTTCTTGTACATCGTCTGAATAATCCTCTGTTGTTGCGATGATTAATTCAGTCGATTTTTCATATACCTGTAATCCTTTTTCATTATACCCCTTTAAATCTTCTAACGTTATTGGAGATGGCCCTTTACTTACAGTGAACACTAGTTCCGTTTCCTCTGGAATGACAGGTTCGCCCTCTCGCAAGCTTTGGTCAATTATGATTCCCGCATTGTTTGTCTCATCATAGACTTCTTTTTTATCAATAAACTTAAAGTGCTCATTTTCTAATTGTCTGACAACATCATCATAAGACCGGCCAGTATAATCTGCCAGTTCAAATTTTTCCTTACCTAGACTCTCGTAAATATCTATGCTGGAGCCTTCTTTAACCGTTTTACCTGCTTTAGGGTCTGTTTTAATGACTAGTCCTTCTTTAATCTCTGCATCGTTTAACTGAATTGGATCATTCACTTTAAAGCCAGCTGATTCCAGTTCCGCGATTGCTTCGTCAATTTCCTTGCCAGTTAAATCAGGAACTGTAATTTCCTTTGTAGATAATAACCCAGGAAGAACAAATACCACTAGAATTCCTAAAATAATTAGACTAATAAACGTGGAAACTAATACAATTGGCCACTTTTTTCTTTTTTTCTTTTCTTTTTGCTGTTTAGGATCTCCTGTTTTATGAAAAGCTTTCGTTTCATTTCCATGTACAACCGTTTCATCCCGGTTTGGAAAGGCATGCTCATCTGTAATGATTGGAATTGCTTTTGTTGCATCATCATCAACAGGGATCATAAATTTTTCTTCATTTATTCGCTCAGGATCTAAAGCAGAGCTTAAGTCCTCCTCCATTTTCTCAGCAGTATCATATCGATGAAATGGATCTTTTGCAGTTGCCTTCAATACAATGTTTTCCACACTCTGAGGTATAGATGGATACCATCTTCTTAATGACGGTGTTTCTGATTGCAAATGCTTTAATGCAATGGAAACAGCTGATTCTCCCGAAAATGGCAGTCGGCCTGTAAGTAATTCAAACATGACGATTCCTAAAGAATAGATATCAGATTTTCGGTTTGCCATGCCACCTCTAGCCTGTTCTGGTGATAAATAATGCACAGACCCAATTACTGAGTTTGTTTGGGTTATACTTGTTGCACTTAAAGCCATTGCTATTCCGAAGTCTGTGATTTTTACGTTGCCATGCTTATCTATTAATATATTATGAGGCTTAATGTCTCTGTGAATAATATGATTTTGATGTGCGTGGGCAATGGCAGATGTCAGTTGCTTCATAATTTCAATAACCTTTTCTACCCGAACTGGACTGTTCTGCTGTATGTATTGCTTCAATGTTTGTCCATCGACATATTCCATTACAATATAATATAGAGAATCTTCCTCACCAACATCGTAAATACTAACGATATTAGGATGAGCAAGACTTGTAGCTGACTGTGCTTCACGGTGAAAGCGTCTAATAAACTCTTCATCATTTGCAAAATCAAGGCGGAGCATCTTAACTGCGACATCACGGTCCAGTATCATATCATGGGCTAAATATACATTAGCCATGCCCCCACCGCCAATGATTTCGAGTATTTTATATCTTCCACTTATTCTTTTTCCGATCATCATAAGCGCTCACCAGGATGATTGTCTAAAAACTCGACAATTACTATTGTAATATTATCTTCGCCACCGTGATCATTAGCTAAATCAACAAGAGACGAAGCCTTTTCTTCCAATGTTTGTCCACCGTTTAGAATTTCAATCATTTCATTTTCAGTCACTTTATTAGAAAGCCCATCTGAACATAGGAGTAAAAGATCGCCCTCTTCAAATATAATTGTTTTAATGTCCATGTTAACAGATTCTTCTGTTCCAAGTGCCCTTAATACAACATTTTTCATCGGGTGATGTTCTGCATCTTCTTTTGAAATTTGCCCTGATCGCACTAATTCATTAACAAGTGAATGGTCATCGGTTAATTGATGAAAACCATTTTCATTTAAAATGTAACAGCGGCTGTCACCAATATTGGCAATCGATGCGAAATGATCCGTACAAATAGCTGCAACAAGTGTTGTTCCCATGCCTTCACATTCTGACGTATTTTGTGAATGCTTGTATAATACCGAATTTCCTTTTTCTATATTAATTTTTAGCCATGTTTCTGCTTCATCTGCTGTTTTAATCTCTGCTGTTTCTCCCCAAAGCTGCTGTAAATTTGTTAAGGCCATTTCACTCGCCACATCACCCGCACGATGCCCGCCCATGCCATCAGCTACAATGGCTAGGCGCTGCCCGCTGCGGTTTAGAAAAACTCCTCCATTATCTTCATTATGCTGACGAATTCTGCCTCGGTCTGTCTTAAAAACAGCTTTCATCTTGTCACCTCGTCTCCTCTTTTCGCTCCTTCGCACGAAGTTGTCCACATGCTGCATCGATATCATGACCTTGCTCTCTGCGAATCGTAACATTTACACCGTGATTTTTTAATGTTTTTTCAAATTTAAATATTTGTTCCTTAGGCGTTCTTACATAATCTCTTTCTGGAACATAGTTAACTGGAATTAAATTAATATGGCACTTGATGCCTTTTACTAACTTGGCTAATTCCTCTGCATGCTCTACTTGATCATTAACCCCGCCAAACAGTCCATACTCAAAGCTGACCCTTCTCCCAGTTTTATTAATATAGTAGCGAATTGCCTCCATTAGATCTGGTAGCTTATATGCACGATTGATCGGCATAAGGCGACTTCTCAGTTCAGTATTAGGAGCATGAAGTGAAATGGCAAAGTTGATTTGCATGTTTTCATCCGCAAATTGATAAATCTTCGGAATTATTCCGCTCGTTGAGACTGTAATATGGCGTGCGCCAATATTAAGACCCTTATCATGATTTACAATTTTTAAAAACGACATCATTTGATCATAATTGTCAAATGGCTCGCCAATTCCCATAATAACAATAGAACTAACTCTTTCTTCTGTTTCATCTAATGCTTGTTGTACTTTTACGACCTGAGCAACGATTTCTCCTGCTTCTAAATTACGTTTTAATCCTCCTAGTGTGGAGGCACAGAACGTACAGCCAATTCTGCAGCCAACCTGAGTAGTTACGCAAACAGAATTACCGTAATCATGTCTCATTAGTACGGTTTCAATGGAATATCCATCATGAAGTTCAAATAAAAATTTTATCGTTCCATCTGAAGATTGCTGCTGAATAAGTGTTTTAAGTGTAGTTAATGTGAAGTTATTGGATAACTTTTCTCTTAAACCTTTTGATAAGTTAGACATACCTTCGAATGAAGATACTCTTTTTGTATAAAGCCAATCAAAAATTTGCTCTGCCCGGAACGCCTTTTCATTCATTTCCGCTAGCCAGTCTTTTAACTCTTGCAGCTGTAAAGAATAAATGGACGGTTTCTGCTCTGTGTTTACTTTTTTCTCAGTTGTTGCTCTTTCCATTCATTACACCTTCTTCCTCAGACAAGCTATATAAAAGCCATCCGATCCAATATCTTGCGGTAAAATTTGAAGCTGATATCCATTTACGAAAGGACGAATACCTTCAGGCATACGCTCTTTCAATGATAAATCTCCTTCAAACTCCTTATTTTCATTTAAAAATGACTCTACTACACGCTGGTTTTCTTCCTTATCAACTGTACAAGTACTATAAACTAAATTTCCGCCTTTTTTTAATAAAGGGAAAACAGCTTTTAATAAGTTTGATTGCACTGTAGCTAATTGTGAAATATCTTCTTCTTTCTTTGTGTATTTCATATCTGGCTTCCTTCTCATTACGCCAAGTCCTGAGCAAGGGGCATCTAATAAAATGCGGTCAAATGATTCTTTTTCGAAATGCTCTTGAACCTTTCTGCTGTCTAGTGCTGCAGCCGTAATGTTCGTTAGCTGAAGTCTATTTGCATTTTCCTGAATAAGTTTCACTTTATGCTCATGTAAATCAAGGGAGACTACTTGTCCCGAATTAGAAAGCTTTTCTGCAATATGGGTAGATTTCCCGCCAGGAGCAGCACAGGCATCTAAAATTCGTTCATTTTCAGTAACACCTAACGCGTATGCTGCCAGCATTGAGCTTTCATCTTGAATAGTAATCAGCCCATCCTTAAAGACTTGGGAATGGGCAAGATTCCCTCGATAACATTTAATGGCTTCAGGAATAACCGGACTTTGTTCAACTTGGAATCCTTCTGCTTCTAAGAGCTTTATGCAATCGACCAAAGTCGTCTTTGTCAAATTTACTCTTGCTGTCTGCAATGGAGCAGTCAAATTCAGCTCACACATTTGTTTCGTTTTTTCATATCCTAATTGATCTTTCCATCGATTAACAAGCCAATAGGGATGACTAGTTTCAATTGCTAGCCTTTCAATAGGATCCTCAATTGCATCTAGTGAAGGCAGGCCTTGTCTTTGAACATTACGGAGAATACCATTTATTAAGCCGGAAATTCCTTTATGACCGCGGCTTTTTGCAATTTCAACAGCTTCAAAAATAGCCGCTCTATCAGGAACCTTGTCCAGATAAACCATTTGGTATAGAGTTAATCGCAATAATTGAATGACCCAGCTTTCAATCTTTTTATTGCCTCTCAGAAATGGTTTTAAAAAAAAGTCGAGACTCATTTTTCTCTGCAGTGTTCCATAAGTTAATTCTGTTAACAGTCCAATATCCTTAGGGCTAATTTGATACTTGTTAATGTACGTATTGAGAAGCAAATTGCTGTAAGACTGATTTTTCTCTATCGTCTCAAGCAAGTCCATTGCTGTTTCTCGGACATTTTTCTTTTTACCTATACTCATTGTTCAACTCCTAATTGGTCTCCAACCTTGACTGAAGATCCAGCCCCGCGCAAAAATTGTTCAGCCGGCATCTTTTTCTTGCCTGCTGGCTGAAGTTCCATGATTTTTATCGCTGTGTCATTGCCTGTTGAAATAACAAGAGCTTGATCCTCTATTCTTATAATGGTCCCAGGAGCTTGTTTTGAATCGTTTTTCACTTTTTCTGTCCACCAAATTTTTATCACTGAACCATTTAAGGTTGAATAAGCGACTGGCCACGGATTTAGACCGCGAACATGGTTATAAATTTCTTCACCTGTTTTTGTCCAATCAATTTTTTCCTGTTCTCTCTTAATGTTTGATGCGAATGTGGCCAAATCATCATTTTGAGGAATCGGTAATATTTCTCCCTTTAGCAGTCTAGGCAAGGTTTCTGATAATAGTTTTGAGCCGGCCTCACTTAACTTATCATGTAGAGTACCAACTGTGTCACGTTCCTCAATCGGCACCTCTACTTTAGTTAAAATATCCCCTGCATCCAATTTTTCAGCCATATACATGATCGTAATGCCTGTCTTTTCCTTGCCCTGAATAATAGAATAGTGGATTGGTGCTCCACCTCTTAATTCAGGGAGCAATGAAGCATGAACATTAATACAGCCAAATTTAGGAGCATCCAGTAGTTCTTTTGGTAATATTTGCCCAAATGCAGCTGTGATTATTAAATCTGGATTTAAAGCTAATATTTTATCTAGTTCTTCTCTTACCCTTATTTTTTCTGGCTGATAAACTGTAATGCCGTGTTTCTCAGCTTCCACTTTTACAGGAGGGGGCGTTAGAACCCTTTTTCTTCCAACGGGACGATCAGGCTGGGTTACAACTCCAATTACTTCATATCCGTCATTAATAACCTGCTGAAGGACAGATACAGAGAAATCTGGTGTCCCCATAAAAACTATTTTTGTCATTCTATTTCTTCCCCTTCCAATTCAGCCTCCTCTAAATATCTTGTTACCTTTGATGTAAAGAGAATGCCATGCAAGTGATCAATTTCATGTAAAATGGCTCTTGCTAAAAAGTCCTCTGCTTCAAGCGTGTAATACTTTCCTTTTCGATCTTGAGCCTTAATTTTTACATAAGACGGCCTGTTCACTTCACCAAACAATCCTGGAAAGCTTAAACATCCTTCAGGGCCAACTTGTTCTCCATCTGTTTCCAAAATAACCGGATTTATCATTTCAATTGTTCCGGTGTCATCATCAATATCGACGATAGCAATTTTCTGATCAAGTCCAATTTGCGGAGCAGCAAGTCCTACTCCATCAAACTCAATCATCGTATCATACATATCATTCAATATTTTTGCGAGCTTTTTATCGAATATTTGTACTGGTTTACACTCTGCCTCTAGTATTTCAGAAGGATAAGTGACAATTTTTCTGACTGACAAACTAGTTCCTCCAATAGCTTCTTATTCATCTATTTTCAACCAAATTTCCTTTAATCATAACTTAATTTCTTCTTCTATCATATTACATTAGTATATATGGATTAACATCCACAGAAATTTGTAGCCCATTTGAGCTAATTTCCTGCTGATAGTGGTCTATCATTTTTTTTAGTGCCTGTCCTAATGCTGGTTCCCGCTTGTATTTTATCAAACATTGGAACCTATATCTATTATTTATCCTAGGAATAGGTGAAGCAACTGGTCCAAGACAGATAGCCTCTTTAGATAATCTAGCTTGTATATACGAAGTAATTTTTTCTGTTACGGATAAAGCTTTCATAATTTCTTCATGGCTTACTGTAACAAGGGAAATATAATAAAATGGCGGATATTTATGAATTTTACGTACCATCATTTCATGTTCATAAAATCGGCCATAGTCTTGTTCACTAGCAAATTCAATGCTGTAATGCTCAGGTGTATAGGTTTGAATAACAACCTCACCTGCTAATTCATGTCTACCTGCACGGCCGCTTACCTGGGTTAATAATTGAAAGGTTTTCTCCGAAGATCGAAAATCCGGGAGGTGCAGCATCGTGTCAGCAGATAATACCCCGACTAAAGTGATGTTAGGGAAATCTAATCCTTTTGCTATCATCTGTGTTCCTAAAAGGATATCCGCTTTCCCTTCCTGAAATTGGTCCAGCAGCCTTTCATGCGAGCCTTTTTTACTTGTTGTATCAACATCCATTCGAATAACCTTTGCCTCAGGCAGAATCTTTAAGAGTTCTTCTTCAACCTTCTGTGTTCCCGTTCCGAAGTAGCGGATATGCTCACTCTGGCATTCGGGACAATGATTTGGAACTTGGTCTTCATAACCACAATAATGACATTTCATCTGCTGATTAAATCGATGATAAGTAAGTGAAATATCGCAATTTGGGCAATTGACAACATAGCCGCAATCTCTGCACATGACAAAAGATGAATGACCTCTTTTATTTAAAAACAACACGATTTGTTCCTTTTTCTCTAAACGGTTATTGATCTTTTCCAACAGCAGCCTTGAGAACATGGAACGATTACCTTCTCTTAATTCCTCGCGCATATCAATAATGGCAACCTCAGGCATAGCCTGATTATTCATTCTGTTTGGAAGTGTAAGCAGCTTGTACACGCTTTTTTGTGCTCTTGCAAATGTTTCAAGAGATGGTGTGGCACTGCCAAGTACGACCGGACATTTATGATTCATTGCTCTATGAATGGCAACATCACGGGCATGATATTTTGGATTTTCTTCTTGTTTATAGCTTGTTTCATGCTCTTCATCGATAATAATGATGCCTAAGTTTTGAAAAGGGGCAAAAATAGCTGATCTTGCACCAACAACTACCTTTACTTCCTGTCTTTGAATTTTTCGCCATTCGTCATATTTTTCACCAGCGGAGAGGCCGCTGTGGAGAACTGCTACTTGATCGCCAAATCTACCCTTAAATCTCTTTACCATTTGCGGGGTAAGGGAAATTTCAGGAACTAGAACGATTGCTTCCCTTCCCTTTTCAAGGACCTTCTGAATGGATTGAAGGTAGACTTCTGTTTTTCCGCTCCCTGTCACTCCATATAATAAAAAGGTATCATGCTTGTCTTCTTTTATGGCAGCAAGAATCGGTTTAATAGCCTTTTCTTGATGATCTGACAAAGAAAGCGGTTCTGTCCTTGTAAAGGTGCGTTCTTCATAAGGATCACGATATACTTCTAGATCCTTTTGCTGGAGAATGCCTTTCTGTATTAAGCCGTTTATGACTGAGGACGTTACCCCCAGCTTAGTTAAAAGTTCTCGGAGTTCTATTAAATTTTCATTCGTATGAATAAAAAAATCGATTACTTCTTTTTGTTTAACCGCTTGTGCAGAAAGTTTGTCTTTTTCAGCTAAAAGTTCATCCTTAGTTAACCTTGTATATACAGCTTTTCGCTTTTTCTTATTTACACGCTCTTTAACTTCATAAATTACCTCTGCCGTGCCTTTAGCAACTTCTTTTTGCACGCAGGGTATAATCCCCAAGTCAACTGCTTCTTGCCAAGATATCATGTCGTTTACCGCGAAAACTGCCTGAAGATTAGCTGGCATATTTTTATGACTACCTATGCCGGTTAATCTTATTTTTTTTTCGTATTTTGCTTTTAATGCCGCTGGCAGCATAACTTGATATGCTGAAATCTTATAACAAAGTGTTGTTTCGGTTAACCAATCTCCTAGATATAAGAGCTCATCATTTAGAACGGGAGTTATGTCCATTGGTTCAATGAGCTTTTTTAATTGTTTAAATTCAGATTTTTCTTTGATTTCCGTTACAAATCCTTGAATTTTTCTCGGACCAAATGGAACGATTACTCTCATTCCTATTTGAATCACACCGATTAAATGTTCCGGGATCAAATAATCAAATGACTTATCAGTTTGTCTTGCTGGTACATCAACAATTACACTGGCAATGTTCATTTATGTTCATCCCTTAATAAAAGAGACGCTTCACTGATAATTTTTGCTGCCACTTCGTGTTTTGACATTAGCGGAAGATCTTCTATCGTTCCATCCCGTTTGATTAGCGTCACGATGTTTGTGTCTGTACCGAACCCTGCTCCTTCGGTTTTTACATTGTTCGCTACAATCATATCTGCATTTTTTTTCTTAAGTTTACCTTGGGCATATTCTGAGACATGTTCTGTTTCTGCTGCAAACCCGATTAGTATTTGGTTTTTCTTTGCTTTACCAAGCTCAAAGAGAATATCCTTTGTTCTCTCAAGCTCTAAACTTTGGTCTCCTGCCTGTTTTTTTACTTTATGATTGTAGGATACTTTCGGCCGATAGTCAGCTACCGCTGCTGTTTTGATGACAACATCAGCATCTTCATATTCAGACATCACTGCATTATACATCTCCTCAGCACTTTCCACACGAATGATACGTACTCCCTTTGGCGCCTCGAGTGAAACCGGCCCAGAAACAAGAACTACCTCAGCCCCTGTCTTTACAGCTTCTTCAGCAATTGCATATCCCATTTTACCTGAGGAATGATTCGTAATATATCTTACAGGGTCAATTTTTTCCCTCGTAGGTCCTGCAGTAATAACGAATTTATTTCCAGAAAGATTAGGACGCGTTGATTGAAAGTGATTGATGACTAACTCTGTAATTTTTTCCGGCTCCTCTAATCTTCCTTTTCCAATATATCCGCAAGCAAGATATCCTTCACCTGGTTCAATAAATCGATACCCAAAGCTATGCAAAGTCTCCATATTTTTTTGAACGGCGGGATGCTGGTACATATGAACATTCATTGCTGGTGCAATCCAAATAGGAGAGGTTGCTGCAAGGAGTGTTGTTGTAATCATGTTATCCGCGATGCCGTTCGCAATTTTCCCAATCAGGTTTGCTGTTGCTGGGGCAATTAGAATTAAATCAGCCCAATCGGCAAGATTTATATGAGCAATGACCTTTGAGTCTTTTTCATCAAATGTATCAGTATAAACATCATTTCGTGATAGAGCTTGAAATGTTAAAGGGGTTACAAATTTTTCGGCAGATTCACTTAAAATTACTTTCACATCTGCACCAGCTTGGGTAAGCTTGCTTGTCAGTGTTGCAGCTTTATAAACTGCAATACCTCCAGATACACATAAAAGAATTTTCTTTCCGAAAAGCATGATTGGACCTCCATCCACCTAGTAAATTCTATCTTTATTATGCAAGAAGAACTGTTTTTTTTCATCAATAAACAAAACTTTTCATATTTAAAGGTTACTGAGATCACAGAAATAAAAATAACAACCTGTTTAAAGGTTGTTATTTAGCAGGTCTTATTCGTAGGCTTCATCTTTTTGCTTTTTGGCAAGACGGTAATGAAGCTGATCAGCATTAATTTCCTCTAATGCTTTTCCGACGTTTTTATAAGATACATATTTATCAAGCTGCGGCTTTGCATTAACTTGAAGCATGCGCGCACGTTTTGCAGCTACTGATACTAGTGAATATTTTGAATCAATTTTTGTCATTAATGAATCGATAGAAGGATATAACATTTATTCCTCAACCTCCAGCATTTTAATATATCGCGGTTCTACTCGTTCTCTGCGGCAGTGTTCAGCCACTACAATGGCTTTAATTCTATCACATGCATGCTCAATACGATCATTTTCCACGACATAATCATATAAATTCATCATTTCAATTTCTTCTTTGGCTACAGTCATTCGATTGTTTATGACCTCTTCTGTTTCTGTTCCTCTAGTCACAATTCTGTTTTTTAACTCAGACAAGCTTGGAGGTACTAGGAAGATAAATAAGCCATCTGGGAATTTCTCACGCACTTGGCGTGCACCCTGAACTTCAATTTCAAGGAAAACATCTTTTCCCTTTTCCAATGTTTCTCTTACATAATCAACAGGAGTCCCGTAATAGTTGCCTACAAATTCAGCATACTCGAGAAGCTTCCCTTGCTCAATTAAGGATTCAAATTCTTCGCGGGATTTAAAGAAATAATCCACTCCATCTATTTCTCCTTCTCTCGGTAAACGAGTCGTCATCGAAATAGAATATTCAAAAGCAGTATCCGGCTGTGAAAAAATTTCTTTTCTAACTGTTCCCTTGCCAACACCGGATGGGCCGGACAAAACAATCAATAAACCTTTTTCCTTCATTATTATTCAATCCTACCCTTCATCAATAGTATCATCCCTGTCGTTTAAGCGGTGAGCGACTGTTTCCGGCTGCACAGCAGAAAGAATGACATGATCACTGTCCATCACAATTACAGCCCTCGTTCGCCTGCCATATGTTGCATCTATTAAAGATCCGCGATCACGAGCATCTTGGATAATTCTTTTTATCGGTGCTGATTCGGGGCTTACAATAGAGATAATTCGGTTGGCTGAAACAATATTGCCAAAGCCAATATTAATTAATTTAATCGCCATCAGGTTCCTCCAAGTATCAGTTATATATTTTTGCCCCGTGAGTCTTATTCTAAACAATTATTCAATATTCTGGACTTGCTCTCTCATTTTTTCCAGCAAACTTTTCATCTCAACTACCTGAAAAGCAATCGACGAATCATTGGCCTTGGAGCCAATGGTGTTAATTTCTCTATTCATTTCCTGGAGGAGAAAGTCTAATTTTCTTCCTATCGGTTCAGTTGCAGAAAGAGTTTGCGAGAATTGTTTAATATGGCTGAGCAGTCTTGTAAGTTCTTCATTAATATCAGATTTATCCGCAAAAATTGCTGCTTCTGTTAGCAATCTTGCTTCTTCTAATTGCCCGCTTAATAAATCCTTCATACGTTTTGCAAGCTTTTCCTGATATTGCAGAACAACTGTAGGAGCATACTTTTTCAATTGAATGACCCGTTCATTTAATTTATCAAGATTATAATTTAAATCTTTTTCAAGTTCTATACCTTCTAATTTTCGCATCTGCAATAATTGAGAGCATGCCTCTTCAACAGCAGAAAGCAAGACCGCTTCCAAATCTTCGCTATTCGCATCTTTTTCTGCGATCGAGATCAGTTCTTCTCTTGTTAAATCCTGAACGGAAATATCATTAATAATGTCATATCTATTTTTAATTTCATTTATGTAATGTACATATTCGTCTAATAATGCCCAATCGATTTGTACATGACGATTGACAAGGCTTTGACCTTCAATTGTAATATATACCTCTGCACGGCCCCTATTGATAAATTCATTTAGCTTTTTCTTTATTTTATCTTCTAAGTATATTAGCTGCTTCGGCATTCTAATTTGGTATTCAGCAAATCGGTGGTTTACTGTTTTAACTTCAACTAATGCAGTGAAAAAACCTTCATTCTTTTTTCCTCTGCCAAAACCAGTCATACTAACGACCATTTTAAACACGCCCTGCCATTATAATTGCAATTGAAATACACAATTAGTTCGTATTTTATCATAATTAAAGAAAAATGTATTTAAAAAATGTGTAAAATGTTATTATAACGTCAATCCAGATGAAAAAAGGTAATAGAGAGCTCTCTATTACCTTTTGAATTATATCATATATTATTTTCTTTTTCTTGCCAAAAATGAACCAGCAAGTAAAAAAGTAGGAACAGCTGACAAACCTACTACCATAAACCAATCTTTCGCTAAGACAGGTACAGTGTGGAAAATCGGCTGCAGCGGCGGATAGTAAATGACTACAAAGAGCAAGAGCAATGAAGAAATAACTGCCCAAACTAAATATTTATTGCCAAAAGGGTTTCTGGCAAATACAGATTTTTCACTTCGGCAATCAAATACATGGATAAGCTGAGCAAGAACTAGGGTTGAAAACGCAATCGTTTGTGCATATTCTAAATGATCTGGGTTCGCATGGTAAGCAATGATAAAAGCTATTAATGTTACAATCCCGATTAAGAAACCTCGAGAAACAACCTTCCAGCCGAGCCCCCTCGCAAATACACCCTCTCTAGGATTTCGCGGATTTCGTTTCATCACATCATCTTCTGGCTGATCAAGCCCTAAAGCCATCGCAGGTAATCCATCCGTCACTAAATTGACCCAGAGAATCTGAATTGGCACTAAAGGCAGCGGATAACCAAGCATCATCGCAAAGAGCATGACCAGAATTTCACCTACGTTAGATGCTAGTAAATAACGGATAAACTTTCTGATATTTTCATATATGTTTCGCCCTTCTTTAATTGCCGCCTTTATTGTTGCAAAATTATCATCCAATAAAACTAAAGCCGAAGCTTCTTTCGCCACATCTGTCCCGGTTATCCCCATTGCTACGCCAATATCAGCAGCCTTTATGGCCGGTGCATCATTCACGCCATCTCCAGTCATTGCAACGATATGTCCTTTGTTTTGCAATGCTTTAACAATTTTTAATTTGTGTTCAGGAGACACGCGGGCAAATACAGATACATCATCCACAACTTCCTCAAGTTCTTGTACATTCATTTCAGATAATGCATTTCCATCTAAAACCTTTGAATTTTTAGTAAGAATCCCAAGTTCCTTTGCAATTGCTTTTGCAGTAATCACGTGATCTCCCGTGATCATTACAGTTTTTATTCCGGCCTCTTTACATTCCTTTACTGCTTCCTTAACTTCTGGTCGTGGCGGGTCAATCATTCCTTGCAATCCAATAAATGTGAGATCGCGTTCCGCTTCATTTTCATGAATTATCATCGTTTTTGCAGGAATTTCCTTGTAGCCAATCGCAATAGTTCTTAATGCTTGAGAAGCCAGACCTTCAATTGCTTCTTGGATTTTATTGGAAACATCACGATTCATAAATTGCCGCTTTCCATCCCAAAGAACACTGCCAGAAACACCAACAAGAACATCAGGTGCTCCTTTAGTTACGATAAATTGCCGGCCATTATGGTCTTTCACAACAACGCTCATCATCTTTCTAGAGGAATCAAATGGAAATTCTTTAATGATCTTATACTGGCTTAATATCGTATTGCGGCTATAGCCAGCCTTCATTGAAGCAACAAGCAATGCTCCTTCTGTCGGATCCCCGTCTATCACATACTCTTTGTTTTTTTGTTTTATTTCAGCGTGATTACAAAGCATTCCAAACATTAGAAGCTGCTGCAGCGTTTTATCATCCTTAACATCTATTTGTTTATCATTTTGATAGAAACTACCTTCCGGTTCATAGCCAACCCCATCAACACGCCAAACCTTTCCGCCGCTCCAAAGATGGGTAACAGTCATTTTGTTCTGTGTCATCGTTCCTGTTTTGTCGGAGCAAATGACAGAGGCACATCCAAGAGTCTCAACAGCTGGGAGCTTTCTAACAATTGCTTTTTGCTTAATCATTCTTTGCACTCCGAGAGACAAGGCTACTGTGACAATAGCTGGGAGTCCTTCCGGAATAGCTGCAACAGCTAATGAAACTCCTGCAAGGAACATTGTATAAATATCATGTCCTTGTACGACACCGGCGACAACTACTAAAATAGTTAACAGCAATGCGACTGTTATAAGGATTTTTCCTAACTGTTCTAGTCTACGCTGTAAGGGAGTCGTCATTGTTTCCGCATTTTGCAATAAATCTGCAATCTGCCCCATCGCTGTTTTCATTCCTATCGCTACTACTAGACCCCTTCCGCTTCCGCGAGTAACTAAAGTGCCCATAAATGCCATGTTCTCCATATCACCGATCCCAAGATTAGCAGCCTTTAGTTTCCCCGTAGTTTTGGATACAGGCAAAGATTCACCTGTAAGTGCTGATTCCTCAATTTCTAAGCTATTTGATTCTATTAACCTAACATCCGCACCAATTCGGTCCCCGCTTGAAAATTTTATTATATCCCCAACAGCAATTTCTTTCGAAGGGATTTTTATCCATTCCCCGTCCCGTAAAACAGTAACCTGAGGTGCTGAAAGCTCTTTTAAGGCAGCTAATGATTTTTCTGCTTTTCTTTCTTGAAAAAATCCGAGCAGACCATTAATAATAACAATTGCAATAATAGCAACAGCATCTATGTATTCACCTAGAAGACCTGAAACAAGGGTTGCTGCTAATAACACTAGAACCATAAAATCTTTAAACTGGCTGAAAAATAATAATAAGGCAGATTGTTTCTCTCCCTCATCCAGTTCATTGTAGCCAAATTTTTTGTGACGGCCTTTTACATCATCACTTGTTAAACCTGCACTTATGTCAGAATTAAGTGCTTGTTCAACTTCTGTTTCGTTCATTTCATGAAATTTCATTCAGACATCACACTTCCTCCCTATTGTCTAGCTGCAGCTCCTAACCCCGACATACAGGACACTTGTCGTGCTCTTTTTTCCACCTCGAAGTGTCGGGGCTGTACAGTCGCCTCGCTTTTCTAATTTCTTGTAAAAAAGCACATGCTTGTACAAACTAGAGAAACCAGCCTTATCTAAAGAAAGCTTATTCAGCCTCGTCCAAAAAAATGCTATTATTATTTTAGGACTAAAGCTTATATCACTTATTTAGTTCGAATTCCTAACAATTGTTAAATCTAAGAGCTTAGATTCAAGAAAACAAAAACGCTACTTAAGAAAAGGATGTTCCTATATGTCATTTGATGGTTTATTTTCAAGGGTTATGACGGAAGAGCTTACCCGAGAATTAAAAGGCGGTAGAATTAATAAAATTCATCAGCCTTATAAAAATGAAATTATATTAGTAGTAAGAGCAAATGGAAAAAACCATAAGCTCCTCCTATCAGCACATCCAAGTTATGCTCGTGTACAGCTTACAGGCGAAAGTCATGATAACCCTTCTGAGCCTCCGATGTTTTGTATGTTGTTGAGAAAGCACCTTGAAGGATATTTTCTTGAGGATATAAAGCAGGTTGGAATGGACCGTATCATTATTTTTGAAGTAAAAGGAAGAAACGAGATTGGAGATACATCCTATAAACAGCTAATCGTAGAGATTATGGGACGTCATAGCAATATTACTCTTGTGGACAAATCAAGGAATATGATTCTTGACAGTATTAAACATGTATCATTTGCGGTGAATTCGCATAGAGCTATTTTACCTGGACAGGAATATAAATTACCGCCAAGCCAAAACAAACTCGATCCGTTTGAAGCAAACGAAACGGAAATATTAAAGGGAATAGATTTTAATAGCGGTAAGCTTGATAAACAGCTTGTTGCTGTATTTGCGGGAATATCTCCTCTTTTTGCAAAAGAAGCAATTTATCAAGCTGGCCTAGCAAACCGAGCAACATTGCCTAAAGCTTTTATGTCCCTAATACAAAAAATAAAGGAACACGGTATATCTCCATCCATTACTGCAAATGGAAATAAAGAAAGCTTTTATCTTTTTCCACTTTACTATTTACAAGGAGAAGTGAAGGAATTTCAATCTCTTAGCGAAATGCTCGACAGATTTTATTTTGGCAAAGCAGAACGTGACCGTGTTAAGCAGCAGGCAAATGATCTTGAGCGGTTTATTATTAATGAAAAAGAAAAGAATGAAAAGAAGATTGATAAGCTTATAGCTACATTAAAAGATGCTGAAAATGCTGACATACATCAGCTTTATGGAGAGCTGATTACAGCAAACATATTTAATATGAAAAAAGGGATGAAGGAAATAGAGGTAATCAATTATTATGATGAAGACGGCGGAACTGTCCTAATCCCATTAGACCCGCAA
Source organism: Bacillus sp. S/N-304-OC-R1 (assembly GCF_019749375.1). Lineage (GTDB taxonomy): Bacteria > Bacillota > Bacilli > Bacillales > Cytobacillaceae > Cytobacillus. The sequence continues at coordinate 452,053 of NZ_JACWFE010000001.1, forward strand.
AAAACACCATCTGAAAATGCCCAAAAATATTTTACAAAATATCAAAAGGCAAAAAACGCTATCAATATTGTAAAAGAGCAAATTAATATTACGAGAAATGAGCTCGCCTATTTTGAAGCATTAATCCAGCAGGTCGAATCCGCTTCACCTAAAGATATAGAAGAAATTCGAGAAGAGCTGATTGAAGGAAATTATATTAAAGATAAACAAAAACGTAAAAATAAAAAGATACAAAATGCCAAGCCCATTCTTGACCGATATGCCTCAACCGATGGGACTGAAATTCTTGTTGGTAAAAATAATAAACAAAATGACTTCTTAACGAATAAGCTTGCAGGCAGAGATGAAATCTGGCTGCATACGAAGGATATACCAGGGTCTCATGTTGTTATCCGGAGTAAGGAGCCTTCAGAACAGACCATCTTAGAAGCCGCTGTCCTTGCAGCCTATTATAGTAAGGCACGCAGTTCAAGCTCTGTACCTGTTGACTTCACTCAGATCAGACATGTTAAAAAACCTAGCGGAGCTAAGCCAGGTTTCGTTATTTATGAAAATCAGCAAACCATTTATATTACACCTGATGAAGACACAGTACTATCATTAAAGGTATAGTAAAAGGCAAGCCATTCAAGCTTGCCTTGTTTTTTTATATTTACTTCCCCCATTCGACAGGGTCTTTTCTCCATTCTGAAAGCTTCTCCATGTCATCTTCTTGAATATAGCCTTTTTCCTTCGCAACTTCAGATAATGTTTCAAAATCAGTTAATGTGTAAGCTATAATTCCAGCATTATCGAGCAGTTCCTTCCCTTTCTGCAGCTGATAAGAGAAAATCGCGACTACCCCTAATACTTCACAGCTTGCGTTTCTTAAAGCTTCAACGGCAGTAATGACACTTCCTCCTGTTGAAATTAAATCTTCAACAACAACAACTTTTTGACCAGGCTCCGCTTTACCCTCTATTTGATTTCCTTGACCATGACCTTTTGGCTTTGAACGAACATAGCTCATAGGCAAGTTAAGCAGATCACTAACCCAAGCTGCATGTGGGATTCCTGCTGTTGCAGTACCGGCAATAAGTTCTACGGTTGGAAATTTTTCTAAAATAATATCCTTTAATCCATTTGCAATGTCTTTACGGACAGACGGGTAGGATAAAGTTAGACGATTATCACAGTAAATTGGCGCACGAAGCCCAGATGACCATGTGAATGGATCATTTGGTTTTAATGCGACTGCTTTTATATCAAGTAAGCTTTCTGCTAATATGCGTTTCATTGTTGTGTACCCTCCCAAGATTGTTTAAATAATAAATATTTTTCCAGCGGGCTTTCTGATTTTGTAATGGAACGTCCAACTACAATTGAAGAAACCCCTTCAGATTTAGCAAATTCAGGTGTTGCTACACGTTTTTGATCCTGTACATCGTCAGACTTTAAACGAATACCAGGAGTAACTGTTAAGAACGTGCTACCAAGCAGCTGATTAATTGGTCTTGCCTCAAATGTTGAGCACACAACACCATCCAAATTTGCTTGTTTAGCAAGGGAAGCATAATGAAGTACCGAATCTTCAAGTGAAACAGGAATAAGTTGTTCCTTTTTCATTTGCTCTTCAGACGTGCTTGTTAATTGAGTAACAGCAATACACGCAGGTCTAGCTTGTCCGCTTGGCGTCCCTGAATCTAGGCCTTCGAGAGCGGCTTCCATCATTTCTTTTCCGCCTGCAGCATGTACATTTACAAGATCACATCCGAGTCGAGCTAATCCTTTCATAGCACTCTTCACTGTATTAGGTATATCATGAAGCTTCAAATCTAAGAAAATATCGTGTCCCTGATTTTTTAATTCATGGACGATGCTAGGACCTTCTTGATAAAACAATTCCATACCAACCTTTAAAAATAACCTTTCATCACCGAACTGTTCAAGAAAACGCAGCACCTCATTTTTCCCGGCAAAGTCCATGGCGATAATAATTGATTGTTTCATGCTTATTTCCAGCTCCTTCCTGTACATTCGGAAATATGTTCAAAACCTAGACGATGTAGTAGTTCAGGCAATTCTTCTATTATAGTAGGACAAACAAATGGATCTACGAAGTTAGCTGTTCCTACAGCTACTGCACTTGCTCCCGCATAATAATACTCGATTACATCCTCAGCAGTTTGAATACCGCCCATGCCAATAATAGGCAGAGAGACACGCTGGCTTACTTCATGAATCATTCGAATCGCAATCGGTTTAATGGCAGGACCTGAAAGGCCTCCTGTCCCATTAGCTAAAATAGGCTTACCAGTCTTCAAATCAAGTCTCATTCCAACTAACGTGTTAATCATCGTTAATCCATCGGCACCGCCATCCTCGATTGCTTTCGCCATATCAACAATGTTTGTTACATTAGGTGATAGTTTTACGTATACAGGAACTTCCGATACTTCTTTGACCTTTTTAGTTAAGTTTTTAGCTACTTCTGGAATGGTTCCAAATGCAATGCCTCCTGTTTTTACATTCGGGCATGAAATATTTAATTCGAGTGCATGTACATTTGGTGCTTTCGATATTTCTTTCGCAACAGCAATATAATCTTCTTCCAATGAGCCAGCTACATTAGCGATGATCGGAACATCAAATTGCTCAAGCCAGCGAAGCTCTTCATTTACAACTCTATCTAAGCCCGGATTTTGCAATCCAATTGCATTAAGCATGCCAGCAGATGCTTCAGCCACTCGCGGGGTCGGATTTCCAAAACGAGGTTCATAAGTCGTTGCCTTTATCATAATAGCACCAAGCATGCTTAAATCAAAAAGCTGGCTGAATTCTCTTCCGAACCCAAAACAGCCAGATGCAGGCATCACGGGATTTTTCAATTGTAACCCTGGCAGGTTTACTTCTAATGATTTCATAATACAACCTCCCCTGCCTTGAACACTGGACCATCGCTGCAGACCTTTTTATATGTGTATCCTGTCGGATCGTCACCAGTATGACATACACAAGCGAAGCATGCTCCAATTCCACAGCCCATCCGTTCTTCTAAAGAAAGATAAACCTTTTTATGTTTATACGCTTGTTCTAATGCCTTTAACATTGGAGTAGGACCGCATGAATATAGAATATCAAACTCAATTTCCTCATCTTCAATGACATTTGTGACAAATCCTTTTCTTCCATAGCTTCCGTCAACTGTTGCCACATATGTTTCTCCATGATGCGTAAACTTCTCATCGTAAAAAACAGCATTTTTTGATTGGAACCCGAGCACATGGATAACATTTACACCTTTATTAACTAGCCTTTTGGACAGTTCAAATAGAGGGGGAACACCAATTCCTCCTCCAACTAATAAAGCTGTTTCTCCTGGCTTTGCTTCATCCAGTGGAAATCCATTGCCTAAAGGACCTAAAATATCGATGGCATCGCCTGCTCTCTTCTGTGAAAGTAAACGTGTCCCTTTTCCTTCAGCTCGATAAATCATTGTGAATTCATTTTGAGTTTTGTTAATTTCAGCAATACTAATCGGTCTTCTTAAAAGTGGATCGTATTGATCCGAAACTTTTAAATGAACGAATTGACCAGGCTCATTCATTTCGTGAACAAGCTCACCCCTTAGAGTGAGCTCAAAAATATGTTCAGCTATTTCATTTTGGGAAAGGACTGTACACAATTCTTTTTTTATCATGCTAACACCGCCTTCTTATGATCAACTAGACTTTGCATGGAATCTGCTGAGAAGTTCATTGACTCAATTACTTGTAAAATTGCGTTTGCTGTATCTAGAGAAGTAAAACAAGGAACGCCATTTTCTGCTGCCTCTCGGCGGATTCTGAATCCGTCTCTTTCCGGCTGTTTGCCTTTTGTTAGCGTATTGATAATAATTTGTGCTTCCCCATTTTTTATGCAATCTAGAAGAGTAGGTTCTTCCGAATTTATTTTGTTTACCGTTTTTACAGGTACTCCTGATGATTGAAAATATGCTGCAGTGCCATTAGTGGCAAGGATCATATAACCGCAGGACACAAAACGCTTGGCAATTGATAATGCTTCTTCCTTATCCTTATCTGCCACAGTCATTAGGACAGTGCCAAATTTATTAATTTTTATTCCTGAAGCTACTAAACCCTTATACAATGCCTTTTCTAAAGTTTGGTCTTTCCCCATAACTTCACCGGTAGATTTCATTTCTGGCCCCAGTGTCGTATCCACCTGTCTTAATTTAGCAAAAGAGAACACCGGTACTTTTACAAACACACCGCTTCTCTCACTGACAAGACCTGGCTCGTAGCCTAGATCTTTAAGCGCGTGTCCTAAAATGACCTTTGTTGCAATATTTGCCATTGGGATATTCGTAATTTTGCTTAAGAAAGGCACTGTTCTGCTTGATCTTGGGTTAACCTCAATAACAAATACCTCTCCATCTGCTACAACATATTGAATATTTAATAATCCAATAATACCTAAACCTTTTGCTAACCTATTCGTATAATCTATAATCTTTACTTTTTGGTCAGATGTTAAGCTTTGTGGTGGATAAACCGCAATTGAATCTCCAGAATGAACGCCAGCTCTTTCAATATGCTCCATTATTCCAGGGATCAATATGTTAGACCCGTCAGAAATGGCATCCACTTCGATTTCTTTCCCTGTCAGGTACCTATCAATCAATACAGGGTGCTCAGGATTAATTTTCACAGCATTTTTCATATAATGCAATAGCTCATCTTCTTTATACACTATTTCCATTGCTCTCCCGCCAAGGACATAAGATGGGCGAACAAGCACCGGATATCCGATAGAGCTTGCGATATTGATGGCTTCTTCAACTGTAAATGCAGTTTTCCCCATTGGCTGCGGAATATTTAAAGAGGCTAATGTCTGTTCAAATTTATCTCTATTCTCTGCACGATCTAAGCTTTCTAAGGACGTTCCTAAAATATTTACGCCCCTTTCTACAAGCTTTGCTGCAAGATTAATCGCCGTTTGGCCGCCAAACTGGACTATTACACCTTTAGGCTGCTCGAGATCAATAATATGCATTACATCTTCAATTGTAAGCGGCTCGAAGTAGAGCTTATCAGATATGCTAAAGTCAGTCGAAACAGTTTCTGGATTATTATTAATGATTATTGCTTCATAGCCTGCCTCTTTTATTGCCCATACTGAGTGAACAGTTGCATAATCGAATTCAACACCTTGCCCGATCCGGATTGGGCCAGAACCCAATACAACTACGCTTTTTCTTTGTGATACAATTGATTCATTTTCCTCTTCATACGTACCGTAATAATAAGGAGTTTCTGATTCAAACTCTGCAGCGCAAGTATCAACCATTTTATAGACAGGGACAATCCCCTTCTCTTTTCTCCAATTGTATACTTCGATTTCCTGCACACCCCAAAAACGAGCGATAACAGAGTCAGCAAAACCCATTTCCTTCGCTTTCTTTGTAATCTCATAATTAAAAGGGGAGCTTGAGAGTTTATGTTCAAATGAAATGATTTTCTTCATTTTATGAAGGAAGAACAGATCTATTTGACTCCATTCATGAAGAGTATCAATATCAATGCCCCTTCTAAGCGCTTCACCGATGTAAAATAAACGTTCATCACCAGCCTTATGGATTCTTTTCTTAATGGTTTCGTTATCTTGATTTGAGAATTCATCTATAGAAAGGTGATATACATTAGCCTCTAGAGAACGAATAGCCTTTAGTAACGACTCCTCGAAAGTTCTGCCAATTGCCATAACTTCTCCAGTAGCTTTCATTTGAGTGCCCAAATAGCGATTTGCTGATTCAAATTTATCAAAAGGCCAGCGAGGGATTTTTGTAACAACATAGTCTAATGCTGGCTCAAAGCAAGCATATGTTTTCCCTGTGACTGGGTTAATCATTTCATCTAAAGTTAAGCCTACAGCAATTTTTGCTGCTAATTTTGCAATGGGATAGCCTGTAGCTTTTGATGCTAAGGCCGATGAACGGCTAACGCGTGGATTTACTTCAATGATATAGTAGTTGAAGCTGTTAGGATCGAGTGCAAGCTGAACATTGCATCCGCCCTCAATTTCTAATGCACGGATAATTTTTAAAGATGTATTTCTTAATAGCTGATATTCGCGATCACTTAATGTCTGGCTCGGAGCAACCACAATGGAATCTCCAGTATGGATGCCAACAGGATCTATGTTCTCCATATTACATACTACAATGGCATTATCATTTGAGTCTCTCATAACTTCGTATTCTATTTCTTTAAAGCCGGCAATACTCTTTTCAAGCAAGCATTGGTTTACTGGGCTATGCTTTAGTCCACTCGTAACAATGTCTATTAATTCTTCTCGATTTTGGCAAATCCCTCCGCCTGTTCCTCCTAAGGTAAAAGCTGGCCGGACAATCACCGGATAACCGATTTTATCTGTAAATGTAAATGCTTCTTCTAAAGAGTGAATAATTTCACTTTCAGGTACTGGCTCATTTAGCTGATTCATTAATGTTCTAAATAAGTCACGATCCTCGGCTTTTTCTATAGCTGAAAGCTTTGTTCCAAGGATTTCAACACCACATTCATCTAGAACCCCTGATTTCGCCAGCTCAACTGCTAAATTAAGCCCAGTCTGCCCTCCCAAAGTAGGGACAAGCGCATCAGGTTGCTCCTTGCGGATAATACGACTAACAAACTCTAAAGTGAGAGGTTCAATATATACTGCATCAGCGATCTCAGTATCTGTCATAATTGTTGCAGGATTAGAATTAACTAGAATGACTCTATATCCTTCTTCCTTTAACGCGATACATGCTTGTGTTCCAGCGTAATCAAATTCTGCAGCTTGACCGATTACAATCGGTCCTGATCCGATGACTAAAATACTTCTAATATCAGTACGTTTTGGCATTCTTAATCCCTCCCTGTTCTTCTTGGTCAATCATTTGCAAAAATTGTTCGAATAAATTATTTGCATCCTCTGGCCCTGGAGATGCTTCTGGGTGATATTGAACAGTAAAGGCAGGAAAAAGTTTATGTCTTATTCCTTCAATAGTTTCATCATTTAATGCGATATGAGTAACTTCAAGCTGAGTATTTGAAATGGAGTCTTTCTCTACTGTGTAGCCATGGTTTTGTGAAGTAAGTACCACTTTCCCCGTCTTCAAATCTTTAACCGGGTGGTTTGATCCTCGATGACCGAATTTCATTTTTTCAGTATTTGCACCACATGCGAGAGCGAAAAGCTGATGTCCTAGACAAATGCCAAATAGGGGAACCTTTCCGAGCAGCTCATTAATCATGTCAATTGCTTCTGGCACATCTTTCGGGTCACCGGGTCCATTAGATAACATGACTCCATCAGGGTTTAAGCTTAGGATTTCTTCAGTTTTTGTGTTATATGGGACAACAATTACATCACAGTCACGTTTGTTTAATTCCCGTAAAATCCCATGTTTCATCCCATAGTCTACTAAAACAATTCTCTTTCCTCGACCTGGACTAGGATAAGGAGTTTTGGTAGAAACCTGCTTTACTTGATCATTTCGAAGCTTTATCGCTTGCAGCTTTTCTATTATTTCCTTTGGGTTTTCATCAATACTGCAGATAGCTCCTTTTAATGAACCGTACTGCCGAATAATTCTAGTCAGCTTTCTAGTATCAATTCCGGCAATTCCAGGAATGTCCTTCATTTGAAAATATTGATCCAATGTACTTTCATTTCTCCAGTTTGAAGGAAATTCTGCTGCCTCTTTCACAACAAACCCTGAAATTGCGGGGATAATAGATTCAAAGTCATCTCGATTTATTCCATAATTCCCAACAAGCGGATAAGTAAGTGTAACAATTTGTCCGCAGTAAGAAGGATCTGACAGGATTTCTTGATATCCTGTCATCCCTGTATTAAAAACAACCTCACCAATCGTAGATGAGTCACTGCCAAACCCTTGACCAATAAAAACTGTACCATCCTCTAAAATAAGTTGCTTTTTCATGAACGAACACTTCCAATACTCCAAGCAATCTTTCCATTTACCATTGTTAACGCTGGCCAACCTTTACATTCCCAGCCGCCAAAAGGTGTATTTCTCCCTTTTGATAAAAATTGTTCAGGATTAATTTTTTCTGTTCGGTTTAAATCAAGCAATACAAGATCTGCATCAGCACCGACCTCTATTTTCCCTAAGTCAAGGCCGAAAGCTTCAGCTGGTTTTATCGTTAAATAGTCAATTAATTGTTTTAAAGTGAAAATTCCCTTTTCAACAAAATGTGTATATAGAAGTGGGAATGCCGTTTCTAAACCGACAATGCCAAATGGCGCTAACTGCATACCTTCTGCTTTATCTTCTGCTGTATGTGGAGCATGGTCTGTAGCAATAAAGTCAATCGTGCCATCTAGAATTCCTTCAATAAGAGCTTCTCTATCTTGAGCCCCTCTTAAAGGTGGGTTCATTTTATAATTTGTATCTAAGCCTGGAATATCTTCATCACATAGCAGAAGATGATGAGGTGTTACTTCTGCAGTCACTTTAATGCCTGCTTTTTTTGCATCCCGGACAACTCTGACTGATTCTTTCGTACTTATATGGCATACATGGTAGTGACAGTCCGCCGCTTCCGCAAGTAATACATCCCTAGCAATATGTACAGATTCACATACTGAAGGAATTCCATTTAAACCATGTTTCTTTGAAAAAGTTCCTTCATGAACAGAGCCTTTATTGATTAATGTATTTTCTTCGCAATGAGCAACAATTGGCATATTTATTTCAGCCGCTTTTTTCATAGCCTCAAGCATCATAGCGGCTGATTGAACACCAACTCCATCATCCGTAAAGGCAAAAGCACCTTCATTTTTCAGTGCTTGAAAGTCTGTCAGCTCTTGACCAAGCTCTCTGATCGAAATCGAAGCATACGGCAATACCCGAACTGCAGCAGTTTCCTTTATACGCTTATTTAAATTTTCCAACTGTTCCTTTGAATCTGGAACTGGTCTTGTATTAGGCATAGCTGCTACTGTCGTAAAGCCGCCTTTTGCTGCTGACATTGTTCCAGTTTCTATAGTTTCCTTCTTCTCTCCGCCTGGTTCACGAAGATGGACGTGCAGATCAATAAATCCAGGGGAGACTAATAATTCACTAGCATCAATTGTTTCTGATGCTTCCCTAGTTAAATCTTCCCCTATCTCAACAATCTTTCCAGATTCAATAAAGATATCTCTTTTAATTAATTCACCTTCATTAGTTAGCAACTGGCCATTTTTTATGAGTGTCGACATCTTTAGCTCCCCTTTCAGATTGTTCAAGTGCTCTTTTTAGTACTGCCATACGAATATACACACCATTTGTCATTTGCTTGAAAATTCTTGAACGTTCACATTCAACTAAGCTATCGGCAATTTCCACATCACGATTTATTGGTGCAGGATGCATAATAATGCTTCCTTGTTTCATATTTCTTTCTCTATCTTCTGTTAATCCGAAAGCTTGATGATATTCTTCTGCTGTTCTTTCCCCTTTTACCTCATGCCGCTCATGTTGAATACGAAGGAGCATAACAACATCAGAAGTGGATGTAGCTGTATCAATATCTTCATAAACCACGCCATTTTCTAGAATACCTTGATCGAACCACTCTTCTGGTCCTGAGAATACAACCTTTGCACCAAGTCTTACTAATGTATCAGCATTTGATCTAGCCACCCGGCTATGTCTAATATCTCCGATAATCGCAACCTTTAAGCCATCAAACCGGCCAAATTCCTGCTTGATTGTTAACAGGTCTAGCAAAGATTGTGTTGGATGGTGTCCGCATCCGTCACCAGCATTAATAATTGAAACATCTGTTTTTCCTTCTAATGCATCAAAGTAACGGTCCTCACCATGACGGATAATAACAGCATTGGCGCCTATCGCTTCGAGTGTTTTTACAGTGTCATAAAGAGTTTCACCCTTTTGCACACTTGATGTACTTACCTCGAATGGAATAGTATCTAGTCCAAGTCTTCTTTCTGCAACTTCAAAGCTGCATTTCGTTCTAGTACTGTTCTCATAGAATAGATTGGCTACGAATATGTTTTTCCCTGGTGTCCATGAACCGCCGTCTAAAAAGTATTGAGCATCTTCAAGGATTGTATTAATTTCTTTAATTGTTAGATCAGTTGTAGTTAGTAAATGTTTCATTATTTTATCCTCCTATTCTTCTGAAAAAACACCCTGACATTTTGTCAGGGTGCTGAAGAGTTGAAGAGACAATTTGGCAACAGATTCATTACATCCATTAAACCGAATCACTTCAACACCCTTACAAATCTCTCTGGACTTACTTAAAAGGCGTGGAAATTTATTTATTAATCTAAATCAGATTCAAACATATTGTCTTTCACCTGTTCACGGCCAGGTAAAATGAGGTTTAAAATGACACCGCAAATGGCTGCTAAGGCCATGCCTTGAATTTGCAATTGACCTACATCAATATGAGCACCGCCAATACCGACAACAAGGATGACTGATGCAATGACAAGGTTCCGCTTTTCGCCAAAGTCAATCTTACTGTCTACTAGCATTCTCATACCAGATGAAGCAATGATTCCAAATAAGAGGATTGATACCCCACCCATAACTGGTGTCGGAATAGAGCTGATTAGCGCAGAGATTTTGCCAATAAATCCAAAGATAATCGCAATTACTGCTGCACCAGCAAGCACGTATACACTGTAGATTTTAGTTATTGCAAGAACCCCGATATTTTCACCATATGTTGTTTTAGGTGGACCACCCATGATGGCAGAAATCATCGTTGCTGTTCCATCCCCTAAGATTGAACGATGTAATCCAGGATCCTTAATATAATCTTTATTGACTACTTTTCCTAGGACAAGCTGATGACCAATGTGCTCAGAAATTGTTACGATTGCAACCGGAAGCATAAGGAGAAGAATATCTCCAGTGATCTTTAAATCGTAATCGACAAACGGAAAGACAAAGTGCGGAACAGCCACCCAAGCAGCTTCTTTAACACCTGTTAAGTCGACAATTCCTACTGCAAACGCATAAATGTACCCAATAATAATTCCTGCTAAAATCGGGATCATGCTCATCATACCTTTAAAATAGATCGAGAAGATGATGGTAACAGCTAAAGTTACAAGAGCTACAGAGAAGTGCAGCATGCTGTATTTTTGTGTTACCGGATCATTCATTGCCATTCCTACTGCTGTTCCTGATATCGCTAACCCTATTACCATAATAACTGGTCCAACAACAATCGGAGGCAAGAGATTCATTAGCCAGCGGTATCCGCCTTTTTTGATGATTAGTGCAACAACCCCATATAGTAAACCTACCATAAAGCTTCCAATCATCATTGCGCCAATTCCGCCGGCTTTACCTGCCATTTGCAGCGGAATAATATAAGCAAAGGATGAACCTAAGTAAGCTGGCACCTTCCATTTCGTGATGATTAGAAAGGCTAGTGTACCAAAACCGCTTGAAATTAATGCGATTGCTGGATCTAAGTCAACTAAGTAAGGAACTAATACGGTTGCACCAAACATGGCGAATAAATGCTGTAAGCTTAACGTAAGCCATTGCAGCGGTGATGGAACATCTTTAATATCTAATACTGGTTTGTTCATGGTATTCCCTCTCCTGCCTAGATTTCAATATTAATCGGGCTTTTTATATTTTTAGCCTCTTCCCATAAAAAAACCCTCTTTTGCTAAATGCACAAAGAGGGTATAAGAATACAGCTGAACACTGTCATCCTTAGATATCCCCCTTTGTCAGCCTCTCTGGACTGCATTTAAAAGGGTCTATTTAATTTTCGTAAATACTTACTTGATCTTCCTCGTCAACTTCCTTTAATTCAACAACGATTTTTTCTGAGCTTGATGTCGGGATGTTTTTCCCCACAAAATCTGCTCGAATAGGCAATTCTCTATGTCCTCTATCTACTAGGACAGCGAGCTGAATGGATGAAGGTCTTCCAATATCCATTAGAGCATCTAGAGCAGCTCGTACAGTTCTTCCAGTATAAAGAACGTCATCAATGAGGATAACCTTTTGTTCATTAATATCTTTTGGAATATCTGATCCTTTTACTAGCGGCTCTTGGCTTGCTGTAATTTTTGTTAAATCGTCTCTGTAAAGAGTTATGTCTAACTCACCTACAGCAATTTTTGCTCCTTCAATTTGTTCAATTCGTTCCGCAAGACGGTTAGCAAGATAGATCCCTCGAGTACGGATTCCCACGAGAACACAGCCTTCAATTCCTTTATTTTTTTCAATAATTTCATGAGCGATTCTCGTTAATGCTCTCCTTATTGCTTGTTCATCTAGAACTATTGCTTTCTGTGAAATGTTAACCACCTCTTTTTTGATAAGCGCCTTCGTCAGGCACCAGGCTAGACATGTTTTATTTCAACAAAAAAACTCTCGCCGTTCTGGCGAGAGGTATAGGAGTATCTTTAGTCAGTCAAGACAATAAAGTATGTCAAGACTCATATCCGTTTCCTTCTCAGCCTCACGGGACTGTGATTAAAGGATCTTATTCAACTAAAATAATTTTATTGTACGAACAGGGATATGTCAATTATTATTTTTTCAGCTGCTCGATTAACTCGACAAAATAATCTGGTATAGGAGCTTCAAATTCCAAATATTCACCTGAACGAGGATGAACAAATCCGAGTACCCCCGCATGCAATGCTTGCCCATTAATATCAAGAGTTTTTCTTGGTCCATACTTTGGATCTCCTGCTAGCGGATAGCCAATATACTTCATATGCACTCTAATTTGATGGGTTCTGCCTGTTTCAAGCTGGCATTCAATTAAAGTAAAATCATTAAATCTGTCGAGAACATGAAAATGCGTAACAGCCTTCTTTCCATTCTCAGTTACCGTCATACTTTGTCTATCTTTAGGATCGCGTCCAATCGGTGCGTCGACAGTTCCATAATCATGAGGAATGACACCATGAACGATTGCCTTATATTTTCTAGTAACCGTTTTTTCAACAAGCTGGTTTACAAGGCTTTCATGAGCAAGGTCGTTTTTTGCTACCATTAATAAACCAGAAGTATCTTTATCAATCCGATGAACTATGCCCGGTCGCATTACCCCATTAATTCCTGATAAATCTTTACAATGTGCCATTAGCCCATTAACAAGTGTTCCAGACAGATGCCCCGGAGCAGGATGAACGACCATTCCTTTAGGTTTATTGACAACCAAAACATCCTGATCTTCGTAATAAATATCTAAATTCATTTCTTCAGGTACTACATCTAATTCTTCGGGTTCCGGAATATGAATGACAATTTGATCATTAATATTACATTTATAATTTGTTTTTATTTTCAGACCGTTAACGAGAACATGATCATCTTTGATCCATTGCTGTACTTGAGTTCTCGACCACTCCTTATTTAAGGTCGAAAGAACTTTATCTATTCTTTCTCCTGCCTGTTCCTCAGGAATGATGTGTTCCACTTTCTCCATTAGATTTCTCCTTTTTCGTTACTCTCTCTTCTAGAAGCATTTGTATCATAAGCATTGCTACACCGATTACTAAAGCTGAATCAGCAATATTAAAGACAGGGAAATCATAGCCGAATATATATGTGTTAACAAAATCAACTACTTCTTTTCGAAATACCCGGTCTATAAAGTTTCCGATTGCTCCCCCTAGCATAAATCCTAAGGACACCCCTAACAGCCATTTTCCCTTTGCTGCCTTTTGAATGTAATAAATAATTCCAATAATAACAATTACAGTTATTAAGTAAAAAAACCACATTTGTCCTTGTAAAATTCCCCAAGCAGCCCCTTTGTTGCGATGAGAGGTAATATAAAGGAAATTTTCAATTACTTCTACACTTTCTCCCAACTGAAAGTTTTTAACGATAAGCCATTTTGTAAATTGATCAAGCGCAATAATAAATACGGCAATTATGTAAAAAAACACAAAGGCAACCCCCAACATTCACATTGTCTTACCTTTGCATTTTAGCACATTATATATAAAAAACACAGTTACATGGACTAATGAAAAATCCCTTTGCGAAAATAACCATCAATTTTTTGATAATCGTCAAGGGATTTAATGGTAGGTACCATAGTAAGCAATTCTTCAGGTATAAGTTCACCTGAAATTTCACATCTTCCAAATAGACCTAATTCAATTTTATTTAACGTATCTTCAACATCTGATAGCTCTTCTTGTATGATTGGCTTAATTAAGGGTGAAGCATCGTCATCGTTAAGCCTCTCAATTAGTTCCATTCTAGTTTTACGGAGTTCCGAATAAAGGGTTTCTGCTTTAGCGTCCATTTATGCTCCTCCGTTCTATTGATTTTAAATTATTATTACCGTTTAAGTGCATTAAAGTCAGTGTAAGTTTTAACAGTGGGTACAACAATTAACAGAGGGCCGGATTTTGCAACGTATATCATTGCAAAATCCGACCCTCTTCTTATTGGAATTAAGCTAAATGGCTATAATTACTTTTTACCACATCAGCACATCTTGTGCATAATGTTTTAAATTCTTCTACTTGCCCTACTTCAGGTGTAACAATCCAGCAGCGTTCACAAGTTTCACCTTCTGCTTTTGAAACAACAATCGCTGTATTTTCAAATTTCAGAGCATTTTCAGGTGCATCTTCATATTTTCCGGCTACTTCAAATCCTGATACAATAAAGAGCTGATTTACATTCTCTTCAATGGAATGGAGTAAGCTTTTAGCTTTATCATCTACATACATTGTTACTTTTGCAGTTAATGATTTTCCGATCACTTTCTCATTACGTGCCTCTTCAAGTGCTTTTAACACATCATCACGAAGCTTCATAAATGCTGTCCATTTTTCTTCAATTGCCTTTGCATTTGGCAGTTCTTGATACTCAGGCATATCTGTTAGCTGTACACTTTCTTCTTTAACTGAAGGAATAAAGCTCCATACTTCATCTGCAGTGTGTGAAAGAATTGGTGCAACTAATTTAGTTAATGCTGTTAAACATTCATAAAGAACTGTTTGAATTGCACGGCGGTCCGGATGTTCCTTGCCTTCGATGTAAAGAATATCTTTGGCAAAATCAAGATAGAATGCACTTAAATCAAGTGTACAGAAATTATTTACAGCATGGTAAATGCCTGCAAATTCATAGCTATCATAATCCTTACGAACAGACTTAATAAGTTTATTCAGCTTCACAAGCATAAATTGATCTACTTCTCGTAAATGATCGAAAGAAATTGCATCTGTATTTGGATTAAAATCAGCTAAGTTCCCTAATAAGAATCGGAAAGTGTTTCTAATTTTTCGATATACTTCGGTTACTTGCTTAAGAATGGCATCAGATACACGAACATCAGCTTGATAGTCAACTGAAGCTACCCATAGTCGTAAAATATCTGCACCTAGCTGGTTCATAACTTTTGCTGGTACAACCACATTTCCGAGTGACTTACTCATCTTTCTTCCATCACCATCTAGAACAAATCCATGGCTTAGAATTCCTTTGTAAGGTGCTTTTCCAGTCACAGCGACTGCTGTTGAAAGTGATGAGTTAAACCATCCACGGTATTGGTCTGATCCTTCTAAATAAAGATCAGCTGGTCTTTGCAGATCATCACGCTCTAATAAAACTGCCTGATGTGATGAGCCAGAGTCAAACCAAACATCCATGATATCTGTTTCTTTTGTAAATTTGCCGTTTGGACTGCTAGGATGTGTAAAGCCTTCAGGCAGTAAAGCTTTTGCTTCTCTTTCAAACCAAATGTTTGAACCATGCTCACGGAATAATTTAGATACATGATCGATCGTTTCATCCGTAATAATTGGATCTCCATTCTCAGCATAAAATACCGGAATCGGCACACCCCATGCACGCTGACGTGAAATACACCAATCTCCGCGATCACGAACCATGTTATATAGTCTTGTTTCACCCCATGCAGGGACAAACTTCGTTTCATTAATTGCATTTAAAAGTTCTTGGCGGAAATCGCTAATGGAAGCAAACCATTGTGCAGTCGCACGGTAAATTACCGGTTTCTTCGTTCTCCAATCATGCGGATAGGAGTGAGTAATGAATGTAAGCTTTAATAGTGCTCCAGCTTCTTCTAATTTTTCTGTTATCGGCTTGTTAGCTTCATCGTAAAATAACCCTTCAAAGCCAACAGCTTCGTTTGTCATATATCCTCGATCATCAACAGGACAAAGTACGTCAAGCCCATATTTTTGACCAACATAGAAGTCATCTTCACCATGTCCAGGAGCTGTATGAACACATCCAGTACCGGCATCAATAGTAACATGCTCTCCTAAAACTACTAAAGACTCACGGCCATAAAGTGGATGAACAGCAATAATATTCTCAAGCTCAGTCCCTTGTACAGTTTTTACAACACGAGGATTTTTCCATCCTACTTCTTTTGTAACGGCAGCTAGTAGTTCTTCGGCTACTACATATTTTTGATCCTCTTCTTCAACAACTACGTACTTAAGATCTGGATGAACTGCAATTCCTAGGTTTGCAGGAATAGTCCATGGTGTAGTTGTCCAAATAACGATTTGGGTATCTTTATCAAGTACTTCCTTTCCATCTACAACTTTGAAGCCAACATAGATAGACGGAGAACGCTTATCTTTATATTCAATTTCTGCTTCTGCTAACGCTGATTCAGAAGATGGAGACCAATATACAGGCTTTAAACCTTTATAAATATAGCCTTTTTTAGCCATTTCCCCAAATACTTTAATTTGTTGTGCTTCATATTCAGGCTTTAATGTAATATATGGGGTTTCCCAATCCCCTCTTACACCAAGACGCTTAAATTGAGTACGCTGGCTGTCAATTTGTTCATAAGCATACTGTTCACAAAGCTTACGAAATTCGGCAACAGTCATTTCTTTGCGTTTTACCCCTTTATTAGTTAACGCCTGTTCAATTGGAAGACCATGAGTATCCCATCCAGGTACATACGGAGCGTTGTAACCGCTCATCGACTTTTGGCGGACGATGAAGTCTTTAAGAATTTTATTTAAAGCGTGACCTATGTGAATATCGCCGTTAGCATATGGAGGTCCATCATGCAGGACAAACATTGGACGTCCTTTCGTACGTTCTTGAACTTTTTCATAAATATCCATTTCTGCCCACTTAGCCTGAATTTCAGGTTCACGGCTTGGCAAGTTACCTCGCATTGGAAAATCAGTTTGAGGCATTAATAAAGTATCTTTGAATTCCATTTTCATTTCCTCCCGTAGCTTTTACTAGCACCATGATTACCATTTATCCTGTTATTAAAACAAACTAAAAGTTTAGGACAAATAAAAAAACCCTCTCATCCCAAAAAAGGGACGAGAAGGTTTTATCTCCCGCGGTACCACCCTTGTAGATAGAAAAACTCATATTTTTCTATCCGCTCTAAACATTCTTAACGTGAATGATTCGCCTTTATCTACTGATCCATTTTGGAGGTTCAACAAGGAACTCAAGGGTGATCTTCCAAATCTCAGCTCATTCCAGGCTTTCACCATCCCCGGATCGCTACATTGCATGACTGCATTGATTCTAAGCTTTATGAAATTTGTACTGTCCCTATCACAGTTAGTATTCCTAATTTATATTCTTTTAAAGATTATATGCGAATTATTCCGATTTCGTCAAGCTAATGAATCTTCTTCTTGAGCGGATTTTAATTCAGTTGCATCAAGCTCATATTGCAGCAGATGATCCCAGTCATCATTATTTAATAAGTCGAGCTGAGCTTCAATTAACATTTTAAATCGAGTTCTGAACACCTTTGATTGTTTCTTTAGTTCTTCTATTTCAAGGGCAATTTTTCTTGCCTTTGATAGCGACTCATTTACAATACGATCTGCATTTTTTTCAGCTTCTTTAATAATCAGCTTTGCTTCTTTTTGCGCATTTCGTTTAACTTCCTCTGCCGCTTCCTGCGCTACAATGATTGATTTATTTAATGTTTCTTCAATTGTGGTAAAATGGCCAATACGTTCATTTTGATCATTTAGTTTTTCTTCTAACTCTTTTTTCTCCCTGATTAGAATTTCATAATCTTTTATAACTTGGTCAAGAAATTCATTTACTTCATCCTCATCATAACCTCGGAATCCTTTGCTGAATTCTTTATTATGAATATCTAACGGTGTTAATGGCATCTTGGCCACCTCCCAAATTCAGTAGTAATCGTTATGTATTCCTATTAATACTATAAACATCAATTCGACAACTTGCATCAAATTCCTGCAATTTTAATAATTATTTTTGTTTTCCAGCTGTTATTTTCCACTTGTCTTTTTTTGTCTTTCCATCTAGCGACATAATTTTCATACGCCCATATCCCCTAACAGAGATCATATCACTTTCCCTTACTTCAAAAGCAGGATTTTCAATTGTAGCCCAGTTTACTTTGGCATGTCCATGCTGAATAAGAGCTTGGGATTTTTGCCTTGAAATATTGTAAACAGCAGACATAACTGTATCAAGCCTCAGTGATGAGGCAGTAACAGATAATTCAACCCAATCTTCCTGAGGCTCAATAGCCTTTTCTAGGGGCAGCCTCTCTAAGCTAACGGAAGCTCTTCCAATAGAATCCAATTGAGCAACAATATACTGATCAATATCTCCAGTTGCTAAAAACTGAATACTATCTTCATGAAAAAGAATATCTCCGAATTTACCTCTTCTTAATCCTAGAGACATAAGGCTGCCTAATACTTGTGGATGTTCTATGGTGACAAACTTATGAGGATATTTTATTTCGAAAAGACAAATATGAAAGTCATCATTTTCGCATTGAAAATATTCAGGATAAAGCAGTGCACGTTTTCGTTCAGCATGCTGAAAACCACCAAACAATTTGAAATTTACATCACCATTGTTTCCAATAATTTGTTTAACAATTTCCTGTTCCCTTGGATCAAGAAAATCTGTAAGCTTTGGGGAATATGTGTCTTCAACAAAATGTTTCCATTGCAATACAGAATCGATAAATTCCTTTTCTTCTGGACGGAAATGCTGATAAATCGACATCTGTTATTTTCTCCTTTTTATAGTGCCAATTTTATCATTTAAATCGAAAACAAAAAGGGCTTTAGTTAAGCCCATTTGTAAATAAATTATGCTATCCAATGGAACAACTGCACTAATCCGCTTGATGCAAAACGAAGAACAAAAATAGCAACAATCGGGGATATATCAATCATTCCAAGGGGAGGAATAATTTTTCTAAACGGCTCTAAATACGGTTCACAAATCCTTCCTAAGAATTGTCCAATTCCAGACTCTCTTGCATTTGGGAACCAGGACAATAATATGTAAATAATTAATGCCCATGAATAGTAGTAGATTAAAGATGTCAATACACTAAGTAAAAGGCCCATTAAATATTACCACCTCGAATTTTCATAATCAGTTTCTTGCATAATTTGCGAAATATTACCTGATACCTCGATATTATCAGGTGTGCATAAGAAGATATCAGTTCCGATTTTCTGGATATCTCCTCCAATGGCATATACAGTTCCGCTCAGAAAATCAACAATTCTCTTTGCTTGATCCCGGTCAATTCTTTGAAGGTTTACTACTACTGCTCTTCTGTTTTTTAATTGATCTGCAATATCCTGGGCCTCAGCATAAACACGCGGTTCAATCAACACTACTTTTGAGGACTTTTGAACACTTTGTAGACTGACTATATTATTCTTTTGTACTTGCTGCTGTTTTTGAGTTTGAGTCTGTTTTGGCTGTTCAGGTTCTTCTTCAATGTATTCCTCTTCCCTATCATCATATTCATCGTCAAGGAAGAAAAAAGTTTTGAACTTGGATTTTATACTCATTCTATTAAACCTCCTTTTCCTCATTTCCTACTAGCGCTGTGCCTATACGAATCATGGTTGCGCCTTCCTCGATTGCAATCTCATAATCATTTGACATTCCCATTGAAAGTTCCTCGCAAGGTGCATATTCTAATTCCAGCTTCTGTATCATTGTCTGAAGATCTTTAAGTTTTCGAAAACAAGATCTTAAAACACTTTCATCTGAAGTAAATGGAGCCATCGTCATTAATCCGCTTATACGTATATTAGAAAACTGACTAAGCTCAGCGATAAAGTCATTTAATTGCTCCGGCTCAACGCCCTGTTTCGAATCTTCTCCCGAAACATTTACTTGTACAAAGCAATTAATCTGCTTTGTTGCACGTTTATTAATTTCTTTGGCAAGAGAAAGTCTATCCAACGAATGGATATAATCTACTTTATCAATAATATTTTTCACTTTTCTTGTTTGTAATGTCCCAATGAAATGCCATACCGGCTTGTCCCCAATTACTTCCCATTTTTTAAGGAGCCCTTCATCACGATTTTCCCCTAAATGGACAATACCTGCCTGAAGAGCTTCCTGGGCACGCTCTGTTGAAACATATTTTGTAACAGCAATAACTTTTATTTCTTCGGAATTTCGATTTGCTCTTTGCGAAGCATTATCTATATTCAGTTGAATTGTTTTTAAATTATCAATTACCTTCATATAAAACTAAAGATCCTCCTTCCAGCCGATAAAACTCATCATTCTTCCAGTTTTCCCTTTATCTCGTCGGTGTGAAAAGAAATGATCATTTTCGCAGCTGGTGCATAGATTTGTTACACTTATGTTTTTCTCCAAAACACCTGACTTTAATAGGATGGATTTGTTAAATTGTTTTAAGTCAAGATGATATTGATTCTCTTCTATTAGAGTATAAGGCTTTTCTAGACTGTCAGCCACTTTCAAATCAATTTGTGAAATAACTTTATTATCAACAATATAGCATTTTCCGCAAATAGATGGTCCAATAACGACATGCAGATCTTCAGCCTTCATGCCTTCTTTTTTATATACATCAACCATTTCCCTGGCAATTCCGTTTACTGTTCCCTTCCATCCTGCATGTGCTGCTCCTATTGCGCCGGTTTCCATATGACAAAAATATAGAGGAACACAATCAGCAAAACATAAGGTTAATAACAGTCCCTTATCAGTTGTGAAAAAACCATCGGTTGCTCGGAAGGCTTCGTCATAAATTAATGAACCCTTACCGCCATCTCTTATGGTTACCTTTTCTATTTGAATTTGATGTGTTTGCTCAGCGCCGGTCCAACTATGGAGGGGAAAGCCTAGACTTTCAGCCATATGCTTCCGGTTTTTGTGTACTGTTTCCAGCGAATCATTTACATGGAGACCTAGATTCATTGAAGAGAAATCTCCCTCACTAAAACCTCCAGCTTTCGTTGTAAAGCCGGCAACTAACCGAGGAAACTTTTCAGCCCATTGTTCAATGACAAAATACTCGTTTTTTTTCAAAATAAATGGTTCCATTCACAAAACCCCATTGTCTGTCTAGCTCCAGCATCCACCCCCGACGTACAGGATGTACTAGTGTCGACAATGCGACAGAACGTCGCGTTCTTGTCGACCTCGAGGTCACAAGCCATGCCTTCATGAAAGGTAAAGAACACCTTTCCCGAAGGCTTGACTTGTGCTTGTCGGGGGTGGGCAAGGTACTTCCGCTTTTCTTAGTTTTCTATAGTTTACCATAGTCTAGCCGCACTTCACAGTTAAAAAGTGCTTATTTACTCATCTTCATCGACATCTTTCATCATGTTTCCGCTTTGATAGCGAACTAGGATTACATCTTCGCCTATTTTCAATATATTCTTCCATGGAATGACGATGTCTTCATCACGCCCAAAAAAGCCTAGTACTTTCCCAGTTCCACCTATGATGACAGCATTAATTTTTCCATTTGAAATATTTATATCAATATCTCCAACGTTTCCAAGTTTTTTTCCATTAGAAACATTGATGACATCCTTCATTTGGAAATCTGATATTCTAATCATGTCCTCACACTCCCGTCAATTCGCCTCTTAATAGACTATATGACTATTCATGATAAATTATTGTTAACTTTAGTAGAAAATAACACAGGGGATCTTACTAAAAAGAATAAGCTGCCAAAAATGGCAGCTTAGCTTTGAATGTTTTTATTCATTTGTTTAATAGCAGCCTTCTCAAGTCTTGATACTTGAGCTTGTGAAATTCCGATTTCTTCGGCAACTTCCATTTGGGTTTTTCCTTGAAAAAAGCGTTTTCGCAAAATAAGCTTTTCGCGATCGTTTAGCCTTCTCATTCCTTCTTTCAAGGCTATTTCTTCAATCCATTGAATATCCTTATTCTTCTCATCACTTAATTGATCCATTACATAAATTGGATCTCCTCCATCATTATAGATGGGTTCAAACAAGGATACAGGGTCTTGAATTGCATCTAAAGCAAATACAATTTCCTCATGTGGTACATCAAGCTCTTTCGCGATTTCAACAGCTGTCGGCTCTCGCGATGTTTTACTCATTAGACGTTCTCTAACCTGTAGTGCTTTATAGGCAATATCCCTAAGTGAACGAGAGACACGAATTGGATTATTATCGCGCAAATATCTCCTAATTTCGCCTATTATCATTGGGACAGCGTAGGTGGAAAACTTCACGTTTTGACTTAAATCAAAATTATCAATAGACTTCATTAGACCGATACATCCGACCTGGAATAGGTCATCAACATATTCTCCCCTATTATTAAAGCGCTGGATAACGCTTAGAACGAGACGAAGATTCCCGTTGACGAGTTTTTCCCGAGCGGTTATATCACCCATATGCATTTGCTTGAAGAGCTCTCTCATTTCTTCGTTTTTCAAAACTGGAAGCTTTGATGTATCAACACCGCAAATTTCTACCTTATTTCGAGTCAATTCTTTTCCCTCCTCACAGGAGCTGCTGTACAAAAAACAGTATTTCCTAGAGAAGGAAAAATATGCACGATCAAACTTTCACCCCAAACACAAAAATTGGGAAAACTCATTGAATTCAAGGTTCATTTCAAAAAAAATTTTTATAAAAATATTTTTTTGAAATAATAATAAATATAGCACTACACCATTTTGTTAAATTCCTTTTTCAATCTTTTAATAATTCTTTTTTCTAGTCTGGAAATATAAGATTGGGAAATGCCTAGCATGTCTGCTACATCCTTTTGAGTTTTTTCCTCACCAGTACCAAGACCGAATCGAAGCTCCATAATTTGCTTTTCCCGATCTGACAACTGATGCAGTGCCTTTGAAAGCAGTTTTTTATCTACATTCGCTTCAAGGTCCTTCGTAATAATATCTTCTTCTGTCCCGAGCACATCGGATAGGAGCAATTCATTTCCATCCCAATCAATATTTAACGGCTCATCAAATGACACTTCTGAGCGGATTTTATTATTCCTTCTTAGATACATTAATATTTCATTTTCAATACATCTCGAAGCATATGTAGCTAGCTTAATCTTTTTCTCTGGATTGAAAGTATTAACAGCTTTAATAAGTCCAATTGTTCCAATGCTTATTAAATCCTCGATATTTATTCCAGTGTTTTCAAATTTCCGTGCAATATAAACGACAAGTCTCAAGT
Source organism: Bacillus sp. S/N-304-OC-R1 (assembly GCF_019749375.1). GTDB lineage: Bacteria > Bacillota > Bacilli > Bacillales > Cytobacillaceae > Cytobacillus. The sequence continues at coordinate 475,552 of NZ_JACWFE010000001.1, forward strand.
TTCTTTCAATCAAAATCGATCTCGCTGCTTTATCCCCATTAGGCAGTTTTTCTAATAAAAGCTCCTCTTCTTCTTTACTAAGGGGAGGAGGCAGTGCTTCACTTCCACCAATATAAAATACTTCATCCGTTTTGAGTCCAAGTTTGATTAATAGCTTATACCAATAGTATGATAAGCGAAGTTTTAAGCGATTCATGAGATATCCTCCTCCTAAAAGTTATCTGATTAATCCAATTTTGCTACCATATAATCTTTGAATTAATATGCTATGCATGCTTTACATTGGCTACAGAACTTACCTTTTTCGTCGCAGTCAGCATTTTTGGATGAACTATGCATTGGAAAGCATCGTCTGCTGAAAGCTGCTGCATTGAAAATGAGACAAGACCTTTATCCGCGTATGTTTGTACATTATCTTTTTCCAAAATAATTTGGTCAGGCTTTATAGCAATGATTAATTGGTGATCTTGTCCAACGACTTTGCAAGGAACAATCCTCATTTTATTCTCCCATTCTGGTGAAATAGAGGCTTCTCCTAGAATAATACTCTCTGGATTTCGAGCCATTTTCACAATGTCTTCCGAAAATTCCGCTTCTCTATCTTTAATCGAAATAAACATGACAGGCATCTTTGTAATTGGATCATATAGCTGGTTTCCGCTGTCAATTAGCCCATTAAAATTAAACACCTCACCATTTATTGACACGATTACTTTAATTAATGAATCATATTGAATTTTTGTCATTTCCAAACTATCCATATGGCGTTTAGAGAAATGCCAAGCTAATGGGAAACCTAGGAGGACAAATAACCAGCTAATCGGGTCACCAAACCCATTTACACTCGCTAGCATAACTGATGATGAAAGCTGAAAATCAAATTTAATAAAATAATGCACACCAATCAGCGTTCCCCCAATAAGAAAGGTTGTTAAATAAAAAGTCATTAAACCTTTAATAAAATATCTAAATCTTTTAAACCCGAATACCGCTAAAACCATTAATATAGAAAATAAAAGCTTTGCAAAGGGATGTGATGAGAACGTACTCAATGGTGTTAAGGATAACAAAATGATGCTGGATCCAATCAGTCCCCCAACAAAAAGTCTCCAAAGCTTTATATCTCTTTTTAATAAAATGGCTGTCAAATATAGAAGAAGGCTATCAAATAATAAATTCAATGCCCAAATAATATCTAAATAAACCTCCAATCTCCTTCCTCCTTATAGATTGGTAGGAACAAAAATATGACGCCTATTAATCTTTTAAAAAAAGTATAACGTACCCTCTGACAGAAAGTGTGTCACTTTCTGTAATCAAAACGATAGAAATTTTCACTATTCCTTTCGGATTTTGTCATTATTTATCATTTCACAAATTATTCACTTTTCCCCTAAAAACAAGTGATTCAAATCACACTTATTGAGTTTTTATTTCACTATAATTACGTTGAAAATAGAACAAAGGGGAAATGAAATATGTTAGATAGACAAACAATCGAAATTATAAAAAGTACCGTACCTGTTCTTGAGCAACATGGAGAAGACATTACAAAAAAATTCTATGAATTATTGTTCAACAACCATCCAGAACTATTGAATATTTTTAATCACGCAAATCAAAAACAAGGAAGACAGCAAAAGGCTCTTGCAAACACTGTATATGCAGCAGCTAAATATATTGATCAGCTAGAAGTTATTATTCCTGCTGTAAAACAAATTGCTCATAAACACCGCTCATTAGGCATCTTGCCTGAACATTATCCAATCGTTGGCGAACATTTGCTTTTAGCTATAAAAGCTGTATTAGGAGAAGCAGCAACCGATGAAATCATAGAAGCATGGGGTAATGCTTATGGAGTAATTGCAGATGCATTTATCAATACAGAAAAAGCTTTATATGATAAGGCTGGACAGCAGGAAGGCGGCTGGATAGATTACAGGGAATTTATTGTAGAAAAGGTAATTAAAGAAAGTAATGTCATTACATCTTTTTACTTTAAGCCAGTTGACGGAAACCCAATTGCGGATTTTATTCCCGGTCAATACATTAGCGTTAGATTAAAAGATATTCCTAATGAGCAATACAATCATATTCGTCAATATAGCCTTTCACAGTCTCTAGATAAATCTGTTTATCGAATTTCAGTAAAAAAAGAAGATTCTTTAGAAAATAAACCTGCAGGTATTGTTTCTACCTACTTGCACAATCATGTCAAATCGGGTGATATTGTTGAAATTAGCGCACCTGCTGGTGATTTTGTTTTAGAGAATCATCCAACTCAAGCAACTGTACTCCTTAGTGGTGGAGTTGGAATCACACCAATGCTATGTATGCTTCATGAATTGGCCAGTAAAAACCAAGAAACTACGTTTATTCACTCTGCAGTTAACGGAAATGTACATGCGTTTGCGGACGAAGTAAAGCAAGTGACAAAGAATAACCCATTAGTAAAAAGCTATTACTGTTATGCACAACCAACTGAGCTTGATAAAGAAATGGGAGCGTTTGATAAGGAAGGCTACATTACAGCAGAATGGCTAAAAGAAGTAATTAACAGCAAAGATGCAATTGTTTATATGTGTGGACCTGTTAGCTTTATGCAAGCTATGTATGAAGCATTACTGGAAGCTGGAATTAAAAAGGAAAACATTCGTTATGAATTCTTTGGACCTGCAATGCAATTAAAAGAACCTCAAAACATATAGAAATAATACATTAAAATAAGGCATGCTCCAAAACTTGGAGCATGCCTTTCATTATATTATTATCTTCTGCGATTTCGGTTTCGTAAGAATGTTGGAATGTCTAGAGCATCATCAGATTGCTGACTATAGTTATTTCTAACTGGTTCATGAGGTACTTCTTCACGCTTTGGCTGCTCACGCTTAATTGTATTCATTACTGGCTTTGGCTGCCCAAATGCTGGTCTAGTCGGTTTCGGCTGAATGATTTCTTCGTTAAAACCTGTTGCAATAACCGTAACAACAATTTCATCATTTAGGTTTTCGTTAATAACTGAACCAAAAATCATATTAACATCTTGGTCAGAAGCAGTTGCAACAATATCTGCTGCTTCTTGTACTTCATATAGACTTAAATTTGTTCCTCCTGTGATGTTCATTAACACACCTTGTGCTCCATCAATGGATGTTTCTAATAATGGAGAGGAGATTGCTTTCTTTGCTGCTTCAGCTGCTCGGTTTTCACCTGTAGCGACCCCAATTCCCATTAATGCGGAGCCTTTGCTGGACATAATTGTTTTCACATCAGCGAAGTCAAGATTAATTAATCCTGGCACTGCAATTAAGTCAGAGATACCTTGTACCCCTTGACGAAGAACATTGTCTGCTTCACGGAAAGCTTCAAGCATAGGAGTACTTTTATCAACAATTTCTAATAAGCGATCATTTGGAATAACAATTAATGTATCAACAGCTTCTTTCATAGAAGCAATTCCACCTGCAGCTTGTGTAGAACGTTTACGCCCTTCAAATGTAAATGGACGTGTAACAACTCCAACTGTTAATGCACCAAGATCTCTCGCAATCTGAGCAATGACAGGCGCAGCACCTGTTCCGGTTCCTCCACCCATTCCAGCTGTAACGAAGACCATATCAGCCCCTCTTAGAGCTTCTTCAATCTGCTCCTTACTTTCCTCTGCAGCTTTTTTCCCAACCTCTGGATTTGCACCTGCTCCTAATCCACGGGTTAGCTTGCCGCCAATTTGCATCTTAACTTCTGCCTTTGATAAATTTAAGGCTTGGGCATCTGTATTTACAGCAATAAATTCTACACCTTGTACACCATGTTCAATCATTCGGTTAACCGCGTTGTTACCGCCGCCGCCAACGCCGATGACTTTTATCGTTGCCAATGAATCTAAATTAGTATCAAATTCTAACATGACAAATCCTCCTAATTCGTCGATATCCCAAAGAATACCCTTTTTCGAATAGCAATCAATTCACATTTAGAGCTAATTTCTATTCGAAAAAGTATCCGAGGAACTTCTTCACTCTTGATGTTATTTTTTCTTCCGGTTGTTTTTCCGGCTTTTTTGGTTGCGGTTGTTTTGGAACGCGCTTTTCTTTTACTTCTTGTGCATGGACTGGAGCCCCTGCACCTACTGTCATTTTTCGTCCTTGAATCTTAGCATTTTTATAAGCAAATTTAATTAATCCTACTGCAGTTGTAAATTGTGGTTCTCTTACACCAATATAATCTGGAATAGCAATTCGTACTCGATTTTGGAAGATGACCTGAGCTAATTCCAGAATACCTTGTGTATTAGCAACTCCTCCAGTTAGCACATATCCACCAGGTAGGTCTTGGGAACCTAACCTTCTTACTTCGTTCTGAATTAAATCAAAGATTTCTTCCATTCTAGCCTCAATAATATCGGAAATCTCCAGCTGATTAAATTGCTGATGCTGATCACTGCCTATAATCGGTACACTGAAGACTTCTTCTTCTGAAGCATGGTCATAGAATGCATACCCATATTTAATTTTTATCTTTTCAGCATCCTCAGTAGATGTACGGAGTCCGATAGATAAATCTTTTGTAATATGGTCTCCTCCCACCGGCAGAACACTTGCAGCCTTTAAATTACCCTGTTCAAATATGGCAATTGTAGTTGAACCTCCTCCAATATCAACGAGGGCTACACCAAGATTCTTTTCATCCTTTGACAAGGCATAGGCACCAGCTGCAAGAGGCTGCAGAGTAATATCAATAATCTCAAGCCCTGCTCGTTCAACACAACGTAAGGAATTATGTAAAATTGTCTTTGATCCCGTTATTATAGTCCCTTCCACTTCAAGACGGACCCCTATCATTCCACGAGGATCGCTAATTTCATCTAATCCGTCCACAATAAATTGTTTTGGAATGACATCAATAATATCTCTTTCCGGCGGAATAGAAACCACTTGGGCTGCATCAATGACTCTAGCTACATCATCATCTGTAATCTCCCTGTTTTCACTTGAAACAGCCACTACTCCATGACAAGGCTGGAGCATAACATGATTGCCAGTGATGCCAACTATAACACTCGTAATTTCCATTCCTATCATTCTTTCAGCTTGTTCAATTGCCTTTTTAATTGAATGAACGGTTTCATCTATATCAACAATGGCACCCTTTTTAAGGCCCTCAGATTGCACACTGCCGACACCAATAATATTTAAAGAGTCATTGACCATTTCCCCTATGATAACTTTAACGCTGGATGTACCGATGTCAAGACTTACATATATTTCATTGTTGTTCATTCTCTGGCACCTCCTTTAGCTTGTCCATCTACTAATATTAATTTCAATATTAATTTATTTATATCTTAAATAAATAATTCGACAATACAAATAATTTCCCTTTTTAATATTTAATTTTTTTCTGTTTTTTCTCGATTAGCTGACCATTTTGTCAATAATATTCTTCGAATAACAGCAATATTTTGGAATAATCTGACCCCAAATGCAAAAACTGCCGCTAAATATAAGTCTACACCAAGATGGACACCTAGAAAAGCCAAACTTGCAGCAAGTAATATATTAAAAAAGAACCCGGAAACAAACACCTTTTCATCATAAATATTTTGAAGCTGAGCTCTTATTCCTCCGAATAATGTATCAAGAGCTGCAAGTACTGCTATTGATAAGTAATTCGAATATTCATCAGGAATTTTTATTTCTGTAAATAAACCAAAAATTACTCCAATTATTAACCCTAGTACAGGAAGCCACATTATGAATTGCCTCCTTTTTCAGAGTTCACAGGCTCCAAATCCCTTACTCTAATGGTATTTTCATAAGCGGGGATCGTAATTAAGCCATCTGGCTTATTAACCTTAACCCTTAAATTATCAATAAAAAATTCATCTGCAGATTTAGATACCTGCATTCTATTAAAAAGTTTTTCTGCTGCTTTTGTATCATCAGCTATAACTTTAATCTCAATTGGCAAGTGGTTAAGAGAATGTCCGTCAATTTTCGTTTCTCCATTAATATCCCTTATAACAGTTGTATTTATTAAGCGCTGTCCGTCAATCGAAATTTGCAAAGCATCATACATGTTTAGTTCATTAACAAGTCTTTTTAGTAAATCGGGCGAAACACTAGTCACTGAGTTCCCAAGTAAAAGTTCCTCATATACTGGCTCAATTGTTAAAATGATTCCATATCCCTGAACCTCTGTTAATCCTGCTTCAGCCTTCAATTCTTCAAGTGTCTCTCGTAAAATTTGTTCTTTGCTTTGTTTGAGTTCAGTTTCATACTTCGCTATTTTTTCTTCATTTGAACGGACTTCACGTAGTAATTTTAGCTGAAGCTCTTTTTCTTTTATAACATCTTCTCTTAGTTCCCATGTGTCACGAGTATCCCGGACTATAGGTTCTTTAACGGTTCGAAATTGTATGGCTATCATAAAGCCAATAACAACTGTAATTAGTGTAAAGCTTATATTTTTCTTGTATTTGTCCACGTTTTACCACCTTACTTTCCAACCTATATTAATTGTGGACGAATTGAATGGAATTACACGCTATTAGCTAACTGCCTAATAAAGGTTCTAAAATAATTTCAGTTTTTTTTTCAAGAGTAAACTGAATGTTATCATTAACTAGTGAATCCTTTACCCCACCCGTTAAATTTAATGCAGAAGCTAATACGTCTGCATCACCAATAGCTGTAATAATGAATGGTGCAGGATGCTGATAGCCATCAATTTCTATAACAGGACCATTGCAGAGAATGTATGAATTATGGGATAACCTTTGCCCGTTTATAGCAATTGCAGAAGCACCTGAAATATATAGTTCGTTTATTACCTTAAACACATGATGTTCATGAACAATATAATTATTAACATTAACTTCTTCTGGATTATAATCTCCGTCAGCCAGAGTTACCTGAACTCCTGGCCCCTTTACCTTAACCTTTCCTAAGTACATTCTGAATTTTTCTGCGTCTTCAGCTAAGTTAAAATAAACGCTGGCCTCTTGTGAGATTTCCTTTTCTATATTACGTACCTTTTCTTGCTTGATATTTAACTCTTTTTGCAAAGATCTATTTTTCTCCTCTAATTCAACTAGCTGATTGCGGAGCTCCAAATCCCTTTCCCATTGTTTTCCGGTTATTGCCGGATTCTTATGTTCAATTTTGGTTTGATGATAGGAAAATGCTACAATGTATCCTAAAACAAGAAAAACTAGAGAAAAAATGACATAGTTACCCGTCATTTTCATTTTCTTCTTCAACCTGTTCAGCTCCCTCTTGTTCATACGCTTTAAAATAAGAGCCGACTTCTAAATCAATAATTCCTTTTTTCGCCGGATCTAACTGGCTAACAATAGAAGGGTAATGAGTCATTTTTTCTGAAAAACTTTGAACTGTTGCACTTACTTCAAATCCATCATTCATAAAAAGTGAGACATGATATGTATCAGTTTTCTTAGGAGTATGATGAATTTCAGAAATCGAATTCAATACCATCTCTGGAAGCTTTTCTAATTCCTTGATCATTTCATTTAGTTCATTACCTTCAGAAAAGCCAATTAGGATAGGAGCATTAGCCGGAATTTCAGATGTCTTACTGCTATTTAGAACTTTACCGTTTTCAAGAACCGGTAAATACGTTTTTTCTTTCATTATGTAAGCAATACGCTTATATTCTTGAATCGAAATTTCAACTGAATTCGGCAATTGAATTTGAACTTTTGCTGATTTAACCTCAGGTAATTTTTCTAGTTTGCCCTGAATATCCTTTTCTTCTACCTTCCAAATATTAATTTCCTTTGAAAGGCCAGTTACGGAAATTAAATCATCTTGGCTGTATATCGTATTGCCTTTAACCTCAATCTTATTTATATGGCTTAATGGAGATTGGAAATAAATGATAAATGAAATCAGTGTAAAGAATAAGAGCAGTAAAAAAATCAATCTTCTATTTGCTTTTCTCCGTCTTTGCTGCTTAAGCTTTGGAATTCGGTCTTCAAGCGAGACAACCTTTCCTTTTTCCACTTCATTCACCTCATTCAACATTAACCTATAATTACTATTAATTATTATTAAATAAGGAAGGCTTGTCCTTTCCATCCCCTTTTGATAACCATTATTAAAAAAGAAAAGAATGTAAAGGGGGAAATATTAATTCCCCATCTATAATTTTTCTCATTTATTTCTTAAAATGATGGACCTTAGTCCCAGAGTATAATTATACCATAATTCATTTGCGATTTACTGATTATTTCCCGTTACTTTCGACCGATTATTTCCACTTCTGTTTCTATTGTTATAGTATATTTTTCATAAATTGCATCTTTAATATACTGAATTAACGCCAATACATCAGCGGCTTTTGCATTTCCGGTATTAACGATAAAATTCCCGTGCATATCCGATACTTTCGCTCCTCCGATCGAAAAGCCTTTTAAACCAGCATCCTCGATTAGCTTGCCTGCATAATTAGGAAGTGGATTCCGGAATATGCTGCCCGCACATGGGAAATTCCATGGTTGAGTTTCTTTTCTATAGTCTTTATTTCGTTGCATTTCAGCAAAAATGGTATCCTTATCCCCTGGCTGAAGTTGGAAGATAGCCTCGATAACAATACCGGGACGTTTTTTCTGTAATACAGAAGTTCTATAAGAAAACTCCATTTCTTCATTTGACAGCCATTCAAGTTTTCCATCCTCAAAAAGTATATGGGCTTTCGTCAAAATCTTAGAAATATCGGAACCATGAGCCCCGGCATTCATATAAACTGCCCCTCCAACTGATCCAGGTATGCCGCTTGCAAATTCAAGCCCTGAAAGTCCTTTTCTGCTAATTTGTGTTGAAAGGCTTACAAGAGAATAACCCCCGCCTACCTTTAACTCTGAACCATTTATTTCCATATGGGATATTCCGGAACCAAGCTTAATGACTGCACCTGCTATCCCTAAGTCTGAAATTAGCAGGTTAGAACCTCTGCCAATGGCTGTCCATTCCATGTTATATTCATACAGAAGCTCAATTGTCTTTACCAAATTATCTACTGATGAAGGCTCTATAAACAAATCGGCTGGCCCGCCAATTTTCATTGTTGTATGATTCGCTAATGGTTCATTTTCTTTCACTTTTCCGATGTTTAACCCATTTAGCTTATTTATTAATTCGTTCATATATACCTCCCTTTCTTAGTCTTAATTTCGTTTATAAAACATTTTATGCATTGACAGTTTTTAGGCTACTGCCCCTTTTTATTTACCAAGTCTTCCATTAATGTATATAGCCTTTTCGATGCATCTGGGATTCCTAATTTCTTGGAAGCTTTTTTCATATCCGTTAATTTTACTTCACTCATCAGAATTTGGTCCATAAGTTCAATTAGTTTTTTTCCTGTTAATTCCTTCTCCAAAAGCAACTCAGCTGCACCATGGTCACTTAATGATCGAGCGTTCTTTTCCTGATGATTATTTGTTACATATGGGCTTGGAATAAGAATACTAGGAATGCCCAATGATGTGAGTTCTGCTAATGTTGTTGCTCCTGCTCTAGCTACAGTTAAATCCGTCCCAGCTAGAACTTCCGGCATATTATGGATAAAGGGTTTTATAATTACATTTGAAGGATTACCGATAAGTTCCACTTCTTTTTGTACTTCCTCAATATGAACGTCACCTGTCACATACAGTATTTGATAAGGCTTTTCACCAAGTTCTGCCAGTGATTTAAGCACTGCCTCATTGATCGGTTTTGCGCCCCTGCTGCCGCCAACGATTAGAACAACCGGTAAATTAGTTTTTAAGCCAGCAGAAAGCCGCCCTTTAATTCCATCCTTGCCAATAACCTCAGAGGCACGAGGATTTCCGGTTAATACTACTTTTTCTTGCGGAAAAAATTGTTTTGCTTCTTCAAAACAAACAGCAATTCTATCAACATATTTGCTTAAAAATTTATTTGTTAAGCCTGGTACGCTATTCTGTTCATGAATGATAGTAGGAATACCAAGTTTTGCAGCAGCATATACAACAGGTCCACAAACATAGCCTCCCGTACCTATGACCACATCTGCTTTAAATTCCTGCAGCATTTTTTTACTATTTTTAACACCCTTAATGAAACGCATAATCGTTTTTACATTTTCAAACGAAAGCTTTCTTTTAAATCCAGTAATATGTATTGATTTAAATGGGATATTTTCTCTGGGAACTAAATTACTTTCTAATCCGCTTTCTGTGCCAATATATAAAAACTCTGCATCCTTATTATCCTTTTGTATTTCCCGAATGAGGGCTAGAGCCGGATAAATATGTCCACCTGTTCCGCCGCCGCTTACTGCTATTTTCATGTTTTCACCTCAAAGCAGAGTATATTAATCAATATTCATGATGAGGAATACTCCCCACACTTTACACTATTCTACTATATAAAAACCAATGAATTAAATTAGATAACGTATTGACATGGAAATGTAATAATTTTTAGTAGAATTTAGTCATTTTCATTTTCATGTAAAATACTTTTGATCAACATTATATGTTTTGACAAAACAAAAAGAAACCCTGTTAACCAGGGTCAAAAATTTAGTATCTTGAATATCGGCTAATGTTTAAGAGAACACCTATCGCTAAAAGCATTAGCGTTAAGGAGGATCCTCCATAGCTAAGAAATGGAAGCGTTATTCCAGTTACAGGCATTAACCCAATAACTACCCCTATATTTATCATTACTTGAATAGCAATCATTGCAATTATTCCTACTGCTAAAAAGCTCCCATATAAATCTGGTGCTCCAAGTGCTATTCTAATACCTCTCCATAATAAGAGAGAAAATAATAGGATAACAAATGAACCGCCAATGAATCCAAGTTCTTCGGATAGGATTGCAAAAATAAAATCCGTTTGGGGCTCTGGCAAATAGAAGAATTTTTGTCTGCTTTGACCAAGTCCTAATCCAAATAATCCTCCTGGACCAATTGCATATAGTGATTGAATGATTTGAAATCCGCTGCCTAAAGGATCTTCCCATGGATCTAGAAAGGACGTAATACGTTTAATTCGATATGGTGCAGATAAAATTAAACCTACAAATCCCCCAATACCTAAAAGCCCCAGACCTACAAAGTGGCTAATCCTTCCCCCTGCAACAAAGATCATCACTATACAAGTTCCAACCATTACGGTCCCTGTACCTAAGTCGGGCTGCAGCATAATCAATCCAAAAGCCAAAAATACAAGTCCTAAAGAAGGGATTAATCCTTTAGTAAAGGACGTAATAAGTTTTTGGCGTTCTGATAAATATTTAGCAAGAAAAGCAATCATGGCAAGCTTCATAAATTCTGAAGGCTGAATAGAAAATGCTCCAACGCCAATCCAGCTTCTTGATCCATTCCTTACATTACCAATCCCAGGGATAAGGACTAGAATTAATAATACAAAACAGGTAATCAGGATAACTTTAGCCCATGTCCTCCATGTCCAGTAGTCCACATTCATGATAAAAAACATCGCTGCTATACCTACTGCTGCAAAAAGCATCTGTCTCTTTGCGAAGAAAAACGAATCGTTAAATTTATACTCCGCCCATACTGCGCTAGCACTATACACCATCGTTAATCCTACTGCAAGCAACGTTAAAGTAACGATGATTAATATTAAATCGGGAGTCGTTCTTTTTGTTGGCAATACCAAACACCTCGAATGCTAGTTTTAGGGCTTCGTAAAGAATTTTTAAAACCCGCACCTTTTGCGAATCGATGACTCCCCTATGCTGTAAAATCTTACTTCGCGTACAAGCCCTCAATTAAGCATATGCACAGCTTCAACAAAAATGTCTCCTCTTTCCTCAAATGTTTTATATTGATCCCAGCTTGCGCAAGCAGGAGACAATAGGATGACATCACCTTGTTCAGAAAGCTCATATGCTGCAGGAACGGCTTTTTCCACATTATCGACATGGATAATTGTTTTTATTCCTGCCTGAATGGCAGCCTTTTCGATCTTAGAAGCAGTTTGGCCAAAAGTAACAACAGCCTTTACGTTTTGGAAAAATGGAACAAGTTCGTCAAATTCATTCCCTCTATCCAGACCTCCTGCAAGAAGGATAATCGGCTCTCTAAATGCAGTTATTGCATTTTGAGTTGCTAAAATATTTGTTGCCTTTGAATCATTATAGAATTTCCTTCCGGCATATTCTTTAACGTACTGAAGACGATGCTTAACTCCTGTAAAGGTATTCAGAACTTTAAAAATCGCCTCGTTATTAACAGCTGATAGTTTAGCAGCAGCAATAGCTGAAAGGATATTTTCTAAGTTATGAGTTCCTGGCAAGGCGATATCTCTCGTATCTATAATCTTTTCATTTTGAAAGTAAACGGAGCCGTTTTTGATATAAGCACCAGAACCTAGTAACTGTTTCGAAGAAAAAGGAATGATAGTTGCATTGGACTTGGCCGCTACTTCCATCACATCTTCCTGCTCTGCATTGACAATAAAATATTCAGCTTTCGATTGGTTTTTAGTAATATTTGCTTTTGCTTTTACATAATCTTTTCTTGTTCCATGATAATCCAGATGCGCATCATAAAGATTTGTTAAAATAGCAATTCTTGGATTAAATTCATGAATCCCCATTAACTGAAATGAGGATAATTCAATCACAATCGTATTCTCTTTTGATGCTGACATTGCTACCTCAGAGGCAACTGTGCCAATATTACCTGCAATTAGCGGGAGCTTTCCCCCCTCTTTTAACATTTCATAAATAAGAGTAGTAGTTGTCGTTTTTCCATTCGTTCCAGTAATGCCGATGAACGGTGCATCGGAAACCTGATAAGCAATCTCAACCTCTGTAATCACAGGTATTCCCTTTTCAATAGCCCCAATTATCATTGGATTATGATAAGGTATCCCTGGATTCTTTACAATTAATTCAAACCCTTCTTCAAGGAGCCCAATTGGGTGCTCACCGCAAATAACCGTAATTCCTTCTTCTAAAAGACCTTGTGCCTCAAGATTTTCGGACAGGGGCCTATAATCATTTACAGTTACAAATGCACCAAGCTTATGTAAGAGGGAGGCAGCAGCAACCCCACTTTTTGCTAATCCTAATACCAATATTTTCTTATGACGATAGTGATTGATCTGTTTCAATTACATCCACACCTCGATATAAATTCCAAGAATTGCACAAAGCAGCCCAACAGTCCAAAAAGTTACCACCACTCTCCATTCAGACCAGCCGACTAGCTCGTAATGATGGTGCAAAGGACTCATTTTAAAAATTCTTTTTCCAGTTGTTTTAAATGAAATTACCTGAAGAATGACAGATAAAGTTTCAATTACAAAAACACCGCCGATAATAAGTAAAATGATTTCCAGCTTTGTTAAGATGGCAATAGTAGCGATAGCTCCACCTAATGCAAGGGACCCTGTATCTCCCATAAAAACTTTAGCAGGGTGAGCATTAAAGACAAGGAAACCAAGCACAGCACCCGCTACTGCTACAGAGAAAATCGCAATTTCAAATTGTGATAAACTCCAAGCCAAAACGGCAAATGCACCAAATGCAATTGCTGCCGTTCCTGATAAAAGACCATCCAGTCCATCTGTCAGATTAACAGCATTAGAAAATCCAACTAGCCAAAATATAATAAATAACGCATACATCCACCCTAAATCAAAAGATATATTCGTAAGCGGGATACTAATAACTGTTGAAAAGTCATTTTGCTGAAAGACAAAATAAAAAATAAGTGAAATAATAATTTGCCCTAATAATTTCTGCTTAGATGTCAGTCCTAAATTTCTTTTTAAAGCAACTTTAATAAAATCATCTAGAAACCCAAGCAGCCCAAACCCAAGTGTTACTAATAACAGTAAATATGTTTTCACAGTCGGTTCAGAGAACTTCCCCGTCATCACAAGTGTTGTTATAGCTATGGAGAGAAGGATCATAATTCCGCCCATTGTAGGCGTCCCAGATTTCTTTAAATGAGATTTTGGTCCTTCTTCACGTATGCTTTGCCCAAATTTTAATCTTCTTAAGAAGGGAATAAATATGGGAGAAAGTAATACTGTTACTAAAAAGGCCATTATTATTGTGAAAAAAATAACTTTCTCCATCATTTTGCCCCCTCCTTTCTATCCCGGAGCTGCTCACCTAATTCATTAATCTTTTCTGACATTACAGCAATATCATATGTTAATTTGTTTTCATTAAGAAGTATTTCATTCGAAAAAAGGAATTTAGTCACGTCTAGTTCTGCATCTTGTTCTTTAGTTACTTTTTCTATATATAGTTCCATCATGTCCTTTAAGCCTTTCAATAAGTCGTTAGTATAAAATACAGGAAAGTGATTAGGCGTATACCGAGGAATCTCCTCCCCTTCTTTCCAAAGGGCAGCAACAGCGCCATTTTCTATAGCCTTCTCCAACTCCCCTGAATGTTCGTTAAGAGGTATATATAAACCTCTTAACTGGGGCATATCTGAGATGGTTGCGACCGTATGAAAAAAAAGCTCATGATCCTGTATTCCTTTCATAATTGGAAACAGTTTCGCTAAATCACCATACGCTAAAAACATACTATCGCTCCTCTATTGCCTCTTTTGCAACTAAACGGTCGTCAAAGTCATACACTCTATTACCGATCAGTTGATAGGTTTCATGTCCTTTTCCAGCAATTAATATAACATCGTCTTTTGTAGCCATTGAAACTGCATAATTAATAGCGTCTTTTCTGTCAACAATAACTTTATATTCTTGCCCCTTAACTCCTTCTTCCATATCTCTCAAAATTTCAATAGGATTTTCACTGCGAGGATTATCTGAAGTAAAGATTGCGTTCGTTCCATATTTGCAAGCAATATTAGCCATTAAAGGTCGTTTTGTACGATCCCTATCTCCACCGCATCCAACAATCACAAATATGCGCTTATTCGCAAATTGTCTTATTGTCGTCAAAACATTTTCCAGACTATCCGGGGTATGGGCGTAATCAACAATTACAGTAAACTCCTGGCCAGCATCAACTGTCTCAAAACGACCTGAGACACCATTCACTTCCTCAATGGATTGAATAATTTGCTCAATTGGAATATTTGATGCAATTCCTGCTCCAATTGCAGCCAAAGCATTATACACACTAAATTTCCCAATAAGCCTCATCGATACTTCATTTTTCCCGAATGGACTATGTAGTTCAAATGATGTCCCGGAGGCTGTCATTTGGATATT
Organism: Bacillus sp. S/N-304-OC-R1; assembly: GCF_019749375.1. Classification (GTDB taxonomy): domain Bacteria; phylum Bacillota; class Bacilli; order Bacillales; family Cytobacillaceae; genus Cytobacillus. The sequence continues at coordinate 490,775 of NZ_JACWFE010000001.1, forward strand.
TTCAGCTTTCAAATCTGCGGTCTGGTCGATCCCATATGTTAAAACATGAGCTGCTGTCGCTTTAATATAATAACGAGAAACAGAATCATCGATGTTTAAAACGGCAAATTTAGGCGGATTATACTTGTATGCACTGCCAAGCTGGGCAAATAGAAGACCTTTGGCATTACGGTATTCTTCCATTGTCTTATGATAGTCCAGATGGTCTTGAGATAGATTTGTGAAAACAGCAATATCAAAATCACAGCCATGGATTCTTCCCTCATCTAAAGCATGTGATGAAACCTCCATCACAGTAGATTGAACACGAGCATCCACCATCTTTTTGAACAGTCGATGTAAAGTAAGAGAATCAGGAGTAGTATTCTTCACTTCAGATTTTTGGTCTCCTATTTTCGTATACATCGTACCGATTAAACCCGTTTTACTGCCATGATCAGCCAGGATTTTTTCAATCAAATGGCTTGTAGTTGTTTTTCCGTTAGTCCCAGTAATTCCAATAAGATGGAGCTTTTTGCTAGGTTGTTCAAAAAAGGAATCCGCTAATAAAGCCATGGCTCTCCTTGAATTTCGAACAACAATAACTGGTACAGGCAGGTTCATCTCTTTTTCCGAAATGACCGCTGCCGCACCTTTCTTTACGGCTGATAGAGCAAAATCATGGCCATCGACTGTATATCCTTTTATACAAATAAACAGGCTGCCTTTTTGCACATATCGGCTATCATTTTCTATTGAAGAGATGTCAGGATTATCCCCGCTATATGCCATGTATGGCTGCAAATAGTGCAATAGCGTATGTAGCTTCATTACGTCATCCCCTTATAAATAAGACTTAACATACATACTTTCTATGCAATATGAGAAACAGCCAAAATTCATGACGATTTTCATTTTACATGAAAATATGAGTTTTAGCCATTTGTTTATTAGAAAAGCGCAAGCTTATGAACTAAAAAGTACAAGCCGTTTTTTTTAAAAATAGGACGGCGATTTAAATTTATGTGCCGCCCCGCTTATTAATCCCAAATTTTTATTCTTTCTTATCAAAATACAGTCTAATGGTTGACCCTTCTTTAAGTTTAATACCCGGTTCCGGCGTTTGCTTAACTACTACGTCTCCTTCACCGCTTGCATCAATATTTAAATTGATATATAGTTCACCAAGCTCTCTTTTAGTTATTCCCACTAAATCTGGTACTTCAATCATAGGAACATCTGGCCATGTTAATTTTTTCTCGATCTGATCTTTACGAGGCTTAACGCCCATCGAGCGCAGACTATCTTCCATAATGTTCCCTACGATTGGCGCAGCAACAACTCCACCAAATTGGACTGTACCTTTCGGATTATCAACTGCTACATATACAACTAATTGAGGATCATCTGCAGGTGCAAAGCCAATGAATGATACGATATGATTATTTTCAAGATATCTTCCGCCTTGGGCCTTTTGTGCTGTACCTGTCTTTCCTCCAACTCGGTACCCATCAATAAACGCCTTACCTCCAGTGCCTTGTGCAACAACACTTTCAAGAGCATATCTGATTTTGTCTGACGTTTCTTTTGAAATCACCTGTCTTTTAGCTGTCGGAGTTTTCCTCATAACTACTTCGCCAGTTTTTGGATCAATCAGCTCTTTTGCAACATATGGAGTGTATAAGGTACCACCATTAACTGCTGCGGATAAGGCAGTAACCTGCTGAATGGGTGTGACAGATACTCCCTGTCCAAATGCAGTCGTTGCCTGTTCAACTGGGCCAACCCGATCCATATTAAATAATATTCCTGCTCCCTCACCTTGAAGATCGATTCCTGTCTTAGCACCAAATCCGAAGTCTTTTATATATTTAAATAATTTTTCTTTCCCAAGCCGTTGACCTAATTCTACAAACCCCGGGTTACAAGAATTTTGTACAACCTCAAGGAATGACTGACTGCCATGTCCGCCTTTTTTCCAGCATCTTAATCTTGCCCCGCCAACCTTGACAAATCCAGGATCGTGGAAATGCTCTTTGTCTAAATTAACCTTGCCTTCTTCAAGAGCAGCAGCAAGGGTAATAATTTTAAATGTTGATCCCGGCTCAAAAGTACTCCAAATTGGGAGATTACGGTTATAGACTTCGGGAGCAACATTCCGAAAGTTAGAAGGATCAAAATTAGGCCTGCTAGACATACCTAATATTTCACCGTTATTCGGATTCATTGCAATGGCAATAATCCCATCCGGATTATATGCAGCCTGTGCAATATCTAATTCACGCTCCATAATTGTCTGAACTTTTGAATCGATCGTCAGTCTTAAATCCAACCCGTCTTCCGGAGGATCATAATCATCTGCCATATCATTCATTCGTTCACCCTTCGCATTTGCATAGAACTTAACTGAACCCCTTTTTCCTTTTAATTCCTTATCATAATATAGTTCTAGTCCCATTAATCCTTGATTGTCTATCCCTGCAAATCCTAAAACATGCGATAAATAACTTCCAAAGGGATAATGTCTTTTAGAGTCCTCGCCAACATATACTCCATCTATATTAAGCGCTCTAATTTCTTTTGCTTTTTCGTGGGAAATTTTCCTGCCTGCAGATAGTCTCACATTACTGGACACTTTCGTTATTTCTGAATAAATTTTTTCCTTAGAAGCATTAAGGACAGCTGCCAGCTTTTCAGCTACATCATCGGGATTTTTTATTTGCCTAGGAACGACATATATAGTAGGAGCACTAACATTCGTTGCAAGTTCAACTCCGTTTCTATCAATTATTTTCCCCCGCTCTGGTTCAAAAGGAATGTCCCTGCTCCATAATTCTTTTGCTCCATCCATTAATGAATTACCTAAAATAAATTGCACATAACCGAGCCTAATATCAATAATGAAAAATATTAATATGCCTGCGATTAATGCTATTGTTAACCTCTTCCTTACGGTTACATTTGAAACACGCATGTACGAACGAACCTCCTTAGTTTATGGCTCGTTCCAATATATGCTTGTACCCTTTCGATTAGAATAAAAAAGACTAACCGAATAGAAGAGGGCTTCTCATTAAATTGATCACCCTTCCAATGTTCATGTTAGTCCATTTCTAAAACGATTAATCTTTCACTTCAATATTATCCTCTTCGCCTTCATCTGAAGGCTGCTCTTCTTCTGATTTGTATTTTTCTATAGGGGGCTCTAATTCTACAATTAGATATTCACCCTCTTTAAATACAACGCCTGGTTTAATATTTTGTTTCTTAACATATCCATTACCTACCGAATTTAGCTGTAAATTTCCCAGCTTGGCAATTTTCATCACATCTCTTAATGACCAGTCTGTCATATCCGGTATCGATAAATCACCATCAGTTCGAATCATTACCTTTTCACCAGTTAGTAGAGTAGAACCATCTTGGGGGAGCTGTTTCATAATCTTTGTACCATTCCCAATAACGACTGCATTCATACCCTTACTATTGAGTCGCTTTATTGCATCTTCATTTGACATACCTGTTACATTCGGCACAGTTTCATAAGGAGGTTTAGTTTGCTTGACCGGGTCAATATTTAAATATTGCAAACTGCTTTTCATAACCGGATTAAAAACCTCCGCAACCGGTTCAGCACCGCTCGTATGAATATCTATTTCCGGCTGTTGAACAGCGACATACACAACTAATTTGGGATCGTCTTTTGGAGCCATCCCTAAAAATGAAAATACGTAGTTTTGGCGTCCTGTTAAATATCCACCCTGGGGATTAGGGATTTGTGCAGTACCTGTTTTCCCGGCAATGTCATAACCTTCAATTTTGAAATAATTAAAGCCTGTACCTTTCGGTGATGAGACGACAGTTTCTAGTACATCTCTAACCTGTTTTGCCGTGTTTGCAGAAATCGGCTTACCTGAGACTTCAGGCTTTGTTTGCTTTACAATCTTATCATCATGATTTGGATCAACAATCTTACTAATAATATGAGGCTTCATCATATTTCCATCGTTAGCTATAGCTGTAGCCGCTTGAACCTGCTGAATCGGGGTAATTGCAGTACCCTGTCCAAAACCAGTTGTGATTTTTTCTAATGGCCAATTGTAAACAATCTTTCCTCCTGTTTCTTTAGGCAATTCAATACCTGTTGGCCGGTCAAAGCCGAAGCTTGTTAAATATTTTTCATAATTATCAAAACCAATCTTTTCCTTTACTAGTTTTGCAAACGCAACATTGGATGAACGCTGCACTCCTTCTAAATAAGTAATTTTCCCCCAGCCTCGTCCTTCATTCCAGTCCCTAACCGGTCTAGATCGATTGTCAACAGCATATTGCCCAGATTGATACGTATCATTAGGGTTAAAAACCCCCTCCTCTATTGCTGCCCCAAGGGTGAAAATTTTCATTGTGGAACCGGGCTCAAAGGAATTTTCTATCACTTCATTATGCCAAGTCTCGCTAATACCTTCCTTAGTCATTGGATGGAATGAAGGTCTTTGTCCCATTGCCAATATCTCACCTGTCTTAGGATCAGCTACAACTGCAACAATTTTCTTCGGTTTATATTTACTTTCCACCTTATTCAAGGAATCTTCTAGAAATGTTTGAATCTTTTTATCGATTGTTAAATAAACATCCTGACCATTTTGAGCAGGTGTTACATGCTCTTCACTGTCAGATAAAAGATAACCCCATATATCGCTTTCATATTTAACTTTGCCATTTTTGCCAGTCAATATATCATTTAGACTTTGCTCAAGACCAAGCATCCCTACAGTTTCCGTCCTGTTTTTATCAGTTTCTTTTTTCTCCACATAACCAATTAAATGAGAAGCAAAAACACCATTAGGGTAGAAACGCTTAGTATCCTTAATAAATGTGATTCCCGGGAGCTTCAAATCCTCAATTTCTCGTTTCTTTTGGTTTGATAAGTCACGACCTGCTTTACCAAACTCCACTTGAAAAGGTTTTTTATTTGTAGTTGGGTTCACCTTCGTTAAGAGTCTATAAATTTCTGATTCTTTCATATCAATTACTTTAGCTAGTTCTCTAGCTGTTTTATCAGGATCCACTACATGATGAGGCTTATTTTTATTTGTGGTCATTTTCTTATCTAAAATGGCAATTAATTTATACGAATTCGTATCTGTAGCAATAGCCTCTCCATTCCGATCATAGATTGTACCCCGTCTTGCTTCGATTACTTTTTCCTTTTCATATTTTTGCTGTGCCTTTGCAGCTAAAACATGCCCCCTGATTTCACCTGTTACTTGAATGGAGATAAATCTGTAAACTAAGACAAAAAAGAGCAGACCAAATATTACAAATAATATTGCTGCTCCAAAGTTAATATTCGGCTGTTTTTTTATCATTAATCTTGCACAACCTTAACATTATTTTCGTTTAGTTTTAATCCAAGTTCTTTTGCTTTTTCCCAAATTCGCTCATATGTACTTAGTTCACTTACTTGCATTTCAAGATCTCCATTTACCTTGTTCTGCTCTTGAATCGATACTTTTGTATCTTGAATTTCTTTATTTACTTCATAAATGGCTGCTTGATTTGAAACAATATGTACTGCCCCAAAACAAACAATACCAGTAAATGCCAAACCTAAAATTTTTTCTCCTGGTGAAAGCCACGGATTTTTCTTCTTCACTTTCTTCGGTGCCTGTACCATTTGTTTATGCTGTTCATGTCTATGCTCCTGCTGAAGCTTCCGTGCTAAGTTTCCCATTTTATCCCTCCTGCTCTCGTCTCTTTATAATTTCTTCTGTTTTCTATAATTTTTCTGCAATGCGCAGCTTTGCCGATCTTGCTCTATTATTTATCTCCAGTTCTTCCTCAGATGGGAGAATAGGTTTTCTTGTAATTAATTTAATTGTTGGTTTGTATTCCTCAGGGATGATTGGCAATCCAGGAGGAAGATTCGGTGTTTCACTTGCAGCTTTGAATGCTAGCTTACAAATTCGATCTTCAAGAGAGTGAAATGTAATAACACTAATTCTGCCGCCAGGCTTTAAAATATTGATTGCCTGCTGCAGAGATCTTTCAAAAACACCTAATTCGTCATTTACTGCTATTCTAATTGCCTGAAATACTCTTTTTGCGGGGTGTCCGCCCTTTCTGCGGGCAGGAGCTGGAATTGCTTCCTTAATTAATTCAACAAGCTGCCCAGTCGTTTCAATTGGTGTTATCTCTCGTGCTGCTTCAATTTTACGAGCTATTTGCTTTGAGAATTTTTCTTCTCCGTATTTAAAAAAGATTTTTACTAAGTCAGCATAGCTCCAATGATTTACAACATCATAAGCTGATAGTGGGGCATCCATGTCCATTCTCATATCTAATGGCGCATCATTATGATAACTAAATCCTCGTTCTGGTGTATCCAATTGTGGAGATGAAACGCCTAAATCATATAAAACACCATCAACCCCAGTAATCCCAATGTTTGCCAGTTCTTCTTGCAGGTGTTCAAAGTTACTCTTTATGATCGTAATCCGATCACCGTATTGGGCTAATTTTTCCTTGGCATGTAATATTGCTGTATCATCCTGGTCAAAGGCATACAATTTACCCTTTGCCGAAAGCTTGGACAGAATTAATTCACTATGTCCAGCTCCACCTAGCGTACAGTCAACATAAACGCCATCAGGGTGAATATTTAATCCATCTACTGTTTCTTGTAGTAATACTGTTGTATGTTCAAACATGCTGTCCACCTTCTTTTTAAGGAGATTTTTTAAATATCGAACCCAATCATATTCTCTGCAATTTCCGAAAAAGATTCCTCGGAATCAGAGAAATATTCTTCCCAAAGGCTCTTACTCCATATTTCAATACGATTTGAAACACCTAAGACGACACATTCTTTTTCTAATTTTGCATATGTCGCTAGTGGTGATGTAATATTTATTCTTCCTTGTTTGTCTATTTCACATTCTGTAGCACCTGAAAAGAAAAAACGGGTAAATGCTCGGGCATCTTTTTTTGTAAGCGGCAATCCTTTTAATTTTTCTTCAAGCAGCTTCCATTCATCCATTGGGTAACCAAACAAACATTGATCTAATCCGCGCGTTAAAACAAAAGATTCGCCTAAATCATCACGGAATTTGGCAGGAACAATTAATCGGCCTTTATTATCAATGTTGTGATGGTACTCGCCCATGAACATGCCCACTAACCCCACTTTCTTACTCAAATGTACCACATTCCCCCACTTTCCTCCACATATTTTTAAAATTCTACGACCTATTAAAAAATCCTTTTAAGAATTACACTTTGCTGTTGGTTTTCGTTCGTCTTTTCCCTACAAAAGACAGCATGGTTTTAATCTCATCTCTGTTCTTCAACAAAAAAAGACTTCATCCTTAAGGACAAAGTCTTTTTTCGGCAAATCTTGCTTATATTTTTATTAGCTTATGTGTTCCATCAAAAGTGTAACTGTATTCTAAAAGCTGATTAATAAAGTTTAATCCATATTGATTAATAAAAAACAAGCTGTTCAATATTCTTTCCTGAGGTGCTCCTAAAGGTCTTAAAGAATTCTCCACCTTAGCAAATTTAGTTAACAAAACATCATGTTTTAATTGTTCAGCCTGATCGAGCTTAGCCTCCATGAAAGCAAGCTGCTTTAACAATAAGCTTTCATTCTTTTTTAGCAGAGGCACTAAGCCACGATCCCTTTTTTGCAAATGCTTTTCAAGCATTTCGTAATTTTGCTGAAAATCCTCCTTTGTTTTATTAAAAAGCATATGAAGTTCTTGATCCTTTATTGATTGTAAAAACTTAAATCTATCTTTTTCGGTACCAGAAACTAATACTTCATCTAAAATAAGTTCAAGCTCTGTCATATCCGCTTCAATTGATCGGTCTAAAAGCGTAATATTTAGACGCGGAACAATTGGCGGCATATTCATTCCAAATAGTTCAAAGGCTAATTTGAGTTCAGCCCAATACGCAATCTCCCCTGGTCCGGCAATAAAAGCTAATGTTGGAAATAGCCACTCCTGCATAATTGGTCTAGTAACAACATTATTACTTAGCTTTTCTGGAGATTTTTGAGCAACTTCAATCAATTCATGCCGTGAAATTTGGAAAGTACCGTCTTTACCGATAAAAACATCTTTATTTTTATCATATTCTAGAAGAATCCTTTCAAAATGATCTTCATCATAATAGAATAAATTGGCAGCATGATTGCTTATTTCTATCGCATTTGAAAATCCATTTTTATTAAGCTTAGCTTGCTGAGTTAATACAGACTTTGTAATGTCCTGAAAGCTCATTATTTGTTTAAGAAAGAATTTTGTTTCTAGCTTCCGAAGATTAGGATCACCGGAATCCATGATTAAAAGTCCTGTTTCTTTAAATAGCTGCATGACAAGATAGGCAAAAAAATCTACAAATGTTTCGGATTTGCTGATCGCTTCCTCTACATTTGATAACAGCTCTTTCGTGTTTTCTGTCTCTCCAAATGTTTGAATTATTTCTTCTGCCCAATTGAAACATAGTTCACGATCAATACGTATGTCTGAGACCATTCGTTTATCACGGATTTTCTCAGGGTAAACGCGCTTCTCTATTTTGTTATTATCTTCAACAAATACATGATTAACCTCTTGATAATCATGATCCTCACCGGCAATCCAAAATACCGGAATAACCTGAACCTTTAATTCCTGCTCCTTCTGCTTCGCAAGACTAACAATGGAAATAATCTTATGTATTGTATAAAGAGGTCCAGTTAATATTCCTGCCTGTTGACCACCAATAACGACCGTACTATTTTCTTGTTTTAGCTTCTCAAGAGAAACCTGAGTCATTTCAGAACTAGGAAACTTCTTCATGAACTGTTCTATATGTGCTGCCAGCTCTTGCCTCATAAATGATCGGGCTGCAAGCTCCTCACATCGCTTTACAAAATCTGAGGGATCATTGTATCCATAATGAAAATATTTCTTCATATCTGCTGTCTGCTCTAAATATTCAGTTGCAAACCGGTTTGTCGCCGGTAAGGAGAGATTCACAATCTCCATTTAAGTCTTCCTTTCTAATCCGCATTTTTCATTTATTTAAAAGATGCAATAATTTATTATACCTTTACCTGCCTCGAATGTTTCCATATGAGTATAGCATCCTCTGTTTTGAAATGAAAAAGACTTTGCTCAATTTTTTCACAAAATTATCCCCCAGCCACGAATAGACTGATACTTTGGATCAATCCAATAACTGTTAAAACTATATACGCTGTAAAAAACAAGAGAAAATTAAACCTCCAAAAACCTTTGAATACAAGTGGGATATTAATTTCATGTTTAACTTTCCAATGTAGTAAAACAAAAATAATAGCTAAAACAAGCAGCAATAAAAAAATGACCCATAAAAATGATTGTTCCCAAATTGCTAATATTAAATAATGAACTGAGATAATAAAAAGCAGCGTACTTACATCGAGGGCAATACGTACTGACTTTTTATGTTTTTTTGTAATCTGCTTACAAAGAATAAAAACAAGCAAATAGCCTAATAATGGAATCGTTACAAATGCCGCTATGATTGAAGAAAAAAATGAAACCATCCATACTCCTCCATTCCTAATATTCCTTACCCTTTATCGATTGATAAAAAATTTCAGTAAGAGGAGCATCGACTCCCATTTCACCTGCCTTTTCCAGCACATAGCCTAGAATTGCGTCCACTTCAGTCGGTCGTTTCGAATCTAAATCCTGGAGCATCGATGAACGATTTGCAGCTGTTTTCTTACATATATTTTTAACATAACAGAATGACTCTTCCACTTCTGTAATGTTTAGAATCACACTAACTTCCTTAAACATTTTTTGAAAAATACGGTAAAAGTGCGGGTTTTCAAGCAATTCACCATTCCGTACATTTAAAACAGCTGTCAGAGGATTAACGACAGCATTCACTATTAGCTTTCTTACTAACATTTCCTCATAATCTTTTTCATAAGTAATCCTAAAATTTTTGTCTAAACGTTTATCATTTATTTCATCCATAATTGAAAAAGATTGTCCATAGTAAATGGCTAGTCTAGTTACGCCATCTCCAGTATGTTTTACATGATTGCTATTTATTTTATTTGCTCCATGTTCAACAGAACCTACATATATGTGTTTAGCTTTTAGCTCAGCAAGCCACTTCAAATGGCCCATTCCATTTTGAAGAAAAAGATATGCCCCATCATAAAAAGGAGAAGCTTCAACCATATTTTTTAATACTTGTTGAAGATGGTATTGCTTTACAGCAACAATGGTTAACTCTTCGTTGCCTTTCCATTCAGAAAACATTTCTGATTTAATAGGAGTAGTAGTCTGCTGTCCATTTTTCTCAAAGACCAGTCCCCTGTTGGATAATGAGTCTTTTTGATCTTTAGAACGTACATATACACAAACCTGGTGATATTCATTTAAATAATGGGCAAAAAGAAGGCCTAGTGAACCCCCGCCAATGATTGCAATATTCATAGCATCCTCTTCACTTTTATGTATTTAGTCATATTTTAACAGAAAAATAAAAAAAGGTGACAACAAAGACATGACGAAAAAGATTTTAATATAAAGAACCCCTTTTTCGAATTTCGAAAAAGGGATATTAAAAGCATTAAACTGGATATACTGGATGTTTTCGAACACTAAATGTCAATTCCTTCGTCTCGTAAAGATCAAATCTTTGGATGAGGACATCTCTCAAATCATATGGAGAGACAATATCATCTACAATTAATTCAGAGGCCAGCTTATATATATCAATATGCTCGCTATATTCTCGTTGTTTTTCCTGAATAAATGCGATTCTCTCTTTCGGGTCTTCAATTTCGTTAATTTTATTCGAATAAACTGCATTAACAGCTGCTTCCGGCCCCATTACTGCAATTTGAGCAGTTGGAAGAGCAATACAGCAGTCAGGTTCAAACGCTGGACCAGCCATTGCATAAAGACCTGCACCATATGCCTTTCTAACGACTACTGAAATTTTTGGCACTGTTGCTGAACTCATTGCTGCAATCAATTTTGCCCCATGCCGGATAATTCCTGCCTTTTCTACCTTCGTGCCGATCATAAAGCCAGGAACATCAGCTAGGAATAGTAATGGGATATGGAAAGCATCACATAACTGAATAAATTTAGCTGCCTTATCAGCAGAGTCCACGAAAAGAACTCCACCCTTCACTCTTGGCTGATTAGCTATGATTCCGATTGTTCTTCCGCCAATTCTAGCAAGACCTGTAATGATTTCAGCAGCAAAGAGTTTCTTAATTTCAAAGAAACTGCCCTCATCAATTAATGAGTCTATACATTCATACATATCAAATGGCGCATTTTGGTTTTTCGGAATGATCTCTTCTAAATCACGGCCGGCCTTTGGCTGAAGGGCTTCCATTTTTTTCGGTGTTTCTTTAAAGCTTGCCGGAAAATACGATAAATAATTTTTGGCCGATTGAATGGCTTCTTCTTCATTTAATGCCAAAATATCCCCGCAGCCGCTAATTGTACAATGCATACGGGCTCCACCCATTTCTTCCAAGGTCACTTTCTCACCAATTACTTTCTCGGCCATCCGTGGAGAGCCTAAGTACATGGATGCATTTTTATCAACCATAATAACAATATCACAAAATGCTGGTATATATGCCCCACCCGCAGCTGAAGGTCCAAATAATAAACAAATTTGCGGAATCATACCTGATAGCTTTACTTGATTATAAAATATTCGCCCTGCACCCCTGCGATTAGGGAACATTTCCAGCTGGTCAGTAATTCTCGCGCCTGCAGAATCAACTAAATATAATAGCGGAACCTTTAGTTTTTCCGCAGTTTCTTGAATACGGATAATCTTTTCAACTGTTCGTGCTCCCCAAGAGCCCGCTTTCACAGTTGAATCATTTGCCATAACACAAACTGTTTGCCCATTGATTCTTCCAATTGCGGTGACAACACCATCTGCAGGCAAATCTTTTTCATGACAATTAGCAAATTTTCCATCCTCTTCATATTTTCCATCATCAAACAAAAGCTCTAATCTTTTTCTTACAAAAAGCTTATTTTCGCTTTGAAGCTTTTCATGATATTTCGGATGACCGCCCGCTTCTATTTCTATGCTTTTTTCTTTTAATTTTTCAACTAGAGAATTTACTGTTGTCATGTTTCTCCCCCTTATGTAGATCCTTAGGTCTTGTTAGCCAATAGGATATTATTCCAATACGATGAGAACATCTCCTTCATTTACGAAATCTCCAATATTTACTTTTACTTCAGCAACCTTCCCACCAAATTGGCTTTCGATTGGAATTTCCATTTTCATTGACTCCAGCATGATAACTTCCTGACCTGCTGAGACGTTCTCTCCACTCCCAGCCATAATATTTAACACTGTCCCTGCCATAGATGAGATAATTTCTTTCATAAAAGTATTCCTCCTAGTTTAATAAAATTCAGATTATCTATTAATTAATTTACTGTAAATGTTTTGTTAGTTAGAAAACTAGTTGTATAGCTTCCGTTTTGAAATTCAGTATCCATAAGAATCTCTTTAAAAAGAGGGGCATTCGTTTTGATTCCCTCGATTTTCAGCTCATTAAAGAATCTGCTAGCCTTAGCAATGGCTTCTTCTCTCGTTTCTCCATAAATAATGCACTTGGCAATCATCGGGTCGTAAAAAGGAGTAACAGTTGTGCTTGAATCATACCCGGAATCTACACGGACGCCATCAAAGCTATTCCAGTGAAAAACTTCAATTTTCCCCGGTGATGGAAGAAAGCTTTTTGGATCTTCAGCATATAATCTAAATTCAATTGCATGTCCTGATCTCGAAATTTCAGTTTGCAGCAGCGGTAGCTGTTCCCCGCGTGCAACAAGGATTTGCCATTTCACCAAATCTAAACCAGTGATTTTCTCTGTTACAGGATGTTCTACTTGAAGTCTTGTATTCATTTCTAAAAAATAGAAATTTTCCTGTTCATCAACAATAAACTCAATTGTTCCGGCATTTTTATAATGAACAGCAGCTGCTGCTCTTAAAGCTGTTTCATACATTTTGTTCTTCGCTTCTTCAGACAAAAAAGGAGACGGTGATTCTTCTACCACTTTTTGATGTCTTCTTTGAATAGAACAATCCCTTTCATATAAATGCACAATATTTCCATGATGATCCCCAAAAACCTGTACTTCAACATGTCTTGCATTTTCTATATATTTTTCAACAAATACTTCTTCTGAGCCGAAATAGGCTTTAGCTCGTGCTTTCGTTGAACCAAAGGATTTGGCGAGCGCTTGCTCATTTTCACAGCGCACCATGCCTATTCCGCCACCTCCACCACTTGCTTTCAGCATGACAGGATAACCCATTGATTCTGCAAGACGACTTGCTTCTTCTAGAGTTGATGTACCTTCCTCGCTTCCCGGAACAACAGGCACACCAGCTTCCATCATCGTCCGCCTTGAAACAATTTTGTCCCCCATCAATTCAATTGTTTCTGGATCCGGTCCAATGAATACAATTCCGGCTTTTTGAACTTCCCTGGCAAAATCAGCATTCTCTGATAAGAACCCATAACCCGGATGAATTCCATCAACTCCTTCTCTCTTCGCTATTTCTAGAATCAATTCCGCCTTTAAATATGATTTATTTACAGGTGATTCTCCAATACTAAAAGAATATGTTGCATTTTTAACGAAAGGCATATCCTTATCTGCATCCGAGTAGACCGCTACAGTTTCAATACCCATTTCGTGACAAGTTTTTATGATTCTTAAAGCAATTTCGCCTCTGTTAGCAATTAATATTTTTTGCACTTTTATGCTCCCCTTTCTTTCTAGATGTATAACAATATGCTTTTGACTTTTACATCTTCATAAAAAATTAATTCTTAGCAGTTATGGAAGCTTAAAAACCATTAATCTTCATAATTCTGCCTAAAAAAACTTCTTAATATCCTATAAGTAATTATATTTCTACAATCTTCTGTCTTTTTCCTGCTTCCTATTGTAAACGCTTTCTGTTTTTTTTTGCAAATTTGCACAAAACTAATTTATACGAATTTGAATAAATTTTTGTTCGATTACAATTTATTGTTTATTGTTATATAATGATATTAGAAGAAAGCGCCTACATTTTTTATAGATATATGCAAACTTTTTTATTGGGACTAGTGAGGAGGAATACACATGAACTACAAGGTTGAAAAATTAGTTGTAAATTATAAGACATTGGAAGAGTTTAAAAAATTTAAAGAATATGGTTTACAAGAGCTTTCCATGCTTGAAGATCTTGAAGCCAATATTATTGAAAACAATAGCCAGTCTCCATTCTATGGTATTTATTTCGGGGACAAATTAGTAGCTAGAATGAGTCTTTATCAAGTTGAGAAAAAGTTTGACAGATATTTCGAACCTGCTCAAGATTATTTAGAATTATGGAAACTGGAAGTAATTCCTGATTATCAGAATAAAGGATATGGCACTGCACTTGTTGATTACGCAAAAAGTTATGGTCTCCCAATTAAGACAAATCCTAGAGTTAAATCAGCTGATTTTTGGCAAAAAATAGGATTTTCTTCCGTTCATTATGATATGGAAAGAGATCGCGGTGAAAATCCTCTAGTTTGGTTCCCAGAAGGAGTTAAGGAGAAATCACATTAACTTAAAATAAATGTACTAAAGCGGACATTAAATTGTCCGCTTTCTTTATTGTATGAAACTATATTTTTTGTTGATTATCCTCTTTTTTAACTTCAACCATTTTCCTTGCTCTTTCCATAATTTCTATTAATGATTTGTAATCCTTTTCGATTGAGTTTAATTCTTTTATCAATCTTTCGTTTTCCGATGCTAGATAGTACAATTGTTTTTCAAGCTGCTGAATTCTCATTTCATGGGATTTAATGTCCTCACTTCTCAAACTAGACTCATTAGCCTTTTCATATAGAGTTTTCAAATAACGGACCAAATCTTCAAATTCCATCATTTCTCCACTCCTAGTGGATTCTTTTGGAGGAAATTCAAGATTAGCCGCTGCTTGTTCAGTTTCCTTTCCTTTAGCGGACTCCTCATATTGTGAATTGTGCTTCCTTTCTTTACGCTGTTTTTTTGCAAGCTCAATTCCTGATTTATATTGTTTGCGCACGTATGAATTCCAGCGAAAACCGCAGGCTGCAGCAGTCCTCGATAGTTTTTTTCCTACTTTCTCGAAGGCTTGCAGCTGTGTGCCGCCCTCTCTGATATGACGCAGCACCATTTCTGCAAGCAGCAAATCTTCATCGTGTGTCCAAGCATCTTGTCGTGTTGAAGACATCAGAATATCCCTCCTAGTGTTTTTTATTTATACATATGCTTATGCTAGAAAAGATAGACTGATATCCTAAATGATTATTAACAAAGAAAGAAAGAAAACGTTATTTTTTTTCTAGAAACTCGGCTACTTTCCTGTGATGAGGATCCCCTTCCCATAATTTAGCACAATTCCTTACTTCTTCCTGTACCCTCTCTTTAATCCTAGTTTCATTCCATTTATTAGTTATCATTGTTTTATATGCCCTTAAGACATCCGTTTCAATGCTCAGCATTTTATTGAAGTACTTCCGAGCATGTGCCAGTAGATCTCCATCAGCAATAGATTGAAGGAAGCCCAGTTCCATTAATTGATTTGTATCAAATAAACCTGCCTCCATAAGCATTTTCATTGCATGAGCAGGTAGAAGCTTCTCATATAAGAAGGTTCCTCCTCCCCACCCTGTAGTAATTGCTAAAGAACCTTGTATAAATCCTGCCTTTATGTCCTTTTTTGCAATTCGGAAATCACAAGCCGAAGCTAGTTCACAACCTCCACCAACAGCAGTTCCATTGATTAAAGCAGCAGTTGGTTTTGGAAATAGCAAGAGCTTGACTAGCAAATTGGACATTCTACTAAGCATTTCATACGCTTCTTCTTCTGTTCTTAATCTGTGAAAAACTGATAGGTCACCTCCGGAACAAAATGCTCTATCTCCTGAACCTGTAATAGCTAAAATCTTAATGTTTTCATTATTAGCATATGTTAGTGCCTCTTCTAAACCATCCATAATGTCATAGCTAATAGCGTTCCTTTTCTCTGGCCTATTTATGGTAAAAAGCAAAATGCCATCTTGTTCCTCTAGTATGTAATGATTCATGGGTTCCTCCATTATTCATTTATTTTTATTAATAGTAACAAAATCTCTATATAGAATAAAAAATAATACACGCAAAATGATAAAAAGCACAAGAACATATAGTTCTTGTGCTTTTATCATGTGAAAATTAGTTATTTACAACTTCTTTTCCTTTGTATGTTCCGCAAGCCTTGCATACGCGGTGAGCAAGTTTCATTTCACCACAGTTTGGGCACGATACCATACCAGGAACCTGTAATTTAAAATGGGTACGACGCTTTCTTTTCGCAGTTTTAGAAGTTCTTCTAAAAGGTACAGCCATGTCAAACACCTCCTTAAAGAGATTTAGAGAGTGTAGTTTTCCTCCAATTATGAATCGGAAGAAGGATCACTTTGATTAAAAAAGTGAGCAAGTCCAGCAAGACGAGGATCAATTGTATCCTTTTTATCTTGCTCTTGAATGACCTCCCAATCTTTACCAGACTGAGGAGCGCCTTCTTCACTGCTATCTTCGCAGAATACTTGCATTGGAACCTCGAGTATTAGGATTTCATGAATGACCGGCATTAGGTCAATCACATCTCCTATTACTTGGTGAACTTCCTCATCGGCTTCATAGTCCAAACCTTTTAAGAGAAAAGTTTCTGTAGTTTCTACATTAATTGGATAGCTTACGTCAACTAACGTCCGAGAACAAGGAAGAACTAAATTTCCTTCAATCTTTAAATGGAAGGAGACCTTTGCAGAATCAATATCCGCACGTCCTGTAATCCTCATTGGTGAAGCGTCTCTAATGGTGGACTCTTTTGTTGTAATCTCACTCACGTCAACGATTTCATCTATAAGCATTTCCTTGTTTCGTTGTTTTTGTAACTGACTTAATGTCCATTTCATATAAATCACCCCAAGGCAACAAAGGTAATTATAGCTTTCAAATAATTATTTGTCAATATAATTTCTTTACAGTATAATGTGGTCATTATCAGATTATTTACATCTTTTTCCCTATGTGCTTATCTGATATTCTTCACCTTCTTATTCCCTTTTAAACTTTATTAAGGAGAAAACTTAAAATGAACGCAGTTGGTGTAATTGTTGAATATAATCCGTTTCATAATGGTCATGCATTTCACTTGAAAGAAGCTAAAAAACTTGCGGATGCTGAAGTCGTTATTGCTGTCATGAGCGGACAGTTTCTGCAAAGAGGCGAACCAGCACTAGTATCTAAATGGAAGCGAACGGAAATGGCATTATTAGCCGGAGCTGATATTGTTTTTGAATTACCATATACATTTGCCACACAGCAGGCCAATTCATTCGCTAGTGGAGCGGTTTCCATTTTAGAGGCCGCAAGATGCCACTCCCTTTGCTTTGGAAGTGAATCAGGAAATATTGAAAGTTTTTACCGGACCATCTCTTTTCTTGATGAGAACAATGAAGAATATCAAAGCAAAATTAGATTTTTTATCGAACAAGGGAATAGTTTTCCGAAGGCATCCGCACTGGCTTTCCAAGAACTTTGTCCTAATGAGGATTTGCTTGATTTGTCAAAACCAAATAATATTTTAGGCTATCAATATGTAAAAGCTGCTCAAAAACAAAAAGCTAAAATAGAACTTTTAACAATAGCCAGGAAGAATGCCAATTATCATGACCCGCATTTTGCTTCAGAAACAATTGCAAGTGCTACAAGTATTCGAAAAGCTTTATTTTCTCATAATAGCGAAATGTTGACTGTTAAGCAATACATGCCTGAAACTTCCTTTCAAGCCTTGCTCGATTACAAAGAACAATTCGGACTTCTACATGGGTGGGAAAACTACTGGCCATTACTTAAATATAAGCTGCTCCAATCCTCTATTGATGAGATTAAAAATATTTACGAAATAGAAGAAGGGCTTGAAAATCGGCTAATTGCTGCTGCTTTAGAATCTAATCATTTTCAAGAGTTTATGGAGAAAATAAAAACAAAAAGATATACTTGGACAAGACTTCAAAGGGCATGTGTGCACATACTAACAAATACAACAAAGCAAGAAATGGATAAAAAGACTGAAAAAGCAGCATACTTAAGGCTTCTAGGAATGAGTATGAATGGAAAACAATACTTAAATAAGTACAAATCAAAGCTTGGTCTGCCTTTAATATCAAAAATACCGTCAGAAAAACATTCGAGTCTAGCTCTAGATATTAAAGCTTCACGCATTTATGCAATGGGAGCGTCAGGAAAAAGCCAAGAGCGTTTACTGGAAATGGAATATAAGCAACCACCTATCTTGATATAAATAAAATAGCGGCTATTCGCCGCTATTTTTCTTTTAATTTTGTTAAAAACTTGATGGCCTCATCAAATGTATCAACAGGGATGATCTTCATGTCAGATCCGATTTCTTTTGCCGTCTTGACTGCAGCATTATAATTAGAATCCTTTGACCCATTCTCATGAGGAGCAAAGAAAATCTCTGCACCTGCTTTATTAGCAGCAACTATCTTTTGTTCAATTCCTCCAATTCTGCCTATATTTCCGTTAGAATCAATTGTCCCAGTACCTGCAATTTGATAGCCCCTCGTCAAATCTTCCTTAACTAACTGATTATATATTTCAAGCGAGAACATAAAGCCTGCAGACGGTCCGCCGATATCTTCACTGTTTATTGTGACATTTGGTGTAACGATAATTTCTTTATCATCCACTAACGCGATTCCAACCCCTACTTTTCCTGTTTCCTTCAGCCTTTGTAAAGTAATCTTGACATCGCTTGTTTTATCTTGGCGTTTTATTGTAAATAGAACTTCATCGCCCTCTTTTTTACCAGAAACAAACTGAATAAATTGCTCTGACGAATCAAACTCATTGCCATCTACTTTAAAGATTCGATCGCCTGCTTTCAGTTTGCCGTCTGCCGGCATTCCAGGCATAACATTTAATACAAAAATGCCATTATACTCGTATTGGATCGGAATATTCGCTTTTTTATAAGCAGTTTCAATAGCAGATTGTTTAGAGGAAGCCATTAAATGAAGCTGCCGAACATTATATTCTTCTTCTGTTTCATTTTCTCTCCGAATTTCATTAATTTGATATAACTCCTGATATGGATTAAGCTTTGCTATCAAATAGGAGTATATATTTGCTTTCCCCATCCTTACTGTAGTTAACATGAAGTTGCCTTCTTCTTTATAGCCATTTTCCACATGAACAATGGGTTCCAGCTCTTTAGCCAAACCAGGCTTCGATACATAATAAGGTAAAGTGTAAAATGAACTTAGTATCAAAACAACTGCTGCGATCATGAAGGAACGCATAACATACTTATTTCTCATCCACTTGAAGGCTCCTTCCACTCATTTATCACCTGTTTTATTTGAGGAATAAATTTTCTTGTTTCTTCTTCCCCTATTCTAATAATATCTTCAATATTTGTAAAAGCTCTTGAACTATACATTTCAACTCTTGGTTTTATCATAAGGTCAGAAACGATTTCCCGATGTGAGACAAGCTCCATTTGCAAGATATCAAGACTTTGCATAATAACATCATAAATTGAAGTAATCTCCGCATTCGTTTTTACATGTGATACATCGATGGCAATGACAATATCCGCACCCATTTCCTTTACTACTGAAACAGGTACCCGATCAACTACTCCACCGTCAACTAATAGTCGCCCATTAAGCCTTTCTGGAACAAAAATACCCGGGATTGAAATGCTGGCACGAACCGCATCTGCAATCGGGCCTTTATCAAAAATTATCTTTTCTCCTGTCATCAAGTCTGTTGCTACAACCTTAACAGGCAGCTTTAATTGTTCCAAATTTTTCCCGTGGGTAAAAATACGAATAAGTTCCTTTACTCTCTTTCCAGCAATGAAGCCCATTTTAGGAACAGTAAAATCAAGATAGTATTTTCGTTTAAACGCTTTTGCTAATTTATAAAGCCTTTCAATATCGAGCCCTGCTCCGTAAAAACAGCCGACCATTGCCCCCATACTGCTCCCGGCTATTAAATCAATAGGAATACCCTCTTCATTTAAAACCTTTATTGCCCCCAAATGAGCGAAACCTCTGGCACCTCCCGATCCAAGGGCTAAACCAATTTTCGGCCTATCCAAATCAATTCCTCCCTATGATGCGACTTTTCTCCAAAATTTAATATTGGAAAGTACATTGAACTGTTCATTGATTTTTAAATAGAATGATTTCATGTTCAATCTTATGGTCTATTTTGCAGTTCTATGAGTATATTGATTTATAGAGGACAAGGCTGAAATGACAAAATGAATTACTGTAATTAAAACACATTGAAACCCCATTAAAAAAGATAAATTTAATTGTTCAACTTTTGAGGGAGGCTTTGCCCAGTGCTACGTTCCAAAATAAAAACAATTATTCTTGCTCTATCCGTAACGTTAATGGCTCTATCACTCATTTCGTTTCCTCAAGAGTCAGTAGATGCTTCCATTAGAGGCTTAAACATGTGGTGGGAAATCGTCTTTCCTTCTCTCCTGCCATTTTTTATTGTTTCGGAAATGCTTATCGGTTTTGGCGTTGTCCGCTTCATAGGAGTCCTTCTTGAACCTCTTATGAGGCCATTATTCCGTGTACCTGGTGTTGGCGGATTTGTTTGGGCAATGGGAATGGCCTCTGGCTTTCCAGCAGGTGCGAAACTGACTGCTAGACTTAGACAAGAAGGACAAATATCCAAAACAGAGGCTGAACGATTAGTTTCATTCACAAATTGCTCGAATCCATTATTTATTTTCGGTGCGGTTTCTGTCGGTTTTTTTCATAATGCCAAGCTTGGTATAATCCTTGCATTGGCCCATTATTTAGGTAATTTCACAGTAGGATTGATTATGAGATTCTATGGACGAAATAACGAGGATACAAATAAAGAGAAACATGGAAAGCCCTCTATTCGATATGCACTATCCATTCTCCATCGCACTAGGCTTAATGATAATCGTCCAATTGGTAAGCTTCTTGGCGATGCAGTCATGTCTTCTATTAGTACTTTATTAATGATTGGCGGTTTTATCATTCTCTTTTCAGTCATTAATAAATTGCTATACCACCTTGGAATTACTTCATTCTTAGCAAGCGGACTTGAAGTTCTTTTGACAGGTTTTGGCTTGCCAGCAGAATTAAGCACACCCTTTATATCTGGTATATTTGAAATCACCCTCGGAAGCCAGCTAACTAGCCAGGTACAGGAAGCTACTCTTATGCAGCAAGCTGTTATTACGAGTTTTATTTTGGCATTTAGCGGCTTTAGTGTGCAGGCACAGGTTGCCAGCATATTAGCACAAACTGATATTGATTTTAAACCTTTCTTTATCGCTAGAATTTTCCATGGTTTTTTTGCTGCCGCATATGCAGCAATTCTTTGGAATCCTATTTTTGAACGTTTTTACAATACAGAACAGCCTTCGAACGCAGTCCCAGTTGTATTATTAGGTGAAGGCACATGGTTCCAAAAATGGTTTACTATCATTTCAGATGCAGGTCCTCTAATAACCATTTTCGCATTACTTAGCTATACAATGTTACTTTCTAGAAGGTTAGGGAAATAAGAGGTATAATTTTTGTTAAAATTAACGAGCACAAAATTGTGCTCGTTCTTTGTTATTTCAAAAATTTATTTTTTAATGCTGTCTCAACAGTAGGCGGAACAAGCTCTGAAATCTTTCCATTATATTTTGCAACCTCTTTAACAATGCTTGAGCTTAAAAAAGAATACTGATTATTTGTCATGATAAAGAAGGTTTCAATTTTATCGTCCAGTACACGGTTCATAGATGTAATTTGCATCTCATATTCAAAATCTGAAACAGCACGCAGGCCACGTATAATAGCGCTTGCATTTACACCGCTTGCATAATCAACAAGCAGCCCCTGAAAGGAGGCAACGGTTACATTAGGGATCTCCTTTGTCACTTCTTTTATTAATTCTAATCTTTCATCTACAGTAAATAATGGTTTTTTCGAAGAATTATTTAATACAACGACATGAATCTCATCAAACACTTTTGCACTTCTTCTAATGATATCAAGATGACCATAAGTAATTGGATCAAAACTTCCGGGGCAAACAGCAATTCCGCCCATAATTATCCCCCTTAATCAATTATATCTGCTTATGATAAATAGTTATTGCAATAATGCCGTATGTTTCACATTTTCTCTTTTCCAGCGCTCCAACTGTATCAGGCAATTCGATATCCGATCCATGCTCGCATACAATCGTTCCACCTTCATCAAGAATATTTTCACTGTTAATGATTTCAAGAAGCTTCAGAAGCTGCTGTTTTTTATAAGGCGGATCCAAAAAGATAATATCAAATATTAATCCTCTTTTCATTACAGCCTTCAGTGCCCTTTCTGCTTCATTTCGATAGATTTCTGTATGATCTTCAAAATCACATATTTTCACATTTTCGTGAATAGTCTGAATCGCCTTCCCATCTCTATCTACAAAAATTGCTTTATCAGCCCCTCGGCTCAAGGCCTCAATACCAAGCCCGCCGCTCCCGGCAAATAGGTCAAGAACTATTCCACCATTGAAATACGGTCCGATAATATTAAACATCGCTTCTTTCACTTTATCTGTTGTTGGTCTCGTTGAACTCCCAGGTACCGCCTTTAAGGCTTTTCCTTTTTTAATGCCTGAAACTACTCTCATATTCATTATCACCACTAATCATTGCTAGTATCAATTTTTCCTTCCTATCCTACCATAATTATTTATTTGCCGCCAATCAGTTTATTTATGTTTTCTGCCAAATGAAATGTTTTATTAGATGAGCAATGAAAAAAATCTCCATTAATGGGTATATCCAATACTTTTGTGGAAATAATGTTAGTAACAGCATCTATTCGAGGATGTTGTTGCCAACCGCGGAGAAGACTTACGTTTCCCCATAAGTTCTTCCTCCGGTTTCTCCTCTCCCTTTGCCTTCTATCCTTCTTGAGGATATAGAAGGACCCTGCAGATATTCTGCAGGGTTTTTTATTTATACAGGAACTTAATTTAATTCTCATCAGATAATATTATTTCTTTCTCTTCCTCATCAATTGAAACCTTGAACAATGTCTCAATCCATTGCTTGCTAATATAAATGCTGCCGTTAATTGTAGATAATGGTCTTTCTAATAATCCATAGTCATCTTCATTATAAATAAAAATATTTCTGTTTAAGAAAAACCTGTATGTGTTAGTCCCTTTAACAAGAAGAATAGTTTCTTTATCTTCAAGAACTTCTGCTTGATAATCCAGCGCTTTCATCGTTTTAATAAACGGAAATAAGCTTTTTCCTTCTTCATAAAGAACCTTTATTCCATCCACATTGTGCCCATTTATTTTAACCTTCCGAGAATCGTAGAAATATAACGGAACAATTGAATTAGGAGTTTCACTATTATAAACAAAGAAGCTTGTACTTAATCCTCTTAAATTAGAAATATAGTTGTCCAATTCCTTAATCGTAATTAGATTTGGACTCTTATTAATTAATCCAATAAAATGTTTCAATTCATCTTCTGAAAGCTTGCTCTTTAATTCAAGTAATACTTCTTTACCTTTCGTCGTTTCTGCTGGTAAATTTGCTGAATATGAAGTTAAAACATCAAGGACCCATTGTTGATCAGACGGCAGACTTTTAAATTTTTTCTCATAATAATATTGAATCAGTTTTCTTTTTAAAGATTCCTCTTTAATATTTGGTTTCAAAATTAATATTCCGCGGCTTGTCTGTTCAATATGCTGATCGGTGAGAATTACAGTTACAAAAGGGTAATGATTAAGAGCATCAAGCTCCTTCATGTAAAATTTATTATTTAATTTAGCGCCGCTATAAAATTGTATAAATCCAGTGCTGCCATCAGCTTTCTCAAGATGCTTAGATTGCCAATATAAACTAGGTGCAGTTCCTGCAGCTTCAAAATAATAATAATCAATTAAATCCATTTCTTTAAAACCTTTCATCTCTGCCCCTGCCGCCCATGTACCGCTACGATTAACCGTATCAACAATAATAATTGTTGACCTTGTAATTGTTACTTCAGGAACTATTGCTGTCCATTTTTCAAGTAAGTAAGCTTTATTTTTCTGTGCGGTTGGGATCGTATATTCAAATATTAATTCATTTTGATCAGGGATTATTGTTAAAGAGCTCTCCTTTGATGAATTGCAAGGATCATTATTTTTATTCATGCAAGAAAAGCGAAAAAGGCTTTCTGGCTTAATAATTTTGTATTCCTTTTTTGCTGTAATTCCAGTTATTTTTTGTGTAATATTTAGTTCATTCCCAGATGACTTCACAGTAATTTCTTGTTCTACTTTTTCGGCAGGTACATTTATAGAGTCATTTTGTTTAGAATACGCCTTCCATTGCCAAAACAGCATACCGCCAATAACTGTTGTTAACACAATAGATATTAGGACAACCGTCTTCCACATACAAATCCCCTTTACTAACTTTCCTAGTATAACCATAGCAAATCCCAAAGCATCAGTACATGGATTTTGTATAAAAATGGCGAAAAAAGTATAAAATTTTTACTGCCGATTATTAAGTTGAGGATTCCTTTACAAAGAGCTTCTATTTCAAATTGGAAAATGATAAAGTAATTTTGGACAATTTTGTTTTAGTAGGAGGGAATAATCACTTGATCCAACGATTTATAGAGCTTGGGGAAGGCTATTCGGATATTTATGAACTCATAGAGATTGCAAAAGCTAACAAGGAACGACTCGTTCACCTGATGGCTTTTCATACGATTATTGATAATCGAAATATGACATCCCTTGCAGTTATATTAAAACCGACAAACCCAGGAGACTTTCAACCACTGTATATTTGCAGAGAGGGAATACCAAATCCAAATACAATACCTAATAAACGATTTGATTTATTTTCAGCTGTAGCTGCCGAATTAAATAAAGAAATTATTCAATTCGATATTAAGCCTTCGGCCATTTTTGCAGAAAAAGAGTTATTTTACCAATATTTAATAGGGATATTAAGATTAAACCATTATATACCGCCTTTACAGTAAGAAGAAAAAAAGGTGAGGAACCTTTGTCCTCACCTTTAAATACCCATTTTATAATCATATTCCTTTGCTTTATCAGGCTTTGAGTTTTCAAACTCCATTTTCAAAAATGGTTTGTATGATGGTTCTACCTTTTTAACAAATGAAAAGGCACTGATTTTCCCCATTATTTCATCAGCTTCCTCAAGATTACAATATAAAACTACATATTTCAGTCTTTTAGAAACATAATGGACATTTCCAAATCTTCGTAACATTTTTGCCTGCTTTAATGAATACAGCCAGACAATTATTCCCTGCCGTTGACCGAGCATATTTTCTTCCCCTTCAAAATCAACTATTTTTATTAGTCTAGCATAAAAAATCATCCGCTTTCAATGGGCTGAAACATGAATGCTAAAAATTCTAATAAAAAGAAGCAGCACTGAAATCCAATGCCGCCAAAACTTAGTTAAGAACAGCCACAGCTACCACCTGAACCACATCCACCACCACAGCTAGATGAGCTGTCAAAAAACGGATTTCCCGTAGGCACCTTAATGTGATCGGAAACTGAGCGTCCAATTATCATACTTACTTCATCAAGAATAGCCTGCAAATCATTTTCCGCTTTTCTGAATTCTGCAACATGTACATCCATATCCATTTCTCTTTTTAGTTCACGGATTGCTGTCATTACAGTTTTGTAATCAGGGTGGTACTTTCCAAAGCGCTGAACTTCCTCATATTGTTCTTTTATTTTTACGAACTCATTTATTTTCTTTTGTGTTTCCTTGTTGGTCTTTAATTTATATAAACATTGGCGGTATCGTTCTGCCTCTATTGAATGAATAATCATTGCAGCAATTTGTTCTGCAGTATCTAATATTTCAACTCTCTCAGTTGTAGCAAGCAAATCCAGCTCACCTCCGTTTCATATTTTATCATGAAACAGCGGAAATCAAAAGTTATGGGATTGTCACATAAAATTCCCTTTTCAATATTGAAGATGTTTCGTTATCCTTTAAAACCTCTAATTTAATTTTGTGTGTCCCAGCAGATAATCCTTTCACAATAAATGCAGCAGATGAAATTTGATCTTTTTTCTGTCCATCTATATATAGAATAATGCTTCCTTTATTTGAAGCATTCGTCTCTCTAAAAGTAATTCCAGGTACAATACACTCAATAAAAAGATTTTTTCCTTTTACTTGATGATTTACATAAAATTGATCACTACTGTTTTGTGCTATTGCAGTTACTGCAACATCCTTGTTACTAGTAGAAACATTCATCGGTTCAACTATAAATTTGGTTTCTGGCTTTGGCTTGTCCTTATGACAGCCTGTAGTAACAACTAATAAGCAAATCATGTATAAATAAATGAACCGTCTCATCGGCCTCACCCCTTTTAAATAGGTAACTTGTATGTAATTTATTGTTTGCGTTATCCGCTATTTTTACTCTGATTCATTTTAAGATTTGAAAAAAACCAAAAGCCTTCTTTGTAAAAAAGAAAGCTTTTGATTATGTTTGAGATTTCATCGCCTGAAACATACTCATCATCATTGAGGCCATTTGTACACCATTTGTAAATTTTTCAACTTTATGTGGGATTGTCTTTTGATAATGATGCAGCGCAGCGATCTCCAACGCCTGTAGATCATGTGGATTCCTGGATAACCGCCGATACCAAACAGGCTGCTGTCTTATGAATTGCTGTATTTCTCTGTTTTGACTCACATAATCAACTATGTCTTTTCTCATATCTTTCCCCTTTTAGCTAATCTTTTTTAAACGTAAATGGGTTTGAAGGAGGCTGGTTTACATTACTTGGCTTTTGTCCCGGATTACTACTACCTTGAAATTGAGAAATCACTCCTTGAATTGCTGCTAAAGCTTGATTGAGGTTCGTAATATATCCTTGAACTTGGTTTGGATCCATTCTCTTAACTGAATTAAAAATATTGGACATCCAATCCGTCTTCTTCTCTTCTGTTTTATTTTCAGGCTGAGCATCCGATCGGAATGATTCCCATTTTGAATCTTCTTCACCTAATAAGTACCAATCTTCATATAATTCCTGCCAGGATGACCTGCCCTCACGAACCTCTAGAACAATCTTTGGATTTTTTTTAACAAATTCCTTAAATTGCACAACTGTTGGATGAAGCTCTTTTTTAGTCATTTGTGCCTTTCACCTCGGTTTGTTACAAATGCCTATCATAGTGTATGTAATATTTGATAAAAGGTGAAATAACCAAATAATTTCTAAATATAAATGATTATCTAAAAATGGTAATATGGTTACAGAACTTACTCCAAAGGTGAATTGCAATGAAGAATCAAGTAAGAGAAATGTTAGAGGACTAGCTAAATAATGCTACATTAGAGGAGCTAGAAACATTAAAGGGTGTTTTGCACGGTTTTCAAAAAAAGCATCATAAGGGTTCTAAAACGATGGTTATTTCCGCTGACGTACTTCGTTCAGACGGAAAGAAAATGGCACAGTCTCCAGGCAGCTTTTTTATTATTAAGAAAAATAAATAGGTGGTGTTCACATGGTTACTGCCATTGTTATTCCAATCATCTGTATTTATTTTTACTGGATCACAAAAAAGGAAATGCGTGAAAGCCATGAAAAATGGATTCAGCTAAAAAATATACCCGAAGAGGCAATAATATCAGGTAGGGTTATGAATGTTCGAGAAAGCAGACAAAGATTTTCCCACAACCGCTTTGTTTATGTAATTGATATTAAAATACAATCTGGACAATCCGTTTGGGATGTTAAGAAAATGATTCCAATTGATGGTGAACAGAAATTGCCTCAATTACAACAAGGAGAAAACATCCGTGTATTTGGAAATTGGAAAGAAGATTATTTTCTTGTGGCCAGAATTGAAATAATAAAGTAAAGAGTTCTGCCTAACTGCATAAAAGAGCTTGTACATAAGACCAAGCTCTTTCTTGTAATAAAAATATTATAATTGCTTATTCCTGCCACTTTTCAATAAAATTTTGTGTATAATGTTTCTTAAATACCCCAACGCCTAAATGAGTAAAATGTTCATTTAACAGACTTTCCCTGTGTCCCTTACTATTTAGCCAGCCTTCAACTACAGCTGGAGCATCCATATAATTAGCTGCAATATTTTCACCGGCCATTTGGTAGAAAACATTCCCAGCTTCCAATCGAGCAGCCAAATCTCCAAATTCTTCAGAAATATGGGAGAATTGCTGGCTATCATACATATCCTTACTATGCGCAAGAGCCACTTGAGCTGTCTGTTCATCCCATTCTAATGGATTCAGCTTATTACGAATACGAAATACATTCGTTATATCAAATATTTGTCTTTCCTTTCCTCTTTCCACTTCTTCTTCATTTACGATTGAGTCTTCATCTGATTCTAGCAGTTCACCTCGATAAACCATTTCATATGGATGCTGTTTAATTAATGTTTCTGCATCTATAAGTCTAATGCTTGAAAGGGTACCGCTAAACTTGTCCAAATAGAGCTGGGCATAAATATCTCCTATCAAAACAAGTGGACGAGTATTCAAATCATCTTCTGACAGCTCAAATTTATACGAACTATTGTTATACTCAAGGTTAATAGTTGAATCAAAAATATTGGAAGAATAAATTTCTGCTACTGGCTGGCCAATTTTAAATGGCATTATTGGAGCTTCAGAACCTGTCGCATAAATGGTGACAATTTTATTATCTTTTATGCCAGCCTGAATATATTTTTGATAATTAATAGGATAAATCCACCACTCGTACCCGTATAATGAAGGATCCACTCTAAGTGGTTTGCCATATAGATTAATTACTTCGTTGGAAGGCTTGCCAAGCAAACTAATTAGACCTTCATTTGGCTTCTCCAGACCAGAGGAAGCATCAGAATCTGACTCACCTAAATCATAGTCAACTTTTGGCTGAGTACTAACTTCATTTAATAAGATCTTATCTTTTTCATCTGATTCATGATTAAAATATAGTCCTATCGCCAATAGAGCGGCAATAATAATTAGTATTCGAATAAGGGTCCTCAGAGGCTTGTCTCCTTTCTATTATTTTATATATGTATATGATAACTTCTTAATATTAGTATATCATCATTTACATTCTTTTTAATAGAAAGGGCAGAAAATTCTAATAAATTTTAACCATGCCTTAATTCCTAATTAATCATTAAAATATTCTTGAAATAATAAAGAACACCACAATCGGTGTTCTGTTCTTTAATGCTGGATTACATTGTTTTGTTCTGAAATCTCAGATAAAGCTTCCCCAGCTTTTTGATCTGTTAAATGATGGACAGCAAAATCACCTAAAGAAATAATTCCTACTAATTTCTCTCCTTCAACAACCGGTAAACGCCTAACCTGATGCTTAGCCATTAAGTTTGCTGCTTCATGAGCGTCCATTTCTTTTGTGACAGTTATTAAATCTTTACTCATAATTTCTTCAACCTTTGAAGATGGAGGATTTTTCTCTGCTACACAGCGCAACACAATATCCCTATCTGTAATCATGCCCACTAATTTGTCATTGTCAACAATAGGTATAGCACCAACATTTAATTCCTTCATCTTTACAGCCACTTCATAAACGTTATCTAACAAGGAACAGCTATCAACTTCATCAGTCATAATATCACGGATTTTATCCATTTAACTTCCTCCTTCGTTTCTTTGAATAATCAAAATTGTCCAATAATGGCCATGCAAGCCGCCTGTTACATACCCAATACCTATATGAGTAGACAGATTATCTAACATGTTTGACTGGTTTTCAGTTGAATTCATCCATAAAGAAAAAATCTCTTCAGGAGATCCGTATCCTGCACCAATGCTTTCTTTGACCTTATTAAACGGAATCCTAAAGGTCTTCAACATATTTATAGAATCCCCATAAGATGGGGAAATATGCGATACATACTGATACTCCATCATGTCATTCGATTTTTCTCGGGCGGCTTTTGCCAGAGAAAGATCTAAAATAAGTGGTTTCAAACCATGATCTTGTCTTTTTCTATTCATTAGCTCTAAAAGGTCTTTTTCATGACTGGACAGTGAAGTGATGTTATCTTTTCTTGATGCCCCGGGGATTGTTATTATTTGACCTGGGAAAATAATATTTGGATCTGAAATTTGAGGATTATGCTGAATAATTCGGCGAAGCCCAGTTCCAAAATGTAAAGCGATTTTCCATAAAGTATCTCCGCGCTTAACTGTGTAAATTGTATCTGCATAAATATTTAATCCAGAAGAAATATAAATCCATAATGAAATAATAAATATAAATAACCTTTTCATATAAAGCCTCCTTTTTCCCAATATTATATTCTCCAAATTTCCGAAAAAAAGAATGCTTCCCATACAATTAATAAATAATAATCCATTTTATATGCATTCTTTATATGTATACATTGCATCTTCTGTCTATTTCTACTATTATTAGACATGGATAGTAATTGAAGATTTAATCTAAAATAGCTGTACACAGCTAGCAATGGATTGTTTTAGGAGGGACAAACATGAAGTTTGAAAATACGGGGATTGAAAAAAAGAAAGCGGACCTCGTTCGCCTAGATGAAGTAATGCTTTCCAAAGGACTTGTACGAGAAGGTCAATGGGATTACGAAAGAGTTACATACGATCGCAAATTCGATCTAAAAGAAGGAATTTACTATTTGCGTGTTTTCGGTCAAACAGTTGAAGGCGAAATTGACACAAAAAGAGCAGTTATTGAATTAAAGACACCAGTACTTGGAAAATATTATTATCCTCATGGTGTTGAATATGGTGATGATGAAGTATTTCCAAAATCACTTGTTAGCCAATGTCAAAAAATTCTCACTGAGCTTAATGAAGAGATTGGAAAGTTTGCAAAATAATAATAACAAAGGACGCATAATATATATGCGTCCTTTGTTATTATGAAGACTCTGTTAAACGTGGCTGTTGATTGCAGCTGCAATCAACAAGTGCATAACTCAAAATTCTGCTTTAACACAGCCATTATAAAAAAGCAGAAATATGGCTTAACTCCATATTTCTAAAGAACTTATTAAAATCCTAAAATGGCTTTAATAACAGAAGTAGTTTCCCCTCCATGATAAAAAACATACAATAACAGATAGACAGCCACCCCTGTTATGGCAGTAAAAAACCATATTATACTTGTAATAGGTCCAATCTTTCGATGTTTGGCCAAGTTATTTTTATACCCTGTAATAAGCGTAATAATTCCTAACACCGCACCAACAGTTGCCAATGTAATATGAAATATTAGAAAAATTGTATAGTATATTTTAATATTGGCTGGACCGCCAAACGCAGTATTTCCTATAAACACCGTTCTGCTTGCATAAATAATAAAGAATATAATTGCGAATACAGCTGCTAACAACATTGTCTTTTTATGAGTTTCAATTTTTCTTTGTCGTATTTGTCCCCATCCAATAGCTACTGTAATGGCACTTAATACAATGAATGTCGTACTTATTGTCGGTAAAATCGGCAGCGAATAAATCATAATAACTCCCTCTCTGTTTTTTCTCTATTTAATCCATAAACAGGCCGCAAAGCCTTACAAAAGTATGATGCACAAAGTTAATTCTATTAAAGTTCCACTTTATAATCAACACAGATAAAGGCATTTTCGTCAAAGTTGCTAATTTGTTCAAATATTAATATATATAATGTGATTTTTTATATAGAAAAAACCTCATTCAAACAGAATGAGGCTTGAATTATTCAATCGTCTGAGGGTTAAGGGAATGTTGTTTTTCAATTTCTGTTTCTTCTTGTTCTTTACGGTACCAACTAAAGAAAATCTGTGCCAGTGTTACACCATAGACAATTTCTTGAATCATTTTCATAATAATCCCGCCTAATTGCTGATCATTCAGAAGGCTAATAGAACTAAACATCTCTGGACCGCTCAAGGTTAAGCCTGAAAGTGTTGATGCAGGTACACATAGTTCTAATGATTTAGCCCATGCGTCAGGGTCAGAGAATGAGCTGTATAATGGTGCATTTGCAAAGATAATAAGCCCGCATGCAGGTAATAGCAATGCACTCGCGGCAAAAATATATCCTACTTTTTTAAGCCCGCTTAAGGATTGATATTCATCTAATTTATTATCAATTGGCCACCAAAAAATTATTGCCATAACAAATAAAAGACTTGTATATGCTGCATGCAGTAAAAAACTTGTCTTAACAATATCAAATACTAGAGGGATATGATAAATGGAGAATATCCCATTAAACAATATTAGAGCTACAACAGGTTTGGTCAAAAAGTTAAATATGTTTTTAAACGCAGAATTTTTTTGAAGTGAACGCCAAATCCATGGAGGAATTCCCGTAATAAAAAATTTCGGAATAACTAAACAAAGGATAGCCATTTGGATCATATGTGCGTAAAACATCAGATGTCCCATTAAGTCAATAGGTGATCCTTTAATGATGTATAAAAGAAGAATAGCTATTGAAAAATTTATAGCTTGCCCTAGTTTAAGCGGCTCACTATTTAAAAACTTCTCTCTATATTTAATAGTAATTAAAAAATATCCAACAAGTACAAGAACTAAAAAGATAAAAAAATATGGGCTCCATAATGCTCGAAAACCAAATATTTGTAATGCCATGCATATTCACCCCTCTATTTTTTGACTGACAAAAGATCCAATAAGAAATATCCTTAAACATAAAACGATCAACATACCAAATTATATTATACATGTGAATCATGCGACTTCAAAATATTCAATATTACCAATATTTCGATTACATAAAAAGAAAACCGGCTGAAAGCCGATTTTCTCTCTTTTTTTACCACCAAATAATCGTAATATAAGTTAAAATCGTAACAAATCCAACAACCATTCCAGAATACATGAATAACTTAGGTGCCTCATGACCTTCATGACTCATATGCATGAAATAGTATAATTGAAAAATTACCTGAACAGCTGCAAGGATTAAAATAAACGGAACAATAAACCATCCAGAAAATCCTTCATAGGCTACAGCAACGAAGGCAACCAGTGTTAAGAAGATCATCAATGCGAATGAGATTATATGATGTTTCATTTCTTCAGCATTCTTTTTACGACGATATTCAATGTCTACACGAGGGTTACCTGAGTTTAATTGTTCATTTGTCATCAGTTTATCCCACCATTCCCATTAAATATACAACTGTAAAAATAAATACCCAAACAACGTCGATAAAGTGCCAGTAAAGACTTGCTACATAAAATTTAGGTGCATTGTAAAGGTTTAATCCACGCTTACTGTTACGAAGCATTAATGAAATAATCCATCCAAGTCCAAAAGCAACGTGAGCTCCATGGAATCCTACTAACGTATAGAACGCAGATCCAAATGCACTACTAGTGAACGTATGACCAAATTCATGAACATAATGATTGAACTCATAAATTTCTAAACTTAAGAATGACAATCCTAGAAGAACTGTAATTCCAAGCCATATTTGCATTTTCTTGAAGTTAAAGTTCTTCATATGGTACATTGCATAAACACTTGTTAATGAACTAGTCAATAATATCATAGTCATTGCAAATACTAGCGGAATCTCAAATAGATCCTTAGCAAGTGGCATGTCGCTGCTAGGTACTGAGTCTTTTAAAGCTAAATATGTTGCAAAGAGGGAGGCGAAGAGAACAGTCTCTCCACCTAGGAATAACCAGAACCCTAAAAACTTATTTTTACCCTCGAGGGTTTGCATTTCAGGAGAAGCTGGCCATTTTTCTAATGTCATTTTTTCTTCTGCATGCATTATGCCTTTACCCCCTTATTATTATCATCCATATCATCCATTAAATCTTCTTTATGAATATGATATCCATGATCATCCTTTAATGAACGAGTAAGCATTGAACCGAAAGTAATCACTAATCCAACGATTAAAACTGGGATACCCCAAGTATTTCCTTCATCTGCGTGGTACATTGCACCAAATGCTGCAATGAAAAGACCAAGTGAGATTACGAAAGGAATAAATGAGTTATTAGGCATATGGATATCACCAAGCGGCTCAGCAGGTACCATACCCTTTTTACCTTCCATTTTTTCAATCCAATAAGCATCTAGACCACGAACTAGCGGTAATTGCTTAAAGTTATAGAATGGCGGCGGTGAAGCAATAGCCCATTCAAGTGTACGTCCGTCACCCCATGGGTCATTTCCAACTTTTTCGTTTTTAACACTTGTCGTTACAATGTTAATTAACATAATGATCACAGCTGCAGCCATGAAGAAGGCTCCAACAGAACTTACAAAGTTTCCAGTTTCAAGTCCTTGACCCGGAAGGAAAGTGAAAATGCGTCGCGGCATTCCCCATAGACCTAAGAAATGCTGAATAAAGAATGTTAAATGGAATCCAATGAAGAATAATACGAAAGTAATTTTTCCTAGGAATTCATTTAGCATTGTTCCAAACATTTTTGGCCAATAGAAATGTGTACCAGCTAATAGAGCAAATACTACCCCACCTACAATTACATAGTGGAAGTGAGCTACTACGAAATACGTATCATGATACTGATAGTCAGCTGCAGCAGCCCCCAGCATTACACCTGTTACCCCACCCATTAAGAAAGAAGGAATAAAGGCAACAGCATACAGCATTGGAGTTGTAAATTTAATACTTCCTCCCCAAAGAGTAAATAACCAGTTAAAAATTTTAATTCCGGTAGGTACAGCAATAGCCATTGTTGCTACAGCAAAGATTGCGTTAGCAATTGGGCCTAAACCAGTTGTAAACATGTGGTGAGCCCAAACCATGAATCCTAAGAAACCAATTAGGACTGTTGCGAATACCATTGAAGAATATCCGAAAAGACGTTTTCTTGCAAATACTGCAAAGATCTCTGAGAAAATACCGAAAGCCGGTAAAATTAAGATATAAACTTCCGGGTGTCCAAAAATCCAGAAGAAGTGTTCCCAAATAATTGTATTTCCACCCATTGAAGCATCAAAGAAATTTGAACCAAACATACGGTCAAACATTAGTAAAAAGATACTTACTGTTAATGGAGGGAATGCAAATAAAATTAAAGATGAAGCAACAAAAGTCGTCCAAGTAAACATTGGCATACGCATATAAGTCATTCCTGGTGCGCGCATGTTAATGATTGTTACTAGGAAGTTAATACCACCCATCAAAGTACCGAAACCGGATATTTGAAGTCCTAGTACATAGAAATCAATACCGTGTCCTTTAGACGCAAGTGATAATGATGCATATGAAGTCCATCCAGCATCAGGAGCTCCTCCTAAAAACCATGAAAGGTTTAAGAAAACTCCACCAAAGAAAAATAACCAAAATCCTAACGAGTTAATGAAAGGAAAAGCAACGTCACGTGCTCCAATTTGGAGAGGCATGACCGCGTTCATAAATCCTAGCAAGAGTGGCATCGCCGCCAAGAAAATCATTGTTGTTCCGTGCATAGTCAGCATTTCATTGAATAAACCAGCACTTACAAAATCATTGTTTGGTTTTATTAATTGAATACGGATTACCATAGCTTCTATCCCGCCAAGGAGAAAGAAGAATCCGCCTGCAAAAAGATAAAGGTGTGCAATTTTCTTATGGTCTACTGTCGTAAGATAATCCCAAAGAACTGCCCCAAATCCCTTTTTTTGAGCAATGGTACTCACAATTTTACCTCCCTTTAGCAATTACACTATTTCCCCTGAACTTTTAACCCCATTAAATACTCTGTTAATGCATCAAGCTGTTCTGGAGTTAACTCTCCATAAGTACCTGTCATTTTGTTACCAGGCTTATACTTTTCAGGATCAGATAACCAATTTTTCAAGTCTTCTGGTGTATGTTGTAAAATACCAGCAATTCTTTCACGTTCACCAAAATTAGTTAGGTTAGGTGCTAGTCTTGCTGCTTCTGGTGTTGTGTTAGCTGGTGTAACAGCATGACATCCAATACAGCTTTGGTTAAAGATTTCTTGACCGGCTTGAGCTAAATCAGTTGTAGCCTTCATTGGCTCTTTAACACTTTGCATGTTACTTACCCATTGATCAAATTCTGCACGAGGAAGAGCCTTAACTTTGAAGTCCATTAGTGCATGTGATGGTCCGCAAAGCTCAGCACATTTTCCATAGAATAAGTTATTTACATCATCTGCTTTTTTACCATCAAATTTTAGCCAGAATTTATTTACGTTGTCTACGTTAGTATCCAGCTTTCCTCCAGCAGAAGGAATCCAGAAAGAGTGCTTAACATCTGAAGCAATTAAGTTAAAATATACTTTTTCATCTGTTGGAACAATTAAATCCTGACTTGTAATAATCTCTTGGTTCGGATATTCAAATTCCCACCAGTATAGGTTGGCGCGAACATTTACAACAAGAGCATCAGTCTTTCCATCTTCGTTCTTCTTATCCATATCTGCAACATCAGCAAGCTTAAATGTAGCTGAAACAGTTGGAATAGCAAGAACAAAGACCAATAATATTGGAATAACTGTCCAGATAATTTCTAATGCATGACTTCCTTCTACTTGTTTCGGAATTTTATCGTCTTTTCGACGGAATCTTACCAAAACGATGATGAAAATCAGAGCTACAATTGCGATTACCCCGATCATAATTGTAGTACTTAGCACCATTAAATCATATTGTTTTTGTGCAACTTCACCTGCAGGCTGCAAAGCAGATAAATATGGTTTGCCGCATGCAGAAAGAATGAGCGTCAGAATCCCAACTAAAGAAGCAAGACGCCATTTTGCAAGCCTTTTCATACTTTAATCAAACCCCTCTTTCGTATTATTTCTGTTTGAAATGTTTGATCGAAAAAATTATAAATAAATTCTTTCTAAATACTTAGGAAAAGAAAGAATTTCCTAACAAAGTTTCTTATGTAGTATACCTTAATACTGTTAAACAATATTACGATATTTTTTTATTAATAGGATTAGGGCATTAGAACATTATTTTGACTAGTGCCCTGCCCTATTATATTTAAATAAGTGTGATAATTACCATAGCTACAAACATAATAGTCAGATATTGCAATGAGTATACAAACATTAATGTAGCCCATTTAATATCATCTTTAAATTTTCTAGCATATATTCCTGTTGCAATCCAGCCTATATTTAAAATGGTTGCAAGAATAAGAAATGGCATTCCTAGTTCTGGAAGCAAGAATGGCAGTGGCAATAAACCTGCTACCCATAAGTATATTGAAGTCTTTGTTCTTTTAAATCCCTTTACAACCGGAAGCATTGGCACATTTGCAGCGCGATATTCTTCACATCTTCTCATGGCAAGCGCATAAAAATGAGGAGGCTGCCAGAAGAACATGATTAAAAATAAGCCCCACGCCATAACATCCAGGTTTGCATCTACTGCTGCCCACCCAATTAGTGGAGGCACAGCCCCTGATATACTTCCAATAATAGTATTTGAAACATATCTTCGTTTTGACCAAATTGTATATAAGACAATATAGCTAAATACCCCTACTAAACCAATTAAAGCAGCTGTTAAAGTAGTTAGTAAAAGCAATACCGTACCTATACCGATTAATAAGAAACTTAATATCGCCACTTTAGCTGGCGAAACTCTTCCAGTAACAGTTGGCCTATTCTTCGTTCTTTCCATAAAAGGATCAATATCTCGGTCTATATAGTTATTAAGGGCACATGAGCCAGCGATAATAAGCGATGATCCGATTACAGTATAAAGAACAATATCCAAATTATGCAAAAATCCTTTACCTGTAAAGTGCAGTGCAAGCCATAAACCAGTGAAGGTAGTAATTAAATTAGAATTGACAATTCCAACTTTAATTAATGATAAGAAATCCTTCCATACAGTTGACCTATGCACATCATTTTCCAGGCTTCCACCGCTGTTCTCAATACCAGCATCAATGAAGGCCCTCGAATTAGACATATTCTTTCCTCCTTTATCCCTTATCACAAATACGGCAATGATACTAAACCTACTATAAAACATTCTAGCTAACAATTCCATATTTGTAATAAAAAACGAAGAGCTTTTCCTAAAAGATGACAATTTAAATAGTTTTCTACTATTATAATTGTTTTAATACTGTAAATTACTTAACAGGATTTAAACATCTTCCTTTGTATATTAAATCACACTTTGAAAGTTTTTTGTGAATATTTTTCGAATAAAATATGAATAATTTGTGTCATCAAGTATTTTTGCTTAAATAATTGTTGTTTTTCTGCCATAATATAATCAGTATGTTTTAAAAAAACATTGATAAAATATTCACATAATGTAAAAAAATGTTTTATGTAAGATTTTACTGACGTACATATTATTTACACTATATGTACAATGATTATACCTTTTATCATTGTAATAAAAATATTAATCATGTAGTATTCGTAAAGGCAGTACTATTTCTATTCTCTTTTATCTTATTATCAGATATGATAGATACGGAAAATTTATTATTTAGAAACAAATTAATTATACTAGTCAACTACCTCATATTACAAATTATTGAATTATTTAGAAGAGGGTGAAGCACTTTGCGACGATCACTTAAATGGTTCGCCGTATTAACCACCATAGGAATGTTATTAATATTATTAGGCGGTGCACTCGTAACAAAAACAGATTCTGGAATGGGGTGCGGAAGATCTTGGCCGCTATGTAATGGTGAATTACTGCCGAAAGACATTACACCTGAATTAATTATTGAACTCGCGCATAGAGTCGTATCTGGTTCTGTCGGGATTATGGTTCTTGTCCTATCGGTCTGGACTTGGAGGTCTATCGGACATATTCGGGAAACTAAGTTTTTATCTATAACTTCTTTCTTTTTTTTAGTCCTTCAAGGTTTAATTGGAGCGGCTGCAGTTAAATGGGGACAATCAGATTTTGTACTTGCCTTGCATTTTGGCATTTCTTTAATTTCTTTTGCAACAGTCCTGCTTCTGACTCTCCTTATCTTTGAAGTTGATAAGAAATTTAATGCTGAAAATATTATCCTTGATAATAGAATGAGAAAACATATTATCGGTGTATCAATTTACAGCTATATTGTTGTTTACACCGGTGCTCTTGTACGGCATGTTAATGCTAGTTTAGTTTGTAAGGATTGGCCACTCTGTACGAATAGCATCTTTGGACTTCCTGAAAATATGTATGAATGGGTACAAATGGGACATAGGGCCGCAGCAGGCATCATTTTTCTGTGGATTGCTTATATTACCTATCTTGCAGTAAAGCATTATAAAAATCAAAAAGTTATATACTGGGGTTGGATTATTTCCTTTATTTTAGTTTCTTTACAGGTTATAGCTGGTGCATTCGTAGTCTTATCTAGATTAAATTTATATATCGCACTTGCCCACGCCTTCTTCATTTCTTGTTTATTTGGTGTTTTAAGTTATTTCATCCTTTTAACTTCTCGGAGTAAAAAGAATGCTTTAGCATTAAAAAAAGCTTCAGAAGATGATAAACTGCCAACGCCTCCTCCAGTTACAATTCAATAACAAAAACTACCTAAAAGAGCTGCAGTCTTTGACCGCAGCTCTTTTTATATTAATTATTATTTTAATATTTCAAGCAGCAGATCCCCTGTTTGAATAGCGTTTCCGTTAGATACATATATATCATCGATCATTCCTGAAAACGGGGCTTGAACAGTTGTTTCCATTTTCATCGCTTCAGTTATCATTAAATGATCACCTTTTTCTACTTTTTCTCCCTTTTTTACGAGAACCTTAATAACTGTCCCAGGCATTGTAGCACCAATATGGCATTCATTGTGTGGATCAGCAGCTATTTTCGAAACGACTGTCGCTTTAATACTTTCATCTTTAATAACAACTTCGCGCGGCTGTCCATTTAATTCAAAATAAACAACTCTTGTTCCATCCTCTTGCGACTGGCCAATCGAGACAAGCTTTACGATGAGCGTTTTTCCTGTTTCGATCTCTATTTCAATTTCTTCGCCAAGTCTCATACCATATAAGAAAGTTGGCGTATCTAATGCGGAAACATCACCAAACTGCTCAACTGTCTTTGTATAATCCATGAACACTTTCGGGTATAAAGCATATGCAAGTTTATCAAACCAAGTTACTTGTCTGCCAAGCTCCTTGAATAGCTTTTCTCTTAAAGCTTCAAAATCAACATCTTTTAGCAGCTCACCGGGACGAACAGAAATCGGTTCTCTATTCTTAAGAATAACTTTCTGCAATTCTTCCGGGAATCCGCCATATGGCTGTCCAAGATACCCTTCAAATAACTCAACAACAGAATCAGGGAAGTCGAGAGTCATTCCTTTATTAATCACATCTTCCTCTGTTAATTGGTTTTGGACCATATATAATGCCATATCTCCAACAACCTTTGAAGAAGGGGTAACCTTAACAATATCTCCAAACATTTGGTTTACACGAGAATACATCTCTTTTACGTCATCCCATTTTTCTCCTAAGCCTACACCCTTTGCCTGCTGCTGCAGATTACTATATTGTCCACCAGGCATTTCGTGCTGATAGACCTCCGTATGCGGAGAAATCATGCCGCTTTCAAAATCTCGATAATATTTTCTGACGTCCTCCCAATAGTAAGATAATTGCTCTAATGCATTAATATTAATATTAGGCTTACGATCCATTCCCTCTAATGCGTAATATAAAGAATTTGCACTAGGCTGTGATGTTAAACCAGCCATTGAGCTAAGAGCTACATCAACAATATCAACACCGGCTTCAATTGCTTTTGCATACGTAAATATACCATTTCCACTCGTATCATGTGTATGAAGGTGAATTGGAATATCTACAGTTTCCTTTAACTCAGATATTAAGCGATAGGCAGACTGAGGTTTTAATAAACCAGCCATATCCTTAAGCGCCAAGATGTGGGCTCCTTGACTTTCTAGTTCTTTCGCTAATTCTTTATAATAATTGATATTAT
Source organism: Bacillus sp. S/N-304-OC-R1 (assembly GCF_019749375.1). Classification (GTDB taxonomy): domain Bacteria; phylum Bacillota; class Bacilli; order Bacillales; family Cytobacillaceae; genus Cytobacillus. The sequence goes on from NZ_JACWFE010000001.1 coordinate 531,915, forward strand.
ATTTTGACCTAGAAGGATCCATAATGTCACCAGTATAACAAATAGCTGCTTCTGCAATTTTTCCAGTTTGTCTTACCGCATCAATAGCTACTTCCATTCCTTTGACCCAGTTAAGGCTATCGAAAATTCTGAAAACATCAATTCCAGCTTGTGCTGACTTTTCAACGAACTCGCGAATTACGTTATCAGGATAATTAGCATAGCCCACAGCATTTGAGCCTCTAAGCAGCATTTGAAACAGAATATTCGGCATTTTTCCCCTTAGCATCAATAGTCTTTCCCAAGGATCTTCTTTTAAGAACCGATAAGCCACATCAAATGTAGCTCCTCCCCACATTTCTGTAGAAAATAATCCAGGCAGCAGTTTTGCTGTTGGTTCTGCGATGTGTTTAATGTCATTTGTCCTAACACGAGTAGCTAGCAATGACTGGTGAGCATCTCGGAACGTTGTATCTGTCAGCAAGATTTCTTTTTGTTCTTTTATCCATTTAACTAAGCCATCTGCTCCATATTGATCAAGAATTTGTTTTGTTCCATCTTGATATGGCATGCTGCTGCTTACTTTGGGGATCCTTGGCTGATCGAAAACTGGACGTTTTCTTTTTTCAATGCCGGGGAAGCCATTAACAGTTACGTTTGCAATATAGGAGAGCATTTTTGTTCCTCGGTCTTTTCGTTTAGGGAATAAAAACAACTCAGGGGTTTTATCGATAAAGGAAGTATCATATTCTCCTTTAAGAAATTTTTCATGCTTTACTACGTTTTCCAAAAAAGGAATATTCGTCTTAATGCCGCGAATTCTAAATTCCTGAAGATTCCGAACCATTTTGGCAGCAGCCTGCTCAAAGGTCATAGCTTGAGTTGATAATTTTACAAGCAGTGAATCATAATAAGGGGTGATGACTGCTCCTTGGAAACCGTTTCCTGCATCAAGCCGAACTCCAAAACCTCCTCCAGACCGGTATGCCATAATTTTTCCTGTATCTGGCATAAAGTTATTTAGAGGATCCTCCGTTGTAACACGTGACTGGATTGCGAATCCGCTCACATGTATATTTTCTTGAGTTGGAACTCCGACTACTTTACTATGAAGGGAATGTCCTTCTGCAATAAGAATTTGTGTGTGAACAATATCAATCCCTGTTACCATCTCAGTAATTGTATGCTCAACTTGAACACGCGGATTTACTTCAATAAAATAGAAATCTTCTCCGGATACTAAAAATTCGACAGTTCCAGCATTCACATAGTCTACTTTTTTCATTAATCTGACTGCTGCTTCACAAATTTCATCTCTTAGCAGCGGCGAAAGAGATACACATGGTGCTACCTCAACTACCTTTTGATGACGACGCTGCACAGAGCAATCTCTTTCATATAAATGAACAATATTACCGTGTTTATCTCCAATTATCTGAACTTCAATATGCTTCGGCTTTTCAATAAATTTCTCTACATAAACCTCATCATTACCAAATGCAGCCTTCGCTTCGGATTTAGCACGTTCATAAGATTCTTTAACTTCCTCAAGACTATTAACAATTCGCATGCCTCTTCCGCCTCCGCCAAGAGAGGCTTTAATGATAATCGGGAATCCATAGTTCTTTCCGAAGCTAACAACATCTTCTAATCCATTTACAGGACCGTCACTGCCAGGGATAACTGGAATTTCTGCCAATTGAGCTTGTGATCTCGCTTTAACTTTGTCACCAAACATATCTAAGTGCTTGGATTCTGGACCAATAAAAATGATTCCTTCTTCTTCACATCGTTTAGCAAAATGAATATTTTCTGATAAGAATCCATATCCCGGATGAATCGCGTCAACGTCACTATTTTTCGCAATTTCAATAATTCCATCAATATCTAAGTAAGCATCTATTGGTTTTTTTCCTTCTCCTACAAAATAGGCTTCATCAGCCTTATATCGATGATAGGATCCGGAATCCTCCTTTGAATATATTGCGACTGTACGGATATTTAATTCTGTACAAGCTCTAAATACCCGGATCGCAATCTCTCCTCTGTTTGCTACTAAAACTTTGTTGATACGTCGGCTCAAGAAAAACACCTCTTCTTCAATTTTTGATTTTTCTGGAAATTGAGAATATGCAATGGCCGTTGCATAGCCGATTGCATTAATTCATGCACTTGATTGCCTAATATCTTGTTGTAGTTGCCAAATCATCAAGAGCAGGAAAACTTATTAACAAGTGAAGGATAACTGTCACTTATTTACGGAAATTATAAATCTTATTATTGGATACATTTCGAACCGGCTCCGGATGTTCCTTCTCTTTTGTTCCTTTATATTTTTGTTCATATGTAACGAACATCGATATATTTACGAGAATTCCCATTGCAAGAGAAAGCTGCAAGAGAGATGAGCCTCCATAACTAATAAATGGCAATGGTACACCTGTTAAAGGGATAACACCGGATATTCCCGCTAGGTTAGTAAACGATTGAATTCCTATCATACTAGAAATCCCAATTGCTAGTAAACTCCCAAATGGATCCTTACATTTTAATCCTATATATAGTCCTCGGAGAACGATATACCCGAGCAGCAATAAAACAAAACATACACCAAATGCGCCTAACTCTTCAGCAACAACTGCCATGATAAAATCGGTATGGGCTTCTGGTAAGTATCCAAGCTTTTGAATACTGTTTCCTAAACCCAGCCCTTTCACTCCACCTGCGCCTAAAGCTAAATAGGAGTTGACCAAGTGATAGCCGAAATCTGTTACAAACGGATCTTGAAATGCCTCAAAACGGCCTAATCGCACTTTTGTAAAAATTTTATTCTGCATTATTAAAACTAGCGGAGCAACGATTAATACACCAATTGTTCCTAGCTTAAGGATATTTTTATAGCTCATACCCGAAGAAAAAATAATCATCGCTGCAATAGCAAAGATGATCGCAGCTGTCCCAAAATCCGGCTGAATTGCAACAAATAAACAGGCAAGAAACAAATAAACAAGCGGTGGAACAACTCCTCTGTTAAACTCATTTATATATGTCTGTTTCTTTGCATAGACAGCAGATAAATAAATAATAACTGTTAGTTTTACAAACTCTGAAGGCTGTAAACTTCTGCTCCCGAGTTTAAACCAGCTCTGTGCATTTCCCGCAGCATGTCCAAATATAAATAAAGCAAATAACCCGATTAATGAAAAAAATACCATCGGTACAAGAAACTTATTGCTTTGCATCGCTTTGTAAGGAAACAGTGCAGTGATCACAAAAGCAATTGCTCCAAAAATTATATGCAGCTTTTGCTTGTCATAAAAATAATCACTTGGATATCCATAGCGCTGTACGGCTATTACCATACTTGCGCTAAAAATCATGATCAGGCCAAAAATTGATAAAAGAGCAACAGCAATAACTAAAGAATAATCATATGATTTTAAGATTTTTTTTAACATCCAGCCTCTTCCCTTATCTTCTATGTAGAGTTATTTATTCGGCTAAAGCACTAAAATATCCTGCATCGAAGAAAAGTTGTTTTAAATGTAACACACTATTTAAGGAAAATCTATAATAATGTCATACTATTTAATTATTTTATGACATTATTTCCAATCTTTCTTTCTGATGCAGAATAACCTTTATTGCCTTAGACCTTTAATTATAAGGCTCAGTTAAGCGTAGTTGTTGATTTCCGCTGAAGGCACTCGCTTTCCGCGGGCGGTCCGGGAGCCTCCTCGTTGCTATCACTCCTGCGGGGTCTCCCAATGACTCGCTTTTCCCGCAGGAGTCTCGTGCCTTCCGCTTCAATCAACAAGTGCAAAAATCAACATTCTGCTTTAACAAAGCTAATTATAAAAAAACTCAAACAATCAAAATTGAATGTTTGAGTTTTTATTAGTTTATTTTCTTACAGAGGCATCATGAAGAATAGAAAGCTCCCTTTCTAATTCCGCCATAATTGCCTTTCCTTTCTTTTCTTCAATTAATCCAAGTCGGACCGCAAAATCTATTTCCCTAGACAACCCAAACATTTGCGTATCAAGCACCTCTTCATATAAAGGGCATTGTGGCATTGTAAGATTGTCCATTTGCACTTTTATTAATTTCAATATTTTATCAGCATCAGCCCTTAATAAGGCATTTGCTCTTTCCTTGTGGTCAATAATCATTTCTGAAGTCAACTTTCAATCCCCCATTTCCGAGCGATTATCCTATCTATAAATTTTATACTTAAGACAAGAAAAAAGCAAGAATAATGAGGGATGCTCACTTATTAAAAAATACTAAAATCATATTGTTTCGAGAGTTCTTCCATTAGCCTTATTCCTGCTATACTGTTTCCCTTCTCATCCAATGAGGGTCCGAAAATCCCAATCCCATACTTTTCAGGCACGACAGCAAGTATTCCTCCTGCAACTCCGCTTTTAGCTGGAATTCCTACTTTAATTGCAAATTCTCCAGAAGCATTGTACATTCCGCAAGTGACCATAAATGTTTTACAAATTCTCGCTATTTGAACTGGTATTAGCCTTTCTCCAGTTTGAGGATCCACCCCATTTAATGCAAAAACAGCGCCTATTCTAGCTAACTCAAAGCAATTCATTTCAATTGCACATTGTTTTGTATATATTCTCATTAATTCTTCAATATCACTATCTATAACTTTATGCTGTTTCATAAAATAACATAGAGATCGGTTAAGCCATGCGGTTTCTAGCTCTGAGTCTGCAACTTCTGCATCATATGTAAGCTCAGAGTTATTCGCCAATCGTTTTACAAAATGAATAATTCGTTCCCATTTTTCCATCTCATTATGCCCTTTAATCATGTTTGTCACAGCAAGGGCACCTGCATTAATCATTGGATTCAACGGCTTAGATGGAATTGAAGTTTCGAGCTTTGAAATCGAATTAAAAGGATCACCAGTCGGCTCCATTCCAACTCTGTCGAAGACATATTCAACACCATTATCCTCCAATGCAAGAGCTAACACGAGTACTTTAGAGATACTTTGCAATGTGAATCTTTTTGTATAAGATCCAGCGTACATGCATTCATTATTACTTTTATAAATAGCGATGGATAAATCATTTTTATTTGCTTTAGCAAGGGCTGGAATATAGTCTGCCACCTTCCCTTTTTCAACAAGTGGAGAAACCAAATTTATCAGCTTCTGCAAATCCTCATTTGTTTGACATGTCAATCCAATTTCCTCCAAACATTTGGTCATTTAATACTATTTTTCATAAACATTCTCTTTTTATCTATTGTTGATGCAGTTAGTATAATCCTATCTCTACACAGGAATTAATTCTAGCATGCGCTTGAAAGTATGACAATTAGATTAAAAATCTGTATACTTACCATTGTAAATAAGTTTGATTGGCCTTTTTAGGAGGAATAAAAATGGAAAATATTATTGCATTAGGCGGTAATGTTAAATATTCAATTACACTTGATCCAGGGGTATGGATATTTGATGACCGAAAAGTGGATTTACTCACTTATTTTGAATCGGAAAAAGAGGAAGATAAATCTTTAGAAGAATATACGAAGGCAGTTTCGAAGCATTGGGATCGAGAAATTATGGAGGGTGCTGTATATCCTCCTACTTTAAAAACTGAGAAGAAATTTGAAAAAGAAAAAGTGCTTACTGGAACATTCGGTATTCCGTTAAAGCCCTTTATCCAAAACGCTGAACCAGAAAAAGATGCTTCTACCTTTATTATCGTAACTGAAGAAGACGAGGAAGTTCAGATGCCTATTCAAAAGGCTGAGGAAGTAATTTTGGGCTTCTCTATTAATGGCAAGCCTTTGAGAGATGACGGACCGGTTCATGTTTATTTCGGGGATGGCAGCAATAAAAATAACCCGATTAAGAAAGTAAAGGCTTTTAAAATTCAATAACTCAGGATGGGGCAATATTTTATTGCCCCTTTTTAACACACATTCACCTCACTACAAGTTGTTATAATAGATCAGCAGCTAGTTGTGCCAGTCCAGATCTCTCCCCTTTAACAAGCTTCACATGTCCTGAAATCATCTGATCCTTAAATCTCTCAACTACATATGTTAATCCATTATTATAGGCATCTAAATATGGATGATCAATTTGTTCCGGATCTCCCATTAATACAATTTTACTTCCTTCCCCTACACGGGTAAGTATTGTTTTCACTTCATGTTTAGTAAGATTTTGCGCTTCATCAATAATTATATATTGATCCGGAATACTTCTTCCCCTAATATATGTCAGTGCCTCTACTTCTATAGAACCCATTCCTGCCAAAATGGCATCCAATTCACCAGGTTTTTTTACGTTAAATAAATATTCAAGATTATCAAAAATAGGCTGCATCCACGGTCTGAGCTTTTCTTCCTTCTCGCCAGGAAGATAGCCTAAATCTTTGCCAACAGGGACAATCGGTCTTGCTACAAGGAGCTTTTTATATTCTCCGTAATCTTCCGTTTGCATAAGACCAGATGCTAAGGCAATCAAAGTTTTGCCTGTTCCAGCCTTTCCAGTTAATGTAACAAGCGGAAGATCTTTTCTTAATAGGAGATCCAAAGCCATTGTTTGCTGAACATTTCTCGATTTAATTCCCCAAATATGGTCATAATCGAATATAAGCTTTTTTATTTTTTTCCTTGTTTTATCAACATAGCCAACAGCAGATCCAGAAGATCCTAAAGCGTCCTTCATGATCAGGAATTGATTGGGATAGACAGGAAACGTAACAACTTCAGAAATATGAAGTTCTCCTTTTTCATAAAATCGATTTAAAGTATCCTTCCCAATATATACTTCCAAAAACCCTGTATACAGATGGTCATTTTCAATCACACGATCACTCAGGTAGTCTTCACTCATTAAACCAATTGCATCCGCTTTTACTCTTACAAGCGCATCTTTACTGACTAATATTACACTCCTTCCATTTTCCTTCGTTTCTTCTTCAAGAGATAGATTTTTTGCTACAGCTAAAATGCGATTATCATTCGTTTTTTCAATAAAAATATCCTGCAGCTGATGAAAGGACCTATGATTTAATTCAATTCGCAAACTTCCGCCATTCTCAAGAGGAATTTTTTCATGTAGTTTACCAGCACCTCTAAAGCTGTCTATTAGCCGTGATACATGTCTTGCATTTCTGCCAATCTCGTCCATATATCTTTTCTTTGAATCCACTTCTTCAAGCACAACTGCTGGTATCACTACTTCATTATCTTCAAAAGAAAAAATCGAATGAGGGTCTTGTAACAAGACGTTTGTATCTAACACATATATTTTACTCAATCTAATGCCTCCTGCTCCTCTTAGGTCTATTAAACAGTGGAACGAATGGAACTTTGCTAAAATATATGTTTTACCGAATAAAGATAGAAGAAATTTTGCACAATAACCGTTAAAGAATCCTTTAAAATGCTGTGAATCTGAAAATTTCAGAAGTCCAGTTAGAGTATAGGAGTTGGTAAACATTGAAAAGGATGCTGCTAGCAGGACTGGCTGTTTTATTAATTGCCGGTTGTGGATTTAATAATAATCAAACGAAAGAAAATAATAATGGGAACAATTTAGTTAATGTAAAAAACAGTACGATTCAGGAGGTCGACCGTACAACTGGACAACAAACAGCACGTAGGCTCGTTAAACTAGCCAGTAGTATTCCTAATGTTAATAATGCAACAGCAGTTGTATTAGGCCGTTATGCAATCGTAGGATTAGATGTAAATAAAAATCTGGAAAGATCAGAAGTAGGCGCTATAAAATACTCAGTAGCGGAAAGTTTAAAAAATGACCCCGATGGTGCACGTGCTATCATCATCGCTGATCCCGATATAAATGCCCGGTTACGGGAAATCTCCGATGATATTCAAAACGGCAGGCCCATTCAAGGAATAATGAATGAATTAGCCGATATAGCAGGCCGGTTAATGCCCGAAATCCCTGCAGATATTATCGATCCTAAACCTAAAAATGCTCCTGAGGAACCAAAGAAGCAAATGAATGAACAAGAAGGAAGAAAGCTGGAAAAACAACAAGAGGAACAATCCAATCACTATAAAGATAAACGTGAATAATACATTAAAATGAAAAATACCTAGTCTTTTGACTAGGCATTTTTCATTGCATCCATTACTTGTTTATCTAGACGTGCAGCAGCATCTTTATCATATGTTTTATCATATTGAGGTTCAGAAACAATTTTCGATCCATAGAACATAACATCCCGAACTTCTTTAATAGTTATCTCTACTAAAGCGAGCTTTAATGGGACACCTTCTAGCTTTTCTTCCTTAACAGCCCCATCCCCTGCAATGGAATATGTAGACTCATTTGCAATTACATTAACGACTGCTTTATTGTTCTCTTTAATATTTTGAACAATTCTAGAACGATTATCTACTGCAAAGTAAATCGTTTCTTCATCCTTTGCCAGTACCCACGAAATCGCACTTACATTCGGCCCGCCTGTTTCATAATCAATTGTAGCTAATGTAACAAACCGCTCTTGCTGAAGTGCTTCAAAAAGTGGCTGAATTAACTTAGGTTCAACCTGATTTGCCATGTAAATCCCTCCTTCATTTTACATCATATTATGCCTCCTTCTAACTTTCAACCGTTTCTCATTAACGAATATAAAAAGAAAGTCGAAATGAAGCTCCCCATCATATATAATTAAAATTAATATAATAACCCATTATTTTTTTGCAAGTAAAATAATTAGCAAAATAATATAAGTATTTAATATTTATTAGAGGTGTCTGCTATGAGAGTAAAATGTGTTTTATGCGATAAAATTGAATCAATAGAAGATCATTCCTTCCAGGCAAAACGACTTAGAAACCGGCCGATTCATACTTATATGTGTAAAGAGTGTGAAGCAAGAATAACAGAAAAAACACAAAAAAGGCTCCAATCCGGCAATTTTAAATTGTATCAAAGCAATGTAAAAGAGGAAGAATGGTAAAAAAGAGGGAGGCATCGCCTCCCTCTTTTTTATTTAACTTTCTGGATAATTTATGTACTTTTCAGGCTCAGAGTTAATTTGATTAAGCATAACTTCAATTAATTCTCTAGGGAAGCGTGTTTTTTTTCTTTCCCCATTTTGATCGAAATGAACATAGTACATAACTTCATCTGTCTCGATCACAATATTGGTAAGTCCATGTTCTTGAACAAGCATTTCCCCGAACATTTTTTCTGTTTCTGCAGCTGCTGTATCATTTGGTCTTTCATCACTTACAATTTTAATTGTCAACCAATTATACAAATTATCCTGAAGCGAATTCATATGATCATCTCCACCCTACATCTCGCTTTTTGCTTGTTTTTTTGATTGATGAAGACGAATCTTATAAATAATTAGGATCAAAGCCGCTACAACAAGCCCTTCTGTGATTGGAAGGAACACGGCAAAGAAGGTTAAAACTGTACAACCTAAAATAAGGAAAAGATATATAATTGCCGATTTCGCCAATGGCAGCTTCTTTGCAAATCCTAATTTAAATACAATTACACAAAGTAATACAATGGTCAAATATAACATCCACATGCCAACTGTTGAATTTTCTTGTACTTTAAATAAAGCAGCAAAAAAAGACAGACGATCGTTAATATCAACTATTTCCATTCTCCCCCTTCTTATGAGGAACTAATGTATTATGGAAAAAGAGCCAGTCTCAAAGATTGGTCTCTTTCTCCATTGTAATGCATTATTTAGCTCATTTCAGCATATTTTTTCTTCTTCGCAATTCTTTCACGTTCATTTTTATCAAGGATTTTTTTGCGTAGACGAATAGATTCAGGAGTAACTTCGCAATATTCATCTTCGTTTAGATATTCTAAAGCTTCTTCAAGCGTCAAAATTCGTGGCTTTTTCATCGTTACCGTTTGGTCTTTTGTAGCAGAGCGTACGTTTGTGGCTTGTTTTACTTTCGTAATATTTACTGTAAGATCACTTTCACGATTATGCTCCCCTACAATCATTCCTTCGTAAATTTCAGTTCCAGGTTCAACAAAAATGGTTCCACGGTCTTCTACTTGCATAATACCGTAAGTTGAAGCTTTTCCACTCTCCATTGAAACAAGTACACCCTGGCGTCTTCCGCCAACCTGTCCAGCTGCCATCGGCTGATAGCTGTCGAATGTGTGGTTGATAATTCCGTATCCTCTTGTCAAAGTTAAGAATTCTGTCGTATAGCCGATCAGACCTCTTGCTGGAACATTAAAGATTAAACGTACTTGACCGTTTCCATTATTGATCATATCAAGCATTTCGCCTTTTCTAGCTCCAATTGACTCCATGATGGCACCAGTATGCTCTTCAGGTACATCTATTTGTACACGTTCTACCGGCTCACATCGTACACCATCGATTTCCCTAACGATAACTTCTGGCTTTGAAACTTGAAGTTCATATCCTTCACGGCGCATGTTTTCAATTAGGATGGATAAATGTAATTCCCCACGGCCGGAAACGATCCATGCATCAGGTGAGTCGGTATTATCAACACGAAGACTTACATCCGTTTGCAGCTGTGAACGTAATCTTTCCTCGACCTTTCTCGCAGTCAAATATTTTCCTTCTCTTCCCGCGAATGGACTGTTATTAACTAAGAAAGTCATTTGCAAAGTAGGCTCATCAATTCGAAGAACCGGCAATGCTTCCTGATGTTCTACCGGACAGACTGTTTCACCAACATTAATATCTTCCATGCCAGATAAAGCAATTAAGTCCCCTGCATGTGCTTCTTCAATTTCTTGTCTCTTCAAACCAAAGAAACCAAAAATTTTCGTGACTCTAAATTGCTTAACAGAACCATCCAGCTTCATTAATGCCACTTGCTGACCTACTTTAATCGTTCCCCGGAAAACACGTCCAATTCCAATTCTACCCACATAATCATTATAATCAAGTAAAGCTACTTGGAATTGTAGCGGTTCTTCTCGATTATCTACTGGAGCAGGAATATGGCTAATAATTGCATCATATAAAGCCTGCATGTTTTCGTCTTGTTTTGTTGGGTCAGTGCTAGCTGTGCCATTTATACCTGATGCATAAATAACTGGGAATTCAAGCTGGTCTTCAGTTGCTTCCAATTCTATAAATAAGTCAAGAACCTCATCAATTACTTCTTCAGGACGTGCAAAATCTCGGTCAATTTTGTTAACAACTACTATTGGTGTTAGGTTTTGCTCTAGTGCCTTTTTAAGAACAAAGCGAGTTTGTGGCATGCATCCCTCGTATGCGTCAACAATAAGCAGAACACCATCAACCATTTTCATGATCCGTTCCACTTCTCCGCCGAAATCAGCATGTCCTGGTGTATCAAGAATATTAATTTTTGTATCTTTATACTGAATCGCAGTATTTTTTGCTAATATAGTTATTCCACGTTCTCTTTCAATATCATTTGAATCCATCGCACGTTCTTCAACATGTTCATTGGATCTGAAAGTTCCAGCTTGTTTTAAAAGCTGGTCAACCATTGTAGTTTTTCCATGATCGACGTGTGCGATAATAGCAATATTTCTTATGTCTTCTCTAAGTTTCAAGGAAGTTCCTCCTACCTCTATTTTAACAGGATAAAATTATAGTCATTTTTTTCAAATTCTACAACTGAAACATTATAACACAAATAAAGTGGAAACCTAAAACGTTTTTGTGTAAAATAATATTCTATAGTAAACATTTTTATATCCAAAATTGTCACCCAAACTGGGAGGTTACCTATAATGAATCAAATTAAGTGGCCCTTATTAGCTTTTGCGATTGCAGCAGCACTATGCATGATGGGCATTGGAGTTGCCATTGCAGAGAGAAGTATTATCGGGATTATCGGAGCAATAGTATTGTTAATCTTCGTTATGGGATTTGGTTTTAAGACGAAGAAAAATATGAGGGAAAAAGGATTGTTATAATAAGTAATAAACATGACCGCCATTTAGCGGTCATGTTTATTACCAATTGCCATTATTTAAGTAGCGCTCCATAATTTCCTGATGCAGTCCTGGTTTTGAAATAAACACCGTATTATTTTCTAAGAAGTGTAATTTTTCTCCCTTTAATGTCGTTGCCATTCCTCCAAGCTCCTCAATCATAATAACCCCTGCCGCAATATCCCAAGGTGCCAGACGCATCGTAATATATGCATCTATCCTTCCTGAAGCGATATACGCCATCTCTAATGCTGCTGACCCATATGAGCGTGTGCCTCGCGCATCTTTTACTAATGGAGATAATATTGAGGGATCAATTCGTTTATTTTCCGTTACCCATGTTGCATTCAGTCCTATTATAGCTTCAGGAATTGAAACTTCTTCAAGTGGGGGAAGTTTAAGATTGTTTAGGTAGACTCCATTGCCTTTAATCGTATGGTAGAGCTCATCATGTACGACATCATAAATGAGACCAATTTTCCCTATACCATCTTCATAAATACCGATGGAAATAGCAAAATTCCTTTGCTGATGGATAAAATTCATCGTTCCATCAATCGGGTCTATAATCCAAACGATTCCATCAAGATTTGATAATTGATCCCCAAACCCCTCTTCTCCCAAGATTCTATGTTCAGGAAAGGTTTCATTAATTTTCTGGATGAAAAATTGTTCCGTGCCTTTATCAATATCAGTCACTAGATCATTTGCATTTGATTTTGATTGAATAACTAGTGTTTTACTGAAGGAATCCTTAATTTTTTCACCTGCTTCTTTTATCCATTCGATAGCATATTGGTTTATTTTTTCCCAAGTCATTTTATGGTCTAACCCTCCTCATCTTCTTAGCATACCAGCAATTTCACCTAAAGGGATATTTAGATAATTAATATAATTTGTAACAATAGCTTATTAGAATTAGTTCGGCACTTCAAGCTATATCCTTTCACCATCTTAAAAAACTTAAACATTATTCTTCTATAAAATAACAAAACGGACTCCAAAGTTTTTGCTGGAGTCCGTTTTTATTGGTTAAGTCCTATTTCCATATACATTTTCTAATATCTTTCCCCTTTACCTCAATCATTTGGAATCAAAGTTAGAGTGCCTTTAATCTTAATAGTTCCTGCCTAATCCTTTCCAGCTTTTGTTTTGTTTGTATTTTTAGGTCCTCATTTTTTTCATTCATTGCATCGTATAGCACAGCTAATTCATAATCCAATTCTAATCGAAGGATTGCAGTTCGTTCCTTTTCGCCCGCTGTGTGTTTTGTGGAGTTCATTAGCTTTTTCATTCACATCACCCCTTTCAAAATAGTTAATTTTCTGACTATTTGTTCTTATATGTTATGAAGAATTTGAGTCAGATGCAACAAATTTGTGCGATTACCTATATTTGTATATCGATTCATTAGTGCTTGCTAGTTTTGGTTTAAATTCATGTATGCTACAATATTCCAGAAAAGTTTATTTTATAACTACAATTAATCAAAAGACTATTTTATCTTTGGTAATACATAAGGAGGCACATATGTCATTTTCAGGATTTACAACGACTGATTTTGATGTTTTTAAGATTGAAGGATTGGAGGAACGAATGGAAGCGTTAATTACTCATATTCGTCCGAAATTAGATGGATTAGGGAAACACTTTGCTCCCATGCTGGCTATAGAGTCAGGAGATGAAATGTTCCCTCATGTTGCTAAACATGCACGCAGAACGGTAAATCCTCCAAACGATACTTGGGTTGCATTTGCGAGCAATCCAAGAGGCTATAAAATGCTCCCACATTTTCAGATAGGACTATGGGAAACACATGTATTTATTTGGTTTGCTGTAATATATGAAGCTCCAAATAAAGCGGATTTCGGAAGGAAATTAGAAAAGAATATAAATAAAATTTACAAGCAAATACCAAAAGACTTTGTTTGGTCTGCCGACCATACAAAACCATTTGCACATACCCATGGCGAAATGACAAAGGAAGAGTTGAAAGCCATGTTTATGCGCTTACAAAATGTAAAAAAAGCTGAAATTTTATGCGGTATCAATATTCCGAGAAAAGCTGCTATCGAAATGGCTCCTGAAATCTTTCTAAATAGAGCAGAATCTGTGTTTAGAACTTTATTACCCCTATATAAAATGAGTTAAACTAAAGTCATAAATAATGGGCAGCTCCCTTGAAGCATTTTCGGAGGCTGCCCATTATTGCTAATCACATTATTTTTTCATTTTAACTTCCTTACCAGGTTGAGCTTCTTTAACAGTCTTTAATGTATGGTAGGACGAAAAACCGCTAACCTCTTCAAATTCATTACAAATATTGCGTTCCTGAGCTTTACCTGGAACAATTTCTTTAAATCTCCTATAAGCTTCTAAATACTTCTCGCGGTTTACCCCTTTTCCATATGCTTCCTCAACTTGCTGGAAATAGCTGATAACATCTATTATTTCTGTTGTTGACCAATCAGGGTCAATTGGATATTGATATTCCATGTCCTTCACCTCATATAACTATTTTGCCCATTTTTGACGGATGCTTTCTCCTTCAGCAATTATTCGATCCAATAATTCTTGTACAGTTGGAATATCTCTAATAAGTCCCATGACCTGCCCTGCCCAAGCAAATCCTTCATCCTCTTTGCCGTCATATATATATTTTTTATTAGCTTGTCCGCTTATGTAGTCTTTTAACTGTTCATATCCTCCATTCGCCTTCTCAATTTCTAAAATCCTGTCAGACCATGTATTTGAAATCACCCTTGCAGGAGCTCCAATGGATCTCTTAATGACGACTGTATCATTTTCACTTCCTTCGACTAGCCGTTTTTTATAGAGTTCTGAAGCATGGACACATTCCTTGGTAGCAATAAAGCGGGTTCCCATTTCTATTCCCTCTGCTCCAAGACTCAAGGCTGCCAATAACCCTCTTCCATCACCTATGCCTCCTGATGCAATGACAGGGATTGAGACAGCATCTACTACCTGAGGAGTTAATACAAAGGTTCCGATATCATCTCTACCTAAGTGACCCCCTCCTTCCTGCCCGACAACCATGACTGCATCTGCACCAAGCTCTTCAGCTTTAACTGCCTGCCGCTTAGCTGCAACCAAAACGAGTTTCTTAATATTCACACCTTCTAACTGTTCAAATAGCGGTGCAGGATTTCCTCCGGTCATGGAAATAACAGGAACCTCTTCTTCTATGGCTACATTTAGATAGTGTGAAAATGGCCTGCCATGCTGCCCAATTGCAAAGTTAACACCGAATGGTTTGTTTGTCATTTCTTTTACTTTTCGGATCTCTTTTCTTAAAGCTTCTGGACTCTCTAACGACATCGCTGTTACTTGCCCAAGTCCTCCAGCATTTGAAACTGCTGCAGCTAAATCTGAATACGCTAAGTGAGCAAGTCCTCCTTGAATAATCGGGTATTTAATATTTAATAATTCTGTTACTCTTGTATTCCAATTCATTTTGACATATCCTCCTTTACATTCTGCTTTATCTTATCTTCTATTTTAATGTTATATTTTCCTGTTAACATCAAAAACTAAAGATTAGGCTAAATTACTTTTAAAATTATATTTGATATGCCCAGAAATTTTCTATGCAAGGATAAGGAATAATGCTATAATTCAAATGTTTTATGACCTTTTTGTTCTAAACATAATTTTTTTATTAAAGAGGTGTAGAAATAAATTGTCACAATTCGAAACACCGTTATTTAGCGGACTACTTGCACATGCTAAAAAGAATCCTATTCAATTTCATATACCTGGCCATAAAAAAGGAGCTGGAATTGATCCGGAATTTAGAGAATTTATAGGGGATAATGCTCTCTCAATCGATCTAATTAACATTGGTCCGCTTGATGACCTGCACCAGCCAAAAGGGATGATTAAAGCGGCTCAGGATTTAGCAGCTGAGGCTTTTGGTGCCGATAAAACGTTTTTCTCTGTTCAAGGGACGAGTGGAGCAATTATGACGATGGTTATGGCAGTTTGCGGACCTGGAGAAAAAATCATCGTTCCAAGAAATGTTCATAAATCAGTAATGTCAGCGATTGTATTTTCAGGTGCAACACCAATATTCATTCACCCGGAAATCGATGTAAATCTTGGTATTTCACACGGAATTACAACTGAATCTGTCTCGAAAGCTCTTGAACAGCATCCTGATGCCAAAGGAGTTCTTGTCATCAATCCAACCTACTTTGGAGTATCTGCAGACTTAAAAAGCATTGTTGAGATTGCTCACTCATATAATGTTCCAGTACTTGTTGACGAGGCACATGGTGTGCATATTCATTTCCATGACGAATTACCTCTGTCCGCTATGCAGGCTGGTGCTGATTTAGCAGCTACAAGTGTCCACAAGCTTGGAGGCTCCATGACTCAAAGCTCCATCTTAAATATGAAAGGCAATCTTGTTTCAGCGAAAAGAGTTCAATCGATTTTAAGTATGCTGACAACTACATCTACCTCATATTTATTACTTGCATCATTAGATGTAGCGAGAAAACGCCTTGCAACTGAAGGAAAAGAATTGATTGATAAAACAATAGCACTTGCACAATCAATTCGTCACCGCCTTAACGAAATTGAACATATTTATTGTGTTGGGGAAGAAATCCTCGAGACAGACGCAGCTCATGGCTATGACCCAACAAAACTGATTATTTCGGTTAAAGATTTAGGGTTAAGTGGATTTGACGTAGAAAAATGGCTGCGTGAAAGATACAATATTGAAGTGGAAATGTCTGACTTGTATAACATCCTTTGCATCATTACACCAGGGGACACAGAATATGAAGCAGATATGCTAGTTAAAGCGCTTGAAGTTCTTTCAGCAGAAAGACATGGATTAACAGAAAAGCGTGATACTCAAGTGCTTCTTCCTGATATTCCAGTATTAGCGTTATCACCACGTGATGCCTTCTATGCTGATACTGAACTAGTTCCATTTGATGAATCAGAGGGAAGAATTATCGCTGAGTTTATCATGGTATACCCACCTGGAATTCCAATATTTATTCCTGGAGAAATTATAACAAAGGAAAACCTGAACTATATAAAAACAAATATGGAAGCCGGCCTTCCTGTACAAGGACCGGAAGATTATGATTTTAAATACCTCCGGGTTATCAAAGAATACAAAGCTATTCGTTAAATATAAAATGAGCCTTCTCAAAATTGAGAAGGCTTTTTGTTTATCGTTTACTTAACTTCTTTTGTATGGTGATTCTCTTCACAGCAGCCGCATTCAGCTTTTGAATACAGGACAGTCACTTTTTCATCCTCAAAATAGTCGATTGTAGAATTACACGTTTGGCATACAATTGTACCCATTCTTTCATTCTCCTTTATTATTTAAATCATGCTGATATGAAAACGTTTTAACAATCATTAATTCAATAATAATATAACACTATTATTTTTTCAAGGGTAATTGTATGACACAATCGATAAATATATGGAAATACTTTATAAAGAGTATAACATATTTGCTGAATATAATTAAAAATAAAACAGGCCAAAAACAGCCTGCCTCATCTTTTTCACTCGTATTGGGTTTGGAATGCGGATCCTGGTATGGCGCCTTTAAAAAATTCGCAAAGGTCTTCTGCTTGGTGATGGTTATCCAGCTTAAAGGCATGTTGAACATATTCAATGTCTTCGAGGTCCTTAGGGTCGAGGAGTGTGGAGCGGCCAGTTTGCATACAAACTACAAGAGGTTTTCCAAAAAATAGATTTGTATAAACGATCCCAAAATCATAACGCGATTGCTCAGTTGTAAAACCAACAAACCGAACTTTCACATTTTCATGCTCATCATAGAGCTTATCGAATAAGTTCATAATACTCCTCCTTTAATTTTAATATTTAGAATATTATTATAATTTAGATTCCAATGTTTTACAAGTATTTTTTGAAATTTCTTTGTTTAAGTTGTCTTTACTTTTTATTAAATGCTAGAATGAGAGGGAATGGATTAATAATTGGGGGGATGGATGTTGGCAAGCAGTGCATACATAAAATTAGTGCCTTCATCAGAAAAGGAACAAGTTTCAACAGAAGAAATTAAAGAATTATTTCAATACTTTAAAGAAATTACCTCTAAAACAGGTAACCAAGTCGATTGGCAATACAATGCGGCTGCTTTTCCTTATGAAATAAAGGAAAAACCAGAGGGGCAAGGGAAATGGTTCTACCTATATTCTAACAATGACCGCTATAATATGATCTTGCTAGGTTTAGGTAAAGAAATCGTTCAGGAAGAAGACGGCTCAGAACGTGAACAATCTTTTATTCAAATTACATTGCCAGAGTCTGCAACATTTGGGGATAAAGGTAAAGCTAATGAATTTTGCCGGTTCCTTGCAAAAAAACTAAAAGGTGAATTACATCTATTTAATGGAAGAATTATGTATTTCTATCCTAGAAAATAAATGTAAATAGGAGAACAGCAGATGGCTGTTCTTCTATTTTGTACGGCTAAGGGGTGAATATTTTGTTAAGAAAAAAGTTACTTTTGATTAGTGTAATGGCACTTGCAGTTACTCTAATTTCTCCATTTATTTTTTATTCATATTTTGAAAAAAAGCCTGATGAATTAAACCAAAACATTTTATTTGGAGGCCCCTTTCCTTTTGCTGAACAGACAGTATCTCTTTCAGAAGCAAAGGGTGATTATCCTTTAGAAGTCAAGTTTGTATCTCCTTTTGAAAAGGAAACAAATTTCAAAGTAACCCCATTTATTCTATCATTTGTTTGTTTGTTCTTATTTTTATTTGCTGTTTATAGCATTTTCACAAGGTTGATTATTGGCAGACAGTTGAAAGAGCCTAATTAAAATAGGCTCTTTTTTCCTTCTTTGAAGTACTTCATTATCCCTCTTATTACATGCCGATAACAGCCATTGTAAAGTGAAATGATCCATATAAAGATAAACTTAGTGCGGTTACGAAAAATGTTTTCCTTATGGATTTAATAATGTAATTTCCAATGATGATGGCTAAATAAAAAAATACGAAAAACATAATCACTTTATAAATAAGCTGATCGTATTTTGATAACCAATCAATAAAGGTGTAGCCGCTCCAGATCATTAACTGTAGTAGCAATGTAGTATATACCTTCATTTTGTTCCACCACCAGATTATTAGTTTCATTTATCTTTATTTTTATGAAAGCTTATATACAAGTCAAGTTCAGCAAGTCCTATGTCTTTGTAATATATGTAGAAACTGCCAATCTTATTTTTCATTTTTGTAACATTTAGGTGACAAGTCATTTTTATTCCACTTTTATGATAAAATACTCATTAATATCTAAAAAATGGATGTTACATACAGTTATTGCTTAAACGATAAAATGGTAAAGTGAGGAGTAGAATTTGAAAGTGTATCCGCTTTTATTCATTGCCTCTCTCTTGTTTATTACCTCCTGCAGTAATTTTGAAACTAAAGATGAGCTTAATTTGGATAAAAACAGCAAACAAATTATTTTCTTCTCAAATGAGAAAGAATATGAACAGGAAGCTCCTTACTATGATGCGATTATTGAATTAAAGAAGGATTTTCCTGATGAAATAAAAAATATGAAAATTATTACTCCAGACATTGCCAAGAAGTATTTCGAAGCATTTGATGTTAAAGGCAGCCCTGCAATCCTGCTTCTCCATCAGGACAAAGTAGTTGTAAAAATAAATGGCGATATATCTTCTGAACAAATCATACGACCGTTCGCAGATGCTTTAAACAATGAACTATCTACTAGTCATTAATATAAAAAATCCTTTTCCGAATCGGAAAAGGATTTTTTTCACTGACATATATTATTTAATAATATGGATCGGGCTGCCTAGAGCTACCTCTGCAGCTTCCATAGTGATTTCCCCTAAAGTTGGATGTGCGTGAATAGTCATAGCTAAATCCTCTGCAGTCATACCTGCTTCAATCGCTAAGCCCAATTCAGCAATCATATCTGACGCACTTGCACCAGCAATTTGAGCACCAATTACAAGGCCATCTTCTTTGCGAGTAATAAGCTTAACGAAACCGTCAGTAGCATCTAACGCTAAAGCACGGCCATTAGCTGCAAATGGGAATTTAGCAGCAACAATTTCAATTCCCTCTTCTTTAGCTTGAGCTTCTGTGTAACCAACAGAAGCAAGCTCTGGATCAGAGAATACAACTGCTGGAATGCCTAAATAGTCAATTTCAGAGCTATGTCCTGAAATAGCTTCAGCTGCAATCTTTCCTTCATATGAAGCTTTATGTGCTAATTGAGGACCTGCTACAACATCACCAATTGCAAAAATATTGCTGATATTTGTACGGCATTGCTTATCAATTTCTATTAAGCCGCGGTCAGTCATTTTAATGCCTACTTGCTCTAAGCCTAATTCATCTGTATTTGAACGACGGCCAACCATAACAAATAGATAATCTGCTTCGATTGTTTTCTCTTCACCCTTAACCTCATATGTTACAACAACGCCATTTTCATTTTCTACTACACCTTTTGCTAGTGCTTTCGTAATGATTTCAGCGCCTTTTTTCTTAAGATTACGCTTAACTAGTGCAGTCATCTGCTTTTCAAAGCCGTTAAGGATTTCATCTGTTCCTTCTAGAATCGTTACTTGTGTACCGAAATTAGCATATGCACCGCCAAGCTCAGTTCCAATTACACCGCCGCCAATTACAACGATTTTTTCAGGAATCTCTTGAAGAGAAAGCGCTCCAGTAGAATCAAGAACTCGTTTAGTATACTTAAATGCAGGAATTTCAATTGGACGTGAACCTGTTGCAATGATCGCATTTTTAAATGTGTATGTTTGCGCAGAGTTCTCATCCATAACACGTAGTGTGTTAGCATCAACAAAATATGCTTCCCCACGTACAATATCAATTTTATTTCCTTTTAATAGACCTTCTACACCGCCAGTTAGTTTTTTCACTACGCCGGCTTTAAATTCCTGTACCTTGGTAAAATCAACAGTTACATTCTCAGCTGTAATCCCAATTGAATCAGAATGCTTTGCTGTTTCATAACGGTGTCCTGCAGCAATTAATGCTTTTGATGGAATACATCCAACATTTAAACATACTCCGCCTAAATTTGCTTTTTCAACGATAGTCACTTTTTGACCTAGCTGTGCGGCACGAATAGCTGCAACATATCCTCCAGGACCTGAACCAATGACAATTGTTTCTGTTTCGATTGGGAAATCTCCTACTACCATGTTTTAAGCCTCCATTAACAATAGTTCTGGATCGTTTAATAAACGTTTAATATGATTTAAAGCATTTTGAGCTGTTGCTCCATCAATAATACGATGGTCAAAGCTTAGTGATAACGATAATACAGGAGCTGCAACAATTTCGCCGTTCTTGACAATTGCTTTTTCAGCAATACGGCCAATGCCTAAAATTGCAACCTCAGGGTGATTAATGACAGGAGTGAACCATTGACCGCCTGCTGAACCGATATTTGTAATAGTGCAAGAAGCACCTTTCATTTCATCGGATGCAAGTTTTCCTTCACGAGCTTTTGTAGCTAGCTCATTAATCTCATTAGAGATTGAAAAAATAGATTTACGATCAGCATCTTTAACTACCGGAACTAATAAACCTTTTTCTGTATCTGCCGCTATTCCTATATTGTAATAATGTTTTTGAATAATTTCAAACGCTTCATCATCAATTGAAGTATTTAATACTGGAAATTCACGTAATGCACTTGTTAATGCTTTTACCACATATGGAAGGAATGTAAGCTTAATTCCCTTACTTGCTGCCACTTCTTTGAACTTTTTACGATGAGCAACAAGTTTAGTTACTTCGATTTCATCCATTAACGTAACATGTGGTGCTGTATGTTTGGAATTTACCATCGCCTTTGCAATAGCCTTACGAATTCCGCTCATTTTTTCACGAGTTTCTGGATATTGACCTTGTAGTACTGGCTTAGCAGCAGGTGCAGCTGTTTCTGCTGTTTCCTGAACTGGAGCAATAGCTTGCTCTTGTACAGCTTCTGCTTGAACTTGACTTCCGCCATTTAAGAATGCATCAATATCAGTTTTTAATACTCTGCCATTATTTCCGCTGCCTGAAACTTGGTGAATATCTACACCTTTTTCACGAGCATATTTTCTTACAGAAGGCATCGCAATAATACGTCGGTTAGGAGCAGCTTCAGTGTTAGCAGATGGAGTGTCCTGAACTGGCTGTTTTTCAGCTATTTTCTCTTCAGCCTTAGGTGCTTCTTCATGATGCTCGTCGCCTTTGAATTTTAAATTCTCATAGCCTGGAGCATCAAATGTAATAAGCACTTGTCCAACCGTTGCAACTGTACCTTCGCCTACCAAAATTTCTTCAACCGATCCAGCAACTGGAGAAGGAATTTCTACTACTGCTTTATCATTTTGCACTTCACATAAAACATCGTCTTCTTGCACTTTATCGCCTGGTTTAACGAACCACTTAACTATTTCACCTTCATGGATCCCCTCACCAATGTCAGGCAACTTAAATTGAAATGACACCTAGAATCATCCTCCTACTAAGTAACTAATTAAGAAAGGATAGAAGTTGGAATGAAGAAAATCGGTACTGTCACCGATTTTCTTCTATTTCCACACTCTTCCTTTTCTAGTAAATGTAATTACCGGTTATTAGAAAGTTAAGACTTTCTTTCCAGTTTCAATAATGTCCTTATAGTTCGGAAGCCATACTGTTTCCGCTTGCGGGAATGCAAACACGGTATCAGGTGCTGCCACACGAAGTACAGGAGCTTCAAGACTTAAGATCGCACGGTCATTGATTTCTGCAACTACATTTGCAGCAATCCCAGCTTGTTTTTGAGCCTCTTGAACGACAATAGCACGTCCAGTTTTTTCAACAGAAGCAATGATTGTATCAATATCAATTGGAGATACTGTACGCAAATCAATAACCTCTGCAGAATATCCTTCTTTTTCTAATTCTTCTGCTGCTTTTAATGCTTCGTGAACCATTGCACCATAAGTAATTATTGACAGATCAGATCCTTCACGCTTCACTTCAGCTTTTCCTAAAGGAATTGTATATTCCTCTTCGGGAACTTCTTGACGGAAAGAACGATATAATTTCATATGCTCTAAGAAAATTACTGGATCATTATCACGGATAGCTGAAATTAAAAGACCTTTTGCATCGTAAGGAGTTGATGGAATAACAACTTTTAATCCAGGTTGTTGAGCCATAAGTCCTTCTAAGCTGTCAGCATGCATTTCTGGTGTATGTACACCACCACCGAAAGGAGAGCGGATTGTTACAGGGGCATTATATCTGCCGCCTGAACGATAACGCATACGTGCAAGCTGTCCGGAGATTGAATCCATTACTTCATAAACGAAACCGAAAAATTGAATTTCAGGTACTGGACGGAATCCTTGTAAGCTAAGACCAACCGCAAGGCCGCCGATTCCAGATTCAGCTAAAGGTGTATCAAATACACGATCTTCGCCGAATTCATTTTGAAGGCCTTCAGTAGCACGGAAAACGCCACCGTTAACGCCCACATCTTCACCGAATATTAAAACATTCGGATCATTTCGCAATTCTGTGCGTAATGCATCAGTAATTGCCTGAATCATTGTCATTTGCGCCATGGCTTACTTCGACTCCTTTTCTTTATATATTTCAAATTGTTCTTTTAAGTTATAAGGCATTCCTGCTTCATCATGCATAATAGAAATTAGATCCGTTACTTTTTGCTTAGGTGTATCATCTGCTTCCTTGATTGCAGTTTTGATATCCTCTTTTGCTTTTTCAATAATTTCATTTTCCATTTCTTCATTCCAGATTCCTTTTTCTTCAAGGAACTTACGGAATCTTACAAGAGGGTCTCTCTTTTCCCACTCATTATCAAGCTCAGCTGTACGGTAACGAGTAGGATCGTCTCCAGCCATTGTATGAGGACCATATCGGTAAGTTAAAGTTTCAATTAATGTTGGGCCTTCGCCATTGATTGCACGCTCACGAGCTTCACGAACAGCTACATAAACAGCCAGTGGATCCATTCCATCCACCTGGATACCAGGAATACCTGCTGCAACCGCCTTTTGAGCTAAAGTTTTAGCTGCACTTTGAACTGATACTGGTGTTGAAATCGCAAATCTGTTGTTTTGCACAATGAAAATTGCCGGTGCCTTATAAGCGCCTGCAAAGTTAATTCCTTCATAGAAATCACCTTGGGAAGTTCCACCGTCACCTGTATAAGTAATGGCAACCGATTTCGTTCCGCGCTTTTTCATACCTAGCGCTACGCCAGCAGCCTGAATATATTGCGCACCAATAATGATTTGTGGTGCAATTACATTCACGCCCTCAGGGATGTTACCACCTTCATAATGACCTCTAGACCATAAGAACGCCTGAGATAAAGGCAGCCCGTGCCAAATCATTTGTGGTACATCACGATATCCCGGAAGGATGAAATCTTCTTTTTCTAATGCAAATTGAGATGCTAATTGAGATGCTTCCTGACCCGCAGTAGGTGCATAGAATCCAAGTCTGCCCTGTCTATTAAGGGAAATTGAGCGTTGATCAAGGATACGAGTATATACCATACGGCGCATTAATTCCTGAAGTTGCTCATCACTTAAATCAGGCATTGCCGATTCATTTACTATTTTTCCTTCTTCATTTAAAATTTGAAACGTCTGAAATTGTTCTTCAACATTTTCAAGCTGCTTCTTGGCATCCAACTGTGCCAGCTTTGTTTTAGAAGCCATTTGAGTCACCCTTTCGATAATTTTAAAAAGAGACGTAATAATATGAGTACAATACAATTTCTAGATTGCCCAAAACTAAGATAAAATAGAAAACTTAAAAGAAGTGTATTTCAATAAAACGTCACGAAATTTTTAAATAAATGATAGCCAAATGTATTAAAATGCGGTATATGTTTTCCATTATCTCAGTTATATAACGTCTTTAGATGTTAACTCATATTCTATCTTATTCTGTATCAATTAAATTTGCAACAATATTGATACACATTTCTAATGATCGTTTTAAGTTTAAATCAGCTTTATTCTTACGTCAACTACCTGATTATAAGTTTTTAAAACGTTTTCATGCTTTTTATTTATTTTCTATATTAATATGCTGTATTATAATGATAAACAAATCTGTTCTATAAAAAAATGAAACAATACAAGATGTGTTATAACACATTTTATGAATTTGTATTTAATTATTATTTCTATAAGGTCATTACAATCGAGTAGGAGGGAGTGATTAACTCCCGACCTCTCCCACCACCGTACGTACCGTTCGGTATACGGCGGTTCAACTAAGATTGATGACGCAAAGTTTCGTAACGAGATATCAGACTTTTAAGCCCTTGGGAATTCCAGTAGGAGTTTCCAAGGGTTCTATGTAGTATCGGACTTTTGGAGATTCTCCAATAACTCTTCCGTGAATTTCCCCATTCATAAGCCTTTCCTTTCGGAACGCCAAGTCTAATGAGGTTCCTCACCTTTGTACTTGGATTCTTCCAATTCTTCCACTGACACACTCGGAGCCTTCTTCTGATCCATGAGTCAAAATCCCTGAACGCGCTTGGCGTATCCGCCAGGGTGAAGTAGCCACACCAACCCATCAGATATTGGTTTAGTTTCTCTATCCGATATTCCATGGGATAAGGTTTCTTCCTTGAAGTAATCTCTCGGATTCTATTCTTCATTCGTTTCACGCTTTCTTTGGCAATTCGAACTTTAGGTTCTTTATGAAAGGTAAAACTAAATCCAAGAAACTTTCTTTTCCACGGACGGTCTACGGCAGATTTATTCAGATTGACTTTTAGCTTAAGCTTACCTTCAATAAATTTGGTCACGGAGCCCATGACCCGATTTCCTGCTTTCTTCGTTCTCACATAGATATTGGCATCGTCGGCGTATCGGACAAATTTATGACCTCTTTTCTCCAACTCTTTATCAAGTTCATCAAGGACAATGTTAGAGAGTAGAGGACTGAGAGGTCCTCCTTGCGGAGTTCCCTCTTCACTGGTTGTCGTAATGCCATTTATCATGATTCCCGATTTCAGGTATTTACGGATTAACTTAAGCAGGCGTTTATCTTCGATTCGTTTCGCTAGCGACCCCATCAGTTTGTCATGGTTTACTCTGTCGAAGAATTTCTCCAAGTCGATATCAACCACCCAACGATAACCTTCCTGTATATAACCTTTTGCTTTCCTAACTGCATCATGTGCACTTCGATTTGGTCGAAATCCATAACTATGGTCTGAGAACATCGGGTCATATATAGTGGTTAAGACTTGGGCGATAGCCTGTTGAATGAAGCGATCTATAACGGTAGGAATACCTAATAGACGCACACCGCCGTCAGGTTTTGGGATTTCAACCCTGCGGACTGGTTGCGGTTCATAGGTTCCTTCAAGAAGCTCCATTCTCATGGATTCCCAGTGCTTCTTAATATGCGCTCGCAGGTTTTGTACGGGCATACCATCTACACCATGGCTTCCTTTATTCCGTTCCACCCTTTTCAGGGCGGAGGTTAGGTTTTCACGTGACAGTATTCGTTCCATCAACACTTGTTACGCCTCTTTCCGTGAACAACGATTCTTCTTATGCCAGTTCTGCTCCACCATCTTGAAGTCCCCCATGGGATTCACCATTTCCTCCATCAAGCATGCCTTGTCGGTTATCTGTGTTTCTTGCAGGTAACTGAATGCCAAGATGTTGTTCTCTCCTAATTGTTCAGCCCTTCCCATTCTTCTCGAGTTCGAATGGTACTATGGCATCTGCTGACTTCTGATTGTTCAGCTATCCATCACTGGATAAGTTACCAAGTGTACTTGGCTTATCAATCAGACCTCCCCAGGTAAGAGCGTAGTCTTTCCCTCCACCTATCTGCTTCATTTACTACATACAACCTTCGGCAGAAAGGGCTTTGTTTTGTTGTGCAAACTCACCCAATTGTATATAGCCTTATATGAAGTTCGTGTTCCTCAGACCGGAGGTTTGCCGCTCGCTTCCTTCAGATTCCACGTCACCGTGGACACCCTTGCGTTAAGCTAACTGTTACTTCTGCCTTCACAGTTCGGGACTCGCACCCTATAGACTACGCCCATGCTGGGCGCACACAAAAAAGGCAGCATTCACTGAATGCTACCTTAGCTCTTTAGTCATCTATTTTAACGTCAAGTTCAGATTCATTATAGAACGATAACTTTAACTCATTGTATTGTTTAGTCTTCTCATTAAATTTTTTATTGGCTTCAATGATTTTTCCGTATGCAGCATTAATTTTTGTAATTTGCTCTTCCAATTGAGTTAATTGAAGATCCTTTTGCTTAAACATCGCATAAAGTCCTTTATCAAGTTCAATAGCTGCTGCATAGTTCTCGAATAATTCCTCATGAATGGAATATCTCTCCATCATAATATTATATAATTTTTGAGACATTTCCTTAAGTGCCGGATCATCAATTTCTTCAATTAACGGCTCTATTGTTTTAAATTCATTTTCAGACGCTTTAATACTTTCTTCTTCTTTCTGCATATGTGCTTTTCTTTGGTCAACAATTTGCGTAGCTTCATCTGACAGCCTGGAAATTTCATCATATTCTTTTAAACCAAGAGAAATAATTTTTTCATAGACTACTTTTTCTTTTTTCTCTAAATCAACGAGTGGGTCTTGCTGTTCTTCAAATACTTTTTCTGCTGCCACTACGTTTTCCAAAACTTCATACACTTTTTCTACAGGAGTGGTACTACTCACACATCCAGAAATGATAGTAAATATACTAAGACAAAATATTAATAGAAGACTTCTAAAAAAGACCGGCACGTCATAAACCTCCTTAATTTGGAACAATTTAACTATAACCGCTGTTATGATGTTTGACAATAATCTATCAGCTTGTCTATTAACAACATATTCTATTCACTTTTCATTTATGACTTAGGCTATAGCCTTCACCACCGAAAACAATTATACATAGGCTATATTAATCGTCCTATAGATAAAGGATTAGGGACGATAATCAATTCTTAGGGAGGTTATCCTTCATGATCGGTTATGGCGCATACGGTTACGGTGGATATGGATGCGGTTGCGGCTATCCAGGTTTTGTTGGCGGTGTAGGATTTGGAAGAGGCTTCGCGCTGATTGTTGTATTGTTTATTCTTCTTATTATCGTTGGCTGTTCCTGCTGGAGATAATATTTTTGAGAGAAGGTGCAAAAATGCACCTTCTCTTTTATTAACATTTTACATACTCTTTGATAGACTAATATCAAAAGCTGAATGGTTCGTTTACAATTAAACCGTACTGTTTTAATTGTTTAACTACTTGCTGATTGATTTTATCTACAGGAGTGATTGACGTGTTAACAATGAAAGATATTATCCGCGATGGACATCCGACATTAAGAAAAGTCGCAGAAGAAGTATCTATGCCACCAAGTGAAGAGGATAAAGAAATATTAAAAAGCCTTTTGGAATATGTAATTAACAGCCAAGATCCGGAAATTGCCAACAAATATGGACTTCGAGCAGGTATTGGTTTGGCTGCCCCACAAATAAATATTTCTAAAAAAATGATTGCTGTATATGTAAAGGATGAAAAAGGGGTTTTACATAGTTATGCTCTATTTAACCCAAAAATTAAGAGCCATTCGGTTGAGCTTGCCTATTTAACAGCAGGAGAAGGCTGCCTATCAGTAGATGAAAATATCCCTGGTTATGTACCAAGGTATGCCAGAATAACTGTGCAGGGTACATGCCTAGAAGGCAATGAGGTAAAACTAAGGCTAAAGGGAATGCTTGCTATTGTCTTCCAGCATGAAATTGATCATTTGAACGGGGTTATGTTCTATGATCATATTAATAAGGATGATCCGTTTAAGGTAATTGAGGGTGCCATACCAATCGAAAGATAATAGGAAGACTGAACCTATATAAACGGTTCAGTCTTCTTTATAATCCTATTTAAATTAATGATAATTTCTTTAATCCTTCCCAAATACCATTGTCGTTAACGGAAGCAGTTATTACATCTGCCGCCAATTTCACTTCCTCCAGCGCATTTCCCATTGCTATACCCGTTCCAACAGCCTTTAGCATTTCAATATCATTTAATCCATCACCAAAAGCGTATACATCTTCAATGTCTATTCCGAGCCGTTCTATCATTAGTTTGATTCCTTCTGCCTTAGACCCGCCTGCAGGCAAAACATCTGTTGAAAATTGATGCCAGCGTACGAAATGGAAGTTAGGAAAATCCCTTTTATAAGCTTCATCTGCGGTTTCTTCTGCAAAAACTAAAGCCTGATAAATTTCCTTTTCTTTATAAAAGCTGATATCTAGTTCGGGATATGGAAATTTCAAGCTTCCGATGCTTTCAGCAATCATTTTATTATCCAACTCTGTTGATTTCATTTCAGTTTCGTTTAAAAATACTAGTGCATGATTTTTCTGAGAAGAGTAATGAACTAAGTGTTCTACCTCATCCATTGGCAAGCTATTTTTATAAATAACCTCATTTTCAAACACTACGTATTGTCCGTTAAAGCATACATAAGAATCAATATCAAGTTCTTTTCGCTGTTGTTCAAACATGAATGGAGCACGCCCTGTTGCTATGGCTACAAATACACCATTTTCCTTGAGAACTTCTAACGCTTTTTTCGTTGAATGCGGCAGTTGTTTATTACTATCTAATAGTGTTCCATCAATATCAAAGAATACAATTTTCTTCAAAAATAACTCTTCCCTTTCTTCTTATCTTAAGCTGCAGCCTTTTTTTCTTTCTGCTTCACTTTCATCGAAGTAATGTATACACCAATGAAAATCACAATTAACCCAATTATCATAGTGAAATGAATACTTTCTCCTAAAATGAAAGCTCCCCACATAATAGCTGATCCCGGTACAATATAAGTAACCAATGAGGCAAACTCCGGACTTCCTTCTTTAATTAGATAATAATACAGTAGGTATGCTATACCTGACCCTAATGATCCTAAGCCAAGAAGTGAAAAAATAACATGCCATTTTGTAAATGCTGCTAATGACTCAGGTGTTGTAATGAGCATAATAATAAAACTAATAATAGCAGCTGAAAGCATTGTAAATAATGAGATATGTAATGTCGTTACTTGACCCAAATATTTTTTTGTAAGCTGTGTACCTGTACCATAACAAATGGTGGCACCTAATAAACACAGGATTCCTGAAAGGTGGCCAGATAAATCTCCGGAATTTAGGTCTGATATGATCAATATACCTATAAAACCTAAGCCAATGCCAATCCATTGATTTTTCCTTAACGCCGTTGAGAAAAAAATAGAGCCGATAATTAGTGTCATGATTGGAGTAGTCGCGTTAATAATGGAAGCTAAACTTGATGAAATTTTTGTTTGCCCAGCAGAAATGAGAATCCATGGTAACGCATTGTTTAAGAATCCTACTAAAATAAGCTTTGACAACGGAAGATCTTTACTAAATATTTTCTCACGCTTTATAAGTGTAAAAATCGCTAATGTTAAAAAGCCGAAAATACATCTCCCAAAAACGACTCCTGCCGGTCCCATATCTTCGAGTAAAATTTTTATAAATAAAAAAGATGTTCCCCAAATAATGCTTAAAATCACTAATGCACTGTATAGCTTCCCCATAATCCACACCCTTTATCTAACTCTCTTTTTTAAAAATTTCGATTTGCGTAATAAAACACTAAACCCATTTTCAAAAAATGTCAATGAACGCTTATGATAATAGGGAAATCTTTTTCACAACCATTCTAATAATCCAAAATTATCCATGAGAGATAAGCTATTTTAATCATATAATAAAAATAAAAACGTAAATCTTGTTAATCCCATACATCATAGCTTTACTTTGGACAAGGATTGTTTAAAATAGATAGTAAGGAGATGATCCACAATGTTAAAGAAGCTGCGTAAAAAGCTTTTAAAACAGTGGAGAGACATGCTTCGAAAAAAAACTATTGCTTAAAATTACCTTTTGAGCCCTTCAATTTTCCGAAGGGCTCCTTCCTTATCGTAATGTGGTATCTTTCACTTAAAAGTACCATTTACATAAAGCAATATACGATTAAATAAGAAAAAACATGAAAATCATGTTAATTTTATATATAATAGAAAAAGTTATTCGGATGAAGGAGAGATCATAATGATTTTTAAAGTTTTTTATCAAGAGTCTAAAAAAGAGGTACCTGTTCGTGAAAAAACACAAACAATTTATGTTGAAGGAGAATCCGAAAGAGATATTCGGCTTAAACTAGCAGATAAACCATATAATATTGAATTTATCACTGCAGTGGAAGGAAATTTTTTAGAATTCGAAAAGCAAAGTGAAGATTTTAACGTATTGGAGATAGGATAAATTATGAAATTTGTAAAAAATGATCAAACAGCTGTTTTCGCCCTTGGCGGACTAGGCGAAATAGGGAAAAATACGTATGCTGTTCAATTCCAGGATGAGATAATCTTAATTGATGCTGGAATTAAATTTCCTGAGGATGAGTTGCTGGGAATCGATTATGTAATACCAGATTATTCGTATTTAGTTAAAAATGAAGATAAAATTAAAGGTCTTTTTATTACGCACGGACATGAAGACCATATTGGCGGAATCCCTTATTTATTGAGAGAAGTTAATATCCCCATATATGGAGGAAAGCTTGCGCTAGGCTTACTTAGAAATAAATTAGAAGAGCACGGATTATTAAGACAAACAAAAATGCACGAAATAAAAGAAGAAGATGTAATCAAATTCAGAAAAACATCTGTTACATTTTTTCGGACAACCCATAGTATCCCCGATTCATATGGTATTGTCGTAAAAACACCACCTGGACAAATTGTTCATACGGGTGATTTTAAGTTTGATTTTACTCCAGTTGGAGAACCGGCTAACTTGACAAAAATGGCTGAAATCGGCAAAGAAGGAGTGCTTTGTCTGCTTTCAGATAGTACAAATAGTGAGATCCCTGATTTCACCATGTCAGAAAGACGCGTTGGTGAAAGTATTCATGATATCTTCCGCAAAGTAGAAGGCAGAGTAATTTTTGCTACTTTCGCATCAAATATCCACCGCCTTCAACAAGTAACAGAAGCTGCCGTTTTAAATGGCAGAAAGATTGCTGTTTTTGGCCGGAGTATGGAAGCAGCCATTAATATTGGGCAGGAGTTAGGCTATATTCAGGCTCCAAAGGATACGTTTATTGATGCCCAGCAAATTAATCGCTTGCCATCTAATCAAGTTACAATTTTATGTACTGGCAGCCAGGGTGAACCTATGGCAGCATTATCGCGGATTGCAAATGGAACGCACCGACAAATCCAAATTAATCCTGGGGACACGG
Source organism: Bacillus sp. S/N-304-OC-R1 (assembly GCF_019749375.1). Classification (GTDB taxonomy): domain Bacteria; phylum Bacillota; class Bacilli; order Bacillales; family Cytobacillaceae; genus Cytobacillus. The sequence continues at coordinate 564,249 of NZ_JACWFE010000001.1, forward strand.
TCGTTTTCTCTTCATCGCCGATCCCGGGCAATACTATTAGTGTAAGCAGAACAATCGATATGCTTTCTCGTGCTGGAGCAGATGTTATACATGGTAAGCTGAGTGATATTCATACTTCTGGCCATGGTGGGCAAGAAGAACAGAAACTTATGCTAAGATTAATGAAGCCAAAATTCTTTATGCCAATTCACGGTGAATATAGAATGCAAAAAATGCATTCAAAACTTGCTGTAGATTGTGGTGTGAAGGAAGAAAATTGCTTCATTATGGATAATGGAGAGGTACTTGCCTTAAGTGAAGATACTGCTCAAATTGCAGGTAAGATTCCTTCTGGCTCCGTTTATATCGACGGAAACGGAATTGGTGATATCGGAAATATCGTATTAAGAGACCGCCGTATCCTGTCAGAGGAAGGCTTAGTAGTTGTGGTGGTTAGCATTAATATGAAAGATTTCAAAATTGCTGCAGGACCAGATTTAATTTCTCGAGGCTTTGTTTATATGAGAGAGTCTGGTGATTTAATTAATGATGCCCAAGCATTAATCACTAAGCATTTAAACAAAGTGATGGAGCGCAAAACAACTCAATGGTCTGAAATTAAAAATGAAATCACTGATACACTTGCTCCGTTCCTATATGAAAAAACAAAACGCCGTCCGATGATTTTACCGATTATTATGGAAGTATAATTTGAAAAAGGGTGTAATTCACATAAGAATTACACCCTTTTTGTTTTAGCCCATTACCTTTTTTTCAAAACGATTAATATCAACATCCGCTCCAATTACAATTAAAATATCGTTTAATTGGATAACCTCATGGGCTAAAGGAGAAACAATAATGTCATTTTTTCTCTTAATAGCAACAATATTGATCCCATATTTCGCACGGATATCTAAATCAATCAATGTATGTCCGCTTAGCTTATCATTCGCAACAATTTCAACAATGCTATGTTCATCGGAAAGCTCTAAATAATCAAGAACATTATTAGATACAATATTATGAGCTATACGGCGCCCCATGTCACGCTCTGGATGGACAACATGATCTGCGCCAATCTTTCTTAATACTTTTTCGTGGTAATCATTTTGGGCTTTAACTGTGATTTTATTTACGCCAACCTCTTTTAAAATTAAGGTTGTTAATATACTAGCTTGTATATTATCACCAATCGCTACGATGACATGATCAAAGTTTCTGATGCCGAGGCTTTTAATAACTGATTCGTCAGTTGTATCTCCTACAACCGCATGAGAAGCGATCATAGAAAATTCATTTACTCGATCTTCATCCACATCTATTGCCATGACCTCCATGCCTTCTTCTGCCAAAGCACGGCAAATACTTCCACCAAAACGTCCTAGCCCAATCACAGCAAATTCCTTTTTCACAAATCATTCCTCCAAGCTCTGAAACAATAATTAGATCATTACGTATTATACTCATTCCAGTAATTCTTCAATTGTATTATCACCTATCAAAATTAGTCAAGTTATTTCATTTACATTATTCCTTCACAATCATGACCATTACAAGATCCCCTAGAACAAAAAAAACCAAGCATCCGCTTGGTCTGTTCATAGGATTATTCAGCTTTATTCATTTCATCTAAAACTCTGTTAACACGTTTTTCAAGCATTTTCATTCCGCTTCCGCCTGCTTGGAAATGGCGAAGGCTCCCATCTTTATCAAACACATAATAAGCTGGAACATATTGATTTTCAAATGCTTCATTTAACTTATGCTCACTGTCAACATAAATAGGCTGTGTAATTTCATGCTCTGCTGCTACTTTTTTAATTAATTCAATATCTAGATCATCCTCGGATCGAGGCATATGAACAGCAACAACATTTAATTGGTCTTTATAGTCGTCGCGAAATTTATTTACTTGTGGCATAGCTTCTTTACAAAGGTGGCAGCTAACAGACCAAAAGTGAATTAAAGTAGGCTTTTCACCAACAAGCTGTTCCTTTGTTACTTCACCATTTAGCCATTCTGTTGCACCAGTTAATTCAGGCATTTGTTCCCGTAATTTCATATTTATCCCCCTTAGTAGATAAAAAATTCAAACCTATTTCAAGAAAAGACCTAACAATCGTTAGGCCTTTTCATTAAAATTCTATTAATTATACATTTAATGTCTTTTGGCCTGGTTTCCAGTTAGCTGGGCAAAGTCCGCCAGTTTGAAGAGCTTGAAGTACACGAAGAGTTTCATCAACGTCACGGCCAATGTTGTTGTGGTTAACAACTGAATACATTAATTCGCCTTCTGGGCTGATAATGTATAGTCCGCGAAGGGCAATACCTTCTTCTTCAATTAATACACCGTAGTCGCGAGAAACTACATGATTTGTATCAGCAGCTAACGGATATTTTAAATCTCCAAGTCCGTTGTTCTTACGGTCAGTATTAATCCAAGCTAAGTGAGTATGGATTGTATCTGTAGAAACACCGATTACTTCTGCATCAAGATCTTCAAACTCATCGTAACGGTCTGATAGTGCAGTAATTTCAGTTGGACATACAAATGTGAAATCCATTGGGTAAAAGAAAAGAACTGTCCACTTATCGTTTTTCATATTTTCTTCAAGACTTACTTTACCAAATTCTTTGTTTGGTAAAACTGCATCCATTTCAAATCTTGGCGCTTGTTTTCCTACCATTCTTTCTGGCATATGTAATCCCTCCATCAAATTTATTAAATGAGAAAATGATAAATAATTTCTCACTTATATTCTTATTCACAACTACAATTATAGACAATTACCGTTTTGAAGTCAATATCAAATTGTAATTAATTTAATTAAATATCAATTATAATAGATATAATTACATGATTTGATATGAATCCCATTACATGGTTTGCCCCTTTTTTCTATTATTTAATCAACATATTTAGAGCTTTTCTTTTAGTTAATAATTCCAATAATAAGTCTATCAAAGTTACTTGTGATAATAAAATAAAATGCTTTTTATATTATCACTATCACTCGCTGCTTCTATCTTCATTGGCTTCTTCCTCAATAAATTCCTTTATTAATTCGACGAAAGCCTGTACTTGCTTAAGCTGAAATGCAGACTCATAACCAAGCAGCCAAGTATCCCTTTTTAATGGAAGATCATGTTCATCTAATAGCGGAACTTTAAAGATATTCTTTTCAGCTCCATCTAAAGTGATTGCAGGCAATATCGCATATCCAATCCCGTTAAACGTCATTTGTTTGCACGTTTCTATTTGATCCACGACAATAGTTCTTTTTGGTGCTGTTTTAAAAGTTCTAAGCCACCAGTCTTGAATCTCCTGGAAATAATTAGAGTCACTTTTAAATTGAATAAATGGTCTGTCCGTATTTAAAATTTGTTCAGGAGAGGTAATTTCTGTATCAACTAGATATAGCGGATCTTTGAATAGATGAATTTTGATTCCTTTCCAATCAGGTGTTCCGCGAATAATTCCAATATGTACTTGATCCTCATATAAAGATTTTAAGATTTCACTGCTCCAGCCGGTTAATAATGAAATCTTTGCTTGAGGATAGCGGGTAACAAATTTCTTTAACACCTGCGGAAGCCAGTTTTGCCCTACAATGGATGCTACAGCTATCTTTAAGGTTCCATGTACCTCAGCATTCAAAGCATGAATAGATTCTCTTACCTTTTCTTCTTTAACTATTACCTCATTGATAAATTTAATTACTAGCTCTCCTGCGGGTGTTAAGGACAATCCCTTTTGTGAACGGACAAATAGCTTTTCTCCCCACTCTTTTTCAATCGTCTGCAGACGCTGAGATAACGCTGGCTGAGAAACGAATAATCTCTCTGCAGCCTTTCTCATATTCATTTCCTGAGCGAGGACTGAAAGAAAGTGAAACTCAGATAGTGATGACATATACTCACTCCGTTCTTTTTCTTTTACTATAACTTAAAAACTTTAAAGTTTCATTTTAAGAGAAATAATATTTTTAAAAAAAGCTGTGTTCTCAAACAAAGTTGTTTTAAGAAAAGATAGTGAACTGTTCCTTTCCGCTACAGGCACGCAGCGATCGCGGGGAGGAAGTCGAGCCTTCTCGCTGTACCGTCTGCGGGGTCTCGACCTTTCCTCTACATCCCGCAGGAGTCAAGTGCCTTCCGCTTCAATCCACTCTGTGCTTTTAATATTGTAAAAAGGCAATAATCTTTTAGAAAAGAACCTAACTAAAAAGACTCTGCTATATTATGCAGAGTCCGAGTCTTTCTTTGGTAGAAAAATAATAAGAATAAAGCTAAGTACTGCAAATATTAGTACAGTGTAATACACAGATTGCAACGAAAAGCTTAATCCATCTTGCAGCAATGCTTTCACTCCGCCAGCAAGCTTATTTCTTTCTTCTTCTTTCAAGAGTATATTTGTTGAATCAACCGTCAGATTTTTAGTAGCTTGACCTTTTTCATGGAAATAATACATGATGCGATTGTTTAATATTCCGCCAAGCAACGCAGCCCCAATGGTATTTCCTAAATTCCTCATGAACATATTTGATGCAGTAGCAATTCCCCGTTGATTCCAGCTAACTGTACTTTGGATCGAAACTATAAAGCTTGTTAATGTTAACCCCATCCCAACTCCAACAAGAAAAGAGCCGCAAGAAGCCCAAAGCGGTCCCGCATCTGGAGAAAGTGTTGCAAATACAATACTTCCTAGGATAAGGGATACACCTCCGAGAATGGATGTACTTCTAAATCCAATTTTCAGCAAAAGACGGCCGGCAGACCATGATGCAATTGGCCAGCCTATTGACATAGTGGTTAGTGTAAACCCAGCAACAATTGGAGACCTCTCCATGACGCCTTGAACGAATGCCGGTAGAAAACTGGATATTCCTATTAGTATTACTCCAGTCGTTAAGGAAGCTAAATTTGCAATCAATATTGAGCGCACCTTCCATATGTTAAAAGGCATCATCGGCTCTGGTGCTCTTCTTTCCTGAAGAACAAAAAATAAAAACGCAACAATACTTACTGTCAATAAACCTATTGTATTAGGAGAAGACCAAGACCAATTCGTACCTCCTTCAACTAATACAATCATTAAACTCGAAATAGCTGCTGTTAGTAAGACAGCACCTAAATAATCAATCTCTGGCTTTTTCTTTTCAATGTCTTCATGAAGGAACTTTCCAATCCCGATAATGGCCATAATTCCCAATGGGATGTTGATCCAGAAAACATAGTGCCAGCTAACGTATTCGACTAATAGTCCCCCAATAGCTGGTCCCATAACAGCAGAGATACCCCAAACACTTGAAAGATATCCTTGTATTTTAGCTCTTTCTTCCTTAGTATAAATATCTCCAACGATTGTTGTTGCAATGGGCATGACCGCACCAGCACCAAACCCTTGGATTAATCTAAAGATGATTAGCATCGTCATCGTTTCAGCAAATCCGCATAGTATTGAACCAATTAAAAAGATAATGATACCGGTAATTATGATCGGCTTTCTTCCAAATAAATCTGAAAGCTTTCCATAAATGAGTACTGTTACTGTATTCATAAGCAAATAAGCAGAAAACACCCAGCTATATAAAGAAAATCCTCCTAAATCCCCAACAATTGCTGGCATCGCTGTCGATACAATTGTCGCTTCAATCGCTCCCATAAACATGGCAAGCATGACGGAAGCTAATACTAAAGGTCTCTTTGTTTGTTTTTTCTCATGTATTAATGATTTCTCCATAACCTGTCCCAATCATTCTCCCCCTTAGCTCCCTCTTGATTATCATTAAAAAATATAGCATAAAAGAAACAAGCTCCCAAGCTGGGAGCACTAATTTTTATTACCTTTACGAATATGCTTGTTCAGCTCAATTAAAACTGTTCTTCGAGTAAATATTCCTTCAAAATAGCCTTCTTCATTTTCTATGCACAAAAATGGATTGTCAATTAGCAAGGCGACTGAATCCCGAATAGAAGCATTAATATTTAATCTGGGTATTTTTCGATTCATTACTTCTTCGACACGTTTTTTTTCTAACTGTTCAAATTCAATTCGTTCAAGGCCTAGAATAGAGTCCATAATTAACGGGGTACTTATTAAGCCATGAAGTTTATAATACGGATCAAGCACAGGAATAGCAGTATAGCCGCTTTTTGTTAATACTAAAAGTGCATGTTCCAAATTATTGCCAATTTGAACATGAGCTACCCGTTCTGAAGGTATCATAAAGTTACGGATATTCTTTTCTAAAAATTCCCCGCTGTGAAGACTTATCATCGCCGAAACTCCTCAAAAAAAATTATTATTATTTATCTATTTTTAGTTTAACACAGTTTTGGTTTAGTTGCTCCTATAAAGTACCATTAACAACTAATGCCTTTTCAACCTTTGCTCGTATGAATATCCTTAACCTCATATTGGCAGTGAATACATGTATAAATAACATTCTGATTGGATTGTGCTGTAAGAACCGAGCTTATCTCCGTCTCTGTTAAACATTTCGGACACTTTACTGTAGGAAGCATCTTTTCTCACCTCTATCATATAGGGTGATCTAAATGGCAACAAACCATGACAGAAAAAAGGAACCAATCCGGTCCCTTTTTTCTGTTTTTTTATTGAATTAAGTCAAAAATTTCAATCGTGATCATATCAATATTATCAAATTGATATCTTTTTGGTTTTTCCTTATCATTATAGACTTCCAGCTCAAACATTTCACTTTTCGGCTGGTAAGTAACCTGACATTTTCTTTCGCCATTTACCTCGAAAAACCGTTGCATTGGTTCTCCGCCTGTAGATTGTTCCTGTAAATTTTTTAAACGAGTTAATATCCCTTGAAGCTGTGACATGCTCCCTCTCCTTTCAAAAACCTTAACTGTTACATTTAGGTTTCTCTTTTGGCATGTTTCTATCCTTATTGAATAAATTCGGAAAATTCAGGTCGTACACCTTTCATACCAATATTAACAGCATAAATTAATAACGCCCTATTGTACAAGAAAAAAATATTGATTTTCCCTATTTTTATTTCTGGAAAATGATTCAAAAGGAATGGATACTGCCAATAATACGAGAATCAAATCAGCTTATCTGAAGTGAAAAATATTGAAAGTCACTGATGTTTTCCCTAATATATAGATATTGAAAGTGAGGGATACGCTTTGAAAGAGATTATTATTTACACACAGCCAGATTGCCCGCCATGCGAAATCACAAAAAAATTCTTAACTGAATATGGCTTTTCTTTTACAGCAAAGGATATTAAAAAAGATCAAAAGGCAAGAAATGATTTAATTAATAAATACAAATCATTCTCAACACCAACTATTGTGATTGGAGAAGAGATTATTACAGGATTCAATATCGAGAAATTAAAGGAGATCCTAAATATTACAGAATAAAACCTATTGATACTTGATCTTTCCTGAGGTGCAAAATCCATATTTAATTAATGTTTGTAAGGGACTCATGCATAAACCTATAGTAAGAGAAGACTGAACTATTTTTTCTCTATACATGTTTTCATTATTTATTGCCAATGCAGATGAGTCCTGTTCTTTCTCATTTTGATTTACGATTTCCGAGGGGATATTATCATATAAAAATTCAGCTATTTTCCAAGTTCCCTCTTCATTTGAAAGGAGCACCCCTTCGTAATGACTCTCGTAGGAAACAGGACCTTCATCTGTCTTGGGGAAATATTCAAACAAATAAATTTTGTTTTGCTGCCATACAGACTTTGTCTCATCTGAGTAAGTAAAAAATGGTATATAATATATAGGAAAATCAGTTCCGCATGTAATAAATTGGCCATTCTCCGATATAAGATTTTCTTCTAAAAAAAGTTTTTTTGCACTAGTCGTGAAATATGGGGATAGAATTTTATCAATTTCTTCGATCGTTCTGAATTTCTCACTTAACGAAAATTGTGCTTGAAATGCTGACTGAGAGAATGCAATAACCTTTTCATGATCTGATAAATTATTTTCTGCTCTCGTTAATGTTGGGTATGAAAAAGCTAGAGCTGCCACTATTAGCAATATTTTTTGATAGAACCTTTTCATTTCATCATCCCCTTCTTTTCTTAATAATTCTCATTTTATCAACAAACAAAGGGTCAGAAAGATATTATTGTTCGTAAAATAACTGCACTTTCTGACAGAATTAAGCGTATATAACCTAAATACCCGGTATTTTGACAAAAAATGCTGACGAGAAGTAAAACTATTAAAAATTTTTAAGTAATATTAATGGATAAATAAAAAAGACCTAAATAGGTCTTTTTTATAGCAGTCCCTCATGTTCATATAGAAAGTCATAGGAAAGATCTATAAAGATATAATCAACATTGTTAAGAGGAAAGGAGAAAGTACGAATGGTTTCTCCGGTTTCCATATCTCGATATAAATCCGAAAGAATGCCCTTCTTTTCTTTCCTCATTTTCATGATATTTTCAAAAAAATACGGCCGCCAGCTCCAGTTTTTATGTAAATATTCAGGCTGAAGTGACCAACTATTGTCAGCTTTAAAAATATTTGCCGATTTCTGAACTCCATCTTCATTACAAACATATAGCCTGAAAGCAACATCATTTAAATATGATGAAAGCTCTTTAATTAAATCTTCATATTGAAGCATTTTACGATTTTTCGTCTGCAAAAATTGATTAAGGCGCTCATTAAACTTCTCTGTTACGCTATACAATTTCTCTAGCTTTTTCTTTTCATACGCAATAAACTCATGCCATTTTTCCCCAAGCTTGTCCTTTTGAATACTCCGGTCTACAAATTCTTCAGAAGGCTTGTGTAGATAATAGCCCTGATAATATCTTCCTCCATTTCTCCAGGCAAATTGAAGCTGATAAACCATTTCAATATTTTTAAATAACAGAGTAGCTCCAATTTTTCGGGCTAATAAAGAAATAGAGAGTAGGATATCATGTAGAACATGAGCAGAAGCTGTTGACCGAAGCTCATTTAAATCCACCTTTAAAATATTAGGTGCTATTTGACCAATTCGGTCTAAATGGCTTCTTTCATTTCCCATATTATCAATTGCAATTTTAATTCCATATGTCCTAATATAATTTAGTAAATGATCTAAATGCTCAACATCACCTTTATAAATTCGTTCAGTCGACTCTAAAACGATTCGGTTTAGTTGAATTCCTTTCTCCTTGTATTCAAAAAGAAGTGATAAAAAGGTTTCAGCATCATCATACATTAATAGATCTGCATCTTTATTAATAAATAAGAGAACATCCTCTTCTAATGAAAGCGCCTTCTCAAGTGCCTTCCTTAAAACAGTGTGATCAATTTCCAGCCTATATTCTTCAGGGATGCTTTCATCAAGAAATATAGGTCCCAAGCTTTCGATTTTTTCGCCATTTTTATACCTTCCTAATACTTCATAGCCAATAACTCTGTGTTCATCCGCACTAAAAATCGGCTGAAAATATGGAAAGACATTATTTAAATTAGTTAATATTTCCAGGGCATCCATTTTTATACGCTCCAAATCAATTATTAAAACTCTTCATACTGAATAACAAAATACCGATAAAAATATCGGTATTTTGTTTTTAATTAGATTTATTATATTGGCGAAAAACTTACTTATCAAGTAAAGAAGCTCCTGAAATTCCCGGCTTTGTCATTTCATACGGATCAAGAATTAAATCAAGCTCTTCTTCTGATAACACATCATATAACAAACATAATTCACGAATTGACTTACCATTAATAATCGATTCTCTAGCAATTTCAGAAGCGACATTATATCCGATATGCGGATTAACAGCTGTTAGTAAGCCTACACTTTTTTCTACGTATTCTTTTAGACGGTCCACATTTGCAGTTATTCCTGATACACAGAAGTCTGTAAATACACGGAAACCATTATTCATAATAGAAATAGATTGAAGCAAGTTGAATAATAACACAGGTTCCATTACATTTAGTTCAAATTGTCCAGCTTCAGAAGCAAGAGAAATTGTCGTGTCGTTACCGATAACCTGGAAAGCAATTTGATTAATAACTTCCGGCATTACCGGATTCACTTTTCCTGGCATAATAGATGAACCAGGCTGACGTGACGGTAAATTAATCTCATATAAGCCTGCTCTTGGCCCTGATGCCATTAATCGAAGATCATTAGCGATCTTAGACATATTTACCATACAAATTTTTAATGTTGCTGATACTTCTGTGTATGCATCTGTATTTTGTGTAGCGTCAACAAGATTGCTGGCTGGAACAACAGGAATACCAGATATTTCGGCAATATTCTGCACTACCTTCTCAATATAAAGCGGGTCTGCATTTAACCCCGTTCCAACGGCAGTTGCCCCCATATTTACTTCTAATAAGTTTTCTTTTGATCTCTCAATCCTTTTTATATCTCTTTCAATAACATTTGTATAAGCTCTGAATTCTTGACCAAGACGAATAGGAACAGCATCCTGCAAATGAGTTCTCCCCATTTTAATCACTGAATCAAATTCAATAGCCTTTTCATTAAAGGCATTTTTCATATCATTCATTGTCGTTAATAAAGTTTCCAATGCACTATATACAGCAAGATGAATAGCCGTTGGAAACGCATCATTTGTTGATTGAGCCATATTAACATCAATATTTGGGTTCAAGTGGAAATAATCCCCTTTTTCTTTTCCGAGAATCTCCAATCCCCTGTTTGCAATCACTTCGTTAGTATTCATATTAATAGAAGTTCCAGCTCCCCCTTGGATAGGGTCTACAATAAATTGATCATGTAATTTACCGGAAATGATTTCGTCTGCTGCCTGACAGATGGCTTCTGCTTTTCCTTTATATAAACGGCCAATGCTAGAGTTGGCAAGTGCCGCTGCTTTTTTTACAATGGCCATTGCAATAATAAAATCTTTATTTAATTTATATCCTGTAATAGGAAAATTCTCTACAGCACGAAGAGTTTGTATACCATAGTATGCTTCAACTGGTACATGCTTTTCACCTAAAAAATCCTTTTCAACACGATATGTATTCACAGTAACATCTCCTAATCATCCGATTCTCATGTTTGAGAAGCAGAGCTCCCCACGGGTATAGTATACTACTAATTAAAAAGTTTTCCATAAATAGTTTTATCCTTTTAAAATTGTTTGTCCTTAAAAATAAAATAACCAGCAAGGACAGTCTCTTCTGCCTTTGCTGGTTATAAAATTAAAATGGAAATTGATTGAGCCATTGTCCGCCATCCATTGTAATGCATTCACCGTTAATATAAGATGCGTGATCTGAAAGTAAAAAATAGGCTAATTCGGCAATCTCCTCGGGTTTTCCTAGTCTGCCTAATGGCACACTATTAATTGTTCTAACTGCAGCCTCTTCAGATTCCCACAGCCTTTCTGCTCCTCCTGTCCGTTCAATTGGACCCGGTGCAATTGCATTAACTCTTATTCCATATTTTCTGCCCCATTCTACAGCTAGTGTCCTTGTCATCGATAACACACCCGCTTTTGCTGCAGCAGAATGAATAACACCAGCTCCTGCGTCCCATGCGTATGTAGCAACCATATTTATAATGCTGCCTTTAATCCCATTCTCTATCCAATGCTTTCCTATTTCACTTGTGCAGTAAAATGTTCCATTTAAAACAATGTTAATAACTGAATTCCATCCATTTGCACTTAGATTTTCAGCCGGACAAATAAAATTACCAGCAGCATTATTAACTAAATAATCAACTTTTCCAAATGCTTGAATCGTTTCTTTCACCATATGTTTTACATGCTCTATTTCACGAACATCCATTTGAACTGTCAAAATCTGGCCAGGAAATGTTTCTATTTCTTTCTTTGCTTCCTCCAGCTTATCTAATGTTCTACCAGTGATAACAACAAAAGCATTAGCTTCGGCGAAACGCTTCGCCATGTATTTTCCCATACCGCTTGATCCGCCAGTTACAATTACAACTTTATCCTTCAATGTAAACCCTCCTTAAAATGAATGAGCATTCATTCTTTATTTTATCATTAGTTAATTGAATTTTCTAACACTTTTTATCATATAATCATAGCTAGTGATGCTAAACTCCTAAATAATCTGGAAATCCATCATTCTCACTTCTTTTTAAGAAAAGAGTTTGTTAGTATTAAAAGGAATTAATGTAATTATGAAAATGAATTAGATTGGTTGGTTATCCAAATGCCGAAAAAAGTAACAAGAAGATCCTTTATAAAAAGAATATTCGGCTCAGTTTTAACAATGGCTGGTTTGGGTGGAGGAAGTTATTATTATGCCGGACATATAGAGCCTCGACTGCTAGATATAAATAAATATTCAATCGAAAACAACTCCATCCCCAAAAGTTTTCATCATTTCAAAATCGTTCAATTCAGTGATACTCATCTTGGATTTCAATATGATGAAACACAACTACTGTCACTTATTCAAAAAATAAATAATTATAAACCCGATATTATTTTCTTCACAGGCGATCTAATGGATGCTCCTAATAAATATAAAAAAGGAAATTTAGTTGTTCCTATGCTTAAAAGCCTAAAAGCTCCATTTGGAAAATTCGCTATATATGGTAATCATGATCATGGAGGATATGGGTCGGACATATATCGGTCTATGATGGAAAAAGCTGAATTTACGTTGTTGCAAAATGCAAATCAGCAAATAAAATTTCTTGATGGGAGCAGCATATATATCATTGGTATTGATGATGCCATGTTAGGACAGCCAGACATCAGCAAAGCACTTGAGGGAGTTCCCGAAAATTCCTTTAAAATTCTTTTATCCCATGCCCCTGATTTAGCTGACCAGGCTTCAAAGTTTAATATTCAATTTCAGCTAAGTGGTCATAGTCATGGTGGCCAAATTAAAATTCCATTTATAGGCGCTCTTGTAAAGCCTCCGTTTGCAGAAAAATATCATGAAGGTTTTTATACAGTAGGAAATACTCCCATGACTCTCTACGTCAATCGAGGTATAGGGACTACTCGACTTCCTTTTCGTTTCTTATCAAAGCCTGAATTAACCATTTTTACATTAAAATCTGAGTAAGATATAAAAAAAAGGAAAAGCATCGGCTTTTCCTTTTTTATTTCCTTAAGCAATATTCAGTTATAAACTTCTTCTCAATTTCTTCTGGTGGAAGTGGCCTAGAGTATAAAAAACCTTGTGCCTTGTGACAATTTGCATTTAACAAAAAAACAGCCTGTTCTTCGTTTTCAACCCCTTCTGCAATTACCTCCATACCGAGACTTCTCCCAAGATGAATAATAGTCGTCGTAATGGCTGCATCCTTGTCGTTCGTGAGTACATCTCTCACAAATGATTGGTCAATTTTCAGAACATCAATCGGAAATTGCTTTAGGTAGTTTAAGGATGAATATCCAGTTCCAAAGTCATCAACTGATATGGAAACACCAAGATCTTTTAACCTTGATAAAATAGGGGCTGTGTCATTTGTATCCTGCATAGCTCCTTCGGTTATTTCAATCTCTAATAATTTTGGATTAATGCGATATTTTTCAATTGATTTTTGGATTATCCGCAGTAAGTTGTGCTGCTGGAACTGCTTCGGAGAAATGTTAATCGCAATTGTAAAATTCTGATTAAAGGTTTGTGACCAGTCTTTAATTTGTTTACAGGCATTATCAATCACCCAATTTCCGATTGGGATGATTAATCCAGTATCCTCTGCAAGTGGAATAAAATCTCCCGGCGAAATAAATCCGAGTGTTTGACTATTCCATCTTAGTAATGCCTCAAAACTATTAACTTTTTTAGTCTTTAAATCGATTTGAGGCTGATAATGAAGCAATAACTCATTTCGTTCAATCGCCTTACGCAAATGTGTTTCCATTTCAACAACATTTTTTAGAATGGAATTCATTTCAGTCCGATAAAACTGATAATGGGCTTTCCCCTTTTCTTTTACTCTAAACAATGCTTCATCTGCATTTTTTATTAATGTCTCTGCGTTATTTCCATCATTAGGGTACATGCTGATGCCGATGCTTGGAGTAATATAATATTCTTGTGAACTTAAATAAAATGAACGAGAAAATTTAGACAAAATACTTTGAGCAAATCGGCTGGCTTTTTGTCTATCTGTATTTGGAAGGAGAATAATGAATTCATCCCCTCCCTGTCTGTAAACCGTACAGTTTTTAAATTCAGACAGCCTATTGGCTACTTTCTTTAATATTTCATCGCCTAAAATATGGCCGAGGGTATCATTTAAATATTTGAACCGATCTAAGTCAATAGAAAGCAAAGCAAATTGGATTCCAGCCTTTTTTGAACTTGTAATATGATTCTCTAAATCTCCTAATAATGCTCTTCTATTATATAATCCTGTCAATTGGTCATGAAAAGCCATATATTTGATCGTTTCTGCATTTTCGGCTTGTTCAGAAATATCCCGAATTATGACATAGATCCCTACTATTTCATGATTGACGACAACCGGCGCCGTTTTAAAATGGACTGTTAAATAATAGCCTTTTCTATGAACAAATCGGCAATCTAGCGTTTCAATAGGATAGCCATTTTTTGTTTTGTGAAAGTGCATTTTAATATCTTCCACATCTTTTTCATGTATTAAATCAAAAATTGAACGATTTTTTAATTGTTTTTCCGACAATCCTGTTAATTTACTCCCAGCTGGGTTAACTTCCAAAATAATACCTGATAAATTAACCGTTAATATACCATCTAAGTTATGGTCTACAATTGATCGATACTTTTGTTCACTTTCTATTAGGCGCTGCTTTTCTAATAATGCAGTTGTAATATCCCTTGTAACTGAAACAACATAGCGAACTTCGTTTTGTTCATCGAATACCGGGGTTAAATACGACTCTCCATTCATCTTGCTTCCATCAGAAAGAATGACTTCATCAGAATAGCCAATTGTTTTTTTCACTCGAAGAATTCTTAAATATTCTTGCTGGAGCAAGAATGCCGTTTTAAAAGGAAGCACATCTTCTAATGACTTTCCAACAAAATTAGCAGGTAGTTTTGCATGCTCAAGTCCTGGTTTATTTGCAAAGAGATATGTAAATTTCGGACCTGGCTCTACCTTCATTATAAAAACCATATCCTTAATATGTTGAAAAATAATGTCCAGGATAATGCCCTCAACTTTATTGGTAATATTCAAGCTATTTAATTGTGAAGTTAATAATTCTTCAATATTTTCCATCTAATTCATCCTTATACTTTTTCCGTTCATTTCCTGAACTAAAAACTTGTATATGTCAGAAGAAATCCTGAACGATTCCTTTATAAACATTGTTTTACAAAAAGATCAAATTGCTTACAAATTTCTCCCATTGTTTTTTCATTATAATACAAAAATACAAAAAAGACATTCTTGATTGTGGAACATTTAGCAGATTATTGTCAAAAGAATGTTGAAGCCAGTTGTCCTAAAACTGGCAAGAATTGAACTAAAAAACATCGATTATTTAGCCAGCTATACAGAATACAATAATAAGAAAAAATAATTTTCTTATTGTTTGTATTATTTATTGCTTTTTATATCCTCCTACATGTATCATATTGATATATCAATACGATATATCAATATGATACATGTAGGAGGAATTTCATTGTCAGTCGAACATACAATACTCTCTGTATTAAGCTTTTGGCCAAGTTCGGGCTACAATATTAAATCAGAGTTTGAGCATAAGGCAGCTGGTCTTTATTGGGGTATGAGCTATGGCAGTATTTATCCGAAGTTAAAAAAGTTGGAGAAGGAAGGTTATATATTCCCCATTGAAAAAGAGGAAGATGGACGAAAAAAGAAACTTTATGAGCTTACTCCTAAAGGTTGGCAAGAATTTGAAAACTGGCTCCGTATGCCCGCAGCTTATCCGGTTATAAAAGATGAATTATTAATGAAAATGTCAACTTGGCATGAAGATATGGACGATCATATTTTAATTGCTCATTTACAGAAAAGAAAAGAAGAAACAGAGGATATATTAAACTTTGTAAAAGAGTGGCCAACGAATGGGTATTCTTATATAAGTAAAATCGGAAGACTTGCCATTAATTATGCGAAATTACGTCTAGAAGCTGAGTTAGCATGGATTGAAGAATCAATTTTGGCGATAGAAACTGGAGAATTGCCAGCAGAGCAGGATCACAATAACAATACTGAAAAACGACTTAATCGGCGCAGAAAAGCAATCGATTCTATGGAGGAGGAATAATTTTTATGGAAAACGGCATGTTTAAGCCTCTAAAAATCCGCTCATTTCGATCTCTTTTCGGTGCCCAGCTATTTTCTGATTTAGGTAACTGGCTAGATTTAGTTGCTCTTCAAGTAATTGTAGCCTATCATTGGGGACTTGATGAGACCGCCATTGCAGCTGTTATAATAATGATCGGACTTCCGTGGGTTATTATTGGTCCTTTTGCAAGTGTATTTGTTGACCGTCTTCCGAAGAAACAAATAATGATTATCTGCTTAATACTCCGAATCGTATTTGTGATCGGGCTGTTTTTTGCCCCAAATCTTTATTATTTACTGCTATTCGTTTTTCTGAAAGGAACAGTTGCGGCACTTTATGATCCAGCTAGACAAAGTATGATTAGGCTGACCGTCCCTGAAAGCAAGCTTCCTGAAGCTGTAACATTAAGCCAGCTGTCAGTTAATACGATGAAAATTGTTGGACCTGCTCTTGGTGGAGGCATTATTACGCTTTTCGGTGCCAAGAGCCCCTTCTTATTTGAAGCTTGCGGTTTTTTTATTGCAATCCTCTTTTTAATTAGTATGCCGAAAGCAGATAAAAACGGTAATAAAGACAGCGAAATTAATCTTAAATCTCCTCTTAAGAAAAACAGCTATTGGAAGGATTTAACGGCAGGAATTCAGCATATTAGAAATACGACATTACTAAAGATTTCAATCATATTATCTTCTGCAGCCTTTTTTATTATTTTTTTATATGATGGCCTTTTTGTATTCATTGCACAGCTATTAGGATTCACGAGTGGAAACTTCGGGCTCCTTATAAGCGGTGTAGGCTTTGGCAGTGTAGTAGGTTCACTTTTGTTAGGTAAATGGACACATTGGAAGAATAAGCCAATTCATTTCATGTCAGGTGCTTCCATGTTAAGCGGAAGTTTAATAATTATGGTAGGATTAGGGAGTTTCGGCTTCATCCAGCTACCAGTTTTTCTATGGATCTTCGGTGCCTTTTTACTAGGTTTATTAGGCTCAGGTGAAGCTGTCCCTTATGGATATGTTTTACAGTCTCAAACACCTCAGCCATTAATGGGCAGAGTTTCATCTGCTGCAATGTCATTACAAACTTTCTCGATGCTAATTGCTCCTGCTGCAGGAGCTCTACTGGCGAAAGTGGCAGGAGTACCAACTGTATTAATTGGAGCCGGTATTGCAACTTGCTTATTAGGAAGCGTTGTCCTATTTCTAATTTTTCGAAAAAGAGATCTGCATGCAGAAAGTCATTTACAAAAAACTTCGATGTAAGAAAAATTTTTATTGTTTTATTTCCGTAAAACTGGAATTTATCATATGATTTATTTTCATTTTTTTGAAAAAAGGGGTATAATAGCATTATACCCCTAAATATCTGAAAGGAGTCATACTATTGAATTCTGATAAGAACGACAATCCTCATAATTTACATCCAACGGTTGAAAGCCTCTCACAAGCCATCTTCACGGTTAATCGCCATGCAAAAACAGCGACAAACCCAAAGTTTTTATACAAATTAAAACAAGATGCTTTGCAAAAATTAATTAGAGAAGGTAAAGCAAAAAAGGTTGGCCTGCACTTTTCTAGTAATCCTAAATACAGTCAGCAGCAATCAGATGTTTTAGTTGTTTGTGGAAAATATTCATTTCATTTGCCGCCTACTAAGACTGATTTTGCAAAATTACCTCACTTAGGTAAATTAAATGACCAGATTCGCAATCCAAGATCCTCTCTTTCCTTAAACCAAGCGAAAAAGCTTCTTATTGCTTATACTGGATTAACTGAGGCAACAGACTTTTCAGCAACACACAAAAAACGTGCATATGAAAAACCAATATTTAAAAAACTAGGAGAAAGTTACTTTTAATAGAAAAGCTAGGTTCCAAATATTCATCGGAGCCTAGCTTTTTTATAAATATTTATCTCTATAGAGCAAGCTCATCAATAAGTAGAACCAGCTCTGCAATTTCAGGTTTACTTACTTGAGCATCTGCTCCAACCATTTGACCCTTGTGGCGGAGATCATCCGTAATTAATGATGAGAAAATAATGACAGGAATTTTGGAAAATTCGCTATTGCTTTTAATCCGTTTCGTTAGGTGATGACCATCCATTTGAGGCATTTCAATATCGGTAACAATTAATTGAACCTCATCAGCAATATTTTTTCCACTCTGGGCTAAGCCTTCTAAATAGTTTAATGCATCTCGCCCATTTTCAAAAAACTCGATGTATTGAAAACCTGCCTCCTTTAAAGTATCATGCAGCAGTTTTCGAAGGAGCGGTGAATCCTCAGCCACCACAAGTCTTTTTGCAGAACGCTCCCGCTTACCTAATTTTTGAACCTGCTGTATATTAATCCCCGTCTCCGGATTAATTTCTACCACAATTTTTTCAAAATCTAATAAAAGAATCATTTCTCCATTAAGCTTAATAACACCAATGATCTGGCTTTCCGGTCCTTGATACATCTCAGAAGGCTTTTCTATTTGGTCCCAAGAAATACGGTGGATTTGTGTTACGCTATGTACATGGAATACAATTTTTTGCTTATTAAATTCTGCTACAATAAATTTGTCATTCTGAGGATTAGATGATGCGGAAAAGCCTAGTGCTGCTGCTACATTAACAACTGGAAGCACTTCACCGCGCAATTCAATAATTCCTTCTACATTTTTATGTGCATGTGGTACTTGGATCACTGGTACAGGATTAATAATTTCCTTCACTTTGATTACATTAATGCCAAACTTATTACTCCCTATACCAAATTCAACGATTTCTAGTTCGTTTGTACCACTTTCTAATAATATCCCCTTTTTATGTTCCACTCAAGTTTCGCCCTTCCTTTATATGAAATGAACATTTATATATTTAACTATATCATGAAAAACGAATTAATCTTAATAGATTTTAATAGATTTAATGATTAAATTTCCATTATTCAACTAAAAAAATAAAAAAGCAAGCAAATGCCTGCTTTACATGAATCATTTTTACCTTACTGCACCTATAGCTTGAACAACTTGTTCTTTATGATGCAGATCATGCTCAATAAAATCTTTAAAATAATCTTTAATAGTCAGCTGATGATCACCAATATAAAAAGAAGTATTTAATTCTTCTTCTTTCATTTGTTCCAAGATGGAGAGAAGTTGTGTCCTGATGGAAAGTAATTCATCAATTACTTGTTCTTTAGAAACTTTTTTTGAATATTCTTCTGCATCGTCATTTACCCTTTGAAAATCTGGAAACGAATTAAGCTTTGCTCCTTCTTTGAAAAACGGAAATCTTTCATTAAGAGAGTACTTATCCCAGAAGAGCAAATGGGCAATAACAGCACCAACCGACCACTTTCCTTCTGAAATCGGTTGTTGCCAATCCTCTTGATCAATATCTTTTAATGATTTGATCCATTCTGAAAAGGATGTATGGTGATTCTTTATTTCTTGAAAACTCATAATAATAGCCCCCTTTTTATTTTTACATAATTCGTCATTTCATATAGAAATTCCTTTCTAGATAAAAAAAAGCTGCACTAATTTCAGTGCAGTTTTTTTTGATTCTTATCATTATTTCTTTATAACAATAGTTCCAGCGATTAAATCATGAAGTGATTGTTTTTTTTCTGTAAATGCAGCGATTATATATCCAATCAACAAAATTCCGGATAAAAACGACATCGCTAGATATCTTCCTAGTGCTCGCCAAAAAGAAATTCGGTCCCCTTTTAGATCAGTAACCTTTAAGCCTAAAAGTCTCTTTCCTACTGTTGCCTGCCATTTTGATGAATGCAGTCCTGCAAAGTACGCAACAGCTCCTACAATGTTAATGAGAAATGACAAACCAAGTGCACCTAAATAGGAGCCCAAAAATAAGAATGCTTGTTCATCAGATATATCAGTTGCAGAAGGATCAGCTAATAATAATTCAAGTGCACCTGATGTTCCAAAAAAGATCATAAATATAATTATAGTAATAATAGATAATGGCAACCCAATTATTATGGAATCAATTAGATAAGCTGCAAATCGAATCCAAAATCCGCCGTATTCCTTTCTTTCCTCATAAGGCTGCTTTTCTAAGATTGTTTCCACCAAATAACCTCCAAATGTATATATTAAAATGTCAAAACAAATAGATCTTTTTCTATAGTAAGCCCTTCTAACATTATACTCAATAACTTCTAATATTTAACACTACTAAATTACCATTTTATTGGCGTTTGAATTAAAAACTTGTAGCCTGTTTCTTCAGTTTTCTGGCATAAAATTACGGATATTAAAAGGTGAGCCTTTCTGGCTCACCTTTTTCATTACCCTTTATATTTTCCGTTATTCTTTGAGGCTTTTTCTTTTTTAGCTTTATCTTTATGAATCTTATTCGTATCCGTACTGCCCATTTCATGTGCAAATTCCGTATTTAAGACAGCAGAATCAAAACCTTTTTTGTTTTTTTGCTGTGGATCATTTTTCTTAGTTCTCTTTGCCACTTGAGTATCCCCCCTTATTGTTACATCACTCATATTATTGATTACAGAGGGGGTATTTATTCACTTCTGTTCCCAATACTTATATAGTGCCTGAGTGCCGCAGTTTTCCTCTCCGGCTTGGGCAAGCTGCGCATACATCTTTCTTGCTAGTGCTAAACCAGGAGTGTTCATTCCCAATGCTTCTGCTTCCTGTAAAGCTATGTTCATATCTTTAATAAAATGTTTTATGTAAAAACCCGGTTCGAAATTCCCATTGATCATTCTAGGTGCTAAATTCGATAGTGACCAGCTCCCGGCTGCCCCTGTCGAAATACTTTGAAGAACCGTCTCTGGATTTAACCCAGCCTTCTCCGCGTATACAATTGCTTCACAAACACCAATCATATTAGACGCAATGGCAATCTGATTACACATTTTTGTATGCTGCCCTGAACCTGCGTTTCCTTGATAAACAATATTAGTTCCCATCAAACGAAAAATTGGCTCCATTTCAGTAAATGCCTCTCGCTCTCCCCCAACCATGATTGAAAGCTTTGCTTCTCTTGCTCCAATATCGCCTCCTGAAACAGGTGCATCCAAGGCAAAAATTCCTTTTTTTCTTCCTTCTTCATAAATACGCTTAGCAAGTGTAGGAGTTGATGTAGTCATATCAATAACAAATGAACCTTCTTTACCGTTAGTAATAATTCCCTTCTCTCCTAAATAAACTTCTTCAACATCTGTCGGATAGCCAACCATCGTTATGATTACATTTGCCTTTTCAGCAATCAATTTCGGAGTATCTGCCCATTCAGCCCCCATTTCAAGTAAATCTTCAGCTTTTGATTTTGTGCGCGAATAGACGATTACTGGATAACCCGCATTTAATAAATGCCCTGCCATACTTTTCCCCATAACTCCAGTACCAATAAAGCCAATAACGGTATTCTCACGTAACATATTTAATAACTCCTCTCTCACTCTTTATGTATATTATTACTAATAATCCTCTTATTTATATTCTACTTCAAGTATGTATAAAAAAGTAATATTTTGAAAATAGCAAAGGACTAGACCTTTACGGCCTAGTCCCTCCAAGTTTCATGCGCTTTTTTATTATTGCCTATTCTTAATCACAATATACCCAAGAGATATGTATATTATAGCTGAGAAAAAAAGTTTGTTAAAAACGCTTTAGCAATGACCTGTTTATCATTATAAATTTCAACAGAAACTGCATCCTCATTTTTAATCATTTCCTCTATCTCGAATACATGTAAGTCTTTTAGCAGTGGTATAGGAGTCATGATGATAAAATGGTCCTTACTATTACTATTATTTACTTCAATATACTCTCCAGAATAACTGACATCAGAACCATAAATAATTTCTTTAGCCCCCAAAGCAGATGCCAGTTTTTCATTATGTATCATTACCTTTACTTTGTATAACTGTTCTCCGCTTAATATTTTATCATTGATTTTAAAACGAAATTGTAGTTCATTCTTTTTAGTTAATAAGGCTTCTGCACGACTATTAACTATAGATTGACTTGTTCCGATAAATTGACAGGCAGTAAGAAATAAAGAAAATATCAAGATCAAAATCAAGTAGTAGCTTTTTGAATGCATCCGTATTTTCCTCCTTTTTCCTACCATAACCTTCAACAATGAAGAATAAACATATAAAAACAAAAAGCCGGCTATAGTAGCAGCCGGAAAGTAGGGGGATAACTTTAACTTTCTCCCAAATATTCATTTATTTTTGATTCTTTTTTCTCTCTTTTATCTCTCTTTTCTTTAACTGCAGTTTTTCTTTTAATAATCTTTCTTCACTTTCAGAATAAGAATTATGTCCATATCTAACCTTTTCATAAATGGTATTAATATCTTCACAGTCCATTATTTCGATTCTTCTCATCCATTCTGACAAAGATTCAAATGGGAGTCTTCCTACTTTGTGCTTTTGTGCTAATCTTTCAAATGCAAAAACTTCTTTCCGAATGGAGTTTTTCGGGGTTGCTGTTTTAATCCTTTTCAGAAATAATTCATTTTCGGTAGTTGAAAAGTTTTCAGAAGAAAACCCTTTAAGTGCAATCGTCATCTCAGTATTCCTCTTTTTATGACGTTTATATATATAATAAAAAAGTATAGTTAAACCTAATATGAATATAATGGAAGCTATCAAAGCTGGATCAAAATTTGAGGTTCCCTCTTTAAACTCTATCTTTGAAGGTATAACTAAGTCTTCTCCAGTTCCCTGCATACTTTGGATTTTCTCCATCTTTTCAGACCAATTTTGCACCTCTGCCCACTTAAAAAAAGGCGACGCAATAAAAGCAAATGCTGTTGCTCCTAAATTTAAAATCGAAAAGAATAATTTCTCATAAAGCTTCATCCCAGCAGTGAGAATAACTCCAATTACACCTATTACTGATAATAAGCCTATTAAAGATAGAAGAAAATTCCTTTTATTAATTATTGCTGTTTCAACCTCTAACCAGCGCCGAATAAATCCGCCAATAATGATAAAAAGAATTTGTCCAATCATTATCATGCTGATTAAAAACATGTAATGATCAGAGAAAAGTCCTGCAAAGTATATCAAGAAAATACCCATGAGAATTGTAAATAAGATCCATTTCCCTCCATTTTGCTTATCATGTTCATTGTAATGAGATATAGTTCTCCAAAAAACAAATAATCCGATTAATAAACTGCCCGTAATATGAAAACCAATCCAATTTCCTGCTAATAATATAGCAGGAAGGATAAGGATAAAAAATAATAGCTTAGCTTTTTCTTTGAATTTGATAAGCATAAGCATGAAGATGAAACAGCAAGTAATCATGAGTAGAAAATATGGGATAATTGGAATAACCATATTTTGTAACGAATAAGGCAATAATAAAATATACATGCCGAATATGATTTCAATTAGCAGCAAATACATAATATTCCACGACTGCTTAATCACTGCCCTACCACATCCTTAAATTGGAATGGCAATGGAGTAAGAACGGCTCCAGCTTCCTCCTCTAAATTAAGCTCCAATAGTGATATGCCTCTCTTTTTAAATAATTGTAAAATCTTTCCTGCCCGTCCCTCCCTATTTCCCCCATGGATGAAAAAAGGCTGATTCGCCATATGTCTTTCGTAAAAAGAGAGCATCCTTTCATATGGATAAATGGAAGAATACGGGTCAACTAATGCCAGTGCCTCAAGCACCTTTTGCAGCTGCTCACTGCCGGTTCCAGGAGGAATATAATAAAATGGGATAGATCCAGCAACTCTAATATTAATACATAAAGAAAACGGAATATGATGTTTGGCTGAATAATGGGCTAGTTCAGCAGCACTGCTAATGAGCCCTTCAGCCTGGCTTGTTATCGCATGTCCAGATGCAATATTTAGTGATAAATTCCAGCCAGTTTCTGCTACCCGATCATAAATCTTTGTTTGAAGAGTATTCGTTTTGGCACTCGCTTTCCAGTGAATACGGTTAAAACTATCTGAAAAGACATATTGCCTTGTACCTGCTGGTAACAAATAATCCTCATAAAGGGAAATGTTCACATATGATTCCCCTGGCCTTCCTGACAGAAACAAATCCTTATTCTTAACAGGGATTGGCAAAGGATATACAAGTGCCTCTTGCATAAATATATTTTTATATTCTAAAACTGTTTCACCTAAACCAAATAAGTGTGGAATATGTAATTCAATTAAACGTATTTTTGCTACTCCTCTCCTTATCGTTTTAAAGGGAATTTTGATCTGCGTTTTTTGATTATAATTTAAGGACACAGGTATATTTACTTCATATTTTGTAAGCCGTTTATCTCCAAAACCTTCTAACGGAGCTACTTGGTCATCAAAATATATTCTTAAATTTCCTTTCATGATCGGAAATCCTTTATTTTCAAATGCTAAAATCCAGTCTCCTGTTTCTTCAGGAAAAAACCTATTTCTCACCTTTTTATTTTCTAAATAGAGCCTTTTCCCAACATGTTTTAAATAAAATGAATTAGAAAAAAGAAACAACAATAAAAATACTGCAATAAAAAATATAAGAAATGAATGAAGATAGAAACTTAAGAAACATAAAAATACAGATAAAACCCCAGTTAAATTAATAAATTGATCTTCTACTGAGTATTTTTTCCACTCCATCTTCTAAACTCCTGCTTCTACAGGAACTGAGATGGATTCGATCACTTCTTGTAATACATTCTCAACTGTCCTTGTTAGGGAGGCTTCCGTAGTAAGGAAAATCCTATGGCCTAACACGTAAGGAATCATTTCTTTAATATCATTTGGAACAACAAATGATCGGCCATTTAATAAGGCTTTCCCTTGAGAAGCTCTCATTAATGCTAGTGTACCTCTTGGACTTACGCCTAAATCGATAGAAGGGTGCTCCCTCGTTTTTCGAACTACTTGAATTAAATATGTTTCAACTTCATCACTAATCCTTACAGATTTAACAAGGTTTCGCAGATTCTCTAAACTAGCAGTTGTTAAAATGGCTTCTACATCCTCAAATTGCTTTTCTCCCCTTGCAATTTGTATTATTTCCCTCTCCTCCTGTAAACTTGGATAATCCATCGATAACTTAATAAAAAAGCGATCCATTTGTGCAATAGGCAAAGGAAAGGTACCTTGCTGAGAATCGATAGGGTTTTGTGTAGCAATAACCATAAACGGATCTGGAACAGGAATGGTGTGTCCGTCGATTGTGACTTGGCGCTCTTCCATAACCTCCAGCAAACTAGATTGAGTTCTAGGGGTAGCTCGATTAATCTCATCTGCTAGTACAATGTTAGCAATAATTGGGCCAGCCCTAAATTCGAATTCCTGCTGTTTCGGATTAAAAAATTGTATGCCTGTCACATCACTAGGAAGCACATCAGGTGTGAACTGAATTCGAGAAAAAACCCCATTTAATATTTTTGCAAATGTTTTCGCCAGCATCGTTTTCCCTGTTCCTGGTACACTTTCCATTAAAATATGTCCGTTAAATAATAAGGAAATAGTAAGCAGTTCTACCTCTTTTTCCTTTCCTATCATTACTTTCTGCATTTCCTTTTGAATGATCTCTAATTCTTTCATATGTCCTCCCAGTTGGTTTTCATTTAATAGTTTTCCATTATAATTAATATATAGTAAATTCTTCAAATTTTGAAATGAAAATTTAAAATTGACTGAAAAATATAAAGGGCTGGATTTCACTGCAAACACTTGCAGCAAAATCTAACCCCATATTTTTCGGCTTATTTTTTATTTATATTTAATAAAATATTTGCCACAAAGAGTAGTACTCCAATACAAGTAATTGTAGCACCTATTGCAGTTCCAACAAGAAAAGCTTCATTCTGCATTGTTATGACAATAGCTAACGAAATCATCATAATGGGCAACCCGATATTATGCAGCCAAAAATGCCATTTTCCTAATTTTGATGATGCAAGACATGGAAATAAATGATAGAGGATTCCTGCTAAAGTCAGAGATGTCCAGCCCAGAAGATTAATATGAACATGTACGGGTGTTAATACATAAGAATGTGAACTCGACATATAATAGCCAATTAATACACCTACAGCAAAATAAATGGAGGATATTTTAATAAGTCTGATTCCCATATTGGCCCCTCCTTTCCATCTAATGTCATATAGATGTTAAAGAATATGAGAATAAATCCCCATTTAGAATATACTGTAAATGAATTTTAATAAAAAAAAGACACTTGGTTCTTCAAGCATCTTCTCAAATAAATTAGCTTCTTGCTGCTTCTAAGTATTGATAAATAACAGCTCCGCCACGCTGGGCAATGCCTCGAAAATGCTTAAAATCATCTCTTCTGACAATGACATTTCTAACCGAAAGAAAGTCCTCCTTTGAGACGTAGTATTCGTTTAGTTCTCCATTTTTTAACTTATCCAGCATTTCTTTAATATGTTCCTCAGTCATTATTAAGCACCCTTTAAATAAAATATCTATATAAATATTATATGAAAATGATTACATTTTCCATTGATTATGCTAAGATTTGTATTTCGTAGAGAAGAGAATGTAGTAACCATCACGATGAAAGCGCACACAATAATGCGAGGGAAATATAGGGAATTTCACGAAATAATAACATATTACTTTACGAATAATAAAATTTAGTGCAAACTGTTATTAAACTTTTAATACAAATCTTGCAAAAAAAGGGGCGAGGCTAATGAAAAAAGCAGAAGTTGGCAATGTCGTAGAATTCCGTGACGGCTTGCAGGGGATTGTTGAAAAGGTTAATGAAAACTCAGTAATCGTTGATCTCTCCTATATGGGTAACTATCGTGACCTTGATTTAGAACAAAGAACTGTTGTTAATCATAAAAATTATAAAATTGTTAAGGAATCAGTTTTATAAATAAAATAAGGATTTTTTATAAATAAAAAGCAGCGAGCAACTGCTTTTTATTTTTGCTTCGTTCCTATTTTTCCTTTGATAGCTCCTTTAAAGACTTTACTTTCCCATGAGGCTGCTGATCCTGCTTTCTTACAGTCCATGCCCGTTCCTTTTCTCGTTTCGAATTCGTCATGTTCTCCCTCCTTTCTTACACCATTAGGATAAGCAATTTTCCCTGATTTATTTTCCTAAAACTGAAAAAACAATCATTTGATTACAATTATAGATTCCTTTTTGCTAAAATAGACTTGTTTGCAGAAAGGAGTTAGTACGCTTGAAAAAAATAACTGCTGATTTTCGTTTCATAATTGGACTTATTCTTGCCCATTTTTTAATGTATTTTACTTTTCAGGATAAAGCTGTTTTCTGGTATATTTTTTCCGCTTCACTATTATTTTTGATTAGCTATTCTATTTTAAACGAGGAATTAAATGATGAAGCTGCTTTCGGCACGTATCTCTTATATGGAATTGGATCGGGTTTACTGCTTTATGGTGTTTTTTGGGCAGGTTATCAATTGATAGATATATTAAATATTCCAATAAAGAAAGACGTATCAAAGCTTTATGGCAGGTACTCGCCGTCAATGCTTTGGCATTACATTGTTCTCATGCTAATTATTATTCCGGGAGAAGAAATATTTTGGCGTGGATTCGTTCAAAAGAGATTAATGAATTACATCAGTGTTCCATTAGCTGTAGTCATTTCTGCAATCCTTTATGCTTCCGTTCATTTATACGCTACCCATTGGATTCTTGCCTTTGCAGCACTGGCAGCCGGACTTTTCTGGGGATGGCTATATATATGGAAAAAAAGTATGCCATTACTAATTGTCTCCCATTTAATTTTTGATTTATTCTTATTTGTTGTTATGCCATTTAGATAGAAAGTGGGATATTTTGCTCATTTTTCCCGATATAATTGTATATTTAAATAAGAAAATGATATTGTAGGAATAATTATGTAACTCCTTTTTCTACTTTTCGTCTAATAAATTACAGCAATCAGCAATAACTGGAGGGGAATAATGATGAAGTATATGAAATGGATGCTAACTTTCGGATTACTTGGATTGGTTCTAACAGGATGCGGTACTACCGATAATGGCGGAGATTCTAAAAACGGATCTGAGCAAGCTCAAAATGAAGATATAAATAAGGACAAACAAGAAAACGGAAATAATGATAATGCAGAAGAAGAACAAAAGAATGATGAACAGACACAAGAGGATGGAGTTGTAAGAATTCTTGAGCAGAATCTTCAATACAAAGTAAATGGACAGAGTAAAGAAGAGACCGCTTTTCTTAAATCTAGCGACAATCAGCCGTATTCTTTGTACGTACTTCCTGAATATGATTTAACAGCTGAAGAGCCTAATAAAGATATACTCTTTCTTAAAGAAAATGATCATATCTTTATGCGTGTAGAACTTCTTTCAAGTGATGTAGATTGGGCTATGATGGAGGAAAATACAAAGGCGCAGCTTCAAGCAGTAGACGAAACGGTTAACTCCATTGAAGTGCCTAGCGGAGATGACTTTTTTAAAGATTCTATTGCAATGGAGTCTACAAATGGTGAGGATATTGTAACTTCTTATTTAATAAAAAATCCGAAGCAGCCTCTTAAATTGACGTTTTTCACTAACAAGGATATGGATTGCAGAGATGCTTTCCTTCAAATGGGAAAAACAATATTAAAAACTAAATAAATTTCTTTAAGAAGACCCGATAAATACGGGTCTTTTTTTATAACGGTTTTTCAAACGGCTTCATCCATAATAAAACGATAAAAATGATGCTAATATAACCAAAGAGAGGATATAAATATGATAATAATGTTCCATAATTAATTAAGCTAATAAAGAAGCAAATAATAAAAATGAAACACACTGTCACGATACTAGGAATCGCTACATACTTCCTTACCTGCCGTTCAATCCCGAAAACATTTCCAATAACTGATGTAAAGATTTCCCCATATATAATAAAAACATAAACCCAAAACAATGATGAGGCAAATGTTTTCATTATCACAGCCATAGGAATTTCATATGATTCAAGCTGTGGCAGCATGACTAATGTTAAATGACTGGATAATAGAATAATTGTTAAGGCTGCTCCCCCAAGTATTCCTCCCCATTTGATTGTTTTTTCATGATTTATTTCTGTTGCTATCGGAACTAAAACCGCTTGTGCTAAGCTTAAATTTAAGGCTGCATAAGAGAATGGGGCAACGACAGATTTCCATCCATCCTCTGCAAAAGGAATGTATAGAATCTGTTCTGAAAAATTGGGAAGTCTCATTGTAATAAGCAAAAGTAGAAAACTGAAAGCGATCATCATTGGAACAACAAATGAATTAACGGCAAATATTCCTTTTGTTCCGAGTACCATGACAATAATAGAAAGAGCAATCGTAATAAAAATTCCCGTGTATTTAGATAGACCTATTTGTTCTTCAAATACCGCGCCAGCACCTGAAAGCATAACTGCACAAACTCCAAGCAGCATAAAAAGCATTAATATATTTATAGCTGATCCAATCATTCTTCCAAATAAGTATTCATTTAATTCCTGATAGGAAGTTGCTTGTATTCGTGCCGATATTAGCATCAGTTTCGCTCCAAGAAAAATAAATATGTATCCGCTCATTAAGATAGATACTAATCCAATGAAGCCAAAGCGGGAAAAAAACTCAACGATTTCTCTACCTGTTGCGAACCCTGCTCCCACAACTGTTCCTACATAAACTGCAGCAATTTGAAAAGCTGCACTCAAGTTCGTTCTCACAAGATCTCCTCCTTCCCTTCAATATATGACTAAAAGGACAAACTAAGACGAGCGTTTATAAGTTTACTTAAATCTTTCCATTAATTCACTAATGGAAATTGATTTAATCTACTTGAAAGTCAAAAAAGGTCAAAGTATAATAAGGTCAAAGATAGTCAAAGTCAAAGAATATTATTAGGAGGTATTCGATATGCTTTGTCAAAAATGCCGTGAAAAAGAGGCAAATGTGCAATTAAAAGTAAATGTAAACGGAAATCAAAGAAACCTAATTCTCTGCCAAAGCTGCTATCAGGATGAGAAAGCAAAAATTGGTTCCTCCTTTAGTCCAAGCTTTAGCGGATTTTCAGGATTTAATCATCTACCGTTTGATGAGCTATTCAAACATGCTAATACTAGTCAAATTGATAATCAGCACAATCTAGGACCTGCCAAAAACTCAAATAAAACTGGAAATGGCGGATTCATAGACCAATTTGGCCGAAATTTAACTCAATTAGCCAAAGCTGGCCTGATTGATCCTGTCATTGGCAGAGATGAAGAAATTAATCGTGTAATTGAAATTTTGAATAGAAGAAATAAAAATAATCCTGTATTAATTGGTGAGCCTGGAGTCGGTAAAACAGCAATAGCAGAAGGCTTAGCAACGATGATTTCTAAAGGAGAAGTACCCAAAAAGCTACTTAATAAAGAGGTTTATTTGCTAGATGTTGCCTCACTTGTTGCTAATACAGGCATTAGAGGCCAATTTGAGGAAAGAATGAAACAGATTATTAATGATCTGCAAGAAAGAAAGAATATTATTCTCTTTATTGATGAAATTCATTTACTAGTAGGTGCCGGTTCTGCGGAAGGTTCAATGGATGCAGGTAATATTCTTAAGCCTGCCCTAGCTAGAGGAGAATTGCAATTAGTTGGTGCTACCACTCTAAAAGAATATCGTCAAATTGAAAAGGATCCAGCTCTCGAGCGCCGCTTCCAGCCCGTCCTTGTACAAGAGCCAACAGCTGAAGAAGCACTAGATATTCTTAAAGGCCTAAAATCCAAATATGAAGATTTTCATGAAGTTACATTTACAGATGAAACGTTGAAAGCTTGTGTCGATTTATCAAGCCGTTATATCCAAGATCGCTTCCTTCCAGATAAAGCGATTGATTTAATGGATGAAGCAGGCTCAAAAATTAATTTACTTACTGATTTTACACCTTCTGAGAATATAGAAAAACGCTTAAAAGAAATAAATAAACAAAAGGAACAAGTGTTAAAAGATGAAAAATATGAGGAAGCAGCAAAGCTTAGAGATGAAGAAGTGAAATTAGAAAAAGCATTAAGTACAGATACACAAATGTCTCGTCCACAAGTAGAGGTGCATCATATTCAAGAAATTATTGAAAAGAAAACAGGAATTCCAGTTGGAAAGCTCATGGAAGATGAACAAGCTAAAATGAAAAACCTTGAACTCAATCTTTCTAAAAAAGTGATCGGGCAACATGAAGCTGTTCAAAAGGTGGCAAAAGCAATTCGCAGAAGCAGAGCTGGCCTGAAAGCTAAAAACCGGCCAATTGGTTCCTTCCTATTTGTTGGACCAACAGGTGTAGGAAAAACTGAATTAACGAAAACACTTACAGAAGAACTATTCGGATCAGAGGAAGCCATGATACGTCTGGACATGAGTGAATATATGGAAAAGCATAGCATCTCCAAAATAATTGGTTCTCCTCCAGGCTATGTAGGTCATGAAGAAGCTGGACAATTAACAGAAAAAGTTCGCAGAAATCCTTATAGCATCATCCTATTAGATGAAATTGAAAAGGCTCACCCGGATGTACAGCATGTCTTCTTGCAAATCTTAGAAGACGGACGTTTAACAGATAGTCAAGGACGAACAGTAAGCTTTAAAGATTCGGTTATTATTATGACAAGTAATGCAGGTGTTCAGCATAAAGAAATTCATGTAGGATTTGGTACAAATAAAGCGATAAAGGAAGCAGGCATTTTAGATACACTTGGTCATTTCTTTAAACCTGAATTCCTAAACCGTTTTGATAATATCATTGAGTTTAAATCACTCGAAAAAGTTCACTTACTTGAAATAGTAGAAATAATGCTAAAAGACTTAAATAATGCCTTAAAAGTACAAGGTATTGAACTGACTATTTCAACTGAGGTTAAAGGAAAACTTGCTGATTTGGGCTATAACCCTGCTTTTGGAGCACGCCCATTACGCAGAGTCATTCAGGACCAGCTCGAAGATAAGCTTGCTGACTTTATTATTGATCAAGCAAATGTACATCAGTTACATGCCGTAATGGAAAATGACGAAATTATTATTAAAACGATGTGAATTAATGATATTGAGTGAAAAGGGCCGGAATAATCTTCCGGCCCTTTTCTATGCATATTAAGCATTATTATAGACTTTTATCATCTACTGAATTTAACCAGCTTTCAATTTCTCCAACAACTGACTGAACACAGCCATCTTCGAATGGGGAAATTAAATTAGCTTCTGACACTAGACCAGTGAATGCCTGACTTCCACCTAAACCGCATAAGTGAACATAATCTTTCCATGCATCTTCATGATTTTCTCTTGAACGTTTCCAAAATTGAAACGCACAAATCTGAGCTAATGTATAGTCAATATAGTAGAATGGAGAATTATAAATATGAGCTTGTCGCTGCCAGAAGCCCCCATTTTCTAAATATTCATTGCCATCATAATCTTTATGAGGCATGTATTTCTTCTCTATTTCTCTCCAAGCCTGTTTTCTCTCGTTTGGAGTTGCATTATAGTTTTCGTATACCCAATGCTGAAACTCATCGACAGCTACACCATATGGCAAGAACAATAATGCCCCGCTTAAATGCGCAAATTTATATTTATCCGTATCTTCTTTAAAGAATTTATCCATCCATGGCCATGTAAAGAATTCCATGCTCATAGAATGAATTTCACATGCTTCATAAGTCGGCCAATTATATTCAGGAATATCAGATTCACGGCTTGAATACACTTGGAAAGCATGGCCAGCTTCATGTGTTAGAACATCAATATCCCCTGATGTTCCATTAAAATTAGAGAAAATAAACGGAGCTTTGTAATTTTCAATGAACGTACAGTAACCTCCGCCAGCTTTTCCTTTTTTTGCAACCAGGTCCATTAAGTTCTCGTTGATCATATAAGTAAAAAATTCGCCTGTTTCCTTTGAAAGCTCATTATACATTTCTTGGCCGTTCTCAATAATCCATTCGGGACTGCCTTTTGGTGCTGCATTCCCTGTTTTAAAGTTAAAGCCTTCATCATAATACTTCAGTTGATCAACACCAATGCGCTCTCTCTGACGATCCTTTAGCTTCGTAGCAATCGGTACAATGAATTCCTTAACTTGATCACGGAATTTAGCCACCATTTCGGCATTATAATCGGTTCTTTGCATTCTTAAGTAAGCGAGCTCAACAAAGTTTTTATAGCCAAGCTTATGAGAAATTTCTGTTCTGACATTCACTAATTCATCATAAATACGATCTAGTTCCTTTTCATTCTCAGCTAAAAAAGCAAATCGGGCTTCACTTGCCTTTTTACGAACAGTACGGTCTGTGGATTGTGTGAAAGGCTCCATCTGTGCGAGTGTACGCTCTTCCCCTTCAAAATCAATCTTTGCTGAAGCAATTAATTTTGTATAATCGGAAGAAAGTTTATTTTCTTTTTGCAGCAAAGGAACAATCTCTGGGGAAAATACTTTTAATTGTGCCTCGGCTAGTGCAAAAAGCTGAGATCCCCATTTTTCTTCTAATTCGTTCCGGTATTCAGACTTTACTAATGCTTCATAATACTTTGTAACAAAGCCTTCAACTTCAGGCTGAATTTCGTCCATATAATCTTGTTCTGCTTTGTAAAATTCATCATTCGTATCGATAGAGTGACGAATATAGCATAGATTAAACATCGTCCCAATATCATTACGAATATCATTAATTTTCTTCATGGCAAAAATCTGTTCATCTGCAGATTTTGCTTCTTTAAATGTTACTAATGCTTCTTCAAAACTCTTACTGATTTCATCCAGGTTAGGACGGGTGTATGTATAATTTTCAAAACTCATTTTCACTGCCCCCTCTGCTCTTTTACAATTAAAATATCAACCATGTATATAATTCGACAGGTAGAATTTTAATTCCTCTATTTGACATTGAAAAAACGGTCCAATTGGACCGTTTTAATATTTTCCGATTGATAGGCCTAGTCTTTTTAAAAGGCTTATAGCTGTATCTTTTTCTTCAGGCGAAAGTTCTGTCATTAATGAATGAATATGTTTTTCATGTTCAGGGAATATTTCCTCAATAAAGGATTTGCCCTGCTCCGTAATTTGTCCATAAGTGACTCGTCTATCCTTAGGGCAAGCAACTCTTCTTAAATACCCTTTTTGTTCTAATTTATCAACAACATAAGTTATACTTCCGCTTGCTAACAGAATCTTTCCGCCAATTTGCTGAAGTGGCTGATCTCCTTTATGGTATAGCAGCTCTAAAACAGCAAATTCAGTTGGATTGAGACCGTATGTTTGAATTAATTTATTTACATTTTCGTTGAGTGAGCGGTAGGCTCTTGAAAGCACGATAAATAGCTTTAATGATTGTTTTATTTCTTCAGAACTCACTTTAATCAAACCCTTTATAATTATCTTGAAATCTAAATAAATTATAAAAAAACATTAGAACTATGTCAATTTTCGTATTTTCTTGAAATAGTGCTAATAATATTTATTTTTGCAGAACTACTTCATTGCGTATACTATATAATTGAACGTATATTAAATTCCATGGAGTCTATACTGATGAAAAGTCGCAAAGAAAATCTCCTGCTTTACTTGATAATTGTTATTTTCCCTATTATATTTGGTGTTCTCTATAATTTAAACAATGCCATTTCTCGAGATTATAACGAGCGTAAGGAGCAGGCGATATGGACAGGAACCATTCACCAAAGAAGCTGGGACCAATTTATCGCAGAGACTGTAACCTCTCTTGATATTTTATCATTAACCGCAGAAACATTTGTTGATGAGCCAGAAAAACTAGAGCTCTTATTAAAAAGAATGCATTATAAAGAACGCCGATATGGAGGTATTTATTTACT
This sequence comes from Bacillus sp. S/N-304-OC-R1, assembly GCF_019749375.1. GTDB lineage: Bacteria > Bacillota > Bacilli > Bacillales > Cytobacillaceae > Cytobacillus. The sequence continues at coordinate 599,318 of NZ_JACWFE010000001.1, forward strand.
TGATGTTAAAGGACAAGTCCTTTCAGGCTCCAATAATTTACTTGCTGAGACAAACTTATCTTCTCATGACTATATAAATGAAATTATAAAAACCAAGGATATCATTATTTCTAATAACTACGAGCGATTAAAAAATGGACAAAAAGTAATTGGAATTGGCAAACCTGTGTTAAATGAAGAAGGAAACTTACAATTTATTATCGTAGCCCATTTAAGGGTAGATTATATGCAAAACATAATGAGATTATTAACTCCTGATACAAAGCTTTCAATCATTAATTCATCCGGTTCTCCAATTATGGATATAAATATGAATGACTCAACCAAGCTAAACCTTAATAACACAATTACCTTGCCTATTGACCGTTTACCTTGGAGCATTCAGGTTGAAATACCCAAACTGGATAAAGGAAATTTTATTAAAAGTGTCTTGATAGACTTATTGCTTTTTATAGTTATATTTCATATTGTATTTCTCTTTATTAAGTATTTAATGCTTAAAAGACATGCATTAAAGGAAAGAAAAGAGAATGAGCTGCAAAAGCTGGAGCTTGTTGGGACTTTGGCAGCCAGTACTGCCCATGAGATTAGAAATCCGCTTACCGGAATAAAAGGGCTTGTTCAGCTTTTAAGTGAAAAGCATACAAATACTGAGGATCAATACTATTTTTCTGTTATTAATGATGAAATAAGCAGGATTAATGAAATTGTCAGTGAATTTTTAATACTTGGTAAGCCTACTGTACAAAAGACAGAAATTATGGATATTCGAAAAATTTTCAAGGAGCTTGAGCCAATTATCCTTTCAGAGGCTAATTTATATAATATTAAATATGAACTTAATATGCCCCTAAATCCAATTATGGTCGACTGTACAAAAGATCAAATAAAACAAGTCATACTAAATATAACAAAGAATGCCTTGGAATCTATGCAGTCAGGCGGGCAATTATCAATAAATCTATGCAAAGCTGATGAAAGTTGCCGTATTAGAGTAAGTGACACCGGAACAGGAATACCGGAAGAAGAAATTGATAAGATATTCGAGCCCTTCTATACTTCAAAGGATTATGGAACTGGACTAGGTCTTGTTGTATGCAAAAGAATTCTGTTGTCATTTGGCGGCGATATTAATATTTCCAGTAAGGTAAATAAAGGAACTGATGTAGATATTCTTCTCCCAATTCAAAGCTCACCATTGAAATTAAGAAAATATTAATGAAAAGCCGAAGCACCTCGCTCAGACTCGAAAAGTTATACTTTCTTTTCCATCAAAGAAAAAGAGCCAGCTGGCTCTTTTTTCTTACCCTGATGTATCGTCCTATAGATGGGGCACACTATTTAAGTTTACGATACTTTTTTTCTGATTAATTCTTAGTCTTATTTCTTTAAGCATCCCTTTTTCCCATTCTGTTAGATCAGCAGGATCGATTTTTTTATTAAGGACAGAGTACAAAGTAATATCACGAAGCATTAAAAATAACGGCAGCTGCTGCTCCCAATTTTGAGGAAGATCGCATACTGAACGATAGCCATCCAAAAATGCTTGCATAAATGACCTTCCAAATTCCTCTCTTTCTAAAGTTTGATCTGCTGAAAAACGAGAAAGACAGGAATAATAAAGTGGGATGGCAATGTCAGAAACGAACCAGTGATAACAGCAATCATCAAAATCGAATACGTGAATGCCCCTTTCATCAAAAAAGAAATTCCCTGAATGAATATCCGAATGAATAAGCCCGAAATTTTCGATATTTTTAGGCAATCCTTGAATTTGAGCAATCAGTTCCTTGGCATTTTCCTTTTCTACAATATCTTCCTCAGAAAAGTATTTTTCTATATTTAGTAATTCATCCTCATCCCATTGTGGTCTTTTCTTTATTAATGGTGAAGGTACATATTTTCTAGTCGCCTTATGCATTTGACCAATTGTTTGTCCCCATGCTGAAAAAAGATCGGCCCTAATAGAAACTTCCCTAATGTTGACCGGCTCTCCTGAAGCTTTTGAAAAAAGGCTTGCATAAAACATGGATTGATCCTGTGCTGTGCAAAACTCAACATATTTTCCTTGTATGGATTGAATGGCAGTTGAAACTTGTATCCCATGTCCTGATAAATAATTTACCCATTCAATCTCAGCGTATAAATCCTCTAATTCCCGATGTGAGCTATGAGTAATCCTAAGAATATATGGTTCCTCATCCTTATAAACCTCATAAACAAAATTTTCAAAGTCACCAAGCAGTTTATACTCATCATTTAAAGAAAAAGTCTTTAAAAAGTGAACCATTATTTCTTCTGTTTTTAAAACCTCAACTGACTTTTCCACAACCTGCCTCCTCATATGCAAACATCCTACACAACAACAATTTTGTCATATATATCATAATTATATAAATAATTCCTATTTTCATTGTACTATATTATTAGAAATGTAAAATATATTTCGTAAACCTTAATAATCATGTATTATATTTAGTTAGAAATACTAAATTATTTATTGATAAAGGAGTCCTTTGAATGAGCAATATCGCAGCGGCTTCCAAGCCACTTATGAAAAGTAATGAAACATCATTTAAAATATTAATCATCTTAGGCCTCTGCCACTTATTAAATGATTCCCTGCAATCTATTATTCCAGCTATGTTTCCGATACTGGAAAAATCCATGGGTCTAACGTATACCCAGCTAGGAATTATTGGCTTCGCCTTAAATATGGTTTCTTCTGTTTTGCAGCCTGCAGTAGGTATAGTAACAGACAAGAAACCAATGCCTTTTGCTTTGCCAATTGGCTTAACGTCAAGCATGTTTGGCGTATTAGGGCTTGCACTTTCCCAAAGCTTTGAATTTATTGTCATTTCCGTTATCTTTATTGGTCTTGGATCAGCGATTTTCCATCCTGAAGGCTCAAGAGTAGCGTTCATGGCAGCTGGTTCCAAACGTGGTTTAGCACAATCCATTTACCAGGTAGGCGGGAATAGCGGGCAGGCAATGGCACCTCTTATTACAGCTCTAATACTAGTTCCGCTCGGTCAAATTGGTGCTGCATGGTTTACAGCTGTTGCTGCCGTTGCTGTTGGTCTTCTCACATATATAGCCTTTTGGTATGCAAATAAACTTCAAGTTGAAAGAGCAGTTTCCAAGAAAAAAATCAATTCAGCTCTTTCCAACCAAAAAGGACTGTCTAAAGCAGTTAAAACGGCACTTGTACTAGTTCTGTTTTTAATTTTTGCCCGTTCATGGTATATTTCGGGGATGACTAATTATTATTCTTTCTATATGATCAAGCATTATGATTTTTCTATTAAACAAGCGCAAATTTTTCTTTTCGTCTTTTTAGTGTCTGGTGCACTGGGGACCTTCTTTGGCGGCCCGCTTGCAGACCGTTTTGGTAAAAAGGTTGTAATCTTTCTATCTATGATTATATCTGCACCACTAACTATTTTAATTCCATTTGTTCCTCCGGCAGCAGCAGTCTGTTTGCTTGCATTAACTGGATTCGTTTTAATGTCAAGCTTTTCAGTAACTGTCGTATATGCACAAGAGCTTGTTCCAGGGAAAATCGGAACGATGGCTGGACTTACTGTAGGACTTGCTTTTGGAATGGGTGCTATTGGATCAATGGTAATTGGTTATCTAGCAGATTTGATTGGAATTACACAAACTATGATTCTAACAGGATTCTTACCATTACTTGGATTCATCACACTGCTTCTACCATCTGATCAAAAAGTGAACGAATGGAATTCAAACTAAAACCAGCAGGGGCAACCCTGCTTTTGTTTTTTGGCAAAATTATTTGAATTTTTAGAATAAATATTTCATTATAAGGAAATTCCATGGTTTTATTCCATATAATGTATACAAAGATAATTATTACGTATAGATAGGAGTGACAAATAATGTGTCCAACGAATTATAAAGATTTTTATCAAAAGGCACTGGTTCCAATTGGTAGTAATGACAAGAATTGCCTGAAAAATTTAATTTCAGCTGACTTGCCTGATCATTCCCATTGGCTTATTGCACTAGAAGGTGAAACGAAGGATCAAGAAGCAGTGTTTTATATTTGGAAAGTAACCATTTATCCTTCAGATTCAACTGGCAGCTTTTCATGGAATTCCCCTTATTATTCATCTCCAATTTATGATTCCATCCATATGGCCTATAATCACGCAAATGACCTAGAAAAATGCAGTAAAAATGATCAGTTATATTTTTCTAAACTGAATGAAAGAATTTAGATAGATAATCCTCCGAATCTTCTCATCTCTTTTTGCCTCAATATGTGAAATTTTATACATAGTCATTACTCATTTATCTTTGTGAGCAAAAAAATAAAAAGACGCTGCTATGTATAGCACCGTCCTTCGCCTACTAATATTAAATAGCTTCTCTATTTATCTTAAACTCCAAAAAAACGTAAATTAAGCAAGCCTAAATACAATTCCGTGTCCGCCCTTTGGATACTCCCATTTAATATTTTGATATGGACAGCCAATTCGGCAGCTCCCGCATTCGTGGCAGCCTTCATAGCCGACTTGCATTCTTAATCCTTCCCATTTATACACTTCAGCAGGGCAAAAGACAGTACAGATTTTATCAGGGCATTTCGTCATGCAAATATCATGGTCTAACACTGTTAAATGGGATTTTGTATCAGCTTTAAAACGGACAAGATACTGCTTCTCTTCAATATTCTTAGTTGACATTATTTCACCGCCTTCCATGCTCGAAGAGGGTGAAACAATCAAGAACATTGGGTTATTAAGGTTTGCCAAACGTAGTGATTAACAACAAGTCACAAAAGAGTCACGAGATTGTTAAATTATCATTATTTCATCCAGTTTATCTGCTACATGCTGTTGCATACTTGGAAGTACATGGCTATAAATATCTAAGGTTATCCCTATTCGTGCATGCCCTAGCCGTTCCTGTATTACTTTTGGATTAATATCTTTTTCTATTAGTAAAGTTGCATGAGTATGACGTAAATCATGAAATCTAATACAAGGCAAGCCTGTCTCCTCAACGTCTTTTTTGAATGTTTTTAGAAGGTTTGAGGGATTAACAGGTTTTCCTTTTTTAGTACAGACAACTAAGTCATTATCTACATATTTGCTCCCAAACATCAATTTGTTCTCCAATAATTTCTTCCTAGATTGTCGTAAGTAACTAACTAAATTGTCTGAAATACTTATAGTTCTTGTTCCAGAAGCAGTTTTTGTTCCAACCCTTAACTCTTTACCATCATGAGTTAATACTTGCCTTATATAAAGCTGTTTCTTATCAAAATCTACATCTTTCCACCTTAAACCCAATATTTCTCCTTGGCGCATTCCAGTTAGCAATGCAAGTAAATACGCTGTTAAGAAATGGTCATCAATCCTTTTGGATTTGACTCGTTGAATGAACAAATTGACTTGTTGGTTGTCCCACACATTCATTTCTTTCTTCTGCTTTTTGGGTAGTTCAACGTAACTAGTGTAATTCTCTTTAACTACTCTTAGCTTGACAGCTCTGTTAATAGCTACTTTCAAGATATCAAATATTTTATGAATAGTGCCAACAGACAATTGTCCATTGTTTATAAGTGTATTTGCAAAACTTTGTAGAACAATTGGCGTCAATTCTTGAATACTCAATCTGCCTATACTAGGAGAAATATAGTTTCGATAAAAGGAAAAATTTGTTCTCAGTGTGGACTTTTGTACAACTACCTTTCTTTCCTTAAACCATGTATTCATATAATCATCTAATGAGATTTTACTCTGTGTTAAGAAGCCTTCATTTAATTCTTTTAGCAATTCAGTAAGTGCAATTTCTGCTTCCTTCTTTGTACAAAACCCTTTCTTTCTTTTTTGTTTTCTTTTACCAGTTAACGGGTCTTTACCAATGTCCACAATGTAAAAGTACTTACCTGTATTCTTATCTTTCTTTATACTACCTTTCACTGTTAAGAACCTCCTAGTTTCCTAACAGCCAATTAGTCCCCTTAGTAATATTTTACCATAAAACTAACTTATTAACTAGTAATCGCACACCTTCAGATACGAAAAATATCAACATGTAGTGTCTTAATTTCAATAAACCATACTACATATTGATAATTCCATTTATTTAATATATAATCAGTTTAAAAGGTGGTGATTGAATGGTTAAATCATCTAAAAAAGTAACTAGTCCAAAAGTAGCTTCCACAGCTTCGAAAATCCTAAAAGATGGTCGATATAGCAGTGCTACAAAATCAGTGGCTGGTTCTGCTTTGGCACAAGCTAAATCAAAACGAAAATAAGAGAGCAACTACCACAACTTGAGTTTACATAAATTAAAAGGTCACCTTAATTGGTGACCTTTCACTTTTTATATTTAACTTCGCAATATGGTCTGTACGGGACATAGAATTATTATAAAAGCATGATTAAATCTACAATTATGGTTGATGGAAACCATATTTTCTATCAGTCTTCCTTACTAAACTATATTTTCCCACTAAACGGTGTTGTCCCTTTTGACGGACGAGAGGCATCATCCGTCAATAATATTTATTCCAATGAATCAAATAAACTATCTATTTCGCTATCTTCTTTATAGCTATAGTAATCATCCATAAAATCATTAGGGTCTTCATCATAGCCATCATAGTCATCATTTAGCTGTGATTCACTTATATCAGATAATGTATCTTCTAACAAATCTAAATGTTCATCTATATCAATTTTGAAAAGACTTTTAACATTCTCATACAAATCAATTCTTTGTCTTAAATCCTCTTCATCTAATCCTTCAAATTCATCTTCTATTACATTCTCCATATCGCTCTCAATTACTTTTAAAATAGTACCTTCTACATCAAATTCACTACTTATTGTACTGAATAAATCATAGAATTTTTCTTGCATATAGAAAATAAGTTCTAAGTCAGTATAATCACCTGTACTATTAATAACTCTAAGAAGTATTTCTTTATAATCTAGGTGCTTATCTAAAAATGACTTAAACTTGTGTAAAAGATGTAAAAATTCAGAATTATAAATATTGTTATTTTGTTCAATATTTTTCATTTCCTGTATAATGAGATTTTTTAACTGATGAAAATTATCAACTATAAATACCTCTGAAACATTCTTAATTACCCATATTTTTTGTCTCTCACTCCCACAATCCGAAAAACTATTAAATCTTTCACAAAAAACATTTAAAACATCATTAATAATAGTTGAATCTAGAGGGATTTTTTTCTCGTTAACATTATCAGTACTAAACGAATGAATTAAAGGGACAGCATTTGGGACAGATTTCCAAAGCATATTTACTATATAATTTTCATGAGAAATATACTTAATTAAGAAATCTTTAATTGATGGGTTTTGGAATGAAATATATGTACCTTTGCTTATTCCAGGGAAATTATTATTAATGATATTAATTTTAATAAAAGTTTTTTCCAATTCACGTAAACCTTTTTTAAAATCCCTATTTCCGAATTTATTATTAAGTAATAAATTTAAATTGTTAAAACCGCTCTCTAACTCTGACTTTTCAACCCGCTCACCCATAACTAATAAAACATATAGTATCCATTGTGAGTAATCTCTAATTGTATTCTCAAAAGCTTCTTGCCAAATCTCATCAGGATAATCTAATTTTCTTATAAATTCGTCTGCATACTTATCGCTACTTACATTATCTATTAGTATACTATTAGTCATTAAATTAATTAGCCTTGGGTTATAGTTTTTATGATTAATTATTCTTTTATAGTTCTTAAGATGCTTAATATTCTCTAAATATTCTTGAGGAACAGATGAAAAAAACAAGTGGTTATATAAAATTTTTGCCTTAATGTACTTATTATATTTTTCAACGTTTACTATGTGCTTATTCAAATCTATCTTTGAATCATTAAGTAAATCATATTTCATCTGAGCTTGTCTTAATATATATTCCCGAGTTGTTAAAATGAATTTTTTATTATTCATTGATGTTATTTTATCAATAAAGTTTAGAAGTCTTCGGTCTTCGTTTTTAGTAAGGCTTCTTTCTAAAAAGTTTCTTCCTAAAAAATCATCGTAATAGAATATCTGTTTCTTGTCATTTTCAAAAACCTTTTCTGCCTCCTCGATGTTTTCAGAGATTTCATAAAAGGAATAACCACTAGCTATATAATTAAAACTAAGCATATCTGCAAGTGTAGTCTTTCCTACTCCAGGATTGCCAGATAAGATTAAGAATCCATTATTTTTCAGTATTTCCTTTGCAATCTTAAAACTATCATTCTGAACAAAATATTTAATCCTTTGTTGTATCTGCGTTGCAGTAAAACTTGACCGATTTAAGATATTATTATTAACAATTGTTTGTAGTATGTTTGTACTTCCAATCCATAATTTATAATGACGTCTTTCAACATCAGTATGCTTTATTATTTGTCTTTGAATCTCATCCCCACCGATTATATCCGAGGTGGACTTAATATATCCTGAAAACATTTTAATGATTTCATCTTTATTTAAAGGACTAAGACCTGCTGAAGTCATTACTATGTATTTACTCGGGTTTAATTTCTTTACTTTATCTACATCTTTTTTTAAATTTTTTATTAAATTATTATAATCACTACTTCTTTTACATTGTATTATTACTTTCTTTTTCCCTCTAGGTATGGTGTATCTTAAATCTATCCCACCATCTCTACCATTTTTGAAGTTTTCAAGTTTAATATTATTCTCTGATTCATACAAGTCTTTACATAGTAGTTCAAACTCATCTGGAGCGAGAACTGACAAATCATATGACATTTTTTCACCCCAACAAAATTTAGATTTACTAATCAAATTACTTTGTTTATTAAGACAAAGTATACCAAACTTTTACATAATATTTATATTAATAGGACAAAATCATTATTGAAAATTTTTCACCTTTTCAAACGGACAAATAAACACCACCAAAATAAAAACCTCATCATTCTTTACTGATGAGGTTTTTGATGTTCATAACAATATATATTACCTTTAAACCGATTTTTGTTGGATAGACAATATGACTTTACCTTTTCAGAAACTACCTTTCCACAAACTTTACATGTTGATAAAAGTTTCTCTTTCTTAACACTCTCTTCACTGTCCTTATTTTTCAACTTTTCGACATGCTCATTTCTAATCTGTAAATCAGTTATATTAGCCACCTTCAATTTATTATACATATCCTGTATATCATCATCTGCATTTCTAGGTTTTCGATGCTGGAGCTTTAGTACATTAATCTTTCTCTTAATAAACTCCGAAAGTTCTGTATCATATACAATCAAATCATTAGATTGTATCTTTCTTAATTCTTCATTTACTTTAAAAGTACACCTTTTATTAATAGACACCATCGATACAAATTGTGTATCATCCATTGTTTGTAGAACTCCCTTAATCGCCTGTATATGCCCATAATTTTGATTAAAAGGATTCATCATTGGAAATTTACCATTAACTGACCATTTTGCTCTACTTCTCTCACCATAAATAGTTCCAGTGTAATTTTTAGTCTCAACAACAAATATTGCGTAAGGAGTAATAACAACATGGTCAATTTGAGAGAAACCTGATTTTGAATATCGATTTGGAATTAATATATCCTGTAGATACTTACAGTTTTTAGGAAGTTGGTCAAGTTGAATGTTTATTTTTTATTCACCAATTTCCCCAATTCTTGTGGGTGTAACCTTAACCTTACTTGCTTTAAGGTTAGTGGCAGAAATAGCTTCTTCTTTAGGTGGCTTTTTCTTAGAAAAGCCACTCAGTATTTTTGATAACATGTATTTTATTACTCCTTTAAATAGTAAACAGTTCTATTATTATATTTATAGAAAACTATGTACTATTTAATCTCTTTTATTTCTTTTTAATATCTCTCTCAACTCTTCAATCGTTAAGATTTCATCTTTTCTTCTATGTATCATTCGATGACAGTTTGCACATAAGGGAACTAAATCTGTTTTGGGATTTATTTCAACTGCTTCTTCCAATGTGCTTAATGGGCTAATATGATGAACTTCTATAAAGTCTTTGCCACGTTCACCATAGACTTCTTCAAAGTTAAAACCACAAACATAACAATTTAGTCCATGAATTTCAATTGCTTTTTTTCTATTTTTAGGGACACGTTCATATTTATTTACGAGATATGACTTCTTTGTTCCCTCAATTCCATTCCCTTCTTCTATTTCTTGAGATTCAATATCAGACTTTACATTTTCATATAATTCTTCCGATTTACCATAAACTATTAATAGACGAACAATATCTGCATAATCTTCGCCTTTATTTTGAAGAAATTCTACTACTTCTTTTAGCAATTTCCCCTTAAAAAGACCCCTATAATTTGCTCTCAAGCCCAAATAGTGAAGGATATTTGCTGAATCACGACCATTATTGTTCTCCCCACGTCCAAGTACATTAATATCCATCCAACGATGCGTTTTATTGTTAATTAAGTGTTCGTATATCACTTTTCCTTTCAGTTCATCTGGATAAGAATTGTATTCTCTAACCCGCCCATTAGAATCTAATGGAGGTAAGAGAACATCATTTTCACTTCTTTCTTCTTCGAAATGATATCCTAGTTGAGATAATCTCTCTCTTGCTATTAGTAATTCCTCTTTGGTAAATAAAGGTTTATACTTTCTTTGTAAAATCAACGATTCAACTGTTAAATCTAACCTTCCTAAACGTGCTAATTCTGCAAATCCATCTGATAAATTTTTACTATTGATGAGCTTTTTGGCTGTTCTTAGACCACCCTCATTAGCAACCATCTGTCTAAACTTAGTTGGAACATAACCTATAGTCTTAGATTTATCATAAATGATAAGCATTTCCTTATGGAAATCTACACTTAATTGTTTTTCACTTTTATCTATAGACGAATGAACAAAAATTGATTCTATCTGTTGACGTTCTGACTTTAAAATATTTACCGAGAAGTCTTTCCTTGTTTTACCTTTTAACTTTTGTTGAATATACTTTTTCAAAAGTTCATTTTCTATTATGACAAACCCCAGTTTTTTTAATCTAACTTCAGTTGTTCCTCCATGAAGCCCCTCTATTGCATCCTTATCAACATACATATGTCCTTTCATATCTTGGTAACCAATAAACTTACTTGGAGCTAAAAGCTCCTTATCATGTATGTAATACCATTGTTGGAATGATTTTAGTTGGTCTTCCAGCTCTTTTACCTCAATTAAATCTTTTTCAAACTGCTTCATATTTTCTTTAACTTGCTCTAATGATTCAACAAGCGGAAACCTTGTAGCTATGTCTTTTTTATTAACAGAATATCTACTGTACCATAGTTGCTTTAAATAGCTCTTGTGTTTTTCATCTACTAGATAATTAGTATTCTGTTTTAATCTGAGTATCATTAAATCTTTTAACTTAGGATGTTCAGTTAATTCTATTCGATTTATTCCCACCTCTATATCAACTTCAAGTACTCTAAGTTCTACCGCTAAATATGTATCACCACTAACATCTTCATACCAATACATAGCAGATTCATCATCATTTGTATATTCTTGAGGTAATGTAATGACTTCCGTTCTTGCAACTATTCCTCCACTATCTCTTTCACCGCCATATGAACGCCATATAAACACTTCGTCGCCTAATTGAATAACATCTGCTAAGTGAGTCTGTCTAATTGACCACCATATTGTTTTATTTTCTAATATATAATCATTTATATTAAATTTCGTTGGATTCCCCTGAAATATCCAAGTGTTCATTTATTTCTCTCCTATACCCTATGGTGATTATTTTTATCCTAGGAATGTTGAAAAAGCAGAAAGTATTATACCCAACTTACAATTTTTTTATTTTCCTTCTATAAAACTTCCTAACAATTCTATGTAATTCATCATCACTTTTACTAGGATTGGTATTTATCACAGCAGAAACATCCTTACTTTCTACTTTACTTTCATCAATTTTAAACCCTAACTCATTCAGCTTTTCAACAACTTTTACAACACTTCCAGTAATCGCATACTCTTTGATTACATGTTTTTCAAAACTATCAGCAACATAAGATTCAGTTAAATCAACATAGTTCTGTAATTCCAGAATTCTGCGCTTTGCTAATTCAATATTCACAATATCATCCTCCTAATAGGTAAACAGTTCTATAAGCACAAGACTAACCCTTTTGAAATTTACGATAAATATGTGAATAAAAATATTTAATATACCCTGTGAATAAATAAAAACAAAATATAACTCTTAAGAAAGGGATACTATCATCTATTGTTGCATAATTCACTTTTAAATGACAAAGAGGACATAACAACATAATATTTGCTTCCACTCTAACATCTTGCTATAACTGAATTTAGAGATAAAACAGCCAACTTCAAATTTTCAGTAATATGAAAATTATGTTAGTATTGAGGGAGATGTTTTTCAGTAGTTATATACTTCTTTTTACAAATAAAGGGGAATTTATTTTGAAAGTTGAAAGATACTTTGGCGAAATTGACAGAATTATTGGTAAAAAACTCGAATTAATTTTTTACGCTTAATACTTAACCGTTTTCGAAGATGAAAATAGGGGTGTAGCCATGTTAAAAGAGTTAAGTTCTAGTTTAATGGATGATTCTATTTATCACATCATTGAATTCAATGATGGTACGCTCTCATCTCAGGCAACCTTTTTCGTTGTGAATATAAATGAATTTGGATTTGTAAAAGCAGATATCATTTTTCCTCAAGAACTTGACGCTATGAATATAATTCCAATGGTTCAAAGAATTCATTACCATCGAATTAATTTACTTAAACCCGCTACAACTGATATAACAGAAAAGGTTCGAATTAACGTTGTTTTCAGTGAATATACAAAGCAAATTATTTTAGAGGCAGATGACCAATGTTGGTATATAGGAGTAGATAAGAATTATAAGAATTTCTACCACAAAGCTACCCTGAAATTGCTATTATTTATGCAAGCACTTCATAACGGTGAAACAAGGAAAGTAACCTACCCTACATTTTATGAAGCCCAGTATCGTTATTTAAATCACATAAGAAGACACAGATATAAAAGTAGTTTTAAATCTGAAGAAGAAAAAGAAGCATATAAAAAGTGGGAAATGATAGAATACCAAAAATGCTCCGACAAATATTTCCATTTACTTCATTATAGCCATCCAAAAAGATACGAGAATGATGCAGAAACGTTCGAAAAATGGGCTAAAGAAACAGAAACTCGTAATCGGCAAGGAGAAGAAAGGAACGAGGAAAGAACAAGCACTCATTCCATACATGGCTAGCATATTTGGTGATAAATCCCGAAACACTAAAAAAACTCTTATATATAATTTATGTTTTGTAATCGATCTGCTCAATAAAATTTAGATTTTATTCACTTTTTCAAGTTCTACCATTTGCAATAAAACGGAAAATAATGGTATAATCAATTCAAGAAGTGCAGTGACTCATGTAGGCACTGAGAGAATAACCCATTACCTAACATTGTCCGATGCAGGGTGGGTTATTTCTTTTTGTCAGAGAACTAACTACCATTAACACTGATACGATTAAGGCTGAAAATGAAATTGCAACCATTAATGCTTTGTAAACCAATATTCATTTCACGTATATTGTGTGAGAAAATAGTTACTGCCTTCTGAAAGTTTCTTTAAAACAATTAATACTATTTTGAGTTAATTGGAATGAGATACTAATTAATTGAAACTATATCCTTATCAACTATAAGTACGATTAAATAGCAAGTATTTCCTCTTTAAGTATAACCCCCCTTTTTTTTCATAGATTAAATCTGCAAGCATTCGCACATTCTCCTTTTGAGATATGGTAACACTATATAATCCTTTTATACTTCTACGAATTCTTGAATTAAAGTTTAAATTTTGTAATACCTTATTTAACCCCTCTGCAAAACTATGTGACCCAGTATAAATCACCACTCTATAAGAATTTTTATCCACCCAGCCATTTCCATCGATAACCCCTCTTAAAAATGCTCCTATATACCTTTTCTGAATATAAGGAAAACTAATTGTTAGCGATTTGTTTGGTATTAGACCATGCCAACATAAACTCCTACACATCTCAACTGAACTTATTGTAAGGTGGTAATAATTCTTTCCATTATGTTTCGTCTTTTTGACACATTCTACTGGCATTCCTAAACATTTCGCAATCTCTACTAAAATATAATCTTCTTTCTGCGAAATTGAAAAACTACGTTTATTATTAGATAAACATCCATCTGTAAAAATAAATCCTAATATGTACGCCATTTCATATGACCATGTGTTAAAATAATCTTCATTTATATTGTATTTTCTTTTTCCACCTCTAGGGAATTCTACTCCCATCTTTTTAAGACGATTCCAAATAGCACGTTCTTTAACACCTGCTACTTTAGCAATCTCTCCAATAGATTGTCCTTTTTTGTATAATTTCATAACATCTTCATTTGTGAACTTGCTTTTTATTCCTGTCGGATGTCTTAATTCTATTCCCCTTTTTAATAATGCATTTCTAATTGGTATATGAGTAACATTAAATTCCCTTGCAATTTCATAACAAGAGATGCCACTCAAATACATTTTTACAATATCATTCACTTGTTCTTCATTAATTTTTCTATTCATATTAAATAACCTCCACCAAAATATTTTTAATTAAAAGTGCCTAATAAAGTACCCGCACATCTTTAACCAAAAAAAATACAGAGTGCCTATTCGACACTCTGCAAAAAAATATATATTTTAAATTTATAATATGATTACTTTTAGTTGATAACGGAAATAGAACCAATACTTCTAGCCCCTTTAAATTTAGTTAAGACTAAGATATCAAAGTAATATATGAAAATCAAATCTTCTATTCTACCTTTACTTTTAAATTAATCTTCAACAATTTATATGGGACTATAAATGAATTTTAGATACCGAACAAGTTCGGTACACATTAGCCTTTGAAAAAAGCTTCGCTTTTTCCTCGTCTATTTTCGAAAGCAAGCTTTCGAAAATCTGAGGTATAACTATAATGCTCAATATTCTTTTTTAACTTCTAATTAAAAAGGAGACGTTAAAAAGTATATTTTTGAGGAAGAACACCTGAGCTAAGCGGAAGCTTAGTAAGGGTGGCTCTTCCCAAAAATGTACTTTTTTGCAGTCTCAAAAATCTAATTCGAAAATGAAATCTTTTCTTTAAGGAATCTGAAAAAAAACCCTTAAATTACTTGGGTTTTACACTTGCACTTAGGCAGTTTTGTTGCCTAATAATCATATATTCCAATCGCTAGGGTATTCATTGGTAATTGCATTCTCTGGGGCTTCTTCAAATACCTCACTTGATAAATATGATAAAAACAAATTTCGCATCCTACTACTAGGTATATATATATTTATTGGTAGTTCCTCTCTTATTCTACTTCTCCAAACCCATTGTATTAGTTCTGATAATGCCCAAGCTTTTTCGTCAACTACAATGCCTTGTTGTTTAAAGAATCCCTTCTCAATGGGATTCATAAACCTATTGCTTAAATAAGCCAGATGATATTTATGCTTATGCTCATTTGTTGCCCTACTATTAACTGATAAAAATGAATTGACAAAACTTTTGGGTTCTACCTTTTTTTGTATTTTCTTTTTATCCCCACCTTTAAGAGTCGTCCATAAAGCAGTGTCTTTATTTGCCTTGCACATATTGGTTAGATAGTTATAAGTATTTCTTCGCAATACTGAAACAAATTTTGTCTTCTTTTCTAGCCACTCTTTAGATAATGAGTAAGGGTCGTTTCCAATATCATTTAGCTTTCCCTTATAAATGTGTATTAGGCTTGCTAATTTCTCTTTGTTAAGCTTTATTCTTTCACTGTAAGGTATCAAACTATAATCTAAGCCAATTTTTATAACTGAAAGATATCTATAACGAATATTGTGTAAATCATAATAATACCTTTGTTTTTGCCCTCTAAATAAATAAGTTAGTAAAAATACATGTTCAAATGCATAAAAAAAATCACATGGAAAGTTCCATATGATTGCCTTTTTTTCAGAGTAAATTAGATTTCCTGTTAGAGCTAATCTCTTTATATTATTAAACCTAGAATCACAATGTAGTTTGTTTTTGTTCCAAATTATATATTTCAATCCATTTTCTTTTTGGACTAACTCAATTAAATTACTATCTAACATGACATCTAAATCATTTTTCCTGGTTGGTACAATTTCAATAACATTCATGACTTCATCTAGAATAAGCGTATAGTTATTTACTTCAAGTAGTTGTTTTGTTTCATCATTAGCCATTTTAAAAAGAGAATGTGTTGTACAAATATCAGCTCCATCTGCTAATAGTTGATGAAGGTCTTCTAATTTTGTATTTCCATTACTTACAGTTGGTTCAACGAAATTTCTACTCTTAACGCTTTCTCTTATTCTAGAGATTTCATTAAGGTATGGTGTAACGAAAATAAACTTATGAGTGTCTACATGCATGTCATTCATATACTGAATAGCCCAAGAAGTCTTACCGTATCCACAAGGTGCGTCTACTATATTTAATGTTGTTGTCATTATTCTATTTCCCCTTTAAAAAGTTTTTTTTTTTTTCTTTAAGTCTATTGATATTACATAATTATCATTGTGTAGCCATCTGCTCAAATGCTCTCTAGAAACTCCTATACTATTTGCCACAAACTGAATAGAAGAACCATAACTGCTAATATAATTTAGTAATGTCTCTTTTAGGTCTAAATCCCTCAACCTCATTCCTCCTTTCACAAAAGCGTGATAATGTAGGCAAAAATAAAAAGAACCCCTATTCAAAAAAAGGAGTTCTATGCCTTCATTATTAATACTGTTTTCAACAGAATTAATTATATAGTTTTGGCTTATTAAAAATAGAATTGTGACTAGACACTAAATAATTATACATTTAGCTATAAATAAACACACATTTCTTATAAAATATAATATTTATTGCCTTCTTAAACTTTAACATTAGATATTATAGGAAATCTAACATTTTTAAACAGTTTGTTGCTCTTTATATTCTTTAGTATTTCTACACTTTGGATATGTACTACAACCATAAAAGCGACCTCTCGTACTCTTTCTAAGCACCAAATCATTCCCGCATTTTTCACATTTTAATTTTGTTGATGCAACCTCTAACATCGAATAATTCACACTTGGAATTGCAGTAAGATTCATCGCAGTTATCAATTTTATAAGCTCTTCACGGTCAATCAGCTTAACATTGTTTGACAAAGCAAGTTTTTCAGCAGGAGAAGTAAAATAGTTATTAGTAACAACCCAAGATTCATTTGCATTATAATAATTTTGTGATGCTTTTACCTCCTGTATAGCCTTCACTCCTACACTCTTACTAAAACGTTTAGCTTGTACCACAATTTTGTTATTATCTTTTTTAAGTATTAAGTCCGCTCCAAAATCCCCGCTAGCACTAGTCACTTCAACCTTATATCCTTGATTGATAAACAGCTCTTTCAAATAATGTTCAAATTGAATGCCATCCATTTTATCAATTTCAAAAATACCAGAATTCCTCAGTATTTTCTTCCGCTTCATTACCCTATTAATTGTAAAAGCAATTATTAAACCTATCGTAATAAATGTAACTAATATCGTAATTCCAATTGATTTAGTATAAAGATATGTAGCCAGCGCTAAAAGTATTAAACTTCCCTTTATTACTTCTTCTAATTGTTTTTCTTGCTTCTTTGTTCTTTTAGCCATAAAATCACCTCTTAAAGTAATTTCGACAGCATTCTTGATTTCCCCTTGATTATTTTATGAAAATATAAAATTGCTTTCGTATCGTGATAAAATTTTAATCACTTTTGCTGAGAGTAAGTGTTCTGAGGAATTCAAAAACTACTAGATATTTTATTCCTGTAAAATATCCCCCCTTGTTTCATACAAAAATGAAATTTTTTGTGAAAAATAATAAAAAGACCACATTACATTCTGTAATGTAGTCTTTATTTATATTAATTATCATACGGTATGTACCTTACTCGAAATTACTAATTACATCAAAGTATAAAGAAATATAAAAATCGATTGTTTTCTTATTTGCCATATAATCCTCTTTTGACAATAAGCTATATTCATTATTTTTTAATTTTATAATATTAAATTGCTTTTTATCTCCAGTATAAAAATCTTCAAAATCAATTGTTGCTAATATTATTTGATTCGAAATGTGGGCTTTTTCTGTTAATAATTCCAAAATTAATTCACTATTAGAAATACTTTGTTCTCCACCTTTTGGAGAATCAATGACTAGTGGAAGTTTTAATCCATTTTGGTTATACTCTTCTAACAACTTAATAAAAGAGTATACTCTAGCTAAATTCACACGGACCTGCCCACTACCAGAGGCTTTGAAGTTCTTTCCAATAGTAAAGTTTTTCGGTAAAGAGTGTTCATTAGTGTTAAATCTAATTAAATTTTCACTTAAAATTTCTCTATATCTACTATCAGCAGAAGCTATACTATCGTGCCATACCTTTAGCTTATCCTTGATAGACTTTAGTGAATCTAACTTTATTTCTAGTTCTAAAACAATTGAAGCAAGTTGTTCATTCAATTGTTTTCGTGTTTCATGTAAACCCTTAAATTTTAATATATCTTCCATTGTATATTCTGAATTGACCTTTTCTTCTTCAATGGCTTTTAATTTTAATTCATATTCATTAAAATCTTTCTTCACTTTTTTTAGTTTATCAAGCACTTTTTCCCTCAAATCTAACATTTCTAGTTTTGATGCATCTAAATCTGCAATACTATAATTAATTTTTAATATATCTTTATCTTGTATCTCAAAGAGATTACTACAATGAGGACATTCAACATTAAACTGATGTATTATTTCCTTCTTTGTCTTATCGTTTTGTTTTATAGTACTATTAATATTACTTATAACATTTTCTATTTTAAATAATTCTTCTTGGTACTCCAATATTTTCCTTCTGATGTTATTCAAATCGTAAGAATAACCTTTATACCTACTAAGAATTTCTTTTCTTTGTATTTCTAATATATTTAAATCTAGTTCCAAGTTAAATGATGTAATATTATTGTTAATGTACGTAAGTAACCCTAATATTTCATTCTTTTTCTTTCTTTCTGATTCTATATCAGAATCTAATTTTTCCTTATCTTTTATTTTGTTTCCATAATCCTCATCTAATATCGTTAAATGATAATAAAATAATCTATCTCTACTTTTCTTATCAAATTGTCCTAAGTTATTAAATGACTTTAGCTCAGATGACCAACCATGGTCTTGGTCAATATAATATGGAACATAATAAAACACTGGAGGGGCAATGGTATATTTCTTTTGTTTATCCTCTAGGTACACAGAAAAACCAATTATTTCTTGAACAAAAGTTGATAATTGAGAAGCACTTGATGTTTTAAATAAATTTGGACCATTTTTAATAGCCACAACATCACCATGTCTAATGAAGGTATACTGTACACCCCGAACATCGAACTTCAGAATATGTATCTTGGTCTTCAAATTAAACCTATCTGCGAAAAACACTTCTGCTCCTAAGGTATAATAAATGGATTTCATAATTGTGGATTTTCCCACTTGGTTTCCTTTACTTGTAACAATATTAATTCCATCATTAAAAGATACTGTCTTGGATTTTTTTTCAACTATATCGAAAATAATTAATTTTTGTATTATCAATTTATTCATAGACTTTTAGTACCCCCTCAATACCGTTTCAATATTTTGCATATAAAGAACTTCTTTTTCCTCTTTAGAAAATTCTAAACCAACCTTTTCATTAAAAGTATGTTGTAGAAGGTTTACTAAGTCATTTCTATTCAAATCAGTATTGGTATCAATTTGTTCTTCTATAAATCGACATATAGACTCGTTTAAATTTTGTAATATATTTGGAGATTTATTACACTTCTCTTTAACACTAGCTATTGCTCTTCTATATAAACTCTCATCTCTCAAACTTAGTGTTATATTCCCTTTATAATAAGAACATATATCTTCATAAGATAAGACATCTGCATTAATCTTCCTTACATTGTCTAAAATCAATTTAAAATCAGATTTTGAATAACTCTTTCTTTTTAGGACGGTAACTATATCATCTTGTAGACTAAACTCATAGTTTTGTTTTGTTGTTAATATATCTAGCAATGTACTAAAAAGTGCGTTTGCTGATTTAACACTAATATTTATATCTTCTCTTATTAACAGTTCATTTAACTTTGATTGAGAAATATCTTTATGATTATGTATTGACATATCAATCAATGAGTAAATAAATTTTGAAGATAATCCCTTTGCATTAAAAGATTCACTGGTTGACATATTTTCCTCGATAAGTTCTTTAAAATCTTTCTCTAAGTCTTTAAATGCTATATGTTTTCCAGTTATAGTCTTACTCTTATACTTCAATGGATTATTTGTCACTAGGTATATTTCTCTAATATCATCATCTAATTTTTCAATGTGGTCATACAATTTTAAAAAAACATTATTTCTCACTAGGGTTTTTAACTCAAAATTACCTGTACTTGAATCCTTTGTTTTTAATTGATAGGTAACAATATTGGGCTTTTTACTGGAAAATGAAAAGATTGCTATATCATCTATATAGTCCATGACAACAAGAAAGTCCTCTTTTTGAAAAAGTTCAAATAATTTCCACATGGCAAAACTTATTTGCATTGCAAGTCTGTTTGAAGATAGTGAACCAGTGTTCTCTCTTGCTTTATAGCGACTTAAACTAGGATAAGCACTTATATCCACTAGCTAACCCCCCATTTGTGATATTATACAAAGTTATGTAGACTCAATATCTATAATATATTAAGAATTACTAAAATAACTTTATGCATTTAAATCATAATTTTGGTGATAGGAAAATTGTACCATAAAGTCATCTCTCTATTAATTAAAATAGTCTTTATATTTTTATTTTTAGATTTGATTAATTTGATACATAAATTCTTGACTTTATTACAATAAATAGTGTGATAATCTGTAGTAAGATGGTCAATAAGTCTCAAATGTTGTGGATTAATCGGGGCATTAGCTCAGCTGGGAGAGCGCTACGCTGGCAAGTATGTTGCCAGTGCTAAAAGTATTATCCTCCCCTTTATTTTACTGCTTCTTCTAATTGTATTTGTTGCTTCTTTGTTCTCTTAGCCATAAAATTACCTCTTACAGTAATTTCTACACGATTCTTGATTTCCCTTAAAATTTTTTTATGAAAATATGATATTGCTTTCGTATCGTGAAAATATTTTTAATCAACTTTTCTTCGAGTAAGTGTTCTAAGTAGCTCATATTATTCAATTTTAATAATTCCTGTAAAATAGCCCCCTCATACATTTGAGGGGGCTTGGTTATAGTAACTATAGGAAATTAATTGCTGTTAGGGGAAATAATTTTTTAATTTTATTTTCTCTAATCTCGAGTCACAAAAAGTCACAAATTCTAAAATTATTTACTTTACATTACGCCAGCCTAAATACAATTCCGTGTCCGCCTTTTGGATACTCCCATTTAATATTTTGATATGGACAGCCTATACGGCAACTTCCGCATTCATGACAGCCCTCGTATCCTACCTGCATTCTTAATCCTTCCCATTTATACACTTCAGCAGGGCAAAAGACAGTACAGATTTTATCAGGGCATTTCGTCATGCAAATATCATGGTCTAACACTGTTAAATGGGATTTCGTATCAGCCTTGAAACGGACAAGATATTGTTTTTCTTCAATATTCTTTGTTGACATTATTTCACCGCCTTCCATGCTCGATACATATCTTTAATGACCTTAATCGTACCCCTTTCCCCAGTAAAACTGCGCATAATTTCTTTTTGCTTTTGTTTCTTGGAAGTGCCATCAACTGTAAAAAATTTACTTGCGGCACGATTCATTAGCGGAACATACTCCTTGAAATACTGCGGATACTTTTCAAATACATGAGTAGCATCTTTATATTTTTCTAAATCCTTCATAATAAAACTTTCGTTAAGCAAATCTTTATAAATATTTAAACTAGATTCACTAAAATCATTACGATTTTTCGCTGCAATAATTGCCTCTGCCGCTAATTGACCGGATTTCATAGCCATATTCGACCCTTCTCTGTGTATAGCATTAACAAGCTGGGCGGCATCCCCGACTACAACGACTCCATTTCCAACTACTTTTGGAACAGAATGAAACCCTCCCTCAGGTATAAGGTGAGCTAAATATTCTAGCGATTCCCCCCCTTCTATAAGGGGTCTTACCATTGGATGTGTCTTTAAATAATCAAGTAAATCATAAGGACGTAGCTTTGCTTGGATCATACTCGAAAGCGTGGTTCCCACCCCAATATTAATACTTTCCTTATTTGTATAAATAAAAGCGGTTCCTAAGTTTCCTTTCGTGGAATCTCCAAAAATTTCGATCGTGCAGCCTTGATTTTCCTCTAAATTAAAGCGGTCATTTATTTTTTCTTTTGAAAGATTTACTACTTCCATTACTGTTAAGGCAACTTCATCTGGCCTAAATTCTTTATGAAAGCCGAGTTGTTTTCCAAGCAGCGAGTTTACACCATCTGCAAGCACAACAACATCTGCATACACTTCGCCATTTGGGCGGTCTGTTCTTACTCCAACTACTTTTCCATCTTCAACTATACATTCAAGGACTACTGTTTCATTTATAAGTAAGACACCTTGTTCGACCCCTTTTTTTGCAAACCATTGATCAAACTGTGCCCTTAATACGGTAAAGTTATTATAAGGCTCCATTCCCCATTCAAGCCCTTTATATCCAAATGTTACAGCAGACTCCTTATCCATCATCCAAAATCTTTGTTCAATAACTGGCCGTTCTAATGGTGCCTCCTTCCAGAACTCAGGAATGATCTCTTCCATCTGTTTCCTGTATAATACGCCACCCATAACGTTTTTGCTTCCCGGATATTCTCCTCTTTCAATTTGCAAAACCTTTATCCCATTTTTGGCACATGTGTAGGCACACGAAGTACCAGCTGGACCAGCACCAACGACAATGACATCAAATTTTTCCGGCATATCTAACCTCTCCTCCTTTCTCCTTTCTTAGCTCCTTAAATTCTTCAATTAGTTTTGGGACAATCTCCATAGCGTCCCCAACAATACAATAAGTAGCCACATCAAAAATTGGGGCATTTGGATCCTTATTTATAGCAATTATGAACTCAG
This sequence comes from Bacillus sp. S/N-304-OC-R1, assembly GCF_019749375.1. GTDB lineage: Bacteria > Bacillota > Bacilli > Bacillales > Cytobacillaceae > Cytobacillus. Next base: position 622,607 of record NZ_JACWFE010000001.1, read on the forward strand.
AATTTTTCATCCCTACAATATGCTGAATAGCCCCAGAAATGCCAATAGCGAAGTATATTTTTGGTGTAATAGTTTCACCGGTTTGCCCAACTTGCTGCTCATGAGGAAGCCATCCAGCTTCGACAACATCTCTGCTTCCGCCTACACTAGCTCCAATTGTTTCTGCCAATTCATGAATGAGCCTAAACCCTTTAATATCACCCATCCCTTTTCCGCCAGCAACAACAACATGTGCATCTGCTAATCGCACTTTTTTTGTGACATCCTTCACAATTTTAATCACTTTTGTTCGCATATCCTCTTCGTTTAAAGTAATTTCCTCTTCAATAATCTTTCCTGTTCTGCTGTAATCTTTTTCTAATGCTTTCATTACCTTTGGCCTAACTGTAGCCATTTGTGGCCTGTGTTTTTTACATAGTATTGTCGCCATAATATTTCCTCCAAAGGCAGGACGGCTAGCCTCAAGAAGTCTTTTTTCTAAATCAACATCAAGCATTGTTGTATCTGCTGTTAACCCTGTACATAAATCTGTGGCAACTGCACTTGCAAGGTCTTTCCCATTTGATGTAGCCCCATAAAGAAATATTTCTGGTTTGTACTTTTCAGCCAAAAGCATAACACATTTCATGTATGATTCTGTCCGATAATCTTTTAAAACAGGGTGGTCAATTACAAATACTTGATTTGCACCATAAGATATGATGTCTGAACTTAACTCCTTAACATGATGTCCTAACAGTACACTCGAAAGCGGCACATCAAGTTTGTCTGCCAGTTTCCTTCCCGCTCCCAATAGCTCTAGTGACACACCTTCAATCTCACCATCATTTACCTCAATATAAACCCAAACTCCTCGATAATCTTCAAACATTTGGACCCCATCCTTCGAATTAAAGTGGAATTTTTAGTTTAAAAAAAGATATTATCCAAAGAATAATCCCTTTTTATCCTCTAGCAATGCCATTAATTGCTTTACTTGTTCATCAGAATTGCCTTCAAGCTTTTTCCCGCCTTCAGGTTTCGGCGGAGTGAACATTTTTCCAACAATTGTAGGAGAGCCCTTTAACCCTAATTGAGACCGATCAACATTTTCAAGGTCATTCACTGTCCAAATGATTGGTTCATATATCGCTGCCTTTATCATATTAGGCATAGGTGAATATTCGATTTCATTTATTTCCTTCGCAACAGTTATCAGACAAGGAAATTGTGTTCCAATAAGTTGGTAGCCATTTGCAATTTTTCTTTTTAATTCGATAGTATTTTCTTCCGAATTGATGTTTGTTATTTCGATTACATTGGTGATAGGCGGAATATCCAATCTTCTGGCAATTCCAGGACCAACTTGGCCAGTATCTCCATCGATCGCATGCAGTCCACAAATTATTAAATCTATCGGCTGTTCTTTTTCTATTCTTTCTAAAGCTTTTGATAATGCATAGCTGGTTGCCAATGTATCTGCTCCTGCAAACGCCCTGTCTGAAATTAAATACCCTTTGTCAGCACCAATTTCTATGCTTTTCTTTATTACAGCCGTCGCCTGCGGAGGGCCCATAGATAGGACTGAAATAGTCCCCTCACCAATCTTTTCTCTTATTTTGACGGCCTCTTGTACTGCATGGGCATCATATGGATTTAAGATTGCAGGAGCACTTCGGCGATCAAGTGTATTTGTCTTTGGATTGATCTTAATAATTTTTGTATCTGGCACTTGCTTAACACAGACGACAATGTGCATATATCTTCTCCCTCCTTAAATTGAAAGCGTTTTCCATTCAACCACAAAAAAAGGTATGTATTAACGATATATGACTTTTCGCACAAGCATAGTACTAACAATTAATGAAAAAAACATACCCAAGTCCGATGAGAGCCTAATACTTTTATTTTTTTATAGAACATTTTTTCTTGTGCTGTATAAAATATAATATTTCTGATTAGTCTATCTCCAAAAAATTCAGATTTTTCACTAAGCCTTAATAATTATTTTCAGATTTCTAATATAGCTTTTAGTTACAAATAGAAATGAGGGAAAGAAAATGGAAGTAATAATCGGGACTTGTCTATCCGCCTTATCTACAGGATTTGGGGCTTTAATTATACTCTTTATGTCGAATGCTTTTTTGATTGCCACAATGACAGGAGCAATTGAAATTGTAATGGGTTTACTCGGCTTCTATTTAACTTCCTTCGTTTATTTCCTTGTTCCCTATGGGCTCGCGTTTGCTGCAGGAGCAATGCTATTTATTATCTATTAGGAGTTGATACCCGAAAGACATGGGGATGGAAATGAACGAATTTCAACCTACTCCTTAATTATTGGACTTTTGTTTATGGTATTCCTTATCGATATATTCTCTTAATAACATGTCTACTGCATAAAGAAATCCCTATAGCTAATACTATAGGGATTTCTTTACATTAATACTTTATATTTAGTCTCTGAAATTCTTTTTGGCAATACAAGCATCATTTTCTTTAAGGGGAATTTGCATTCTTCCCCCAGCTTGACATCATTTTGCACATTTAATTGATACTCATATATTAATTGATCCAGTTCTTGGCTGCATCGAATAGTGTCTTCACTTGTATATCCATGTTTATTAGCGGTTTTTAACATTTTCTCCCTTTTTTCTTGGATTTGGAGCAATATTTTTTTACATTTCTCTCCCAACCGTCTACCTCCGTCCTATCCCTTATTACAATAAATACGTAAATAGTTATTTTAATGGTTACTTTTAGCATTATTACAAGAAATGATATAAATGTAAATAGATTCGCAAAATTAGACAGTATTCTCCTTGAATAAATTTTCTCGACATTTTGCGAGGTAATTATTTTTCGTTATTCGACATTTTTCATATCAATTTTCAACCTGTTTCATAGGCAAATAAATGTTAAAAATCGTTCCAGCTCCTAATTCGCTTTCAACTTCTATTTTCCCCTTATGTTCCTCTATTATTTTATAGGTTACCATAAGCCCAAGGCCGGTACCCCTTTCCTTTGTTGTATAAAAGGGTTGTCCCAGCTTATCAAGTTTATCTTTCGGGATCCCGCTGCCTTCATCTCCAATAGAAATATGCAGTCTACCATCTGTTGTTAAATTCATCCTTACATTAATAAAACCGCCACTCGGCATAACCTCGATGGCATTCTTTACTAGATTGATAAACACCTTTTTCATTTGATTTGGCTCACAATATATGAAGGGCAACTCTTGCTCATAATTTGTACGAAACTGAACATTATGGAGTACTGCTTGAGCACTTAATAGCTCTAGCGTTTCTTTCATAATTTGAGTTAGGTTACACTCTATAAACTTAACTGCCTGAGGTTTTGCAAGAATAAGAAACTCATTTATAATCGATTCTATTCTCTGTAACTCAGAGGAAATAATATGAAAGTACATGGAGTGATTCTCTTCTATAGAGCTTTCTAACAATTGAATAAACCCTTTAAGAGCTGTCATTGGGTTTCGAATTTCATGAGCAATACCTGCTGCCAGCTCACCTATGACATTTAGCGTATCTGACTTCCTGAGCTGTGCATCAATTTCTAATTTTTCAGTTACATCTTTAAATGTAACGATGCTTAACTCTGAAAAAACATTGTTCTTTGCAGAAAACTCAATATGTTTAGTCTCCCCTGAGCCTAATGTAATTGCAACTGTACCAGTTGTTTGTCCTTTGTTCTTAAGCTTCTTACAATATTCTGTAATTTCTTCATCAGAAAGATGTAACTTTCTTAATAAGTGGATAAATGAATTGCCTATTATACTATTCCGTGAAAGCATAAGCATTTTTTCTCCAGCTTCATTCATATCAGCTATTGCTGTATCATGATTCCAGAGAATTATTCCTTCTAACACACCTTCAAATATTTTTCTAAACTTCATTTCACTTTCTCTAAGTTCTTTTTCCATTTTTCTAGTTTCACTAACATTTCTCACAATCAAAATATGAAAGCCATCAACCGCATGCAATTTGCAAGTGAATTCTAAAGACTTTTTTTGCCCATTTGGCATTAAGAAGATTAGCTCTTCTCGGATTGCTCCTTTTTGTTGAAGTCGATCGTATATCTCATATATTTTTGCCTTTTTAGAATGAATAAAGTTCTGTATCCTCTTATTAACAAGGACCTCATGATTGCTTTCAAATATTCGGCAGGCAGCTTCATTTGCTTTAACTATTTGCCCGTTTCCTGTCCAAAATATTATTCCTTCAAGTGCTTCTTCAAATAAATTTTTGTACATATCTGTATTTTGGTTCATTCCTATATCAAAGTTTCTTTTGTCGGTTTTCGTTAGACTTTTTCCAGTTAAATCATATAATTTACTGTTTTCATTCACTTCTAGATTTCCTCCTAACGGGATAAACACTATCTTCATAATTCTACAAGTTCTGGAAAATCCCTTTTATTATTTAGAAGATTCCGAAAATGACAAATGCACAATCTAACTTTCATATTTTAAAAAATCAAAAGGGATTCCATAAGCTGGAATCCCCATTCAACATCATCTTTTTATAGTTTAAATTTTACGATCATCGCATTTAATTGTTCAGCAAGCTCTGATAGATATTGAGCATTTTCTGAGATTTCCTCCATCGAGTGATTTGTTTGAGTAATCACCGCGCTTGTTTGTTCAATTCCTGCTGCAGATTGTTCCGATACATCAGCTATATTTTCTATTGATTGATTCATAGTTGAAGTAGCGACTGACACTCTTTCTAAGTTCAAAGATATTTCATTTACATTAATAGACATTAAATCAACTGAATGATAAATCTTCTCAAATGTTTCTCCTGTTAGCTGGATTTGATCTGTTCCTTTTTCAACCTGGGTATAACCTGTCTGAAGGGAAGAAACAACATTGCTAGATTCAGACTGAATTCCCTTAACAATAGTCGTAATGTCTGAAACCGATAGTGAAACCTGCTCAGCTAATTTGCGAACTTCATCTGCAACAACCGCAAATCCTCTGCCGTGTTCTCCTGCACGAGCAGCTTCTATTGCTGCATTAAGCGCAAGTAAATTTGTTTGATTAGCAATATCATGAATAACTTGAATAAGCTTAGTAATTTGCTGTGTTTGCTCATCTAGGCCGTTAACTCGTTCCACTGATGTTTTCATTATTTCATTAATCATACCCATTTGTTTCTTTGACTCTTCCATCAATGAATTACCAGTTTTCGTCATTTCTAAAACTTCATTTGATGCTTTTTGAATGACTGTTCCGCTTTGCGAGGCTTTTTCAACTTCTACCATATAACTTTCCATCATTTTAGCTAATTCATTGGCTGATTTTGCTTGTTCCTCCGCACCGCTTGAAAGCTCCTGCATTGTAGAGGCTCCTTGCTGGCTGGCCGCCTTAACCTCATTAGCAGCGATATTTAACTCTCCGCTTTTATCAGTAACAAAATTGGATACAGCAGAGATTTCCTGTATCATTGCCTGAAGCCTTTCTTTCATTGAATTAGCTGCCATTCCTAACTCAGCTATCTCATCATTACCATCATAATCTATTGTTTCCACATTTAAATTCCCGCTTGCCACTTCATTTGACAAATGGACAATTTTTCCGAGTTGATTAGATATGATTTTTCCAATAATTAATATACTTGCAATACCAAGGGCTGCAGAAATTATTATTGAAATTACTAGAATTATTAATGTCATAATTAATGCTGACTTTGCAGAGGTTACTGCTTTCTGCTGCTCAGTTTTTAGCATATCACTCAACTGAACCAATTTAACTACTGTTTCAGCAATCTTTCCATCTGCTTTCAGCTTCCCAAGACGATATTCCCTTACATGATGAAGCTTTACTTCTGGTTGAATGGTTAAATTGAACAATGAGGTAATTTCCTTATCATTCTCAATAATTTCCGTAAATAGCTGTTTTGACTCTTTAGTAGTTAAGCTTGGAATTAATTTTTTCTCTATTGTATTAAATTCCTTTGAAAGATCATCAAATGTAGTTAAATGTTTCGGATTAGAATCAATAATATAATTCCCAATAGCACTTCCTTTTTGATGAAAAATCGCCGCCACTTCGTTAAACATGATAGCTTTTTCGCCTGACTCTTTTACTGTTTCCATTTTAGAATTCGCTATAGTTAAAAATACAAATGTAATAATAGTTGAAACCGTGAATAAACCAATTGTAACAAATAGGGCAACACCGTACTTTTGTCCTAGTTTTAATCTTTTCCACAGGGGAATATTTATCAATTTAGATATTATTTTATTTACCTGTTTGTCTTTTTGGGCGGTCTTTTTTGATTTGCCTTTCTTTTTAAAACGAAATTTCTTTTTTACCCCTTTCATACTAGATCATCCTCCTTGTCAAAACGTGATCGTCAAATAATAAGCCAAAATTATGTAAAAATATAAATAAATAAGACTATTATTATTTTATTATAGTATAAAAGTAAAGGCTTTCAATATAATTTTTACAAAATTAGGGGAAACAAATGATTTTTGCCAAATATATTTAATAACCGGGTAATAATTCCAACTAAAAAACACCCAATAACCAGTAACTTGGAAAAAACTCCTCGAATTTACTAGTAATTTAAGGTTTTAAACGTGATAGGGTGGGTATATATATAAGAATCTTTTTAGGGGGTCTAAAAAGAGGAGGATATATGAAAAAACGAGAGTTTTACTTTGATAATGCAAAATTTATTTTAATTTCTTTAGTGGTATTTGGGCATTTCCTTCGTTCTTTTATAGCAGACAGTGAAGTCATTAATACACTATACAAAGTCATTTACACCTTTCATATGCCTGCATTTATATTAATTTCAGGATATTTTGCGAAAGGTTTTAATAAGAAAGGGTATGTTGGTAAAATTACAAAAAAGTTAATTCTTCCGTATTTAATTTTTCAAGTTATCTACTCTGTTTTTTATTTCTTTCTTTATGAAGAATCAACCTTCCAGGTGGATCCGCTTAAACCTCATTGGTCATTATGGTTTCTAATTAGTTTGTTTTCCTGGAATCTAATGCTCTACCTCTTCACAAAATATCGGGCAGTATATTCCATAAGTGCAGCGCTTATAATTGGTTTATTGGTTGGCTATACAGACTTCATTTCCAATTACTTAAGCCTGTCCAGAACCTTTGTGTTTTTCCCGCTATTCCTATTAGGATATTATTTAAAAAGAGATCATTTTTCTATATTTCATAAGCCTAAATTTAGGTTTGCATCCTTAAGCATTTTTGTTATCGTTTTTATCGGATTTTATGTATTTCCGACAATTAACCATGAATGGCTCCTTGGGTCAAAGCCTTATACTGAAATGGGTGAAGCATCAATCTGGGCCATGTTTACGCGCCTAAGCTTATACCTTTTAAGCATTGTTATGGTATTTAGTTTCTTTTCGATCGTTCCACGAAAACAATATTTCTTTACAAACTTAGGTAAAAACACCCTTTATGTTTATCTTCTTCACGGATTCTTTGTCCGTATATTCAGGGAAAGCAATGTTCAAAATTATATAAACGAAATAGAAACCTATTTGCTGTTAGCTGCTGCATCTCTACTGCTGACTCTTCTATTATCAAGTAAAATCACTATTCCGTTTGCACAGCCTCTCATTGAATTAAAGACAACTAAACTAAAGAACCTTCAATCAAAGGCCGCCCAATGGATGAATTACTACAGAAAGAAGCTTTTGAACTAAAACAGCGGACGCCTATTTGCGTCCGCATCATTAAGTCAAACAATTGACTGCCTAATAATCAAGGTTTATAATAATAATCTATCTTGAATTTTTTGTCCCAGTAGCTCAGCAGGATAGAGCGACAGCCTCCTAAGCTGTAGGCCGTGAGTTCGAATCTCGCCTGGGACGTTATTACCTTAAAAACCGCCTAATCCCTGATAAAAGGGTTTGCGGTTTTGTTTCCAAGCTTTATGCATCGAAAAAAATTCTTCAAGAAAGTAATACTCAATTAATATAAAGGTAATTCTACTGGACGCTCATTTTGGGTGTCCATTTATTTTTATAAATAGTAAAGAAGCCTTTATACATGTCCAATCGATTTAAAACACCGTTACATACACTGAATTAACCTCAAAACGAGGAGGTGTAAGATATGAGTGGAAACATAGGTGGAGGTGGCTACGGTTCTGGTTTTGCACTAATCGTTGTTCTCTTTATACTTTTAATCATCGTTGGTGCTACATACATGGGTGGCGGTTACTAATCTTATTTTTTTCAGTAAGGTGGACTACTTTGTACGGATCTTCTCTTTACTTGAATGAAACAGCTTGCTGATAACCTTGCCATAAACTTTCAATAAAGGAGGTGCTATTGATGCCTTTATTTGTTGTTGGCCCCCGTTTCGTCCCTGGTCCTCGTTTCGTTCCTGGTCCATTTTTCTATTAATTGTTGTTCTTTTTACTCTTTTCATCATCGTTTGTGGTAACTACGATGCGTACTAATTAAAATTAGCACGTTCGATTCCTATCTAGGACATTACATTAATAAACCGCCAAACCTTTGATAAATTTAGGGGTTGGCGGTTTTATTTTATCAAGAACGGTCGTTCTTTGTATAATTCTACAAATACTCAGCATCCTAAATATGTGGTAGGAGGTGAAATGAATTGTCAAATTCAGCAAATGATAAAAAGAAGCCCAAAAATATATCAACTAATACTAATCAAAACTCTGGGACAGAATATCATATAGAGCATGCCGGCCATGTTGAAGGATACGGTGAAACATACTCAAATGCTAAAAATATGTCTGATACAACTGACAATTAATAAATAATTTTCAAGAGTGAATGAGATTGTAGTTCACTCTTTTATTTCAAAATAAACCAACTTTCCAATCTAACGGCTTCTTTCGGATTAGCATCCAAACTAAATAGGTCTCTGTTGCATTGTTATCCTCTAACTTGTTTTATTTCGACATTATTTTTTCTTTTTTGACAAAGTGTGGTAATATATCCTTTGGGCAAATTTTACGAAAGTAAAAGACGCAAAGCCACGGGCCTAAAGCAGAGATGTCATGGCAGCCGGGTTGCATATAAGATTATTCTACTTAGTAACACCTAATCTCTTTCTAATTTGCCTAATAAAGAATAAGAGGGAGAAAAATGATCTATTATCCGACAATTTTTTGTAATGACACAAAGGAACGCCATATTGTAAAGGACAAATATTATTGTGAATGCGGGAAAAAGTATAATGCATTCTATCTGCCTAACAAAAACGATCTTAGAAATATTAAGTTTAAAAGAATTGCTGAAATTAACTGCTCAGATTGCAGATCGTTACTAAAATAATGTCTACATTAGTGAAAAAAGAGCGCAATTAGATTTTAAGTAGTTCCGATAACGTGGAGAAAATCTAAAATCGCAGCACAAAAAACATAAGATTTCGTAGGATTGAATAACAAGTAAATAACAAAATAATTAGAACACAAAAGCTTGGGATTATTTCAAGCTTTTGTCTTTATGATGTTTAAAAGAGAGGTTTTATAAGTTCATTAGCAGCTAAAGCGAGTTTGATAAATAAGCGAAGAAATTTCTGTTAATTAGGAAATAACACTGAAAATAGTTTAAATAGACGGAAAGATTCCGACTATTGACTTGAAAAACGTGAAAATGAGCGATATTGCTTTGATTAATCGGAAAACCTCCGCTTATAGACCTCCCACCGAGCTCTAATCCGCTGTTTAAACGAAAAATCTCCGCTTATTAATTATCTCTGGTTAATCAATAAAGACATCAATTACTTACTTAAGTAAAAAAATTATGAATTAACATTGTAATTAGTATGTTGACAACAACAATTGTCAAGATGTTTTTTAGGTTTCAATTTTGCTTTCTAATTAAAGTAGTAAAACCCATAATCGTTGATATATAAGAGAAAAATAAGAGACCAAATCATATGCGATTTGGTCTGCTAATTAGCATACAATTTGGTATGTTTCACCAAAGAAACGGAACTACTTAATTAGACTTGCACTCATTTTTATTTTTTTAAAAATGCCAAATCATATTATGATGCACTTTGGGGTTTATTACCATATTGAATTTAATTACATTAAAAATATAACTTTTAATGCAGTTATTGTAAAAGATTCTCATTACTATAATACTGTCTTGCTTTTTCTAAAAATCCTTTAGAGGGAGTTTCATATTTAATATATCCTCCCATATTGGTAATCCAATGGTTATCTCCAACATCATACTGCCCACCATATAAGTCAGAATAACCATACACACGGTACACTTCCCCTGGGTCGAGTATTCTAGAAAGAATTAATTTATTATTTCCTTCTCTTCTCCAAAGATTAATTCTTTTTAGTATTTTAATTCGTCCAATTTGCCCTTTCTTAAATACTAGTCCATCCCACGTTGGAGGTTTTGGTTTTGTTTGCTCTATTTGCATTTGTTGTGTTTTTTCTATAAGGTTAAACACTCTTACTAACCCATCAACATGGCCATTGGCTACCTTATCTAAATATGCAGATTCACTAAGCTTCGCCGCATCACTCGGATTATCAATAAACCCATTTTCCGTTAATATTGCCGGCATATGAGATTCTCTCAGCATATGAAAGTTTTCTTGTTTTTTACCTCGATCAGTTAATTCATTTTGTTTTAACACTTCTTCATGGATTATATTCTGGTATGCAGCAGAGGCTTCCCTATTGAACGGATAAATATAATCTTCATATCCTGTGCCTCCCCCAGAATTAATATGAATAGATAATAAAAAATCCGCTCCCCATGCATTTGCCATATTCGTTCGTTGATTAAGGGAAACAGTTTGGTCTTGTTCTCGGCTTAATTTCACTTGGATATTTTCATAATCAGCTAACATGATTTGTACGCGTTTGGCTATTTGCAAAGTAAGATTTTTTTCAAATAAACCATTTCCAGTTGCACCTGAATCTGTACCGCCATGACCAGGGTCAATGAAAATTTTAACCATTCCAAATCAACTCCTTAAATTAAAATATGCAAGAAAAGAAGCTGCCATGTGGGCAGCTTCATAGTCCTTATATCCTTTTTTAATGGCAATTCATTCCATTTATGTTAAATAGCCGAACGAATTCAGTAAAATCATAAAAAACATACGTGATTTAAATATCATTCACCACAATATAGGCAGCCTTAGTTGGTCCATGAACTCCAACAACTAAGTTCATTTCAATATCAGCAGAATTGCTTGGACCCGTTATAAAGTTAATACAAGAGGCAACCTGCTCACCATTTTTTACTTTTTCTCTTATCATTCTTGCTCCTTGTGTCATCCGGGGAACGATCGAACTCTTTGGAATAATGATGATTGATTTTGATGGCAGGAAACTGACACTTCTTCCTTTATCTTTACTGCTGAAAAGAACGGCTGTACCTGATTCGGCCAAAGTAATTTCACTAATAGTAATTCCTATATTCGATTTTTCGGCCATGTTGATATTGCTTTCTCCTAATGCTGAATCCCATTCATACACTTCTTGATTCTCACTTGGCAAGGTGTTTTCAAAAAGACGTGTGAGGCCATATTGGGCAAATCTTGAATCTCTCCATTTCATAATTGGGCCTCCACCATATTGAGAGATCAAGTCCTTTAATGTTTCCGGCAATCTCGTTATATTTGTTAGAAAAAAATCAGTGTGTATATTTTTACATTGCTCCTTTAAGACATGAAGTAGATCATCACTGTTAGCATCTTTTAATACCTTATCCTGAGGACTAAATTTCCACTCAGGTTTTACAGCTTGACCTTTTGGATGACTTCTCCCTAGCCTCTTAGCAATCTGATTTAAAAATGCCTCTCTATTATAGATATTCCCAGTCATTACTCTTCACCCCCTGGTTGCCGATTTAAGAACCAATCACGGAACCGCTCTTTATTTGGTGCAGGAAAATCACGAATTTCTGTCCATGCTTTAAGTGGTCCGGGACCTTTAGTAATTTTCTCTCCGACAGTAAATGGATTCATTGCTGCAGGTGCAATCTTCGATCCAATTTTATATAGGGAAGGTGAAGCGGCTCCTAAACCAAATGCTTTCATGGCCATTTTTTCTGTGATTGGTGCTTTTCCTTCTTTCTCGACGATTACTTGACGATGTTTATGAAGAAGTTCATGCAGCGGAATTTTTACTGGGCAAGCTTCAGAACAAGCACCGCATAATGTTGATGCATATGGAAGCTCCTTATAATCATCATATCCTCCTAATAGTGGAGATAATACTGCTCCAATTGGCCCTGAATAAATGGAACCGTACGAGTGTCCTCCAATATGGCGATACACGGGACACACATTGACACATGCTGCACAGCGAATACATTGAAGGATTGATTGAAATTCACCGCCTAAAATGGCTGACCTGCCATTATCGACAATCACTAAATGGAATTCTTCCGGACCATCAGCATCCTCCGTCTCCCTAGGTCCTGTTAGAACAGTGATATAGCTAGTCAGCTTTTGTCCAACAGCACTTCTCGTTAATAGACTGACAAGGACCTCCATCTCTTCAAATGTTGGAACAAGTCTTTCCATTCCCATAACAGTTATTTGTGTTTTAGGGAGTGAGGTGACAAGGTCGGCATTTCCTTCATTCGTAACGAGTGTAACAGAACCTGTTTCAGCTATTGCAAAATTGCAGCCAGTTATCCCTACATCTGCTGATAAATATTCCTTACGCAGCATTTTTCTGGCATGCAGTGCTAATTCCTCAGGCTTTTCACTATGTTCGTAGTTTAATTTTTTGGCAAAAACATCTCTAATCTGCTCTTTATTTTTGTGTAATGCCGGAGCTACGATATGAGAAGGCGGATCATGATCATCCACTTGCAAGATATATTCACCGAGATCAGTTTCAATGACCTCACATCCTGCCTCTTCTAAACAAGCATTTAAGTGAATTTCCTCTGTGACCATGGATTTGGATTTTACAATCTTTTTCGCTTTTTTTCTTTGAACAACTTCACGGATATAGCTTCTCGCTTCCTCTGCGGTAGAAGCAAAAAAAACATGACCTCCTCTTTTGGCAACATTTTCACTTAATTGGAATAAGTAAAAATCAAGATTTTCAAGGACATGCTGCCGAATCTCCTCACCAAGGGAACGCCACTCTTCCCAGTTTCCAAGTTCTTCAGCAGCAGCTAATCTTCTTGTATGGAGCCTTTCCTGCGCCCCAGAAACCGCTCCTCTCATAAACGTATTATTGATTCCATAGCTGACCCTATCATTAAAATGTTCCGTACCTATTTTCATTGATAATCCCCCCTTTTTTAACGGCTATTTAATACTTCAGCAATATGCAGAACTTTAATCGGCTGTCCTTTCCTTTCAATTCTTCCTCCTATATTCATTAAACAGCCGCCATCAGCACCTATTAAATACTGTGCTCCTGTTTCTTCAATATGAGCTACCTTTTCATCCACCATTTGTTCAGAAATTTGAGCCATTTTTACGGAAAATGTTCCGCCAAACCCGCAGCAATTATGTTTGTCAGGCAATTCAGTAAATTCAAGACCTTCAACATGGCTTAATAATTTCAGCGGAGCATCTTTAATTCCTAGTAACCTATTCATATGGCAGGATGTATGGAAGGTCGCTTTCCCTTCTAATCTAGCACCTACATCCTCTACTTTTAAAATATCAACGATAAATTGTGTTAGCTCGTACGTTTTATTGGCCAGCTCAATTGCTTTAGGCTCCCAAATTGGATCGCCTTTAAAAATGTTTGGATATTCATGGAACATGTATGCACATGATCCAGAAGGTGATACAACATACTCCGCATCATGAAAAGCTTCGATCATCCTCTTCATGGCTTCTTTTGATTCTTTAACATAACCGCTGTTGTAGGCCGGCTGTCCGCAGCATACCTGATTCTTCGGAAAATCAATTTGACAGCCAAGGCGTTCCAGTACTTCCACGGTCGCTTTTCCAACGCTGCTTTGAAACATATCTACTAAACAAGTAGCAAATAAGCTTATTCTCATGGCTAACCTTCTTTCTGAAAATATTATTTATTCTTAATATTATTCTAGCGATTCTATTTAATGAATGAAAGAGTATTACTTAGGTTCACTGAAAAAAGACAGTACCACCCTAGGCACTGTCGTGTAAGATTATGCATTTGTATAAACTTCTTGTTTATTTGCCCCATGACGAATAGTTGCTTGAGCAGCAGCTAATCTTGCTAGCGGTACACGATATGGGGAACAGCTTACATAATCTAATCCTGTTCGATAAAAGAAATCAATGGAGTTCTTCTCGCCTCCGTGCTCCCCGCAAATTCCTGTTTTTAACTTAGGCTTCGTCTGGCGTCCAAGCTTAACACCCGTTTCTACAAGCTTTCCTACTCCCTTTTGGTCAAGTACAGCAAATGGATTTTCCGGAAGAACTTTGTTTTCAATATAGGCCTGAAGGAATTTCCCTTCCGCATCATCACGGCTGTAGCCAAATGTTGTTTGCGTTAAATCGTTTGTTCCAAATGAGAAAAAATCAGCTTCCTCAGCAATTTCATCAGCAGTCAAAGCTGCACGGGGAATTTCAATCATCGTTCCAATCGTATAGGAAACATCTACCCCAGTTTCAGCTTGAACTTGGCTAGCTGCATCGATAACAACCTGACGCATTTGCTTTAGTTCATTTACATGGCCAACGAGAGGAATCATAATTTCTGGCTGAACTTCTATTCCTTTTTTCGCCAGCTTTGCTGCCGCATAGAAAATTGCCTTCGCTTGCATTTCATAAATCTCTGGATATATCATGCCAAGACGGCAGCCGCGCAATCCGAGCATAGGATTATACTCATCTAATTGCCGAACCTTTTTCAGCAACTGCTCTTTTTCTTTTAACTCTGAAGTATCTGGCTCTAATATTTGTAGCTTTGTCACTTCTACAAGAAGCTCCTCCTTATGAGGAAGAAACTCATGCAGTGGAGGATCAAGTAAACGAACATTAACAGGATAGCCTTTCATGGCTTCGAAAATTCCTTCAAAATCGATTTGCTGCATTGGCAGAAGTTGTTCTAAAGCTTCCATCCTCTCTGAGAAGCTCTCTGCTAGAATCATTTTTTGCACAATTGGCACGCGTTTACTGTCCATAAACATATGTTCCGTACGGCATAACCCAATTCCAGCCGCTCCAAAGTTATATGCCTTTTTCGCATCTTCTGGATTATCTGCATTTGCTCGCACACTAATATCACGTTCTTCATCAGCCCATTTCAGCAGCTGCTGAAATTCATCAGAAAGCTCCGGGTCAATCATTGGAACTTCTCCTAACATAATTTCGCCAGTAGAACCATCAATTGTTATTATTTCTCCATATTTGATTATTTGATCTCCCACTGTGAATACTTTTGCTTTTAAATCAATTTTTAAAGCTTCACAGCCACAAATACAAGCTTTGCCCATTCCTCTTGCCACAACAGCAGCGTGGCTAGTCATTCCGCCCCGGCTTGTCAATATTGCCTGAGAAGCGACAATCCCATGAATATCATCAGGAGTTGTCTCAGGACGGACAAGAATGACTTTTTTTCCTTCATTTGCAAGCAGCTCTGCTTCATCAGCATGGAATACAACCTGCCCTGTAGCTGCACCAGGGGATGCAGGTAAACCTTTTGTCAGAATCAACTTGGAAGCTGAATCATCAATTCTACGATGAAGTAGCTGATTTAGCTGGTCAGGATCAACACGAAGGAGAGCGGTTTTCTTGTCAATGATTCTTTCCTGAACCATTTCTACTGCTATTCGAATAGCAGCTTGAGCCGTACGCTTGCCATTTCTTGTTTGCAATATATACAGCTTGCCTCTCTCTACTGTAAACTCAATATCTTGCATTTCCTTATAATGCTGCTCAAGCTGTTGACATGTCTGTACAAATTGTTGATACACTTCTGGCAGTTCTTCTTCCAAAGTACTAATTGGCTGTGGTGTACGAATACCAGCAACGACGTCTTCTCCTTGTGCATTCATTAAATATTCACCGTATAAAATATGTTCACCTGTAGACGGATTTCTAGTAAAAGCAACTCCTGTTCCAGAATCCTCTCCCATATTGCCAAATACCATACTTTGAATATTAACAGCTGTTCCAAGATGATCAGGTATTTTATTTAATCGCCGATAGACTATCGCACGCTGATTATTCCAGGAGTTAAATACGGCATGTATAGCAAGAAAAAGCTGTTCTTTAGGATCCTGAGGAAATACTTTTCTACTATGCTTTTTTACAATCTTCTTGTAGCCTGAGATGACTTCCTTCCAATCATCTGCAGTCATTTCAGGATCAGATGCATAACCTTTACGCTCACGTGTTTCCTCTAAATATTGTTCAAAGAAATACGTATCAATTTCGAGAACGACATTGCTGAACATTTGAATAAAGCGGCGATAAGAATCATAAGCAAATCGTGGATTATTTGTTAAATCCGCTAGACCAACAACTGTTTCATCATTCATTCCAAGATTTAGAATTGTGTCCATCATGCCAGGCATAGAGAAAACAGAACCTGAACGAACAGAAACAAGTAAAGGATTCTCTGAGTCTCCTAATCGTTTACCCATTTTCTCTTCTAGTTGAGCAAGAGCTTCTAATGTCTGCTTTTCTATTAAAGGAGTAATAGTTTTGCCTGAATCATAATACGCATTACAAGCCTCGGTTGTTATAGTAAAGCCATATGGAACCGGCAAGCCAATATTCGTCATTTCTGCTAGATTTGCTCCTTTTCCTCCTAGCAAATCTTTCATATTTCCTTGACCTTCATGAAATAAATATACGACTTTCCCCATCTTTTAGAAGCTCCTCTCTTTTTTTAGTATATCTAAAATCAAACCAGCAGTTTCTTCTACAGCTTTATTCGAGACATTGATAACTGGGCAGCCTACTCGCTTCATAATTTTTTCAGCATAATCCAATTCATCTAATATTCGTTCAAAGCTTGCATAACTCGCCTGTGAGCCTAACCCAAGTGCTTTCAGTCTTTCCTTCCGAATTTCATTCAATTTGTCTGGCGAAATAATCAAGCCGATACAATTTTTTCGTGGTATTTGAAATAATTCGTCCGGCGGCGGGACTTCTGGAACTAATGGAACATTTGCAACCTTAAAGCGTTTATGAGCTAAATACATCGATAACGGCGTTTTGGACGTCCGGGAAACACCTATTAACACGATGTCTGCCTTTGTAATTCCTCTCGGATCACGCCCATCATCATATTTAACTGCAAATTCAATCGCTTCAATTTTCCGAAAATATTCTTCATCTAGCTTCCTCATCAGTCTAGGACTATGATGAGGCTGTTTATTAAACTTTGTTATAAATGCATTCATTAATGGACTTAACAAATCAATAGCTGCTATGCCTTCTTCCTGTGCTCTTTTATCCAAATGCTCTTTTAAAGAAGGAACGACTATCGTATAAGCAATAATTGAATGATCTCTACTCGCTAACAGAATAATATCTTCAATATCTTCAATGTCTTCTACATATGAATTCCTGCGAATATCAATTACACTGCCGTTAAACTGCGTGGCTACTGCCTTTACAACAAACTCAGCTGTTTCCCCAACTGAGTCAGAAACAACATATACTACTTCTCTTCGATCCAATTCCTTAGCAGCTCCTTTACCCTTAATTTTCTCCTATTTCTACATATGCCCGAGTTATCGTAGTTTTTGTAATTCGTCCAAGCAAGGTATATTTATTTCTTTCCCCTTCAGCTTGTTTAACGACAGGTAAAGAGTCAATATGATTAGAAATCATTTTTTTCGCTGCTTCCAGCAATGTCTCTTCTGGACCTACTGTTGTAATATTTGGCATTCTCGTCATAATCACACTAACAGGGAGTTCCTGAAGATTTTTATTTCCCAATGATGCTCTCAATAAATCCTTTCTGGAAACTACTCCAGCTAAATGTCCTTCAGGATCAACTGCATATAGTGTACCAACGTCTTCCAAAAACAATTGAACAATCGCGTCATATACGGATGTTGACTTTTCAACGACAATTGGATGTGCTTTAAAATCTATTACTTTTTGATTCATAAATGTTTCTGCCTGTTGCATAATTTGAAAATCTTCATTATAGAAATATCCAACTCGCGGCCTTGCATCAATATTCCCTGTTCTCGTGAGGATTGCAAGGTCTGGCCTTAGTGCTGCCCTTGATAACGAGAGTTTCTTTGCAATTTCATTCCCCGTAATTGGTCCATCCCGTTTTACAATTCGAAGGATTTCATCCTGTCGATTGGATAATTTAATCACCGCCACCCCCTAATACAAAATGAGTATGTAATATTTTATATAACTATTATAATTATGTCATACTTATTTGTATATAATATAACATATTTATTTTTATACATTTCTAAAAAAAATTAACAAAATAGAAAACTATCATATATTTAGCCCATTTATCTGGGGATGGAAGGTTTCTCTCCTATCTATTTTGTCCACAATAAGTTATAATAATATGTTGTTATTTCAATACTCTTAAAGGAGTTTCTTACATGAAAATAATTTGTTCCACATTGAACGCTAAATACATTCACACGAATATCGCTATTCGGTATTTAAAAGCATATGCGAGCCCTGAGTTTGATATAGAAATTGCTGAATATACTATCAAAGATCCGATAATGAATATAGTCACAGATCTAATCCGGAAAAAGCCTGATATTATCGGCTTCAGCTGCTATATTTGGAATATAGAAGAAACGATCAAAGTGATCAGTATGATCAAAAAAATTAATCCTACTATTCAAATCGTAGTTGGCGGACCAGAAGTATCTTATGATGTTCAGGAATGGATGGAAAAAGTGAAGGATTTTGATTTCATTGTCATTGGTGAAGGAGAGGAAACCTTCAAGCAATTGCTTGCTGGACTTGAAGGAGATCTAGATATTGATCAAATTCACGGAATTGCTTTTCGCAAGGATGAGAAAATAAAAATTAATCCGCAGCGGAATAAGTTAGACCTTCGTGAACTGCCATCCCCTTTTAGATTTGAAGAGGATATTCCTCACCTATCAAAACGCGTGATTTATATTGAAACGAGTAGAGGCTGTCCTTTTAGCTGTCAGTTCTGCCTGTCTTCCATAGAAGTAGGCGTCCGTTATTTTGACCGTGAGAAAATTAAAGACGATATTCGTTATCTAATGAAAAATGGTGCAAAGACAATTAAATTTGTCGATCGAACATTTAATATCAGCAGAAGCTATGCGATGGAAATGTTTCAATTTTTAATTGATGAACATTTGCCTGGAACTGTTTTTCAGTTTGAGATTACTGCAGATATTATGAGACCTGAGGTTATTGAATTTTTAAATAAAGAAGCTCCAACCGGATTGTTCCGTTTTGAAATCGGTGTCCAATCAACAAACGATTATACAAATGAGCTTGTCATGAGAAAGCAGAACTTCGAAAAGCTTTCTAGAACAGTGACAATGGTGAAAAATGGCGGAAAGATTGATCAGCATCTTGATTTAATTGCCGGACTTCCAGAAGAGGATTACAATTCATTCCGGAAGACTTTTAATGATGTTTTTGCGATGAGGCCTGAGGAGCTCCAGCTTGGTTTTCTAAAATTATTGAGAGGGACAGGCTTACGATTAAGAGCAGAGCAGCACCAATATATTTATATGGACCATTCGCCATACGAAATGCTTGGAAATAATGTTCTGTCCTTTGATGACATTATCCGTATTAAGCAAGTTGAGGATGTACTGGAGAAATATTGGAATGACCATCGAATGGATTTCACGATTGAGTATCTTGTTTCGAAAGCATTCTCTTCTCCATTTGACTTTTTCCAAGAATTCGGCAGCTTCTGGGAGGAAAAGGGCTGGTCAAGAATTGGTCATCAGCTGGAGGATTTATTTAAACGCCTTTACGAATTTCTGCAAAGTAAGGAAATTGCCGATTTAGATATTATTGAAGGCTTAATGAAATACGATTATTTAATTCGACAAAAATATAAGCCAAGAAAACCTTGGTGGAATACATCGTCTAGCTTCGAAAAGGGAGATAGATCAACATTCTATCAAGACCTTCTTCAAAACCCAGCTCGTTTAGGCTCAGATTTTAAAGAACTCTATTTAAACGAAAAAGAGATCTATAAGCATACATTAATCGAGAAGCTAACCTTTAATTTAGATAAATATTTAACAACAGGTGAAATTAAGAAAAACCAAACAGTGTTATTAACTTATTTTGATGCAAAAACAGAAAAATCTACTATCTTCACTGCGAAAGCTTAGATGAAAAAATCAGCTCGCTGCCTTAAGCAGCGAGCTGATCTTATAAACATTTCGGTTTCTTCTTATTGTTCTTTTCCCTGTCATCATTAACAGCCTCATAAAGCTTACTTGCATTTACATCTCCAAAGTCCATGCCAAATTCAACATTGGAAACATTCTTTTCACTGATTTCTCTCATTAAGATCTGCCCTTTCTTCCCTGCTTCGAATTTCGATTTGCACCCTTCATTGGGTTTTCTCCATAACTAAATTCTGCAGAGAATTCAGATTCCTGTAAATTTCTCTTTGGAGTTTTTGTATGTTTAACTGCTGCATCATATTCCGCTTTTCTTTTCGCCATATTGCACCCTCCTAATGGAATGATACATTCTTATTGTTTTCCTGTTGACCCATTTCATTCATCGAAAATATTCCCTTATATTTTCAATGGAACGCAGCTTATAATTCCATTAAATCAACAAAACATAAAAGAACAGATAACTATACAAAACAAAAAAGGAATGATAACAAAATGGAGAAAAAGAAAAAGTATGTTGGGAAGAGCATTGGCATTAACGAAACCCTTCCCCACCAAATTGAAGCACCTAGCTTCAAGGGAACAGGCATCAAAATGGAAGCACCATTTGAAAATTCTCATGAAGTTATTATTGGTGATAGTCTTTATTCATCTGAAAATTCTCCATTAGAAAATTGGAGTACGGAGACCGATCCTGAAATCATGGCTGGCGATGAATGGGTACATCCAACAAATGATATTGGCTGGAATACCTCTGAAAATCAAGATTTACTGGAAAGAAAAAAGAAACCACAAGGTAGTCCTTTTATGCATCCAACTCATGATGTCAGCAGAGGAACAGATTGAAACAAACTTGAAAAAATCCGGGGGTTTATTCCCGGATTTTTGTAATTAACCAGTAATAACGCGCTCCTTTGGATAATGGTAATTCGCCTGCTTCTTATTACCACCAATAATAAATAAGAAAGAGGTTAATCCAATACGACCTATAAACATCAAAACCATTAGTACACATTTTCCAAAAACGCTAAGATCTGAAGTAATTCCCATTGACAAGCCCACTGTACCAAATGCAGAGCAAACTTCAAAAAAGATTTCAATAAGTTGATGCTTGCTATCAGAGATACTTAAAGCGAGGACGGAAATAAAACACATAACAATAGCCAACAGAGTTATAGCTAATGATTTCATAATATCATCATGATGTAACTCTCGATTAAATATTTTGATATCACGATTTCCTTTTGCAAAGTGATAAATAAAAAGCATATTTAACGCAAAGGTCGTGGTCCGTATACCCCCACCAACTGAATTAGGAGATCCTCCAATAAACATAAATACACTCATAAGTAAAAGTGTTGGCATTGAAAATTCGTTAATATCCATAGTCGTAACGCCAGCACTTCTCGTAGTTACTGCTTGGAAGAGGGCATAGAAAAATCCTTTGTGCCAAACCATATCTTTAAAATAATTTTGAAATTCAATCAAAAATATACAAATTGCTCCAGAAACAAGGAGAATTCCATATGTTAGTGTCGTCAACCTAGTAAATAATGAAAACCTAAATGGATATGGAGATTCCTCCTTTTTCCTAAAAATGTATTCTTTAACCTCAATTAATACCGGGAATCCAATGGCTCCAAGGATTATTTGTACAATAATAATTAATTGCACAAAATAATCTCCCGCATATGGAACAAGTGATTCTCCCGTTATATCCATCCCAGCATTGGTTGTAGCACTTACTGATGCAAACAAACCATGTATAAATGCTTCCCTCCAGTTTGGATAATATTTCAAAAAGTGAAATCCCAAAATGATTGCTCCTATGATTTCAATAAGAAGAATCATCTTTATGATCTCTCTAATTAATATAACGAGGCCAGATAATGAATACTGATTATTGTCAACCATTATTAATTGACGCTCGCGCAAACCAATTTTTCGCCCTAAAATCATCCAGAAAAATGTACTAATTGCCATAATGCCGACTCCGCCAAATTGGAGTACAAGCATAATAATAAAATATCCAAAAACACTATATTTTTCTGAAACATCAAAAACAGTTAAGCCCGTATCACTAACAACACTTACAGCAGTAAAAACTGTATCGATGAAAGATATTTCAACTCCTGGTTTACGGACTGCAGGAATACTGAATAAAAGAATTGATATTGTTATGGCCAATAAATAATATCCTGAAATAACTTGTGCAGGTGACAGTTTTTCAAGCCGATTTCTCACACTTCTAAGCATTAATAATATTTCCCTTCAATTTTTTCATATCCTCTATCATAATGAATAATTCTTTATTATGAAAGTTATTTTTGCATTATTTTTTATTACTCTGTTTAAATTGCTATTTCCCCTATAATACATTGTTTTACAGATGATTACGAAAAATATTACCACTTATGAAATGGATATGATTAAACATACTACAATTACAGAGATATTTAATTGAATATAACCTCTGTTATAACCATAATAGGAGTTGAGAAGAATTGGCAAACAGCAGTAATAAATTATTGGTACCTGGAATTGAACAATATTTGGATCAAGTTAAATATGAAATCGCCGAAGAATTTGGCGTGAAATTAGGATCAGATACGGTTTCTCGTGCAAATGGGTCTGTTGGCGGGGAAATTACAAAGAGATTAGTGAAACAAGCACAGGCTAGCATGACTGGAAGTAACCATTAATGAAGGTCCTTGAAAACAATTTAATACTTTGGCGTAAAAAAAGTCCGGTCAATGATCGGACTTTTTTTACTCATCAATCGTCTTGATGCCCATGATTCTTTTTTTCTTTACCTTTTTGATTTGAATTTTGTTTTTCATTATGCTTCTTATTATTCCACTTAGAATTTTCTTTTCCATTTCCATGAGGGAATTTATCATCGTAATTACTTTGATTTTTATTTATTAATTTGTTCTCATTATTACTTTTATGATATTTTTCCAAGTTATTGCCGTTTTGGTTATTTATACGTTCCTGCTTTTTTTCCTGCCCAGGTGGTATCTTTTTATCTGTTTGCTGGTTTCCTTGTTTATATCCACCATTAGTTTGATTTAAGTTTTGCTCTTTTTTAACCTGACCTGGTGGTGTAGCTGGACGATTATTATTATTATTATTATTATTATTATTATGCCCCTTGTTCTTATACTCAGCTTGATTTTGATCATCTTTACTATGTTTTGAATCGTCTTTTTGATAAACCTTCTTGTTCTCATTAATATTCGGCTTTTGAGTGCCCGATACGTTGTCTGGCTCATTTTTTAATTTTGTCTCTTTAAATGAACCGACCGAAAGACCATTCTCTTTTGCTTTTTCTCTTTCCTTTGGAGTGGCATCCATAACCTTTACTGCTAACTGTTCATTTTGAATTGTTTCCTTTATTTCTGTTACTTCTCTTTCCCATTTCGTTTCAAGAGCTTTGTTCTCTTTTTGAGTATTTACTGTGGCAATTACGATCTCATAATTATCTTTTGTATATCCTTGATTTTTTATCTGCCTTATTATTTGAGCAGTAACTTCCTTAACACTTTTATTCTTCCAATTTGGAATTTGTTTAACTATTTCTTTTCCTTCTTCATTATAAGGAGAAATCTCAATTACTTGAAACTTATCATTAACACCCAGTTCAATACTTGGTATAGTATCAATTGACATATAGGCATAAACTTCATTATTGCCATTAATAGTAAAGATAGACGAGCAAATTAGAATAATCATAACGAATGCCATTAATACTGCTTTTGCCTTAAAGCTTGCAAATACGGATAAAAACGCACTCCTGCTTGTCTTTTCTTCACTGATAGGATAGAAATTAATTTCTTCTCCAATCTGATATTGTCTATTCTGTTTTTGAGCTTTTAGAAATTCACCATCTGGGGTTAATAGTGTTAAAAAACGTTCATTTATTTCCATTATTATTCCTGTTTTCACGTTTCCAACACCCCTTTAATATAATCCCTTAAAAATACATAATCACCCAATAAAATTAGTGTCATAGCAATGATATATTTCCTGTTTCTCTCTATTGTCTTTCTACTTATAGATACATAGTTTTCAAGTTGCTTAATGGGCAGTCGTTTCTTTTCTAATAAAATTTGTTTAAGTTCTTCTTTATCTGCTATCAATTTAGCTACAATCATTGCATTTTTTCTTGCATCTGCATGCTTTGGAGATTGTTCAATTAAATCTGAAAATGAAAGCTCAAATTGTTCAAGCACTTGGCTAAATTGAATGATTTCTTCCCTTCTTAATTCTTCATCTGTTTTCCGGATATAATTGTCTATGGACAGCTCATTTTCAATAGAATTACTCGTTTGATCCTCATCACCATCTGCTGAATTATAATCAAGCTTCAAAATTTGGTGCTTGGATTGTGACCGAATATAATCGATTACCCGTCTTTTAATTAATACCTCAGAAAAACTAATCAAGGAACTCCCTTTTTCTGGAGAGTATTTTTGTATCGCTTCATTGAAAGCAATTAGACCAATACTAAATTCATCATCAGATTCATGTATATATCTCTTACAAACTGATGAAACAGTCTTTGCAATAAATGGTTTATATGAATGGATCAGTTCATTTTGCAATATTGAATCACCTTGCTGTATTGAATGAACTGTTTCTTCCATTGTCCTTTTTCGCTTTTTTGCCATGAACAACAAACTTAGCAATAGCCTCACCTCTTTATTCAAAACACATTATACCATACGATCGTTAGGATCGTTTTTTTAGGGTTAGCTAAATGATAAGGAAAAGAGAACCTTTATAAATGGCCTCTTTTCAACTTGTTCATGATTAATTTTTTTATTGGTTATTTTCTCCATTCGCTTGATTGTTTTGACCCTTATGATGTCCTTTATTTTCATTATGTTTTACATCTTGTTTTATTGATGCCTCTACCTTCATTACTTTTCGCTGATGCTTTACTTCTTCACGTGCTTGCTTTGCTTCTTGTCGTGCTTGCTTTGCTTCTTGTTTCACTGCTTCATGCTGCTGTTTTCTTTCTTCTTTTGCCTCAACTCGTTGTTGTTTTATTTGCTTTTTAGCTACTTCACGAGTTTGTTTTATTTCAGCTTTTGCTGTATTTTTCATAAGTTTCAATTTGTCTGCATTTTCATGTTTAGTTTTTTCAGGGCTAACAGCTTCTTCGTCCTTTTTCACAGCTACTTGAGAAGTTTTATCCGTATTTACTGTTACATCATCTTGATTATCTTCTTTACTTACTTGTTCATCTGATACTTCTTCTTTTGTTGCAAGCTCAGCCTCTTTTTTTAATTCATGTTTATGATTTAACTTTTCAAGCTTTTTTGCTAATCTTGCATAACTTTTATCAATATTTTTCTGAAGAGCAGCCTTTGCTACTGGATTTTTCACTTTTTCTAGGGCTGCTTTTAGTGCTATTATGTTTTGTGAAATTAGTCCTTCCATTTCATCTGCTGGCTGGTCAACTGTCACTTCATCGTCAGCATTGTCTTTATCTTTGGAGGTTTCTTCCGTTACAGCTATTTTTTCTCCATTTTGCTCTTTATTTTCAGTCTCTTCAACAGTTGGTTCATCCTTTGCAGTGCCCTTTTGATGATTATTAACTGTTTTATCCTCTGCCTTTGTTAATGTCTCAAGCGCCTTGTCAATAACTTCCACTGCCTGATCTTCTTTCCCGTCTGCAAAAAGAGCCTCTGATTCAGCAAGTCGTTCAGCTGCATATTCTGCAAGCAGTTTTGCTTCTTTTTTATCATCAAATGTAAGAGCTAGTTTAATTTTTTCAATTGCGATTTTTGCAAAGTAAAAGAAGTTACCTGGGACAAGAGATGGCTTCTCTTCCTTTGTTGCTTCTTGCTGTTGGTCTTGATCAAACTGAGCATTTTCTTTATCATCAGTTTTTGATGTATTTTTTAAAGTTTGATTATCTAAAACAATTGTTTCGTATTTTTCTGTATGATCCGTTTTTTCGGCAGCTGAAGCTAATGTCGAAGAGAATGTAAATGATCCTGCTAATACTAATGCTAATGTGACTTTTGCGATTTTGTTCATTTCTTTAGCTGATAAAAATTTCATAAAATTTCACCTCAATATTTATTTCTTAGCGGCCGCCTTGATTCATTACAACTGTACGGAGAAGATTAGCAGATTTCTGGGGGTTTAATATTAAAAAATTTTATAATAAATAAAAAAAGCCTTAACAAACGGGTTGTTAAAGCCAGTAAAAGTTTCAATTAAAATTTTAAATTCCTTAAATAATTCTCCGTTTTCTATTTGCAAGAATTAACCATCTAATAAAAAATCCAATTGTTAACCCTGGTATTAAAAAAAGCATTGGTAAAAATACAGGACCAAATAATATCCCAAATAATGTTAATTTAGTGGAGTACATAAGGCCAACCGTCACAAAATAAGCACTAAAAACAAAAGGAAGAAAGGTAAGTTCCTCTGTTTTCGCCATAGCGATCCGGTATGAATCCCACATCGCAAACATATAAAGACAAGGATAAAACATTAACCATTGAAAATCTGTTACTTTAATTGCCTCATCAATTTCACCCAAAAAACTGTACATAATTGCAGTATTAAAGTTGCTGTACACATTAATGATAAACTCCAGAACAATGAAAAATGTCCCCTTCCAAATGTGTCCAGATATTAGTTGACTAAATCCTGGTAATGCAATACTCCATAATATTGCTTCCAGTTTAGTAATAGGTTTCATCGTCATCACCAGCCAGTTTCAATATTATTATTTTGCACTTGAATGGTGATAAATATTTTTGTTTTCCATTTAATTTCCATTCCTTTTTTCTACATTATTCGACAAATTTAATAAATAGCCCCTCATTAGAACAGAGGCGGTAAGACTTATATTTATTATGTGATTTTATTTATTGCCTTTATTTTAGTATCCCTATCAAATAAACTATACACAACCGGAATCACAAATAAAGTTAAAAAAGTACTGCTAAGTAATCCTCCAATAACTGTAAGTCCCATTGGCTGATTGATTTCAGTTCCTTCTCCAATTCCAAGTGCAAGTGGAATCAGCCCAAGAATGGTCGTTAAAGCAGTCATTAAAATAGGGCGAGCACGATCTTTAACGGACGAAATAATCGCATCATAGGTTAGGACTCCGTTCAGCTTACGCTGGTTAATATAATCAACAATAACAATCGCATTATTTACAACAATACCAGCGAGGACAATAATTCCAATAATCACCGTTATTCCTATAGGTGTTCTTGTTGAGGTTAAGGCTATTGAAACCCCAATAACCATTAATGGAACCGTAAACATGATTACAAATGGGTATTTCAATGATTCGAACTGAGCCGCCATTACAAGATATACAAATACGATAGCCAAAACAAAAGCCATAATCATTTCATCAATGGATGACTCTAGTAACTCCCTTTCTCCACTGAAAACAATCTCCGTATCCTCCGGCAAACCCAATTTTGCAATCTTTTTGTCTACTGCTTTAGAAATTGATCCTAAATTTGTTGTGGATTTATATTTTAATGTAAATTGGACAGCGTTTTGCCCATTAATGCGCTGAATTCTAACTGGCCCTTCTCCGAGTTCAATATCAGCTACTTGGTGGAGTTCAATATAACTTCCGTCAGTTTTTTTAATAAGTAAGGTTTTTAATTTATCAAGGTTCTGCGTAACAATTCCATCATATTCTACAAAAACACTATAAATATTCGACTGCTCATCAATCATTTGTGTTGCCCGGTTTCCCCGAGTTGCATCATTGACTGTCCTCGCTATTTGTGCAGGAACGAGTCCATGCTGTAATGCTTTTTCACGATCAACCGTAATTTGAACTTCTTCCACCTTATTCATGAGATCTGTTGACAATTCAGTTACATCAGCTAAGTCATTTATCGCTTTATAAATTTTTTCAACGCTCTTATTTAGCCTTGCTTTATCCGTATCCCTTACACTAAAGGTCAATGTATTGGGAGATGAACCTGAAGAAGACTGTAGACTAAATGAAATTTCGGCACTATGATTAGCCTTTTTTGCAGCATTTTCTAATTTATTCTTTACGTTATCGACAAATTCAAACGTTGATTTTTCTCTTTGATTCAATTCCTTCATTTTCACATATAATTCTGCAATATTTGCATTTTTTGAACCACGAAACGAACCTTCTTGGGTAGTACCAATTAAGCTGACAAATGTCTCTACATCCCTTTCCCCTTCTAGTTCCTTCTCCATTGCCGCTATCACTTTTTCTGTTTCCGTTAAGGCGGACCCATTTTCTAATTTGATCCGAACACTAAAGAAGCCTTCATCTGAATTCGGCAAAAACTGGGTACCCACTGTCGTTAACCCATACAATCCCGCTCCAAGAAGGATGATTGCTCCGAGAAGGACTGCAGCCCGATGTTTTAGTGACCATTCTATAGATTTTTCAAGTAGTTTCATCCAGCTTGATTGCTGTCTTATTACCTCCAAATTTTCCTTTGGTGCTTTTAGCAGTCGGCTTGCTAACATCGGCACAACTGTAAGAGCTACAATTAAAGATGCAAACAGACTAAATGAAATCGTTAAAGCAAATTCAGTAAAAAGCTCTCCTATTAGACCTGTTATAAAAACAACAGGCAGAAATACAGCTACAGTAGTTAGTGTGGACGCTGTGATTGCTGCTCCGACCTCTTTTGCACCATCTATTGCAGCAGTCCGCGAATCCTTTCCCATCGATAAATGACGATAAATATTTTCAATTACTACGATCGCATTATCTACAAGCATGCCAATGCCTAGGGCCAATCCGCCTAATGTCATAATATTTAGGGTGAAATTGGAAAAATACATTAATACAAATGTAAAAATAACAGAATAGGGAATCGAGATTCCTATTATCAATGGGCTTTTTATATTTCGCAGGAAGAAAAAAAGTACTCCCATTGCAAAAAGTCCACCAAGAATCAAAGAATTGAATATGTTTCCAATTGCTAATCCAATAAAATCACCTTGATCAAACAAAATATCATACTGAATTTGTTTATATTTTTCTTTTTCAAGGAGCTTATTTAGATGATTTTTAAATTCTTTCGAAACTTCCGCAGTATTTGCATCTGATTTCTGCAATACACTAAGCAGTACAGATGGTGATTGATTCGTTCTTGTTATCGTCCGATCATCCTGATTAACAAGCTCCACCTTGCTAATATCTGATAGAAGGATCTTTTCCCCATTCATTGGATTAATGGAAACGGTAAGATTTTTCAATGTATCAATGGAATCTATTGTACTTATTATTCTTGTCGTAAGTTCCTTCCCATTTGTTAAAATCATATCCCCAGGTAAGGAAATATTATTAGCTTGAATAATATTCACTGCATCTTCCTGACTTAAATTAACCTCCTGTAACTTATTCTGATCAAGCTCTACTCGAACTTCCTTAATTGCTGTTCCAGAGAGGTTAACACTTGCTACTCCATTTACCTTAGTTAGTTCAAGCTTTAACTGATCTGCAATTTGCCTTAAAGTGTGTGTTTCATTTTCAGAGCTTAATGATAATTGGATAATAGGAAATTGTGCCGGGTCAAACTTAAGAAACCTAGGCCTGTCTGCACCATCCGGCATTGGGGTTTGATCTATGCGCTGTATGACTTCATTTTGAATTTCGTCAATATTGGTCGTCCAAGAAAACTGCATTAAGATGAAATTGGCACTCTCTTGTGAAGAGCTTGTCATCGTTTTAATACCTGGGAGCGTAGCAAGATTGGCTTCCAATGGCTTTGTCACTTTTTCAACTACCTCCACAGGACTTGCCCCGGGATATGTAGTAACAATGACCCCTACAGGCGGGTTAATGTCAGGAATAAGCTTCATAGGTATATTTAGTAATGAAACAATTCCTAATATTAGAATTAAAAACATTGTTACCAATGTGAAAATAGGTCTATTTATTGCGAAATAACTAATTTTCAATAATATATCTCCCTTCATCTAACTACTATATTTAGTTAACTTTAACTTAATATACCAGTACGACCCAACTAAATGAAAGCAGATATCGCGATGCAAGCATATACCAAAACAAAAAAAGTGAGAAAGGAGCTAAATTCAAGCTGCCTTCTCACTTTTTTGTAATTGTAAAGCCCGTCATACCATAAATGACCGTTAATATTGGAGATAATAAGCAAAAGAACGTAAATGGTAAATAATTGATCGTTTCAACCCCTAATACGCCTGTTAGAAAAACACCGCAAACTCCCCATGGTACTAGTGGATTTATCACTGTGCCTGCATCCTCAAGAACTCTGGAGAGATTCCTTGGATGTAAACTAGCCTTATCATATGACTCCTGATAAGCATTCCCTGTGAGTAAAATTGAAAGATACTGCTCTCCAAGAAGAAAATTGATGCCGATAGCTGTTCCGGCAGTTGAGGTAATTAATGCCGGTACACTATTCAAATATTTCTTCATTCCTTCTAACAATGCAGGCAATATACCTAATTTAAATAACAGTCCCCCCATTGAAAGAGCTAATAGGACTAGAGAAATGGAGAACATCATGCTTTCCATTCCTCCTCTTGTTAATAATGAGTCAACTTCCTGCACTCCAGTATCCGATTTAAACCCAAAGTATAAAAGGTTCATCATTTTTTCCAGACCAAAATTCTTTTGAACAAAAAAACTAATCAATAATGCAGACAAAATACTAGCAGATAAAGTCGTAATGGCTGAAACCTTCTTTATTGCTAAATAGGCCAAAATTAAAAATGGAGCTAGGGAGTACCAATGAACATACTCTTCTTTAACTAATGTCTCCTTGAGTAGAACAAGGTTTGAAAAATTGGCCGCTGCCTCTCCAGGAGAGAAAATAGCAAAAAGGAAGAACGAAATAATAAATGCAGGAATTGTAGTAAGAGCCATGTTTCTAATATGGTCAAATAAATCAACTTTCACAATCATAGATGCCAAGTTCGTTGTATCAGAAAGAGGAGACATCTTATCCCCGAAAAATGCACCTGATATAACTGCTCCAGCTGTCAGTGCTTCTGATAATCCTAGTGCAGAGGACACACTCATAAATGCAACCCCAATCGTTGCTGCAGTAGTTAAAGAACTCCCTATACTCAAACCAATAATGGAAGAAACAGCAAAAGCAATCGCATAGAAAAATTTACCGTTAACAACATCTAACGCCATATAAATAAAAGTAGGAATGGTTCCGCTAGCCATCCAGCTGCTTATAAGCATGCCAATAAAGAAAAATATAAATACTGCTCCAAGGCCGGTTTTGGCTCCACTCGTTAATCCATCTTCTAATTCTTTAATACTAATTTTTTTATAGAGCCCAAATCCTATTAAACACATGATTGCCAATACAATCGGTATATGTGGTACTACTCCTGCAAATATAATGGCAGAGCTGATTCCACCTAATAGAAAAAGGGTAATAACAAATGCCTCAATAGGCTTAAGAGTAATATTTGATTGTATTTTTTCCATGTTTACTTTTCTCCTTATTGCCTAAGGCAATTGCAGTTCACTAAAATAATAAACTATTACACTTAGACGCTTTTTAGTATTAAAGCGCTAATTTATGATATTACTATAATATTAATATATATTTATGTCAAGAAAAGCATTGATTAACCTATTATATTTATTAATTTCGCTTTTGTTTGAAAACTCCAATAAATTATATCAAAATAAAAACGGCTTCTTTTGTTAGAAGCCGCTTCAACTATGTTTCTTCATATAATTAATGCTCTGAATCCATTGGATTGTATAATTTCACGTCTGGATTTTTTTCTTGGAACCAACGAAGAGCAAAATCATTTTCGAATAAAAAGACATTTTTATCAAATCGGTCATGAACGAGAAGACTTCTTGAGCTTGAAAGATTTTCATTTACATTATCGCCATCTACCCAACGGACAATTTTCGAACCGATTCTTTCCATTATCACTTCAGTATTATATTCATTTTTCATGCGGTGTTCAAACACTTCGAATTGTAGCTGTCCAACTGCTCCAAGCAGTAATTCATCTGTTTTAACTGTTTTATATAGCTGAATTGCTCCTTCTTGTACGAGCTGCCCGATACCTTTATGAAAATGCTTTTGTTTCATTACATTCTTCGCATACACTTTTACAAAAAGCTCTGGTGTAAATTGCGGAAGACGCTCAAAATGGAAATTATCCTTACCTGAGGTTAAGGTATCACCAATTTGGTATGTTCCGGTATCATATATTCCAATGATGTCTCCGCTGACTGCTTCATCAACTGTACTTCTATCGTCTGCCATAAATTGTGTTGACTGAGCCAGTTTTATTTGTTTTCCTAGTCTAGGGATATTAACAGACATTCCACGCTCAAATTTCCCTGAACATATTCTTAAAAAGGCAATCCGGTCACGGTGTGCAGGATTCATATTCGCTTGGATTTTGAAAATAAAGCCTGAAAAGTTTTCAGATAAAGGATCAATTTCTCCAGCTGTTGAATTACGTGCTTGTGGCGGTGGTGCAAACTGCAGATAAGACTCTAAAAAAGTTTGCACTCCAAAATTTGTTAATGCACTGCCGAAGAAAACAGGTGTAAGCTCCCCCTTTTTCACTCTTTCAAGAGAAAACTCATTGCCAGCCTCATTTAGCAGCATAATTTCTTCGAGTGTCTGTTCATAAAGACCTGATGTCTTAATCGTATGGTTCCCATCAATTTCGCCATCTTCATTTAATGGAATGAAGCGATCCTTTTCCTCGACACGGAATTGTTCGATCCGTTTATTAAAACGGTCATAAATACCAAGGAATTCTTTGCCCATACCGATTGGCCAATTCATAGGATAAGACTCAATTCCCATAACCTCTTCAAGCTCAGCAAGCAGCTCTAAAGGAGCTCTTCCTTGGCGATCTAGCTTATTGATAAAAGTAAAAATGGGTATTCCTCTCATTCGGCAAACTTTAAAAAGCTTTAATGTTTGCTCTTCAATCCCCTTCGCAGAGTCAATAATCATAACCGCACTGTCCACTGCTGTTAATGTTCGATACGTATCTTCACTAAAATCTTGGTGCCCAGGGGTGTCAAGAATATTAACTCTAGCCCCATTGTAGTCAAACTGCATGACACTCGATGTAACTGAGATTCCCCGCTGCTTCTCTATTTCCATCCAGTCACTAGTAGCATATTTACCGGTTTTCTTTCCTTTTACAGTTCCCGCATCCCGAATGGCACCACCGAACAGAAGGAGCTTCTCTGTTAAAGTTGTTTTCCCTGCATCAGGGTGAGAAATAATCGCAAACGTTCTGCGTGATTGTACTTCTTCTTGAAATTTATTACCCATGTTATTTCCTCGCTGACTCTCAAATTTAATCATACCTTTAATTTTATCATTTAAGAAAAACAGAATGCAATACTGCATATTCCCATTAAGCTTAACTATTTTTGGAATCGTTTAAAATAGCTTTGCAGGAAGATTATGACTATAATAAAGGTAAGTTTTTGCCCATTTGCATCATATGCTGGAGGTGATTATGATGGATTCGATTACACATACTTTATTCGGGCTCGCATTGTATGGAGCTATTGATAAAAAAAATTTAGATAATAGCCATAAAAAGGCGTATCTTGTGACTGCCGTCGGTGCAAGTTTAATTCCGGATATTGATGTCATATCCAGGTTCTGGGATACTGAAGGTCTTTATCAAATGTGGCATCGAGGGATTACCCATTCTGTATACTTAACCCCCATATGGGCACTTCTATTTTTTCTTATTTTCCTATTCATTTTTAAAGTGAAAGATATTAAATTATTTTTCCTCGGCTGGCTCGCTGTATTTATACATGATACGAGCGACTTGTTTAATGCATGGGGAACAGGTTATTTAGAGCCCTTCTCTTCAAAAAGAATTACATTTGGAACGATCCCTATTGTTGATTTAGTTTTCTGGACAATTTTAGGAACAGCTTATTTCTTTTCAAGACGCAACAAAAAAAAGGGCCCATATTATTTTAAGCTTGCATGGGCATTTATTGCTATACATCTTATTGTACAAACGTCACAGGGGTACATCATTTATAAACAATATGACGGCCATTATGACCAAATAGCACTCTCTGCCGGTTTTATTCCATGGACCTTTTCGGTTATTACAAAAAAGGATCAGGATGTAACAATATTTAAAGACAATGTTTTTCAAGAAAGAAAAGTGCAATATGTCCTCAAGTCTGCTGAGGGTGCTGATTTAAATGCATTATTTAAACAAAAACCAGAAGCAAAAACACTCTATGAGTGGGCTCCTTTCGTTGTTCTCGTAAACGACGAAAAAGTCTTCGGATTGTACGATCCTCGTTTCTATCGCAATGGTCAATCATTTCTATTTGAATATATCGAGAAAAACACAAAAAGATGAGGCAAAAATTCCTCATCTTTTTATTATGAAGGGCAGATTATAAATATTAATAATTTCAAAGAAGGTGAACAAAATGAAAGAGGACATCAAGCTAGGCTATAAAAAATTTGAATCTACTGCATACAAATATGCCCAAAATCCCCAAAAAACCGATAAATTACTTAAGAAAACAATGAAAAAGGCAGCAAGAAACAGAGGAACTTTAAAAGACATATGGAAAAATCTCCAGCTTCTAATGGATTTAATGAAATCCTGGTCTAAAGGGGAGTACAAGGATGTTTCCAAAAAATCTATCGTATTTATCATTGCGTCCATATTATATTTTATATCTCCAATTGATTTAGTACCTGATTTTCTTATTGGAATAGGAATCGTAGATGATGCTGCAGTTCTTGGATATGCCATTAAACAGATATCAGGGGAACTCGAAAAGTATGAGTCATGGAAGGAAAAGAGGCATAAGGAAGTTTAAATTTAAAACGAAAAAATTAAGCAAGGGGTGACCCTTTTTAATATGAATGACTTGAATGTGAATTTTTCGGTTATTATTAGAATTGAGTCACCCTCTTGTTGTCTTACTTAGCGAATCTGTGATTCCCAATGACAGTCGTTACAGTCCTTGATCTTAACCAAGTGCTGCTCGTTTCATCAGGATTAAAGAAAAATACTGACTGATCACCTTGTCCTTTTAGAGCTAAAGCTTCCATCACCGCTTTTTTTGAATCATTATCAGCAGGCTCATTAATAGCTCCATTATCGACAGGCTGGAATTGTCTTTTTTGATAAATGACATTTTTTATATCATCCGGGAATCTCTTATCATCGACACGATTCAAAACAACTAAAGCAACAGCAACTTTTCCAGCATGCGGCTCTCCTTTAGCCTCTGCATGAACAAGTCTAGTTAATAAGTCCTTTTCGCTGTTTGTAATCGTTTTTGGCAAAATTAGTTTTTGTCCAGGATGTATCGTATTAGATTTTAAATAATTTCCTTTCTTTAATTCCAGTTCTGATACTCCGTGTTTCACTCCAATTTTAAAAAGGGAATCACCCTTTTGAACCGTATAAATTTGAACATGATCTAATGTTTCCGCATAAATGCGATTTTCTTTCGATTGGATAAATTGGAGTGAGAGCATCATGACTGCAGCAAGAATGGCTGTTGCTAGCTTTTTCATTATATCTCCTCCCTTT
Source organism: Bacillus sp. S/N-304-OC-R1 (assembly GCF_019749375.1). Lineage (GTDB taxonomy): Bacteria > Bacillota > Bacilli > Bacillales > Cytobacillaceae > Cytobacillus. Next base: position 658,453 of record NZ_JACWFE010000001.1, read on the forward strand.
TTAATAGGTTTTGCAAGTTACGTGATCAACATGTACTACCGTAACATAGAATATTTATTGTCACCACACCTTAATTATTTCCATGGAATGTAAGGAAAGTTATAGTAAGAATTTCTAACAGGAATATTAAGATGCATTATTCATTCATCAATTAAAAAATGAGAAAATAAAAAAAGCAAGAGAGTTTTCGCTCTCTTGCCCCCTTTTATTACCATCTAAAACAAGCTGCACCAACAATGATCAGCAGGATGAACAGGACAACAATTAAAGCAAAGCCGCCTCCAAATCCTACGCCGCCATATCCATAGCCACAACCGCCATAACCATAGCCGCCATATCCAAACATGAAATCATCTCCCCTCTTATTTATGATTTATTAGTAGAAACCGCCATATCCCCAAGATGCACCAATAATTATTAAAAGGATAAACAAGACAACAAGTAGAGCGAAGCCTCCACCGTATCCAACAGCTCCATCTGCCATTTTCAAATACCTCCTTTGTTTGATTCCATATATCCTATTCAATTTATCCATTTTGTGCGATAGACGAATGCACAATTTTTGGGTACTAACACCAGAAATTTATTTCATTTATCGAATATATTCCATAAACAATAAAAAAACAGTGATCAAAATTCGATCACTGCTAAATCATGGAGTCTTATTCAGCTTCAGCATCCTTCTGGTTCTTTATTTCATTTGTTAACTCATTTACACTTTGACGTATATTTCCCTTCCCAGAAAAGTTCTCAATTAATTCTTTCACATCAATGCCTGAGGAAGCTTTTAAACTTTCTTGCATGGTTGACATTAAGTTGGTGGCATACCCGGTAATTTTATTAGCACCGCCATTTTTTCCATCACTGCCAGTATCAACAACGGTAATCTTATCAATATTCGAAAGTGGAGCAGCAACTTCCTTAGCGTATTCAGGAAGCATTTTTAATACCATATCCATAATAGCTGCATGGCCATATTGTTCGAAAGCCTCGGCTATCTTACGTTTTGCTTCAGCTTCTGCAAGTCCTTTCAGGCGGATAATTTCTGCTTCTGCCTCCCCTTGCGCACGCTGTGATTCAGCTTTTGCCAAACCGTCTACCCGGACACGTTCTGCTTCAGCACGGGCTTGAGCTTCAATTAAATATTTATTTGCATCCGCTTCTGCCATTTGCCTTTTCTTATTTGCTTCTGCTGCCTGCTCTACTGCATAGCGATCAGCATCAGCTTTTTTCTTCACCTCTGAATCATATTGCCGTTCTCTTCTTAAGATTTCTTTTTCTTCTAATTCAATTTGCTTTTGACGTTCAATAATCTTAATTTGCATTTCCTGCTCTGTTACCTCTTGTTTAGCACGTGCCGTTTCTAAATCATATGCTTGGTCAGCGCGAGCTTTTGCAATATCCTGCTCTCTGCGATAATCTGCCATTTTCATTTGATTTTCTTTTTCTGCTTCAGCTATTTCTGTTGCTCTCTCTAATTCAGCCTTTTGCGCATCTTTATCTGCTTCTGCCCTTTTAATCCGCGTTTCCTTCTCTGCTTCGGCTGTTGCAATATCAGCATCACGCTTTACTTGAGCAATTCTCGGCTTTCCTAGGGAATCTAAATAGCCATTCTTATCTCGTACATCTTTTATCGTGAAAGATACAATAACAAGTCCCATTTTCGCAAGGTCTTGTGATGCGACCCTTTGTACCTCTTGGGAAAACTTATCACGATTTTTATAAATTTCTTCTACTGTCATAGAACCAAGAATCGATCTTAAATGTCCTTCAAGAACCTCTTTCGCTTCATTTTCTCGGTCTTCCTTAGATTTACCGAGGAACTGTTCTGCAGCTGTAGCAATTTCACCTATTGAACCGCCAATTTTGATAATGGCTGTACCATCAGCCATTACAGGAACGCCCTGTTCTGTATAAACCTCTGGTGTTGAAACCTCTAATTTACTTGATAGTAAACTTAACGGCTCAGCCTGCTGGAACACAGGGAGTACAAAAGTACCGCCTCCGCGGATAATTTTTATCTTGTTCCCTGATTCATCAACATGTACATTTTTACTGCCAAGATAGCTGCCGGTTACAATTAATGCTTCGTCTGGGCCAGCCGTTTTATATTTTGAGATAAAAACTCCTAATAAAGCAATTAATAAAAATGCTACAATTCCAATAACAATCCAAATCGTGAGCATATACTCTCCCCCAATCTAATATTGTTTATGTGGTACTACATAAATTACTCCATTTTTTACATCAATCACTAAAACCTGTTTTCCTTCCTCTATATTTTTATTTTCGAAGCTAGCGGCAGGTTTTGAAATCCTTCCACTTATGCTTTCAATCAAAACCTCCCCAAATCCATTTTCAGGGATTGGGATAATGACATTCCCTAATCTCCCTTTTAAAGAATCCTCTGTATATACAAGTGACTCTTCAGACTTTGATAAAGGAATTAGGACAAAAACATTTAACAAAGTATCCAATATGATCGAAAAAATTGCTGCAATGACCAAAATGAGAAAACTATTAAGGGCAGTTAGTGCCTCTAATAAGTAGCCAATAGATGATAAGAAGGTTAAAAATGCAAGAATTAAAACAGGATTAAGAAAATTAGTACCTTCCGATAATCCTTCAACGACATCGCCAAAAAATAAATATAAGATAATTAAGCTGCCGGAAATGATCAGGGTATATAAATAAATAGTCTGAATGCCAATTCCAAATAACTCAATCATCACACTGGTCCTTTCCTAAATTTACTATTTATCATTGTGTATTTAACCTGATATACATTGCTTAATGGCCCTTTAAGATTAAGACCTTCCTTAATGGAATATCTCCTAAAAATAAATAGTTTCATAGCCATATGCCCCCCTTTAATATATGTATTTTCAAGCTCACTTCTATTTACGGATTACATAAGAAAATGTTTCAATTTTTGAAAAAATTTATAATTTTAACTTTAAGCGTAAACATTCATGATTAGCCTGTTTTAGTCATCAACTAAATTCTGCGAGCATACGATACTTTGAAGATTAATCTTAATTTTTTTGGAGGTACAAACGAAGAAATGTCCAGGTCTGAAAAGTATTCATTAAAATCATCACGCTTCATTAAAAAACGATACTTTCTTGCTCCTATTTTATTTATAGCTATTATTGCTGGGTTATATTATTATTCTAAAAGCTTAATAATAATTGAAGCTCCTAAAAAAGAACTTGGTGAAAAAATCATTATTGAATTGCCTTCTGGAGACCAGATTTTCACTTATGAGAACTTAATCGTGAATGAGGATGGAAGGCTTTATTATAAAGGCGAGAGAAACGAGCTCGATCTGACAGGCGGAATTGTTCTGTATGAAGATTGGGAAGACTGATGAAAAGGGATAGCCCCAGAAGCTTTAAATGAGTTCTGCTGAGTCTATCCCATAAAGTTTAATTTTGTATTAATACCAATATCCATATGGATATGGGGGATAATAATATGGATATGGATAGCTAAAGCCATATCCTAAAGCTGAGCCTAGAGCTAAACCTCCTAAAAATGGAAGTCCAAAGCCACCGAAGCCAAAGCCGAAAGGTCTGCCAAAACCAAAACCAAATGGCCTTCCAAATCCAAAGCCTGGTCTGCCAAAGCCAAATGGACGGATTCTTTCCTCATTATAATCTACAGAATGTGGGACTACATTCATATTCAACCTTACCCCTCCTCAAATTTTTGTGCCCATTAAATAGTATTCAATCGAATGCCTAAATTCTTGGGTTAACACCTAAGCGAGGAAGTTTTCTTAAATGTTTCTTTATAAAGAACTGATAAAAACATAACCACACATTCTTTAATAGTAACTAGACTTGGCAAATTGAGATAAATATTTATAGTTAAGTCTGCTGTGCTGGGAAATTAGGTATGCAGATGTATTCGCTTTTTCCTTTCTAAGTGTATTTAGTGCTTTAATCATATCTTCCTTTGTTTTTATCCCAATTCCATGACCAAAAAATAAATCATTTCCTAGAAATACTGCATTTTCTCCCATCCATACTGGATGATTAAAATCTGGATTGTAGAAGTAAACGACATCTCCCGGGATAAAGTTACTCCCTTTTTCAGTTATAATACTTAGGTCTCGATCATAGTTCCAGTCCCAAACTAGCAGCCTTTGAAATAATGTATTGAAATAACTTAATGAAATCGATTGAAGAACTGCCTTATAATAAATAATGATAATAGCAGTGGAGCATTCAAAAGCATATTCATTACCATTTTCAAATACATCATTTATTGCATCCGAAGGCTGTATTAATGGGTTGAGTAAATAACCATATTTGATTTTCGTCCAAATTTTCGGGTTAAATTTTGAGGTTTGAAAAGGAGCAAACTTGACAGTACTTTTACTGAGCTCTTTTGCTGCATTAATGATATTCTCTCTTAATTGAATATCAAAGAAGAATTCTTGAATTGTATCATAATGATGAACCTCAGAACTGTTCTCCAAGGAGAAATAAATCTCTTTCTGAGTACCTTGAAATTTACTATTAAGAGGAGCTTGACTATACCCTTGCAGATAGATCATTTCAATCCCTCCTTTCTAGATAGAACTATTCAGTAAGAAGGAAAAAAATGTTTCAGGAACATAATTTTTCATATCTATTCAATATAATTTACTTTACAAAGTAAAGGTTTCAAGGTAATTTATTAAAATAATATGATTTTTAGATTGGAGGTATGAACATGAGAATGGATAAAGAAATTATTAAATTTATTCGTAAAAGCTATGAAATGAATCAAAGGGATTTTGCAAAGATTGTAAGCTGCAGCTTTTCACTTATCGCTTTAGTGGAGGTAGGAAAGCGAAGGGTTACAGCAGACTTAGAAAATAAAATAAAAGCAGCCTTTGATTTAGATGACCAGCAAATTCAGTCCATTGCTTCACTTGTATCGGAAATTAGTAAGGGTGTACCTCCATTTATGTAATTACCGCTATTAGCATATATATTTTATAAACTCACCTTCAGCTGCATGACTTGGACTTTAGCTTAGGCTAAATCGGTGTCACTTCTCAAATCCTACATATTTTTAGGGAAGCATTACCATAAATAAAGGAGTTATGTCCCCTACATTTCCATATGCTTATTATTTCAATCATGATGCTCCTAGAGCATTCGGCTCTTCAATGCCGTTTCCGATGGAGCAATCCTTTATTCAATGAATTCTCATACTTCTGACTTTAAACATATTACTTCTATAACCGTTTAATTCCCCCCTATATTCTACCATGAGGCTCATCCAATTTTGACCAAATGAATTAACTGAATTACGTTCGGTTACATTAATAATGAGCAATTTTATTTGCTCAAATTATCGTGGTGGGAGTGATGTATCATGGCTAGAAACAAACTTTTGGTTCCAGGTGCTGAAAATGTATTGGAGCAAATGAAGTACGAAATCGCCAACGAGTTTGGAGTTCAACTTGGTGCAGATACGACCGCACGAGCAAATGGATCTGTCGGCGGTGAAATGACAAAACGTCTTGTAGCCATGGGACAGGAACAATTGAAAAATCAGCAAGGATAATAATCGTACGAAGAGACCCTTTACTATTGGGTCTCTTTACTATTTTCAATTGGCTGAAAGGAATATGGTATTCCAATCATTCTTGCCGTTAATTCATCATATGAAACTAAATCTTTTCTTGAAAGTTCCTTTAAAGATCGCTTGCTCATTGCTCTTAATGCCATTTTCATTTCCTCTGTACTCGCTATTAAAAACTTTTCTGTTGCCTTTGCACCTTTCTCTTGATCGAATTGATCCTTAAACTTCCCTTTATTCCATACTACTTGTGTTGGCGGTTCAAAAGGGAGGGGTTTTAGAGACTGACTATGTGAAACTGCAAAGAGCACAGCTGAACCTAAATATACAGCGTCTGCCCCTAACGCTAGAACTTTCAAAAAATGACCAGGAACTAATAATCCGCCTGACGCAATTAAACTAATTTGACCTTTCATCTGTCTTTTTTCCAAATGATTACTAGCACGGACTATAGCATGTAATGTTGGTATGCCCATATCATCTGCTAAAATGGGCGGTGCTCCAAGGGAAGCCGCTTGCCCGCCATCAATCGCAATGAAATCAACACCCATTTCTATAAGATGGTCAATATCTTCTTCAATTCTTCCTCCCGCCCCTATCTTTGCCCCAATAGGAACACCTCCTGATATTTTCCGCAGCTCATCTACAAGCTCTTTCAAATCTGCTATTGTTTGTTCATTGAAAAAATGCTCATGAATAGTGGCATCTTCATTTTCTTTAAGTTCCATAACTTCCCGAGCCCTGCCTGTTAGATTTTCTGGTGATATTTTTGTCCCCATTGCTAACGTTGCACCTTGACCTAGCTTAATTTCAATTGCATTTGCACGTTTAAAAAGGTGTTCGTCTTTTGACCATTCTGTTTTTGAAAATTGAACGATATAATTTTCTGCAGCATCTAATTCCTCAGGTAAAATTCCTCCCTCTCCGGAATTAATCGCTGTTCCCATTTTTTTAGCAGCCTCAGCCAAAGAAAGTCTCACCTTTTCACTAAGCGCAATCCCATATGCCATTCCGCTTATCATAAGAGGGATTTTTATTTTCATTGGTTTCTTTGCCTTCGGTCCAATAGTAACGCTTATATCTACTTCTTCCTCTCCACTTACCGCAAACGGTGTCGTCTGGGCAGGTATGAAGGTAATCGCATCTAAATGTGGCCACTTTTTTGATGAACCAAGAGGGCGATGTAAAACATCCCCACTTTCTCCTCGCAGGCTGTTTTCAAGCCAATTTTGAATACCCATATGTCGGAGACCAGGCAATATTTCCATAATATTTTCTTGATAGCTGTCTGTCATTATTATTTTTCCAACCTTTTGAACCATTCCTTTCATGATTCTTTTCCAGAATATAAGCATTAAAAAAGCTACGAGAAATATTAAAAAAATCATAATTGCGATCGTGTAGATTAATATAATTTGCATGATAGTTCCCCATTAGTGTTAAATTCGATGTTTTATATTCATTATTTCCAAAAGAAGTAAATTTATGTTAACTGAGTGCATAAATGTACACATGAAGAAAAGACTATAAGCAGTGAATAAATGTTTAAACGGGGGAGTTAAATGAAAATTATACATGAGACTGAGCATCGCCCCTATCCATTATCCTCGGGAAAATGGATTATGCGGCAAGCATGGCGTCATATATTATTTATTCATTTGCCGATTTCCCCAGAAAGAATTCGAAATTATATCCATCCTTCTTTACAGCTAGATACTTTTGATGAGTTGGCATGGATAAGTATCGTTATATTTAAAATGGAAGGGATTTATCCTAGAGGCTTCCCTTTTATTTCTATAACCTCTCCGTTCCCAGAAATCAATGTACGAACATATGTAAAATGGAAAGGAAAGCCAGGGGTACATTTTTTATCTCTTGATGTAGGTGATTGGGCGTCCTTTACTTTAGCAAAAAAATGGTACCATCTCCCCTACCACTCGGCGAATATTTCATTGAAGCAAAGGAAGAACACTTTTTATTTCGAAAGTCTAAGAAGAAAAAGCGAATTAAATCCAATTCTTTGCAATGGAATCTACACACCTAATGTGAATACCTTTACACCTGGTAAAGAAACGTTAGAACATTGGCTGACCGAAAGATATTGCTTTTATAGCACAGATCATCGTGGTCATATTTATGCAGGTGAAATTCACCATCCTCCATGGGCTTTGCAGGAAGCAAAAATTGAAATATTTGAAAACACTATGCTTGCTCCATATAACATTGAAATATCAGAACAGCCAATTGTACACTTTTCAGAAGGCATTGATTCACTATTTTGGAATATAAAAAAAATATAAATGTGTTACTAAATTTACAGGGGGATCTGCTGTGATTCGAAATGTAAGTAAATTATTGAGGAAAAAAAAACAAAAGAACACTGCAATGCAAGATCTTACTAAAGAACCTAACACGAATAATTTCCTTAATAAAAGCTTTCATCTTAATATCGAAACACTTCATTCCATATATAATCATTGTTCTGATGTTATTTTTCGTGAATTTATTATGTTCGGAAATAAAAAGGCCGCCATTATTTATATTGAAGGTCTATCGGATGTTGAAGGAATTGAAAAGAGTGTTTTACTCCCTCTTATGCAGGAATCATCTTCTCCATTATGGACAGTAAATGAAATTCTTAATGAAAAACTATTTATCTCCAAATGGGAAATCGTACAAACATTCGAGAAATGTATTGAATCAATTTCAACTGGAAATCCCATTCTTCTGTTAGAGGATGAGGATTCAGGAATTTCCTTAGGGCTATCAAAATGGGATAAACGAAGTATTGAAGAACCTCAAGCAGAAGGTTCGATTAGAGGGCCAAGAGAAGGTTTTGTAGAGTCTATTGGGATTAATACATCATTAATTAGAAGGATTATAAAAAGCCCCTCCCTTAAAATCCAAACGTTGAAAGTTGGAACATATACAAATACCAGCGTTGCCATCGTATATATAGAAGGCATTATTGATCAAACACTTATTGAAGAGCTAAATAATAGAATAAAACGAATAAAAATTGATGGAATATTGGAAAGTGAGTATATTGAAGAATTGATTGAAGATAATCCATACTCCCCCTTTCCGCAAATCTTATCAACTGAAAGACCAGATATTGTATGCGCAAATTTGCTTGAGGGTCGATTTGCCGTTTTAATAGACGGTACCCCGTTTTGTTTAATTGCACCAATTTCTTTTTTTTCATTAATTCAATCTCAGGAAGATTACTATCAGCGATTCATAATAAGTACTTTTATTCGCTGGCTCAGGTATCTTTTCTTAGGTGCATCTCTTTTATTTCCATCCTTTTATGTTGCAATTACTACCTTTCATCAGGAAATGGTACCAACTGCCTTACTCCTTAGTGTTGCTGCAGCCCGAGAAAATGTACCTTTTCCGGCATTTGTCGAGGTGCTTCTCATGGAAATTACATTTGAAGCACTTCGGGAAGCAGGAATTCGCTTGCCAAAGCAGGTTGGAGCAGCTGTAAGTATTGTTGGGGCTCTTGTAATTGGACAAGCTGCTGTTCAAGCTGGATTAGTTTCCGCACCCATGGTCATTGTTGTAGCGATAACAGGTATTGCGTCATTTATGATTCCTCGCTACATATCAGGAATAGCTATTAGAATAATTCGATTTCCTATTATTTTTCTTGCAGGAACTTTAGGATTACTAGGGATCATGATGAGCATTCTGGCAATACTTATCCATCTTAGTACTCTTCGTTCTTTCGGTGAACCATACTTAGCTCCGTTAGCTCCTTTAAAACCAAAAGAATTGAAAGATTTACTGTGGAGAGCCCCGTTATGGAAGATGGATACAAGACCACATTTAACTGGGGAAACCAACACATATAGACAAATCCAAGGTCAAAAACCCGGGCCTGATAAAGGAGAAAATTAAATTATTATTGAAAGAAGGGGAAACATTGATAAATAGCAATAGCCGCTTTCTTAAAAAAATACTTCTTTTACTCTCCTTCAGTGCTGTAACCGCCCTATTATCAGGCTGCTGGGACAGGTGGGAAATTAATGATTTAGCCTTAGTGACAGCTGCTGCTATTGACCAAAAGGGAGATGATCAAATTGAACTAAGCTTACAAATCTTTATTCCTAAAGCAATAAGCTCAGGTGGCGGCCAAGGCGGAAGTGGATCGGGTGACGGATTAATAACCTTAGTTAAAACTCATAAAGGGGCGAATATGGCAGATGCACTCTCCAAGGTGCAAGCAGAATTACCTCGAAGAGTTTTTTGGGGGCAATGCAAAATCTTTATTTTTGGAGAGGAAGCAGCAAAAAAAGGAATTCAAGATCATTTAGATTTTCTTCTACGGCATCCTGAGCCTAGAGAAAGGGCTTATGTTTTTGTAAGCGATGGAAAAGCAAAAAAGATCTTAGAGTTACAATCAAGACTTGAGCGTAGTTCAGCTGAAACAATGCGGGAATTGGTTGAATTAAATATTGGAGTTAAGACTACCGTCCAGGATCTAAATGAAACCCTGACTAGCAAAGCTCAGGCTGCTGCCCTTCCATTTATAAAAATTGCAACAGATAAAAAACAAATAGATCCATACCATTTTCCGAAAATTATCGGATCTGCTATCTTCAAAGAGGATAAAATGACTGGATTTATTTCTGATAAGGAAACAAGAGGTCTCTTATGGATACGAGATGAAGTAAAAGGTTATACAGTGACTATTGAACCTAAAAAAAAGAACGGTCAAATCTCATTGAGTCCGGTAACTGCCAAGGTGAATTTAACCCCTCAAATTAATGGTCCTAATTGGATAATGAATATTAAAATTGAAACAGAGGGAACTGTTGTGCAAAACGACACTGACATTGACCTATCTGTGACAAGTCAGCTGCAGACTGTAGAAAAAGCATATCAGGAAGTTATAAAAAAACGTCTAAGACAGTTAATAGATAAAGCTCAGAAGGATTTAAATGCTGATATTTTGGGATTTTCCAAAGAGTTCCATCGCAAATATCCAAAGAACTGGAGCAAGGTTGAAAACAATTGGGACAATGTCTTTCCAGAAGTGAAAATAAATTTTGTTGTTACTGCTCATATTCGCAGAGAAGGATATATTAACAAACCTACTAGAATTAGATTGGAAAAGGGAAATGAATAATGAACTGGGGAATATTTTTTGCCACAGCATGTATTATTGGAATGATCGTTTTATATGAATGGCCTAAACTTAAAAATTATCCTAAAAAAGATAAAACAGCTTTTATTGTTCTTATCATTTTTAGTTTATGTTTATCACTGTTCAATCTTCCTTATATAGAAGGACCAATAAGATGGATTCAATATGTATTGCAGCCATTCGTTAATTTTGTAAATAAAGAATTAATTAAGTAAGAAGGAGTATGATTTTCATTATGATGGAGAAAGTTAAAATTTCATCCCTGCAAATGGCGATGTTAATGTATCCTACTATACTTGCAACAGCCATCCTTTCTGTACCGAGTATTACTGCCAATTTTGCTAAACAGGATTTATGGCTTTCTCCAATTATTGCATCAACTATTGGATTTGTTACAATGCTTGTTGCCTATAAGTTACACAAATTATTTCCTGGTAAAACAATTATTGAATTTAATGAAATCATTATTGGAAAAGTTCCCGGAAAAATCGTCAGCATTATTTTCATATTATTTTATATGCAAACGAGCGGTCTTATTATTAGAGATTATGGTGAATTTATTGTCAGCTCATTCCTATATAAGACTCCACTAATTGTAATTATGTCATCCATGGTTGCGCTTTGTGCGTTTATGGTTCATGCAGGTCTAGAAGCATTAAGCAGAGTTGGACAAATACTTTTTCCTTTATTTATCTTGCCATTTTTCTTTTTAATCTTATTGCTATCCCCTTTTTTTGAAGTGGGAAATATACTTCCCATTTTAGAAAAAGGGATAATGCCTCCGCTAAAAGGAGCATACCCGCTAAGCGGATGGTTCACAGAGGTATTCATTATTATTTTTCTTCTCCCATATTTAACCGATAAACAAAAAGGATTGAAATATGGGATGTTATCAATTTTAGGAGTCATGATTACGTTAGTACTCGTCAATTTAACGGTTCTGTTTGTACTTGGATTAACAACTTCCTCTAAGCAATATCCGTTAATGAATGTAAGCAGATACATAAGCTATGCAGATTTCTTTGAAAATTTAGATTCAATCACAATGGCTGTTTGGATATTAGGCGCTTTTATAAAAATTTCTGTATTTTATTATGCAGTAGTATTAGGAACAGCCCAATTACTGAACTTAACTGATTATCGTCCGTTCGTTTGGCCAATTGGAATTTTACTTATTGAGCTTAGTTATTGGTCTATGCCTAATATGATTTATTTTAATGAACATAGTAAAACTTACTTCTCACTGTACGCAGCTGCCATCCAAACAATGCTGCCGATATTATTGCTGACGGTTGCCTTTATAAGAAAAAAACATAAAGGAAGTTAAATACTACTGCTAATAACAGTTTAAGATCCCTTATTATGTATAGAAAAAAAACCTCTGGTTTGAGGTTTTTAACTGTTATTTATAAAATTTTTTACCATGTCATCTGATCGGCTTCTAATAAAAGGGTTGTTAATATTTTCGTCCCATAAATAAGTGCTTCTAAATTAAAGGACATATTTGGATGGTGAAGACCAGGTTTTAAGTCGCAGCCTAGAGCGATCATAGTAGCTGAAACATCAGGCTTTTTTAATGTATAGAAGTGAAAATCCTCTGCTCCCGGTGATGGGCATTCACTAACAAAATTTTCTTCCCCAAGTACAGAAATAATTGCTTTTTTACCAAGATTCATTGCTTTAGAATTTCTTACAGCTGCCGGTGAATACTCGCATAAATGATAATTTATTTCCGTTTCAGTTAACTCTGCAATTTTTTGTATTATATACTTAGCCTTTTCAATTAATTTATCCATTGTTTCATTTGTTTCCGCTCTTAGATCAAATGTAAAATGAACATTTTCCGGAATTAAATTCGATGCCTCTCCACCTTGCAGTTCCGTTATTTTAATGGAATATTTATGTGCATCCTTTAATCTAATTTGCCGAATTGCCTGAATTAGTGATGCTGCAGCTTCAATTGGGTTATTGCCTTCTTCCGGCCTCGCAGCATGAGCCGGTATTCCCTTAATAACTCCTTTTATACTTGCAGTTGACCCGTGTAAAATGACAGGAGCGGCCTTTTGAAATGGAATCTCTATCGCTGGCCTTACATGTACTCCACCAAGAAATTTAACATTTTCTAAAGCTCCGGATTCAATCATTTTTAAAGCACCTTCAGCCTTTTCTTCAGCAGGCTGGAATATAAATCGGACAGTATGTTTCAAAGGCTGGCCAGATTGGGCTAAAGCAAGAGCAGAAAAAAGTGCCATTGTACTATGGCCATCATGTCCGCAAGAATGATTGGCGCGAACTTCACCATCTACCTCTTGGACTAAGGCATCCATGTCTGCACGAAGAGCAATAACGTCTTCTAACTCACCTTTTAATTCCACTATCATTCCATAATGATCTTCGAAGGTTTTTACATTTAGACCTGCATGAATCAGCTTTTCACGAATATAAGCTGAAGTTTTCTCTTCCTGCCAGCTTGGTTCTGCAAGCTGATGAAGCTCCTGATAAGTATTGAGAATTTGCTCTCGATTTTGATCAATTATTTGTATTGCCTCTTGCTTCATTAGGTAAATCCCCCTAGCTGTAATAAATATTAAAAGATAAATTAAAATCTAAATATTCAACAATTATACACCAATTCCATTTTTGTTTGTTTATTTTTGATTATTTTCTGAATGACTCATATGCAATGGTTTTATTGTAAATATGATAAAATGGCAATAGTACCATAAAAAGGAGATGTGGATTCATGAAAGAAGAAATCATAAAAAGGTTTACTACATATGTAAAAATTGATACTCAATCAAACGAAGCTAATGAAACATGCCCATCCACACAAGGACAGTTAACTTTAGCGAATTTATTAGTCGAGGAATTGAAAGCAATCGGCATGGCAGAGGTTACGATTGATGAAAATGGATATGTAATGGCTACTCTCCCTGCCAATACAGAAAAGCCTGTTCCAACGATTGGTTTTTTAGCCCACGTAGATACAGCAACGGATTTCACAGGAGCAAATGTAAAACCGCAAATTCATGAAAACTATAATGGAAATGACATTATCTTAAATAATGATCTAAACATTGTACTATCACCAAACGACTTCCCTAGCTTAGCTCAGTATAAAGGCCATACTTTAATTACAACAGATGGAACGACTTTATTGGGCGCTGATAATAAAGCGGGAATTGCTGAAATTATGACAGCAATGGCTTACTTAATCAATCATCCTGAAATAAAACATGGCAAGGTGAGAGTTGCCTTTACGCCTGATGAGGAAATTGGCAGAGGTCCCCATAAATTTGATGTGGCAGCCTTTAACGCCAAATTTGCCTACACTGTGGATGGCGGTCCACTCGGTGAACTTGAATACGAAAGCTTCAATGCAGCCGCAGCAAAGATTACAATAAAGGGAAATAACATTCATCCAGGAACAGCAAAAGGAAAAATGGTCAACTCTGCCAAAATAGCTATGGAATTCAATTCAAAGCTCCCAACTGAAGAAGCTCCAGAGTATACTGAAGGTTATGAAGGCTTCTATCACCTTCTGTCTGTAAATGGAGATGTAGAACAGACAAAGCTGAGCTACATAATTCGTGATTTTGATAGAAACAGCTTCTATGAAAGAAAAGCAAAAATCGAATCGATCGTTCAAGAACTGAAGCAAAAATATGGTGAAGACAATATCATTCTTGAAATGAATGATCAATATTATAATATGAAGGAAAAAATTGAGCCAGTTAAGAAAATTGTAGACATTGCCCATACAGCAATGGAGATGCTGGATATTGTTCCAATAGTTAAACCAATTCGCGGGGGAACTGATGGATCCCAGCTATCTTATATGGGCTTGCCTACCCCGAATATATTTACAGGCGGAGAGAACTACCATGGCAAGTTTGAGTATATCTCAGTGGACAATATGGAAAAAGCAGTGAATGTGATTGTGAATATTATTAAGCTATTTGAAGAAAAAGGAGAATAATGAAAAGAACCAGCTGGTTATACCCCGCTGGTTCTTTTCATTTTAGTAAGCTAATGTATATAAAGCTTTGATATGTGAGTAGTAACGAACATTACTTGCTTCCTTCATTAGTGAAGCTGGAAGACCTTTAAGTGATGTTTCGTTAGCCCCAACTGTAGCTACTGCATCTTTACGGCCAAGGCTTGCAAGTGTACCGGAATTTACAGGAGCAAACTTTTCAAACGTCTTGTTATGAAGTAGTGCGAATAAGTTATAGCCTGTAAGTTCACCCATTTGCCAAGCATTTTGAGCTGTTGGTGCATATGGACGTCCACCCTCTTCAGGGAAAGCAACAGCACTGTCGCCAACAACAAACACATCAGGGTGTGAAGTTGATTGAAGATATTCATTTACAGTTGCACGTCCGCGATCACAAGCAAGTCCAGATTGTTCAACAATTGGAAGTGCTTGAATACCGCCTGTCCAAACAAGCGTATTAGCAACAAGTTTTGTACCATCTTTAAGATCGATTTCATTGCCATTTACATTTGTAACTGGAAGACCCGTTAAGAATTCAACGCCACGAGCTTCTAAGCTAGCAGTTGCACGTTCGATTAAATGGTCTGGAAGCACTGGAAGAATTTTTGGACCAGCTTCAACAAGCTTGATTTTTAATTCTTTCGGATCTACACCATATTTTTTTGCAATCTTTGGCATGTTATCAACGATTTCACCAACAAGCTCAACACCAGTTAAGCCACCGCCGCCGATAACAATCGTTGCGTCTGCTTCATTTTTAGTCTTGCTGTATTCTTCAATGCGGCCAACGATATGATTAAAAATGTTGTTCGCATCATCAACTGATTTTAATACCATGCTGTTTTCTTCAAGTCCTGGAATACCAAAGTAGCCAGTTTTACTTCCTAATCCAACAACAAGAGCATCGTATGTTAAAGTTGAACCGTCGTCAAGCTTAACTGACTTTTGATCTGCATTGAAAGATTCAACCTTGGCAATTTTGATGTTAATATCTTTGCCTTTGAATAATTTGTCTAAAGGAATTGAAATCGCTTTATCAGAGATTGTTCCTCCTGCAAGACGGTGAAGCTCAGTAATGATTTGGTGTGTTGGATATTGGTTTACTACAGTTACATAAGCTTCTTCACTATTTAAGTATTTACGAACAGTTAAAGCAGAAAGAACTCCGCCATAACCCGCTCCTAAGATCACAATGTGTTTTGACATCTTCTATCCCGTCCTTACTAGTTGTATTAAAAGAACTAAACTAATTTTGACTATTTCTTTTCTGCAGTAATTTGTAGGTAAGCGTTTACGAAACGGAAAAGCTTTTGAGCTTGAGGATCTTTCAACATTCTTAGAACGCCAAAAAGACCAATTACTTCATGGCTTTCATCCGCACGATCTTTAGCTTCAATTGCTGTAGCAGCAATACTCTTTACAGTTTCCTTAATTGGCTCTGCAATTTCAGAGATGGCACTAATGGTATCATTCTTTAATACGTCGTCAGTTGCAACTGATTGAGCAAAGTCATACGACTTATTTAAAATAGTCACAAGCTCAGTTAGCTTTGGCAGCTGCTCTACTAATGTTGTTAAGGATTCCTGTACCTCAGGTTTTAAAAGCTGATCAAGAATATCAAGTTTTTCTTGAGTTAATGACACTTGTTCTTGTTCAGGCTTTTGTTGAGTAAGCGTTGCAGTCATGTCCTCTACCCCTTTACAATTTGAAAATATTTTATTAATTACCAAACTGAAGGAAATTTCTGTATTGTGTGGTTTTTCACAAAACAAAATATAAAAAGTCAAGGTTTACTTAAAGCCCCTGCCTAAACCTCCAGTTATCCCAAAACTACTATACGCCTAATTTACGATAATATCAATTGCTAATTTTCATATATTCATAGCTAAAATGGTATTAATAGGAGGAACATAATTAACTAAAAAAAGACTGCACTTTCAAAAAAAGAAAGAACAGCCTTTTCCGACATACTATTTACTGATTTGATTGCCTGTTGAAGATGTATGATTTGCAGTGAAATTCACTTCATTCGGAACTCGAAGTAAAATAATTCCCCCAATAATAAATAGTATGATAAGACTGAATACTCCACTGCTCGTATTCCCTGTAATATGTGCAGTTGCACCTACTAAAGTTGGTCCAGCAATGGCCGCTACCTTCCCAAAAATATTATAAAAACCAAAAAATTCATTAGAAGATTCTTTTGGAATGAGTTTTGCGAAATATGACCGGCTCAGTGCCTGAATTCCGCCTTGTACAGTTGCAACAAGCATTGCGAGAATCCAAAAGTCGAGTGCAGTTGTAAGAAAATAAGCATAGATACAAATACAAATATAAACAAATATCGCGACAATTATCATAGCTTTTTCACTAAATTTTTGTCCCAGTTTCCCAAACCATACTGTGAATGGTGCAGCAACGACTTGAACTAAAAATAATACGATTAATAAGGTAGAGGAATCAATTCCAAGATCAGATCCATATGCTGTTGACATAGTTAAAATCGTATGAACTCCATCAATATAAAAGAAAAAGGCTAGTAAAAAGAGAAATAACCCCCGGTATGCTTTTATATTTTTCATTGTAGTCAACAGCTTTTTGAAGCTTGTCGATACAGGATTTGGAACTCTCTCCACATAGTATTTCTGTTCCACATTTTTCAGCATAGGGATGGTAAATATCCCCCACCATAATGCTGTTATGACAAAAGCTAACTGACTCGCTATCCCAACTGACAAAGGAATAATTTCCTGCTGTGATAAAATTATGATAGCGATTGATATAATAAACGGAATGGTACTTCCAATATACCCTAGTGCATATCCATTTGAAGAAATGCGATTCATCCTGTCCTCACTTGTTACATCTACAAGAAAAGCATCATAGAAGATGTTAGCTCCCGCAAATCCAACAGAAGTTAATACAAAACACCCTAATAGTATTAGCCATTGATCACTAGGAACTACCGCTAACATGAGTGTAAAAATAACCCCTAAAGCAGCAAAAAAAGTAAAGAATCTCTTCTTAAATCCCCTAAAATCAGCAATGGATCCAAGCAATGGAGCTAAAATGGAAACAATTAATGTTGCAAACGAATTGGCATAGCCCCAATACGCGGTAGAAGCTGAAGCGGAAATCCCTGCATCTGATGCTGCAGATTTAAAATATAATGGAAAAATGGCAGTAACAACAACAATCGAATATGCAGAGTTTGCCCAATCATAAAAAGCCCAGCTTTTTTCTGGCTTTGTCATTTTCGCCATATCACACTACCCCCTTTGATTCAGTGTCGTTAAATTTGACATTTATTTTCGGCTGCAAATCAAGAAAATTCAACATCACCTCTCCATCCGTTTTCCCTAAACTTAAGCCAAGTACCTTTGCTAAAGTTGGACCAATATCAACGAGACGCATGTAAGGGATCTCAGCCTTTTTTTGAATCCCCTTTCCCATGATAAAGAATACAGTAGCATAGTCTGGTTTTTCTGGAGAATACCCATGGGATCCATACGTATATGTTCCTTTTCTGACATCTTCATCCTTTATATGTTTAATAAATGGACCATTGTGAGCATCATGAAAATAATACCCCTTCCGTGCCTCTACCATATAAAGACATTTGGAATCTGCTCCTTTTCTACCAGCCTCTTCTCCAGAAATAACACTTTCAATCCCATTCTCTGGAGCTTCCTTGAGTTCTTTCAATATGTGTTTAAGTGTCGTTTTTGTCTCATTATCCTCCTGGTTTTTTAAGTAAATATACGCAGAACCATCACAGCTCTTACAGTAGGCCTGCCAATTAATCAATCTCCCCTTTTTATTTAGAGAAATTAGTCCTTTTTCTTTTAAAATAACATTTAAATGAATGGCCTTTTTCTCATCTAAAGCACTGTGGTCCCCTAGAACAACAATGGATGTTTCTTCATATCTTCCGCTTTTTTCAAGAGCATCTAATATCCGTCCTAGCCTATGATCATGACGCCGGATAGCCGCTTCTGCCTCTTTTGAAAACACTCCAAATTGATGACGTTGCGTATCTAAATCAGTAAAATGAACAAGCAGCAAATTTGGATTCTTCGTTAGAATCGTATGGACAGTTGACTCTAGGACAAAATCATCCAGTTCCGGCTGATTTAATCCATGACGAATATAGCCAAAAAGCTTGTTAAGCTCCCATTGATAGGAAGGTGTTCCGTTTAAAAGGGAAACAAAAAGCTGATTTTGCCAAGGACGGTTTGGGAATATTTCCGGAAGATTATACTGGATACTTTTTGCTTTTCCCGTAACTGGCCATAGTAATGCAGCAGTTGTTAAATTTGCTCGATTGGCTTCATCGAATAATGTTGTTCCTTTAATACCACTTCGATACCAGTTCCAATCAGGAGATGGGTAGCCTGGCTGCAATAAAGTATTGTTAATAATTCCATGATGAATCGGATATTTACCAGTAACAATCGTTGCATGACAAGGATAGGTTAAGGAAGGATATATCGTTTCAACCCGACTTGCAAAAGAGCCAATTTGGAAAAAACGCTGAAAATTGGGCAATGTTTTCAGCAAATCAATGTCTAGAGAAGACAGGCAATCAAATGAGATCACAACCATATATTTTGATAAAGCCGTCATTCAATTAGCCTCCAATAATAAATTTCCCTTTATTTACATTGTACACTCTATATGGAGATCAGTAGTATTAATTTTTTCTAAATTTTCAATATTAAAAAAGCATCTGCTTTTTTTCAGAGCAGATGCCTTAATATGTATACGGAAGAACACCTATTACTTTTTCTTATTCCTTATTGAATACAATATCATTTAACGCTATTTGCAGAGTCCCTTTAAATTGTGCTGCATGATTAATGACAACCTCAGAATTTATTAATTTCTTCACTATTTCCGAACGTAAACCAGTTAATACTGATTCACAGCCCATCATATAAATACCTTCTATAAATTTTTTAAAATATGTAGTGACTTCTTGATCCATATGGGCTACACCAGATAGATCAATGATTAGCTTTTGAATTTGACGGGTACCAATCTCATTAAAGACTTTATCTTGAATGGTTGTTATTCGAACATGATCAATGGAACCGATTAGTGGCAGAATACTGATTTCTGTAGTAATTGGAATGATTGGAACAGAAAGATCTTCCACAAGACGACGTTGACCTTCTAGTAGCTCGTCCTTATATTTGGAATAACTAATAAAGAAGTGGGTTAAAAATTGATCTAATAGTTCATTAATATTTTTCTCCATAGAAAAGAAGGACTCTCGGTTACTTTCACTATTGCTTAGAAGGTCGTAATTATATAAGAAATCCCATAGAGTTCTGCGAATTGCTTGAATCCAGTCCATCTTAAATGCAAGAGTTAATGAATATTTCGCCCAAGCGACCCCCTCCTGCTTGGCAAATGAAATTAGTTCATGTTCTCTGCCCTCTACTACAAATAACACTAATTTATGAGCGTTACTTAATAAATTGATTCTTCCAACCTTATGTATCTCTTCAATTTTGTCTTTAACATTGATTGCTTCATCAAGTAATCTCTCTTCAAATCCAGCACGGTTTTCAAAAAGATAATCCTTGATAGAATAATCGTCAGCATAAAGTAAATTCAATTTTCTCACTCCAATGTTTGTTAACTTCTGCTGATTCGGCAATTTAATAGTAAATGTAGTTCCCTGCTGCACTTGACTATCAACAATTATCTTTCCCCCATGCTGATAAATGGTTGAAAACACTTGAGCCAACCCCATTCCAGTTCCCTGTTCCTTCGTAGTAAAGAATGGTGTTCCGAGTAATTTTAGTTTATCCTGTGGAATGCCCTTTCCTGAATCTTGAATTGTCACAATTACTTCATGATCAACCGAAGCATGTGTTATCTTGATTGTCCCTTCACCCTCAATGGATTCAAAAGCATTTTTAATTAAATTGAAAAACGCTTTTTTAAATTGATTTTTCTTCCCAAAAACCTTTGTGTCTGTATCAATAAACTCAGTAATAATATGTATATTGTACATTTTATCTTGGAATAAATTTAATATTGATTCCAGTTCCACTGCTAGAAAAATCGCCTGGTTTTCCTCATCTTCCAAATCTGGTTTAGAAACCTGAAGCAAATTATTTAATGTTGTCAGTGCATTCTCCAGCTCTGATTGTGCAATATCAATATATTCCTTTTTTTCTTCCTGCTGGAGGAGTTGTAAAAATCCCTTAACCGCTGTTAATGGGTTTCTAACTTCATGAGCAATACCCGCTGCAATTTGTCCTACAGAAGCTAACTGGCTTAAATGGGTATCACTCCCTCGCTCTTCGTGTCCATTATTATTTGAATTCATTATTTTAAGACTCCTTTCTAGGACTGCCGTTTCAAGTGCGTAAGGGAAAAACATTGATTTAAACCATTAAGAACAGTTTACTAAAAAAAACAACATTTGGAACAAAAAAACTGTTTAAATATTCTATTTTTAGATAAAGATTTTTTAAAAGGTAATTTTTTTCGGCATTGAATTGAAATTAAATGTGGTTAGGCTTTACTACTTTTTCATATCTTTTCCACTTGAAAGAGATGTTCCTTAAAAGATTTAATTTTCTATGATAATCATAGATTATATTTTTGATGTATATTTCTCGGCTGGCTGTTAAATCATAAAGTTGATATTCTCTTTTCTAGAATATCGAGCGTTACAAAAATCCATTCCTGAGGTGATGTAATGAGTTACAGAGGTCAGCTTGATCCGCACTCAGAGCTTTTCCACCACACTTGGACAAGACGTAAGCATACGAATTCGCAAGTGAATGGGCAAACACAAGTCACACATAATACTATTATTGTGAGGAGTAATGCAAAAGCACACCGCTGGTAAAGGATGTTTGTTAACGTAAATAAGGAAAAGGCAAAGATCTGCCTTTTCCTTATCTTATTTAATGACTGCCCCTAATGTATTTTCGAAATGTCCTAAAGCCCATTGGTGTCCCATTTCATTAAAAGAAGCAACCGCATCTTGATAAATTACAATTTGAAACCCCTTATTATAGGCATCTACCGCTGTATGAAGAACACATATATCTGTACAAACACCAACTATATGAACTTCTGTAATGCCGCGTTCGCGCAGCTTAATTTCAAGATCAGTACCAGCAAATGCCGAGTATCTTGTTTTATCTAAATAATATACATGTTCAGCATCCTTGATTTGTTCATACACTCCTTTTAATGAGCCATAAAGTTCTCTTCCCTCTGTACTGCGTAAATTATGGGGAGGAAATAACTTTGTTTCTGGATGAAATTGATCACCCTTTTCATGAACGTCAATAGCAAACACCGTAAAGTCACCAGCTGATATAAATTCCCTTGTTATCTCCGTAATCCTTTGCTCTATTGCCTGGCCAGGCTGTCCACAAGTTAACGCTCCGTTCTCAGCTACAAAATCGATTGTATAATCTACATTTATTAGCGCTTTTTTAGCCATCTTTCACATCTCCTCTTTATCTGCATTTTATTATTTTGTAATAAACCTACTATTAATATTAAACAAACAACATTTTTTCCCTTTTTATACGATTTAGGCTCACTCGATCACTATCTTTAATTAGGAGCAATAAATTGGTAATTAATCATTATTTTAATTACAATAAATGTGATAATAATTTTATATATTGTTATCATAATAAATGTTTATTAATTATGAAGCGATGGGAGAAGTGAATGATGAATTTTGTTACTTTAAATAATGGTTTAAAAATGCCTCAGCTTGGATTCGGCGTGTGGCAAGTAGAAGATAATCAAGCAGCCGAAGCTGTAGCAAAAGCTTTAGAAGCTGGTTACAGATCGATAGATACGGCTATGATATATAAAAATGAAAATGGCGTTGGTAAAGCGATTAAGGAATCTGGTATTCCTCGTGAGGAGCTTTTTATTACAACGAAGGTTTGGAATACTGATCAAGGTTATGACAACACTTTACGTGCCTATGAGGAGAGCTTAGAAAGACTTGGGCTTGACTATGTTGACTTATATTTAATTCACTGGCCGACACCCCAATATGATCAATATGTAGATACATATAAAGCTTTAGAAAAACTTTATAAAGATGGACGAGTTAAAGCAATTGGCGTTTGTAACTTCGATATCGAACATCTTGAACGCATTCTAAATGAATGTGAGGTAAAACCGGTATTAAATCAGATCGAGTGCCATCCATATCTTGATCAACATGAGTTAAAAGAGTTTTGCGGAAAGCATGATATTTTCGTTGAAGCGTGGAGCCCACTTCATCAAGGCGGAGAAGTATTAAAGGATGAAACAATTTTAAGCATCGCTTCTGCACATGGAAAAACGCCTGCACAGATTGTGCTTCGCTGGCATTTACAAAACAATACAATTGTGATTCCAAAATCAGTCACTCCGGCTCGAATTGAAGAAAACTTTAATGTATTTGATTTTGAGTTAACAGCCAATGAAATGGAGCAAATTAACAAGCTTAATCGTAATGAACGTAAAGGTCCAAAGCCAAGCGAATTTAATATGAGATAATTCAGTAATGCGAAGGCTGCATCCCTGAAAAGGAATGCAGCCTTTCATTTTTGCAACGTTGTGAATACCTAATTTGATTTTCGTTGAAAAAAGGCATACTTCAAAAGAGAAGTATGCCTTTGCTATGATCTGAGAGGGATTTGAACCCCCGACCCCTACCCTGTCAAGGTAGTGTTCTCCCGCTGAACTATCAGATCGAAAATGAAAGTATATATATTATTATATTTATATTATCGGAAATGTCAATTATATTAACTTTCTTTTTTCTTAATGAGAACAAATCGAAATAAGAAAGGAAGCTCCTTTGATAAGAGCTCCCTCCTTAACTTTACGCGACTTGTGGTTTTGAAGTATTTCCGCGTTTGAAAATAAATTGAAGAGCAATCGCAATAGCAAATAATCCTAAACCAACAATATCAGTAAATCCATTTGGATCAATTAGAAGAAGACCAGCTGAAATTGCAATAATTCTTTCATACCAAACTAGCTTTCTGTACCAGTAGCCGATTACTCCAGCACCGATAGCTGTCATACCAGCTAAAGCTGTCGCAACAACCCATATTAGGTTATACCATGTTGTATCGATCATTAATAGCTCGGGTGAAAGAACAAACATATACGGTATTATAAATGCAGCAATGGCAAGCTTTGCTGAGCTGACACCTGTCTTAATTGGGTCTCCACCAGATACACCAGCAGCTGCAAACGCCGCTAACGCTACTGGAGGCGTAATATCCGCAATAATACCAAAGTAGAATACGAATAAATGAGCAGGAAGATCAGGAACACCTAATAGAATAATAGCTGGAGCTGCAATTGTTGATGTAATAACATAGTTTGCAGTTGTTGGTGAACCCATTCCAAGAACTAATGCAGCAAGCATTGTTAACATTAAAGTTGGAATTAAAGCCCCGCCAGCAAGATCTAATAATCCGTTTGCGAGCTTAAGACCAAGACCTGTTTTTGTCACAACACCTACGATAATACCAGCTGCTGCTGTAGCAGACGCAACACCAAGAGCTGTTCGTGCTCCATCTACAAGAGCGTCAACGGCATCTTTAAAACTAATACGTGTTTCTTTACGGATCGCACTTACCCCAACAGTAATAACAATGGACCATAGAGCTGCACGAATAACACTCATTCCACTCATTAATAAGATAATGACACCAAGAATCGGTAAAAGTAAATAAATTTTACTTAATACTTCTTTACGTTTTGGCATTTCTTCATCTTTTAAGCCTCTTAATCCTACTCGCTTCGCTTCAAAGTGAGTCATAATCCAAATTCCGGTGAAATAAAGTAAAGCTGGAATGGCTGCTGCTTTAGCAATATCCCAATAAGAAATTCCACCAATAAATTCTACCATTAAGAATGCTGCTGCTCCCATTACCGGAGGCATCAATTGTCCTCCTGTTGAAGCTGCCGCTTCTACTCCGCCGGCAAATTCTTTCTTATAGCCCAGCTTCTTCATCATTGGAATAGTAAATGATCCAGAAGTAACTACGTTCGCAACAGAGCTTCCGCTTATCGTTCCCTGTAAAGCACTTGAGAAGATTGCCACTTTTGCAGGACCGCCAATTCTTTTACCTGCAATGGATAGCGCTAAGTCATTAAAGTATTGTCCTACCCCTGTTTTTACTAGGAAAGAACCGAATAGTAAGAATAGGAAAATAAACGTCGAAGATACACCTAGAGGAGTACCTAAAATACCTTCAGTCGTATAAAACATTGTTTGGACAAGTCTCTTTAAATCTAGACCACGGTGAGCAAGGAATCCCGGCATATATGGTCCATAAATTGCATACATCAGGAATAATCCTGCGATAATTGTAATCGGTAATCCTACCGCACGGCGTGTTGCTTCTAATACAAGGATTATGGCTGTTAATCCGATATAGAAATCAAGATCTGTTAACATTCCAACTCGTAATACTAGTTCATCGATCATTAGCGGCCAATAAGCGCCTACTGCAACAGATGCAAGTGCAAGAATATAGTCATACCAAGCTGGTTTATGCTTAAAACCTTTGTCTTTCTTTCTAGCAGGGAACAACAAGAAAATTAGTGCCAATGCAAAGCCTAAGTGTATTGAACGCTGAAGCTGCGCTGTCAAAATTCCAAAAACCCCTGTATAGAGCTGGAATAATGAGAATGACAGCAATCCCAAAAAGACTACCCAGCCAATCCATCCACCAAGTTTCCTTGTGCCAGCTTCTGGATCATATTTTTCTAAAAGTTCCTGCTGTTGTTCTTGAGATAACGTTTCATGTTGACTCAAGGATGTTCACTCCTTTCGATAGCTGAAATAGATTCATTTTTTCGATCTTAATGCGGATCCATGTCCCAGGTTTAATATAGTTGGAAAGCGGATACTCTCTATCCTTATAAATAGCTGTATGGTTCGCCCTGACTTGTCCTAACCTAAGGTCAAAATACGGAAAAACACGGTTCATATTTTTCAAATAATATTTCCCGTCTTTTTGTTCGAATATTTCACCTTCCCCTGCATTTTCCGGCATACCGATCGAAAAGTCTTCATACATTAATTCATACTGCTTAATTTCGCCATTTTTTGTCATTTGGTAGCTTTCTATTACATCGGTTAAATGGATAGAATGGGTATATTTAATCTTAAACTTTTCTTCCTTTGTCAAAGGGATGTAGGCAAGTAACCTTCCTGAATCCTGGTACTCAAAAGCTAACACTTGCCTAAATGGAATGAAAAATAATAATACGATGGATGATAAGATGAGGAGCAGCACAATGACTGACTTTCTATTTCCCATATTGGATCCCGCCTGAAAATGTATCTATTAATCTGGTTTACCTATTAACTATAAATAAAACCCAAAAATATACCAAAGTTTCATAGATATTCCTATTTTTCTCTTTAAAAGAGAATTTGACCGGCAGCAACACCAAAAGAAAGGTTCTGCTACCGGCCAATTGCTTAATTATTGAGCTTTAACGCCTTTTTCGTCAAAGTATTTTTGTGCACCAGGGTGAACATCAATACCAACACCATTTAGAGCGTTTTCAACTTTAATTAACTTTCCTTTAGCGTGTGTTACTTTGTCTAAATTTTCGAAAATAGCTTTTGTAATATCATAAACTACATCTTCAGAAAGATCGTTTCTCACAACAAGCATTGCTTGAACTGCTACTGTTAATACTGGCTCAGAAAGCTTGTAAGTGCCCGCAGGAATTTCTTCTTTTGCATAGTATGGATATTTTTCAATGATCGCATCAATTTTATCTTGAGCGATTGGAACGATTACGACATTTTCAGTTGCAGAAAGACCTTCAACTGCTCCTGTTGGTGTTCCAGCTGTAACGAATGCTGCATCGATAGTACCATCTTGAATACCAGAAGTTGACTCATCAAAAGATAAATCTTGTTTCTTAATATCATCGAATGAGATGCCGTGTACTTCAAGGATTTGCTGTGCGTTAGCTGCTGTACCTGATCCAGGAGCACCTACAGACACTTTTTTACCCTTTAAATCTTCAACAGATTTAATACCAGATTTTGCAGTTGTTACAATTTGAACAGTTTCTGGATATAATGTTCCAATTGCGCTAACATTTTCAACTTTATTTCCATCAAACATTAACTTTCCTTCTTTAGCATAAGAAGCAATGTCAGTTTGTGTAAATGCGATTTCAGCATCTCCAGCTTTTAAAGTTGTCATGTTTTCAGCAGATGCACCAGAAGTTTCAGCATTTGCCTTAATTCCTGTTTCATCAGAAATGATGTTAGCGAATGATCCACCAAGCGGGAAGTATGTACCACCAGTACCGCCTGTCAGAATGCTGATGTATTCTGGTTTTTTAGCAGTTTCAGTCCCTTTATCTCCGCCTTCAGGCTTTGCGCTTCCTTCTTCTTTTTTTGTTCCGCTACAAGCCGCTAGAATCATAGAAAGCGTTAACAATAAAATTGTCGCAAGCAGAAAACTTTTCTTTTTCATATTTTTTCCCCCTTTTTGTAGATTTAGAGTTTTCAGATTATATAATAACACAATGCTTAACATAATTGTCAATAACAATAATATTAACTTTATTTTTCCTTAGAGTTTATTTTTTTCCACATATTCCAATTGATATACCCTTATTAGCCTATGCTTTTAAAGAAGAATATATTTTCAATAAGCATGAAAATTAGAAAAGGACCCATATTAAAATAGATGTATTCTTTTCTTCTGTCACTCCACAAGTGTTAAGGATTCATGGATAATTAAGCTGTCAATCAACTTATAATTAAATAAAAAAATACAAACCATGAAAAAAGAATTTTATAATAGCGTGTGTTAAAATATTATGAAAGATATACATATATGAATTTGGAGGAACAACCATGAGTCATGCGAGAGGAACAATAAAGGATTATACTTTTTCGAGTAAGGAATTAGGGGAAGATATTCAGCTTTTGGTCTATTTGCCAGCTGCCTTTTCTCCATTATATAAGTATTCTATTATCATTGCTCAGGATGGACGGGATTATTTTCAGCTTGGAAGAATTGGCCGGACTGCTGATGAATTGTTAGAGAATAATGAAATAGATAATATTATTATTGTTGGGATTCCATATAAAAATGTTGAAGACCGCAGAAGAAAGTATCATCCAGAAGGAGAGCAGCATCAAGCTTATATTCGCTTTCTGGCACATGAGCTTGTACCGTTTTTGGATGAAGAATTTCCAACCTATCAGATGGGCATGGGCCGTGCTTTATTAGGAGATTCACTAGGTGCTACTGTCTCCCTTATGGCAGCAGTTGAATACCCTCATACTTTTGGTAAAGTTCTTATGCAATCTCCAATGGTAAATGACCATGTATTAAAGGCTGTTAAAGAAGCAAAGGAGCCTCACCTACTAAATATTTACCATGTTATCGGCAAAGAAGAAACCGCTGTTAAAACAACGTCAAATGAAATTTCCGATTTTTTAACACCGAACAGGGAATTATCAAAGGTTATATTTGAAAAGAAATTCCCATATTTTTATGAAGAATTTAGTGGAAATCACACATGGACTTACTGGCAGAAAGATATTAAACAAGCATTAATAAAGATGTTTTCGTAAGTTTAACTTTGGTATTGAGTTATGATTGCAATTAGCTATCCGTCTGTTTATTTTAAGAATATTTGTTATAATAATATAAAATATTTTTTATTTACTAACTTTTTATTATATAATGGTATACATTAATATTTTGAAAATGGAGGTTATATGATGAAATTAGGTATTGTTATTTTCCCATCGAAAAAACTACAGGACTTTGCTAATTCTTACCGTAAACGGTATGATCCGAATTATTCCTTAATTCCTCCTCATATCACATTAAAACCTGCATTTGACGTTTCAGAAAATGAAATGGAACAACTGACTGATACATTAAAGGAAATTGCAAACAAGTATCACCCATTTAAAATCCAAACAACCAAATTCAGTTCATTTACACCTGTTAATAACGTTATTTATCTAAAAATAGAAGGTTCTGACGAGTTAATTGACCTTCAAAAGGATGTAATTGAAAGAATTAATGTTGAAAACCCAGAATATGCCTTTGTTCCTCATATTACAGTTGGTCAGAAGTTATCTAATGATGAGCACTCTGATGTATATGGAACTTTAAGAATGAATCAATTTCAGTATGAAGATACAGTAGATCGCTTTCACCTTTTATATCAATTAGAAAACGGTTCTTGGACTGTATATGAAACATTTCGTCTTGGAAGGGAATAGAAAATTACTATGATCGTTAAAGTCACCGAAAATCACCAAGAATTAGAAGATGCCTTTTCCATCCGTAAAACGGTTTTTATTCATGAACAGCATGTACCTGAAGAAGAGGAAATTGATCAATATGACGATACAGCTGTCCATTTCGTTCAATATGACGGTCCTAAACCAATTGGTGCGGGCAGATTTCGAACTATTGACAGGGTTGGAAAAGTAGAAAGAATTTGCGTCCTTAAAGAGCACCGAAAAACGGGGGCTGGAAAGCAAATTATGAAGAAAATCGAAGGCTATGCAAAAGAGCATGGAATTGAAAAACTTAAACTCAATGCTCAAACACATGCTATACCTTTTTATAGCGGCTTAGGCTATGAAATTATTTCTGAAGAATTTTTAGATGCGGGAATTCCCCACAGAACCATGCAAAAAAAGATATAAAAAACTTCTGTCTTAAAGGCAGAAGTTTTTTCTTAGGCATAATCACTATATAAGAGTCCCTTCCCTGTTATCTCTCCATATAGTTTGTCTACTTTAGACCTATGGACATGCTGATTTTTCTTTGAGGCTTTTTTGAAGTTTTGAATGGATTCTGGGCTTTTTAATGATTGGCACTCTGGAGGATAAGCAGCAGTTTTTATTGGTTTAATTGGTACAAATCGGTATGGATCATACTTTTTAATTATCTCCCGTTCTGCATATTGACTATAATCATAATGATTTATTGGTGCAATATACCCCACTTCTTCTCCTCCTTTCTATTTTGCTTTCGTATAAACATACGATAATCAACGAATGTTTATGTCCTTCTTTTCTAAAAAAATTTCTATAGGCTGTGTTTTTTTGATATGATAGAGTTTGTCTAATTAAAGGCAAAGTTGAGGAATGAAGATGAAGACTGCTAAGCTGAATAATAATTTAATACATGTTGATAGATTGCCTAGAGAAACATTTCAATCGATTTATGAAAACGGCAAAAAAGGAAACTTACATTGCCCCGACTGCGGTGAAAAGGTTCGTTTTTACATAGGAATTGAAAAACCCTTTCACTTCTATCATATGAATAATCAAAATAAGAAGTGTAAAGATGTAATAGACGCTCCAGTGGACAATTCTAACAAAAACGTGGATTATAAAGAACAAAATGGATTCAAAATTCCTGTCTCCCGCTCCATTACAGCTATTAAAGATCCAGAAATTCCCTATAAAAAGACCCAAACTGTAAAAATTACCGTTCCCTTCACCGCTGAAAATCAAAATCAGCCTATTTATCCATTCGATTATTTAAATGAATTAGCGAAATCGGGAGTGCTGCTTGATAATGAACAGGCTAATGCTGTTTCACGTGTTGATGGACCTCTACTAGTATTAGCAGGTGCAGGCAGCGGTAAAACGAGAGTCTTGACTGCCAGAACTGCTTTTATGATTTGTGAAAGGGGAATTGACCCAAAATCCATTATGCTCGTTACGTTTACGGCGAAGGCAGCCGCCGAAATGAAGAAAAGGCTTGCCTCCTATCCAAATATGGATACAAGAAAAATTCAGCAGATCGTATCCGGCACATTTCATAGCCTTTTTTATCGAATTTTGAATCACCATGCTCCCGATAAATGGGCTTCCAATAAACTATTAAGTAAAAGCTGGCAGCGAGATCAGCTAATCAAACAGGCGGGAAGAGCATTGAATTTGGATGAAAAGGAATTTGCATATGACTTAGCCTTGCAGCAAATTAGTTTTTGGAAAAATTCTCTCATTTCCCCGAATGAAGTAAGGCCGGAATCCTCTTGGGAGGAACAAGCTGCACTCTTGTATAAGCATTATGAAGAAACAAAGTCAGCAGAGGAACTATTTGATTTTGATGACATGCTGCTAGGTTGTTATACATTATTAAAAAATGATCCTGGTATTCTAGAGCTTTATCAAAATCGTTTTAAATACTTTTTAATTGATGAGTTTCAGGATATAAATAAAGTTCAATACCAATTAGTGAAAATGATGTCTGCAAAGACGGAGAATGTATGTGCTGTCGGAGACGACGATCAGTCTATATATGCATTTCGAGGCAGCAATCCTCAATTCCTGCTCGATTTTAATAAAGATTTTCATAATGCGGAAACGGTTAAGCTAAGCAATAATTATCGGTCAGGGCATGAAATTGTCTCTACAGCCAACTTAGTTATTGCACAGAATAAAGTTCGCCATGTAAAGAACATGCATGCTATGCATTCAAGCAAGCTGTCACCTGTTCTTTTTTATCCGTATGATGAAGAGGAAGAGGCAACAGCAATTGTTACTGATATTCATGAGAAAATTTCTGAAGGCTTCGATCCATTGGATTTTGCTATTTTATTCCGAACTAATACTGGGAGTCGTGCCATATTTGAACGATTAACAAATTCTAGCCTTCCCTTCAGAATTGATATGGATGCCGAGTCATTTTATGACAGATTTATTGTGAAAAGTATGCTTTCCTTTTTACAGCTGGCTTTAAACGAAGATGATCAACCAGCGATTAAGAATATTCTTCCCGCTTTATTCGTGAAACAATCAGTAATGAAGGATTTAATGGCGGAGAGTATCTTAAAAGACTGTTCACTGCTTGAAGGATTGAAATATATTAAAACAGGCTTTGCTTTCCAAGAAGCTAAGTTAAAAAAAGTCATTAAAGTGACTCGATCCATTGCAAGAATGTCACCTCTTCCTGCTATAGAAGCAATCGAGAAGGAACTAAACTTCCAGGACTTTTTAAAAAAGCGGGGAAATGACGGGAATAAAATTGAAAAGGGATCTGATGATCTTAAAGACTTAAAGGTTGCTGCCAAAAACTTTCCTTCAATCATTGAGCTGTTAAACCATGCAGATCATATGAGAGCCATGAACAAAGAAATGAAGGAATTCAGCAAAAAAAATCATAATGCTATTACTTTAAGTACTATACACAGATCTAAGGGGCTTGAATATAAAGTTGTTTATATATTAGGAGCAGTTGATGGGGGCCTTCCTCACGAATATGCATTGGAAGCCAGCCGCAATAATGATTATTCGGTTATTGAAGAAGAACGAAGACTCATGTATGTAGCCATCACAAGAGCGATGGAGTATTTATATATATCTGTTCCAGAAAGAAGACGAGGCAGACTTGCATCCCCTTCAAGGTTTCTTTCATCAATACAAAAACAAAATTTATATTGAAAAATTAATACCATAATAACGAGGACCTGGCACAAATGTCAGGTCCCTTAAAATCTTATTTTTTATTAAGCATTTGTGAAATGGTGCCAAAATCCAGCTGTTTTCCATCATTAATAATTGATTGGACGATTTTATCCTCTGTTTCTTTCGGAACAGGCTTATTCGCAATTTGTGATACTCTTCTAATTACGTTTCTAACTGTTTTTTCATCTTTAAAATCGGCATGTTGCAATGAATTAGCTAATTCAAAAATATCCTTCATATTCACGCCTGTTTTCTTTTCAATATTCTTAAAAAAATTATTATCCATGTTCATGTCGCGCCCCTTTCTAAGCTATTTTATATAGTATGAAAATGGGCATAAAATGTGAAAAAAACAGGCAAAATGCCATCGTATGATAACATTTGCCTGTTTTAATGAAATTATTAATAGAAGCTAGCACCGACAATAATTAAAAGAATAAACAGAACCACGATTAATACGAAAGTTGAACCATAGCCGCCGCCATATCCGCCACCGTAACCGTAGCCGCCATATCCACAGAACCCGTACATACCTATCACCTCACTTTGTTAAGTCTTTTACACAATATGAAAAACATATATGAGATGTGTAGGCAAGCTCCTAAGACTGTCTAATTTTATTTATAAAAAAATCATATCTTATTCCCTTTTTTTCATCCCTTAGGTTTAAAAATGAGTGCACCAATAAATCCGAAAACAATCGCTGCCGAAATTCCGGAACTCGTTACCTCAAACATCCCTGTTAGAACTCCAACAATTCCATGTATATCCGCTTCATGTAATGCACCATGAACAAGGGAGCTGCCAAAGCTGGTAATTGGTATAGTTGCACCAGCACCAGCAAAGTCTATCAGTGGCTCATATAATCCAACACCATCTAAAATTGCACCAACTACAACGAGAAGACTAAGCGTATGGCCTGGGGATAATTTTGCAACATCAAATAATAATTGACCAATCACACATATGAATCCTCCAACAACAAATGCCCAAAAAAACATTGCCAGCACGGATTTTTCCTCCCTTCTTCAAATTTCCATTTCAATGGAAACTGCATGAGCAATACATGGAATGCTTTCGTTTTGCTGAACAGTTAAAGGAGACAAAAGCGCACCTGTCGCTACCGAAAGTATTCTTTTGTAAACACCTTGCTTCATTTGATTAAGCAAGTGTCCGTAAAGAACAGTGGCTGAACAACCTGCACCGCTTCCTCCAGAATTGACAGGCTGATCGTCCTTATAAATAAGCAGTCCACAATCTTGAAACTTTTCCTTTTCAATTTTTAACCCTGCATTTATTAATAGCTCATAAGTCGTGCTTTGACCGATTTGACCCAAGTCGCCGGTCACGATTAAATCATAATATGACGGATCTAATTGCAAGTCCTTAAAATGTGCCATAATCGTTTCAGCAGCTGCTGGAGCCATTGCTCCCCCCATATTAAATGGGTCTGCAATCCCCATGTCTACCACTTTTCCTATAGTAGCAGTTGTGGTAACTGGCAAATTCCCATTGCCTTCATTTACCTTTACTAGAGCCATACCAGCTCCAGTAATTGTCCATTGTGCTGTTGGCGGCTTTTGTCCGCCATATTCCGTTGGATATCTAAACTGTCTTTCCGCACAAGCATTGTGACTGGCAGCTCCAGTAATTATATGTTTTGCTCCCCCATGATTAACGATAAATGAGGCTAGAGCCAATCCTTCCATGGAAGTCGAGCATGCCCCGAAAATACCAAAATAAGGGATTTGATTTGTTCGAGCGCTAAAGCTGGTTGGCGTAATTTGATTTATTAAGTCTCCGGCAATATAAAAGTTAATATCAGATTCCAGTAAGTTTGTTTTCTTTAGCACTGTGTCACAGGCTTCTTCAATTAACACGCGGTGTGCCTTTTCATATGAGTCCTGGCCCATCCATAAATCATCATGCAGGATGTCAAAATCATTTGCCAGCTTGCCGTTCCCTTCAAAGGGACCCCCCGTTACTCCAGTAGCAGCTATAGTAGGACGATTTTGAAATACCCAAGATTGTTTTCCTTTAAGCATTACAAAACACCCCATTGAAATAATATCGTTTTAATTAATGCCACAACAAAGGCAGAAAAAACTCCAAATAAAATAACTGAGCCGGCAAGCTTAAACATATTTCCGCCTACACCAAGGACAAAACCTTCTGTCCGATGTTCAATTGCTGCAGAAATAACTGCATTTCCAAATCCTGTTACAGGCACCGCTGTACCTGCTCCTCCGTACTGTCCAATGTGATCATAAATTCCGAAACCCGTTAGGAGCATAGAGAGAAACACCATAGTTGCAACCGTTGGATTGCCTGCAGTTTGCTCTGTAAAGTTAAAGAAATAAATATAAAAATAAGTAATAGCTTGTCCGATTGTACAAATCAGGCCACCTACCCAAAAGGCCCTAAGGCAGTTTTTTAGAACAGGGCGTTTTAACTCGTGTTTTTGCTGCAATACTTGATATTTTTGTTGTTCAGGTGTCAGCTTCTTCTTTTGTTCCTTCCCCATGATTTTCTCCTTTCAGGTCATTTCATTTTTAAGCTTAATAATTTCTTTCAATTTTTCATTTGCCTTTTTATCAGGATACTTAGGATCCTTCATTTTTTCATTCAGCTTTACAGCCTCAAGAAAGATTTTATAATCACTTGAAATGGTGAAATTTTCATCAGGATATTTCTTCTCAAGCATTTCGTTTAATCTTTTTTCAATTTTTTTCATTTTGAATCGATGCAGATGCTTCACCTTATAGGCTACAAGAGTATCATTATTTCCTTTTACAACCGCAACATCATATAATTCCTTCATTGAACTAATGTCTTTTTTAATACTATCAACTAGTTCAAGGTTTTCCTTCGTATTTTTCCCTAGTAATGCGGGACTTGGATTCGTTGTCTTGATTAGCGCCAGATCGCTGTCTTTAGTATCATCTCCACCCATACCACATCCTGCTAATGATGCAGTCAATAGACCTATCATGATGTACCTTTTTGTCCTCATAAACTTCCCTTCCTCGTTTATCCTTTATTTACTTATATTGTCCTCGATTAAATGCTAATTTATGAATGGAGGATGATTGAATCAAAAACCAAATAATGTATGAAATTACATAAATCAAGCAATGTTATTATTTCCTAAACCAAAAAGAAAACTCGCCAAAAGGCGAGCTTTGAAAAAAAAACTTCTAGATTTCCCGGCTATTCATTCGACTTTTTCATTTTTTTCCCGCATCCACAGCCTTTTTTCTTTTTCTTCGAAGGCTGATCTGATTCACTTTTTTGCTGTTTTGTATATTTTTTACTCATATTCATATTCATATTGATACACTCCCTTTTCTCTTTGCACATTGATAACTGTTTTTATAATATATGAGGAATATAAAAGCTTGTGTAATCAAGTACCTAGTTTCACTTATTAATAAATGATTCACTCATTTAATATTTTTTGTAAAATTGTCTCAATAATAGCCGCCAGACCCGCAACGGCTAGAATAACAATTATAGGAACTGACTTGGAAGAATAAAAAATATAGATGATACAAAGAAAGATAGACGTCCAAATACCTGTGCACCAATAGCAGCTTAAAAGCTCCCCGATAAATCCGCGAATTCCTCCTTTTTTAGGAATGAGATACACCTCTTTTTCACCATCATCATTTTCCTCTTCTAATTCATCAAAAAATGGGCTTCTGATTTTTTCAGTTATTTTGTCATAAACGATTAACCTTGTCAGTCTGAAACTTGCCAGGGCTAATACCAAAAGTTCCATAAAGGATAATTCCATTCCCCTTCCTGCCTTTCATAAAAAAATTGCCTATTTTTTAGTAAAACAAGGCGTTTGTCCGTAACCCATAGTGCACTTCAGCAATATGTTATTAGTGTAGTATCACAAGAATCAAACTAAGGAGGAAACTAAAATGGGTTGTGGAAAAAAAGACGACTTCAGAGGCGGCAACTGTATATGTGAAGTAGTCCGTGCGATAAAAGATATTCAAGATAATGCAGAAAATGTATGTGAATGCCCTTCTAACTGCTTTTTAGAGCCGCTTGGGCAAATCTCACCTACTACTAAGAGACAAAAACACCCAGACACTCGTGTTTTTGTCTTAAAAACAGCAGACGGCTCTCCATTCCATGCATTCTTTACTCGTGATTGTGGTCCATGTGTTTCAATCTTCTTCAGGGTA
The DNA here is from genome assembly GCF_019749375.1 of Bacillus sp. S/N-304-OC-R1. Lineage (GTDB taxonomy): Bacteria > Bacillota > Bacilli > Bacillales > Cytobacillaceae > Cytobacillus. The sequence continues at coordinate 694,875 of NZ_JACWFE010000001.1, forward strand.
GAGGAAGTCTTTGATAATTGCTGTGCTGTCCTGCGTGTACTTGAGCCAGTTCAACGAGAACATGGTTCTAATGAAACAGTACCTTTAGCTGAGGGATGCTGCATTAACCTAAGTGAGGTTTGCAGAGTAAATCACTATAGAGCAACAAATAGCTGTGTCACTGTAGACCTAAGCTGCTTCTGCGCTATTCAATGTATCGATGATGTTCATCTTGGTATTTGCGAAGACTAAGGAGCAATTGAAAAAGCCAGTCTTGATCGGCTGGCTTTTATTTTTTTATCCAATTAATCCAATCATCTTAACCTCCTTAATAGTTTCAATGTGAAGCTCTACAGTTTCTCCATTAAATAATTTTATTTCAATGAGTTCATCCATTTTTCCAATTAAGGTTCCTCTCACTGATTTATTTTCAGTATCAAAAATACACGGTACTGGAGGCAATTGTTTTGGAAAATGAACTAAATAATCTAATCGTTCTATTGTGTTCATTTCCTTGAAACTTTTAACGCGATTAAAAGAAGAACTATGCTTCCTATTTGCCTGTTCCTTAGAATCTTTGTTATTTTCTGTGCTTTCATTTTGATAATTTATTATTACTTCTGTTGCCTCTTCTGCGTCCAGTGTTAACTCTTCATTTTGTTTATCTGGCTGACCCTCAGGCAATTTTCTATTCTCCTCCAAATTGATATTTTCACCTAGTGAATCAATGGATGAAGAATTTAATTCCTTTTGATTCTCTTTTTTGAAAGAAAAAGTCTCCTGCATATTTGCTTCTGGAAAATTAATTTTAGGCTGTAAAATATAAAAAAAAGGCTCTTTTTGTTTACTTGGCATTATCCTCTACCTCCACATACAAATGGGTTCATTTATATGTATGCAATCTGCGTGCTTTGGTTTCCAAAAGGTAAAGCTTTCCTACTTTTATCAATAGGAGCTGTACACAAAAATGCCTGCATCTAAAAGAAATAGACACAGGCATAATAACTATAAAAAAACTTTGTTAACACCAATCACAAAATTCCAATTCTCCCTTTAACTCATCAACATATTCTTTAGTCCCTGTAACTATTAATCGATCATTTAATTGAAGTTCGGTTTCCCCGTGAGGAACAATGGAATCATGCCCTCTAAAAATTCGAACAAAAATAACATCACCAGTAAATGGAAATTCTCGTAGAGTCATTCCCTCAAATTGATTGTTAAGCATTTCAATTTCATACAGTGAATTTTCCTGATTAGTTAAAATATCCACTACACTTGGCGTTTCGATTAAAGCTCTAAGCAATGTTTTTTGTGAAAGGAGTACAGAAAAAACTTCAATATCATGCTCTTTTATGCTTTCCTGTAAATCTGGGCTTTCAAGACGGCAAATTACTCGCTCAATTCCATGTTCTTTTACATCTATAGCAAGTGTTGCATTTAAATCCTCATCACCAGTCGAGATTACTACTATTTCCGATTGCAAGACTTCGTTTTCTTCTAGAGATTTCATGGAGTAATCATGTAATTCCACAATATCAAACAAAGAATCAGCAATGTTTTTATCAGCCTTTTCCTGTTTTTTATGATAAAGTGTTGTTTTATATATATTCGAGTTAAGCTCTCGATAAACTGGTAATGTCAGCTGGTTAGCTCCAATAAAGGCAACTTTTACTGATTTTTCTGCAACTTCTTCCTTTGGGAACAACTTTTTAAAGACAACAGGGGTGAATACACTAGTTATTACAGCTACAAGTATTAATGTACCGCTCATTTCTGCCGTAATAACTCCAATTCTTTCACCAATAGTTGCAGAGGCAATAACTAAAGACAAAGTTGAGGTCAAGAGAAAACCTGAAGCTAATACAGTTTTGAATTCATACCAGCGTTTTAACAAATAAACTGGCACTAGCTTGGAAACTAGTAACGCTATAAGGAGAAGCGGTATGAGCATCACCATTTTTTGATCGCTGAACAATGACCAAATATTAAGATCCACACCGACCATAACAAAGAATATCGGGATCAAAAAGCCGTAGCCAAAGGAATCAAGCTTATGAACCATTTCCTGGTTTGGTGCAAGTAAAGAAACAAGCACTCCGGCGAGGAAAGCACCTAAAATATTTTCTGCACCAACTGATTCAGATAAAGCTACAAGAAGAATAATTAGTGTAAAGACAGCTCGAGTCCCTATTTGAACTGTTCCTGTTGACATCGATTCGAAAAATTTACCGTTTTTAAATCGTCTCCCTACAAAATATAGCAGCACTCCCGCTGCAAAAAGAATGAGCAGTAACCACACATTGCCCTTCCCTCCATCATATAAAGAAACAAAAACAGCTAATAGGATCATCGTAACTAAATCGGCAATAACCGCTACTAACAAGATAATCTGACCAATGGCTGTCTTCATTAAATGCGCCTCTTTTAACGTTGGGACGACAACACCTAAAGAAATAGTTGAAATAATTAACGTCATTAAAAATGCATTATCGATAAACTCTGCTAAAACAAACAAATACGACAGACCTAATGAAACAACAAAGATTCCTGCAAAAATAATAAAGGAAACTGTAAAAGAATTTGGTTCTAGCTTACCGCTTGGCAGCTTATTACGCTTTTTCCCTCCTGAAAAAGCTGAAAAATCTATTTCCAATCCGCTTAAAAACATAAGAAAAATAAAACCCAATGTGGACAATGTTTCAAGCCACATATCCGGGTGTACAACATTAAAACCGCTCTTTCCAATCACTAGTCCCATTAATATTTCCGCAACTACTACTGGGATGAAATTAATTCTTAATCGATGTAATAAAATTGGAGTCAAAAATGCTATGACGATCACTATGACTAATGATGCGACAGAAACACCATGTTCTTCCATCGAATACCTCCTTTTAGAAGAGTATCTATTTCGGCAAAAAGCCTAGAAAGATATTGGCTATGCTAAAATAAATTAAGATACTAATAATGTCATTAATCGTTGTTATAAATGGTCCGGATGCAACAGCTGGATCAATTTTAAATTTGTGCATAGCTAATGGAATAATTGCACCAGCCAGTGTGGCCACAATTAGCGTGCAAAAAATCGATATTCCGACTAAAATCCCTAAAAATAAATTACCTTTCCAAATAAAAATAGTAATCGTCACAAGAATTCCACAGATTGTTCCAGTAATTAATCCTGTTCCTGCTTCCCTATAAATAAGCTTTAGTTTATTCTCTTTTTCTAGATCACCAGTTGCAATTCCCCTAACTACAACAGCAAGTGCCTGTGTACCTGTATTTCCAGCCATCCCTGCAATTAATGTAATAAATGCACCTAAAATCGCTGCTTTTTCAAGTGTCTCCTCAAATCGTGCCGCTAGACTTGCCGTACCCATTCCAAGGTATAACAAAATAATGAGCCAAGGAAGCCGCTTTCGCGCGGCTGAAATCGGGTTGCGGTCAATTGTATCCATATCTGATACGGCTGCAAGCTTCGAGTAATCATCGGATGCTTCTTCCTCCATAACATCGACAATATCGTCAATTGTTATGATTCCCAAGAGATGATTTTGGAAGTCAACGACAGGGAGTGCCAGGAAATTATAATCCTTCATTTTTCTAGCAACTTCCTCTTGATCCTCCCCAACAGAAACTGAAACAATTCGATCGTTCGTTATTTCTGAAATCATCGTATCGTCATCATTTACAATTAAATCTCTGAGAGAAATAACACCTGCAAGCCTTCTTTCATCATCCACTACGTAAATATAATAAATGGTCTCAGCCTTAGGCGCTTCCTTCTTTAAAATATACATCGCGGACCTGACAGTCTGATTTGCCGAAATGGAGACAAAATCAGTCGTCATTATACTTCCAGCTGTATATTCTTCATAATGAAGCAAATCTTTAATTTCCTGTGCAGCTTCCTCGTCCATAATGGTTAGGTAACTGACAACCTGATCTTTTTCAAGCTCATTCAGGACATCAACTGCATCATCGACATACATTTTTGATATCATATCAGCTGCGTAATTTGGATTCATTTCCGCTAAAACAACCTGATAGCTTTCATCGTCCATTTCTAAGTTTTCGAATAAAGTTGCCATTTCTTCTGGAGAAAGGTAGTGATAAATTCTTTCTCTCATTCCCTCATCCAATTCCTTAAAAAATGAAGCTTGATCATACGGATGAAGTTCTAAAAATTCATCCCGGAATGTTTCCATATCTTCATTTTGTAAAGAATCGATTAGCAGCTCTTTATTTATATGTGGGGCTGCCTTTTCATTTAATGCTTCTTCCATGTGCATACCTCCTTTCACCAATTAAAAAATCTTTTAATATCCCATAATACTAGCAAACCTCTCCATCTTTGTCGCTTTATTTTACAAAATCATAACAATTTTACTATTTTTCTCCCAGGGAATTTTTCATGTTATTTATCTTTACCTTCCCCTCTTTACCCATTTCATATCAACACTTAACCTTTCAATGTTAGGTGTATCATAAAACAGCAATTCAAAAACAGGATAAAAACAATATAAATTGATATGATAAAAAGAAAAAAGGAGTAACCTATGAAGCTTGATATTATTGGTGATATCCATGGATGCTTTGCAGAGTTTAAGGAGCTAACAATTAAGCTAGGCTATACCTGGGAAACAGGAATTCCAGTTCACAAAGAGGGAAGAAGATTGGCGTTTGTCGGCGATCTGACAGACAGAGGGCCACAGTCTTTAAGAGTGGCAGAAACGGTATGTGAACTAGTAAGTGAAACCCTGGCTTATTACGTACCTGGGAATCATTGCAACAAGCTTTACCGTTTCTTTTTAGGCAATAAGGTCCAGCTCACTCATGGTCTTGAAACAACTGCAGCAGAATATGATTTACTTGATCGAAAAGATAAAAAAGCAATTCGGGAAAAGTTTATGAAGCTCTATGAAAATGCACCACTCTATGCAGTGCTGGATGAAGGAAAATTAGTAATTGCCCATGCAGGAATTCGGGAAGACTATATTGGGAAACATTCTGAAAAGGTAAAAACCTTTGTCCTTTACGGAGACATTACGGGAGAAAAAAATCCTGACGGCTCACCGGTAAGAAGGGATTGGGCACAGCATTATCAAGGAAAGGCAATAATAGTATATGGTCACACACCAGTAAAGAATGTGCGCATTGTTAACAATACATATAATATTGATACAGGAGCTGTCTTCGGCAATAAGTTAACTGGACTTAAATATCCTGAAATGGAGATCGTCTCGGTCGCTTCATCTATGCCGCTTGTGGAAGAGAAATTCAGAAAAATTTAGTAAAAACTATATCCGAAAAGAAAAGGGTGACTTGAACAAATAGTCACCCTTCTCCCTTCATAAGCTTCATCATATCCGCTGGCACTTCTGCTATAAAAGTCATTTCTTTTTCAATAATAGGATGAAAAAATGATACCTTCCTGCAATGCAAGGCTTGATGTGAAAGGAAGTTGTTATTTCCCCCGTAAAGATCATCCCCAACCAAGGGATGGCCTAAATATGACAAATGCACACGGATTTGGTGGGTACGTCCCGTTTCAAGTCTAAGCTTTACATGTGTAAATGATTTATATCTTTTAATAACTTCGAAATGTGTACAAGCATATTGTCCATCTGGATTAACTTCTCTTTCAATAATACTATCCTTTTTTCTTGAAATCGGCTCATTTATCGTTCCAAAGTTCTGAGCTATGATCCCTTCTGCCAGTGCTTCATATTCCCGATTTACTTTGCCCAATTTTTGCTGTTTGCTGAACAAATGGTGAATATGCCGATGTTTTGCAATTAGAACAATGCCGGATGTATCGCGATCAAGCCGTGTAACAATATGGGCAGTCGTCTTTAACCTAATCCTTCTGTAATAGCCAAGCAGGGCATTTGCTAAGCTTCCATTTGGATGCTCTCGCGAAGGAATCGTACTCATCCCTGTTGGTTTATTGACTGCTATAATAAACTCATCCTCGTATAGAATATCGAGTGGAAGTTCTTCCGCTTTCATCCCGTCACTTGGTGTCTCTTCAGGAAACCCAATAATGAGCATATCCCCTTTTTTCAAGGAATAGCGGACTGTTTCTTCATTCCCATTTACAGTAATGTAGCCATTTTTAAATTTAATATCAGTCAAAGCAGCTTTCGAAATCTCATTTTCCTTTAGAAACTCTTTTATGATTTTCCCTTCATTTTCAGCGGTAATCTGCCATCTTAGTTCGAAACTTGCCATTTATCCCTGTCCACCTATTCTTATTTCCCTTTGCATTCTATTAATCAGCAACAAACGAATCATGCACTCTTTTCCAGAATGGGAACGGTCGAAAACGTGCAAAGCGGATTTTTTCATCTGCCACACGGTACTGAATTGATTTTACGTCCTTATGGAGGAGGTTTAGATGGTCAATCGTAATTTGAAAATCCGGTTTGTTTACAGGCTTTAGCATACATGTATGATGTGCAGGCAATACAAGCGGAGAACCGACTGTACGGAAAACTTTATTATTAATTGATGCCATCTCTGCAATTTGGATAGCTGATAAAGACGGATGAAGAATGGCTCCACCTAATGCTTTATTATATGCAGTGCTTCCTGAAGGAGTGGATACACACAAACCATCTCCTCTAAACCGTTCAAAATGCTGACCGCGAATTTCTACATCCATTACAAGGGTAGCATCAACTGCTTTAACGGTAGATTCATTTAAAGCGAGATAGCGTGTTTCTCTTCCCCCGTGCTGGTATCGGATAATAGCCTCCAGCAAAGGATACTCACTAACTTGAAAAGGAGTCTTCGCAATCGCAATCACGAGCTTTTCAATTTCCTCTGGTACCCAATCCGCATAAAAACCAAGATGTCCAGTGTGGATCCCAACAAATGCAGTTTTATCCAGACGGCCAGTATAGCGGTGAAAGGCATATAATAAAGTTCCATCCCCGCCTATTGAAATAACAATATCGGGCTTCTCTTCATCATATGTTAGATCAAAATCCAACAAATACGTTTTCATTTTATGCATGAGTGTATTTGATTTATTATCGCCTTTCGAGGTAATGGCAAATTTCATCTCAATAATTCTCCTTTATGGATGGTTAATCATATCCTTAACAAAAACACCTGCAGTATGTATAACGATTATTCCTGCTGCTGTTCTTTATTTCTCGTAAAGAAAGCTTGGGCTTCCTGAATTTCTCCACGAATCAGTGACATTTCCTCATCAAGCATGAAAGCTGCTTCAGCTGCCCTTTGAAGTCTCATCTGAATATCCTTAGGAAATTGGCCTTTATATTTATAATTTAGCGAATGTTCAATGGTTGCCCAAAAATTCATGGCGAGAGTCCGAATTTGAATCTCTGCTAATATCTGTTTTTCCCCATTAATTGTTTGGACTGGATAGCGAATGACAACATGGTAAGAACGATAGCCGCTAACTTTCTTATGAGAAATATAATCTCTTTCTTCAATAATTTCAAAATCATTTCGATTTCTAAGCAGTTCCACAACTTTTTTTATATCATCAACAAACTGGCACATCATACGCATCCCTGCAATATCCTGCATTTCAGTTTCCAATAAGTCCAATGGTATATTCTTTTGATTTGCTTTATCTAATATACTGGCAATTGGCTTTACTCTACCCGTTACAAATTCGATTGGCGAGTGAGTTCCCTCTTGTGCAAATTGCTTACGCATTCCCTTTAGCTTTACTTTTAACTCTTCGACTGCCTGCTTATATGGAGCTAAAAATTGATCCCAATTTTTCACGTCATACAACACCTCATCCGAAATTATTAGTCTAAGTGAAATCGCTCCTAAAAATAAATTAGGCTAGATTTTGCATTGGCGGATGATTCTTTTGCAATTTAAAAAATGCTTTCAACCTTTTCAACCATTTCTTCCCCATAATTACTATTCCCTTTAATATTATCTGTAAGATAATTTAACTCCTCTATAAACGCTGGAAGAAGTATTCGTTCTTTATGATCTGTTAAATATACCGCTGCATCCCCATCAACCGCTTTCTTGAGCTCAGACCAGACAGTATGTGGAATTGATACATATGTATACTCATCATTGATGTCTGTTATGTAAATAAAAGAAAGGTTATCTGAATCCACTAGCATTTGGCCCATTGGCTTTAAATCTATCACTGAAAGCCCTTCTTCAGCTATTATTTCTATTTCCTTTTCAATCTCTCTAAAAATTGCATCTATAATTTGTATTTTCTTGTTCATTTTCTCAACCTCCAAACTTATTTTATTTTAACGCAGATTAACGGGCAATAAAACCCTAACATCATTATTTAGATCTTCTTCTAAAGAAAACCCGCCAATAGTGGCCTTTGCAATACTATAATAATTGCAGATCCAGCACGAGGAAGAGATAATAAAGGGTATGATCTTTTGAAGGGAATGAATAATTTGTTTCAGCATATAGAAATTGAGTTAAAAAATATCGTAACAAAAGAAGAATTTAATAGCCTTATACAATATTTTAACTTTTGTGAAGAAGATTTTTTCAGTCAAGAAAATCATTATTTTGACACAAAAGATTTTGCCTTAAAAAAAGCTGGCTGTGCACTTCGAATCAGACAGAAGAACAATCAATTTGAACTAACATTAAAGCAGCCCCACAATGAAGGTCTGCTTGAAACAAATGAATATATTGAAGCACATACCGCTGAAAAAATGTTTCAATCCGGGGAAATCATTAGTCAATCTATAAAGAATCTCATAAGAGAAATGAATATTGATCCGGCAAATATGCAATATTTTGGATCATTAACTACCCGCCGTGCGGAAACTAAATATAATAACGGGCTAATTGTTTTAGATCATAGTTTCTATTTAAATAAAGAGGATTATGAGATAGAATATGAAGTAAGTAATAGAGAGGAAGGTCTAGAAGTATTTTCCTCCCTTCTTACACAATTACGTATACCACTACGGAAAACCGAAAATAAAATTATGCGTTTTTATTTAGAAAAGTACAATCAGCAAGATCGTTTTTAAAAAGGAGAAACGCACATGAATGTTGAGCAATTAAAAATAATGTTAGACCTGCAGGCAATCAAGAACTTCGGAAGCTCCTCTTCCGCTGAAGAAAACAGCCAATTATTTCAGGATGTTCTAAATAATTTATTGCAAGATCAAAAAATGGCGTATTCATCTGAGAGTGAAAGCCCATATCAGGCAGACAATGATCAGGATAAAATAGGGAATATCCCTTCAGCTCCAATTAATAGTCCGGCACTGCCTCCATTTATGCTTACAAAGCTTTCCGGATCAGGTTCTAATCAGTCTTATGATGATATCATTGAAAAAGCATCAGAGATTTATGAAATACCAGCAAAGCTGCTTAAATCCGTCATTAAGCAAGAGTCAAACTTTAACCCTAATGCAGTAAGCTACGCAGGAGCATCTGGGTTGATGCAGCTAATGCCTGAGACTGCAAAATCACTAGGAGTTAAAAATGTTTTTAACCCACAAGATAATATTTTGGGCGGAGCAAAGTATTTACGTCAAATGCTTACTAAATACAATGAAAATATTGAACTAGCTTTGGCAGCTTATAATGCAGGGCCAGGAAATGTAGATAAACATGGCGGTATCCCACCATTTAAAGAAACGATTAATTATGTCCAAAAAATAAAGAGCTCATTCCTTTCCTAATATTACCTATTCATTCTTCTGTCTATTGCTTGCAATAGACATTTTTTTTGTGCAAAACTAAAGAGAAGTTTGATTTCTTCACTAAAAATGGATTCTCAAAAAGTTTTAGAAGCTATTTGTTTGAGTTAAAAATCACTCATTGATAGAATATATAAAGAGATTCCACTTTGTACAGTTATTGAATAGTCTGGAATAATCAAAATGAAACTCTTTAAAAGTGAAATTTGCTTTTTGTATAACTCATATAAGGGAGACTTTTATAATGGTCGAGAAAATGCATACTCCGTTCGACGCAATTGGAGAAGAAAAACTCCATCAGCTCGTAGAAGCCTTTTATTATCGCGTTGGGCAACATCCTGATCTCGTTCCTATTTTTCCAAGTGATCTTTCTGAAACGGCTAGAAAGCAGATACAATTCTTAACCCAATATCTTGGAGGACCTCCGTTATATACATCGGAGCATGGGCATCCAATGCTGAGAGCGCGGCATCTGCCTTTTGAAATAACCGAGACACGAGCAAAGGCATGGCTATCCTGCATGTCAGAAGCCATGGATAAAGTTGGACTAGATGGTCAGATAAGAGAATATCTTTACGACAGACTCTTTTTAACGGCACAGCATATGATTAATACATCGGAAAATGAAATGATGAAAGGTGAGAACTAGTGAACAATCAGGAATCATTCGAATTAAAGTCGCCATCACCTCATTGTCATGGCAGTGAGAAAAAGCCGATTGAATTGTACTTGTTCATTGATCCTCTTTGTCCAGAATGCTGGGCTCTTGAACCGATATTAAAAAAGCTTATGATTGAATATGGCCGCTATTTTTCGGTTAAGCATGTTTTAAGCGGGAGACTGGCAACCTTAAATATTGGCAGGAAGCAAAGTTATGAGAGCATGGCAGAATTATGGGAAAAGACAGCAAACCGAACCGGAATGTCATGTGATGGGAATCTTTGGTTTGAAAATCCTATATCCTCGCCTCATCTTGCATCTGTTGCAATTAAAGCAGCTGAGCTTCAAGGGAGAAAAGCTGGAATACGATTTTTAAGGAAATTACAAGAGGTTTTATTCTTGGATAAACAAAATGTATCCAGCTTAGAAGTGTTAAGAGAATGTGCTGAAAATGTCGGATTAGATGTTGCTGAATTTCTTTCTGACATTCATTCAGAAAGTGCAGCTAAAGCCTTTCAGTGCGACTTAAAAATTACCTCTGAGATGGATGTACAAGAAATTCCAACACTCGTCTTTTTTAATGAGAATATTGAAGATGAAGGGATTAAAATTACCGGCTACTACCCGTATGAAGTGTATGAACAAATACTAGAGGAAATGCTGTTAGAAAAGCCTGAGCGATCAGCTCTCCCTCCTTTAGAAGTATTTTTGAGGTATTTTAAGTTTGTAGCTTCAAAAGAAATTGCTGTCGTTTACAATATGTCAATCAGTGATGTAGATCGTGAAATGAAGAAACTGCAGCTAAAACAGATTGTTGAACAAATACCAGTAAAGTACGGAATGTTTTGGAAGTTTAACTCAATGGATTAGTAATGAACTTATACTTTTTTATAACGTGAAAAAGACCATGCAATCGGGTTAGTTGCATGGTCTTTTCTATATTATTACGAAAAAAAGGGGATGGGAGAAATTTGTCACTCAAACAAGGGGTAAGTGTTTGGCTGTGATCAATTTCATGTCTGTAATATAACATGAATATTATAAGCAAACAATAAGTTTGTGTATTTCTTCACAATATTGTCAAATACACCTCATAATAAATGGACAACTGAATATAATGATACAAACACCTTTCAGCAAAAATTGGCAAGTAAACATAGTTCAGGAGGAGACGAAAGTGAAGAAGATGCCTTTTGTACTTATGTTCCTTTTTATATTGTTTTCTTTTATCTTAAATTTCTTTGCACTAATGAAAATGTTTCCGCTTTATATAAGCTCGCCTCTTTTATTTTTATCCATATTGATTTTGATTGTTTCGATCAATGACAGGAAAAAATTTAAGGGATTTTGATGTAAGATGACTTCAAAAAAAGGAGAATGGGGTTCCCCGCATTCTCCTCTTCCATTAACCGAGTAATTTTTCCATTTCATCGAGTTTTTCTTCAAATACTTTACATGCATCCTCTACCGGCTTGGAGCTTGTCATATCCACTCCTGCTTTCTTCAGGACTTCTATTGGATAATCTGAGCTTCCTGCCTTCAAGAACTCAATATAACGATCCACTGCCGGCTGCCCTTCTTCTAAAATCTGTTTGCTTAATGCAGTCGCAGCACTAAAACCAGTTGCGTACTGATATACATAGTAATTGTAATAGAAATGAGGAATTCGGGACCATTCTAATCCAATTTCCTTATCAATTACTAAATTCTCTTCACCGAAATATTTCTTATTAAGCTCATAATAAGCTGATGTTAATGACTCAGCTGTTAATGCCTCATTATTTTGCGCCTTTTGGTGAATTAAGTGCTCGAATTCAGCAAACATTGTTTGGCGGAATACAGTGCCTCTAAATCCTTCTAAATAGTGATTTAATAAATATAGACGTTTTTTATCATCATCTACTGTTTTTAATAAATAATCATTTAGTAAAGCTTCATTACATGTTGAGGCTACCTCTGCCACGAAAATGGAATAGTTTCCATATGGATAGGGTTGAGTTTTCCTAGTGTAATAACTATGAACAGAGTGACCGAATTCATGTGCCAGTGTGAATAAATTATTCACATTATCCTGCCAGTTCATAAGGATATACGGGTTTGTTCCGTATGAACCGGATGAATAAGCGCCACTTCTCTTTCCTTTATTCTCATAAACATCAACCCAGCGGTTTTCAAAGCCCTCTTTTAACACATTTAAATATTCTTCTCCAAGAGGAGCCAATCCATTTATGATGATGTCCTTTGCTTCTTCATACCTAATTTCCATTTTCACATCTTTGACAAGTGGTGTGTAAAGATCATACATATGCAGTTCATCTAGACCAAGAACCTTTTTACGAAGCTTTACATAGCGATGCAATAAATGCAGATTTTCATTGACTGTTTGAACTAGATTATCATACACAGATTCTGGAATATTATTTGCTGCTAAAGCCGAGTGGCATGCAGAATCATAATTTCTAATTCTCGCATTAAAATTATTCATTTTTACGTTTCCGCTTAATGTACTTGCAAACGTATTGCGGAATTTCCCATAGGTATCGTAAACAGCTTGAAACGCGTCATGTCTAACTCTTGAATCATCACTTTCTAGAAAACGGCTATAGCGGCCATGCGTTACTTCTACTTCTTCCCCATTTTCGTCTTTAATTGTCGGAAATTCCAAATCTGCATTATTTAGCATTCCAAAAGTATTGCTTGATGCTGCAAATACTTCTGAAGCCTGTGCTAGCAATGCCTCCTGATCTGCAGAAAGCACATGAGGACGCTGTAAATTTATTTCTGCTAATGATTGCTTATAAAGCTGCAGTTCTTTCTTCTCTGCTAGGAATTCATTAATTCTCGCTTCATCAACAGAAAGCAATTCCGGAACAATGTAAGCAAGAATGCTCGCTGCTTGAGAATAAAGATTCTTAATCCGATCGTCCATACCTTGATAATGTGAATTTGTTGTATCCTGATCATATCTCATATGTGAATATGTATACAGCTTGCCTAGACGTTCAAGTAAATGGTCTTGATACTGCAGCGCCTCATACAGTAAATCGGCACTTTCTCCAAGCTTTCCTTGATACTTTCCTGCATTAGGGATTAATCCCTTCACTTCAGTAAATTCTTTATCCCATGCTTCATCATTAGAAAAAATATCTTCTAGCTTCCAAGTATCTTCTACATTTATTTCACTTCTATTTGGAAGCTTTTTAACAGCTGCTTCATTTGACATTTGTACATCCTCCATTCCAATATTTTGGTACCGAAAAATATTATCTTTATAGCCCTATAATATTTCGTGTACCGAAAAGGTATCATGATTTAATTCGATATATAGACTTTATTTCCCTTCTAGTTCAAATTATTTTTGCGGCTTTATTTTTATAATACCCTTTCCTAGAAAAGTTAACTAAATTGTTCCCTCTTAACATAGTCATTATTTTCCCCCAACTTTAATAAGCTTCTTGATTTATCTCAAACTTTCACTAATGATCCTCTCATATTTATTATAAAAAGCTTGTTCACTTTCAAGATAGTTTTGTATGTTGTCAAGTTTCAAATATGAATGGTTCACCTTCAACTTAGTTTCTTCAATCGGCTGAAGTACGTTTATTTTTATTAATAAGTTAATGTACTCTTTAACTGCAATCAAGCCGTCATTATTAGGGAGTAAGGGGAGAGATCTGAGTCTTATATCTTGATTTCGAACCCTTCTTTGAAAAGAGTGAATGATGTTCTCGACAGTTATTGTTGCTCCAGATTTCAAAATATCAATATAAATATAGCTTTGCCATTCTATCGCAGGCGTTTCAATATAATGAATGCTAGGAACAGGCAAACCAATTTCATGGGGAAGTAATGAAGGAATTATTCCATGAGAATAGAGCTCCTGAAGGAATTTATTATGAATAGATCCGTAGAGTGGGATTGTGATGTTTTTTGTTTTCTTCGTTTCATATATCCAATTTCGAAGGAAATAAGGCCGGACATTATTCGGATGGATAAGGTCCATCACTCCTGCAGAATTTAAACTCTTGACAGATAAGTTAGATAAAGTGTTTTTCACACTAATAGGAAGAATATGCTGAATAGTTATAAGTGAATTCGTTATTGGACAATAAGCGGGGATATACAAAGTATTTGAAGGGGTTTCGGCCAAAAATAAATAGTCAAACTTAGAAAGTGTAATTACATTATTATTTTTTCGTTTTACATTTTTCCCTGCCATTATCCATATGGGGGATATATTTTCTTTAAAGTAGTTTTCTGTTCTCTTTTGAAAGAGTTCCTGAGGAATGGTGGAGCATTGGTATTCGATCGCATATTGGATACCTTTATAATTAAAGCTTATATCCGGGCGCTGAGCAATTGTCTTAAGGTAAGGCTCTAAGGCTGGGGATAGACCATGTGATTTCAGCCATGTAAATAGAGCAAACTTTCCCTTTAAATGATACTCTGATTCTCTTTCAAAGCTTTCTGTACAGGCTGATCCTCTGAGATGGGCAAAATGTGGTATTTTTTTGGTTCCAGCTTTTAAGATTACCGGCTCCTCACATTCTGGGCAATAAAAGCTTTCTAGCTTCCTTAATTCTTTTAGTTTCTGAAGATTGCGATTGCTAGCTAAACTTATCCATTCTCCATGCTTTGTTTTTGAAATTAACAAATATATCATCTCCCTTCTAAAGGGAATCATTCGACATGATGGTACATAATCCTTTTTATATTTTTATTAAAATAAAAGGAGCTGTACAATGCAGGAAGCATCTAAGAACAGCTCCATTATAAGAATGGGGATAACAGCCTTGATGTTGATTCAACAAGCCGGTATCCAATATGCCTTGTTTTAAAGGTTTGTAATTCTATTTCGTTCGAGGATTTGATGTCATTTAAAAATTCAGTTACCAGCTTTTGCGTACTTCTAGTACGATACAAAAAGGCATTTACCTCAAAATTCAAATGAAAACTTCTCATATCCATATTGGATGTCCCTATCGAGGCAAGCTCCTCGTCCACAATAATGATTTTACTATGCATAAAGCCGTTTTCGTATTCATATATTTTTACTCCTGCTTCTAATAGTTCCGGAAAATAAGATCTGGAAGCATAAAATACGATTTTCTTATCAGGCTTTTGCGGGACTAAAAGTCTTACATCAATCCCACTTAATGCAGAGATCTTTAATGCGGAAAAGATATCATCGTCCGGAATAAAATATGGTGATGCAATCCAGACTGATTTTTCAGCCGCAGTAATCATGGAAAAGAAAATGTTTTTTATTACACTCCATTCATTATCTGGCCCACCAGCTATTAATTGTACCCCTCCGTGGTTATTCTCTTCCAGATCAGGCGATAAATACTCAGGTGATGCAATACTTACATTAGTCATGTAAAACCAGTCCTGAAGAAAAATTAATTGAAGACTTCTAACAGCCTCACCTTTCATCATTAAATGAGTATCACGCCAAAAACCAAAGCTTTTAACCCGTCCTAAATATTCATCCCCTATATTTAAACCTCCTACAAAACCGACACTTCCATCTATGACAATAATTTTGCGATGGTTCCTGAAATTGATTTTGCTGTTGAGGAATGGCAATCTTACAGGTCCGAACGGGATCATTTCCACACCGGATTGTTTAAGCTCAGTAATATATTTTTTCGAAAGTTGCCAAGATCCGACAGCATCATAGAGAAACCGGACTTTGACTCCTTCTTTTGCTTTTTGAATAAGAATATTTTTAATTTCTTGTCCAATGTCATCATGACGCACAATATAATATTCCAGATGGATATGATGTGTTGCTTCTTGTAAAGCATCTATAATTTGCTGAAAGGTTTCTTCTCCATTCGTTAATACCTTTGTTTGAGTCGCAAATGAAATTGGACTATTTCCTAAATGCTGAGCTAAATAAAATAGTTTTCTCTGGTGATCACCAAGCTGCTTGATCTTCTCTCTGTTTGTTGGATCAATTTCACCTTCAACCCTTAAGAAAGCTTGCTTATCATGAATATGTTTCTTTCTAAACATTTTTTCTTTTTTATAATTTCGTCCAAACAGAATATAAAAAATAAATCCAACTAACGGAAAGCTTCCCAAGACAACTAACCATGTCAATGTTTGAGCAGGATGCCTGTTCTCCAGGAAAATCACAAAGGCAATAAAAATGACAGATAATGACATCAAAATACTTATATACCCTAAATATCCACCTGTTTGCATGACATAACGATCATATAAGTAAATTCCTCCCGCCAAAATACCGAGAAATAAAATAACCCTGACTGTATTTTTCACTGTCACACCACCATATTTCCTATTGCAATAGAAAAACTTGGCATTAACCAAGTTCCTTTACTACGAAGCTATGTTTATTAATTGTTTTTCTAATAGGAATTAATACTCCATAAAAATCTATATAGTCAAGAAAATCCGATTTCAGCACTGAAATCGGATTTCTACTTAAAGTACGTTCGTAATTGTTCAAATACATCCTCAGCAATGATCAATTTCCCATATTCCTCAACACGATGGATTGTTATCTGTGTTTCCATCCCATATTCCAATAAAATAGATAGCATATTGTCAATATCTTCTTCATCGAAAGTATCTTCAGGGAATTCAACAAATAAAAAATATCTTCCTTCAAAGGAATACAATTTTGTAGGAATTGAATCAAGTCCATGCTGCCTTGATAACGAAATAAGATCTTCAAAATCTCTGAACGTTAAAAGAAAATCCAGATTTTCCTCGTACTCTAGAACATCGTCTGCATTCGGATTAAAGTGCTGGTCAAGAAGCTCCTCAATTCTTTCATCAACAGGCAGATCTTTCAGTTTCTCATCTGGAACAGGCAATTCAAATTTCTGCCCATCTTTTGAAAGTTGTGCCTTTGTAACTAGGATCTCTAATCCTTTATCTAATGCCTGTACTTGAATCCATAAGGGACCTTCAACAGTGAACTCTTCCTCGTCATGTACTTCCTCCATCATTTCCCAGAAAAGTTCCTCGCTGCGTTCACGGTTATACCAAATTTCATCACGTTCAAAGCCTCTTTCTTCTATATCAACGTAAGAAATATAAAACTTAACTGTATTATCATTAATTCTTTCAATTTCCATTTTGCAACTCTCCCTTCTGGAGTTGTTAGTGCATAAAAAAATGAGCACCTTCAGAGAATATATCTCTGCACTGCATAACAATAAAAACCCATTCCCATTTATTTATAGAAGGTATTAGATATTGCACCTTGTACTTTTATTTTATGACAAAAAGGGAATAAAGGGAATTAAAATGTCACAACTTTAAAAAAACCATTAATCGCCTATTACATTCTGTAAAATAGGAATAGGCAGTTTGTTAAGTTGTCCTAACATTTTAACAAAGTTCTTTCCCTTTCACAAATGTATTCCATTTAAAATATTAAAAAGACCCTTTTTCTAAGAAATAAGGGTCCTGTCCGATTAATTTACTAAGCGCTGAGCTTCACGAAGCTGAAATGTACGGACTTTTCTAGGAAGAAAACGTCTAATTTCGTCTTCATTATATCCAACCTGCAATCTCTTCTCATCAATAATGATTGGGCGGCGCAGCAAACCTGGATTTTTTTTGATTAACTCGAATAAATCTTGAAGCGGCATGGCTTCTAAATTAACATCAAGCTTTTGAAATATTTTTGAACGAGTAGAAATAATTTCATCTGTTCCATCTTCAGTCATACGAAGTATTTCTTTTATTTCATCTATTGATAATGGTTCAGAAAATATATTTCTTTCTTTATAGGCAATATCATGCTCTTCTAGCCATAATTTCGCTTTTCTGCAAGAAGTACAACTTGGTGAAGTGTATAATGTGACCATTTTACAATTTCACTCCCTTAAAATTTAGACATCAAATCAATAATTGATTGTATATTTGTTTATTAATGAATATAAGCTAATCGTAATTTAAAATTACTTTAACAAAGTAATTTGTATCAATAATTATACACTAAGAATAAGTGTTTGGATATATTTTTTTAAAACTAGATTAGAGCCTACAATATTCATTATACAAACCAACTTTTCCAATCTAGTATATAAGACGATTGAGTGTTGGAAAAGTTTCATTAATTTAATAACTTTTTTATTTGACACAAAATGTACACTTTTTAAATAATTTATTCCAAGGTGCTTTCTAATATATACCCTATTCTTTTACTAATAAACTAAATAGGATAAAATATGTATTTTTTATTCTGTAAATTTTGGAGATAATTGCTATTTACCCTTTAAATACACCTTAACTTTTAATACAATAAGAACATGGGGTTAGTATTATACTTTCGCTTTGCAAAAAGGGAAATGGGGGCTAATGATGAAAGAATACATATTTGATTTAACTCTTGTAGCATTGCTTATAATTGGATTAACAGCTACGCTAGGCGTATTCACAAACGGACTTGGCGAAAGACTGTTTGGCAGGAAAAACAAAAATGAATTTGTTGATCAATGCGCAAAGTTCCAAACAGGCTGGAAATCAGTTGGTGGAAAAAAGAAATAAATATAAGTATTCAAGAGACTGAACCATTCAGTCTCTTTTTTCAAAATAATAATATTTAAAAAATTATTAATAGTAATTTTAATTGAAATGTTGTATGATATTAAAAAACGGTTCTTTATTTAACGAAAGCATAAAAGTATAAAAGTGTATGTGACCTTTTTATTATTTTGATAAAAGGAAAAACGATCTCATTTGAGAGATCGTTTTGTTATTTAGCATATTGCTGTTTATATTGCTTTTCCTCTTTCTCCGAGCAATAAACGAAATGACCTGGAGTGATTTCACGCATTTCAAGCTTCTCATCTTCATTATAATTATGAATCTTTGGATCATATGTGATCCGTTTACGAGTACGCTCTGTGTCTGGGTCTGGGAGTGGAATAGCCGATAATAAAGACTGGGTATACGGATGAATCGGATTATTATATAAATCCTCCGCACTAGCAAGTTCAACTAGCTTTCCAAAATACATAACACCTATACGGTCACTAATATACTTAACCATTGAAAGGTCATGAGCGATGAAAAGATAAGTTAATCCTTTTTCACGCTGCAGCTTTTTCATCAAGTTAACTACTTGAGCCTGAATAGATACGTCTAATGCAGAAATTGGTTCATCTGCGATAATAAAGTCAGGATCTACCGCAAGTGCTCGAGCAATTCCAATACGTTGTCTTTGACCGCCTGAGAATTCGTGAGGATAACGGTTAGCATGCTCTTTATTTAATCCCACTGTTTCTAACAGCGCATATACTTTTTCCATGCGTTCTTTTTTGCTTTTTGCCAGTCCGTGAATATCGATTCCTTCAGCAATAATATCGGCTACTGTCATTCGCGGATTTAAAGAAGCATAAGGATCCTGGAAAATCATTTGCATTTTTCGGTTAAATTTCTTTAATTCTTTTGCTGATTTTCTCCCGTGTACATCTTCTCCATTAAAAAGGACCTGTCCATCGGTAGCATCATATAAGCGGATAATTGTTCTGCCAGTTGTTGATTTTCCGCAGCCTGATTCCCCAACAAGACCTAGGGTTTCACCTTTGAAAATGTCAAAAGTGATTCCATCAACTGCTTTAACCATATTAGGCTTCCCAACATTGAAATGCTGTTTAAGGTTTTTAATTTCTAATAATTTTTCAGCCATCTTATTTACCCTCCTTCACAAGAACCGGTTGTTTAAAATTGGAGGATAATTGACGCATCCGTCTTGTAACAGCTTCCGGCGGCTCAACCTTTGGTGCATCTGGATGCAGCAGCCATGTTTTGGCAAAATGAGTTTCAGAAATTTGATACATTGGCGGTTCTTCTTCAAAATCAATTGCTAATGCATATTTATTTCTTGGAGCAAAAGCATCTCCCTTAGGAGGATTTGTTAAATCTGGAGGTGTTCCAGGTATAGCAGCCAATTCTTCTTTATCATCGTTTTCTAAGCTTGGCATTGATGCAAGCAGTCCCCATGTATAAGGATGTCGAGGGTCATAGAAAATTTCGTCAACTGTACCCATTTCAACAATTTGTCCAGCATACATAACAGCTACTCGATCCGCAACGTTTGCAACTACTCCAAGATCATGAGTGATAAAA
Organism: Bacillus sp. S/N-304-OC-R1; assembly: GCF_019749375.1. Classification (GTDB taxonomy): domain Bacteria; phylum Bacillota; class Bacilli; order Bacillales; family Cytobacillaceae; genus Cytobacillus. The sequence goes on from NZ_JACWFE010000001.1 coordinate 715,325, forward strand.
ATGATGGAAGTATCCATTTTACTTTGTAAGTCTTTCATTAACTCTAAAATTTGCGCTTGTATTGTAACGTCTAGTGCTGTTGTAGGCTCATCCGCAATCAATAGCTTCGGATTCGCTGCAAGTGCAATTGCAATCATTACACGCTGTCTCATACCACCGGAAAATTCATGTGGATATTGATTCACACGCTTTTCTGGCATTGGAATTCCAACAAGACTTAACATTTCAACTGCTCTTTTCTTTGCAGCATCTTTTGACATATTTTGATGCTTCATAAGACCTTCCATGATCTGATAACCAACCCTCATCGTTGGATTTAGAGAAGTCATAGGATCTTGGAAAATCATACTGATTTCTTTTCCTCGGATTTTTTCCATTTCTTTGTCTGATTTAGGGACAATATCATCACCGTTAAAAAGAATCTGTCCTCCAGTTATTTTACCTGGTGGCATTGGAATTAATTTCATTATTGTTTGAGAGGTAACACTCTTACCGGATCCCGATTCACCTACGATGGCAAGCGTCTCACCTTTATGAAGGTCAAAGGATACACCACGAACAGCTTTTACTGAGCCTCCATATGTTTGGAATGAGACTTCCAAATCTTTTACTTCAAGTATTTTTTCCATATTCTCACTCCCTTGTCTAGCTCCGGCGTCTAGGGTCTCGAGGTCTTAATTCAATCTGCCAAGAAGACTAAAGAACAAGTCTTCAAGTCAGCTCGCCCTTAAGCTTGTCGCCCCTTGCAAGCCGCCTCCGCTTTTCAGAATTATTTACGAAGTCTTGGGTCTAGAGCGTCGCGTAAACCGTCACCAACAACATTAAATGCAAAAATTGTTAAACAGATAAATGTTGCAGGGAAGAATAAACGCCATGGATAGTAGCGAATTGCCGGCAGTCCATCACTGGCCATTGTTCCCCAGCTGGCAAGCGGCGGTCTTAAACCTAATCCTAAATAACTTAAGAACGCTTCTGTAAAAATTGCATTTGGGATTGTTAACGTCATTGTAACAAGAATTGGAGCCATTGCATTTGGAATTAAATGCTTTGCCATAATTCTGCTTGTACTTGCTCCAAGTGTTTTTGATGCAAGAACATACTCTTGACTTTTTAAAGATAGCACCTGGCCACGGACAATACGGGACATATTAATCCATCCAGTGATCGTCATTGCAAGGATCATTGTTCCAAGCCCTTGTCCTAACACTACCATTAATAAAATAACTAGTAGTAAATATGGTACACCGTAAAGAACATCTGCAAATCTCATCATGACTTCGTCTGTTCTTCCGCCTTTATAACCGGAAATACCGCCCCATAGAACACCAATAAATAAGTCGATTAACGCGGCAGCGACACCAATAAAGATGGAAATACGCGCGCCTTCCCAAGTACGGGCAAACACATCGCGGCCAAGATCATCTGTACCAAACCAGTGATCAGATGAAGGTGCTTGGTTTTTATTTGATAAATCATTTGTCGCATAATCATATGGAGTCAAGTGAGGCCCTATGATAGCCATGATGATTAGTAATATTAGCAGCACTAATCCAAACAGAGCAAGCTTGTTTTTTCGGAATCGAATAAATACATCTTTCCAGAACGACAGACTTGGTTTTGAAATTTTTTCAGCATCTGTAGCCTTAGTTCCAACGAGTTGAAATTTATCTTTCGAAATCTGCATAAATTACTCTCCTTTCTTCCCACCGGCAAGTTTGATGCGTGGGTCGATGATTCCGTATGCTATGTCAACAAGGAGAATAGATACGAGTAACAGAATACTATAAAACACTGTTACACCCATAATAACGGTATAATCACGGTTTCCGATACTTGTAACAAAGTGTGCACCTAATCCAGGAACACCAAAGATTTTTTCAATTACAAAGCTTCCAGTTAGAATACCAGCTGTTAATGGTCCCATATAGGTTACAACAGGTAAAAGAGCATTTCGAACAGCATGTCTTACTGTAATTACTCCTTGGCTCAAGCCTTTAGCTTTTGCAGTTTTAATATAATCATTACTTAGTACTTCTAGCATACTTGAGCGGGTTAATCGCGCAATAAATGCCATTGGAGTTGATGCCAACGCCAATGCAGGAAGAACCGTATGCATAAATGTCTCCCAACGCGCTACTGGAAACAGACCCATTTTAATAGCAAGGAAATATTGCAGGAATGTTGCCATTATAAAGGACGGTACGGAGATACCTAACACAGCAATAATCATTGCCGTATAATCTTGCCATCTATTATGCTTTAACGCAGCAATGATTCCAAGAATAATACCTATTGCCACTGCTAAAAGAATGGCTTCAGCACCAAGCATTGCAGATACTGGAAAACCTTCATTAATTAAATCATTTACTGACTGTGCCTTATATTTAAAAGACGGTCCAAAATCCCATTTTAATATTCTGACTAAATATTCCCCATATTGTGCGTACCAAGGTTTATCCAATCCGAAGTGTGCATTTAGATTAGCTTCAATTTCGGGAGGTAATTTTTTCTCTGAGGTAAATGGGTTTCCTGGTGCAATGCGCATAAAGAAAAACGTGGCAGTTACAATTAGCCATAAAGAAACAAGCATGTATATTAAGCGTTTTCCTATATATTTTGCCATTGTTCTACACCTCCAATTTAATACTGAAAACTTTAGGACATAATGCGGCATTTGAAATTATCTGACTTTTTGATCTAAAAGCAGAAACGAAGGTATATAGAATGGATTATGCTCCCTCTATATACCTTACGTTTACATGACTTTATTATTCAAAATATGCCCATTTGTACTGAACATCACCAAGACCAGAGATAACAACATCTTTTAGGTTGTCAGCTTGTACCCAGTTTTCAGTGTAGAAATAAATTGGTAGTACTGGCATATCTTCCATAAATACTGCTTCTGCATCTTTTAAAATCTGTTGACGCTTTTCAGGATCTGCCTCAGTTGCAGATTTTGCAAGAAGATCTTTATATTCTTGACTTTCCCAACCAGTATCGTTGTTTCCGCCTTTAGCATCACGGTACATGTCAAGGAAGTTGATTGGGTCATTATAATCTCCTAACCAGCCCATACGTCCAACTTGGAAATCAAGTGAATGCATTTTGTCTAGGAATACTGCCCATTCAGAGTTTTCAAGTGTTACTTCAACACCAAGGTTTTGCTTCCACATATCTTGAATAGCTTGAGCAATTTTTTGGTGTCCTTCAGAAGTATTATAAGAAAGTGTAATAGCTGGTAACTCAGAAACATCTTTGTAACCAAGCTCTTCTAAACCTTTTTGTAAATATTCTTTTGCTTTTTCAACATCGTTATCTTTGAAATAGCCTTTTTCATTCTCAGGGAACATTGTTGGTGGTACAATCGCCATTGCTGGAGCTTGTTCACCTTGAGTTACGTTGTCAATGATTTCTTGACGATTAATTGCCATTGCAAATGCTTTACGGATGTTTTTATTGTTGAATGGCGCAACAGTTGTGTTGAATTTGTAGTTATAAATACCAGCAATTGGCTTAGTATTTAGACGGCCATCATCTTTAAGAGCTTGCATTGCATCAGTTGGAAGTGCACCAGTTGGAGCCCCAGCCCAGTCAAGTTCGCCGTTATCAAACATAGATAATTCAGTGTTTGGATCATTGATCATGATCATTTCAATCTTAGTTAATTTTACAGAATCTTTATCCCAATATTTATCGTTCTTTTCTAAAACGATCTTATCACTGTGTGCCCATGACTTCATTACGAAAGGTCCGTTAGAAGTATAGTTGTCACCAGCGTCATTTGCCCAGTTAGGGTTAGCTTCAGCAATTTTGCTGTTAACTGGAAGATAAGTGTAGAATGCAGTTAACTCATTGAAGTATGGTGTTGGGTTCTCTAATGTAACCACAAGTGTTTTGTCATCTTCAACTTTAATTCCAACATCATCCAAAGAGCCTTTGCCTGTGTTTGCAGCTTCAGCACCTTTGATTACATATAATTGATATGCATATTCTGATTGATTGTTAGGATCTAACGCCCATTTCCATGCATATTCAAAGTCCTTTGCAGTTACAGGGTCACCATTTGACCATTGTGCATCACGTAATTTGAATGTATAAACTTTTTGATCTTCAGAAACTTGAATATCTTCTGCCATTGCATTTTCAGGTTTACCATCTTTACCAATACGAGTTAAACCTTCAAAAGTGTTACGAAGTACAGTTCCAGAAGTTGAATCTTTCGCTAATCCTGGATTTAATGATGGTGGTTCAGTATTGATATTTACTCTTAATTCTTGCGGAACATTAGACTTTGTTTCGCCTTTATCTCCGCCTTTGTCGCCACTGTCAGCATTATCTTTTCCGCCGCAAGCAGCAAGGAACATGCTTAGCACTAACAGCATACTAAAAAGGATGGATAATCTTTTTTTCACGGTTTTTACCCCCTATTTTTTTTGCAAACGTTTTCTTTAGATTGGTTACAAAAAAACACAAGTATACATAACCAGCGGATTACTATTAAAGTCTGTAAATTTAACTTAGTTTAATAAACAGACAAACTAAAAAAGTATAAAGAAAGTTAATTCTCTTAATTAGTATGATTATCCCTATATTCTGAAAACTTTTCATACAAAAGGAATATATCATCTCTATTTATTAGATAATAACTTACTTTTATAGTATAGTAAAACATCCAACGAGTTATACTGTAATCACTCTGTAACCTTCGTAACATTTTCGTAAAGAATTCGTTTGATAGATTAATTATAAATTTATAAAAAAATTATTGCAAGTAGGTTTTATCGGGTTTATAGCAATCTATCATTCCAAATTTACTAAAAATACTTATAAAATATGAGTTTTTAGACCAATAAAAAAATTAAAAAAACGCTATTTTCTTCTGGATTTGTATGTATATTTTCACAATTTACAAAAAAGAACTTTCTGAAAATAGTAATTTTTTCTGATTTCCAAGCTACAGACTATTGATTTTTTTCTTCAAATGTTATATTCTTAAATTTAATATAATAAAAACAAAGGCGATGAGAAAGAGTAGTACATTTACCTCTAGTTTTAGAGAGCCTGTGGCTGGTGAGAACAGGTAACTATGTAAATCGAATGGACTTTTGAGCTCTCCAATACGACGTTTCCTCACGTTATAGAGGAACTGTGCAAATTCAGGCATAGTACAAAGAGACTCGACATTGAGTAATTAGGGTGGCAACGCGGACCATTCGTCCCTATTAAATAGGGATGAATGGTCTTTTTATGTTCAAAATTATTATAAACAAGAAATTCATTAGCTGCTATTCCCCATTCGTACAACTCTTTCGGCCATAAAAGGAGGAAAAATAAATGAAAACAATCTTTTCCGGCATCCAGCCAAGCGGCACGATTACCCTCGGGAATTATATAGGTGCCCTAAAGCAGTTTGTAGAACTGCAAAATGAATATAACTGTTATTTTTGTATTGTGGATCAACATGCGATTACTGTTCCACAAGATAGACTTGAGCTTAGAAAAAATATTAGAAGCTTGGCTGCCCTTTACTTAGCCGTAGGAATTGATCCTGAAAAAGCGACTCTGTTTATTCAATCTGAAGTTCCAGCGCATGCTCAAGCTGGATGGATGATGCAATGCATTTCATATATTGGTGAGCTTGAAAGAATGACCCAATTTAAAGACAAATCTGCTGGAAGAGATGCTGTCCCTTCTGCATTACTAACCTATCCACCGTTAATGGTTGCTGATATTCTTCTATATAATACAGATCTTGTGCCAGTTGGTGAAGATCAGAAGCAGCACTTAGAGCTAACAAGGGATTTAGCAGAAAGATTTAACAACAAATATAGTGAGATATTTACAATTCCTGAAATTAGAATTCCTAAAGTTGGTGCTCGAATCATGTCATTGCAGGAGCCAACAAAGAAAATGAGTAAGTCTGACCCGAATAAAAAAGCATCCATTACACTGCTAGATGATATTAAACAAATTGAAAAGAAAATTAAGAGTGCTGTAACAGATTCTGAAGGTATAGTGAAATTTGATAAAGACAATAAACCGGGCATTTCTAATCTTCTTTCCATTTATTCTATATTCTCGGGTAAAGAAATTAGTGAAATTGAAAATATGTATGAAGGAAAGGGATACGGAGATTTTAAATCAGATTTAGCTGAAGTCGTCATAAATGAAATTAAGCCTATCCAAGATCGCTATAATGCATTAATGGAGTCTACAGAACTTGATGATATTCTTGATGAAGGCGCTGAAAAGGCAAGAAAAGTTGCTAATAAAATGCTGAAAAAAATGGAAAACGCAATGGGTCTTGGCAGAAAAAGAAAATAAGAGCAACAAAAAAATCTATCACTTGGTGATAGATTTTTTTGTTCTAATTCACTTTTGGACCATGCTCTAGTTCCCAAAGCTTCTCAAAAAATGGCTGCCCTTTAATTATGTTTTCACAAAATTGCTCATGCTTGCTTGTCCATCCATACTTACTCTCTTCAAAGAGCTGAAGCCATGCTTCTTCAAAATCCATTTGCTGTATGTTTGAATAGTTTTCCGGACTCCATTCTGTATACCAATAACGGACTTCTGCTACATTCTTAGAAGAATATAATTGGTCAAGGGCCATAAACATTAATTGTTTTATTTGTCTTTCCTTTCTTGTCAGCCCTGCCATCAGTTCTGGTGGTGGCGAAAGAATATGGAAATTCTTTAATGCACGCTGGTCATTGAAAGTATAAGCTACTGCTTCCTGATTTGACAGCATTTCATAGGCAAGCTGTTCTTGTCTTGGAATAAGTCTGCTTTTTCTTATCGGAATATTATAGCCGATCGTATCAACAGCTAATATTCCCTCTCCATCAGATACTACAAAACAATAGTCTAACTGAATTCTTTCATGGTTTTTTCTTAAATAAGCCTTTTGATAAATATCATCTAACAGTTGTTGTGGCAGCTCTGACAAATCATTTTCAATGTAATTAAATAAGACGGGATCAATTTTGAGCAATGGCACTTGGTCCAACAGTTCTACTCCATCATCCTTACGCCATTCATGAAAGTGGCAAACATTATATCCATTTTCTTCTCCTTCAAACCAATTCACCCAAACATCATGAAGATATAACATCTCTTACCCCCCGCTTCTACAAGCTATTTGTCACTCAGTATTGGCAGAGCGGAGTAAAATTATTCCTAAATTAGCAATGCGTGCAGGAAATAAATCAAAAATAAAAAGCCTCTGCTATTTCATTTATAGACAGAGACCTTTATGCTTTTTAATCTATTGTTTTTGGATCTAATGCATCCCGGAGTCCATCACCGATAAAGTTAAAGCTTAGGACTGTTAACAATATGAGCAATCCCGGGAAAAATGGATACCATGGAGCCGTTAACATTACTGTGTAATTCTGTGCATCCTGAAGCATATTACCCCAGCTTGGAGTTGGAGGTTGAATACCAAGTCCCAAATAACTTAGTGCCGCCTCCGTCAGAATTACTTGACCTACAAGTAATGTTGCAGATACAATAATTGGTCCCATTGCATTAGGCAAAATATGGCTAAAAATAATCTTATGGGATTTTGTACCAATTGTTTTGGAAGCAAGTACAAACTCCCTTGTTCTTAAAGACAAGAACTCTCCCCTTACAAGACGTGCAGTACTTGTCCAGCTGATAACAGCAAAAATTAAGATTAAATTACCCGTACTTGGTTTAAAAATTGAAACAACTGTAATTAGTAAAAAGATACTTGGAATAGAGATGACGATGTCAACAAATCTCATTAACATGGCATCAATGATTCCACCAAAATATCCTGCTAGTGCACCAACAGTTACGCCAATGACTAGAGCACCTGCTACCGAACCAAATCCTACAAGCAAAGAAATCCGGCCGCCATATAATAAACGAGTAAAAATATCTCTTCCATATCGATCTGTTCCAAGTAAGTATTCCTCACTAGGCGGCTTAAGCTTGTCCAAGAGATTGATATCCTCAAATTTATACGGTGCAATAAGCGGTGCCAGTACTGAAGATGCAATGATTAGGAACAAAATAATTGCCCCTACTAATGCAAGTTTGTTTCTCGAAAATTTTCTAATGAATATTTTCGTTAATGTTTCAGGTTTACTCTTTAAATTGGGGTTTAACTGTAAATCCTCTTGAGTAATTTCTAAATTTGTTTGTGACAAGTAAACCCCTCCTTAATACTCAATACGCGGATCAAAAATCGCGTACAAAATATCTGCTAGTAAATTTCCTATTACAACAAAAACTGCCGAAATCACAGTAAGCGCCATTATTACTGGGTAGTCACGCTGAAATGCGGAATCAATGAATAATTGCCCAAGACCCGGCCATGCAAATACCTTCTCGGTAATAGCAGCTCCGCCAATGAAGGAAGGTAGCATTAATCCAAATAGAGTGACTATTGGAATCATGCCATTTCTGACACCATGCTTAATAACAACTTTTTTCTCTTTAAAACCCTTTGACATTGCAGTGCGAATATAATCCTGCTTTAATACATCCAACATAGAGGATCTAGTATAACGTGTCAGTGCAGCTAAGTCTGCAGTGGCAAGAACTAAACCCGGAAGAATCAAGTGATGTATGCGGTCCCAAATACTGAATGGTGCATTCAATGTAGCAACTCCACCTGTTGGGAACCAGCCAAGGTTAACTGAAAAAAACATGATTAGGATTAACCCAAACCAGAAGTTTGGAGTGGCTACTCCAAGAAATGAACCAATTGTAAAGGTATAATCAAGAGGTGAATAGGGTCGCATCGCAGAATAAATTCCAATTGGAATTGCAATCATTACTGCAATAATAAATGATACAACCATAAGTAGTAAGGTATTTGGAAGCCTATTAATTATAAGCTCACTTACAGGGGTTCCACGCTTAATTAGTGATTCCCCAAAATCCCCTTTAGCCATATTTCCAAGCCATTTGAAATATTGAACTGGAATTGGATCGTTCAATCCATATTTTTCTTCAAATTTCACCTTATCAGACGGCTTCATTTTCGGATCCATAAGCATAGCTACTGGACCACCTGGTGCTGCCTTAATGATGGCAAAGGATAATATGGTAATTCCAAGTAGTAAGGGAATAGCCATTAATGTTCGTCTAAAAATGTATGAAACCATCGTCTATTCTCCCTTTCTTAAATTTTCAGTTTATACAAAATACATGGCTAATATTAACCTGTAGAATTTTCAGTATTAAAAAAAAGTAAGGGAAAAGGGTACCTAATCCCCTACTTTTTTAATAGTATTGATTTTATTGATACTATTCTTGTTTCAACCACCATTTGTGGATGTTATATAATTGAGTCTTTGGATGGAATTCATAGCCTTCTAGGTTCTTAGGCATTGCACGGAATTCCTTAGGATAGTATAAGAATGTATAAGCTTGATCCTCGGCAAGACCTGCTTGAATTTTCCCGATCATTTCTTTACGCTTATCTTTGTCTAGCTCTTGAAGCTGTTCATCCATTAACTTATCTAGCTCTGGGTTTGAGTAGCCAGTAAAGTTAAGTCCTTGTTCAATTTCCTTAGTATGGAAGATACCACTTGGATCCGGATCGATACCTAAGCTCCATCCAAGTACAATTGCTTCAAAGTTCCAAACACCTGGATCAATATCAGCAATTAATGAACTAAATTCAACAATTTGTGGCTTAATTTCAATACCAACTTCTTTAAGCTGCTGTTGAAGAATAACAACGATATCTTCACGAACTTTGTTTCCTTGGTTCGTTTTAACCTCTACAGAGAATCTCTTGCCGTCTTTCTCAAGAATGCCGTCAGCACCTGGCTTCCAGCCAGCTTCTTCTAACATTTTCTTTGCTTTTTCAGGATCATATTCAAACTTAGGAACATCTGGATTATATGCCCAGCTTAATGGACTTTCCGGTACGTGCGCAACTTCACCAAGTCCAGCCATTACGTTATCAACGATTGCAACACGGTCAATCGCATGAGTAATTGCTTGACGAACCTTTTTATCCTTGAACTTATCGTCACGCTGATTGAAAGCAAGATAAGTATATGATAATGCTAAACCAGACTCTAAACGTAATCCAGCAGCATCTGCAAAGCTTTCAACTGTTGGTACGTCTGGTTGTGGAACACCTGCATAATAATCAATGTCTCCTGCTTGAAGCTGAGCAAGAATTGCGTTAGCATCTGGAACAAGTTTGTAAGTAACAGAATCTAAGTATGGTCGGCCACCCCAATAATCTTCATTGGCAACAACCTTTACATACTCCCCATCTTTCCATTCTTCGAATTTAAATGGACCTGAACCAATTGGAGTTTTAGTGTTAAATGGATTCTCACCCAATTCTGCGACTGGAACATCTTTTAAAATATGTTCTGGAAGAATACCAAATCCAAGGCTTACTACTGGGAATTGTGCATCAACTTGCTTTAATGTAAATTTAACTGTGTATTGATCGATTTTTTCAATCTTTTCAATATTTTCAAAATACGATTTACGAACTCCATCATAATCCGGATGAAGTGGAATGCTGTATGTAAATACAACATCATCTGCATCTAATGGCTCACCATCATGGAATTTCGCATTTTCAACAATTTTAATAGTAAATTCTTTTCCATCTTCTGAAGCTTCATATGTTTCTGCTAACCCATTTTCTTTAACTGTATTAAGTTCAATATCAGAACCCATTAATGAATCAAATAGCATATCTTCAATATCAGAACTTGAAGCATCGTTAGAATATAGTGGGTTAAACATTGTAGGTGACCCTGTTGAACCAACAACTAGGTCCCCTCCTTGAGTTGGGCCTTCATCCTTTGGTTTCTCTTCAGTAGCTGGAGTTTCTTCTTTTGGCTTTTCTGTTTCTGTCTGCGTTGTTTGCGATCCGCCTGAACATGCAGCTAGAAACATAGATAATACTAGCATGAAGCTTACTAGTAACCATGCTGGCTTTTTCATTCAATTTCCCCCTTAGTTTTATTTTGTAAATCCAATTCTTTTTAATCAGAGAACGTTATCGGATGTACCGCCCCCCTTCAAAGCTTTTTATACTAAATGCTCTGTCCCATAAAAGTGGGTATTCGCAGCATCTAATAACAATTAATATAAATGGCATGCAACAAAATGATCTTGTTTGATTTCTTTATATTCCGGCACCATTTGACTGCATATTTCTGTTGCAGCTGGGCATCGGGTATGGAACACACAGCCTTGAGGAGGATTTGCCGGGCTAGGCAAGTCACCTTTTAAGATAATTCTTTCTCTTGCCTGTACACCTTTTTTCTTCGGAACAGGTACAGCTGATAGGAGTGCTTGAGTGTATGGATGTAAAGGATCATCATATAGATCATTCTTGCCAGCGAACTCCATCATTTTTCCTAAGTACATAACACCTACTCTGTCGCTTATATGGCGGACAACGCTTAAATCATGGGAGATAAACACATAGGTAAGTCCTAAATCTTCTTGAAGGTCTTCCATTAGATTGATAATCTGTGCCTGGATGGAAACATCCAGAGCTGATACTGGTTCATCAGCAATAATTAAATCCGGATTTAGTGCCAACGCACGAGCAATCCCAATCCTTTGTCTTTGACCTCCTGAAAATTCATGCGGATACCGATTAATAAACAACGGGTTTAATCCTACTTTTTCTAAAAGATCTTGAATTTTTTCTTCTCGTTCCCTCGAACTATATAAATTATGTGTAATCATCGGTTCACTAAGGATTGACTTTAAGGTTTTCCGTGGATTAAGGGATGCATATGGATCTTGGAAAACCATCTGGATATCTTTCCGAATTGTTCTTCGAAGCTCCCCTTCAGACATTTCTGAAATATTCCGGCCTTTAAAAATAATATCTCCGCTAGTTGGTTCATAAAGCCTAATAAGCGTACGTCCTGCAGTTGATTTTCCACAGCCTGATTCACCAACTATTCCGATCGTCTCGCCTCTTTTGACATTAAAGGTTAGCCCATCCACCGCTTTAATTGAACCAACTGTTTTCTGTAAGAAACCTGCTTTAATAGAAAAGTGTTTCTTTAAATCTATTACATTTAAAATATAGTCCGATTCTTTATCAATGGATTTCTTCTTTAATCCCACAGTTGTTGTAGAGCTCATTTTGTTGCCTCCTTCTCTCCATGTAAAAAGCAGCGAACCGATCTTGTGCCTTTAAGTGAAACAAGTTGAGGTGCTTCATTATGGCATCGATCAAACGCATGCGGACATCGAGGTGCAAAGCGACACCCTGCAGGAAAGTGCTCTGGAGGCGGAACAGTTCCTTCGATTGAATAAAGCCGATCCAATTCTCCTTCTAGCGATGGTATTGAACCCATTAGGCCAATTGTATACGGGTGAAGTGGTTCATCGAATAAATCATCGACACGAGCTTCTTCAACTACTTGGCCGCAATACATAACAACTACACGATCTGCTATTTCTGATACGACTCCTAAATCATGAGTAATGATTAGAATAGATGTATCAGATTTCTCACTCAAGTCTTTCATTAAGTCTAGTATTTGTGCCTGAATTGTTACATCCAAGGCAGTAGTCGGTTCGTCTGCAATAAGAAGCTTTGGATTACAGCTCATGGCGATTGCAATCATAACACGCTGCCTCATACCGCCTGAAAGCCGGTGAGGATATTCATCTATAAGAGCTTTAGCACGGGAAAAACCTACTAATTCAAGCATCTCGATTGCTCGATTTCTTGCAACGTTCTTTGACATTTTTTGATGGTACATTAATACTTCAATAATCTGTTCACCGATGGTTAGGACTGGATTTAAGGATGTCATCGGTTCCTGAAAAATCATTGAAATATCATTACCGCGAATTTTACACATATCATTTTCCGATAGTTTGACTAAATCCTTGCCATCAAAAAGAATTTCGCCGTCTACAATCTCTCCGGGAGGGCTAGGTATTAGGCGCATAATGGAAAGGGATGTAATACTTTTTCCAGATCCAGATTCTCCAACTAATGCCACTGTCTCCCCTTTATGTATTTTTAAATCAACACCATCAACGGCAGGAATATTTACTTTCTTTTTCTTAAAGTATGTTTTTAAGTTTTTTAGTTCCAATAATGCTGTCATATTACCCTCCGTCCATATTTCATTAGTAATGGCTATTTCCAAAGCGTTGCTTGTATACCACTTTTTCAAATAAATTGGACTCATTATTAATAAAAATTTTAATTAGCATAATTTTCGTAATTTTTAGGTCATAAGTATTCTATTAAAAGTTTTAAAAATTAAACTAGAAATGACATTTATACTTGCAACCAGCTTTAGAAAAGAGCCTACAAAAAATTCCAAATTAATATACAAGAATATCATTTTACATTTTTTATAAATATTTTCTAATTTGGAATTTATTGAGTATTTAATTGTATATTATTACAGAAAGATTACGAATTCAAGAATTTTTTTAAAAATTCTATTTTTTTAAAAGATTTATGTCAAAATTACAACAGTCATCATCCAAAATTTTATTGTACATCTGCAAAAAAAAATAAAAGGCTGGATCTATTTGGATCCAGCCTTTTATGAAGATTTTCCTGTTCTTTTTTCACCGGAAAGACTTGATATAAAGGATTCCGATGGCAAATTAAATGAATCACGCAAAGAAAATTTGTTCTTCTCTTTGTACATGGAAACGATTACAAACCCTGCTGCATACCCAGTCATTTTAGGATATCCTCCCCTCCCATAAAGGATTTCATCATGTTCCTTACTCATTTTTTTTGTATGCAATTTACTCTTTAGGAATGTATTCCAAAAGTGGATGATTTCTTTTTCGCTATAATAACGACACCATTCTGCAGTATATTTTTCCCCACAGCATTCATATACCGCATGCTCAGCTAACCCTTCTAAAATGATAGAATCTAGGAGAGTTGCATCTTCTAATTTAATATTTTTCTTTTGAAGTCTGCATGTATGATGATATTCATGAACAAAGAGGGCTTCTAATTCCTTATCATCTATCGATGGTGTAATAAATAAAAATAACTGCCCTTCAAATGCCACACCTGATTTATTCACATTTACCCTAGAAAATAAGGTGTTTCTAGCTGCTATTGGAAAAATATAAATATCAATATCCGGACCATTCCATGCCTTTTTATATTTCCTGAATATTTTTTCTGTCTTTTCCCAATATTTCTTTTCCTTTAATGCTTTAAAAGTTTCATATGTTTGCCTATTTGGTTTATACATGCCAAACTGGCTTAAGTAATGATAAATTTTATCCGGCCTGTCCTTATAAAAATCTCTAGAAAGTCTTTCACAAATTTTCTCCAGGTGATAAAAGTCTGTTTCCATCCATAAATCTGTTCTAACTACCCCATTAGCTGTTCACCACCTTTTTCCTAGAGGATTTCTTGAAAATTTATTTCTTTTCTAGTCTATGTTTAATTAATGTTAATGTTCGTTTAGTGAAATATAAAAGGGCAAATCCTTTGATTTGCCCTTACTGAATTGTTTTATTCGTATTTTTTAAATGCGATTGTTGCGTTATGTCCGCCGAATCCTAATGAGTTGCTGATTGCTGCTTTGATTTCCTTTTTTCTTGCCTCATTTGGAACATAATCAAGATCACATTCAGGATCTGGTGTTTCATAATTGATAGTTGGAGGCAATACGCTCTCCTTCATCGCTAAAACGGTGAAAATTGCTTCTACACCGCCTGCTGCGCCAAGAAGATGGCCAGTCATAGATTTAGTTGAGCTTATAGCTAGATTATACGCTTGATCACCAAATACTTGTTTAATGGCCATTGTTTCATACTTATCATTGTAATCAGTACTTGTTCCATGAGCATTAATATAATCAATGTCCTCTGGCGCTAGTCCAGCATCATCGATGGCCATTTTCATTGCTCTCGCTCCGCCTTCTCCTTCAGGTGCAGGTGCTGTAATATGATACGCATCTCCAGTTGCACCATACCCAACGATTTCGGCATAAATTTTTGCTCCGCGTGCTAGTGCATGCTCAAGCTCTTCAAGAACGACAATACCAGCGCCCTCGCCAATAACAAATCCATCACGATTTTTATCAAATGGGCGGCTTGCTGTTTTTGGATCAGGATTTGTTGATAATGCTGTATTAGCACAAAAACCTGCAACAGACATTTTCGTAATCGGTGCCTCTGCTCCTCCTGTAACCATTGCATCTGCATCGCCACGCTGAATAACTTTAAAAGCATCACCAATAGAATTGGTTCCTGTAGCACATGCCGTTACAGTACATGAATTAAATCCTTTTGCTCCCAAAGTAATAGATACTTGACCAGTTGCCATATCTGGGATCATCATTGGAACGAAGAATGGACTAACCCGTCTGTATCCACGATTTAGAAAAGTTTCAAACTGATTTTCGAATGTTTCCATTCCGCCAATTCCAGAACCAATCCATACGCCTACACGGTGTGCATTTTCTTCATTTATCGCTAAATTTGCATCCTTTACTGCCATAAGGGAAGCTGCAACCGCATAATGAGTAAAGCGGTCCATTTTTCTGGCATCCTTTTTATCAATGAAGTTTTCAACATTAAATTCCTTAACTTCGGCAGCAACCTTCACTGGATATTCATCTGCATTTACTCTTGTTAATGGGCCAACTCCAGAAACCCCCGAAAGGATATTTTTCCATGTTGTTTCTACGTCATTCCCTAGCGGTGTTACAGCTCCAATACCCGTAACGACAACTCTTCGTTTAGTCATTCTATTTTTATCTCCTTTACTCTAATAGTTACAAGCTTTATTCCATAAAAATTAGAGAATCACATTTTCGGCTAATCATTGTAAAATTCACTTAAAAAAATTTCATTTTAATTGTCACTGAAATTGGATGAATTGTAAAGTTATGCCTCATCTGCCCCAGCGCATGGCAATAGCCCCCCATGTTAAACCGCCACCAAAGCCTACCATAACAATTAAATCTCCATCTTTAATTTTTCCAGCTTCTAATTCTTCGACAATTGAAATGGGAATAGAAGCTGCAGAAGTGTTTCCATATTTGTGGATCGTCTTTGACATCTTTTCCTCTGGCAAATCAAGTCGCTGTCTAGAAGCCTCCATGATGCGAATATTTGCTTGGTGAGGAATTAAGAAATCAACATCCTCCTTAGAGAGACCAGCCTTTTCTAGCACATTTACACAGCTTTCCCCCATTTGGCGGACAGCAAATTTAAATACTTCCCGGCCATTCATAATGATGTACTCATCCTGGTATAAATGCTTTGCTCCAGTTCCATCTGCACCAAGCTCGAAAGATAATATTCCTCTTCCTTCTGAAACTTGGCCAATAACAGCAGCACCGGCACCATCTCCAAATAATACAGCGGTATTTCGGTCTTCCCAATCTGTTATTTTTGAAAGCTTTTCAACTCCAACAATTAGCACGTGTTTATATGTGCCAGCTTCAACGAATTGCTTTGCAGTAACAATTCCATACATAAACCCAGCACATGCAGCACTAATATCCATAGCCGCTGCCTTTACTGCTCCTAATCTCTCTTGAAGCATACAGGCAACAGATGGGAATGGATTGTCAGGTGTAACAGTAGCTACTAAAATCATATCTAAATCTTCTGGTGAAATATTTGCGTTTTCTATCGCCTTCACTGCCGCTTCATAAGCTAGATCAGAAGTATCTGTATTCTCATCTGCAATTCTTCTTTCCTGAATACCGGTTCTAGTTCTGATCCATTCATCTGATGTATCAACCATTTTTTCTAAATCTGCATTTGTTAGTTTCTTTTCAGGCAAGCATCTGCCAATTCCAATTATTCCAGCATTCATGGAGTGCACCCCTTATCATCTTTCTATTCTGAATTCAAATAGCCAGCAGTTTAAGGAAACACTAGCTTATTGTCCAGTTTACAAACTAAATTATCATCAATTATAGAGATGGCAATATCAATTATAAGTGATTTTTAACTTTATTATCAATTATTATGACTTGGTACTAATTTTATCAAATAAACTAGCAGATAAGCAAGATTTTCTGAATCTTAATATTAAAAAGTTTTATCCGCTTCTGTCTAAACATGGAAAATTCAGTAACATAAATTAATATAAATGCTACTTTATAAAGGAGGAGGAAAAGATTGAATCCTGAGGATAAAAAAGAAGAACAAATTTCTGCAGGTGACCCATTTTCATTATTCATGTTTGGTCCCAATCAACGGAATACAGATTTGAAAAGAGAACCGGTTGAATCTTCTACAGAGAATAAGAAATTGAACAATTCTTCTTTAGACGATTGGCTATTTGGAAATCAAAGGAAACCTGAGAGCACAAAAAATAAGGCTATCAATGACCAAATCAATCAGATCATTAATAATATTGATTTTATCGCTCTTATGGACAATATAGACGCCCTTAAGCAATCTGCTCAACAATTTAAACCAATATACAGTAAAGTTACTCCAATGATTAAGCAGCTTTTTAAAAAAAGTAATTAATTTCAAAAAACCGGTCTTCTAAGAAAGACCGGTTTTTGTCAATTTATTCTTTTTCTGCTAATGCATCTGCTTTGCCCATTTCATATGC
Source organism: Bacillus sp. S/N-304-OC-R1 (assembly GCF_019749375.1). Lineage (GTDB taxonomy): Bacteria > Bacillota > Bacilli > Bacillales > Cytobacillaceae > Cytobacillus. Next base: position 732,891 of record NZ_JACWFE010000001.1, read on the forward strand.
TTCACTCATTACTTTTGTAAAAAGGCTCATAAACGGCTGAATCATTTCTAAAGATAATTCAACACCTGCGTCGTCTAATTGCTGTTTCGCCTCTGGCAAATACTTCATGGCGATTTGCATAAATTGCATTGTTTTGTCTGATTGCATATCTTATGTAATTCCTCCTGAGCGCTATTTATTGGGAAGTTCCCCTGTTTTTTTATATTCATCAATGGCTGCATTGATTTTATCAATAAATTTTTGATCAACGTGGGAGCTAAATTTCCCTAGTGTTATGACACCATCCTGAAAATCGAACGACAAATTCCCAGATTTCAACTCCCCTTTATTAAACATATCAGCCACGACTTCATACAAAACATCCACATGCTGAATCGTACTAGTTAAAACCGCAGATTCCCCTAGATCAGACTGATCTGAAATATATCCAATAGCATAATGGCCCTTTTCTTTAACCTTTTCAATTACCGGAACATTATAACCATCGCCGGCCGGATAAATTACATCAGCCCCTTTTGCCATAATCTTATCTAAAAGGTCAATGGCTTTTTTGTCATCATCCCAATTCCCAACATATTCAATCATTACATCAGCGTTGGGATTTTCATAATTGGCACCCTCATAAAATCCTTCAATTTCGGGCTGCCATTCGTATGCAGCAATAATACCAATAGAATTAGATTTTGTCATATGACCCGCGATCATACCACCGAAAAATCCCATTGCGTACCCTTCAAAGTTCAAGCTAGTAGTATTCGAATTTTCCGCATCTCCATTGAAGCTTACGAAGTGAATATCCGGATATTGAGGTGAAATCTCATTAAAATATTCAGCATATTCATTACCATGACCAAAAATAAGATTAACTCCCTTTTGATTAAACTCCTTAACAGCTCTTTCAACTACTAGCTTTGAATTCATCCCCTCTTTATAGTAAACATCAATATTATAATGGGATTGGATCTTTAACATTCCTTTATAGCCCTTTGTTCCCCATACTTGATCATTGATCGTATCAGGAACTAGTAATCCTGCTTTTTTTAGTTTACCAGAAGACATTGCTTGTCCGCAGGAGACCAATAAAAGAAGGCTTAAAAGAAGAATCCCAAACCGAACAAAAATTTTCTGCATCTTCCTTTGTTCCGCCTCTCCATAAAAGCCGCTTCTTATTTTAAGATAATTCAAACCAAAAATATCCAAATATACTATATCCTGCTGTTTTTATTCTAACCATAATGAGCAAGTTTTGAAAAGCCCTATCCCTATTCTACTAAATACATCCATCATGTAACAACCTTATCTGCCTTTTCTGTTTTTCAAGCCCCTCCGTAAAATGTGTACAGCTTTTCACAATAGTGTTGTTTACCATACGTCCATTAACTATTTCTTTGTGTTGAACTTTTTCTATCACTTCAATAGGGATGGATAGATAATCTGCACATTTTCCCCAATGATTTACAGTTTCGCTTTTTAAAATCCACGTTTGAGGGCAATTATTCTCTGTAAGCTCAATAATTGGATCCACAATATCTTCAATGTACAGTGTATCGTGGATCCACTCACATTCATTAGTTACAATGTGCTGATCAGGAAAAATGGTTTTTAAAAGGGATTGCTGAAATAAAAAGGTATTTGGCTGCCAAGGGCCATAAATAGTTGGGAGAAAAAAACGGTGACTGTAATTTGAATTTGCTTGCTCGATCCTATCGTTAAGCTGCACAAAAAATTGAATAGGAAAAAGGGAAACAATTTTCGTATCCATATTATCTATTTTTTCTCGATTTTTATTTAGAAACTCCTCAATTAAACAGTTTTTTGTTATAGAGGCTTGAAGATTATTTATATCAGTTTCATAATAATCAAAAAGAATAATTGTTCGACCGTTAAATTCTTCTTCATCCATCCATTGTGTTGGACTTCTTTCATTAAAGTTCGCGTTACGGCCAATTTCAAGCCGCTTTTCAGAAAGATATGCGTCTATGTCATCATCACTCGAATGAATCCCAATAACTTCTAATCCTTGTTCTAGCAATGAACGGCAAAATTGATAACCAATAAATTGAAATGCCCCAAAAATTACTGCCCTGTCCATTTTCTGGCCTCCCTTACCATTCTCAGTGTATCCTATGCAAATTGATTTACATTTATTTCATTTTAAACTGTACAAATGTAGTCCTTATAAAATTGTTTCATAACACTTCATAAAATGAACGATTTGGATGCCAATACCTTGCTTTTTTTCTGGGAGTAAGTAACAAATAATGATTGGACTTTTTGATTCCTTTCGTTCAGTTGTTTGATTCCTTACTTGTTTAGCCTCTTTATAAGACTTGCCGCCAGTCATAAAATGGATAATTTTTATTGGAATATTCACTGTACTATCAAAGCTTTCTTTAAATGTATCGATTTCAGCTTCTATCTGCTTTATATCGATCTCATATGCCTGAGCAAGCTCTTTCAGTAATTTCTTATAAAAAAATTTATGCTCCTTTTCTAATTCAATATAATCTTTTATTGATAAGATTGGATTTATGAAAATACAAGTTCGAATGTGCATAGGACCCATTTCAGCCAAAAGTTTTAATGCAACTAAAGCGCCCATTCCTTCTGCTATCAAATGAATTTTCCCATTTATTATCTCTGTTCGGATAATATGTTCATATAATCTTCTAGCAAGCCTAACTGCTTTTTCATTACCCCAGTTTTTCCCGTAAAGGTTTGAATAAAAAATTGTATAGCCCTCTTCCTTTAGCGTCTTAATTAGAGCTGCCTTTCCTTCATTCTGAGTCCAAAAGCTTCCATACTCATTAACATAATGCCTGTCATCACCTATAATTAGGATACCGAAACCGCTTGGCTTTTCAGGATAATGAAGCATATTCCATTCGGTATCCAATTGAAAGTTCCGGCTTTCCATAATGAAAAAACTCCTTTGTTTCTTAATTCATAATAATGTATGATACTTCAAATGAAATGATAAGGGGAAAGCCTAGTTTATAAAGAGGAAACTATTTACTGTACTGCCCTAAAAGAAAGGTTATTCACATGTTTAACATGATTTTTCAATTTGTTTCATTTATTAATCCTTCTTGTTATGGTAATATGATAGGGGATTTTAATATGCAGAGGTGAATTCGATGAGATTCTTTTGGACTTTCTTTTGGACGTTTCTTCTAGTTCAAATGTTAACGTATGTAGTTAGCTCAATGCTTGCCGTAGCTTTTGATTTCAAAACTGGATCCATTTTAGCAATCGGTACAACGATCTTAATTTTCGTTGTTTCCGCAATCATTCCTGAAGGACCAGCGGAAAAAGAAAGTATTCATTAAGTTAAAAAAGTGACTCCTAGGAGTCACTTTTTTTAAATTGAATGTTCAACTTGATTTCATCATTTTCTACCGAAATGGATACTTCGCTGTAATCTTTAATATCATCAGCAATGATTTTCCGAGCTAATATCGTCTCAACATTTCTTTGGATAAACCGCTTTAGAGGCCTAGCGCCATAAACCGGATCAAACCCGTTTTCAGCTATATATTCCTTTGCTTCCTCCGTTATATTGAGCTTAATATGCTGATCAGATACTCTTTCTTGCAGCTGCTTAATTAATTTTGAAACGATTTCCTTTATTTCTTTCAAATCGAGCGGCTTAAATAATATGATTTCATCAACCCTATTTAAGAACTCTGGGCGGAAATGACCTCTTAAATGCCCCATCACTTTGTTCCGAGTTTCTTCATTTATATTCACTTCTCCGTTAACGCGTTCAAGCAAGTATTGAGAGCCGATATTTGAGGTCATAATGATCACTGTATTTTTAAAATCTACTGTTCTTCCTTGCGAGTCTGTAATTCTTCCGTCATCGAGCATTTGCAATAAAATATTAAACACTTCGGGATGAGCTTTTTCAATTTCATCTAATAATATGACAGAGTAGGGATTTCTTCTAACTGCTTCTGTCAGCTGCCCGCCTTCTTCATAGCCAACATAGCCTGGAGGGGCGCCAATTAATCTTGATACTGCATGTTTCTCCATATATTCAGACATATCAATTCGAATAATATGATCTTCACTATCAAATAAACTTTGCGCTAAAGCCTTCGCTAATTCAGTCTTCCCAACACCAGTCGGTCCTAAGAAGATAAAGGAACCGATTGGACGATTAGGATCTTTAATCCCCGCTCTAGCACGAAGTACGGCATCAGATACAAGTTCAACGGCTTCAACCTGCCCTATTACCCTTTCATGTAATATACTCTCGAGCCTTAGCAGCTTTTCTCGTTCGCCTTCAACGAGCTTGGCAACAGGAATGCCTGTCCATCTTGCTACGATATCTGCAATTTCCTCTTCCGTCACTTCTTCCCGTAATAGACGGTCTCCATCCTTCTCATTTACTTCTTGTTCTAGCTGCTTAACTTCTTTTTCTAAGCTTGGAATTCTTCCATGACGGAGCTCTGCTGCTTTATTTAAATCATACTCATTTTCTGCCTTCTCCAGCTCGCGGCGAAGCTTTTCCAGCTGTTCTCTTTTTTCGCGCACCTTCTGAATTCCTTCTTTTTCTTGCTGCCATTTAGCCTTCATGGCGTGGGCTTTTTCTTTTTGATCAGCTAATTCCTTTTGCAGGATCAATAATCTCTCTTTACTCGCCTCATCACTTTCTTTCCTTAAAGCCGCTTCTTCAATTTCAAGCTGCATCACTCGTCTTGTCACTTCATCGAGTTCTGTTGGCATTGAATCAATTTCTGTTCGGATCATTGCACATGCTTCATCGACTAAATCAATTGCTTTATCAGGCAGGAAACGATCTGTAATATATCGATCTGATAAGGTAACGGCTGCAACAAGAGCCCTATCATGAATATTGACTCCGTGGTGAACCTCATATCTTTCCTTTAATCCTCTTAGAATCGAGATAGAGTCTTCTACATCGGGTTCCTGTACAAGGACCTGCTGAAAACGTCTTTCTAATGCAGGATCTTTTTCAATGTATTTCCGATGTTCATCCAAGGTAGTCGCACCAATACAATGCAGCTCTCCGCGGGCAAGCATAGGCTTCAGCATATTCCCTGCATCCATTGCCCCATCTGTTTTCCCTGCACCTACAATCGTATGAATTTCATCAATAAAGAGAAGAATTCTTCCTTCGCTTTTTTTCACTTCATTTAAAACTGCTTTCAGACGCTCTTCGAACTCACCTCTAAACTTGGCTCCAGCAATAAGTGAGCTCATATCGAGTGAAAAGATCGTTTTATCTTTTAATCCTTCTGGAACATCCCGCCTTACTATTCTTTGGGCCAGCCCTTCTACTATCGCTGTTTTCCCTACTCCTGGTTCTCCAATTAAAACGGGATTGTTTTTCGTTTTTCGAGAAAGTATTCGAATTACATTACGGATCTCACTATCTCTGCCAATGACAGGGTCGACTTTCCCTGCCTTTACTTCTTCTACTAAATCTCTCCCATATTTCTTTAAAGCATCATATGTTGCTTCAGGATTTTGCGATGTCACTCTTTGATTCCCCCTTATTTCCTTAATAGCAGCCTCTAGCTTCTGTTTATTTGCACCTTCATTTTTTAGTATCTGTGCTGTCTCTGAAGAGGATTCAGCTATAGCTAGCAGTACATGCTCTACCGAAAGATATTCATCATTTAACTTTCGCATAATAGCATCTGCCTCAGCAAGAATTCGTTGAAGATTGCTTGTAATATAAAGCTTCCCCTTTTCAATGCCGCTCCCAGAAACTTGCGGTTTCTTCTTAAGAATTAATTCCAAACCGGAAACTATTCTTTCAACGGATACTTGAAGTCTTTCTAGAATTGAGACAATTAGACTGCTATCTTGTCTTAGCAGAGCTAGTAGTAAATGAACATCATCTACTTCTTGATGTTTTTGTCTTACTGCTATATTTTGAGCTTCAATAAATCCTTCCTGCATCCGTTCAGTCATTCTATTTAGATCCATATCTGCCCTCCGTTCTGACCTTTATTGACCTTTGGAAATATTATAGCAATATGTAAAGCCATCCACAAATTGGATGGCTTAAGTTTACAAAAAAATAATGAATTACGGCTTACGTTCGTATGTCCAAACACGATTGTGATTGGAGTTTTCTGGAAATCTATCTCCTGCCCTAAGCTTAAGTCTTTGCGGATTATTCACATTGCTTCCTGTTTCGCCGATTTCAATATAAATACCGTTATTTGGTGCTCGTTGACCTGCCTTGAATTGACGATTTTGGCCCATTTCGATACCCCCTTATTTTAAGAATCATTGTTATTATTTCCACCTAAAAAAATCATCATGAAGGGACTTTTTACCATATGGTTAGTTTCACATTTTTTCTTCCTGAAGTTCTTTACAAAGTTGCAAAAAAGAGGGGTTCCAAAAGTATAACTCTTTTAGGGACACCCTCTTTTGTTTGGCCTTATTAACATGTTTCGTTGATTTCCGTTCCAGACGCTTCGCTTTCCGCGGGGCAAACGGTGAGCCTCAATTCTTATAATATTTCTGAGAGCAGTGCTTTTTGTACATGGAGGCGGTTTCCTGCTTGCTGGAATACAGCAGAATTTGGACCATCAATCACTTCAGCTGACACTTCTTCCCCTCTATGCGCAGGTAAACAGTGAAGGAATGTAAAGTCTTTCTTTGCGTTTTGAACAAGTCCATCATTAACTTGAAAGCTTGAAAATGCTTTTAGTCTTTTTTCATTTTCAGCTTCCTGCCCCATGCTGGTCCAGACATCTGTATAAATGGAATCTGCACCTTCTACTGCTTCGACAGGATTATTTGTAATAATAATTTTCGATCCACTAAATGCTGCAAATTCCTTTGCTCTTTTCACAATTTCTTCATTTGGCTCATATCCTGAAGGGGTGGCAATAGCAATATTTACACCTAATTTCGCTGCACCAATCATAAGTGAATGAGCCACATTATTTCCATCCCCTACATACGCTAGATTTAATCCGCGTAATTCACCCTTTGTTTCCTGTAATGTTAGTAAGTCAGCCAACGCCTGGCACGGGTGAAATAAATCTGTCAGCCCATTGATCACCGGAATAGTTGCGTGATGAGCGAGTTCCTCGATTGTATTATGAGAAAATGTACGAATCATAATACCATCTACATAATGAGATAAAACCTTTGCTGTATCTGCAATCGTTTCTCCTCTCCCCAATTGAAGGTCTTGACTATTTAAATATAATGCCTGGCCACCAAGCTGAATCATTCCTGCTTCAAAGGATACTCTTGTGCGTGTTGAAGATTTCTCAAAGATCATTCCCAAAATTTTACCCTGTAAGGGAGCAATATGTTCGCCAAGCAATGCTGCATTTTTAAGCTTTTTTGCTTTTAAAAGCAGTCCGCTAATTACTTCCGGTGAAAAATCTGCTAATGCTAGAAAATCATTTCCTTTAATATTTAGTTTTTTATCTGCTGTTTGAATTGAAATAGCCAATTCAATCACTCCTTTTCTTTTACAATTTTTTACAACAAATTATTTCCCAAGCAATCTTTTCATAAATAGATCAATAAAAACACGTGATTCTTAAAGAAAAATGCTAATATATATGAATATTTATTTAAGTATATTCATTTTTATGCATTATACTTTAAAAAGAATCAGCCTAGACGGCTGTTTTTGAAAAACTTTTTACAACTGATTGAATGATTTCTGCTGCTTGATCAATTTCTGCTTCTGACACAGTTAATGGAGGCAGCAGCCTCAAGACATTATTACCTGCAGGTAATGCTAATAAGCCACCTTCTCTAAGTTTCTTTAATAATAGAGGCAACTCAATCGTTGTCTCTATTCCAATCATTAATCCTACATTTCTAATTTCAATAATTTCCGGCAGTGCACCAATTGTATTATTCAATTTTTCAATTAAGTAGTGGCTGACAGTCTCGACATTCTCTAAAAACCCTTCTTGGAAAACCGTTTCCATCGTCGCAATAGCTGCTGCTATCGAAAGAGGATTTCCCCCGAATGTTGATCCATGGCTTCCTGGTCCAAAAACTTTTTCAAGTTGTTTTGTACCAATTACAGCACCAATAGGCAACCCATTTCCTAACCCCTTGGCAGAAGTGACAATGTCAGGAGATAAATTGAAATGCTGGAATGCAAAAGGTGCACCAGTACGACCAATCCCGGTCTGAATTTCATCTATTATTAACAGTGCTCCAAACTGTTTGCACAATTGTTGAATTCCTTCTAAAAATTCTGGTTTCCCTACATAAATGCCACCTTCACCCTGGATAATTTCAAGCATGACAGCAGCTGTTTCGTGATCGATTGCTTTCTTCAATGCGTCTAAATCATTGAAAGGCAAGTAAATAAATGTTTCAAGCATTGGCCCAAAGCCTGTTTTAATTTTGTCCTGCCCCGTTGCCGACATAGTTGCAAAAGTTCGCCCATGGAATGAGTTCGTAAAAGTAATAATTTTCTTCCTGCCCGTAGTCTTTCGAGCAAGCTTAATTGCCCCTTCATTAGCTTCAGCTCCACTATTCGCAAAAAACACAAAATCCATTTTAGCAGCGTTTGCCAATAATTCTGCAGCTTTTTCTTGTTCCCCCTGAATAAATAGATTGGAAACATGCCAGAAACGATTTAGTTGACTAGATATCGCCTTTTGCACAGCCTCTGGCCGATGACCTAGGTTACATACACCAATTCCAGATGTAAAATCCAAATATTGTTTTCCGTCTTTTCCAATAATAAAACAGCCCTCAGCCTTTTCTGGCTCAACCTCCCATCGGGCATATGTCGGAAATAAGTGGCTCATTTTAAAACCCTCTCTTTACCATTGATTTCAGTACCGATCCATTGTAATCCATTGAAGAACTTTTTCTTACCCGAAACGATCATGACGCTGCTAATTCCTTTTTCGATGGATGCCATAGCAGATTTTACTTTTGGGATCATACCACCCGTAATCTTTTCCTCTTCGATATATTTATCAATTTCACTTATATCAGTTTGGTGGACGAGCTTACCGTCAATTAATATTCCATCTACATCTGTAACAAAAATACAGTGTTCCACTTCAAGGGCATTTGCAACAGCAGCAGCAGCAAAGTCTGCATTAATATTTAATTTGACTCCATTTTGTGTGATAGCAATAGGGGTTATGACTGGTGTAAATTTTTCTTGTAAAAGCATTGTAATAACATCCTTATTCACTTTTGTCACATTGCCTACAAAGCCCAGCTTATCTTCATCAATAAAATCTGCATGCAAAAAACCGCCGTCGCTTCCATTCAAACCAAAGCTCTTTAATCCATAAGACTCAAGCTTTGCAACAAGCTTCCTATTCGTTTGGCCAGATAAAACCATTTCAACTACTTCCATCGCTTGAGCTGTTGTTTTTCGGAGCCCATCAACAAATTCATGTGGCACTTGAAAAAGATCAAGCATCCGATTAATATCTGGCCCACCGCCATGTACAAATATTAGCCGATAGCCTTGATTCTCTAATTCTACTAAGCTTTCAAAAAATGCAGGGGTTAACTCATCCATGACACTTCCGCCACATTTAATGACAATGGTTTTCATGAGTAATTCCCCCTATGACCGATAGCTTGCGTTAATTTTGACGTAATCATAGCTTAGATCACAGCCCCATGCCATCCCGATTCCATCACCCTGATGAAGATCAACAAAAATTTGGATTGTATGATTTCGAAGATATTCGCTAGCCACTTCCTCTGAAAACATTTGCGGTTCACTGTTCTTTAGCATTGTTATTGGGCCTATGGCAATATCAACAGAGTTAGGGTTCACACATACGTCTGATTGTCCTATTGCTCCGATAATTCTTCCCCAGTTCGCATCTTCTCCATACACAGCTGTTTTCACTAAGTTTGAACCGACAATTTGCTTTGCAACCTTTCTTGCATCAAGATCACTAGCAGCACCTTTTACTTCTACTTCAATTAGCTTAGTTGCACCTTCTCCATCCTTTGCAATTTGCTTAGCAAGACTTTCACATGTTTTTCCTAGTAATTGAAGAAATGCATCCCATTCAGGGTGCTCAGGTGATAGAGACTGGTTGCCACTTAAGCCATTCGCCATTACAAGGACCATATCGTTTGTTGAAGTATCTCCATCCACTGTAATTTGGTTAAATGTCGTTTCTGTTACTTGTGCTAAAGCAGCTTGCAAATGCTCACTCTCAATATTTGCATCTGTCGTTATGAATCCAAGCATCGTTGCCATATTTGGGTTAATCATACCTGAGCCTTTTGCTGCTCCGCCCATCATTACAGTCAATCCATCGATTACAGTAGAATAACAGCAATTTTTCATTACAATATCAGTTGTTAATATAGCTGTCTGGAAGCTATTAGAATGTACGGAATCTCTGTCTGGGTGAAGATTTTCAATTCCTGATTCGATTTTATCCATTGGCAAATATTCGCCAATTACCCCTGTAGAAGCTACTGCCACATAATGCTCCTTTAATCCAAATTTATCTGCTGTCCACTTTCGCATTTGAAAAGCATCTTTTATTCCTTTTTCCCCAGTACAAGCATTTGCACATGCACTGTTCACAACGACTGCCTGCAGCTTTTTCTCAACTGCTATACTTTCTTGAGTCACTTTTAACGGTGCTGCCTGAAAATGGCTAGTTGTATAAACCGCTGCACAATTTGTTGGAATTTCGCTAATAATAACTCCTATATCTTTTTTTGAATATCGTAGCCCTGCATGAACCCCATCAGTTAAAAAGCCTTTTGGAGAAATAATACTTCCTTCTTTATCTTCTTTAATGGGTACAGTTTGAGAAATTACTTGCATTTTTGTTTCCCCCTTATGGATACATCGGAATAAAATCTAAACCTGTCGTTTCATTAAACCCACATATAATATTTGCATTTTGCACAGCCTGCCCAGCTGCACCCTTCATTAAATTATCAATGACTGTGACAATTGTTAATCTTCCAGTTCGTGAATCGACATGCAATCCAATATCACAGTAATTAGAACCCGAAACTTCCTTAATCGAAGGATAGTGACTTTCTGGTCTGATGCGAATAAATGGTTTATCCTTGTAAGTTTCTTTATATAGCTCAAGCACTTGAGCGGTATTCAGTTCTTCTGGTACCTGAACGTACGCAGTTGTCATAATTCCCCTTGTAATCGGGAGCAGATGTGTTGTAAAAGTAATTGGATTAATCTGTTCATTCCATTTAAGAAGCTGACTCTCGATTTCGGGTGTATGCTGATGTTCATTTACTTTATACACTCTTAAATTCTCATTTGCTTCTGCAAAGCTCGTATTCCGTGTTAATGATCTTCCTGCACCGGAAACTCCTGATTTTGCATCAATGATAATACTGGATGGATTGATGAGTTTTTCTTTAACGACTGGGGCAAGACCAAGCAGCGCGGCGGTCGGGTAACAGCCAGGATTAGCGATAAGCTTAGCACCTTTAATTTCTTCCTTATACCATTCAGATAGTCCATACACTGCCCTTTCATATAGTTCTGTATTGACTGGTTCGTGTTTGTACCAGGTTTCATATGTATCTGCAGGTAATCTTAAATCTCCCGATAGATCAATAGCGGTCATATCCTCATTTACAAATTCAGCAGCTAATTTTCCGGATATTCCTGAAGGGGTAGCAAGAAAAACAATATCTGAGCTTTCAGCTATTTTGCTTGTATTTATGTTTTGTAGATTGTGATCAATAATGTCATAAAGGTGAGGATATTCCGTCCATATTGGAATATCTTCTTTAGTTGAATGTATAGATTGTATATGAAATTCAGGATGACGCTGCAATATTCTCAGCAGCTCTGCTCCTCCATACCCCGTTGTTCCAATAATCGAAACCTTCATCGCTTCTCCCTCATTCATCTTTGTATATTTAATCATTTTTATTTATAAATATAAATTTTATTTCTCTTATTATAGAAAGTTAAGAAAATAAAATCAACTGTTTTTCTTGAAGTTTTTAAACTTTACAAAATAATAGTGATATTATCCCTTTAGATTGCTTTATAATGAACATAATTAGTTCGTTTTTCCCACGGACAGAGAATACGGGAAAAGGTGGTTTATTAACATATGGAGGCCTTGTCAGAGTTTTCTAATGAACTACAAGCGTTATTGTTGACTGAAAATCATAAACGTAAAGTAGAAAAAGGCACTTTCCTTTTTCAGGAAGGAATGAAAGCTAATGAACTATTTATTATCGAAAGCGGGTTAATTCAAATTAGCAAAATAGTTCCTGATGGCAGGGAGCTTACTTTGAGAATGTGTTCTAATGGGGATTTAATTGGTGAATTAGCTCTTTTTTGTTCATCACCAAAATATATGCTGAACGCAAAAGTTATGGAAAGCGGAGAGGTTACTGTCATTTCACAATATGAACTCGAGGAAAGATTAAAGAAAGAGCATCAGCTGGCAATTGAGTTAATGAAATGGACAAGTCTTCAATATCGGAAAGCCCAAACAAAATTTAGAGACCTCATTCTCCACGGAAAAAAGGGAGCATTATATTCAACTCTAATTAGATTATCAAATAGTTATGGAGAGTTTTCCGAACTAGGAATAACAATTAACATTCCTTTGACTAATCAAGAGCTTGCTAATTTTTGCGGTACTTCCAGAGAGGTTGTTAATCGAATGCTAGGTGAGCTTCGAAGAAAAGAAATCGTTTCTGTTGAGAAGGGAATTATTACGATTCATAACCTAGCGTATTTAAAAAATGAAATAGACTGTGAAAACTGCCCTGTTGAAGTTTGTAATATTGAATGATTATAAAACATGATAAACCGCTTAGAGAGTTTTTTTCTAAGCGGTTTTACCTATATATTTATTTGCTATACTCGCTCATGATATAATTTGTCACCCAGTTTTCACCTGAATGATCATGAATATTGAAGCAAGGGATTGAAGTTTGTATTTCCCTAATTGTTGCTTCATCCCAATACAAAATGGATTTTATGTTCGTTAATGACGTTAAAAGCGTTTTGCTTTTGTGATCCTTCAAAATGACAGTCTTCGGAAAATCAGCTTGTTTAAAGCCTTCAATTAGAATAATATCTGGATTAAATTGATATAAAATGGCGATATGCTCTTGAAGCGTCCAATGATTTTTTTCCGCTTGAAGAAGCAATCTGCCGTCCCCTTCAACAATTGATGCAAGTGCTCCAGAGGAGATATGCTGACTGGAATCCTTCGATTCAATTAATTCCGGCCTTCCCCCATGTCCATGATGTTTTATTGTTGCAACTTGCAATTTATGTGAAGCTAAGTGTTGAATAAGTTTATTTACAATTGTCGTTTTGCCGCTATTTTGATACCCGACTACTTGATACACAAAAGGGGCTTTTACCATGGCCATTCGCTGCCATCAAAATCCTCAAGAAGCAAAACATCTACTTCATTGCCCGTTTCGAAGCCTCTTGTTCCACCAGGAAGAACCATGAGCGAATTAGCTCCCGCAAGGCTCATCACAATATTGGATTTATCCACTCCGCTTGGAGCAACAATTATTTTTCCATCTTTAATTGTTAAAGCGCTTCTCACGAAACGAGTAAATGGATTCGCCTTTGGGAAATCAGCCATAAGTACTGCCGTTTCTTTCCGTAAATGAGGTTTATTTGCAAACAGCATTTTTCTAATGATTGGTCTTGAAAAAAGCTCAAAACCAACATAGCATGCTGATGGATTGCCTGATAAGCCAAATAATAGCTTGCCATTCAGCTGCGCTACTGTCGTTACACTGCCTGGCCGCATTGCCACTTTATTAAATAGAACTTCTGCATTCAATTTCTCATAAATGGCTGGAAGATAATCAAAATCCCCCACTGACACCCCGCCGGTCGTAATTAACATATCTACCTTGCTTAAAGCCGTTTTAAGTGCGCTAAAGCAAGTTTCGAATTCATCTGGAAGTTTACCAAAATATTGAACTTCTGCACCTGCACGTTCAATTTGTGCAGCAATCATATAGGAGTTACTATTTCTAATTTTCCCTGGCTCCAAAGGATCATCCACATCTAGCAGCTCTGTACCTGTTGCAAATAATCCAACAAGAGGCTTTTTGGCAACCGGTACTTTTGCATAGCCAAAAGTCGCAAGAATCGCTTGGACGCCAGGATTGATCTTCGTTCCCTTTGTAATAAGGATATCGCCTTCTTTAGCGTCCTCACCTCGGAACGAAATATTATCCCCCGAATTAAATGAACGTTTAATCGACATATATGGTTTTCCGTCTTTTTCATACCCATTAGTTAATTCTAGCATCACAACAGCGTCACATTCTTCTGGCATTTGTGCTCCAGTCATAATTCTAACTGCCTGAAAGGCCTCAACCTTTTTCCCTGTAACTGAACCAGCACCGATGTGATCAATCACTTCAAACTCAACAGGATGATTCTGTGAGGCTTCCTTCGTGTCAATTGCCCTCACAGCAAACCCATCATATGGGGACCGATTAAAATGAGGCACATCATTTGTTGCTGTAATATCCTTCGCTAAATACCGGCCAAAGCTGTCATTTATTGAAACGTATTCTGTTTGGCCTGTTTTTTGAAATTTCATTACCCGCTGAACAGCTTCTCCAACAGGAATTGGCGTTCTTCTCTCAACCAATTTGATCAGCTCCTAAGGACTACTCTATCTTTATATTATAGGTGTATGGAAAATGATTCAACAAAATAAGGTGCTCATGTTTTACTAAAAAAAATCTAAAAGTGTGATGCCGGTCACCATGTCTTATCAAGAAATTCATTATGATTATATTGTAAGTTTACAAATTAATTGAAGGGGGATTATTTACATGAGCTTACCTTTTTCTGAAACAACATTAGTCAAGGATATCGTTAATATACAGCCTAAAACAAGTGATGTTTTTAAACGCTATCGGATAGATTTTTGCTGTGGTGGTAACACACCTTTAATTACAGCTGTCGCTGCCCAGTCTGTTAATATTGAGAAATTGATGGCAGATTTACAAGGGATATATCATAAAGAGGAAAATCAAAAGGATGATGTAGAAGTGTGGACTGATAGTTCTACAGAAGAAATTATTAATCATGTGAAGGAGCATTATCACCGTCCTCTATTAGATGAACTTGCTCAGCTTAGTCCTTATGTGACCAAGGTGACAAAAGTACATGGAGACCTCCATCCCGAATTAATCAAGGTAAATGAATTATTTTTTGAATTCAAAAAAGAAATGATTGAGCATACATCAAAAGAAGAGGACATTGTCTTTCCAATGTTAAAAAAATTAGAAGACTCTACGATTGATAATGCAGACGAGATGATCCGATATATTAAAGAACTCGAAAATGAACATGACCATGCTGGTGAACTATTAAAAGCTCTTAGATCGGTTACTTCTGACTATAAGCTTCCTTACGCTTCTTGTGGTACTTATACTCTTGTTTATAAGCGACTTGAAATGCTGGAGGAACAAACATTTATGCATGTACATTTAGAAAATAATATATTATTTCCTAGGTATATATAGATTAAATACGAAACTCTGAGCCAAACTGAGGCAACTATCCGCCAATATAGGACATCTCAATTTTCTTTCGATTTTGTGCCGTTTCCTCGGTACGTTCATCTGAATAGCGATCATTTCGCTTGCTCCAAATATCAATTATTCTCTGTTTTATGTCATTCTCTGTAGCTCCATTTCTCATAAACCCTTTTATATCATGACCTTCCCCATTAAATAAGCAGGTGAAAATTTTCCATCTGCCAGCTTTTTAACTAGAGTAGGCAAATCCTTACGAAGAAGCGGTTCACCGCCAGTAAGTCTAATTTTCTCTACACCAAGCTCCACAAATACTTTCGCAAGCTGTTCAATTTCTTCATATGTTAAAAGCTCGCCTTTCGGCAAAAATGCAAAATCAGGACCAAATTTTTCAGCAGGCATACAGTACGTGCATCGAAAGTTACAGCGATCTATTACAGAAATCCGTAAATTTCTTAGTGTCCTGTTTAATTGATCTTTTATCATTGTTTTTTCCATCCAATCAGCTCCAAATTAAGAGTGACCATTATAAGCAATCTAACTAATTTATTTCCTGCTTTTAGTATGCCCTAATTAGAAGGCAATACTGTTAAATCGCTCTTATAACGTATTATAAGTGAAATATTCGAGAACAATAGTGAGATTTTTCACTATTGTTTTCCAAAAGCTAATATGAAACAAAAAACAGCAGGACATTTGAGCCCCTGCTGTCTAAGAAATTGTGATCACTTCATATTTCGCTGCCAAATCGAGGAATACAGGCATCCCGCTAATTTTGCCGGCGATTAATTGATTTTCAACATCGTAATAATCAACACATGTTTTACAAGCAATTACATCTACGCCCTTTTCCTCAAGTTCTTTCAAGTGAACAGAAACAAAAGATTTTTCAGTTAATGTAAGAACACCGCTGTTCATGCAGAAGATAGCCACAGGCAATTCCTCTCTCTGCTTAAGTAAAGTAAAGAAAGTTTCAAGAACTCCTTCACCTAGTTCTTTATCACCTTTGCCAAGCTGATCTGAGCTTACAAGAATGACTTTATTCTTCAACAGTATTCACCTCTACCGAACCCCTAATGCAATCTTCGCATATCGGGACATTCTATCCTTGGACCATGGCGGATTCCAAACAATATTAACTTCCGTATCCTTTACTTCCGGAATATCAGCCAAAGCACTCTTAACATTATCAACAATTGTTCCAGCTAGAGGACAGCCCATTGATGTTAGTGTCATATCGATAGTTACTGTTCCAGCGTCATCCATTTTTACATCGTAAACTAATCCAAGATTTACGATATCCACACCAAGTTCAGGGTCAACAACGAGCTCAAGTGCTCCCATAATACTGTCCTTTAAATCTTGATCCATTTCAAACACTCCTTCTTCTATGTATCTTATGCTATCTTATCAAAAATAATTTGAATAATGAATGATTAGCATCACTTTGACAATAAATGTGTTTCAAACCATTTTACTGTTTCTAAAACTCCATTCGTGCTAACCTTATGACCTGCTTTTTCCTCACTAATAAACTGTAGATAATTAGGCACTTCATCATATAAAGGTCTAACCGTTTCATAAAAATGAAAGGCAGGGCCAAATGGTACTACTGAATCCTGCTTGCCATGCCAGAACAGCAACGGCCTGTTATTAAGCTTTTCCGGCTGTAAGCTTAAATCAAGATTTCTAATTTTGTTCATTAGTTGAGTCATCTCTTCCTCTGTTAAAGGAAGATCAATTCCATTGCGTTTAAGTTCATCAATTTGCTGAAGAGCAAACTTTTCATAATATGGCATCCCCATTAAGCTCACTGCTGCCTTAATCCAGGAATACTGCGAAAGTGAACCTAATGTAATAATACCGCCCATTGATGTACCGACAACACCTATTCTTTCTGGGTCAATCAATTTCTTTTCTTCAAAAAAGTCCTTTACTTTAGCAAGCTCTTCTATTGTTTGAATAATTATATCCCAAAAGTGGATATTTAATTGCTGTCCTGTTAAACCGATACTTCTTTCCCCATGATGTAGCGCCTCAGGCAGTACAACACGGAACCCTTTTTCAGCAAGAAGGTAAGCATAATGCAGATTAAACTCCTTCCTGCTTGAAAAACCGTGAATAAATATCACTAACGGTAGTTTTTCCTCTCGTTTGTTCGCACAAACTATATGCAAAAAAGGAATGTCATTAATTTTAGCATTTTCTACTGTAATCAATGTTAAACCTCCTACTGATTTCGCCATAGCGAAATTACACGTTAAACAAATTTAAAATTTATGTTAATTAATAATGAAATCGTTAATTTTTTACAAAACGAACGAATATTTGTTAACATAGTGGTTATAGTTAATTATTCTGTTTCAAAATAAGGATTAAAGGGTACGTAGAGGGAACAGATAATTTTAGTGTACCATGTGGACTTTTATTTTCCTAAGCATTGCACTTGAAATAGAAAAAAATGTATAAGAAGGTGTTGTTATTATGGCAGAAAAACATTTAATTGCACTAGATCTTGACGGGACTTTATTAAAAGACAATAAAACAATATCCCAAAATACAAAGAAAGTAATACAAAAAGCCCGCGAAGAAGGGCATATTGTCATGATTGCAACTGGAAGACCTTTTCGTTCAAGTGAAATTTATTATAAAGAAATGAATCTTGATACTCCAATTGTTAATTTCAATGGTGCCTTTGTGCATCATCCAAAGGATAAGAGCTGGGGAGTTTATCATTCCCCATTTGAAGTCGATATCGCAAAAGAAATTGTTGAAGCATGCAGCTCATTTCATTTTCATAACATCATTGCAGAAGTCATTGATGACGTTTATTTTCATTATCAGGATAAGAAACTATTAGAAATATTTGGCTTTGGCGAGCCTCATGTAACGACTGGTGATTTGAGAAGTTTTCTTCAAACATCCCCTACCAGTATGCTGATTCATACTGATCAGGAGCATGTGAAATCGATTCGTGATCACCTATCAAGTTTGCATGCAGAAGTAATCGATCACCGCAGCTGGGCTGCTCCTTATCATGTCATTGAAATTGTGAAAGCTGGATTGAATAAAGCGGTTGGTCTCAAAAAAGCTGCTGATTATTTCCAAATTCCTTCAGAAAGAATTATTGCTTTTGGCGATGAAGATAATGACCTCGAAATGCTTGATTATGCAGGCTATGGAATTGCAATGGGAAATGCAATTGATGAATTGAAATCAATTGCCAAAGAAGTGACCTTAACAAATGAAGAAGATGGGGTCGCTGTTTACTTAAATGATTTATTAAATTTAAAATTATAATTTTGACTGTTTGTAGAAAAAGCACCATCATATTCCCCTTTTTAAAATGGCTGATTAGCATATACTAATCAACGAGGAAGCAGTTATCCTGCTTTCACAATCAACTTCACTTGGAGGGGATTCGAATGGGTAAACGTAATAAATCTAAACGCTTTGTACAACAAGGTTCAGATTCAGTTAAAAAGCATGCAGAACGTATCCCATATCGCTCAACTTACGCAGAGGCTGAAGCTGAAAAAATGGCTAATGTGAAAGAATCCACTCTTGGAGGAATTTAGCATGGGGAACAGGCTGTTTCAAGAAACTAGACAATCTGTTGACATGGCTAAAAATGCTGATTCCTCTGATCGATTAGCAGCTGTGAATAAAGCAAAGAACGCTTTAAGCTCAGCCTATGCAAACTCGACAAGGGCAGAGCAAGCGCAGCTTGCGGAAATGCAGCAGGAGCTGGACAGCATTTCCTCTAATCTCCAATCATAAAAATTTAACAAGCTGACATTAAATGTCAGCTTGTTAAATTTTTTCTAATGTCACAGGCAGTGCATTGATCATTTTTCCTTCTTTGTTACGTTCATATAAATAAAGAATGATTGTTCCGCTATTAGGAAAGCTTTCCTCTTGAATGTTAATATTTATTGTAAAAGGTGACCATTCAGGAAAGTGTTTCTTCGTTGTTTGCTTCTTTTCTGAGATAAATTCGTTATGCCCATCCTCCACTAAATAATAAAATTCGCCACTTTCAGGTCGTGCCTCACCAGTTACAGTATAGCGCCCTTTATTACCGCTTACCTCTATGTTTTGAAATGCTTCCATGGCAGCCTCCTCCTTTTCATTATAGCTAACCAAAGAATGTACCATTTCTTCAGCATATGGCGAATAAGAGCCAATAATGAATAAATAAGTTAAAATAGCATAAAGCATTTTATCCCTCCAGAGGTTAATTATTCCTTTCGGAAGAACCCAAGCACACCAACAGTTTGCACAATATTAGTAAAAGCATTTGAATCTACTTCTTTAATTATCCTCTCGATATCAAATAATTCATACCGTGTTATAACAGTCATAAGAATTTCTTTATCCTCATTCGTAAATGATCCTCTTGCAGGTATAATCGTAATGCCCCTTAGCAGTTTTTCATGAATGACTTTCTTCATTTCTGCTGATTTTTTTGTAATAATCATGACTGTTAACTTTTCATGTCTCGTGTGTATTGCATCAATAACTCTTGTAGAAACATAAAGAGTTACAATTGTATACAATGCTTTTTCCCAGCCGAAGAGAGCACCGGCCGTAATAATAATGATTCCATTAAGGATGAAGAAATACGTACCGATCGGCTTATCCTTTAGACGAGAAAGAATCATTGCAATAATGTCCATCCCCCCTGTTGAAGCACCCCACTTTAAAGTTAATCCTACACCAACAGCTCCGATGACTCCGCCAAAGACCGCATTTAATAAAATATCATCCGAAAATTGCTTTTCAGGAATCACTTCCAAAAAGAATGACATTAGCAACACACTCAAGAAGCTATAAAGAGTAAATGATCTGCCTACCTTTTTCCATCCTAGAATAGCAACTGGAATATTTAAGAGAAACAGGAGCACTCCTGTTGAAAGACTCCCTCCTAAAATGCTTGATATTAGCTGAGCCGTTCCAGCAAATCCGCTCGAATAAATATTGGCGGGAATTAAGAAAAAATTCATAGCAATTGCTCCAAGCAAAGCACCAAATAAAACAACAATAAACTTCTTTATTCTTAGCCAAATCATATGTTACCACCTACCTAACTTATTAGTTATTACCCAAAAATGGTATTTATATTGTCTTTTCTTCCTATTTTCTATAAACTTAAGATTATATAGTTTGGAAAGCAGGTGAATATGTATGTCAGTAAAAATTTTGACAGACAGCGCATGTGATTTACCTTTACATTATTATGAAGAAAATAACATTACTCTTTTTCCATTAAAAGTCCACTTAGACGATACTGAATATGAAGATTTAGTTACGATAAATCCGAAAACCGTTTATGAAGCAATACGCCAGGGAAAGGTGCCAAAAACATCCCAGGCTTCACCGTTAGCGTTTGAAGAAGCTTTTACAAACATGGCAAAAAACAATGAAGATGGAATATATATTGCATTTTCTTCAGAATTATCTGGTACATATCAAACGGCAGTTATGATTCTTGAGCAAGTTAAGGAGCAGTATCCCGATTTTAAATTAACCATTATAGACACAAAATGTGCATCACTTGGGTATGGAATAATTGTTCAAGAGGCTGTAAAGCTTGCTAAGGAAAACGCTTCTAAAGAAACGATTTTAGAAGAAATTGTATTCCAATCCAAGCATATGGAGCATCTATTCACTGTCCACGATCTTGACTATCTTGCAAAGGGCGGCCGTGTCTCGAAAGCCTCAGCTTTCCTTGGCGGTTTATTAAACATTAAGCCATTATTAAATGTTGAAGATGGAAAGCTTGTTCCCATTGAAAAACATCGAGGCAAAAAGAAACTTATGCGCCGTATTCTTGAAATTATGAAAGAACGCGGAGAAGCTCTTGATCGTCAAGTTATTGGTATTAGCCATGCAGATGATGAAGAAACTGCTTTAGAAATGAAAGAAATGATTACTCAGGAATTTAACGTAAAAAATGTTTTCATTTCCTCAATAGGTGCAGCAATTGGTTCCCATACAGGACCGGGTACAATCGCAATTTTTTTCCTAAATAAAGCAAAATAGCCAGTTGGCATACATACGAATACTCCTTTTATTTTTACAGACACTATCATTAGACAACCTTGATAAAAGGTTGAAATTTGTTAGCAAGATAAGGAAGGAGTAATCATATTATGCCCCGTACTTCTGATAATGATAAAAAAGCGAAGGATAATAATGCCCTTCGCCATGAAAAAAATATGATGCGTGAAAAAAATCGAAAAGCAGGAAAAAACCAGTATTCGAAAAAGACCGATCATTTATAAAAATAACCGAGCAAGCTTTACACTTGCTCGGTTATTTTATTCCTCCTTTATATAAGTCCAGTTTTCTTCCTGATAGACTTTTCCTTCCTTCATTAACCGACCCAGTGCTCGTTTAAAGGAAGCCTTGCTCATCTGAAAACGGTCTTGTATATCTTCCGGAGCACTCTTATCACTATAAGGCATAGCCCCATTCCGTAATTTTAAATAAGAAAGAATTTTATCTGAATCCTCATCAAGTGATTCTTGTTTTCTCGGAGCTAGCGAAACATTGATTGTTCCGTCTTCTTTTACATCAATAATTCTTCCTTCCACTCGTTCTCCCAGCCGTGGTTCTGTACCGCGCTGAGACTCATGGATGAAACCTTTAAAGCCTTCAGCCGTTATAATCCAGCTTCCAACCTTTGCTGTTCTGTAAATATGTCCATGAATGTTTTTATTAAAATCCTGCCTCGTTGCTTTTACTGACAGTTGTTCAATAACCGGATCAGTAGCCAGCTTCACATAAATACGGTTATTACGATTCACTCTAAGTGTAATGTAAAGTAAATCCCCTGCTTGTGGCCATACAGATTTATGGACTGGAAGATCTTCTTTGCCAAGCAGCATATCCTTTTTTATGCCAATATTTACAAATACACCAAGTCCTGCTTGAACATCACCAACAACTGCCCATCCGTAGGATTCAGTCGTAATGCTAGGAATTGTTGTGGTCGCCGCGACTCTTCCTTTTGAATCTGTGTAAAGGAAAACATCTACTTCCTGACCTTCTTCTAATTCTTTGTCTGCATCATTCTGATGCAAAAGAACATCCTCAGTACCATCTGATAAAAAATAACCAAAATCAGCAAGTCTTTCAACCTTTAGCGTAACTATTCGGCCAATATATTCATTAATCGACATTTATATCCTCCTTTAAATAAAACCCTTAATCTATACTAAATGAGCATGAACTCCTAAAGTTGTTTGGACTGCTATATTTTACTATAATTATAAGTAAAGTAAAACTTCTTTTCAAAAGTCCCCATCTTTATAGCTTTTGAGAAGATAGGAAGCTTAAGGAGGCATTTATGTCAAAAGAGAGTTCATTTGATATTGTATCCAAAGTTGACTTTTCGGAAGTAAGTAACGCCATTAATATTGCACTGAAAGAAATTCAAACACGGTATGATTTTAAAGGCAGCAAGAGTACAGCTTCACTTGATAAAGAAGAACTCGTGCTTATTTCCGATGATGAGTACAAGCTTGGACAGCTTAAAGATGTATTATTAAGTAAGATGATAAGAAGAGGCATCCCGATAAAAAATCTCGATTACGGGAAAATTGAACCAGCTTCAGGCGGTACCGTACGCCAGAGAGCTAAGATAGCCCAAGGAATTGACAAAGAAAATGCAAAGAAAATTAATCTTCTTATTAAGAACAGCGGCCTAAAAGTAAAAAGCCAAATTCAGGATGATCAAATACGTGTTACCGGAAAAAGCCGTGACGAACTGCAAAAGATTATTACAGCGGTTAAAGATGCTGACTTAACAGTAGAAGTTCAATTTGTTAATTACCGTTAATATTATTCACAAAAGAAGCCAAAGGGGCATCCTTTGGCTTTTTTACTTATTAATTATTCTTGAGATTGCTTTCGCTTCGATCTTCTCCAAACAGTGATGATGAATCCAATAAACGCTCCATATACTACAATGGTAGCAATAACATATGGGATGTTAATACCCGATTTCGGTGATAATACATAAATCTCGGCTTCTTCTCTATCAATAAAAAGTTTATATTGATGATCTTCACTCTTAGCAAGATCATTTGTCAATAAACCACGAAGCTCTTTGTTATCAGCTAATTCATCTGCATTTATTGTAATATTCCGTGACTCTGAACTGTTATTAATAAGAATAACAGTCGTTTCATCTTCATATGTCCGTTTATACGCTTGAACCCCATTTTCCTCAGCAAGCAGCTTCAAATCTCCTCTTGTTAAGCTAGGATAAGAGTTACGGACTTCTGCGAGCTTAGTTATATAATCAATAAGATCCTTATCCGTCCTAAAGTCCATCTTTCTATGATTATCGGGACCAAGTCCTCCATCTAAAGCAATTTCACTGCCATAATATAAAATAGGTATGCCTGGAACTGTATAAAGGTACGTTAATGCTAACTTCCATCTTGGACCAGGATGCTGATTTTTTGAAATGATGTCACGGGTATAACGTACTAATTTATGATCATCTAGCAATGAACCCATTAAGTATGGGTTTTTGTAGACTGACAATAACTCTTCCGTTTTGGCCGAAAGCTTATTCAAGGACTGGTCGACTTCCACAAAAGCTGGTCTTAGCGACTCTGTAAGCGGAAAATCTAAAAACCCATCGATTCCTGTATCTTCATATTCAGTTATCATTTGAGGATCATTAGATCTAACCTCTCCTAAAATGTAAAAGTCCTTCTTAACATTTTTTGCTCCTTTAACAAAATCTGTTAAAAAGCCTTTAGGAACTCCGGTAACTTCATCAAGATAATATCCATCTATATTCGTTTCCGTAATCCACCATTTTGCAGCATCCAATAAATAATCTTTTACCTCAGTGTTGTCAAGATTCAAGCTAGGAAGATTGTTCAGCCAATCATTTTCAATATCCACTCCATCATGAGGATGGCTGGCTTCTGAAAGCCAATCTTTCTTTGCCGGGTCACTCACCCACGAATGATTTGGCCCAACATGATTAATCGGAAAATCTAAAATCACTTTCATATTCCGGTTATGTATTTCCTTCACAAGCTTTTTAAACTCATCAATCGTACCAAAATGCTCCTCCGTATTGTAAAAGTCCTTTATCCAATACCCATGGTAGCCTTTGTCTTCATTATCAAATATAGGTGTGAGCCATATTGTGGTAAAGCCCATATCTTTTATGTAATCAAGCTTTTTTATGATTCCCAGAAAATCTCCGCCATGATAGCTTAGCGGGTCCTTAACATTTACATGAAAATCATTGTTATAATCCCCATTTTCGTAGCGGTCCACCATTAAAAAATAAATTGATTCATCTTGCCATCTTCTATCTTCTTTTTCTACTGCTCCTACTGGCAGAGCGTAAAAAAGAAGCAACGGAATTAAGCTCAGAGCCAACACTCTTTTCACCATCTCCGCTCCCCCCTTCTATTACAAACAAGCTAATATACAACTCCTTTAGATTAGCCTTTTTCCCCCTATTCCGTCAAATTTTTGAGGTGTCTCACCTATATTTTTCTTTATTTATGTAGATGAATTTAGGTATTCATCCCTATCAGAAAATCTAATTAGAGAATATCTTTATTTATAGGGATAATTTTTCAAATAATTAAAATGGAAAATAATAATGTATTTAAAGTTATAAAAATAGAAGAAACTGTCTAAAAAGATTCTTGAGGGAATTAGATGGAGGTTTAATATGAATAAACAGCAGCGAACGAAACTGATAGAATATCAAACCCGTGCCTTTATCGAAGGGACCATTGAATATATTAATGATCAATGGGTATTTTTTGATAAAGAAACTGATGAAGCATCATTACTTGAAGAATTCCTCCACCAGGATATTGAGGTTTTTCGCTTAAAGCGCTGGAAAAAAGGAATTTTACATGAGGAAGGTAAATTATCAGCTGACAATGAAGTTCTACTGCTTAAAGATCAAGACACCATTAGAATACGAAAGCATCTGGTTTTTTCGCTTGAAAAGCTGCTTGAAGGGATGAATGATGATGCGTTTTTCCAATTCATCACAACATTAAATTCCTTACGGTTTTCAGTTTATGATTGCATTTATTGCTATAACCAGCTCTCTTTCCTTGATCACAACGAGAGGAAAAGCGGTGTGAACTTTATTGTTTTTGATAATCAGGACCATATTTGCAATGTACAGCATCATTTTAGCTATTTTGAAAAAATGAATGACCGCTTTGAATTTACATTAAACAGTGGTAAAAGAATGGTTATTGAAAAAATATCTTCATAAAAAGGTGACTCACTGCTGAGGTGAGTCACCTTTAAATCTCTTCTATCTCTCCATTTTAGCTAATTCCTTTAAGCCTTTTTCAAAATCGGTAATTTTAAGCGGCCTATGAATATAGAATCCTTGAGCATAATGGCAATTAAGCTCCTTAAGAAGCTCAATTTGTTCCTTTGTTTCAACTCCTTCTGCTACTACCTTTACCTCGAGACCATGACCCATTGTAATAATAGCTTTTACGATGGCAATATCATATGTGTCTTCACGTAAATTATTTATAAAAGAACGATCAATCTTTAATGTGTTGATCGGTAAATCCTTTAAATAACTCAATGAAGAGTAACCCGTGCCAAAATCGTCAATTGAAACCTTTACCCCTAGTTGTTGAAGATCCCGCATTATGGGAATGCTGTAATCTATATTAGTCAACATCGTACTTTCAGTTAACTCCAACGTTAAGTATTGGGGATCCAAATTTGATTCATTTAGAGCCTGTTTAACGTCATTCATAAATCCAGGCTGCTGAAATTGATAGGCCGAAACATTGACAGCAACAGATAGATGATGATTTCCAAGTGTCTGCCACTTTTTATTTTGGTTACATGCAGTTTGAAGCACCCATCTTCCTATTTCTTGGATAATCCCTGTTTCCTCTGCAAGTGGGATAAATTCTGCAGGCGATACTAGCCCAAGCTTTGGGTGGTTCCAGCGAATAAGTGCTTCACTGCCGTAAATTTTTCCAGTTTCTAAATCTATTAAAGGCTGATACATTAAATAAAATTCATCTTTATGGAGGGCTTTTCGCAAATAGCTCTCTAATTCTAGCCTATTCATAGCTTGATCATTCATTTCAGTAGAGAAGAATGTAATCCGGTTCCCTCCCTGATCTTTCGAACGATTTGTGGCATTATCAGCATTCTTTAATAATTCATGCTCATTTGTGCCGTCTTCAGGATAAAAGCTCACTCCGATGCTTGCAGTCACGAAGAATTCCTGGTTTTCGTGATGAACTGGCTTCGAAATCTCTGTTAGTATCGATTTTGATACTTTCATTACCTCATCTATTTGTACATCCTTTGAGAGGATCACAGTAAATTTATCCCCGCTAAATCTTCCAATATAAGATCCGCTTGGAAGAACCTTTTCTATTCGATAAGCGAGCTCCTTAAGAATCAAATCTCCCGCAAAATGCCCCAAACTATCATTGATTAATTTAAAACGGTCAATATCAATCGAAAGGACAGCTAGCATTCGTTTTTTCTTTTTTGCGCGCCGCAGCATTTCTTCAAGCTGTTCAGTAAACCTCATTCGGTTAGGCAGACCTGTATCATGATCAAAATTCGCTAATTCTGTGATCTTTTCCTCAATTTTCTTCTGCTCGGTCATGTTCTTGCCAATTACATAGAGCCCGATACATTCGCCATCTATAAAAATGGGTATATTCTTAAAATGAATTAGATTCATTTCTCCATTCTTTGATAGAATAGTAGCGTTATAATATTGTTCTTTCCCCTTAATAGCTCTGAAAAAATGCATTCGAACCCTAGGAATATCTTCACTAATAACGTATTTTAAGGAGGAAGTGCCAATCACTTCTTCACGCTCATATCCAAATATCTCATTAAATATAGGATTCACATTTGTGAAGTGGCCTTGTAAATCAGTACAGTAAACTATATCTGTATTATTATTGAACAAGGATTGATGAAATTGCTCAGATATCGTTAAGCTGTCATTCAATTGTCTAAAATCTTCTTGTGATGCTTCCATTAATTGCGTAAGCGAAGTTAAAGTTTTTAAATGTTCAGGCATTGCATATTTAAAGGTTAGTCCGCGGTTCGATTTATTTTCAGATGTTTGTTCAGAAAGAGATAAATACGTTAAAGATCCTCCACCAAACAGAGATGTACCTTGTTTTACTGTAAATACCTCCCCATTCGTGAAAAAGCCATTTGCAGGAGCAATAGTCTGAAGCATCAATAGTTCCTTTTCTGAAAAGTCATGTGCAATCCGCTGACGGGATAAGCTATTATATACAAAAATAGTTTCAACCGATTTCTTCGCTATTTGCTTGAACCCTTGTAATGTACTCTCAATCGTTGCCTCTATATCAGGATAGGAAAAGGAAAGTAGTTCACCCTCGCTTACGCTTTTACTTACCCTAATTGCTCCATTTTTCAAAATTCCCAAAATATATATCGGGGTTTTTTCTCCTTTATGACTGATGAATGGAAATTCAAATTTTGAGTGAGCAAATTCTTTAATAAAGCCTTCACCCAAATATTGTTTTAAAATTTGAACAGGCTTTTTCTTGTCTAAGGAATAAATAGTATCTTCATTTGCCTTTGTAATTGCAAAAGTTTTTCCAATTTCCTGCCAATTAAAGTGGTTATTCACTTGGGCATACAGCTGTTTACTTTGAAGCGCAACCCCAACGACTCCTTGACTGGTTAAATCATTACCTGCCATTGAATAGGATACATGATTTAATCCACAAGTCCCAGCCGTCCCTCCTGAAACGACTAGTTGTGGATTTCCATCATATACACCCTCCAATAAAGATTGATAATTCACTTTTTCCCCAGCAGCAAATAAAATAAGTGCTTTTGTATCAAAATCTATTATTTGCTGGGCAATTTTTTTGCCCATATCATAGCTATTTTCAAAGGATTTTTGTTGAAGGAGGATTGTACGCAATTCTGTTTTTTCAAATATTGTAAAAGATAGGATTGTGTTATTTTCTTTAATCCTTCCTTCAAAAATACCAGATGAAGTTGTACACCCGATGACTGTGGCTTGAGGGAGCATTTCTTTTAGGGTGCATTGCAAATCTATTATGTACTCCCTTTCTGTAATCCCTGAAAAAATTTGAACGAGCAGGCTAGGATACTCACTCAGTTCATGCTTTTCTATAAAACTATTTAATTGACTTTTATTTTCATAAAGACTAGTCATTGTTTTTGCCATCGATCCACCACTAATTTGTGACATATTTATATGATAAAAATACCACAAAAACCGAAATGTTCATATGTCTAAAAAAAGAAAAAGCTGCCTTTTTAGCAGCTTTTTACTAGAAATTTGACAATTTTTATCAAAAATTCGCTTTATGATAGGAAAGTTAACGGAAGTTTAACAAAACCTAAATATAAAACCGCTATAAAAGCGATTAGGAACAATACCCAAAACATAGCTGTATTCTTTCCTTTTATAGTACGGACAAGGATCATTTCAAAAAATCCGATCACGACTACTCCAAGTAATGACTTTAAGATATAAAGCATACTAATACTATGAAGTGAACTTAAAATCCAAATACCAGTCCCAATTATTAATAAATAGAATAGTCTCAAAATCATTTGAACGACTTTTAATGCCCTTGTTTTCCCGCTTTTATGTAAACCTAAAGCGACTAAGAAAAGTACAATTGCTAAAACCCAAGTTGTAATGTGTGCATGAATCATTATGCAGCCTCCTTAACTAAAATCGTTTTCATCATATCACATTTGGCACATAATTCCTAAGTATTAGCTTTAATAATTATTTATCCAAAAAAGGGGTCACACCCTATAACTGTTAAGTGTCTGACCCCTTTATTTCAACGATAGTTATTCAATTCTATTTGATAAAGTTCCAATCTTTTCTATAGTAATCTCCACTTTATCCCCTGTTTTCAGGAATCTTGGCGGCTTAAAGCCTTTTCCTACCCCTGCAGGTGTCCCAGTTGCAATAATGTCTCCCGGTTCAAGCGTCATACCTGCTGAGAGTACAGAAATCACCTCTTCAACAGGAAATATAAAATTTTCTGTATTAGAGTTTTGTCTTATTTCTCCATTGACGATTGTTTCAATATGTAGATGATTCGGATTTCCAACAGCTGAAGCATGGACAATCCATGGTCCCATCGGGCATGTCGTGTCAAGACTTTTACCAATAAAGAATTGCTTATGCCGTGCCTGCAAATCTCTTGCCGTAATATCATTAATGATTGTATAGCCGAAAATGTAATCCAGCGCTTCTTCCTTCGTAATCCCTCTGCCTTTTTTGCCAATAACAATTGCCAATTCACCTTCATAATCCAGCTGTTCGGTTATGTCTGCATGGCTTAGCACAGAATCATTATTGCCAATAACTGTCGTTGGTGCTTTCGTAAACACCATCACATGCTCTGGAATATCATCCTTGCTTCCCATTTCAATTGCATGTTCAGCATAATTCTTACCAACACAAAAGATATTCTTTGCTGGTCTTGGAATTGGCGCCATAAGTGTAGCCGCTTCAATCGGAATAAAAATATCCTCATTCCTCCAAGCCCAATCTACTATTTCATTTACCTTATCAATGAAATTATTCTCTAGAGCAATACATTCTGCTAATGTATCTGGAAATACCCTATGTCCTGATTTTAATTCTGTTGCCTTATTAAGTGGCAGAATTTTCGTTTCATCCTTATTTAAAATACCAACAAAAATTTCTCCAGCCCACTCTGCTGTAACAAATTTCATAATAACACCTCATTTTTTTGAACTACATGCATCGTTTTTCATATCTGTTTAATTTACAAATTTGCTGGAATTCCCTTTTGCTTCCCAATAATCATTTCGCAGATGAATTTTTTGAATCTTTCCTGAAGCTGTTTTTGGCAAAGCGTCCACAAACGTAACACCTGAAACCGTTTTAAAATGAGCGAGCTTTTCTCTAGTAAAAGAAATAAAATCCTGCTCTGTAACATTTTGATTTTCTCGTACAACAATAAATGCGTGTGGTGTTTCTCCCCATTTCTCATGAGGAACAGCAATGACAGCCGCTTCTAAAACTGCCGGATGCTCATATAATACTCCTTCAATTTCAATAGAAGAAATATTTTCTCCTCCACTTATAATAATATCCTTCTTCCGATCGACAATATCTATATTTCCATACTGATCAACTGTTGCCATGTCCCCTGTATAAAGCCAGCCGTTTTTAATTGCCTCCATTGTCGCCTCTTCGTTTTTCCAATATCCTTTCATAACACCGTTACTTCTAGTAATGACCTCTCCAATTTCCTTTCCGTTATGGACTACCTCTTCCCCGTATTCATTTACCACCTTTACTTCACAGCCAATCATCGGATATCCTGCCTTTGCCTTCATTCTATACTGATTTTCTATTGGCAAAGATGCAAGATGGGAACGGATCGCAGAAACAGTACTTAACGGAGATGATTCTGTCATCCCATATACTTGTAAAAACTCCCATCCTAGTACTCTTTCAACTGTAGAAACAAAAGCTGGTGGCGGGGCCGAACCGGCAATGACTACTCTCAAACTCTGCTTGGTTGTTATGTTATTTTTTTCATGATATTGAATGAGCGAATTCAAAACCGTTGGTGCCATATGGATGATTGATACTTTGTGCTTCTCAATAGCGGCAAAGATTGCCTCTGGAGATGCTTTTCTTAAACATACTTGTGAAGAACCGTTGGCAGTGTAATAAAAAGGTGATCCCCATCCATTTACATGGAACATTGGGAGGACATGCAAGAGTACGTCAGAATCTTGAACTCGAAGATGATGCATGGTTGAGAGCGCGTGCAAATAATTATTTCGATGTGTCAGCATTACTCCCTTTGGATTACCTGTTGTTCCACTCGTATATAATAAACTGCAAACATCGTTTTCATCTAAAGGTTCTCGATTGAATGGCTGTTCTGGCTGACTACATAGCCATGCATCATAATCTGTCTCCTCACATTCATCCTCCTTATAATGGATAATGATTTTTTCAACTGTTTTCAGTTCAGCTTTTATCGGAGCTATCAGATTATATAAATCCTGGTCAACGAACAAAACTTTTGTTTCGCTATGATTTAAGATAAATAAGTAGTCATCTGGCTTTAGACGAATATTCAACGGAACCATGACAGCCCCTAGCTGAAAAACTCCGTAAAAACCTTCCAGCATTTCAACCGTGTTAGGCGCTAAATAAGCTATCCTGTCTCCCTTTTTCACTCCTAGCTCCTTTAAGCCATGAGATAATTGATTCACCCGATTATTTAATTCCTTGTATGTAAAAATTCGATCATCACAAAAAATCGCTTCCTTTGAACCATACAATGATACGGCACGGTCTAAAAACTGGCTTAAAACTAAAGGGACATACACAATCCAACACCTCACTGAATATTTGATAAATTCTAAAAATATATTAACACATTATCGGATGGAATAGGTTTATTTTACCTTTTATGGTGTATGTTTTACTGAAGAAGAATTTGTTTCTAGGCACAATCTGTGCTTAGGCACATAGGATAGTAAGAGAAATAATTGTAAAGGGATGTTATACATGCCGGCTATCGTTGGAGTTGCTCAAGTCGTTTCAATATCAGGCGGCGGAGTATTTCATATTGGAGACGTCTATAAGATTATGCCAGTAGCAAATGCTAAAACCTTTTCAGGAGCTGGTTCCTTTAATACGGGTGATGGCCTTACTATTTATAATCGCCAGAGCAGTACGAACACCTATGATACAGATGGGATAGATCAAGGAATTTTATTAAATGCTTAACAATTAGGGTGAAGAAATGAACTTCTATATTAATCAATCCATTAATATTAATTTTATTAAAATTGGCGGTATTACAAACTCCTCTGTTCTTCAAATCGGCAGTGCTGGAGTGATCAGACCCGCTTCCTATTTATATAACACTGGAGGGTTTACACAGCCTGCTCCTAAAGCTGTTCAGCCTGGAGGTGAAGTAATCGGAGGTGAAGGATTATTAGAGGCTCCTTCTGTGCCGCTGCACTCTGCTGGAAGATGATGAAAAAATAAGTTTTTTGTTCTGACTTGGAAACAAGTGAGGTGGTTTGATTGAATCAAGATATATACTCTTACCTTCAAAAGATGCACATCTTTATCGAAGCCCAGGAAAGACGAATTAGCCAATTGGAACAAAAGGTAAAACAATTAGAAAAGCAAACAAAAGAATTGCAGTCCCGACCACCTATTAATGTTGACAGGATAGAATACAAATTTGATCAATTAAAAGTTGAGTCCCTTGATGGAACATTAAATATCGGGTTAAATCCGGCCGATATGCAAGGGATTGAAGATTTTGCAGTAAATAATCAAGGAATAAAAACTCCGTTTCAGCCAAAAGTTCAGTTTCAAAGATCAATGGAAATAGAGGATGAAATCTATAAATATTTAGAAACCGAGTTACCAAATGTCATACAAGAAACTGCAGCTCCAATGAATATAAATGTTGATGAAAACTATTTAACTTTTATCAAGGAAGACATAACAAAACAATTACCTAGCCGAATTGATTATTATTTGAAACAACAACAACAAGCTGCAGGGCAAAATATGAATGATGGCCGAACAGACAATGGTAATGAACAAATACTTGATAAGCTAAAAAGTGAAATTAAGAATGGTGTTCATATTTTTCTAAGCAATCTGCCAGACAACACGAAAGGAATGAAAAATGAATGAATTTTGAAGTGTATAATCGGGATATATCTGTTGGAAACATTCGAGTTATTGGTGTTTCCAGTTCTGCTTTACTTATGGTTGGAGACGCACAAACGATCCAACTGGCCTCGGTTTTTGATACCCCTGCTGAATCATTAATAATTGGCCCCTCGGTCCCATTAGCACCGAAGTGATTCTACATGCTTAGCAGAACGTCCATTGTCGATCATTTACATGTAGATACTACGATTTTTTCATCGGTTGTCCAAATTGGGGATTCAAAATTTATTCAAGGCTTCTCCCGCGCTTTAGCTGATCAGCGGGAAACAGATGTTTTTTTTGGCAATGAAGGAAGCTTTGAAGCCTTTTATGCCTTTACTAAACCAATTCCAATCCCCCCCATTAATGACTATGTTGCTATGCAAACGACCAACCTTTGCCCAGCAATTAAAGTTAATAATATATTCATTAACGGGGTATCTACAACTGGAATTGTTCATATCGGCAGCAGCCAGCATATATCTTTGGAAGCAAGAATCAAGCATATTAGAGAATTGTTGCCGAGGTAAAAATAGCATGAAATAAAAATTAATAAAGGAAGATTTATATGCCCGCAATTATTGGTCCGGTACAAATTTTGAATGTCGGAGGTGGGGTTGTTCATTTCGGGGATTCTCTTTATCTATCACCTAAAAGCACTGCAAAATCATTTGCTGGCCAAGGTTCATTAAGTACAGGTGGCTTAGTTATTGCAAATAATGGTTTAAGTGCTACAAATACGGTCGATACAAATCTAATTGACCAGCCTATCGCTGGTAATAATTAATAAAAAACGGTAAGGACCTAATGTAAAAGCCTTACCGTTTTTTATTAATTAAATTTTTATCGTATGACCGCCATCAAAGAAAAATAAATATCGCTCATTCACTTCTCTTTTGAATATTTGCTCTAATGCTCTGCCATACATATCAATTTGCACTCGATACCGATCTTCAAGATCAGGTCTTGCTTCAGCCATTCCGCCTTTAAAACGGTCGTTTATTTGGTCTGTTTTGTAATCTACAAGGACTAGTCCTTGTTCATCTTCAAATAAACAATCAATGATCCCTTGAATGAGTACAGCTTCCTCCTCGCCTTTCCATTGAGGGTAAATCTCGCTTGCAGGAAAAGAAATGCTAAATGGAATTTCTCTCTTAACTTCCTTTGCTCTTACCATTCTTTTTCCTAAATCAGAGTGAAAAAACTGCTCGATTAAATCGGGATCGATTGCTTCCCGTTGCTCATTTGTCAGTAGTTCATTCTGTACCATCTCATTCATTTTATCTGCGATCGAATCTACTGTTATTTGCTGATTCAAGTCAATATGCTGCATAACCATATGCATAGCCGTTCCCCGTTCAGCAGGAGATAAAGACTTTTCCTGCATGAATTGCGGTCTGTTTAATATCGGTTTGCTCAAACGCTTTATGATATCTAAGCCGCTTTCTTCAAGCGAAAAAATTTCCTTTTGTCGTTTAACTTCAGAAACAGATTGCTTTGAACGATTTTGGCTAGCCTCAATATGAGAGTATTTCCAAGATAGCTGTTCTTCAACAATACCTTTAAATTGAGATTGTACGGGAACTTCCTTACCAGAATAGACCATTTGTAAATAAGCATCTTTTTCCGATTCAATTTCTTCTGTAAGCTTTGCCACTTCTTCACTTTTTATTAATTGTACATCCCATACTGACGAATGATTAGTAATTTCACTTGAAATGAGCGGGCTAATACTCCCATCTCCTCTCAAAGATTCACAACCTTTATGTCTTATTAGAGCCGGTCCAATCCAATCAAGAAAACTACCTGCAGAAGCCCGATCAAATTCATTTAACAGCCAGCTTTCGATTTCAGCAGATTGCCTCCATATGTTCAGTTTCTTTGCGGCACTTTTTACAGAAGCTACTAAATAAAGCTTCTCCTTCGCCCTAGTTAAAGCTACATAGAGAACTCGCATTTCCTCTGATAGCATTTCCATTTTCTTCTTCCTTTTAAATGCAATCTGAGGAAGTGATGGATAAGAAATGCGTTTTTCAGCATTTACATATTTTGCAGCGAAGCCAAATTCCTTATCAAGCATAAAGGATTTTTTCAAATCCATCGTATTGAAATTCCTGCCCAGTCCAGCAATAAAAACAAATGGGAACTCTAGCCCCTTACTGCTATGGATCGTCATGAGACGAACAACATCCTCTTGTTCTCCCAATGCACGGGCAGCACCGAGATCATCTCCGCGATCCTGCATGCGCTCTATGAACCTTAAAAAGCGGAATAACCCTCTAAAT
This sequence comes from Bacillus sp. S/N-304-OC-R1, assembly GCF_019749375.1. Taxonomy (GTDB): domain Bacteria; phylum Bacillota; class Bacilli; order Bacillales; family Cytobacillaceae; genus Cytobacillus. The sequence goes on from NZ_JACWFE010000001.1 coordinate 768,450, forward strand.
GAGGTAGATTCATATTGCCGTGCCCGATCATAAAGAGCCCTAAGGTTTGCCTGTCTTTGTTTCCCACCGGGCATTCCCCCAACAAAGTCATAAAAACCCGTTTCCCGATATAAATGCCAAATAAGCTCTGATAAAGCTCCTTTTCTTGCCATTACTCGCCACTCCATCAGTCCATCAAAAAATGGACGAACCTTCTCATATAAGCCTTCATGTTCCGTTAAGGGCTTATTTATACAAAAGCCTGTCATAGCCTCGTAATAAGAAGCTCTTTTATTTTGAATTCTTATAGCAGCAAGCTCTGCCTCGGTTAAGCCAACGATTGGTGATCTTAATACAGCTGCAAGCGGGATATCCTGATATGGATTATCAATTATTTTTAAAAGTGACATCATAACGGATACTTCAGTTGCTTCAAAATAACCTGTAGACAAATTTGCGTAAACAGGTATTCCCTGCTGCCTGCATTCCTCCATGATCTGTGGTGCCCACGTCATAGAACGCAGAAGAATGACAATATCGCGGTATTGTGCTGGACGCCCAGATTTGGTTTTTGGATTATATACTTCTTTCCGCTCTGAAATTATTTCTTTTATTTTTGCTGCCATATATCGGGATTCTAGCTGTGATTGTGCTAGGTCAGCTGTATCAAAGCCAGCTTGTTCATCCTCTTGCGACACGTCTTCATCAGTGCTTTCTAAATCAATGACAGCCAGTTCAACTGGGTAATGAGTATCATCAGGATACGGAGCACCTGCTTTCAATTCAGCAGCATCATCATATTCTATCTCCCCAACAGAAACACCCATAATTTGTTTAAAAATATAGTTTGTGCCATGAAGGACTTCCTTCCGGCTTCTGAAGTTCTGAGCAAGGTCAATTCTTAATCCAGTATCTTCTCCATCTGAAGCGAATCGATTATATTTGCCTAAAAATAAATTAGGCTCTGCTAATCTAAATCGATAAATAGATTGCTTCACATCGCCAACCATAAATAAGTTTCCTGCCTGCTCGGAATCGATCGTCACTAACTGGAGAATGGCTTCCTGCACCATATTTGTATCTTGATATTCATCCACAAGTATTTCCTTAAACTGATTCCGGCAAGCAATGGCGGCATCTGATGGCATTAACCTTCCTGTATCATCCACTTCTGATAATATTTCTAAAGTATAATGTTCTAGATCAGCAAAATCCACCAGCCCTTTTTCTGTCTTCAATTGATGAAAGCGAGCTGAAAATTCTTTCACGATATAGACTAGCATTTCAATATGCTTCTTCATCTCTCTCATATCACGAATAAAGCTCTCCGGTTTGCGCGAAAAAAGTTCATCTTGAAGATCCTGTATAATCTTTTTTGCCTTATCTCTCAGTTTTTTTGCCTTCTCGATTAACTCGCTATCATACTCATCGCCCTTGCAATTTTTTGCTCTCCCAAATGACCATGATTGCATCGCTTGGTAAAGTGTTACCCATGAATCATTTTTTGCTTCGATTAGAGTGTGAACAACATGTATATCATCCAAAAAGTTTTCTGCTCTAGGGGCAGGACCGCCAGGCATTTTCGTGATTTCAAGCCCATATTCCAGCAGCCCCTTTACCCCTTTTAATTGCAAATCAATATCCCTCAGAAGTGCCTGAACAAAAGGCATTCCCTCAATCTCCGTATTTTCATCAACATTATACATCTCGATAATGGAATCCAAGTAATGATTGGGTGAAGGATTTGATCTTGCAAAATCATAAATATCCATGATTATATCCTGTAGAGCGGCATCACTCCTGTCATTCGTAAACGTATCAACAAGTGCAAAAAATTGATTATTTCCTTCTTTCCCATACTCTTCCTCAAAGAGGTCCTCCAGTACCTCATCTCTCAAAAGCTGTGCCTCTGTTTCATCCGCTATTCGAAAGCCAGGATCAATATCAATCATGTAATAATATTTTTTGATCATCTCTAAGCAGAAAGAGTGCAGAGTAGAGATTGAAGCTTTATTTAGCAGGCTCAGCTGTTTTCGCAAATGAGAGGACTTAGGGTCCTCATTAATCGCCTTTTCGAGAGCTTCCCCAATTCGATGTCTCATTTCCGCCGCCGAAGCATTTGTAAATGTAACGACGAGCAGTTCATCAACATTAATCGGTTCTTCATCTGAAATGATTTTATTAATAATCCGTTCAACAAGGACCGCTGTTTTTCCCGAACCTGCCGCTGCTGCAACAAGAATATCCTGTCCTTTTGCCATAATGGCCTTCCATTGATCATCTGTCCATGTTACGTTTTCAGGCTTAGCTGGAATGACTGCTTTCATGCTCCTCTACCTCCTTTCGAATACAATCAAGGGTTTCTTCTTTTCCTTGGGGGGCAAGCAAACGATATTCATTTGCTCCTAATGATTCATCAAATTGGCATATCGGCTTAAAAGAACAAAATGTACACGGGGTTTTATCCTTCATTTTATAAGGTGAAATATCTACCTTGCCTTCTGTAATTTGATTTCCTGTTTTCGTATATAAGTTGCGGACATATTTGCGTAAATGATCGAATTCTTGTTTGCTTGCTACTTTTGAACGTTTGGAAAGGGTCCCATCTTTCTTAAAGCCTGCAGAAATGATTGGGGAATCACCGTTCTCTAATGTTTGATCCATTAATTTAATTACGTTTTCTTCTCCTAAAATTAGCCCATTCATTTTAAACTTTTTGAAGATTTCCTGTTCAATATCATCAAGAGTGAGCATTTTCGAAGTACTGATCAATGGATTATGAACATGGAAATATAAAACACCTGCAGGGTCAGCATCTTTTCCTATGAGTGTACTCGAATGAGAAATAATAATATCTAAATAAGTCAGCATCTGTAGAGCTAGACCGTAGTAGACTTCATTCACATTTAAATCCTTTGAACTTGATTTATAATCGATTACTCGTAAAAATACGCCATTCTCATCTTCAGCTTTATCTACACGGTCAATTCTGCCGATTAATTCCATCTTCGTGCCATTTTTCAGCGGGAATGTTAATGGCGGCAAATCTGCTTTTGGCCCAAAGCCAAGCTCCAAGCCAACAGGAGCAAATCCGCTCATTTTTGCATGTTCGCTTAAAACAAAGGAGGCACGGCTAATAATTTGTTCAAGCTTCCGTTTTATATAGAAATGCCGATTAGAGCTAAGCAGGATTTCATTTTGCAGTTTTGGAGCAAGCATTTCAACTGCTTCCTGCGCAAGAATTTCACATTGCTCTTTCGTCAAATCGGTCCATAAAAGCTCTTTATTCATAACCGTTTCTGCAATGAATTTTAAAGCGGCATGGAATAATTCACCGATATCAGGAGCATCAAGACGGAATACTTGACGTTCCCTTAACTTTAATCCATGCTGTGCAAAATGCGAAAATGGACAGCCGTGGAAAAGCTCCATTCTCGATACACTCGCCTGAATGACATCTCCGTATAACTCTCTGCTAATATCTTCTTTCAACTGTTTTGTTTCATTTTCAAAATTCAAGCTTGATAATACTTTAAGAGCTTGTCTTCTCCAGCTGTCATGCTGCAAATAATAATTATAAATATCCCACCAAAAATCATAGATTGGATAACTTCTTTTCTTTAGCTGTAATTGAGACGTTAAATAGGCTAATGTTGTATTTAAATTGGAGGCATACTCCAGCTGTTCATCCTCTTTTAGTTCTGCGGGGTCAGATAAATAATCGTGCTGAACGCAATCTGGCAACAAATCTATTAGTCTTTTTATATAAGAAGACGGCAATAGTGCCTTCCCTTCTTCATTTGCAAGCGGATAACTAATAAATAACAAATCAGAAGGGGTAGCAAAAGCCTTGTAAGCGATGAATTCCTCATCAAGCAGACGTGTTCTTCCTGATGGCGCTATTTTTAATCCATTGACAAGGAGCTGCTCACGGTCACTATCCGCAAGCAATCCATCTTCAGAAAATTTAGCTGGAATAACGCCATCATTCATCCCAATGATGAACGCAGCTTTTACATCAGAAAGACGGGATCTCTCCAAATCCGCAGCCATTACCTGATCTAATGCTGGCGGGACAAGTGTGAATCGTAGAGACTCCATCCCCGCATCAAGAATGGCAGCAAACTCCTTCAAAGTGACGTCCTCTTCCCCAAGCATTTCGACATACTGATCCATCAGCTCCATAATGGCATTCCAGGCTTGTCCATGCTCACGGGATTTGACAAGATTCCCATTCTCGTCTTCTATTAATTTCCATTGTTCTAATTTCGATGGCACATCTAATTCTTCAAGATATAAATAAAGAGCTTCACAAAATTGCCGTCCGGTTGCAGCTTTTTTTAAGCGACGGGATAATCTAAGGATTGGCCCCGTAATGATGTCTCTTAAATCATTTAATTCTTGCTCAATTTCTTTTTCTTCATCCGTTTGCCCGAACGCTGCAAATTCCAGTCCTCTTATTCTTCTATAAACCCAACGTTTTTTGTTTGTCCATTTGTCTCCTTGAATGCCATAAGCTAAACAATAGTTTTCTAGCCTGTCCATTTGTTCTCTCAACCCGGCTGCACTTAATTTTGCAGGGAATAATAATTCCGTTTTTACCGCTCTAAAAATCGGTTCATAGCGCCAATTTCCGTTAATAATTTCTAAAGTTGACCGAATTAATTCTACTAGCGGATGGTAGAGCATTGTTCTTTTTTGATCAATGAAAAAAGGGATTTCGTAATCATGAAAAACAGTTTCGATAATATCATGATAATCTTGTCCATTTCTTGATAGTATCGCGATATCCCGATATCGAAGTCCTTCCGTTCGTACTAAACGATTTATTTTTCTCGCTATCCCTTCAATCTCTGCCCGGCGGTTCGCTGCATGTCCTATGTGTACAGCTGTTTCGCCCCTATAGCTTTCCGCAGGACGCGAGTCAAAGTTCGCTTCTAAATGCTTTAAGGAAGGATGCTCCCACCTATTTTGGCCGTTAAGAATTATTTCTTCGACTTTTAATCTATTTTGGGCTGCAATTTCATAAATGGTTTGACATGTTTCTCCAGACATTCTAAATAGATGCAGCTCATCAGGTGGAATGTCTTTAAATGGCTGATCAAGAGTAAATGTGATCGTTACCTTCTTACAAATTTTCATTAACTGTTCAACAATCATGTATTCCTGAGGAGTAAAGCTATAAAACCCATCAATATAAACTTCAGCATGGCGTAAATAGTTTGAATGAGCCGTCTTTTCCGTTAACAGCCGAAAGTAATCCTCAGAATCTACATATTTATCAATAAGGGACTCTTCAAAGCCTTTATAGATGAGTTCAAGATCATGAAGCTTATCCTGAAGTGCTTTGCCAGCCTTCCCATCTTTGAGCTGAGTCTGTTTCTCGGCTAGCTCCCCTGGACGAACACAATATCTTTTAAACTCTGTCATCATTTGTTCCATTTGCCCTATAAAGCCATTTTTATCGGCAGCACGCTGAAACAGTTTTAAATCATCCTTTTTTTCCTCAATAATCTTTCGGATGAGCATACTAATGCCAACGCTATTTAGATGATATCGGCTTAATCCGCCTGTTTCTTGCAGTATTCTCCATGCCAGGCGAGTAAAGGAGTAAACTTGGCTTCGGATCATTCCGCCAAGTCCAGGTGTTGTAATTAATTTATATTCTGATAAAAATGTCATTTGTTCCGGTACTAAATAAATGATGGGGTCACCATCGGGATTCGTAAAAAGTTCATCACGAATCTCACTTAAACAGCGGTCTGTTTTTCCGCTCCCTGAGCGGCCAATGATTAAACGAACGGACATAGACAGCCTCTCTTCCTTTCAGCAAATACCTTCTTTATACTATAAAATATTTTAACATATATGAGAGCATTTGTTTGGATTCGCCAGTGTAAAATTAATGGTAATCATAACAGATGAAATATAAAAAAGCGCGAGTTTGCTATCGCGCTTTAAAAATATATCCGTCACTTCACTCATGCCTTTTCAACTTTTAATCTAGCAAGTCCAATCCTTTTTAGTTCATTTTTATCTACTTTGCCAACATGTGTTTTGGGCAATTCCTCGAGAATAAAAATATGCCTTGGAATTTTAAATTTCCCTAATTTAGCACGGCAATAGTGCTTGATATCCTCTTCTGTAAGCAAAGCTTTGCCTCTTAAACATAGAAAAGCTGAAACGACTTCTCCCCATTTTTGATCAGGGAGCCCAATGACCGCTGCTCCCTTTATGCTTGGATGAGCTGATAGCCATTGCTCAACCTCAAGCGGGTATACATTCTCTCCACCTGTAATAATAAGGTCTTTTCTTCTGCCAACTATATAGTAATATCCGTCGGAATCCTTCCTTGCTAAGTCTCCCGTATAGAGCCAGCCATCTTTTACTGCTTCTTTTGTTATTTGTTCATTGTTCCAATAATGACTGAAGGAATGCTTCCCTCTGATCAGGATCTCTCCCGCTTCATTTATTCCTGCCTCTGTACCATCCTCTTTAACAAGCTTGATCTCATTAAAAATCATTGGCTTTCCTACTGATCCTTTTTTTATCAAAGCTTCTTCTGGAGCAATATAAAAATTATTCGGTCCAGCCTCTGATAGCCCATATCCTTCCTTAAATCGAAGTCCTCTTTCTTTAAACTTATTATAAATTTCGAGTGGACACGGAGCCCCTCCAGAGAGAAATACTTTAATAAAAGGAAAAACTGTTTTAGAGAATTCGGGTGATTCCGTGATCATATGGTACATCGTCGGTACAAATAGAACAATAGTACATTTGTGAAAATTTAATAGCCTCATCGCTCTTACTGGTTCAAAATTATCCGCTATAACAACCATTCCGCCAATCATGAGCAATGGGATCGAAAGTGCATTCAATCCACCTGTATGAAACAATGGCAAGTACGTTAAGGTGATATCCTCATTTGACAAATTCCAGCTAATGATGGTGTTCATAGCATTCCAAATAATCGATTGATGGGACAGTACAACACCCTTAGGCCTGCCAGTTGTCCCTCCCGTGTAAATTATTACTAACGGCTCATTTTCTGTTAAGTGAATATCAAGACTAAACTCACACCTGCTTGTGGCCAGCCCCTCATAATCCTCAGTATCTGTTTGCACAATGTTTGTGTGCTCAAAGGGTCCATTAAGCAATTTTGCAAAGCTGGAATGGCATCCAATTATTTTCGGTGTGCAATCCTCTACTATATATTGGATTTCTTCAGCCGATAAACGCCAATTTACTGGAACAAAAATAGCTCCAATCTTACCGCAGGCAAACAGAAAATCAAAATAACATATTTCATTTGGTGATAGCAAAGCAATTCGATCGCCTTTCTTTACCCCTTGGTTATATAACCAGCTCGCGACAGCAATTGCGCGCTCATTTACCTCATTGTATGTCCATGATTGATTCTTATCGGCTTCAATGATGGCAACAGAAGCCGGTGATAATCTCGCTCTATTCTCCAGCCAATCGAGTTCCCACCCCACTGTAATCTCTCCTTCTAACAAGATATTGCCATTGTAGAAAAAGAGAGTTACAGATTAGTTACATCATAATTCCACCATCGACATGAAGAACGGTCCCATTGACATAATCAGATTCATTTGAAGCAAGGAATAAATAGGCATTGGCAATATCCTCCGGGCTTCCAAGGCGTCCTAGCGGAATCATCTCTTTCATTTGGCCAATTACCTTCTCTGGAACCTTTGCCGTCATCCCAGTATGAATAAATCCCGGGGCGACTGCATTCACATTAATTCCTTTTCTCCCAAGCTCCTTTGCCCAGGTTTTCGTCATTCCTACGACACCTGCTTTGGAGGCGGCATAATTCGTTTGGCCAATATTTCCGTAAACCCCTGAAACAGAAGAGGTATTGATAATTTTCCCCTTTCCTTGTTCGAGCATGACAGGAAGAACGGCTTGGGTACAATGAAAAACTCCCGATAAATTAACATCCAGCACTGCCTGAAAATCCTCGGCAGATAGCTTAGATAACATTCCATCTCGTGTAATTCCTGCATTATTAACTAAAATATCAATACTTCCAAATGTATCTTTAACCGCAGCAACCATTCCCTCAATACTTTCCCGGTCTGCTACATTTACCTGGAAAAACTCAACCTGCAATCCTTTTTCCTTTAGTTCCATTGCTTTTTCTGAACCTAAGTCCGCATCATAATCTGCCAGTGCGACTAGCGAGCCTTCACGAGCAAACTTCTCTGCGGCTGCAAATCCAATCCCATTTGCAGCGCCTGTAATAACGGCAACCTTATCTTTTAATCTCATACTTAAACCCCCTTTATCTATCTAAAAATTCAGACATCACATTAAGCAGCTGTTCTAAGTCATCAATAAGCGGTGAATGACCACAATCTTTTAATTCTATAAAACTCGCATTCTCACCAATATCTTCTAATATTTCTTCATTCATTTGCCTTGAAATAACTAAATCACGGTCTCCCAAAAGAACAAGTGTAGGAATTTTTATTTTTTCACCTTCTCCTGTTCCTTCCATTAATCCATTAAACTTCCCGCTAATATTAAACGTATTTAATGCATGAAGCATTTCTGGGTAATTTCTTTGGGTAAGCATATCATCAATATACTCTTCATAACGCTCTGGATTGGGTTTGTTTTTCGTATAAATGACTGCATCGTACACCATTCGTAAAAAGTCACGATTTTTCGAAGCATATGCCTCTACAGTTGTAATGACCTTCGCTTTCTCAAGTTTTGTCTGCTCATAAGTTTCAACTCGTCTATTTAAGTCCGGCATTCCTTTTTCATCAATTTCATAAAGCGGATATCCCCTTGTAGAGCCTGATGCAAGTAAAATCATTTTCTCACATGCCTGAGGATTGTCCGCAACGTACTGCATGCAGACTGTTCCTCCTAATGACCAGCCAATGATTGAAAAATCTTTTAATCCTATTGCTTCTATAAATGACTTTAGATCGTAAGCCAAGTCTTTAATAGAGTAAATCGGCTGACGATAGGTTGATAATCCAAAACCCCGTTGATCAATGGCGTAAAGCTTATATTTTGAATCCATTCTTTCTAGTACAACATCCCAATGCTTGGATGAATTCATATTTCCATGAACTAGCAGAACGTTTTGACTTCCGCCTGATCTTTCACGGTAGAAAATGGTTTCACCATTTGGAAGGTCAACATTTTTTATCATGATCTCAGTCATTCTAAATCACTCCCCCATTTTATTGCAGTTGCCCCCCAGGCATAGCCTATACCTGCACTTACAAGGACAACTAGATCACCATTCTTTATTTTCCCTGACCTTTCAGCAAGCTCTAGCGATAGAATTTGGTCAATCTGTCCAATATGGCCATACTCATCTAAATAAATTGATTGATCCTCAGTTAATTCTAATTCTTTTAAAACATAGTCATGTGCCGACTTTTTCATATGGAGCATTCCAATATACTGGATATCCTGTTCAGAATATCCGCTTTTCTGGACAGATTGCCTGATCACATGAAGGAAGTTTTGCATTGATTTTTTTTCAAGACGCGTTTTCATGCCTTCGGGGTCAAGCACGTCAAGCTTATATTTTCCTTCGGCAAGTGTCTTAGCTGTCAGCGGATGTTTCGTTCCTCCAGCTACAACTACAACGTCTTCTGAAAATGATCCGTCTGTCTTCATTTCCGTTTCCAATAATAAATTTCTCTTTAGTCCCTTTTGTAAAATAATCGCACCCCCGCCAGCCCCAAGATTGTACATAAATCTTGTCCGCGGGTTCGTATAATCAATAAAATCACCATTACGATATCCCCCTGCTAAGAGAACCGTGTTGATTTCTGGATCAGCTATCATCATATTTTTGGCTACTTTTAAAGCCATGACCGTCGTTCCACACCTTAATGCCGCATCAAAAGACCATGCATTTAACGCACCAATTTCCTCCTGAAGCTTAATGCCTGCTGTCCAAAGTGGATATTCCTTATATTCCTCGCCAATATAAATGATAAGGTCAATGGTTAAAGGATCGATGTTTGCCTTCCTCATTGCCTGTTCTGCTGCCCAAATACCCATTTGGCATGTATGATCCTCTAGACCGGGAATCATTTTCCTTTTAATTCCCATCTTACTTTCCACAATCTCTTTAGGAATTCCTGCCTTTTCTGCAATTTCTTCCCCATATATATATTGATCAGGAAGGTAAAGCCCGGTGCTTAGAATTCCTATGTTCATTCCTGTCCCCTCCATTAGCTGTCACCGATAATGTTCCTCATAAAGTACATTGCATCATCAAGTGTTTCAAATAATATTTCGATATCTTCCTGAACATGTGTTACTTTAATGCGCCATTTCTTCTTGCCGTTCTGTACATCAATATTTGCCAAATGAAAACGAACAACAAAAGAAGCAATTTGCTGGTGCTCCATCTCTCTCCTCCTAGCCGGCGATTTTTTCTTCTGACTTACTCGTTTTTGTTTTCTTGTGGTTAAATTTTATCTTCTTAAAGGTACCGACAATTCCCATTGGGAAAAACATAACGGCCAAAATATAAATAATTCCGAAGAAAATAATCCATCTTTCAAAAATCCAATGAACCTTTGCCAATTCAGTCAGAAAGTGATGTGCAAACTCAATTAGGCCTGCACCAATAACTGCTCCTACTAACGTTCCTACCCCTCCAATGATTGTCATGAGCAGTGCATCAAGTGTTATATCCATCGTGAATACGCTTGTATTCACAAAGCGCAGCGACATCGAATAGAGAAGACCTGCCATGCCCGCCATAACACCTGAGATCACACTGGCAATGACCTTATAATGCAGAATGCTATACCCTAACGATTCTGTTCTTTGCTCATTTTCTCTAATCGCCTGCAATACCCTGCCTAATGGAGAATTAGTAAATCGTCTGAGAATAATAAATACCGCTATCATCATGACAAGACATATTAAATAAAAATCTGTTCGATCTTTAAAAATCTCTGGAATTCGAAACGTAAACCCATCATTTCCATACGTTACAGTTCGCCACTTTTCTGCTAAAACGAGAAATAGACCCGAAAAGGCCAATGTCAGCATCGCATAAAAATGGCTCTTTAGCCGTAAAGTCAATAAACCAAGTATTAAGCTAACAATTGCAGTTAGAATAATTGTTACTAATACCGCTAACAAAAAATACGGTAATGTTGGCTCAAACCGTTTCATAAAAACACCAATTGTGTAAGCGCCTATCCCAAAAAACATTGCATGGCCGAAGGAGACAATTCCTGTAAAACCTAACAATATATCATAGCTCATCGCAAAAATAGCAAATATAAATACTTGAGTTAATAAAATAAAGAGAGTTCTAGATTCATAAAAAAACGGCAATAGTAGGAGAAAAATGGCTGTAGCTATATAAACAATATTTACTTTATTGGCAGCCCCTATTTTCATCATCCTCACCCCTTCAATCCAAACAATCCCTGTGGTCTAAAAATCAAAACTATTGCCATTAATAGCATGTTGACAGCTAAAGAAAGTGAAGGAACATAGTAAGCCATAAATGATCCAGATAATCCGACCAAAATAGCTGCTAGAATCGAGCCTGGGAAGCTGCCCATCCCACCAATTACCACAACTATGAATGCTAATATCGCAAATTCCAGTCCCATTTCTGCATAGATGACCCCCGAATAGGGACCAAGCATCACGCCACCAAGTGCCGCCATTCCTGCCCCTATCATAAAAACGAACATAAACACCCGTTGGATGTTAATCCCAAGTGACTGTACCATTTCCTTATCCATAACTCCTGCTCTTACGATCAAGCCGATTTTTGTCTTTTTCAAAACGTATTGAACAAGTCCGAATACTAATAAACCGACAGCAATAATGAATACCCGATATTTTATGATAATGACATTGCCAATCTCCCAGCTTCCCGCTAAATAAGGGGGAGGTGAGGCTGATAATTGATTCGGCCCCCATACAACTTTTAACAGCTCTGATAATACAAGCATGAGTCCGAGTGTGATCAATATTTGTTGTATATGATTTCCATAGACTGGCTTGATAATCCATCTCTCGGTAAGCAAACCTAAAATGAGTCCTGTTATTATTGCTCCTGCAATGGCAGCCAAGAAGCTCCCTGTCATTGCATAAAGCCATGTCCCGCTATAGGCACCCCAAGCAAAAAGACCGCCATGGGCAAAATTTAACACATCCATGAGACCGAAGATTAATGTCAGGCCAGCAGCAAGCAAAAAGATAAGCATTCCTGTTGCAAGACCGTTTAATGTTAAATTGATTATTAATTCCATGCCCTTTACCTCCTCTCTTTATGCAATGCCCAAATACTTTCTCCTCATGTCTTCATCTTCTTTTAATCTAGCCATCGGACCTTCGCTTACCGTCCTGCCATCATCAATAATGTAAAATTGATCCCCTATTGTGCTCGCCATCATAAAATTTTGTTCAACAAGGACGATCGTAGTTTGATCCTTCATTTGCACAATCGTTTCCATCACCTTTTCAACGACAATTGGCGCCAGCCCCTTGCTTGGTTCATCTATTAAAAGTAAATCATTGTCATTAATATAGGCTCTTGCTATCGAAAGCATTTGTTTTTGTCCACCGCTTAATAAACCGCCCTGCTTTTTCCAAAATGTCTTCAAATCTGGAAATAACGCTAATATCCAGTCTAGCCTTTCCTTTGTTTCATCTCTTTCATCTTTCATCGCTACTTTCATATTTTCTTCTACTGTTAAACCGGCAAATATCCCCTGATCTTCCGGGACGTAGCCAATTCCTTTTTGAGCTACTGAATAGGTGGGCAAGCCTTGAATTTCCTCTCCTTTATAAGAAATACTTCCTTTTGCCGGAGGATTCATCCCCATAATCGTACGCAGAGTAGTAGTCTTTCCCGCACCATTTCTTCCAAGAAGAACAGTAACTTCGCCTTTACGAGCTTCAAAAGAAATTCCCTGCAAAATATGATATTGTCCAATATACGTCTCTATTTCACTAAGCTTTAGCTGCGCTGTCATCGTATAGACCTCCTAAATACGCAGACTGAACTGTCTCATTTTTCATTATGTCTTCTGGAGTTCCGTCAGCTAGTAATCTCCCATTGAATAAAACCATAACTGAATCTGATAAATCCAAAATCATGTCCATTTTGTGCTCGATTAATATTATGGTTCTATTTCGAGCTTGTTTAATTTTCTTAATCACTTCTAAAATAGCTGGCACTTCTTCAACTGACATTCCGGCAGTTGGCTCATCAAGCAGCAATACCTCAGTATTTAAAGCGAGCAGCATGGCAATTTCAAGCTTTCTCTTTTCACCATGAGCTAAATTTCTTGCCAAAATTTCCTTTTTATTTTGAAGTAGAACAAGCTCAAGCCACGCCTCTGCCTTTTCTTCAAATTCCTTATACTTCTTATAATGAGCGAGCATTTGAAAGCGAGTCCCTGCTTGAGATTGCACGGCCAGCCTGACATTCTCTAAGACTGACAAATTCGGAAAAACATTTGTAATTTGAAACGACCTTCCAATTCCTAGGCGGGTTCTTTCGGTCGGAGATCGTTTTGTAATTTCCTTCCCTTTGAAAAATATCTGCCCTTTTGTTGCTGCTAATTGCCCGCTTAATAAATTAAAAAAGGTTGTTTTCCCAGCACCATTAGGACCAATAATCGACTTAAAATGATTTTCCGGAACTGATATACTCACACTGTCCACAGCCTTATGCCCGCCAAAGGAAATCGATAAATCTCTTGTTTCTATAATGGCTTTCACTTTTTTCACCACCCCTTATATAGTTTGATAGAAATAATGAACTTCGGTACTGTACCGAAGTTCATTATTTAATCGTTTTGAAATCATTTGTTTCGAATTGGCGGCTCTGTTTCCTCAGGGCTAAGTTCACGAATTAAGACTGGAACTGGATAAGGAACGCCATCCTTTTTCTCTAATCTGATAGCATATAAGGACTGAAGCGCCTGATGATCATCTGGACGGAAAGTCATCTTGCCCTTTGGTGTTTCAAAGCTCATGCCTTCCATCGCTGCTATTAATGTATCAGCACTTGCGTCTCCCTCTGTTTTCTTCAATGCCTCTACAATAGCAATAGCTGCACTCATGCCTCCTGGAGTAAATAAGTCTGGCACTTCCCCGTTATAACGCTTTTTATGCTCTTCTACGAGCCATTTGTTAATATCATTGTTTGGCAATTCGTGATAGTAGACAGTAAAGCCTTCCATGCCAATAAGCGGCTCCATCGTTGCCAACGCCGGAATATCCGGGGCACCAGTAGAAATTTTTATCCCCTTTTCCTGTACCTTCATATCAGCAATTTGGTTCCAAGGGGAGTTTGCTCCTGCCCAAACTACAAATAAATAATCTGGTTTTGCGTCAATAATTTTTTGGATATTTGAAGTAAAATCTGTTGCAGCAGGGTCGGCATATTCCTCATGGACAATTTCTGCACCAAGCTTCATAGCCGCTTCCTTGAATGCTTCAACTCCATCACGACCGAATGAGTAATCTGGTGCAAGTGTAGCAATTTTCACTCCTTCTGCCGCAATCGCTGCTGCACCTGCAACTGCATCCTGGGACGAGTTTCGCGCAGTCCGGAAAATATATTTATTAAATTCTGATCCAGTAATCGTATCTGCTGCTGCCGGTTCCACAACCATAATTTTTTTATACTCCTCTGCTAGTGGAAGGACAGCAAGCGTGTCTCCTGAGCTAGATGATCCAACTAAGAAATCGACTCCTTTTTCTTCTAGCAATTTGGTAGCTTTTTGGACCGCCACTTCAGGCTTTGTCTCCGTGTCCTCGATAAACACTTCAATCTTTCTTCCAGCTACTTCTCTAGTTCCGTTTGTCGCATAATCAAGACCGAGCTCAAAGCCTTGCAGCGTTTGCTTTCCGTACGATTCCAGCCCGCCTGTTTGTGAAGCAAGAACTCCTATTTTAATAGGTTCACTGTTTTTCGTTTCTTTTTGTTCATTTTCATTATTTGTGTTTTGGTTTGTGTTTTCGTTCGTGTTTTTATTTTCGTTTCCAGCTTGTTCTGTACTGCTGCATGCACTGCTAAAAAGCATGACGAGGATCAGCAGCCCTATAAAACCTATTTTTCGCGACAGTGCTTTCATAAACTTCCTTCCCCCTTAAATTTTCATAAGTTAAAGCCCTTAGCTTTGAACTCATCATAAAGTATTCGGGTTACAAATGAGTTACATATTAGAAAAGGCAGCCATTATGGCTGCCTGACTGAGTTTGGTTTATTCCCTGATTGCAGAATCATTTCATACATGTGGCGAGTAGGATCAAGTGGTGAAACTCCTAACTCCTCTTCTAACGTTTCACAGCATTTTTGATACCATTTTAGAGCAAATGGTCGATTGTTTTTACGATAGTAACAATACATTGTAAGCCTATAAGCTTCTTCCCAAGTACGATCCTTATCGAGAATTTTGATGCACCAATGAATTGCTTTATCATACTCCTCATTTCTTACATAAAGCTGTGCAAGCTTTTCCGCTGCTCTAATAAAAAATACGGCCAGCCGTTCTCTTTCATTGAGACACCAGTCATCAAATCGGCGTTCGGGCAAATAATCGCCTCTGTAAAGGGCAAGACCCTTCTCCAAATAGTCCATTGCCTTCTTAGAATTCTTTTCCTCTAATCCGGCTGTTACCCATTGTTCAAAAATAAGACTGTCTATTTCCAATACAGCACTTGGGTTTATTCCGTATGCTGTACCGTCACGAATGATAAAAAAAGTAGTCCTCCTTGCTTTCCGATTTGGTTCAAGCACGTTATTTAAAGCATTTAACGCCACTTTAAAATCCCGTGCAGCACTTTTTTCATCCTGGTCGGCCCATAATAGCTGAAATATCTCCTCTTTCGGAATCAATTTATGATGATTTGAAATAAAGAGCTGCAGCAATTCTTTCGCCTTTCCTCGCTGCCAATCCTTTTCCTCCACTTCCTTTTCACCGAGCCATACTTGAAATTTTCCTAACGTATTCATCCTAAGAGTATACCCTGGATGGAAATCAAACTTTGATAATTTCATTTCCTGCATAAGCCTAGCAACATAGTGTGGCATGACCATTTGCCTCTGTGCCTCAATTAAGACTGGCGCAAATATTTGCAAATCCTTTGGACCAAACATCGTCCTTCTATGAAAAATAAACTCATATTCACCCTTCTGAACTTCCTTAAATAACAGCGGGAGACATTCCAAAAACAATGAATATTCGTTTTGATTATAGAACATATAGGATTGCCAATATAAACACAGCATTTTTCCAAATTGATCCCCACATTGATTAAATAGAGTAATAGACTGACTTATATAATCAGATGCTATGGAATAATCCCCGTTATTTATAGATGAAATCCCCATTGAAAGCTGAATAAGGGCTGATAGCCATATATCCTTCACCTTTTTCGTCTCATTAAGTGCAGCTTCTCCTGCTGCAATGGATCTTTCAAATTCTCCTCTGCTCCCATACAATAAACATAGTCCCATTAACGGCTCCGCTTTTCCTCTTTCAATTTGTAGCCGATTCATCATATCGAGTGCCGTTTTATAACATTTTTCTGCTAAATTTTGATCATAATCATTTACAATTTGGATTGCATGCCCCATTCGTATCCAGCCACAAGCTTCAACAAAAGGGGCTTTAATGCCTATACCATGCTGAATTCCTTCCTGTGCCAAAACCTTTGCCTGATTTCCATTTCCAGTTAAAGCCTCAATCAATGATAGAAGAATATCGATTTCCCGATGGGATTGCGGCAGATTTGTTTTTTCATGGCCTTCTCTTTGTTTCTCATCCATTAAAACTTTTTTTGCCTGCTCGAATCTTCCGGTCCTTAAATATAATCTAGCTTCAATACTGCTATTGAATTGTGAAACATTTAAATTCCTTGCCCTTTTAATCCATTTTTCTGCCTTTAAATATTGTCCGAGGTTTAAGAGGTTTTCTGCAAGAAGCTGATAAAGCTTTGAAGTTTCTGCTTTTGATTCAATCTCGTATGTTTCTCTTATTTCGATTGCTTGAAAAAGTATTCTTTCAGCTATATGTGGCTGGATTGTATCTAAGTAAATTTTCGCCTGCCCTTCAAGCGCCCTGCTCTTCTCTAACAAATTATTTTTTTCTTCTGCAATGTTTGCAGCCTTAGTGTAGCAGCTCTCCGCTTCTTTATACTTTGACCAATATCTAAGTATTTCCCCTTGTAAGAACCATAGAGAGGAAAACTTATCTTTCTCCGAATTTGGTAAGAACATGAGACGGTCATACAGATTTTCTAATTTTCCATTCTCGAGCATCCTTGATCCCACTTCATTTAATACAGATGCAACTGCAGAAAAATTTTTTACCTTTTCATAATGCAGGACGGCTTCTTCCCATTGCATTCTTCGTTCAAAGAATCTGGCTGTTTGTTCATGGAGTGCGCGAAAGGTTTCAGGATCTTTTGCCCTAAATTGATTTTCCAAGAACTCTTTAAATAAAGCATGATATTTATATTGATTTTCCCCTATACGGTACATGAAAAGATTTTTTTCGATAATTTGATTCAGTATGGAGGCTGATCCTGTAATCCCTATTATAGAGTTACAAATCTCCTCACTAAATTCATCAAATATACTCGTCTGCTCTAGAAATTGCTGTATAATCGGAGGCTGTTTAGCAAAAACCTCTAAAGCTAGGTATTGAAATAAATCGTGAAGGGAATGTGATGATTTTGTATATAAATTAGAAATACTTCCATCTTCAGAAATCTGCTGTGCTATCATTCCTAATGCAATGACCCAGCCCTCTGTTAGTAAATATATCTGTTCTAATTCTGCTTTGCTTATATTTATGTCATAGTAGTCATTTAACAGAAGTTCTGCTTCATCTATTGACATAACTAAATCATCTTTCGTTATTTCTAGCAGCTGATGACAAACCTTCATTTTCGGAAGCATCTTCCATGAGGGACGGCTTCTGCTTGAAATAATAAAATGAATATTAGCAGGAATATGTTCAAGCAGCTTTTCCATCCATCGATTAACTGTGTAGGATTGCTCAATTTGATGAAAATCGTCAAGAATGATATATAAGTCTGTTTGTATAGAAAGCAGTTCATTAATAAACAGAGAGCAGAGCATACTGATTTCTTCATCTCTTATATACCTGTCCATATCCTTCATCATGAGAGCTAAATTCTTTCCAAACTCCGGGAAAGATGTCTGGATAGAGCATATTAAATATGTCAAAAAAGGAAGGATATCATCATCCGCAGCAGAGATTGCATACCAGCAGCAAGTTTTATTTTCATCTTTCACATAGAGAGCAAGCGCAGTACTTTTTCCATAGCCTGCTCCTGAATGAATAATTGTTAGAGGATATCGGGAAATACTTCTCATTTTCTTCGTAAGTGCTGGTCTTCTAATTGATTCTATTTTTACATCAGGAACGAGAAGCTTCGTTCGGATAATGGGCAAAGATTTGAACAAATCACTTCCCTCTTTTCTCAAGAATCTAAATCTTCTGACTTATGTATTCAAAAAAATTTTCCACTGTACTTTAATATAATTGTTTAATTCGCTAAATATGAAATACTTTCCTGCAAAAAAAAGACTCGAGTTTTCGAGTCTTTAGAAGAATGGGATTCGTAATTTTTATTAAAAAGAAATATCCATTTCATCAAGTGGCCAATATCTTAAATTAACCTTTCCTACAACCTGATCAATTGAGACAAAGCCATAATGACGGCTGTCCCAGCTTTTGGCACGATTATCTCCAAGGACAAATAACTTCCCTTCTGGAACGGTTTCAGTTCCTGTCAGCTCCATTAACGTAAAATCCCCTGTCAGCTTACTGCCAATCGCTTCTTTTCGGTACTTCTCTAAATACGGTTCAGGCACCTTTTCACCGTTAATGTAAAGCTCATCATCACGGTATTCGATTTTATCCCCCGGCAAACCGATAACCCTTTTTACAAAATCCTCTTCCTTGCTGTGATGAAAAACAATAACATCAAAACGGTGCAGTTCTCCAATATGTGTACCTATCTTGTTGACAATTAATTTATTGCCATTTTCAAGAGTAGGCATCATTGACTCACCTTCAACAACATAATTTGAAAAGAAAAATGTCCGAATAAAAGCAAAAATAATGATGCCAACAGCAAATGCTTTTATCCATTCAATTCCTTCTTTTTTTAATCCTTCACTCAAATTTCTCCCTCCTTCAAAATAGTTAATCTTGAAAGTGCTTCTCTTTCTCCAACTTTATATTCATTCTTTTTTCTATTCTCTTGCCTACATACCAAAGTATAAAGATAATAACGCCTACAATCGCAGTCCTTATCGGCTGAGTTATAAGTGATTTAATATCATATCCGATAAAACTCATCGTAAAGATCATAACGAGTTTTCCAGTTAGGACCGCGAGCATGTATTGGGCAATGCCAATTCTTGAAAGACCAGCGACTATATTAACAACTGCTGAAGGTGTGAATGGAAAACATAGAAGAATGAATAAAGGACCAAACCCATGTTTTTCCACCCAAGTCATTAGCTTTTGAACTTGCTGATGCTTTCTTAGGAACTGCAGAATCCGCCGCTGCCCATATTTCCGAACAAGTAAAAATACTAGCAAAGCTCCTGCTGTTGCGCCAATCCATGAGAGTAAAAAACCAAGCCATAGTCCAAAGGCATTTGCATTAGCCATCACAAATAAAAATAGCGGCAGGAATGGCAAGAAAGCTTCAAGCATAGGCAACAGAATACCTGGCAGCAAACCAAAGGAACGATATTTATCTATTAAATCCATAATATGCTCTAGTGTGAACCAATCTTTAAGCCACTCTAAATCCATTGAAAATCTCCTTGCTTAACAATGACTGCTTTTGTGTGCTCGTACTTATTTTTACCTCTTACTATTTAATTGTACACCTCTTTTTGACAAAAAGAATAATTATTTGGCTAAAAATTCTTTAATTGCCTGCTTATTTTTTTCAAGATCTATGATTAGAACGTCTCCAGAACCGCTAACTTTATCATTTTTATAAGTCCCATCCATTGGAATTCGTAAAGTTCCAATGTCATTGACGTCTTTTGTAATAAAATCTTTGCCGATGTAAAGAATATCCGCTGTATCCATGTTCGTATTGATAAATGGCGTCATCACACCGACTAGTTTCGGCAGTTTGGCAATCGTATGAATGCTTTTAAACTGTGAGGCAACTTCCTTAATAGCTTTTTGCTGACGCTCAACCCTGCCAAAATCACCAATTCTATCATGACGGAAGCGTACATATCCAAGTAGATGCTTGCCATCAAGCCGCTGTAAACCTGGTTGTAAATTAACCCCAATATTGGTTGACATCGCTTTTTCTACATCTATTTCTACACCTTGAGGAAATGCTTCATCAATGACATGCACAAATCCATTAAAATCAACAATGGAATAATATTTAATATCGATATCAAAGTTCTCTTTAATCGTTTTTCTTAATAATTCCGGACCACCAAAAGCTAATGCCGCGTTGATCTTATGCTTACCATATCCAGGGATATCCACATATATATCTCTCATAATGGAAATAATTTTATATGTGCCTTTTTTTGGATGGTATTGAGCAATCATAATTGTGTCTGCCCTTGATTTTTCGTTTCCCCTTGCATCACTGCCCAGAAGGAGGATGTTTGTTCCGCCAAACTGATCTTTATCTCCATGAAACTCATATTTCTCCACAGGCTCTATATTTGTCTTTTCTAAAGTTTGTGTGATCCCTTGTTTATATTGAAAATAGGCATAGCCAATAAGTCCGAAGATGATAATGAAAAGAGTGAGGACTATTGATTTCCACTTCTTCTTTTTCTTTTTTTTCTGCTGATATTTATCTGCTCTCATTTTATTAGTCCTTCCTTTATATTTTAGGAAATTTCCCTCAAACATATAAGACTACATTATTAGTAAAAAAGTTTCTCTTTTCGGCTATGGTATTTTTTGTAACCTAATAAGAAATATTTAATTTTTTGCTGTTTTCGCATATATGTTGTTTTAGTCTTTGTAATTTGCCCGTTGATTTCCGCTGCGGGCACTTGCTTTCCGCGGGGAGGGACGGGAGCCTCCTCGGCGCTTACGCCTGTGGGGTCTCCCGCTTCCCTCCATTCCCGCAGGAGTCAAGCGCCCTCCGCTCCAATCACCTCAGAGAATTAAATTAAATTCTCACTTATAAAGACAACTTTTACAAAAACAACCTTTTTTTAAAATGAGATTAAATAATCCTTAACCTAAATAAAAACCGCAAACCTGCTTTGAGGATTGCGGTTCTTTTCTATTATACGAATTATAGATACTCTTTAAACCAGTTAATAATATAGTGTAAACGGCTAATTCTTAAGTTAGGTTTTCCGCTTCTGGAAAGCTCATGGTTGGCTTCTGGAAAACGAATAAATTTCGTCTGTTTATTTTGACGTTTTAACGCAATAAACAATTGTTCTGCTTGTTCTATTGGACACCGGTAGTCCTTCTCACTATGGAGGATTAGAAGCGGAGTTTCTATTTGCTCAGCATATGCAAGCGGAGAATGCTTCCAAAGTTTTGTGATATCACTAAGATCGCTCTTGATTTGCCACTCAGTGAAATAATAACCGATGTCACTCACCCCGTAAAAGCTGATCCAATTTGAGATGGAACGCTGGGTGACAGCTGCTTTAAAACGGTTTGTGTGCCCTACAATCCAGTTTGTCATGAAGCCTCCATAACTTCCGCCAGTTACTCCTAACCGATCCTTATCAATGAAATCATAGTTATCTAGGACATAATCGACTGCCTCCATGATATCCTCGTAATCTTTTCCGCCATAATCGCCACGAACTGCGTCAACGAATGCTTGACCATAACCATGACTGCCGCGTGGATTAATAAATAATACCGCGTATCCAAGTGCTGCTAAACACTGGAATTCATGGAAGTATGTATTCGCATACATCGCATGTGGTCCACCATGAATTTCAACAATAAGCGGATATTTCTCTCCTTCTTTAAAGTTCGCAGGCTTCATGATCCAGCCATGTAATTCTAAGCCATCTGATGATTGGAGTTGCAATGGCTCTGAATTTGCAAGCTGAACTTCTCTGAGGATTTCTTCATTTACATTTGTGAGCTGATCTAGCTCTCCAGTTGTAACATGTAAAAGATATAATTCCCCAGGATTTGTTGGCTTACTGATAGCAACTACTGCTTTGTCTACCCTTCCGCCTGTTGAAAGTCCATATACATGCTGTCTGTCTAATAGAGCAGGATATAGCTCACCATCTAAAGTTCCATAATAAACAACTGTATTGCCATCATCAGTTGCTAAGAAGTAGAAGCTATGATTATCATCACCCCATAATATTCCTGGGGTAACGCTTCCTTGCTGAAAATCGCCGATTGCATAATCTCCGGCTAGTAAGCTTGAATCTCCTGTTAGACATTGGAGCAGCCCCACTTCTAAATTATAAATCCATAACTTCGATAAAGTGGCATTTTTGAACTCTCTTTCGTGGCCAAACATTCCTAAGTATTTTCCGTTAGGGGACCATGTCACTTGTCCAAAATTCCCCGTACTGCCTGTAATTTTTTGAGATTCCTTTGTTTCTAAATCAATTAATAACACATCATTCACAAACGAAAGGTCCTTATTCTCACTTAAGTCAGCTGTAACGGCCAATTTTTTCCCGCATGGGGACCAGCTTTGGAGCTGAAAATCATGAAGTCCTGATGTAAGTAGATTTGCTTCTCCACTGCTGAGATCAACAATGGCTACATGGTTAAATTTTCCGTCCCAAAATCCAAAAGCATCTGATTTATATTTCATATTTTCGACTTCTAGGGGGGCTGGTTTTTTATCCTGTTCCTTATCCTTTTCTTTCCCCTCTAGTGATGTCAATGATTCATTCTCTTTTAACGTTGCATTAAAAGCAATTTTCGTTCCATCCGGAGACCAGACCGGATTGGAAGCACCATTTGGGCATTTCGTCAGCTGACGTGCTTCGCCTCCATTAGTGTCCATCACAAATATTTGTCCTTTTCCTGAGCGATCTGATACAAACGCAAGCTTTGTTCCATCTGGGGACCAGCGTGGAGAGTGATTTCTATGATCGCCAAACGTCCATTGAACAGGCTTTTTTTTCTCTTTAGTGTTTATGTAAAACAAATTTGAGGTATATTTATTTTCCTCTTCTCGCATCTCCGTTTCAACATAAATACAATCCTCTCCATTTACAGCAAGCTGCGGGTCTGTTACAGATTTAAGTTTATATAAATCTTCTGGTTTCATTGTTCTTTTTTCTTTCAAGTTTAATCCCTCCCAATTTTAGCTCCTATTTATTTCGACACTAGAAATAATTATCCTTCTTTAATAAAGCAGTAAAATCATAAATATATTCTTTCTACAAGGAAATGCTGTGTAGTAAGAATTAACAAAGGTATGCTCTTGCAAAAATTACAAATAACATATAAAATAAATTAAGAACATGTGTTCCTATTTGTTTAAAAATATTTAGGGGAGACTAGCGATTATGACAAGAATTCCTGAAGAAGATCGTAACATTATAGAGCAGGCTATCTACTTGCCGATGGTGTTAACTATTTTAAATCGGGATCTTATCGTTGTTAATAAGAGCCCTTTTAAGCTTAAACAGCCATATTTGAATTTAATTGAGGAAACGATGAAGATTATTCAAATGGAACTGAAAGAAGTAAAGCAATATATGCATCGGAATAAACTTAAGGTTGAACAGCTAAAAAGAGATGAAGCATTTACTATGTTCATGTTTTTATATAAAGGCTATGAGGAGCACCATAATTATTTCAACCCCCGTATTCGCAACAAAGTACAGGAGTTATTAGAGTTTTATTTATATCGGCGGCACCTTCAAAATATTCCTCAAGAAAAAAAGAGGGATTCTATATAGGGAGATACTCCCTATTAATCCCTCGCTAATCGCATTATTCCTTTATGCCAATTTTGTATTTGCCAACTCTTTCTGAGGCAAAATTTCTGCCGTTAATAAGATATCTGTCGGAACGTTCAATATTGGCAATTCTTTTACCTAATGTTGTTTTTAAAAGGGCAGTCCGTAAAATTTGATTATGAAATGAATTATATGAAATCGGAATAGTGAGCAGCTGATTATTTTTAAGCAAAACTTGTGTTTGTCCATAATCCTCACGGCGATGAAAATGAATATGCTCCTGAGATATCCATATGCAGTGCGGGCTGCTTGGAGATGCTGTTGGGAAAAAATAAATGGAGTTTGTGGAGTCTATTGTTATAGGTGCTTTATGAGTAATTCCAATTAATTGTTTAGTAGCTTCTTTTCTTCCCTCATAGCTGCTGCCGAACGATATACATCCTTTCCTAATAATCTCAATGGGCTTAAATGGTGAAATAAATTCATCCTCCATCTCCAGAATTTGCGAATAAATCCTGCTTCCATATGTCAAAGGTAAAATAATCATTGTGTGAGGATTAATTTCGTATTCTTCAATAATTGGCGGATTCCTTTTTTCAGACATTACCTCAACTCCTTTAAGTTACTCCTTCAAATATACCAAATTATTACCAGAAAAGTTACAATTTTTATAAAAATTGCTAAATTGTTCATATTTAATGGTTATAAATATTTTCTAAAAATTTTAAAAATTAAGTTGAATAAAAAGGAGTAACTCCATATAATAGTAAAAAGCGTTGAGGTGATTTTCGTGAATGAAAAATCATACACAGAGCTGATGAAAAAAAACGCAATGAAAAAGAAAAGGCTTAAGGAATCCTATGTTTTAGATCTTTACATTGATATGCTCCTATCTGAAGTGCTCCTAGAAACGGAAAAAGCGAAATTAATGAAAGAAATTGACCACTCCCTTGATGAAGGCAATCAATCCGCATTTATCCATTTATCCAAAAAGTATATTGAGCTAACAAAGCGGTTTGGTACGTAAAAATTCTCTTAGTCTGAAATCTCCCTTCCTTCCGGGAGATTTTTTCCTGTAAACGAAACAGAGCAGGCGTCTTTGCCTACTCATGTTTTTTCGGTTTATGTTCCATTTCATATTCTTCAAGCACGGATATTCTCTCCAGCATCGTTGGGTGGCCATAACGGAATATTTTCACTAACAATGGCGGATTTACTTGACTTTTTCCAGCTCGAGTTAATTCCTGAAAGGTTGATATTGCAGCATCCGTATCCTTAGTCATTTTAATAGCATAATGATCTGCTCGTGACTCTTCGTAGCGTGATACGAAATTGGATAACGGGCTAGAAATAAACAATAGCATGGAAAGGATCATTAACAATAGCGGCAAAGAGCGAATATCATTTATTTCAGAAACTCTTAAAGCTTTTCCCCATCTCTCTATTACATACTCCATTATTCGGGCAGTCAAAAATAATCCAGCTAAAGATAAAATGAGGTACCCCGCAATTCCGAAATAAATATGTTTCTCTACATAGTGTCCCATTTCATGTGCCATGATAAATAGAATTTGTTTTTCAGTCAGCCGATCGAGTGTTGTATCCCAAAGAACAATTCTGGAATTAGAGCCGATTCCATTTACATAAGCATTTAAGGCATTTGTCTTTTTAGCCATATCCACTTCATATACATGCTCAGCTGGAATGTGCGCTTTATCCGCCAATTCTAAGATTTTAGCTTCAAGCTCTTTGTTCTTCAGCGGATAAAAGTCATTATAGAGCGGATCAATCACAACCGGTTGTAGAAACATCATAAATAAGGTGAATGGAACGGAAAGCAGCCATGCATAAAACCACCATCTTTTTCGGCTTTTATTAATAAGCCAATAGAGAACCGTAACGATAATAATCATCGTGCCGAAGTTGACCCAGAAATCAATTAGTTCATCCTTCATCCACCCTCCGAATGTTTGGGTAGAAATATTATAGCTTTTAGAAAGCGAATAACGTATATAATTTAGCGGCATAGTGGCAATAAAAGCAAACAATGAAAGCCATAATAAATAAATGGCATTACGTAAAAACTTGATTTTTGCCGAATGTTCAGCCCATCTTTTAAATGCATTGGAAAAACCGAGCAATAATATAAAAAGGTAAAGCAGCCATTCGAATGGCGTTGACAAGAAAAATAATAAATCTCTTACCTTTGAATATTCCTCGCTGAGCATGAGCTCCCTTCCATTTAAAAATGTAGCTGGGTCGGCACGTGTCCCTTCGTATTCAAAGCTCAGGCTTGTATCGGCAAAATAGAATAAATACCAATAAAAGAATAGCCCATATAAACAATAGGAAAGAACACCATACAGTCCTATTTTTCTAGCCATCTCACTCCCCCCTCTTGTACAACCCTTATTGTTAGTTTAGTATAAAAATCAAGTTTTAGAACAATTTATTATACAAGCTTGTCTAAAGCTTAAATCCGATTATCGCAGATTAACGAAGCCCCCCCACTGATCGAGTTTCACTTTATAGCATGTACATTTTCACATAAAAAAAGTCAAAAGACCTCTAACAATAGAAAAACCGATTCACATTAGAACCGGCTCAACTGTATTACATAATTAAAGAATAAATAGATAAAACGACAATGGAGCTTAAAACGACAATAATTACATTTGCGCCCAAATAAGCAACCAAAAAAGCAGCTGCTGCTCCTAAAATGCCAAACCAAATATCTTCATTTATAAAAAACACACCTGGAAACACTAATGCGCCGAGAGTTGCTGAAGGAACATTTCTTAAAACATTTTGCAAAAATACCGGCAATTCCTTACCTTTAAAGAGTACAAAAGGGAGCATCCTCGGGATATAAGTAACAACCCCCATACCGATAATCATCCAAACGATATGACTACTCATCCTCTTTCCCTCCCTTTTTCCTCTTGAATCCTTCAATCAGCTCAATGATTACTGCTGATAATAGTGTGGCTGCAACGATAGACCAGCCAGTCGATAGAGCATTCGTTAAAGAGAAGATTGTATTAAAGCAAGCCGATAAGGCAGCTAAAAATACCACTTTTACACTTTTCTTCATGGACGGCACTAATAACCCAATAAACATCGCATAAAGTGCAACGGTCATACTTTCCTGAAGTGTTTGCGGGAGACTTGCCCCAAGTAAAAAGCCAAATCCAGTCCCCATCACCCAGCTCATATAACCAATAATATTTAGACCAAACATATAGCCAGTTGTGACTGTTCCTTCTCTCATAGCTGCAACTGAAAAGGATTCATCTGTTATACCAAATGAATAAAGGGCTTTATTAACTAAATGATCGTCCTCGCATTTTTCATTTAATGAAGAAGACATTAAAAAATGCCTAATATTCACAATAAAAGTAGTTAATATAATTTCAAAAATACCCGTCCCTAGTGTCAAGAGGCTAAGAGATATATATTGAGAGGCACCCGCAAATACAATTAAACTCATTAGTACAGTTTCACCAAGTGACAGACCAGTTGTTTTTGCAAGCAGCCCAAAAGTTAATGCTACTGGTATGTAACCAATTGCAATGCTAATTCCTGATTGAAACCCTTTCCTAAATTCTGACTGTGTTTTGTTCATTGCAAGCTCAGCCACTCGCTGCACCACCTTTTTAAGAAAAATCAGTTATTTTTTCCTGAAACACGCTATACTAGACATATTGTATGCTATAATAAACAGCAATATAGTATATTATACATTTGTGCGTTATATTATACAATACAGTTGGAGGACTAAATGGAAAATATTCAAAAAAATATCGGTGAAAATTTAAGGAATATTCGTAAAAAGAGAGGATATAGCCTTGATAACACAGCGGAATTAACCGGGGTAAGCAAAGCAATGCTTGGACAAATAGAACGAGGCGAATCCAATCCAACTGTAACAACTCTATGGAAAATAGCCAGCGGACTTCAGGTCTCCTTCTCCTCTTTAATTAAAGATGAGCCTTCTGAAGTATTATTTGTTGATTATAAATCGATTTCCCCGATAATGGAAAGTAACGGGGAATATAGAGTTTATCCCATTTTCCCATTTGATCCGAGAAAAAAGTTTGAAATTTATATAGTCGAAATGGAACCAGGCTGTGTGCATATTTCAGAAAAACATAATGATGGTGTAGAAGAATATATTACTGTGCTAAATGGTAGGCTTGAAATAGAGATCGGTTCAACGAACAAAGAAGTCAGCATTGGAAACTCCATAAGATTTCTAGCCAATAAACAGCATACGTATAAAAATATCGGTACGGAATTAGTCAAATATCAATTGGTTATGTTTTACTTATAGATATTTTAAAGGCATACCACTCATCAAGGTGATATGCCTTTTCTATTGAAGATTTGGATTTTTTTAAATAAGGACTGCCCTATCACTGCTCATTTTCTCTCCGCGGATTCGCTGGAATTCTTCTAACAGCTTTTCGACTGTCAGCTGCTGCTTTTGCTCCTCCGTTGACTCGAAAATAATTTGTCCTTTATCCATCATAATGAGCCTGTTTCCGAGATCAAGAGCCTGCTGCATATTATGAGTAACCATTAACGTTGTCAGCTTGTATGTTTCAACAATTTCCTTTGTTAGGTTAGTAATCAGTTCTGCTCGTGAAGGATCAAGAGCGGCTGTATGTTCGTCAAGAAGGAGAATTTTCGGTTCAGTGAAAGTAGCCATCAATAGCGATAATGCCTGTCTTTCTCCTCCCGATAATAATCCAACCTTAGCCTGAAGACGGTTTTCTAACCCTAGATGAAGCGTTTCAAGCTTCTCTTTAAAGAAATCACGTCTCACTTTAGTGACGCCTCTTTTTAATCCTCTAGTACCTGTTCTTGAATAAGCAATGGCAAGATTCTCTTCAATCGTCATCGCAGGAGCAGTCCCCGCCATCGGGTCCTGAAAAACGCGGCCAATTAGTCTGGAGCGCTTAAATTCCTTCACATTTGTAACATCTTTTCCATCAATCACAACCTGGCCAACATCAGGAAGCATTTTCCCTGAAATGAGATTCATTAGGGTTGACTTTCCCGCTCCATTACTGCCGATTACGGTCATAAAATCTCCTGGTTTTAAATGCAGATTCATATGCTGGAGGGCAATTTTTTCATCAGGTGTCCCTTCATTAAAAACTTTATGAATTTGATTTAATTGCAGCAAGTTGCTCACCACTCTCATTCGCTTTTTGTAGAGTTTTAGACATTCTTCTCTTTTTACGTTGTTTTTCACGCTGTTTTTCAATAATTTTCGGAAGAATTAGAGCACAAACGACAATAAAGGCTGTAATGAGCTTCATATCACCTGTCTCGAGAAATTCGACCCTTAAGGCAAGTGTTACAATAATTCGGTATAAGATCGCTCCGCCAATTACAGCAAATGTTGCCCGAACAATTGTCTTAGCACCGAAAATCGCTTCACCGATAATAACGGAAGCAAGTCCAATAATAATCATTCCAATTCCCATACCAACATCACTGAATCCGTTATACTGTGCTATAAGTGCACCTGATAGCGCAACTAGTGCATTGGAAATACCAAGGCCGATAATTTTTAGAAGGTCTGTATCCGCCGAAAAGCTGCGAATCATCGTTTCATTATTACCTGTAGCCCGAATCGCTAAACCGAAATCTGTTTTTAGGAAAGCATCAATTAAGAATTTTACGACGAAAGCTAAGATGATCATAAGGATGAGAATTCCCCATGTTTTTGGAGCAAATCCAGTAGGATTAAAAATTGCCTGAATTCCATTATCAAGCCCAAGTCCTTGCCAAAATGCTGTTAGTTTCGTCATGACGGTTTCTTCTGATAGAAGAGGTACATTGGATTTGCCCATTATTCGTAAATTGATAGAATATAGAGCAATCATCATTAGAATTCCGGATAATAAAGGATTAATTTTCCCCTTAGTATGGAGCAGGCCAGTAATGCAGCCTGCTGCAAATCCGCAAATGAGAGCAATTAAAGTTGCCAGGAATGGATTGGTCCCTCCAACAATAAGGACTGCAGCCACCGCGGCACCTGTCACGAAGCTCCCATCCACTGTTAGATCAGGAAAATCTAGTATTCTAAATGATAAATAGACTCCTAATGCCATTAATGCATAGATTGCACCTGCTTCTATAGAACCAAAGATGGCTGTAGACATTAAAATCTTCCTCTCTCATCGAAAAGCGCAAGCGCCTTGGTCACCCCCGACAAGCACAAGACGAGCCTCACGGATAGGCGTACTTTCCTTTCTGTGAGGATTGGCTTGTGACCTCGAGGTCGGCAAAAACGCGACGCCCTGTCGCATTGCCGACACTAGTACGTCCTGTATGTCGGGAGTAGGCGCTGGAGCTGGACATTTATTAAAGTTGATATTTTTATTTATTCACCTTCGTAGAATTCACCAAGTTTTTCCCATTCAGGCTTCACTTCTAATCCTTGATCTGCTGCAGCCTTTTTATTAATAACAAGTTTTAAGCTGCTAGGAAGCTCGACTGGAAGCTCAGATGGCTTTTTATTCCCTTTAAGAATTTCTGCTGCCATTTTACCAGTTTGGTAGCCAAGGTCATAATAGCTAAATCCGCTTGCAGCTACTGCTCCGCGTTTCATAGAATCAAGCTCTCCTACGAACAATGGAATTTTCTTTTCCTTCGCCACAGAAATAACGGATTCAAGAGCAGAAACTACTGTATTGTCAGTTGGAACATAAATGGCATCTACACGTCCTACTAATGATTCAGCTGCTTGTTTCACCTCAGCTGAAGTTGAAACTGTTGCTTCGACAACTTTAGCACCAAGCCCCTCTGCAAGCTTTTTAACCGCATCTGCTTGTACTTCAGAGTTCTGTTCACCAGAGTTGTAGATAACCCCAATATTTTTAGCTCCCACTTCTTTAACAATAAAATTAATAGTTTTTGCTGTTCCCTCTGGATGATTATCAGTTGTTCCAGTAATATTATCACCTGGTTCATCAAATGACTTTACTAAACCTGCTCCCACTGGATCTGTTACAGAAGTAAATACAATCGGAATATCCTTTGTTGCATTTAACGCACTAACTGCACTTGGAGTTGCGTTAGCAAAAATTAAGTCTACTTTATCACCAACAAAGTTATTAGCAATCGTAAGTGTGTTATTCATATCAGCCTGAGCATTTTGGAAAATAAATTCGGTATTCTTACCATCGATAAAGCCTTCATCTTCTAATGCCTTCTTGAATCCTTCTGTTGCGGCATCAAGAGATGGATGTTCAGCAAATTGTGTCACACCAATTTTATATGTTTTTTCAGCTTCCTTAGCTGAACCTTTACTTTCATCACTGGCCTTGTCGCTGCCGCATCCGCTCAGAAGCGCAACAGACGCTATACCAACTGCAGCTACTAGCTTTAATTTCTTTAACATTTCTAGCTTCCCCCTTTAGTCTATAAACCACTTTTACGCTTTGTTGCTTTTGTGCTTTGGTGCTTTTATTCACTAAATTATAATTCTATTAACACAGAAAATTCAAGTCTTTTTTACTATTTCAAAAAATTATTATTCAAAAAAAAGAACACAGCTTAGCGCTATGTTCCTCATTTACCCTGAAAATTTGGTTTTCTTTTCTCAGCAAAGGCCGCAAGTGCTTCTACCCGATCCTCTGTTGGGATAATAACTTCATATGCTTTTCTTTCTATTTGCAGTCCTGTCTGTAAATCTCCATTCATCCCCTGCTTAATAGCAAACTTTGCTTGCTGAAGCGCCAGCGGTCCATTGGCAAGCATTGCACTGGCTAATTCAAAACAGGCAGTTAAAAGATTCTCCTGATCTGTAACTCTATTTAATAGACCATACTCCAATGCTTCCTCTGAGCTCAATCGTTTTGCAGTTAAAATGAGTTCAAGTGCTTTTGCTTGACCGATCAGTCTCGGTAATCTTTGTGTGCCGCCTGCCCCTGGAATAATCGCTAAGCTTGTTTCCGTCAGTCCCATCGATGTCCCTGAAACAGCAATCCGAAAATCACATGATAGGGCTAATTCCATGCCCCCGCCAAAAGCAAACCCATTTATTGCAGCAATAGTTGGCTGCGGCAGCCCATCGATTAATGAGAAAACCTCGCCAATTTTGAAAATATTACGGCGTACCTCTACATCAGTTAAGGTTTTTCGCTCCTTTAAATCTGCTCCGACACTAAATGCCTTTTCACCAGATCCAGTGAATATAACAACCCGTACATTGGGATTAGTCCGAATTTCCTCTACAGCCTTTTGAAGCTCCATTAACGTATCGTAATTGAATGCATTCAGAGCATCAGGGCGATTGATTGTTACAACCGCAATATTCTCCTTCACTTCTGTCACAATCGAACTCATTTATTTCACCTCATTAAAATTTCTATATGATAAATTCGATAATTACACTGAAAACCCTTTCATTTAAAGCAAAAAAATGACAGACAGAAAAAATTTTCTGTCTGCTCTCTTAAAGCTAGCTGTTTTGGATAAGCTGAGCTTTCAATGCTCTTCTTAGTATTTTCCCAGTTGTATTCTTTGGCAGTTCATCTAAAAACTCAATACTTGAAGGCACTTTATACTTGGCTAAATGCTCCTGGCAATACTGAATTAGCTGCTCTTCAGTAAGCTGCATATTATTTGTTACTACATAACTTTTAACTGCCTCTCCAAGATTAGGATTTGGAACACCAATAACCGCCGCTTCTATAACATTTGGATGATCATACAGTACCTCTTCTATCTCTCTTGGATAGACATTATATCCACCGACAAGGATTAATTCTTTTTTACGATCGACAATGTAAAAATACCCCTCTTCATCCATACGAGCTAGGTCTCCGGTATAAAGCCAGCCATTTCGTATAATTGAAGCTGTTTCCTCTGGCATTTTATAATAGCCCTTCATTACATTGGGGCCACGGACAATTAGTTCTCCGACCTCACCTGGCGGGACTTCCTCTCCTAGCTCATTGACTACCTTATTTTCTACATTGATGATGGATGTACCTATTGATCCAGGCTTCCTTTGGCGATCAAGGGGATTAAAGCACGTTACAGGGGAGGCTTCTGACAGACCATACCCTTCCGAAACCTGGACATTAAATTTTTCCTCAAAATCTTTTAATAAAGCAACTGGGAGAGAGGATCCCCCGGAAATGCAAAGACGGAGCGAGCTTAAGCTGCCTCCATAGGCTTGAGCGTATTGAAGCAGAAAATTATACATCGTCGGAACTCCTGTAAAAACAGTTGCTTTATATTTCTCAACAATTTGAAAAATTTCCTTTGGGCTAAACTTAGGATCAATAATCATCGTTGCCCCATTAATTAACGGGGCATTCAATGCAACGGTCAAACAAAAAACATGAAACATTGGCAGAGTTGTAATAACACGATCGTTTTCACTCATACATAAATAATCGCTTATGTCCCTCGCATTGCTGTATAGGTTTTTATGTGTGAGCATAGCACCTTTTGGCTTTCCGGTCGTCCCAGAGGTATAAAGAATGACTGCGACATCGTCATTTTCTAGTTCTGGATCGTTAAAACTTAAATCTCCTAATTCAATTACAGATGAAAACGATTTCATTTTATGGTTCATAGAAAGGTTATGAATATTATGATTGGCTTCCTGCCCTTGCGGAGTGTCACAAACGATATAATGCTCTACCTTTGGCAATACTTTATGCATTTTATCAGCTAATGGCAACAGCAAATCCAGCATAACAATCGCCTTTACATCACCATTACTGACAATATAGCCAATTTCATCAGGTGTATAAATCGGATTAATTGGAATGACTGTTGCCCCTAACCGCATAGCTCCATACAGAGAAATAACAAAATGAGGCGAATTTCCAAGCAGCAATGCAATGTGATCGCCCTTTTTTAATCCTAATTTTTCTAGACCAGCAGCAAATTTTGTTACCGCATCATTGAGCTCACCATAAGTGGTCTTATGATCCATAAAGTAGTAGGCCGGTTTATTTGCCATTTTTTCTGCTGTCTCGTGCAGTTGCTTAGTGAGATTCATCTGCCTTCCCCCCTTTTTATGAATGAATAATCATTCATTTTATAATAAAAAATTTTCTAAATTTATTATATTGAAAGAAAGTTTAGTATTCAAGCGTTAAGGAAAAAATTTGGTATAATAAGTTATCATTTTTTTATTAGATAATTAATCTTATTGCAGTATAAAAAGGAAGAGCACAGCTCTTCCTAATGATTATTTAATATATTCATTACTAACCAATATGTCGTTAATAATTTCCGTTGGAATAACAAACTCTACTATCCCCATATACCCTGGAGAGACTTCATATTTATCAAAAGAAATCACTAATTTCCCATCTTGATTAATATAAAAGTTTTGATCTTTCTTTATGGAATCAAATGTCTCAAATAAATCCTCATCCTCAAGCCCTGCATCCGTTACCCAATAAAATTTGCCAGAGTCTTCCTTCATCTGAGTACGCATTTGCTCTTTAATATTTTCACTAATGATGTCCACATAGCGCTCATCTTTAAACAAAATAGGCAAACTTAATAAAATCTGATTTATTTTATCAATCGTATCATATTTCATTACGGTTGAAGAAGAAGCTGCTGTATTAACAACATATCTTCCGATCGATAGTATCTGATCATTATCGGTTTTTATTTCATAGCCACTGTCTATGCCAAGATGTCCTCCTCCACTTTCCTTCAAATCCTCTGTGTCCTTCATAAATTGCTCATACAATTCCTTTCCTTCATTTAAGTATTTATCATTAAGATATTGTGCTAAATCTTTATTTTCCAAATCCTTTATAGCTGGAACTTTGATGTCTGCCTGATAATTATTTTCATCCACTTTAAATTCTGTAAAAGTTAAAACTTTCACGATACTCCCTACAACCGGAACTTCTGAAAGTGTATGAGCCATTGCCGGACTAATATTTAAACTGCCAATAAAAAGAATAACTGCGGCAGCTGCTCCTGCCGCCCATTTATAACTTCTACGATTCTTGTTAGTCTTTTTTAGAGCCTTTTCGACGATCAAATCTAATTCGTCTGGAATCTCTATGTTTTTATAATCTGTTCTAAGCTGCTCTAATTTTTTGTTCATCTTATTTAACCTCCTTAATACGATCATCCGTCAGTTCAATACGTAATAATTTCAATGCTTTATACAATCTAGTTTTTATCGTGTTAATATTTTCATTTAGAACATCTGCTACTTCTTCAATTTTTAAATCTTCAAAGTAACGTAATATGATAATGCTTTTATATTCTTGTGGCAGTTGATCTAAAGCTCTTTCCAAATCAATATTTTCATAATGGTCTTCCTTTCCCAAACTCATTCGTTCCATAGTTTCTGGATCAACAGCACTTACTCTTTTATGCTTTCTTAAAAAATCTAAAGATGTATGAACAACGATCTTATAAAACCAGCTTTTTATCATGCTCATATCTTGCAGAGAATGAATGGACTTGATGGCTTTATGAATAGAATCTTGAACAATATCTAAAGCATCTTCCGAATTTTTCACATAGCTGAAGGCAAGACGATAAAAATTCTCTTTATTTTCCCGTATAAAATTAGTAAATATTTCATCTCTATTAAATCTATTTTTCTTAAACATCACGCAAAAAGGCTCCTTTATTGCAATTAATTTGTATACAATCAATAGACGTTTAAAGCACAATAAAAAGTTTTTTCCATAGAAAAAAGCGTCTCCTTTAAGAAACGCTCGCCTGAATCCATTAATAAATTAAATTAATAAAATCCTCTTTTGTAATATTTCCAAAATAATGTTTAATATCAATATCACTTAGAGCCTCTTCAATAGCTGAACGGTCATAGCGAAGACCATTTAATCTCTCTTCCAGCTCACCTACATCGCCCACTCCGAAGAAATCACCATAGATTTTGCAATTCTCAATGAGTCCCTTTTCCACTTCAAGACGCATATCGATTTGTCCTACTGGGAAGCGATGTGAATGCTGTAAATTAAATTTAGGTGATTTGCCGTAATTCCAATCCCAGCTTTGATATCTTTCTTTTGAAAGCTGATGAATTTTTTCCCAATCTTCATCTGTCAGCACATACTCTTGAATTTCCTTGCCTCCGAAAATATTAATTAAAAGCAGCTCACGGAACTCTTCTATCGTCACTTTTTCAGTTAGGAATTCTGAAATATTAGCTACCCGGCTGCGGATGGATTTAATGCCTTTTGATTCAATCTTATCCTTTTTCACCTTTAATGCAGAAACAACACTGTCAATTTCAGAATCAAATAAAAGGGTTCCGTGACTAAACATCTTCCCCTTTGTAGAAAATTGTGCATTACCCGAAATTTTTCTTCCTTCAGCAGTCAAGTCATTGCGTCCACTCAATTCAGCATTGACTCCAAGGTTATGCAGTGCCTTTACAACTGGTTCCGTGAACTTGCGGAAGTTATGAAAGCTCTCACCATCATCCTTTGTAATGAAGCTGAAATTTAAATTTCCTAAATCATGATAAACAGCTCCTCCGCCTGATAGACGACGGACAACATGAATACCTTTGCTTTCCACATATTCTGTATTAATTTCTTCAATAGTATTTTGGTTCTTTCCAATAATAATCGATGGCTCATTTATGTAAAACAGCAAATAAGTCTCATTTATATCAAGGTTCTTAAGTGCATACTCTTCAATAGCTAAATTAATTCGAGGATCTGTTATTCCTTTATTATCAATAAATAGCATTTCATTCACTCCTTAAAAGGTTAACGACCACTGATAGGACGCAAGAGAAATTGAACCATTATAAATGGTGGCTGCTTCTTCCATTAATTGATTGGGATCACCGTAATGCGGTAAGTGTGTGAGGAGAAGCTGACGAACATTAGCTTTTTCTGCTAAAGTCCCGGCATCTAAGCTTGTCATATGCCCAGCGTTTTTTCCATTTTGATTTCCATAAAAATTGCATTCACACACTAATAAATCTGCCTCTTTGCAAAAAGAAACAAATTCCTCCTTATAAGAGGTATCGGCGGTATAGACAATTGATTTGCCGCCAGCTTCAAGTCTCATTGCATAACAGGGAACAGGATGGTCTGTCAGTAAAAATTGTACCCTAAAAGGCCCAATTGTTAAAGTCTGACTCGGATCATAAGCTATTCCTTTCGTAATGTTTTTATAGGTTAGCTTTGAAAATTCATTCTCATCGAATAAATGTCCGTAAATAGGAAGACAATCCATTTGTTTTCCTAAGTAGCCTTGAACGAGCCTCGCATGCTGCAATACACCAATATCAGCCGTATGATCTGGATGGTAATGAGAAAGAATGACTCCATCAATATTCTCTGGCTGCAATATAGGCTGGAGTTTGGAAAGTACTGCACTGCCGCAATCAATCAACAGCTTATATTCTTCATGTTCAAGTAAATATCCAGCACTCGCCTCATTCGCTTTCGGATAACCGCCCCAGTATCCTATAACAGTGAACTTCATCATCAAATCCTCCTAATATCCTACAGTTATTATGATAATATACCCAAATATTCCCGACAAACCGAGGATGGCTTTAATACTCCACTCCGCCCATTTTTTATTTTTTGTCATTTTGTATTGAAACAGATATTGACATTATAAAACTGTTATAATACAATAAAACCAATTAGTCAAACTAATCTAAAAACTTAGGGGGCTTCAGAAAATGATTCAAAACATTATTGAATTTTTCAGGAATTTGCCGGCGAAGCAATGCATTGAGTGTGGGAAGCCTATTGATGAACAGCATGAATGTTATGGAAATAAGTGTGATCATTGTCTAGGTGTTAAAGATATATAAAAAAGCTACCTATAAGCATAGATAAACCAGCCGTTGAATCACGGCTGGTTATTTTTCTGTATTACTCTGTTACAGCAGAAAAACGTTTTTTGAACATACCTGTGAAATATACTATCGTTCCGGAAATAAAGATTACGGCAAATATGCCTAATATGCCGGCATTGTGCCACATATAACTAAAGTCACCGCTTGAAATAACAGCTTTAAATCCAGCAACACTATATGTCATAGGCAGGAATGCACTAATTGGCTGTAAAGCCTTTGGTATTAATTCAAGTGGGAACGTTCCTGCACTCGTAGTTAATTGCAAAATTAATATAATGATCGCAATAAAACGTCCCGGATCTGATAAAATGGTAACTAAAAACTGTACTAATACAATAAAAGTTAAACTTGTCATAATCGCAAATAGAATAAACAATGGAACACTTTGCACTTCCATTTTTAAACCAACAAGCAGAATACATACCGCGATTAACGCTTGAACTATGCCAACTCCTATTAAAATAAAGAATTTACTTGCAAACCATCCCAAACCGCTTCTTGGTACACCTGCCGGCTCACGTAACGGGAAGACAATCGATAATAATAATGCTCCGACAAAAAGTCCAAGCGATAAGAAATATGGTGCAAATCCTGTTCCATAATTAGGAACTTCATTAATCTTTTCATTCTTTACATCAACTGGTTTTCCCATCATTTCATACGTTTTATCATTCGCATGGACAGACGATGCTTTGTCAGATCCATCCTTTAGCTTTTCAGCTAATTCATTGGATCCATTCAGTAAGCTTGTTGTTCCGGCTTCTAGTTTTCCAGAACCTTCTTTTAACTTATCTGTTCCATCCTTAATAGCATTAGAGCCATTCTCTAATTGCCCAAGACCGCCTGCTAATGTATTGGCACCACTTGCAAGCTTTTCTGCCCCATTCTTTGCTTCAGCAAACTTTTCTCCAAAGGTTTCCATTCCTGTTTGGAACTCATTTTGTCCCGTTTCCAATTGTTTTGCCCCTGCCTCTAGCTTTGCACTTCCTTTGGCAAGCTCAGACATGCCTTGCTGAAGCTGTTTTTGTCCATTATTTAAAGTCCCAATATTAGTTGCCAGCTCAGAGCTGCCTTCTGAGAGCTTTCCTGCTGCTCCTGCAAGCTGAGCAGTACCCGCTTTAAGCTGATTTAATGCTCCTTCTAGTTCAGCTCTTTGCGGAGAGTTTTCAGGAAGCTGACTGATTACACCTTGAAGCTTTTGCTGCAGAACATCAACCCCTCCGCTCAAGCTTACTGCTTCTGTCTGCCATTGCTGTAATGAAGCAGTAAGTGTTTTAGCACCTGTCTCAATTTGATCAGTCCCTGCAACAATCGCTGGGAGCTTTTCATTCACAGCTCCAATACCTGCTTTTGTTTGGCCCATACCTGCAGATAACTGTGTTTGTCCAGCTTGAAGCTGCTTTGATGCATTTTCTAACTTCTGATGTCCTTCCTGTAGCTGTGCAAGTCCACCTACTAAAGTAGTGGTACCATCTGCAAGTTCTTTTGCACCACTATTTACTTTATTTACGCCTTCATTAAATTGTATTGATTTTTCTGCTAGCAAAGAAAGCTTTTCATGTATAGTTGATGTGCCATCCTTAAGATCAGAAGCACCATTTCTTAGCTTTTCTGCTCCATCACTAGCTTTCCCTAGTCCATCTGCTAATTCACTGACACTGTCAAACATCGTCTCTGAATACGTTTCGATGATTTTTTCAGAAAGAGATGCTTTAATTTTTTCAATAGCTGTTCCACCTATTTGTGCTGATAAGAAGTTATATCCTTCATTAGGTACATAAATAAGTTTCAGCTTTTTTGGATTATCATCTAGCAATGTAGTCGCATTACTAGAAAAATTATTTGGTATTTCAATCAGCATGTAATATTTTTGATTCTTCAGATCCTTATAGCCTTGTTCTTTATTTACAAACTCAAATTGAAAATCCTTGCTGTCTTCTAGCTTTGAAACGAGTTCATCTCCAAGATGAAGTTCTTTTCCTTCAAAATCTGCGCCTTGGTCTTCATTAACGATCGCTACAGGCAAGTCACTTAGATGGTCATATGGATCCCAAAAAGCCCACAGAAACATGCCGCTATATAAAATTGGAATAAACATGACTGCAATAATTGGAATAAGCAGCTTTCTATTCCGTAAAATGCTTAACAATTCTTTTTTAAAGAGATTGTTCTTCAACATTATCACTCCTAAAAATAATTGACTGTTTTGTTCAATTAGTCATTTCGCTTCAAAAAACAAGGACTATCTATTTGATAATCCTTTAAAAATATACCGTTCAAAAATGGTTGCTATTTCTTCCTTCTCCAAAGGCTTATGCCGTTTCTCCCAATCAAATATTAAAGAAACATATAGCTTTAGCATAATAAATGCAGTGAGCTCTGGATCACAAGGCTGAATTTCACCTTTCTCAATCGCCATTTGGATTTTGTCTTTTAAATAAGTAATAATGGCCTCTTCCAACTTAGTCATAACTTCTATGACTGCAGGAGTCCCCATTTCCTTTTCCTCTTGAAATAGCTTAATGGTTAGCTGATGCTTTAGACGAAACTCTAGAATTTTGTACAATCCGCGGTGAACATTTTCATGAAATGAAAGAGATGGGTCTATTGCTTCATCAGCAGCAAGCCTCATTTCATTGATAAGGGAGTTAATAATTTCATCAAATAATTCTTCTTTATTCTTAAAAAAAGTATAAATTGTTCCTTTACCAACATTTGCAATTTTTGCCACTTGATCCATCGTTGTTGCTTTATAGCCAAATAATGAAAAAGATTTAGTAGCTGCCTCTATTATCTGCAGCTTACGATCAACCGCCACTTTATCACCCCGGTTCTCCTTATTGACTATATGAATATTTTAGTCACTCAGTATATGAATAAATTATCATAAATAAAATCATTATTCAAGAAAAAAAAGCTGTCAATAAGCAGCTTTTTTTCCATCATATTTAAGTTCAATTTTTTCTATCCATATATTACTTATTTGATAACTTATTAAGAATCACTGTTGCCATCGCATCGATGAATTCTGGCTGATCATTCGGCATAGCCGGTCTATAGTAGCTAGCACCAATTTCATCTGTAACTACTTTACATTCATAATCATTATCGTAAAGCACTTCAAGATGATCGGATACAAACCCTACTGGTGTATATACGAATGCTTTATAGCCTTCTTTTTCATAAAGTTCTCTCGTTAAATCTTGAACGTCTGGTCCAAGCCATGGTTCCGGAGTGTTTCCAGCACTTTGCCAGCCAACGGCATAATTAGTTACTCCCGCTCCGTTAGCGATAAGCTCTGCCGTTTCCTGAAGCTGCTTCGGATAAGGATCGCCCAATTGCAAAATTTTCTCTGGCAGGCTATGAGCAGAAACAATTAATACAGCCTTTTCCCTTTCTTCTGCTGGCATTCCTTCAAAAGTGGATTTCACGCGATCTGCCCAATACTTGATAAACTTTGGTTCATCATACCAGCTTTCAACAGAATGAATAACTGGACCGCCAATTTTATCCGCTTCTTCCTTTGCTCTTCCATTATATGATTTAACACTAAACGTTGAAAAATGTGGAGCTAACACAATACTTACTGCTTCTGTAAGACCATCTTCGTTCATCTGTTTAACTGCATCTTCAACGAACGGCTCAATATGCTTTAGTCCAAGATACATTTTGAATTCATACTCATTCTGACTTTTATTTAAATGCGTCTCAAGCGCTTTTCCCTGATCCATCGTAATTTTTGCCAATGGAGAGATGCCCCCGATTGCTTCATATCTTCCTCTTAATTCTTCCAGCATTTCAGGAGATGGCTTTCTTCCTCTTCGAATATGAGTATAATAACGCTCTAAATCTTCTTCTTTATATGGAGTTCCGTAGGCCATCACTAATAGGCCCATTTTCTTTCTTGTCATCTTATCACCTCTAGTAAATCTGTTTCTGCTATTACTTGCTTAATTTAGAAGCTGAATATTCGTGTACGAATGCAGTCAATCTTTTTAGCGTGTCTGGATTTACAGCTGGGAACACACCATGTCCAAGGTTGAAAATATAGCCTGGCTGCGCCATTCCCTGATCTAAAATAGCTTTTGCTCTTTCCTCAATTACTTCCCATGGAGCTAGTAGAATAGCAGGATCAAGATTTCCTTGAACCGCTTTTGTTATTCCTTTCTCTCTTGCCTCTTTAATAGGAAGTCTCCAATCAAGGCCTACTACATCTAATGGTAAGTCATGCCACTCCATTGCTAGATGGCTTGCACCTACTCCGAACATTATAAGAGGTACATTCTCTTCTCTTAAGCTTGTGAAGATTTTATTCATTGTCGGTTTAATGAAAACACGATAATCCTCAACATTTAAAGCTCCAACCCATGAGTCGAAAATTTGGATTGCTTTCGCTCCTGCTTTTATTTGAGATTTAACATATGTAATCG
The DNA here is from genome assembly GCF_019749375.1 of Bacillus sp. S/N-304-OC-R1. Taxonomy (GTDB): domain Bacteria; phylum Bacillota; class Bacilli; order Bacillales; family Cytobacillaceae; genus Cytobacillus. Next base: position 810,670 of record NZ_JACWFE010000001.1, read on the forward strand.
TCATTTCACTTAGCTTATCCATTAAAGCGAACCAAGCCTCTGGTTCAGCGTACATAAACGCCTTTGTTTTATTATAATTTTTTGATGGACCGCCTTCTATCATATAGCTTGCGAGAGTAAATGGTGCACCGGCAAACCCGATTAACGGGACACTTAGCTGCTCCTGTGTCAAAATCTTTATCGTTTCTAATACATACGGTACATCTTCTTCTGGATTAATTTCCCCTAGTTTTTCAACATCCGCTTTTGAACGGATTGGGTTTTCAATAACTGGACCGATTCCAGATTTAATTTCAACATCTACTCCCAATGCAGGCAGTGGCGACATAATATCCTTATAAAGAATCGCTGCGTCATTATTATACTGATCAACAGGAAGCTTCGTTACATAAGCACAAAGCTCTGGCTGATGTGTAATTTCAAACAGAGAATATTTTTCTTTAATTGCACGATACTCAGGCTGCGAACGTCCGGCCTGGCGCATATACCAAACTGGCACATAATCAGTTTTTTCTCCTTTCGCCGCTCGTAAAAATGTATCATTTATTTTTCTTTCCATTTAATTTAATCCCCTTTCAAAGACTGTCTGCTCTCCATTGTAATATATATATAGTAATAATTGAAATTCCAACAACTTTTAATCCATACTAACTGTATCCCTTTCCCCTATCCTTGTATAGTTAATATGAGTAAATGTCGAAAATTTGACGAATTTATTGGGGGTTGAAGGCTAGAATAGATAGGTAATCCTAGTTATTTTAAATTTTTAATGAGGTGAACTTTAAATGAATATTTACATGACAAGCGGAACATACGATTTTTTAAAACGAATAAAGGAAAAACACTCCAAGGAAACAATGCTTCTTATGCAAAATAATGAAGGCGCTGTTCTCATTCATGAAACTTTAAGAAAGACTGTTTTTAGTGCGCCTAGATCTTACGATATTCTAAAATCTGAAGGCTTACTAGAGAATTCCGGTTTCTTAGTATTGAATCATATTCCTGTAATGGACGATGACAAACCAGTATTTGAATATCGGTTTAAAAATGATCAAAGCCTTATAAATAAACAACCGGGCTTATTAGCATTACGAGTATTGCGGCCAATAAAATCAAATACTTACGTTATTCTCACACTATGGAAAAATGAAAAACTTTATTTGGATTGGGAGAACACTCCCTCATATCAATCACTCCTCCAAGGAGCAAAGTCATCCTCAGCTCAGCCACAAATTTTTACCGGAGCTTCCTATACGTCAAAATATTATATTCCTTCAGAGGATTGAGAGTAGGCTAAGCAAATCTTAGCCTTCTCATTATGAATAAAATCTCACATCTTTAACCTTTTTTCATATTCTGTATTACATTCTCATCTAGGTTATTGCCTATGATGACGATGAAAACTGAAGGAGGATAAAAGATGGGTGTAGAATTAACAGCATTGCATTGGATATATGTACTCTTTATCCTTTTTATAATCGGTTTTATGATTATGAGAAGAGATACAACACTCGTATGTATTATCGGAATATTTTTAATCGCAATCACCGCTACTGGTTCGGTCAGCTCCTCTATAAGCAGCGTCTTTAACAGTTTTATTTATGCCATTACAGAGCTGCTGTCAACTATTCTTATCATCTCCATTATTGTTGCTATGAGCAGAATATTAACAATAACTGGTATAAATGATGTGATGATTTCTCCTTTCGCAAAGTTTATCAAAACCCCTGCTCTTGCTTATTGGACGATCGGAATTGTCATGATGGTTATTTCATGGTTTTTCTGGCCATCTCCAGCTGTTGCTCTACTTGGAGCAGTATTATTGCCCGTTGCCATAAGGGTTGGACTCCCAGCATTAGGTGTAGCGGTGGCAATGAACTTATTTGGGCATGGTATTGCCTTGTCTGGGGATTTTGTGATTCAGGCTGCTCCTAAATTAACAGCTGACGCTGCAGGACTGCCCGTCGGTGATGTCATTTCTGCCAGCATTCCTCTAGTAATCGTCATGGGGGCTGTTACAACTATTACTGCTTTCATTCTATTAAAGCGTGATATGAAATTAGGTAAATTAACGGCAAGTACAGGACTTTCCCCATATTCAAACGAAAACTCTTCCGTTCAAAAAGAAAGTAAACCATTACTTTCCCTCGGTCAAAAGCGCTTTTTTGCTATACTGATTCCAATTATTTTTGCTGCAAATGTTGCCGCTATGTATGTCATGAATTTACAGGGCGGGGATGCAACAGCATTAATTGGCGGTACATCTATATTTATTCTGATAATCATTACACTAATTTGTCATAAAAATAAAGGGCTGGAAAAGACTACAAATTATTTAATTTCCGGCTTTCAATTTGGATTTAAAGTGTTCGGTCCAGTTATTCCCATTGCCGCTTTCTTTTATTTAGGGGATTCAGGCTTTTCTGCTATCATCGGAGACCATCTGCCAGCAAGCTCACATGGAATTGTGAATGATCTAGGTGTTGGCCTGGCAGCACTCGTTCCATTAAGTAAAGAAATTAGTGCGATCACCTTAACTGTTGTAGGAGCAATTACCGGGTTAGATGGCTCGGGCTTTTCCGGCATATCTCTAGCTGGATCGATCGCTAAGCTGTTTGCAGCTGCAATTGGATCTGGAGCAGCTACATTAACTGCACTCGGCCAAATTGCAGGAATTTGGGTAGGCGGTGGAACACTTATCCCGTGGGCGCTTATCCCGGCTGCAGCTATTTGTAATGTCGACCCATTTGAGCTTGCGAGAAGGAATCTTATTCCGGTCACGATTGGATTAATCGTCACAACCATTGTTGCCATGTTTCTCATTTAAATTAATCACAAACTCTATCAGCCTTGATAGAGTTTTTTATATCGGAGGCAATACTCGGAAACTATTTATAGTTTTTTAGTTTCGTGTTATTCTTTTTTTAGGTACTGAATTATCACCACTTTGGCACAAGTTATTTATGTATGCCTATCATTATCTACTCGATTTTTAGTAAAATATGACTTTTTTTCATTTTAAGGAGGTTACTTCAATGTCTAATTGGTTTGAAAAAATTCCAACAGAAAACATCATTGAATGGAGAAGACACTTACACCAAAATCCTGAGCTTTCTTTTAAAGAATTTAAAACATCGCAGTTTATTTATGATACATTATCATCCTTCCCAAATCTTGAAATCACAAGACCGACAGAAACAAGTGTAGTAGCAAAACTTGTCGGTGGTGCCGGCGACGGTAAAACAATTGCATTACGTGCAGACATAGACGCTTTGCCAATTACGGAAGAAGCAGATATTGATTTCAGATCAAACCATGATGGTGTTATGCATGCATGCGGTCATGATACACATACAGCTATGCTCCTAGGAGCTGCATATGTTCTAGCAGAAATGAAAGACGATCTGGCAGGAACAGTAAAGTTTATTTTTCAGCATGCTGAAGAACAAGTTCCTGGAGGTGCCCAGCAATTAGTCCATGCAGGTGTGCTAGATGGAGTGGACGAAATTTATGGCATTCATATTATGCCTAATTTAACTGTAGGCTCAATCGGGGTAGTATCTGGAGTGGCAACAACAGCTGCTGATGGATTCTTCTTAAAGATTCAAGGGAAAGGTTCACATGCCTCTACCCCTGAGCTTTCAGTTGATCCAATTGTCGTTGGAGCGGAAATTGTCATGGCTTTACAAACGATCGTTTCAAGAAATGTGAAACCAAGTGATATGGCTGTTCTAAGTATTGGAGAATTCCACAGCGGACAAGCTCCGAATATTATTGCTGATACAGCTAGATTGAGCTGCTCTATTCGGACAACCTCAGAAGAAGTTAGGAATTTAATGGAGAACCGAGTTAAAAGTGTCATTGAACATATTACAGCTGCTCATGGCGCAACGTATGATTTGGATTATGTACGCGGATATTCACCTTTATACAATGATCCAGATTTAGCACAAAAAGCGAAAGCATCCGCAGAGAAAGTATTAGGAAAGGAACTTGTTTATGATGCACCAATGCTCATGGCAAGCGAAGATTTTTCAGCCTATACAAACGTAATACCTGGCTGCTTCCTATTCTTAGGCGGAGGCAAAGAAGAACAAGGCTGCGGGTATATGAATCACCATCCGAAATTCAAGATTTTAGATGAATCATTGGCGTACGGCACAAAAGTAGAAGTACAAGTTATTTTAGATTTACTTGGTAAAAAAAGTTAACCTATCAATAGCAAAACAGACTCTCCTCTTATCTAGGAGGAGAGTCTATTTCAGTTTTATCATGAACAAACATATTTATTAATAAATCATAAGAGTACATGAGCAGTGTATTAATATCAAAATCATAGTCACTTAGTTCCGTCTCAATAGCTTGATCAATGATGGCCGTTAAATTAAAAAATAATAAATCTGCAATATGCTCATCTTTTAATGGTTTAGGGGCATCTAAATGTTGTGGTAATTTATTTATAAATACTCCTTTTGTAACACCTTCATAATAAATTTCCCTTACAAATTCTCTTCGATTTTCACTAAATACTTTAAGCTTTTTCCAATCATCAGGGAAGAACTGCTTTAATTCATGAAGATATTTTTTACGGAGCATACGAATATGATAAATAAAAAAGACAGCCCTTAATTTTTCAACAAAATCGTCTTTTTCATTAATGATCCTTTTCATTTCAGCAAGGTCATTTGCAATAATTGAATCAATAATAGAACTTATTAATTGATCTTTATTCTTAAAGTGGATATATATTGTCTTTTTGCTGATTCTTAAATTTTGTGCAAGCTCATCCATTGTAAATTTACGAAATCCATTAAGTTCAATGAGCCGCTTTCCCTCTTCAATAATCCTTTTATCCACATCCATATGTATTCGCCTCTTTATATCTACTCTTTAAACTAGCAATCAGTCATTTTTTCAATATCTTTTCCGGAGTAGTTCATACACAATGATCCATATTAGTACCCAAACTAAACCAAGAGAAAAACCTGCAGCGATGTCTGAAGGATAATGGACTTGTAGTACAATGCGGCTGATTCCCATTAATAAAATCATGATTACTGCCAATATTACTGTCAGCCATTTCAATCCTTTTGATTTTAGTCCTGCCATAATAAAATAAGCAATCAATATGTATAAAATAATTCCCATCATGGCATGTCCACTTGGAAAGCTAAGGCTTTTTACATGAACTAAATGCTCTTCAGAAGGTCTTGGTCTTCCTACATAATTTTTCACCCATATATTCAGTAAATCGCCAAATGCCATTGCAAATGCAAAAATCGCAATTCCCATATAATCTCTATTTCTCTTCCAAAGGAAAGCAATGACAATAAGTGAAATAACACCGATTCCTTTTGTAGAACCAATGATATTAAATAATTTAAAAAATGAATAGGAAGATTCTTTAAAAATAGATGTTATATAATCAGTAATCACCCTATCAAATTGTAAAGTCTCACCCGCTTTAACAGGGAAGAAAAAATACAGGAAAATTATTATTGCAATTATAATCAAAAAATAAGTAATTTTTGATTTGCTCCACACCATTTTTGTGTCAGACCCCCTTTGAATATGCAATCTTTTTTTATTTTACATAAAAAACAATAAAAAAACAGAAATATTTCGATCTTCGATGCTTCTCATTCCATTATCTGCGGAAGACAGTGATATAATATTAGATAATTCAGAATAAAGGAGAGAGGATATGCTAAAACAGCTATTTAGTAAATTAGATAATTATTATGATGAAATGATCTCCATTAGACGCTACTTGCACCAGCACCCAGAGCTCTCATTTAAAGAAGTGAAAACGGCGAATTATATTAAATCCTACTATGAAAAATTAGGAATAGAAGTTAACGGCAATGTCGGGGGGAACGGCGTTGTAGCAAGGATAACCGGCGCCAAGCCTGGAAAAACAGTTGCATTAAGAGCAGACTTTGATGCATTGCCGATTCAGGATGAAAAAGATGTTCCCTACAAATCATTAGTACCAGGTGTGATGCATGCTTGCGGCCACGATGGCCACACGGCCACCTTGCTAGTTTTAGCAAAAGCTCTTCATGAAATGCGTGATGATCTCCAAGGGACTTATGTGATGATTCATCAGCATGCAGAAGAATTTGCACCAGGCGGAGCGATTTCCATGATCGAGGACGGCTGTTTAGATGGTGTGGACGTTATTTTCGGTACTCATCTATGGGCTTCAGAGCCTACAGGTTCTATTCAATATCGTGTTGGACCGATAATGGCTGCTGCCGATCGCTTCGAGATTACGATTCAAGGAAAAGGCGGGCATGGAGCTCAGCCCCATCGAACAAAGGATGCTATTGTAACTGCCTCTCAGTTAGTTGTCAATTTACAGCAAATAGTCAGCAGAAAAGTAAATCCAATCGATTCCGCTGTCGTCTCAGTTGGCTCCTTTGTTGCAGAAAATGCCTTTAATGTGATTGCCGATAAAGTCAAATTAGGCGGTACTGTTCGTACGTTTAATGAAGATATCCGTTCTGCTATTGAAAAAGATATTGAACGGATTGTAAAAGGAACATGTTATACGGCTGAAAGTGAATATGATTATTTATACGCTAGAGGATACCCTGCTGTAGTAAATCATAAAGAAGAAACAGAGTACCTCATTCAATGTGCACAAAGCATTGATGGGGTTCGTATCGTGGAAGAAGCAGAACCGCAAATGGGCGGGGAAGATTTTGCTTACTACCTCCAGCATGTGAAAGGAACCTTCTTCTTTACCGGGGCAAAGCCTGAAAATACAGAGGAAAACTATCCTCATCACCATCCAAAGTTTGATATAGATGAAAAAGCTATGCTCATTGCAGCTAAAACACTTAGCTCTGCTGCTCTTGAATATCATACTTTTGAACATAAAGATGAAGCAGAAAAGGTAAGTTCAGGATCATAAAGAAAAAAACAGCCTCAAGCTAAAATGAACTGCCCCCTGTCAAATAGACAGTGGAAATAATAAAAAGTGACTTAAGCGGCCTTAGCCCTATATTCCATTGGGCTGAGGCCGTTTAATCGTTTTTGTAGTCTTTCATTA
>NZ_JACWFE010000010.1 GCF_019749375.1 Bacillus sp. S/N-304-OC-R1
TTCCACTGTCTATTTGACAGGGGGCAGTTCATCCCGCAAATCATTATGTTTATTTTGTTTCTGTACGCTTTACATATATAGCCTGACCCTTATTTATGAGTTTACACCCCTCTAAATCTTCTTCCTTTAGCAAGCCTAAATTTAATGCAGATTTTATCTTTTCCTCGTCAGGTTTTTTCTGAATTAAATCTGTCATATTTAATTCTTCTAATCGATGCACAGTGGTATCCTGTTTATATTTCTCTGTTACTCTGATTTGCCTTTGCAATTTATAATCGCTTATTATCAGTTCACCCTTCATATTTTCCCCAAACACCATGTCAAAATATTGGTTGAACGCCTTTTTCAATTCATCTAGCTGTGCTTCAATTTCTTTTTTCCGGAGATTTAATTCATTGTAATTTGAAAGCATTTCTCTAGTAATTAAATGGCTCAACGGTATCCCCCATTCCACATATGCACTAGTTCATCATATTGTGAAAGGCGGATGGATATGCTTAATTTTTAATTCCTGACTTTAGACAAGGCTTTGGCATATTTTGAAGTAACGTTTCTTATGATCATGAATAACCTCTTCTCCCCTTCTAATTGCATCAACAACTATTTTTCAATCGTACTAGCCAGCACCGCACCAATTACGAGTCCCCAAACTGGTGAACTAATGCTCAGAAATGAAACATTTGACATTGTCACGATAAAAGCAGCTAAGGCGCTCAGCCGATAGCGATTAGTTGAAAAGCCCATTTGTATGCTGGAATGCAAAACACCAATTAGAGCAAAACCAGCCAATAAGGAGACAAAAGCCTTTGGCAAGGATTGAATGAATGGAACAATTGTCCAGGCAAAAATACCAAAAAATAAAATGATAAGTGCTGACACGATCGAGCCCATATACCTTTTGGAAGCTGGTCCAGAATCCGGTCCTGCACAAATAGCTGTCATCATTCCTGCAATATTTGCGCTTTGTCCGCCAAAAAAGCTTGCACCAATTGAAAATAATCCACTTATAGAAATGATTTTCCGAATAGGAGGATGATAATGAGAGCTTTCTAATGCGCCTATTCCAGGAGCGGCATCATTGCTTAAAATGAGCATAGCCAAGGGAAGTGAAACCGTCAGTATACCAAACCAAGTGAACTCTGGCATCTGAATAGATGGGAAGAAAAAAGCAAGCTCAGTTGAAATGCTCAATGGCTTTGACAGTAATAATACGATAAGAGCCGTCATCACTGCTGCCAGCACAGGAGGAAATCTTTTGAGATACCTAGAACAAATAAGGAAGCTAACAACTGCGGCTCCTCCTGCTATAGGCATTTCTTTAATAGCGGGAACTAGTTGAACAACATAACCGGTAACCAGCCCTCCAAGCATGGCGGCAATTACCTCTTTAGGCACCCACTTCATAATTTTTGTAAACAGACCAGTGAGCCCGATTAATAATATGAAAACTCCTGCCATCACATAGCTGCCAATTAGCTGAGGATATGTAAATTGCGCTGTTACTGTGGCTAAAAAGGCAACTCCCGTAATGGAATGCCCACCTGTAATAGGCATTCGGAATAACAATGCCATAACCAAGCCATATAGCCCGCCAAAAAAATAAACAGCAAACATCCAGCCTATTGTTTGCTGGTCCGTAAATTTACCTGCCTCTGCTGCCTGTAAAATAAGCATGGCAGGTCCAGTCATGACAAGCGTACTAGAAATAAGGCCAGACGAAACATTTTCCGCATTAATATCAAGAAGGAGCCTCTGACCTGTCCCTTGTTTATGTGAAATAAATTCGCGCTGTCTTTTTTCCGGCATTCCCACCCTATCCACCCCTATGATTAATATCCAATATTAATAACTATCATTAATGCATAGAACAGGAATTGTCAAATAATTGAAACACTTCTCTTTTTAATCGTTTTTTTGTTCATTTCCTTTAAATAGAAAAAAGGATATAACACCCGAAAAAACAGCAGCGCCCGCTGAAATAATGACTCTCGTTTCATAAGCAATTTCAGCATAATCCTTTTTCAATATGTACATTGCAAATGCTGCTACAAAAAGCATAATGGGTATAACAAGTGCAAGCTTTCTCATCATTTTCCGTCCTTTCCTATGAAAAAAAGTGATCTATTTGATCACTTGAATTCCAATGTATATTGCCATTCCCCAAATGATTATAGCAGATGCTTGATTCATTCTCCTTAAAAAACGTCCACTACTATCAAATTGGCCTATTTTTCGGCCAACAACTGCTAAACTTAAAAACCATAACCATGAAATGCCAATACATGCAAAAGTAAATGCCCATTTTTCATTGCCCGCATAGGCTAAAGAACTTGTTCCAATTACACCGATCGTATCCATAATCGCATGTGGATTCAGCAAAGAAACAGAGGCAGCGAATGTAATTTGGCGTTTCATTGAAAACGTGCTATCCTTTTGTCCATTATTTACTTCGGGATGACTTTTCCAAATGGACCAGCCCATATAAGCTAAAAAAAAGAATCCAATAATAAACATTAAATTTTTTATCCATTCGAAGCTTAAAACGATAATGGAAACTCCCGTTACAGCCAAAAGAATTAATAATGTATCGCAAATGCCAGCTGTAATCACTGCTGGCAGTGCTCTTCCAAAATGCTTTTGAGTTGCTCCTTGATTAAAAACGAATACATTTTGTACCCCTAATGGCAAAATCAATCCAAAAGCGAGGATTGCTCCATGAAGAAATGCTTCAGTCACTGTGCTCCCCCTTATCTATCTAAACATGTTATGATTTTTAGCGTTTTGGTGAATATTTCAGAATCTTTTAAACTAGTATGTAGTATATCACATATCGTGTTTTTATCAGCATTTCTGTTTAAAATATTCTGGAATTAGAAGGCCTTCGAAAAGGAATCATAAGAAAATCGATATTGCAACAATTTATATACCGTGTTAACCTTGTTTTTATGAAAAAAAGAATAGGGGTGAACGCATTGAACGCCAAGGCATTTATTTTGGCATTCGTAACAGTCATCATATGGGGATCTACCTTTGCCGCTATTCGCGCAAGCTTAATGGGAGGCTATTCTGCGGGACACCTCGTATTACTCCGGTATCTTATTGCTTCTTCCATATTTATCATATATGCGCTCTGGCCAGGTGTTAAATTTCGTCTCCCTAAAAAAGAAGACATCGTTAGAATTACTTTGCTCTCCTTGATTGGAATTAGTGTTTATCATATTGGTATTTCGTTTGGCGAACAAACCATTTCAGCTGGTACGACGGGATTACTTGTTGGTTCAGCATCCGTTTTCTCGGCTATTATTGCTGTATTTGTTCTTAAAGAGCGGCTTGGCTTGTTTGGATGGATTGGGTTAGCAATGGGGTTTACCGGAATTACCATTATCACATTAGGTTCAGCCGGTTCTTCCTTCGAGATCTCTGAAGGAGCCCTCTTAGTACTAATGTCTGCCATTGCAACATCAATCTTTTTCGTTTACCAGAAGCCATTGTTAAGCCGTTATCATCCAATCGAATTAACAGCCTACTTTACGTGGATCGGGACAATTCCGTTCTTTATTTTTTCACCGGGTCTGTTTCAAGAAATACAGCACGCCACACTGGAAGCTCACTTATCGACTATTTATGTCGGTGTTTTTCCAGCCGCAATTGGCTATGTCACATGGGCCATTGCCCTTTCATTAGGGAAAGCAAGCTCTGTTACAAGTATGCTTTATATTGAACCTGTATTCGTTATTTTAATTGCTTGGATTTGGCTAAAGGAATTCCCAAGCACCATTTCAATTATAGGCGGCATTATTGCCATTTCAGGTGTACTCGTTGTTAATCTGCTAGGGAAAAAACAGCAGAAACCAGTTGGAGAAAAGGTAGCTTAATAGATTAAGAAAAGCCAGGTTCATAGCACCTGGCTTTGTTTATTGTTCTGGAATTACAGGCAATATAATATGTGAAGGATACTCCTTTTGATGATAAATCGTTTGATTTGCTACTTTCATATCTTTACTAGTAATCATTGTTTCCCCAGTATTTAGATTTATATCAAAACGCGGGAAGTTACTAGAAGAAATTTCAACTCTCATTCGATGTCCCTTTCGAAATACATTACTAGTCGCCCATAAATCGATTTCATATTCAAGGATTTCCTCTTTTATTTTATCCTCCTGCTTTATCCCATTGCGGTACTTCGCTCGAACAATCCCATCTGTCAAATTATAGGCAGTTCCATCTGGAAAAACGTCAATTAGCTTTGCGGTAAAATCAGTGTCGTCAGCATCTGTTTTTGCCCATAGCCTTACCTTGACAGGTCCAGTTACCTCTAGCTCCTTTTGCAATGGCTCAGAAGTATACACTAGGACATCTTCTCTTTCTTCAACCTTGCTTTGATCTCTTGGCCCCATTGTCTGTGTTCCGGCAAACAATGTGCCGCCACCGCTCGTCGGTACAGGATTCTTCGGGTCATATAAAAATTGGTCAGCCGTTTCATTCAGCGGCGGCTCTACATTTAATCTTCCATTTCCATAACGGGTATTGGCTTTCCCCTCACTATGAAAATAGAAAGGCACATATTTTGTCCTTGCTAACGGCCATTCCTTTTCATTGCGCCATTCATTAATCCCCATGACGAATAGTTTAATAGGGTCATCTTCATGTTGGAATTCTTTTTTCCCTTTTAGCCACTGATCAAACCAGCAAATATGCAGCCCTGTCAAATCGTCATTCTTATCGATCCAATCGCCAGATGCATGGATGCCATAATTTCGATCTCCCAGCGTGCTACTAAATACACCATGCCCCCATGGACCAATAATAATTTTCTGGCTTGGATGGCTGTTATTCTTCATTTCGACATAATTCTGAATGGTCGTATGGAGAAAATTATCATACCATCCGGCAATATGTAATGCTGGAACCTCCATTTTGTTATATTTATGTTCTATGCTGGCACGAGTCCAATCAGCCTCTGTACATTCAGCATCAAGCATATCGAAAAAGAAGTTTGCGACACCCAATTCTTTCAAAGGTGTCCACTCTTTGATTGGCATAAATTTATACCACTCTTCGATTTCATTATAGAAATGTGCCATTTTATCCATCATTATTTTATATTCTTTTGAATTTCCATACTTTCTTTTTAGTTCGTCTGGCACAACCGACTCAAGTGCCCAAGTCTCAGCTGAACCAACAAGGAACTTCCCGCCGCTCTGGATAGAATTTTTTCGCCAATTTGATAGAGTCATAGCTGGCGCAATGGCCTTTAAATGAGGCGGCTTTTCTGCAGCCGCTAATAATTGAGTAAATCCATAATAAGATAAGCCAAACATTCCAACCTCCCCATTAGAGTACGGTAAGCACGCAGCCCACTCCACTGTGTCAAAGCCATCCTCTGCCTCATGGATAAATGGATAGAAATCACCTTCCGAAGAAAATCTCCCTCTTACATCTTGGATGATCACCACATATCCATTTTGCACTAACCGATTCGTATCTAAATACCGATGAGAATAAAACGGCAAGTCCTTATTGTACGGCAATCTTGTTAATAGAACCGGGAATTGCCCCTCCCTATCAGGACGGTAAACGTCCGCATAAAGTGTAACACCATCACGCATTTGGCAAGGAACGTTTTTTTCTAAAATGATTTGATTAATGTCCATGTTTTTCTTCTCCTTTTGAGTTTTTATGATAAATATCGGCTTTTTTGGATAATCCACGATTCCTTTTGGATTTGTCGTTCATTTGGTTACTTTTATCAGCTTGTTTTCTGATATATCGGCGACTTCATCACTTATATCCGCCAGTTTCCCGATATATCCGCCAGTTTCCCGATATATCCGCCAGTTCCTGAATATATCCGCCAGTTCCTGAATATATCCGCCAGTTCCCCGATATATCCGCCAGTTCCCCGATATATCCGCCAGTTTCCCAATATATCCGCCAATCCCACCAAAGTTCGTCCGCTAAATTCTACCCTTTAAAAAAAACCCATCCAAAATACATTCTGGATGGATTTCTCAAACTCTAAGCAGCTTGATTCTGCTGCAAGATGCTATTTTTTCTTTTTTTATTCGGAGCTAGCTTACGTTCAAGCCAGCCCATACCGATATCGGCAATAACGGCCATTAATGCGGTTGGAATGGCGCCAGCTAGGATAATTGCTGTTCCATCTGTCGCATTGGTTCCGCGTAAAATAATATCTCCGAGACCCCCCGCTCCGATAAACGTTCCGATCGTAGCTACCCCTATGGTAATAACAAGGGCTGTTCTCAGACCTGCCATAATTACAGACATTGCTAGCGGTAGCTCTACCATCCACAGTACTTGAAACTTCGTCATACCCATTGCTTTTCCTGACTCAAGAAGGGCATGGTCCACATTAATAATCCCTGTGTACGTATTTTTGATGATCGGAAGCAAGGAATATAAAAATAATGAAAATACGACTGTATTCGTACCTAATCCCATAACAAGCATAAGGACAGCTAGCATCGCAAGCGCTGGGATGGTTTGAATAATATTTGCAAGCGAGATAACCCACGTGCTTAACTTTCGATACCTGGCAATCAAAATACCAACGGGAATCGCCACAATGGCTGCAAACAATACTCCATATGCAGACATTAAGAAGTGACGATAAAATTGCTCCCACACATAGCCCGCATTTTGAGAATAGTAGTACAAAATCTCTTTGATCGTGTCCAATTTACGTCACCTCCTATTTTTCCTCTTCAAAATAATGGTTCTCCTCTAAAAATTCTTTTGCAATAATAGAAGGCTCTCTCAGCTTTCCATCCGCCTCATAATTTAATTCCTGCATTTTTTCAGTATCGATTTTGCCTGATAGCTTTTGTAAAACGCTCTTCAATTCAGGGTATTTCCGCAGAATATCATTTGTTGCTACAAGTGATGTATCATATGGCGGGAAAAAGTGCTTATCATCCTTTAAAACCTTCAAATTAAAAGCTTTAATTCTGCCATCCGTTGTGTATGCAAGTACAACATCCATCTTGCCATTCGCTGCCGCCTGATACACTAATCCGATTTGCATTGGGAATGTTTTACCGAATTCATAGCCATATTCTTGGACAAATCCTTCATAGCCGTCCCCTTCTCGTTTCAGCCATGCATTATCCACACCTAATTTCAAATCTGAAGCGAGCGGCTTCAAATCTGAAACTGTTTCTAAGTTTTCCTTTTCTGCCATCTCTTTTGTTACGGTAAAAGCATAGGAATTTGCAAAGCCGTAAGAGTCGAACCATGTTTGGTCAAAACGCTCCTTGAACTCCCGCTGAACGATTTGAAGTGCCTTTTCAGGATCTTTAACAGGCTCCATTCCTAGTGCACCAGCAAGATCCGTCCCGGTATATCTCGTCGCTGCAATATCCACATCTCCATTTAGCATCGCCTTATGCTGAACGATAGAGGAACCAAGATTATTAACCATTTCCACTTTAGCATCCGTATAATGTTCAATCATGAGTCGAATAATATTTCCCATGATCTGAGATTCAGATGTCCCCATCGTTCCTACTGCAATTGTATCCTTACCCGCACCACTTAAGCCTGGAAGTGAACAGCCGCTTATAAAAACAGACAGCAGGACGATTAATAGCCCAAATAATCGATGGATTTTCTTCATATTAAAGTCCCCTTTCTAAGCAGCTTCCTTCATCTTTGCCATCCCTTTTGGTGTAACCCAATCTTCAATTCGTCCTAAAAGAAGATCAGTTAAGAGTGCAAGAATGGTGACTGGCACCGCACCTGCAATAATGAATTCTGGCTGATATAAATTAAGTCCGCTAAAAATATAATCACCAAGTCCGCCAGCACCAATATATGAAGCTAGTGTTGCCCATCCAATAAGATAGACGGTTGAAAGCCGGATGCCTGCCATAATAACAGGAATAGCCAGCGGCAATTCAACATAGCGAATTCTTTCCCATCCAGTCATACCCATCCCGCGCCCTGCTTCAAGCAAACTGCGTTGCACACCGTTGACTCCTGTATAGGTGTTTCTCAAGATAGGTAGGACTGAATAGAAAAACAGTGCAATAATTGCAGGAACTTTCCCAACGCCAAACAGCGGAATAAAAAAGGCTAAAATAGCAAAACTCGGGAAAGTCTGAATGACACCTAGAACGCCCATTACAGCTCCTGCTAATTTCGGGACTCTCGTAAGAGCAATTCCGAGGGGAACGGCAACTAAGATTCCTAAACCTGCAGCAAGTAATGAAATATATAAATGCTCCCATGTCTTAAACAGCATTTCTGAGCCATTTTGTTGAAAAAATATTAAAATATCTCCCATGACATCTCCCTCCTTTTAAACTGATTGGGATAGCTCTTCATCTCCCCAAATAGAGTCATAGACAATATCTACTAAGCTTGCTCGAGTTACAATTCCGACTAATCGGTTGTGATCGTCGACAACAGGAACATACTTCATGCCTTTTTTCAAAATTTTACGTACCGTGTCCCGCACAAGTGTATCTTGTGTAACTGTTAATACATCCTTTTCTAAAACATCTGCCACAAAACTTGCTTTTCTGCGATTCTGATCTATCATCTCTACATCGATATAGCCTTTAAGCTCACGCTTTTCATTCACAACTAATAAGGAATCGACCCGATGATGCTTCATTAATCCAATCGCTTCTGATAAGGAGCGGTCCCTTGAAATGGTAACTGGATTTGGGTTCATGATTTGTTTTACTGTTTGGATATTTGGTCTTGCTTGTACTAAGCGATCTTTCCCGATAAATTCCTCGACAAATTCATTAGCAGGATTAAGGAGAATTTCATCTGGTGTGCCGCATTGAACTAATTGGCCTCCACGCATAATGACAATCTGATCAGCTAGTTTTAGTGCTTCATCCATATCATGAGTGACAAAGACAATCGTTTTGCCTAGCTGCTTTTGCAGTTTTTTAAATTCTTCCTGTAATGAATCCCGAGTAATCGGATCCAATGCTCCGAACGGTTCATCCATCAGAATAAGTGGTTGATCTGCCGCTAATGCCCGAAGAACTCCAATCCTCTGCTGCTGCCCTCCACTTAGCTCATGAGGGTAGCGATCTAAATAATCGGGGGTCATATCGACAAGCTTTAATAATTCTTCTGCACGAGATCTTCGTTTTTCATCGGGCCATTTTAGTAATTTAGGGACAAGTGAGATATTTTCTTGAATGGTCATATGGGGGAACAAACCTATTTGCTGGATAACGTAGCCAATTTCTCTTCTTAATTGAACAGGATCCCTGTCCATAATATTCTCTCCATTGATAAAGATACTTCCTTCAGAAGGCTCGATCAGTCTGTTAATCATCTTCATCGTTGTTGTTTTTCCGCAGCCGCTCGGCCCGATAAACACAATGAATTCCCCTTTTTCAAATTCTAAACATAAATCGTTAACTGCCTTTTTACCTCCTTTATAAATTTTTGATACGTGGTCAAACTTCAGCATAAAACGCACCTCCAAGTTTTTCTAATTTAATAAGTTCAACAGTAATTTTCGAAAAATTTCGTTACTCTATTATTATATTTTAAACTTTGTAAAATAAAAAGTTTACAAACTGTACATATTACACGTTATTCACACAGATAATTCCTTGATCTTAGTCACATCACAACTTTTCTTAAAAATCCTCCCAAATAAGTCCATATCCTCCTAAATTCTTGTTTTCCGATTGAAGTCAAAATATGTTACAGTGACTATGAAAGTTAGCGGTTGGAAGGATGATCGTTATGGAGGAAGAAACCTTTATAAAAATTAAACATATTGAAGATCAATTTATCGAAAAAATCGCAGAAAATATGCACTCTTATGGAATTTCATCAACAGTTGGCCGTGTACTCGGGATTATTTATATGAATCGCAAGCCGATGACACTTGATGAATTATCAGAAGCAACTGGGATGAGCAAAACCCGTATGAGTCAGGTTGTTCGCGAAATGGTTGACCTCAATATTGCGGAAAAGGTATTTGAAAAAGGTGTACGCAAAGACTTATATAATGTAGAGCAAGATTATTACCAAACGTTTATTTCCCTGTTTACCTCTAATTGGCGAAAAGCGATTAATAAGAACAAAGTTTTTGAAAAAAAGCTTTCGGCTGAATTAGGCCGTATACTGGATCATGATGAAATTAATGAGGAAACAGAACAAAATTTAAATGAATTGTTAAAAGAAACAAAAGTATGGCTGGATTATTACGATTGGTTGAGCCGCTTAGTTGAGTTTTTTGATAGCGGAGAAGTTTTTAAACATGTACCAAAACCATAAGCTTCTTCCTGTTTAAGAATAATTAACCTTACCCCAAAATAAGAAAATGAAAACCATTCATTTTCTTTTTTTAGGCTGTTTTCGTAAACTTTGTTGTTTTAACACTAAATAGTGAACCGTTCCTTTCCGCTACAGGCACGCAGCGATCGCGGGGAGGAAGTCGAGCCTCCTCGCCATTCCGTCTGCGGGGTCTCGACCTTTCCTCTATTTCTCGCAGGAGTCAAGTGCCTTCCGCTCCAATCCACTCTGCGTTTCCAATGTTATTCAAAGCAATAATCTTTTAGAAAACAGCCAATTGAAAAAAGCCTGCAGATAGGGTACATTCCCCTTCTGCAGGCTTTTTCATAATCGTTTATTGTCTAGCTTTGATATTAGTACTAATTTAATTCCCTTTGTACTGATAATACTTTTTGTTCCTTTTTAACCATTGATAGGAAAGCTGTTCCTAGTGCAGCTAGGATTAATACTCCGCCAACCGTTGGATTGAGTTGAACAGATGCCTGCTCAATGACGACACCGCCTATTAATGAACCTAGGGCAATTCCAATATGAACAGCAGAGTTATTTAAGGTTTGCTGAATATCGGATGCTTCAGGGGAAAGCTCAATCAGATAGCTTTGCATAGCAGGCGTAATAGCCCAGCTTAATATGCTATAAACAACTAGTAGAATTAAAAATATCGGCAACGAAAACTTGCCTAACGGAATTAAAAACATAGACAGTCCGAATAAAGGAATAACGGATAGAGTCGCTGTCTTGGTTCCCATTCGATCTGCCAATAATCCGCCAATTCCACCCCCGGCTACTGCTGCAATTCCAAACACTAAATAAACAATACTAACCCATGTTCCATTTAACCCCATTACGCTTTTTAAAAATGGCGTCAAGTAACCGTAAAACGTTAAATGCCCTGTAAGAAAAATAATAGATGTTGACTGTGCAAGAAGGATTCTCCGATTCTTCAATGTTTGAAGCTGAACCCCAATAGGCACAGCCCGTTTTGGAGGGATATTTCCTAGGAAGAAATACACACCTGCCATGGAAACAAGAGTTAGAATGGAAATCATGACAAAAGGAGCACGCCAGCCAAAGGCATTTCCAAGCATCAGCCCAATAGGCACTCCTAACACAAGAGAAGCACTTACCCCCATAAAAACGACAGCAATAGCACGGGCACGGAATTTTTCTTCCACAATACTCGGCACCATAGTTAAGCATAAAGCAATGAGCAGTGAGCCGCTCGCAGCGGAAATAATTCGCCCAACTAGTAAAATATTGTAATTGACACTAAATACAGCAATCAAATTTCCTAATAAAAATATGGCTAATGAAATAAGAGTAAGCTGCTTACGCCCGACTTTTTGTGTAACTGTTAATAAAATCGGAGCGGCAATCGCAAAGGAAAGCGAAAAGGCTGTCATTAGAAATCCTGCCTTTCCAAGGCTAACATTTAAATCATTGGCAACTAAATCTAGTAATCCACCAATTATTAATTCAACCATTCCAACGACAAACGAGACAATGGCCAATAAATACACACGTTTATTCATTTCAGATAAACCTCCTAAAGTACCTTACCCATGTTAACGATTTATTCACCATAATACAAGTGGAAATTCCATCAATATTTATTTTTGGAATTTTTTGTTTAGATATACTTTTTATACTTGATATATTTTATATACCTTAATATAATGAAAATCAAGGTAGGTGATTCCAATAAATATCTGTCCATACTTAGAATATTCTTTTGAGATTTTAGGGAAGAAGTGGAATGGTTTAATTATTCATTATTTATCACTTTGCCCGGATGGCTCTGCCCGTTTTTCTGATATTAAAAAGGATCTTTCGGATATTACCCCTAGAGCTCTTTCGCAAAAACTAACAGAGTTAGTGGAATTTGGTCTAATTGAGAAAAAAGTCATCGCTGAAACCCCTGTATCTATTATTTATGCACTGACTGAGAAAGGCCGAGCATTAACTTTAGCTTTAGAACCGATTCAGAAATGGGCTTTTCAATTTAGAGATCAAAAAGGAGGAGAAAAACATGAGCAAGAATAATATGATTTGCGACTTAACGACAGGCATTTGCGGGGAAGTTGACGGTGAGGAAATGGAAATGATCGATTTAACTATTCCACAAAAGAAAGTAACTCTATACTACGTTACTGATCCAATCTGCTCTCATTGCTGGGCTCTTGAACCCGTATTAAGAAGATATGAGCAGCAGTATGGTCAATATTTACAAATTCATACGGTGATGGGCGGCCTGCTTGAAAACTGGGATGGCTTTGCGGATGTCAGTAATGGAATAAGCAGCCCAGCCGATGTTGCTGGTCACTGGAGAGAAGTTGGCGAGCATTCCCGGATGCCGATTGACGGCTCATTATGGCTAACGAACCCCGTTCAATCCTCTTATGTTCCTTCACGTGTTTTTAAGGTCATCCAGCAACAAGATGAAAATTTGGCCAAAACCTTCTTACGCCGAGCAAGAGAAGCCGTTTTTGTATTCAACCAAACTATTTCAGATGAAATAGTGTTAATTGATTTAGTGAATGGATTGGGACTAGATGGGGAAGCCATTGTAAAAGTAGCAGGCTCTTCAACCGGACAACAGCTGCTTGAACAAGACTTTGCGCTATCACGATCACTTGGGGTACGCGGGTTCCCTACGATCATTATTGTTAATGAGGAGAATAAAGGGGTTAAAATTGTCGGAGCAAGACCAATTGAGTCCTATGTAAAGGGACTAGAACAAGCTCTTAATAATGAAACTCCTCTCCCAAAACCTGTCCCCTCATTTGCAGAGCTGCTGTCACAAGAAGGTATGCTGTTCTCTAAAGAAATAGAAATCATGTATGATCTCGAACAACATGAGGTAAATAATTTTGCAGAAAAACAGCTTTCATCATTACAGTATGAGGCAAAAGAAATTTTAGGCGAACTTTATTTTGAGAAAAAATAAGAAGAAAAGCCTCGATTGGCATCATCCAATCGAGGCTTCATTATTTACCCTCTATACTTTTGCAGCCATTCACGGCCATAGTCCACTAGTACCCGCTGCTTCATTAATTTACTTGTGGCAAGACCGACTTTAGAACAATTAATAGGAAATTTCTCTTCAAACTCTTTCCCTAATGCTTCAAAAACATCTGAATCGTATAAGATTTCTTCGTATGTTTTCCAAACTCGTTCCTTATTTTCTATTAATGCTGCCCCTTTCTGAACCTTTCCCCTATTCGGAATAGCATGCTCAGCTAAATGCAAAGATGTATTGCTGTCATGCCCAACACCTAATAGGAGCACATGACCATCCAGCTCATAAATTTTTTCTAAAGGGGAACTCGAACCAAGACCTTCTTCTAATGGCTGCTCAGACAGGATAAAATCCGCATGCTTTCCCCATGCTGCAAATGAATAGGTTGGATGCAAGCTCCTTTTTACTTCAGGGAACGTTCTAAAGGTTTCAACAATTTTCCCCATTCCTCTTGATGGTGTTACTTCTGGCTCGTAGGCTGGCATCTCCTCACGAATAATCGGCCACCAATCTTCAGGCACAGGCGGCATCTGCCACCCAGATGGGTCAGAGTTGTCATTAGTTTGTGTTGGCATAACAATCGTTCCCTCTTCCCCAACGGCATCCATCAAAGCTTGAACGACTGCCACAGGTCCCCCGCAAACCCAGCCTAGCGAACTTAAGGAGGAATGAACGATAACTGTCATTCCCTTCTCTAATCTGAGATTCATGAAGTCTCTATGCAAACTTGTTCTTGTATTTGGTGTTTTTAATTTATTTATAGCTTTTAGCTCACTCATTTGTTTTCACTCCTGTTTAGATGCAAACTTTATAGATTTGAATTTATTTAGATTAGCCATGCTGTTTTTTCATTTCCTGCAAAAGTTCCTCTGATTTTCCTTTTGGAATAACTCATTCCCAATATTCACTGGTTCTCCTGCCTTTTTAGAATAGTCTTCGTTTTTTGAAAGCGCTTTAAATTTTTTCGACAAATTTCTTCTTTTTCCTTCCTATTCTCTTAACTACTAAAATACGTATTTATGTATTGTCTGAATTCTATTCCCTTTCCGCCCTATTGAACCTTCTATATAAATAACTTATTATTAAAATAATTATAAATTAAACTAGCATTTACTTCACCTTAGACTCTTTTTGCACACTTATCTGCAAAAAATGTAAAAAAATGAAACTTTTTGCGATCATGTTCATCGTAGAGAGATTTATTTTTGCGTGCGGTAAAGGGGAAGAACGTGATGAAAACTAGGAACACAAAACATAAGTTAACAACATTCCTCATATATTTTATCTTTACAATTGTGCCTTCGCTATTGATTAGCTTTACCATAACCATTCATAAAATGGAACAGTACGAAAAGGATTATAGGAGTGAAGCGCATCGCAGTGCCAGCCTTCACGCAAACAATATCGATAGCTTTATAGGAGAAACTGCTGGTCGTCTGGAAATGCTGGCTACCTTAATTAAAGTACAGCAATTTGACTTGATTAATATTGAAGAAATTTTAAAGGAAACTCATAAAAGTGATGACCGCTTCTCTGGCTTTTATTGGGCAAACCCAAAAGGAGATATATTAATCAGCTCTAATTCCCCTTATACCCCAATAAATATTAGTGACCGAACCTATTTCAAAAATGCCATTGAGCTGGGGAAAACGAGTATATCAGGAGTACATACTGGACGTATTTCAGGAAATAACGTTATAACTTTAGCAACACCTGTTATAGAAAATACCAAGCCTTTAGGTATGCTGCTTGCAAGTTTGCGAATAGACAGATTAGAAAATAATATTAACTCATTACTAAATGATGAAGAGATCGTAATTAAGGATAGTATCGGGAAAACCATTATCCAGACAGGAGAATTGCCTGCTCATGGAAGGGTTGTAACAGATCATTTTAGTCTAGACCATGTTCCTTGGACAGTCAGTGCAAGTATTAACTTCAATGACGAACAAATTTACCAAAATACTTTCTTTTATTACTTTTTCACAGCCTATATTTTTACAAATATCCTACTCTTACTAATCTATAATTTCCGCTTAAAATGGAACGGAAGATTAGCTAAGGAACAGTACGAATTTCAGAAAATGGAGCTAATCGGAAACCTTGCTGCAAGTACAGCTCACGAAATCAGAAATCCGCTTACCGGTATTAGCGGGCTAGTGAAACTGTTAAGCGAAGAGTATCATGAACCAAAAGCTCAAAAATATTTTGGTGTTATTCAAAACGAAATTACGCGTATTAACTCAATTGTCAGCGAACTCCTCTTTCTTGGAAGGCCGACAGCACACACACTTAAAAATTACAATGCAAATGAAATATTAAAAGAAATTGAACCGATCTTGCAATCAGAAGCAAATTATACGAATGTTCAGCTTTCAATCTCGTATTCTGCAAACGATCCATTTGTATCTTGTGTAAAAGATCATCTAAAACAAGTGATATTAAACTTAAGCAAAAACTCGCTACATGCGATGCCAAATGGCGGAGAGCTAACCGTTTCAATTGATAGCGATGAGAAATGTTGTATCATTATTGTAAAAGATACAGGAATAGGAATTCCGAAAGATGAACTAGATAAGATTTTTAATCCATTTTTCACAAAGAAAAAGGATGGATCAGGAATTGGATTGACTGTTTGTAAGCGCATTATCGATTCCTGTAATGGCATTATTTCTATTCAAAGCACACCAAATATTGGGACACAAGTTGAAATTATGATTCCGCTCATACGGAATTCCTAATTTAAGGATGGGACTTATTTTGAAAAATATATCATTTATTTTGCTTAGTTCTACGAGAGTTATTATGTTCTTGCTATTGAGCAGCTTTTATTTTCAACTTGTTGAGCATCATGAAACATGGAAGCTTACTTATATTATTTGTGCCATGGTTTTATTTATTGGTAATCATATTGTGCAGATGACAACTGCACATTTAAAGATACGAATACTGTGTACTGCCATTGATATGCTGCTTGGTGCGGGGTTCGGGGCTATTTTTCCAACGAGCTCTTATTTATATTTAATTTTCTTTGGTGTCATTTCAACTACTGTTTTTTTATTATATTCCGATCGTCGTCTTCTCAGATTATTTTCAGCCGTTTTTTTCATTCTATGGATATTAATTAGCCTGGAAAAATATATTCTATTTGGAACGTTTATTCTTACTGATAATATATTAAATTTAATGTTTGTTGTTTATGGAGCTATAGTCGGAGGCTTAATTCGGAATTTGCAGGAGGCACGGGAAACAATTGGCAGCCAATATCAGCAGCTGAATGATTCACATAGTGCACTCCAGGATGCACACAATCAATTAAGTGACTATTCGAAGAAGGTTGAGCAATTAACAGTCATTCGTGAGAGAAATGAAATTGCACGCGAAATACACGATACCGTTGGTCACAAAATGACTGCCTTGCTCGTTCAGCTCCAGTTAGCCAATGAGATGGTTACACTAGCTCCAGAAAAAAGCAAAGAAATTCTGACCACCTGTGAACAATTGACACGAGATTCACTTCATGAAATTCGTTTATCAGTTCGAACACTAAAGGAAGAGGAGCATATGAAAGTCTCATTTCTGCATGTATTACGGGAACTAATGGATGAATTCTCTAACCTGACAGGAATGGAAACACAGCTTGAATTGACGGGAGATCCCTCTTCCCTTCCCCTTTCACTTCAGCCAACAATCAAAAGAATTGTGCAAGAGGCATTAACTAATGCACAGCGGCATGGATCAGCTAATCTATGTCAAGTTGCTATTAGAATACTAGAAGATGCGATTCATGTTGAACTGCAGGATAATGGAAAGGGTACAGAAAATGTAGTACCTAGCTTTGGACTTATTAATATGAAGGAACGCGTGCTGGAACACGGGGGAACAGTACAATTTAAAAGTGCAGAAGGTCAAGGATTTTCAATTTCTATTAATCTTCCAATTAACCGTGTACAATGGAGCTCTAGCGGGGTGATGAAATGATAAAGATTATGATTGTAGATGATCAGCCGTTAGTACGTGAAGGACTAGGGTCCCTTTTGAATTTGCGGGAAGAAATTAATGTAATCGGCACTGCCTGTGACGGAGCAGAGGCCTTAGAGAAAGCTATTAATCTGCAGCCTGATATTGTTCTAATGGACATCCGAATGCCAAAAGTGAACGGAGTTGAGGGAACAAGACTTCTAAGAGAGAAGCTGCCGGAAGTAAAAGTCTTAATGCTGACGACCTTTAGTGACAGTGAATTTATTTTTGACGCATTAGAGGAAGGGGCTAGCGGCTATTTATTGAAGGATATGTCAACTGATACAATCGTTCAAGCAATCTTGACTGTTTTCCATGGCGGTGTCGTTCTGCCTAAGGACTTTACTTCAAATGTATTAACAGAAATGAGAATGAAGCCTAATTTAGAAGGTAGTCAAAACGAGGTGCCCGCTCCCTGCTCACTTGATGAATTAACTGGCCGTGAGCTTGAGGTTCTCCGCCATTTAGGTCAAGGGTTAAATAATAAAGAAATAGCTGACACTCTATTTATTACGGAAGGCACAGTTAAGAATCATGTATCGAATATTATCCAAAAACTCGAGCTAAGAGACCGTACACAAGCAGCTATTTTTGCGGTCCGTTATGGCATCACTACTTTTTGAACATGACTTTTAGCATATACCCGTATGAAGAGCGACACATTGGTGTCGTTTTTTTTGTGCTCGAAAATCTATCGCAGGCTGGATGGAAGCTTCCCCTCCCCGCGATACAATGAAATTAATTAAAGGAGGCGGTGCTAAGTGCTTACACTGGCAAATGTTAAAAAGAGTTTCGGTAAACATGAGGTAGTTAAAGGAATTACACTTAATATCGAAAAAGGAGAGGCCTTTGGTCTGTTAGGCCCGAACGGAGCAGGAAAATCTACAACCATTTCAATGATTTGCGGACTTGTGCCTTTTCAGGACGGTGACATCCAAGTGGATGGAGTTTCGGTTAAAAGTAATCCACAAATTGTTAAAAAGAAAATCGGGGTCGTTCCACAGGACATTGCTCTTTATCCAACGATGTCTGCTGTCGATAATTTAATTTTTTGGGGCAAAATGTACGGTCTTTCAAGCAAGGAAGCTAAAACCCGGTCTAAGGAAGTCCTCGAAATGGCTGGTCTTTCTGACCGGGCTAAGGATAAAATCGAAACCTTCTCAGGCGGGATGAAGAGAAGGATTAATATAGGTGCTGCTTTAATGCATGAACCAGAACTGCTCATTATGGATGAGCCAACTGTTGGAATTGATCCACAATCGCGAAATCATATTCTTGAGACGGTTAAAGCATTAAACGATCAGGGAATGACGATTATTTACACAAGTCATTATATGGAGGAAGTTGAATTCCTTTGCAAGCGGATTGCCATCATTGATCATGGCCAATTAATTGCCAGCGGATCAAAGAAAGAGCTCTGCAACAGACTTTCAGGCGGAAAAGTGCTTCATCTTACTGTAGATCAAATCTATCCAGATTTCTTAAAGAAGTTAAAATCAATGGACGGCGTCGAAAATGTATCAGTTGCAGAAGAAACAGAATTGGATATCTTCTTGCAGAACGATAAAGAGCTTTTAGCTGACATTGTTCTACTCTCGAATCAATCTGGAGTAAAACTGCAGCAGATTCAGCTTCAGGAACCGAATTTAGAGACTTTGTTTTTACAATTAACAGGGCGCTCATTGCGTGATTAGAGGTGAGTAGAATGAAAATGTTTATTATTGCTGCGAAGGACTTAAAGCTTCGATTAAAGGATAGAAAAGCCATTATTATGATGCTTCTAATGCCGCTGGTATTAACGGCCATCCTTGGTTCTGCACTAAAAGGAGTAATGGGTAATAGTGATCTCCCGAAAACAACGATTGGCATTTATGCAGTGAATAAAGACGAAATAACAAATACATTTATTAACGATGTCTTACTCCAGGAAATGAAGGATTCAGTATCTGTGAAAGAAGCAAATTCTACGGACGAACTGCAAGAATGGGTAAAAGACTCGAAGGTTGATGTGGGGATGGCGATTCCTAGTAATTGGAGAGAAAGTCTAGGCGATCTCCTTGATAATCCAGTTGGCTTATATCCCGCAAACGGAAAGGATTTTGAAACGGCTTTTGTCCAGCAATTAACGGATTCATTTGCACAAAGTGCACAAACAATTGCCTATTCAACAAAGGAAATCATGACTAATGCTGCGGTTACAGCAGCGGCCACTGGAAGCTCCTTTCAACCGGAAGTTCTCCAAAATGAGCTACTGAAAAACATGGATATGGTATCAAAGGTCCAGCAGGATGTCATTGTAGATGTGCCAACTGGCGATAAAAATGTCTCATCCATGCAATATTATGCTGCAGCCATGGCAGCTATGTTTCTCCTGTTTAATGCAATGCATGGCGGAAAAGCCTTCCATCAGGAGCGCAGCACGGAAACATTGGCAAGATTAATGATGACACAAGCAACTAACAGCTCTATTTTGTTAGGAAAGTTTCTAGGAACCTTATTCTTTGCCTTTCTACAATTTATTGTTTTCATGACAGCGACCCATTTCGTATTAGACGTTAGCTGGGGAGAAAATGTTCTGCAAACCATTTTCATAGCGTTTATTTACAGTTTTGCTGTTTCAGGGCTATCCATGGTTGTGGCTGCCTTTACATCAAGTGAAAAAATGGCCGATACAATTGGCGGAATTGGCGTACAGCTTCTTGCCATATTAGGCGGTTCTATGCTTCCTGTTTCTGTCTTTCCGAGCTTAATGAGAAAAATTTCAATGATTACACCAAATTCATGGGCGTTAACAAGCTTTACCAATATTATGTCTGGTACTACATGGGGAACGCTTTTGGCTCCAACAATTACATTAGTCTTAATTGGCATCGTATCAATCATGATTGGAACAATGCGCTTACGCCATAAAGCTCTATAGGAGGTTTTATAATGAGGAAAATATTAGCAATCTGTTCGTTCGAATTAAAGCGGACTTTCAAAAAAAGATCTGCCTATGTATTGATGTTTGTCATGCCCCTAATTTTTACCTTCCTATTTGGAAGCCTGTTCGGCGGAAGCTCAGATACAACAATTCATATCGGCATTGTGGACGAAGATCAAACAGAATTATCAGCCGAGCTTATTACAGCGTTACAAGCAGGTGAATTAGTCACTTATCATATTAGTTCCGCAGAGGAAGCAAAGGAACTGCTAAACGATCAGGAAGTCCAAGGAGTTTTTTCAATAAAAGAAGGCTTCGCCTCTCAGCTTATCAGTCAGGGAAAACCGGAGATTTCTTTCCAGCACTCCCCTAGCAGTTCAACAGATCAGGTAGTGAAGCAAATTATGAATAATGCTGTCCTAACATTGGGCATGAAGGTCTCCGCAGCCAAAACAGGCAGTCAATACAGCAATGACGATTGGAGTCATTTATTTCAAAAGCTTGCAGACGGTTCGGAAACACATCAAGCTTTTACAAAGGTTTCAACAAGTGATGGTTCAAACGGAAATGTTCTTAGTAGAATGTCATATAGTTCAGCAGGATTCTCAATTATGTTCGTTATGATGATGATGCTCTCTGTAACAGGCGCTTTAATTGAAGCAAGAAATATGGGGATCTGGTCAAGATTATTCACAACGCCAACTTCGAAATTTCAAGTGATGTTTGGGTACTTTCTATCGTTTTTTGCCATCGGCTGGATTCAATTTTTCTTACTTATGGTAATGTCATCGATCTTTTTTGATGTTAAGTGGGGAGATCCTCTTGGATTGTTTGTGCTAATTTCATCTCTGCTTTTAGCAGTAGTAGGCTTAGGACTCGCGATCGCGGCATTTGCCAAAACAGCCGAGCAGCAAAATGCGATCGGTACACTCATAATTGTTTCAACTTGTATGCTCGGCGGAGTGTACTGGCCGACAAGCATCACGCCAAGCTTCATGCAGACTCTATCTAATTTCGTTCCGCAATCATGGGCGATTAAAGGATTTACAGAATTAATTGTTGGCGGTGGAGCTGTCGCCGACATCCTTACACCAGTATTGATCTTACTTGCCTTTGCTGCCGTGTTTTTCACAGTTGGATTGTCTAAGGTTCGATATCAATAGAATAGGAAAATCGTAAGCGCCTTTGTCACTCTTGAAAATCATATGTTTTAAAGATAAGGAGCGATTGGTTATGAAAGGAAATTTAAAATGGGCTTGGACCGTATCCTGGCTTGCACTTGTTGGTCAACTAGTAGTATTTTTGGGAATATCCATTTTTACAGGAAATTGGCTGTTTGTTATGTGGAGTTTTATGGTGAGCTTGTTAATCGGTATTCCAAGTATGATGAACACATGGAAGGCGCAAAAAAAAACTGATGAAAATAAACTATAATAGTTAATATAAGGACAGTTAGTCAAGTTGTTCAGTTAATCAAGGCTTAGGGTTATATCACTCTGAGCCTATTTTATTGCCTTAGTTTTTTGAACTCCTTAAATTCCATTACTCATAGTTTTCGTTTACACTCGGCTTATTTATATGTAAAATGAATAAAAATAATAGTTGCTATTCCATTCAGGAATAGCAAGGAGGCAGCTATGGAATTAAGAGACTTAAAGTCGTTTATGGAAGTAGCGGATTATAAGAGCTTTACAAATGCAGCAGCACATTCTTATTTGACACAGCCATCACTAAGCAAGGCCGTGAAGAAATTAGAAGAGGAATTAAATGTGGAATTATTTGACCGCTCAACAAGACATTTGCGCTTAACTGACGCCGGACAAATTGTGTACCGGCAAGGTCAAAAAGCCTTTTCAGCCCTGTCAGAGCTGAACGTGCTATTAGATGAACTGAGAGACATTACATCAGGTGAAATTAAGATTGGAATTCCTCCATTAATTGGCACACTTTTTTTCCCCAATATAGCCAAGAGCTTTAATAATAAATATCCGAAAGTTTCGCTGGAGCTTGTTGAGCTAGGAGCAAAACTAATTGGCAAATTAATTGATGAAGCTAAAATTGACGTAGGAATCGTGGTCCTGCCTGCTGATGAAGAAATTTATAATATTTATCCTTTTTTTCAAGACGAATTTGTCTTATTTCTACACGAAGATCATGAATTTGCCGGGCGTACTACCATCACACTAAACGAGTTAAAGGATGAAAAATTCATCCTGTTTTCAGAGGACTTCGCTCTGCATGATTACATTATTCAAGCATGCGAACAGGAAGGATTCTCTCCAATGATTTCGTATCAAAGCTCACAATGGGACTTGATTCTTGAATTAGTCTCGGCTAAGCTTGGCATCACACTTTTACCTAAATTAATTTACGAAAAGCAAACAAACTCAAACCTTAAAATTATAAAATTAGAAGAGCCTCTTTACTGGAATCTAGGAATTATCACAAAAAAAGAAGCTTATCACTCTTACGCTCTAAGAGAATTATTAAAAATGCTTCATGATGAAAATGGCAAATAAAAGAGGATGGCACCTGGGTAGTGACCCCTTAAAGTTAGAGTTTTTATT
>NZ_JACWFE010000011.1 GCF_019749375.1 Bacillus sp. S/N-304-OC-R1
TCGTTCATATCAGGAGGCTCGACTTCCTCCCCGCGGAAAGCAAGTGCCTGTAGCGGAAAGGAACGGTTCATTGTGTAGTTAAAAACAACATAGTTTAAGAAAACAGCCTTTGATTACTATTCACTTTTAGCTGCTGTGATTTTCGGCTTTTCGCGAAGAATCTTTTTAAACTCCTGCAAAAGCTCCTCGCTCGATAATCCTTGTCCGATAAGCTTCTTCAAAACGATTTCCGCGTAATCATAGTTTGTTTTCATCAGCTTGCCTTCAAATAGAATACTTATTTTGTCCGATACTTGTTTAATGGTTAAAATCTTTGTTTGAAAAGCTGCAGGGCTATTCTCTTTCTTCGTGATCACCACTTGAACGATTACATCTTCCCCTTTTTCATACAGCTCCTGAAAATAATCATGATAGGATTTGTTCACATAGGCCTCTAGCATCCAAGTGTTTTGCTCGTTCTCTTGATTTATGATCAACCCGTCTATTAGGTCGATATCGACCAATGAATCTTCCTCAACAACTTGCAATGTGATGAGCTTAAATGTCTTCATCCTTTTCCTCCCGTTCATCTCATTTAGCTTTTGTTACGGAAATTATAACATAGTGTATCTAGGGAATCGAATTTCCAGACGGGACAGGGCCTTTTTCACTTTGTCGAAATTTCTTTAACAAAATCATCAAAATTCAATTTTGGAGCTGTTATTGTCCATTAACTCCCCATATTTCATCATTATAACCAAAAAACTCCTTCGAAAATTCAATTTTCGACTTTTTACCATCCTCATGTTTTATGGTTAAGATTAAGACATATTATAGGGAGGTGCTAAAAAATGATAAATCAAGTAACTTTAGTAGGAAGATTGACACGAGATCCGGAGTTAAAGAGAACGTCTGAGGGAACAGCGGTCACAAATGTGACATTAGCCGTCAACCGGCATTATCGCAATCAGCAAGGGGAAGTTGACGCAGACTTTGTTCAATGCACGCTCTGGGGCAGAACTGCGGAAAATACATCGCGTTATTGCCGAAAGGGATCGTTAATCGGAATTACTGGCCGAATTCAAACGAGGCATTATGATAATCAAGAGGGAAAAAGAGTGTATGTTACGGAGGTTTTAGCAGATTCAGTAAAGTTCCTCGACCAAAGGCGAGAGGAAGCGTTGGCAGCCGTAGGAATGGAGGCATAGTGCATTGACAAAAGAGCGGGAATTAGAAGTATTGGTTGAGGCATTAATAAGAATGCTCGGTAAATCAAATGAAAAAGTGAACGATTTAGCCGACCGAGTGAACCAGCTCGAGGTTATGCTTCGTGAGTCCCTATTTTTAGTTCATTATTCAATTGAGGAGACTGAGCAAAAAGCTAATTTTTCTAAATATCCTTCATAAATCTGATCCTCATTTTTCCTTCAAATCTTCCACACATAGAAAAAAACAATCGTCTCCCCAAACCTCCTCAATTTTCCGGTGCGAATTGCACCGGATTTTTCTATCGCTGTTTTAACACTGTGATTTGAGATTGAAATAGCCTAATCGCTAAGGTTTTCGATTTTTCATCAAAACTGTGTAGCTCTTGAAGTGATTTTTTTAGATCCGGATAGTTCTGGAGGAGCTGTATAATGAGGTCCAAATCATGGTCTATGGATTCCTTCTTTAATATAGGGAGTTGCTGATGTATGCTTATTCAGATGTGGCTGTTCCAATTCTTCTAGTAAAAAGGTCTTGTCCACTTTGTAAATTTCAGCTAATTGGATAAGAGCTTGATAGGTTGGAAGAAGTTGTCCCGTTTCATATTTGCTAATAGTGGAACGATCGACATTCATTAGATTCTCCACAAAATGCTGGCTCCAATTACGTTTATCTCTCAGCTGCTTCAGCTTTTTCAATATAGACATGTTCTCACCACATTTCACCAGTTCTTTTCCCTTTAATTTAACGAGGAAATAATTGGAAAAACGCAATTATTCTTAATTATCACCTATAATCTAGTGAAGTTAATCACTAATTGCCGATTTTTTATATATTTGGTAATTAGTGGGTTAATAAATGAAGGATTTAAAAAGAAAGTGTCGAATATAATTAGGAGAATAGTCCTAAAGGAGTGTCTTTTGTGTCGATTAATGATGAAAGTAATGTAATGTCAACTTTTTATTATCGAGGGGAGCTCAATGATGGATGTTTAAATATTGACTATGAGCCTAGTTTTTTTGATGCCCTCCAATTATTACATCCTCAGCCGTCCAAATCATTTCATATAGTACCTCTTAGAAGAAATACAATACTCCGCTTTAATTATATAGATGATGATACAAGGAAACCAATTCAATATTTATTTGATTTTGAAGTAGGCATTATCCTTGTAGAAGAGCTTGAACAGTTGGGTGACCCGAGATACCTATCCTGTTTCTTGATAAAAGAAGGGAGAAAGGTATCCTATATGGCCATCCCGCCAAAGGCGAAAAAGGGAGCTAAAATAAGAAACAGCCTTCAAGGTAATTGAAGGCTGTAATTGAATTAAGATAAATACACCAAATCCTTTAGATCTTCCGTAGAAAGCTCAGTAATCCAGCTTTCACTTTGAATGATCTGGTCGTTTAATGACTGTTTTTTCTCGAGCATGGCATCAATTTTTTCTTCAAGTGTGCCAGTGCAAATCATTTTATGGACGTGAACGAAGCGCTTTTGCCCAATTCGGTAGGCGCGATCAGTGGCCTGGTTTTCAACGGCCGGATTCCACCAGCGGTCATAGTGAATGACATGATTGGCAGCTGTCAGATTTAAGCCGGTTCCGCCCGCTTTTAATGAAAGGAGGAAAATCGGAAACTCGTTGTTTTGGAAGCCTTCAATCATCCGGTCACGCTCATTTTTCGGAACACTGCCGTTCAAGAATGGCACGTCGACACCGTATTTCTTTTTAATCATTTGCCGGATAATATTGCCCATTTCGATATATTGGGTAAAAATTAAACAGCTTTCCTCTTGATTGAGGACAGATTCAATCAGTTCGTTTAATTTTTCCAGCTTAGCTGAGCGCTCGAGCAGCTTTGATGGTTTTTCTTCTTTTAAATAAAGAGCCGGATGGTTGCAGAGCTGTTTTAAGCGACTTAGCATTTGCAAAATTAACCCTTTACGCTCAAAAGCCGAAAGATTTTCGATTTGCTGGAATGTATCTTTTACAAGCTGTTCGTAAAGGGAGGCTTGCTCTGCTGTTAATGGGCAGTACTCCTTTTGCTCGAGTTTGTCTGGGAGATTTAGCGCCACTTCTTCATCTTTTTTCGTTCGCCGCAGAAGGAAAGGGCGAATAAAGGCTTGAAGTTGCTTGACCTTCTCCTCATTATCATCTTTTTCAATTGGGAGAACAAAGCGCTTCTGGAATTGTCCCATGCTGCCCAAGTACCCGTGGTTTGTAAAGTCGAAGATGGACCAAAGCTCAGATAAGCGGTTTTCCATTGGTGTACCGGTCAGTGCAATATGATGCTTTCCTTTAAGTTTACGTACCGCTTTTGACTGCTTCGTTTGCGCATTTTTTATATTTTGTGCTTCATCAATGCTGATAGAGCTCCATTCCAAACGCTCAAATTCCTCTAAGTCCAAATGACTAAGCCCATAAGATGTAAGGACAATATCAGAACCAGTCGCTTTCTCCGTAAACTCGTCTCCTTTTGGACGATTTCCACCATAATGGAGGTACACGTTCAGACCAGGGGCAAAACGCTCAATTTCCTTTTGCCAGTTGCTTAACACAGAAGTTGGGCAAATAATTAATGCAGGCCCGCTGTTTTTTTCCTGCTCCCTTACTTTTAATAGATAGGAAATGAGCTGAACGGTTTTCCCAAGACCCATATCATCAGCTAGACAAGCGCCAAATCCGTACCGGCGCAAAAACAGCATCCAGCTCATGCCGAGTTTTTGATAGGGGCGAAGATCGCCTTGAAAATCAGCTGGGACTTCCTCAAGCTTAATATCCTTTATATCACGAAGCTGTTTCACCATTTGTTTCCATTGGCGGTTCAATTCAATCTGGATCCGGGCAAAAGCTTTCGGATTTTCGAGGTCTTCTTCTTGTTCCAATTCATCTGAAAGAAGCTCCTGCTCAATTAAATCCCGAACGTGCAGTCCCTCTTTTTCCGCCTTTTTCATTAAATCTTGGATTTGCCGAACAAAGGTAGGATCAAGCTTAATCCATCTACCGCGAATATAGACAAGCCGTCTTTTCTCCTCCACCATACTGCGGAATTCATCCTCTGATAAATCCACACCATTCATGGAAATACGCCAATCATAATCCAGCATCGCCTGTAGACCAACAAAGGAAGGACGGTGGCTGGAGGATGAGCCTTTTAACCGCGCTTTTACCTTCAGGCTAGCATTCTTCATAGCCAGCCACCATGATGGAAGGAGGATTTCGATCCCAAGGGAAAGCAGCGTTTCACTCGCATCAGTTAAGAAGGTCCATGCTTCATCCTCTGATAAATGTGCAGCAATTCCCTTTTCTCCTTTGAGCCAAGGGAACACATGGATCCAACGCTCCTGCTCCTTCGCAATGGCATTCTCATATTTTTTCCAGCCGCGCGGATAGTTCACCTCATCATGTAAATCCACAAGCACCTCCGGGTTCTTCTTTCCGCGGAGAAAAATACTTAAATCCCACGATTCAGAAACATCTGTAGGTTCTTCAAGCTTTAAGCCCATCGTGAACGGAACATCATTTTCCTTTAAACCGATCCATTCCTGCCAGCTTTCTTCATCAAAATAAGCAGCAAGATCACGAGGGGAAAGGTCGCTGTTTCTCAATGTGTTCATTTTTTGGCTTAACTCTGCTTTTAATTTGCTGTTCCGTTCAAAATACGAATCTAATGCATGATGGAATAGCTCGTGCGTGAATTCCATAACCGATTTTTCCTCGACCTTTTGCTCCCAAAAGGAGGGTCCGAATTCCTGTACAACTCGTTCAGGCAATGACCAGCGAAATTCGCCTTTTTCCCATGCTGAAAAATCTGGGATCCATTCCTTCTCAAGAATGGCCTCATAGATCGGAAGTGAGGAGGCTAGACAAATTTGTGCCTCATCATCCCAATCCCACTCGATAAACCCGTTGAACTGTTCTTTAGCAAATAAAGTAACGAGCTGCCAGGCGTTAAGAGGAATGCAATGAGGCTCAATGTTTTTGTCCTCTTGAAAAAGCGTTCCATAGAAGCTCTCTTCATGGTAATTGAAAAGCAGAGCGCTCCAAAAGCTTGGACTTAGGAAATTTCCCTCCACATTCTGGGCAGAAAGAAGGAATAGATTCGTATTCATTTGTTGGACATTAATTTTGATCTTTCTGATTTCAAGCATCGATTAGCTTACCCCTTTTACATTCTTCCTGAAAGGCACGAAGCCGTTTTGTTTTTTCAAGCAGGGCTTCAAGGAAAAATGTCCAGTCATCCTGTCTTTTCAATTTTTTGTACAGCGTCCGAAGTTTTTTCAATTTCCGAACGGCCGCTCGATAATGATCTCGGCCTTTATGCTCAATATGTCTTTGCACAGATTGATGATAAAGCGGCAATAGCAGGGAGGGCTCGCTTTTTTCAATTTCCTTAATTCTGCTTTTTGGGAGAACATCAATATCAGAAATCATCAGTGCATGAAGATCGATCCAGCGGCTGAATTCCCCATTTTCGAAAAGTGTATATTCATATTCACTAAAGCTGAAAGGAAGCATTTCTGCAAGCGCCTTTTCATATAAATCAAGCCTATCCGTTTCTGTACAATAAGGTTTTATTATCTTCATAACAAGACTAGTGAAGTTCTTGCTCTTATAATAGTAATTCTCACTACGCAAATACTCTTGAAGCTTTTTAATAAATTCCTCTATATATGGGCCGACTCGTTTCCATTCTTTCTGAAAGGTTAAGTATTCAATCCAGTTGATGAAATACGGTGTCAGCCATTTATCAGGTACCCCCAAAAGTTGAAGGGCATCTTCATCCCTTCCCAAAAGGACATATTGATGAATGATGGCCACAACAACTGGGTACTTCTTATCCTCTATGGAAAGCAGTTTTTCAACTTCTTTCTGACACCAAGCCTTCTTCCTGAAGAATTTCGTCCATAGCAAACGATAAAGTTGAATTTGTTCATATTCAAGGTCAGATTCATAGGTCAGAATGTCTGTAGAATCTTCTTTAAATTTTTCAATAAATTCATCAAAGGCAAATGGGAGGGAGTGAACAGATAGCTTGTCAGTCTCTTCCAAAATATCCTCCAATAGATCCTGATAGAGGTGGTAATAGTATTGGTTAATAATAATCCCTGTGTGTCCAAGAGAGAAGCTCAGTTCCATAAGCTTTTTAAAGCTGAAAAAGTAACCGATTAAATAATAAAGGTGCTTCCACTCCTGCTCAAAGGGTGCATTGGCCTTCCAGCGCTTTTCATATATTTGATAGAGCTCGTTCATATAATAAGGCTTCGGCTCGCCGTTTCCGGTCATGATCGTATCGAAGCTTTCTTGAATACTCGCAACCCAATTGTCATAATCAGGCTTTTGTCTGCTTGAGGAGGATAATAAATCCTTGGCGCGCTGAATGCCCAAAAGCTGAACCGTTTTAGTTTCCTTTACAGGCTGTCTCCATTGGTCCACCCATTCAGTCACACTCTTTGCTTGTGAAAGGAGATAGAAGAACACAGCAAGCTGATGACGGCAAAAGCCATCTGCCGGACACGAGCATTCACTTAAGTTAATGAAATCAAGATCCAGCAATACTTTAGCTGGCATCACATCTTGTACAATACCCGAAACATTATTCTGATCAAAGCGATCTTGAGAAACCAGACCTTGGCGAAATAACAGAAGTCCCTTTTGAACCATCCGCTCATCCTCATCCAACTTTGGATTCAACAAACCTTTCAACTCATTTGCAGCAAAATCCAAAGGTTCAAGCAAATGCTCTGGAATGGTTGACATAGAAACACCTTCCTTTTACACGTAGACAATAAAAATAATTATATCATTAATCAAAATCTTTTTCCGCCGATTCAATAGCAGGGCTCGGTGTATTGATTTTTCTATATTAATTTCTTATTATACACAAGAAAAAGGTATTGACGAAACAAAATGTTTTGTGATATATTTATAAATTTGATTAAAAAATCAATATATGTTACCATATATTTGTAAGCAAATATGGAGGCGATGATATGTTTCAAATTGGCGACAAGGTTTTTTATCCAATGCATGGGGCAGGTATCATTAAGGCCATAGAAGAGCGGGAAATTCTCGGGAGGACACAGGATTATTATGTGATTCATATTCCTTTGAATAATATGAGCGTGATGATTCCTGTAGAGTCTATGGAGAAATCGAGTGTTCGATCTGTATTAGACCGCAAAACGATAAACGACATTCTGTTTGATTTTCACCATTTTGAGTCTGATTGTTCTCTCCCGTGGAAGGAAAGATACAAATCGAACATGGAAAAGTTGAAGTCAGGGGATATGAGTGAATCAGCTGAAATTGTTCGGGATCTACTTCATCGTAATAAGGAGAAATCTCTAAATACGAG
Organism: Bacillus sp. S/N-304-OC-R1; assembly: GCF_019749375.1. Lineage (GTDB taxonomy): Bacteria > Bacillota > Bacilli > Bacillales > Cytobacillaceae > Cytobacillus. Next base: position 7,542 of record NZ_JACWFE010000011.1, read on the forward strand.
TGAAAGACAGATGCTTAATCAAGCGCAGAGGAATATTATCAGTGAGCTATCGATTGTTAAGGGAATTTCGGAGGAAGAGGCAGCCCAGTTATTAAAACGAAAACGAACTAGTTAAATAGGCTATATTCTAACCATCAATATTCCTTTGGTGGTTTTTTATTTTTTTAAAAAAACTGACTCAAAAAAATGAGTCAGTTCTGAATGATTGATATTTAATGATAAACCTTAATTTTCACCGTTTTATTTCCCCATAAGATGGCTTGCTTCTGATTTGGAATGAAGACATCAATTTTATTGCCCTTCACTGATGATCCTTTATCGGCAGCAATCGCCTCGCCGTAACCAGGGACAAATACCTTTGAACCAAGAGGAATTACACTTGGGTCAACCGAAATGACCTTTGCATTGGGATTCTTTTTTAAATTTATTCCTGTATAAGTAATGCCGCTGCAGCTTTTGCAGCTTGCAGTATAAGCAGTTGCTTTCACTGTAATTTCTTTATAGCCCGCTGCTTTCACAGCAGGAGCAGCAGGTTTAGCCGCTTGAGTAGGTGGTGATATCTTCAAAACTTGATTAAGTTTAATAGAATCGGATTTAAGGTTATTCCAAGATTTTATTTTTTCAACGGAAACATATTTCTTTTTAGAGATGGACCAAAGAGTATCTCCTTTTTTCACTTGATATGTATTTTCAGCGGCGAATGCAGCATTCGAAAACCCAACTAGTAGAAAAAATGCTGTTGAGATAGTTAGAACTAGCTTTTTCATTAGAGATTCTCCTTTTGATTTCTTATAAGGAGAATAATAACAGACAGAGATAACAGGAATATTTCAGATTATTAGTATTTACATTACAAATACTATTTTCTTTGTAATATTAGGTTGTTAATAGTAGTAAAATTTCTCCTTTATTTTAAAAATTGTAACTATCAAAATAGATAAACTTCCCTGAAATAAAAATAAAACAAAAATCTTAAGAAATTATCGAATTTTGTTGAGGATTGTAGAATATTGAACTATAATTTAGTAAAAAATATGACTTTTTCCAGTTATAGGGTGGAGATATGAACATTCATAGAAAAGGGGTTTTTGTCACAATGAAGCAGAAGAGAGAGAGAAAACCATTAATGACGCTTACTATCAGAAAGAAATTAATTCTATCCTTTATATTAATTTTGCTAGTGCCATCGATTACGATTGGATTCTCTTCCTATTTAAATGCGAAAAGCAATATAAAAGAAAAAATCCAGATTAGTTCAAGTGAAAATGTTTTGGTTATAGATAAATTTATTACTAGTTTTATTGAACCTAAAGAGAATGCGGCAACTTATTTTTCAAAGCAATTTAATAAGAACTCTTTTTCGAAAGAAGAGTTTGAACGTACAATTGAAAGTCTTAAGGAATATAACTTATTAAATCCAGATACGATGTGTGTATATGTAGGTTCAGAGGAAACAGGTGATTTCTTAGTTTATCCTGAACAGGATTTGCCTGCTGGTTATGATCCGCGGGAGCGCCCCTGGTACAAGGATTCAATGGCAAACAGTGAGGAAACTCATATAACGGAGCCATATATTGATGCCTTTACAGGCGGTGTTATTGTGACGATTACCCATACACTTAAGGATGGTTCAGGTGTATTTGGGATGGACCTTAGCTTAGACGCGTTGAGTAAGCTGACAGATGGGATTAAAATTGGATCACAAGGCTATCCGGTCGTTTTAAGTGCTGAAGGGAATTTTCTTGTTCATCCAGAAATTGCACCGGGTACGAAAGCTGAAGGCAGCTGGGTACAGTCTCTGCTTGAAAAACATGATGGGCAGGCAACAGATGGCCGTCACCAAATAGATTTCACAACAAATGAAAGAACAGGGATGAAAATTGCTGGTTTCATGAATTTAAATGAAATTAGCCATGATACGCAGCCCATTCTAATAACTACGTTAATAATGGTTGGGTTATTTATTCTTATTGGTGCTATCCTTTCCTATTTTGTCATTAATTCCATTACGAGACCTTTAAATGAGCTGGTGATGGCGACTGACAAGGTGAGTGAAGGGGATCTTACACAGAGCTTTAAGGTGAAAAATAATGATGAGATTAGTCATTTAGGGGTTAGTTTTAATAAAATGGTTGCGGCTCTTCGTGAACTGATTCGCAATGTGGATGAGAAATCCGAAATGCTTGCGGCCTCCTCTGAGCAGCTGATGGCAAGTGCAGAACAAAATAATACAGCAACAGAGCAAATTGTTGATGCAATCCAAGAGGTAGCTACCGGAACGGAAAGACAGTCAAAAATGGTTGAGGAAAGTAATCATATTGTAAAGGCCATGTCTTCAGAAATGGAAAAGATGTCAGCTCACTCTGAAACTGTCCGTGATACTACTGTAAGAGCAGTCAGCATTGTTTCTAATGGAAATCAAACAATTGGATTAACTGCAAAGCAAATGGCAAATATTCATGAAACGATTAACGAATTAAGCGGAGTGATTGAAGATCTAAGGAAACGATCCATTGACATTAATCAAATCATTGATGTAATTTCGGGAATTGCTGACCAGACAAATTTGCTTGCCTTAAATGCCGCTATTGAAGCAGCAAGGGCTGGAGAAAATGGAAAAGGATTTGCGGTCGTGGCGGATGAGGTTCGTAAATTAGCAGAACAATCATCTCGATCAACCGAAACGATTAGAGGTCTCATTTCCTCCATTCAAATTGATACGAATCAAGCAGTTCAATCGATGGAAAAAGGAACAGATGAAATCGAAAAAGGTATGGATCTTGTGAAGAGTGCAGGAACGGCTTTTGATGAGATTAAACAATTTATTGACAATGTTAACATGGAAATCCAAACAATCTCTAATTCTATAAAGGAATCATCAGCTGGAACGGATCAGGTTGTAAACGCTGTTTATAGCATTGAAGAAATCGCTATTCGAACAACAGCTGATAGTCAAAATGTGACAGCAGCAACAGAAGAACAATTAGCTTCCATGCAGGAAATTACAGCCTCTGCCTCTTCTCTATCCTATATGGCTGAGGATCTGAAAGAATTAATTAAGAAATTTAAAATATAAATGGCAAAGAGGCCAGTTTGCATAGGAGCAGACTGGCCTCATTTATCATTAAGTTTTGTGTTTCTTAAAACCAATTAAACTAATTCATACGCAGTGACATTACGCTCAATGACTCGTGCTTCTTTTGCAGAAGCAAGAACACCGTTTGCTGTATTGAACAAATCAGCTGCAATAATTTGCTCCATCGCTTGTTTAACAGCAGCTTGATCTACCGGCTCCTTCGGGTTATCAATAGAAAGTCGTGATAACTTTCCGAGATCTGTTACGAAGGTTAACTCGAGTGATTTCGCCATATTACTTCTCCTCCTTTCTCTGGGAACTTCTATTAACTCCCTTTCCATTAGCCAACAATATCAAAGCTATCGTTCCGAACGACAGTTGATAGAGGATCGCTGCTTAATGAAGCGATGGCTTGTGCTACTTGGTGAATCTGATCAGCTGTTGCCGTTTTCTTCACGTTGCCTAATGTTTTTGTTTTGAACATCGGTTCCCCTTTTTCGTTTAAGCCTGTTTCGAAGCTTAGACGAAGTCTTGTTTCAATCATGAGTGCCTGTGCCATTGGTGATCACCTCCTCTCACTCTTTATATATAAGGAGGGAGGAAGGACAGTGAGGAGGAAAGAAAAGCTAAATGCATGAAAAAAGCGGATGATTATTTAAATCACCCGCTTTTTTGCATATATAAAAAGAGTTTGCATGAAACAGTTACTTAAACTAAATCTGATTTAGCACCGTGTTGCACAGGATAGTCAGCTACTTTAACACCGCCAATACTGTGTTGCACAGGGTAATCAGCTACTTTAACACCGCCAATACTGTGTTGCACAGGGTAATCAGCTACTTTAAAACCGCCAATACTGTGTTGCACAGGGTAATCAGCTACTTTAAAACCACCAACACTATGTTGCACAGGGTAATCAGCTACTTTAAAACCGCCAACACTATGTTGTACAGGATAATCCGCAAGTTCAATAGGATCTACACTATGCTGTACAGGATAATCGGCTAAGTTAGAGAAATTAGAACCGAAAGCTCCTAGGCCTAAAATAGAAAATGATATAGCAGTTACTTTTAGTATTTTTTTCACTTTCGCACCAGCTTTCCCATATTTTTTAAGATAAGTAGATTGTATCAAGAGTTAAGTAGATTATCAATCTCAATTTCCATTATTTTCAATAATCTTGTCTTTTTTTCCAATCTTAACAAGTGAAGGCACTCTTCTAAATAGTATTTTCCTTTATCAACTTCGCCTATTTTTACATAGTTGTGTCCGATTTGGTAATAAAATTCATTTAAGAGATACAGCAACTCTTCATTAATACAGAGATTTAATCCCTTATAGCAATAAGAAAGAGATTCTTCATACATGTCTAATTTGGTGTACGCTTGAGATAAGCCGAATAAAATTCTTAATTGCCCTTTCATATTTAATACGTGTGGAAGGTTTTCGATACTACTTAAAGCCTCTAGGAAAATAGTTACGGCACTGCGATAATTTTTTGTGTCATAGAAGATAAGCCCAATACTTGTAAGTATTTCTATTTCTCTTTCGGTAAGGGAAACTCTTTTTGGGTTTGTTAAGGCGATTGCCTTACTCAATGTATCAAACGCGCGATCAGAGTCGCCATCAAGATGATGATAACAAATCCCCTGATGCCACATTAAATACTGCTTAAGAGATTTCTGATTAAATAGAGGGCTGTACTTTTCTGATTGAATGATATTGTTAATTGCTACGTAATCACGTTCTCTCTTGTACTTTTCAATCAACTGAATAACAGCATTTGGATAGTGGATAGTAGTTTTAGAAGCAATGTCGAAAAAATAAGTTAATTCCATATCTAGCTTTTTGGCAAATTTATAGAGTACATCAAGTGTAGGATAGGCTCTTTCCTTCTCAAAAGAAACTAACTCCTCAACTGTACAAATCCCTCCGGCTAATTCTTCTAATGATAAACTTTTATATTCGCGAAAGGATTGGAGGATTTCTCCAAATAAATATTTCTCTAGTTTCATATTAATCCCTCATTTCCGCAATCTCTAATTCAATAGTATCATATTCATTGTTTTGTTATATAGGGAAAGGTGGCCTATAACTTGAATATTCTGATAGTGTGCGTTTTATTTTATTTAGCATAGTAGGGCTAAATTTTAAGGCGTTTATATCAATTACTAATATACTATTATATCAATTTACTAGTATACTGTATTACTTTAATGTGAGAAAATAAAATAATAAATTTTAACATTATGTGACTTTTTTTATGAATAGAATGAGGTTTTTCTATTCAATAATTTACCCCAATTTGGTGTTCGATTAAATTAAACAATTTGAGCAGAGTGAAATTCATTGTTCTCAGGCAAGGAAAAGTGCAATGAAAACGCTTGCGGACGTCTCTTTATCTAAAAATAATATGAATTCACAGGCGACCTAACAACAAATATCCCCATTAATCAAACTTCCCTCTATCCCCATCAAAAAAGCCCTCTAATGGTTGGAAGCTAAAAAAGTATTTTCGCTGATCATAACCTATTCAAGAATAATGTGAAAAAGCTCTTTTGGACGTGTTCAATGTCAATCACCCCCTACTAAATTGTATTAATTTTATGTGTATTCATGACACAATGTTGAAGTTCCTGGTGATTTTACAAAAATATTATAATTAGGGAGATTTATCCCTGAAACTTTAGTAATATATTAAATGTAAAAATTGTAAATTTGGACAAAAGGGTGGGTCCCTTGGTCCTTTCACGGGGTGAATCATGGGAAAAGACATTTCTGTAATAAAAAGGCAATATGACATGGACTGGATCCGTGTATTAGCTACAGCTGCGGTATTTTTGTATCACTGTTCGATGTTTTTTAATCCGTTTCCTTGGCATGTGAAAAATAACGAGTTGGGTTCAGATGGTATACTGGTGTTTTCTTTATTTGTAGGGGCTTGGATTATGCCAATTTTTTTCGCTGTTTCAGGTATTAGTACGTCATATGCTTTAAGAAAACGAAGAGCAAATGAGTATATAAAGGAGCGGCTTGTAAGGCTCGGTGTACCGCTGTTGTTTGGCGTCATGATCTTAACTCCGCCTCAGGTTTATATAGAAAGGTTGGTGAACGGCCAATTTCGTGGCTCCTTATTTGAATTTTTACCGCATTTTTTTGACGGGGTATACCTAGACTTTGGAGGGGAGGGGAACTTTGCCTTTTTCGGTTTGCATTTGTGGTATTTACTTGTGCTTTTAATTTTTTCCTTGCTGACCCTTCCGCTGTTCCAAAAAATGAATCTAAAGAACGAAATTGGAAAAATTCACTTTATTGTCATGCCGTTTATTCTTTTTTTGTCAGGTGTTGTACATACACAGGCATTAGGTGGCTGGGATCTCGGATTTTATTTAATTGTCTTTATTTATGGTTTCTATGTTTTTTCAAGCCCAAGCTTTAAAGAAATTGTGCGGTCGACTTTTATTATCCACTTTCTTGTGGCAGTTGTTACTTCATCTATTTATATACTGTGGTTTATGGATGATCTCCCAGTAAATGGTTCAATGGAGGAAATTGCCTTTTTTGCGATTAGAACAATCAATTGCTGGAGCTGGGTGATATGTATTTTCTATTTAGCAGATAAGTATTTTTCATCTTCTAATAGATCTTTAAAGTATGGAAGTGAAGCTTCGATGCCGTTCTATGTGCTGCACCAGCCGATTATTGTCATACTTGGGTTTTTGATCAAAGACCTTCCATGGTCAGTTCCGGTTAAGTTATTGTTTCTTATAACAGCTGCATTTGCTGTAATTATGCTGATTTATCATATAGTTATTCGGAGGTTAAAGGTTTTGAGGTTTTTGTTCGGAATGAAGTAGTGGGGAAGTGCGTTTTGGGACAAGGGAACCGTCCCTATGTCCCATCCCTGTGGCCAAAAAAAATTCACCCCAAAATTGGGGTGACAAAAGAGATTTGAAAGGCTATTGTTCTTAATTTGTATAAGAGACGATAGCTAGGATTTGGTAAGTAGCTTACCGTGAAACTAGAATTTCATAATTTTATTAAAACATATATAGTAATATTCTGTTTTTCGTATATTTTAGTGGATTTTGCAGAAGATCCTTTGTTTTCTTAATTTCTCACCATAACCTGTCACAGGATATTACTTTAGTAATATTTTGATTTTTCAATAGAGGCCTTCTTATTCATTGATGGTTAGGAGAAAAGTAGTATAGATGAATTCTAACATTAATATGCAATTCTTCTTATCAAGAGAGGTAGAGGGACTGACTCTATGAAACCTTGGCAACCAGATAGTATGAAATGGTGCCAATTATAGTGGAGAATCTTTAAATATATTTAACCTGATAAATGAGGTTATTTTAACAGATAGTTATGAAGAAATATTGACGATAGAAAAATTTGATGATGCAATCGTTGGGAAGATAGTAAGCTTTTCATATTTGCAGCAAACAGACAGAAGTTCATAAGGAACGACAAGCTTACTTATCAATACACGGGGTATTGAATACGCTCGATCTACCTCATTCTATCAAGTGATTGAATGGACACATTCAAAATGCTAGCTGGTCAAGTTTTGTGGTGGTAAAATGAGGAAAATACAAGAAGGACGTGGATTCTATGAAACCGATCATAATTGAAAATGCGCCTGCAAATATTGAAGTTAGGTTTGATTGTCATCCTCTTCAGTTGCCTGCCGTCATTCGAAGCAAACATAATGATTACTGGGAGCAACAAATAAAAGATAATCCATCCTTACGAAACGGCGAAGTTTTTACGATGATTGATATAGCCTCCACTCCAAAAAGTCTGGTAATAACAGTAGCCAAAACCGATTATAAACATTATTTATATACACTGCGCCACGAAAATAGTGCAAATCCATGTAAAGTCATTTACACCTGTGCTGCTGTCATTACAAACGATAACCAAATCGTTATTGGCCGAATGAACGGAAAAACGTCAACACCTGGCCGTTTGCGGGCGGGGGATTAGAAGAATCAGATTTAAAAGATGATGTTTTTGATTTAGAAAAAAATATTAAAAGAGAAGTTAAGGAAGAAATAGGTATTGATATTGATTCCTTCCTTCCTAAGTTTCTCAAGCATAAAGGATCACATGACTTCTGGGCGGTTATTTATGAAAAATCAGTCGACTATAACGCAGATGAGCTCCATGATCTTTTCCTTCATTACAATAATGGATTGATCGAGAAAGGCCAGCAGCCAGAGTTTGATGAGCTTCTATTCGTCCCTTTAGAAAAAACATCCATAGAAGAATTTATTCAGAATGAGCAATCTCCGATGGTGGATTATTTGATTCCTATTCTAGAAAAATATAAAGAAATAAAGTCACAATAGTTCACCTAAAAAGACAAAATATGACTATAATTTCATCTGGGAATATATTAATATAGAACTTAAATGATTGTCATAAGTTGCCGTTCGTGTAGAAAGTTGTCAATCTCCATGGACGGTGTTTGACATCGAAGGGAGCGGCACCATGGGTAACTTGAAAAAGTATATTAGTTTTTTAGTAGTATTATTATTCTTATCAAATGTGTCAGCTGTTTCCGCAGCAGAACCAATTGATGAAATCCGGGAGCTAATCAAGGAACATTACATAGAAGACGTGCCGGATTCTGTCTTATCTAAGCCAACAGCGAAAGAAATTACCAAACAGCTTGACCCTTATTCAGTCTACATGAGCGCTCAGGAATATGCTCAGTTTACAAATGGGATTGAGCAGCAATTAGTCGGTATTGGGATTGTTCTAGACGAGGATGAAAACGGAGTCAAGATCATATCCGTGATCTCAGGAGGTCCAGCAGAACGTGCAGGACTGAAGGCGGGAGATATCATTATCGGTGCTAATGGAACGAGTTTGGTCGGACAATCTGTACAAAAAGCAGTTTCCATTATCACAGGTGAAGCGAATACCACAGTCACCTTACAATTTATTTCAGTCGATACAGGTGGAAAGGTAACCAAGTCGATATCGAGAGAATTAATTAAAATCCCAAATGTGGAATATCAAATGCTTGGCGGCGATATTGGCTATGTTCGTCTCCATAGTTTCTCACAGGACGCAACAGAGCAAATTACAAATGCTATAGGAAAATTAACGGGAGCAAAAGGCTGGATATTTGACCTTCGCAATAATGGAGGAGGGTATGTCTCCACGGCCCAGGAAGTCGCAGGTCTATTCCCGAATGTCACCTATGCCTTTCAGCTACGATATAAATCAGATCAGCCTGAAGTTTACGCAGCTATTCAGCAGAAGGTGAAGTTTACAAGTCCAACGCATATTCTCATAAATGAATACAGTGCAAGTGCTTCGGAAATGGTCTCTGTCTCTGTTAAAGAACAAAAAGGTGCAGTCCTTTACGGGCAAACCTCCTTTGGAAAAGGATCCATGCAGTCTCTATTCCCATTAAGTGACAACAGCCTGTTAAAATTAACAACTGCTCATTTCTATTCACCAAAGGGGATTCCTGTTCATGAAATAGGGGTATCCCCGAACATTGAAACAGCCGTAGGTGAAGAAGTGATCACGTCTCATCGTGATCAGCTGATTGCCCAGCATTCAGACTATCAGAAGCTGCCTGCTTTAAAGGACGTTCCAGTTACAAAAACATTCACCGTGGCCATGAACATGGAGATGGATTGGTCCAAATTGAACCCGCAGGATGTGCAGTTAATTCAATTAGGCGGTAAAGAAGTACCAGTGGATGTAAAAACAGCCGATAATTATAAAATGATGATTACACCGAAAACCTATCTGCAGTCAAAGGGCAAATACTTGCTGTTGATCCATCCGAAGTGGACAAGCAAGAGTGCTAAGCAAATGCAGAAGGGGATTTATTTGGAGGTAACAGTGAAATGACCTAGGGGGAATCCTCTAGGCTTTCTTTGTTTTATATATACTTAAAGAGTAATAGTTTCATTGTTCGTTCGAAGATTAAGAGAGAAACTGTGGTAAATGAAAATTGGTTTCATTGCCCGTTTAAAGCGAAAAAGGGGGTTCCCGGTAAAAGAGAGGATGGTTCATTGCCCGTCTAAAGGGAAAAAGGGGGTTTGCGGTAAAAGAGAAGTAGCTTCATTTACCGATCAAAGAGAAAAAGGGGGTTCCTGGTAAAAGAGAAGATGGTTCATTGCCCGTTTAAAGGGAAAGAAGGAGTTTGCGGTAAAAAAGAAGAAGTTTCATTGCCCGTTTAAAGGAAAAAAGGAGTTCCCGGTAAAAGAGAAGAAGTTTCATTGCCCGTTTAAAGAGAAAAAGGGAGTTCCCGGTAAAAGAGAGGATGGTTCATTGCCCGTTTAAAGGGAAAAAAGGAGTTCCTGGTAAAAGAGAGGATGGTTCATTGCCCGTTAAAGGAAAAAAGGGAGTTTGCGGTAAAAGAGAAGAAGTTTCATTGCCCGTTTAAAGGAAAAAAGGGAGTTTGCGGTAAAAGAGAAGAAGCTTCATTGCCCGTTTAAAGGAAAAAAAGGAGTTTGCGGTAAAAGAGAAGAAGCTTCATTGCCCGTTTAATGGAAAAAAGGGAGTTCCCGGTGAAAGAGAGGATGGTTCATTGCCCGTTTAAAGGGAAAAAAGGAGTTTACGGTAAAAGAGAAGAAGTTTCATTGCCCGATCAAAGAGAAAAAGGGGGTTCCTGGAAAAAAAGAAGAAGTTACATTCCACGTTCAAAGGAATAAGAAAGGTAGCCTCATTTTCCTCCTAAATAGAACGGTGAGTTCATGGTAAAAGGGCAATAGCTTAATCCCTTTTCAATAGTAACTCTTAACGTCTCCGCTTTAATTTTTGGAGCAAATTGATTGGGGAGATAATTAACAGCCTTCCTCTCTAAAAAAGAGTATTAAGATACTGTGCCTTTTAGTAACTTATTTATAATAAGGGGGAAAAATTTATTAACTGCAAAAAACTCCTCAGAAATAATCGAAAATCGTCGTTTGTTCTTTATTAGGAAATTTTTGTTCGTTTTTGTTTAAAAATCGGAAACTCTATTGTATAATGGTAAATATAATTCAATGGGCACGTTCTATGTTGCTTATTTTTTTAATCGTTTTGTTCTATATAACGAAAAAGGAGGACATAACATTGGTACCAAGGTCTTCTCGAAATAGGAGTCGTAAAAGGAAGCAAAGGAGAAGAATGTTGAAGACATTTTCGTCTAGTGTAGCGATTTCATCACTTTTATTAGGAAGCGGGCAGCTGGTAACTCCTACATATAGTGTATTTAATTCTGTGAATGATCAAGGAATGGATATTCAGGCATGTTTTATTTTTCCTCAAACGATAGAGCAGATGAAGGAACGCACCTATGAACTCCAAAAGGAAGCAGAGGCCATCCTAAGTGAAGTCTTAGGGAAAGTAGAGGAAGTCAATGTAGACTCCATGAATGAAAAATTAGCTAACCTGAAAAAACCTGATGAAATAGAAGAAGTTGAAGAAGAGATAGAGGGAGGCACACCATCTCAAGAATCCGGGGGTGATATGTTAACAATTGATGGCCTTCAAGCAGCTCAAGCGCAATTAGAGGCAGAAATTGCTGCTTTGGAAGGAGCAATCATCGCTCTTCAAAACACGATTACTGCGAATGAAGAGGAAATAAAAGCGCTTGAAGAAGTCATCAAAGAGATCGATGAATTAGTTGCACAATTGGAAGATATTATTTCTAATGTTTTCCCAGTGGCGAAGGAACAAATACAGGTTAAACTAGATGATATCAATGAGATTATTAATTATATTGATGAGATCAAGGAAGCGGCCATCAGAGATTGTAATTTTGACCCTCAATTTTTCGAAGACATTTTAGAGGAAATGAATAAGAATAAGTTTATGACAGAAGAACTAATGCTTAAATTGGATGAGAATTTAGCTATTAACGAGGAGTTAGTCAAGCAACTTAGTGAGAATGCTGCAGAACTGAAAACAAGTATTGAAGAATTGCAACAGGCAAATATAGAATTGTTAGTTAATATTGAAAGTATTAAGGCTCAAATCACGGCATTAAATGAACAAATTGCAGCTATAGATCAACAAATTGCTGAATTGAAGGAACTGCAGGAAAAGAAGGACCGTTTTCTAACAGGTATTGGTGCTTTAAAAGAATATCTTGAAAACTCAACAGATCTCTCTGAGGAGCAAATCCAGCAGCTATTAGAAAAATTAGCGGGTGTCGTCACTGATATTGAGAAAATAAGTCTTAAAAACAAAGATATGTCCGCTATTGAAAAGGCCATTCTAGAACTTGACCAACAAATAAAGAAAGAAGAAGAGGCAGCAAAATTAGAAAAAGAAAGACTTGCCAAGGAAGAGCAGGATAGACTTGAGCAAGAGCGTTTAGAACAAGAACAGCAAGGTCAAGATCAAGTGGAGGATGAAGTCGCCGAAGAGGACGAGGAAATAGCAGAAGACGAAGTACCGGAGGGTGTTGGAGAGCAAGAAGAAAACGAAGAAAATGAAGATGGTACGGAGCAAGGTGAGGAATCCGATGCAGGTGAAGAGAAGCTAGAAGTGGGAGAGAATTCAGACAACAAAGAAACGCCGGCACCTAGCAAGCCTGGAGAAGGAAATCAAGAAAAACCGGGTAAAGAAGACAAAACAGAGAAGGAAAACTCTAATAAAGAAAATCCAACTAAGCCAGGCCAAGGAAATAACAATGGTGATAATAATCAGGGTCACAAACCGCAAGCTTCAAATAATCCTGACAAAAGAAATCAAGGCAATACGGAACAAGGAAAAAAAGGAAATGCCAATTATGAGGAAGGAATAAATCTTCTGTTAAATTTGCTAGGAACTCAAAATTCAGGGAATGAGGAAAAATTGCCTCAATTAAAAGCAGAAGGCAATCTGCAAATGAGAAACGAAGATAGAAATCAGATTGCTGAAAGAAATACGGCCCCAACAGCAACCCATAGCCCTGAATAAGCAAATAAATATCAAGCCCCAGCAGGGTTAATCTGCTGGGGCTATTATGGTTTTTTAATAAAATATAATGATTTTATAGGAATTTATCTAGGTATGTGACCTTGGAAACAAAAAAGCCAGCACCCCGATTCAGGATACTGACAAAATACGGCAGACTAGCTGCCCAGTTAGGTAAACACTATCCATTGGAAAAAATCCATTACTAGTGTCCATCTATAAGACGAGATGACGATTGAAAAGGTTTCATTCAATCCGAAGAATTTTGAAATTAATTTTCGGTTTTTGTTCTTCGGTTTCAACATTTACATGTTCTACGTCGGCAGTTGTTTCTTCATTATTTGGTTCGACTTCTATCAAATCAATTTTCCCCTCATCCGCCACTTGTGAATTTTCGCTTTCATTTGCTGCTTTGTCCTCGCCTTTAAAGTCCAAAAAAAGGGAAGGCCAAATAATTAAATTGATGATGATGAGTGTAAATATGAGAGTATTAATAACGGCTTTTTTTATCATTTATGGAATCATGATCTCCTTCGTCTCCAATACCTTATTAGTAAGACTGTACCCTTTAATGGATAGCTTTTCGCCTTTTTTTTGGTCTGGTTTATAAAGGACAAACTCGTTATTGCCCTTATATTCAAACTCATCACTGCCTGCCTTCACCTTTGTCACCTGATCACTTACTTTGACGGTAATTTCAACAAAATGCGAATGGCGCAGTGCTTGAGTGCTCATTAAATGAGTTTCTTTTTTATCTGGCTTTTGTGTGGTGCTAGGTTTAGGATCGACCTTACTGGTGTTTGTTGAATCCTGTCGATTGTCGTTTTTTGTCTGTTCATTCGACACTTTCTTGGAATTTTCAGCACTAGCTAGCTTAAAGGGTAAGACCGTATGCTCATTCAAAAATGCATTATTGCCTGATTTCACATTCCCTTTAATGTATAAATAATATTGCACGCCTACCTTATAGGACGTTTCGGGCGTAATGGTTACTTTGCTTTCATCAGCTGAAAGCTTAAGCTTTGTTTTCAATTGTTTCTGATTGCCATCTATAATATAGAAGTTTTGCTCTTTGATCGTTCCTTTATTAACCGGTTCGGTAAAGGTAATAGACCAGCTCTTTAATGGATCTTTAATCGTCCTTTCATCTAATACAACCTTTTTTATAGAAGCCTGCCCAACAAGAATTCCAGGAAACATAACTAGGAGTAAGACAATCAAAAGAAGAATGAACTTTTTCCCCATCTTATCGATCCTCAACCTGTACTTTTATATCCTGCATTTTACTTTCTGCAAGCAGAGTGGTAAACAACTTGTCATTAGATAGGAGCTCATATAAGGTGTAGCTCTTTCCAGCAGTTTGATATTTATAAGCTTCCTTATAGGAATTAATCATTTTTCCGTTTTCGGTCGCAAACTTCAGTATTTTTGAATCTAGGATCTTTTGGTCACTATCAAGGGCTGTCACACGTACATCATAGAAGTCAGGAACTTTAGAGAAACCAATGTCGAACATTAAACTTTTTTGCCCTGCTCCTTTCGATTTGGCAGGGACAGGATCAGCGTATCCCTTTTGCAGAACTTTTCCGTTCTTCATAATATCGACGTGAACAGTGTCGACACCATTACTCTTGGTCGTAATGTCGATATTGGTGATGCCGCTAAAGGAAGTTTGATCGTCTTTCATGGCACCAGGCTTTTTATGGATAATATTTATTTCATTTATATATCTATCTGGAGCGAAGGCTTTAATCTGCCTAGGAGCATAGTTATCCAGTAAATTCGTCAGCCGTCTTTCGTTAATAACCATTAATTCATAGAAGTCTATGTAGTTCGTTTGAAATGAATAAGAAAGAGATTGAGAATATGTCCCGTTTTGAAGTCCGATGGAAGGTCCATTAATCTGAACGAGATATTCCTTATTAAACTGTAAGGTACCATCAGGAATAATTAGTAAAGTTTGATTATCTTTACGAACGGTTTTAATGGGAAAATCATAATATATGCCATTTGTTTTCTCGTATAGTTTTATATATTGAGCGGAAATACTGACAATTGGGCTATTAAACTGAATTTTAATATCGGAATCGATCGGAACATTCTGATCCCCGGCGGCTGGAATTGTCTTATCAATTTGCGGATATGTAGTGGCGCCGGCTGAATTGTGAAAAGCAGGACCGAAAATGGAAAGGAGCAAAATGAAACAAACTCCCATTACCTTTACTGTCTTCATAAATAACTAACCACCTTCATATGTAATGTCTAATTACTCCTAATATACAGCGAAATTCGACATTTCTCTACCCTAAAATAGGAAAAAGCCGCCATAATTGGCGGCCTTTCCTGAACGCTGAAGCGAAGGTTAGTACAATCGTACTATACAAGTTAAAGAAAGCATCCATTTGGGAGAAAACCTTCTTACCTCCTAGTGTAACAAATATTACGGAAAAAAACATGAAAAATTTTCTAATAAAGCCATTTTTTTATTTAATATGCAACTTTTTTTGTTATTGCATAGATTAGAGGAGTGTGAATTGTTAAATTGGAAAGTAAATATATTACAAAATTAATAAAAATATGATAAAAATTGTAGAAATTTAGTAAGCTTTATATTATCATATGATTAATAAACCAAAGTTGGAAAACCTATCACCACTTGGCAAAAAAAATATACATTGGTAACTATTGCATTAATGATAATAGTTTGGTATACTTTTTTACTAGTTAGGTAAGCAGTGGGTATAGAGGAAAACACAACCATTGGTTTATTCATTGCTAACAAAAAAAATGCACTACATAGCATGAAGGGAGAATACAAGTTTATGAAAAAGAAAGCTATTAAACTCGCAACATCAACAGCTATCGCAGCTTCAGCATTCGTTGCTGCAGCACCAGCTAACCAAGCTGCTGCGGCTGTAAACGTAGATCAATTAGTTAAAGCTGCAGAGGCTACTGCAACTGTACTAAAATGGTCAATTTCAACAGAGGGAACTGCTAACTTTGTAGATCGTCCATATACTGCATACAATGCAGCTAAGGCGGCAAATAAAGCAGCTAAAGCTGAAGTAGCAAAATTAGCAGGTGCTGATAAAGCAGTTTATGAAGCACGCCTTTTAGATTCAGATCTTCAAATTAAACGTGCACAAGCTTACATCGATGCTCTTACTTCTGGTGAGAAAATTAGAGATAAGCAAGCAGCATTAGATAAAGCAATCAAAGCTGCTGATCTTAAAGCTGTTCAATCAAGCTACCATGTATTAACAGCTGAAATCCGTAAGCAAGCTGAATTACTTTACAAAGTTTACGGTCAATCAACTCGTGATGGTATCTTAAAAACATTTAAAGATCCAGCTGAAAAATCATACAAAAGTGTTGTTAATGAAGTGACTGTGCTTGATCATACAGCATTAGTAACTAAATATACAGCTGACAAAGATTATGCTAAAGCAATTGACCATGTTGAAAAAGCTGAATATGCACTGAAAGAAGTTAAACAATTCAAAGCTGATTTAACTAAGAGCTTAAATGACGCAGTGGACGCACTTCCACTAGATGTTGTTTCTGTATCTAGAGTTGATTCAACAACTGTTGAAGTTAAATTTACAAAAGCATTAGATATTGCTCCTGTAGCACATTTTTCTTTTGATAAAGGCTTAACTGTTACATCTACAAAATTAAGTGATGACAGCAGAACAGTAACTTTAACAGTTTCTGGTCAAAAAGCTGATGAAACATATACACTTTATTATAAAGGGGAAGCAAAGAAATCATTTACTTCACCAAAAGCTGGAGCATCTAATGATGCAATTGTTGGACCAACAAATACTGCTTATGTAGATGCTGGAAAGTTCCGCGAATATACTTTTAGTATTAAGGATACTGATGGAAAAGCATATAGATCTGATGTAAAAGTTAATCTTTTTGATTTGGATGCAGATGATTATGATAATTCAGGTATAGTATCAATTAATGGAACTAAAGCGAGTGCATTAACAGCTGATGGTGATGGGTATTATACTGTAAAACCAGGAACTGATGGTAAAGTTACAGTTATTATTACATCTGCAGCAGCTGCAGAATTACGTCCTGAAATTATTAAAACGACTTCAGATGATGTACTAAAGGGTGGAAAAACAGTTTTCGTAGAAGTTGATATTTATAATACAGCTGCTACTGGTGATGAAGTGGATTATGTTGACTCTAGTAAAGATTTCATTGTATTTGGTACGAATAAAGTTCCGTTTGATAAATCTTCTGACATTTTCCAAATAAAAGGAATTACTGTATCATATGATGAATTCAAAAAATCTTTAACACAATACACAAAAGTTGCTGTGGACTATGATCCAGATAATTCAGTAAATATTTTCAATATTACTGTACCACTATCAATTTCAGTAGTTAAAGTAACTAATCCATCAAATGGAAAAACTGCACGTATTGCTTCTGGCGAGTACTATGATTTTAGAGGAACTGGTCAAGCTGGAAGAGAAATCAGAGTATTCGAAGCTGATGGAACTACACTTGTAACTGATGATACTGTTTCATCTAACGGTACTTGGAGTGCACGCGTAGCACCAGCTAATAACACTGTAAATGTATATAAAGTACAACAATTTGCAGATTCAGATGCTGTTGTTGGAACAGTAGGACCTACAGAAACTGTTAAAATCATCAAAGGTGCATTTACAGTAGATACTGTGGCTGAAGCAGCTACAAATGAAGGACGTTTATCTCGTGGAGATAAGATTGAGATTACATTCTCTTCATTTGACAGCGATGGTGCTGGAGCAGATAAATATGAAGATGTTGGAATAATTGCAAACAATACAGTTATTACTTTCACAGATAAAGATTTAAAGAAAGCAGTATTTACTGTGGGCAGCGCAGGAACTAAAGTAACTGTAAATAATGACAATAAGGTTGTAATCCAACTGGGAGAACCAACAAAATTAGATTCAGGATTTGATGCAGATACAGTAAAATTATCTGGTCTTACAAATGTTAAGAGTAAAGATGGTTTGAGCTTAACTTTTAATGGATCTAAAGTTTTATATTAATAATTAGGGAATGTGCGTGTCACAACCCAAAGTTTGTCGAAAGATATTTAGAAAAGCTCTGTGGAGATATATCTCTGCAGAGCTTTTCTTGTGCGATAAGTATGGTTGCAGCCTATAAGGTGAGAGTCCCCCGAACTGTGAAGGCAACAGTAGCAGTAGCCTAACGCAAGGGTGTCTGTGGTGACGCAGAATCTGAAAAAAGCGAACGGCAAACCTCTGGCCTGAGGAACACGAACTTCATATAAGGCTAGATAACATTAGATGAGTCTGCAAGACAAGACAAAATCCTTTCTGCCGAAGGTGATACAGAGTAAATGAAGCAGGTAGATGGAAGAAAAGACTGCAATCTTACCTGTGGGATTTAGGGAAGGTGCCTGTCACCACCTGAAAGAAAAAGATAAAATATCGATCAGCAATGGAATACTGAAAGCTTCACAAACAGCAGAAAAAGGAATTTACACATTAATTGCTAAATATCAAGATAAAGAAGTACGTACAGATATTGATGTTAAGATAGTTTTAACAAAAATCACTTGGAACTCCCAACGGGTCACACTAAAACCTGGTGATACACAGCAGTTAGAAATTACAGCACATTATTTAGATAATAGTACCGAAGTTGTTACTCGACAAGCAACTTACACGAGTAGTAACGTAAAAAGAGCAACAGTAAGTGCAGAAGAATCATTACGATCCCAATTGAAGCAACAAACGGTACAGTTAACATTACAGCCAAATATGGAAATCACATAGTCCTCATTTATTTAACAGTCGCACCTTAAATGGGTAAATAAATGTAAGTTAATAAAAAGGAACTAGGCATAGTGAAGGATTTATCGTGAGACTATGAGAATATTATTAAGTTTAATTTAATAAAACAAAGTCGACCAAATCAAACGACCTTAGCTCTATATTCTATAGCGCTGGGGTGACATGATGGGAAAGGTTTGCATTTTTAGGTGATATAAGTCTGTTTGATGGAAACTCCATATTACTCTATTTTCTTAATTAATTTAATTGTTTTTTAATCAATAATTAATAAAAGGGGAGTAATCACCAAAGTGATTACTCCCCTTTACAATTAATGCTATGCTCTAACAAGTTTAATTGATACCTTGAATTTTATTAGTTAATGGTCTTAGAAATACCCGCTTTAATTGTATTTCCTGCATCATCTTTAATCGTTGCATTAGTTTTTGTATTAATTAATATACTGCCAGATGTAAATAATTCACTGTTACTTAGAGGTGAAATTATAATTTCTCTTTTGTTGCTAGAGTTGCTTTCTACCTTATAGTCGCTTGCTGATACTGGATCGTTATCACTCGTAATATCAAAACTAGTTTTTCCGCTGTCCAAAAGCTGAATATTTTCCGAAAATGTAAGCCTGATATTACTACCTACAAGTACAGCAGACACAAGTTCAGGTTGTTTATTTTCTTTAATAGTAATACCGAGTGAGGTACTAGCCATTATATTACCAGAAGGATCCTTTACACCAGTAACTGTAATTGTTTGTATGCCAGATTTTTCAATATGACCCTCAGGCAAGGTAATTATGACAAGTTTTTTGTCAATGCTGAAATCAAACTGGGTATCTGAAGGTAAAGAAATCTTATTTAATTGGTAATTTGAATATAAAGTCGCTGTCTCCTCGGTCACTGGCTCACTAAATGAGACTTTGAATTGGCCATTTACCGATGATGCAAGGATTGTAGCCTTTGGTTTCTCCATATCCTCTCTTTTTGTTATCGAAGTTGTAAACCACTCATTCCCATTTTGAGAGCTGGAATTATCCTTAACTGTTCCCTCATTAATGTTAAAAGTATAATCTCCATCAGGCAGATTTTTTGCATCGATAATCATTTTGGTGTCACTGTTCGCTTTTGGTTTAGGTGTAAATGTCTTTCCATCAGGACCATAGGCGGTAATGTCTGCTACTAAAGGTGTACCTGTTTTTAGCGTTTTGTCGAAAAATATATGAAACTCATTTGCCTTATTATCATAGCTAGCACGAATAAACTTAAGAGGCGCTACATCCTTTGTTATGTTAATTGTATAATCAGTTGACCGTCCAACATTATTAGCTAAGTCCTTATAATCCTTCACTTGTACATTCAATCGAACAGAGCTCTCGTTTGTCCCATAAACTGAAGCAGGTAGCTCGATTTCAAACTTTGTTTTATTCCCTGAAATGTCTTTAACAGATGTAGGGCGAATGGCTGTGTTGCCTTTTGTAATGACAAGGTGGCTAGCAGTAAGGTCAATAAGAGTTTCGTTAAACTCAATAGTGAACGTTCTCTCACCTTTCGTTTGTACACTTCTAACTACTGGGAGCGAAGTATCCGCCAAAGAGTTATAGTAAAATGTGCCACTATACTTATTCATCGTATTTGGTGAGTTTACAAGTAAATCTTTAGCACCGGTAACAACGATAGAATAGTTCTTTCCTTTTTGTAACCCTATGCGATCAAGTTCAGCTTTTGGAATAACAGCCGTATCAGTATCATTATAAAGTGTATTAATACTAGCTTCTTTTCCATTAAGAGTAACACTTACCGGTGAGTTTGAATCAATCATCTCTGAGAATTTGATCTCAAGATTTCCTTTCGAATCAGTTGTTACGAAGCTAACAGTCGGCTTTGTAGATTTAGTAAAAGTAAAGGAAGAAGTAGAATCAGACTGGCCTAATGTTTCATAATTAGCGGTTTGAATATTTTTCTTCACTGTAACCGAATAGGTTGTATTGGTATAAAGTGAATCGTATAGCTCGATAATTGCTGATTTTTTGTCATCAGAGAGCGTAACGCTTCTAATAGAACGACTGGAAACTGTATAATTTTTCGTGTTCTCAGCACTGTTTGTTCCGGAGCCGGCAAGCATTGCTTTATTAAATTCAACTTTAATTCGTCTTGGCTCAGCGGCACTAACCTTTTGTACCTTTAGGGTGGTAGTTGTTTCTAGTGAGCTTAAACGATTGTTCAGGACATTTTTTATCACCGTATTGTCAACATAATTCATATATTTCTTTGCTTCTGCGATATGTTTTTCCGCTTGGGTAGAATTATTAGCCGCTAATGCCTTTGTAGCTAAATCGATTTCAATTTTCACGGTAACGGCATATTTTGCATTGTCGCGTACCTTTTCAGCAGCTTGCTTATATTGAGAGCGAATGAGATCACGTGTAGATTGACCATATACACGGTCTAGAAGTATCGCCTGCTTTCGGATTTCTGTTGAAAGCTCGTGGAAGGCTGTCTCTGTTTGATCATTAATCGTATTGATATCAAGCTGATAGGCTAATGTCTGTTGCTTTTCTTTGATCTTTTCTCCCGCTGTAATAGCATCAATGTAGCGCATCGTGCGGTCAATATGTAGCTTTACATCTTGATCGAGTTCAGCCAGGTATTTGTTCTTTTGGGCTGCTGGTAATGTATTAACAGCTTTAACTGCTTGATCATAAGCTGTTTTAGCATTGTTATACGCTTCCCATGGTCGAGTTTTCCCATCTGCTGTTCCTTCAATTGATATAGTCCACTTCAAGACAGTCCCTGCTGATTTGGCAGCTTGAACAAGCTTGTCCGCTTGGCTTACTGTTGCGGCATTAGCATTAGTAGCAGTTGTGGAAACAAAAGCTGAAGCTGCTATGGCAGAAGCGCTAATTATTTTCATTGTCTTTTTGTTCTTCATTAATAAACCCCCTTGGTATGAAATAAGTGGAATATGTGGAAACATAATGAATTTACTATATTTCTATTGTAAAAGATTTCATACTATAGTTAAATAGACAAAATAACTTTATGAAAAGTTTCATCATTATAAATAAATTTATAAAATATCCTATCGGTCCTAAGGGAAAAATGCCACTCTAGGACTTTTTTCGTTCTATTAATTATCATTTAGGAAAAACCTGCCTACTAGACTAATATTTGCTATAATGTTCTGGAAGGGAGAAGATTGGATGAGAAGAAAGATATTAACACTCTTGGTGATATTGCCTCTTTTCTTGTCATTTGGACAAACAAAGGGATTTGCAGAGAATCAAGGCGAAGATGAAATTGAATTGGATAACAAAGATGAAGAAATCATTGAACATGAGAAGAGCTATGCTAATCTACTTGGACCACAGGTATTTCAGACTTCAGCTCTAACTTCAGCTGCTGGTACAGATGAAGAAGGGAATCCTTATATGTACTTTGTCATGCACGGTACCCCATCTGCTTTAGCTGTGGTAGATTTAAATAGTAATGAATTGAAGCATACATATACCTTGTCTCATTCAACAAGTGCTTGGGGATTAGATGTAGATGAAGATGGAACAGTTTGGGTTGGCGGTACAACAGAGGGGAATGTATATAGCTATAACCCGAACACGGAAGAGTTTCATGATCACGGCAATAAATTGACACTGCCAAAGGATACTGCAATTCAGGACCTAGATGCAGTAAATGGAATCATTTTTGGTTCGACTGCTTATGGCGGATCTGTTTTTAAGTATGATTCACATCAGGATGAGTTAGTGAATTTCGGGCAGGTATTATATAAGAAGGAATTCGCTAAATCTGTTGCTTATGACCAAGAGAGTGATACCTTATACATAGGTGTTGGATCAAAGGCGGATCTTGTAAAGTTTGATTTAAAGACAAAGAAGAAGACTGCATTTCTTCCAGAAGAGTATAAGAATGATAAATATGTTCGCGATATTCGTATAATAGGAAATGAAGTATATGCCCGAATGGATCCATCAAACCGCTTGGTGGTTTTTGATAAGGAGACTTTAAAAAAGGTAGATGAAATTGAACTGAATTCTAGAACCATTTCACTATTGTCCCCAAATGAGGATGCCATTTATTATTCGAAGCATAATCGTTTATATAAGTACGACCTAAATACAAATGAACATATTGATTTAGAAGTTCCTTTATTAACAGGAACCGAATTACTAACACTAGATTTCGTGGAATTAGACGATGAGAATTACCCTGGCTATACACTTGTAGGTTTACTTGATAATGCTGGAAATGTATTAAAATATAATTTAGAAACAAGTTATTACGAGATTACTAAGCTTGAGCTGCCGCCTCAGCCAGTCACACTTTATACCATGATCCATGATGAAAAAAGAGAGAATATTTTTATTAATGGCTATATGTCAGGTGGTTTAGCTATCTATAACACGAAGACAAAACAATCGGTTCTACATCAGAATATTAGCCAGATTGAATCGATGACGATTATGGGGGATAAGCTATATATTGGAGCTTACCCGAAATCTCGTGTGCTGGAACTAGATCTAACTAAGCCTTGGGATGTTACAAATCCAAGAGAAATTATGCGTCTTGGCGACTATGGTCAGGAGCGTTCTACAGCAATTACGGCTGTTCCAAAGCTGAATATGGTATTTGTCGGTACCTATCCAGAAACAAGCATGGGTGGCGGGGCATTGGCCATTTACGATCTAGAGAAGAATAAACAAGAAGTCTATGAAAACTATATATATAATCAAAGCCTTGTTTCATTCTTATACTATGGTGATTATATTTATGGAGGCACCTCAATTCACGCAAACTATCAAGTAAATGAGCGTGGGGCGAGATTTTTCCGCTTCAGACCTGATTACCCAGAGGAGAAGGAGTATATTCACCTCCCATTAAGTGCCAGCATGATTACAAGTATTATTGCTGACAAAGAGGGAACAATATGGGCAATGGCTGACGGAACATTAGTATCCTATAATCCTGACACTAAGGAAATTCGAACAAAGCCAATTTTCGATCTCATTTCAGGACGTTTCCGAAATGCCAAAATAATAGAAGGTATTGATGGAAACATATATGGAACAGTAGAAGGCAGACTGTTTAAAGTTGACCGAAAGACAATGGAAATAGAAATTTTAATGCAAGAGGGAGCTTATGAGCTTGCTCAGGATTCAGAAGGAAATCTCTATTTCCGAAATCAAGCAGACCTATGGAAATATGAAATAGAGCAATAATAGTAAAATCAACCTATTTTGGTAGGTTGATTTTTTTATACCCAAATTTATGGGAAAATCGTAATTTTTTCTACTATTTTTATCCTAAATAACCAAAATCAACGACTGCTGGCATATTTTTTGCATTTATCTAGAGAGGTAATTAATTTAATATATTCCTTGTAGGGAGAGTTTCACCAGCCTTACATAAAGTTGGTATATTAATATAATAATATAAATATTGATCTAGGGGGATTTACCTTGAATAAGAAAAAGGCAATTAAAGTACTTAGTGCAACAGCAATCGCAGCATCTGCATTCGTAGCAACAGCTCCGGCTGGAACTCAAGCGGCGTCTACTGATGTTCAGACTCTAGTAAAAAAAGCGAAAGATGCTGGCACAGTTTTAAAATGGGCTATCTCTACTGAAGGTTCAGCAGATGGAAAAACTCGTCCATATGCACAATACAATGCAGCGAAAGCAGCTCGTGATGCAGCAGTTGCAGCTATCAATAAATTACCTGCAGCCCAAAAAACTGCTTACTTAGCTGATATTGAGCAAAACGTAACCCTACACATCAACCGCACAATGGCTTACATTGATGCAATTACAGCTGGTGAAAAGATTACTGAAAAGAAAGCAGCTCTTGCAGCACAAATCGATAAAAACCTAATCGATGACAATACTGAAGCAGCTTACCATGCACTTTCTACGGAAATCCGTAAGCAAGCAATCCTTTTAGACCGCGTTTATGGACAAACTACACGTGATGCTGTCCGCGATCAATACAAGAAATCTGCTGAAACAGTACGTGACAGCGTAAAATACGAAGTATCTGTAAAAATCGAATTAGACTTAGCGAAAAAAGCTCTTGCTGCTAACAACATAGCAGACGTTGAAAAGCACCTTTCAGAAGCTGCTAAGTTCATGAAAGACGTTAAGAATGACGTAATGAAAGCATCTTTAGTAAAAACTTTAGATGAATTAGAAGGACAATTAGTACCTGCTGTGAAATCAGTAAGTGCGATTAGTGCAACTCAATTAGTTGTTACTTTTAATACAGCAATTGACAAAAACTCAGTTTTCAATACTGACGGTACAATCAAAGCAACTTTCACATTAAATGAGCTTGATGGACAAGCAGCTGTTACTGTAACGGATGCATCATTAAGTGCAGATGGCAAAACTTTAACTCTTACGACATCAGCGCCAGTAGTTAATCGTTATGATGTTGTAATTGATGGCTTAAAAGCTCTAAATGGCAAGGACCTTGCTGAATACAAACAAGTAACTAAATTTGCTGCTGACACTACAGCTCCTACAGTTTTAGGAACTGAACAAATCTCTGCAAATCAAGTGAAAATCAAATTCTCTGAGCCAGTTAAAGCATTTAGTAATGCAACTCTAACTTATGCTGATGGTACATCAGTAGCAAATGCATCTGTAACTGTTACAGAAGGTGCTACTGAAGTTGTTGTAGATTTATCAGATGCAGCTGTTCTTGTTAATAAGCCAATTACAGTTACTTTTATTGGTCTTCAAGATCAAGCTGGAAATCTAGTATCACCAAACCCAGCTACAGTTCAAATTACTAAACAACAAGTTGATGGAGTTAAACCATCTGTATCATCTGTTTTACAAACTGGTGTGAAAACTTTCAACATTAAGTTCTCTAAAGATGTAGTATTACCGGCTACTTCAGGAACTATTAACACAAACAACGTAACAGTATCTAACAACACTGTTGCAAAAATTGAAAAAGTTTCAGGTAGTGAATATAAAGTAACTGTTAACTCAAATCTTTCTGGTGTTCAAAACGTAACTGTAAACGCTGGTTATGCAGATTTAGCAAACCAAGCTGGAGATGCAGTAACGAAAGTAGTAACATTTAGCCAAGATACAGTTGCACCAAAAGCAACTAGTTCAAAGTTAGTGGTTAGTTCTGATAACGCTGAATATTTAGAGTTAACTTATGATAAAGATGTTACAGAAGGTAACCTTGCTATCTCAGGTTCTTATGTGAAAGACTATGTAACAACTTCTGTTGGAAGCACTGATGTTGCTGCAACGTATGCATCTACTACAAGCAAAAAAGTGTTACGTGTTAAATTATCTGATTTTGCAACAGTTGAAGGCGGACATTATAAAGTCGATGCGATTACTGCAACTGCTTCAGGTGTAACTAGCTTATCAGGAGTAGCGTTAGAAAAAGCTTCTGCTTCTTTCACTCGTGGAGTAGATGGTGCAGCAGCTAATACAACTAAACTAGCAGCTCCGACTCTTACAGCTACTAATAATGATACAGTTACTGTTACATTTACAGGTAAAGTTGACGGTGCCTCTGCAACAAATATTGCTAACTATAAAATTGATGGTGCTGTGATTGAATCAGCAACATTAGCAGCTTATGATTCAGTTGCTGAAACTCAAGTAGTTACTTTAAAGCTTAAAGCTAACTCTAACATTTTCACAGGCGTTCGTAACATTACTGTTCAAAACGTTAAAGCACTTGGTTCTTCTGTTGCTATGGATCCATTCTTCAAAAACGACTTATCATTAACTGAAAATGTTCGTCCAACAGTTACCAAAGCTGTATTAACAGAAAACAATAAAATTACATTAACATTCTCAGAAGCAGTTTATGATACTACAAATGTTGCTGATCGTGACTTCAATCTTTATGTTGGTGGTACAAAAGTTGCAACAACTGTAACTACTGCAAACGTTCTTAAATCTGCTGCTCAAAATACTTTAGTACTAACTTTAAGCAGTGCTGTAGCAGCTGAAGATCTTGCTAAAGGATTATCAATTAAAGCTGTAGATGGATTAGATGTTAAAGATGTTAATGATAATGTATTAACATTTACGTCTGCTACTGTAACTCAATAATACCTTTTTAGTTGTAAATAACTAATAGGTTTATAGATAAATACTATATAGGAAGGGGCTTTCCGAATAGTCAGGGTAACTGATTGTTTGGAGCCCCTTCTTGATGTATTAATATTAAAAAATCAAACAAAAAATCTCCTATCCATTAAAATTTACGTGACCAAACCAACGAGGACGATCTTTATGTGTAATCCGAAAATTACTATTGGAGATTACGTAATGTACACTTCTTTCAGAAAAAGACCTCATTAATCACTCTTCTCGATTGTTTATTTAAGAAAATTTCCTCCAAAAAACTATGATCATCAATGAAGCTTACAAACATCCTATAGGTATCTCTCTTTTTCTATTTATAAATAATAACTATGAAAAGAGTAGGAGTAATGACCAATATTTTCATAAACATAGTTAGCTCGAGATAAGAGCACCTCATGATTATCTTAAATATTGGATTAACTCTCAAAAAAATCATTTAATGGTATATTTACCATATGGTAATCTAGAAAAGAAGGGGAATTAGTCTCTTTTATGTTTGAGTGAGGAGTGAAGTAGGTTGTATAAAAGATTTATAACTTTAGTAATTACTATCTTATTAACTTTGTATGGATCATTAATGAATGTTTTGCCAGTATTTGCGGAGAATAATAATTTTAGTACTGAGAAAAATGTCATTTCAGAAGATACATCGAATACGAATGATGCTATTGATAGTTTAAGAGAGAAATTAAATGATAATAAAAAAATTCGTATTATTGTTGGTCTAACAAATGGCAGCCATATGCCTGATGAAATAAAAGACAGTAAAACGATTGAAAGGGTTCAAAAAAATCTAATCAGCAACTTGGAAACGGTATCAAAACTGGCTATAGATGAAGTGAAAACATTTAAAACGATTCCATTTGTTGCTTTAAGTGTTACAGAAGAGGGATTTGAACAATTATTGCAAAATCCAAATGTTGTTAGCATTGAGGAGGATATTCCTACTCCACTCGTGATGGCAGAGAGTAATGGAATAATTGGATCAAATACTGCTTGGGATTTGGGTTTTACTGGTAAAGGTCAAACTGTAGCAGTGTTAGATACGGGTGTAGATAATACCCATTCCTTCTTAAAAGGCAAAGTTATATCTGAAGCTTGTTTTTCAACAACAGATTCAATTCGGGGCTCTGCATCACTTTGCCCAGATGGAAATAAAGAATCTACAGCAATAGGGTCAGGAATGGATTGTGATACATCAATTGATGGTTGTGGACATGGGACTCATGTCGCTGGAACGATAGCTGGGAAAGAAATTACATATTATGGGGAGAAATTATCAGGTGTTGCAAAAGATGCAAATATTATTGCGATTCAAGTATTTTCTAAATTCCCGAAACAAAGTGGAGATGGATATGAGGTTCTATCATATAGTTCTGATCAAATCTCTGCACTTGAGCGTGTCCTTGAACTAAAGAATAAATACAATATTTCATCAGTAAATATGAGTTTAGGAGCGGGATGGAATCCTCGATATTGCGATGAATCAGAAAATGAAAAATATGGGAGAAAAGTAATTATTGATAATCTTAGAAAAGCAGGAATTGCAGTAGTGATTGCTTCCGGAAACAATGGCTATACAGATGGTATTTCTGCACCTTCATGTATTTCTTCGGCGATAAGTGTAGGCGCTACTTCCAAAAGTGATGTTGTTGCATACTTTTCAAATAGTGCAGAAATCCTTGATTTATTAGCACCTGGAATGGATATAACTTCATCTGTACCCGGTAATCAATTCGAATCTTGGAGCGGTACTTCAATGGCAGCTCCGCATGTTGCGGGGGCATGGGCAATATTGAAAGAAATGAAACCTTCCGCTTCAGTTGAGGAAATATTAACTTTTCTGCAACATAATGGGAAGATGATTAATGATTATAGAAATAATATAACTAAACCAAGGATTGATCTTAAAAAGATAGATAAATTTAGCCGGAACATTGTCTCATTAGAAGCAAAACCTTCAAAAGTATTTCTAAGTCAAGGTAAGACGCATCAATTACAAATTTACGAAAATTATTCGGATAACACCTACAAAGATGTGACAACGGAAACTACTTTCAAAAGCAGCAATACGAAAAGAGCTGTAGTAAGCGAAGGGGGACTTATTACCATCCCGGCAGATGCAACGAATGGAACCGTTGAAATTACTTCAACATACGGTGATCAAGAGGTAACAATACTAGTAACGGTAGAGCCGGAAATAACAAAATTAGAGCTGAATCAATCAACAATTGTATTAGTACCTGAAAAAATAGTCTACTTTAAGTTGACTGCTATTTTTTCAGACAGAAGCACCAAGGATATTACAAATTTAGCGTCATACGACATAATTGATGGTGATGGTAATTCTGTCAAAAATCAAATATCGATAAATAATGGAACAGTGAGAGCCTTGCCATCTGCTAGAAAAGGCAGCTACACACTAGTTGCCACTTATCACAATAAAGAATTTAGAGAAAAAGTGGAATTTATTCCTGCTCTAACTAACATCAGGGTGGATTCACAAAAGATCATATTAAACCAAGGTAAGACGCATCAATTACAAATTACAGCTGTGTATTCAGATACTAGCCATGAAGATGTAACCACAAAAGCTACTTATACAAGCAGTAATACAAAAAGAGCGGCAGTTAGTGAACGGGGACTTATTACAATTCCAGCAGATGCAACAAATGGAACGGTAAATATTACTGCAAAATATGGTAACCGCTCAGTCGTTACCGCAATAACGGTAGAGCCAGTAGTAACAAAAGTGGAATTCGATCCATCAACAGTATTATTGGAACTAGGCAAAACGGCACGCGTAAAGTTGACGGCTACATATCAAGATGGAAAGAAAAAGGATATAACAAGCTTGGCATCATACGTCATAGTAGATGGGGATAATCAATCTGTCAAAGATCAAATAACGATCACCCAGGGAACGTTGAAAGCTTTATCGACTGCTCCAAAAGGAAACTATACGCTCATCGCAATGTATCAGGATAAAGAAACTAGAGCAACGATAGAGGCAAAACCAGTACTCACAAAACTGACAGCAGACACACAAAAGGTCATATTAAATCAAGGTAAGACGTACCAATTACAAATGACAGCAGCCTATTCAGATGCCGGCACGGAAGATGTAACCACAAAAGCTACTTATACAAGCAGTAATACGAAAAGAGCGGCAGTTAGTGGACGGGGACTTATTACAATTCCAGCAGATGCAACAAATGGAACGGTAAATATTACTGCAAAATATGGTAACCGCTCAGTCGTTACCGCAATAACGGTAGAGCCAGTAGTAACAAAAGTGGAGTTCGAGCAATCAACTGTATTGTTAGAACTAGGCAAAACAGTTCGCGTAAAGTTGACGGCAACTTATCAAGATGGAAAGAAAAAAGATATAACAGGCTTAGCATCTTATTATCTAACAGATGAGGGAGATCAGCTCGTCAAAGATCAAATAACGATCACCCAGGGAACGTTGAAAGCTTTATCGACTGCTCCAAAAGGAAACTATACGCTCATCGCAATGTATCAGGATAAAGAAACTAGAGCAACGATAGAGGCAAAACCAGTACTCATAAAACTGACAGCAGACACACAAAAGGTCATATTAAATCAAGGTAAGACGTACCAATTACAAATGACAGCAGCCTATTCAGATGCCAGTACGGAAGATGTAACCACAAAAGCTACTTATACAAGCAGTAATACGAAAAGAGTGGAAGTAAGCGAAGAGGGTTTTATTATTATTCCGGACGGAGCAAGTAATGGGACTGCTAGTATCACTACGAAATTTGGTGGGCGTACTGTTGTAATTACTGTAATAGTATCGAAGGACATATAATAAAATGACTCATGATGAGTATGGTGATTATCGCCTCTGTATGTCGGTGTCTGCTATACAAGGCGTATCTATCCTGTGGGGATATACTTGGAGGCTGCGGAAAATATAGAATGGGGCTACAGATTTGCTGTCTATGGTGAATTACATGTCAAGCAGGATGAGTTGCTTAACATGTTAATTAAAAAAGTAAAAAATGGGATTAATGTAAAGCAGGTTGAAACTAATGTTTTTCTAAACGGACAGGAGTACCACTCGATTGTTAATGATAAGTTCATAGGCGTTATAGAATATGATGCAAACTCAGATGGGGTGCCGCTTGTTATTATCGTTCTTGGGAAGAAGTCGGTAAGATGGTTATGTCGTATGAGGGCTTTCAAATCAAGTTAAGAATGTCCGATATTACAGATGATGTGGAGTGAATCTCTATTCCGGCGCCAGTTCCCCACATAATACCAGGCAGTCAAAGTAAGCGAAAATATTATATGGTGAAGAAGTAATAAGAACCCACTGAGTAGGCAGTTGTATGAGTGCTTGGTGGGTTCTTTTTTATTGTAAAGATTTACATAATGATTGTTGTTTTATGCTAAGATTAAATTGATATCTTGTAAAATGGATGATAGGGGAGATAAGATGCAATTTGAGGTTTTTGCCATAATATTTGACCAACGCATGAAAAATGTAAATAAAAATAAGAGGCTGATTGCCATTGAAGAATACTTGGCTGATAATTTTGGGCTACAAGTTGATTTTGAAGGCGATGTTAATAAATGTAAACTTCAAATTATGCAACTAATTCGGGATGAAGAAAACCAAGCAAATTACATACTTGAGGATATTGCAAATATATTAAATGAACGGTACACAATTGGAGAACCTTTTTTTGTTTCATCAATAAGTACTAGCCTAACAGCAAAAGAACTTTATGACTTATTAGAGGATGTTTTTCCAGATGAAATTCGGGAGTATGAGTCAGTAGACTTTCAACGAGAAGAGATAACTTTAGATGAAGTAGCTGATAAAGTGGCTTGTACAATAAGGTATACTGATTATTATATAAGTCCTGTTACACAGGAGAGAGAAAGAGAATTAAGTAATGGGAAATTTACTCTTTCCTTTGACCTGTCTAATAACATTTTCATGTCCTCAAATTGTGGGTATAGTAAGCTTTATAATAAAGCCATTCAGTATATAAGTGAGTCTACAACCGATATTATAATAAAACAGTATTATGTTCAGAATAAAGTCCGGTATATGAAAGATAAAACGATGAGTGATTTTGATCCATTATCATTATTAGTTGTGCAACTTATATATAAGAAATTTACTGAGATTGGGTTGCAACTTCATAGTGTTGATTCACTTTCATTTAATAATGAGAATGCCCCCCGAGTAAAAAATGCAAAGCTCGGCGGTACTGATTTATTTAAAGATCCAGATGTTGTTGAAAGATTATATAACGGCGATAGAATAACAAAGTGCACGGTATCCATATTTAAATTGACCGCAAACGATAAGGCGGTATCAACTAAGCTGACAATTGATTTTAGAGGGGTATTAAAATTTACTTATGATGATTCAGAATTTATCAATGAGTCGTCGCTAAGGAATATTTGCTTGGATATCTTAAAAGGAATAACTGAACTTATAGATAATGAAGACTCAATTCAAAACGGAGATGCTTTATTAAGAGAAAAATTGATAAAAACAGCATTTAGATCTAAATCCGTTTTTGCACAACTTGTGAAAGATATTAAAAAGGATTTAATTGAATTATTAAGTACAGATGAAGACGAAACAGGTAAAATTGAAACATATTTTAAAGATAAATATGGTATAGAAAGCGCTGAATAGCTATAAAATGAAGGTTAAGGGAGGGATTTGTTATGTTTTTGTCTAGTAATGCA
This sequence comes from Bacillus sp. S/N-304-OC-R1, assembly GCF_019749375.1. GTDB lineage: Bacteria > Bacillota > Bacilli > Bacillales > Cytobacillaceae > Cytobacillus. The sequence continues at coordinate 40,237 of NZ_JACWFE010000011.1, forward strand.
ATTGTTGTGGAAACATTTGATGTTGCAGTAAAGGAATTAAAGAATTTTTCCTATGGGGAAAACGGCAAATTCCTTTCTATAACTTTTTACGATCAAAATAAATCTACTGGTGAAATTCATTGGTCCAATTCCTTTGAGTTTGGAACAATGAACATTATTAACTTCTATAGGATTGATAATAAATTTATACTGTTCACATCCTCTGTACAAAATCAGGAATATTTAAAAATAGTATTATCGAAATTGGTTAACAGAGATGTAAAAATAAACTTGTTGAAGATTCCGTTACCTGTTCCAACAGATACTTTATTTAATTCTTTCGAAGAAGTTAGATCCTTTGAGGTTGATGAATATTTCGGGCTGAGTTTTATTGTTGTTATTGAAGGAAAAACCATACTCCTGAAAATTTATACAAACGGATTAATTACATATACACTTACTGACAATGAGGAGGTACTAAGAAAAATTTTAGACCTTGCTCTAAAGTTTATTCTGATGATAAATGAATAGGTTTGAAAATATAACTAGCTCTATTTATTTTTTTTTACAAGGTATTTCAATTGACTCGGTTCAATATTTAGGATGGGTTTCGGCAATTGTGGCAGCTTTACTGGCATTAACTACTATTGTATTTAGTCAACAAAATGATAAAGTTGTTCAAACATCCATTGACTTGGCGAGAGAAATAAAACTAAATGCAACTGAAGAAAATATAATTTTTCCAGAGATAACGAAGAAGTTTAATAAGATTATTTCTCTTCTACAAAACCAAAGAGTTTATAAACAAACTTTGGTTTTATTTTCAATTACATCTTTTTTGGGTGGATTTTTATGGATTATAGGCGGAGTTGGATATTTTCTTGATATGAATACATCACCAGATAAAATATTAGTGTTGTCTTCAACTATCCTTTTAGGTATCCCTCTATTTTTCCTACCATTAATTATTATGAATTTTAATAAAGAAGCCCCCATAGAACTAAATAAGTTTAGAAGATTTGGACTCGACTCATTTATTGATTTCTTTAATTTCAACGAAAAAATAGGAACTGAAACTATCTTTAAAGATTTGCTTAGTACCAAATTTTTAATAGGAATCGATAACAACAAGAAACTTTCTATTAAACTTATGAATGAAATATCTATAACAGATTTCGCTGTTGTAATAGTTTTGGGTAAAAGCAACAACGATAAATTAATATTTAGGTTAACATCAAAGGGGAAAAAGGAGTTTTCGGAGAAACACACTTTATTACCGAATGATAGCAATTCATTCGAAGGTTTATTTGAATTTATGTCAACTTCCTTATCTAGGTACAATGAGATCTATATTACTTCTTTATCAGGGGATGTAAAAGCAGTATTTAAGTTAAATAAGGTTAGTACTGAAGAGAATAAAATATTATTCTCCATAAATGCTTTTGAAAGAAATAAATCTTTTATTAAGCCGGTATTAGATAAACTCAGTCATAGATACGATACTCTATCCCTAAAAACACATGAAAAAAATTTTGTATATTTATTATCGAGTAATGAGAAAGCCAACTGGTTTAAAAACAAACTCATAAAAATGTATGTAGAAAAAATAAAAGATTAAAAGACAAACTAATTAAGCTCATCACAAACGTGGTGGGCATTTTTATTTGTGATGGAAACTAATATGCGGATTAAATAAAATATCGGATAAACCCCTATATAAAGCGTTTTTTTATAGGGGTATATTTTGCGTAATTTTATCCATACGTCCTCACGGCGATGCTTCGTCAGCCAATCGAGTCTGGGAAGGTGACCATCATCCGTACCCACTCGATTGTCACATATCCCGCCTCGTTTGTATTGATTGGTGCCATGAACCCCTGTCCTTGTGGATATACAGGATCAAGCTCTCATTACTGCACATGTACCCCAAGACAAATCCAATCCTACCAAAATCGAATATCAAGTCCTATACGTGACCGATTTGATATGACCCTCAGCCTACAATCAGTTAATCTTGAAAGGGACTACGGGCTAATGAATGAAACATCAGAAGTGATAAGGAACCGAGTGATGAAGGCGAGAGAACGCCAATACGAAAGATATGGCAGAGAGATATGCAATGGCAGAGTTCCTTATGAGCAATTAACCAAGACCAATGTCCCATCAGAGAAAGTTATCCAGCTCCTGCGGCAGCTTGTCTTACAAATGAAAATGAGTAACCGTGTTCAGGTTAAATTTTACCGTCTAGCCCGAACGATTTCCGATATTATGGGTGAGGAACAAATAACGGAAGGGGCTTCGTGGGAGGCTATTTCATTAAACAATGGAAATGTTTGTGCTGGGAATAGAAGGAGGCTGCAAAGGGAAGGAGAACTAGCTCTTATTTTCTTTATTTTCTTTCAAGCAAGCCTATAGTAGCAATCAGCTATCCCGTTGCAAAGCAGGTAATCCATTAATTCCTGCGGTTCCTAGTACTCTCATTTTTTTTCACGGGCTTTTTGCTAGGATCAAGCATCAGTGTGAAATGACTTCCGGGTAATCCTGTTGTCATCTTGTTATATTGGTCTGCTGTTTGAAGTTTTGAATTAAATGAAGATAGTTTTGCTGGAAGAATCAGCGTATCACCATTGCTAAGTAAAAAGGCTGTTTTTCGAAAAATGCTGGTAGTTCTTTCGATGTGATCCGGGTTAAACCAGATAGTATCCTGATGATTGAGTGATTTAGTGGGGAACAAGACGATCTGGTATATTGGATTTACCTTAATGGGGCACATATGAATATCACCCAGAAGTTTTTTGGAAGCGGCTATCGCACCGCGTAAATCAAAGCCAAAGGCACTGATACTCAAATCCAGAATTTCTATAGGAGACATGTCAACAAGAAAGGTCCTGGTTGTTTCAATGATTTGGGTACATAGTTTACCATAGCGGTCATAGTGACCCAGCATGTACATAAATTCGGAAGTAATGAAATAGTGTTTCTCCATAGACATATTCAATAACTCCTTTTTGGGAAGTTGATTTCATAAGATTAGGAAGAAGTTAACGCTTTGATGAACATAGGGGAGGTTAGATTCATAGGGGTAACTGTTGAAGGAGTAATGGATTGATTAGAAAAAAGGAGGACGGCTGCACTGCATGGTTGATTAAAGTGAATCAGTCCTCAGTTTCTTCATCTGTATCAATGATTTTAATAATTTCATTGGTATCTGTAATATCGAGGGCTTCAGCAATTTTTTTAATATGCTTAATGCTAATACTCTGCCTCTTCTGATTGGCCAATCCGTTTAATGCAGCTGGCCGAATATCCGCCAGCCTTCCCAATTCCCGAATCGATTTAATATTATGTGATTCTATTAATTTATACAGGGCAATCTCCACTTCTTTTCCCATCGCTCTCTACATCCAATCTTATAGACTTATGTAAAAGCTATCACATGGAAAAATTCAAGGTGGTACGCTTTCGCGTATCATTTTGGAGAGAGATGTGACGGATAGGTGAAGTCAGGCGAAAATTCAAACAAACGTTTGAACATTAGGGTGTCGAAACAAATATTTATGTATATAGCATTAATCAAACGATTGATTAAGAGATTAAGGATAGTGGGAAAATTCAATCAAACGTTTGATCATTAGAGAGTCGAAATAAATAATAGGAAAAAAGTTCAAACAAACGTCTGATCATTAGAGACTCGAAATAAATGATAGGTAAAAAGATTCAAACAAACGTTTGATTATTAGAGAGTCGAAATAAATAATAGGAAAAAAGTTCAAACAAACGTTTGATTATTAGAGACTCGAAATATTTTTTAATAAAGGGCTATTCATTTGGAAGCAAGGCAATGACACCTTGCTCCCTGTGAATAAACTATTCATGTCCGTTAAGTGCCTTTTGGAGTTTCCCTTTAGCACCTGAACGCCAGCTTTTCACGGCAGAAGGAGAAACCTGTTCAATTTCTGCTATTTTCATAACGGATAGGTCCTTTAGGAATGTATAAAGCACCCATTTTGTTTGGTTTTCTGTTAAGTTTCCAGCCTGACAATAGGACAGAAGAATTTCTTCATCCATTGTGCAGTACCTCAACTCATCTTCGATATAATCCCAAAATTCCTCATTAACAGGGGTCACTTTCTCCACATGTCGATTGCTTCTCGACATTTCAGTCAGCATTCTCCCTCTAATATAAGAATAGGCAAAGCCTGTGAAATGCCCCTTTTCTTGATCAAAACGTTAATATGCCTTCCATAATGCAATGAGGCCAACCTGGTAAAATTCATCCTTGTTCTTGTAAATGTTCAAAGACGAAATAATCTTGTGGATCATCAGAGTGTATTGATTAGAAATCTGTTCAAAGCTTTCCATTGGAAATCCTTTCGGAAAGCGCGCTTTACCATGTATTCCCGGGTAGCTTTACCTTACCGAAATATAATTAGACCAGCGAACAGCTCTAAATCCAATTTGAAGCCAAAAACAGGGGTGAAAACTCAAAAATAGGCATCAAAAGAGAACTTTGATGGCGTTTTAAGGAAATTGATGCTGTTTTATGCTAATCGTCAGAAACGATTTGTCCCAATTTAACCGAACACCACATCTCTAAAAAGCTCACCCAGCCCACTGTTTGTTAGCAATTTTTCCGTAGATGTGTCAGCAGGAAAGCCTAATTCTGCCAGCTCATCAAAATAGAGGTTCCTTAATATAATGCCATAGTAGTAAGCGACAGGCTTAATGACCCTCGCATATTTCATTTTTCCTATTAGCTGTTTAAAGGAATGGATGGCAATAGATAATATTTGCTCCTTTTCGGTTTCTCGATTATGGCGATATGCAGCAATGCTCGTCATTCTCCAGAATTCCTCAATGCTCTTCGCTTCAGGGAAGAAGTACTTCACCACTCCAATAAAGGCTTCAGGCACACGGTCACTTGTATAAGTGTGGTCGAGACATGTATCGTTCACGTTACGTATTTTATTGTTGTTATTAATATTAGTTTTATTAAGATTGCTAGTTTTATTAAGGGGGTTCAATTTTTCCCTCATAGGTGGTTCACTGTTAGGGAAACGATTGAACACATATAGATTACTTGACTGAGAACCGTTTTTTTTTTCGGTTACATGGACAGTCAAAATGCCGATTTCCGCTGCCTTCGCAATCATTCTTTTGAAGGTTGAGCGGGAAATTCAGTTTCCGTTCAACACATCATGAATTGCCTTTAACACCCTTCCAATTTTGGCATTGCATTCACCCGGCACCTTCGCAGCAAAGTGAATAAGCCGCTTCAAACCAACAAGCTTACCCTTGGCAAGCTTGTTCTTATGAACCGACATCCACATTTCAATATGAGAATTAAATTCTTCCAAGCTGTTAAATTGTAAAAAGGACTCAAACTGTTTAATATTGCCTGGCTCTATATTCATGCAAATGCACAACCTTTTACTTTTTAAATATAGGTAAAGGATGGGGAGGGACAGGCTGTGGATAAGATTAAACAAACGTTTGATTGTTAGGAGGCGAAGTAATTTTAAATACAAGAGTCCGTTTTTAATAGTTCAAAAGTTCAATCAAACGTTTGTTTAGTAGAGATACCAATTATATTGTCAAAAAGCTAATGATTAAAAATTCGAGCTTAAAAAAGAATCGACCCGATCTAAACTGGTATAATATCCCTAGATAAAATGATAGGAGAGAGGTCTTTGATTACCATTAATAAAGTATTAGAATTTGCAGGTTTAGATATGACCAAGAAAATTAAGATTGCTAGACATCAAGATACTAGGGATATTGATGTGCATGGTTTATTAGCTACTGGACATTTCGATATCTATCAATCCTACCAGGAAAAGAACCAATTCAAGGATTGTGATTATTTAGTTTCCTGTCTCGGAATTAAGAATAATCAAGCTCTTTTTATTGGGGTTTATCAAGTCATCAGCACAATTTCGGTAAATGGGTTTCCTGATGACATTAATGTTCCATTTCGAGGAAAAGCGAAGCTCAATAGTAAATATAAATATAATTTAGTAAAATTACCTGGATTTGAGGAGCTTGAACATAGACTCGTTATTAATTGGCAAAATAGTGCACAAGCTTGGTGTATGAAAATTGACACAAACGAAAAAGAGGTTATTCAATTGCTACCAAAAGGCTTTGTTCGTGATTTTCCCGGCTATTTGGAATTGAGTCTATCTTATATAGAGCTTAAAGCTATCATGAACGACCCAACTGCTAATTTAGTTTGGCATAAGATGCTTTCCTCAGTGGGCGGTGTCTACCTAATTCTTGATACAGAAGAAGGTTTGCAATATGTTGGCTCGGCTTCAGGGAAAGAAGGGATTCTTGGAAGATGGAAGGAATACGCAAAGAATAGGCATGGCGGTAATAAGATGCTCAAGCAGCTACTGGAAAAGGATCCTGATCGGGTACATAAGTTTCGATATTCTATTCTTCAAACATTGCCTGCTTCATTAACAAGAAATGAAATTATTGCGGAGGAACGAAAGTACAAAGAGAAACTAGGATCTAGATCCTATGGGTTGAATTTGAATTAATGGTGAAATAGGGACATATTAACAAAACTATTACCTCGAAGCGGACGCAAAATGTACCGCATTCGAGGCTAATATGAAGGGAAGAGATTATTCATTTACCCAAATATATTTGACCATTACCGTTTCCCCATTATGGTTATAAGTCCGATCAAATTCCCCAGTTTCAATTAAGTTTTTAAAGGCCTTTTTCATATCCTCAGCCCAATTGTTGATATCTTTGTCAGACGAGTTTGGGTAAATAGACGGATACATTGTATTTAACCTTTCCAGATCTTCCTTGTCAAAATGATGATTAAAATCATATTGTGACACCTCTGAAAGGCTTTTTAATTTCAAAGGGGCTGTATCAATTTGTTTTCCTTTTCTAACAAAGGAAATGATATTGTTCTTTCCTGATGTGATTTTATCTACTTGGATCATGATTTCACGGGTCATTATCTATTCTCCTCTTCCTATAAAAGAAATTCTCTCCTTATAAATTCAATGGTTACTCTAAGAATCCTTTTTTTGAAAGATATAAAAGTAAAATGAAGATAATATGTTTCTACTTGAGAACGATATGAAATCCGCTTCTATAGGAAAAGCCATACAGTCTCTCTAGTTTCTAAAAATTTTAATTTGTTTTTGATTAAATTGAAAGTACATTCTTACATATCAGAACAAACGATGCTTGTGAGTGAGATTGGAAGATAATAAAAACCGTCTCTATTTCAAGAAATTTAAGTTGAAGAACTCCATAAATTACTAGCTTAAAATAAAAGGAGCCTGAATATGGAGCATATTCAAAACAAAGTGACCAGTCTTTTTGAAATAAGCTGAAGTCTTACGCAGTCTTTTAATTAGAAGAAATTCTAAAGCGGCTGGAGGTGCCCGTATAAGATGAGGTGCCTTTGAAGAACTATCCTATATGAAAAATTGCCATTTCTTAGAACTTATCAAGACCTAAATTAATAAAAGATAGATAAATTAAATGGCATTACATATTTTACATGACTAATATGTAATGCAATTATTCTTATTCAATAATTGCTCCCGATTGTTGAATATCGATTCTCTATTGCATAGTATCGTTGTACTATGCAGCAAAATACTCACTTAAATCATATGCCTTCTTAAACTAATGTCCCCGTTAGAGAAAATTCTGTTCCAAAATTCAACTTTATCTTTTAATATTCAATTTAATAACTGCTTTTATTTTGCAGTTCAGGGTTGTTTATAGGAGTGAAGCTATAATTGAGGCTACCTTTATGTTGTATAGTAAAGAACTGCTCATAGCTGCGCCCTTCAATATCTTCAAAAGATACGATGAATTTATAATCCCCTTCGGACCAATCCTTATCAAAGAATATTGGTAGTTTAACACTTTCCATAGCAGCTAATAGAAAAGGAGGATTAAGGTATAATCTAGTTTCCACCTGCTCTACAACCAAACAAACAGATAGCTGAATGTTTCTTGCAAGCGAAGGTGCTTTTTGCGTCATAATTAACCGTATAAAATTGTGATTTGCACGACGTAACGAAGTAACTCCATTACTAATTTCTTCCTCGACCCATCCCGATTCAATAATTTGATGATACTTTTTGGGGAAATCAGAACTAAATCTTTTGGCATCATTGTTGTTTGTTAGGATTATAAAACCATTAGGAGGATGAAGTTTTGTTTTATGTAAACTCATATCTTCATCAAGAGATACCATTACTTTAAGTGAAATTCTTCAAAAAGTCCTCAAAAACTGGAGTTGTTTATTGCGCAGTAAGAGTCAATACTTCATCTCCTTTATTATAAAATAGCCCGTTCGAATCGGGGCAAAGCTAATTCTTAAAGCAAAATAAAAAGAGCTCTACTAAGAGCTCTTAAAATGTTAAGTTCTAATTATCCTAGTGGAATAATCAAATTAATTGTATTATATTCATCTTTTATACCTTCTTCAACAATTACTCTGGTACTTTTCGAACTCTCAAGTTGAGATTCGAAAATGTTAGATTCTACAGAATCTCCATTAATGAAATGTTTATATTGTAGCAAAGGATTTTCATAAAAAATTGGTTTATAAGAATCATCATCTGTTTTTATAGTAATATATTTAGCACCGTTTGGACCGTTTGGATATTTTCCAACAAGCAAACCTTCAGTGACCTTAACAGTTGGCGGTGTTGCTTCGTCTTCCGTCGGTGGTGTTGCTTCGTCTTCCGTCGGTGGTGTTGCTTCGTCTTCCGTCGGTGGTGTTATCTCATCTGGTGTTGGTCTTGGTATAGTAGTGCTATCACTGATATTCTCAAATCTATCTTTGGCTTGTTCATAGTTAGTAATAATATCCGTAGCTTTTGAACCTTCTGGAAGTTTTAATTCTGAAATCTTTGAACCTTCTTTTACTACTAATCTAGCATCCTTATTAGTAATTTCAAGTTTGTGAATGTCACCAGTAGTATTCACAGTCACTTTTGTACCTGTGGAGATAACAAGATCTGTAATGTTACCCTTGCCGTTTAGTTCCACATTATTTTGAGCTGCAACTTCAAGAGTTTGAACATTAGCATTAATTTCAACAATTGTTGCACCATTAGTTATGATCAATTTTGGAATTAATACTCCTTCTTCAGCATTTATTATTGAATCCTCAGAAATTACTAATTCCTCAATTTTTTCACCTTGTTCAATAGTTACCACTGTTAAGTCTTTTGCGGATGCAAACGAAGATTGAAATACAAGCAGAAAAATCGTAAAGCTAATCAAACCTAGTGCTTTTGTAATAGAATTCACTATATGCCCACCCCTACTTTTTTACTATTATGAGAGGAATTTTAACACCATTTTTTTCCTGTGTATATAAAAATTTCTTTTATATTCTATACATATTGTACCGTTTGTTCATAATCTAAATAAAGAATCTAATATGTATACGAAAAGAGGATATATTCTCATATATTGAACATAATATCCTCTTATTAGTTTAGTCTATTTAATTAAATTGGAATGGTAAGTTTTTTATTAAGGATTTAATCAAGTGTGATTTATAGGAATTGTCTCCTCTAAATGGAAAAGATAAAGCGTTCCAAACCGGTTCCAATGAAACAAGATGATGAAATTTCATTATCAAACATTATGGAATCTGGACAGGATGAGGGAGAAAGAATAGAGAAAGTCAGTAAGCTTTTTAGTATCGTACAAGAAAAAATTTGACAGATATAAATGAAATCTATTTATAGGTTAAAAGGAAAATTGCAGTTGAGAAAGAGTGAACGCCATTGGGAGTTTCTAAGGGCGTTGTCTTATTTATTGGAGAAAAGTTTATTTCGATGGATTTCGCGTATACAAAGCTTGTTTATGCTACTAAAAAAATTATTGATTGCAGTGAAAAATTTGCGATTCAGTTATGACTGTAAGAAGCGGTATAAGGAGAATGCCTCATGTAGGTTTTATATTACAAATGAAAGAGAGAGGCAGATCCCAAGTTAATGCAGCGATAATACACTATACCAAGCGATAACAATGATATGTCTTGGGATATGAAAAATTTAGTGCAAGCTGCATAATCCATTAGAGTATCTCTTGATAAAGGAGATAGATTAAATTTTCCCCCTAAAGGTTCCAAAAGCTAGTTCTTAACCACATTAAAGCCAGTGCGTTTGCTGTGATGGGAATGAATACGAGTATAGTAAATCGTCCTCAGCGAAAATTAATAAGATTTTGAAAAAACAATTGAATATTTACCTTTTTCTGCCTTAAAATAAGCTAAAAGGTAGATTTTTGTCGATTTTTATCGAATTTAGAAAAAAGTAAAGGTCTAAAGAACTAGAATAGGAGTATTCAAAAAATTTGATTTGTGGAGAGATTATGATGGCTAAGGGATTTAAGAGAACAATACAATTATATTTATGTTTTTGTTTAGTTATGGTTAGCGGTGGATATTTAGGAATTTTTGAAAAGACCGCAAAGGCAGTACAAGATACTCAATCAAATAATGTAAATGTTTGGGCTGCTAAAAGTACTACATTTTTTGATGGTGAATATTATCCTGAGCCTTCTGTTGATGAATTTATGGATAGTGCTGAAAGCCCGGCGTTTCAATTTAATTTAGATGATGTGAATGGTGAAATAACTAGTGCCACTCTTGAACTTTTTGTCATGAGTACCCAAATTTCCCATGGAGATTCTCTTTGGGGAACATTGTATGAGATCTCAAATGATAATTGGGTTAACGGATATTCGACCTACAATCCTCTAACATATTCAGAAATTTCACGTCATGATTACAAATCTTCAGTCGTTGGTGAATTGGAGAAATTTGATGTAACTGATTTTGTTAAAAAGGAACTTACTTCTGACTCTACAAAAATAATCTCTTTCTTATTGCAAGGGGATAGGAATGCTAACCCTTCGAATCGTGTCCAAATAGCATCGGCTACAAACCCAACCCCTAGCCAACGTCCTGTATTGATATTAACGACATAATCCGGGAATGCAGAATATTCTGTCGCTTATAATGATAATGGGAGTGATGGCGGAAGTGCTCCAATAGATGAAGATAGCTACTACTTAGGGGAGAGTATTACAGTTGCAGGGCAAGGAACATTAATTAAATCAGGTTATACTTTTGATGGCTGGAATACTCAAGGGGATGGAATGGGTACTTCCTATTATCCGAATGAAATAATTAAAATGGGAGACAAGGATCTAACCTTATATGCTAAATGGACAAAACGATCTAGTGTACCAAGTGTTACTAAAGCTGTAACGAAAGAGGATACTATTAGCACCAATGGACTGGTTATCAATTCAGATCCAAGTGTTACTCATTATAAAATTAGCAATATTATGGGCGGAACTCTCTACAAAAATGATGGAACTTTCCAGATTTCGAATGGTGATTTTATCACGGCTGATGAAGGTGCTTCAGGGTTGAAATTTAGGCCAAATGATGATGCCAACTCCGCTGCAGGGTGATACATTCTCATTTGAAGTGCAATCGGCTCTCAATAATACAGGAAAAGGGTTAAGTGATGCTGTTGAAGCAACCATCTATGTAAGTTCGGTTAATGACAAGCCGACTGCCAAACCAGATCAATTGCCATCCATTCTGGAAAATTCAGATGAATATGTTATTCCATTTGAAACCCTATTAATGAATGATTTAACTGGACCTGCTAATGAGAGTGGGGAGACATTAACCATTCATTCTGTTTATCAAGGAATCGGCGGAAACGTAAGAATAGAAGGTTCGAACGTTATTTTTACCCCAGAAGTAAACTATCGAGGAATAGCTAGTTTTGAGTATGAAATTCAGGATAATGGTACTACAGATGGGAAGGATGACCCACCGGCAAGCCGTGGTAATGTGACATTTACAATTGATGCAAGAGCGGACAAGCCTACAGTAACCAATGCTGATACCAATGAAGATACACAAAGTACAGACGGATTAGTAATAACGCCAACTACAGCTGGCGGGTCAATAACCACTCATTTTAAAATTACTGATATTCAAGGCGGAGAACTTTACAAAAATGATGGAGCTACACCTATAGCAGATGAACAATATATTACAGTTGCAGAAGGGATGGCAGGGTTAAAGTTCACACCTAATAAGGATGAGTTTGGAACAACTGGATTTGGATTCAAAGTTCAAGCTGCTTCAGGAACAGATGGAAATAAATTAAGTGATCCGGTTACTGCGGCCATTATTGTTTATCCAGTCAATGATCCTCCTATTGCAGTAAATGATGATCTTCATGAGTTAAATTTTGGAGAACCTGTTGCCATTTTATTTGAAGAGCTATTACAGAATGATAAACCAGGCCCTATTAATGAGATGGACCAAACAATATCAATTACTTCTGTTCAGAATCCTATAGGGGGAACTGTTGAGATAAAGGATGGTAAGATTATCTTTACTCCTGATCAGTTGGGAGCAGCAAGTTTTGATTACACGATTGAGGAAAGTGGAAATAAAACCGATAAAGCGACTGTAAACTTTACAGTAATAGACAAACAAGGGCCAGTTATTGAAATATTAGGCGGCGATGAATTATATATAATGTTGGGAAACGAATATAAAGAACTTGGTTATAAGGCTGAAGTCGCCGTAGAACATGATTTAACGGGTAAAGTTAAAGTAACTGGCACTGTTAATACCAACCAATTAGGCACGTATGAACGAAAATACAATGTCTCCGATTCTAGTAACAATGCTGCAATAGAAGTAACGAGAAAAATACATGTGGTTTCAGCAGATCTAAGTACTATAATCGTTTCACAAGGTGAGCTCACACCTGAATTTGATAAGTCAATACCCGATTATAAAATGTCAGTAGCTTATAATATAGAGAGTATTGATATTACTGCAAGTACATTAGATCCGACTGCAACTATAGTATGCAATGGCTATCCACTTGGAAATAATGGTACCCAGCCAATTTCTCTAGTTGAGGGAAATAACGAGATAACGATGGTTGTGACTGCACGAGGGGGAGCTGCTAAAACCTATACATTAGAGGTTAAAAGAGGCTTTACACCGCCAGCAGAACCGCAGGTAACTGCAAATGATTTACAGAATATTATCATTGGTGCGGATAGTACAATGGAGTACTCGGTTAATAATGGAGATAGTTGGACAACTTATTATTCTGAAAATCCGCCAAGGTTTCCGGGAAAAGTAACAGTTTTAGTTCGTGTAAAAGCAGATGGTGAAAGACCAGCAGGGAAATCGAAGAGTCTTAGTTTTACGATAAACCCATCATCAAGCGGAAATAATGATGATAAACCGAATTTCCCACCTAACACTGAAGTCATCACAGTCGATGTAGATGGGGAAAATGGAAAGAATTTAACCCAAACTCCAATTATGCGAACAACTACAGCAGATGGTAAGGTCCATGATCACGTAACCATGTCAGAGGATATTGCCAAAGACACGGTCAAAAATGCAAAAGTGCAAGGCACTGATACGGCTCGTATTATTATTCCAGATACAAATGATCAAGTATCGGAAGTAATAGTTGAGATTCCAAAGCAGGCTGTAAAACAATTAAATGATGGAAATATGAACCTAGAGTTAGCTACTAATAATGTGATCATCTCCATTCCAACAGAATCAATTGAAACCTTTATTGAGGATCTATTCTTTAGAATTGTCCCTCTCAAATCAAAGGAACAACAAAAACAACTAGATGAACGGGCAAAGCAGGAAGAGGTAATTCAAGAGGCAGCAAAAAATAGAAACGTTAAGGTACTTGGGCGCCCGATGGAAATCGAAACAAATATGCAAGGTCGTCAAGTATCCATAATTCTGCCTATAAAAGATACCTTGCCGGCAAATGCCAATGAACGCCAAAAATTCCTAGGCAATCTTGCTGTTTATATTGAGCATAGTGACGGAACAAAGGAAATGGTTCAAGCAAAAGCTATATCGTTTAAGAATGCTGAATGGGGCCTTGAATTTAATGTCTCCAAGTTCAGTACATTTACAATTGTTCAGGTTGAAGGAGAAAATGGGGAAACATGTACAAAAGATAATCTTGCACCCGGTGTAATTGGTTGCCTAAACACAAAAAAGCAAATTCCCATATATGAACTAGTAAAAAATCGTCTAAAAAAGGTCGATCCCATATATGAACTAGTCAAAAATCGTCTAAAAAAGGTCGATGGGCTTAAAGGCGGACAATCGGTTCCTGCTTATGAAGCAATTTCTCCTATGCTCGGTCTTGGTGGAGACATTTGGGTGGAACGAACAGGAGTTATTCGATATGAAACTCCATCTAAAGCTATGTTAGCCAAAAATATGCTAACAGGATCAAGCCACCAAAAACAACTATGGAAGGGATCTGAACTGCATCCAGGGCTAGTTGGAATAATCACAGTATTAAAAGATACCGTTGTTTGGGAAAAAATCAACAAAACCAATAAATTGCCACGAATCTTAAAGAAAGGCGTACAATACAGAGTATACCGCTACGTCCCTGCCATGTATCAAATCGGAAATAACAAATATCTAGAACAAAACCAAGAAATCAACTTTAAAAAAATTAATTAATATCTAAAGGGACAGCTTGCTGTCCTTTTAATTTTTGGGAAAGAGGTACCTTGTCCCATTTTGTGTAAAGTAAATACGGGGAATGTCTGAACATTCCTCATGTTATATCATTTTACTTTCCTGCAATGGAACAAATGCAAAATAAAAGACTAGGCTATTTGCTATAGCCTGCTCTTTTACGGGCTGTTAAACTTCCATTAAAGTTACCTAAAGTCTTGAAGTGGGAGTCATACAGTACGTTTTTTGAAATAAAACAACAAGGAGACTGGGACACTGAACCTGTCCCCTTGTACCTGATGATTGAATTTAGTTAAATAGTCTTGTATTTTTCGATAATAATGGTTAAGTAGGTAAAATATACATAACGGAATGTAAAAAAGTAGTTGATTCCGGGTATATAGTTTTGTATATATTGGGTGTAGCTGAAAAGGTTAAGTAGATAAACCTAGGTATATGTTACTGTAAATCAATCAGGAAGGTGGTAAAAGGGATATTCTGAAGATGTAATTTTCAAATATTAAATAAAAGATGTAACTACATACATCAAGGAGAGACAGAGCCATGTTTAAGTCGATCAAGGGCAAATTAATTTTACTATTTACGACTCTATTAGTTTTAACGATAGTAGCCATTGGGCTATTCGTTGATCATAAGACAAAAAGTCAAATTGAGGGGAGTGTCATTGAGCAATCTAAGAGTATTGTTGCCGAGATCACCCATTCCCTTCAAATGACAATGGTTCAGTATGAATCAAGTATGAAATATGTAGCTGATTCGCCAGAAGTTGCAGGTTACATTCAAGCGGCTGGAACAGGGGAAGCTGGCGAGAGTGATAAAGCTAACGAGCTTGAACGATCATTTCATAATTATTTAGATACTTATAAGGAAGTAACCTCCATTTACGCAGCCAGTGCCAGGAAGGATCTGAAGATTGTTCCAGCAGTTGAATTGGGGCCTGATTTTGATCCAACTTCAAGGGATTGGTATAAGCAAGCGGCCAACAATCCTGGGAAGATTGTCTGGAGTGAACCTTATATAGATGCGGCCACAAACCAATATGTGGTCACAGCCTCCTATGCCATTCAGCAGGGTGGTCAAGTTGTTGGTGTAATCGGGCTGGATATGCACTTGGACAATATGACAAAAATGGTTGAGAAGGCAAAGATTAGTCATAATGGATATGCATTTGTTTTTTCAAAGGAGGGGACAGCAATTGTTCATCCAACTTTGCGCAATGAAAATCTAATGAATCTCCCTTATATAAAAAAGATCTATAGCGCTACCGAAGGCGTGTCGTCCTATGTACATGAAGGTGAAAGAAAGCTTCTCGTATACAATACTATGCCTAGCACTTCATGGAAAATTGGAGCAGCTTATAAATATGATGATTTATTAGCAGGGGCAAAAGAAATAAGAATCAATATTATTATTATTTCTTTGATCGCTTTAATTTTGGCTATAGCCGTTACTTATTTCACAGCATCTAAGATTGCAAAGCCTATTATCGCTTTAAAAGATGCGGTTACCCATATAGCAAACGGTGATTTAACAGTAGTAGCAAAAGTGGCTACAAAGGACGAAATCGGGCAATTAGGGATACATTTCAATGGGATGGTTGAAAAATTAAAGTCAGTTCTTCAAAGGGTAGATTCTTCTGTTGATGATGTAAAAGTTTCTGCTGAAAGCTTAAGTGCTGTTTCAGAAGAAGCTAATGCCTCCAGTGAGGAAATTGCAGCAGCCATTAATGAAGTAGCAAAAGGTGCTACATCTTCGGCTCAAGAAGCAGAATCCGCTAATCGATTATCTGATCAACTAAGCGAGCAAATAACGGATATCAGTTCACATGCTGCCCAAATGGCTGGTTTAGCACAAGAAGCGGAAAACATCAATCAAAACGGAATACAGCAAGTTAATCATTTAAGAGACTCCTTTACGGTTTCTCGTGAATACCTAGACTCCATGGAGGAAGTCATCCATGATTTAGCAAAGAAAATTAAGCAAATTGAAATGGTCATTAAGACGGTAACAGAGATTAGTTCACAAACGAACCTGCTAGCTCTAAATGCTAGTATCGAGGCTGCTCGTGCAGGCGAACTTGGGAAAGGATTTGCTGTCGTAGCAGAAGAGGTTAGACGATTAGCAGAACAATCTGTTGCCGCAACGGATGAAGTAAAGAGTACTATTGAGGCAATTGAGAGCGGAGCAATTCTAGCTGTTGAATCAATGATCAAAACGAAGGAAAATTTCGATCAGCAAGCAAATGTTGTCAAATCGACTGAGACCAGCTTCCGCTCAATTTCCGATACTGTCGACAAACTAAGACTATCCATTCTCCATATCCATCACGAAATGGATCATATCGAGCGAAGTAAATCAGACGTACTAAGAGGCATTCACTCCATGGCAGCCATGTCCCAACAAGCTTCCGCTTCCTGTGAAGAGGTTAGTGCATCTACCGATGAACAGGTCGTAGCCATTCAAACGGTTTCTCATTCTGCTGAGCAGCTTACAGAGCTAAGTAATGAGCTTAAAAAGGTTGTAGAGCAGTTTAAGCTGAAATAGGGATAAGTATTTGAGTTCCTCAGTGGTTGATAGGGTCAAGGGACAGGTTCACTGTCCTGTCATTTCCTGATTGAAGAACAGTTGGTGCTCTTCTGTACAGAGTACATTACATGTAAAATTTAATGCGAAGAACTAAGAAAAAAGCCCTATTTCTTTGATATGCTCCCCATTAGGTAGACAGATTA
>NZ_JACWFE010000012.1 GCF_019749375.1 Bacillus sp. S/N-304-OC-R1
CGCTTCCGCTTTTCTTTGTCTAGCTACAGCGCATTGGCCATTCCGCAGTAATTATTAACATCCAATTTGTCTTGCGATAACCATGCGTTGAATTTCAGAAGTTCCTTCGCCGATTTCTGTCAATTTTCCATCACGCATAAATCGCTCAACATGATATTCCTTCATATACCCATAGCCACCGTGTATTTGCACTGCCTGATCTGTTACTTCCATGCAAATTTCAGATGCATATAATTTACACATTGACGCTTCCTTTGAAAATGGTCTGCCTTGATCTTTTAACCAGGCTGCCTTATAGACCATATTCCTTGCCAATTCAATTTTCATCGCCATATCAGCAAGCTTAAACTGAATGGCTTGGAATTGGGAAAGAGAACGTCCAAATTGCTTTCTTTCTTTTGCATATTGCAAAGTTTTTTCATATGCTGCTTGAGCGATTCCAACAGCCATGGCCCCTATTCCTATTCTTCCCCCATCTAGGGTAATTAAAAACTGCTTAAATCCTTCTCCTTTTTCGCCGAGCAAGTGCTCAGTCGGAACGCGCACATTGTCTAATACTAATTCTGTCGTATTCGAAGCGTGCAGCCCCATTTTTTCATAATTATCGATTACCTTAAATCCTTCCGAATCAGTTGGAACAATAATCGCACTAATTTCTTTCTTTCCATCCTTTTCACCTGTGACAGCTGTCAAAGCTAAATGCTTCGCATAGCTGGCATTGGTGATAAAGCATTTATTCCCATTAATAATATACTCGCCATCTACTTCAACTGCAGTTGTTTTTGTTCCACCGGCATCAGAACCGGCGTTAGGTTCAGTTAAACCAAATGCACCTAATGATTCACCAGTACAAATAGGGACTAAGTATTTTTGTTTTTGCTCCTCTGTACCGAAGAGATAAAGAGGCGCACCACCCAATGAAATATGTGCTGAATATGTGATTCCTGTAGAAGCGCAAGCACGGCTTAACTCCTCTGTAACAATAGCAAAACTAATAGTATCTGCACCTGCTCCACCATATTCCTCAGGGAATGGCAACCCCATTAACCCAAGATCAGCCATCTTTTTAAATATATCAATTGGAAATTGCTTTGTTTGATCTCTTTCCAGTGCACCTGGAGCTACTTCTTCATCTGCAAATTCTCTTATCGTTTTTAATATCATTTCCTGTTCAGCCGTTAAATCAAAATTCATACCGTAATCCCCCTTTATAACACTTTTGAATACGCTTACATTTATATTATAAAAGAGGTTGCCTAATTTTCACAACATTTAAAAACTTTGTAAAATATTTTATTATACAAATATAGAAATAATAATCAAAAGGAGTCCTAAAGCTCCAGAGATGGAAAAGGATAAAAATTTAAACTTCCAGCCCGTAAATAGCCACAATAAACAATTAACAATTACATTTATGTATAGAAACATTAAACTGCCTGGAAATAATTTCGAAATAAATTCAACAGACGATAATAATAAAATTAATGCAGAAGCAATCAATGGAATTTGTAACAAAATTCCTTTTTTAGAAAAATAATATGTGAACAAAATACCTGCGAAAACAAATAAAATTGAAAAGGTGATTTGCAAAGTAATAGACAATTCAGTAAAATGGATTAAAAACACAGTAACTGGAATCAAAAGTAAAAAGAGAAAATGATTTTTCCAATATTTCTTTTTAGATTTTGAAGGTTCATTTATTTCTTCCGGGCTATTCCCCTCTGTGTACAGGGCTAAAAGGTAATTGCAATATTGTTCGGGCAGCATCCGATTATTTTTCCAAGTTATGATTTCGTTTATAATAATCTTTTTTCTCGTTTCATTCATAATGATGACACGTCCATTTCCGGTACAAAAAAAATAGTCTACCTCTATTGTAAGAAGTAAACTATTTTCTGACAATCATTTTCTATTCTAAGAAGTCTTTCAGTCGCTTGCTTCTGCTTGGATGTCTTAGTTTGCGCAAGGCTTTTGCTTCAATCTGGCGAATACGTTCACGTGTAACACCGAATACTTTACCGACTTCTTCTAACGTCCGTGTACGTCCGTCATCAAGTCCAAAGCGAAGTCTCAGTACATTTTCCTCTCGATCAGTTAAAGTGTCTAGAACATCCTCTAGCTGCTCTTTTAACAGCTCGTAGGCCGCATGCTCTGACGGAGAAGTTGCATCTTGGTCTTCAATAAAGTCACCTAAGTGAGAATCGTCTTCCTCACCAATTGGTGTTTCTAAAGAAACTGGCTCTTGGGCAATTTTTAAAATTTCCCTCACCTTGTCCGGAGTTAAATCCATGTCCTCAGCAATTTCTTCTGGTGTTGGTTCACGCCCTAAATCCTGAAGTAATTGACGCTGAACACGGATGAGCTTATTGATAGTTTCAACCATATGAACAGGAATTCGGATTGTTCTAGCCTGATCAGCAATAGCTCTCGTAATAGCCTGACGAATCCACCAAGTAGCATAAGTACTAAATTTAAATCCTTTTCTATAATCAAACTTTTCAACAGCTTTGATTAAGCCCATGTTTCCTTCCTGAATTAAGTCAAGGAAGAGCATCCCACGTCCAACATAGCGTTTAGCAATACTAACAACTAATCGAAGGTTTGCTTCGGCAAGACGTCTTTTTGCTTCCTCGTCGCCTTCTTCAATACGCTCAGCAAGTGAAATTTCCTCTTCAGCAGAAAGAAGATCTACACGGCCAATTTCTTTTAAGTACATGCGAACAGGGTCATTAATTTTTACTCCTGGAGGCACACTTAAATCATTTAGATCAAATTCTTCTTCACCTTTTGCTAGTTCCTGAATATTTGGATCTGCATCGTCATCATTATCTCCAACGAGTTCAACACCTTGATCTCCTAGGAACTCGTAGAATTCATCCATCTGATGAGAATCCAGTTCAAAATGGGCCATTTTTTCGGCGATATCGTCATAGGCAAGAACGCCCGTCTTCTTTCCAACTTCAGTTAGTTGTTCCTTCACTTGTTCTAGGGTCAATTCTGAATCAACTTCTTTTGAACGAGCTGATTTTTCAGCCATATGTCCCCCTCCTTCCAAAGTACAGACAATCTTTTAAAAAAAACTAATCTATAGAGACTTGCGCAATTGAATAATTTCCATTGCAATCAAGGCTGCTTTCGCAAAATCGCTTTTCCGCTCTGCTTCTTTTTGTTGGAGCAGTTTTTCTTTTATCATTAACATTTTTTGATAATTAAACACCTGTTTTATATAATCCGTTAATTCTTGTTCGCTTAATTCCTCGTTTATGCTCATCATTTCGATATCAGCAACAATTCTTTTTAACTTCTCATCTTCAATAAAATTTATAAAAGCACTAGTATCCGGCGGATTGCCTTCCTCATAGTAGCCTAGTAAGTAAGTAATGATTGCTTGATGCTCATCGACATTAAAAGTATTTCCCTGCAGCCGATCCTGGATTTTAAAAGCAAGCTCACTATTTGTAAGCATATGTGCAATTAAATTTCTTTCGGCTCGATAATAAGCTGGTTTTAGCTGTTTTACTTGCTTTGGAAGAACAAGCTGTTGTTTGTTTTCAACCGGACTCTGTCCTTTATTCTTCCTTCTATCTGTAAAATTAATTTGTTTTTCCTGCTCTTTAAGTGCCTCTAAAGAAAGCGAAAATTCATCGGAAATTTGCCTTAAATAATAATCCTTTTCAACAGCATTATCTAATTTGCTAATTTCCGTTAATACTTCTTCGATATAGAGCAAGCGATCTCCTTCATCTTGAAGCTTTTTCCCTCTTCGGTAATAAAGAAGTTTGAATGCCATTAGTGTTTGGCTTCCATCAATTACCTCGTTACGGAACTTTTCCGGCCCAAATTTTTTAACATAATCATCGGGGTCAAGTCCATCAGGCATTAATGCTACCCTGACTTGGCATCCTGCATTTGATAGCAAATTTGCTGCCCGAAATGCTGCTTCAATTCCAGCATGATCTGAATCATAACAGACAGTAATATTTTGAGCAGTTCTCTTTAATATAGTGACATGATCGTCTGTTAATGATGTTCCCATTGTGCCAATGCCGTTTTCAACCCCTGCAAGATCAGCAGAAATTACATCTGCAAACCCCTCAAATAAAACAGCATTTTGATGCTTCTTAATATGTGGCCTTGCTAAATGAAAATTATATAAAATTTTACTTTTATTAAAGATTGGCGTTTCAGGGCTATTTAAATATTTGGGCTCATCGTCCCCTAGTGATCTTCCTGAAAAAGCAATCGTTTTTCCATTTCGGTCAAAAATAGGAAACATTATTCGATTTCTAAAGCGATCAAAATGACTGCCATCTTTATCACGC
Source organism: Bacillus sp. S/N-304-OC-R1 (assembly GCF_019749375.1). Classification (GTDB taxonomy): domain Bacteria; phylum Bacillota; class Bacilli; order Bacillales; family Cytobacillaceae; genus Cytobacillus. Next base: position 4,323 of record NZ_JACWFE010000012.1, read on the forward strand.
TTTATGATTAGTCCTGCCTTTTCCAGCACATCAATTGGGAATTTTCTCTTCGTTAAAAACTTATATACAAAATCCCAAGAATTTAGAGAATACCCAATTTGAAATTTTTCTATTGATTCAATTGTGAATCCCCTGGCAAGCAAATAATCTAATGCATGTTGGCCATCTTTTGTGTTTAGCAGCAGATGATGATAGAATTTACGCAATAGCTCATGAGCTTCTAGCATTTGCTGAATATCAGGAGGAACTGATTGTTGAGCTGTTGCACTTTGAACATTAATATCGAGCTTAATATTCCCTTTTTCAGCTAATTTGACAGCAGCCTCTTGAAAGGAATATCCTTCAAGATCCATTAAAAATGAAAAAGCATTTCCTCCCGCTCCACAGCCAAAGCAATGATATATTTGCTTATCAGGTGAAACAGAAAAGGATGGCGTGTTCTCTCCATGAAATGGGCATAAACCAAAGTAATTTCGTCCTTGTTTCTTTAATTGAACATAGTCGCTTATAATATCAACAATATCGACAGATTGCCGAATCTCATTCACCTTTTCCTCGGCGATACGCTCTACCATGGGAACATCTCCAATTAATTACAAATCTCTTTGCCTAGCGCAGATCTAGGCTTAATTTAGATGCTATATATTTATTTCTATAAAGATTAACGAAATCCTTCAAATTTCGACAAAATCTTTGTCAATTCTTTCACAAACCTCGTACGATCTTCCCGACTGTCAGGCTTGGGTCCTTTCCCATATATCCCCCTTCGTCGCGCTATTGCTGATAAAAATCTCTGAGCGCAGTATGAATGTCTTTCTCATCGTATGAAATCCCCTTTGGAGACAGAACAAAAACTCCTTAAAGTAAAAGTGTCGATGCTAATCTAAACCTGAGTCACAACTACATCCTATTCATCACATGATTCACAAAAAACAGTTCAACAGCTTCTTTGCTAAAATCACAAATTTTCATGTCACTCCGTCTAGGTAATTTTTCATGTGAGCATATGAAGCGGTAAATATTGCTTCAACAGAAAAATTATTAGTTATTTCGACAATTTCTTCTTTTACAGGACAAGAATCGGCATCAACCAAAATGATTGGATTGGCCAATGTTCTAATTATTCTACATCACTCCACATATTCCTTCTTTCTAAAAACAACTTTTGACTAGTATTAAAACACTCTATAAAACATAGCATAGTGCTATGTAATAGAATTAATGCTAAAAAGCCATTTTAATAAGCCAAACTATATCAATTGGTAGATGTCGAATTGTTTTTAGTCCGGTCACTTGACTTCTCACAATAAATAGTTTATTCCTTCACACTGAACTCTAAACCTAAACTACAACATTTTTATCACAATTTTTTATTATAGTATAAAAAATCACTAATATCTATTATTTTTTCATATTTCTAATTAAATTTTTCAAGCGAAATAAATAGCAATTTTCAAAAGGTTCCGCTACTTTTTCCCTAAAAAAGAAAAAGGCACATAATGAGAATTATGTGCTAGCTTTTTGGAAAGCTTTTGTGATATTGATTTAATATTAAATTCGCTGTTTCTTCAACGGCTTTATTGGTCACATCTATAACTGGACATTTTAATCTATTTACTACCTTCTCAAAATAATTAATTTCTTCTGTTATCCGTTCAATATTAGCATAGCTTGCACTATCACTTAAGCCTAAGGAGATAAGGCGTTCTCGGCGGATATGATTGAGTTTTTCAGGACTAATTTTCAGCCCAAAACACTTTTCCGGCTGCACTGAAAATAATTCTTCTGGCGGGTCTACTTCAGGTACTAAAGGAACATTTGCAACTTTTAGTCTCTTATGAGCTAAATATTGAGAGAGCGGGGTTTTCGATGTACGCGATACACCGACTAGAACGATATCAGCCTTTAATATTCCTCTAGGGTCCCGGCCATCATCGTATTTTACTGCAAATTCAATTGCCTCGATTTTTTTAAAATAATCGTCATCCAATTTTCTTACAAGCCCTGGTTCAAAGAGCGGGGTTTTTCCATGCAAATGCTGAATTTTATCCATTAATGGACCAATTATATCACAGGCATATATTCCTTCTCTTTCAGCAAGCTCATTAATATACTCACGCATCTCAGGCTTAACTAGAGTATATACAATCATTCCTTTATCCATTTTGGCTAATGATACAACTTCCTCTATATGAACTTTGTCCTCTACATATGGAAATCGTTTAATTGTTACCCCGCTGCCATTAAATTGGCTGGCAGCTGCCTTTGTAACTAACTCGGCAGTCTCCCCAACAGAGTCAGACACAACATAGATGATTGGCTTAGTTGTCATCCCTTAACACCATCTCCTCTGTTCATGAAATTAATTGTCTTCTGCAAGAGCAAGAAAAGCTTTTGTTAAATTTGTTTTCGTAATTCTGCCTATGACTTCAAAACCTTTTTCTGTTTCTTTCACAACAGGCATTGCATCTATTTGTTTCTCTATCAATTTCTTGGCAATATCAATTAAAAGATCTTCTTTTTCACACATCGCAATATTCGGCATTCTTGTCATAATAATATTTACCGGAATATTCGTCAATTCTTGCTTGCCTAAACTCGCACGCAATAAATCTTTTCTGGAAAGGACCCCAACAAGCAACGATGCTTGATCCACGACAAATAATGTTCCTACATCCTCAAGAAACATTGTACAAATCGCATCGTAAACCGAAACATTTTCGCTTACAACAACAGGGATTGATTGATAATCTTTTACATACAGCTTATTTAAATTTTCCGTAAGCAGCTGTGTACCTGATTTTCCGGTATAAAAATAGCCAACTCGCGGCCGTGCATCCAAATAACCTGCCATTGTTAAGATAGCTAGGTCCGGTCTTAATGTTGCCCTTGTTAAATTAAGTTTTTCCGCTATATTTTCGCCTGTAATGGGACCGTTTTCTTTTACAATTTCTAAAATCTTTTCTTGCCGCTTATTTAATTCGATTGTCCTCACCACCTTAGAGCTAGACTAATAGTATTGAATAACGCCTTTAATGTTATACTTTTATAAAATTATTATATACTATTTAGCACAAATGAAAAGAATCTTTATTTAAGGCTGCGAAACAATGCAATCTATTGCAGTTTATTTTATTGGAAAGAGCCTGTCATTTGGCACAGGCTCCAGTATATAAAATGCTATTTAACAATAATTTCGTTCACATTAGCGAATTTTTTAATCATTTTAGCTAATTGAACCATTTGATTAAGTCGATTTTCCCGAATCTCCTGACGATCAGCCATAACCATTGTATTTTCGAAGTAATGATCGATTTCTGGCTTCATCGAAATAAGAAGTTCAAACTCATCATTCTCTGAGATTTGAGCTGCCAATTGTTCTTTAATATCCGCGTATTTATTGAAAAGATTTGTTTCAAATTCATTTTCAAATAATTCCGGATTTACTTCTCTTGGGTTTTCAGCTTTAGCAGAAATATTTAGTACACGGCTTAAAGCTTCCATGCTTTCTTTAAAGCCAGCATCATTCTTTCTATTTTCTAAAACTTCTGCTCGTCTTACAATGGATGGCAGTGAACCAATTTCATTGCCAAGAACCGCTTCGATTAAATCATATCTAATATGTCTTTCCTGAAGAATATGTTTAATTCTTAGTTTAAAGAATGAAGTCAATTCATTAGAAAGTTCACATATGGATTTTTTAGCAATTCCAGCTTTTTCTGCTAAAGATAAAGCAGAATTGATTAGCCATTCTAAAGGAATATTCCATTCTTTATTTATTAACGTCTGCACAATACCTGTCGCTTGACGTCTAAGTGCGTATGGATCCTGAGAGCCGCTAGGAATGATGCCAATAGCAAAGCAAGCTGCAATAGTATCCATTTTTTCTGCAATAGAAAGAGCTGCTCCTGCGTTGCTTGCTGGTGTATTGTCTTCAGCATTCCTTGGCATATAATGCTCGTTGATTGCGATTGCTACTGCAGGCTTTTCACCCTTTTGCAAAGCATATTTTTCTCCCATAAATCCTTGAAGCTCCGGAAATTCATAGACCATGTTTGTAACAAGGTCAAATTTGCAAATTTCACTCGCTCTATCTGCTGTTTGCTTTTCTTCACTGCTAAGTTCAAGCTTATTAGCCATCTCATTCGTAAGCATACGAACCCGGCTCACTTTCTCTGAAAGTGTCCCAATTTCCTCATGATAAACAATAGATGTTAATTTAGCTAACAAAGAATCAATCTCTGATTTTTGGTCTTCTTTATAGAAGAAGGCTGCATCGGAAAGTCTTGCTCTTAGAACCTTTTCATTTCCTTTTGCTACTTTTTCTAAATGCTCATGACCGCCATTTCGAACTGTTACAAAAAATGGAAGAAGTTTACCTTCATTCGATTTTACTGGGAAGTAGCGCTGATGCTCCTTCATTGAAGTAATTAATACTTCTTCTGGAATTTCTAAAAATTCCTCTTCAAATCGTCCAAAAAGAGCTGTTGGATATTCAACAAGATTTGTAACCTCTTCTAGAAGCTCTTCATCTATTGGAATCACCCATTCATTTTCCTCCGCGATTTTTTCCAACTGCGATACTATCGCTTCTTTTCTTTCCATAGAATCCACAATGACGTATTGGCCAAGCAATGCTTTGACATAATCTCTCGGATCGTTAATCTCAATTTTGCTTCCTAAGAAACGGTGGCCAAGTGTCCAATTAGATGTCTCTACATCAGTGATTGAAAATGGAATGACTTCACTTCCGAATAAAGCAAGCAGCCATTTAATAGGACGAATATAGCGAAGGTCATTATTTGCCCATTTCATATTTTTCGGAAATGTCATAGCCGTAATGATTTGCTGCAATTCTGGCAGAAGCTTAATCGTTTCCTGTCCTTGGATAAATTTTTTCACATGGACGTATTCTATCCCATTAATTTCTTTAAAATAAATATCCTCAACACTGGCACCTTGGCCACGGCAAAAACCGACTGCAGCCTTTGTCCATTCGCCATTTTCATCAAGTGCAATTTTTCTCGCTGGTCCTTTTGCTTCTTCATGAATATCCTCTTGAGCCTCGACAACCTCTGTGACTAGGACCGCTAGACGACGTGGTGTAGAATATGCTGTAATATTGTCAAAGCCAATCTTTTTCTCCATTAGCCAAGCTTGAATTCGATCTGACAGCTGATTCATCGAATTCGTTACAAAGCGAGCTGGCATTTCCTCTAAACCTATTTCTAAAAGAAGATCTCTCTTAGTCACGATTCTCGTCCTCCCTTGTTTGCAAAATTGGGAAACCTAACTTTTCACGCTCATCATAGAAGGTTTTGGCAATTTTTCTTGCAAGGTTACGGCAGCGCCCAATGTAACCCGTTCTTTCTGTTACCGAAATGGCCCCTTTAGCATCTAACAGATTAAAGGTATGTGAGCATTTTAATACATAATCATAGGCTGGATGTACAAGCCCAGCTTCCATTTGGCGATGCGCTTCCTTCTCGTAAATATTAAATAGATTAAATAGCATGTCTACATCTGATGTTTCAAAAGTATATTTAGAATGTTCATATTCAGGCTGTAAGAAAATATCTCTTACTGTAAATCCATTTGTCCATTCAAGGTCAAAGACATTTTCTTTCTCTTGAATATAAGAGGCTAATCGCTCAATTCCGTATGTGATTTCAACAGAAACAGGTTTACACTCTAAACCGCCAACCTGCTGAAAATAAGTAAATTGTGTTATCTCCATTCCGTCTAACCATACTTCCCAGCCTAAGCCTGCACAGCCTAGTGATGGGTTTTCCCAGTTATCTTCAACAAATCGAATATCATGCTCAAGCGGATTGATACCTAGTGCTTTCAATGAGTCTAAGTACATTTCTTGAATATTGTCTGGTGATGGCTTCATAATAACCTGAAATTGATGATGTTGATAAAGACGGTTTGGATTTTCTCCATATCTCCCATCAGCAGGACGCCGTGAAGGCTCCACATAAGCTACGTTCCATGGCTCTGGACCAATTGCTCGCAGGAATGTATAAGGACTCATTGTTCCTGCACCTTTTTCAACGTCATAAGCCTGCATTAAAATACAGCCATAATCAGACCAATGCTTCTGTAAGGTTAAAATCATGTTTTGAATGTTCATTCCGCACCCTCACTTCATATTTTTTTAACAGTTATTAAGAATAAAAAACAAAAAACTCCCGTCTCTATGCATGAAGCATAGGGACGAGAGTTAACCCGCGGTTCCACCCTATTTGCTGCAAGTTAGCGTGCAGCCACTTTATTCCGAAGTTGCTCAGAAGCGCCTTCCTTATCCATCAATACCCTAGCTCGCACTATCCTAGGTTCGCTTTTATTGAATAAAATAAGTACTTTTCTTCCTCATAACAACTATTAAATTTAATAATTTGAATCATAAACGAAACAAAATTGAATGTCAAGTAAGAATAGTTTTTAAACCGGACAAATTATTGACGATTATAATTATCCTTCATTAGAACATATCTTCAAACTTAGCCATTTGATTTAAAAACTTTTTAGTTTTTAAATTAAGTCCTGAATACTCATCGTAATAGGCTGATATTACTTTTTTAAGCTCTGCCTTTGTTTCCGGCTTAACCGATATATTCCCAAGACGAGATAAATCAAAATAATAAAACAGCCTCAATAGTTTTACGGTTCCTGGAGATATTTTAAAATGATAGGGATCCTTCTCCAAACAACGATGACAAATCAGACCGCCCTCTCTTATCGAAAAGGAAAAATGACCGTCAGTATTGCTGCATATTGCGCATTGATTTAATACAGGATAAAGCCCTAATGTATTTAGCATTTTCATTTCAAAAATATTAACGATAATTTCAGGATCATAACCTTCATTTAGTAAGTTTAATACTTGGTAAACTAATTCAAACAAATAAGGATTGGGCTTTCTATCTTCAGTACCTTTGTCTGTTAAATCAACAATATAGCTAGCGTATGCTGTCAGGAATATATCTTCGCGGATAGATCGCATGGAAGAAATCATTTCCCCTTGCTGAAGACTTCCCAAACCGCTGCTTCTTTGTACTAAAAAATATCCGTATGTAAAAGGTTGGGTGACGGCAGAAAGCCGGCTATTCGGCTTTTTTGCTCCTCGTGCCATCACACCAAGTTTCCCCCATTCACGGGTGTATAAAGTAACAATTTTGTTTGTTTCACCATAATTTGTTGTTCTAATAATGATGCCCTCACATTTATCAAGCATCATAGCCACCATCCCTATATGGTAGACAATCTATGAGATGGGAAAGTCTGCTTCTGTAAACTGTGCGTCCTGATTTCCGGGTATTTCTTGAGTTTCCTGTTCTAGCTCTTTTAAGAGAAGATATGTGTCAATATTACCTGTCTGTGAAAAGACCTTCCAGGTAAAATCAATCATCGAAAACCCCACCTTTCCGTTTTTAACGCATATTCTTTATCCCAAATCCTTACCATTTATCATAGCCTGTCTTTCAAATTTCATAAGAGAAAAAAATTGTAAATTAAAATCATACATAATTACTGTTTGACAGTAATACTTTAGTTAAGGCTGGACAATTTGGAACACATTTTAATAATCATCTTCACGGAATCCAAAATCCCGCAGCTGTGACATTTTATTGCGCCAATCTTTTTGAACCTTAACCCATAATTCTAAAAACACTTTTGAGCCAAGCAGGTTTTCAATATCTACACGGGCTCTTTGACCAATTTCCTTTAACATTTTTCCTTGTTTTCCGATGACAATCCCTTTTTGTGAATCCCTCTCGACCACAATTGTAGCCATAACATGAACAACGTCTTTATCGTCGCGGCGCTCCATCTTATCAATTAACACGGCAAGCGAATGAGGAATTTCTTCCCTTGTTAAGTGCAGTGCTTTTTCCCGAATGAGTTCAGAAACGATGAATCGTTCAGGATGATCAGTTACTTGATCAGCAGGATAATATTGCGGACCCTCTGGGATATATTTTTTTATTTGCTCTAATAAGTTCTCTACATTATTTCCTTCGAGAGCTGAAATAGGAATGATTTCACTAAAGTTATATTTTTCTTTATAAGATTCAATAATGTTCAACAGTTTATCAGGGTGAACTTGATCTATCTTGTTAATAACAAGAAATATTGGCGTGCGTATAGATTGAAACTTTTCTAAAATAAATTCTTCCCCGCGCCCATAGCCCTCAACAGCATTCACCATAAACAAAATAACATCGACTTCTTTTAAAGTATTTTGTGCGACTTTCATCATGAAATCGCCTAGTTTATGCTTTGGCTTGTGAATTCCTGGTGTATCGATGAAAATATATTGAGCATCATTCGTTGTTAATACACCTTGAACCTTATTTCTAGTTGTTTGAGGTTTGTCACTCATAATGGCTATTTTTTGCCCAATTACCCTATTTAAAAAAGTGGATTTTCCAACATTTGGTCTTCCGATTATTGATATAAATCCTGATTTATGTCCTTTTTCTGTGTTAATCATTTAAATCCTCCGGTGAAAAAGCTCCAGGCAGCAGTTGTTCTTTCGTTATTTCAAGAATATCTCCCTTTAGGTTTGTTAAATAAATTTTTATATCTGTTGGGCAAAGTTCTGCAATCACTTGACGGCAAGCACCACAAGGAGAACAAGGACGGTCCGTATCTGCTACTACAGCCATTGCTGTAAAATTTCTGTCGCCTTCGGAATAAGCCTTGAAAATGGCTGTTCTCTCAGCACAATTGCACATACTATATGCCGCGTTTTCAATATTGCATCCATGGTATACTTTACCATCTGTTGTTAAGAGCGCCGCGCCAACCTTAAATTTTGAATATGGAACATAAGCTCTTTCTCTTGCTATTTTTGCTTCTTCAATTAATTTTTCAACTTGCACGAATACGTCTCCCTTTCGTAAAGAAGGATGTTACTCCTTTTATTTTACCCTAAATTTTAATCAAAAGCATCGATTGTAGCAAAAACGTAACATAAAAAATTGAATTTTCCAAAAATACACACAAACTATGTTACATTGCTATGCTATTTTATCAAAGTTAAGGGAGAATTTACAAATAGGGCTAGGTTTCATATTGAAAACAGAATAGTCATATTCACTTATTGCTTGTTTTATTACCCTTTATTTTTATTATTAAACTCTAAACTTTATAAAGGATTAGCCCAAATAAAAACTGCCCGGAAAAATGGGCAGTTTCAAAAAAACAATAATATTATTTTCGGGAGAAATACAATCAATCCAATGATAACGGACATAATCGCATAGAGAAAGACTGCGCCTGCTGCCATATCCTTTGCTGCTTTTGCAAGCGGATGATAATCCTCTGTTACAAGATCGACTATTCTTTCAACCGAGGAATTTATTAGTTCCAGTGAAAGCATTCCCCCAATAGCCAAAACAATAAACAGCCACTCTAAGTAGGAAATCGAGAATAAAAATCCCATAATGATGACGATAAAAGACGCTGCAAAATGAATTTTTAAATTTCTTTCCTGGATAAAAGCCTGTTTAAAGCCTGACAAAGCATAACCAAATGAATGAACTAATGAGTTCTTTTTATCTTTGGAGACCGAATTCATTTAATATATCCTTTTGACGAGAGAACATTTCTTTTTCGTCCTCTTCTGTTTCGTGGTCATAACCTAACAAATGAAGGAAACCATGAACAGCCAAAAAGCCGATTTCTCGCATAAAAGAGTGCCCATATTCCTCTGCCTGTTCACGAGCTCTTGATACTGAAATTATGATATCCCCAAGCACTCTAGGCATCTCAATTCCAATAAGCTCTATTTCTCCCTCACCCATCTCTTCCATTGCAAATGAAATAACATCGGTAACGCTGTCTTTATTTCGGTACTCTTTATTAATTTCTTTGATCTTTTCATTGCTTACAAAAGTGAGAGATACCTCACATTCTTCTACAATATTTTCATATTTAGCTGCGAAATTAAGAAGATCGCCAATATAAGCAGTTTGTTCTTCTGTAATTTCATTTGTCTCATCTAAAAAGTCTATATTTAAACTCATGCTTGTTTCACCTTCTGTTTTGTCATTTCTGGATACTCAATTCTGGAGTGGAAAATCCCGTTTAATGTCTCGCAAAAAGAGTTAGCGACTATTTCTAATTCCTTCAAAGTTAAATCACATTCATTAAGCTGTCCGTCCTGAAGACGGTCGGCAATTATATTTCTAACGAGTCCTTCTATTTGTTCAGAAGTGGGGTGGGACATAGAACGAACTGCTGCTTCAACACTGTCCGCAATCCCAATAATAGCAGCCTCTTTCGTTTGTGCCTTCGGACCAGGATAACGATAATCCTCTTCCCGTACTTCTAGCCCATTTTGACTTGCCTTATGATAAAAAAATTTTAATAGCGTTGTCCCATGATGCTGTTCGGCAATGTCTACGATTTCCTTTGGCATTTTATGCTTTCTAAGCATTTCGGCTCCATCCGTAGCATGCGCAATAATGATATTTTTACTTGTTTGCGGTGGCAGACGGTCATGCGGGTTTTCTATATTCATCTGATTTTCAATAAAGAACTGAGGCCGCTTCGTCTTACCGATATCATGATAATAGCAGCCAACCCTTGCCAGCAATCCATTAGCTCCAATTGCTTCACAGGCAGATTCAGATAGATTAGCAACCATGACACTATGGTGGTAGGTTCCAGGTGCTTCCGTCAAGATTTTTCTTAATAACGGGTGATTTGGACTTGTTAATTCAATTAATCTAATCGTCGATAGGATACCAAATCCTGCTTCGAAGAAAGGGAGCAATCCTAACGCTAGAACTGCTGACAAAAACCCTGACAGTGCCCCAATAATTAAGTAAAAACCATATTCGAGCCCGTCATATTGCCCATTTCTTAGGAATATTAGAGAAAAAATGACGATTACATTTACAATAGCTACAAATAGCCCCGCCTGTAAAATTCTTGACCTGTTTTTTTGCTTTGTCAAAAAGATGATTCCAGCCATTCCGCTGCAAATGATATAAATTCCGGAAGAAACATGAAAAGCACCAGTAACTCCTTCATTAAAAATGATACTTCCGCAAATTGCCATAATAATCGTAAATAAAACAGCCATTTTTTCGTCGATTAAATTTCGGATCAATATAGGACCCATTGCAGCCGGGAATATATAACTTACCTCAGAATACTTAAAGTCTGGGAAAAAGCTTATCCCTTTCATAATTAAAATCGAGAGAGTAAAAATCAAACTAAATAGCAGCAGATAGCTTTGTTTCAAGTCGGATTGCAGCTTTAACTCATGAAAATAATAATATAGTGCTGCCAGGATAATAAACGTGATTAATCCCAGACCTACAAAAGGCTGGACTGAATTATTGCTGTCAAGCATTCCAATAAGCTCCAGCTGTCTGTATATATCTCTAGTTATAAGCTGCTGCTCCTCAACAATAATCTGCCCTTGAAGAATTTTTACCGGTTCAACACTTTCAACGGCTTGCTGACGCAGCTCTTCAGTTGCATTAGGATCGTAAAATTCATTTTGATATACAGCATATCTTCCCAATTCAACGGCCGCTGACTTTAGAGAAGAATTTAGACTCGTGAACCTTAGCTCTTCCTCTAACCGCTTTTTAGCATTTTCGACCTCGTCTGCAGGAATTCTCCGGCTCATTACATTATTTATTGCAGTGACTGTTACATCTTTCGCAATAGTAAGCTCGCTTCTAGACGCCTGTAATAAAGCTAGTAATGATCCATCGGAAATTTCCTTTGTTACATCCTCAGTTAGCTTCTCCTTCATCTTGGCAAGCTTTTCAGCTGGTGTCGGTTCAGAAAGACTAATTGGCTCATTTTCAGAACTATCGATTTTTTCAGCTGCCTTTTGCTTTTCTTCCAAGTCATCTTTAATCTCATCATTGACTTCGGTTGCCGAATCAAAAATAGATGTTATTAGATCTACACGATTTTGAGCAATTTCTTTTTTAACTACGTATACATCCTGCACCTGATCTGCTGCTTCTTTTTTCTTTCTCTCTGTAAAAACTTTATCTTCAATTGTAATTGGCGATCTTATCGTCTGTTCAGCAACTGAAAACAATCTTAAGTCCATTTTTTCTGGTTTTACATTACTGAACATTGCTATAAACATAACAATTCCAAGGAAAACAAATAGTAAAACTCTAAAAAAAGTTAATTCTAATAAATTTTTTATTTTTGTCAAGTATTGCTGCAGCCTTTCCAAGTTCAATCCCTCCTATCTTGGCTATTGATCTAAGACCAGATAAGTGATTTTCTTATTATCCGCCCGGCAATAAACTTCGTATATCCTCATATTTATTCATTTTACATAGAATTTAATTTTTGAAATATGTACCATTATTATATATTTTTCCTTGATTAAGTAATACAGCTTAATATCTTTCCCAAATAATCCCCCCATTATATCCTTTAATTATGTAAAATGATAACAGTTTTTCTCTCAAGTTGCACCTGTCTCTTCATACTTGTTGTTAAAAATTAGGGGAAATGCAATTATTTTTACAAAAAACATAAAAAACCGTCGAGCTCATCGACGGTAAATGAATCATTATTCATGCTGTCCGTATGCTTGAATAATTTTTGCTACAAGCGGATGACGGACTACATCACTTTCTTCGAGATGGACGAATGAAATTCCTTTTACTCCTTTTAAGATTTCTTCGCCCAAAATTAATCCTGATTTTGCACCTTTTGGAAGATCCACCTGAGTTTTATCACCGGTAATGACCATTTTTGATCCAAAGCCAAGACGAGTTAAAAACATTTTCATTTGCGCATGTGTCGTATTCTGGGCTTCATCCAGAATAACGAACGCATCATCCAATGTCCGGCCCCTCATATACGCTAAAGGTGCAATTTCAATTGTGCCTCTTTCAATTAGTCTTAGGGTATGTTCAGCACCTAATATGTCATGCAGTGCATCATAAAGAGGACGCAAATATGGATCGACCTTTTCTTTTAAATCACCTGGAAGGAATCCGAGACTTTCTCCTGCTTCAACAGCAGGACGGGTTAGAATAATTTTCTTAACATGTCCATTTTTCAAGGCGTTCACTGCCATTACAACAGCTAAATAGGTTTTTCCTGTTCCCGCCGGGCCAATTCCAAACACAAGATCATTCTTGCGGATAGCCCGAATATATTGGCTTTGGCCAATCGTCTTTACTCGAATGGATTTTCCCTTAGCATTACGGATTATCTCCTCATCGTATATATCGCTAAAATAGTCGAGTGTTCCTTTTTTTGCCATTTGGATTCCATACATGACATCTCTTTGGTTAATATTAATTCCTTTCCTAATCACTTGCAGCAATTCAGAAAGCAATTTCCCAACCATTTTCACCTGATCCATATCACCGGAAACAAATACATTTTCTCCCCGTGTAACGATAGAAACATTCAGTTCTTGTTCAATCATTTTTATGTTTGCATCCGAATTTCCTAACAAAACAATGGCTTCATTCGGATTTTCGAGTTGTACATTCATTGTCTTCAAGTCTTCTGTCATTCCGTATCTCCTTGAATAATTGGTTGTGCTTCAGCAATATTCTCAATAATTTGGAAATGTATTGATATAGTTACTTTACCATTCTCTACTGACTTGTGTAAAACTTTTTCCCCTTTTATTTTAGCATTTTCAGATAGCCTATTTTTTATATCATTTCTTGCCATAATTTTTGCCGCTTCAAATGCTTCTTCATTTGAATAAATTCTAGTTACCTGTTCTCTTTCCCTAGTTGTCTGATGAATATACGAAATCGGAAGCTCCCATTTTAAAAAACGGATCTTCTTTTCATATATTTCAGTTTCAGATTCCTTAAATTCTACCTTGCCAAATCCCCAGATCGGTAAACTTAAACTCCCTATCCTAAGAAAATGCTTTTGCTTTTCATTCCCGTTGAATACTTGAAAAGTACTTTTTAATGAAACCGTGGCATCCGTTTTATACCATGTTTCGCCGAAAATTTCACCCTTAGCTGGAACGGTTTTCGTTTTTTGTCCATCCTCGCCAATTATGCCGGAAACGAGAAGCTGACCTGGCTTTACATGATCATTAACACTGACCTTTGGCTGACCTTCCTCAACAAACATATCTACTATAACTGCCTTCTTTTTTGCAACAAGATTTCTTGGCGTTAAATATTCCGGCTTCTCCGGCTCTGTTTTTTCCACAACTTGAAAATGGTAGGTTGTCCCTTTTAATTCCACACCAACCCATGTTATCTCTTTTACATTGTCTGTAAGCTTTCGCTGAATGGCTTCAACATTATCTAGGAAAAACTGCAGTTTGCCTCGTTTTACACCTATTTCATCTAATTCCTTTCGAATTTTGTACTCAGTAGCTGGGTCGGCTCCCTTAATTTCAATTCCCCACACCATATTTGATAAAATAAGAATAACGATTAAAAATAATGGTGCCCCAATAACAAATCCGATATTTTTTAGCATTCGCTTATATACAAATGGCAAGCCCGTCCGCTGTAGAAACTCAATTCTGCAATCACTGTTTCTCACAAGAGTTCTTAATTGCTTAACATCCTTTAATTTCATTTTAAAAGTAACTGCTTCTATGCCGTGTCTTTTCACTTGCCAGACGTGAATCCCGCTTCTTGTCAAAGTGTTAATAAATCGTTCGATACCCTTTCCCTTCGTTTTTACAGTAACAATACCTCCAAAGAATTCGACCCACAGATTTTTCATTTCCTTCCCCCTGATTTCTCTTTATCACTTTATTAAGTGAATCTTGTCCCTATGAAAAAAGTTCTTACAGAAGGCTTTTGCTCCTTCTGTAAGCATTTAGTTTAATCACTGATATATGTGACCTGATCAATTTTTCCTTCCAATAGGATCTCCTCTGGCAATATCGTCTTTATAACAAAAGCCTTCCCTCTTATTAACAGCTGGCCTTGCTTTAGGAGAAGCCTTAATTCTTTATCTGAAAAAGCAAGCAGTCCACGGTGGTTCTCGATATATATATGGATTTGTCCGATCATTGTTATGCGGGGTAAATCCATCATGACATCTTGAGGAAGCTCCATATTTTTTGTCATCCATTTTCGGACGAATTGTCCCCACTTTCTTGCCATAAAAAAAGAACCCCCCTTCATCTCATATGTATGAGATGGTGGAGGGTTCTAGCACAAAATTTTTCTTTACTGAGCTAAAATTATTTATTGTTTTTGACTGATTTATGGGGGTTTTGAGCCCTTGGGGGCCCTATTATTTCCGACCAAATAATTCCGTCAATTAGCTGTTTTTTACTAGGTGACATCGGTTTGCTGATGATCTTTGAATCTGGTGATGCCATTTGGCTATATAACACGGGACGAGCAGCTGCCTGAATTAGCTCTGCTTGTTTCTCTCCTAATTGCTGCTGTTCCTTCAAGGCATCCATCCTTGCTTCAGCTTCCCTTTGCCTTTCCATAGATTCCATTTCCAGCTTTCGGGCTTGCTCAGCCTGCTGCTGTTCTTTAAACATTCTCGTATCTAATTGCGGAATACGTTCCTGAAATTGCTTAAAAATCTCAGCAGGAGATGGATTTGGGTTTGATCGAGTCTTTTTTTGCTGTTGAGATTGAGATTGATTCCTTTTATTTTTCATAATAAAGGAGACGATATAACCAATTATTACTATGATAAAAATTGGATTTTGAAAAATAAATTCCAAGAGGGAGCTCCCTCCCTTCTATTTATTAAAACAAATTAAAAACCTAAGATTATTTTTGTCCGCCGTCTTTATGATGATCTTCATTTATGCGGCCAATTGAATCCCTCATATCGGTATCTGCGGAGATATTTTTAATATTCATATAATCCATAACCCCGATATTCCCAGTTCGGAGAGCTTCGGCCATTGCAAGCGGTACTTGTGACTCAGCTTCTACAACCTTCGCCTTCATTTCTTCAACTTTGGCCTTCATCTCCTGCTCTGAAGCAACAGCCATCGCCCGGCGCTCTTCTGCTTTCGCTTGAGCAATCTTTTTGTCAGCCTCTGCCTGTTCTGTTTGCAAATGAGCCCCAATATTTTTACCGATATCTACGTCTGCAATATCAATGGACAGAATTTCAAAGGCAGTGCCTGAATCTAGTCCTTTTGCCAGAACTGTTCTAGAAATCATATCTGGATTTTCAAGTACCTTTTTATGGTTTTCTGATGAACCAATTGTTGATACGATCCCTTCGCCGACACGCGCAACAACTGTTTCTTCACCAGCACCCCCAACAAGGCGGTCAATGTTAGCTCTAACCGTAATTCTTGCTTTTGCCTTTACTTCAATTCCATCCATTGCAACACCCGCAATGAAAGGAGTCTCAATTACATTCGGATTTACACTCATCTGAACAGCTTCTAGAACGTCACGTCCTGCAAGATCAATGGCTGCACTGCGCTCAAACCTTAATTCGATATTTGCGCGGTGCGCTGCAATAAGAGCATTGACAACCCGATCCACATTTCCCCCAGCTAAATAATGGCTTTCCAGTTGATTCGTTGTCACATCTATGCCCGCTTTATGAGCTTTAATTAATGGGTTAATGACTCTGCTTGGAATAACCCGGCGGAGCCTCATCCCAATTAATGTGAAAATACTGACTCTTACTCCTGCAGCAAGCGCTGAAATCCACAGCATAACAGGGACAAATGTAAATAGAACGCTTAAAAGGATAATGGCAAGAACAACAGCCACTAACACCATAATTGTACCAGTTCCTAGCATCTTTACTCCTCCTCTTTACCTTTTAATTTCGTATCTGGTATTTCCCTAACAACAATGCGCGAGCCTTCTGCTTTCACTACTCTGACTCTTGCGTCCTTTAAAATGAAACCGCCGTCACTGACAACATCAATTCGTTCGTCTTCGATTAGAACAGTTCCAGACGGTCGCAGAGGAGTCAACGCATAGCCTTCTAAGCCAATAAGCTCTAGTCTGCTCTTATTGGAAATATAGCCTTCTTCTGTTTTAGTTGCATCGGTTAGGATGATCTTTTTAAAGAATTTCATTTTTCTACCAAACACCTTTGCCATAATAATAAGTGCTAATATTGAAATACTTAAAGCTATTAGGATAGAAATCCCCATATGAACGATATTATCAGAAGCTAAAAACAAGCTTGCTAATATCGCGGCCAAACCAATAATTCCTGCAATTCCCCCAGGGAGGAAAAACTCTGCGATGATGAGACCAATACCTATAATAAAGAGAATTAGAGTTTCATATCCGGCAAGACCTGCAACTAAATGTCCATAGAAAAACAATAGAAGTGCAGATAGGCCCATAAAGCCCGGCAAACCGAAGCCTGGGGAGTATAATTCCACTATTAGCCCTAAGCTCCCGATGGACAATAAGATGGGGATCACTACAGGATGGGTAATAAATCTTGCTATTTTCTCAGCAAAGCTTTCTTTTACTGTTTTAACCTCCGCATGGGACAGACCAAGATGATCTAGGAGGTCATTCAGAGTATGGAAGGTTCCATTCGAATAACCAACTTTTTTTGCATTTTCAGATCCTAAAGTGAGCAATTTTCCTCTCGGTGCTCCCAACTCTGGCAAATCGACAGATTCATCCGCCATAGCTAATGCATATTTAGGATCTCGCCCGCTTTGCTTAGCAGCCTCTTCCATAGCAGCAAACCAATACGATTCAGCCTTTTTGCCTGCTGTATTTCCCTGCTGATCAATAATAGCTGCGGAACCCATGGTTGAACCAGGCGCCATATAAATCTCATCTGTATTTAATGCTATATAGGCACCTGCAGATAATGCTTGTTTGTTAACAAATGAAATCGTCTTAATATCTGTCGTTGTGATTAGCTTACCAATTTTTGCAGCAGCATCCACGACCCCTCCTGGCGTGTCCAGTTCGAAAATGATAGCGGACGCTCTATCTTCTTCGGCTAGATGAACTGCTCTGCTCAAGTACGCATAAAGACCTTTTTCAATTGTTTCTTGTACAGGAACGACATAAACAATTTCATTGTCTGCATCCCCTTTAAATGGAGCAATCATTAAAATAAATGCAAAAAGGAATGAAAAAACTATTACTAGTCTTCTAAATTTCAACGTTCCCCCTCCCCTCAAATAGTTGCGTTTATTTTTATACGTTTGCCGCCTTAAAAAGGTTTCAAACTTGGCAGACTAATTCTAATTCAAGTATACTATATTTTTTCAAAAGGTATTAAGAAATGCGCAAGCGCCTTCGGAACAATTAAAGATCAAATTGTTCCTGCGAGGATTATTCAGAGCAGCTTCCCCTTGTGCTCACCCCCGACAAGCACAAGACAGGGCTCACGGAAAGGTGAGCTCTACCTTTCAGGAACGGCTTGTGACCTCGAGGGGGTAGGCGCTGGAGCTAGACATTTAAAAAAGACCGTAAGCGGATGCTAACGGTCTTTTATACAAAGTTTGTTTTTTTAGGAAAGGTGTTGTTGTACAAGTTTATTTACAAGTGCTCCATCGGCTTTGCCTTTGACTTTCGGCATAATGGCAGCCATTACTTTACCCATATCAGCTTTAGATTTGGCACCTGTTTCAACAACCGTTTCTTGTACGATTTTTGAAACCTCTTCTTCAGAGAGCTGTTTAGGCATATATAATTCGACATACTGAAGTTCAGTACGAATTTTTTCAACAAGATCTTCACGACCTGCTTTTTCAAATTCATGGAGGGAATCCTTGCGTTGCTTAACTTCGCGAGAGAGGACAGTAAGCTCTTGCTCTTCGGATAAATCTTTTCCAAGCTTAATCGCTTCATTTTGCAATGAAGCTTTAATCATCCGAATGACAGTAAGCTTATCTTTTTCTTTGTTCCTCATCGCTTGTTTCATATCTTCATTTAAACGTTCGAGAAGACTCACTGTAACACCCTCTCTTACCACTTACGTTTTCTTGCAGCCTCAGACTTTTTCTTACGTTTAATACTAGGCTTTTCGTAGAATTCGCGCTTTCTTGCTTCTTGTATAGTACCAGATTTAGATACAGTACGTTTGAAGCGACGAAGAGCATCTTCAAGCGATTCGTTTTTACGAACGACGGTTTTAGACATTCTCTTTCCCTCCCTCCGAGCACAACACACTTACACCAACATGGTTTTTTCCATGTACCTTGCAATTATAATATAACAGGCATTCAAGGTCAACTGTTAATAGCCTTGCATGAGAGTTTTTCGAGATGAATTTATTTAAAATAGACGGAATGGACAAATTTCCTCTTATTTGTCGCAGTTTCTTATTATTTTTGAAACGATACAATGAAATTTTAGTTGCTTGAATTGGCATGTCCATCTTTTTTTCCCATACAAATAGAGATAGGGGGGTGGGAGCTTGACCCAGCTATTTCTATTTATTATTTTTATTAGTTTATTTATTTATGGAATGACTCTATTAAGATCCGGTCTTTTCAATTTATCTGGTGATTCATTAAAAGTTGGACTAGCCAAATTAACTTCTGCACCTTGGAAAGGGTTATTAGCAGGAGTCGGGATTACTTGTATTTTGCAAAGCAGCTCTGCTGTCATGGTCATTACAATCGGGCTAATTTCTGCCCGCCTTCTCACTTTTCCTCAATCAATTGGAATTATTTTAGGGACGAATATTGGTACTACATTGACAACTGAATTGATTACATTCGATATTGATTCCTTTATCGTTCCAATTGCCATTTTGGGAGCAGCCTTTTTTTTAATTGAGAAAAGAACTATTAGAAGTATTGGGCTAATTCTTTTAGGAGTTTCTGCTGTCTTTGCTGCAATGGGGGGGTTTGAATTTTTAGCCGGACCATTAACATCCATTGATTTCATTAATAATTTGCTGTTGAGTTTGGATGGGAGTCATTTTTACAGTATTGCTGCAGGTACACTTATTACTGCTGTTATTCAGTCGAGTACAGCGACTACTGGAATTATCATGGGTTTATTAACTGGAGAGGCGATTAATTTAGACACAGGAATAGCTATCATGCTAGGCTCGAATATTGGAACATGTGTTACAGCCTTTTTGGCATCTATAGGTGCAGGGCGCGAGGCGAGGCTATCTGCATTTGCCCATATTTGGTTAAATATTATCGGAGTAATTGCATTTTATCCTTTTATCCATAGCCTTGAGACAATCGGACTGCAGCTTGCTTCTGAAGCAGATGTACAGCTTGCACATATAAGCGTGCTATTTAATGTTATTTCCTCCCTCCTGGTCTTGCCGTTTGCGGTTCCATTTGGGAAGCTTATTATCAAGATGCACGATCGATGAAAAAGTGCCGGGGGTCCCAGCACTTTTTTTCTTATCATTAATAATCTGAATCACTTACTAATCCGTTTACGATGGCAGCTCCTGAGCTTGCACCAATTCTAGTTGCACCAGCTTTAATCATTTTTTGTGCATCCTCGGCACTTCTAACACCGCCAGATGCTTTCACACCGATGTTTGGTCCTACTGTTTTTCGCATAAGAGCAATATCCTCACTAGTGGCACCACCAGTAGAGAAGCCTGTTGAGGTCTTCACAAAGTCTGCTCCTGCTTTAACGGATAATTCACAAGCTTTAACCTTCTCTTCTTCTGTAAGTAAGCAAGTTTCAATGATTACTTTTGTTAAAGCCTTGCCCTTTGCAGCTTCAACCACTGCACGGATATCGCTTTCCACTAATTCAAGATCTCCGCTTTTTAATGCACCAATATTAATAACCATATCCACTTCAGTTGCTCCGTTCTCAATGGCATTTTTCGTTTCAAATGCCTTTGTTTCAGGTGTTGTTGCCCCTAGTGGAAAACCAATAACTGTACAAACCTTTACATCTGTACCAGAAAGCAATTCGCTTGAAAGTTTTACCCATGTTGGATTTACACATACTGAAGCAAAATCATACTGCTTTGCTTCAGCGCAAATATTTTCAATTTGGTCTTTTGTTGCATCTGCTTTTAATAAAGTATGGTCAATCATTTTTGCGATCGTTTTTGTCATCTTTAATACTCCCTTCAAAATAAAGAGTTGTACGTACCTCTCACATCATAACATGCACTATTAAAAATATCGAGTTAAATACTGTAAACGGATTCAAAAAAGTGTTTTTATTATTTTGCTCATTAAAAAAGGAATTACCGTTTGGCAATCCCTTTTTTATAAAAATATTTTTATACAGCAGCTTCTTCTCTATCTTCTTCCAGCACTCGAACAAATTGCCCCTCATTGTATGGATAGCCAGCTTTTGTAATTTTCACTTTGACAATTTGGCCAACCATTTCTTCTGTTGCAGGGAATACTACTTTAAGATAATTATCTGTATAACCAACGTATAAACCGCTAGCTTTCTCCTCTTTAAATTCTTCTTCTGGAATTACTTCAAGAACCTCGCCCTCGAATTGAGAAGCATATTCTTTTGCCAGCTGATCTGATAAAGCAATCAAACGATGAACACGTTCATTTTTTACTTCCTCATCAATTTGGTCTTCCATACGTGCGGCTGGTGTTCCTGTTCGTTTAGAATAAGGGAAAACATGTAGTTCAGAGAATTTATGTTCCTTAATAAAATTATACGTTTCCATAAACTCCTCTTCTGTTTCACCAGGGAAGCCGACAATAACATCAGAAGTAACTGCTAATCCAGGGAGCGCCTCTTTTAATCGATCCAAGCGCTCACCGAAGAATTCCATTGTATACTTTCTGCGCATTCTTTTCAGAACTGTATTTGATCCTGATTGAAGCGGAATGTGAAGATGTCTAACAATCAGATTAGATTGGTTGATCACTTCAATGACTTCATCTGTAATTTGGCTTGCTTCAATTGAAGAGATTCGAATTCGCTTAAGCCCCTTCACTTGAGCTTCTAAATCACGAAGCAGCATGGCTAAATTATAATCTTTCATATCCTCGCCGTAGCCGCCTGTGTGAATACCTGTTAATACGATTTCCTTATATCCAGCATCAACTAATTGCTGTGCTTGGCGGATAACTTCCTTCGGATCTCTAGATCTCATTAATCCGCGTGCCCATGGAATAATACAGAACGTACAGAAGTTATTACAGCCTTCCTGAATTTTAAGAGAAGCACGAGTACGATCCGTAAATGCAGGTACGTCCAGCTCTTCATAAACCCGGCTTTTCATAATATTTCCGACCCCGTTAATCGGCTGACGCTCTTTTTTAAATTGCTCAATATAATCAAGCATTTTTACTCGGTCCTGTGTACCAACAACAATATCAACACCTGGAATAGCCATTATTTCAGCTGGAGAAGTCTGGGCATAGCAGCCTGTTACACAGATGACTCCATCCGGATTCTTTCTGATTGCTCTTCGAATCACTTGACGGCTCTTCTTATCACCTGTATTTGTAACTGTACAAGTGTTAATAACATAAACATCTGCCATCGATTCGTAATCGACTCGTTCGTAGCCAGAGTCTTTAAATAATTGCCAAATGGCTTCTGTTTCGTAATGGTTGACTTTGCAACCAAGTGTATGAAATGCAACTGTAGGCATAATATTTCACTCCATTAGTTCAAAATGATAGGAAACAGCGGAAAGTGCGTAAAGCGGTGCTGTTTCGGTTCTTAATATTCGCGGACCTAGTCCACATGCTTGAAAGCCATTTTCCTGTAATAATGAAACTTCCTGATGGGTTAATCCGCCTTCTGGTCCAAAAACAATCATCAGTTTTTGGCCTTTTTTCATGCTTTTAAGCGTCTTATGAAGAGTCGATGACTCTCCCTGCTTCGCTTCTTCCTCATAGGCAATCAATTTATAATCATAGATTTCACTAGTTTTAATGATCGCTTTCAAATTCAGCGGACTATCAACCTCAGGCAAATGTGACCGATGGGATTGCTCTGCCGCTTCCTTAGCAATTTTTTGCCAGCGATCGACTTTTTTTGACCCCTTTTTCTCATCCCATTTTACTACTGAGCGTGCTGAAATAAAAGGGATAAACCTAGAAGCGCCAAGTTCTGTTCCCTTTTGAATGATCCATTCAAGCTTATCCCCTTTAGGCAGACCGCTCACAATTGTGATATCAATTGGCAGTTCGGAGGATTCTTCTATCCATTTTACAACTTCTGTTACTACTTTTTCATCGGTAATTTCTACAATTGAACAAATAGCACTAGCTTTCGTCGGGTCCACACAAATGAGCTGATCCCCTTCCTTCATCCTCATTACCCGAACAATGTGATGATAGTCATCCCCTAATATGCTATAGAGGTTTTCATTTGGGGAGTGATTGACAAAATAACGCTGCAAAACGGACACCCTCTTTTCTGCCTTATTCTTAATGATTAACGTATAAAAAGAGGGAACAAATTTGAGGTTCCCCCTTTTCTTTCGTTTCCTATTTTTGTTTTATTGTTTTTCTTTTTTTCCAATAATCGCTACCCAGTCTTCCATTTGAATTGTTTCTTCAATTCGGAAGCCTGCTGCAATCATTGCGTCTTTAATTTCTTGTTTCTTCTGTTGGATAATGCCAGAAGCAATAAAGAATCCGCCCTCTTTCACGACTGAAGCTACATCATCAGTAAAACGGAGGATCACCTCAGCAAGTATATTAGCTACAACAATATCAACTTCTGCAGTGATACCGTCCAGAAGATTATTTTGGGCAACGTCAACCACATTTTGAACCTTATTTAATTCAATGTTTTGACGCGCTGAATTCACTGCCACCTCATCAAGATCTAAAGCTGTTACTTTTTCAGCACCTAGCATGGCTGCAGCAATACTAAGTACACCTGAACCAGTACCAACATCAATAATCTTATCTCTGTTGCTCACTGTTCTTTCTAATGCTTGAATACACATAACGGTTGTTGGATGAGTACCCGTACCAAAAGCCATTCCAGGATCTAGCTCAATAATTAATTCATCCGTTGAAACAGGTGTGTACTCTTCCCATGTAGGAACAATCGTAAATCTTTCAGATATTTTAACAGGATGATAATATTTCTTCCAGGCTGTTGCCCATTCCTCTTCATTAACTTCACTGATTTTAATATCATTTTTTCCAATATCAATATTATACAAGAGGAGATTATTGATCTCTTCTTTAATTTCATCAACCGTTTCAGCAAGAAAACTATTTTCAGGCAAATAAGCTTTAACGATTACTCCATCTTCAGGATAGTCTAATGGATTGAGCTGGTAGATTTCACCGAATTGATCTTTTCTTTCTTTCACAAGTTCATATGGATCTTCAATGACCACTCCGCTTGCTCCTGCTTCATGCAATATATTTGAAATTGGTTCAACTGCCTCATTTGTTGTATGAATACTAATTTCTGACCATTTCAATGTTATTCCAACTCCATTCATTAATCGCCCTTAAATGCCCGCTTTACTTTAGCGAAGAAGCTTTCTTCATGCTCTCCTTGCGGTACTTGCCCGCTAATTTCAGCAAATTCCTGTAATAGCTGCTTTTGTTTTTCTGTAAGTTTTGTAGGTGTTACGATTCTGACAATGATATGCTGATCGCCTTTTCCGTAGCCTCTAACATTTTGAATCCCTTTATCTCTTAATCGGAACTTTGTGCCAGTTTGTGTACCTGCTGGAACTTTTAATTTAACCTTTCCATATAGGGTAGGCACTTCGATTTCGTCCCCTAAAGCTGCCTGCACATATGTGATTGGCATTTCACAATAAACGTCGTCGCCATCGCGCTCAAAGAATTCATGAGAACGGACATGGAATACAACATATAAATCTCCGGAAGGTCCGCCGTTTACTCCCGGTTCACCTTGGCCTGCTACTCTTAGCTGCTGGCCATCATCAATACCGGCAGGAATTTTCACAGCAATTTTCCGGCGTTTTTTAACTTTTCCATTTCCGCCGCAAGTGGAACATTTATCCTTAATCTGTTTTCCAGTTCCATTACAATAATTACATGTTCTTCGATTCACAATCTTGCCAAAAGGTGTGTTCTGTTCAATATTTACTTGTCCAGAACCATAACAGTGGCTGCATGTTTCAGGCTTTGTCCCTGGCTTTGCACCTGATCCGTTACATGTTTCACATGTTTCTTCACGCGGAATCTCAATTTCTGTCTCCTTGCCAAAAACAGCATCTTCAAAAGATAATGTCATCGTATATTGCAAATCTGCACCTTGCCTTGGGGCATTCGGATCTCTTCTGCGTGATCCACCGCCCCCGAAGAAAGTACTGAAAATATCTTCAAAGCCGCCGAAGCCTTCGAATCCGCCACCACCAAAGCCTTGGTTTGGATCAGTATGTCCAAACTGGTCATAATGTGATCTTTTCTGATCATCACTTAATACTTCATAGGCTTCTTTTACTTCTTTAAACTTCTCATCCGCACCTGGGTCTTTATTAATATCTGGATGATATTGTTTCGATAGCTTACGATAAGCCTTCTTTATTTCATCCTTACTTGCCCCTTTACCGACACCAAGCACTTCATAGTAATCCCTTTTACTCATTGATTACCACTCCCCGAATCTTTTCACATAAAGATTATTTTAACACATGTCTATTCAAAAATAAAAGTCAAAGTCAAGATAGACCTGACTTTGACTTAGAAAAGCGGAAGCGCCTTGCTCAGGGGCGACAAGCATAAGACTAGCCGTCAAGAAGGTTGTTCTTTAACCTTATTGACGGCTTGGCTTAGACCCGAGAGCCCTTAGGCGCTGCAGCTAGACAACGCCACCGAACATAAACACTATATGACTTATTTATCGTCTTTAACCTCTTCAAATTCTGCGTCAACTACATTGTCATCATTGCTTTTGCCCTCTTGGCCTTGTGCGCCTCCAGCAGCTTGAGCTTGCTTCGCAGCTTCTTCATAAAGCTTCACTGTTAAAGCTTGAACGATTTCTTGCAGTGCGTCTTTCTTAGCTTTCATTTCTTCTAAATCGTTCTTTTCGATAGCAGCCTTTAACGCATCTTTCGCTTCATTTGCTTTTGCAACCTCAGCTTCGTCTACTTTTCCTTCAAGATCTTTTAATGTCTTTTCAGTTGTAAATACAAGCTGATCTGCTTCATTGCGAAGCTCTACTTCTTCCTTACGTTTCTTATCTGCTTCAGCGTTTTCTTCTGCTTCTCTTACCATTTTTTCGATTTCTTCATCAGATAATCCAGTTGAAGATTTAATCGTAATGGCTTGCTCTTTATTTGTGCCCAGGTCTTTCGCACGAACATTCACAATACCGTTTTTATCGATATCAAATGATACTTCAATTTGCGGAATTCCTCTTGGTGCTGGTGGAATATCGCCTAATTGGAAGCGGCCTAAAGTTTTGTTATCCGCAGCCATTGGACGCTCACCTTGAAGAACATGGATATCAACAGCAGATTGATTATCCGCAGCTGTTGAGAACACTTGAGATTTAGATGTTGGAATCGTTGTATTACGATCAATAAGCTTTGTGAATACGCCGCCCATTGTTTCAATTCCAAGTGATAGAGGTGTTACGTCAAGTAATACAACGTCTTTAACATCCCCTGAAATAACTCCGCCTTGAATCGCTGCACCCATTGCAACTACTTCATCAGGGTTAACACCTTTATGCGGCTCTTTTCCTGTTTCTCTCTTAATAGCTTCTTGTACAGCTGGGATACGTGTTGATCCCCCAACTAGAATAACTCGATCAATTTCAGAAGGAGTTAGGCCTGCATCCTTAAGAGCTTGGCGAGTTGGTCCCATTGTACGTTCTACTAAACCACTTGAAAGCTCTTCAAATTTTGCACGTGTTAATGTCACTTCTAAATGTAACGGTCCTGCTTCTCCAGCAGTAATAAATGGTAAAGAAATTTGTGTAGAAGTTACACCAGATAGGTCCTTCTTCGCCTTTTCTGCAGCATCCTTTAAGCGCTGTGCAGCCATTTTATCTTTAGAAAGGTCAATGCCATTCTCTTTTTTAAATTCTTCAACTAAGTAATCAATGATCACTTGGTCGAAGTCATCTCCACCTAGACGGTTGTCACCTGCTGTAGCTTTAACTTCAAATACGCCATCGCCAAGTTCAAGAATAGATACGTCAAACGTACCGCCACCAAGGTCGTAAACTAGAATTGTTTGATCTTCATCCGTTTTATCCATTCCATATGCTAATGCAGCTGCAGTTGGCTCGTTAATAATACGCTCAACCTCTAAGCCAGCAATTCTTCCTGCATCCTTCGTAGCTTGACGCTCAGCATCGTTAAAATAAGCTGGAACTGTAACAACTGCTTTTGTTACTTTTTCACCAAGGTACTCTTCAGCATATGATTTTAAATATTGAAGAATAATTGCTGAAATTTCTTGCGGTGTATATTCTTTTCCTTCAGCCTCTACTTTGAAATCAGTACCCATATGACGCTTAACAGAAAGGATTGTGTTCGGATTTGTAATCGATTGACGTTTTGCTACTTCTCCCACTTGTCTTTCGCCATTTTTAAAAGCAACAACAGAAGGTGTTGTACGGTTACCTTCTGGATTTGGAATAACTTTTGCCTCTCCGCCTTCTAGAACAGAGACACATGAGTTCGTTGTACCTAAGTCGATTCCAATAATTTTACTCATGTTTTTTTACCTCCCAAAATTATGTAACTTACATATTCACTTTTACCATTGCTGGACGGATCACTCTGTCCTTAAGGATATATCCTTTTTGGAATACCTCTACAACCATATTGGACTCATATCCTTCTTCTTGAACTTGCATAACTGCTTGGTGGAAATTTGGATCAAATTCCTTGCCAACAGCATCAATTTGTTCTGCCCCTTCATTTTTCAAAGCTTCTAAAAGGCCTCTGTGCACCATTTCCATTCCTTGAAGAACAGATTTAACTTGCTCATTGTCAGATTCCATTTGTAAAGCTCTTTCAAAGTTATCAATAGCCGGCAGTAAATCAGTGATTAATTTTTGTGCTCTATATTTTTCAGACGACTCAAGATCAAGTCTTGCTCTTCGTCTGGAATTATCAAAATCGGCTTGGAGACGTAAATATCGGTTCTCCATTTCTTGGAATTTCCCTTCTAACGCAACCGCTTTTTCCTGTGCTTCCTTAAGCTGAGCTTCTAAAGAGATTTCTGCAACAGTTTCATTTGCAGCTTCCTCTGCGATTTCTTCAGCTTCAGTTGCATCGGTATTAAGAGATTGGTCAGAATTAGAAGCAGTTTCTTCTTTTAAAATATCTTTTTCTTCTGCCAATTTTTTCACCTCCCTTTAAGGTTTACAAAATACTTTTTGAGGCACAAGGAAAGGGATGGGACTTCTTTAAGGGGTCCCACCCTTAGCAATATTTCCATCGTCAATCACTCTGATAAAGCTTAGTTAGGACAGATGTTAGATCCGAACTAATATAGTCGAGAAGAGAAATGACACGGGAATACTCCATCCTTGTTGGTCCTAGTATAGCAATGGTGCCCAGCTGTTCAGCACCAACTGAGTATGTTGCCGTAATCAAGCTGCAATTATCCATTGCTGAATTATTGTTTTCTTTACCTATATTCACATGAATGCCTGATTTGTTTTTCCTAATAAGTTCATAAATTCTATCTTCCTGTTCAATCATGTCCATTAAGCTTTTAATCTTATCAATGTCATGAAATTCAGGCTGGCTCAGCATATTTGACTTACCGCCAAAGAATAGCTTTTCATGAGCCGGGACCTTTAGCGCATCTGCAACAGAGTGCAGGATATAGTCATAATTATTAATATGCTGCCTTAAAAGAATAGCTACCTCTTTATAAATCTTATCATTTAAGCTTTCAATTGAAGCCCCAGCCAAGCGTTCATTTAAAATATTTACCAGTTTTTCAAGATCGCTTGAATCCATTGTCTCAGGAAGATGAAACATTCGATTTTCAACATGACCTGAATCTGTAACAATAATGGCTATAGCAGTCTGACTGTTTAAAGGAATAATTTGTATTCTTTTTAACTTATTTTCCTTTACAGCTGGTCCTAACACAATTGAAGTATAGTTTGTCAGTTCAGAAAGTATTTTAGCTGACTTTTGAACAATCTTTTCCAGCTCAAATATTCTTTCCGCAAATACGGACTTTAATTTATGAACATCTTGCTGATTAAGCTTTTGAGGAGCCAGCAAATGATCTACGTAATAACGATAACCTTTTTCGGAAGGAATTCTTCCTGATGAGGTGTGTGTTTTTTCAATAAACCCCAGCTCTTCTAAATCAGACATTTCATTACGAATAGTCGCGGAACTAAATGTTATTTTGTCTTTTTTCGACAAACTCCTCGAACCGACTGGCTGCGCAGATTGAATAAAATCATCGACAATAACCTGAAAGATCAATAATTGGCGATCTGTCAACACAATTATCACCTCTGTTAGCACTCTTTATATGCGAGTGCTAATTCTACTAATAAATTATCAAATCAATGGTTTGGTGTCAATAAAAACACAGTGTGATTTTTTTACTTTAGAAAGAATTGAAAAACCTCATTCCCAAGAAAACGCCCTCTTCTCGATAATTGAATATGTTCTTCCGTAACTATAATCAAATTGCGTTTTATTAATTGGGTTAATTCCTCTTCAAATAATTCGATAGGATTTTCGCCAAATTTCTCTAAAAAGCGAGGAATGGAAACACCTTCTGTTTTTCTTAATCCCAGAAACATTTCCTCTTCAATTTGTTCTTGGAAAGTAACGGTATGGGCATCCAATATAGGCAATTCCCCTTTATCGAGAGCATCCATATATTTTTTTATCGGGCCGTGATTGGATACTCTTCTTCCATTCACATAACCATGAGCTCCAGCACCAAAACCGTAGTACCATTCATTATTCCAATAGGTTAGATTATGTTTGCTTTCAAATCCTAGTTTAGAAAAATTGCTGATTTCATATTGCTTGAAACCTTGTTTATCCATCTCATTCATGAGGATTTCATACATTTCAGTTTCTGCATCTTCCCCTGGAGACTGCAATTTGCCTTTTCTCATTAAGTTATAGAATACCGTTTTAGGTTCAATAATGAGTGAATAACCGGAGTAATGAACAATATCCAATGTGAATGCAGTCTGGAGTGTTTCCTTGAAATCATTAATTGTTTGTCCAGGCAAGCTATAAATTAAATCAATGCTAATATTTTCAAAGCCTGTTTTTTTCGCAGCTTCTACAGATTGAAAGACATCCTTTGGTCTATGCACTCTCCCAATTTTCTTTAGAAGCTCTTCATTAAAGGTTTGTACCCCGAAGCTAATCCGATTTACTCCGGCGTCATACAAAATACGAAGCTTTTCTTCAGAAAGATCTCCCGGGTTTGCCTCAAACGTAAACTCTGTTCCTTCATCGTAGGGCAGATGTTCTTTGATGATAATGCACAACTTTTCGAGCTGTTCTTCATTTAAAGCGGTTGGCGTACCTCCCCCAACAAATATGGATCGGAAATGCTGGGGCGGTGAAGCTAGTAATGCCAGCTCCATTTCCTTTTTCAGTGAATTTAAGTACTCATCTACCGGCTGCCCTTGCAAGAAGACTTTATTAAAATCACAATAGTGGCATATATGCTCACAAAAAGGGATATGAATATAGGCCGCTCTTATCATTATTAACACACCCTTATCATTTATTTCAAAAAACAGAAAAAGGCTGGAGCTGCTTTCTGATGTAAGCATATCCAACCTCCTTCTATAGAATCAAAAAATTATTTCTTCTTATTTGTGTCGTCCATTTTTAATACAGCCATGAAGGCTTCCTGTGGAACTTCAACTGATCCAACCTGCTTCATGCGCTTCTTCCCTTCCTTCTGCTTTTCAAGCAGCTTACGCTTACGGGAAATGTCTCCACCGTAACATTTAGCCAATACGTTTTTACCCATTGATTTAATAGTTGAACGAGCAATAATCTTCTGGCCAATTGCCGCTTGAACAGGAACCTCGAATTGCTGACGCGGAATCAATTCTTTTAGTTTTTCAACAATTACTTTTCCACGGTCATAGGCAAAGTCTCTATGAACGATGAAACTTAAGGCATCCACCTTTTCACCATTCAAAAGAATATCCATTTTCACAAGTTTGGAAGGCTTATAGCCAATTAATTCATAATCAAAAGAAGCATATCCTTTTGTATTAGATTTAAGCTGATCAAAGAAGTCATATACAATTTCAGATAAAGGAATTTCATATGTGATATTGACACGGGTTTCATCCATGTATTGCATATTAACAAAGATACCGCGTTTTTCCTGACAAAGCTCCATAATCGCTCCAACATAGTCATTAGGCGCCATCATGGATGCTTTTACATATGGCTCCTCTATGCGGTCGATTTTTTGCGGATCTGGCATTTTAGACGGGTTATCAATTTTAATATTCGTGCCATCTGTCATAATAACATCATAGATTACACTTGGTGCTGTAGTGATTAGATCAATTTTGAATTCACGTTCAATACGCTCTTGAATAATCTCCATGTGAAGAAGACCTAAAAATCCGCAGCGGAAACCAAAGCCAAGAGCTTGTGATGTTTCAGGCTCAAATTGTAATGCAGAGTCATTCAGCTCCAGCTTTTCAAGAGCATCGCGAAGATCGTTAAATTTAGCGCTGTCAATTGGATATAGACCGCAATATACCATCGGATTTAATTTACGATAGCCTGGCAGTGGCTCTAAAGCACCATTTTTCGCGTTGGTGATTGTATCCCCAACACGAGTGTCACCGACATTTTTGATGGAAGCTGTTAAGTAGCCAACATCTCCAACTGTCAGTTCATCTTGAGGATTTGCTTTAGGTGAGAATACCCCAACCTCAACAACATCAAATTCTTTGCCTGTTGCCATCATTCGGATTTTATCACCAGCTTTAACTGTGCCTTCTACTACTCGGATATAAGCTACGACCCCACGATATGCATCAAATAATGAATCGAAAATAAGTGCCTTTAAAGGTGCATCCGGATCACCTGTAGGGGCTGGAACTTTTTCTACGATCTGTTCTAAAATATCCTCAATCCCAATTCCGGCTTTAGCAGAAGCAAGAACAGCCTCAGATGCATCAAGACCAATTACTTCTTCAACCTCATTTCGTACTCGTTCAGGATCAGCACTTGGAAGGTCAATTTTATTAATAACAGGAATAATTTCCAAATCATTATCAAGAGCTAAATACACGTTAGCTAGTGTTTGAGCCTCAATCCCTTGTGCAGCATCGACAACAAGAATTGCCCCTTCACACGCCGCTAAGCTTCGAGAAACCTCATAAGTGAAATCGACATGTCCAGGTGTATCAATAAGGTGGAAGGTATAGTCTTCGCCATCCTTCGCTTTATATTTCAACTGAACTGAATTAAGTTTTATTGTAATTCCGCGCTCTCTTTCTAAATCCATCGAATCAAGAAGCTGATCCTTCATTTCCCTTGACGTTAATGCATTGGTTTTTTCAAGGATTCGGTCAGCTAAAGTAGATTTTCCGTGATCGATATGAGCGATAATAGAAAAATTTCGAATTTTAGATTGTCTATTAAGTCTATCTTCTCTGTTCATTGTTTCACTCCTATTAAAAGCGCAAGGCCTGTAAAGCATCATTTTACACTAAATAACACAACAAATGCACTATTTTTAGATTATAGCAGTCCATCTATGAAGATTCAATGCTAGCAGTGTTAGAAAGTAGATTTCATTAAAATAAAAAATGGCTGCCTGTCAGCAGCCTTAATTTTGTCCTCTTATTAAATCAGTTATGAAATGAATAATGTTATCTGTTATGGCAGATATGCTATCAGAAAACGTCTTACCCATAGATGAGAAAAGATTATAAGCCTTCATTTCCTCCAGCTTTTCTTTTTTCTGCTGCAAATCATGGCTTGAAACATCTTTACCTAAAATGGAAGCTTGAAGGTCTCCTGTGTCATTTTCATGGAAAGTAAAAGCTCCTTTAAAACTTTCATCATGAAATCCTTTCATTTTTGTTATTCCTTCATTTGCCTGCTGCATGCCGAATAGCACTGCTAAAAACATGAGAGAAGCTAGAAAAAAAGCCTTAAACATAAACCATTTCATAAATGATCACCTATTAATTTATTTCTTTTCACCCTGATCCTGTACAGGATTACTCACACTTTCTGCTTGCCAGTAAAATTCACTGAAAACATCTGCAAGGGCTGCCGCTGAACGATTCAATTCTTCAAAAGTATTATCAACACCGCCAAATTCAATAAGAATGGCATTTCCTGATAAATCTTGATTATAAATACCATTATGATTTGGTCCTGATTGAGTAACAATTCCTCTGCTTAATCCTTTATATTTAGTCTCTAGTCTTTTATGAAGTTCATTAGCGAATTTCACATTCTTTTCATAGTTTGGATTGGCAGTTCCAATTACAAAAGCGAGCTTAGCATATGGTTTCCCATTAACATCTACTGTAGTTTGAACTCTTCTTCTTGAATCTCGATGAATATCGATGAAATAAGTTAAATCTCGATTTGCGGTTGTGGCAGCTTTCACAACTTCTCTTGATTCCTCATAGGACTTCCAATATTTCCAGCCCTTTTGATTAAGTTTCTTTTGAACATCTGTCTTATCAACAAAAGTGCCAATTCCCTTGCTTGCAAGCTCTTCCTTTAGCTTATCGCCAATTTTCGTGACATTTATTTTCGTATGAAATGCTAAATCCGGATTTGTCACACCGTCCAAATATGGAAGGTATGATTCAGTATTGTGTGTGAAATATACATAAACTACCTCTCGATCGCCTGTTGTATGGATAGGCTGGTCAGTCGTTTGTTCACCATTTGTTTCTTGTAAATCCTCAATATTTTTAAGATCTGCCTCTTGTTCTGCTTGTAGAAACTCAATGGGCGGAGAAGATTCAATCGGCATATTTGTATAGTTTGTTCCTTCTCCCGCAACAATAATTTGTTTATCAAAAAAAGAGAAAAAAGGTAGCTCTCTTCCCAATAAGCTCCTAGGATCGTCTAAATTTATATTCGTAGACATCTTAAATAAAGAATTCATGACAGGAGGAGATGTCTGCTCATTTACGCCTTTTAGAAAATGACGGTTTTCCCAGCCAAGAAATTGATAGAGCATTTCTCCTGTAATTTTATTCGTTGCATTATTGACAGAAGATGAACTAATTCTGTATTCCGGCTTTAATGCTGTCAGAGCACCGCTTATCGAAAAAATCATGAATAGGAACAGAAGAAAACCGCCAACAATTTTTAATAAGCTCGATCCTTGTATAAATACAATGATTCCACCATTTTTAATAGGTTTCATCCTTCCACCTCTCTTTGCAAGTCTAGTAATTCATATGACTTCGCTAGAGAAGATAGAACATAAAATATTTATCTTGTATAGAAACCTGAGTTCTCATGATCAATATTTTGATGCAAAGCAGCATTTAACCCATTGGCTAGAAGATTTGCCATATCTTCAATAAAAACGTCTACTTCCTTAGGCGTTACCATTAGATTATGACCAATAGGAGAGAGAACCTCATAAATCAGTTTTCTTTTTTCATCTTCTGGAAGCGTTCCAATCATTCCTAAAAAAGTTTTTCGATGCTGTTCTTCAGGAAGATCCTCATCTGTCAGCTTTCTTCGTTCACCAAAGTTCATTCCTGCAGGCGCTAACGCTCTTGATGGTCTGTCTCCCTCTCTCATCTCTTTACCGAAATGCTTTAATATATAATCGATCGTATCACTTGTAATCGAAACAGCATCGACAACGGTTGGAACACCAATCGCTATAACCGGGATCCCTAAAGTCTTTTGGCTGATTTCTTTACGCTTATTTCCTACCCCTGAGCCAGGATGGATACCTGTATCGGAAATTTGGATGGTGGAATTTACTCTTTCTAACGAACGTGACGCTAGAGCGTCAATGACAATAACAAAGTCAGGTTTTGTGTTATCTACAATTCCAAAGATGATATCGCTTGTTTCTATTCCAGTCAGCCCCATTACACCTGGTGCGATGGCACTAACCGGACGATAACCCTCTTCAACACTTTCAGGCTGTAATTGAAAGAGGTGGCGAGTAACAAGCAGGTTCTCGCAAACTTGCGGCCCAAGTGCATCTGGAGTTACATTCCAATTACCTAATCCAACAACTAAGCATGAAGCATCTTTTTTTATCCCAAGATGATTCAAAAACTGAGCAAGTTCTGAAGCGAAGATTTTCACTACCTTTTTCTGCATAGGGGTATCCTGCTGCCTTATGCCAATCGCTTCCAAGGTTAAATATTTCCCTTCTTTTTTTCCTAGAGCCTTTGCTCCTTCTTTCGTCACTTCAACATATGATATTTTTATATCATCTTCTTCCCGTTCTTTAATAATAACCCCTTCAATATTCGAAAGGTTTTCTTCCTCTTGAATATGTTTATGACGATCTGCAATAACCATTTCCCTTGCTTCAATAGCCAAATCCGTTCTAATAGAGTAATTTCTTAAATCATGGGACTCTTTCAAGTTCATTCCCCCTTATATCTTTTCTGAAAGTCAGACTATATCCTATCTTTTCCTTTTCATAGAAAAAACATTCAGGTTTCAATCAGTTGTTCGAAAATAGGAAAAACTTAAGGGATGTATTGCAATAATCCGTAGGGTTTGATAAAATATCACTTGTTCTTAATATTTGATTGTTAATGAATGTGAAAGTCGAGTTTAATATAATCTCGATGCTGTTTGCGGGAGGTGAATGGAATGCCAAACATTAAATCTGCTATTAAGCGTGTTAAAACAAACGAAACTAAAAACGCTCAAAACGCTACTGCTAAATCTGCAATGCGTACAGCTGTGAAAAAAGTTGATGCTGCTATCGTTCTTAACGATGCTTCTGCTGCGAAAGAATCTTTCGTTGATGCTGCTCGTAAATTAGATAAAGCTGCTGCTAAAGGTCTAATCCACAAAAACGCTGCTGCTCGTAAAAAGTCTCGTTTAATGAAAAAGTTAAACACTTTAAACGCGTAAGCTTGTATTGGCTATCTTAATTAAGATAGCCTTTTATTTTTATGAAAAAACGGCCTCATCAGAGGCCGTTTTTTTTATTAAGAATAATGATTTAACCGAAACAGAAACATCTCTATTAGCAGTGCTTTATTCATACCACTTGTCTTCATTTTGTAGTCCGCATCCGCCAAAAGCTTCATGATAGTTGCAAGCTCTTTTTCACTAAATAGCTGGGCTTGTCCGGCAGCAAGCTTAACCCGAAAAGGATGAACCTTTAAAGAACCTGCAATTTGCTGCTGACCATAACCTCTTCTAGCCAGCTCTTTAACTTGATAAATAAGTCTAAACTGTCCCGTTATGATGGACAATATTTTTATCGGCTCTTCATTTTGTTTAAGAAGATCATAATAAATCCGTAATGCATCATCGATTTTTCTGTGCACAATTTTATCTACAAGTGTAAAAATATTTTGTTCTAATGAACGTGAAACTAATTTATCAATGATAGGCATTTCAATTTTGCTTCCCTTACCCGTGTATAAGGCAAGCTTATTAATTTCACTTGTTAGTAAGAATAAATTTGTACCCGCGATAGTAAGCATATATTCTGCAGCCTCATTATCGATTTCAACTTCATTCAGTGCAGCACGCTCTTTAATCCATGATTTTAGCTCTGCCTCATTTAGTTTTTTTGCCTCTAGAACTGCAGCATTTCTTTTTAATTCTTTCGTAATTTTTTTCCGTTCGTCTAATTTTTCATAAGGTGCTATAAAGACTACTATTGAATATGGTGATGGTTCCTTAATATATGCTTCTAGCTTTGCTACATTATGTTCGACCTTTTCCTTTGTTTTTTCAGATGTCAAAAAAACAGGATTATGTAAAAAAATTAACCTTCTTTCACCCATGAATGGAAAAGTTTCAGCGTCTTCAAGCGCAGCGTCAATCGATGTTTCTTCTAAATCATATGTAGAAAGGTTAAAATCCATTTCTTCATCCGTGAGGACATTGGAAATTAATAACTGTTTCGTTTCATTAATAAGAAATGATTCCGCTCCGTATAATAAAAAAATAGGAGAAAATTTTTTTGCATTAATCTGCTTCCATAAATCAAAAACCACTTTTTTCTCTCCGTTCACTTTAGGATATCTTTATCCTAATGAACCTAACTGGATTTGACAAGTAACAAGGAAATGGCAATGAATGAAAAAAGGACTACTATCAAAAGAGAATTGACACTATATCCGAACTAGTGCCAATTCTCCCATCTATAATGAACGTCGGAACATGAGGCCTAGGATACTCAAGTCACAACGGTGCATCAATGTACTAAGTATTGTTGCCAGACAACTTTAACTTATTTGTGACAACTCTTGTCATTCAAGGAAATGGCTCCGAGGAAAGCTAGATTTTTTCTTGAGATTAGCTTATACTATAAGGCGAACCTTCCATCAGCATTGACTGATGATCGTTGAGCCAATCTTACTTTTACGGGCGGTTTTCCCACCGGACTTCCCGATTACTCCCCATGGAGGTGGGATTTACTGTCCGTTAGTTGTGGGGAAAAGGAAATAGGAGGGGTAGACTGTGAACGAATTTGAAAAAAATGTCCAAAGCAAACGAAATGATGCTGTTGACTCTGGTGTTGGATTTGGCGTATCTTTTGGTTTCTTTGCAACATTATTTATTATTGCAACAGTCATTAAAGTTGTAGGATCTTAATGAGCTTAATGACTACATAGGTGAATTTTTTGGAGGTTGCCGCTAGCAGCCTCTTTTTAATTTCATCATTTATTTAGGTATTTAGGCTATTTCCGCATATATTATTGTTTTTGTAATTTGCCCGTTGATTTCCGCTGCGGGCACTTG
>NZ_JACWFE010000013.1 GCF_019749375.1 Bacillus sp. S/N-304-OC-R1
GCTGTAGCTAGACAAAGAAAAGCGGAAGCGCCATGTTAAGGAACTCCATCATAAAGATGGAGTTTTTGTCTAATTTTTGAATTTGATGTGACAAAGTTTGCTTTAGGGCTTTTCCTTCTCCTCATTTTGAAGTAGAATAGAAATTGTTTGTATAATTATTTACTTAATATGAGATGTTCTTACATAAGGGAGGTTTAAACATGAAAAATCCAGTAATGCCGTACATCTTAATTTTTGCATTCGGTATTGTTGCAATGTTCCTAATTTCCTTCAAAGGACTTGGAGATGCTGAACAACTGGCTGCCGAAAGAGAAGGCGGCGGGCAAAAAACCGAAGAAACGGCTGCAGCAAGCCCTGAGGAGATTTATCAAAAGAGTTGTATTGGCTGCCACGGTGATCAATACCAAGGTGCAGTTGGACCAGCTTTAAAAGGTGTGGGTGACCATTTATCACAAGAAGAAATTGCTAATGTTCTTGTAAATGGTAGAGGAGCAATGCCTCCGGGAATGGTACCTGCTGACAAGGCAGACGAAATGGCTGCATGGCTATCGGAATTAAAATAATTTCATATGTAATACGTTAGTTTGAATGGCTATGTTTCTTCATGCTAACGATGAAAGAAAGCCCTTTGCGTCTGTAAAGGGCTTTTTTTACACCTAAAGGCTTTGCAAAAACTTAATATATTTAATACTATTATAGAAACTAGAGGCCTTAAAGGCTTTCATTTTTCATTGAAATGTGGTGACCGAATTGAATACTGAAAAATTATCACAGCGGTTAGAGGCTGTTGTCAATTATATACCTAAAGGCTTTCGTTTAGCTGATATTGGCTCTGATCATGCTTATTTGCCATGCTATGCCGTGAAGCAAGGGATCGTTCCATTTGCCATCGCTGGTGAAGTTGTGGAGGGGCCATATCAATCTGCTAAGCGGCAAGTTGAATTTGAGGGCTTATCAGAGGAAATTAAAGTTCGTAAAGGAAATGGATTGGAAGTAGTTTCCCAAGACGAAGTAGATTGCATCACAATTGCAGGGATGGGTGGTGCATTAATCACGAGTATATTGGAAGAGGGAAAGGAAAAGCTCAGTACAATCAAAAGATTAATTCTACAGCCTAATATTAGTGCAATTTCCATTAGAAGCTGGTTATTAAGAAATGGCTGGGTTTTAATCGCTGAGGAGATCCTTGAAGAAGATGAGAAGATCTATGAAATCTTAGTTGCAGAAAAAGGAAATACAACCCAAAAGTCAGATTTAGAATTACAAAAGGAATTATTATTTGGCCAATATTTATTAAAAGATAAATCAACTGTATTTAAGAAGAAATGGTTAACAGAACTAAAGAACTGGAAAAGGATAGTAGAGCAGCTGGAAAAAGCAGCTGGTACAGAAGAAACAATAAAGAAAAAGAACGAGTTAATAGAGAAAATAAAATTGGCTGAGGAGGTATTAGGTCTTGAAGAAGGTCAACGGGCATGAAATTATTCAGTTATTTGAACAATTTGCTCCTAAGGGATACGCCATGGAAGGGGATAAGATAGGCTTACAAATTGGCAGATTAAATCAGCCGATAGAAAATGTCATGATTGCTTTAGATATTCTTGAAGAGGTAGTGGATGAAGCAATTGAAAAAAATGTTCAGCTTATTATTGCGCATCATCCGCCAATTTTTCGCCCGCTAAAATCGATTGCAACAGATACACCTTCAGGGAGAATAATTGAGAAGCTGATTAAACACGACATTGCTGTTTATGCTGCTCATACGAACTTAGATGTAGCTGCAGGCGGAGTTAATGATATGCTTGCAGATGCGCTGCAGCTTATCAATACTGAAGTGCTTTATCCTACATACGAAACAGTATTAAAGAAGCTGGTAGTTTATGTCCCTGAGGAAAGCGCAGAGGATGTAAAGAAGGCTCTAGGAGAAGCAGGAGCAGGAGCAATCGGCAACTATAGCTATTGTTCATTCACTTCTTCAGGTATTGGACAATTCATGCCTGGAGAAGGAACGAATCCGTATATAGGTGATCAGGGAAAGCTGGAATCCGTTAGAGAACAACGAATTGAAACTATTTTTCCTGCACATCTCGAAAAAAGAATCTTAAAAGCTATGTTTACAGCTCATCCATATGAAGAAGTAGCCTACGATATTTACATGCTTGAAAATAAAGGCGAGGTATTAGGGTTAGGCCGAATTGGTGAAATCCAAGAAATGACACTTGGTGAATTTGCGAGCCATGTGAAGAAGACATTGGATGTTAACGGAGTACGTGTTGTTGGAGATTTAAATTCTAAAGTGAAGAAAGTTGCTGTGCTCGGCGGAGATGGCAATAAATATTTTGCTTCTGCCAAATTTAAAGGTGCAGATGTCTATGTAACAGGAGATATGTATTATCATGTAGCACATGATGCGATGATGCTGGGGCTTAATATTGTTGACCCGGGACACAACGTCGAAAAGGTAATGAAAAAAGGTGTCGCCAAGCATTTAACTAAAATGTGCCAAGCAAAGGGATATGCAGTAAACATTTTTTCTTCTGACATCGATACAGACCCTTTCCAATTTATCTAAATATGGCTATAGAAAGAGGACGATCAACAATATCGTCCTCTTTTAATATGTTTATTTCTTTACTTTAGGCAAAATCTTGCTTAAAGGCACTTTTTTCTCCCTTACCCAAGTGCTTTCATTATTAGGGTCAAATTGTTCAATAAATGTAATAACTTCTTTAGTAATTGGGGTTGGTGTAGATGCACCTGATGTTACGGCCACTTTTGAAGCATCTTTAATCCAGTCAATATTAAGCTCAGACACATCAGCAATCCGGTAAGCTTTTGTACCAGCAATTTCTTTTGAGACTTGTGCTAAACGATTGGAGTTATTGCTCTTTGGATCTCCAACTACTATGAGTACATCCGCATCCCCAGCTTGCTCTGCAACAGCCTCTTGGCGAACTTGAGTAGCCAAGCAAATTTCTTTATGAAATTCTGCATGAGGAAATTTCTCTTCTATCTGCTCCATCACATGCTTTACATCCCATTGGCTCATTGTCGTTTGATTAGTGACAACGATTCTCTCATTCTGAAGGTTTAGTGCATTCACATCGTCAATTGTTTGGACTAAAAAAACATCATTAGGAGCAACACCTACTGCGCCTTCTGGTTCTGGATGTCCTTTTTTCCCAATGTAAATGATTTTGAAGCCTTCGCTTGTTTTTTCTCGTATTAAATCATGTGTTCTCGTAACATCAGGGCATGTTGCATCGATTGTTACAAGCCCTTTTTGTTTAGCTATTTCTCTAACCTGAGGGGAAATGCCATGAGCAGTGAAAATTACTGTCCCCTTATCGACCTTTTCGAGAATTTCTAAACGGTTACTTCCGTCCAATGTAATAATTCCTTCTTCTTCAAAGGCGTCTGTTACATGCTTGTTATGGACAATCATACCAAGAATATAAATCGGTCTTGGCAGAGTTTTATCAAGTGCTGCGTTTCTTGCTATGACCATTGCATCTACAACCCCATAGCAATATCCGCGCGGTGAAATCTTAATTACTTCCATGATCAAAAAACCCCCTTCAAGTTCACATTCTATATAAAGTGAATTGTGTTCTATTTCACAGTTTTACTAGATAATTGATTAATCACGTATACTATTATATAGGACTTTTGACAATAATAATACTAAAAGAGGGCTTCTAAATCATGGACAAAAATGAATATGGTTTATTATACATACAGCTTTGGCTTAGGGATACCATTATCTTTTTCTATTGTGCTTTCTGAAGAAGACTCGTGTTCCTCAACTGTGATTTCTTTTTTCTTTGTTTTCTTGCCAGTTTTCTTTGCCTTTTCGGACTCCTCGATTTCTTGAACC
Source organism: Bacillus sp. S/N-304-OC-R1 (assembly GCF_019749375.1). Classification (GTDB taxonomy): domain Bacteria; phylum Bacillota; class Bacilli; order Bacillales; family Cytobacillaceae; genus Cytobacillus. The sequence continues at coordinate 3,878 of NZ_JACWFE010000013.1, forward strand.
TTATCTTTTGATTCGTTTGAGTCATCTGAGTCACCCGTGTTTTTTAAACCTCTATAAAGCTTCCACATGGCTGGGAGGTTTTTTACTATCGGCCCATATTGTTGTACCATTGGCCCTATTTGCTGTGCTGTTGTCAAAACTTTTTGCGTATTTTGGAGAAAACCGGTGACGGCCCCTGGATTACTAAGCGCTCTTAAGATTCCTCCTCCTCCTCCAGTGGTTCCTGCTGCTCCAGTTGCTCCAGCTGCTCTACTTGCTTGTGCTATTCCAGAACCCATTCCAGTAGCTGGATTTCCGCGTCCAAGCAACCTGGAGAGCAGTCCTCCTCCACCTTGCCTCGCTTGCCCTAGTCCACCAGCTCCCCTTAAACCTCCGCCAGCCATAGGAGGTATAGGACCCATGGGCGGACGCGGAGGCATTGGAGTTCTAAATGCGTTTGGAGGCATTCCTCCACCAAAAGGTGCTCTTGGTCCTTGCATCATACACTTGACCTCCAATCTATTCTCTATTAGTAATAAACTATGCATCTTTTGGAAATTGGTTTTAGGAATTTTTAAATTTAAATGTAAATCAATGATTTATTCCGCCAATGAAGAAGGTATAGGTGGTTATTTCATGCAAACTTTATTATAATAACAGGATGGTTAAATGAATCGAAAACAAGGAGCTATATAAATGAAAGAGAATAAGTTTGAAAGTTATGATTTTAAAGGCTTTATTATGGATGCGATCAAGGAATTAGGCTTCTATGAGCCAACTGAAATCCAGGAAAGATTATTTCCAACAGTATTAAAAGCTGAAAGTGCCATCGGCCAATCACAAACTGGTACTGGAAAAACCCATGCCTACGTTTTACCGATATTACAGAAGGTAAATTATGAGAAGCAGGAAGTCCAGGCTGTGATTACGGCACCGACTAGAGAACTGGCGAATCAAATTTATCATGAAATATTAAAAGTAACGAAGCATTGCAAAGAAGGGCAGGAAATATCAGCTCGTTGCTATGTTGGAGGAACGGACAAGCAAAGATCAATTGAAAAATTAAAAATTCAGCCTCAAATCGTTGTCGGTACGCCAGGAAGAATAAATGACCTCATTAAGGAACAGGCATTATTTGTCCATACAGCCCAAATGCTCGTTGTGGATGAAGCGGATTTAATGCTTGATATGGGATTTATTGAGGATGTCGACCAGATTGCCGCTAGAATGCCAGAAAAGCTGCAGATGCTTGTTTTTTCTGCAACGATTCCAGAAAAATTAAAGCCGTTTTTAAAAAAATATATGGAAAATCCGAAATATATTCAAGTTGAGCCGAAGCAGGTAGCAGCAGCAAAAATCGAGCATTGGATCATGCCTTCTCGTCATCGAAATAAAATCAAGCTTGTTCATGATGCTCTAACTGCGTTCAATCCGTACTTAGCAATTGTGTTTACAAACACGAAGAAAATGGCTGATGAGGTAGCGGATGCTTTAATCGAAAAAGGGCTTAAGGTTGGGCGTATTCACGGTGACCTCAATCCTAGAGAACGAAAAAAAATGATGAAACAAATTATGGATTTGGATTATCAATATATCGTTGCAACCGATTTGGCAGCAAGAGGAATCGATATTCAAGGGATCAGTCATGTCATTAACTATGAATTGCCTTCTGATTTAGATTTTTATATTCACCGTGTTGGAAGAACAGCGCGTGCAGGGAATTCTGGTATTGCCCTAACAATTTATGAACCAGCAGATGAAGATGCTCTAAATCGCCTTGAAAAAATGGGGATAGATTTCCGCCATGTTGATCTTCTTAAAGGAGAATGGTCGGATTTAGGAAAAAGAAATAAGCGTAAACAACGCCAAAAGCAGACTGATGAAATAGATAAGCAGGCTAAGTCAATTGTTCAAAAACCGAAAAAAGTAAAGCCTGGATACAGAAAGAAAATGCAATCTGAAATAGAAAGCTTTAAGAAACGTCAAAAGAGATTGCAGCGTAAAAAGTAAGGAAGGAAAGGGAGAGAGAAATGCTGAAAATTGGTTCTCACGTTTCAATGAGTGGAAAGGATATGCTTTTAGGAGCTAGTAATGAAGCTGTCTCTTATGGAGCCAACACCTTCATGATCTATACAGGTGCACCGCAAAATACGAGAAGGAAGAAAATTGAGGATTTAAATATTGAAGCTGGTCTTAAGCATATGAAGGCAAACGGAATTGCTGATATTGTAGTCCATGCCCCATACATCATTAACATCGGCAATACAGAAAATCCAAGCACCTTCGAATTAGGCGTTAATTTCTTAAGAACAGAAATTGACCGTACAGAGGCTATTGGTGCAAAACAAATTGTCCTTCATCCAGGAGCCCATGTTGGAGCAGGCACCGAGGCTGGAATAAAGAAAATTGTAGAAGGGCTGAACGAAGTATTAAAAGGCGACGAAAAAGTTCAGATTGCTCTTGAAACAATGGCTGGAAAAGGCTCTGAATGTGGGAAAAGCTTTGAGGAATTAGCGATGATCATTGATGGAGTCAATTATAATGATCACCTTTCTGTTTGTTTTGATACTTGTCATACACATGATGCCGGCTACGATATTGTTGAGGATTTTGATGGAGTCCTAGAGGAATTCGACCGGATCATAGGGATTGACCGATTAAAGGTATTGCATATTAATGATAGTAAAAATGAACGGGGTATGAGAAAAGACCGCCATGAAAATATTGGCTTTGGCAAAATCGGTTTCAACGCTTTAAGCTATATTGTCCATCATCCTCAATTAAAAGATGTTCCTAAAATTCTTGAGACGCCATTTGTAGGTGAGGATAAAAATAATAAAAAAGCCCCTTACAAACATGAAATTGAAATGCTTAGATCAAAAGTATACAACGAAGATTTACTAGATCTAATTATGAAGGGGTAAAATTACTTGAAATGAAGAAAAAGCTGTGAATGCATTCGCAGCTTTTTTCATGGTTATTTGCTATTTATTTTGTTAATTGTATAAACAATTGATTCACTTGTTTAGCTGTGTCCGGACCGGCGATTCTAGCGATTTCCTTTACAATTTTAGTACGCTCAGCATCATTAAAAATATTTATGTTTTTTCCTTTGAGGTAATCTGCGATTTTCGCTGCTTGCTGCTTTGTAATTGATATTTGAAATTGGTTTCCATACTTTAATAATTCATCAGCAGTAATATTGTTTATCTTATGATTGATGATGTTTTCAAAAATTTTCATCTTGGCATCACTCCTCCGTAGTACTTTATGAAGGAGAAAGGTAATTTGTGACAGTAACATAATATTTCAGGTAATATGGCATGTTTCTTTACAAACATTTTTTCATGCTGTATACTAACTTTTGATAAATCGGAATGATTCTTAATTCTAAAAAGGTGATACTAATGCAGGCACAGCAGTCGATAATTGAGATTCATCAATTATCTTATAGATATGAAAAGGAAAATGTTTTAGAAAATATTAATTTGTCCATTAAAGAAGGGGCATTTCTTGGGATTGTCGGGCCAAACGGATCCGGAAAATCTACATTATTAAAGCTTATACTCGGTTTGCTGAAAGTGCAAAAAGGGGAAATTCGGCTATTTGGTGAAGATATTAATCGGTTTAAGGATTGGCATAAAATTGGATTTGTTTCTCAAAAAGCAAACTCATTTAATACCGGCTTCCCTGCCACAGTATATGAGGTAGTAGCAAGTGGGTTAACAAAGAAGCTTGGCCTCTTTAAGTTTATGAATAAAGAATATAAGAAAAAGGTTATGAAGGCTATTGATGCTGTCGGACTTCTTTCTTTCCAAAAGCGAAATATTGGGGAGCTCTCCGGAGGTCAGCAGCAGCGTGTATTTATTGCAAGAGCTTTAGTAAGTGATCCGAAACTAATAATTCTTGATGAACCTACTGTAGGTGTAGATGCGCAAAATGTTCAATCCTTTTATGAAATGCTTGATAAATTAAATAAAGATTTAGGAATCACTCTTCTTTTAGTTACTCATGATATTGGTGCAATCTCAGACAAGGTTACTCATGTTGCCTGTTTGAATAAGCATTTACATTTTCATGGAGAAACTAAAGAATTTGAGCAGCTTAAGATGGAGGAAATGTCATCCTTTTATGGCCATGACATTAATATTCTTACACATAATCATGATCATCATCACCATCATGGAGGAGCGGGGCAATGCTAGCAGGTATACTACAATATGAGTTTTTGCAAAATGCCTTTTTTACAGGAATTATCATTGGTATTATTGCTCCTTTATTAGGTGTGTTTATCGTTGTAAGAAGGCTTTCGCTTATTGCCGATGCTTTAAGTCATGTGACGCTTGCTGGAATTGCGGCAAGTCTGTTTTTAGAAAAGAAATTCATTGGACTAAGCGGTTTAAATCCAATATACATGGGGATGGCTTTTTCGGTTACAGGTTCTTTATTTATTGAGAAGCTTCGATCTGTTTATAAACATTATCAAGAGCTTGCAATTCCCATTATCTTATCTGGAGGTATTGGCGTAGGCGTAATTTTTATCTCTCTTGCCAATGGATTTAATACCGATTTATTCAGCTATTTGTTTGGAAGCGTCAGCGCTGTTAGCCGTGTTGATTTATGGACAATATTAATCATTAGCATTGTTGTTATTTCATTGATTTTTATATTATATAAAGAATTATTCTTGCTTTCTTTTGACGAAGAACATGCAAAAGCATCGGGAATTGCAGCTGGTGGGGTTCATTTTATTTTTATCATTATGGTTGCCCTTGTTATTGCAGCCTCAATGAGAATTGTAGGGATTCTTCTCGTTTCTTCATTAATGACATTACCGGTTGCAGCAAGCATCCGAATTGCCAAAGGCTTTAAACAAACAATCTTCTTCTCGGTATTATTCGGAGAAATCTCTGTTTTAGGCGGTCTTATTCTTTCCTATTATTTAGATTTGGCCCCTGGTGGAACGATTGTTATGATTGCGGTCTTCATTCTGGTGATGACCATTTTATACAAAAAATTTACAGCTAGAATATAGTACATCAAACATAGAGTTCATTTAAAGAGGTGAATGACGTGGATGTAAATGAAGCTTTGCAGCTATTAAAGGAAAAAGGCTATAAGCACACAGGAAAAAGAGAAGAAATGCTGCAATTTTTTGCAAAAAGTAATAAATATTTGACGGCAAGAGATGTTCTTGCTTGGATGAAGGACGATTATCCAGGTTTAAGCTTTGATACAATTTATAGAAATTTATCATTATTCGTGGAACTGGGTATTTTTGAAATGACTGAGCTTTCAGGGGAAAAACACTTTCGATATACTTGTTCACATGATCATCATCACCATCATTTTATTTGTATGGATTGTGGAAAAACGAAGGAAATTGATACTTGTCCAATGCAGGATGTAAAGGAAAATTTAAAAGGCTATAATATTTCCGGTCATAAATTTGAAATTTATGGACGCTGTCCAGAATGTGTTATATAAAGTAAAAAACGGCTATTAGCCGTTTTTTACTTTATTTCTCCTTTAACCAACTCTCTACCCAATCGTAAGCTTCTATCCAGTTTTTTACACGGATCACGCCAGATGGAATTGGATCCTGATTGTATGGAGTATCAAATAAAATAACTGGAATATTACATTCCTCATGTATCATGACAGCATTATCATGCTTATCCTCAAAGAATATATCAACATTATATTTTTTAGCGGTTTCTACCTTATAATGTGTACCAATTAATTCAATATGGTCAAATAATAGAGCATTCTTTAAAAACCATTCCTCCGTCACTTCGTGCAAGTGTGAACCACGGGCACTGATAAAAAATAATTCATGCGCCTTTTCCCATTTTTTTAATACTTCCTTGGCACCTTCTGCAAGAGGTGATTCTGCATAAATGATGGGCTCACTTTCGCTAAACCAATTAGCAAACTCCTCTGGCGATATATCAACTAAATGGGTTAAGTCATATTGTTTAACATCATTTAGCGTAATATTCAAATTAAAGTCTTTATTTAAATATGGAATGAGCGAAGACGGACATGTAACCGTTCCGTCAATGTCTATGCCAAACCGTCTTTTCATAAGGATACTCTCTCCTTTTACAAAATTCTCTTCTATCTTATCAGAAGAATGTACTTGACTAAAAGAACTTTGCTGGTTGGGTAGTAAAACATTAACATCTTTAAAATGACCATTTTTGCAAACAATATTAATGCTCCAAAAAGAAATTGATTTTTAAAGGGAAACGAGAGTGCTTTGAATTACGAGCAGAATCTTTAAAGATGCAAATAAATCTTTGTTTCCCATAAAAATCAGCTGTAAATGGATTAGTTTCCATACTTGAAAGCGAGGGATTAGAATGGCAGATCAAGAACGCGACTACGAAGATTACGACCTTCGATATAGTGAAAAAATTGGAGAGAAGAACGAATCTGGAGCTGCGGACTATGATGAAGAAACCTCTGCTGAACTTGCTGCACCGATTACGTATGATAGGGGTGCAGTGACAAATAGGAATTATACAGCAATGAGTGAAACAAGAAGAGAGACTGAGACAGCGGGAAGAGGAATTGGGATCGCTGCATTAGTTCTTTCAATCATCTCATTGTTTGTATTCCCAGTCTTATTTGGAGCTACAGGAATTGTACTTGGGTTTGTTGCTCGCCGCAGAGGCGCATTAAGCCTTGGAAGCTGGGCAATTGGAATCGGGGTAGTATCAATTATAGTGGGGATGTTCATTCTTCCTTTCTTTTAACATAATTTAATCAATAAATAAAGAAGAGGGCGACTATATGTCTCCCTCTTCCTTTATTAATTAACAGTTTCAGCATTCTTTTTTTCTTCTTCTTGTTTTGCAAAGTATTCTGCAGCAATTTTATCAATTTCAATTTTTAGTTCCTCAACCATTGTTTCTTCTGGAACTTTTCGGACAATTTCTCCTTTACGGAAAAGTAAACCTTCTCCTCTTGCACCAGCAATGCCAATATCAGCCTCGCGTGCTTCCCCTGGGCCATTTACTGCACAGCCGAGAACAGCAACTTTAATTGGTGCTTTAATCTTTTGAATATAATCCTCTACCTCATTAGCGATGCTAATTAAATCAATTTCAATCCTTCCACAAGTCGGGCAAGAAATTAATGTAGCTGCATTTGAGGAAAGTCCAAACACCTTTAACAATTCGCGAGCAACTTTTACTTCTTCCACAGGATCTGCGCTTAAAGAAATACGAAGTGTATTTCCAATTCCTTTATTTAGAATAACGCCTAATCCTGCTGCACTTTTTACAGTACCAGCAAAAAGAGTGCCGGATTCAGTAATGCCTAGATGAAGAGGATAATCGAATGCCTTTGCAGCCTTTTCATAAGCTTCAATTGCCAAGTTTACGTCAGATGCTTTCATCGAAACGATAATATCATGGAAATCCAGATCTTCAAGAATTTTAATATGATGAAGAGCACTTTCAACCATGCCATCAGCAGTTGGGTAGCCGTATTTCTCAAGAATTTTCTTTTCTAATGAGCCCGCATTAACCCCAATTCTGATTGGAATGCCTTTTGCCTTCGCAGCCTTTACAACTGCTTCTACCTTTTCGCGCTTTCCAATATTTCCTGGGTTGATTCTGATTTTATCAGCTCCGCCTTCAATTGCTTTAAGGGCAAGCTTGTAATCAAAATGAATATCAACAACTAGCGGGATATTAATTCGCTTTTTTATTTCAGCTATCGCATCCGCTGCTCTTTCGTCGGGACATGCTACACGAACGATTTGACAGCCAGCTTCTTCTAATCGTTTTATTTCAGCGACAGTCGCTTCAACATCATGTGTTTTAGTTGTTGTCATACTTTGGATAAATAGCTCATTACTGCCGCCGATCGTTAATGGTCCTACCTTAACTGGACGTGTTTTTGTACGATGTATGATTTCACTCAATGGAGATTCGCTCCTTCTATTAACAGTTCTAAATACTAGTTCTTTTAAACCCTATATTATTGTATCAATGAATCATTGAAATTGACAAGAATGATGATATATCCTGCAGCGGGAAAAATTTATTGTTATTGGCGGTAATCTGGAAATTTATAAACAAAGCCAGACTTTATTTTTTCTGGGCTTAAGCCATTATTTAAAATTTTGAAATCAGTAATAACTTCATTAATGGATACTGAAATCGGGCCATCCATATTTTTCTCTACGACAGATAAAACAGTATCACCAGATAATACCTTTTCCTCGAAATAAGGAATAGGGGAGGCTAGTGTAGTATTTTCTGCCATCGTTTCAATTGCCTGTTCACGTTCATTAGCATTAGGAAGCATTCCTTTTGTTAAGTCAACATAAATGACATAAATAATGAGAACTGTTATTAGAAAGAAAGCTAATCGCTTCATATTAGAAACCCTCCGGAATAAATAAGCTGTTTTCCAATATGTATGCTTGTACAAAAAGATTAGAACTATTTTGAAAAAATTAATAGAAATATTACCCTTCCTTTACAAAGACTTAATATTTCTTCGCCATAATCAAAAGTATATTCGGAGAGGGGAAATTATTTTTTATGGGGAAGATAAGAGCTTCGACATTAAATTTACTAGGAAAAATTACATTGCAAACTAGACTGCTTATCTTAATATTAAGTTTGCTCCTATTTTCAGTTTCGACTGTGGCGTATATCTCTTATGTAAAATCAAAGGAGACAACTGTAAAATTAATTGAACACCGGATGTTAAAAGAAGTAAATACAATTTATGATTTGTCACAAAATCTAATGCTTATCTATGTTGGGGATGAAAATAAATTTTTTAAGAAAATAAATCAAGTTATAAAGAGCCAAGATGCAGAGCTTGCGCAGGATGGAATAAGCGGGAGTTTTTTTCTAGTTGATAAGGGAGGCGCTCATCCATTTCCATTAAGTAAAAACACGAAAATTAATATGTCTCCATCCATTATTAAGAAGATAATGAATAAAAACAATGGTATTATTCATCAAAAAATCAATGGCGAAGATTACACCATTTCATTTAAATCTATTCAGGAGTTAAAAGGAATTTATGTCATCGCTATTCCGCAAAATCAGTATTTAAAAAAAATTAACGAAATGTCTACATACATATTAATTGTTGTTATGATTTGTCTTTTCATAAGTTCTATAATTGTTATTCTGTTAGTCAAAAACTTAACAAATCCATTATCAAGGCTAAGAGAGGTTATGAAGGAAGCAAGGAATGGGAATTTAAATGCACAAGTAAAAGCAAACACAACAACGCCTGAAATCACCTCACTTATTAAAAGCTTTGATGCAATGATCAAACAAATGAGTTCTCTTTTATACAAAATGGCTTCAACGACTAGTGATTTATCAGGCACTGGAAGTGAGCTTCAGATTATATCTAGTGAAGTAATCCAGGAAAATGAGCAATTAATGAAGGCCATACAAGTAGTAAAATTAGGTGCTGAGCAAACGGCGAGCAGCTCAGAAGAAAGTATTCAAGTGTTTCAAAGCATGAGTGAGGCGATTAATGATATTTTTGAGAAAATGAAGGAGATTATGAATAAGACAACATCTATGAATGAATCCGCCAAACAGGGTGAACTTATAGTCGGGGATCTTATTGGAGCGTTTGATCATGTAAGCCATGAATTTAAAAACGTTTCAACAACCGTTTATGAAGTAAAGAAACATTCATCTTCTATTGCGGAAATTGTAACGTTAATTCAGCAAATAGCAGGACAAACGAAGCTGCTAGCTTTAAATGCAGCGATTGAAGCGGCAAGAGCTGGAGAGGCAGGAAGCGGTTTTGCTGTTGTGGCAAACGAAGTAAGGAAATTAGCTGAGCAATCGTCATATGCAACAGAGGAAATTAAAAAAACAATACATGAAATGGAGTTAATCTCTCTTAAAGCTTCTAATGAATTTGAAGATATGCTCGTTAGCTTTCAGTCCCATCTTGAAACTGCATCTTTAAGCCGCAAATCATTTGATCTATTAATGCTTGAAATTGAAGCCGTAAGTGGAATGATTACACATGTTCAAGGTGAATTAGTTGGGTTAAATGATACATTGCCAAAAATGGAATCGGCAGCGGAAAACTTTGTATCAGTCTCTCAAGAAACCTTTGCAAGTGCAGAGCAAGTAGTGGAAGCGTCCCAAAAACAAATGATAAAAGTAAAAAAGAATCATGAAGCCGGGGAAAAGCTAAAAGACCTATCTCAGTCTCTCGCTAACCTAAATGCTGAGTTCCGATATTCACAAAATATAGATTGAACAAAATAAAACGCGCAATTTGCGCGTTTTATTTTGTCTTTGGCTGAGGAATTTCTTTAATTGTTAAGAAGAGGATGATATAGGCAACAAACCAATTAATCAGTGCACCATTAGGTACGGCTGTTTGAAGGCTATCCATAATGGTAAAAAAGATGGTTGGCAATGTGACGCAATATGCTGCAAGTCTCCATGTGTGGCGATATTGAATATTTCTATTAAGCATTTTTTTCAGGAACAAACCTAGCAGAGCAAGGAATGAAATCTCAATAAATTTCATACCACTTGCAAAGATATAAATCACTACAGACAGCAACGGGATAATGATTCCTAATGAAGTATCAACTGTAGACAGCATGCTAAGCAGATCGTCATTTGTAAGTGAAATATCGCTAAACATGGAATAAGGTAATGACTGAACCTGACCGCCAGCCATAAAATAGACTTCATTTTTTAAGATGGCAATAGTATTTTTGCTTTTAGTGAGATCATCTTTATCTACTGTCCCAGTGGAGTCAAATAGAATAGTAAAATTCTCCTTATTAATGATCACTGGTGCATCTTCCTTTGATTGCAATTCTCCATTTTCAATCAAGAAGGGAGGAAGCTCAGAGCTTAGGCCTTTTTCAACGGCATTTAAGCCATTAACAATTCCAGAACTCAAATAGTAAACGGAAGGAAGAATTGATATTAGCGTTAGCAAAAAAACATACAGTATTGTTTTTCCTATTCCTTGAAAGCGAAACATGGCGATGTCCCGCGGAGAGTAAAGACTTTTAAATAATTGTTTGAAAATATTCATTTAGACACACCCTTAGAAAAGTTCATCATATAATTTTAACTCCATAAAATCTTCTGTACAAGCATTATGTATATATTGAGTTTTCAGAAAACCGTAACGCAATTGTAATAATAACCCGATTTGTTAAGGTATTGTAAATTTAGTCTAAGTTCCCTTTACTTCCTGTATATATTTTATTAATAATTGTATGGGATTTGATGATAATTGTCGAAATAACGGTTAGGGGTTGTGGAAAAGTGGAACTGAATATTCAGCAGATGCTTTTTGAATTTTTAGGTGGACTTGGAATATTCTTATTTGGTATTAAATATATGGGTGATGGGCTTCAGAAATCAGCCGGTGACCGTTTAAGAGACTTATTGGATCGTTTCACTACCAATCCAGTTATGGGTGTATTTGCTGGTATGCTCGTAACCGTTCTTATACAAAGCAGTTCTGCTACTACTGTTATTACCGTTGGATTAGTCAGTGCTGGATTTATGACACTAAGACAAGCCATTGGAGTCATTATGGGCGCTAATATCGGTACGACAGTTACTGCATTTATTATTGGTATAGATGTAGGGGAGTATGCACTGCCGATTATCGCAGCAGGAGCAATATTACTATTCTTCTTTAAAAATAAAAAGGTTCATAATTTTGGACAAATTGTGTTTGGCTTTGGTGCTTTATTCTATGGACTAGAACTTATGAGCGGGGGAATGAAACCGCTTAGAGCACTTGAATCTTTTCATGAATTAACAGTCAGCTTGAGCAGTAATCCAGTTTTAGGAGTGATAGTAGGAACAGTATTTACTGTTATTGTCCAAAGTTCAAGTGCAACAATTGGGATTTTACAAGGACTATTTTCTGAAAACCTTCTTGATTTAGATGCGGCATTGCCTGTACTATTTGGTGATAATATTGGTACAACGATTACAGCAGTACTGGCTTCTATTGGAGCATCTGTTGCCGCAAAAAGAGCAGCAGCTGTTCATGTCCTGTTTAATTTAATCGGAACGGCTATATTTTTAATCTTATTAAAGCCTTTTACTCTCTTGATTGGGAATTTGCAAGAGGCCATGGGATTGAATCCTGAAATGACCATTGCATTTGCACATGGAATCTTTAATGCTTCAAATACAGTTTTCCAATTGCCTTTTGTTGCCGTTCTCGCCTTTATTGTAACGAAGCTGATTCCTGGTGAGGATTCGGTTATTGAGTACAAAGCAAAGCATCTTGATCCTGTATTTATTGAGCAATCACCTTCCATTGCATTAGGACAGGCGAAAGAGGAAGTTCTTCGCATGGGCCACTTTTCTATTAAAGGGCTAGAAGAAACACATGAATATTTAAAAACAAAGCTTCAGAAGCATTCAGATAATGCCATGCAAATAGAAGATGCATTAAATAATTTAGATCGAAAGATTACCGATTATTTAGTAGATTTAGCTACCAGTTCATTAACTGAACATGAATCTGAGGAGCATACAATGCTAATGGATACTGTTCGAGATATTGAAAGAATTGGCGATCATTACGAAAATATTATCGAGTTAATCGAATATCAGCTGGCCAATAAAGTTGTTATTTCAGATTCAGCTATGTCAGACTTAGATGAAATGTTCATGCTAACTATTTCTACCGTTTCTGAATCTATCGATGCACTAGATCATAATGATAAAGAAGCTGCTCTTCATGTAGTACAAAAGGAAGAAGAGATTGACAAGATGGAACGAAAACTTCGTAAGCAACATATCATTCGGTTAAATGAAGGCTTATGCTCAGCACAAGCGGGAATTGTTTACGTAGATATCGTAAGTAATCTTGAAAGAATCGGCGATCATGCAGTAAATATTGCTGAAGCTATTTTAGGTGAAGAGGATTAGTCTATAATAAGAGTAAGGAGGGGAAACCTCCTTACTCTTTTCATATATGGAGGAAATGAAAAAAATGGAATATATGTATTGGACATTTATCATAATACTATTTGTCATAGCATTTATCGGTCTTGTTTATCCTATTATCCCCAGTGTTTTATTTATTATTGGCGGGTTTTTATTATATGGTGTTTTCTTTTCATTTGAACCGTTTAATTGGCTATTCTGGACTATTCAAGGCCTTTTCGTCATATTGCTATTTGGTGCAGATTATTTAGCTAATGCCATCGGAATTAAGAAATTTGGAGGCTCAAAAGCGGGAATTTGGGGAAGTACGATCGGAATAATAGCTGGTCCGTTTATTATCCCTGTGTTTGGCATTCTGATTGGGCCATTTTTAGGAGCTATCATAGCTGAACTTGCTGTCAATAAAAAGGAATGGAAGGAAGCCATAAAGATAGGTTTCGGCTCCGTCATTGGTTTTATAAGCAGTGTTGTAACAAAGGGGATTATTCAGGCGGTAATGATTATTTACTTTATATTCGTTGTTTAGAAAGGATATTTAGTAGTACTAAGGGAATTATATATTGATGTGGAAGCTTTTTGATTGAAACGATTTTGCAACTTTGGTAATCTTAAATTGAACCATGTAGAATGATTCTAATTTCAGAATTGTAAGAAATCCAGGATTATTCCAGTGGAAAATATTATTTACATAGGAGGAATTTATTATGGCTTTTGAATTACCACAATTACCTTATGCTTATGATGCTTTAGAACCACATATTGACAAAGAAACAATGAATATTCACCACACAAAGCACCACAACACATATGTTACAAACTTAAACAACGCTTTAGAAGGAAACGAAGAGCTTCTTTCTAAATCAGTTGAAGAAGTAATTTCTAACTTAGATGCAGTTCCTGAAGCTGCACGTACTGCTGTTCGCAATAATGGTGGCGGTCATGCGAACCATACGTTATTCTGGCAAGTTATTTCTCCAAACGGCGGCGGTGAGCCAACAGGAGAATTAGCTGAAGCAATTAAGAGCAAATTTGGAAGCTTAGACAGCTTCAAAGAAGAATTTACTAAAGCAGCAACTACTCGCTTCGGTTCTGGCTGGGCTTGGCTTGCAGTTAACAATGGCGAGCTTGAAGTAACAAGCACACCTAACCAGGATTCTCCATTAATGGAGGGTAAGACTCCAATCCTTGGCTTAGACGTTTGGGAGCATGCTTACTATTTAAACTACCAAAATCGCCGTCCTGATTATATTGGTGCATTCTGGAATATTGTAAACTGGGATGAAGTTTCAAAACGCTACAACGCAGCAAAATAATTAATTTTTTTAACGACACGGCATGGGGAAAACCATGCCGTGTTTTTTAAATTCCTGAAAAATGGTATAAGAGTATTTGATATGTTAGAAACTACCCTTTAGATGCAAAGGGGAGTTTTTTTTATGAGTAAGGTTAAAAAGCTGATTGGTGATGTGGAGCTTACTAAAGATTTAGGGCTGCTGCTAATAATTGGAGGGCTATATTCTTTAAGTGTCGCTCTATCGAATACGTTTGTTAATATTTACCTTTGGAAACAGTCAGGTGATTTTAAGGATTTGGGAATATACAATCTTACAGTTGTGATTATTCAGCCGCTTACATTTATTCTTGCGGGCAGATGGGCAAAAGTAGTCGACCGAGTCATTGTACTGCGGATTGGCGTTATTTTTCTTGCCGTATTTTATTTAACTGTATTAATTATAGGTACACAAGCATCGAAGTACTTGCTGCTCCTTGGGGCATTGCTTGGTATCGGGTACGGCTTTTATTGGCTTGCATTTAATGTCTTAACTTTTGAAATAACTGAACCTGAAAATCGCGATTTTTTTAATGGCTTTCTCGGAATCCTCTCCTCTGTAGGAGGAATGATTGGACCAATAGCAGCGGGATTAGTCATTTCTAAGCTTGAGAAGTTTACTGGATATACAATAGTTTTTGGGGCATCCCTTGCACTTTTTTCATTAGCTGTTTTTTTAAGCTTTTTTATTAAAAGAAGGCCGGCAAAAGGAAGGTATTGGTTTAGCCGTATTTTGGCAGAACGAAAAAATAATCTAAATTGGAAGCTAATAACAAACGCTCATTTTTTCCAAGGTCTTCGTGAAGGGACATTTGCTTTCGTTATATCCGTTTTTGTATTTATTTCAACTGGAAGTGAGTTAGCTTTAGGTGCCTATGGCTTAGTAAACTCCGGAGTTTCCTTTATTTCATATTATTTTGTTTCACGTCTTCTGAAAAAGGAATATCGTAAAAGAGCCATTTTAATTGGAGGCATTCTCTTGTATTTAGCGATATTCCTAATTATCTATGATGTCACTTACTCAAAATTACTTATATATGCTGCAATCATTGCAATGGCTTACCCTCTTTTACTCGTTCCTTATAATTCAATGACTTATGATGTGATTGGAAAAGGGTGGAATGCTGCTGAAATGAGAATAGAATATATAGTTGTCCGGGAACTATTCGTCAACTCCGGAAGAGTTTTTTCTATTTTATGCTTTTTAGGAGCAGTCACTTTTTTAAATGAAGAAAAAAGCATTCCTATTCTATTGTTATTTCTCGGTGCCGGTCACTCCATTATTTATTTTTTCATAAGAAAAATTCAAATACAATCTGCCTAAGAGAAGAGAGCTGCCTCTTCTCTTTTTAATTGAAGATTTGTCAAAAGGGCAAAGAATTAAAGTTTACAAATATTGCATTGTCTTTATATAGGTTCTTCCTAGAATAATTTGCAGATTTCTTATAGAATGGGATAAGAGCAACTGAAGTAACTTTGTTTTAAAGGAAGTGTCAAATTAAATTGAATAAAAAGAAAAAGAAGAAAAAGTCACATGTTCCCATTCGGCTGAACATTTTATTTTTTATGGTATTTATACTGTTTTCTGTACTAGTACTTCGGCTAGGGATCGTGCAAATTGTTTATGGCGATGATTATAGACGGGAAATCGAACGGACTGAGGATATTACTGTAAATAACCCAGTACCAAGGGGGAAAATGTTCGATCGTACAGGGAAAGTCATAGTTGACAATACCCCGGAAAATGCCATTACGTATACGAATCGTGGTGCAAAGCAAGATGAGATGCTGCAAGTAGCAAAAAGACTTGCTAAACTAATTGATAAAGATACGGATAAACTTCATGATCGAGAAAAAAAGGATTATTGGATACTTAAGAATCCAGAGCGGGCTGATAAAAAGGTTTCTGAAAAGGAAATAGAAAAATTAAAAGAAACATATGAAGGTAAAGAACTTGATAAAGAAATTTATCGCATTAAGGTTGATCGAGTGACGGATAAAGAGCTGCAGGAGCTTACACCGGATGATTTAGAAGTCTTAGCGATTTATAAAGAGTTTACAAGCGGATATGCTTTAACACCGCAAATTGTAAAGAATAAGAATGTAACACCAGAAGAATTCGCAGTTGTAAGTGAGAATCTTCAATTGCTTCCAGGTGTTGATACGACTACTGATTGGGAGAGATCCTATGCATTTGGCTCAACCTTAAAATCAGTTCTTGGAAAGATAACTGATTCGGATGAAGGTCTGCCAGCTGAGCAGCTTGACTATTACTTAGCAAGAGATTACAGCCGAAATGATCGAGTAGGAAAAAGCTATATTGAAATGCAGTATGAGGATGTTCTGCACGGTCAAAAGGCAAAGGTGAAGAATGTAACTGATAAAGCGGGTAATGTATTAGAAACCATTCCGGTTACAGAAGGTAAACGAGGAATGGATCTCGTTCTAAGCATTGATATGGATCTTCAAGTAGCAGTTGAAAAAATAATCGAAGAAGAATTAAAGGCCTCCAAAGCGAAGGCAAATACTAATTTGCTTGATCGAGCTTATGTTGTTTTAATGGATCCGCATACTGGTGAAATCTTGACAATGGCCGGAAAACGGATTGTTAAGGATGAAGAGACTGGCAAGAGTGTTATGCAGGATGATGCGCTTGGAAATATAACAACAAGTTATAACGTAGGTTCTGCTGTTAAGGGAGCAACGATCCTTACAGGCTTTAAAACAGGTGTTATTTCACCTGGTACAACGTTCTACGATGCTCCGATTTTAATTAGCAGAACACCGCCAAAGAAATCATGGAAAAACCTTGGTTCCATGAATGACATTAATGCACTTAAATATTCATCAAACGTATACATGTTTTATACGGCGATAAGAATTGGTGAAGGAACGTATATTCCAAATGCTCCGCTCCCATTGAAATTGGATAAAGGATTTACAACGTTTAGGGACTCTTTCGCTCAATTTGGATTAGGAGTACGTACTGGAATTGATTTGCCAAATGAGACAGCTGGCTTTAAAGGCAATTATGGTAATACGACTGGACTATTGCTTGACTTATCAATCGGCCAGTTTGACACTTATTCTACTATGCAATTGGCACAATATGTTTCAACCATTGCAAATGGAGGAAACCGGATGGAACCGCATATTGTGAAAGAAATTCGTGAACCATTATTGGAAAACAATGAGCTTGGCCCAATTGTCCAAGAGATTAAGCCTAAGGTTCTTAACCGAGTTGATGCAAAGCCAGAATGGTTTGATAGAGTTCATCAAGGGTTCAAAAAAGTGTATCAGGAACCGGGAGGAACTGCTTATTCTTATTTCGGCAGTAAAGATTATAATCCCGCTGGTAAAACAGGAACAGCTCAAGCCTTCTATGACGGTCCAGAGCGTAAGAAATTTGGCAAGGAACCGCCAGAGGTGATCAATTTAAGCCTTGTAGGGTATGCACCAGAAGATAATCCAGAAATTGCGATGGCTGTTATAGTTCCATGGGCATATCAAGGAGGACAAGGGCACTCTGCGAATTTAATTATCGGTCAAAGAGTCATGGACACTTATTTTGATTTAAAGAAGCAGCGACAAATGGGCAAAAAAGACCCCGCACAAGACCAGCAAAATAGTACGGATGAAACAGAAAGTGAAAAAACTGAATAAATATATCTATAAAAGTCTGTCATTTTTAAATAATGACAGGCTTTTTTCTTGGCAAATAATAAACTCTGTCCATTTTTCGACAAATTACCACATGATTTATCACGATTTACAAAACCTTTACATTTCATTAAAACCCAATTTACACTCATGCTTTATTCTAATACATGTAGGACAAATCATTGAAAACTCTTAGGGGGAATAAAGAAATGAAAAGCTTTAAGTACGTAGCACTATCAGCAATGATTGGGGCAGTGCTAGCATTCACTGCAGCTTGTGGTTCATCTGACGCAGGAACAGCAAATGGTTCTTCTCAAACAGAAGGAACAAAAACTGAACAAGCTGGTGAGGAAAATAAGCAACTTCAAGGTGAAATAAATATTGACGGATCATCTACAGTATTTCCTATCATGGAGGCTGTTGTAGAAGAGTTTGGCATGGAACAGCCTGGAGTTAAAGTTTCTGTTGCTTCCTCTGGTACAGGTGGCGGATTTAAAGCATTTATTGCTGGAACAACTGATTTTAGTAATGCGTCTCGTCCAGTTAAAGATGAAGAAAAAGCTCAGCTTGATGAAAAAGGTATTGCCTTTACTGAATTTAAATTAGCAAATGACGGATTATCTGTTGTTGTTAATAAAGACAACACATGGGTGGATTACCTAACTATAGATGAATTAAAGAAAATGTGGCTGGAAGATGGAACAGTGAAGAAATGGTCTGATATCCGCAAAGGATGGCCAGAAGAGGAAATTAAATTCTACTCACCAGGTACTGATTCCGGAACATTTGACTACTTTGATGAAGTAATTCTAGAAGATCAGCCGTTAGTAGAAAAAGCTACTCTTTCAGAAGATGACAATGTACTTGTTCAAGGTGTTGCTGGTGATAAAAATGCAATCGGCTACTTTGGATATGCTTACTATGCTGAAAACAAAGATAAGTTAAAAGTTGTACCGATTGATGGCGGTAATGGTCCTGTAGAACCAACAAATGCAACAGTTGAAAGCGGAGAATACTCACCGTTATCCCGTCCACTGTTCACATATGTGAAGAACGAATCAGTAAAGAAAGAAGAAGTATATGAATTCTTGAAATTTACTTTAGAAAATGCAGCCGTGCTTTCTGAGGATGTAGGGTATGTAAAATTAAAGGATGAAGATTATAAAAAGGCTTTAGAAACATTAAAAGGTCTTAAGTAAATCTAAAACTTAATGGTGGGAAGCGCGTCACTTGTGCTTCTCATCTTGTTGTGGATGAAGGGGGTTTTCACTTTGGATATGCAAAAGTCATCAGCTTCATTTTCAGTTCAGGAAATGATTCAAGCTAAAAAACAAAAGAAAAATACAAATGCAGCTATGGAAAAGATCATGCCAATCCTTTTATTATTAACCGCAGCGGTTTCAGTCTTAACTACACTCGGGATTGTGCTTACATTGATTGTAGAAACCTTTACCTTCTTCAGTAAAGTTTCCGTTATTGAATTTCTAACCTCAAAAAGGTGGTACCCGTTTTCTTCGACTCAGGGGTCATTTGGAGTCATGCCGCTTGTTTTAGGGACTTTAAAAGTAACGATTATTGCTGCAATAGTTGCTGTTCCAATTGGATTAGCATCAGCCATTTTCTTGAGTGAGTATGCTTCTGATAAAACAAGAAGAATTATTAAACCGATTTTAGAAGTTTTAGCAGGGATTCCTACAATTGTCTATGGATTTTTTGCTTTAACTTTTGTAACGCCGATATTAAGAGATTTAATACCTTCCCTTGAAATATTTAATGCATTAAGCCCGGGGATTGTGATTGGGATTATGATCACGCCAATGATTGCTTCGTTATCAGAAGATGCAATGACTTCTGTACCAAATTCGATGAGAGAAGGAGCACTTGCTTTAGGATCAACAAAGCTTGAAGTAGCGATTAAAGTAGTTCTGCCAGCTGCTATTTCTGGTATCGTAGCTTCTATAGTACTGGCTGTTTCCAGAGCAATTGGAGAAACGATGATTGTTGCTGTGGCTGGAGGATCAACGCCTAATATGAATTTGGATGTAACAAGTTCGATTCAAACGATGACAGCGTATATTGTTCAAGTAAGCCAAGGAGACGCGGGCTACGGAACGACAATTTATTACAGTATTTATGCTGTAGGATTTACTCTGTTCTTATTTACAATGGTTATGAATCTGCTTGCCCAATTTATCTCTCGACGCTTCAGGGAGGAATATTAAATGAAATTAATTGATTCAACATCAGTGATTAAAAGGATGAAAGCGAGATTGGCTGCCAATATCGTCTTTAAATGTTTATTTTTCGCAGCGACAATGTTTGGCTTACTCGTTCTAGGCATTTTATTATATCGGATACTCACTCAAGGACTTGCTTATCTTGATTTGCAATTTTTACAGAGCCTGCCTTCAAGAAAACCTGAGAATGCAGGGGTGAAGACAGCTTTAATAGGTACAGTGTGGCTAATGGGGGTAGTAGCGCCTGTATCTTTAATATTAGGTGTGGGGACAGCCATTTATTTAGAGGAATATGCGAAGAAAAACCGCTTTACGAGATTTATTCAAATAAATATTTCGAATCTTGCTGGTGTTCCATCTATCGTATTCGGGTTATTAGGATTAACTGTCTTCGTTCGAGCGCTTGCACTTGGCACAAGTGTGTTAGCTGCAGGACTTACAATGAGTCTGCTAGTCCTGCCTATTATCATTGTTGCTTCTCAGGAAGCAATCAGATCTGTGTCGAAGGAGCTAAGAGAAGCTTCATATGGAATGGGCGCAACAAAATGGCAAACAATTGTTCATGTCGTTCTGCCAGCTGCAATCCCAGGGATCTTAACGGGAGGAATCCTGGCGTTATCAAGAGCAATCGGAGAAACAGCTCCTCTAGTTGTTCTTGGATTGCCACTATTCCTTGCCTTTTTACCAAAGTCAGTTTTTGATATGTTCACCGTTTTGCCTATGCAAATATATAACTGGACCGGAAGGCCGCAAGCTGAATTCCAATCGTTAGCTGCTGCAGGCATTATCGTGCTGCTTATTCTATTGATCTTTATGAATTCAATTGCTGTTTTAATTCGAAATAAATTCCAAAATAGATATTAGTCTTCTTAATGGATGAAGGGAGAACTGAAATATGAAAGCGACAATGGAAAGACAAAAGGTACGTATGATTCATAGAACTGACATTCAGTCTGAAGAGGCAGCAAAAAATATCGTTTATAAAACCGATAGTCTTAATTTATGGTATGGGGAAAATCATGCGTTGAAAAATATTAATCTAGATATTTACGAAAATGAAGTAACAGCCATTATTGGCCCATCCGGTTGTGGGAAATCTACCTATATTAAAACGTTAAACCGAATGATTGAGCTCGTCCCAATTGTTAAAACGTCCGGTGAAATATTGTACCGTGGCAGAAATATTTTTGATAAGTCATATGGAGTGGAAGAATTGCGGACAAAGGTTGGAATGGTGTTCCAAAAACCAAATCCATTCCCAAAGTCTATTTATGAAAATGTAGCCTATGGCCCAAAAATTCATGGTATCCGTGATAAAAAAATTCTTGATCAAATCGTGGAGAAAAGCTTAAAGGGTGCTGCTATTTGGGATGAAGTAAAGGACCGACTGCACCAAAATGCATATGGGCTTTCAGGTGGACAGCAGCAGCGTCTATGTATTGCCCGCTGTTTAGCAATTGAGCCGGACGTCATTTTAATGGATGAACCAACATCAGCGCTTGATCCGATTTCAACTTTAAAAGTAGAAGAGTTAGTACAAGAATTAAAGAAACAATTTAGTATCATAATCGTTACACATAATATGCAGCAGGCTGCCCGTATTTCTGATAAAACCGCCTTTTTCCTAAATGGGGAGGTTATCGAGTTTTCAGAGACAAATAAAATTTTCTCAACACCTTCAGATAAACGAACAGAAGACTATATTACAGGAAGATTCGGCTAATTGCACGGAAGGGAGACCGACAGCCATGTCAGTTCGTGAAAAGTTTGATATCGATTTGAAAGAGTTACAGGGGAAACTATTAGAAATAGGAGGCTTTGCAGAAAAGGCCTTATCCAAATCTATTGAGGCGTTAGAAACACAAAATCTTGAATTGGCTCTTGAAATTATCGATAATGATTCACAGGCAAATTTGATGTATGAAGATATTAATGATTTCGCTATCTTGCTTATTGCTAAGCAGCAGCCGGTAGCTATTGATCTCCGCAGGATCATTGTGGGTATCAAAATAGCAACAAATATTGAAAGAATCGCAGATTTTGCTGTTAATATTGCAAAATCTACGATTAGAATCGGTTCTGAGCCGCTAGTAAAACCGATTGTGCATATAAAAGAGATGCATACAATTGCATTAGAAATGCTGAGATTATCTTTAGAGGCTTTTGTAGATGAAGATATTGTAAAAGCTAAAAAACTCGCTGACATGGATGACCGTGTAGATGATTTATATGGTCAGACCATTATAGAATTAATGCAAATCAATTTGCAAAAGCCAGAATCACTTTCACAAATAATCCAGCTGTCATTTATTTGCCGATATCTTGAAAGATCTGCTGATCATATAACGAATATTGCAGAAAGTATTTTATACCTTGTAAAGGGAAGGCAATATGATTTGAATTAATATGAATCAAAAAAGCTAAAGGACTCCTTTAGCTTTTTGTTATGATTTTTGCAATTTGTTTGTAGCTCATTCCTGCAGTTAGTTCAAATTTCCCAAGTTGAATTCGTTTGCTGTAGCCATTTTCTTCAAGGTAAGTTTCAAACTCATTAGCATCATCAATAATTTTTTTCTGTTCCAATAGGGAAGCAATCTCATGAGAAACCATTCCAGCTGCAATTTCTAACTTATATGCATGAATCGTATCTTCTTCTTTTTGAGGAGTGGCAGGATCCTGCTGCGTTGCTTTCGCTTCCTTATTCTTCTCTTTAATCGCTTCTTCCATATTCTGATATTTTTCTTTTGTTAAGATGATATATCCTTGGTCAGCTAGTAAGTCCTTAGCATTAACGATATTTAATTCATCCGGTGTAGCTCTATCCAAAACATAATAGTAATAGGAACCGATTATGCAGACAGCTACTAATATTCCTAGTGCAAAGGCACGTGTATTTCTTTTGTTCATATTTAGCCTCTTCTCATCTTCTCAGCTATGATCGATTCAACTTCCTCAGGTGTAAGGGAGGATTGGCGTGCAATTTGATCAGTTGTTAATCCTTGCTGGACAAGGGACCATACCTGATTCTTGATTATCTCATGAATTTCTTTTTTTTCACTTGATGCCTTTGAAATGGCTGATACCGGTTGGAAATCAATATCATTAACAAGTAATTCTTCTTCAAGAACCTTTAATTTTTTCTTCACTACATACATATCTTGAATTTGCTGCATAGAAAGCTGGTCCATTTCTTCACGGAGAATCTTATATGGATCCTTCATAAAGGCTGAAGAAATTAGCAGGATCATTGCAAAGGCCAGTAAGCCTATCATTAAGTATTCCAAGTCAGTCACCTCAATCTTTTACCTATCCTTATTTTAGCATTAAAAAAGCCAAATTTCGATTTGAATTGTACAGGATAAGCCAATTGTTAAAGTATTTGTCGGATTTTTAAAGAACTATGGGAAGTTTTTTTGTCGAAAAAGGACAATTATTAATAATATATTTTCCGAGAAAAATTTTTCATCTCCTGCAAATGTATGCATAATCACGTAACGCAGGATACGACAATTTCCGTTTATTGTGAGAGTAAGTTTTCAGTGATAACATATAGAAATAAGGAATAAATTTACTCGTGTACACATATATTGAATATTTTGTTTCGTGCAAATTACATATGAAAATTTTTGCGGAGGTGATATCGTATGAAGATTAATACTTGGGTGCAGTCAAAGGATACAGGAGAAATTTCAGTATCTAATCATGAGCGGATAGAAGTAATTCCCGGGGTTTGGATTAATGGAAAAACATATTGGCTAACTCCCGGAGTGGAATCAATGATTCCAGAGGAAGGAATTTCAGTCCACTTAAAACAAGAGGAAGAGACTTCTGAGATTAAATTATATCATGTTAGCATTACGAATTATCGTGAACGGCATCTAAATGTGAAACTGCTTATTCAAAATCGTCATTATTTGAGCGGAAATGAGTTGAAAAATTTATTACAGAAGCCATATCATTTATCCTTTATTTCACCATCTGAAAAGGTCGTATTCCATCTCGATCATGATAATGTATACTTGGCTAATGGCTGTTTCCATGAAAATAATTCTGGCATAAGCACTATTCAATCTCTTAGGAATGTCTTTACTGATAATATCTGGAATTGCCAAAGATCTGGCAAGCTTAAATACAACCCAATGGCTAATGGGGATGCAGTAAGTCTCTTTATTTACGACTTTCATTTCAAGGGAAAACAAACTTTGGAAGGTAAATCGTGGGTGATTACCGGTAAAGACGAATCGGAACTTGTAAAAATAAACGAGACACTTTTAAAAACACACTAGCATTTACCTCTGAAAAATGATATTATAGAAAAGTCGTATGAACGAACTAGTTTGAACATAGTTTGGAGGGATATTACATGCGTGTGAATATTACGTTAGCTTGCACAGAATGTGGAGATCGTAACTATATTTCTAAAAAAAATAAACGAAACAATCCAGATCGTCTTGAGCTTAAGAAATACTGCCCAAGAGAAAAGCGTTCTACTACACATCGTGAGACAAAATAAGCAGTGGGGTGATTCCTACTGCTTTTTTTGTTGTTTCATTACGTAAAAAAAATATGACAATTGGGGGAGCCAAAATGATAGGAGATAAAAAAGAACTTCGTAAACAAATAACAGAAAAGCTTTCGAAAGTTACAAAGCCTCAATATGAACATCTTTCCTATCACATTGCAAAAGGTCTTTATCAGGATGAATACTGGCGAGATGCAAAAACAATTGGACTAACCATATCTAGACAGCCTGAAGTTGATACATATCAAATTATTCGGAGAGCTTGGGAAGAAGGAAAACAGGTCGTGATTCCTAAATGCTTACCAAAAAATAGAGAAATGATTTTTCGAACATTAAACCAATTTGATCAATTAGAATCTGTATACTATGGACTTTTAGAGCCAATTGAATCTGAAACAACTGAAATCTGTCCAAGTAGTATCGATTTATTAATTGTTCCAGGTCTAGCCTTTACAGAGAGCGGATATAGGCTCGGTTTTGGCGGAGGCTATTATGACCGTTTTCTTACAAAATATAATGGACATACATTATCTCTAGCCTTCCAGCTTCAAATTGTTTCACAGCTGCCAGTGGAGACTCACGATATCCCAGTTGAAAAACTTATTACAGATCAAAAGGTAATGTTTGTAAATGGATGATACGGGTTTACGGTTATTGTTCATTGCAGCTACAGCTCTTTGCGGTTATTTGCTAAGATTGCTCACAATGTCAGGAAGTTTGGCTGCACTTACAGTTGGTATTCTGATTGGGCTTGGTTTTGGGGTTAAAGGCCTTCTGCTGTTAGGCTTCTTCTTTGCCAGTTCTAGTTTTTGGTCAAAATACAAGCGAAGAAATAAAGCAAAGATTGAAGAACGGCATGAAAAAGGTTCGCAAAGAGATTGGATTCAGGTTGCTGCAAATGGAGGAACTGCGGCTATTTGCAGTTTACTTCATTTAGCAAGCCCGAATGAGCTTTGGTTATACGGCTTTGCCATTTCAATTGCTGCTGCAAATTCAGATACATGGGCTTCTGAAATCGGCTCACTTAGCAAAAGGGCACCCATTTTTATTCGTTCATTCAAAAGTGTGGAAGCTGGTACATCAGGTGCAATTAGTGTATTGGGGACAGTTGCGGCATTATGCGGTTCTTTAACTATTTCTTTACTAGGTTATTATTTATTTCATATTTCATTTTCAAGGATGTTAGTTATTTTTCTTTTTGGATTCATTGGGAATGTCATCGACACTCTATTTGGAGCTTTTATACAGGTTGTATATCAATGTAAAAAATGCGGAGCAGAGGTTGAGGTCCGAAGCCACTGTGGTACAAAAACTGCCAATAAAAGGGGCTTACTAGTCATGAATAATGATGCTGTAAACTTTATCTCAGGATTTATGGCTGCATTAATAGGACTACTTTTCTTAAAATAGTAAATGTCTATGGATAAAAAAGAGTCTTTCATCTCACACTAGTGACAGGAGGGATGAAAATGGGACGTATTTTATCTATTATAATGATTGGTGTAGGCGGGTATATAATTTTTTTAAATCGGTATCGTGCACTTAATTTACTTTTTAGAAATGCTATATTAAGACGTATTTTTGTCAGCTCGATTATGGGGCTTCCGGGTGTAAGAGATCGAATGCTAAAAATGGTCTTTCCTCCTGGCACCGCTGAAACACATTAGAAAAGACCTTTAAGGTCTTTTTATTTTGCGTTTATAGCAGTAATTGCCTATAGTAAAAAAGGAAGTTTAGTTTTTTGGCGTTATCTCACATTTAGATTAATATAAATAAGTAAGCTTGATAAAGAGAGTAGGGGGAAATGTGAATCTTCAAGAAGAGTTTTTATTTTGGAGGCTTGCCCAATATTTTATATCAGTCAAAGAATATCGAATTATTCAATTGTCTGAGCAGCATAATGAACTTTGGCTTGAGAAGATGGAGAACAAGGAAGCCCAAGTCATTCGATTGCTTCGATTTAACTTGGATTGGAGCAATTGGATGCAAAAGGATATCGAGAAAACCGCCATTAATGGCGAAAGAATTCGAAAGCAGCTTCTTCGAGGGGAAATAAATGTCATTAATTTATATATTTCCGCTTATCCACCAGTAGATGATTATGAATTTAGAATCGAAAAGCCTTTTATAGTGCCGGGGAATGAGAAAACTAGGGTCACTTCCATTATTATAGATCGTGCTCATTATAAAGAAGGCACTTCTAAGCTTTATAATATTTTTCATGATGACATTTCATTATCGCTGAGCAGTGAAGGTTATTCAGAAAATGAAGTGGACGCAATGAAGCTGGCAGCGTTAACCGAAGCCTCTAATCGATCTAAAAAGGAACAATCCCTTTTCCAATATGGAAAGCCATTTTTTACATATATGTTTTTGATTATTCAAATAGCGATGTTTCTCTTCTTGGAAATAAAAGGAGGAAGCACGAATACATCCACTCTTATACAATACGGAGCTAAATTTAATCCGTTAATTATTGAAGGAGAATGGTGGCGTTTCTTTACACCTATTTTTCTTCATATTGGTTTGCTTCATTTATTAATGAATTCGCTCGCACTTTATTATTTAGGTTCGACAGTGGAAAGGATATACGGAAATTTTCGCTTTCTTTTTATTTACTTATTTGCTGGTTTTTCGGGCTCTTTAGCAAGTTTTATTTTTAGCCCTACATTATCAGCGGGAGCAAGCGGAGCCATTTTTGGCTGCTTTGGTGCTTTGCTTTATTTTGGAGTTATTTACCCTAAGCTTTTTTTCAGGACGATGGGCTTTAATATTATTATTATTCTTGGAATTAATCTTGTATTTGGATTTTCGATGTCAAGCATTGATAATGCAGGTCATATCGGGGGACTGATTGGTGGATTTTTGGCAACAGGAATTGTACATTTTCCGAAGAAGAGAAAACTGCTTTTCCAATTGATTTCCTTTGCCATTGCAGCTTTCTTAATTGTAGGTTTATTAAAATTTGGTTATAGCAATCCTGAAAAACTAATGAATGAAAATTCTGCACTTGTCCTTGCTCAAGAATATATGAAAACAGAGAAATACGATAAAGTCCGAGCTGTTCTCGAAAATTTTGCAAATGATGAATCGGCTTCTCCAGAAGTATATTTTATACTATCTTATGCAGAAATAAAGACAAATGAAATTGCAAAAGCAAAAGAGCATCTGCACTTAGCTATTGACAAAAGACAAGACTTTCATGAGGCATTTTATAATTTAGCTTTAATATATGTTCAGGAAGGTAATTTACTTGAAGCCCAAAAGTTTGCCAGTAAAGCTGTGGAATTAATGCCAAATCAAAAAGATTATCAAAAGCTTTTGCAGCAAATAAATGATGAAGTACAATAAGGTATATGGAACTTTGAGAGATAATGAGGGAAGAGAATGAAAACGATTTTTGAAATTCAGCAATTCCTAAAGAAATTTGGCACGATTATTTATGTTGGAGATAGAATTGCCGATTTGGAATTAATGGAAGAGGAAATAAAAGAACTTTACCAAGCACAGCTAATGGAAACGCAAGATTATCAAATGGCTATTTTATTATTAAGACATGAAATCCAGCTTTTGAAGAGAAAAG
The DNA here is from genome assembly GCF_019749375.1 of Bacillus sp. S/N-304-OC-R1. GTDB lineage: Bacteria > Bacillota > Bacilli > Bacillales > Cytobacillaceae > Cytobacillus. Next base: position 32,142 of record NZ_JACWFE010000013.1, read on the forward strand.
CCTAACTAACATGCTGAAGTAACGTAATATTTTTATAAGGGAAAAAAGAATATAGGGCTTATTGCTGCTTCGGCAAAAAGGGTATTCGGCAATGCACGGATGCCCTTTATTTATTCTATGTAATGAATTGAAGTGCGCCTGCAAAAAATGTTGACTAAAAATTTATTTTCATACTGATAATAAATAAAAGGAAAGTCCTATGACTAATTATTCATTTTTTGAAAAAGGGACAAATTCGAAACTTTTAAAGGTTTAGAACGTCTTATAAGATGGGTAAAGAGAAATCTATAATTATATAAAAATATAGTTTAACCTTATTTGATTTTTTGTAAAAAAAGTATTAAGATAAGGTTTGGTTTGTAAAAGGTCATCCTGTAATTGTAAAAAATACTAATATTTTCCATATCTGTTCCAAAAAAACAGGGAGGGTAACACTAAATATGAAGAATTTCAAATGGTCAAAGGTATCGCTAATTGGGATTGCGATTGTACTGCTTTGGCTAAAAACGTACATTACCTACAAGACTAGCTTCGATATTAAGATAGAAAATTGGAGGCAAGAATTTATTTTATTTATCAATCCATTAAGTTTCTTGCTTTTTGTTTTTGGCATTAGCTTATTTTTAAAAGTAAAAAATCAAAACCTATATATTCTGTTTACAAGCTTTTTGATATCTGCTGTGCTTTTTGCTAATGTGGTGTTTTATCGGTTTTTTAATGATTTTCTTACGATTCCCGTTCTATTCCAGACCAGCAATATGAGTGATTTAGGCAGCAGTGTGTCTGAACTGCTCCAATTATCTGATATTTTATACTTCGCCGATTTTATTATTTTGACATTAATTGTTATTCTTAAACCAGCATTTGTTTCATATCGGAAGTTTTCAAAAGTAGATCGAAGAGCGTTTTTCTTAATTGCGACAGCGATTGCTTTTTTTAATCTAGGATTGTCTGAAACAGAGCGCCCACAGCTTTTAACTCGGACTTTTGACCGCGAAATGCTTGTTAAAAACATCGGGACGTATAACTATCATATTTATGATATGTTTCTCCAATCGAAGTCCTCTGCACAAAGAGCTTTAGCAGATGGCAGTGAGTTAGTTGACATTGATAACTATATTCATGCAAATTACAAAAAACCAAACGACAAAATGTTTGGGATTGCAAAGAATAAGAATGTAATTTTGATTTCAATGGAGTCTACACAGAATTTTGTCATTAATGAAAAGGTAAACGGTCAAGAAATTACTCCATTCTTAAATCAGTTTATTAAGGATAGTTATTATTTTGAGAATTTTTATCACCAAACTGCACAAGGAAAAACTTCGGATTCAGAATTTATTGTAGAGAACTCTCTATATCCATTAAGCCGAGGAGCTGTTTTCTTCACACACTCAGGAAATGAATATACAGCTACACCTGATATTTTGCGTAACAATGGCTATTTTACTGCTTCCTTGCATGCAAACAATAAAAGTTTCTGGAACAGAGATATTATGTACCAATCATTAGGATATGACCGTTTCTATTCACTTCCGGATTATGATGTAACAGATGAAAATTCTGTTGGCTGGGGGATGAAGGATATTGATTTCTTTGAACAATCGATTCAGCATTTAAAGGAAATGCCTAAGCCGTTTTATGCGAAGTTTATAACATTAACAAATCACTTCCCATTTGAACTAGGGGAAGAAGATCGTTTTATTGAGCCATATACTTCCAATAATAAGACGGTTAATAATTATTTCCCAACCGTTCGATATACGGATGAAGCTTTAAAGATTTTTATCCAACGGTTAAAAGAAGAAGGCTTATATGATGATTCCATTATCATTATTTATGGAGATCACTATGGTATCTCAGAAAACCATAATAAAGCAATGGGTGAATTTTTAGGAACGGAGGTTACTCCTTTTGTAAGCACACAGCTACAAAGAGTACCATTAATAATTCATATTCCAGGTCAAAAAGGAAAAACAATCCCGACTGTTTCCGGGCAAATTGATTTAAAACCAACAATTCTTCATTTATTAGGTGTTAATACGAAGAATAATATTGATTTTGGATCAGATTTATTTTCAAAAGATAAGATGGAATTTACAGTTTTACGTGATGGAAGCTTTATTACGAAGGATTTAATCTATACTCGAGAAACATGCTACGATAAGAAGACAGGAGAGCCAACCGATAATAACGCTTGTGAGCCTTATATTGAAAAGGCGAAAAATGAGCTAGAGTACTCTGACAAAATCATCTATGGTGACTTATTGAGATTCTATGAGGATAAAGAACTTAGAGGTCCAAATTTTGATAACGATGTCCAAATTGATTAACAATAAACTAGAAAAAGTCTGCAAACCATTGCAGGCTTTTTACTTTGCATTTTTTCAGCTATTTGTTCATAAAAATGAATGGATAAGGGAGGAAGATAAAAATGAGAGTGAAAGTACGAGCTGGAGATACACTATGGTATTATAGCCGCCTTTTTATGATCCCTCTAAATTTGATTATGGATTCAAATCCATCAGTCAATCCGAATACATTAAAAATTGGACAGGAAATTCTCATTCCGGGATTTATTGCACAATCTTATATATTGAAGAAAGGGGATACTTTTTGGAAGCTTAGTGAAGCCAGACATATGTCTGTTGATGCATTGCTTATAGTAAACCAAAAAGTAAACCCGAATGAGCTTCAAACAGGAGAAACGATATTAATTCCATCTAGGGTCATTACACCAATTGTGAATGGAAGAAGGAATTATCATTATGAAGTCCTTTCTGAAGATATTAAAGGCTTACAATCCATTTATCCTTTTATAAAGGTAAAAACAATCGGCAAAACTGTACTTGGTAAGCCTATACAAGAAATTCGCTTTGGAAAAGGTACTAAAAAGATTCATTTTAATGCTTCTTTTCATGCTAATGAATGGATAACCTCTGGCATATTAATGGCATTAGTAAATCATTTTTTGCTATCGTTAACAAATGTAACTCCGATAAGAGGTGTTCAGACGATGCCTTTATATCAGAATGCTGATGTTTCAATTGTTCCAATGGTTAATCCAGATGGTGTAAATTTGGTGGTTAATGGTCCCGAAGAGAAGGAAAGAGAACGAGTTATCGAAATCAATCGAGGAAGTACTGATTTTAGCGGATGGAAGGCAAATATTAGAGGAGTCGATTTAAATGATCAATTTCCGGCAAAATGGGAAACTGAAAGAGATCGTTCTGAACAAAAGGCTCCAGCTCCAAGAGACTACCCGGGAACTGCGCCTCTAACTGAACCAGAAGCCATTGCAATGGCAGAATTGACTAAAGCTAGACAATTTAACCGTGTGCTTGCACTTCATACACAAGGGGAGGAAATTTATTGGGGGTTTGAAGGATTGGAGCCTCCAGAATCAAGCGTGCTAGCACGAGAGTTTGCAAGAGTAAGCGGATATCGTTCAGTCCAATACATTGAAAGCTATGCAGGCTACAAAGATTGGTTTATTCAAGATTTTCGAAGGCCAGGTTTCACAGTTGAACTGGGAAAAGGAATAAACCCGCTGCCAATATCTCAATTTGATGATATATTTGAAGAGGTTTTAGGTATTTACCTAGCTGCTTTATACATGTAAAATAATAGGGGAATTTAAATATTAGCTGTGTTTCAGCTTTTTACAAAAATTAAAGTATTTTTAGGAGGCTGTTAGGTAGAAATAGCCTCCATTTTTATGAAACATTTTAGAGCTTGTTTCGTATTACTATGTAGAACAAAAAGGGGGGAGGATTTTGGAGCAAAAGAAGATAATGAATTACCGGTTGCTTCTATTTTTATGTCTTATCCTCCTTATTGGATTAGCTGGGTGCCAGCAAAAGAGAGAAGCTGGTATGCAGCCGATGCAAAAACATGGTAAAACCTTACAGAAGGAGGCTGTTCCTCCATCCTTTTTGTTAAATAAAGTCCAAGCTCCTATACCTATTAAGCAAGGAAAATTTAATACGGTAAATGGCTGGCTGAGCAATGACACAATTATGTATATGACCAATGTTAATTTAGGGACAAATGTTTATACCTATAATTTATATACAGGTGAAACAAATCTATTATTTGAAAGTGAATCTCCTATTTCAACTGTAACGGCAAGTCCATCCGGCACCTATATATTGATTCATTCCTCCCCTAATACCTACGAAGGAATTATTTCAATTATTGATGGATCAGGAACGGAAATTCTTAGTAAGCGGATTAGTGCATTTGAATTTAATTTCGAGTGGAATCCATATAATGAGAACAAACTGCTTATTTCATCATTTACCGAAGACTGGGACTTTTCTATGTATGTGCTTAATATTAAGGAAAAAACACTGAATCATTTTGAAAATAATGAACCATTTGTTTTCTGGAATGGGGAAGATGAAATAATATATTTAGGATGGAGTCAAAATGATCCTTCACTCTTTGCATCGCTAATGAAAAGGGCAATTACTAGCACGAAGGAAGAACTTATACTAAATGACATTTATTATATAAAGGCTGTTAAGGATCTATTGTTGTCTATAACTATAGATGATAAAAATAGTGAACTAGCTGTATATACATTTTTCTCCAATAAGTTTGAAAAGCTTGGTTCGTTTTCAGTTCCACAATTAAGCCGGTATTCAGACTGGCTTGTACCTTTTTTTGATATTGGCAAAAGTCATTTTTTATCGCTGCAGCCTGTTTTCAGTACAGATGCTGACACGTATAACAAAGGATTTGAATTAACTACTTTTGATTTTAAAAATGGGGATAAACAAGTATTAATGGAAGGATTGAAAAATGAGCCATTAAGCTGTTCCCCAAATGGAAATCTATGCTTATACGGATTTTATTATGATAAGCTTATTAATATAGAAACAAAAGAAATCCTTGAGCTTGCAAGCCATTTATAAAACGAAAGGAAGAAACAAACATGGCAATTGTAGATGTAACAGTTATTCCAATAGGAACAAGTACACCAAGTGTGAGCACATATGTTGCTGAGATTCAGCGTGTATTAAAGGTCTATGAGGATAAGGGGCAAATTCGTTTTGAATTAACACCAATGAATACAATTATTGAAGGAGATTTACCTGTTTTGTTTGAAGTTATTCAGGCCATGCATGAAGTGCCTTTTCAAAAAGGACTAATGCGTGTTGCCACGAATATTCGTATCGATGATCGCAGGGACATCACCAGAAGAATGGAAGAAAAAATTGAAGCTGTTGAAAAGAAGTTAAATGACTAAAAACGAAAAAAAAAGACTGTCTTTTAGACCGTCTTTTTTTTCGTTCTTAGTGAACAGCTGGGTAACCGCTGTTAATTAGTGTTAATAGTGCAAATCCGCCGAAAACTACGAATGAGCCAGCGCCAAAAACGATGCCAAGAACATTTTTGTTCTTAAGTGCACTTAATGTGCCAATTGCTGCAAGAACAGCAACTAATGCAAAAATAATAACTAATCCCATTATTAATAGCCCCCTTTTTATGTTCATCAGCAGGCAATTGCCTTTTAATTTAGTAAAACTGTTAGGTAAAACCTATATGTAACTTATTTTTACATTCGTCTTATATTTTATAGAATTTTCCTCTGTTTGTCGAGTTCAAAAAATGACACTTGTATGTCATATGCATTTGCAATCCCATTTATTAAGTCCTTAAGATGATGTTCTGTAAAAAATACTTCACGATCATCATAGCTTGTTTCGTATATTACATGTTCTTGAAGCTGAAATTTGGCCATTTGTATGGCGGTTTCTTCACCGCCGACGATAGCGAATACACAAATTAATTCCTTTAGAAGATAAGTATTGGTGTTTGTTACTAACCCGAAATCATTAAAGTTTTCTCCTTTTATTCCTTGGTTAGTATAGATGAGCTCAAAGCGATTTTCAAATAGCCCAGCTTCATTTAATAATAATTCTGTTTGTTCAGCTTCATTGTCCAATTTATAGATAAATAATGATTCAATACAATCAAATACTTTTGTTTCACTTAAAATAAGTGCTTTAAATTCAGGTACATCTTCAATAATATTATTTGCCTCAACAGCATAAAATATTTTCATTTTTAACTCCTTTGCAAATAATTAAATGGGTGCTAGCAGGTAAAGGGTGTTTTCTTTAATTAAGCAATATATTTAGTGTAGAATATAATTATCAAATGTTCCAAATGGAGGTGCTTATAATGGAATGGAATCAAATTCCTTTAGGTCCATTACAAACGAATTGCTACATATTGTCAAAGGAAAACAATACTTGCTTAATCTTTGATCCAGGTGAAGAAAGTGAAAAACTTAGCCAATACATCCAGGATAATAATTTAAAGCCCCTTGCCATAATTCTTACTCATGCTCATTTTGATCATATTGGTGCTGTAGATGATATTCGTGAAGAATTTAATATACCAGTATATATTCATGAAAAAGAGTCTGATTGGCTCCTTGATCCAGCATTAAATGGCTCTGCAAGATATGAAATGATTAAGAACATAAGTGGGAAGCCAGCAGACATTACGATCAAAGAGGAGCAATCCATCACACTAGGGGAATTTACCCTTGAAATTTATGAAACACCTGGTCATTCACCGGGAAGTATCTCTATTTACATAAAGGATGCTGGATTAGTCATTGCTGGCGACGCTTTGTTTAATGGGAGTATAGGGCGGACAGACTTGCCTGGCGGAAATCATAATGAGCTGTTAGACAGTATTCACCAAAAGTTATTAGTATTGCCTGAAGAAACGATTGTACTTCCTGGTCACGGTCCTGCTACAACGATTGGCCAAGAAATGGATACAAATCCTTTTCTTAATGGGTTTTAAAGGGTTATACTGAGAAATAAAGGAAGTATAAATAGAAAAGCCCTTCTCAAATGAGAAGGGCTTTTCTGGGGGATGTTCTATTCATATAATGGGAGGGGATATAGTTAAGCTACTAAAATTACAATATAATAAAGTTTGCACTATGTCAATAGTGATAATATAAAAAAAGGAGTAGTTATGATAAATTTTATTAAAAAAATAATTTTAGATCATCCGTTAAAAAGGATATCATATGCAGAATATATGGAGTTGGCTCTTTACCATCCTGAATATGGCTATTATATGAGGGAAAAAGCAAAGATTGGCCGAGAAGGAGACTTCATTACAACTAGTAATATTTCTGATATTTATGGAAGATTAATTGCAAAATGGTATTTTAAGCAAATGAATATGTATAAATTTCCCCCATTTATTTGTGAAATCGGAGCGGGCACAGGCAGGTTTGCAAAAGCATTTATTGAACAATGGAATGAAATATCATCTGACCCAATTACCTATTTTATTGTAGAAGCAAGCCCTTATCATCGTAAAATCCAGGAGGAAGCGTTAAGTTCCTTCAATAACGTTAAACTAATAGACAATATTGAAGAGATTGCTCCGTTTAATGGGCTCATTTTTTCGAATGAATTGTTTGATGCTTTCCCTGTTCACGTTATCGAAAACCATAATGGGACATTCATGGAGGTTATGGTTGAAGTACATAATGATCAGCTTTCAGAAAGGGTTGTTCCGTTAGAAAATCCTCTCATTGGAACATTTATTGAGGAAAGTGGTTTAAGATTAAAAAATAAACAGAGAATAGAAATTCCCTTATTTATGGAGGATATGATTAGTCAAATAGGGAAGGTTCTTTCAAATGGATTGGTGCTGACGGTAGATTACGGCTATACAAATGAAGAATGGCAAGAACTGGGGAGAAACGATGGCAGTTTAAGGGGATATTATCAGCATCAGCAAATAAACGATGTTCTCCTTTATCCGGGAGAGATGGATATAACAAGCCATATTCATTTTGATTCTTTAATACGCATAGGAAATAATCATGGTTTGGCCTTTCAGCAAAAATGGCGTCAGGATGAATTCCTTCTTGAGGCAGGTATACTGGATGATTTACAGGATCATTATGATCCAGATCCATTTTCACCTGTGAGCAAAAGAAATCGCGCGATCAGAAGTTTAATTATGCCGGGGATAAGTTCGTCGTTTCATGTGATACTGCAGAAAAAGGTTTAGAAGAAAAATAAAAAAGCGATTGTTTGCAATCGCTTTTTTATTTATGTAATGTATTTAATTCTTAGTGACCACTTACACCTGGAGTCATCATAAATGTTGTCCAGTAAGTGAAGCCAATAAAGAATACTGTTAAATATGCGCCAAAAACATACATGTACATACGTTCTGAAAGCTTTAAATAGCTTAAAAGCAGAAAGAATCCCGTTTGGCCGAAGAAGATTAAAGATGTTGTGTACATGTCACCTACAAAGAACATGACAGCGAAAATCCCCGTCCAGAAGCCTAATACTCTGTACATACGATCCATATGTATCCCCCCTTTTAGCAATACGAGTACATCATTACATATTATAAGTTATTTCCAGCTTAAAAGTAAACCACTCTTTACCACTCTTTGTGAATATTGTTTGTATATAACCATTTCAAGAATGTATGCATCTTACAAGCAATTTTTACTTTGTTACAATAGCATGATATGAACAAGATTCACACCCATTAAGCATATTGGCCTTCTCCACTAGCTCAACAGAACTAAATAACGCTTCAAACATACCTTTTAAAAATTCTGCATGCATATTACATACTGAAGCTTCATAATCCTCTGAAACTTCTTTAAACGGACAGTTGAAAATTTGGAAAAATACTTTTGATTGATCTTCTTCCACTTCAAATTCCGGATGAAAACCTGACATAATGGCAGCATTTCTAATAATATTTAATTTCTGTTCAAAGGAAAGAGCCTCATTAAATAGGTTTGAACGGCTTGTCTCCTGTTCAATTAGCTCATGGCCAAACTTTTTGCCTGTATCATAAAGAGCTTGTTTAGCAACATCACCTAGCGAAAGCAATGTTTGCATCGCAATTTTTGACAGCAGCTGGTAGTCGCGGTACGGGAAATGAAGCTGGATAACATCATCTGACAGACGGTATAGCCTGCTTGGTCTTCCGCCTTTACCTGTCTTTTGCGTTTCAGATGTCAGCATATTCACATCTTCTAATTTTGAGAGGTGAAGTCTTGCTACATTTGGATGAATTTCAAAATTATCAGCAATTTCTTGTACGGTTACATCCTTATGTTTTTTTGTAATGTATTGATAAATATAATAGCGAGTTGGATCTGATAAAACATTTGTTATCTTTAAAGTTTGTTCCACCTAAGCTCACCTCAGAACGATATTGGTACCATTATAATACAGTTTTTCAAACTAAACACTGTATTCACTATAAGTTTCTAATTTGTTCACAAATATTCTGTGTGTATTTAGGCTGTGAAATATGAGTTTATTAGTGATTGGTAATATGAATATAACCATTATTGTAAGGAAAATTATTTTTTATATGCGAAAAATTTGTCAAAAATAAAAGGAAAATATATAATAAGGTCGAATGTGATATATGTGACTATTCTAAATTTTATAAAAAGGTGGTGCGATGTTCAATTGAACATGATCGAAAAATTAGCAGAAAGAGTCATTAAAGATGCAGTTAGAAATCACGCCTCAGATATTCATATTGTCCCCAGAAGAAAAGATACCCTTATCCAATGGCGCCTCGCGAATAAGCTAGTACCGAGACTTTATCTCCCTAGAGAAGAATGCGACAGATTAATTTCACACTTTAAATTTACTGCTTCCATGGATATTGGTGAAAAAAGAAGGCCGCAAAGCGGTGCCTATTCATATGTCATTGATGGCAAAATAATCGGATTGCGATTTTCCACTCTTCCCTCAAGCCACAATGAAAGTCTTGTTATCCGAATTCTCCCTCAGCAAGATCAAATCCCTTTTTTTCAAATCTCTTTATTTCCAAGTATGACTCGAAAAATGCTCGCCCTGCTCAAACATGCCCACGGATTAATTATACTTACGGGTCCAACCGGCTCAGGTAAGACATCAACGCTTTATTCACTTCTAAACGAAACTTCCCATATGTTCAACCGCAATGTTATTACTTTAGAAGACCCCATTGAAAAAGAGAATGATCTGGTGCTTCAAGTCCAAGTGAATGAAAAAGCTGGTGTTTCTTATGCAGCTGGTTTAAAGGCAATCTTAAGGCATGACCCAGACATTATTATGGTTGGTGAAATTAGGGATGCGGAAACGGCCAAAATTGCTGTAAGAGCAGCGCTGACAGGACATTTAGTACTCACAACCATGCATACAAGGGATGCGAAGGGGGCAATTTACCGATTACATGAATTTGGAGTGAATTGGCTGGAAATTGAACAAACTCTAGTTGCGGTAACAGCTCAAAGACTTGTTGAATTATCTTGTCCATTTTGCCAGGATGAATGCTCGACTTTCTGCTATAGCTATGGAAGATGGAAAAGAGCAAGTGTTTTCGAACTTCTTGCAGGTCGCGCATTAAATGCTGCTTTGCAGGAAGCAAAGGGGGAGAGAATGGGAGCAAGCTATCTCAGATTAAAGGATATCATTAAAAAGGGGATTGCCCTAGGCTATATAAAAGATACAGAATATGATCGCTGGGTGCTGGATAATGAAGAAATGTAGATGGAATCTGCAGGAACAAAGCCATTTTTTAAAAAGGACAGGAGAACTGCTTTCTAGAGGCTACCCTCTATCTGAAGCGATAGAATCTATTTTGTTTCAGCTTCCCAGAGAAAAGAAAAAGGAGGTAAGTAGATGTTTATCCGATTTGAGAGAAGGATATCCGTTTTATCAAATTCTATCAAGGCTTCATTTTAATAAAAATTTGATTGGCTATGTGTATTTTGCTGAGCAGCATGGCAGTTTGGCTCAAGCCTTTCAAGAAGGAAGCGAGATGATGCTGAAAAGAGACAAGGATTTTGAAAAGCTAAAAAAACTCCTTGTTTATCCAATATTATTAATCTTCATCACTATTATTTTATTCCTCTTTGTTGATTTTATTATTCTACCTAGATTTTCCTCTTTATTTACTTCGATGAAGCTAAAACCAAATTTTTTTATGAAAGCAATCACCGTTTTAAGTCACATTATGCCTTATCTTTTATGGGCTATCCTCGTTTTTGTGCTGCTTCTTCTTTGTTACTATTTTTTGCAATTCCGCAAAAAATCACAAATTGAGCAAAAGACAATTCTTATAAGCATCCCGATTATCGGTCCATTTTTAAAATTATTTTATTCCCACTATTTCTCCATTCAGACAAGTTATTTACTTTCTAGCGGTTTGTCTATTCATGAGGCACTAAGCAGTTTTGAGCAAAATGAGACACAGCCTCTTTATCAAGAATTGGGGGCTCTTATTAAAGAGAGTCTGCGAAAGGGGGAGAGTCTGGAAGAAATTCTGATAGAGTATTCATTTCTAGAAATAGAGCTTCCACAAATTATTAGACATGGGCAAAAAAATGGAAAACTTGATCAGGAACTCGCATTCTTTAGCAGGCATTGCTTGAATCTTATTGAAGAACGGTCGGATAAATTATTAAAAACCGTTCAGCCCATTCTGTATTCTGTAATTGGAGTAATGATTGTATTTATGTATTTAGCTGTGCTATTACCGATGTTTCATTTACTGGAGGGATTTTAATAATGAAAGCTTTAAGAAATAAAAAGGGTTTTACACTAATTGAAATGATGATTGTTTTGCTTGTAATTTCTGTTTTATTAATTATTACGATTCCAAATATAACAAAGCATAATTCGAAAATTAACAGTAAGGGATGCGAGGCATTTGTACAGATGGTGCAAGCTCAGGCGCAGGCTTATGAAATTGATAAGAAAAGTCCGCCAGCAGATGTTCAAGCACTTGTTGATGAGAAATATCTTAATCCTAAAGAAACGACATGCCCAAATGGCGAAAAAATTCTTATTTCGGCTGAGGGTAAAGTTACATCTGAAAATGCCGGCAAGGAGTCAGACTCAGATTGATTCGCAAACAAGCTGGTTTTACATTAATTGAATCCCTGTTTGTCTTAAGTGTTTTCCTCTTGATTGCTTCTATCACCGCCTTTCTACTAAAACCGCAGTATACAATATTAGAAAGACAGCATTTTATTTCACAGCTGCAAGCAGATTTGTTGTTTGCTCAGGCCTATGCACTTTCTCATCACCTTGAAGTTATTGTTCATATTCTCCCGGAACAAAACCGTTATATTATTCATGAAAAGCAAAGTGAAAGATTTCTAATTGAAAGGGAGATTCCAGATTTGATAACTATCAGGGAGGAATCCATGATGCTTTATTTTTATTTTCTAGCTGATGGGAATATTAATCGATTTGGGTCATTTGCGATATATGCAGGTAAGGAACGTTATAAGTTTACCTTTTTAATTGGAAAGGGAAGATTTTATGTGGCGAAGGAATGATGGATTTTTCTTGCCGGAATTGATTTTATCGTTATCAGCCTGGCTTCTGATTGCAGGAATCTTTTTCCCATTAGTAATGAATATTGTTAACCAATCCCTACAGCTGAAACAGGAATTTGAAGTGTCCCGTCTTTTATACGAAGAATTAATAAGAGCTAAAAAGGAAGGAGTGCTGCCTGTTTCTCATTCGCTTCTAGTCAATGGAACACAATATACTATCTCCCTTGATTCTTCTGGAGGAAACACTGGAGTGGAGGTTTGCATTAAATATGAAAATGTGTTTAAAACAGAGCAAAAAAAATGTGAAATATTTGAATAATAGAGGGTTTACAATGCTTGAAATGCTATTTGCTTTCTCGATTTTCTTGCTCATAGTATCCTTTTTCCCAATAACAATGAAATTTTTATTGGATAATGATCAACAGGATGCTAGAACGAAAAGCATGGAATGGCATGTATTCGTCAATCAACTAAAAAAAGAGCTTAGGCTTTCCGAAGGTCTAGCTGTTACAAACAATTCCCTTTTATTAAAGAAGCATGGTCAAGATATTCTCTATGAAAAATATGGATCTAATTTGCGAAGACGAGTTGATTATAAGGGACATGAAGTTGTATTTCAGGGGGTAAAATCCTTTCAGTTTTCCCAGATTCAAGATGGAGCAAGGCTAATCTTGACCGATAGCTATAATCAAGCTTACTCTGTTTCTTTATATTCCTATTTAAGTTTGGAAAAAGAAGATGATTAAGAACGAAAAAGGCTTTACTTATCCCCTTACTTTTAGCATAATCCTTATTTTTGCTCTTCTGATTACGATGAGAATTGAATTTTATTTATTGGAGTTTCGTTTTTACAAGGAATCAGAGACGAATTTAAAACAGGAGTTTTATTTTTATAGCTCTGTGAAACAAATGGAAACAATATTATCAGAAGAGGATGAGGTTTATTCTGGTGTTTTTATCTTTAATGATGGTGAAGTCAGTTATCAAACAACTAAATTAACCGAAACGCTATTTATGACGACATTTTCTTTGCGTATGGAGTCAAGCGGTGAAATTTTAGGGTATGGCTATTTTGATAGGGAAGAAGGAAAAATGATTAAGTGGCTGGAAAGGAACTAATTTTACCTAATTGTCAATTGTTTAAATCCAACAATTGAGGACATACTTTAGTTAGAAGCGTATTAAACTTTTATGAATTTACAGGGTGTATGATATGAAATCGAATGACTATGTAAAGTATATAACCGAAACAGTTGTGAAATATATTGATCAGCCAAAAGACGTTCGCAAAAGAACCAGATTAGAAAGGAAAGACCAGAAGGAACCTTTTTTGTATCGCTGGTTTGGTTTAATTCCCTATATTCTCTACTATAGTTTAAAAAGGAAAAAAGAAAGTAAATTTGAAAAAAAACCGTTCAAACTTTGAACGGTTTCTTCGATTGCTAGACAGCTCGATCTGTTAAATAAAATAGTCCGCCGTTCACGATCGATATTTTTACTCTTGGCTCATATTGTTCCTTAAGTGCAGCCTTTTCAATTTCGTAGCTTTCATCTTTTTCCTCAGCATCTTCGTAAAAATGCTCCAGAAGCATTAAATCCTTTTGCCAGCGTTTCCTTGCTTCTTCTGCCCAGGTGTGATCTTCTTGTTCAATTTGAAATTTAAAATAATTCTCTACTCTCATAATTCCGCTTCTCGGCATGATTAAAGGAGAAAGAGTAAACGAATAGTCAGGAATTTTCGGTGTCAGCTGGAGTTCAAGCAGCCGATCATGAAAATCCTCTACCATTTGTCCATTTATTAACTGCAACCCAATTGACTTAAAAACATCTCGTTTTCGATCACATTCAAATGAAATACGAACGTTCATACCAAGCCATGGTCTTAAAGGTATTTGCTGGCCAACTGGCATGCTGTGATTTTCATATAATCGAATAAAGCCTGCTAAATTTTTTGCGGATTGGAAAATTTGGTGCAGGCGAGGAGAACCAAAATGTAGGTTTTCCCCCTTTACGTGTTCTGGAGCATGCTCAGGATTAGTTATAAGTGTGAGTTTCATCGGATTAGGAATTCCGCCGGTTTTTTCTAAATAATGCCAATAAAATGGTCGGTTCATTAGTTCCTTATCTAATTCAATAGTCAGTTGAACCGTCATATAGCCGTGTCCATTTTCTACAATCTCACAGCCATTTGCATGAAAGTATCTCTCAAGAAAATGATGAATCTCCTGTTGTTGCATTTATTTCACCCTCCCGCATCTCTTCAGCAAATTGAATCATTGATGTTAGATTCTCCATTTTAATTCTCATCTCACCTTCCGTTGCAGATTTTCCAAAAATGTCAATAAGGTGATCTTCTACATTGCCGAAGTCAAGCTTGGTTAGAATATCATCTAAATCTCCAATAACTTTTTCAAACAGGTTGATTTTCTCATACAATAGCTTTAAAACATGTTCCTCAACAGTATCTTTTGTGGCAAAGTTATAGATCATAACATCTTTTTCTTGTCCCAGACGGTGTATCCGTCCAATTCTTTGCTCGAGTCTCATCGGATTCCATGGCAAATCAAAATTAATAATATGATTGCAGAACTGAAGGTTTATTCCCTCACCGCCTGCTTCAGTAGCAATGAGAACTTGTGCGTTTTTTTGGAATAGCTCCCGCATCCAGTCCTTTTTCCCTCTCTTAAATCCGCCTCTAAAGGGAACAGAGGTGATGCCATGCTGCTTTAGAAACCATTGAAGGTACATTTGTGTTGCTCGATACTCTGTAAAGATAATAACCTTATCATTAATTTCCTGGATTAATTCAAGTGCCTTTTCAGCCTTTGAATTTCTTTGAACTGCTTCAACTTTGGAAATTAAATATTGAATTTGCTCTCTAAAGGAAGCAGAAGGTGCTTCTTGTCTATCTAGCATATTTTTTATTGTAAAATAGACCGCTTCTCGGCTGCTGCAGGCTTCACGCTGAAGAGTCATTACAGAAAATTGGCTTGAGCTGATCCAATTTCCATCCCTTCGCAGGCTAGAAACCGCACTATATAATTCTCTTTCTTCAGCTGAAAACTCGATGGGAATAGTCTCGACAACACGCTTTGTCCATTGGATCCCGGTATCAGCACGCCTATTGCGAATCATCACCTTATTCACTAATTCCTTCAAGTGTTCGTCATCGTTCAAATCTCGTGCATCTTTATTATATTTTTTATAAAATGCAGATTCAGTTCCTAAATGACCAGGCTTTAATAAAGAAACCAAGTTAAATATTTCACTAATTCGGTTTTGAATAGGAGTAGCTGTTAAAAGTAAACAAAACTTCTTTTTTAAATTTTGTACAAACTCATAGTTCTTGGTTTTATTGTTTTTTAGCTTATGAGCTTCATCGATAATGATTAAATCATAGTCTTGCTTATAAATGATATCTCTGTGTGGATTACGTTTTGCTGTATCAATAGAAGAGACAACAATGTCACATTGTTCCCAAACATAGCTTTTGCGCTGTGTGACAGCCGGAATAAAGAATTTTGTATTAAGCTCAATTGCCCATTGAGTGACAAGTGATGCTGGAACAAGAATTAATACTTTTTTCACAAGTCCGCGAATCATATACTCCTTTAAGATTAAGCCTGCTTCAATCGTTTTCCCTAATCCAACCTCATCTGCAAGTATCGCTTTGCCGTTCATATTTTCAACTACTTGTTTTGCTACCTCCAATTGATGGGGCAATGGGGTTAGACCAGAAAGATGCTTTGGAGCCTGCAGCCCTTCAAAATCTGGTATTGTAGTATGTCTTTCAACCTCAATTGCTAGTTTAAACAGCTCCCAATTTCCCCAAGGCCCATCATGATCAATCCTTTTCAAAAATTCTTCCTGCCATGTTGAATTAAATTCAATGTTTACTGTCATAAAATACTGCTCCTTTTAATTTCAGAAAAAATATTACCCATTGCTCAAATAGGTTTCTAATGGTAGGATAATAATAGCTTTGAAAGTTTTGAAATTTGCTACAATCACTTAGTTTATCGAACTATTTATTCATTGGATTATATTGATGAAGCTTTTATTAACGAAACATTTTTGTATAGTATGAACCAACTTGGAAAATTTTATAAATGCGGATGATGATAAGGGGAGAGACTACCTTTTGTAGCGCCGAAGGAGCAAGCAATTATTGTGAATCTCTCAGGCAAAAGAACCCTTGTTTGACGTAGCTCTGGAGAGTGCTTCTTTTAAAAGAGAAGCCACCAAAGGGGAAAACCGGTTTTTTCGGTAAACTTTCAGGTGCAAGGACAGGGACCTTCTCATTTTTGAGGGGCTTCTCTGTCCTTTTTTAGTTTTACAAAAGTGTATTGCTGAAGCGCCAAGGGTTCGAGAAATAAGTCACTGGTCAAGGCGTTTTTGCTTTCAACGGTAAATTTCAAAACTTGTTATAAGGATAAAAGGGGGACAAGTGAATGTCACAGTTAAAACGTACACCATTATTCGATGTTTACAAAGACTATGGTGCGAAAACAATTGACTTTGGTGGCTGGGATCTGCCTGTTCAGTTCTCAAGCATTAAAGAAGAGCATGAAGCAGTTCGCACGAAAGCGGGATTGTTTGATGTATCCCATATGGGTGAAATTGAAGTGAAAGGTTCTGACAGCCTTTCCTATCTTCAAAAAATGATGACCAATGACATCTCTAAACTAAAAGATTTAGGTGCCCAGTATACAGCAATGTGTTACGAAAATGGCGGGACTGTTGATGATTTACTTGTCTATAAATTTGCAGACAATCATTACCTACTTGTAGTGAATGCTTCAAACATTGATAAAGATTATAAATGGCTAGAAGACCATCTTGAAGGCGATGTTACAATTGAAAATCTTTCTGATAAAACGGCACAGGTTGCTATCCAAGGTCCGTTAGCAGAGGGTGTCCTTCAAAAGCTTACTGCAGACACGAACTTATCAGAAATCGGCTTCTTCAAATTTAAAAATGATGTAGATATTAATGGTAAAAAAGCGCTTGTTTCCAGAACTGGCTACACAGGTGAAGACGGTTTTGAAATTTACTGCGATGCTAACGATGTCGTTTCTATTTGGAAGGATATTTTAGAAGCTGGGAAAGAAGAAGGAGTAATTCCATGCGGATTAGGTGCTCGCGATACTTTACGCTTTGAAGCAAACCTTGTTCTTTATGGCCAAGAAATTTCTCCGGAAATATCACCTCTTGAAGCAGGAATCGGTTTTGCTGTTAAGGTAAATAAAGAAGCAGACTTTATTGGAAAAGAAGTTCTATTAAAGCAAAAAGAAGAAGGCTTGTCTAGAAAATTAGCTGGAATTGAAATGATTGACCGTGGTATTCCGCGTCATGGCTATCCAGTTTTTATAGGCGAAGAGCAAATTGGGGAAGTAACAACTGGAACTCAATCTCCAACTTTAAAGAAAAATATTGGGCTAGCACTGCTTAAGATTGACCATGCAGCTATCGGTACAGAAGTAGAAGTAGAAATTCGCGGAAAGCGCCTCAAAGCAGTTGTGGCACCTACGCCTTTTTATAAAAAAGAGAAAAAATAGGAGAGAGGAGACATAAATGATGAAACATCGCTATTTACCGATGACAGAAGCAGATAAAAAAGAAATGCTCGCAACGATCGGTGTAAACTCAATCGATGAATTATTTAGTGATATTCCTGAAAGTGTAAGATTTAAAGGTGAATATAATATTAAGCCGGCAGCAACTGAGACGGCATTAATGAAAGAACTTTCAAAAATGGCTCAAAAGAATGCTGATCTAAAGAGCAACACTTCTTTTATTGGTGCAGGTGTTTATGATCATTACATGCCTGTAATTGTAGACCATGTTATTTCTCGTTCTGAATTTTATACAGCATATACACCATACCAGCCGGAGATTTCTCAAGGGGAGCTTCAAGCAATTTTTGAATTCCAAACAATGATTTGTGAATTAACAGGTATGGATGTAGCGAACTCTTCTATGTATGATGGCGGTACTGCTTTAGCGGAAGGAGCTATGCTAAGTGCAGCTCATACGAAGCGCAAAAAAGTTTTACTTTCAAGTGCTGTACATCCAGAATCTAAAGATGTTGTGAAAACATATGCGAAAGGCCAGTACATCGAGGTTGTTGAGATCCCGCATAAAGATGGTGTAACTGACATGGATGCACTTAAAGAAATGATCAATGATGAGATTGCGGCAGTTATCGTTCAATATCCAAACTTCTTTGGAAGAATTGAGCCATTACAAGAGCTTGAAGAAATCATCCATGCACAAAAGTCATTATTTGTTGTTTCAAGCAATCCTCTTTCACTTGGAGCATTAACACCTCCAGGAAAATTCGGAGCTGATATTGTTGCAGGAGATGCACAGCCTTTCGGTATTCCAACGGCATTTGGCGGTCCACACTGCGGATACTTTGCTGTTACAAATAAATTAATGAGAAAAGTTCCTGGTCGCCTTGTAGGACAAACAGTGGACGATGAAGGCCGCCGCGGATTTGTTTTAACACTTCAAGCTCGTGAACAGCATATTCGCCGTGAAAAGGCAACTTCAAATATTTGTTCAAACCAAGCATTAAATGCGCTTGCTGCTTCAGTAGCCATGACAGCACTGGGTAAAAAAGGTGTAAAAGAAATGGCTCTTGCTAATATCCAAAAAGCAAACTATGCGAAAAAGGCATTTAAAGAAAAAGGATTTGAAATTGTGTTTGAAGGTGCATCCTTTAATGAATTTGTCGTTAAATTAAATAGTCCTGTTAAAGAAGTAAACCAGAAGCTCCTTGAAAAAGGCATTATTGGCGGTTATGATTTAGGCCGTGATTTCGCTGACCTAAAGAACCATATGCTAGTAGCGGTTACTGATTTAAGAACGAAAGAAGAAATTGATACTTTTGTTAAAGAAATGGGGGAGTACCATGCATAAGGATGATCAAGCACTCATTTTTGAATTAAGCAACCCTGGCCGCATCGGTTATAGTCTCCCGGAAATGGATGTTCCGGAAACTGATATTAATGACCTGATCCCAGCTGGCTATTTACGTGAAGAAGAACCAGAGCTTCCAGAAGTGTCTGAATTAGATATTATGCGTCATTATACAGCACTTTCTAACCGTAATCACGGTGTAGATTCGGGCTTTTATCCGCTAGGATCTTGTACGATGAAATATAATCCGAAAATTAACGAAAATGTCGCACGTTTCCCTGGATTTGCACATGTACATCCATTACAGGATGAAAGCTCTGTCCAAGGTGCTTTAGAATTATTGTATGATCTTCAGGAGCATTTAATTGAGATTACTGGTATGGACGAGGTTACACTTCAGCCTGCTGCAGGTGCACATGGTGAGTGGACTGCCCTTATGATGGTTCGTGCATTCCATGAAGCAAATGGCGACCATAAGCGTACTAAGGTTATTGTTCCTGACTCAGCACACGGTACTAACCCTGCTTCTGCTACCGTTGCTGGTTTTGAAACAATCACTGTAAAGTCTAATGAAGACGGTCTTGTAGATTTAGACGATTTAAGACGAGTGGTTGGTGAAGATACTGCTGCACTAATGCTTACAAATCCTAATACATTAGGTTTATTTGAAGAACAGATTCTTGAAATGGCAGAAATTGTTCACGGGGCAGGCGGAAAGCTTTACTATGATGGAGCTAACTTAAACGCAGTAATGTCTAAGGCACGTCCTGGTGATATGGGATTTGACTTAGTACACCTTAACCTTCACAAAACATTCACTGGTCCTCACGGCGGTGGCGGTCCAGGTTCTGGTCCTGTTGGCTGTAAAGCTGATTTAATTCCTTATTTGCCAAAGCCAGTATTAGTTAAACAAGGTGATCAGTATGTGCTTGATTATGACCGTCCGCAATCAATCGGCCGTGTGAAGCCATACTATGGAAACTTCGGAATTAATGTTCGTGCTTATACGTACATCCGTTCAATGGGTCCGGATGGATTAAAAGCAGTAACGGAATATGCAGTATTAAATGCAAACTACATGATGAGAAGACTTCAAGGTGCTTATGATCTTCCATTTGACAGACATTGTAAGCATGAATTCGTTCTAAGTGGAAAGCGTCAAAAGAAACTAGGCGTACGTACACTTGATATTGCGAAGCGTCTGTTAGACTTTGGCTACCATCCGCCAACAATTTACTTCCCGTTAAACGTGGAAGAATGTATCATGATTGAGCCAACTGAAACGGAATCAAAGGAAACTCTAGATGCATTCTGTGATGCTATGCTTCAAATTGCAAAAGAAGCAGAAGAGAATCCGGAAATCGTTCAAGAGGCTCCTCATAATACAGTGATTGGCCGTCTTGATGAAACAATGGCTGCTCGTAAGCCAGTCCTTCGCTATCAAAAGCAATAATCTATCAAAAAAAGACCTCTGCGTTAAAACGCAGAGGTCTTTTAAACTAATTATTTTGTTTTAACTTTACCGGACCATTTTTTAAATCCGCCTTGGAGATGGGATAGGTCTTTATACCCTCTTCGATTAAGAAACTGGGCTGCTCTTCCGCTTCTCATGCCGCTCTGGCAATACAAATAGACAGGCTTGTCCGGGCGAAGTTCCTTTAATCGCATTTTTAGCTGCGATAGCGGAATGTTCCGTGCACCTAGAATATGTCCGTTCTCAAACTCATTAGGCTCACGGACATCAATAAGTTGAGCTTTTCTGTATCCTTCACGGAATTGCTCTTCTGTCAGTGTTTTGACAATCCTTTTTTGATAAAACCACATTATTAGGGAATATGAAAGAAACCCAGCTAACATGATTAGAAGGAAATAAATAGTTTGCAAAATGTCTTTCTCCTTTCGCACTAAAACTTGCGCCTATTCTATTATATAAGCGTTCTATAAGGCGAGTAAAGGAAATCAGACAAATTCCCTGCAAAATTCATGCAGCTTTGATTTTTTGCTATTTTTTGATAGACTAAAAATCGCATATATAAATAAGTAAATGAGGTTTGTACGATGGCTAAAGAAACTTGGCGTTTTATTGATAGTGGTGCCGGTTCTCCTTCTTTCAATATGGCACTGGATGAAGCACTCCTGGATTGGCATAGCGAAGGAAAAATTCCTCCGACGATCAGATTTTATGGGTGGAATCCAGCAACCCTTTCAATTGGTTATTTTCAAAAGGTTGATAGAGAGATTGATATGGAAGCCGTTAAGTCTCATGGCCTAGGATTTGTCCGCCGGCCAACAGGCGGACGTGGGGTCCTTCATGAGCATGAATTGACGTATAGTGTTATTGTGTCTGAAGAACATCCGGAAATGCCTAAAACAGTGACAGAGGCTTATCGAGTTATTTCAGAAGGGATATTGAAAGGCTTTCATCATTTAGGCATGGATGCTTACTTCGCGGTTCCTAGAACAGATGAAGAAAAGGAATCTCTCAAAAATCCCCGTTCTGCTGTATGTTTTGATGCGCCAAGCTGGTATGAGCTTGTAGTAGAGGGCAGAAAGGTTGCTGGGAGTGCTCAGACACGGCAAAAAGGTGTCATTCTTCAGCACGGATCAATTTTACTGGATATTGAAGAGGATAAATTGTTTAGCCTATTTAAATACCCAAATGATCGGGTTAAGGAAAGAATGCAAAAGGCATTTAAAAATAAGGCTGTTGCAATAAATGAAATTAGCAAAGAAAGAATTACGCTTGAGCAGGCAAAGGAAGCTTTTCAGAAAGGGTTTGCAGAAGGGCTTAATATTGAACTGGTTCCATATGAGCTTTCTGCTGACGAATTGGCGTATGTAAATAAAATAGCAAAAGAGCGTTATGAACAAGATGAATGGAATTTCAAAAGGTAAAAAGCGGGCCAATTGGCACCGCTTTTTTTTATGACATTTGTCATCCGAAAGAAATGACATAATCCACTAACCCTAATTTGGTTCCAATAATAAAATGAAGAAAGAAATGATGGAGGTGCAAAAAATGGAATCGATTGTAGTGCTTAATCATGTAACAAAAACATTTAAAAATAAAAAGGCAGTAAATGATGTTTCTTTTACCATTGAAAAGGGTGAAATAGTAGCGATCCTTGGGCCGAACGGAGCTGGAAAAACGACAACCATTATGATGATGCTCGGACTTCTTGCTCCTTCAGAGGGGAGTATTCATATTTTTGATATGCATCCAAAGGACAAAAAAGTTCGCGAGAAGATTGGTGCTATGCTTCAAGAGGTAAGTGTCATTGATGGGCTCACAGTAAAGGAGATCATTCAATTATTCAGAAGTTATTATCCAGATCCACTTGACTTTGAGGAGCTTGTCGCATTAACGGGCTTGAAGTCAGATGAATTGAAAAAAAGAGGAGATAAACTTTCTGGTGGACAAAAAAGGCGTCTTGGTTTTGCACTCGCGATGGCGGGAAATCCGGATTTGTTATTTTTTGATGAACCAACAGTAGGATTAGATATTACGTCTAGAAAACGATTTTGGGAAACAGTGGATGTCCTTAAGGAGAGGGGGAAAACAATCATTTTTACAACTCATTACTTACAAGAAGCAGATGATGCAGCAGAGAGAATAATCCTATTTCATAATGGGTCAATTATTGAAGACGGTACACCAACTGATATTAAGGCAAAATTGACAAAACAGTCGATATCTTTTACACCATCAGAAAGGATATCCCTTCATACGTTGAAACAATTACCTACTGTTTCTCATGTATACGAAGAAGGAAGCCGGATTATTATAGAGGCTGAAAATACAGACCTCGTGTTAGCGAAACTGTTTGAACAGAAGATACAAATGTCAAGGGTTGAAATCAACCAAGGACGGCTTGATGAAGCATTTTCACAATTAACCGAAAATCAGGAGGCTATATAGATATGAAGGCATTTAGTATGCAATGTAAAGCTGAAATGATCAGAATTTTGCGTAACCCGTATTTTGTTTTTTGGTCACTTTTAATGCCCATACTATTTTATATTATTTTTACGAAAATCTTTAATACAGGGATT
The DNA here is from genome assembly GCF_019749375.1 of Bacillus sp. S/N-304-OC-R1. GTDB lineage: Bacteria > Bacillota > Bacilli > Bacillales > Cytobacillaceae > Cytobacillus. The sequence continues at coordinate 55,486 of NZ_JACWFE010000013.1, forward strand.
GAAAATAAACAAGAATGGCAGGCTCATTATTTAATGTCCATGACTGCTTTTAGTGTAATGGGTTCAGCGATCATGACACTTGGAATCAGACTAGTTGAGGAACGGACAAAGGGCTGGTCTATGTTTATGCGTATTACCCCATTATCGGGAACTGCTTATTTTGCATCAAAAATGATTGGTCAAACGGTTATTCATATATTTTCGATTACAATAATCTTTATTACAGGGGCCCTCATTAATCATGTTACCTTATCTCCTTTTGAATGGATGATGAGTGGTGTTTGGATATTGGCAGGTTCTTTTCCTTTCCTCGCATTAGGTACTTTGGTTGGGACGATGAAAAGAGTAGATACTGCGTCTGGGATCAGCAATGTAGTCTATATGATTCTCGCTATATCAGGGGGCATGTGGATGCCAATGGAAATCATGCCTGAGTTTGTACAAAACTTTGGAAAATGGCTTCCGTCCTATAACTTTGGAAATGGTGCTTGGCAAATTATTCGTGGCAATAGTCCGGAGTGGATAAACGTACTAATTTTATTAGGGTACCTTCTCGTTTTTATGCTATTATCAGGATATATTAGGAGAAAGCAGGAAGCGGCGGTGTAACATAGTGCCAAAGAAGAAAATTGAAATTTTCCCAGCCAAGTTTGGATTTTTTCCATATATGTTTTTAATGTATCTTTCCATGCCAGCATACTATATATATTTTGAACCAGGATGGAAAAAGGTTACCGGTTATGTCCTGTTAGTAATATTTCTAGTCACATACCGACAGCTTTATCAATATATAGAACGGGACAATATACAATATACAGTATGGCTTGTCGTTCAAATTGGCATCATGTTAATTCTTTCAATCTTTTTTAATATCAATAATATTTTTCTAGGCTTTTTCCCAGCTAATTTTATTGGCTGGTATAGGGAGAAGAAAAAGTTCATGATCGCCCTGATTTTATTTGGCACTACGATCATAATACCAATCTTGGTCCGAATTAATGAACTTATACCAAATAACATCTTTTATTTTGTACCTTTTATTGTGATTATGTTCATGTCCCCATTCGGTATTAGATCGATGGTTAATAAAATGGAACTTGAAAAGCAGCTAGATGAGGCGAACGAAAGAATTAAGGAGCTAGTGAAGCGGGAGGAGAGAATGCGGATAGCTCGTGATCTACATGATACATTGGGGCATACATTATCTTTAATTACGTTAAAAAGTCAGCTAGTTGGCAAGCTAATAGATAAAGATTCCTCTAGAGCAAAGAACGAGGCCAAAGAAATTGAAAGAACGTCCCGTGCTGCCTTGTCACAGGTTAGAGAGCTTGTTTCGGATATGCGAGCGATTACAGTTTCTGAAGAGCTAATTGAGTCGGAATCCATTCTAGAGGCTGCGGGGATAACTTACTTTCTCAATGTTGAGACACAACTTGAGGAAATTCCAGTATTAACTCAAAATATTCTTAGCATGTGCCTGCGAGAAGCGGTGACAAATGTTGTAAAACATAGCGGGGCAAAAAAATGCCTAATTCATATTGTTGAAAGAGCTGGAGAAATTCAGGTTAGTATTCATGATGATGGCAGAGGGGTATCGATTAGTAATAGGGCAGGCAATGGATTAAATGGGATGTCAGAAAGACTTGCACTATTAGATGGAACCTTAAATATTGCTTCTGAAAATGGAACAAAGCTAAGGATTACTATTCCGATTATTGTAAAAGAGAGAGAGGCAGGGATTGTTTCATGATTAGAATTGTCATTGCGGAGGATCAGGGGATGCTTCGCGGGGCTCTTGGCTCTCTGCTAGATTTAGAGGACGATTTAATAGTAGTAGATCAGGTCAGAAACGGGGAAGAAGCTCTAAGGACGATTTTGGCTTTAAAACCAGATGTTTGCCTAATGGATATAGAAATGCCTATCAAAAGCGGGCTAGATGTAGCAGAGGAATTGAAGGTTCTTGGTTCTGAATGCAAAATTATTATTTTAACAACGTTTGCAAGACCAGGGTATTTTGAACGTGCTGTAAAGGTTGATGTACACGGATATTTGCTTAAGGATGGGTCAAGTGATGAATTGGCAGAAGCAATAAGAAATGTGATGAGAGGCAAACGTGAATTTGCGCCGGAGCTTATTTTTGGAAGCATGAAGGAAGAAAATCCGTTAACAGATCGGGAACGTGAAGTGCTTAGAATGGTTGCTGATGGAAAAACAGCGAAGGAGATTTCAGCAGCTCTTTACTTATCAGCTGGAACTGTAAGGAATTATATGTCGGAAATTATAAGTAAACTTCAAGTGAAAAATCGCATTGAAGCCATCAGTCTTGCAGAAAAAAAGGGTTGGATTTAATAGAGGAGACAGAGTCACATTATGACACTGTCTCCTCTATTTCTTTATTTTATAGGAAAAAATTGATTGTTTGTTTGAAGCATGATTAATTGACAATAGTGCAAGTCGCAAATTATATTGAAAATTGTCCAAATCTGTAACTATTCTATGATTATCTAATATATACTCTCTTTTATAGTTTTTTTTGATTTTGACAAATAAGTAAAAACGTGAACCGAACACAATATGTAGTAGTGTCGAAAAACTTTAATCACTATATATTGATTTTTAATGCAGGGGTATGGTAACGTTTATATTAAGATATTTAATAGGATAATTTAAACTATTAAATGTGAAAAATTGAATATTTTGATCTGAAGGAGTTGTAATAATGTCTGTAGCAATAGGACAAAAAATGACTTTAAATATTGAGCGATTAAACCAGGATATCCGATTATTTCCACAAGTTCATCCTATCACCCCAGATATGAAAATGACCCACAAAGGGGTCTCCCGATTAGTTATGCTTGATAGGTATACATTTAAGGATACGGAAAAGATTACATTAACTAACGGAGACTTTGTCGTACTCACCATCAAAGAAGATCCAAAATTCCCTGCACGAGGGCTTGGTTATATTCAAGAAATAGATTGGGAAAACAAGGCAGCATCTGTTCTAGTGGAAGAAGATTATAGAGGGGTGCTTGATGACCCAGAAGAAGCGAAAACGGGCATCATCAAGAGATCTCTCGATGTGATAGAAAAACCACTAGAACTTTTTTATGAGCAAATTGCCAAGCGTAATGCAACTGGTCTAGCTTCTGTGGAAGAAACAGAAGAAAAAAGACAAGAATGGTTCGATAAGTTTTATCAAGAATTGGCTAGCTTAAACTTTATCCCAGCTGGACGTGTTCTCTATGGAGCAGGAGCAGATACTGATGTTACTTACTTCAACTGCTACGTTATGCCGTATGTTGCAGATTCACGTGAAGGAATTTCAGAGCACCGCAAGCAAGTAATGGAAATCATGAGCCGTGGAGGCGGAGTTGGAACAAATGGTTCAACTTTAAGACCACGAAACACTTTAGCAAAAGGCGTAAATGGAAAATCATCAGGATCGGTTTCTTGGCTTGATGATATTGCGAAACTTACACATCTTGTCGAGCAAGGTGGTTCCAGACGGGGCGCGCAGATGATCATGCTGGCCGACTGGCATCCTGACATTATTGAATTTATAATTTCTAAAATGCAAAACCCAAGAATTCTTCGTTTCCTTCTTGAAACAACGAACGATGAAATGATTAAGAAATATGCAAAAGAAAAATTAAAATTTACTCCTTTTACTGAACAAGAAATGGCCATGTACCAAGGAATTATTAATTATAAAAACCTTCCAGGCTTTGGAGGATTCAATGAAAAGATCATCCAAGATGCTGAAGAAAAGCTTGAAATTGGCGGTACTTATTCCGTTCATAATTCTGAATTCCTTACTGGTGCTAACATTTCTGTATGCTTAACAAAAGATTTCATGGATGCAGTAGAAAATGATTCTGAGTATGAACTTCGCTTCCCGGATGTTGAAGGCTATGATAAAGAGCAAATGGACATTTACAATGAAGAATGGCATAAAGTTGGAGATGTTCGTGAATGGGAGAAGCTTGGCCATAAGGTAAGAGTTTACCGCAAGATTAAGGCGAAAGAGCTTTGGAACTTAATTAACATTTGTGCGACTTATTCAGCAGAGCCAGGCATTTTCTTCATTGATAATGCTAATGACATGACAAACGCAAAAGCATACGGACAGAAGGTTGTAGCAACTAATCCTTGTGGCGAACAGCCTCTTGCTCCATTCAGCGTTTGTAATTTAGCTGCTGTCAACTTAGCTGAAATGGCGGATAAAGAAAACAAAACCGTCAATTTTGAAAAATTAAAGAAAACGGTCGAAGTTGGAGTAAGAATGCAGGATAATGTTATCAATGCAACTCCATACTTCCTGGAAGAAAATAAAAAGCAAGCCCTTGGCGAGCGTCGTGTTGGTCTTGGAGTAATGGGTCTTCATGACTTATTAATCTACTGTGAAACAGAATACGGCTCTGATAAAGGAAATGAATTAGTAGATAAAGTATTTGAAACGATTGCAACAACTGCATACCGTGCTTCAGTAGACCTTGCAAAAGAAAAGGGGAGCTTCCCGTTCTTAACTGCTGAAACAAAAGAGGAAACAAACAGATTACGAGAAGCATTTACTAAAACAGGATTCATGCAGAAAATGCCTGAGGATATCCGTCAAGGAATTCTTGAAAATGGTATTCGTAATTCACATTTATTAACCGTTGCTCCTACAGGATCAACTGGGACAATGGTTGGAGTATCGACTGGCCTTGAACCATATTTCTCATTCTCTTACTTCAGAAGCGGGCGCCTTGGAAAATTCATTGAAGTAAAAGCAGATATTGTTCAAGAATATTTAGATAGAAATCCTGATGCTGATCCTAATAACTTGCCAGATTGGTTTGTGGCAGCAATGGATTTATCACCAGAAGCACATGCTGATGTTCAGTGTATTATTCAGCGCTGGATCGACAGCTCTATTAGTAAAACGGTGAATGCACCAAAGGGCTACAGTGTTGAACAGGTAGAAAAAGTATATGAGCGCTTGTACCGCGGCGGTGCGAAAGGCGGAACTGTATATGTTGATGGGTCCCGGGATTCACAGGTTCTAACGCTGAAAGCTGAAGAGAATAGCTTTGAAGATACAGTCATTGGTAAAAAGGAAAAATCAAAGCAGCATGTTGTCCTAGTCGATACGATTAATGACCTTCGTTCCACTAACGTAATTGGATCAGAAGTAGGGAATACATGTCCTGTTTGCCGTAAAGGTAGCGTCGAAGAAATCGGTGGCTGCAATACATGTACAAATTGTAATGCACAGCTTAAATGCGGATTATAATCAATAAATAATTTTAGATTAAAGATGGGATTCTTACGTCCCATCTTTTTTTTATTATTATCTATTTGTCCCCTGTACTAATTTCATAGTTCTATGATTAAAGATGTATTAATACATCGACAGGGGTGGCTTCCATGGATATTGATGGCGTTTTTTCAGGGGGAGGTATAAAGGGTTTTGCACTCGTTGGAGCCTATGAAGAAATTGAAAGAAGAGGTTTTCGTTTTAAAAGAGTAGCAGGTACTAGTGCCGGATCTATTGTCGCAGCCCTAATTGCAGCAAACTATTCAAGTAAAGAAATTCACCAGCTGTTGGATGAATTAGAACTGGAAAAATTTCTTGATGCACGAAAAACCCTTATTCCTTTCCCTGTTATGAAATGGATATTAATTTATTGGCGCCTCGGATTGTATAAAGGTGATGAATTAGAGAAATGGCTAGCCGAAAAGCTTGCGGCGAGAGGAGTAATGAGATTTTCGGACTTACCACCCCAGACATTGAGAGTGATTGCCTCTGACTTAACGAATGGTCAGCTGATCGTACTTCCTGATGATTTAATTAAATATGGAATTGACCCATATTCATTTCCGGTAGCGAAAGCAATCCGTATGAGCTGCAGTCTCCCTTATTTTTTTGAACCCGTTAAGCTTTATACAAAACGGACAGCTAATATTATTGTCGATGGCGGTGTTTTAAGTAATTTTCCAATGTGGCTTTTCGATAAAGAAAACATAATAAAAGTTCGACCTGTTTTAGGTGTTCAACTAAGCCACAGTAAGCCTAATCATCCTCAGCATAAAATCCGTAATGCTATTCAAATGTTTGAAGCATTGTTTGATACGATGAAAGAGGCTCATGACTCGCGTTATATTTCAAGGAAGCATGCGGGTGATATTATTTTTATTCCAACTGAAGGAATTTTAACGACAGAATTTCAATTAACCCCTGAGAAGAAGCAGGAACTCATTGACTTGGGGAAGGAATGTACAAAGCAATTTTTCTCGAAATGGTGTTATTAACAATAGAAAAAGATCGAGCTTATTTAGAGAGAAGCCCGATCTTTCTTTTTTCCTTTTTTTCCTTCGATTACAGTTAAATGTGTGGTCGATTTTCTTCTAGGTCTTTTAATCGAAGTTAAAGTAGCAGGATTTGACTTGCGATTGCTGCCCTTTCCTGTGTCAGCATGTGAAAATCGCCTTTTTGATTTCTTTGCTGCGCGATTAAATGCTCGTTGCTCTTGTTTTCTAGGGCTAGCTCTATAAAAACGTTGAAAAATGTAATACACTACAGCACCAACTAATAAAATGACAGCTATTCTCCGCAAAAAACCGGCGGGATTTGATATCATACTGGTGGACACTCCCAAAACAGCTAGAAGAACAAGACCAGAAATAATCAATAGTGAAATCCGATTTTTCAAGAAAGCCACCTCCCTATGAGCATGATGAGCATTTTTCCATTCTTTTAAACTTATGGAAATGAAAATTACAAAATTTCTTCAGTTTTCAGTTTTTCTTCCGTTTCATTTTCTTTTGCTAATAATCTTTCAAATGAGAGAATGGCAACCTCCACTTGATCGTCTTTTGGTTCCTTTGTAGTTAGGAGCTGCAGCCATAGACCTGGCAAACCTAAATACTTCAATACTGGAACATTCCTAACTTTATTCGTTAATTGCAGTACTTCAAAAGAAATGCCAAGTACAACAGGAATTAATGCGAGTCGGTTTAAAACGCGCACGTAAAGAGGTTCTGTTGGGACAAGTAAATAAACGAACACTCCGATAATGACGGTAAATAATATGAAACTGCTTCCGCAGCGGTAATGAAGTCTTGATTGGGCTTGCACATTTTCGATTGTTAATTCTTTTCCGTTTTCAAAAGCGTTAATTACTTTATGCTCAGCACCATGGTATTGGAATACCCTTTTGATAATAGGTGTTAAAGAAACGAAATAAATATAAACAAGCAATAGCATTAATTTAAAAAAGCCCTCAACTAAAATCTGTGCGAAATGTCCTGGGAAAATCGGTTTTGTTAATGCTGCTAAGAAAACAGGGACAAGTGTAAAAATAAACTTGCCAAAAAGAAATGATATGACGCCTATTGCAGCTACTCCAAGCCACATCGATAATTTAGAGCCTTCCTGTTCATTTAACTTATCGTCTTCGCTCGGATCTAAATCGAATCTTTCTGTTGAGAAATTTAAATGCTTTGAGCCATTTGCGCTTGCTTCAAAAATAGCAACAATTCCGCGGAGAAGTGGGATCTTTTTTAACATCTGCAGGGAAGGTTTTGATTTACGTGGCAGCTCGAAATATTCTATAGAGTTATCCTTACGTCTGATTGCAGTCACATAATGATGTTTTCCACCAAACATGACTCCCTCTACAACCGCTTGGCCGCCGTATACAGGCTTCTGAACTTTTGACATGTGTATTTGCACCAACCTAATTTGAACTCGGAATGTAACAGCTAAATAAACAAGGGTGCTTTAAATCATCGCAATATTTCTTAAGCATGTAGTTATGCTTGAAAACAACTTGTTCAAAGGGGCTTCATTTAAAAGCTGTATGTACCTATCTTTATTCTACTAAAAATCCAAAAAAACCTCTAGGAATGACTTACAAATGCCAATAATTAATTTATTTTTTGCTTGTTCTAATGGAAAGTAGTCTTAATTCTTTTTATAATGCAAGTGAATAAATGCATAGGGACATAATATGAATGGAGGTGGATATTATGGCAGAAGAAAAGAACGCTGAACAACATCAAAATAATCAGCCAATGTCTTTTATGACAATGGTTATTTTAACCGGATTGATTGGAGGGATTTTCTGGAGCGGCCTTGCTTATTTAGCTTATGTTGTGAATTTAACAGAAATACACCCTAAAGTAATAATGGAACCATGGACAGTAGGAGATTGGAAGGATAGCTGGCTAGGTACGGTTATCTCCATCTTATTTATAGGGGTCATCTCAATCGTATCTGCACTCATATACTATGCCTTGCTGCGTAGGTTCCCAAGTATATGGGTTGGCATATTCTATGGCATTGTCCTTTTCCTTTTAGTATTCTTTGTTCTTAATCCAATTTTTCCTGGAATAAGTCCCGTCCATGAACTTGACAGAAATACCATTATTACATCTATATGTTTCTATGTATTATATGGTGTATTTGTAGGCTATTCGATATCGTACGAAGAGAGTGAAATAAATTATAAGAAGAAACGGGAAAAAGAGGCAAGTTCATAGGAGGGATTTTAAATCATAGATATGCTTTTCCCTTTGGATTTTCATGGTAGTTAAAATAAAATCATTTATGTTAGAATGTTCTTGGTAATTAATTTTTCGCTGTACGAAATTAAGGGGGAGAAGAAAAATGGAAAAGCTGCAAAAACTTCGCTCAAGCTTCGAACGAATAGGCATTGATGGAATGCTAGTTACTAGTGAATATAACCGTCGCTATATGACGAACTTTACAGGTTCAGCAGGTGTTGTGTTAGTTAGTGGGGAACATGCTCAATTTATAACTGATTTCCGTTATATTGAACAAGCTCAGTCAGAATGTATTGGGTATGACATTGTCAAACACACAGGCTCTATCCCAGATGAAGTGGCAGAGCAAGTAAAGAACCTTGGAATAAAGAAGTTAGGCTTTGAACAGGATCATCTAACTTTTTCCGATTTTAAAGCTTATGAAAAAGCTGTACAAGCAGAATTAATCCCTGTATCGAATGAAATTGAAAAGTTACGCTTGATAAAGACTGATGCAGAGATTAAGATATTAAAGGTAGCGGCTGAGATTGCTGATGCTGCATTTAAACATATTATTGATTTCATTCGCCCAGGCATCACAGAGCTTGATGTATCGAATGAATTAGAGTTCTTTATGAGAAAAGCTGGCGCTGAATCATCTTCTTTTGATATTATCGTCGCTTCCGGCTATCGTTCTGCACTTCCACATGGCAGAGCAAGTAGTAAAGTGATTGAAAAAGGCGATTTCGTTACACTTGATTACGGTGCTTACTATAATGGGTATGTTTCAGATATAACTCGAACTTTGGCAGTTGGGGAACCTGACAGCAAGCTTAAGGATATTTATGATATTGTCCTTCAAGCGCAATTACGTGGTATGGAAGGAATCAAACCAGGTATGACAGGGAAAGAAGCAGATGCTCTGACCCGTGATTATATTACGGAAAAGGGTTATGGAGAATATTTCGGACATTCAACTGGACATGGAATCGGTCTAGAAGTTCATGAAGGACCATCCCTTTCAGTGAAATCTGATGTTGTTCTGGAACCTGGAATGGTCGTAACAGTTGAGCCTGGCATTTACATACCTGGACTTGGCGGAGTTCGAATTGAGGACGACACGATTATTACAAAAGAACATAATGAATCGCTTACGCATTCAACAAAGGAACTGATTATTCTATAATTCATTGTTCTGAAACTAATTTCTTTTAATTAGTTTTAGTCGTGACACTCTAGGAGGATTATTAATGATTTCTGTAAACGATTTTCGTACGGGTTTAACAATTGAAGTAGATGGCGGAATTTGGCGTGTAATGGATTTCCAACACGTTAAGCCGGGAAAAGGTGCTGCATTCGTACGTTCAAAATTACGTAATTTACGAAATGGAAATGTTCAAGAAAAAACTTTCCGTGCTGGTGAAAAAGTCGCAAAAGCACAAATTGATAACAGAAAAATGCAATACCTTTATGCAAATGGTGATCAGCATGTATTTATGGATAATGAATCATATGACCAAATTGAATTACCTGCCGCACAAATCGAGTATGAACTGAAGTTCCTTAAGGAAAATATGGAAGTTCATATTTTAATGTATAATACAGAAACACTTGGTGTTGAACTTCCAAATACTGTTGAATTAGAAGTAATTGAAACAGAGCCAGGAATTAAAGGGGACACAGCTTCCGGCGGTTCTAAACCGGCAAAACTTGAAACAGGTCTTGTTGTTCAAGTACCATTCTTCATTAACCAAGGTGATAAGCTAATCATCAATACAGATGAAGGTTCTTACGTTTCACGCGCATAGTAAATTGGCATTGAACAGGGATTGCATTTATGCAATCCCTGTTTGTAAAAAAATACCTCTTGTGATAACGAATGTTTTTGGGTATTATAAGTATACAGAAGCTGCGTTGTACGCTTGAATATGAAGTTTCAACCTTTATTTATTTTAAGGGAGTTCAACACCATAATCGGACCATCATGCCTTACATACAGAGGACGATTGCGAAGATCATTGCGAACACCCACCTGGAGGAGCAGGTATGAAACTCCATATTAATCGGCGGCAAAGGCGGCTATACATAAGCAAAACTTAAGCAATAACCAGATGGTTATTGCTTTTTTATTGTGTAAAATATTCAAATTCAGCCTCAACTTGACCAATGATTTCCATAGTACCAGACTGAATCGGTGTGATTGATGCTGATTTTAAAAATAGGGAGTTTTGCATAGGGATGGGGTCACCATGATTCCTAACTATTTCATTTATCATGATAGGTGTTTGAAATAATTGAACTCTTAATGTTTTTGCGATAACATCCGCTTTTTTGTACGCATCAATAACTGCTAATGATAACGCCTGTTTTTCATAATGAGCTGCATGCTCTGCAGAAAATACTAAACTTGAGACGATATTGGCACCATTTTTTACAGCTGTGTCTACTGCCAATCCTGCTTTTTCAATCGGGTTAACTGAAATGAGCAGAAGATGCTCAACCTTATACCCTCTAAAAATTTGCTTCCCCTCTATATAATCATAATGAGGAAAAATAGAATAATTTTTGGTTTGTATTTGCTCGTTTGGAATGCCGATTTCTCTTAGGTTTAGGATGATTCCTTCAATAATTTGTGTATTTTTCTTTTGCGCTGCTTCTAATACAGCATCTTCTGTAGATGCTCCTAAAGTAATCTCTGCTGTATCAGGCTGGATTACGACCTTACCTAACCCCGATACTCTAATGATATTCCGTTTATTCTTAAGAGCGGTATTTCTATAAGCAGGCTGCTGAACATACATTCTTCTCCCTCTCCTCCATATATTTAAGCTTTGTAAATATATACGGTAGAAGGTGAAGTAACATTCTTAATGCCGGCTCTTGTTAATTATAATAGTCCATTCAAAGTATACTTAAAAATCGTAGTTCATGAGTTGTGCAATCTTCTTGGGGACGTCTGTATTTTCAAGGACGCCATGAAAAACATCTCCTCCTTTCCCATATGCAAAAAGAATGATTGGATTAGAAGTATGACCACCTGTTGTACTGATGGATCTAACTTTTCGTTGAACTATACCTGCGTTAAAGTGCTTTGCGAGCACGCTTCCCAATTCCCAAGCAGCTGCATATTGAGGATAAACTAACCCACTTTCATCCATTATACTTTCGTTGTATTGCTGAATTTCATCAGCTGTTAATTCAATATTTGCATATTCCTTGACTACGTTTTTAATACTTTCTGGATCATACTCCATTGAGTTTGTCTTCTTAATAAATTGCATCACCATATATTCTGGTGATGCTTTTACTTGCTTTAAACCCTTAATATCTAGAGGTTCAGTGGCAGAGATGCCCATTGTCTCGTGATCAGCAGCAACAAGGACTAATGTGTTTTGATCTTTTTTTGCCCAATCAACCGCATATTGTACAGCATGGTCAAATTCAATTACTTCCTTCCAAACACTTGTTAAATCTGCAGCATGTGAGGCGTGGTCAATACGTGCACCTTCACACATAAGAAAAAATCCGTTATTTCCTTTCGATAAAAATTCTATCGCTTTTTTTGTCATTTCTTTTAAACTTGGTTCCTGACTATTGATAAGTTTGCGATCTAGCTTAAAGCTCATATAGGAGGAATGAAATAAGCCAAGAAGTTTATTCCCGTTAGCATTTAATAATTCATCTCTAGTAGAAACAAACGTATAGCCATCGTTCATCGCCTCTTTTATTAGATTTTTGCCATTTTGGTGTTTAGGCTTAAATACGTCGGCTCCTCCTCCGAGAAGAACGTCTACTCCATTTTTAAGCTGCTGTCTAGCAATTTCATCCTGACCTGACCAACGGTTATTGACGCTAGCAGTAAACGCTGCAGGTGTGGCGTCTGTGACTGTATTAGTTGAAATCACACCAGTTTTTTTACCGTTCTTCTTAAAAGTATCAAGAATGCTAGTGGCTTCCTTTCCATCTGGTGTTACTCCGACCATGCCATTATTTGTCTTTTTCCCAATTGCTAATGCAGTCCCTCCTGCAGCGGAATCTGTAACTGTATGATCAGCTGAAGAGGTATGAACGAGTGAAACAAATGGCAAAGATTCGAGAAACAGTCTGCCTTCCTTTCCATACTCCAATAGTCTAGCGATTTCTATTTGGCCAGCTCCCATTCCATCACCTATCATCAAAATGACATTTTGAGGAGAGGATGATAGCTTTTTATCTACGAGATGTTCATTTTCTTTTGAATACGTAATAGAGTGTAAACTTATTCCTATCATTAAAAAAGCAGTTACTAAACAAACAAATGTTTTCCTCATTTTGTTTCCTCCTTTTACATTCTTCTACTATTTTTTGTAAACTTCAGATTAAATACTCAAATAAATAAAGAACAAATGAATAAATCAAAGTCATATTGTCTCAATGCAGGCATACATTTTAAGTAGAAACATGCTAGTCCATCGAGAAAGAGAGAAGGACCTGAAGGAATAAATATAGGAGGAACTAGTCATTGAAAACAATTCTGCCTTTTTTACCGAAAAATATCTCAGAAAAAATGATGCATATTCCACCTCCTCAATTGAATGAATTAGAAGAAATACGTGTACGTATCAATAGACCACTTGAATTAACGTTCAAGGGCAATCCACAGTTTTTGCACTATGTTGTGACACAGGAAGATGCTCTGCATTTATTAAACAAGATTAGTCATTTTTCTATATATACTCTTGAGGAAGAATTACGAAGAGGGTATGTCACGATTGAAGGCGGGCACCGAGTCGGATTAGCTGGAAAAGTCATTCTAGATGGTGGAAGAGTGAAAGCGATTAGAGATATTTCTTCTTTTAATATTCGTATTGCCAGAGAACAGATAGGAATTGCAGATAAATTGATTATGAATTTACAAGCTGAAGGATCTTGGCTTCATACAATGATTATTGGTCCGCCACAAACAGGTAAAACGACTCTTCTTCGTGATATTGCGAGAATCATATCAGGCGGAGACACGTTTGATCGGTTTCCAGCCTTCAAAGTCGGAATAATTGATGAACGTTCTGAAATTGCAGGAAGTGTCAGTGGTATTCCGCAAATGACATTTGGGCCGAGAATAGACGTGCTTGATGCCTGTCCGAAGGTTGAAGGCATGATGATGATGATTCGTTCGATGAGTCCTGATGTATTAATAGTGGACGAAATAGGCAGAAAAGAAGATGGAGAGGCCATAATGGAGGCAGTGAATGCGGGCATTAAGCTCATGATGACTACCCATGGGAATTCATTGGATGAAATTCGTAACAGACCTACTCTCAAGCCAATTATTGAAATGGGTATTTTCCAGCGATTTATTGAGCTTACAAGAAAAAATGGTCCTGGAACAGTTGCAAGCATAAAAGATAAGAATGGAAGAGATATCCTCTATGAAGTGAGGGTGACATAAATGATTAAACTAATTGGTGCTGTGTTCATTATTATCGCTACAACATGGGGAGGCTTTGAGGCTTCAAGGCATCTGACTGAAAGGCCACGCCAGCTTAGACAGTTGAAATCAGCTCTCCAGTCATTAGAAGCAGAAATTATGTATGGACATACTCCTCTTCACGAAGCGGCAAGAAGACTATCAGCCCAAGTACCAAAGCCATTATCTGTTTTCTTTGATGTATTTGCTAAAAAGCTAACAAATTCGGAAACAACGGTAAAGGAAGCATGGGAACAAAGCCTAAAGCAAATTTGGAAAATGACCGCTCTAAAACAAGGTGAGTATGAAATCATGAAGCAATTTGGAGAGACACTGGGCCGCCATGACCGAAGTTCACAGCAAAAGCAAATCATGCTGACATTATCACATTTAGAACGAGAAGAGAATGATGCCTACGATAAACAAGCCAAATACGAAAAAATGGTGAAAAGTCTAGGGTTTTTATCGGGTTTATTATTAGTCATTTTATTAATGTAATTACGAAACGTTTTATATGAGAAAAAGGCGAAGGCATGCTGCTTGATATTCATAGGAGGGAATAGGATGGGCCTAGAGGTTGATATTATTTTCAAAATTGCAGGTGTCGGAATTGTTGTTGCATTCCTGCATACAATTCTTGATCAGGTAGGGAAAAAGGAATATGCCCAGTGGGTAACACTGTTTGGGTTTATATATATACTTTTCATGGTTGCTTCCATTGTTGATGATTTATTTCAAAAAATTAAATCTGTATTTCTATTTCAGAGCTAAAAGGAGGTCTTTGCCATTGAAATTATTCGAATAGTCAGTGTTGCGCTTGTAGCAACCTTCCTAGCTTTAATTGTCAAAGAGCAGAAGCCTAACTTTGCCTTTTTACTCGTTGTTTTTGTCGGCTGTACCATCTTTCTTTTTTTAGTTGATCAAATCTACGCGATCATCCATATGATTGAAAGAATCGCAGTCAATGCAAAAGTGAATATGATTTATATTGAAACGATATTAAAAATTATTGGAATCGCCTATATAGCTGAATTTGCTGCTCAAATAACAAAAGATGCAGGACAAGGTGCAATTGCATCAAAAATTGAGCTCGGAGGGAAAATTCTAATCCTTGCCATGGCTATCCCGATACTGACAGTTATGATCGAAACAATTATTCAAATGATCCCAGGATAAAGAATTGAATATCAAGCCGGATTTTGACAATAGCAAACACACCACCTAATTAAACAATCCTCCTTTAGTGTCAAGGATCCAAAAGACGCGGGCATTTTTTCAAAATGAGGTGTAATAGATGAAGCAACGGCTGCAGAAAATCATATTACTAAATCTACTATTCTTTTTTTTACTAATTCCTAATGTACAAGCCTCACCGCAAACTAAAGAATTTAATGAAATGATAGGTCCGCAGACAATCGTGAATTCCCAGATTGATTCTCTAAATATTGATGAATTGAAAAGCTTTTGGGAAAAGATTACTACTGAGTATGGCGGGTTCTTGCCCGAAAGCCAAAAAGGCAGTTTGTATGAATTCCTTAAAGGTGAAAAGAAGTTTTCCTTTAAGGAATGGTCCTCAGGGTTTCTTAAATTTATGTTTCATGAATTTATTGCAAATGGCAAACTGCTAGGCTCTTTAATCCTGTTAACGATATTTAGCATGTTTTTGCAATCTCTGCAAAATTCCTTTGAAAAAAATACAGTTAGCAAAGCCGCATATGCGATTGTATTTATGGTGTTGATTATTTTGGCACTTAACAGTTTCCATATAGCCATTAGCTATACACAGGAAGCAATTGACACAATGATCTCCTTTATCCTGGCGCTAATCCCATTATTGCTTGCTTTAATCGCATCATCAGGAGGTATTGTTTCAGCTGCATTTTTTCACCCTGTCATATTATTTCTAATGAATATTAGCGGATTATTAATTCAATATGTTGTGCTCCCGCTGCTGTTTCTATCGGCATTGCTCAGTATTGTCAGTATCATGTCGGAGCATTACAAAGTAACTCAGCTAGCAAATTTACTGAAAAATTGGAGCATAGCTCTGCTAGGAATGTTTTTAACCGTATTCTTAGGGGTCATATCTGTTCAAGGTGCATCTGCAGCAGTGGCAGATGGTGTAGCCATTCGCACCGCTAAATTTATTACAGGGAATTTTATCCCTGTCATTGGCCGAATGTTCACTGACGCAACAGATACGGTGGTCAGTGCATCTGTCTTATTAAAAAATACTGTAGGTATTGCCGGTGTAGCCATTTTAATTCTGATCGCTGCATTTCCCGCAATCAAAATTTTAATGATTGCGTTTATTTATAAATTTGCGGCTGCTATTTTACAGCCTGTAGGCGGTGGGCCAATCATCTCCTGCCTTGACGTCATTAGCAAAAGTGTCATCTATGTTTTTGCTGCACTCGCTGTTGTATCTCTTATGTTCTTTCTAAGCATTACAGTTATTATTGCAGCTGGAAACTTGACAATGATGGTCAGGTAGGAGGTTTGCTCAATGGAATTTATTAAAGAATGGATTACCAATATTATTTTGTTCATCCTCTTAGCGACAGTAATTGATATGCTGCTGCCTAATTCTAATTTGCAAAAATACACGAAAATGGTGACAGGGCTTTTACTCATCGCAGTCATTTTAACACCAGTATTTAAGCTGATTTCACATGATTTTGAGGAAGTTCTTGCTTCTATTCCTGTTCTTAAAGGCACAGGAGAAAAAAATCTAGAAAATTCCATAGAAATGAAGAAAAGAGAAATACAAGCCTGGCAAGATGCATATATTTTAGATGAGATGGCTGTCCAATTAGAAAAACAAGCAGAAGAGGAGCTGATGGAACAGTATCAATTGGAGTTTATGCATGTTGATCTTCAGGTGGATGCAAATGATCCTAACACTTTTCCAGACAACCTAAAAAAGGTTGAGGTGCAGCTTAGACCAAAAGGAGCAAAACCAGAAGTTGTTGAGGTAGTTAAAAAAATTGAAATTAATACACAGGAATCTCTTCCTTCTAACAGATCAACTAATGAAACTGAAAAAATTGTTTCTCTGTTAGCAGAAAAATGGAATGTAAATGAAGAAAAAATTGTAGTACGGGTAGAAGGAGGGAAGTAAAAAAGGATGGAAAAAGAAAAAGGACCATTGAGTCAATTGAAGAAATGGCTTTTTAACAAAGATGATCAGACTGATAAAAAGCCTGGGAAATATCAGTATTTGCTTCTTGTCCTCCTCTTCGGTGCAGCCATTATGCTAATAAGCAATATCTTCTTTCAAGATAAGCCATCTAATGCTAACTTGGCTGTAATGAAAAATCAGCAAGAGGGGAACGGGGATGAAGATGTTCCCGCTTTTGGCCAGAAACAGAAGGCAGGCAATGACACGATTTCAGCGTATGAAAGAGCGTATGAAGCTCAGTTAAAGGAAGCGCTTGACACCATTATTGGTGTTGAAGATGTAACAGTCGTTGTAAATGTGGATGCTACTGAAGAGAAAGTGCTTGAAAAGAACAAAACGAGTAAAAAGCAAATTACTGATGAAACCGACCGAGAAGGCGGAAAAAGGAATGTCGAGGATATTTCTAATGAGGAACAGCTCGTCATTTTAAGAGAAGGAGAAAGAGAGGTTCCAATTGTACTAGAGACAAAGAAACCTAAAATCAGAGGGGTTCTAGTCGTTGCAAAAGGAGCTGACAATATACAGGTGAAAAAATGGATCATTGAAGCAGTAACAAGAGCCTTAGATGTTCCAAGCCATAGAGTTGCAGTTATGCCTAAAAAAACTAAGGGGGAATAATGAGATGTTATTGAAAAAACAAACAGTATGGTTATTAACAATGTTAAGCTTAGTCGCAGTATTATCGGTGTACTATATTACATCACCAGAACAAAATGGTCAGAATCTTGCTGATATGTCTAAAAAAGCAGAAGAATCAAATGAAACAGCTGCATCAGAAAGCGCTGATGATAGTGCAGTCATTACAAATGCATCCGGTGACGAAATGTTTGAAGCTTTACGCTTACAATTAAATGACGAGCGCAGCAAAATGATTGAAGATCTAACAGCAAAAATGGCTAATACAGAGCTCCCAGCCGAAGAAATCAGCGCAGCTAAGGATCAAATTGATCAGCTAGATGCCCTTGCGAAAAAGGAAGAAATGCTAGAAACATTGATTCGTGCTATGAACTATGAGGATGTATTAGTTCGTGCAGATGGAAAGAATGTTCTAGTAACAGTTAAGGCAAAAGAACTTTCCCGTACTGCTGCTAACGATATTATTCGTGAAGTCAATAATGAAATTGGCGGTTTACAGGCTGTAACTGTGGAATTTAAGGCTCCTAAATAAGAAAATAGCGGTCCCTTTGGGGCCGCTATTTTTCCTGTAGTTTCACTAATTCTTCCATTGATTTATTTGCATGAGTAACTGCCTGAAAGAGATGCTCATGATGCTCGGTTTGGACATTTACTGTAGAGGAAAGCTCTTCTAAAGAAGAACTTGCTTGCTCGATTACCGCACTGAATTCATTAATAGATTCACTGATTGTTTTAGAGGAATGACTTATATCCTTAGTAAGAGAGTCATATTTTGATATATTCCCTTTTAAATGGATAAACTTTTGATGGACCTCTTTAAATGCCGCGTTTGTTCTGTCAGCAAGAGAAAGATTACTAGTTACTTTATTTCCGGAGATTTGAATATTGTTTTTTGTATTGTCTGTATTCGTCATAATTTGATTTAGATTATCCGTAATTTGCTTCGCTGTTTTTCCCGTTTTTTCAGCTAGCTTTCTAACTTCCTCCGCTCTCAGCGGCTCTTGCTGCTTCAATGGATGCGTTTAAAGCTAAAAGATTTGTCTGCTCAGCTATTTCTCTTATGCTTGCAGAGAAGTGTGATGTTTCATGGACGAGACCAATCATACAAAGGCTGCTTTTATAATAAGTGAGTTTTTTTGATATAAATCTTCATGTATAATTTCTTCAATCGTTCTCATGACCTATCTTCTCCTCTGTACTAGTTCATTTGAATTATTATTTCGCTATTTTAATCGAAATTACTTTGAAAAAATTAACAAAATTTTAACAAGCTGGAATATTTACTAGTAATAAATCGTGAGGAAAGATTGAATTTGGGCATAATTATTATTTATAAAGATAATACATTATTGAATTTCAATAAGATTTTATCGTATGATATTAGTATCTAGTCATAATTAATTCTTGCAGTTCATTATTTTATTCAAGAATAAAGAACTCAAGAAAATAAGGGGTGCCTAAATATGTTAAAAGTACAAGAAATTCGTGAGCTGATTAAATTAGTTGATCAGTCGAACATTGATGAATTCGTATATGAGCATGATGGTTCAAAAATAAAAATGAAAAAGAAAACGGCTGAAACAGCTGTTGTTCAGCAAGTAAGAACAGTGGTTGAAGAAGTTCCAGCACCACAGGCAGTTCAACAAGCACCTGTAGTTCAGGAGCCGGTTGTTCAAAAGGCTGCTGAAGAGCCAGCTAAAAAAGCTGATGTTGACACAAAGGACTTACATAAAATTGTTTCACCGATGGTAGGTACTTTCTATCAGTCATCTTCTCCTGATGCAGATTCATATGTAAAAGTTGGTTCTAAAGTGTCTAAAGA
Organism: Bacillus sp. S/N-304-OC-R1; assembly: GCF_019749375.1. Lineage (GTDB taxonomy): Bacteria > Bacillota > Bacilli > Bacillales > Cytobacillaceae > Cytobacillus. Next base: position 75,103 of record NZ_JACWFE010000013.1, read on the forward strand.
TTCAATTGTATGTATTGTAGAGGCAATGAAGCTCTTCAATGAAATTGAAGCAGAAGTAAATGGGGAAATTGTTGAAATCCTTGTTAAGGACGGACAATTAGTAGAATACGGCCAGCCATTATTTTTAGTAAAAGCAGAATAAGGAGCGGTAACAGGATGATTAAAAAACTGTTAATTGCAAACAGAGGAGAAATCGCTGTTCGGATTATTCGTGCATGCCGAGAAATGGACATCGAAACCGTTGCGGTGTATTCCGAGGCTGATAAAGAAGCCCTTCATGTTCAGCTTGCTGATGAAGCATATTGCATCGGGCCGACAGCATCAAAAGATAGTTATTTAAATTTCACTAATATTATTAGTGTTGCAAAGTTAACTGGTTGTGAAGCCATTCACCCAGGCTATGGATTTTTAGCAGAAAATGCAGATTTTGCAGAGCTTTGCCGGGAATGTAATATCATTTTTGTTGGACCAACTCCAGAGGCTATTACGAAAATGGGAACAAAGGATATTGCACGTGAAACGATGAAGGAAGCGGGAGTTCCGATTGTTCCGGGTTCGAATGGAATTATTAAAGATATCGATGATGCAATTGAGCTTGCGAACAAAATCGAATATCCCGTTATCATTAAGGCAACAGCTGGCGGAGGCGGAAAAGGCATTCGTGTTGCACGAAATGAACAAGAGCTTGTAAAGGGAATTAATATTACCCAGCAAGAGGCTTTAACAGCTTTCGGGAATCCAGGAGTTTATATTGAAAAGTATATCGAGGACTTCCGCCATGTTGAAATTCAAGTTCTTGCTGATACATTTGGTAATACTGTTCATCTTGGCGAAAGAGACTGCTCTATTCAGAGACGTCTTCAAAAGCTTTTAGAAGAAACACCATCTCCAGCATTAGATGGAGAAACACGTGAAGAAATGGGAAATGCCGCAGTTAAAGCTGCGAAAGCAGTGGGATATACGAATGCTGGCACAATTGAATTCATTTATGATTATCGTAATCGTAAGTTTTATTTTATGGAAATGAATACGCGTATTCAAGTGGAGCATCCAGTTACTGAAATGGTAACAGGAACGGATTTAATTAAAGAACAAATTAAAGTGGCTTCGGGAGAAAAGCTTAGCTTTACTCAAGAAGATATTACGTTTGATGGCTGGTCAATTGAATGCAGAATAAATGCAGAAAACCCTGAAAAGAACTTTATGCCTTCAGCAGGAAGAATTAACATGTATCTGCCTCCTGGCGGTTTAGGTGTTCGGGTAGATTCTGCAGCATATCCAGGCTACATGATTCCACCTTACTATGATTCCATGATTGCAAAGGTTATCACATACGGAGCAACTAGGGATGAAGCTATTGCCAGAATGAAAAGAGCATTAAGCGAATTCGTCATTGAAGGTGTGCACACAACAATTCCTTTCCATCTTAAGCTGCTCAGCCATGAGAAATTTGTGGAAGGTCATTTTAACACGAAGTTCTTAGAATTGAATAATGTTATGCAGAAGGAAGACTAATTGGAGGTGCTATAGTGAACGAGAATATTCTGGAAATGAATCATGCAAACAGTGGTCTTGGCAAAATTGAAATTGCTCCTGAAGTAATCGAAGTGATTGCTGGCATTGCGGCTTCAGAAGTAGAAGGAGTTGCCCAAATGCGTGGTAACTTTGCTACAGGAGTAGTTGAGAGATTAGGAAAGAAAAATCACGGCAAAGGCGTTAAGGTCGAGCTTGCAGAGGACGGCATTAAGGTAGATGTATACTGTTCCATGGTATTCGGTATTTCCATTCCTAATGTTGCACAGAAAATTCAAGACAATATCCGTCAGGCTTTATTGAATATGACAGCACTAGAAGCACAGGAAGTAAATGTTCATGTTGTCGGAATCGTATTTGAAAATCAAAAACAAGCAGTAGAATATGAGCAGGAAATGTAATTGAATGCAGCTAGCCAAAGACAACAGGTTGTCTTTGGCTTTTTGCATGATTATCCTTAACTAGTATAATTAATATTGAATTTCTGCTAGAGTAGTGTTTGGAAAAAGATATTTATCTTAACAGGGAAATATTTTGTTTTCGATGCTAATTGGACGTACTTATGCTATGATTTAAAATGTATTTTTAAAGAAGTTAGTGGCATAAATGATAATACGATAGATGCAGCTTACGAATGACTGCAATTGTAAAACTTTCCCTGTTAAAGGAGTTATTAATAGAATGAAGAGAAGAACAGCAAGAGAAAAAGCTTTACAAGCCTTATTTCAAATTGATGTTAGTGAAGTAGAACCAGATGCAGCGATTGAACATGTATTAGATGAAGCGCCGAGCAATGATTTTTTGAATGAGCTTGTCAATGGTGTTGTAATTAACAAAGCAGTAATTGACGAAACAATTAAGAAACATTTAGAAAATTGGACGATAGAAAGATTGGCAACCGTAGATCGAAATCTATTAAGACTTTCCGTTTATGAGCTATTATTTTGCAAAGATACTCCTCCAAATGTTGTCATTGATGAGGGCATTGAAATTGCAAAAATGTATGGGGACGACCAATCAAGCAAATTTATAAATGGAGTTCTTTCTAAGATTAAACAACAACTGTGAACACTCAGCAGGTTCCTTTCATTATTTATTGGGGGAGAAGATAACATGACTGCGAATTTGATTGATGGAAGAGAAATTGCCAGACAGAAAAAATCCTATATTACTGAAGAAGTAGAAAAGCTAAAAAAAGAGGGAATTATTCCAGGTCTTGCTGTTATTTTAGTCGGGAATAATCCGGCTTCTAGAACATATGTGACAAATAAACAGAAAACATGTAAGGATTTAGGAATGCATTCTGAATTAATTGAACTTCCTGAAGATGTTAGTGAACAAGAACTTTTAGAAAAAGTAATTGAACTAAATGAAAATCCAAATATTCATGGTATTCTTGTTCAATTGCCTTTGCCTCATCACATTAATGAAGTGAAGGTAATTGAAACGATTTCTCCTGAGAAAGACGTAGATGGTTTCCACCCAGTTAATATTGGAAGAATGATGACTGGACAAGATGCATTTCTTCCTTGTACTCCATATGGAGTAATGGAAATGCTTGATTTTATTAATGTTGATATTTCAGGCAAGCATGTTGTTGTAGTTGGCAGGAGTAATATCGTAGGGAAACCTGCTGGTCAATTGTTTTTAAGTAAAAATGCAACAGTTACATATTGTCATTCCAAAACAACTGATTTAAAGGAATTTACTAGACAAGCAGATATACTTGTAGCAGCAGTTGGAAAGGTGAACTTAATTACGAAGGATCATGTAAAAGAAGGTGCGATCGTAATCGATGTTGGAATGAACCGCAATAGTGAAGGAAAGCTTTGCGGCGACGTTGATTTTGATGCAGTAAAAGAAGTAGCAAGCTATATTACACCTGTTCCTGGCGGTGTAGGTCCAATGACGATTACAATGCTTATGTTTAATACGTTAAAAGCTGCTAAGTCCATACAGCAAAAATTGCAATGTAAAAATTAATAATTTGTCTAGCCTCTGCCCTTTTCATATGATGCTTTAGAGACTCAATGCCAGAACAGTTAATACGTGACGGCTGGAGAAACTAAATCTATAATGAAAGGGCAGTTTTGTTGTGGAGACAAAATCTTAAAGGAGCTAATTATGAAGGATCAACGCTATTTAACGGTAAATGCGCTGACCAAATATATAAAGAGAAAATTTGATGCAGATCCGCATTTACAGGATGTATTAGTTAAAGGTGAAATATCGAATTATAAACAGCATTCAAGCGGTCATATGTACTTTACATTAAAGGATGAAAAAGCCCGTATTCTTGCAGTGATGTTTTCAAGAAATAATCGCGGCATGAAATTTTCGCCTGAGAACGGAATGAAAGTACTGATTCGAGGCGATCTTACTGTGTACGAGCCAAGCGGCCAGTACCAAATCTATATTAAAGAAATGCATCCTGACGGTGTTGGTGATTTATATGTTGCCTTTGAGCAGTTAAAGGAAAAGCTTGAAAACGAAGGGGTGTTTTCACCGGAAAGAAAGAAGCCCATTCCAAAATTCCCCAAAACCATCTGTATTATTACGTCGCCAACAGGTGCGGCTATTCGCGATATTTTAACAACAATTAAAAGGCGGTTCCCAGTCGTTAATATAATTATTTACCCTGCACTTGTTCAAGGGGGACAAGCTGCCCCTTCTATCGTAAAGCAGATTCAAACGGCTAATCAATTAAATGAAGCAGATGTTATTATAATGGGAAGAGGCGGAGGATCAATCGAAGAGCTTTGGGCTTTTAATGAAGAAGAAGTAGCAAGAGCTATTTTTCATTCAAATATCCCTATTATTTCGGCTGTTGGTCACGAAACGGATTTCACAATCGCTGATTTCGCAGCTGATTTACGAGCCCCCACGCCAACAGGTGCAGCTGAATTGGCAGTTCCGCATATTGAGGATTTAACAGAAAGAGTTTTAAATCGTCAAACTCGATTATTAAGAGCGTTAAAAGAGCAAATGACTTTAAAAAAAGAACAACTGTCAAGAATTCAAAAATCTTATGCATTCAGATATCCGCAGAAATTATACGAACAAAAGCTTGAACAAGTCGATAGACTAACAGAAAAGCTAGAAAAGGGTTCAAAAAAACTCTTTGATCGAAAAATAGACCAATTACAGCAAATCCAAAAGCGAATGCAAAGAAAAACATTAGATGAATTAGTTCTTTCTTCTAAAGATAGGCAAGAAAAAATGCAAAAACAGCTGAATAAAGTTATGATCAATATTTTAGGGTCTAAAAAGAAGGACTTTTCCCATAAAATCTCTACTTTAGAGGCACTTAGTCCATTAAAAATTATGGACAGAGGATATAGTTTAGTCTATTCTTCAGAAGAGAAATTAATTAAATCAGTGAAACAAATTAATAAAAATGATGAAGTAAAGATAAAGGTAGCAGATGGAACAATTAATTGTCAGGTTATGGATATAGAGGAGTGATAAAAATGTCTTCTGAACAAAAATTATCCTTTGAGGAAGCTATGGAACAATTGGAAGTGATCGTAGAGAAGCTCGAGGAAGGCGACGTCCCTCTCGAAGAGGCGATTAACATTTATAAGCAAGGCATGGAGCTATCAAAGCTTTGTCATGATAAGCTGAAAAATGTAGAAGCACAGCTTACTGAAATCTTGACAGAGGATGGACGTAAAGAAAATTTCGTTGTACTTGAGGAGGAGTAAGATTGCAGCAGCCATCCTTACCAACATTTACAAAAAACCATAAAGAGTTATTAGAAAATATTTTAAGAGAAACAGTAAAGCGCCTAAATGCCCCATCTATCATAAAGGAATCTATGCTTTATTCATTAGAAGCTGGTGGAAAGCGAATAAGGCCTCTTCTATTATTTGCAACACTTGAAGCATTTGGACAAGATACTACAAAGGGGCTCTTGACTGCCGCAGCCATTGAAATGATTCATACGTATTCATTAATTCACGATGATCTTCCAAGCATGGATAATGATGATTTAAGAAGAGGAAAGCCGACAAATCATAAAGTGTTTGGCGATGCTTTCGCTATTTTAGCTGGAGATGCACTTTTAACATACAGCTTTCAATTAATTGCTGAAACACCTTCAAACTATGCAAATGCTGAAACGAAGCTTGAACTTATAAAAGAAATGGCGAAAGCAGCAGGAGCAGAAGGAATGGTCGGAGGACAGGTTGCCGATATTAGCGGGGAAGATAAAAACTTGTCTTTAAGTGAATTAGAGTATATCCATATTCATAAAACGGGTAAACTGCTTCAATACAGTGTTATAGCTGGAGCCCTCCTAGCAGGCGCTGATGAAACTAAATTGAAAACACTAGGAGAATTTGCATACCATCTTGGACTCGCTTTTCAAATTAGAGATGATATTCTTGATCTGGAAGGAACAGAATCCATAATTGGAAAGCCTGTTGGCAGTGATACCTCTAATCATAAGAGCACATATCCATCACTGCTGACTCTGGATGGAGCAAAGGAAGCTCTTCATAGTCATATTGAGCAAGCAAAGGCAAAACTATCAGAAACAGGTCTGAACACTATGCTGCTTCAAGAAATAACAGACCTGATCGAAACAAGAAATCATTAAGTTTTAAGAATAGATGCATGATCTCTAAATTGGCAAATTACTACACTATCTTGAGGAATTCCATCATACTGTTATAATAAACCATATACAATAATATGTTCATAATGAAGACAGCCTTATGAACAGCTGCAGAGATATGCATGATAAAGATATGAAAGTGAGTGATCCACTGAATGGATCTAATGAAAATTAAAGACCCATCATTTTTAAAGGGGTTATCTAATAAAGAATTAGAAGCATTGAGTCAAGACATTCGTCAATTTCTAATCGAGAGACTATCGTATACTGGCGGGCATATTGGTCCGAATTTAGGAGTTGTGGAATTAACGATTGCATTGCATAAATGCTTTGACAGTCCAAAGGACAAAATTATTTGGGATGTAGGTCATCAATCCTATGTTCACAAAATCTTAACTGGCCGTGCTGATCAGTTTGATACATTACGCCAATACAAGGGGCTTTGCGGATTTCCTAAAATGGTTGAGAGTGAACATGATGTTTGGGAAACAGGGCATAGCTCAACTTCGCTCTCAGCAGCAATGGGAATGGCTATTGCAAGAGATTTGAAAAAGGAAAAATCCTATGTGATTCCTGTAATTGGTGATGGAGCATTAACAGGCGGTATGGCTTTAGAAGCATTAAACCATATCGGCCACGAGAAAAAGAATATGATAGTGATTTTAAATGATAATGAAATGTCAATTGCACCTAATGTAGGGGCGCTTCATAATGTCCTTGGCAAACTGCGTACTGCAGGGAAATACCAATGGGCAAAGGATGAGTTAGAGCTTCTTCTGAAAAAGATCCCTGCTGTTGGAGGCAAGCTTGCTTCTACAGCAGAAAGGCTAAAGGATAGCCTAAAATATTTATTTGTTTCAGGAATGTTTTTTGAGGAAATGGGGTTCACGTATCTTGGTCCTGTAGATGGTCATAATTTTGAAAGTCTATTTGAGAATTTAAGCTACGCTAAGAAAACGGAAGGTCCGGTTCTCCTTCATGTTATTACGAAAAAAGGAAAAGGATATCATCCTGCAGAAAGCGATACAAAAGGAACTTGGCATGGTACAGGACCTTATAAAATTGAAACAGGTGATTTTGTTAAACCTGTAAATACCCCTCCTGCGTGGAGCTCTCTTGTAAGTGAAACGGTCCGCAGATTAGCTAGAGAGGATGACCGGATTGTAGCCATTACTCCAGCGATGCCGGTAGGATCTAAGCTAGAAGGGTTTGCAAGTGAATTTCCAGAACGCATGTATGATGTGGGGATTGCTGAACAGCATGCTGCTACTGTGGCCGCTGGACTAGCGACACAAAACATGAAGCCGTTTCTAGCCATTTATTCAACATTTCTTCAGCGTGCTTATGACCAAGTTGTTCATGATATTTGCCGTCAAAATTTAAACGTTTTTATTGGGATCGACCGTGCTGGATTAGTTGGGGCAGACGGAGAAACACATCAAGGTGTTTTTGATATTGCCTTTTTAAGACATGTGCCAAACCTAGTGTTAATGATGCCTAAAGATGAAAATGAAGGACAGCACATGGTCTATACAGCAGTAAATTATGATGATGGTCCAATTGCCATGAGATTTCCACGAGGAAATGGAATTGGTGTTCCGATGGATAAAGACTTGCATAAGATTCCCATTGGAACGTGGGAAGTACTTAAAAATGGCACAGATGCTGCTATTTTAACATTTGGTACAACCATTCCAATGGCATTGAAAGCTGCAGCAATCATGGAAAAACAAGGTCATTCTGTAAAAGTAATAAATGCGAGATTCATTAAACCATTAGATGAAAAAATGCTCCTCGAGCTATTTAAAGACAATACGCCGATATTAACGATTGAAGAGGCAGTCCTTCAAGGCGGATTTGGCAGCTCTGTTCTTGAGTTTGCTCATGAGAGAGGCTTCCATCATATAGAAATAGATCGAATGGGTATTCCGGACAGATTTATTGAACACGGCAGTGTTGATAAGCTATTAGAAGAAATCGGCATGACTGTTGGTGATGTTGTCGATCGATTAAATATTCTTGCAAGAAAGAAACAGAAAAGGGCTTAACGAATGAAAGCAAAAAAGGAACGCTTAGATGTTTTATTAGTAGAAAGAGGTTTATCAGAGACGAGAGAGAAAGCAAAGAGAACGATAATGGCTGGTCTTGTTTTCAGTAATGAAACTCGTCTTGATAAGCCAGGTGAAAAGGTAAGCAGTGATATTCCGCTAATTGTAAAAGGAAAAGTTATGCCATATGTAAGCAGAGGCGGATTAAAACTAGAAAAAGCATTAAAAGTATTTGATCTGGAAGTAAAAGACAAGATTCTGCTTGATATTGGCGCTTCTACCGGAGGATTTACTGATTGTGCTCTGCAAAATGGAGCTAAAATGTCATATGCCCTTGATGTCGGTTATAATCAGCTTGCTTGGAAGTTAAGGCAGGATGAGAGAGTTGTCGTAATGGAACGTACTAATTTTCGTTATGTGACACCTGCTGATTTGCAAGCAGGAATGCCAAATTTTGCATCTATTGACGTATCTTTTATTTCTCTAAAGCTGATCCTTCCTGTATTAAAGACTCTTCTTGTATCGGGCAGTGATACTGTAGCTCTTGTAAAGCCGCAGTTTGAAGCTGGGCGTGAACAGGTTGGAAAAAAAGGGATTGTAAGAGAAGCAAAGGTACATTTACAGGTGCTTGAAACGATCATAACTTTTGCACTCCAACAAGGGTTTGATGTGAAAAATGTTTCGTTTTCTCCGATAACTGGCGGAGATGGAAATATTGAATTTTTACTTCATTTATGGTGGTCTGGCGAAAAGGAAAATGGTGATAATTTATTAAATATCACACCGGAAGCTGTTGTAAAAGAAGCACATTTAGAACTAAAGACAAAGCAAAATGAAGAGGAATAGGCAGCCGCTTATTCCTGCTTTTTTTGTTGGAAATGTAACTTCGCCATTTTGCTAAGAATTAAGTCAATAATATGCTGCGAAAAACAAAGAATAATTGTACATTATCGGGAAAATCAGCTAACATATAATTAGAATTACTCATTTTTTTCAACAATTTGGAAATTAAAAATGAATACGCATTGCGTTTTTCTTAATAGAGGTGATTATATGACAAAAGGACAGCGTCATATTAAAATACGGGAAATTATTGCTAATAATGATATTGAAACACAGGATGATCTAGTAGATGAATTAAAGAATGCTGGATATAATGTCACACAAGCTACTGTTTCACGTGATATTAAAGAGCTCCATCTCGTGAAAGTTCCTCTTATGGATGGCAGATATAAATATAGCCTTCCAGCAGATCAGCGCTTTAATCCATTACAGAAATTAAGACGTAATTTAATGGATGCGTTTATACGGATTGACTCAGCAGGGAATTTGCTCGTCATGAAAACCTTGCCTGGAAACGCTATGGCGATTGGAGCGCTTATTGATAATTTAGATTGGGAAGAGATCCTAGGTACGATCTGCGGGGATGATACTTGCCTGATTATTTGCAGAACGCCAGAACAAGCGGAAGAAATAACGAATCGTTTTCTTGAAATGCTGTAAATGGGGATGATTTCATTTGTTAACTGAATTATCAATTAGAAACTTTGCTATAATTGAAGCCCTTTCAATTTCATTGGAAAAGGGCTTAACTGTGTTAAGCGGTGAAACGGGTGCAGGAAAATCTATTATTATTGATGCGATTCACCTTCTGGTTGGTGGAAGAGGATCATCTGAATTTGTAAGGCACGGAGAGGAAAAGGCAGAAATCGAAGGGCTTTTTCAAATCGAAGATCTTAATCATCCGCTTTATAAAAAGGCATATGAATTTGGCATTGATCTTGAAGAGGGAATGATTGTCTTAAGAAGGGACATATCAAAGTCAGGAAAGAGCGTTTGCAGAATCAATGGAAAGCTTGTAACCATCTCGACTTTAAGGGAGATTGGGAGTACCCTTATCGATATTCACGGGCAGCATGAACATCAGGAGTTAATGGATGAGGTAAAGCATATTTATCTGCTAGACCAATTTGGTGGAGAGAAAATCGCCGAGGCACTAACAGAGTATCAACAAGTTTTTCATACATATGAGCAAAAGCAAAAGTATTTAAAAACTTTAAGTGAAAACGACCAGCAAATGGCTCATCGACTTGATTTAATCCAGTTTCAATTTGACGAAATTCAAAATGCTAATCTAAAGCTAAATGAAGATGAGGAGCTTTTTGAAGAGCGGAAAAAGCTTAGTAATTTTGAGCGGATATTCAGTTCACTGAAGGCAGGCTATGATGGCCTGCAAGGGGAGCAGAGAGGGCTTGATTGGATTGGCATGGTAATGAGCCATGTTGAAGATGCTGCTGAAATTGATCCTGCCTACAAGGAGCTTGCAGAGACAGTTTCAAACAGCTTTTATCAGTTAGAGGATGCTATGAGAACTCTTCGCAACGAACTTGATTTTCTTGAATATAATCCGGAAAGACTTGCGGAAATCGAAGATCGACTAAATGAAATTCAACAGTTAAAACGAAAGTATGGCAAAACAATTGAAGAAATACTTGAATATGCCGCAAAAATAGAAGAAGAAATTGAAACATTGCAAAATAAAGAAACACATATTGGCAAATTGGAAAAAGAGATAGCCTCATTAAAAAAAGATCTACTTATAGAGGCAGAGGAAGTAAGTAAATTAAGAAAGAAAACTGCAGTTCATTTAACAAAGTTAATACATAATGAATTAAAAGAGCTGTATATGGAGAAAACTGTTTTTGAGGTGAATTTTGATCGGGACTTTGATGCTTTTACGAAAAATGGAGTTGACCGGATTGAATTTTATCTTTCAACAAACCCAGGAGAGCCATTAAAACCTCTGTCTAAAATTGCATCAGGCGGAGAGCTTTCCAGAATCATGCTAGCCTTAAAAAGCATTTTCTCTAAGCATCAAGGAGTTACTTCCATTATATTTGACGAAGTAGATACTGGAGTGAGCGGTCGGGTTGCCCAAGCAATTGCAGAGAAAATTCACCATGTTGCTGTTAATTCACAAGTAATGTGCATCTCTCACCTTCCACAAGTGGCAGCAATGTCAGATACTCACTTATATATTACAAAAGATATTAAAAATGGACGCACGAAAACCACTGTCAAACCATTAAATGAGGCGGAGAAAATCAAAGAAATTGGCCGAATGATTTCTGGAGTTGAGATTACGGATTTAACGAAAAAGCATGCTGAAGAGTTGCTTCAGCTAGCGAATAAAATAAAAGTTCATTCGTGAAGCTCAGGTTATAATACAATGAAAAGCTATCCAAAGCAGGATAGCTTTTTTTATCCCTAAAACAGTTATAAATGCGCCGCTTACAGGCAAAATTATAGATGTAGCCATTTGACGTTGTGGATTAGAAGCGAGGAGAGTGAAGGTTTTGACTAAAGAAGTGATTAGAAAAATAATAGGTGGAATTCTCCTTGTTTCATTAATTGCAATTGGATTCTCTAAACCATTTAAGGACTATTTAGATATTCCAACATCAGTTACTCTTTTTGAGGGACAGCAATTACAGCTTACTAAAGCAGAAATGGTAACAGCAACAATGTCTACAGATGATTCAAGTATTGCACTAAACCAAGATTCACATTCCGTTTCCCTGAATGCTAAAAAACGCGGAGAAAACGAAATGTTTCTGGAGTTAGCAGGTTTTCCAATTAAAAAAGTCGATGTAAATGTATTAAAGGATTTCAAAGTGATTCCAGGCGGACAATCAATTGGAGTTAAATTAAATACGGTTGGTGTCTTAGTGGTAGGGCATCATCAAATAAATACAGTTGACGGAAAATCATCTCCTGGCGAAATAGCAGGCATAAAAGTTGGGGATATTATTACTGAAATTAACGGTAAGAAAATCGAAAAAATGTCAGATGTAGCACCTTTTGTCCAAGAAGCTGGAAAGTCCGGCAAACCATTAAATATTTTGGTAACCCGAGAAAATGAACGGTTCTCAACAAAATTAGCACCTCTTAAAGAGAAAGGTGAAGGTTCATTCAAATTGGGGCTATATATTCGTGATTCTGCTGCCGGAATTGGCACCATGACATTTTATCATCCGGAATCACGCAAATATGGAGCTTTAGGACATGTTATTTCAGACATGGATACTAAAAAGCCTATTGTCGTTGATGATGGTCAAATTGTACGCTCAACCGTAACTTCTATTGAAAAAGGAAGTAATGGAAATCCCGGAGAAAAACTCGCACGATTTTCTGATGACAAAGAAGTAATCGGGAATATTGTAAGAAATAGTCCATTTGGCATATTTGGAAAGCTTAATCAGGATTTGAAAAATGGCATTTTCGATAAGCCAATGCCAATAGCCCTTTCACATCAAGTAAAAGAAGGGCCAGCCAAAATATTAACGGTTGTCGATCATGATGAGGTAAACCTGTTTGATATTGAAATTGTCAGCACAATCCCGCAAAAATTCCCTGCAACAAAAGGAATGGTCATTAAGGTGACAGATCCTAAACTATTAGCAAAAACAGGCGGTATTGTTCAAGGGATGAGCGGAAGCCCGATTATTCAAAATGATAAAGTAGTTGGCGCTGTTACTCATGTCTTCGTTAACGACCCTACTTCAGGATATGGAGTTCATATTGAGTGGATGCTCAATGAAGCAGGGATCGATATTTATGAAAAACAAAAAGAAAAAGCATCATAATAAAAAGACGGGGACACTTTCCCGTCTCTTTTAATATCTATACTACATATATGTTATAATAAAGTATAAAGATTTTTCGACAAATAATCAGCGGAATGACAGTCGAATATCGAAAATGGTCGAATAGTAGAGAAAATAAAAGAAAACTAAAGATTTTCTCCTATTTTTGAGTTTTTTAAAAAAAACAAAAGGATTTTCAGTTGCATTGTCGAATTTCTCATTTAGAATAAGAATAGACATTAAAGAGACCACAAAGGATCGGGGAGGAAAGAATTCGTGAGTAAAATTAAAGTTTGTGTTGTCGATGACAATAGAGAGCTTGTCGGACTTTTAGAAGAATATATTTCATCACAGGAAGATATGGAAGTTGTAGGTGTTGGCCATAATGGACAGGAATGCTTGGATATATTAGAGCATGAGGATCCAGATGTTCTTGTTTTAGATATTATTATGCCTCATTTGGATGGATTAGCGGTACTTTCTAAAATGCGTGAAATGAATAAGAGCTATCTTCCAAATGTAATTATGCTAACTGCTTTTGGGCAGGAAGATGTTACAAAAAAAGCGGTTGATTTAGGCGCATCATATTTTATTTTAAAACCATTTGATATGGAAAATTTAGCTAGTCATATTCGTCAAGTGAGCGGAAAGGCAAATCCAGTCATTAGGAAGACGGTATCTTCAGCCTATAGGCCACAAGTAGAATCGAAGCCAAAAAATCTTGATGCAAGCATTACAAGCATTATCCATGAAATTGGCGTGCCTGCACATATTAAAGGGTATATGTATCTTCGTGAAGCCATTTCCATGGTTTATAACGATATTGAACTACTTGGTTCTATAACAAAGGTACTTTATCCGGATATAGCGAAGAAATATAATACAACCGCAAGCCGAGTTGAACGTGCTATTCGGCATGCGATTGAGGTTGCCTGGAGCAGAGGAAATATCGATTCCATTTCGTCTTTATTTGGCTATACGGTTTCTATGTCCAAGGCTAAGCCAACCAATTCTGAGTTTATCGCGATGGTAGCCGATAAATTAAGACTTGAGCATAAAGCGTCCTGAAAGGGTAAGGAGTAATAAAGTAGAGCGTTCTCATTAAGGGAACGCTTTTTTTGAATTAGTTTTTTTCTTTATCTAATTCCATCATTTTTTGAATTAGAACATGCTGTGGCATATGTAAAATTTGCTCGAGTGGAAGCTTCAATTTTTTAGCAAGTTTAACCGCAGTTTCAGGTGAAATTTGTAATGGTTTCATTTTTATACCTCCATATCATAATAAGGGAGCAATGTGTAATGACGCTTATTTTTGCCCATCGGGGATATTCTGCTCTGTACCCGGAAAACACTTTGAAATCATTTAGGGAAGCAGAAAAAGCTGATGCAGATGGAATTGAATTGGATGTTCAGCTGACAAAGGACGGTGAAATCGTGGTCATCCATGATGAAAAGGTTGATCGAACAACGGATGGAAAAGGCTACGTTAAAGATTTTACATTTAATGATTTAAGAAAGCTAGATGCTGGCCGGCATAAGAAAAAACTTTTTTCACAAACTGAACCGATTCCCTGTTTGGCTGAGGTCCTGGAATGGATGAAGGGCAATAAAATCATTTGCAATATAGAGCTGAAAAATGGGGTTATACCTTATGAAGGTATGGAGGAAAAAGTGATTAGCCTTGTCCGTGCATATAATATGTCAGACCGCGTTGTTCTTTCATCATTTAATCATTATAGTATTGTGTATTGTTACAGGCTTGCTCCGGAAATTGAAACAGCCCCGCTATTTTCTGAAGGGCTTTTTATGCCATGGATATATGCTGAATCAATAGGCGCCAAGAGCATGCATCCTAAATATACAATTGCAAGGACTGAATTGATAAAGGCCTCAGAGGAATACGGTATAGCTGTTAGACCATACACCGTTAACAAAGAGAAGGAAATGCATCGATTAATATCAGCAGGGTGTTCAGCATTTATTACAGATGACCCTGTTTTAGCTAGGAAAATTAGGGGAATGTATATTTAAAAAAGGATGACATTGAGTCATCCTTTTCCATTTTTTCTTTGGAAACGCGGTTGTACTTTATTTTTCTTGCGATCGCGGTGCAGGATAAAACCTGCAATAAAACCAAGTCCGACAACAAAGAAAAGCAGTCCGGCTAAAAACTGAAGCCATAAATAAGGAAAGGGGCTTTGTAAAATGCCAAATACCATATCCCTCATTAATTTTATTCCGTATGCAGCCAGAAAACCTGGTATAAGCATAATTAATAACGCAATAATTCTTATCATACGAAAAATCCCTTCGTTCCCTAATACATGATAATATCGCTCATAAAAATAATAAATCAACAGAAGGATTTGTCAAGCGATTGAGCCTTTCAAAAGGTTCTTAGTAAATTGCTTTACCTTTTTAGTTGGCATGATAGAATTCTTAAGATAAAATAAGTGTGAAATAAATTGCACAAAATGTGAAATGCTAATGAAAAAAATTTCAATTAAGAAGGTGGTCACACGATTATGCAAACAGTTATGATTGTGGGTGCAGGAAAAGGCGGATCAGCAATATTAAAAATAATAAAAGAAACTGCTATGCTAAAAGTCATTGCTGTCGTTGACCATAATCCTCATGCACTTGGCCTCTTAATTGCAAAAGAAAGTGGAATTCCTACAGATCCGGACTGGAGAAAATTTATAAAGCAAGATATAGATATTATCGTTGAAGTAACTGGGGATGAAAACGTATTTATTGAACTGAGAGAAGCAAAAAATAAAAATTCAGTGCTTATTCCTGGCAGTGTTGCTGCATTAATTGCCAATCTCATCGAGGAAAAAGAAGAATTAATAACAAATATACAAAATGAAAAATATAAGCACGATCTTATTTTTAACTCAACTGGCGATGGCATGATTGTGATTAATAAACACTGTGAAATCATCCTTTTTAATAAAAGTGCTGAAAGAATGACGGGGACAAATCGAAAAGAAGTAATTGGTAAACACATCCTTGAAGTTATTTCCAATAGTGAACTGCCAAGAGTATTAGAGACAAGACGTACATATGCGAATCAAGAGCTTGTTCTAAATAATGGTGTAAAAATTATTACAACAAGAGTGCCGATGGTAACTGAGAACAACGAGCTTATTGGTGCTTTTGCTGTGTTCAAGGATATTACGGAAGTTATGAACTTGGCTGAGGAGATCACCAATTTAAAGGAAATACAAACGATGCTCCAAGCTATCATTCAGTCAAGTGATGAAGCAATTTCGGTTGTTGATGAAAATGGACGGGGGATCTTAATTAATCCAGCCTATTCAAGAATTACTGGGCTTTCGGAGGAAGAGGTTATTGGAAAACCGGCAACCGCAGATATTTCTGAAGGTGAAAGTGTACATATGAAGGTGCTTCAAACGAGGCGGGCTGTAAGAGGAGTAGCTATGCGTGTAGGGCCAAAGAAAAAAGAGGTTATCGTAAATGTGGCTCCTGTAATTGTAGATGGCAAATTAAAAGGCAGTGTTGGCGTCATTCATGACGTATCAGAAATTAAAACATTAAATCGTGAACTAAACCATGCACGGCAAATTATCCGGAATCTTGAGGCAAAATATACCTTTGAGGACATAATTGGCGAGTCAGAGGAAATGACGATTGCCATTGAACAAGCTCGTCTTGGAGCAAAGACTCCGGCAACCGTATTACTCCGTGGGGAGTCAGGAACTGGGAAGGAATTATTTGCCCATGCGATCCATAATGGCAGTGACCGAAAATATAATAAGTTTATTCGTGTGAATTGTGCAGCCCTTTCAGAATCTTTGTTGGAAAGTGAGCTGTTTGGATATGAAGAAGGTGCTTTTTCCGGTGCAAAACGTGGCGGAAAAAGGGGTTTGTTTGAGGAAGCGAATAATGGCAGCATTTTCTTAGATGAAATTGGTGAGTTATCAGCTAACACACAGGCAAAACTATTAAGAGTTTTGCAGGAAAAAGAAATCACAAGAGTTGGCGGAACAAAGCCGATTGGAATTAATGTCAGAGTTATTGCTGCAACGAATGTAAATTTAGAAAAAGGAATTGCAAGTGGAACTTTCAGGGAAGACTTATATTATCGCTTAAATAGAATGCCTATTCACATTCCCCCTCTTAGAAAGCGAAAGGAAGATATTCCGCTCCTATGCAATCGTCTTATCCAAAAAATTAATCAGGAGTATGGACGTAATGTAGAAAGTACATCTCAAGCGGCCATGAATAAATTAATGTTGTATGATTGGCCCGGAAATGTCAGGGAACTTGATAATATTTTAGGAAGAGCCATTATTTTTATGAATTATAATGAAAATATTTTGGACGAACATCATGTTCCGGAGTTATTAAAACTTGAAAACAAGAGCCAAAGGGAATATGAGACAAATGAATTTAATCCTAACAAAACATTGGCTCAGCTAGTTGAACAATATGAAAAGGAACTTATAGAACATACTTTAAAAAAATCACTTGGAAATAAAACACTAGCAGCCAAGTCACTCGGATTGTCGGTAAGAAATTTGTATTATAAGATAGAGAAATATGAAATTGCAAACAATAGCATGCAATAATTTGCAGAGTGTGCATATTTTTTCATACTACAATTACAGAAATAAAGCGTTTTCATAGAATTTTTGTTTTGGCACAAATCTTGCAAAATAGATAAGTGACTGTAGCAGTAATTGAAATTAGCGCTTTTACAGTAAAGGGGTTGAGACTAGATGAAGTTGGATTCGCTTATACAGAGAGCAACCCAATATGAAGAAAAAACAGTAGCTATTGCTGCCGCAGAAGATCAAGAAGTTATCGAGGCTGTCTCCATGGCGGTTAATCATAACTTAGCAAAGTTTTTGTTGTTTGGGGACAAAGAAAAAATATTGAAATTAGTTAAAAAGTACGAAAATTTAGCCTCAAGCAATAAAATTCAAATCATTCATACGCTCTCAAAAGGTTTAGCTGCAGAAAATGCAGTTAAGGCAGTGAAATTAAATGAAGCGGATGTTTTAATGAAGGGAAATGTTCCAACGGCAACACTTCTAAAAGCCGTATTAAATAAGGAATATGGATTAAGGACTGGAAGTGTCTTATCTCATGTTGCTGTATTTGAAATCCCAGACTATGACAGATATACAATTATTACAGATGCAGCCATGAATATTGCTCCAGACTTAGATCAAAAAGCGCAAATTATTAAAAATGCAGTCGGGATTGCAAGGAGTATTGGAATTGAAAAACCGCTAGTTGCACCTCTTGCAGCAGTGGAGGTAATTAATCCGGCCATGCAAGCAACTCTTGATGCAGCTGCCTTAACATTAATGAACAAGCGCGGACAGCTGACAGACTGTATTGTCGACGGGCCACTGGCTTTAGACAATGCTATTTCGGTAACAGCTGCAGACCATAAGGGAATTATAAGTGATGTTGCAGGAAAAGCTGATATATTATTAGTGCCAACGATTGAAGTTGGCAACACTCTGTATAAATCATTAATTTATTTTGCAAGAGCTAAAGTTGGGGCTGTCATTGCTGGAGCAAAGGCTCCAATTGTTCTAACATCACGAGCAGATTCAGCGGAGAGCAAGCTCTATTCCTTAGCATTGGCTTTATGTTCAGCATCCTGATTGCCTAGTCAAGAAGTTACTATACTAGTGACAGTACAGGCTGCGGATGTTTTCTATAACTTATTCAAAACATACATTCTTAGGAGGCTTTTCAGATGGAAATTTTTAAGTATCTAGAAAAATATGATTATGAGCAAGTAGTATTTTGCCAAGATAAAACATCAGGATTAAAAGCAATTATTGCTATTCATGATACAACTTTAGGACCTGCTTTAGGCGGAACAAGAATGTGGACATATGCTTCAGAAGAAGAAGCAATTGAAGATGCGCTGCGTTTAGCTAAAGGTATGACTTACAAAAATGCTGCAGCAGGGCTTAACCTTGGTGGCGGTAAAACAGTTATTATCGGAGATCCGAAAAAAGACAAAAACGAAGAAATGTTCCGTGCATTTGGCCGTTATATTCAAGGTTTAAATGGCCGTTACATTACAGCTGAAGATGTTGGTACAACAGTAGCTGATATGGACCTTATTCACGAAGAAACAGATTATGTTACAGGTATTTCACCTGCCTTTGGATCTTCAGGGAATCCATCTCCAGTAACAGCTTACGGAGTTTATGTCGGTATGAAGGCTGCTGCAAAGGAAGCATTTGGCTCAGATTCACTTGAAGGCAAAGTAATAGCGGTTCAAGGTGTCGGAAACGTAGCATACAGCCTTTGCAAGCATTTACATGAAGAGGGCGCCCAGCTGATTGTTACCGATATTAATAAAGAGGCTGTTCAGCGTGCAGTAAATGATTTTGGTGCAAAAGCGGTTGAACCAAATGAAATTTATGGCGTAGAGTGTGATATTTATGCACCATGTGCACTTGGTGCCACAATTAATGATGAAACGATTCCGCAATTAAAAGCAAAGGTTGTTGCAGGATCAGCTAATAACCAGTTGAAAGAAGAAAGACATGGAGACATTCTTCATGAAATGGGAATTGTATACGCACCTGACTATGTTATTAATGCCGGTGGAGTTATCAATGTAGCAGATGAGTTATACGGATATAATGCAGAACGTGCACTAAAAAAGGTAGAAGGCCTTTACCAAAGCATTGAAAAGGTTATTGAAATTTCAAAACGAGACAATATTCCAACTTATAAGGCTGCAGACAGAATGGTAGAAGAACGAATCGAAAGAATGAGAAATTCTAGAAGCCAATTCCTGCAAAATGGCCATCACATTTTAAGCCGCCGTAAATAATTGCGCTTATAGTTTAAATTAAGAAATTAATGCTTGCCGATTAACGGCATAAAGTTTGCTCACTGGATGAATAGAACAATTCTTCCGGTGAGCATTTTAAACGGAGGTTTCATTGTGCTAGAACAAGAACATCGAATTCTCGTCATCAACCCAGGATCTACATCAACCAAAATTGGAGTATTCGATAACGACATTTCAATATTAGAGAAAACGATACGTCATGACTTAGAAGTAATTAATTCATATGAGAACATTATTGATCAGTACGAATTTCGTAAAAATGTCATCCTTGAAACGTTGGACATAGAGGGTATAAATATTTCAAAGCTTAATGCTGTCTGTGGTAGAGGCGGGCTGTTAAGACCTATTGAGGGAGGAACCTACCCGGTAAATGAAGCGATGCTCAAGGATCTTAGGGATGGCTATGCTGGTCAGCATGCTTCAAATCTTGGCGGAATCATTGCTTATGAAATAGCTGCAGCATTAAATATCCCATCTTATATTGTTGATCCAGTAGTAGTTGATGAATTAGCCCCAATTGCCAGAATTTCCGGTTTCTCACTTATTGAAAGAAAAAGTATTTTTCATGCTTTAAATCAAAAAGCTGTTGCTAGAAGAGCGGCAAAAGAATTAGGTAAAAAGTATGAAGACCTTAATTTAATCATTACTCACATGGGTGGCGGAATAACAGTCGGCGCGCATCAAAAAGGCAAGGTCATCGATGTAAATAATGGATTACATGGAGAGGGACCATTTAGCCCAGAGCGTGCTGGAACTGTTCCCGTAGGTGATTTAGTTTCATTGTGCTATTCAGGCTCTTATTATCGTGAAGAAATCATGAGAAAAATCGTCGGGCAAGGCGGACTTGTTGGATATTTAGGTACGAATGATGCCCTTAAGGTTGAAGAAATGATTAAAAATGGTGATGACTACGCAAAGCTAATTTACTCGGCAATGGCTTATCAAGTTGCAAAAGAAATTGGAGCAGCAAGTGCAGTTTTGAGTGGGAAAGTTGATGCAATTGTTATAACCGGCGGACTTGCTTATGGTAAAGATTTTGTTAAAGAAATAAGTGATCGAATTAATTGGATTGCAGATGTGATAGTCCAACCTGGTGAAAACGAATTACAAGCATTAGCTGAAGGAGCTCTGCGTGTACTTCGCGGTGAGGAAACAGAAAAGGAATATCCTAGAACACAAAATAAAGTAACAGTTCTATAGTTAAATCACTGTCTATCTCCAGCTCTAAATCCCCATTGTTAAGTATATCCATAATAGGAGGAATAAAAGTGGCAGAAGAATACGATTTAGTCATATTAGGCGGAGGTACAGGCGGTTATGTTGCTGCGATCCGTGCATCACAACTAGGACTAAAAACAGCTCTCGTTGAAAAAGGAAAACTTGGCGGTACATGCTTACATAAAGGCTGTATTCCAAGTAAAGCACTCCTAAGAAGTGCGGAAGTATTTGCAACCGCAAAACGCAGCGAAGAGTTCGGTATAACAGCTGAAAATGTTGCAGTTAACTTTAATAAAGTTCAAGAAAGAAAAAATAAAATTGTGGACCAGCTTCATAAAGGTGTTCAACATTTAATGAAGCAAGGAAAAATTGATGTCTTTGAAGGAACGGGCAGGATTTTAGGTCCATCGATTTTTTCTCCAATGCCAGGAACTATTTCAGTTGAAATGAATAATGGCGAGGAAAACTCAATGCTAATTCCGAAAAATGTGATTGTAGCAACAGGCTCTCGCCCTAGAACATTACCAGGTCTTGAGATTGGCGGAAAGGTAATGACTTCAGATGAAGCATTAGTAATGGAAGAGATTCCAAGCTCAATTATAATCGTAGGCGGCGGGGTTATCGGAATCGAATGGGCTTCTATGCTTTCAGATTTCGGTGCGGAAGTGACCGTTATTGAATATGCTGATCGCATTATTCCAACAGAAGATAAAGAAATTTCTAAAGAAATGCAGCGTTTAATGAAGAAAAAAGGCGTAAAAATTATTACGAGTGCCAAAGTGCTGCCGGAAACACTTCAACAAACAGACAGCAATGTAACAATTTCAGCAGAAGTAAAAGGAGAACAAAGAGAATTTTCTGCTGAAAAGCTGCTTGTTTCAGTTGGACGTCAAGCGAATACTGAAGGAATCGGCATTGAGAATACAGATATCCAGATTGAAAAGGGCTATATTGTAACAAATGAGTTTTTCCAAACGAAAGAATCCCATATTTATGCAATTGGAGATGTAATTGGCGGATTACAGCTCGCACATGTTGCTTCTCATGAAGGGATTGTGGCTGTAGAGCATATCGCGAACCAAAATCCATCACCGATTAATTATAGTCTTGTATCTAAATGTATTTATAGCTCTCCGGAAGCGGCCAGTGTCGGCTACACCGAAGATGAAGCTAAAGAAATGGGCTATAAAGTAAAGACTGGAAAATTCTCATTCCGTGCAATTGGAAAGGCACTAGTATTTGGAGAATCGGATGGCTTTGTTAAAATTGTTGCTGATGAGGAGACAAATGATATTCTAGGTGTGCACATGATAGGACCACATGTAACGGATATGATTTCTGAAGCTGGCTTAGCCCGTGTCCTAGACGCAACTCCTTGGGAAGTTGCTAATACGATCCATCCACACCCAACTTTATCAGAGGCTATTGGGGAAGCAGCACTTGCTGTGGACGGGAAGGCAATTCACGGTTAATCTCCAATATTTGATTTGTTAATTTTGTGAATAACAAAGAGCTCCATGCTCTTTCCATATAACTTATTAGGAGGGTTTGAAATGGTTGAAAACCGTCATAAAGATTTAGGATTAAGTGATGAAACGGTATTACAGATGTACGAAACCATGCTTTTATCACGTCGTATCGATGAGCGTATGTGGCTTTTAAACCGTGCAGGGAAAATTCCTTTTGTTATTTCATGTCAAGGTCAAGAGGCTGCTCAGGTTGGAGCAGCGTTCGCACTTGATAAGGATAAGGATTATGTTCTTCCGTATTATCGTGATATGGGCGTCGTACTTACATTTGGCATGACCCCAACAGAATTAATGCTTTCAGCGTTTGCAAAGGCAGAAGATCCAAACTCAGGAGGCAGACAAATGCCAGGCCATTTTGGCCAAAAGAAAAATCGAATCGTAACAGGTTCTTCTCCAGTTACTACACAAGTTCCACATGCTGTCGGTGTTGCATTAGCAGGCAGAATGGAAGGGAAGGATTTAGTGACGTTCGTAACATTTGGAGAAGGCTCTTCTAACCAAGGGGATTTCCATGAAGGCGCAAACTTTGCTGGAGTTCATAAGCTTCCGGTTATCTTCATGTGTGAAAATAATAAGTATGCTATTTCCGTACCGATTGAAAAGCAATTGGCTTGTGAAAATGTATCAGATCGTGCAATAGGCTACGGAATGCCTGGAGTTACAGTCGATGGAAATGATCCTCTTGCTGTCTATCAAGCAGTTAAGGAAGCGGCAGACAGAGGACGCCGTGGAGAAGGTCCTACATTAGTAGAAACGGTTTCATATCGTTTAACTCCTCACTCTTCTGATGACGATGATCGCAGCTATCGATCACCTGATGAAGTGGCTGAAGCGAAAACTAAAGATTCGCTTATCACATTTGGTGCATATTTAAAAGAGTTAGGAATTATGAATGATGAATTAGAAAAAGAAATTAATGACCGTGTAATGAAGCAAGTAAATGAAGCGACTGACTATGCTGAAAACGCACCATATGCAGAACCGGAACATGCATTGAAATATGTTTATGCTGAATAGTAAGGGGGAACGAACATGGCGGTAATTTCTTATATTGATGCGGTAACAATGGCAATCCGTGAAGAAATGGAAAGAGATCCTAAGGTTTTTGTATTAGGGGAAGATGTTGGTAAAAAAGGCGGAGTTTTCAAAGCAACTCAAGGCTTATATGACCAATTTGGAGAGGAACGTGTTATTGACACGCCGCTTGCAGAGTCTGCAATCGCGGGAGTAGGGATTGGAGCGGCTATGTATGGTATGCGTCCAATCGCAGAAATGCAATTTGCTGATTTTATTATGCCCGCTGTAAACCAAATTATTTCAGAGGCAGCAAGAATTCGATACCGTTCTAATAATGATTGGAGCTGTCCAATCGTTATTCGTGCTCCTTATGGCGGAGGAGTTCATGGAGCTTTATATCATTCTCAGTCAGTTGAATCGGTTTTTGCTAATCAGCCTGGCTTGAAAATTGTCATGCCTTCAACGCCTTATGACGTAAAAGGTTTATTAAAAGCAGCTATTCGTGATGAAGATCCAGTTCTTTTCTTTGAGCATAAACGTGCTTACCGTTTAATTAAAGGAGAAGTTCCGGACGATGATTATGTATTGCCAATTGGAAAAGCAGACGTAAAGCGCGAAGGTGAAGACATTACGGTCATTACTTACGGTTTATGTGTTCATTTTGCTCTGCAAGCGGCTGAAAGATTAGCGAAAGACGGCATTTCAGCGCATATTCTTGACTTAAGAACAGTATATCCGCTTGATAAAGAAGCAATTATCGAAGCTGCTACAAAAACAGGTAAAGTTTTACTTCTAACAGAGGATAATAAAGAAGGCAGCATAATGAGTGAAGTTTCAGCTATCATTGCTGAGAATTGCCTTTTTGAGCTTGATGCTCCGATTAAGCGCCTTGCTGGTCCTGATGTTCCAGCGATGCCATATGCTCCAACAATGGAAAAATTCTTTATGGTCAACCCTGATAAAGTAGAAAAAGCAATGAGAGAATTGGCAGAATTTTAGTTAGAAAAGCGGAAGTGCCTCGTTCAGCCCCGACAAGCATAAGACGAGCCAGCAAAAAGGTCGATTTTTACCTTATTGCTGGAACGACTTATGACCTCGAGGTCGACAAAAACGCGACGTCCTGTCGCATTGTCGACACTAGTACTTCCTGTACGTCGGGGCTAGGCACTGCAGCTGGACAAAAGTGAAGGAGGCAATTCCATTGGCAATAGAACAAATTAAAATGCCGCAATTAGGTGAAAGTGTTACAGAGGGTACCATTAGTAAATGGTTAGTCTCTGTTGGTGATAAAGTAAATAAATATGATCCGCTTGCAGAAGTAATGACAGATAAGGTAAACGCTGAAGTCCCATCTTCTTTTTCAGGCACCATTAAGGAATTAGTTGCCGAAGAAGGTGTAACTTATGCAGTCGGGGAAGTAATCCTTACGATTGAAACAGAGGGTGGCGTAACAGGGGATGTGGCTCCAGAATCTCCACAAACACAAGCACCTGCTGGCAATACAGAAATAGTTACTCCTGCAGCAGCAGTGTCTTCTGCTCAAGCGAAGACAGATGGAAATAAAGTACGTTATTCTCCTGCTGTTTTGAAGCTATCACAGGAGCATGGCATTGATCTAACTTTAGTTTCAGGCACAGGTGCAGACGGACGGATTACGCGCAAAGATTTAATGGAAATTATTGAATCCGGCAATATTCCAAAAGCTAGTCAGGCTGCATCAGTACAAGCAGCTGCTCCTCAAGCTGAAGCTTCGCCGGCTAAAATTGAAGCTCCTGCTCCAGAAAAGCAAGCGGCTCCTGCACCGAATGTGCCAGTTGTCCCTGGAGATATTGAAATCCCAGTAACAGGAGTTCGCAAGGCGATCGCTGCTAATATGCTTCGCAGCAAGCACGAGGCGCCACATGCTTGGACAATGATTGAAGTGGATGTTACTAATTTAGTTGAATACCGGAATTCAATTAAAAATGATTTCAAGAAAAAAGAAGGCTTTAACCTGACATTCTTTGCTTTCTTTGTAAAAGCTGTTGCTCAGGCGCTTAAAGAATACCCACAAATCAACTCGATGTGGGCAGGCGATAAGATCATTCAAAAGAAGGATATTAACCTTTCAATAGCAGTTGCTACAGATGATGCATTATTTGTCCCAGTTATTAAACATGCCGATGAAAAAACAATAAAAGGGATTGCCCGTGAAATCAATGAACTTGCAGCAAAGGTACGTTCAGGGAAGCTAACTTCAGCAGAGATGTCTGGCGGTACTTTCACTGTGAACAATACAGGTTCATTTGGCTCCATTCAGTCAAATGGAATAATCAACTATCCGCAGGCTGCCATCTTACAGGTTGAATCAATCGTTAAGCGCCCAGTGGTCATGAACAACGGAATGATTGCTGTTCGTGATATGGTGAATCTGTGCATGTCTCTTGATCATCGCGTTCTAGATGGTCTTGTGTGCGGACGTTTCTTACAGCGTGTTAAAGAAATTCTAGAAAACACTTCAAAAGAAAATACATCTGTTTATTAATATAGAAAAGGCTGCCATCAGGCAGCCTTTTCTACGTATATTGAGGAAAAAGGAATAAAACAGTATTTAATAGCATGAATACCATAATTATTGGGACAGACCCTAATTGCCTGTTTAATATTTGTGTAATAAAATATTAATGATATGATTTTTACGAATTTTTTATATAATTCCGTTCATATACAAAGATCAAGCTAAGTTTCCTTCAAGAATCAGAACGGACTTATAAGCATATGAAGGGAGGGGAAGCTGTCTGCTAAGACAGTGGTCATGACAATAAAAAAGATGATGAATGAATGCTTTCCGGCGTTTTCCCTAAATGATTGGGAGAAAAAAGCTGAAGAAGCCTTAAAAGGAAAGCCTGTTCATTCTTTAAACACTAATACGTATGAAAATATTGGATTAAAGCCCCTTTATACGAAACAGGATATTCATAACAGGGAGGTCTCACAATACCCTGGTGAAACAGATTATAGAAGAGGAATTCATTCGCTTGGATATCTTTCACATGAATGGAAGGTTGCTCAAAAGGTAGTAGCAAGAAAGGGTGAGAGCTTACGAGATACCCTGCTTGCTGCTTTTAAAAGAGGGCAGTCTGCCATTTCGTTTAGTTTAGATCATATTAATATTAACGAGTTTGCTAGTTTAGTTGATGGTTTATATACTGAATATCCTTTCTGTATGGAAGTAACCGATAACCAGGCAGAAATATTACTGCAATTATCAAAGCAACCCGATAGTAAAAAGGTATCTGGTTATATAGCTGCAGATCCAATGGCACCAAAAGTATTGAAGGGCACTGCTGTAAAAAATCAAACATATGATGCATTTGCCGAAACAATCAAATTAGCACATGCAAGCATGCCAAACCTTAAGACCATTATGGTTAACACAAGTATTTACCATAATGCAGGAGGTAATGCGGTTCAGGAACTTGCTTTTGCACTGGCAACCGGAGTTCATCATATTCAGCAGCTTTTGGAAAGAGGGCTTACAGTAGATACGATAAAGAGTAAACTTGTTTTTAAATTTTCAATTGGTGCTAACTTTTTCATGGAAATTGCGAAGCTTCGTGCTGCAAGAGTGCTTTGGAATAAAGTAATAGAGGCATACGGTGTCGAAAATCATAGTCCAAACATGGTCATATCGGCTGAAACCTCTGCCTTTACAAAAACAGTATATGATCCCTATGTAAATATGCTTAGAGCAGGTAATGAGGCATTTGCTGCTGTACTTGGAGGTATTCAATATCTTAATGTTAGCCCCTTCAATGAACCGGAAGGTAAAACCACTCCGTTCTCTGATCGCATTGCACGTAACACTCAATTAATCTTAAAAAATGAAACTCATTTAGAGAAGATTGCTGATCCTGCAGGCGGTTCTTGGTATATTGAAAGTTTAACAAATGAGCTGGCAGAAAAAGCTTGGACATTATTTCAGAATATAGACGAATTAGGTGGCATGGATAAAGCAATAGAGTCTGGCTGGGTAGATGAACAAATTACTGAAGTATACAATAAAAGAAGCAATGATATTTATACAAGGAAAAAAAGTATCATTGGCACAAATGTATATGCGAGTTTAAATGATTCTCCACTTGAAAACTTTGAAAGCGCTAACTTAAATGAAGGCGGTTTACGACAAGTCCGTTTGTCAGAACCATTTGAAAAGTTACGGAGAAAAGCAGAACAAATGGAGAAAGCAGGTAAAAAACCGACAGCTGGTCTAATTTGCTTAGGAGAGTTAAAGGCGCATAAAGCAAGAATGGATTTTATTACGGGTTTTCTTGCTCCAGGCGGTATTCACGCTTGCCAAAGTCAAGATATTGCCGAGCCAGAACAAGCAATACTGTTTGTAAGTGAAACAAATCTTCAGCATTATATCATTTGTGGTACAGACAATCAGTATGAAGAATTTGGCAAAGAAATGGCACGTCTTGTAAAAGAAAAACATCCGAATGTAAAACTTTATCTTGCAGGTCTTCCTGATCGGGATAAACAAGTGCTGTTTAAACAAGCAGGAATAAATGAATTTATTCATCTTCGCAGCAATTGCTTTGAAATTCTATCTTCCTTATTAAGCGAAATGGAGGTGGCTGGTAATGAATAATAAACCAGATTTTAAAAGCATTTCTCTTTTCGATGGCAGCAAGCCGTCTAAGGATGAATGGACAAAGAAAGCAGCAGCTGAAATAAATAGTTCTATCGAAGATCTATTATTTGAAACAAATGAACAGATTGCTATCAAACCTCTTTATACGGAAGGGGATTTAAGAGATTTACACCATATGGATGGGACCCCGGGCTTGCCGCCATACACACGCGGACCTTATCCGACAATGTATGTGAATCGTCCATGGACAGTTCGCCAATATGCAGGATTTTCTACTGCGGAGGAGAGCAATGCTTTTTATCGAAGAAATCTTGCTATGGGACAGAAGGGTTTATCGGTCGCATTTGACCTTGCTACACACCGCGGCTATGATTCTGATCATCCAAGAGTAGTGGGGGATGTTGGAAAAGCAGGCGTAGCAATTGATTCTGTTCTAGATATGAAAACTTTATTTGATGGTATACCTCTGGACCAAATGTCTGTCTCGATGACAATGAATGGCGCAGTATTGCCAATTATGGCTTTCTTTATAGTGACTGCTGAAGAACAAGGTGTCAGCCAGGAAAAGTTATCAGGCACCATTCAAAATGATATTTTAAAAGAATATATGGTAAGGAATACGTATATTTATCCTCCGGATATGTCTATGAAAATTATCGCTGATATTTTTGAATACACGTCCAAATATATGCCTAAGTTTAATAGCATCAGTATTTCCGGCTATCATATGCAAGAGGCTGGTGCACCAGCAGATATTGAGCTTGCTTATACATTAGCAGATGGATTAGAGTACGTCAGAACGGGCTTAAAGGCAGGAATCGATATTGACTCCTTTGCACCAAGACTTTCCTTCTTCTGGGCGATCGGCATGAATTACTTTATGGAAGTTGCTAAAATGCGTGCTGCGCGATTTATTTGGGCAAAAATGATGAAAACGTTCCAACCAAAAAACGACAAGTCGATGGCACTCAGAACGCATTCTCAAACATCTGGCTGGAGCTTAACAGAGCAGGATCCGTTTAATAATGTGACGAGAACATTAATCGAAGCTCATGCAGCGGCAATGGGACATACCCAATCACTGCATACAAATGCACTAGATGAAGCGATTGCACTGCCAACTGATTTCTCTGCAAGGATTGCAAGAAATACACAGCTTTATCTTCAAGAGGAAACAGGAATCACGAATGTCATTGATCCTTGGGCAGGCTCTTATTATGTAGAAGCATTAACAGATGGGTTAATTAAACGGGCGTGGGAGCATATTGAGGAAATTGAAGGTCTGGGAGGCATGGCGAAAGCTATTGAAACTGGACTGCCAAAAATGAAGATAGAAGAAGCAGCTGCACGCAGGCAAGCACAGATTGATTCAGGTAAAGAGATCATTATCGGGGTAAATAAATATCGGCTTGACATAGAAGAGCCAATTGAAATACTAGATATTGATAATACAGCTGTTCGTCTAAAGCAAATTGAAAAGCTGCAGACTTTGAAGGCAGCACGTGATGAAGAAAAGGTTAACGAAGCACTTGTGTCCATTACAAAAGCGGCTGAAACAGGTGAAGGTAATTTGCTGGAATTATCTGTACAAGCGGGTAGAGTTCGGGCAACACTTGGTGAAATTTCCTCCGCTATTGAAAAAGTGGCTAACCGTCACAAAGCGATTATTCGCTCGATTAGCGGTGTTTATAGTTCTGCTTTTTCAAATGAAGAGGAAATCATTGAAGTGAAGAAAATGACAGATGAATTCTTAGAGAACGAAGGCAGAAGGCCACGGATACTAATTGCGAAGATGGGACAGGATGGGCATGACCGTGGAGCAAAAGTTATTGCAACTGCCTTTGCAGATCTAGGATTTGATGTAGATATTGGCCCTTTATTCCAAACTCCTGAAGAAACAGCAAGACAGGCAGTTGAAAATGATGTCCATGTGATTGGAATTAGTTCACTGGCTGCAGGACATAAAACTCTTCTTCCACAGTTAATTGAAGAGCTTGAAAAGCTTGATAGGGAAGATATTCTCGTCGTGATTGGCGGAGTGATTCCAGCTCAGGACTACGAATATCTATATGAACATGGTGCTTCCGCAATCTTTGGACCGGGAACAGTCATTCCAGTTGCTGCCCAAAAGGTTATTCGCGAAATTTATAACCGGATAGGTTATGAGGAAGTCACAAATGAATAATGAAAAAAAACCTGAATGGTTTGACGGCTCCAATCCCGATAACTTTACTACTGTTGTAAGAAAGGGAGTAGAAATAACTTCAGACAGTTATGGATTTGTGAAAAATACTAAATTCAAGAAGAAGTCTGGGCATGATCCGAATAATGATGAATTAGCTGCAGGTATTATAGATGGCAATCGGACATTGCTTGCGCGGGCAATCACATTAATTGAGAGTAATGCAGAACATCATTTTCGAAAAGCACAGGATCTTTTGCAGAGGCTGCTCCCTTTTTCCGGAAAAGCCATACGAATTGGCATTACTGGAGTTCCTGGAGCGGGAAAAAGTACATTCATTGAGGCGTTTGGATCGTATTTATGTGACCTCGGGTTAAAAGTAGCAGTACTTGCAATTGATCCTAGCTCGAGTATAAGCGGAGGCAGCATCCTTGGGGATAAAACTAGGATGGAGTTCCTTTCTAGAAATCCTAGAGCATATATTCGTCCGTCACCATCCTCTGGCAAACTTGGCGGTGTTCATCGTAAAACGAGAGAAACGATGCTTATCTGCGAGGCTGCCGGCTTCGATGTAATTTTAATTGAAACTGTTGGTGTCGGTCAGAGTGAAGTGCTTGTAAGAGATATGGTCGACTTTTTTATGCTATTGGTTTTAACGGGTGCAGGCGACGAACTCCAAGGGATGAAAAAAGGGATTATGGAGCTTGCTGATGCAATTGTTGTCAATAAAGCGGATGGACCGAATAAAGGGCTTGCCTTAAAAACGAAGGAAGAGTACAGCCGCATTCTTCACTTTCTGCAGCCGGCAACAAAAGGCTGGGAAACAAAAGCTTTTACTTGTTCAGCCATGTATAATGAGGGAATGAGTGAGATTTGGCAAACGATCCGGACCTTTGAAGTGCAAACAAAGGAAAGGGGAGTTTTTGAAGAACGAAGAAGATTCCAAACGAAGGAATGGATATACTCGATGATTATTGATCAGCTGCAATTCAGCTTTTTCTATCATCAAGAAGTAAGAACCCTTTTGCCAAAGATTGAAAACGAGGTTATTGCAGGAAATCGGACAGTTACATCGGCGGTAGAAGAACTGTTTAAAGTCTTTTCTCTAAATCGAGAATAATAGAGAGCTGTCCCAATTGGGGCAGCTTTTCATATTCATGATTGAATCACTAAAAACAACATTTTAATATAAACTATTTCATTACATTGAAAACAAGGCATAACTATTGGTATGATGTAGGTAAGGCAACTTTTTGAAATAAGGAGGAAAGATTTTTATGAATATGGATTTTAATTTATTTATGAATGATGTTGTTAATCAGGCACGTAAAGAGATCGTGGCTGCAGGCTATACAGAATTAAAAACAACAGATGAGGTAGAGGAAGCACTAAATCAAAAAGGAACTACTCTTGTAATGGTTAACTCTGTTTGCGGATGTGCTGGCGGAATTGCAAGACCCGCAGCTGCTCACTCGCTTCATTACGATAAACGGCCAGATCATCTAGTGACTGTATTTGCTGGTCAAGATAAAGATGCAACTGCTGCTGCACGTAATTATTTTACAGGATATCCGCCATCCTCACCATCTTTTGCCTTATTAAAAGACGGAAAGCTGTGCACGATGATCGAGCGTCATGAAATTGAAGGCCATGAGCCAATGGCAGTCGTCCAAAAATTGCAAAATGCATTTGAACAATATTGTGAAGATATGTAAAAGTCCCTTTAGGGGCTTTTTTTATATAATTTTTTTCCTTTATATAACACAATAAAAATACAAATATATTTATTTTTATGCATTATTATATTTCGAAATCTCTCGGTGTAAAATCACGAAGTTAGTTGTCAGAATAGTAAAATAACGTATATTAAATAAATAGTATTGCATAATTATAAACATGTGTTAAAATACATTTAAGTGAATAAATATTAATTAAAAAGAACACTTGAAAATTAATAGGTTATCACGGATAATATATTTAAATAATAATAATTTTCAGAAAGATATAAGGGGGAAGAATATATGAAAAAGATCGTTTCTTACTTTTTTGTTAGTATTCTACTAATCGGTTTGCTTGCCGCATGTGGAACGAGTGGAGAGAAAACTACAGGCGGATCTAAAGGCGATGACTCTAAAAAGAAAACATTAATTATGGGGACTTCTGGAGACTATGCACCGTTTGAATATATCGATACAGCTAAAGGTGATGACATTATTGGAATCGACATCGATATTGCTAAAGCGGTTACAAAAAAATTAGGCTATGATTTTGAAGTACGTGATATGGACTTCGGCGGCTTAATTCAAGCATTACAATCTGGTCAAGTGGACTTTGTTCTTGCTGCTATGTCTGCAACAGATGAGAGAAAGAAAAGTGTAGATTTCAGTGAGGTCTACTATACTTCTAAACATATGATTGTTTCAAAGAAAGATAGCGGTATTACAAAGGTAGAAGACCTTAAAGACAAAAAGATTGGTGCTCAGTTAGGGTCAATTCAGGAAGAAAAGGCAAATGAATTAGCCAAAACAGTGGACATGACTGTTGAAAACCGCAACCGTATTCCTGAACTAATCCAAGAAATTAAAGCTGGCCGTTTTGATGCGGCAATTATTGAAGATACAGTTGCTAAAGGCTACTTAGATAATAATCCAGATCTTGAAGGCTTTACAGTTGAAGACGCTGATGGCGGATATGCGATTGCGCTTCCTAAGAACAGTGAGCTTACTGCAGAATTCAATAAAGTATTAAAAGAAATGATTGAAAACGGCGAAGTTGATGCCATTATTAAAAAGTATTTTGAAGCACAATAATATTCCAACTGGCGGCAAACGTTCAGAAGTTAAACGACTTCTGAACGTTTTTGCCCTTGTGATATTTAGAGAGGACTGAGCTTCCGGATGAATTTAGATTTTTCTTCCATACTCCCTTCCCTACCATACATGATAAAGGGGATTACCGTAACACTTCAAATTGTTGCAGGAGCCGGTTTATTGGGGTTTGTATTAGGAATTATATTATCATTGTTTAAGATTAGTTCCGTAAAACTGCTATTGTGGTTTGCAGACGGGTATACGTCTATTTTCCGCGGAACTCCCCTAGTTCTGCAGCTGATGATCATTTATTTTGGATCTCCGCAAATATTTGGATATCAAATTGAACCATACCTTGCAGCTGTTCTTGCATTCGGCTTTAACTCCGCTGCCTATATATCTGAAATTATTCGTGCTGGAATTCTCGCAGTTGATAAAGGGCAGAGCGAGGCGGCAATGGCTCTAGGTGTGCCATACAGCAAAATGATGTTAAATATTATTTTGCCGCAGGCATTAAAAAATATTTTACCTGCATTAATGAATGAATTTATTACATTAACGAAAGAGTCTGCGATCGTCACGACAATTGGAGTAATGGATATTATGCGCAGAGCCTATCAGGTTGGGGCGAACACATATAGATTCTTTGAACCATTATTATTGGCTGGTATGATTTATTATTTAATGGTTATTACGTTAACACTCCTCGGCAAAGCAGTTGAAAGGAGAATGAGACGCGGTGATTAAGGTTGAAAATTTATATAAGCAATATGGCAAATTAGAAGTGTTAAAAGGGATATCAACGACAATAAAGGATGGAGAAGTTGTTGCCATCATTGGTCCTTCCGGTTCGGGGAAATCAACTTTCCTTCGCTGTATTAATTTACTAGAGAAGCCGACAGCTGGCCAGATTACAATTGGAGATCATGATATTACCGATAAAAAAACAAATATTATGAAGGTGCGACAAAATGTAGGAATGGTTTTTCAGCATTTTCATTTATTTCCCCATAAAACTGTTCTGCAAAATTTAACATACGCACCTATTACTGTAAAAGGCATGACAAAGCAGGAAGCAGAGAAAATAGGGCTTGAGCTGTTAGGCAAAGTTGGATTATCAGAGAAAGCCAATGAATATCCAAACCGCTTGTCTGGCGGACAAAAGCAGCGTGTAGCCATTGCTCGTGCACTTGCAATGCAGCCGGAAGTGATGTTGTTTGATGAGCCTACATCAGCCCTTGATCCTGAAATGGTTAAAGAAGTGCTTGACGTTATGAAGTCACTGGCTCATACAGGAATGACGATGGCAATTGTTACGCATGAAATGGGATTTGCGAAAGAGGTTGCTGATCGTGTGCTCTTTTTAGATGGAGGGGTACTAGTGGAGGATGCGCCACCAGATGAATTCTTTACGAACCCAAAATCAGCACGTGCAAGAGACTTCTTGCAAAAGGTACTCTAGAATATAATAATGATATAAGTACTTAGAAGATGATTTCTATTGATCATCTTCTTTTTTTTGGACATAATTTGTTATGAAGTTTATAATTATTTCGCATATATTGGATGACTAGGAGTAACCACATTATGAAGTTTCGCATTGGCTATCGAACGATAAAAACAGCTATTGGTACAACAGCTGCTATAATTTTGGCGCAAATCTTTGGGTTTCATAATTTTGCTTCAGCAGGTATTATTACAATCCTTTGTATAAAGCCTACAAAAAAGATGTCTTTGCAAGCATCATTAGACCGTTTCTTTGCATGCCTATTAGCTATTATATTATCGGCAGTGATCTTTGAAGGGATAGCTTATCACCCATTAATGATCGGACTGCTGCTGTTATTCTTTATTCCGACAACCGTAATGCTAAAAATTAGTGATGGCATTGTAACGAGCAGTGTGATTATTTTGCATATTTATTCTGCTGGACAGGTAACCGCAGAAATAATATTAAATGAATTAGGGATTATTACAATTGGTATTGGTGTAGCACTAATTGCTAACTTGTTTATGCCTAGCCTCGATCAGAAGCTAGGTGAATACCAAATGCAAATAGAAGAAAATTTCAAACGGATTTTTGAAGAAATAGTTATTTATCTTCGAGTAAATGAGAGCAATTGGGATGGTCTTGAAATTACTGAGACAGCCAGATTGATTGAGGAGGCTGAAGCTCTTTCTTATCGTGATGTGGAAAATCATTTTCTCCGTAATGAGAATATTTTCTATCATTACTTTAAAATGAGAGAGAAACAATTTGAAATTATTGAGCGTGTACTGCCTATTGTGACTTCAATTTCATACACAGTTGAGCAGGGGGAAATGGTTGCGGATTTTATCGAGGATCTATCCAAAAATATTCACCCGGGAAATACTGCTCATATTTTTTTAGATAAGCTTTATAAAATGAAGACGTCATTTAAAAATATGGATTTACCTAAGACAAGAATTGAATTTGAAGCACGTGCAGCTCTATTTCAATTTGTTAGGGAAATGGAAGAGTATTTGTGGATAAAAAGTGCAACTAAAGAGCTTCCAATTGGCAGAAAAGTGCATGTTCCACACTATTCAGGTGAAAACTAACCTTTAAAAAGGTTGGTGATTGTTTTGATAAAGCTTATTACTTCCATAATGATTGCATTTACAATTTCGCCAATCTGGCCATTAGGGCAAAATCCCCTGCCAGGCGATCCATTCATTATTGTTAACAAAAAAACAAATGAAGTTGCTTTAATTAATGAGAATAAAGTCCAAACAGTAATTACTGCTGCAACAGGGAAAACCGAGGATTTAACACCAGAAGGGATGTTTACGATTACAGTTAAGGCAAAAAATCCTTATTATCGTAAAAAAGATATAAAAGGCGGAGAGCCTGATAACCCGCTAGGAACGAGATGGATTGGATTTGATGCCGCTGAAACAGACGGAAGAATATATGGAATTCACGGTACAAATGATCCATCCTCAATTGGAAAATATATTTCCCAAGGGTGCATAAGACTTCAAAATGAAGCCGTAGAATCTCTTTATACGATGATTCCAATCGGAACAAAAATCCTTATTATTACTTCAGAAAAAAGCTATGAACAACTTGGTCGAGACTACGGTGCAATTCAATAATAAAGAGGCTGATTAGTAGTGGCAGAGTCTGCTCAACATTTATGCAATGTGAGCGAGTATTCTGCCGCTTCCTTTTTATCAGCCTCTTATTATTGATATAGTAACGTAAATCTATTAAAAAAACATGGATGCGCCAATGACTAATGTAGAGGCAAGCATGGCGAATATCATTAAATAAACAATTATCTTACGCACTTTTTTATTTGACAATACATTTCACTCCCTGCCAACATAGTTTTCTTGTTTACATTTTACTAGGAAATCTCTAATTGAACAACCGCTCGAATTATTAAAGGAATTTTCGACAGTTTTAGAGAATATATAATGCAATAGTTTTTATTATTAAAAAATATTCAGAGTATTTAAAGGGAACCCGATTAATGATTGGTGTTTCCCTTTATTATAGAAAAGTTTATAATTTTAAGAGTATAGCAAATGGAGGGGAACAAATGATTAAAAAAGTCGATCATATCGGAATTGCAGTTTGCTCGCTTGATGAAGCACTGCCATTTTATACGGACATTTTAAAGCTTCCTCTGCTTGGTATTGAAGAGGTTAAAAGTGAAAAGCTAAGAGTTGCTTTCATAAAAGCAGGTGAAACAAAACTAGAGCTGCTAGAGCCGACTAGTTCTGAAAGCGCTGTCGCGAAATTTATCGAAAAACGCGGTGAAGGCCTTCATCATGTTGCTTTAGGGGTTGAATCTATCGAGGAACGGATAAAAGAAATGAAGGAAAAAGGCATTTCCATGATCAATGAAGAGCCAAAAATTGGCGCAGGCGGTGCGCAAGTTGCGTTTATGCACCCAAAATCAACAGGAAAAGTGCTTTATGAATTTTGTGAGAGGAAAGGATGAAAGGAAGCAATGGCAGACATCTATGAAAAGATTAATGAGTTATATGACCGCAGAAGAGAAATAGAATTGGGCGGCGGAGATGAAAGAATTGCAAAGCAGCATGAAAAAGGCAAGCTGACAGCTAGAGAGCGGATTGATTTATTAGTTGATCCTGGCACTTTCGTGGAATTAAATCCTTTTATTGAACATCGTTGTACAGACTTTGGCTTAGAAGGACAAAAGGGGCCGGGAGATGGTGTAGTAACTGGATATGGTAAAGTAAATGGCAGACCGATTTTTTTATTTTCACAAGACTTTACGGTGTTTGGCGGAGCTCTTGGGGAAATGCATGCGAAAAAAATTGCGAATGTTATGGATTTAGCTGCTAAAAATGGCGCACCTTTCGTCGGTTTAAATGACTCCGGCGGTGCAAGAATTCAAGAGGGTGTTGTTTCTTTAGATGGATACGGTCATATCTTCTATCGTAACGCAATCTATTCAGGTGTTATTCCGCAAATTTCAGTTATTATGGGACCTTGTGCTGGCGGAGCAGTTTATTCTCCTGCCATCACAGATTTTGTTTTTATGGTAGAGGAAACGAGTCAAATGTTCATTACGGGTCCTAAGGTCATTGAAACGGTTACAGGAGAAAAAATCTCTTCTGAGGATTTAGGCGGAGCAAATGTACATAATACGATTAGCGGGAATGCGCATTTTAAAGGAAAAACAGAAGCAGAAGTGATCGAACAAGTGCGCCATTTATTAACCTATTTACCGCAAAATAATGAAGAAAAGCCACCAAGACTCGAGACTGCTAATGAGGATGATTACCGTCCGGACTTAACGGATGTAATTCCATTCGACGCTGTTCGTCCATATGATGTGCGCAAAGTGATTGAGCAAGTCGTTGATCAAAATTCCTTCATAGAGATTCATCAGGATTTTGCTAAAAATATAGTTGTGGGATTGGCTAGAATTAAGGGAGAAGTAATAGGCCTTGTCTGCAATCAGCCGAAGGTTATGGCAGGCGGACTTGATATTGATTCATCTGATAAAGCTGCAAGGTTTATTCGCTTCTGTGATTCGTTCAATATCCCGATCATTACATTTGAGGATGTAACAGGCTTTTTCCCAGGTGTTAAGCAGGAGCATGGCGGGATTATTCGCCATGGTGCAAAAATTCTGTATGCGTATTCTGAAGCAACCGTTCCAAAGCTGACGGTAATTTTGCGTAAAGCATTTGGCGGTGCCTATGTAGCTTTAAATAGTAAAGCTATTGGAGCTGATCTCGTTTTTGCTTGGCCAAATGCAGAGGTTGCTGTTATGGGTCCTCAGGGGGCAGCAAATATCATTTTTGCCCGTGAAATTCAAAACAGTGAAGATCCAGAAGCGACAAGAGCACAGAAAATTGAGGAGTATCGCGAGAAATTTGCCAATCCGTATGTAGCTGCCAGCAGAGGGATGGTTGACGATGTCATTGATCCGCGTGAAACGAGAATTAAATTGATTCAAGCTCTTGAAATGCTGAGAAATAAACAAGAATCAAGACCTAAGAAAAAGCATGGAAATATACCGCTGTAACATATAGGTGTATAATTTATTTGTTATAAACATGCTAAAGTGTATGTAAAATATTGGAGGAAAAAGAAATGATTAATCAAGAGCGCTTGCTTAACGAATTTTTAGAACTTGTTCAAATTGATTCGGAAACAAAATATGAAGCAGAAATTGCAAACGTATTAAAACAGAAATTTTCTGATTTAGGTGTAGAAGTTTTTGAAGATGATACTACTGAACAGACTGGACATGGAGCTGGCAACCTAATTTGTACACTTCCTGGTACTAAAGAAGGTGTGGACACGATCTATTTTACTTCCCATATGGATACGGTTGTTCCAGCTAGAGGAGTTAAGCCGTCAATAAAGGATGGCTATGTAGTGACAGACGGTACAACAATTTTAGGGGCTGATGATAAAACAGGTCTTGCGGTAATGTTGGAAGTCATTAAAATTCTTAAAGAACAAAGCATTCCTCATGGTACAATCCAATTCATTATAACAGTTGGAGAAGAGTCTGGCCTTGTTGGAGCGAAGGTTCTTGATCCATCTTTGCTGAAAGCAAAATTCGGCTATGCACTAGATAGTGATGGCAAGGTTGGGAATATTATTGTCGCTGCTCCTACTCAAGCGAAAGTATTTGCAACTATTCATGGGAAAACAGCTCATGCTGGCGTTGCTCCTGAAAAAGGAGTATCAGCCATTACGATTGCGGCAAAGGCGATTTCAAGAATGCCTTTAGGTCGAATTGATGAAGAGACAACTGCAAATATTGGCCGCTTTGAAGGCGGTACACAAACTAATATCGTTTGTGACCGAGTAGATATTCTCGCAGAGGCACGTTCTTTAGTTAATGAAAAAATGGAAGCTCAAGTGCAAAAGATGAAAGAAGCGTTCGAAAGTGCCGCAGCCGAAATGGGCGGAAAAGCAGATGTTAAAATTCAAATCATGTATCCGGGCTTCAAATTTGGTGAAGGCGATCATGTTGTTGAAGTAGCACGGAGAGCAGCAGCTAAAATTGACCGCAGCTGTGAGCTGTTAAAAAGCGGTGGAGGAAGCGATGCTAACGTAATTGCTGGTTTTGGAATCCCAACGGTTAATCTAGCTGTCGGCTATGAAGAAATTCATACAACGAATGAGCGGATGCCAATTGAAGAATTGTATAAATTAGCGGAAATGGTTCTTGCGATTATTGAGGAAGTATCAGCTTAAATTATATACTTTTAAACAAAAAAGCAGTGTGATTATGAAATCCACTGCTTTTTGTGTGTTGAATTTTAATGTCCTGATTCAATAGAATCGACATGCTTTACATGTTTATTATTTGCCCAAATAAATAGCACCGATAAAAGGACAAATACGGCTCCCACTATAAAAGGCATATGCGGGTTAAACCATTCAGCCAACTTTCCTGCAAGGAAAGGAGCGATCGCACCTCCGATAAAACGTAGGAAACTATATGCTGCAGAAGCTGTTGAACGTTCAATTGGTGCACAATTCATAACAGCTGTTGTAATTAACGTATTGTTGTTTCCTAATAGGGAACCAGCAAATATGACTGCTGCAATAACAACCCATTGAATAGACGTCCAAATACCCATAATGAATAAAATGAGCGCAAATAATATAAGCATTGCACACATAGACTTGACCGTTCCAAAGCGCTTTTGCAGCTTTGGAGCCATGAATACTGAAGTAACTGCAAGTAAAATTCCCCAGCCCAAGAACACAAGTCCTAAGCCATGCTCATCAAGTCCCATAACAAATGGTGTGTATGCCAAAAGGGTAAAGAATCCGAAATTATAAAGAGCAGCGGTTAATCCAAAAACAAGGAGCGATCGATGCTGCTTAAGAGCACGAAACGGATCAGCTAATGCTGTTTTAGGACGTTCAGACTGAGTTGTTTTCGGATTTGGCATTAATACAATAAGACCAATAAAAGCAATAACCATTAATACGGCAACTCCAAGGAAGGGACCTCTCCAAGACATGCCTCCAAGCCAGCCTCCTAATAAGGGGCCGACTGATATCCCAAGACCAATAGCAGCCTCATATAAAATGATCGCATTCGCTGTTCCGCTAGTTGAGAGGGATACAATAGCAGCTAATGCAGTGGCAACAAAAAGTGCATTTCCAAGCCCCCAGCCTCCGCGTAGACCAACAAGCGTCCAAATCCCATTAGAAAATCCTCCAAGGGCAGAGAACAAAGCGATAATAACAATCCCAGTAAGCAAGGTTCGCTTTACGCCTAATCTGGATGAAATCATTCCAGTAATAAGCATAGCCACTGCCATAACTGCATTATAGCTAGTAAACAGGAGTGAAACCTCACTTGGTGTGGCATTTAAATTATGGGCAATAGCTGGTAATATCGGATCCACCAATCCAATACCCATAAAGGCGATGATACAGGCGAAGAATACGGCCCAAACTGACTTTGGCTGATGCAGAATACTTGTGTTTGCTGCTTTCAGCGAATCAGCATGAACCCTTTGAGTAGTTGATGACATTTTCATCTCTCCTTTATTTTATTATCTAGTTATTTAAAAGAATTATTTCATAATATATGTGTCATCGAAAATTAGTTGTATTATGAAACTACATTATTGTATTATACAACTATTTTTATTTCTGTCAATTAGGTGTCGAAGCTTTCCCTTAGTTTTTTAGAAAAAGATGCAGGTTATGTTATGATAGAGATAGATCATTACGATACTGCGAGGTAGTAAAAATGGACGAACGAGCTATAGAAACTATTGAACTTGAACTGGCTATCCTAATTCGACGAATAAATTCCATTTCAAATTATAAAAAGTTTGGTAATCTTGATCGATCTGCATATTTATTATTACATCAAATAAACGTGCATAATGGATCAGCAGGCGTGAAAATATTGGCAGATGAGTTTCAATTAGATATTTCAACAGTTAGCAGACAAACCGCTTCACTGGAGAAAAAAGAGTATGTATACAGAATTCCTGACCCATCAGATGGCAGGGCCTATTTTCTTCAAATTACTGAATTAGGGAAAAAAGAATTGCTTCAGTATAAAAAATCACGAATGGAAAGAGTGTCAGAAATTATAGAAAGCTGGACTGACGAAGAACGAGAGATCTTTGGCCAGCTCCTAAAAAAATTTAATCGTGGTGCAATCAATAGTTAACCAGCTTTTAGCAAGAAATAGTAATATTTCCTTCAAAAATTCTCACTTATTTAGTAATATATGTATAGGGGAAACTACCTATAGATAGGAGGGATTGCATGGAAGAGACGAATAAAGTTGTGGTTTTTCAAGTTGGAAATGAAGAATATGCGATTCCTATTCGATTTGTCATTTCAATTGAAAAAGTGGAAGGAATTACACCTATCCCGAATTTGCCTGATTATGTGAATGGAATATTTAAAGTAAGAGGAGAGCTAAGCCCGGTCATTGATTTTGAAAGAGTTCTATACAATCGGCCAACCATAATGAATGAATCAGCAAAGATCATTGTTTTACATACGAATGAGCTGTCAATTGGTGTAATTGTTAAGGACGC
Organism: Bacillus sp. S/N-304-OC-R1; assembly: GCF_019749375.1. GTDB lineage: Bacteria > Bacillota > Bacilli > Bacillales > Cytobacillaceae > Cytobacillus. Next base: position 117,247 of record NZ_JACWFE010000013.1, read on the forward strand.
AAAAGAAATTATTGATATTCCATCTGAAAAGATAAAACAGCTTGGTCTTATCGCTTATAAAAAGACAACATATTTTACTGGTGTGGCTAATTTGGATTCGCGCATTATCACTTTGATAGATCCTTCAGAAATGGTTCAATGTTTAGAAGGGATCAAGCAGATTCAGGAATTTATGATGTCGCAAATGGAAAATGCATAATATTTCGAACAGAGGATGGCAGCCATCCTCTGTTTTTTATTCGAAAAGTGAAAGACGGAAGCCATTTTGGTAAAATAGTAGCAGAGTAAAGGTAAGGGAAGTGTCGGCATGAAACAAATGTACCCGAAAAATGGCCACGTCATTCTACATGTTGATATGAACAGCTTCTATGCCTCAGTTGAGATGGCCTATGATCCTTCTTTAAAAGGGAAGCCGCTTGCAATTGCCGGCAATCCTGCTGAACGGAGAGGGATTATCGTGACATGCAGTTATGAGGCTAGAAGGTTTGGGGTGAAAACAACAATGCCGCTTTGGGAGGCGAAGAAGCTTTGTCCGGAGCTCATTATTAAAAAGCCTAACTTTGATAGATATCGTGCCGCTTCCATCGGAATGTTTGAAATTTTAAATGAATACTCGGATCTCGTTGAACCAGTCTCTATAGATGAAGGCTATATAGATATAACCGAGAGCTATGAACACGGTACACCTCTTGAAATTGCTGAGAAAATTCAAAAGCAGATCATGCAGCAGCTGGATTTGCCATGCAGTATTGGGATTGCTCCTAATAAATTCCTAGCTAAAACTGCTTCAGATATGAAAAAACCAATGGGGATAACCGTACTAAGGAAAAGAGATGTTCCAAACATCCTCTGGCCATTAGAAGTTGAACAAATGCATGGAGTTGGGAAAAAGACAGGGGGAAAATTGCGCAGTATGCAAATCGATACAATCGGGGATTTAGCGATTGCTAATGACATTCAGCTTAAATCTGCACTTGGCATTAATGGTATTCGTCTGAAGGAAAGAGCAAATGGAATTGACAGACGAATGGTAGATCCTGAGGCTGCTTCAGAATTCAAAAGTGTCGGGAACTCTACGACTTTGCCGAGAGATAATTCTAATCAGCAGGAGCTTCTTGAGGTTATTGAAAATCTGTCTGGCACCGTATCAGCCAGACTTAAAAGAAAAAAGGTCCTCTCATCTTCATTGAGTATTATGATTCGCTATAAGGATAGAAAAACAGTGACAAGAAGCAAAAAACTCGAAAATCCAATCCAGAAGAAGGAAGAAATATTTTCAGCAGCCAAGAAATTATTTTTAAAACATTGGACTGGTGATCCTGTGAGGCTACTAGGGGTTACTGGAACAGATTTAGTTGAATACAATGAGGCCGTTAAACAGCTTGATTTATTTAGCTACGAGGCAGAGGCCAAAAAGGAGCCGCTTTTTAAGGCACTGTCAAATCTTCGTGAAAAATATGGCTCCCAAATAATCGAAAGTGCTGCAGGAATGCCTGAAATCAAAAAGCAGCAGCAAAGAATAGGGACAGAAACAAGCTTTAACAAGGATTTTCTTCAAGAGAGAGAATAAAGGATTGTAAATTACAGGAGTGCTCTATTAACGATAGGCACTCTTTTTTTAAGGCTTTGTTCTAAAAGATTGTTGCTTACTTTACAATATTTAAACCACAGAGTGGATTGGAGCGGAAAGCAAGTGCCTGTAGCGGAAAGGAACGGTTCACTGTTTAGTCTTAACAACAAAGTTTACAAAAACAGTATTTTTTAATTTCAATAATTTTAAGTATAAAATCTTTTTAAACGTAAAAAAATAAAAGTTATTCCTGGCTATATAATTTTTTCTTCAATGTGTTTGGAGGTGTCCAATGGAACATCAGGATCGCAGTAGCTTGACATCAGCTGAAATTGGAAAACTATGGGCTACTTATATGGGAAATACGATGGCTAAGTGTGTTCTTAGTTATTTTCAACATCATACAGAAGACGAGGATATTAAAAGAGTTGTTGGAACTGCACTAAACTTTAGTGAAAGGCTTATAGTTGAAATTAAAGATATATTTAAGCAAGAAAACTTTCCAGTGCCTGCTGGGTTCTCAGATGAAGATGTAAACCTTGATGCTCCAAGGTTATTTGCGGATGAGCTTTACCTCCATTACTTGAAATATACGGGGAAAGCTGGAGTGAGCATTTATTCAATTGCCATCCCTCTAATGACAAAAAAAAATATTAGAGATTTTTTTATTAATGCACTAAACTCAACTGTTAAGCTAATTACAGAGGTTAATGACGTATTAATGGAAAAAGGCTTTTATATTAAGCCACCGCTTATTCCTATACCTGAGAATGTGGATTTTGTGAAAAAACAAAATTATTTAAATGGCTTTTTAGGGGATGTTAGGCCTCTCCATGCGTTAGAAATTTCGCATCTATACGACAATATTGAGAATAACGTAACAAGCAAGGCATTGCTAATTGCATTTAGCCAAGTAGCCAAGATGGGATCAATTGAGAGGTTTATGTTAAGAGGAAAGGAAATTACAAGTAAACACATTGAAAATTGTATACAACAGCTTCATAACGATAATTTACCGGCTCTATTGTTATTGGACAATCTTGTAAGCACTTCTACCATTGCGCCTTTCTCAGATAAATTAATGTTATGGCATAAAATAGACATGTTCTCAATGAAAATTAGAACATATGCAAATGCTGCTTCACTTAACGGAAGGCGAGACATTGGAGCCATGTATGCACGCTTTTTATTAGACATCAGTCTTTATGTTGAGGACGGAGCTAATATTATGATAGATCAAGGCTGGATGGAGAAAGTTCCACAAGCAGCAGATCGAAAAAAATTAAAATGATATATATATAAAGTCTATTTACTCTATTCAGAGAAATAGACTTTTTTTCTATCTAAGCGTCTTTATGGCATCATTACTGTTTAATGGAATGGATGTGTTATAGTTAAAATAGGAAGCTGATCTTTGATAAAGGAGTTTATTTATGGATGTTTTTTTCTTAGGAACAGGTGCGGGAATGCCTGCTAAGCTGAGGAATGTGACCTCAATTGCCTTAAAGCTGCTTGAAGAACGCGGCACTATCTGGTTATTCGATTGTGGGGAGGCAACCCAGCATCAAATTTTACATACTTCCATTAAACCGCGAAGAATTGAAAAAATTTTTATTACTCATCTTCACGGAGATCATATTTACGGTTTACCCGGTTTATTATCAAGCCGCTCTTTTCAAGGCGGCGAATCAGAAGTAACTCTTTACGGTCCAAAGGGTTTAAAGGAATATGTGGAAATTTCCTTAACCATTAGCCAAACATATTTAAAATATCCTTTAAAAATCATTGAGATTGAGGAAGGTATTATTTTTGAAGATAATGAGTTTTTAGTGGAAGCCCGCCTTCTTGAGCATGGTATTCCTTCTTATGGTTATCGTGTTATCGAAAAGGATCGGCCAGGTACTCTTCTTGCAGAAAAACTGCTGGAGGCAGGCATAAAGCCAGGACCACTTTATAAAAAAATAAAAAAAGGAGAGCCGATTGTTCTTGAAGACGGGAGAGTCATTAACTCTTCTGAATTTGTAGGTCCTGCGCAAAAGGGAAGAATTGTGACAATTCTTGGAGACACTCGCAAATGTGAAGCCGCTATTGAATTGGCAAAAGAAGCGGATTTGCTTATTCATGAAGCAACTTTTTCTGCCGGCGAGGAAAATCTTGCGTTTGAATATTTTCATTCCACTACAACCCAGGCAGCTATGATTGCGAAAATGGCAGGGGCCAAACAGCTTTGTCTTACACATATTAGTTCAAGATATGACCGAAATGATTGGCAGACATTAGTTCAAGAGGCACAAACTATTTTTTCTAATACTGATATTGCATTGGATTTTAAGGAAATTAATATTCCGTTTGAGAAATAGAAGTATTTTTTATAAAAGGAGAGGAGTCTCTTAATGATGAAAACGATTTATTTCATCCGTCATGCACATGCGGAGGGACAGCCATTTGATTCGGCACTTACCAAAAAGGGCAGGGAACAAGCGGATGCTCTTATTGCTTTTTTCTCAGAAAAAGAGATTAATCGAATTTATTCGAGTCCTTATTTACGGGCAATTGAAACGATTAGCCCTTTGGCTAAATCTAGAGGTATGGACATTTTAGAGGATGAAAGGCTTGGAGAGCGCATGCTTAGTTCATCTTATTTTGATGACTGGCAAGATAAGCTTAGGGAAAGCTTTGCTGATTTTGATCTTTGCTTTGAAGGCGGAGAGTCACACGCTCAGGCAATGGAGCGGGTACAGTCTATCTTAGAGGATGTTATTCTGTCTGAAGATCAGAATATTATTTTAGTTAGCCATGGAAACCTTACGACCTTAATGCTTCGGTATTTTGATGATCGTTTTGGATTTGAACAATTAATGAATATGACGAATCCTGATGTTTTTGAAATTTTGATTCATAACGATGAAGTGAAGTTAAATCGGATTTGGAAATAGGTGAATGTCTTCTATTTCTTCAGGAAGAGATGTAATTTTCAATTTTTTATTGTATAGGAAATTATAAATTCGCATGCTGTGTATAACGTTGTCAAAAATTTTGTTTACGTTCAGCTCCAGCGCCTACCCCCTCGAGGTCACAAGCCAATCCTCCCAAAAAGGTAAAGAACACCTTTCCGTGAGGCTTGTCTTGTGCTTGTCGGGGGTGAGCACAAAGGAAAGCTTCTGCGAATAATCCTCGCAGGAACAATTGTCCTTTAATTGTTCCGAAGGCGCTTGCGCATTTGTTCTTGACATACCTAAAAGCACATACTATAATCTCACTTAAACCTAAATTATTATATCAGTAAAGCTATGAAGAGTTACTATTAAGTCTTATTTCCCTGTTTAGAGAGAGTTAGTGGCTGGTGGAAACTAACACAAAGATAAGATGAATTTCAGCTTGGAGCTTTTTTTACTGTCTTCTATTGGCGGTAAAAACGGTCATTCCGTTAACATGTTGAGTGGAAAGTCACATGCTTTCAAAAAGGGTGGTACCGCGTGAAGTATTCACGTCCCTTTTGATAGGCTGTGGCTTTTTTGTATTTTAAAAAAATTGATATTTTAGGCTTTCATTCTGTTAACAGGATTTTATTTGAGGAGGAGCATTTATGCAGCAAGATGAACAATGGTCATCGAAAATTGGATTTATATTAGCTTCTGCTGGATCAGCCATCGGGCTTGGGGCTATTTGGAAGCTACCTTACGTTACAGGCATGAGCGGAGGCGGGGCATTTATTTTATTATTTTTAATTTTTTCTCTGCTAATTGGTTTTCCGCTGCTGTTAGGGGAATTTGTCATTGGACGAAGTACGGGAAAAGAAGCAATCTCTGCTTATAAAACAATTGCTCCTAGAACTAAATGGCATTGGATTGGTTATTTAGGGGTATTTACATGCTTTCTGCTCCTATCCTTTTATAGCGTAATTGGCGGCTGGATTATTCAATATCTGTATTACAATGTGGCGGATCTGGTGGGAGCTTCAAGTAATGTTGATTATGAAGCATTGTTTGGCTCAACTGTTTCCAATCCGGTACCTGTAGTAATTTCACAAGGCATTTTTCTGGTGATTACCATTTATGTTGTCGCAAGAGGCGTTCAAAAGGGAATTGAACAAATTAGTAAAATTCTTATGCCAGCACTATTTATTTTGTTTATTATTTTAATTTTTCGTTCCCTTACATTAAATAATGCGATGGAAGGGATCAGCTTCTTTTTAAAGCCTGACTTTTCAAGGTTAACGTCAGATAGCATTCTGTACGCAATGGGGCAGTCATTTTTTTCCTTGAGTGTAGGGGTGTCAGTTATGGTTACGTATAGCTCGTATTTATCAAAAAAAGAGAGCATCCTTCAGCCAGCTCTATCTGTCGTTTTTATGAATCTATTTATTTCCCTTCTAGCGGGGCTCGCTATATTTCCAGCAGTATTTTCATTAGGGTTTGAGCCGACTGCTGGTCCAGGGCTGTTATTTATTGTTTTACCATCAGTTTTTGATCAAATTATGTTTGGAAAATGGTTCTTGCTTTTTTTCCTTGCTTTATTCTTATTTGCAACACTGACATCAGCCTTTTCAATGTTAGAAATCGTTGTTGCAGCACTCACTAGCAAAAAGGGGAAAGGAAGAACGGCCACGTCTTGGATGATGGGGGCAGCTATTTTTCTAGTCGGTATTCCTTCAGCTTTATCGTTTAGCACGCTGTCTGATATTACGTTCTTTGGTAAAAGTATATTCGATAGCGCTGATTTTCTAGTCAGCAATATTTTAATGCCGACAGGTGCATTGTTCATTTCAATTTTCGTTTCTTTTAAAATGAAGAAAGACTTATTAAGAAGTGAATTAATCCAAGGATCGAAAGGGTTAAATCTGATTTTTACTGTTTGGTTTTTATTGATGAGATTTGTTGTACCGGTTGTCATTATTATTGTATTTTTAGATTCATTGGAGCTTATTTAAATAAAAACAGGATGGAGAAATTTATCCATCCTGTTTTTATTTCAGGGTCATTTACATCCAGCCGCGCTCATATTGTTTAGGGGATTGGATTTGTGCGCCTAGTTCTACTGCGGCTGTTCGCGGCCAGTATGGATCACGCAATAGCTCACGAGCGATAAAAATTAAATCTGCGCGATCATTTTGCAGGATTTCCTCTGCGTGTATTGGGGATGTAATCAATCCGACAGCACCTGTTGGAATTTCAGCTTCTTTTTTAATTTTTTCAGCAAAAGGCACTTGGTAGCCAGGGTACGTATGTATTCTTGCTGGGACGACTGCTCCTGAACTGCAGTCGATCAGGTCAACACCTTGCTCCTTCATCCAGTGAGCCATTTCCACGTAATCCTCTGCTTCCATACCTTCTTCATGATAGTCACTTGCTGAAATTCTAACAAAAAGCGGTCCGTCCCATACTGACTTAATGGCATCGATCACTTCACGGAGGAAACGGTAGCGATTTTCAGCAGATCCCCCATATCCATCAGTCCGTTTGTTCGATAGTGGGGAAAGAAATTCATTAATCAAGTAGCCGTGCGCTCCATGAATCTCAATGACATCAAAGCCAGCTTGCTTGGCTCGGACAGCACCTTGTTTAAATGCTTCGACTGTATCCTGAATATCCTCCATTGACATTTCCTTCGGAGTTTTCATTTGTTCATTGAAGGAGAGTGGTGAAGGAGCGATAATCTCGCCTTCCAAAACAGCTTTTCTTCCAGCGTGAGCAAGCTGAATTCCTGTTGCTGAACCATGTTCCTTCATTAACTCTGTCAGCTCTTTTAATCCTTCTATGTGATCATCGCTCCAAATTCCTAAATCATTTGGAGAAATGCGTCCTTGAGGGGTTACCGCTGTTGCTTCAATAATGATTAAGCCAACCTGACCGATTGCACGGCTTGTATAATGAGTTTTGTGCCAATTTTCAACGATGCCATCTTCATTATGGCAGGAGTACATACACATAGGTGACATGACAATCCGGTTTTTAAATGTAGTGTTTTTTATCGTAAACGGAGAAAAAAGCTTTGTTTCCATAGAGAGCCTCCTTATTTTTACTTCTATATTAGTATATCAAGGAGACGAGGATAAAAAAAAGAAATTGCCCTAAATCTGGTTAATCCTTCTCCCGTAATTCTTTCAGACGGTATTTTGTACCTCTCCAAACAATGCCTCCCCGGATAAACGTTAAGAGACTTGCTCGAATTATAGAGTATATAAAAAGAAGTGCTGTAATAGGGAAAACGAGAAATAGCAGTGGTGAATAGGTTGTCATTCTTCTAATAATAAGAGTATAGACACAAGCTATCAAAATGACGTTGGCCATACTTAAAGCAGAAATATAAGTATTTGCCGTAAAGATGGTGAAAAACGGCATAACTTGGGAAATGAATGTTCCGGAAATAGCAAACAATACCATACTAATGCGGTAGTGAAGCCCGGCAAATGTATTTTTCTCTAATCCAATTAATGCTTCCTTTAAACTGCCGTACCATTCCACCTCAAGCAAATCCAGGGCAGTTACGATCCTCTGACTGTATCCATGCCGTTTTATTCTTTGACCGAGCATCAGGTCATCATCAGGTCGCATTTTTATAGACTCATGTGTTCCTATTGATTCATAAGTACTCTTAGCTATGAGGTTAAAAGCTCCGATTCCGATACCTGTTTTGGATTGAGGTTTATTAGCCATCCATGGACGTTTATAATATGAAAATCCAAACAGGAAAAAGGCAACAAAAGTTTTAAGCCAAAATCTATTTCCGCTTAAATTAGGGGCTGCGGTTAAATGATCTAGCTTATTTCTGGTAAAATAACCGACAGCCTTGCCTATTGCGCTTGGCTGATAAAGAACATCAGCATCTGTAAATAAGAGCAATTCTCCAGATGCTATTTGTCCACCGGTAAACAGAGCATAATTTTTTCCAAGCCAGCCGTCTGGCAGATTTGAAATATGAACGACCTTTATTCGTGAATCTGACTCTCTTAGCTGCTCCATTTTTTCCCCGGTTTTGTCGGTGGACCGGTCATTGACTAAGACCCATTCAATATTTCTGTAATGCTGCATCAACTGACTGGCAATGCTTGTTTTGATATCTTTTTCTTCATTTCGGGCTGCAACAATGATGGAAACGAGCGGTCCGTTTTCTAGCTCGCTCTCATCTTCAAGGCGTTTAAGTGTTCTAAAACCAAGAGATGCATCAATCAAAACAAATATCCAAACTAGCAGGCTTATAGAAAGTAAGATAATGATGTCAATACTGCCTCCTTGACAATAATAATGCGAATTTATTAAACGCTAATTTCCCCTCCTAATGCTTTTCCCAGTCTTCTTGATTGTGCCGTTGCTTCTTTAATGCAATCAATAAATGCATTTTGCACACTGTATGAATCCAATATTTTTATGCCAGCTTCTGTAGTTCCTCCTGGGCTCGTCACTTCTTTACGAAGCTGTTTTGGCTCTTTTGCTGATTTTGAAAGCATTTCAGCTGCCCCTAGTAATGTTTGCACAATGAGCTCCTTTGCAACTTCTTTTTCGAGTCCAATGTCCATAGCACTTTTTTCCATTGCTTCTGCAAGATAATAGATATAGGCAGGACCGCTTCCAGATAATCCAGTAACAGCGTCGAGCTGTTCCTCTTGAACAATGGTCGTTAAGCCAACCGTCTCAAACATTTTTTTGACAAGCTTCATTTGCTCGCTTGATACTTTATCGTTTATTGCTAGTGCCGTTGCTGATTTGCCAACTGCTGCTGATGTATTTGGCATTGCTCTAACAATCGCTAATGATTTTTTTGCCAGTTTTTCAATGCTGTTAATACTTATTCCTGCTAATACGGATATTACTAGGCTGTCATTTGTTAAGTAATTCTTTATTCTCGTAATGGCTTCTCCTGCATCTTTTGGTTTCATAGCCAAAAAAACAATATCGGCATCTCGAAATACTTCATCTAAACGATAAGTGGCTTGGACGCCATACTGATTCTCCATCTCAGTTAGTTTCTCTTGATCAGCCTTATTTGTTACCCAAATATTTTTACTATCAACTAGTTTATTGTTAACGATTCCAGATATTAAAGCTTCTGCTATAGAACCTGCACCGATAAAAGCTATTTTTTTCATGTTTAGACCCTCCTTGTTTTTGTGTTTATTGATAAAAATGTTTTAAGAGTAAAAGATGTAGGGAAAATAAAAAAGTCCTTTCATCCTGTAAAGGACGAAAGGACTTTGCTTTCGTGGTACCACCTTAATTACCCCTTTTAAGAATAACTTCTAAAAAGGGCATCTCTAATCCGTTAACGCCGGAAAACACGTTTAGGTTTGCCTAACTGCTCATAAGATAGGTTCAATAGCTAAGTGGACGGTGAAGCCTTTCAGCCGCTGAGCTTCACTCTCTTTCGCCGTTATCTATTTACTGGTCTTATTCATTGCTTTTCCATTTTTTGATCGATTAGGCGCCAATGGCACCGTTCAAATAATATTAATTGTGATTATGTATGAGGACAAGTGTGTTTGTCAAGGAATTTTTTTTATTTTTTGAAAACGGTGATATTACAATAGCTTTTTGAATTTTATATTTTGTGCCGGCTATACTAGAGTGGATGCTTTTTCATTGATGAAAACTATAGATCCTTGGTAATGTTTGGTTTTGTGTCAAAGTGATTAGTAGTTTCTATATAAACAAATACTAATGAGCTTTTGATCCCACAAGAATAATAGTATTATATGATCATTTTTGCTAGATCATCTATTTTTTACAAAATTGCAATTGTACTGTTAATACTGCCGTGCTTAACTAGAGGTGAAAGTGCACTTCACATTACTAGAATTTGGAGGAGATTGAATGAAGAGAAATCGGCAGAAAAAGTCATTTAATTTAGTGCTTATCTTTACAATGATTTTGAGCTTAATTGTTCCATTTCAAGTATCAAAAGCAGCAGAGACGCTTTCAGTTGCAGAGGCGATTGCAAATAATAGCGGAACAGCTAAAGTAGAAGGATATATTGTGGGTGTCACAAATAACGGGCCAAAATATCAGCATAGCGGACCTTTCACGGTTAATACCAATATTGCTATTGCGGATTCTCCTAATGAAACAGATGCTGCAAAAATTTTACCTGTTCAGCTGCCTAATAATAATATTAGAGCCGAACTAAATCTTAAAGATCATCCTGAAAACCTAGGTGTGAAAGTTCAAATTACTGGTTCACTAGAGGCATATTTTGCCGTGCCAGGCTTAAAAAATCCTACGGGCTATTCTTTTGATCTGACAGAGCCTATTAAAGTTCAAACAGTTAGTGCTTCTCCAAATGGGGGAATTGTTGTTAAAGGATCGACTGTTACATTAACAACTGCTACTGCTGGTGCAGCTATTTATTACACATTAGATGGAGCTGAACCGACTGTATCAAGCACTCTTTATAAAGAGCCTATTGCAGTTAATGATTCATTAACGATAAAAGCAATTGCTATAAAAGAGGGCTTAGAGGACAGCGATATAGAAGTTTTCAATTATAAAGTTCAGCAGGAATCTATCCGCATTCATGACATTCAAGGTGCTGGACACTATTCCCCATATGCAGACGAAAATGTTGCTGGTGTTGAGGGGATTGTAACGAAAGTTGTAGATGCCAGTAATTTTTATATGCAGGACCCGCACCCAGATGCTGATCCTAATACATCAGAAGGAATATTAGTGTATAAAAAATCTCATGGAGTTAAAGTTGGGGATGCTGTGATCGTAAACGGTCAAGTAAAGGAATGGGTTCTTGAGGGATATGCAGAAAAGCTGCAAACAGACCTTCCAGTGACAGAGATAAATGCTTCTTTTATTGGAATTTCAGCAAGTAATCAGGCTCTTCCGGCACCGGTTGTTATTGGGGTTGACCGAATTCCTCCGGTAACAGTAATCGATAATGATGGGCTAGCAGTCTTTGATCCTGAAGAGGATGGAATTGACTTCTTTGAAAGCCTGGAAGGGATGCTCGTTCAAGTGAACAACCCTAAAGTTGTCGCTCCGCAAAAATATGGAGAACTCATTGTTGTTCCTGAAAATGTTCCGGTAAACACGACAGCAGGCGGGTTGCGTATTACAGAATCTGATTTTAATCCAGAAAGAATTACAATTGATATTAATGACAATCGTTTTGTTGCTAAAATGGGGGATCATTTTCAAGGTTCCATTCAAGGTGTTGTTAGTTACGGATACAGCAATTATAAGGTGTTAAGCAACCGAGCTGATTTGCCTCCATTAATCGAAGGGACTAATTCCAGGGAAATAACGACGATTGCCCCAGATGCCAATAAATTAACAATCGCCTCTTATAACGTTGAGAATTTTTCAACGAAAACAGATGAAGAAAAAGTATCACGGCTAGCAGAAGCCATTGTTATGAATTTGAAGCACCCAGATATTATTGGTTTAACAGAGGTTCAGGATAATGATGGACCGACAGACAGCGGCACGACAGATGCGAGCTTAAGTGCAGCGAAATTAATTGATAAAATTGAAGCACTTGGCGGACCTAAATACACGTATATTGATATTGCGCCCGTAGATAAAATGGATGGCGGACAGCCGGGAGGAAATATTCGCGTTGGTTTCCTTTATAACGAAGAACGTGTTTCGCTAGTTCCTGGAACGAAAGGATGGGCTAATGAAGCTGTTGGTTTTGAGGATGGCAAGCTTACTTTAAACCCGGGACGCATTGACCCGACTAATCCAGCCTTTGAATCAAGCCGTAAGCCACTTGCAGCACAGTTTGAATTCAATGGTGAAAAGGTAATCGTTATCGCAAACCATTTTAATTCAAAAGGCGGGGATCTTCCTCTGTTTGGTAAGATACAGCCTCCGGTATTAAACAGTGAGGTTCAGCGATTGCAAATTGCAGCGATTGTAAATGGCTTTGTTAAAGATGTTTTAGCGAAGGATCCAAGTGCAAACATTGTCTTAGTTGGGGATTTTAATGATTTTGAATTCTCCAATCCGCTGCGCGTTCTAAAAGGTCAAGAATTGACAAACATGATTGAGAAAGTACCTGCTAAAGAGCGTTACTCATATAATTACCAAGGAAATGCACAAGTTCTAGATCATATTTTAGTTTCGAATAATTTAGCTCCTTCAACAGAGGTAGATATTGTTCATATTAATTCTGGCTTCATGGTGGAGCATGGCCGTGCTAGTGATCATGATCCTGTTTTGATTCAAACAGAGCTGAAACAGAAAGTTCAGCCGGAGGAGCCAAAATATGATAAAGTGTATGATCTTGTTGGCTACAAAGCGAAAAAACTTGTAATTGGACCAGACAATGTCCTTGTTATTATGGACGAGACTTCCTCAATTACAGAAGGGATTTGGCTGAAAAAGTCTGCTACCCTAAAAGGGGAAGGCTTGAAGAAAACAAGAGTCGTCATTAGCTCTGCACAAAAAGGTGCGATTGTTGATTTAACAGGAGCCGAAGTGAAAGAAGTTTTTATTGAGAAGGATAAGGTTTCAGAAATTAGAGGGGCAGAAAACGTTAAATTATGGACTGTAGGGAAAAAGGTTGACACCTCTCACATTAAATTTACAGATTCAAATGGAGATGAAATTCCTTCGCCATTCTCCTCAGAGGAAAAGGCAAGCTAATGATATATTATTCAAAAGAAGCTGTCGTTTTTACGATTAGCTTCTTTCTTTTTGCAGTTTTTATCATTCTTACCTATTTAAATCAAATTCAGATTATGCTATTGTCAATAAATAAAAAGATTCTGACTTTGGGAGAGAGTGAGGTTTATATAAGTGGGGAATATCGTTTCATTTAAAAATGTTTCATGGCGCCGCAGCGGAGAAGAAATCTTAAGCAATTTAAATTGGGAAATGGACCAGAATCAGCATTGGGCCATCTTCGGATTAAATGGATCGGGAAAAACCTCTCTGCTAAATATCGTATCGGGCTACCAATTTCCTACAGCGGGAGAAGTAGCGGTTCTTGGAAATGTGTTCGGAAAGACGAATTTACCAGAGCTGCGCAGAGAAATAGGATTTGTCAGCAGCTCATTGGACCGGTTCTCTAATAGCTTAAACTATGAAGCTGCAGAAGACATTATTTTAAGTGGGAAGTTTGCATCTATCGGTTTGTACGAAGATGTTACTAGTGAGGATGTAGAAAAAGCTGAATCATTGCTATGCAGCCTCCGTCTAGAATACTTAAAAGGGAAGCACTTCCGTCTTTTATCACAAGGTGAGAAGAGAAGAGTCCTGATAGCAAGAGCATTAATGGCTAATCCGAAAATATTAATTTTGGATGAACCTTGTACAGGCTTAGACATCCTATCTCGGGAAGAGGTCCTCGGTTTGATAAAGGATATTGTGAAAAACAATTGTCATTTAATCTATGTTTCTCATCATATTGAGGAGCTTGTGGAAGAAATTACACATGCACTGCTTCTTCGTGATGGCAAAATCATTGCGGCTGGCTCTAAATTGGAAGTCTTGACAGATGAAATATTAACTGAAGCCTTTAAAACCCCGGTTAGTATTCGGTGGGAAGAAGGAAGACCATGGCTTGCGGTAAAAAAAAAAGAAATGTTAGAAAGAAGGTAAAAAAAGGAGGGGCGATTTGCCTTTAGGAGGTAAGTTGTTAATCTTTTTTTGTAATAAATATTCTGATATTTCAGTATGTTATGATAAAAGTTCAGGGAGGATCGTAATGCTTGATATTCCTTTTACTAAAATGCATGGCTGCTGCAATGATTTTATTGTCATCGATAACCGGGACCGCATCATGGATGACATCCCCGTGACAGAGTTTGTATCAATGGTTTGCAAAAGGAGATACAGTATTGGCGCAGACGGTCTTATGCTTCTCGAAAACTCTGCAGTAGCCAATTTTAAAATGCGCTATTTTAATGCAGATGGAAGCGAAGGAGAGATGTGCGGTAATGGAGCAAGATGTCTTTGCAGGTTTGCCTATCAGCTTGGTATAGCGGATAAGGAAATGATCTTTGAAACTATGAACGGCATCTACAAAGCTTCTATACTAGGGAACCAGGTGCAGATTAACTTCCCAGCAATTAAAAGCAGTAGCGTTTCTCTTCATCAAATATTTGATTATAACGGACAAAATGAAACGTATCACTATGCATATGTAGGGGTTCCCCATTCAGTCTGGCTACAAGATGCATTTGAACGAATGAATATCCAATCCTTTCATGATTGGGGAAGAATGATCAGGAAAAGGACTGACCTATTTCCATCTGGAACGAACGTAAACTGTATTGAAGTACTGGATCGTCACCATATGAAAATTAGAACCTATGAAAGGGGAGTTGAGGAAGAAACCCTTGCTTGCGGATCAGGAGCAACAGCTTCTGCTCTCATTGCAAAATTATTAAACTTAATAGAATCGCCTGTCTATTTAGAAACTCTGGGAGGAACCCTTAAGGTCTCTTTTCAGTTTACGGAAGAAATGTTTAATGAAATATCTCTTGAAGGCAATGCTGTTATCGTATATAAGGGTTTTATTCACAGGGAAGCTTGGCAGGAATCTGTTTGATTATATAGTTTTTTGTTGGTAAAATATTCAAAACTAATTCAAAAGGTGATTTTATGTGCGGCCGTTTTACCTTAACTGCTTCTTTCGAACAAATTATTGATCGGTTTCAGATCGAACAATTTATTGAAGAAGATTTATTTTCTCCGAGCTATAATGTAGCACCTTCACAATCTGTATTATCGGTTATTAATGATGGCAGCAAAAACCGTTTAGGATTTTTGCGATGGGGGTTAATACCATCCTGGGCCAAAGATGAAAAAATCGGCTATAAGATGATCAATGCCAGAGCCGAAACATTACATGAAAAACCTAGTTTTCGTCAGGCTTATAAGAATAGACGTTGTTTAATCATTGCAGACAGCTTCTACGAATGGAAAAGACATGATGATAATACAAAGACACCGATGAGAATTAAGTTAAAGTCAGATGAGCTATTTGCTATGGCTGGTTTGTGGGAACAGTGGAAGTCTCCAGATGGCACATCTATTTTTTCTTGTTCTGTGATTACCACCACGCCAAATGAGCTCGTAAAAGACATTCATGATCGTATGCCAGTCATTTTAAAGCCAGAGGATGAAAGAGTTTGGCTCGATCGAACAATTACGAATACAGCTTATTTAGACAAATTGTTGAAGCCGATCGATCAGGAATTAATGGAGGCGCATGAAGTATCTCCGCTCGTGAATTCTCCGAAAAATAATTCAGTGGAACTGATACAGAAAATTTGTTAGTCAGGCTCCTGTTTACAGCTTGTACATGTTTTGTTTAAAAACCTTTTATCGTTAAGAAAAAGGTTTTTTTTACAGTTCTAAGTGCTTTTTTAATTCTGCCTGAATACGCTGCTTTTCTTCCTCAGAGACGATAAAGTAGTAAATGCTGTTTATAATGCTATTGCTGCCTTCAATAGACAATTGCTCAACTCCATTGGCTGCTGACCGGTAATGTTTTTGAATATCAACCATATCATCAAATGTCAAATTCGTTTTGATGTTTTCTCCTAAAACATTAAATATTTCTTTATATTTTACAATGGAGGAGAGGCTTGCCCCTTCCTTAAGAAAGGCTTGAATGATTTGGCGCTGTCTTAATTGACGGCCAAAGTCTCCTCTCGGATCATTGTACCTCATTCGGGAAAATAATAACGCGTCTTCTCCGTTTAAAGTAAGCTCACCTTTCGAGAAGTGCTTTCCGTCTTCGTAAAAATCTAAGTCATTATAGACAGTTATTCCTCCAACCGAATCAATCAATTTTATAAAGCCTTCCATATTGATTTGTACATAATAATCAATGGGGATGTCTAAAAAGTTTTCTGCCGTGGCTATCGCCATTTCTGCTCCTCCAAATGCAAAGGCATGATTAATTTTGTCAACGGTGCCGTAGCCGATTATCTCTGTTCTTGTATCTCTTGGGATGCTGAGCATTTTGACAGAGCTTTGTTCAGGATTTACCGTCAATACAATAATAGAATCAGAACGGCCACGATCACCTGGGCGCTGGTCAACTCCAAGCAATAGGACAGAAAATGGTTCCTTTTTGCTCAATTCAATTACTTCACTTCTTTTTTCTGATATTTCTCTATTTATAGGGAGATGCATTGTTTCCACCGTATTAGTCAATGATCTATACATTGAGTATCCATATAGGCTAGTTCCTATTAAAACTAATAGAATAAGAATACCTGCCCCGTAAAGCAATAATTTCTTTTTCCCGGATTTCATCTTCCTCCTCCTTCATTGGCATTTTAGTGTATTCTGTCAAATGCGAATGTGGTACTATTGTTTTTCTCTATGTTTCTTAGCTTCGTAACATAAATTTATGTTATGGAGGAGGTCCATTATGTTATAAACACTATTAAATTGTTCTAATGATACATAGAATTATGCGAAAATAATGACAATTAATCGATTAAAGAGTAAACTTATGTTTATATATTGGAATCATTAGAAATTACTCTATTTAAATATAATAATCCTTAAAGGAGTCGAACATATGGCTGAATGGAAAAATGACATAGCGAAACTTATTATTCCTACACCTTTCCCTGTTGGGGATGTGAATATTTATGTGGTTAAGGGAGAGAAATTGACTCTTATCGACGTTGGGCCTAGAACTGAAGAGGCTTGGGAGGCTTTAAAAACACAGTTAAAAGATTTAAGCCTATCTCCTGATGATATCGAACAGGTTGTCCTTACCCATCATCATCCCGATCATGCGGGTCTCCTGGATTATTTTCCGGACCAATTAGCTGTATATGGCCACCGCCATAATGAAAGATGGCTATTTCGTACGGAGGAATTTTTAAAGGCTCATGATGAATTTTATTATGATCTTTTTCCTAAGTGCGGAATTCCTGATCAATATTTATCTTTTATTGGCTTGTTTAAAAAGACACTCCGTTTTTCCTGCAGTCGTTCTCTTACAGGGACACTGAAGGAAGGAGACAATCCTCCTGGGCTATCAGACTGGACAGTGATTGAAACTCCTGGGCATGCCCAGAGCCAAATCGGTTTATTTCGGGAAAAGGATGGGGTATTTATCGGCGGAGATCATCTGCTAGCGCATATTTCCCCAAATCCATTAATGGAACCGCCAATCCATGGAGAAACAAAGCGGCCAAAGCCGCAAGTACAGCTTAATGAGTCATTAAAAAAATTAAGGCAATTCCCGATTAGGCTTGTTTATTCAGGACACGGAGAGGATATTTATAATTGCAGTGAACTAATCGAGAAAAGGCTCGCTCGCCAGCATGATCGTGCGATGTATGTAAAGCAAATGCTTCAAGAGGAGCCTCTCACTGTATTTCAAATTTGTCAGCGTCTTTTTCCGTCTGTATATGAAAAGGAATTTAGCCTAACGATCTCTGAAACTATTGCTCAGCTTGACTATTTAGAATCATTAGGTGAAATTAGAATAAATAAAGCTGGGAAGTCATTTTATTTTTCTGCCTAGTTTTGAATTTGTAAGATGAGGTGCAATATGTCAGACCGTTTAAAGAATAAAAATATTATCATTACAGGAGCGTCAGGTGGAATTGGTGCGTCTATGGCGGCACTCTGTGCGGAAAGAGGTGCTAATCTTGTTTTACTTGCGCGAAGTCATGAGAAGCTCCTCGCTATGAAAAAGGATTTAGAAAGCCGCTTTCATGTGAATGTTGATATACATAAGCTCGATGTTTCGAACACGGATGAGATCCAGAGTGTATTTTCGAAGGTTTTGGAGGGGCTTGGACGTGTAGATGTTCTTGTGAATAATGCTGGCTACGGAATTTTCCGTGAAGCACATGATGCAAAAATTGAAGACATTAAAGGAATGTTCGCAGTTAATGTTGTCGGCTTAATGACTTGTACCAGTATGGTTTTGCCTATGATGCGGCGGCAGGGGAGCGGGCATATTATTAATATTGCTTCCCAGGCTGGAAAGATTGCCACACCGAAATCAAGCGTTTACTCAGCAACAAAGCATGCTGTCTTAGGGTACACGAACAGCCTTCGAATGGAACTTTCTGATCAGCGTATTTTTGTAACAGCTATTAATCCAGGTCCGATTGAGACGAACTTTTTTACAATTGCTGATGAAAAGGGAACATATGTGAAGAATGTGAAAAAATTCATGCTGAAGCCTGAGTATGTAGCCAAAAAGATTGTAGACGCCATGCTGACGCCGACACGCGAAATTAATCTGCCGCGATGGATGAATGCAGGGAGTGTGGTTTATGCTCTGTTTCCAGGATTGTTTGAGCGGCTAGGTAAAGATATGTTTAATAAAAAATAATAGAGCAAGTGAAGAAAAGTTGCTTTTTTCTTCACTTGCTTTTTTTGTACTATTTTTTACCTAAAAATAAGGTGAATTCGTTATATACCCATAAACGACATCATTCACAATATCATGCAAATGAGTCTCTTTTTCCTCGTATTTCATCTTGTTTATTTTATTATACATTTCTTCGAATTCTGGACTATCGATTGAAATTGTATCATTGTATTGCTTTAAGCAGTTTTGAATCATTTTATAAATGAAGGTTCTGTCCATTCTTCATTGCCTCCTCTTGTCGATTATACGCTTTAAAATGACAAGACACACTGGAAAAGTCCCCTTTTTTAAGAAATTAGTCGTTAAATTTCCATTGAAAACGAACGTATATTCGCTTAATATAATGGGTATACATAATTAAGAACTAGTGTTCTTGTTTTAAAACCAGCTTCGCTGCCTAACAGTACTGCATTCTAGGAGGATAAGGCCATGATTGATTACAGCATGCTCCCAAGCAATCAAATAATGTGCATCGATATGAAGAGCTTTTATGCGAGCTGTTCCGCTGTGATGGAAGGGCTGGATCCTCTTGACTGCTATCTTGTTGTGGCCGGAAATCATGAGAGGAAGGGCAGTGTTGTTCTTGCGGCATCACCAAAGATGAAAAAAGAGTTCGGCATCAAGACAGGAAACAGGCTTTATGAAGTGCCGAATGATCCTCGGATTATTGTAGCCGAACCGAAAATGGCCACTTATTTAAGAGTATCAACCGAAATTACCCGTGTGTTTAATCGATTCGTCCCGAAAGAGGCTATCCATACGTACAGTGTGGATGAGAGTTTTGTTAAGGTGGATGGAGCTGTCAAGCTTTGGGGGGATGCTACCACGATTGCTCGTAAAATACGGGATGATATTGAGCGCGAATTTCAGCTTCCTTGTGCTATTGGCATTGGTCCAAATATGCTGCTGGCAAAGCTCTGTCTTGATCTGGAAGCGAAGAAATCAGGGATTGCCCAGTGGACTTATGAGGATGTACGCACGAAATTATGGCCTGTTTCCCCATTAAGAGAAATGTGGGGAATTGGGCGCCGAGTTGAAAAGACGCTGAATGGCATGGGGATTTTTACAGTTGGGCAGCTGGCAAATTATGATTTAGAGAAGCTAGAGAAGAAATTCGGCATTATGGGCAACCAGCTGTACCATCATGCTTGGGGGATTGATCTGTCCGAAATTGGTGCACCCATTATCGAGGGACAAATTAGTTTCGGGAAAAGCCAAATTTTACTTAGAGATTATAAAGAAGAGCATGAAATTAAGGCAGTCATCCTTGAAATGTGCGAGGAAGTGGCAAGAAGAGCACGTACCCATCGGAAGGCGGGAAGAACGATCAGCTTTGGTCTCGGCTATAGCCAAGATGAATTAGGCGGAGGATTCTACCGTTCGAAAACGATTGATGAGCCTACAAATATAACAATGGATATCTATCGTGTATGTATACAGCTGTTTCATAAGTTCTATTCGGGAAAAACAGTCCGGCAAATTTCTATGTCTATCGGCAATCTGATTGATGATAATGAAATGCAGCTCAATCTTTTTGATCGGAATGGCTGGAGGAAGAAAGAGCTTGGCTATACAGTTGACCATATTCGATCGAAATTCGGGGCTAGTGCTCTGTTGAGAGCCGTTTCCTATACAAAGGCGGGGACTGCTAAGCATCGTGCAACATTAGTCGGAGGCCACAAAATGTAATGCAAAGGGAGGGGACGTAATGATTCGGGATCGTGGCAGAATAAAATGGACATCTATGATGCTCCCGGAGCATGTGAAATTATTAAGGGACTGGACGAAGGAAGATAGGTATGACCCAAAACGGGAATTGGATGAGCAAATGCTGGAAAATATGAACGAGACCATTTCAGAGGCTATGGAGTATGGAAAGGTCGTGGCTATTAGCCACTATCACTATAAAAATTATGAGCTTGTTATAGGAAATATCCATTTTTGGGACGAAATAAATCAGAAACTGCATGTTATTGATCGCTTTGAGGAGGTGCATCGGATTAGCATTTCGGATATTGCAGATGTGCGGTTTACGGATTAAATTGCTCTTTCTTTTAGTCGATATAAAAAACGGACAACTTAAAATTAAAGTTGTCCGCAAGTCTAAATTATTTTTTATCAAAATCAAACTCACATTCCTCAAGAGGAACGACTTTCGTTTTCTTAATAAATTTATAGCCGAACCATAAGATAAGGAAAAGCGGAATGCCCATATATGCAGCAACAACACTGCCCCAATCAATTTTGTCAGCAAGGAATGCCTGGAAGTTTTGCGCTAAAATAACAATTAAGCCAATAAGAATCGCGAAAATCGGTCCAAATGGATACCATTTTGCCCGATATGGGAGCTCATCCAAAGAATGGCCTTGAGCAAGGAAAGCTTTACGGAAACGATAATGACTGATGGAAATACCAAGCCAGAAGATAAAGCCAGTAATCCCGATCGAATTCATTAACCAAATATAGACTATTCCATCTCCGAAGATAGAAGAGAAGAAAGCAAGCATCCCGATCACGCAAGTTAAAATAGTAGCTGCAACAGGAACACCGCGTTTATTAAGCTTAGCAAAAATTTTCGGAGCCTGTCCTTCTTTAGCCATAGAAAACAGCATCCGTGTAGCTGCATAAAGACTTGAATTTCCTGCGGATAAAACAGCAGTTAAAATAACAGCATTCATAAGAGAAGCGGCAAATGCAAGGCCAGCCTTCTTAAATACAAGTGTGAATGGACTCACCATTACATCATCACTTTGTAAATTTGGATTTGTATACGGAATAATCAGTCCAATGATAGCGATCGCTAAAACGTAAAAGAGCAAAATTCTCCAGAAAACACTTTTAATCGCTTTTGGAACGTTTTTAGCAGGGTCTTCACTTTCACCAGCGGCAACACCAACAATTTCAGTTCCTTGGAAAGAAAAACCGGCAGCAACGAACACGATAAATACACCAAGGAAACCGCCTGAAAATGGTGCATCATCAATGGTAAAGTTTTTAAATCCAATGACTTCTCCGCCCATAATCCCAAAAATCATTAAGAGACCAACAATAATAAAAATGATAACTGCAGATACTTTAATAAAAGAGAACCAATATTCTCCTTCCCCATATCCCTTAACAGATAAATAATTTAAAAAGAAGATTAAAAGTAAAAATCCTAAGCTCCATAAAAGGGATGGGCTATTAGGAAACCAGAATTTCATAATCATTGTTGAGGCCGTTAATTCAGCTGCTATTGTCATAGCCCAGTTAAACCAATACGTCCACCCTAAAGCGAAACCAAATGCAGGGTCAACAAATTTAGTTCCATACGTACTAAATGCACCACTTGTCGGCATAAATGCAGACAGTTCCCCTAAACTTGTCATAACGAAGAAAACCATTGCACCGACTAAGGCGTAAGCGAGTAAAGCACCGCCTGGACCAGCTGTATGAATGGCTGCACCGCTTCCTAGAAATAGCCCGGTTCCGATCGCTCCTCCAATGGAGATCATTGTTAAATGTCGTGCTTTTAAACCTTTTTGCAATTTATTCTCCCCGTGCTCATGGAGAACGTCATTATTTTTTTGCGGTAATGCCATTACTTTCAGTCCTTTCATTCATAAGGTATGGATGTGCGCAGACAAATAAATGTAAACGCTATCTATTGAGAGATAAAATAGTTAACTATAATAATTTCATTTCGAACATTATTATAGTGGTAAATTGATTTTACAAGAAACATAAGAATCTGAATAGTTTTTTTTGAAAAAAATAATGAATTTTTCAACAGAATTATAGGTTTAAATGTCTATATATAGAGGTTTTGAGAAATGGTTACAAATATGTTTATTGATTGGGAGAATATTTCGAAAAAATAACTGAATGTTATCGAAATGATCTTTTGTTATATTAGAATATTAAAGGAGTGAAGAGGTTCATCGGATTGGGGATAATGGAAAATAATAAAAAGGCTAGAATATCTGACTGGAAGCAACTTAATAAGAGGAGGTGTATGCAAATGCCAAGAGGAAAAGAACTTGAACAGCTTCCTATGTCAAATATTGCTCCAGGTGCGGGAGATGACAGCAGCCCAATGGATAGAGAGGTTTTGTGGGGAATGACTGAAGAGCAGGCAGTGGCTCCAGCAAAGGTTGGTAGGGAAAAGAAAAAACGGGGTTGAGAGCCCCGTTTTAAAACTGTGATTAAATCTTATTCTTCTTCAGCTTTTGGTGCACGGACGACAGATTCAAATTTTCCTTTATGAGTTCCGTCGCAAAATGGTGCTTTACTAGACATACCACAGCGGCAAAGCGAGAAGGTCTGCTTTGTTTCAAATTGATTTCCCTCTGCATCAATTAGCTCTACATCGCCTGTAATACGGTAAGAACCGTTATCATTTACTTTAATCGTTACTTTAGTCATTTTATCCACCCTTTCTCAAAATTGCCACATTTACTATCCATATTATTCGGTTAAGCACCAAAAAGCAAATAAAGCAGTTCATATTAAGTATGGTACAATTAAGAAAATAATGACAGTAAGGGGTAATGGTAATATGAACATTACAATTACAGAAGGAGCAGCTGCAAAAATAAGAGAGCGAATGGATGGCAAAAGCGGCTTCTTGAAGCTAAAATACGATACCGATAACTGTGGATGTGTTGTATGTGGAGTATCCGCCCTTTGGCTAGTAGGTGACCTAGACGAAGATGATCGGGAAATCAAAACAAATGAAGGCAGTATTTATATTGAAAAGTCAAAGGAAGTTTTTTTCGATGACAACATGAAAATAGATTTCTCTGAAAAAGCAAACTGCTTCCAATTAAAAAGTCCGAATCAATACTTAAATCCACGAATGAGTTTTTATGATAAAACAGTTCAATAAAACAGCACATAAAAAGTGAAACTTTTGATAGAGCTACTTCTCTATTGATAAAGTTTCCTTTTTTTACTTTCTGAAATATTTGAATTTTGACTATACAGAAGAAATCTTTGAAAATGGAATACAGTGCAAAGATATGATTCGACTATCGCAAGATTTATAACGCTATTTTTAGGAATACTAAAACGTAAGAATAGATAAAGCGGGGGTATTATGAAAAAGACTGCGCTGTTTTTTCTAAGTATTCTTATCTTAAGTATTCCTTCACAAGTTATGGCAGGACAAAAAATACCGATATTAGTATACCATTCGATCGACGAGTTTCAGGGCCATGGTTCTAAAGAGCTATATGTAACGCCAAAGAATTTTGAGGATCAAATGATTTATTTACGAGATCATGGCTACACCCTATTAACTTTTGAGCGGTGGCAAGACATTCATAAAGTGAACAAACCTATATTCATTACCTTTGATGACGGCTATAAAAATAATTTGAATGCATGGACGATCTTTCAGAAGATCGAGACTGAACGTTTTAAACCTGCTGGAACACTTTTTGTCATTTCGGATTTTATTGGCCGCCCAAATCGGTTATCGCCATCCGACTTGAAAAGAATGGCTGATTCAAATTTTTTCTCCATTCAGTCACATACTGCTACACACCCAGATTTAATGAAAGTAACAAATTATGAATTTGAACTAAACGGGTCGAAGGATAAGATTGAAAGTATAACCGGCAAGCCAGTTATCGCTTTATCGTATCCGTACGGAAATTTCAATAGCAAAGTTGTGGCAGAAGTAAAGAAGTACTATCAGTTTGGACTTACTACTACTCCTGAACTATACTCTAAAACAAATAACGCAAATGAATTGTATTTATTACCAAGAATTTATATTAAATATTCAACGAATCTTGAAGAATTTGCAAAAATTGTAGAAGGCATTTGAAGGCAGTTACTGTAAGGGTAATTGCTTTTTTATTTTGGTTTATTGGTTAATTTTACCTAAAAATATAGATTTAGTCATGATTTATTAAATTTGCACATTAAATGATAAGGATGCAGAAGAACGGAGGGGAGCAAAAGTGAATTCAAGGTGGATTCCTTCTCTTATCTTTGTAATCCTTATGTTATTATCGGCTTGCTCCAGGTTAACCATCGAAGAGGTAATTGAAAAAGATATTCCATTTAATGTGAAAGAAGTTATTCACAAGGAAAAGGTGAAGGATGGGGTCATTCTTCTATACCTGACGGAACAGAAGAATAATCACGGTATTTTTGATACAGTAACAGTCGCATTTTTAAAAGGTAATGCCAGGGACGGCTGGAAAAACGCCGGGCATAATCATTGGGAGCATGCTGAAAGCGATTGGATTACCGTATATAAGGATGTATTCTATGAATACAACAAAAAGGGTATGTTGGAAAATTACCTTCCCGTCATTTACGGAAAAGTTGAAAATGATAATGTTCGATTTGTTAATGTTTTGGGAGAAGAAGAAAAGCTTGAAAAAGCCTATATAATTGAAAAAGATAGTGGCCGATATTTTATAAAAATAGGTAATTATGAACTAGTGCGAGGGGAAATGAAAAACAGATGGAAATAGATTTCGCTAAGAAAAGGCCTAACAATCAGGCCTTTTAAATTTATCATTTGGATAAACAAATTCATTTAAAAACTCATCAATTGCTTTTTCATACTCTTCACGATTTTCGTTCAAAGATTGTGCGTGAACGCCATGGGACGCAATATAAAGTTTTTTGGGTCCCTTTTTTCGGTCATATAAATCCTGGGACATGGAAGGCAAAATATAATCATCCTTTTCGCTGTGAATAAAAAGAATTGGCTTTTGAATATTTTCAATAACTGCGATTGGGGAAACTTGTTTAATGGAGTATTTTTCCCGCAAGCGTAAAAAGAAGTCAGCGATAGGAAGGATTAGTGCAGGCGGTAATTTTATATCTGATTTTATTCGATAGGAGAGCAGTTCTTTAAAATCTGAAAATGGACAATCTGCAATATAAAAATCGGCACCATCCTCTAAGAGGCCAGCATACAGCAGCATTGTCGCAGCTCCCATTGATTCACCATGAATCCCAAGCAATAGATCTGCTCCTTTTTCTTTGCGGAGCCAGTCAACAATCGCTTTTAGGTCGAATTTTTCATAGTGCCCAAAGCTAGTCGTCTTACCGCCGGACTCTCCGTGACGGCGATGATCGTAAATCACTGTATTGAAGCCGCGCTCTAAAAAAAGATTCATATATTTTATAGAATTCATTTTATTTTCAGTTACGCCATGTGCAATGATGATGTAGCGGTTATTTTCATAGGGCTCTGTAATGACGGTTTTAAGTGAATAGCCAAAAGGAGAAGGAATAAGAACTTCCGATTTTGGCAAACTTTCATATTTAATTGGATTAAGGCGTCCGGCTTCTTTTTCCCGGTCAATAATAAATTGAGCCTCTTTTTTCTTCATATACATTAGTCGATTTGTGAAATAAATTCCGATAGATGACAAAAAGAGAAAGAAGGATAGTAAGTATCGGGCATAGCGAAGCAGTCTTTTCAAGTTCATCCCCCTAGCAGTCTTTTTCTTTATTTTACCATTTTAGAGAAATATAAAACCAATTTTTTGTTTAATACGCAAAAAGCCGCTAAAGAGCGGCTCATTGTTTTGAATTTTGACTTTTTGTAGGATGGATCGCTTTTTCTAATTCTTCTGCTGCAATGACATTGTTAACAGTATCACTATTCGGTTTCCCTTTTTGACTATGGCCTTTATCACGTTTTTGGCTCATGAATGCATCCCCCTTAAAATGTGTATTGCTACACCTAATAAGATGGATAAAGAAGGTCTAGTTTATTCATGATTGACAATACGTTCGGCATTAAGCTGATAATAAGAACTATTGATCGGCCGTGATAAATGAGGTTCAACAATCTTAATCGCTTGAACTAATTTTTCCAGATCGATATTTGTTTCGATTCCCATTCGATCAAGCAAATACACCACATCTTCTGTGGCAGCATTTCCTGCAGCTCCAGGAGCAAATGGACAGCCGCCCAGCCCCCCAGCAGATGTATCAAAACGGTCAATGCCAGCTTGTAATGCCGCAAAAATATTCGTCAGCGCCATCTTTCGTGTATCATGAAAATGTGCTGTCAGCAAAACTTTCGGAAACTCTTTTTTCAAAGTGCTAAAGAGAGAAAAGGATTCATGGGGTGCTGCCATACCGATTGTATCAGCAACACTTAATTCATCCACACCAGCTTCTACAAACTTTTGGCATAAACTTACTGTATCCTCTGGATTGATTTTGCCCTCATATGGACAATAGAAGGCTGTTGAAATACAGGCACGGACAAAATATTCCTTATCCTTAAGCTCTGTAATAATCGGAGTAAGCTCATCCATACTCTCCTGTGTTGTTTTATTTATATTTTTTTTGTTAAATGTATTACTGACACCAACAAAGATAGCAACAGCCTTGCAGTTTGTCGAATAAACTCTGTCAATTCCTTTGCGATTAGGAGCAAGTACAATGTTTCGTACATGTTCATCAAGACAGTTTGACGTAATTTCCGCAGCATCTCCCATTTGCGGGACCCATTTTGGCGATACGAAGGAGGTTAATTCCATTTCTGTTATTCCTGCTTGTTTTAAGCCATGGATGAAAGCCTTTTTAATATCAGTCGGCACAAATGCTTTCTCATTTTGAAGGCCATCACGCGGTCCAACCTCGATGATTGTTACTTTTTTAGGCATATGAAGCGTCATGTTTCCCTCTCCAATCTCATAGTTTAGTATAAATACAGTAGCATCTTTGATCATGTATTCGTTTCCAATTTAAGTTAGCCCTGATGCTCTATTTTTTCTTTATTTTAGTGTGATTGCAATTCTGAAAGCAAGAATTATATAAATTTTGACAAAATTAAAGGATTTTTGCACAATTTCTCGAAAAATAATATAAAGAGATGGTAAGAAAGGATGATAAGGATGTCAAAAACAGAAGTAGTCATTGTCAGCGCTGTCCGCACTGCGATAGGAAATTTTAATGGAAGCTTAAAAGATGTATCCGCTCCTGAGCTTGGAGCAATTGTAATAAAGGGAGCGCTAGAAAAAGCAGGAGTAAAGCCTGAGCAGGTAGATGAGGTTATTCTTGGGAATGTATTGCAGGCAGGGCTTGGACAGAACCCAGCTAGACAAGCAGCTATCAAAGCGGGTATTCCTGAAAGCGTTTCCTCGATGACGATTAATAAAGTATGCGGCTCTGGTCTGAAAGCTGTTCATTTAGCAACACAGGCGATTTTAGCAGGTGATGCGGAAATTGTTGTCGCTGGCGGAATGGAGAATATGAGTCAGGCACCTTACATATTAAAAAATGCACGAAATGGCTTTAAAATGGGGAATCAGCAGCTTCTAGATACGTTGATCTCTGATGGTCTAACATGTGCATTTAATGATTATCATATGGGCATAACAGCAGAGAATCTGTGTGATAAATATGGTTTAACGAGAGAAGAACAGGATGAGTTTGCAGCTGCAAGTCAGACTAAGGCGGCAAGCGCGATAGAGGAAGGCAAGTTCAAGGATGAGATTGTTCCGGTCGAAATTCCGCAAAGAAAAGGCGAACCAATCATTTTTGACACAGACGAATATCCAAAAAAGGGAACAACAGCAGAAAAATTAGCCTCCCTAAGACCAGCATTTAAAAAGGAAGGAAGCGTGACAGCTGGAAATGCTTCAGGAATTAATGACGGTGCAGCAGTATTAATCTTAATGAGCAGTCAAAAGGCAGATGAACTAGGAATTCAGCCTTTAGTTTCTATAAAAGGGAATGCAAGTGCAGGTGTAGATCCAAGCATTATGGGAATTGGACCTGTGAATGCAGTAAAAAAAGTGCTTGAAAAATCTGCAGTCTCCATGGAGGAAATCGAGCTGATCGAAGCAAATGAGGCATTTGCAGCACAATCAATAGCAGTAGATAGAGAGCTTAATTTTAATAAAGATATTCTGAATGTAAATGGAGGAGCGATTGCACTAGGCCATCCAATTGGGGCAAGCGGTGCGAGGATCCTTGTAACATTGATCCATGAAATGAAAAAACGCCAAGCGAAAAAAGGGCTTGCAACCTTATGTATAGGCGGAGGACAAGGCGTTGCAACTGTTGTTGAGCTTGTTTAATACTCACGTTAAATGATGGCCTAAGCATGGTTGAATGAAACGTTCTCAAATGAGAGGGGAGATTAGCGTGAAAAAAATTAGTACTTCCTTTAATGAGGCAGTAAAGGATATTCATGATGGTGCAGTTATTATGGTTGGGGGATTCGGACTATGCGGCATCCCAGAAAATTTAATAATAGCTTTGGTCGAGAAGGGTATTAAAGATTTAACGGTTATCTCAAATAACTGTGGCGTAGACGACTGGGGTTTAGGTTTGTTATTAAAAAACAAGCAGATTAAGAAAATGATCGGTTCCTATGTAGGAGAAAACAAGGAATTCGAAAGACAGGTTCTTGCTGGAGAAATTGAAGTTGAGCTTCTGCCGCAAGGAACACTTGCAGAGAAAATTCGTGCTGGCGGTGCAGGAATTCCAGCATTTTATACACCTGCAGGAGTAGGAACCCCTGTTGCGGAAGGTAAAGAAACTAGGTTATTTAACGGGAAGGAATATTTGCTTGAAGAGGCACTTGTTGCAGATTTCAGTTTAGTGAGGG
Source organism: Bacillus sp. S/N-304-OC-R1 (assembly GCF_019749375.1). Classification (GTDB taxonomy): domain Bacteria; phylum Bacillota; class Bacilli; order Bacillales; family Cytobacillaceae; genus Cytobacillus. The sequence goes on from NZ_JACWFE010000013.1 coordinate 146,709, forward strand.
CATGGAAAGGTGATAAAATGGGCAATCTCGTTTATCACAAAACAGCTAGAAACTTTAATCCGATGGTAGCTGCAGCTGGAAAAGTTACAATTGCAGAAGTGGAAAATCTGTGCGAAATTGGTGAGCTGGATCCGAATACTATTCATACGCCTAGTATTTATGTCCAAATGCTAATAGAAGGCAAACAAGAAAAACGGATTGAAAGACTCACATTAGCAAGATAATCGACAGGAAGGAGAATCGCCATGAGTAACGATAAAGTGTCAGTTCGTGAGAAAATTGCGCGGCGGGCTGAAAAGGAAATTGAAAATGGCTTTTATGTTAATTTAGGTATTGGTATGCCAACACTTGTCGCCAACTATATTTCGGGTGATAAACAGGTGGTGCTTCAATCTGAGAATGGCCTGCTTGGCATCGGTCCTTACCCTGTTAAAGAGGAAGTGGATCCTGATTTAATAAATGCTGGAAAAGAAACAGTTACGGCCATTCCTGGTGCTGCTTACTTTGATAGTGCCGAGTCTTTTGCGATGATTCGTGGGGGGCATGTGAATATTGCTATTTTGGGAGGAATGGAAGTCTCTGAAAATGGCGATCTGGCAAACTGGATGATTCCTGGAAAAATGATAAAGGGCATGGGCGGAGCAATGGATCTTGTTCATGGTGCAGGTAAAATTATCGTCATTATGGATCATACGAATAAAAACGGAGAATCCAAGATTCTTAAACAATGCACGCTTCCATTAACAGGAAAAGCAGTTGTAGATCGAATTATCACTGAGCGTGCCGTCATTGACGTTACTGATTCTGGGCTGAAGCTTGTCGAGGTTGCAAAGGGCTATACAGTTGAAGAAGTTATTGGAGCAACAGAAGCTTCACTACAAGTTGACGAGCATGTGCTGACAGACGCTTATTAATTTTTGATGAGCACAGTTGAAAATGACTGTGCTTTTCCTCATTAAAGGAGAGAACATACAATGACATTTAGATTTAAAAGTATAGATCATATTCAATTAGCGGCTCCGAGCGGATGCGAAGAGCAGGCAAGAAAATTTTTTGGCAAAATCCTTGGCTTAGAAGAAATTCCTAAACCGGAAAATCTTCAAAAGCGAGGAGGCTGCTGGTTTAAATGCGGAAACCAAGAAATTCATATTGGTGTACAAGCAGATTTTACTCCAGCGAAAAAAGCACATCCGGGCTTGGTTGTAGAAAATCTTGAGGAGCTTCGGAACCTATTAGAAAATGAAGGTTATAAAATTAAAGAAGAACCGCCGATAGATGGAAGAAATCGCTTTTTTGTGGATGATCCTTTCGGCAACAGAATAGAATTCCTGGAGTTTTTAATCTAGCAGAACTAAAATATGATATAATTGGTGACAAATTTTATTTTACGAGGCGATTTTGATGAAGAAAAACAAGCAGCATTCCCAGCCTAAAAAGGAAGATCAGCCAATTACACTTGGAGATATGCTCAATCAGGAATTAATGGCCAAATTGAAAAATACAAAACAGGAATTAAAGGCAGCAGAGGATAAGAAAATTGAAGAGGAAGAACAGAGAAAACGAGAAGAAAGACGTTTAAGGGAAAAGAATAAAAGCTTTGAAGAATTACTTGGTGAAAGTAATCTTAATTGGAAGGACTATAAATAATGAAAAAATCGCTTAATCTAAGCGATTTTTTCATTATTTATGCTGATCATATACATTTGCTTTTGTAATTGATTGAATGAGGGACAGCTCATCCTTAGATAGGGACTTACCTTGAACAGCCTTCGCATTTTCCTTCACTTGCGCAATGCTGCTGGCACCAGCAATGACTGACGAAACGGCTGAATTCGCTAAATTATACTGTAGCGCAATTTCTGTCATGGAGCGTTCATGGGAAAGTTTTTCTCTCAATAGTGGAATCATTTCCTGCAGTTCGTTCAATTTGTAATCTTGATAGCCTTTCTCCGATGCTTTCTCCAGCATTTTCTCACTAAGCAATCCTTTTGCAAGCGGACCTCGCGTCACAGCTGAAATGCCATGCTGCTCTAAGAGAGGAAGAACTTCCTCTTCTGGCCGGCGATCTAGCATACTATATTGGATCATAACAGAAACAATATTTGATTTGTTTACATATTCTCTTATAACATTAGGACGAATAGATGAAATCCCATAATATCGAATCAAACCTTCTTTTTTGAGCTCATCAAACGCTTCAATTGTTTCATCAATCGGGTCTTCGATTGTTCCTCCATGCAGCTGGTATAAATCAATATAATCCGTACCAAGTCTGGATAAACTTGCCTTGACTGCTTCTTTAATATGCTTTTTGGAAGGATCCCAGTACCAGCTATCTTTGTTTTCGTTCCAGCGATTTCCGGCTTTCGTCGCTATAATCACTTTGTCTCTGACACTTTTTAATGCCTTCCCGACAATCTGCTCATTTTCGCCAAAATCATATAAGTCGGCTGTATCGAAGTAATTTATTCCTTCATCTAAAGCAGCATGAATAATTTCTTGAACTTTCATTGAATCTGTGCCAAGTGACATACAGCCAAGCCCTAATTCACTAACAAACAAATCTGAGCTTCCCAACTGTCTTTTTTTCATAAAAATAACCTCATTTTCCCTTTTTCTTTCTATCATAACGAAAGTAAAGAATAAATCACAACAAATGTACCTATCTTAAGTATGGAACTAAGTTTTAGTTATCAAATGTACCAAGGTGGACCAAACTTCTGCTTTTTACTGAAAAACATGCGGGTTTCTTAAGAAAAACACGTAACTTTCTGGATATATCGGCAAGTTTCCGGATATATCGGCGAGTTTCCGAATATATCGGCGAGTATCCGAATATATCGGTGAGTTTCCGGATATATCGGCGAGTTTCCGGATATATCGGCGAGTTTCCGGATATATCGGCGAGTATCCGAATATATCGGCGAGTTTCCAGATATATCGGTGAGTTTCCGAATATATCGGCGCTATTCCGGATATATCAGCGCCTTTCAGAATTTATCGGTGTACTCCTTTTCATTTCCACCCAATCTTTAACCAACTGATATTCTTTACTATATTCCTTTAATTTCTGTCGAATCTCCCATGCTTTCCCGACTAGTAAAACTCCCCTCTCATGAACATGTATCTTCATATCATACTCCCCCAATCAATGTATGATAATATGTATGAGTAAACTCAATCGGAATAGAACAGGAGTGACTGTATTCATGAGTCGCCTAGAAGAAAAGACACTTAATATAGAAAAGATATTTACAGGAAAGGTCATAAGCCTTCAAGTAGAAGATGTAGAGCTTCCAAATGGAAATAAGTCTAAGCGAGAAGTAGTAAAGCATCCTGGAGCAGTTGCAGTTCTTGCCCTAACAGACGATGGAAAAATTGTAATGGTTGAGCAGTACCGAAAAGCATTAGAAAAAACGATTGTAGAAATCCCGGCTGGCAAGCTAGAAGCAGGAGAAGATCCTAAGGATTGTGCAATGAGAGAGCTTGAGGAAGAAACGGGCTATGGCTGTGAAGAGATGGAATGGCTCATCTCCTTTTACACATCGCCAGGATTTGCCGATGAAATTATCCATTTATATATCGCAAAAGGCATTAAAAAGAAGGAGAACGCAGCATCACCAGATGAAGATGAATTTGTTAACCTGCTTGAGCTGACATTAGAAGAGGCAGAGCAATATATAAAGGATCAAAAAATCTATGATGCGAAAACGGCATTTGCTGTTCAATATTTGCAGCTGCAAAAGGTGATGAAAAAGTAGCATGAGAGATTATTATTCAGATTTGCATATTCATATTGGAAGAACAATGACAGGCAAGCCGGTTAAAATTACTGGAGCTAAATCACTTACGTTTACCAACATTATTGAACACGCGCGAAATGAAAAAGGTTTAAATATGATTGGAATCATTGATTGTCATTCACCAGAGGTTATTCTCGAAATCGCTCAGCTTATGGAAACTGGCGATGTAATTGAGCATCCAGAGGGCGGTTTACAATTCGGTGATTTAACGATTATTCCAGGCTCTGAGCTCGAAATATATGATGAACTCTGTCAAGGACCGATTCATGTCTTATGCTATTTTCCGACTTTATCGATTATGAAGGAATTCTCATCGTGGCTTTCAGATCATCTCAAAAATATTACTCTCAGCTCCCAGCGAATTTATGCTTCAGGGCGTGAATTACAATCAAAAGTAAAGGAGTTGGGAGGATTATTTATACCAGCTCATGTGTTTACTCCTTTTAAGAGTCTATACGGAAAAGGTGTTCATAAATCATTAGAGGAAGTATTTGATAAAAATCTGATTGATGGTATTGAACTTGGATTAAGCGCAGATACGGCAATGGCTGATCAAATTGGAGAGCTTCATAATTATTCGTTTCTCACGAATTCTGATGCTCATTCCTTAAAGAAAATTGCAAGGGAATATCATGTTCTTCATATGGAAGAGCCTTCATTTCTTGAATTAGAGAAAGCCTTGAAAAATAAAGAAGGACGAAAAATTACAGCTAATTATGGACTTGATCCGCTGCTTGGGAAATATCATCAAACAGTTTGTTCAGAATGCTTTGCCTCGTTTGATCCTGAACTGCACGAATGCAAAGAGTGTGGCAGTCTTAAATATATTAAAGGAGTAGCGGATAGAATTTCGGAATTAAAAACAGCTCACGAATCACCTCAGGGTCGTCCTCCTTATATACATCAAGTCCCGCTTGAATTTATTCCGGGGCTTGGACCAAAAATGCTTCAAAAGCTATTGGATCACTTTGGTACTGAGATGGCCATATTGCATAAAGTTCCTTTAGAAAAGCTCTCTGAAACTATTCCAGCTAAAATCGCTGAGCTTATTGTAAAGGCTCGCGATGGAAAATTGAGTTTGGCTGCAGGTGGCGGCGGAAAATACGGTAAAATCGCTGATTAATCCAAATAACTAGAGAAAAGACTGACAAACATGTTCAGTCTTTTTCTCATGTCAATTAATTCTCTTTCCGCCGCACTTTTGCAAACACACAGGTATCTCGCAGTTCTTTCCCATCAGTACTTAAATCATCATTAACTAAAATCCCCTCTATATGAAACCCTAATTTTTCCGGGATTTTTCTGCTGTTAACATTTTTTGGATCGCAACGAATTTCGATGCGGTTTGCTTCAAAATGATTAAACGTAAAATCGATTAAAGCAGTGACGGCTTCTGTTATATAGCCTTTCTTTTGCTGGCGAGAGTCGCACCAGTACCCGATTTCAAACTTGCGGATTTTCCAATTCATTCTGTGAAGACCAGTAGAGCCTATAAACTGATCATCCTCTTTTCGAAAAATATGAATCCGGAAATCCTCCCTTAATAAGAACTTAGCATGGGACTGACGAATGTTCGCTTCCACATCATCAATACTTTGCTCAATATTTGCAAAAGGAAGCCATGGCTTTAAATCCTCGATTGAGGCTTGATCGAGTCATAAACGAACTTACTGTCACCAGGCATACAAATCCGCAAATAAAGTCTTTCGGTTTCAATTCTGTCTGGAAAATTTATCAATATTGGATTCATCTCAAATGTTCCTCCTTTTACTAATTTTGACTATTATAATTCAAATTATCAAAAAATCAACTAAGTTTTTCTATTAACTTATAATCTATTAATTTTTGTCATATGAGTAAGGAACAAGCATACAATTTAGTAACAGAATGATTGCAGGAGGAAGAGCAATGAGAAAAAAAATATACCAGAACATCGCCGCAAACCATTTTCGCGAGCATTCCTCGATCTATTTATTTGTGACTGTTTTATTTCTGATGGGGGTTATCTTTGGAGCTGTAGTAGTAAATAGTTTAAGCTTTACACAAAAAGAAGATTTATTTTACTACCTTTCACAATTTTTTGGCCAAGTATCAAGTGATGAAGTGGCAACAGCTAATGATTTATTCAGACAAAGCTTTTTTCATAACATAAAGTTTATTGGTTTTATGTGTATTTTAGGTATTTCAATCATCGGTTTGCCTATTATTCTTATTTTGTTATTTATGAAAGGGATGGTTGTAGGGTTTACAGTTGGATTTTTAGTAAATCAAATGGGCTGGAATGGCTTCTTACTTTCCTTCGTTTCTGTGCTGCCGCAAAATTTGATTATAATTCCCATCTTTATTATCTCAGCAACGCTAGCCGTCTCTTTTTCGTTAAAAATGATTAGCAGGCAGTTTATGAAAAAAGTAGGTCCGCCGATTATGCCTTTGTTCGGAAGATATGTAATTTCGTTTGTTTTTTCGCTACTATTCATAGGTGTTGCAGCAGGCATTGAGGCATTTTTATCACCTATCTTAATGAAAACGGTAATAAATTCGTTCTAACGGATTAAAATGTATTGATTATTATTAAATAATCAATATAAATACTTAATTATAATAATTTTATTTTGAATCTACTCCTCAATCTGCTATAATGAGAATGTGTAAGTGGGCGAGGAGGACTTCGGAATGGAAAGCAGAATCGATAGAATTAAGAAGCAGTTGCATTCATCTAGCTATAAATTGACGCCTCAGCGCGAAGCAACCGTTCGCGTATTATTAGAACACGAAGAGGATCATTTAAGTGCAGAAGATGTCTACCTCCTAGTTAAAGAAAAATCGCCTGAGATAGGCTTAGCAACTGTATATAGAACACTTGAATTGCTAACAGAATTAAAAATTGTCGATAAAATCAACTTTGGTGATGGGGTATCTCGCTATGATCTTCGCCAAGAAGGGGCGGCACATTTCCATCATCATTTAGTTTGTATTGAATGTGGAGCAGTTGATGAAATTCAGGAAGATTTGCTCGAGGATGTTGAAGAAGTAGTAGAACGAAGATGGAACTTTAAAATTAAAGATCATCGTCTAACCTTCCATGGAATTTGCTATCGCTGTCACGATAAAGTAACAGAAGAAGAAAATAATAATGAATAAATAAAAGGAGGATCATTCAGAGCTATCTGAGTCATCCTCCTTTTCTATTTCAAGCATTGTCGGGTCTACTAAATTATAGGTATATTTCTTGTCCAAGTTGGCATACCCTTTACTATAAAGGTTTTGTGGGGGAAGTTATATGATATCTTGGCTAAAAATTGCATTTCAGACGATAAAAGTATTCGTGCTTTTCACGGGATGCACAATCCTTTTTTATTATGGTATTATGTGGTTAAATGAAGAGTATCAGGATTATCATCGATATGATGAGCCAAAGGGAGCAGCTGTAAAAGTTTCAGCTAGTACTAATAACAGCGGCCAATCAAACTGGTTGGATCGGTTAATTCTTTTTTATCTAAATGGGGAGTAGAGTCATCATGGAGGACGAGCTTAAAGATTTTATTCATTATTTAATCGTTGAAAAAGGTCTCGCCAAAAATACAATTGTGTCTTATGAAAGAGACTTAAAAAGTTATACAAAATATTTAAAAAAGATTGAAAAGCTAGCATCTCTAGATGAAGTTCAGCGTACACAAATCATCCACTTTCTTGGGTCTTTAAAGGATCAGGGAAAATCATCGAAAACAATGGCAAGACATGTTGCATCCATTCGAGCTTTCCATCAATTCCTTCTTCGTGAGAAAGTTGTTGAACATGACCCTTCCGTACATATTGAATCGCCGCAAATAGAAAGATCACTGCCCAAAGTGTTAAACATGCAAGAGGTAGAAATTTTATTAAATTCGCCAAAGGCAAATGATCACTTTAGTATACGCGATAAAGCAATGCTTGAGCTTCTCTATGCTACAGGAATTCGGGTAAGTGAACTAATTGGATTAAATATGGGCGATATTCATATAACGATGGGATTTATTAGATGTGTTGGTAAGGGAAATAAGGAGCGCATTGTCCCAATTGGAAGAACAGCAGCAGCTGCTTTGAACCTCTATTTACAAGAGGGAAGAAAGCGTTTTGTCTCAAAAAAATATCAGGATGAAGCCTTTTTCTTGAATCATCATGGAAAACGCTTAACAAGGCAAGGCTTTTGGAAAATATTGAAACGGCTTTCCGTAGAGGCTGGCATAGAAAAGGAATTGACCCCCCACACACTAAGGCATTCTTTTGCAACACATCTACTTGAAAATGGCGCTGATTTGCGTGCGGTTCAGGAAATGCTTGGCCATGCGGATATTTCGACAACACAAATTTATACGCATGTAACGAAAACTAGATTAAAAGATGTTTATAGCCAGTTTCATCCGAGAGCTTAATATGATCATATAAGTCAGAAAGCTGTCATAAATAATTGACAGCTTTTTCTTTTCTTTTATTTTCCTCTTATGTACAATATAGATGTCAGACTTCTGACTTATTCAAATAATAATTGTGATAATCATAAATTAGAAAGGGTATTCTTTAAATAGATAGGAAAATGATCATTAAAGAATAAGTTTCTAAATTATGAAACCGTATACATATATTCTAGGAGGAATTAATATGTCAGCTCATGCTTATAAACGAATTTTTGTCGTTGTAATGGATTCTGTTGGTATAGGGGAAGCGCCAGATGCCGAAAAATTTGGTGATAAAGGTGCGGATACTTTTGGGCATATTGCCGAAAAAATGAATGGCCTTAAAATGCCTAATATGGCAAAGCTTGGCCTTAGCAATATTCGTGAAATTCAAGGGGTTGAAAAAGCAGAAAAGCCGCTTGCTTTCTATACTAAAATGCAGGAAGCTTCAAATGGAAAAGATACAATGACAGGACATTGGGAGATCATGGGACTAAATATTAAAACTCCATTTCAAGTATTCCCTGATGGATTTCCAGATGAATTAATTTCCGAGCTTGAGTCTCGTACGGGGAGAAAGGTAATTGGAAATATACCTGCAAGCGGTACAGAAATTATTGTAGAACTTGGCGAAGAGCATATGAAGACAGGGGCTCTTATTGTCTATACATCAGCGGACTCGGTTCTGCAAATAGCTGCACACGAAAATATTATTCCTATTGAAGAGCAATACCGTATTTGCAAAATTGCCCGTGAATTAACTTTGAATGAAAAGTATATGGTCGGCCGTGTTATCGCTAGACCTTTTATTGGTGAACCAGGTAATTTCACAAGAACTTCTAATCGCCATGACTATGCCTTAAAGCCATTTAATCGCACCGTTATGTCTGAATTAAAGGATTCAGGTTTTGATGTGATTGCCATTGGAAAGATCTCTGATATTTTTGATGGCGAAGGTGTAACAGAATCTCTGAGAACAGTATCTAATATGGACGGAATGGATAAGTTATTGCAATCATTTGATATGGACTTCACTGGATTAAGCTTCCTAAATCTAGTCGATTTTGATGCACTTTATGGACATCGCCGTGATCCAATCGGCTATGGGAAAGCGCTAGAAGAATATGATGCCCGTCTTCCTGAAGTATTTGCTAAGATGCAGGAAGATGACTTATTAATTATTACCGCCGATCATGGGAATGACCCGGTTCATCATGGTACAGATCATACAAGGGAGTATGTGCCTCTCTTAATTTACGCGAAAAATATGAAAGAAGGAAAAGAGCTTCCAATTAGAGAAACCTTTGCAGACATTGGCGCAACCGTTGCGGAGAATTTCCAAGTAAAAATGCCTGCATACGGAAAAAGTTTCTTAACGGAAATAAAATAGGGGGAAGAGTTACAATGGATTATCAAAAAATTCAACAGGCTGCTCAATTTTTACAAGAGAAATATAAACAGCAGCCGGTCATTGGCTTAATTCTTGGTTCTGGATTAGGAGTATTAGGGGATGAGGTAGAGGAAGCAGTAAAAATTCCTTATAATGAAATTCCTAATTTTCCGGTTTCCACAGTCGAGGGGCATGCGGGGAATCTTGTCTTCGGATTACTAAATGGAGTTCCAGTAGCTGTTATGCAAGGCCGTTTTCACTATTATGAAGGATACAGCTTTGAAAAGGTAACATTTCCAATACGTGTTATGAAAGAGCTTGGTATCAGGCAGCTCATAGTTACGAATGCGGCTGGAGGTGTAAATGAACATTTTTCACCTGGTGATTTAATGCTCATTTCAGATCACATTAATAATATGGGAAGTAATCCATTAATAGGTCCAAATGATGCTCGTCTTGGTGTTCGCTTTCCTGATATGTCTGAAGCATACTCTGCTGAGCTTCGTATCGTTGCAAAGAAAATTGCAGCAAAGTTAAATATCCCGATTCAAGAAGGGGTATATGTTGGGAATACAGGTCCAACTTATGAAACACCCGCCGAGGTTCGCATGCTCCGGACCATTGGCGGGGATGCTGTCGGAATGTCTACAGTTCCAGAGGTTATTGTTGCTAGACATGCAGGTATGAAGGTGCTTGGGATTTCATGTATTTCTAATATGGCAGCGGGGATATTAGATCAGCCTTTAAACCATGAAGAGGTTATCGAAACAACAGAGAAGGTAAAAGCTCATTTTCTTTCATATGTTAAAGAAATTGTTGCAGAGATAGGGTCAGAGTAATGTTATTGCTTAAGCAAGCTTTGTCAGCAAGGCAGAAATCTAGAAACGGATCGGTGATTGACAATGAGAATGGTTGATATTATTGAACAAAAGCGGGACGGAAAAGAGCTGACTTCAGAAGAAATCCAATTTTTTATAAAAGGATACACAGACGGTTCCATCCCTGACTACCAGGCAAGTGCTCTAATGATGGCTATTTATTTCCAGGGGATGACGGAAAAAGAGAGAGCAGATTTAACAATGGCCATGGTTCAATCCGGGGATCAAATTGATTTATCAAAAATAGAAGGCATAAAAGTAGATAAGCACTCAACTGGCGGTGTTGGCGATACAACGACACTTGTATTAGGACCATTAGTAGCTGCTGTTGGAGTTCCAGTTGCAAAAATGTCTGGCCGCGGACTCGGGCATACTGGTGGAACAATTGATAAGCTTGAATCAGTTGACGGATTTCATGTTGAAATCGAAAATGAAGAGTTTATAAATCTAGTGAATAAGAATAAACTTGCAGTGATTGGGCAAAGCGGAAATCTAACACCTGCAGATAAAAAGCTGTATGCCCTTCGTGATGTTACGGCAACGGTAGAAAGTATTCCTCTTATTGCTGGTTCAATTATGAGTAAGAAAATCGCTGCCGGAGCAGATGCTATTGTTCTCGACGTTAAGACAGGTGCTGGAGCTTTTATGAAAACACTTGACGATTCACGGGAACTGGCCAGTGCGATGGTTCGCATAGGAAATAATGTAGGCAGAAGAACGATGGCAGTTATTTCAGATATGAGCCAGCCGCTTGGTTTTGCGATCGGAAATGCCCTAGAAGTAAAAGAAGCTATTGATACGCTAAAGGGTGAGGGTCCTGGTGACTTAACAGAACTTTGCTTAACTCTAGGCAGTCACATGGTTTATTTAGCGAATAAGGCAGAAAATTTAAAAGAAGCACGTGAAAAGTTAGAAAGGGTCATAAAAGATGGAACAGCATTATCTGTCTTTAAAACCTTTTTAACATCACAAGGCGGGGATGCATCCATTGTTGATGACCCAAGCAAGCTGCCACAGGCAAAATATAAGGTTGAACTCCATGCTAAAGATGATGGATATGTATCTGAAATGATCGCGGATGAAATTGGAACAGCAGCCATGATTCTTGGTGCTGGACGGGCAACAAAAGAATCTGTCATCGATTTGGCGGTTGGCCTCGTTCTTCGGAAAAAAATCGGAGATCCAGTCAAGAAGGATGAATCACTTGTAACGATTTATAGCAATTTTGAAAATGTTTCTGAAGTTGAAAATAAGCTTTATGAGAGTATTCGAATTTCAAATAAAGCAGTAACCCCTCCTTTATTAATTCATGGAGAGATAACGGAATAAGGTTTATCAGCGCCAGAGGAAGTTTTTCTTCCCTGGTGTTTTTTTGTTTTCAAAGAAAAAGCTCATCAAGTTTATAAAATGTGCAATTTTCCATAAAAATATTCATTTTGTTCGCTTGTGATCTGTATATATTCCTTCCAAATGGAAAAGATGGAGGCTATAAAGAATGGAGGGTTATGTGATGAAACGAATAGTCTCTTTAATGATGATGACCTTATTATTAGCTTCTGTCTTTGTACCATCAGCTTTAGCTAGGGAAAACGGGGTTGAACTAGTTGAAAATGTAAAGTCTGCTATTTTAATTGAGCGTGACACAGGGGCAGTGCTATACGAGAAAAATAGTAATGAAAAACTTCCGCCAGCTAGTATGACAAAAGTTATGACGATGCTGCTCATTATGGAGGCAATTGATAAAGGTAAGCTTTCCATGGATGAAAAAATTCGTACAAGTGAGTATGCTGCTTCAATGGGAGGTTCTCAAATATTTCTTGAGCCCGGGGAGGAAATGACAACAAAGCAAATGCTAGAAGGAATTGCGATTGCCTCCGGTAACGATGCTTCTGTTGCGATGGCAGAAAGACTTGCAGGTTCTGAGGAAGAGTTTGTTAAGCTTATGAACAAAAAGGCGAAAGAACTTGGATTAAAGGATACAGAATTTAAATCTGCAACTGGGCTGCCAGGAAAGCAAGATTATAGTACTGCTCATGATATGGCCATTATGGCTAAGGAACTACTGAAATATGAAGGCATAACGAAATTTACAAGTACTTATGAATCTTACTTACGTGAAGGTACAGATAAAAAGTTTTGGCTTGTTAATACAAATAGGTTAGTCAGATTTTATCCGGGCGTAGATGGTTTAAAGACGGGATTTACAAATGAGGCTAAATACTGCTTAACTGCAACAGCACAAAAAGATGGAATGCGGGTAATTGCTGTTGTTTTTGGGGCGCCAACCTCTAAAGAACGTAATGCCCAAGTGACAAAAATGCTAGATTATGCATTTAGCCAATATAAAACCCACCCAATGTTTAAAAGAAATGTAACACTTGGTCACGTTGCAGTTAGTAAAGGGGAAAAGAAGAAAGTAGCTGCCCTGACAAGTGAACCGATCTCCTTGCTTACCAAAAAAGGGGAAAGCGTTGAAAATATTAAACAATCTATTGAAATCAATAAAAATGTAAAGGCACCAGTTAAAAAAGGAGACAAGGTTGGTACATTGAAGCTAATTCAAGATGGAAAAGTGTTAGTGGAAAGCCCGCTTGTCGCTAAAGAAGACAGCAATGAAGCCAATTGGTGGACTTTATACAAACGTGCAATTGGAATGTTTACAAAGGCAGGTCAATAGCTTAAAAAGAGAAAATGTCGAAAAGAAAAATATGCCTTCTACTTTTAGCGAATTAACACTAGTTTTGTCTTAAGGAAGGAAATGCGAGCTGGAATATCGAATTGGACTCACTATAAAAGGCCATAAAATATCATCGGGTAGAACATTAACAATCATTCTATTTGATGATATCGGTAGAGCCGATCCAAAAGCAGATGCGAAACTACTTACATCTGCCGTATGGATACTAGATGAAGGAGGCTATAAAGGGTGAGTCTTACAATTAATTTAGAAGTCAAAAGAGATGTTCTTTGTATTCGTCTAAGCGGTGAACTTGATCATCATTCGGCTGATGAGCTGCGTGAACGGGCGACGAAAGCAATTGAAGATTACGATATCCAGCATATTGTACTAAATTTAGATCAGCTATCATTTATGGATAGCTCAGGGCTTGGTGTCATTCTTGGCAGATATAAACAAATAAAACAGCACCAAGGGGAAATGGTCGTTTGTGCAATTTCTCCAGCCGTTCAAAGACTATTCGAAATGTCGGGATTATTTAAAATTATTCGCTTAGAACCGACAGAAGAATTTGCTTTGCAAAGACTGGGGGTTGCCTAATATGAAAAATGAAATGCATATTCAATTTAGTGCATTGAGCCAGAATGAATCATTTGCCCGTGTAACAGTGGCTGCATTTATTACACAGCTTGATCCTACTATGGATGAACTGACAGAAATAAAAACAGTTGTTTCTGAAGCAGTTACAAATGCTATTATTCATGGGTATGAACAAGATCCAAATGGTATGGTCTATATTTCCGTTAATATGGAGGACGGCTATATCGATATGTCGATTAGGGATGAAGGAATCGGCATCATGAATGTCGATGAGGCACGCCAACCGCTTTTTACAACGAAACCTGAGCTTGAAAGATCAGGAATGGGTTTTACAATTATGGAAAACTTCATGGATGAAATCGAAATTCAATCGCAACCGGGGAAAGGCACAGAGATCCGATTAAGAAAGCATTTATCAAATAGTAAAATGCTGTGTAATTAAGGAGTCTTGCTATGGATGTGGAGGTAAAGCTCGAAAAAGGTCAAGCATTTTTGAAGGATTATGAAGTGAAGGATCTGATTAAAAAGAGTCAGGCTGGTGATCAGCATGCAAGGGATACCATTGTTCAAAAAAACATGCGGCTCGTTTGGTCTGTTGTCCAGCGCTTTTTAAACCGGGGATATGAACCCGATGATCTCTTCCAAATCGGTTGTATTGGATTGCTAAAGTCTGTTGATAAATTTGATTTGAGCTATGATGTTAAGTTTTCAACATATGCTGTACCAATGATTATCGGAGAAATTCAGCGGTTTATTCGAGATGATGGGACAGTAAAAGTAAGTCGTTCTCTTAAAGAAATGGGGAATAAAATCCGGAAAGCAAAAGATGAATTATCAAAAACACTCGGCAGAATTCCGACTGTTAATGAACTTTCTGAGTTTCTGGATATTCCCCCAGAGGATATTATTCTTGCACAAGAAGCAGGACGGACTCCTTCTTCAATTCATGAAACTGTCTATGAAAATGATGGAGACCCTATCACCTTGCTTGATCAAATTGATGATGGCAACGAAGGAAAATGGTTTGATAAAATCGCCTTAAAAGAAGCTATTAATGAATTGGATGATCGAGAACGCTTAATTGTATATTTGCGGTATTACAAAGATCAAACCCAATCCGAAGTTGCAGCTAGACTTGGGATCTCGCAGGTTCAAGTATCCCGCCTGGAAAAAAAGATATTGCAGCAAATGAAAGACCGTATGGATCTATGATCCATACGGTTTTTTGGTTTTAGTAGGAAGTTTTACTTTACTTGAGTTCGAGAAATGTCTAGCTTCAGCGCCTACCCCCTCGAGGTCACAAGCCTATCCTCCCAGAAAGGTAAAGAACACCTTTCCGTGAGGACCGTCTTGTGCTTGTCGGGGGTGATCAAGGCGCTTACGCATTTCTTATTCATCCAACTATTGGTAATCATGAAGTTAATATATGTAACTCATACTACGTATATGAGTAAATCTATTTTTAGGAAGTGAGCAAAATGGAACAAACGGTATATATTCGATTGCGACATCGGTTGCAAGTTCGACCGCGAGCCTCCATTTTTCTAAAGGACATTGCACAGATGATTGCCAATGAAACGATTTATGAACGCCTAAACAATTTAAAGATATATGAGGTGAATGAAGGGGATCAAAATATAGTTGTGATCGATATCATGAAAGTTATTCATGATATTACGAATCAAATTCCTAATATCGAAATCCAAACAATAGGGCCATCACAAGTCATTGTCGAAGTAATTCCCAAAAAACGAAAGGTATCACTTCCACTGTTTTTTTTAGTTTGGCTCTTATTATTCTTCGGTGCTGCACTGACCATTATGAATTTTCATGAAGATGTAAGTATGCAGGAAGTTCAGCTTCGAATTTATACAATATTGACTGGAGAAGTGGATACGAAGCCTTTAATTTTCCAAGTTCCCTATTCAATTGGCCTAGGTTTGGGAATGATTCTTTTTTTTAACCATTTATTTAAAAAACGCTTAAATGAAGAACCGAGCCCGCTTGAAGTAGAAATGTTTAATTATCAAATGGACCTTGATAATTATATATCAATGAATGAAAACAAAGAAAGTATGAGAAAACTTGACGACCATTAATGTAATTGTTGTTGTTTTTATTGGTCTAGCCGGAGGTCTGGCGGTAGGTTCAGGATTTGTAGCGTTTTTAACTGTTTTTGGAATAATTCCTCGGCTTACACAGCTAACGAGAACAATGAAGATGGTCCGTTATTATGAGTGGGCTATTGTGTTAGGGGCTGTTATTGGTGCAGCTGCTACCTTGTGGAATCCTGTACTACATATTACACCCTATATATTAGTTCCAATTGGTTTAGCTTCTGGGGTATTTGTTGGAATGGTTGCAGCAGCCTTAACAGAAGTTCTTAACGTTCTCCCAATACTTGCAAAAAGAATTGGCATAGACGGACAAATTGTCATTTTACTAATGGCAATCGTTTTTGGAAAGATATTTGGGTCTTTATATCAATGGCTTTACTTTGTAAATCAATAATAGGTCAAATTGGAATGAAAGGATAATAATGTATGGAAGATAGGAGAAGCGTAATTATTATAACGGATGGGGATGATTATGCAAGAAGGACAATTGAATTTGTCGCAAAAGAGGTAGGAGGCAGATGTATATCATTATCCCATGGAAATCCAACCGTTTTGGATGGTCCACAAATAGTTAAACAAATAAAAAAAGCTTCTCATGATCCTGTCTTTGTCATGTTTGATGATAGCGGCTATGTAGGTGAAGGTATAGGAGAAAAGGCATTAAAATACGTAGCTCTCCACAAAGATATCGAGGTCCTCGGAATCATTGCTGTTGCTGCAAAAACAAGGCAGGCAGAATGGACAAGGGTCAATGTCAGTATTGACCGAGACGGAGAATTAACTCCTTATGGGGTGGATAAATTTGGAGTGCCAGAGCTTGAGATAGGAAGATTAAACGGGGATACCGTTTATTGTTTAGATGGACTGAATGTACCGATTATTGTCGGCATTGGGGATATTGGGAAAATGTCAAAGAAAGATGATCTTAAAAAAGGGTCCCCGATTACAAGAAAAGCAGTTGATCTCATTTTAGAAAGGAGCGGATATCATGTCAGATGCGAAAATGAAGAATAAAATGCCGATTCCAGAGTCGCTCGCAAAAATAGAAAAATATATGGAAGAACGAATTGGGCTTGGAGTGAGCTTTGATCTTGGAGTTAGAAAGCTTAATATCCTTCGGAAAGAAGTGAACATTTATTTTGTTAATGGGTTAAACGACTCTCAAATAATTGTTCACCTAATTGAAGAGCTTGTTAATATTAATGATAATGAAAAGCAATCCTCTAAACTATTTGAGATTATAGAAAACCGTTTAGTTCATGATTCAGTAGAAAAAATAAAAACAATGGATGAACTGGTTGACCAGGTTCTATCAGGGTTAATTGTCGTTGTTATTGAAGGAGAAACAACTGCATTTGTTATCGATGTTCGCAGTTATCCAGGGAGAACCCCACAGGAGCCTGATACAGAAAAGGTGATTCGCGGTTCGAGGGATGGATTTGTAGAAAACATTATTTTAAATACAGCACTAACGAGAAGAAGGATTAAGGATGAAAGACTTCGCTTTGAAATTACTGCAGTTGGAGAAAGATCGAAAACAGATGTTGTCATCGGATATATTAAGGATATTGCCGACCCAGATTTAGTAGAAATCATAAGAAAAGAAATCGAAGCGATTAATATTGATGGAATCCCGATGGCGGATAAAACAGTAGAAGAATTCCTATTTAAACAAGGATATGACCCTTTTCCATATGTTCGCTATACAGAGCGTGCAGACGTTGCAGCTACCCATTTACTTGAAGGACATGTTCTCGTATATGTCGATACATCACCAAGTGTAATCATTACGCCAACAACGTATTTCTACCATATGCAGCATGCAGAAGAGTATAGGCAGTCACCAGCAGTTGGAACATTTGAGCGGTGGATGCGTTTTATCGGTATAATTTCTTCTTTGTTCTTATTGCCGCTTTGGTTTTTATTTACTTTGGAGCCTTCGCTTTTACCCGAAAAGCTAGCATTTATCGGTCCTAATAAGGAAACGAATGTTCCTATCATTTTTCAGATTTTTATTGCTGATTTTGGGATTGAAATATTAAGGATGGCGGCCATCCATACGCCAACCCCGCTTGCAACAGCAATGGGTTTAATTGCCGCAGTTTTGATTGGTCAAATAGCTATCGATGTGGGACTTTTTGTACCAGAAGTGATCCTATATGTTTCTTTAGCTGCCATTGGAACCTATACTACCCCGAGTTATGAATTAAGTGTGGCGAATAAAATTACAAGACTTTGTTTCTTAATTGCGGTTGCCTTGTTCCATACGCCGGGGTTTGTCATATCAATAACGTTATTCATTTTATTGCTGGCAAGTAAGAAGCCGCTGAATACCCCATATTTATGGCCATTCATTCCATTTTATCCAAAAGCATTATTACAGGTCATTATTCGCAGGGCGGTGCCGGGATCCAAGCTTCGTCCAAGTATTAATCGTACTGGGGATCGCATTAGACAGCCAGTAAAGTGAAACTTCAATGGGAGGAGTTTTTCACCACCTTAATCTTCGATAAAATAATGAAATTGCCTAGTAAGTAGAGATTGTGATTAGCTTGAATTTATGTTAAAGTATTTTTAATATTTTAACTTGAAGAAATTTCTTAAAATAATTTAATAAATGATTTGATAATAAAATAGACAGATTCTCGTTAGATTCTGTCTATTTTTGATAAGTCTTACATGGGAAGAGGGAGAATAATGTATTTTCATGGTACTTCAAAGGTTAACAATAAAGGGCATTTAGAAATTGGCGGGGCAGACACGGTTGAGTTAGCAAAAAAGTATGGAACTCCATTATATATATATGATGTGGCATTAATTAGAGAACGTGCCCAAGGGTTTAAGGAGACGTTTGAAAACTTAAAGGTACCTGCTCAAGTTGCTTATGCAAGTAAAGCTTTTTCTACTATAGCAATGGTTCAGCTGGCCGAAGAAGAGGGGTTATCTTTAGATGTTGTATCAGGCGGGGAATTATATACGGCAATAGCAGCTGATTTTCCAAGGGATCGCATTCATTTTCATGGAAACAATAAAAGCAGAGAAGAGCTGGAAATGGCTCTAAAACATGAGATTGGCTGTATTGTAGTTGATAATTTCTATGAACTTGAATTATTAAATTCTATTTGTCAATCTATGAATAAGACTACAAAAGTTCTATTAAGGGTTACTCCGGGCATTGAAGCACATACACATGATTATATCCTCACAGGACAAGCTGATTCTAAATTCGGATTTGATTTACAAAATGGCCAGGCTGAAAGCGCTCTTAAAATGGCACTGAATTTTGAAAGAATAGAGGTACTAGGCCTTCATTGTCATATCGGATCGCAAATATTCGAAACACAGGGCTTTATTTTAGCCGCTCAGAAGTTGTTTAAAAAGCTGCATGATTGGAAAGAAGCGTTATCTTATGAGTCCAAGGTGTTAAATTTAGGCGGCGGTTTTGGAATTCGTTATACGAATGAGGATAAGCCTTTGCCTGCTGCTCAATACGTTGCTGAAATTATTGAAGAGGTTAAGAAACAAGCAGAAAAGTATTCTATGAAAATGCCTGAAATATGGATTGAACCTGGAAGATCTTTAGTAGGAGATGCAGGTACTACACTTTACAAAATTGGATCGCGTAAAGAAGTGCCGAATGTCCGTCAATATGTAGCTGTAGATGGTGGAATGAGTGATAATATTAGACCTGCGCTTTATCAGGCGAAATATGAGGCGGTTCTTGCAAACAAAGCACTTGAGAAAGCTGAGGAAACCGTATCAATTGCAGGAAAATGCTGTGAATCAGGGGACATGCTAATTTGGGACCTTCCGCTTCCGAAATCTGAAAGTGAAGACTTATTGGCTGTTTTTTGTACAGGAGCATACGGCTATGCAATGGCTAATAACTATAATCGTCTTCCAAGGCCAGCTGTTGTATTTGTAGAGAATGGCGAGGCTAAACTTGCTGTTAGACGGGAAACGTATGAGGATATCATTAGAATGGATCTTTCCATTAAAGAGAAGATTAATAATTAAGCTGCCTTTTTAGGCAGCTTTCACTTTAATTTTAGGGAGCATGGAAATAATTTTAGGTTTCGTGTAAAATGAAGTTGTCCATAGTTTATAAGATTTCATTAGGAGGGGCAACTAACGATTTATGAAGAAAAACAATTGGTTTCTTTTCGTTTTATTTTTAATAGGCAGTATGGCTTGGGGACTGTTTTATTGGTTCGTCATTGTTCCATCAAAGTGAATCTTTTGATTATACATAATAAATATAAGAAAAATTAACGGTTTAGCTATAAGCAAACGAGAAGGAACAAAGGGAATTTTAGTACATATATTATTAGCAAGTTTGAAATGAAAATTTTTTGGGAAAAATAGAGATGGAACTTTCTATAAATGAATAATGATAAACTTATTACCTAAAAAATCCACGTTTACAATCTGACTTATTCGTCGTGATACATGAAATTCACTTACGGAATGAATTTCGGGTTAAAATATCGCAGGAGTAAAACGGAGATAATTTCCGAGAGTGCGGGGATTACAAGGTTTTACTAATAATGAGGGATAATATGTTAATTAGATATAAAAAAGCGTTTGAAAAAATTGCCATGGGACTTTTATCTTTTATGCCAAATGAGAAGGATTTAAAAGTATTACAGCAGACCATGAGGCAATATGAAACAGAAGAGAATAGGCAGTTATTTCTTTGGAAAGAAGGAGAAGATATTATTGGCCTTATTGGGGTTTCCTTCAAAGATCATGCTGCAATGATTGAACATATATCTGTCAATCCTTCTCATCGGCATCAAGGCATTGGTAAGACGATGGTCAAAGCTTTGAAGGAAATGTACTCAGAAAAAGAATTAAAATCAAATGAAATGACGGATGCATTTCTGAATAAATGTGATTTAAATGCTGATGCATAAAAACAGCTTTCAATGATAATGAAATTAAAGCAATCGGAGCCTACCGATTGCTATTTTTTTGCAGAGCTTTTAGTCTGTCTTGAATCACTTGACTCCGGTCTCTTAGTGAATGACGGTGTATTATCTCTTTATTCGATAAATCACTTTTTTCACACCATATAAGCCCTGCCTGCTCACATTTATCCTTACAAATAGAGATTAATGAAGTATCTGCAAATGGAAAAATGTAGCTTTCATATTCACAGCCTTTAGCCAAATCCTCAAGGTTTACCTCTAAATCAAATAGTAACTTTCTGCTATCTATCCCTAATTGATCGAGCTGACTTATGTTTTCTCTGAAAATAGTAATTGCTTTCGATAAAGCCTTTTTTGCGCCGCTGAAATTTCTTCTCCTGTGATGATAATTAGCAACGGCAAATAATATTAGTCCAACCCAAGTCGATTGTTTATTCCTTGAATCTGTCTTTTTCCAATATTCCTCAAGGATTTCATGACACTCAAAATAGTCACGATCCCCGTGAAAATGTATTAAGTAATCGATATATTCACTCGGATACAACGCACTCACCCCCATTTATGTCTATCTTAACATAGAAATGAAGCCGACCTAATTATGTATGAGCGCTTAGTTATTTTTTAATAATTAAAACCCGGCATAAACCGGGTTCTTTATATTTTTGTAAAATAATACTATTCTAATCTTTGGACTCATTTGTTTATTATAGAAATTTAATTTACATCTAAATTAGAAGCACCAAGAAGCACCAACAATAACTAAAAGGATAAACAGAACCACGATTAGAGCAAATCCTGTACCCCAGCCTCCAACTACACCTGACATATTCATACCTCCTAATTCTTCTCTTATTTATTGTTCAAAATCATCATATGTAGGCACCTGTAAAATGGTCTGGGCGAATATAATGTTTTTTCTTACGTATTTAAATGGAGACAGAAGGTTTAAATTTCTATTGGATAACGACTTTGAATAATTTATACTAATGATAGTGTTAAGCTGGGAATTTTATAAAGAAATTTTGGTGAAATATATATGCAAGATGTTATGCATTACAATGTAAAGATTGACGCCTTTGAAGGACCGCTTGATTTGCTTCTTCATTTAATCCACCGTCTTGAAATTGATATATACGATATTCCTGTGGCAGAAATTACGGAGCAATATTTTTTATATATTCATACGATGCAGGAACTTCAGCTGGATGTTGCTAGTGAATACTTGGTAATGGCTGCAACACTCCTTGCCATCAAAAGCAAAATGCTGCTTCCAAAACACGAAGAGGATTTATTGGATGATGAACTTAGCATGGAAGAAGAAGAGAACCCAATGGACGAGCTCGTTGAAAAATTAATTGAATACCGTAAATATAAAGAAGCAGCCGAGGAACTTAAACAAATGGAACAGGAAAGAGGTTTAATGTTCACGAAGCCTCCAAGTGATCTTTCAGATTATGTAAAAGAAGCTCAGACCGAAAAATCGGATTTGAATGTTTCTCTATATGATATGTTAGGTGCATTTCAAAAGCTTTTACGCAGGCAGAAATTACAAAAGCCGCTTTCAACAAAAATAGCTCGACAAGAAATTCCAATTGAAAAAAGAATGGCTGAAATATTAGATGATCTTAGAAAAATAAAAGGCAGAAGAAGCTTTAATGATTTGTTTACTGTCTCTGACCGTGAGCATATTGTAGTAACGTTTCTTGCAGTTTTAGAGCTGATTAAGCAGAAAGAAATTCATATTGAACAAGAAAAAAATTTCTCGGAAATATTTTTAATGAAGCTTTAACTTTGTAAAGTGAAAAAAGGGGCATAGTCATGGAACTTATTAATTGGAAAGGGATAGTCGAAAGTCTCTTATTTGCAGCTGGAGATGAAGGCTTATCTTTAAAACAAGTTGCCCTCGTTTTAGAAGTGGATGAAATACAGGCTGAATCCATTATTAGAGAACTAATAGAGGATTATACTCATTCTTCACGAGGCATTACTATTGTAGAATTGGCTGGCACTTTTCAGCTGGCTACGAAAAAGGAGAACTCAGATTATCTAAAAAAACTAGTTGTTTCTCCTTCCTCATCTGGTCTATCACAGGCTGCACTTGAGACGCTTGCCATTATAGCTTATAAACAGCCCATTACAAGAGCAGAAATAGAAGAAATAAGAGGGGTAAAGACAGAGAGACCATTACAAACTTTAACTGCGAAAGCGTTAATTAAAGAAGTAGGCAGAGCTGAAGGTACAGGCAGAGCATATTTATATGGAACAACAAAGGAGTTTTTGGATTATTTCGGATTAAAAAGAATCGAAGAGCTTCCGCCGCTGCCTGAAAAATTGGATGATGATGAATTTATCCAGGAAGATGCAGATTTATTTTTCGGGAAATTTCAAGAAACAATGGGATCTTAGGTTCCGTAAAGTTTCACTTTATCCATCCTGATTTCACCTATTTATGTTAATATATTACTGCGTGTATATTTTTTACATAAGGGGAATTGTTTTCTGGGAGGGTTATAAATGCTTATTAAACAATGTAATGGCTATGAACTTGAAAAAGAGAAATCAAATACTTCAGAGGATTTTTTTAATAGAAGTGAGATTACCTTTGAAGAAGAGGGCACTGAAAAAACTTTACACGTATTGTATGTCCGTTATTTTGAAGATTTACTAAATGAATTTACCCCATTTGCTTCAAACCCGATTTTTACTGCTAAATCAAGAGAAGTAGAACTTAAAGATGTTGTGGCACTAGTCTGTTTATTGAAAAATCCTGGTTTCCGTCACCGTAAGCGAGTATATATTAATTCGCAGGCAGAATTTGCTTCTTTTTTTCAGGATATAGATTTTTCTAAACTTCCAGCTATTTTCGAATCACTTGAGAACAGCAATAGCTATCATCTTCGTTCACCGCTTGATTATATTTTACAGCCTAAATAGCCAATTTTAATTTTAGAGCAGCCAAAACGAGCTGCTCTTTAATTTTTTTGGTCATTTTTCTTTCTGATACTCATACGATAAATCTGGGCAGATAACCATAGAAAAGAGGGATCATTGATGAGCCGGCTGGATGAGTATTTTCAAGAAGTGTTCAAATGGAATAAAGAAATGCGTGATTTTCTTCAATCAGAGGAAGTTGAAAATAATAAAGAGCTTTGGGAGAAGATGGACAGTCTCTCAGCAATAATGGAAGGTGTGAACGGATCGTTAAATATTGATGAGCTTTCGATCATTCAAAATCATGTCGATGAGCTCCATTCTGAAATTGAGCAATATTTTTCGAAAAGGCAGCAGCTTGGCAGTGTTTATATGAATGAACCAAACATAGCGGCTGGAACGCATGTATTGCCGTCACTCCCATATCCATATAATGCACTTGAGCCTTATATTTCAGAAGAAATTATGAGATTGCATCATGACAAACATCATAAATCATATGTGGACGGATTAAATAAAGCGGAGAAACAGCTTCAGGAAGCTAGAAAATCAGGTGATTATTCACTTGTTAAGCATTGGTCAAGAGAGCTTGCTTTTCATGGATCCGGACATTATTTGCACACGATTTTTTGGAGCAATATGAAGCCGAATGGCGGAGGAAAACCTTCTGGAGGATTACTTAAAGAGATAGAAAAATATTTCGGGAGTTTTGAAGCATTTAAGAGTCATTTTAGCGAGGCTGCCAAACAAGTAGAAGGAGTTGGCTGGGCAATTCTAGTTTGGTCCCCTCGTTCTCGTCATCTCGAAATACTTCAATCAGAAAGACATATGCTTTTAACGCAATGGGATACAATTCCATTACTAGTTCTTGATGTGTGGGAGCATGCCTACTACTTGCAGTATAAAAACAATCGGGGAGAATATGTGAATAATTGGTGGAATATAGTGAATTGGAAAGATGTTGAAGAACGCTTCCGGAATGCTTCACAGCTGAAGTGGAGGCCATATTAATGAGAAAAAAAGCGAAAAACAACAGGTTTTTCGCTTTTTGCATGTCTATGAATATCCCACCCTACCGAGTTTGTGTTTTTTGTCATATCCCCACTTGTCCCGCATAAAATTGTACAAACATCGAAAAGCGGAGGCGCCTTGCTCAAGGGCGACAAGCATAAGACGAGCTAGCGAGGAGGTTGTCTTTTACCTCCTTGCTAGATTGACTTATGACCTCGAGCCCTTAGGCGCCGCAGCTGGACAAATCGAAAAGCGGAGGCGCTTACGCTTAGCTAGACTATAGGAGACGGGGTATTATGCAATGAATAAAATGAAAAAGGTTTTGATCTTTCCATTGGTTGCAGCATTGCTGATCGCCATCATTCCGCAGAAGGCAAAAGCTTCTGTTAATGTGAGTGCTCATAGTGCGATTTTAATGGAGCAAGAATCTGGCAGAATCTTATTTGAAAAAGATGCGTATAAACAGAGAAGGATCGCCAGCATTACTAAGATTATGACCGCTATATTGGCGATTGAATCAGGAAAAATGGACGAGATGGTAAAGGTGAGTGAGAAAGCTGTGAGGACAGAGGGCTCCTCTATTTACTTAAAACCTGGTGAGAAGATAAAACTGGAGGACTTAGTTTATGGATTAATGCTTCGTTCAGGCAATGATGCAGCCGTTGCAATCGCAGAGCATATTGGGGGAAGCCTTGATGGTTTTGTTTTCTTAATGAACCAAAAAGCGGAGGAAATTGGCATGAAAAATACCCATTTTGCAAACCCCCATGGACTTGATGATCATGAGAACCATTATTCTACAGCTTATGATATGGCAATATTAACCCGTTATGCGATGAATAATGAAGAATATGTAAAAATTTCTGGAACAAAGGTTCATAAAGCACCTAACCCTACAGAAAACTGGGACCGCAAATGGACGAATAAAAATCGTCTTCTATCAGATTATGAATATTGTACAGGTGGGAAAACAGGATTTACAAAACGGGCTAAACGGACATTAGTCACGACGGCAACAAAAGGAGAGTTAAATTTAATCGCAGTCACACTAAATGGCCCAGATGACTGGAACGATCATACGCAAATGTATGAAATGGGATTTCATACATACAAAGTTGCCGAGGTATTACCAAAAGGCTTCATTAAAGAAATAAAGGACAAAGCCTATAAGAAGAAGGTATTTTTAGAATCGGGCTTTGAATATCCGATTAAAAATGAGGAAAAAGGTCTATTTCGCATTGAATATAAAATGATGAAGCCAGATAAAAGGTGGGAGAATGGAGAAAGTATACCCGAAATTGTTGGGAAGGCAATTATTTATTTTGATAATCAGCCATTAAAAACATTGCCAGTCTACTTTAAAGCCCAAAAGATGGACGAGGGTAATTCGTTTATAAACTTTTTTAGAAGTATTTTTATCTCCATTATTGGTGTGAAAACAGATGATTAACATAATTTGGGTATTGATGACGCTAATTGGAATTGTCTTTGCAATAGTGAACGGGACGATGGAGCAAGTTAATGAAGCGGTTTTTAAGGGAGCTTCTGAAGCTGTTACCCTTTGTATAGGGATGATAAGCATACTTGTATTCTGGCTGGGAATGATGAAAATTGCAGAGGATGCAGGGCTATTAAATAAATTATCGCAAGTTTTTAAGCCAATTGTAAGCAGACTCTTTCCTGAGGTCCCTCCTAATCATCCGGCAATGGGATATATTCTTTCTAATATGATGGCAAATATGTTTGGTCTTGGAAATGCAGCGACGCCACTTGGAATTAAGGCAATGGAAGAACTGAAGAATGTGAATGGAGGAAAGAATGAAGCTAGTCGTTCCATGATTACATTTTTAGCGATAAACACTTCTAGTATTACGCTAATTCCAACAATGGTTATTGCTATTCGAATGAAATACGAATCAGTTTCTCCGACAGAAATCGTCGGCCCAACATTAATTGCCTCGATAAGTTCAGCGATTGGCGCTATTTTAATTGATCGTTATTTTTACTATCGAAGAACAAGAAAAGGATGAAGCTGCATGCAAATTGTATCAATTATCTCATTATTGTTTATTCCTGTATTAATTGGCTTCATATTAATTTATGGAACCATTAAGCGTATTCCCACTTATGAGAGTTTTGTAGAAGGGGGAAAAGAAGGGATAAAAATTGCGGTATCCATTATACCTTTTCTTGTTGGGATGTTAGTAGCGATTTCTGTATTTCGCGCTTCTGGAGCTTTGGAATATTTCATGGAATTAATCAGACCGGGATTAGAATCAATAGGGGTACCACCGGAGATTTTTCCGCTTGCCATTATTCGTCCAATCTCTGGCTCGGCTGCTCTTGGAATGACCAGTGACCTCATTGCGACATATGGACCAGATTCCTTTATTGGCCGCCTTGCATCTGTTCTGCAAGGCAGCACAGATACAACCTTCTATGTATTAACCGTTTATTTTGGAGCGGTTGGAATTAGAAAAATGGGAGATGCGTTAAAAGTTGGCCTGTTGGCAGATTTAGTCGGTATTATAGCAGCCATTGTTGTAGTTACATTAGTCTTCGGTATGTAAATAGAGCTATATCTTAAAGATGCCTTAATTGGTATCTTTTTTTTCGTATTAAACCATTACTTTGAAAAAAGGCTGTTTTATGTCATAATTCAAAAGGATAGAATTAGGCAGATTGAATATTAATCCTAAGAAAAAATGGAGTGACATAATTTGGAAAGATTACAAAAAGTAATAGCGCATGCTGGTCTTGCTTCACGTAGAAAAGCGGAGCAGTTAATTTTAGAAGGTCATGTTAAAGTAAATGGAAAAGTTGTTAAGGAACTTGGTGTGAAAGTTTCATCCTCCGATAAAGTAGAAGTGAGCGGTATTCCTATTGAAAGGGAAGAGCCTGTTTATTTTCTTCTTTATAAACCAAGGGGAGTTATTTCCAGTGTACAGGATGATAAAGGAAGAAAAGTAGTGACAGATTATCTGCCGGCAGTGGAACAAAGAATATATCCAATTGGCCGCTTAGATTATGATACATCCGGCCTGTTATTGCTAACAAACGATGGAGAATTCGCCAATTTACTTATGCACCCGAAAAGTGAAGTAGAAAAGGTATACGTTGCAAAAGTAAAAGGAATTCCTTCACGTGAAAAAACAAGAAGTCTTGAAAAAGGGATAAAATTAGAGGATGGCATGACAGCACCTGCACGGGTAAAAATGATATCGATGGATAAGAAAAAGCAAACAGCAATTATTGAGCTAACGATCCATGAAGGTCGAAATCGTCAAGTAAGAAGAATGTTTGAAGCAATCGGCCATCCAGTGATGAAATTAAAACGGGAAAGATATGGAACTTTAACACTTCAAGGATTAAAAGCTGGAGAGGCGAGAGAATTAACCACTCATGAAGTAAAGCAGCTGCGAGTCCAAGCTCAGGCAAAATAGTTTGATTTTGGTAAATTTCATAGAATAGTCACACTTCCTTCATATTGTAAACATTATCATAATGGTGATAAATGCTATAATTGGGATGGACTTTTCTGTTAATCAAACTTATTAGAGGATTAAAGTTAATTTTTAAAGGGGATATTTGAATGAAAAAACAGCGTTTAGTAATAAGGTCAATTATATTGCTTTTATTAGGCGCAGCTGTTGCTTACACCTTATATGCAAACTTTACGAAAGAAGATGTTAAAAAAGTTGCAATTGGTGAAAAAGCACCTGATTTTGTTCTTGTGGATATGAACGGTGAAAAACACCGCTTGTCCGACTACAAGGGCCAAGGAGTCTTTTTGAATTTTTGGGGAACTTGGTGTAAACCTTGTGAACGCGAAATGCCGTATTTGGATAATCAATATAAGCAATTTAAAGACAATGGTGTACAGGTTTTAGCTGTCAATGTAGGAGAGTCAGATTTGTCAGTTAATAAATTTATTGATAAACATAATTTATCTTTCCCTGTTGTTATTGATAAGGATGGTCAGGTGCAAACGGCTTACAAAATTGGCCCGCTTCCAGCAACTTATATGATCGATAAAGATGGCAAGGTTGTTAAATATCATACTGGTCAGTTAACAGAAGAGATGATTAAAGATCTTATGGAAATGGTTAAACCATAAGTAGGGAGTTTTTAAAATGAAGGACGTAAAATGTGAATGCGGACACGTGAACCCGCACGGAACGATTCTTTGTGAGGCTTGCGGCAGGATATTGGAGGAGAATGAGAAAGAAAAAAAGCTCGTCGATATGCGCTATGAGGGCAGTGCACGCAGATCACAAACGTATAACAAAACAATTGTTGATAAAATATGGAATTTCTTTTCTTCGGTTAAGGTCGGAGTGTGGCTAATTGTTATCACTCTTGTTGCCTCTGCATTAGGTACGATTTTACCTCAGGAAATGTACATACCCCCAATCATGCCTGCTTCAGAATACTATGAAGATCAATATGGCTGGATTGGAAAACTATACTATGATTTAGGCTTTCATAACCTGTATAGCTCTTGGTGGTATTTAGTCGTAGTCGCTTCGATTGGGATTTCACTTGTTATTTGCAGTTTAGACCGGGTAATTCCGCTTTATCGTGCATTAAAGGCACAGCGTGTAACAAGACACGAAGGATTCTTAAAGCGCCAGCGTTTGTTTGGAATTTCTGAGGTGAGCAATCTAGATGACGCCTATGATAAGGTAAAAGGAAAATTAAAAGCAAAACGGTATAATATTCGTGAAGAGGATGGAAATATTCTTGCAGAAAAAGGCCGATTTTCAAGATGGGGCCCATATATAAATCATATTGGGTTAATCATTTTTTTAATTGGCGGAATGCTGCGATTTGTCCCTGGGATGTATGTAGATAAAGTTCTTTGGCTGCGTGAAGGGGAAACAAAAGTTATCCCGGAAACAGATGGAGAGTATTACTTAAAAAATGACCGTTTTATATTGGAAGTTTATGACAAAGATAAAGATGACAAAGTATTTAGTAAAGCACTGGACAAAGTAGGAATGGTAGCTAAAAACTTCCAGACAAATGTAACCCTTTATAAAAAGAAAGGGAACGCAATTGCAGGAGAAACTCCAGAGCTTGAAAAAGTAAAGGATTATGAGATTCGTGTAAATGATCCATTAAAGTTTGAAAGCTTTGCATTGTATCAGGTTGAGTATAAACTTGACGAATTAAATAAAATGACATTTGCTCTTTCAAATAAGGATACTCATGCAGAATACGGTAATCTTACAATTGATTTATTTGATCCGAAAGATAAGTATGATCTTGGGAATGGGTATTCAGTTGAGGTAGTAAGCTATTTCCCGGATTTTGAGTTTGATGAAAGCGGAGAACCTGTTACGAAATCAAGAATTCCAAACAATCCTGCTTTTGTCTTTAAAATGCTGACACCAGATAAACCTGATGGTGAGGTTAGCTTTGTTGCCATTAGACAAACAATTGAGCCGTTTGGTGATAATACTTATAAAATGGCATTTAAAGGTGTAGAAACGAAGAATGTTTCCGCTTTAACTGTCAGAAAAGATTTAACGTTATGGTTTATTTCGTTAGGCGGATTAATTTTCATGATTGGGGTCGCTCAAGGATCTTATTGGAATCATCGCCGGATTTGGATTCGCCGGATAAATAACGAAGTTTGGGTTGCAGGCCATACGAATAAAAACTGGTATGGGTTAAAAAGAGAAATGGGCTTTATTTTAGAGGATACAGGCATTAATCAGCCAGAAGATCAATCTGAGAAAGAAAACAAGGAATAGGGGAGAACCTTAATGGTAAGTCTTAGCGGAAATTTATTATATGCATCCTTCTTCCTGTATTTAGTAGCTACCGTATTTTTTGCGGGCGCTATTAAGGATAAAAAAGGAAAGCAATTAGAAAAGGGTCCAAATAAATGGGCTAAACTCGCTATTTTTATAACGATTATTGGCTTTATTGCACAACTGGGTTATTTTATTACACGCTGGATTGCTGCAGGGCATGCGCCTGTTAGTAATTTATTTGAGTTTACAACATTTTTCGGTATGTCATTAGTAGGTGCGTTCATTGTTATCTATTTGATTTACAAAACACCAATGCTTGGAGCATTCACACTACCTGTTGCAATATTAATGATTGCATACGCAAGTATGTTTCCGCGGGATATTTCTCCGCTCATTCCTGCATTGCAGAGTGATTGGCTTCATATTCACGTAACAACAGCAGCTGTAGGCCAAGCTATTCTTGCGATTAGTTTTGCGGCAGGAATTATCTACTTAGTAAAGGCTATTGACCAAACTAAATCAAGTAAGCGGACATTTTGGCTAGAAGCAATTATGTTTGGCTTAGTTTGTACAGTTGGATTTATTATTATTTCATCTACATTTTCCGGAATGGGCTATCAAGCTGAATTTAATTGGGTAGATAAAAATGACAAACAAGACCAAATGGAATATCATATGCCGGCACTTATCGGTCCTAATGAAGGAGAATTGCTAACTTCAGGAGCGTTTAAGCCATTAATAGAAGTTCCTGGAATTATTAATGCGAAAAAATTAAATACAGTTATTTGGTCATTAACATCTGGTATTATCCTATATTTATTGTTGAGGTTAATCTTACGTAAACGTATTGGGGCAGCTTTACAGCCATTGACTAAAAATATTAATCTTGACCTAGTGGATGAAATTGGCTACCGTTCAGTTTTAATCGGTTTCCCTGTCTTTACTCTTGGGGCTTTAATATTTGCGATGATTTGGGCCCAAATTGCTTGGACACGCTTCTGGGGATGGGATCCAAAGGAAGTTTGGGCACTTATTACGTTCTTATTCTATGCAGCTTTTCTTCATCTTCGGTTATCAAAAGGCTGGCATGGTGAAAAGTCGGCTTGGCTAGCTGTAATTGGATTTGTTATTATTATGTTTAATTTAGTTGCAGTTAACCTCGTTATTGCCGGGCTTCATTCATATGCGGGATCATAATGATTGCCGGAACAATGCAAACAAATTATTAATTTTCACCTGACTTACAAAGCCTTCACTTCGTGGAGGCTTGTTTCAAAAATATTTCTATTCATTAGTGAGAAAAGGGGAAATGTAAAATGGAAAACAACGTTAAGATACTTGTTGTTGATGATGAGGAAAGAATACGCCGTTTATTAAAAATGTATTTAGAAAGGGAGCACTTTATTATCGATGAAGCAGAAGATGGAAATGAAGCACTAACAAAAGCTTTAGCTAATGATTATGATATTATTCTTCTTGATTTGATGATGCCTGAAAAAGATGGAATTGAAGTTTGCCGGGAATTAAGAGAAAAGAAAGCTACCCCGATTATAATGCTTACTGCAAAGGGAGAAGAAGTTAATAGAGTGCAAGGCTTTGAAGCCGGTACGGATGACTATATTGTAAAACCATTCAGTCCAAGAGAAGTAGTTCTTCGTGTAAAAGCATTATTGCGCCGCTCATCTAAAACCTCTTATATTCAAACAGAAGCTGCTGCTGCGAAGGATATAATTGTTTTCCCGCATTTAACAATTGACAATGATGCACATAGAGTACTTGCTGATGGGAAAGAGGTTGCTCTTACACCAAAAGAATATGAATTACTCTACTTTCTTGCAAAATCCCCAGACAAAGTCTTTGACCGTGAGCAATTGTTAAAGGAAGTATGGCATTATGAGTTTTTCGGTGATTTACGTACTGTTGACACTCACGTGAAACGTTTACGTGAAAAATTAAACAAAGTTTCGGAGCAGGCTGCCAAAATGATTGTAACTGTATGGGGTGTAGGTTACAAGTTCGAGGTTAATAATGAATGATGCTTTGGAGAAGTGTTGTAGGGAAACTATGGGTTACAATTTTACTGCTAGTATCTTTAGTACTTTTTATTTTAACGATTATGCTCCTGGAATTCTTTGAGAAGTACCATGTTGATGAGATGGAAAGAGGGCTAAATAATACAGCGCAAAAAATTTCTCGTATTTTAGACGAGCATGATCGAGAAGTTGGTCTAGAAATTGCTTGGGAATTAGTTGATGATGTTACAGAGGTCGTTATTGTAACAAATCCAAATGAGTATTTTTATTCTCCTAATGAAAATCAAGCATTTAAGCTTCCTATCAAAAATCTCACGGAAGATCCAGATTTAAAAAAGGTCTTAACAGAAGATAAAACAGTGAAAAAAATGATTACATATTCACTTAATAAGGATAATGACAATAAGGATTCACGAATCTTGATCATTGGTGTTCCGCTTAGAGAGTCTACAAGTCCTAATGGAGCAGTTTACATTTATCAATCACTTGAAGTGATGGAAGAAACAACAAGAACGACAACTAAGTTTATTTTCCTCGCAGCTGGTGTAGCGATCATATTAACTACTATTTTTGCCTTTTTCCTATCAACTCGAATTACTGCACCTCTTCGCAAAATGCGTGAGGCGGCATTTGAGGTGGCAAGGGGAAAATTTGATACAAAAGTTCCTTTCCCATCACAAGATGAAATCGGAGAATTAGCGATTGCGTTTAATCAAATGGCAAGGCAGCTTAAATTTAATATGGATGCTCTAAGTCAGGAAAAGGAGCAGCTTGCAAGCATCTTAAGTGGTATGGCAGATGGGGTTATTACATTTAATAAGGATGGAACAATTCTCATTACAAATCCGCCAGCAGATCGTTTTTTAAATAGTTGGTATTATGAGCAGGGTGAAACGAATAATGACATTGCTGCAGTCCCAACGAAAGTAATGGAGCTTTTTCAGCTAGCTGTTAGTACGGAAAAAGAACAAGTTGGTGAAATTTCGATACAAGGCCGATTTTGGGTGATGATCGTCAGTCCTTTATATAGTAATAAATATATTCGCGGGGCTGTCGCAGTTATTAGAGATATGACTGAGGAAAGGCAGCTTGATAAACTAAGGCAGGATTTCATAGCAAATGTTTCACATGAGCTCAGAACACCGATTGCAATGATGCAAGGATATAGTGAGGCCATTGTTGATGATATTGCTGGAACAGATGAAGAAAAGAAAGAAATGGCAAGCGTCATTTACGATGAATCATTAAG
Organism: Bacillus sp. S/N-304-OC-R1; assembly: GCF_019749375.1. Taxonomy (GTDB): domain Bacteria; phylum Bacillota; class Bacilli; order Bacillales; family Cytobacillaceae; genus Cytobacillus. Next base: position 180,524 of record NZ_JACWFE010000013.1, read on the forward strand.
AATGGGACGATTAGTGAATGAGCTTTTAGATCTTGCGAGAATGGAAGCTGGTCATGTCCAGCTTACAATGGAAGTTGTTGAAGTCCATTCTTTCTTGCAGAAAATTGTTCGTAAATTTCAAGGTCTGGCAAAAGAAAAGGAAATATATTTGACTTTACAGCTTAGTGAACAAATGGATCAGTTTATCTTTGATCCAGATGGTATGGAGCAAGTGTTAACCAATTTAATAGATAATGCAATCCGTCATACACCAAATTTGGGGAAGGTAATTGTTTCAGAACGGAATGATGATCGAGGACTCTACATAGAAGTAGAAGATTCAGGATCTGGCATTCCGGAAGAAGATTTGCCTTTTGTATTCGAGCGTTTTTATAAAGCGGATAAGGCTAGAACTAGAGGAAGATCAGGAACAGGTCTAGGGCTTGCGATTGCAAAGAATATTATCAATGCACACAAGGGGCAAATATCAGTTAAGAGTAAAATAGGTCAAGGAACGACATTTTCCCTTTTTATTCCTCGAAATATAGATTAATTTAGAAAAATGTGCAGATTTATCTTGATACACGGGAAACATTTAGATCTCAAGCATGTCTGTACAATGCATAATCTTAACTTGGAAGGATTTTCATAAAATCCTTCCTTTTTTTATCGTTATAAAAGTATAATAGGGCGAGAGGAATTATTTAGGTTGTAACCTTTTTTTAACCTTTTACGACTATTAAATTGAACGGGGAGGGAAATAGATGGACTCCGTTTTTGATGAATTATATAGAAAGTATCATCATGACGTTTTTCAATTTTTATTTTATATGGTTAAGAATAGGGAGCTTGCTGAAGATCTTGTACAGGAAGTATATATTCGAGTTCTCAAATCATATGAAAAGTTTGAAGGAAAAAGCAGTGAAAAGACATGGCTATTTTCCATTGCAAGAAATGTAGCAATCGATTCATTTCGAAAACAGAAGGGATGGAAACAGCGGCTGTTAGAAAAATTCGATTGGACCACACAACAAGTAAAAGATAATGATCCTTTACCAGAAGAAATTACTATTCAGAATGAAGAAATACAATATATTTATAAATGCCTTGATCAGTGTACGTTAGACCAAAGAATGGTTATTATCATGAGATATATTCACGAGCTTTCGATTTCTGAAGCAGCTGAAGCGCTTGGCTGGACGGAGAGCAAAGTAAAAACGACACAGCACCGTGCTCTAAAGATATTAAAGGTTCATATGGAGGATGTTAAAAGAAAGGAGGGAATAGAATTTGAAAAGGTCAGAATGGACTGATGATCAGATTGAGGAACTATTAGGACAAATGCCGCGAATTACAGATAATCGAGATCCTAGAGAAATTTATCATAATATCTCTCTAAAATTAAATAAGCGCAAACAAAGAATGTGGGTAATGCCTAGTGTAGCAACTGCAGGTGCTTTCATTCTGTTTTTCATCCTTGTTCCCAACCTTTTTGATTGGAATGGCGGTAAAGAAAATTCGATGGAATTAGCTAATAATTCTTCCACTGCTTCCGAAATGGCGATCGAAAAGAGAAGTTTCGATGAAGCTGAGCACCAAAATACTTCCTTAATAGATGAAAGACAACCGTCTACGAAAATGGCGGAAATTGACAAGAATCAAAAAATGGGGATAACCTCCATTGAAAATGTAGACCAATCAACAGCTGTCTATGAGGAAGATTTAGCCGGAAACGAAGTATTAACCTATGCTATTCCAGATGATACTGTTCAATTTATCGTACCAGTTAGCATCATAGTTCCAAAAGAGGATAATAAAACAAAATTTGATTTATTTAAAGAGAATATGGAAAGTCTGAGAGAGCAAGAATGGGGATTAAACGATTATTTTCCTCTGAAAGCAAATTTAGATTTTGAAGAAGAAAATAAAATATTAACAGTAGATGTTCAAGCTGATCATCCATATAGTATATCCTCAAATTCAGAGTGGCTTTTAAACCAAGTTTTAAATTACACAATGTCCACTTTAGATATTAAGAAGGTAAGGTTAACAACCGATGGAAATAATGGAATCGACTTTAGCCATATGGGTCAGATAAATGAATTTGTGTATAGTGATCAGCCTGGGGATGATGCTTATTATTTTTATTTTCCTAATAAGTCAGAGTCAAAGCCTTTTATCGTACCTTTTAAATTTTCCGATAAACAAAGTACGATCGCTGAAGCATTTGCTGTCATGAGAAACAGCCAGAAGGGGGAGAGACTAGTAGCTTCGATCCCAAGTACGATTCAATTTGACATTGAGGATAATCCGGATGAAAATAAGCTGGTAATCAGATTTGCAAATGACACAATTTTAAATAATGATGAGTCAACACTTCATACTCTTGAAGCTATATTATTAACTGCTAAAGAGTTTAATTATGATGTTGTTAAATTAGAAAATGTAAATATAGATAGAATAGGTCGATTTGATTTAACTCATGAAATAAAAGTACCTGTTGCACCGAACAAGCGAGAATATACACACTAACAATGAAGACAATCCAACTGGGTTGTCTTTTTGTTTTAATTGCGAAATCCATAGACTTAATCATCATTTTTACTATATTTAGTTCTAAAATAGCGCATAAAAACATACTGTGGATATGGGAAAAGAACAATTAATATAACATTGATACAGGAGGATACTATGCGCGATTACTTAAGACGCTTTATGATTGCAGGAATCATGGGGATATTTATTAGTTTATTATTTCTAGGAGGAAGTATGTACAAGCTATAAACATAAATAAAATTGATCTAAACAATGATAATACGATCAGCGAAAGAAATAGAAAATTTAATTCCTTCCCAATTCCTTGGTTTTCAAGTATAATAATAGTTGTAATAATTAAATACGGTCTATCTTCGGGGCAGGGTGAAATTCCCGACCGGCGGTGATGAGATTATTCTCTAAGCCCGCGAGCCTTTTTGGGGCAGGATTTGGTGCGATTCCAAAGCCGACAGTACAGTCTGGATGGGAGAAGATGGAGGTTCTGCAGACGTTCAAAAAATGCAGGTTTATTGAACGTTTATTTAGTGAGCCTTTAAATTTATCTCCCTCAAGTGCTAGCTTGAGGGTTTTATTTATGATGGCCACAGTTATCTGCTGAACCTTTCTTCTTTAGGAGAGATAGTCCTAAAAAGGAGAGAGGAACATGAAAAGATTTTCTGTTAAAGCTTTAGTTTCAATTGGGATGTTAAGCAGTATTTCATATGTATTGATGCTGTTAAATTTCCCGCTGCCACCGTTTCCACAATTTTTAATGATTGATTTTAGCGATATACCTGCATTAATCGCTGCGTTAATCTTTGGTCCGCTTGCAGGAATATTAGTGGAATTTATTAAAAATGTTTTGGATTACTTCATGACGGGAAGTGCAACTGGTGTTCCAGTTGGCCATATTTCAAACTTTGTTGCGGGGACCCTGTTTGTACTGCCAACTTACTTTGTTTATAACAAATTAAAAACGAAAAAGGGCATGACCTTCGGGCTTGTTGCTGGAACTTTTATTATGGCGGCTGTTATGAGTGTTTTAAATTACTTTATTATTCTGCCGGCATATACATTTTTCTTGAATGCGCCAGCCATGTCAGCTCCGGAAATGCGTACAATGATTGTAACGGGTATTCTTCCGTTTAATATAGTTAAAGGATTCATAATTACTATTGTATTTATGCTGATTTTTGCTCGTATGAGTACTTGGATTAATAAGCAAGGCTCATACAATAGTGCAGCTTAATGAATAAATCATAAAATAATAAGAAAGAGCAGCGGGAAACCGTTGCTCTTTCTTATTATGACTTACTCTACCTCTAATATTTTCTCTCCTAATGTCCAATCCATTGGACACATGCCGCCAGATTGAAGAGCATTTAAGACACGAATTGTTTCACTTGCGCTTCGGCCAACATTATTATTAGTCATATTTGCGTATTCAATCACTCCATCTGGTCCAATAATGTACATGGCACGATATGCAGCGCCTGTATTCGGATCTAAAACATCATAAGCTTGTGACATTTCTTTTTTGAAATCAGAAGCTAATGTAAGCTGAATATTCCCAATAGCGTTTGGATGATCTGCTTTAAGCCAAGCGCGATGTGTGAAAATACTATCAGTACTCACTGCTAATACTTCTGTATTTAGTTTTTCAAATTCAGGCAAATGTTTATCCATTACTCTAATTTCAGTAGGGCAAACGATTGAAAAATCATAAGGGTAAAAGAAAAGAATAAGCCATTTATTCTTATAGTGATCAAGACTGACTGAAATAGGCAAACTTGTTAAAGACGAAACGGTATCAACTTTAAAATTAGGTGCTGTTTGTCCGATATTCAACATAAGTAACATTCCTTTCGGGGCAAAACATTTTTGTATTTAGTAAAAATTCACTAGGTAATTATATCTAAAAATTATATTTATTTCAAAATATTAACCTATGTAATGATCTTAATTTTTACAAAGGAAAAGCCCCCATTCGCATAGAACAGGGGCAAATATTTAAACAGGAATGTTACTATTCAAATTTAAGTGGATCACCATCAAATGCATCGTCTGCAACTTTTATGGAATCAGTTGGGCAGCCTTCAAATGCATCCATCATATCATCAATTAATACATCTGGAATTTCAACAATTCCTTGGTTATCATCTAGAGTAACGAATGCAATGCCTTCGTCATCGTAATCATAAATATCTGGTGCTGCTGCTCCGCATGCTCCACATGCGATGCATGTTTCCTTATCAACAATTGTGTACTTAGCCATGAAAAATTACCTCCCAAGATTATAACAAAATAATATAAAAAATTTTCCTGTGTGAAGATGGAAACACATCCCTCATCCCCTATTGTAAAACTGAATGGGAAACATTTCAATAGTAAAAGTATTGAGAATGCTTATCATACAAGGTTCTAACAATAGTCAGAATTATAGAGGCTCATACTTTTTATTCATGATAAGATATAGGTGAGTGATTAATATTTAGCTTATCCAAAAAAGTAATAATATATGGTGTGATTTTATGATAGATACTTATTTAAAGTTAATAGTTTTGTATTGTTTACAAAAAATTAATGGACAGCGCTCTATTTATTCAATTTTTCATCTTCTTAAAGGAAAAAAGTCAGCTCAAACAATTCAGGATGCTCATTTCTTTCAATTAACAAATCTTTTTTATACTTTTCCTAATTTACAACGTACTGTATTAGAGGATATCGTTAGCTCTTTAACGGATGAAGGGATCGTAAAGCAAGATGCAGAGCAAAGTTACAGTTTAACTTCTAAAGGTGAAAAGCTGCTGCAGCATTCACTAACGGATCAGTCTATTCCAAATTCATTGAACGGATTAAAGTTTCATCAAATACTTGATCTTTTCTGGGAGAGGCTCTCATTAACAATTCAGGTTATTTCTCATTTAAAAAGCAGGGACACAATGTATCTGCCAATCCAAAGAAAAAAAGAAGCTCACTTCTGGGTAAAAAACTTCCTCCAGCAAACGGCTTTAAACAGGGATGAATTAGGCAAAAAGCTTTACATGGAGCTAGTGCAGTGTCTAGAGGGAAATAAAGAACTTAATCCTTCACTTCTCGTCCTTAGACTGACAGGTTATAAAAAAATCGGATTAACTCCATTGCAGGCTGCGGAGACTTTAACGATCGAATATGATAAATACCATATTCAATTTATTAGTCTTCTTCATTATATGCTTGAAAATATACAAACTAACCAAAAAGATTATCCTCTCCTAAGTATGTTTATTTCTCATGAACAACAATCTTTCTCGTTAACTCAATCTGCACACAAAACATTTTCATTATTGAAAAAAGGTATAATGATTGAAGAGATTGTTTCCATCCGACGACTTAAGAGAAATACAATAGAGGACCATATTGTTGAAATTGCACTAAATATTAAGGAGTTTGATATTTCTTCCTTCGTTAGTGTAAATAAGCAAAAATTAATAATAGAGGCATTTCAGAGAAGCTCGTCAAAACAGCTAAAATATATTCGCCAGTTAGTTCCCAGTGCAGACTATTTCGAAATACGTCTTACTTTAAGTAGAGCGGGTGAGCAGAATGAAACTTGAAAAGCTACTACAGCAACACTTTAACTACACATCATTTAGAACAGGGCAAAAGGAAGTGATTTCATCTTTATTAGAAGGAAATCATACAATAGCTATACTGCCAACTGGGACTGGTAAATCTTTATGCTATCAATTGCCTGGATATGCATTGAATGGACAAGTAATTATTATTTCACCTCTCTTATCTTTAATGCAGGATCAAGCTGAACAATTAATGATGAGAGGTGAGAAAAGAGTTATTGCATTTAATTCCTTTTTAACTTTTGAAGAAAAGCAGCAAGCTTTATGGCAATTAAATAAATTTAAATTTATATTTATTTCACCTGAAATGCTTCGAATTGAACATGTCATGACTAGACTAAAAGAGCTTCAAATCGCACTGTTTGTCATAGATGAAGCGCACTGTATCTCACAGTGGGGCTATGAATTCAGACCAGATTATTTAAAGCTTGGAGAAGTTAGAGAAAAGTTGGGAAATCCTCTTACTCTTGCCTTAACTGCTACTGCCACACCTGAAGTGAAGGATGATATTATTGCTTCACTATGCTTAGAGAATTGGAATGAGTTCGTTTATTCTGTAGATCGGCCGAATATTTCATTATCCGTGGAATTAATAAATTCCTTTGAAGAAAAAAAGAATAGATTAATTGAATTAATAAAAACATTAAAAGGTTCAGGTATTATCTACTTTTCAAGTAAAAAAATGGCTGAACAGATGGCCATCCTTTTAAAGGGAAATGGAATAAAAAAGGCAGCAGCCTATCATGGGGGAATGGAACAGGAATCAAGAATTTTGATTCAGCAGCAGTTTATTCAGGATCAATTAGAGATCATTTGTGCAACAAGTGCATTTGGAATGGGAATTAATAAGGATAATATTCGCTTTATTATTCATTTTCATATGCCACTTCAAATAGAGTCATATTTGCAGGAAATTGGCAGGGCTGGACGAGACGGCGGGAAAAGCCTCGCTGTATTGCTTTATTCCCCAGGAGATGAACAGCTCCCGTTTCAGCTCGCTGAAGGAGAGCTCCCTACTGAAAATCAGGTGAGCTGGCTGTTTAACTGGTTCTTAGACAATCCACAAGCTCTACAGAGATTAACAGATTATGAAGAAGAAATTAGAAGAATTTCCGGCCTTACCGACATTCAGTGGAGAATTATCGCTGACTTACTTCAAGGAATGGAAATGAATCAGCTTGAACATTCAATGAAGCAAATATATACGTTTATTCAAAAACGGCTAAATATTAAAAAGAAGAAAATTGAAGAAATGTATGATTGGACACAAATTTCAGAGTGCCGCAGAAAAAAAATCTTGAAGTATTTTAAAGAAGATAACACAATAGAGATAGAAGATTGCTGCGACTATTGCGGCATTGATTATTCAAAATTTTATTCTTCTAATGATAGAAATAAGATGATAACTCATGAATTAGATATTAATTGGAAAGAACGTTTGAAAGAAATACTATTAAGCGAGCGAATGAAATGAAAGATAAATATACTGGAATTATTAAAGAGCTTACAGAAAAAGAGCTGCTGTTTCATCTCTATTTAACACAAGCGATTCTATTTTTTATATCAATTATTTTAAGCATAATCTTATTTGACCGCATTTCTGACGTACTAAGCCTTTTTGAACTCAAAGATATTAATATTCTGCTTATCGGAGGAAGTGCGGGATTAGCGGTAGTTTTACTAGATCTTATTTTTATGAAGATACTCCCTCCGTCCTATTATGATGATGGAGGGTTAAATGAAAGAGTATTCCGTAATCGCGGTGTACTGCATATGGCGGTTATCGCAGCCATCGTAGCTTTTTGTGAAGAATTATTGTTTCGTGGAATCATACAGACCCATGTTGGTCTTGTTATTACCAGTCTAATTTTTGCGGTTATTCATTATCGTTATTTATTTAATTGGTTTTTGTTTTTAAATGTTGTTGTTTTAAGTTTTTTTATCGGCTATATTTTTTTTATAACAGAAAATTTATTCGTCACAATATTTATGCATTTTATTATTGATTTCTTACTAGGACTAAATATAAAATACCGACATAATAAAGGTTCCAAAAGGGAAACAGGAAGGGATGTTTCATGAATAAAGAAGGCCCTTATAGAGATCAAGCTGAACGCCTAAGAAAAAAGGTTGATCGCAAATGGGAAGCAGAACAATTCACAAATGGGAAAGAAGAATTACCACCAAGAAGCAGACTGCATCGTGAGAAAAGGAAGAAGAATAAATGGAAAGTAAAATATCCTGTTATCCGTCTTCTTGCCTTATTATTTATTTTACTGCCTATCACAATATTTACTATGTATAACTATTTACAAAAGAATAGCTCTTCAGGGACTGAGAAGGCAAGTACTCAATCAGGATATGAAACAATAGGCTTTGAAGAGGAAAAAAGTGAAAAAGGAACGATTATTGAAGAAAGAGAAGAGGATGTAGGGAAATCTGACCAAACAGATAGAGATCAAAAAGAAGAAAAGGATCATGTAACCCCAGCACCTGAATCACCAGTTGTAAATCACGCCGATGATAAGAGTTCTGTCAAACTAGATGAGAAAGTTGAAGAAGAACAAAAAGATAAAGCGAATGAGTCTAATAGTGAAGCTGAAGTGATCTATCATACTGTTAAAGCAAATGAAACGATGTTTCGAATTGCCATGAAATATTACAATTCACAAGCAGGTATCGATATTATTAAAAAAGCTAACGGATTGAGTAGTAATGATATTCAAGCTGGACAAGTATTGAAAATACCAAAGAAATAGATTCATATTCCCCAAACATATAATGCTGTACAAGCTCATACATTAAATAGAAAAGGAATAAGGACAATCCTTGACAAGTATGAGTGAATGGAGGGGGAATATGGAGTCATCTATAACAATGCTAGATGACCGAACCGATCAAGCTACCCGGCAAATGCTGCAAAAGGTAGTAGAAAGGAAACGGAAATTCGATAAATTAAAGCTACAGCATTTAATGACAATGTGGATTACAATTTTTTTGACTTTTTTTTACCTTTTATATATATATAAAACAGTTATGCAGCCTTATTCCTTTTCATTTTCAGCGATGTTCTCGGTTTACGTGAATGAAAAAGCAAATTTATATTTCCTTGTTATCACAGTTGGATTATATGGGTTAATGAATTTATTAAGAGAGAAAAGAGAAAAGGCAGAAAAAGAGTACCATGCTTTGCGCTGCGAAATTATTGATAAGAGCAAAGATTTATGGAAAAAAGAAGATGAATGGAAAAACAGGCATGTCGTATTTGAAATGATGAAGAAGAATTATGATATTAATTTATTTCATGAGAATAAATAGCTGAAAAAGAAGCAGTGATAGCTGCTTCTTTTTTAACTTCAGTAGTATTAGAAGATTCTCTTTTTGCCTTGCTCATCCTTTAGAATTTCTACTGCTTCCCTAAAACGCTGAGAATGAATAATCTCTCTTTCTCTTAAAAAACGAAGTCCGTCATTTAAGTCCACATCATCACTCATATTGATAATCCATTGATAAGTAGCTCTCGCTTTTTCTTCTGCGGCAATATCTTCATATAAATCGGCTATCGGATCTCCCTTTGCTTGAATATATGTTGCTGTCCAGGGAACCCCGCCGGAATTTTCATAATATAATGCGTTGTCGTGATTTGCATAGTGAGCATCAAGGCCAGCAGCCTTCATTTGCTCAGGAGTTGCATCCTTAGTCAGCTTAAACACCATCGTCGCGATCATTTCTAAATGAGCAAATTCCTCAGTCCCTATATCCGTGAGCAGACCGATAATTTTGTCAGGGATTGTATATCTCTGATTTAAGTACCTTAAGGCTGCAGATAGTTCCCCATCGGCCCCCCCATATTGTTCAATTAAAAACTTTGCCAGCTTAGGATTACATGTACTTACCCGAACAGGATACTGCAATTTCTTTTCATAAACCCACATAATCATTCCGCCCCTTCGTTTAAGTAAATTTCAAGTTAGTATAGATAAGTTAATTGCAGCACAGTCTAAACTTGCCATGGCCACGGTGCGTCGTCCCAGTTCCAAGGTTTGCCTGAATAGCTGTGGCCATATTGCATGAGCGGTCCAAATTGGCTTTCAAAGAGCTTCCTGATTTTCTTTCTTTCCTTCACATAGTGATTAAATTGATTGATGGCATCTTCATCACCATTGTGAGTATCAAGGTATAAACTTAATTCAACTAAAACAAAATCAACTGCCTGAAGCTGTTCCAATAATTGATAGTACTCTGCTGGCATTTGCTTCATGTTGAAGGTCCCTCCTTTGCCCTTTCATATGGACTATAATAAGGGTCATAGAATGCCTTCCATAAAGTTCCTGCTCGCAATGCTTCTATTGGAGTAAATTGAGGTAAATTAGGCGGCTGAAAGCCCATATAAAGATTTGGTGGGGTGGAATATGTTTTTACGACAATCGGTTTACAAGGATCAAAAGGACTGACATACGGATAGTAAGCCTTTTCTGGTGTAAACATGCAATCCCTCCTTCTATATGCGTCATTTCATCCTATGACAAAATTTCTTCATTCATGTTACATTCGGAAGGGATTTTATCTCTTGCTGCAGAATAAAGTAATTAGAAACTGTAAATCATACTTTGAGGTGATACGAATGTTTGTAAAAAGCGTTATGATTCCTAAATTCTCTAGCTACACAATTGATCACGAAGCAACAATTAAAGAAACTCTAGATACATTAGAAAAACATCAAATTGATGGATTGCCAGTTCTAGATGGCGATCACTATGTTGGAATGATTACTAGATATACAATTTATGAAAATTATTTTAACGCTGGACAAACAAAGGAAGATTTTATACAGAAGACGAAGGTTAAAGAAATTGCTACACATAAAGATCAATACCTCAAAGGGAATGAAATTTTTGAAAAAACACTTTTAAGTTTAAAAGACTTTCCTTTATTAGCAGTATTGGATGAATCTAAGAATTTTTTAGGGGTAGTAACTCGCTTTGATGTGCTTGAACAATTTCAATCGGCATTCGGAATGAACAAACCGGGTGTCAGAATAGCTTTCACAGCTTCTGAAACAGAAGGAAGATTAGCAAGATTATCAGAAATTGCCCACCAATTTCATGAGCATATCATTTCCATTGTTACATTTGATGAAACAGACAAGCTTGTCCGCAGAATCGTTATGAAGGTGGAAAAGAAAGACAACTTGCAAAAGTTTCTTCATAAGCTTGAGGATTCAGGATTCAGAATTCTCGATGTTTGCGAAGATTAATCAAGTGCCTCAACAATAATTATACGAGAAAAATGCATAATCCCTCTCATACATATTTATGGGAGGGATTATTTTTGATCAGAAAACATGTCAGCTTTATTGGGGGTTATTGTATAATTTCAAATCTGAATTGGCAAACAGCTGTATTTTTCTGTTTTTCTTTTCTTTATGGTATTATTTCTATAGATTTTAAGGAACTTAAACTCGCAAAAGTATAGACATAAAAATGGTGGGGCAGGAGACATGATGATTTATGCAGTAACTTTATCTTTATTAATACTTGGTATTGGGCTTATTCTATTTATGTATAAAGAGGCTTTCGCTGACCGGGTTATTCGGCATAACCTTTTCTTTGAAGAATTTCCGGAAAGTTTTGGAGAAATCAAAATCTTTTTTATTTCTGACATACATAAACGATTAATATCTGAAAAGCTAATTGAAGAAGTTCGTTCATTACACCCTAATATCGTTATTATTGGCGGTGATCTAGTTGAAAAAGGGGTGCCATTCCAAAGGGTTAAAGCAAATCTTGAAAAATTAAAATCACTCGGACCGGTATATTTTGTTTGGGGGAATAATGATTACGAAGTAGACTTTCGCAAGTTAGATACGCTGTTCTTGGACTGCGGAGTGAAAGTTTTGGATAATACGGCTGTTTCATTTGAGTCAGAAACTGGCGATCAATTGATTCTATTAGGTGTTGATGATATGAGTAAAAGACGAGACCGGCTTGATTTAGCACTTTCGGACGCAGGGGAAACAGGATTTAGAGTGTTAGTAAGCCATAGCCCTGATATTATTAGGAAGCTTAAAGAAGACCATCGCATTCAATTAATTTTAAGCGGACATACGCATGGCGGGCAAATACATATTTTGGGCTACAGTCCTTATGAAAAGGGAGGTATAAAAATACGAAAGGGTACGACATTATTAATAAGTAATGGTTATGGAACAACCGCTTTACCATTAAGATTAGGAGCAAAGGCAGAAACTCATGTCATAACTTTAAAAAAAGGGCAGAAGATCGGCTAACTCCCTCTTCTACAATATGGATGCAATGGTAAGATAAGCGCATAAGCTAAATAATTTAGACGACTCACCTTCTTTTGATTCTGTCATACACTAAATAAAAGAGTTGGTTCACGGCAGGGGGCAGTTACATGCGCTTAGAACGTTTAAATTATAATAAAATCAAAATATTTCTTACTCAAGATGACTTATCGGAAAGAGGACTGACGAAAGAAGATATTTGGAAGGATTCAATGAAATGGCATCAGCTGTTCCATGATATGCTGGAAGAGGCAAGTGTAGAATTCGGTGTCGAAATTCAAGGTTCTGTTGCAGTTGAAATCTTTTCAATGCATGCTCAAGGTATGATTATGATTGTAACGATGGAGGAGCCTAATGACGAGGAATTACTTCAGGATGGCTTTATTGAAATGCAAGTTATTATGGATGGCAAAGAGGAAATCCTGTATGAATTAGACGACTTAGAAAATGTCATTAGGTTAGCGAAATGCCTAGAAATCCACAAGATTACAAATGCAAGCCTATATAGGTATAATAATTACTATTATTTTCATCTAGCTAACCAACCTGCGGATGATATTAACAAGCTTGTGGCCATTTTATCAGAATACGGCAATCCGTCTATCGTAAGTATTCATGTGCTGATGGAATACGGATCTGAAATTATTAAAGATCAAGCTATTGAAAAGCTTACTTACTATTTTCAGTAAGAAACAGACGGAGGAGATTTTCTCCTCCGTTATATTTAAGTCTTTCTATTAAAAATAAATAATGATTTCTACCCGTATTGGGAAAAACAAAGGGAGAATATGAACATCGTTTCTAAACTGCTTATATACAATTTTGGTAAATATTTTTTCTGCCTTTTCCTTAATATTACAGAAGTGATAACGGTTACATATAATTATCAAAAAATGCGGAAAAAATTTTTTTCTATCTTGCATAAAATAATCAAAGGTGTATACTATTGCATGGAAGCGGACAACAAATGATAGGATTTCTAGGAGGTTTACAAATGGTGGCCAATAATGGTACTGATACAAATAAAGAAGACAAGCTTGACGTGTTAAAGTCAACGCAAACAGTTATTCATAAGGCTTTGGAAAAGCTAGGTTATTCTGATGAGGTGTTTGAACTATTAAAAGAGCCTCTTCGAATGATGACAGTTAAAATCCCTGTCCGGATGGATGATGGTACAGTGAAAGTCTTTACTGGCTACCGTGCACAGCATAATGATGCAGTGGGACCTACTAAAGGTGGAATTCGTTTCCATCCAGGTGTTACTGAAAAAGAAGTTAAAGCTTTATCTATTTGGATGAGCTTAAAGTGTGGTATTGTGGATCTTCCTTATGGCGGTGGTAAGGGTGGAATTATTTGTGACCCGCGTAATATGTCTTTCCGTGAATTAGAAGCACTGAGCCGTGGATATGTACGTGCTATCAGCCAAATTGTTGGACCAACTAAAGATATTCCAGCTCCAGACGTGTTTACAAACTCTCAAATCATGGCTTGGATGATGGATGAATATAGCAGAATTGATGAATTTAACTCACCAGGGTTTATTACTGGTAAACCATTAGTATTGGGCGGTTCTCATGGACGTGAAACAGCTACAGCTAAAGGTGTAACGATCTGTATTAGAGAAGCTGCGAAGAAGCGCGGCATCGAACTAGAAGGAGCTCGTGTTGTTGTACAAGGTTTCGGTAACGCAGGAAGCTTCTTATCTAAATTCCTTCATGATGCAGGTGCTAAAGTGATTGGTATCTCTGATGCATACGGTGCGCTTCATGATCCTAATGGACTTGATATTGATTATTTATTAGATCGTCGTGATAGCTTTGGTACTGTAACAAACCTATTCAATGATACAATCACAAACAAAGAGCTTTTAGAGCTTGATTGTGATATTCTTGTTCCTGCTGCAATTGAGAACCAAATTACAGATGAAAACGCTCATAACATTAAAGCGAAGATTGTTGTTGAGGCTGCAAACGGACCAACTACATTAGAAGCTACTCAAATCTTAACTGAGCGCGGAATTCTTCTTGTTCCAGATGTTTTGGCATCTGCAGGCGGTGTAACAGTTTCTTATTTTGAATGGGTACAAAACAATCAAGGTTACTACTGGTCTGAAGAAGAAATTGAAGAAAAGCTTGAAAAGATTTTAGTACAATCCTTCAATAATATTTATGAAACTGCTCAATCTCGCCGTGTAGATATGCGTCTTGCCGCTTATATGGTCGGTGTTCGCAAAATGGCAGAAGCTTCAAGATTCCGCGGTTGGGTATAAGCTAGAGTATTTGAATCTTAATGAAAAATCTCCTATCATATTTGATGGGAGATTTTTTTGATGCGTTAATTTTTCTGTTTTAACCATAGAAGGGAGTACGACAAAATGAAAAACGAAGAAGTCATCATTGTTGGAGGAGGACCATGTGGATTAGCGGCTGCAATTTCCCTTCAAGAAATTGGAATAATGCCGCTCATAATTGAAAAGGGAAACATTGTAAATGCAATTTTCCATTATCCGACACACCAAACTTTTTTCAGCACAAGTGAAAAATTGGAAATCGGGGGTGTGCCATTTATAACAGTTGACTACAAGCCGAGAAGAAATGAAGCATTATCCTACTATCGGGAAGTTGTTAAAAGGAAAAATCTAAGAATAAATGCTTATGAGAAAGTAATCAATGTCAGCAAACAAAGCAAGGAATTCATTGTTACGACGGATCAAGCCGAATATAAAGCAGCCTATGTCATTATTGCGACCGGTTATTATGATCATCCTAATTATATGAATGTGCCTGGAGAAAATCTGCCAAAGGTTTTTCATTATTTTAAAGAAGCTCATCCGTATTTTGATAAGGATGTTGTTGTAGTTGGCGGGAAAAATTCAAGTGTCGATGCTGCCATTGAACTAGTTAAAGCCGGTGCGAGAGTAACAGTCATTTACAGGGGGAGCGAATATTCTCCAAGTATTAAGCCGTGGATATTGCCGGAATTTGATTCTCTTGTTCGAAACGGTGTGATCAAAATGGAGTTTAATGCACATATTCAAGAAATTCAGGAAGATACAGTGATTTATACGGTTGGAGAAGAGCGTTATGAAATAAAAAATGATTTTGTTTTTGCAATGACTGGTTATCATCCTGATCATAGCTTTCTTCAGAAGATGGGTGTGGCAATTGACGCTGAATCAGGCAGGCCCATTATTAATAGTGAAACAATGGAAACGAATGTGGAAGGTATTTTCATTGCAGGCGTGATTGCTGCAGGAAATAATGCTAATGAGATTTTTATTGAAAACGGCCGTTTCCATGGAGACTTAATTGCTAAAGCAATTTCAGAAAAATAATCAAACGAAAAGAAATCGGCAAATACCGATTTCTTTTCCATTAAATCTTAAATATTTCCTCAATTTCGGTACGATTATTTGTCGTTTCTAGACCAACAAGCAATTTAATTCGGGCTTTTTGTCCATTGAGCCCATTTGAAAAAATGACTCCCAATTCCTTTAAATGCTTCCCTCCGCCTTCATAGCCATAGACATCCTGGGCAATTCCATTAAAACATCTGGACACAATTACTACAGCAATATTTTTTTCAATTAATGCTTTAATTCCTTCTACTGTGCCAGGCGGTAAATTCCCTTGTCCTAAAGCTTCAATGACAACACCATGATATTCAAGATCACGGATCGCCAATAGAAGGGTTGAATCCATACCTGCATGAGCTTTAATTAATGCTACACGAACTGAAACATTTTGAATGTTGTAATGTTCATAGTTTGTTGGGAGATGATGGAAAAATACACCTCGTTTCGTAACAATTCCAATAGGACCATATTGAGGGCTTTGGAAAGTGGATACATTGCTAGTATGAGTTTTTGTAACATTTTCCGCTGTATGAATTTCATCATTTAAGACAACAAGCACACCTTTATTTTTTGCTTCTTCACAGGAAGCTACATTAATAGATGAGATTAAATTATATAGTCCATCCGAGCCAATTTCATTGCTAGATCGCATTGCACCAGTTACCACTATTGGCAGCTCGGTCTGTACTGTTAATTGTAAGAAATATGCTGTTTCCTCCAATGTATCTGTTCCATGTGTGATAACAACACCAGAGATTTCACCTTTATCTACATAGCTATTAATAATTTCCTTTAGCTTTAGCATTTCAACAGGCGTAATGTGAGGTGAAGGCAGATTGAATGGCTCCTCAATAATAATATCTGCCATAGAAAGCAATTCGAGAGTTTTTTCAGTCATCGGATTGCGTTCGGAAGGCTTAACTGCACCTGTTGATGTATCTTCGCTCATTGAAATTGTTCCGCCTGTATGAATAACAAGTATTTTTTTCTTTTGCATAAAAAACTCCTCCAACTTGCTATAATTTAAAGTAAAAATAGTGTAGAAAGTGTATATTAGAATCAAAGTTTACTATTTTAGAAGATTTGGATATTTTTTATCCAATATTTGAAAATGCATTTTCTTTCGTCAAACATCGTGTTACGATTAATGTGTATTAATTGTACAACATTTACTTGTTTTATTGCGAATTCAGTTTGCAATTGGGGAATTGCACCAAATTAATTTAGAGAAATGAGGACAGTACATGCTTGGTATCTTATCTGCGGGTATTGCCCCTGGTTTAGCGTTATTAAGTTATTTTTATTTGAAAGATCAATATGATTCAGAACCGGTCTTTACAGTATTCAAGACCTTTTTATTTGGTGCGATTCTTGTTTTCCCAATCGCGTTTATTCAATATGTTCTTGAAACAGAGTACAACATAAAGTCTAGCTTTATTAATGCATTTCTAGCATCAGGTATGCTTGAAGAATTTTTTAAATGGTTTATTCTTTTTTATGCTGTCTATCAGCATGTTGACTTTAATGAACCGTATGATGGAATTGTTTATGGTGCATCAGTCTCATTAGGGTTTGCATCGCTAGAAAATATTTTCTACCTTATAACCTATGGATTAGAGCATGCAATTGGCCGGGCACTTTTGCCTGTTTCAAGCCATGCTTTGTTTGGGGTTATTATGGGCTATTATATAGGAAAAGGGAAATTTTCGGCAACCTCGAAGGGAAAATGGCTTATCTTGTCATTGCTTATCCCAGTCTTGCTGCATGGGACATATGACTTCATTCTAATGACCCAAGAGAACTGGATGCTTATTATGTTCCCGTTTATGATCTTTCTTTGGTGGCTAGGATTGAGAAAGGTAAAGAAAGCCCGTGAATTGAGTACAAAACATTTTGAAAATCAGCTAAATTTTTAAAAAGAACTCTTCATTTTGTAAATGAGGAGTTTTTTTTTTATTGAAAATGAGTTTGTATAAAAAACCATCTACTACAAAATATAGAGATAATGTTATAAAGATTTACTTTGGAGGTTACTATCCGTGAAAAAGAACATGTTGTTTACTAAAGTAATTCTTATTATCTCACTATGTATGCTGATTGTTCCAATGAGTGGGAACGAACAAAAGGCGACAGCTTTTACAAGTCAAGTCATCCAGCAAGGTGCAGTTGGTGATGATGTAATCGAACTTCAATCAAGACTGCAATACCTAGGATTTTATAATGGAAAGATTGATGGCGTCTTTGGCTGGGGAACATACTGGGCTTTAAGGAATTTTCAATATGAATTTGGGTTAAAGATTGACGGGATGGCAGGAGCTGAAACGAAAAATAAGCTCGTTAAGGCATCCAAATACAATCAGCAGTTTGTAAAGGAGCAAATGGCAAAGGGAAATAAGTTTACTCATTACGGCGGAATGAGTCTGGAATCACAAAAGAAGCCAGCGAACAAGGCTCCTGCTCCTGCTGCTCCTACTAAAAAACCGGCAGCACAAAAGCCAACATCTGCAAATATGCCTAACGGTTTTTCTCAAAACGACATTCAATTAATGGCGAATGCAGTTTATGGTGAATCAAGGGGAGAGCCATATACAGGACAAGTTGCGGTGGCAGCGGTTATTTTGAACAGATTAAATAGTGCAACATTTCCTAATACGATATCAGGAGTTATTTTTGAACCAGGTGCATTTACAGCAGTAGCAGATGGACAAATTTGGCTTACTCCTAATGAAAGAGCGAAAGAGGCAGTAATTGATGCAATAAATGGTTGGGATCCTACAGGGAATGCTCTTTACTATTTTAATCCTGACACAGCTACAAGTGCTTGGATATGGTCACGTCCACAAATTAAACGCATAGGAAAACATATTTTTTGCAAATAGAGAGGTGAAGAAGTTTGCTTAGAGGAATATTAATCGGAGTACTAACATTAGGTGTCGCAGGAACGGCTTTCTGGGGCTATCAGGAACATAGGGAAAAAAATGCAATCCTAATTAATGCAGAAAATAGCTATCAGCGCGCGTTTCATACTCTAACTTATAAAATTGATCTTCTCCATGATAAAATCGGAACAACATTAGCAATGAATTCCCGTAAATCATTATCACCGGCTTTGGCTGATGTTTGGAGGCTTACATCAGAGGCACATTCTAACGTTGGACAGCTGCCTCTTACCCTGCTCCCATTTAATAAAACAGAGGAGTTTCTAGCAAATATCGGTGATTTTAGCTATCGTACAGCTGTTAGGGATCTTGATAAAGAACCGTTAACTGATAAAGAGTATGAGAACTTAAAAAAATTATATTCCCATTCTGAAGAAATTCAGCAGGAGCTGCGCAAGGTACAGCATTTAGTGCTGAAAAATAACCTCCGCTGGATGGATGTTGAAATGGCACTGGCTTCGGGTAAAGAAACGGCAGATAATACGATCATTGACGGCTTCAAGACTGTGGAAAAAACAGTTGAAGGATACGGAGAAACCGATCTTGGTCCGACGAATGTCAGCCTCCAAAGACAGGAAAACAACTTTAAACACTTAAAAGGCAGGCAAATTTCAGAGGATGAGGCTGTGAAAATTGCCAGTAAATATTCTGGTCTAAAAAATAATTTATCCGTGAATGTGACGGAAAATGGCAAAGGATCGGATTATGGGTTTTATAGCGTAGCGCTTCTTGACCAAAAAACAAAACAAGAAGCCAGCATGGATATTACAAAAAGAGGCGGATATCCAATCTGGTTTATTCTATCTAGAGATATAAACAATCAAAAAATAAGTTTAAATGAAGCTAGTAATAGAGCAATAAATTTTCTCAATGAAAATGGATTTAAAGATCTTGATTTGTTTGAAAGTGCACAATACAACAATACAGGTGTATTCAATTTTGTATCAACCCAAGATCATATAAGAATATATCCGGACTCAATACGGATAAAAATTGCACTAGATAATGGAGGAATCGTAGGTTTGTCAGCAACAAATTACTTACAGCATAATCACAAAAGAAACATACAAAAGCCTGCGATCTCACTCGAAGATGCACGTTCAAAAATTAATCCTCAATTAAAAGTAATGGAAGACCGGTTAGCAGTAATTGAAAATGATCTAAAAGAAGAAGTGCTTTGCTATGAGTTTCTTGGTACACTCGGAAATGATACGTATCGAATATTTATTAATGCAGATGATGGTCATGAAGAGATGGTAGAAAAGTTAAAAAATGCAGAACCAATATATGATGAAGTTATTTAAGGAAAAGCGATATTTGCTTTTCCTTATTTTTGTAAGTTGAGATGAATAAAGTGGATGTACAAACACATTTATACATGTCATAATTAAATGACAAGATTATCCTTTGGATTTGAAAACGGATAGAGAAAGTGTGGTCAGCATGATAAAAATTGGTGATGTCCTTTTTTTAGAACCGAGGCATTCTGAAAATGTCGAAAAATATAAGTGCAGAGTTGTTGAAACGGCAGATAATTGTATTTATATTGATTATCCAATAAATATGAAAACAGAAAGAACAGTTTTTCTTATAGATGGCACTCAGTTAAAAGGGACTTTTGTCACTGGGGATGGAACTGTTTTTCTTTTTGAATGTGAAGTTCTCAGAAGGAGTATGGCTAATATTCCAATGATAATATTATCCTATCCAGGGGCAGATCAGCTTGTGAAAATTCAGCGTAGGCAATTTGTTCGCATTGAGACAGCAGTAGATGTGGCTGTTCATCCAACAGGAGGGGAATTTGAACCATTTGTTACAGTAACAGATGATATTAGTGCTGGAGGAGCAGCGATTATTAATGACAAATCAAGACCTCTTACACAAAATATAGTTCTTCAAACTTGGTTTGTTTTGCCTATGCAAAATGGAGAAGCTTATTATTTAAAGCTAAATAGTAAAATTGTCAGAATAGTAGAGTTGAATGAGTGGAAATCCCTTATTTCTCTTCAATTTATCGATATTTCAGCTGCTGATAGACAATTACTGCTTCGATTTTGTTTTGATCGTCAATTAGCATATAAGAAAAGAGGTATAGAAGTATAAAATAGGAATAAATTTCATAAAAAGCTCGCATACTTTATCATAAATATTACTTAATGCGGGGACGAAGTAAATGAAATCGATTGAAAGAATATTAATGAAAATCGTCATAATACAATTTTTATTTTTATTTATCACGCAAATATTTTTTCATAAATTTGATATTTTTCCTGAATTAAAACAGCTTACACAATATGAAGGTGTAACGGATAATAACTTTACAGAATTCCTTGAAACCTTCAAGGAGCAAAAATAGCAGGCGCAGCCTGCTTTTTGTTTTTTTGTATAGAATTAAAAGAAGTAAAGAGGTCAACATACTTTAATACGGTTATTTAAGCAGGCATATGATAAAATAAAATGGACAAGATCATAGAAATTGTAATGTTATCAGGAGGAACTATGAATAAAAAGATTTCGATTGCAATCGATGGCCCTGCAGCAGCAGGAAAAAGCACGGTTGCCAAAATTGTTGCAGAAAAACTTTCATACATTTACATCGATACAGGTGCAATGTATAGAGCTTTAACATATAAAGCGATAAGAGAGAAAATAGACTTAGAAAATGAGTATGATTTAGTAAATATACTAAAAGAAACAAATATTGAATTATTCCCTGGAGAGGATGGTCAATTAATATATTTAGATGGTCAAAATGTGTCATCCGAAATTAGATCAGCTGAAGTAACAAATTCTGTTTCCATTGCTGCAAAACATAAGCTTGTAAGAGAAGAAATGGTTGCCAGACAAAAGAGCTTTGCCGATAATGGCGGTGTTGTTATGGATGGAAGGGATATTGGCACACATGTCCTGCCGAATGCAGAGGTTAAAATATTTTTATTAGCATCGGTTGATGAACGTGCAATTCGCAGACATACAGAAAATTTAAAAAAGGGTTATCCATCCGATTTAGAGAAATTAAAAGAGGAAATCTCTTTAAGAGATAAATTAGATTCAGAACGTGAGGTTGCACCATTGAAAAAAGCAGATGATGCAATAGAAATTGATACAACCTCATTAAATATAGAACAGGTTGTAGAAAGAATCATGGTGCTTGTGCATGAAAGGATCGGTTGAAAGTGAATTTATATTCTTTTGCTAAAACAGTAGTTTATGGAGTTTTAAATCCAATATATCGTTTTGAAGTGATTGGAACAGAACATTTTCCGAAAGAGGGCGGTGTGCTTCTTTGTACAAATCATATACATAATTTTGATCCGCCGGTAGTAGGAATAAATGCACCTAGGCCAGTTCACTTCATGGCTAAAGAAGAATTATTTCGTGTCCCATTATTAGGAAAGATCGTTCCGCACTTAAATGCTTTCCCTGTAAAGAGAGGCATGAGTGACAGGGAAGCTTTAAGAAAAGGCCTTGCTATTTTAAAGGAAGGCAAGGTGTTAGGGCTTTTCCCAGAAGGAACAAGAAGTAAAACAGGTGAGTTAGGGAAAGGCCTTGCTGGAGCTGGCTTCTTTGCTTTACGGACAGATGCTTCTATTGTTCCATGTGCCATTATCGGTCCTTATAAGGCTTTTAAAAGATTAAAAGTCGTATATGGAAAGCCGATAGATTTGACTCCGCTGCGAGAAAGGAAAGCTTCAGCTGAGGAGACAACTGAATTAATTATGGGTGAAATTCGCAAACTGATAAATGAGAATAGTTAAACCTTCTTGCTTGACAAAAGAAGTGGTTTGTAAGAAGTTAGTAAAAAGGCGAATTTTATGCCCTTCCGCATTACTAATAAGGAGGAATACATATGTCTGAAGAGATGAATCAAGTTCAAGTGAGAAATTTTGAAGTTGGCGATAAGGTTACTGGACAAGTAACAAAAGTCGAAGAGAAACAAGTTATTGTGAATATTATTGACAGTAAGCTTGATGGAATCATTCCTATTAGTGAGTTATCAAGTCTTCACGTAGAGAAGGCTAGTGATGCTGTTTCAGATGGAGAGCAGCTGGAGCTTGAGGTGTTAAAAGTGGAAGAAGACGCATTAATTTTGTCCAAGCGAAAAGTTGATGCAGAAAAATCATGGACAGATCTTGAAGCAAAGTTCAATAATGGTGAAATTTTTGAGGCTGAAATTAAAGATGTTGTTAAGGGCGGCCTAGTTGTAGATCTTGGAGTTCGTGGATTTGTACCTGCATCCTTAGTAGAAGATTTCTTTGTTGAGGACTTTTCAGATTACAAAGGCAACACAATGACTTTTAAAATTGTTGAACTTGAGAAGGATAAAAATCGTTTAATCCTTTCACATCGTGCTGTAATTGAGGAAGCAAAAGGGAAGCAAAAGAACCAAATTCTTGATTCACTTGAGCCTGGTAAGGTGATTGAAGGAACTGTTCAAAGAATTACTGATTTCGGAGCTTTCGTTGATATCGGCGGTATTGATGGCCTTGTTCATATTTCACAGCTGTCTCATGAGCATGTGAGCAACCCTTCTGAAGTAGTTGCTGAAGGTCAAAAGGTTAAAGTAAAGGTTTTAAGTGTTGATCGTGCAAATGAACGTATTTCTTTATCAATTAAAGATACACTTCCTGGACCTTGGGCAAGTATAGCCGAAAAAGCGCCAAAGGGCAGCACGCTTAATGGAGTTGTGAAGAGACTAGTTTCCTACGGTGCATTTGTGGAATTATTCCCAGGAGTTGAGGGTCTTGTTCACATTTCACAAATTTCACATAAACATATTGCTACACCTCATGAAGTATTAAAAGAAGGCCAAGAAATTCAAGTAAAAGTATTAGATGTAAATGAGCAAGAGCAGCGTCTCTCTCTTAGCATCAAGGAGCTTCAAGATAAAGAACCTGAATATGTTACGGATTATGTGCTACCAGAGGAATCAAAAGGATTCCAGCTTGGAGATATGATTGGCGATAAATTAAAGAATTTAAAATGATAATGGTGTGATAAATGGTGTCTAGATCAAAGAGAAAATGGGATCATATTCAAATAGCTTTATCAACAGGGCAAAAAAGACAAGCGGGTTTTGAAGATATTTCATTTATTCACCAAAGTATGCCTCATTCTTCATTAGATCAGACAAATTTACACGTAAAAGTTGGCGGACTTTCTTTAAGTTCGCCAATTTTTATAAATGGAATGACTGGCGGCGGCGGAGAGAGAACGTTTCAAATTAATCGTGATTTAGCTTTGGCAGCAAAGGAATTGGGGATGGCAGTGGCTGTCGGCTCTCAAATGTCTGCTCTGAAAGACCCGGGAGAAAGAGAATCGTATCAAGTTATGAGAAAAGAATATCCCGAAGGCATTATTATTGGTAATCTAGGCAGTGAGGCTACCGTAGACCAAGCATTAGAAGCAGTAGAGATGATTAAAGCAAATGCCTTGCAAATTCATCTCAATGCTGTCCAAGAATTAACAATGCCTGAAGGAGACCGAGATTTTCGTTTTGCGCTTCAGAGAATTGAAGAAATAATAAAACATGTACATGTTCCTGTTATTGTAAAAGAAGTTGGCTTCGGAATGAATAAAGAAACAGTACAAAAACTGCAATCTATTGGCGTATCAGCTGTCGATGTTGGAGGGTTCGGAGGAACGAACTTTGCGAAAATTGAAAATGAGCGCCGTGAAAAGGCGTTTTCGTTTTTTAATGAGTGGGGAATACCTACAGCTATTTCTATAGCAGAAGTAAAACATGACTCAAAAGACTTGTCCATTATTGGATCTGGCGGCGTACAGACGAGTCTTGATATTGCCAAAGCTATAGCTCTTGGTGCTGATGCAGTTGGCATGGCGGGCTATATTCTGAAAATACTAATGAATAAAGGTCTTGAAGCTTTAGTAGAAGAGCTTCAAATAATACATCAAGAACTCAAGATGATTATGACCGCACTTGGCGCAGCTACAATTGCTGAACTTCAACAGGCTCCGATTATCATTTCGGGATATACGCACCATTGGTTAAATGAAAGAAGCGTTGATACAAAAAAATATAGTCAGCGAATTATCTCCGGATAAAGAAAAGGCTCTAGCAAGGAAATTCTTGCAGAGCCTTTTCCGTTTTTAGGAAATAATAAATTCGCGTGATGTGGATAACGTTGTGAAGAAATTTGTTTGCGTTCAGCTCCAGCGCCTACCCCCGACGTATAGGAAGTACTAGTGTCGACAATGCAACAGGACGTTGCGTTTTTGTCGACCTCTAGGTCACAAGCCAATCCTCTCAGAAAGGTAAAGAACACCTTTCAGAGAGGATCGACTTGTGCTTGTCGGGGGTGAGCACAAAGGAAAGCTTCTGCGAATAATCCTCGCAGGAACAATTGTCCTTTAATTGTTCCGAAGGCGCTTGCGCATTTGTTCCTACAATTTATTGTTATTTAAATCCCGGGCTTCTTCTGGACTTTGCATTTTGGTTGCACCATCATAGTGAAGAGCTTGATCTCTATCTGATTCCACTCTTCGGCTTTTCTTTAATTTTGACTCTTGACGATCCCTTCCCATTCATAAACACCTCCCTCTCATTAACATGGACTAGCTTAGACAATTTATTCAGTATGTACTGCACAAGTAATGGGAGATAGGTAAAATTCTCATGAATAAAGGGATTAAAAAGGGTTCCGAAGAGCCATAATGGGAAGCATAGGGAGGTGTGCATGAAGTGGAAGGATTGACTTTTTATTGGATCACGTGGATATATTGGGTGATCTCTACTTTTTTTATGAAAAAGGGAAGTTTATCGAGGTTTTATTTATCTTTATGGATATTAATGCTTATTATTATTTCGCCTTACTCTTTTTCCCTTTACGATTTTGAAATATCATTTGCAAGCATTATGCTGTTAGTAACGTTATTTTTAATGGTTAGTACAATCAAAAGCTTAAAAGCTGCATATGTTTTATTAAGCTCTTTTATTATTATGCTTGCTTATGTGTGCTTTCATTTATTTGAATTATTTGATCCGGTTTTACTCATTTTCCCAAGGAATTGGATGCTTGCTATACTGTTAATTTCTCTAACATTTATCCTGCAAGCTAATAAACTGTACCGGTTTATCATCCTCATATTAGGATCGATTCAAGGTGAATTTCTTTATGCATACATTCTTAATAAATATTCATTTCCGTTTTTAATCGGCTCATATGCTTATTTAGATGCTATTGCACTATCAACTGCACTGGCAGCCGCATGGACAAGCTTTGAATACTTAACGTCCTTCTATGAGAAGCATTTGAACCAAATTGAAAAGGAAAAACAGAAATTATCGTGAAACCATTTTATGTCTATTATGTAAAAGATCGTTGTTTTTTACTATTGAAAGCACACAGTGAATTGGAGCGGAAGGCGCTTGACTCCTGCGGGAAGTAGAGGAAAGGTCGAGACCCCGCAGACGGAACGGCGAAGAGGCTCGACTTCCTCCCCGCGATCGCTGCGTGCCTGTAGCGGAAAGGAACGGTTCACTGTTTAGTCATAAAAAGAAAGTTTACGAAAACAGAATTATAGAAAATTGATTTTCAATCCAGCTTTATCGTAAAACAGCAGGCTATTCCAAGTTTTTAATTGCTACTATGGTACTGCTTTGATAAGATTATAAAGTTAGGCCCTTCTATGTAACGTAAAGAAGGGTTTATTTAGCTAATTGGAATTTTAACCTTAATAATTTTTTCAGAAATGTTTTAGTTTCGATTAAATTTCCAATGAAGTATCACAAAGAATTACGTTGCCTTTGCCGAATGGACATGGCAAATGCTTAGTTTTTCTAATTAGGAATGAAAGGGTGATGTTCATGGCAAAGCCAGTTATAGCAATTGTCGGACGTCCAAACGTTGGAAAATCAACCATATTTAATAGAATAGTCGGAGAAAGGATTTCCATTGTAGAAGATATACCTGGAGTAACTAGGGATCGTATATACAGTTCAGGAGATTGGTTAAATCATGAATTTAATATCATTGATACAGGTGGTATTGATATTGGGGACGAGCCTTTCCTTGAACAAATACGCCAGCAGGCTGAAATTGCAATTGATGAAGCAGATGTTATTATCTTTTTAACTAACGGACGAGAAGGGGTAACGGCTGCAGACGAAGAAGTTGCAAAAATTTTGTATAAAGCGAAAAAGCCTGTTGTTCTTGGTGTTAATAAAATTGATAATCCAGAGATGAGAGAACAAATATATGATTTCTACGCACTTGGTTTTGGAGAGCCTTTTCCTATTTCCGGCTCACATGGATTAGGTTTAGGTGACTTGCTTGATGAAGCGGCAAAGCATTTCCCTAAGCACGGACAAAAGGATTATGATGAAGATGTAATCAAGTTTTCATTAATTGGCCGTCCAAACGTAGGAAAGTCCTCTCTAGTCAATGCAATATTAGGAGAAGATCGAGTAATTGTGAGCAATATTGCAGGGACAACTAGGGATGCAATTGATTCAGAGCTTACTTATAATGGAGAAAAATACGTCATTATAGATACAGCTGGTATGCGCAAAAAAGGTAAGGTATACGAAACGACTGAAAAATATAGTGTGCTTCGGGCATTAAGAGCCATTGAACGATCAGATGTAGTTCTCGTTGTCATCGATGGTGAGGAAGGTATAATTGAACAGGATAAGCGGATTGCCGGATATGCTCATGAAGCAGGACGAGCAGTAGTGATTGTCGTTAACAAATGGGATGCAGTGGAAAAAGACGAAAAAACAATGAAGGAATTTGAGCAAAAAATTCGCGAGCATTTCTTATTCCTTGATTATGCGCCAATCGTATTTCTATCAGCAAAAACAAAAAAACGGATTCATACCCTTATTCCAATGATTAATACAGCTAGTGAAAATCATGCTCTGCGCGTTGAAACTAGTGTATTAAATGATGTCATAATGGATGCAGTTGCGATGAATCCAACACCGACGGATAAAGGTAAGCGTCTGAGACTTTACTATGCGACTCAGGTTGCAGTTAAGCCGCCAACTTTTGTTGTCTTTGTAAATGAGCCTGATTTAATGCATTTTTCTTATGAACGCTTTTTGGAAAATAGAATTAGAGATGCTTTCGGTTTTGAAGGAACGCCAATTAAAATATATGCACGAGAAAGAAAATAAAAAACGTGAGTGCGTGTTCAGGAGGCATTAATTAATGGCTTCTGAACTCTGCCATTCTTAAAATGATTAAAAGGTGTGATGAAATGGAGCAAAGGGTTGAACGAGTAGCTGTGGTTGGAGCTGGCAGTTGGGGTACTGCCTTAGCTATGGTTTTAGCGGATAATGGACATGAAGTTCGTCTATGGGGTCATAACCTTTATCAAATTAATGAAATCAATGAAAATCACACAAACAAGAAATATTTACCTGAAATCATTCTCCCTGAAAGCATTACAGGATTTTATGATTTAAAGGAAGCGCTACTAGACGTACATACGATCATTCTTGCTGTTCCTACAAAAGCAATTCGTGAAGTAACGAGCAAGATAGATTCTATCATTGAACAACCAGTCACTATAGTCCATGTAAGTAAAGGCGTTGAACCAGATACACTTCTCCGCATATCAGAAATGATTGAGCAGGAAATGTCTCCCCTTCATCTTGGCAGTGTTGTTGTTTTATCTGGACCTAGTCATGCTGAAGAGGTAAGCTTAAGGCACCCAACAACTGTTACTGTGTCTTCAAAGAACATGGAGGCTGCTGAAGGAATCCAAGATTTATTTATTAACAATAATTTTAGAGTATATACGAATCCGGATATAGTCGGTGTTGAAATTGGAGGAGCATTAAAAAATATTATTGCACTTGCCGCAGGGATTACTGATGGCTTAGGATATGGCGATAATGCGAAAGCTGCCTTAATTACGAGGGGGTTGGCGGAAATTGCCCGTTTAGGAATGAAAATGGGAGCAAGCCCTCTTACTTTTTCAGGATTGACAGGAATTGGCGATTTAATTGTCACATGCACAAGTGTGCATTCACGAAACTGGAGAGCAGGTCACATGCTTGGAAAAGGGCATAATCTGCAAGAAGTTCTAGATAATATGGGAATGGTTGTAGAAGGGGTTAGAACGACTAAGGCAGCTAAACAGCTAGCTGAAAAATATGATGTGAGTATGCCAATAACTGACGTGCTTTACGAAGTTCTGTTCAATGATGTCAATGCAAAGGATGCAGTAGATCTCCTAATGGCACGTGGAAAGAAGAACGAGATGGAAGACCTAACAAATGTTCTTGAGTCTGGAATAAGTGAGTGAAAAAAGATTTGTAATTAAATTTTTTTATATAGGCATTCGAGGATACGTGAGAGCTTCTTTGTGCATACAATGCAACGAAGCAAACTGGTGAAATGAACAGGTGTATGGGTTATTTTAGTCATTTAAGCTTGAGTTAAAGAAATGCCCCTTTCTTTAACTCAGCTTTTTTTGTGATCTTAATAAATGTTTCTTTTTCAAACTTTCAAACTGTATGATATAATACATTCGGCAAAAGGAGTTGAGATCATGTCGCCGTCTTTAATGAAAATGTGGATATCGCTAGCATCAATGGGTTTTATGTTTATTTCCATTTTAATGATTTATTTAAGCCGCTATAAATTAGGCGGAATATTAAAGTTTCTTACAGCTTTTATTGCATATTTATTAATGATTGTTTCAGGGATAATCATTGTACTTGTTGTATTTAGTGGTCCAACTAGTGATTAGTATTAAATTATACATAGACTAAAAGGGTTGATTTAAATGAAAAAAGGTTTGCAGCTGCTTTGCTATTTGCTGCTATCTATACCGTTACTGAGTGGATGCATGTATCCAAAAGAAAATCTAGCACAAAATAAAGTTCCTTATGAAGATCAGCTTTCAGCTGTCCAAACTGCTGTAAATTCATATAAAGAAGCAAATGGCGGGCTATTGCCTATTAAAACAAGAGATGAAACAACCCCAATCTATCAAAAATATCCAATTGATTTCAAAAAGCTTGTCCCTCAATATATGGCTGCAATACCTGGGAATGCCTATGAATCAGGAGGGATTTTTCAATATGTTTTGATAGATGCTGAAACTGACCCTAAGGTTAAAATCTTTGATTTAAGAATGGCTGAAACGATTCGTGACATAAAGCTAAGAATGAAAGCACAAAAGTATCCGCCTTATAAAGAACAGATTGCTAAAAATGTTTTTACGATGGACTATCAAAAGCTTGGGTATAAAGAGGATCCTGCAGCACTTAGCCCGTATAGTGGCAGAAATCTGCCGTTCGTTATTACAGGCGAAGCTGAAGTTTATGTTGATTATACGAGTGACCTTCATGAAGCAATTAAAGACAAGGACCTTTCCTATGAACCTGGGGATGATATTAGGGGTATATTGACTAAAAGCTCTGCATTTGTTCCTGCTTATTCCCTCCCTTATACGATTGATGAAAAAACAAAAAATCCAATCTTTTTAGCGAAATAGGCATAACCCTTCTTCTGCAAAATATATTGTAGGAGAAGGGTTTTTTAATGTAATTTTAACATTAAATGTAAATGAACAGCATAATAGTGAAAAAATGTTATCTTTATCGGGGTAATTTATTATAAAAACTGTCATAACGAGGTAGGACAACGTCATAAACATATACTGTCCAAACGTAATTGATAGGATAATATTATCCCACAGATTCGGGAGGGGATCACTTGGAAAAGGTAGATATTTTTAAAGATATTGCCGAAAGAACAGGCGGCGACATCTATTTCGGAGTAGTAGGTGCAGTACGTACAGGCAAATCAACATTTATTAAAAAGTTTATGGAATTAGTTGTTTTGCCAAACATGACTAATGAAGCTGATAGGGCCCGCACCCAGGATGAACTCCCTCAGAGTGCAGCCGGCAAAACCATTATGACAACTGAACCAAAATTTGTACCAAATCAGGCAGCAACAGTTCATGTAGATGAAGGCTTGGACGTTAACATCCGTTTAGTTGATTGTGTTGGGTACACAGTGCCAGGAGCGAAGGGATATGAGGATGAAAATGGGCCAAGAATGATCAATACACCTTGGTATGAAGAGCCTATTCCATTTCATGAAGCGGCTGAAATTGGCACAAGAAAAGTGATTCAAGAGCATTCAACTATCGGCGTAGTTATTACAACTGATGGAACTATTGGGGAAATTCCTCGAGCGAATTACTTAGAAGCAGAGGAAAGAGTTATTAATGAATTAAAAGAGGTTGGAAAACCCTTCATAATGATTATTAATAGTGTACAGCCGCATCATCCAAATACAGAGGCTCTCAAAAATAATCTCTCTGAAAAATATGATATTCCTGTGTTAGCAATGAGTGTGGAAGGCATGAGAGAATCGGATGTATTAAATGTTATGCGTGAAGCTCTTTATGAGTTCCCGGTTTTAGAGGTCAATGTAAATCTACCAAGCTGGGTTATGGTTCTTCGTGAGGATCATTGGCTAAGAGAAAGCTATCAGGATGCTGTTAAAGAAACTGTAAAGGATATTAAGAGACTGCGCGACGTTGACAGGGTTGTTCATCAATTCAGCGATTTTGAATTCATCGATCGTGCAGGACTTGCGGGGATTGAAATGGGTCAAGGTGTCGCTGAAATTGACCTATACGCCCCAGATGATCTGTATGATGAAGTATTAAAAGAAATTGTAGGTGTAGAAATTCGCGGGAAGGATCATTTACTAGAATTAATGCAGGATTTTGCCCACGCGAAAACAGAGTATGATCAAATTTCGGATGCATTAAAAATGGTGAAGCAAACTGGGTATGGAATTGCAGCACCATCACTAGCGGATATGAGCTTGGATGAACCAGAAATTACACGACATGGATCAAGATTCGGTGTAAGGCTAAAAGCGGTTGCTCCGTCAATTCACATGATTAAAGTGGATGTTGAATCAGAATTCTCTCCAATCATTGGAACAGAGAAGCAAAGTGAGGAGCTAGTTCGTTATTTAATGCAAGATTTCGAGGATGATCCGTTATCAATATGGAATTCGGACATTTTTGGCCGCAGCCTCAGTTCTATTGTTCGAGAAGGCATTCAAGCAAAGCTTTCAATGATGCCTGAAAATGCAAGATATAAATTAAAAGAGACATTAGAAAGAATAATTAACGAGGGATCAGGCGGATTAATTGCCATTATTTTATAAGACTCCAATTGGGGTCTTTTTCTTTTTTACCCATATAAATTAACAAATAAACGTAAAATTGGCTGTTAAATCAAATGAAAATGAAAACTTTCCCATTAAAACGTGAATTATTCTTGATAACAGGAATCTATTGTGATAATCTTTTAAACAGAATTACCGTTGTAACACCTCAAACCCTTATTAATAAAGGATTTATAAGTAAATTTGATTGAAAAAAAATTGAATTTGATTTATTATTGGGCATGTTAAACAAAAATACGTTACAACGTTTAGAATTTAGTAATTTTGTTTACAAATGTTAGTAAGAATGCTTAATAGGTCAATTGATTAAGTTATCAATTACTTTTTTGGGAGGAGGTGAAACCATGAACAAGACAGAATTAATTAACGCAGTTGCTGAAAGCAGTGAACTTTCTAAAAAGGACGCTACTAAAGCAGTTGACGCAGTATTTGATGCAATCCTTGATGCTTTAAAAGCTGGTGATAAAGTACAATTAATTGGTTTCGGAAACTTTGAAGTTCGTGAGCGTGCTGCTCGTAAAGGACGCAATCCACAAACTGGTGAAGAAATCGAAATCGCTGCTAGCAAAGTTCCTGCATTCAAACCAGGAAAAGCACTTAAGGATGCTGTGAAATAAGTACATAAACGTGCTTAAATTAAGCATTGAGTTAAAACCGCGAATTTTTTCGCGGTTTTTTTCTTACCCTTCAAATCCCCTTCCAGTCTTATGCTTGTCGCCGAAGCAAGCAGGCACCTTCTGCTTTTCTTTGTCTAGCTTCAGGTGCCATCGGCTCGAGGTCATAAGTCATGCTGGCAAGAAGGTAAAGAGCGACCTTCCTGCCATCCTGTCTTATGCTTGTCGCCGATAAGCAGGCACCTTCCGCTTTTCATTGTCTAGCTTCAGGTGCCATCGGCTCGAGGTCATAAGTCATGCTGGCAAGAAGGTAAAGAGCGACCTTCCTGCCATCCTGCCTTATGCTTGTCGCCGATAAGCAGGCACCTTCCGCATTTCTTTTTGCTTGTTACGAAAATAATATGCTAATATGGAAATATTGAATTTAAGAATGTAGAGATTTTTTGAGGGGGAAATATTTGATGTCGAATGTAAACCGTGCGCAGATTGAAGAGGCCGTACGTTTAATATTAGAAGCAGTTGGAGAAGATCCAAACCGTGAAGGATTGTTAGATACACCAAAAAGAGTGGCAAAAATGTATGAAGAAGTGTTTATGGGGTTAAACCAAGACCCTAAAGAGTATTTTGAAACAGTATTTGGTGAAGACCATGAAGAACTAGTACTAGTAAAGGATATCCCTTTCTACTCATTATGTGAACATCATCTTGTTCCTTTTTACGGAAAAGCCCATGTTGCTTATATTCCAAGAAACGGACGAGTTACCGGATTAAGCAAATTGGCGAGAGCTGTAGAGGCAGTAGCCAAAAGACCGCAGCTTCAAGAACGAATTACATCTACAGTAGTGGAAGCTATTATGGAAAAGCTAGAGCCGCATGGCGCAATGGTAGTGGTAGAGGCGGAACATATGTGCATGACGATGCGCGGAGTGAAGAAACCAGGCTCTAAAACGGTTACAACTGCTGTTAGAGGTACTTTAGCTGAAGATGAGAAAGCTCGTGCTGAGGTGTTAGCTTTAATAAAGTTTTAGTCCATTCAACTAATTATGAGTGATTCATTCCTTCTTGTCGCTCAAATAATTGCAAAAGGGTGTTAGTATGGAGAAAAAAAATCCGGCTGGAAATGATTTTATTGTTATTAAAGCAAAAGAAGACGGTGTCAATGTCATTGGTTTAACAAGAGGGACTGATACTAGATTTCACCATTCAGAAAAACTAGATCAGGGCGAGGTCATGATTGCACAGTTCACTGAACATACTTCAGCTATTAAAATTAGAGGAAGTGCAAAAATATTAACAGCTTATGGTGAAATTGACAGCGAAGCAAAAAAATAAGGAAAATGATTTGCAGGTGTTTATATCGTGAACTCAGTATTTTCCTGAAATTCTCCTGTCAAGGCACACTAAGTTATGATATAATTGTCCTGCCTTATGGATATCAGTATAAAGTATAAATTATTAATCAAAAGTAAGATTTAAAGAGGACATGGCAGGCTTATTCCTATTTCAAAGCCTAAATCATGAGCCTCTTCAAATCTGTTGCTTTTTCATTGAGCTTTCATAGCAGAAATGAAGAAATCTTAAGGAGAACAAGGGTGATCGAATGCTAAACATGAAGGAAAAAGTGGCAGTTATTAAGGAGCAAATCGAAGAAAAGATACGGCACCCTTATTTACTTAAATACATAGAGTCTCCAATAATAGACGAAGACAAGCTTTTAATCCTGATTTCAGCTTTGGATCATATACAGCTTCCGGAAGATAAGCTTAGAAACTATGCCATTACAATCATGCTCATTCAGATAGCATTAGACACACATGAACTAGTTTCGAATGAAGAACTGCATGCTGATCAGCTAAAACATAGGCAGCTGACGGTCTTGGCAGGTGTTTATTATAGCGGTTTATATTATAAGATTCTTGCGGGTCTTGAAGATATTTCGATGATTCGTTCCCTAGCTACAGGCATTAAGGAAGTAAATGAACATAAGATATCTGTTTATCAAAAAGCTGTGGAAGCAGTAGATATTCTGATGGAAAGTATTAAAAAAGTTGAGTGCTCTTTATTTGATAAAGTATTTGATTTAATTGAGGATCGGAACTGGTGTGAGTTTGCCTCTAACCTCATGCTCTTAAAAAGGCTAATTTCAGAGAAGAATAAATACTTAAAAGGCGAATCATCGATTGTCTTTGATGTTCTAAACGTATTGTTAATTACTAAGCATGATTATTCAGAGCTAAGCGTCGAACAGCAGCATTTATTAATTAGCACATGTGACAGATATATTAATAACTCAAAGCAAATTATTGAAAAATATTTGAGCAAGCTTCCGACTCTAAATGAATGTTTGATAAACAGAGTCAACGCGATTATTAGTCAGCATCTGCCCGCAGAAAATATATTTGTGGAGGAAGGTTAAAAGCATGCAACAATCTAAAGAAGAGCGCGTCCATCATGTTTTTGAGAAGATATATGACAATTATGACAAGATGAACTCCGTTATTAGCTTTCAACAGCATATAAGATGGCGTAAGGACACCATGAAACGCATGAATGTCCAAAAAGGTTCCAAAGCTTTAGACCTTTGCTGTGGAACGGCTGACTGGACGATCGCATTGGCAAATGCAGTTGGACCAGACGGGGAAGTTGTTGGATTAGACTTCAGTAAGAATATGCTTAAAATTGGTGAACAAAAGGTAAAGGATAGCGGGCTGGAGCAAATTACCCTTGTTCATGGCAATGCAATGGAACTTCCTTTCCCTGATAATTCATTTGATTATGTTACAATTGGTTTTGGATTAAGAAATGTGCCTGATTATATGCAAGTATTGAGAGAAATGCGGAGAGTGCTTAAACCGGGTGGAATTGCAGCTTGCCTGGAAACCTCCCAGCCGACAATGTTTGGATACAAACAAGCGTATTATTTCTATTTCCGCTTTATCATGCCTTTGTTCGGTAAAATTTTCGCAAAAAGCTATAAGGAATATTCATGGTTACAGGAATCAGCCCGCGATTTCCCAGGTATGAAAGAGCTAGCAAACATGTTTGAGAAAGCTGGATTTGTTAATGTTTCTTTTAAGCCGTATAGCGGAGGAGTAGCAGCGGTGCATATTGGAAGGAAAGAAAAATAAATTTTTTTCTGAATGCTTTTTTCATAGACACTAATGTTCAATTTATTTATTTGTGAGCCATAGAAGCTCTGTATTTTGAACGAAATCTAATGTATGGAAGCTGCAGACAGGATTTTAAGCTGGGTGAGTATGAGAAATGAAATTGAAAATGATGTATTCATTTCTAAATTCCGATTTAAAGAATATAGAACAAACACTCGAGGAGACTGTCCAGGCAGAGTCTCCGTTATTACACCAAGCGTCCTTGCATTTATTGAAAGCTGGGGGAAAGAGAATTCGCCCTGTTTTTGTTTTGCTTGCTGGCAAGTTTGGCACATATGACATTAATAAAATCAAAAATGTAGCAGTAGCACTTGAACTTATTCACATGGCTTCCCTTGTTCACGATGATGTCATAGATGATGCGGAATTAAGGCGCGGCAAACCAACAATAAAAGCAAAGTGGGATAATAAAGTCGCTATGTATACAGGAGACTATATTTTTGCCCGATCTCTTGAGCTAATTACAGAAATTCAAAAGCCTTTTGCACATCAAATTTTGTCAGATACATTAGTTGAACTTTGTATTGGCGAAATTGAGCAGATCAAGGATAAATATAATTTTGAACAAAATTTAAGAGACTATTTCCGGAGAATAAAGCGGAAAACAGCCATCCTCATTGCTGTAAGCTGTCAATTAGGTGCGATTGCAGCTGATGTTGAAGAAGAAATTCATAAGAAGTTATATCGT
The DNA here is from genome assembly GCF_019749375.1 of Bacillus sp. S/N-304-OC-R1. Lineage (GTDB taxonomy): Bacteria > Bacillota > Bacilli > Bacillales > Cytobacillaceae > Cytobacillus. The sequence continues at coordinate 216,921 of NZ_JACWFE010000013.1, forward strand.
TTTGGCTACTATGTCGGAATGTCTTATCAAATTATTGATGATGTTCTTGACTTTACTGGTACCGAAAAAGAACTTGGGAAACCAGCCGGTGATGATCTCCATCAAGGCAATATTACACTTCCAGTCTTGTTTGCTATGGAGGATGAAGAAATCCGGAAAGAAATTATTAAAGTGCGAGAGACGACAGAGCTTAGCGAGATTAAAAAAATCACCTCACTAATAAAAGACTCTGGTGCAATTGAGAGGTCTCTTCAGGTAAGTGATCTTTATTTAACTAAAGCATTAGATATATTAAAAGATCTTCCGCAACATCGAGCAAAGAAAACACTAATGGACATTGCTAAAGTAATTGGGCGAAGAAGTTTTTAACTAAATTATGATAGTGCACCACCGGTTGACTTGTATTATCTGCAAAACAATGTTAATATTTTCGTGGATTATTGGAAATAATAATTCACTATACATAGCTTTAGGAGTTGAAATTTATGGAAAAAACATTTTTAATGGTTAAGCCTGACGGCGTTCAGCGTAATTTAATTGGTGAGATTGTTGCCCGTTTTGAGAAAAAAGGTTTTCAGCTTGTTGGCGGTAAGCTTATGAGCATTTCACAAGAACTTGCTGAGCAGCATTATGGCGAGCACAAAGAGCGTCCTTTCTTCGGTGAATTAGTAGATTTCATTACATCTGGTCCAGTTTTCGCAATGGTTTGGGAAGGTGAAAATGTAATTGCAACAGCTCGCCAAATGATGGGAGCAACAAATCCAAAAGATTCAGCTCCTGGTACAATCCGTGGTGATTTCGCAGCTACAGTAGGAAAAAATATTATTCACGGTTCTGATTCACCTGCAAGTGCAGAACGTGAAATTGCTTTATTCTTTAAACAAGAAGAGCTAGTTGACTATTCAAAGCTAATGAATGAGTGGATTAACTAATTGTAAAGGTACTCGCACCATGCGAGTACTTTTTTTCTTATAAATTTCTTACTTCATATATCTTTATCTATAAAATATAGTCCTTTTTCTCTAATTTTCAGCTATACTTTAATTATCTGAGAATAGAATAAATATCGATATGAGGAGAAGGGCCAATGTCAAGTGATTATCAAAACTTTATTGTCAATATAAAGAATAAAACGGGAATTGATCTCTCCCTATACAAAGAGGCTCAAATGAAAAGAAGGCTTCTTTCCTTATCTGAAAAAAAAGGATATAAAACATTTCAGGACTTTTTTGAAGCGATTCGAAAAGATAATGGTCTATTAAATGAATTTTTAGATCGAATGACGATAAATGTATCTGAGTTTTACCGTAATGCAAAACGATGGGAAGTTCTAGAGAAAAAAATTCTGCCAAAATTGCTCGCACATAACAAACGTTTAAAAATATGGAGTGCAGCATGCTCCACCGGTGAAGAACCTTACACAATTGCTATGATCATGTCAAATTTTATGCCATTATCCCAAGTTCAAATATTGGCAACTGATATTGATGATAATGTCATTGCAAGAGCGAAAATAGGTACATATCCAGAAAGATCATTAAATGAAGTTCCGGAAGAGATGAAGCGAAAATATTTTATAAAAGACGGAAATTTTTATAATGTGTCTGAGGACATAAAAAAAACAGTCACATTTAAAAAACAAAACTTGCTTGCAGATCCATTCGGCGGTCCCTTTGATTTGATTGTTTGCCGAAATGTTCTCATTTATTTTACAGAAGAGGCAAAGGATGAACTTTATAATAAATTTAGCGGAGCATTACGTTCTGATGGTATTTTCTTTGTCGGAAGCACAGAACAGATTTTTAATCCAAACAAATATGATTTTGAAACAGAGGATACGTTCTTTTACAGAAAAAAATGATGGCAAGGAGTCTGAAATAAAGCAGGCTCCTTTCTTTATTTAAGTTATAAAAGTTTATATAGTAAATATTAATACTTACGTAGAAACAGAGGTAAAAGTTAATCTCTATAAAAGTATGAATAGCTTTTTTTTGTGAAAAATAAAATGAATTTTCTATTTTTACTATTCATATTTTTGCCGATATGATATATTGATACATAATTCTTTAATGAGTTGAAGGGGGAAAGAGTTTTGAGATATTTGACTTCAGGTGAATCACACGGACCGCAGCTAACCGCTATTATAGAAGGATTGCCTGCAGGACTTTCTTTGCTTGCTTCTGATATAAATTTTGAATTGGCCAGACGACAAAAAGGACATGGCCGAGGCAGAAGAATGCAAATTGAAAAAGATACTGTACAAATTACAGGCGGAGTGCGACACGGGATTACTTTAGGTTCTCCAGTTGCATTAGTCGTTGAAAATAATGATTGGAAGCATTGGACGAAAATTATGGGGCAAGATCCAATTGCTCCTGAAGAGGAAGATGAGATTAAAAGAAAAATTACTCGCCCCCGCCCAGGCCACGCTGATTTAAATGGTGCCCTTAAATACGGACATAGAGATATGCGCAACGTTCTTGAACGATCTTCTGCCAGAGAAACAACTGTAAGAGTAGCTGCCGGTGCAGTAGCGAAAAAACTGCTGTCAGAGCTAGGTATTCATGTAGCCTCCCATGTAATCGAAATAGGTGGAGTTAAATCAGCTGTCAGAGATTACGAATCTCTTGAAAAGTTAAAGGAAATTACAGAAGCCTCTCCAGTTCGCTGTATAGATCCAGATGCTGAAACGCTAATGATGAAGGCTATCGATGATGCTAAAGAGCAAGGCGATTCAATTGGCGGCATTGTTGAAGTAATTGTGGAAGGCATGCCTGCAGGAGTTGGAAGCTATGTCCATTATGACCGAAAGCTTGATGCTAAATTAGCTAGCGGAATAATGAGTATTAATGCTTTTAAGGGTGTAGAAATTGGCATTGGCTTTGAAGCGGCAAGTATACCAGGCAGCCAAGTTCACGATGAAATTGCTTGGAGTGAGGAAAAAGGCTATTACCGGAAAACAAATAGATTAGGCGGCTTAGAGGGTGGCATGTCGACTGGAATGCCAATTGTCGTTAGGGGAGTAATGAAACCAATCCCAACGCTGTATAAACCGCTTCAAAGTGTGGATATAGAAACGAAAGAACCATTTGCAGCGAGTATTGAGAGGTCTGATAGCTGTGCTGTTCCAGCAGCAGCAGTAGTTGCAGAAAACATCGTTGCTTGGGAATTAGCAGCTGCGATAGTTGACCAATTCTATTCAGATCGATTTGAAGCATTAAAGGAAAATATCGAGGCTCAGAAAAAGTTTGCGAGGGAATTTTAATGAACACTGTTACGATTGAAACAACTTCGAAAACATATCCCGTATATGTTGGAGCAGGTGTTATCAGCAAGCTTTGTTCGTTTATCCAACAATCGTTTCCTTCCTTAACTACAATTATGGTTATGACTGATGAAACAGTTGCGGATATATATTTATCTGAAATAAAAAATGCTTTATCTGATTATAAAACGGAAATATGCATTGTACCAAGCGGGGAAAAAGCAAAAACGTTTGATGTATATTATCATTCGTTAAGTTTTGCCTTAGAAAAAAAGCTTGACCGTAAATCACTATTGATTGCATTTGGCGGCGGTGCCATAGGCGACTTAGGCGGGTTTGTTGCATCTACATACATGAGGGGAATTCCTTTTATTCAGGTGCCAACGACAATTCTTGCCCATGATAGTGCAGTTGGCGGGAAGGTTGCCATTAATCATCCTCTTGGTAAAAATATGATCGGGGCTTTTTATCAGCCGGAAGCTGTATTTTATGATCTGAATTTTTTAAGTTCTCTTCCTTTAAACGAAAGGAGATCAGGCTTTGCAGAAGTCATAAAGCATAGCTTAATTCACGATGCTTCATTTTATGAGTGGCTGATGGAGCATATTCATTCATTAGAAACACTTAATGAAGCTGATTTGCGCTCTGCGCTAGTTAGAGGTATTGAAATTAAGAATTATTTTGTTTCAAGAGATGAAAGAGAATCTGGGATTCGTGCATACTTGAATTTCGGACATACACTTGGCCATGCCATTGAAGCTGAAATGGGCTATGGCAAGTGGACACATGGGGAATCTGTTCTCATCGGCATGTTATTCGCACTGCAATTAAGCAGGAATATAGCAGGTTTACATTTTAATATCGTGGCTTTTAAAGAGTGGCTTTCAGAACTTGGCTATTTGACAGAATTGCCAGATCTGCTAATGATAGATAAATTGATCCATCGTATGAAACAGGATAAAAAATCAATAGGACAAAAAATTAACTTTGTCCTACTAAATGAGATTGGCAGACCTGGTTTATATGAAGTTTCAGAAACAGAAATAGTTAATCAGCTTAAGATTTTTCAGCAATAGAGGAGGGGATATTTGTGATTCGCGGAGTTAGAGGAGCTACTACTGTAAAGCAAAACGATGAAAAAGAAATTATTGAGGCGACAGAAGCTTTACTAAGAAAGATGATAGAGGAAAATAAGATTGAGGCAGATATGGTTGCTTCCGTCTTTATTTCAGTGACTGATGATATTACAGCAGTTTTTCCGGCTAAAGCAATGAGACTAATAAAGGGATGGAAGTATGTTCCTGTGATGTGCATGCAGGAAATACCTGTTACATCCTCATTAAAAAGATGTATTCGAGTCATGATGCATGTAAATACAACTATCCCTCAGCAAGATATCTGTCACATCTATTTGGAAGAAGCTATTAAATTAAGACCGGATCTTAATTCTGTTAATCAGTCGTAAAAAAGCATAAGAAACGAATTCTGACGACATTGCATAGAAAAGGTGAGATTATATATGAAATGGAAAGAGCAGTTGCTTCAATTAACCCCATACCAGCCTGGAAAACCAATTGATGAAGTGAAAAGACAATATGGCTTAGAAAATATTATTAAACTTGCCTCTAATGAAAATCCGTTTGGATGCTCAGAAAAAGTTACGACAGCCTTAAAGTGCAACAGTGCAGCATTTCCTTTATATCCAGATGGAAATGCAACTAATTTAAGAGAAAAAATAGCTAGTCATTTTGGTTTAAGCCCTTCTCAATTTATTTTTGGGAATGGCGCTGATAATATCATTCAAATCATTTCACGTGCCCTGTTAAAACCAGGAACCAATACAGTTATGTCTGCAGGAACATTCTCACAATACAAACATAATGCAATTATAGATGGTGCTGAGGTTAGGGAAGTGGCACAAATCAATGGAGAGCATGATCTTGAGGGTATGCTTAAAGTCATTGATGAAGCAACATCTGTCGTATGGGTTTGTAACCCTAATAATCCAACGGGAACATATATACCAGAAAACGAATTAGTTTCATTTTTAGAAAAAGTGCCAAGTGATATTTTAGTTGTGATTGACGAAGCATACAATGAATACGTTGTTGCTGAAGACTATTGTCAATCAGTAAACTTGCTGGACCGTTTTCCAAATATCATTATCCTCCGCACATTCTCAAAAATTTATGGGCTCGCAAGTCTCCGTGTGGGCTATGGCATAAGTCATTCAGAGATCATTAGAGCTTTAGAGCCTGCGAGAGAACCATTTAATGTGAGTACAATTGCTCAAGAAGCTGCTATTGCTGCTCTTGAAGACCAAGATTATGTTGCATTCTGTAAACAAAAAAATCGTGAGGGTCTCCAGCAGTTTTATTTATTTTGTGATGAAAACGGCTTAAGCTATTATCCATCACAGGCAAACTTTGTATTAATCGACTTTAATAAAGATGGAAATGAAGTATTCCAGTATTTGCTTGAGAGAGGATTCATTGTGCGTTCAGGTAAAGCCCTTGGCTTCCCTACATGTGTAAGAGTGACAGTAGGATCAAAAGAGCAAAATGATGGCGTTATTGGGGTGATGAGCGATTTATTAACCGAAAAGACTATTTTGTCTTAAAAAAGAAATCTTCCATTCAGAGGCTATCATGGCCTCTGTACTTTTTTCGATAAATTTTTTTTCGTCGTAGTCATGCTTAGCGTTTACATAGAAGAAAAGGTGGTGAGCCGCTTGCAAGGCCGTGTATTTGTTATTGGTTTAGGTCTAATTGGAGGTTCTTTAGCTCTATGCGTAAAAAGAAATCATAGGGATGCACTTGTTATCGGATATGATGTTAATGAAGAACAGACAAAGCTTGGTCGTATGCTTGGAGTCATTGACGAAATCGCCTTATCGATTGAAGAAGGTGCTAAACAAGCTGATTTAATTTTAATAGCTACACCAGTGAAGGTAACTGAAAAGGTTATTAAAATCCTCGAAACCATTCCATTAAAAGATCATGTGATTATTTCTGATGCCGGAAGCACAAAGAAAGAAATCGTACAGCTGGCAAGAAATTTTAAAGACAAAGGATTAACTTTTATTGGCGGGCATCCGATGGCTGGGTCGCATAAAAGCGGTGTAACTGCTGCGAAATCAATACTGTTTGAAAATGCTTTTTATATTTTAACACCTGAAGATCATATTACCGAACATAAGCTTCAGGAGCTGCAATATTGGCTGTCAGGTACGAAAGCTAGGTTTATAACTTTAACACCTGAGGAACATGACTATTTAACTGGTGTAATTAGCCATTTTCCACATATTATAGCTGCTTCACTCGTTCACCAGGCTGAGAAAACGAGTGCAAAGCAAAAGCTCGTTCCAAGCTTAGCGGCAGGAGGATTTCGTGATGTAACGAGAATTGCCTCCAGCAGTCCTGAAATGTGGAGAGATATTCTTCTGCATAATAAAGATGTCATGCTGAGTCTTTTAGATGATTGGCAAGCAGAAATGACAAAGGTAGCTGAAATGCTCACTAAAGAAAATGAGGATGAAATCTTTCATTACTTTCATCGTGCTAAACAATTCCGTGATGAATTGCCACAAAAAGAAAAAGGGGCAATTCCATCATTTTATGACTTATTTGTCGATGTTCCTGACTATCCAGGTGTTATTTCTGAAATTACAGGTTATTTAGCGAAGGAAGAAATTAGTATAACAAATATTCGAATTTTGGAAACACGAGAGGATATTAACGGGGTCTTAGTCATAAGCTTCCAAACAGAGGAAGACCGGACACGGGCGGATCTTTGTATTCATAATTATACAAACTATGAAACATCAATGGGACTTTAGTTTACTGATGCAAAAGATTAAAAGTAAGTGGGAAAAATTGCTTGTAAGGGGTGTTTTTTTTGAAGCCAATTAAATTACAGACAAATATTTCATCATTAGAAGGGACAATCGCAATCCCGGGGGATAAATCAATCTCACATCGATCTATTATGTTTGGTGCCATTGCAAAGGGCAAAACAAAAGTTACAAACTTTCTGTTAGGAGAGGATTGCTTAAGTACGATTTCATGCTTCAAAAAATTAGGAGTATGTATTGAACAGGAGGATAATCAAGTAGTAATAGAGGGAAAAGGTATAGATGGACTGCAAGAGCCTTCTCAAATATTAGATGTTGGTAATTCAGGGACTACAATTCGATTATTAATGGGAATACTGGCTGGCCGCCCTTTTCATTCGGTATTAGTTGGTGATGAATCTATTGGTAAAAGACCAATGACAAGGGTAACAAAGCCATTGCAAACGATGGGTGCTGTTATTCATGGTAGAAAAAACTCGGAGTATACACCAATTTCTCTTACAGGGGGACCATTGGATCCCATCCAGTACTCAATGCCGGTAGCAAGTGCTCAAGTCAAGTCATCTCTGCTATTTGCCGGTCTTCAGGCTAATGGCATGACAACTATTGTGGAGCCGGCGAAAACGAGAGACCATACTGAAAGAATGATAGGAAAGTTTGGAGGTTCCATTGATGTTGATGGCTGTACGGTACGAATTACGGGTGGTCAGAAGTTAACAGGAACGGACATCCATGTGCCAGGAGACATTTCCTCAGCCGCATTTTTCCTCGTAGCTGGAGCTATTGTTCCTAATAGCTGCATTACCTTAAAAAATGTCGGATTAAACCCGACGAGAACCGGAATTATCGATGTTATGAAGGAAATGGGTGCTGATATTACGATTGTCCCATATGATGAAGATGCTTTTGAACCAAGCGGTGACATCACTATTAAAACATCAAATCTTAAGGGAATAACGATTAAAGGAGATTTAATTCCTAGACTGATTGATGAAATTCCTGTTATTGCTTTATTAGCTTCTCAAGCTGAGGGTGTGACAGTGATTCAAGATGCAGAGGAACTGAAGGTAAAGGAAACTAACCGAATTGACACCGTCGTTAATGAGCTGAAGAAGCTTGGAGCTAATATTGAAGCTACAGCTGATGGAATGATTATTAAAGGAAGAACAGATTTAACAGGTGGAACTGTTTCAAGCTACGGCGACCATCGAATTGGGATGATGCTATCGATCGCTGCAGCCATCTGTAAGGAAGATGTATTCCTCGAAAACGAGGAGTCTATTTATATTTCTTATCCGTCTTTCTTTAGTCACTTAGAAGGACTAATTAAGTAATTCCAATATAAACAAAGAGGCTGATATTCCGGTCTCTTTTTCCCGTTTTTAAGGTAATGAAAAATAAGTATTCATAAATTATTATTTTTTTCATAGCTTGTCATAAGACCGTAAAAAGGGTGGTTTTATGACATATATCATTGAAAACGCCAATATTTTAAAAGACCAGAAAATAACAAAAGCCTCACTGTTAGTTGATAATGCAACGATATTATCAATTAAACCAGCCTTTAAAAGGTATAAGCACATGAAAATGAATGCTGACCCTTTTATTATGACCCCTTCACCAATTTTACTAAAAAAAGAGTTCCCATTTGAAAAGCCTTTTCAAGAAATGAAAAAGTATTATAAGGAAGAGTTCCTCCTCAAGGGGTGTACAACCTTTATAACAATGGCTGAAGTTCAATATGAGCATGAATTAACAGATGCGATTAAACACTTAAAAAAAAGTCTATTAAATAGTCCAATCGATTATGTTATTGGCATTCGAATTCCCATCCGTTTATTGACTGTATCATTTATGAGAAAGTGCAAAAAAGAAAAGATCCCTGCTATTTTTGTTGATATTGATGTAGTGGACGAGCTATACAATATTCCATGGGGATGGCTGAGAGATGCCATGTTCCCTTATAACAGCCCATTAATTCCAATTTTTAAAAGTGAAAATGAACGAGAACAGAAGCTTGCTGCGATCGAATGGACTCGAATTATGGAGGAAGAAAAAGTACCACACGTAAAAGAGGAGATTCAGGAAGACTGCCCTATACCATATTCAGTACTATCTAAGATAGGCATCTATCCCTTTAAAGCAAGTATCCATCAAGGTTGTGAACTATCGTATAATTTATATTGGAAGACTAGAGAGATTAGAAAAATTGAAGAAACCCAATTGTTTCACTATCATAGAGATAAGCTTGTCACGACAGTTCAAAACGGAGAAGTTATCCGTTTTGGAGGAGAGGTTATTTTTCGTCCTGGCTATGGCAAGCATGTTACAATAAAAACACCATCATTTTTTAAGATCGATGCTTAATTTTGAAAGGAACTTGAATATGGAAAAAGTAAACAAAATCATTTCTTTATTAGAAAATGGTCAACATGATGAAGCGTTAAGACAGTATGAATCCATTTTATTAAATGGTTCCCATGAGGAAAGATTCGTTTTAGGTGAGGAACTACTGCATTTTGGATTTTTAGAGGAGGCCAAAAGCCTTTTTAAAAGACTTCTCGAGTCTTATCCAGAAGAGGGAGAATTACTAGTGCTTTTAGCTGAAACTCATATTGATCTTGGCGAAGAGGATGAAGCCATTCTCGTATTAGAACAGGTAAAGGCAGAGGACCCAAGCTTTCCGCAATCACTTTTGCTGCTCGCTGATCTTTATCAATTGGAAGGCTTATACGAGGTAAGTGAACAAAAGCTCTTAAAAGCCAAAGCTATTTTGCCTAATGAAGTCATCATTGACTTCGCAATGGGAGAACTTTATGCAGAGCAGGGAAGATTTATGGAGGCAGCAAGAGTGTATTTAAAAGTTCTTGAAACGGATGAGATCATTGCTGGAGTGAATGTAAACCAGAGGATGGCTGAAGTTCTAAGCGTTGGCGGATCGTTTGAGGAAGCTTTGCCATATTATGAAAAAGCAATGGAGGATAAGCTTGAGATTAATACATTGTTCAGCTATGCATTCACTGCTTTACAGGCAGGTTATAATCGAACAGCTATCGAAAAATTCAACGAACTAAAAGAACTGGACCCAGAATACAATTCTTTGTATATCAACCTTGCCAAAGCATATGAACGTGAAGAGGAATTAGAAAATAGTCTTAACACAATTAAAGCTGGTATGAAATATGATGAATATAATAAGGAATTGTTTTATTTTGGCGGGACAATTTCATTAAAGCTTGGACAGGATACAGAAGCAGAAAATTTCCTAAGAGAAGCACTTGCACTTGATCCAGAATTTATTGAAGCAGCTCTTGCATTAACTAAGCTATTTCTTCATCAAGAACGTTTTGAAGATGTTTTGGAAATAACCTCTTTACTTAGTGATTTTGGGGAAGAAGAACCTCGACTTCTTTGGGATGCTGCTATCGCCAATCAAAACCTAGAAGAATATTCTTTGGCATTAAACAAATACAGTAATGCATATACTTTCTTTAAGGAAGAGCCGGAATTTCTATTAGATTACGGAAATTTTCTAATTGAAGAAGGAAAAACCGATGAGGCTGCCGAAATTTTTAGTAAATTAGTAAAGCTTGAACCTGGTATCATGGAATATCAGGATATATTACAAAGACTTTTGGATTAAAGATCAAAGTTCATTGGGCTTATTCACTTTCTAATAGCAGAGGAGGGAATCGAATATGTCAGCCCCTGTATCTGTCAACGAGAAAAAGGATTTTATTCGCTGGTTTTTAAATCATTATCAATTAAAGAGACGGGAATGTGTGTGGATTTTAAATTATTTAATGAGCCATGATCAGTTAATGGAAAAGGTTCATTTTGTAGAGCATGCACAATATTGTCCAAAAGGGTTAATCATGTCAACTCATTGTGTAGATGAAGTCCCTTTTCGTTTCTACAAGGAAAATGTTATGACGACTGATGCAGAGAAATCTTTTCACGATATTCGGCTAAACCGTGAGGAGGATATTTTTATTCAATTGAATTTCCATGCATCGAATAAGGCCCATCAATATGCTGCTGTATTAGAAGAAAACCCGTACTTGCCTAATAAAATGCTAATAAGTGAAAAGGATAAATTGGCCGCAGAAAGATTCCTTTATGACAGTATTCAAAAGTTTCAAAAGGAAAGCCTTCTGCGGAGGATTGATGAAGCTTTGGATAATCAAGATAAAGAAGCTTTCAAACAATTAACAGATGAATTGAAAAGATTAAATTCTTAAATTTTGCTTGCTATGAAATAGCAGGCTTTTTATTTTTTTGTCGCATTTTTATAATAGTGTTAAGATAAGTAGGATAAATTAGATATATGGAGTGAATTGGATGAAGTGGATACCTCAGGATATTGATATGTTTCTTCAATCTAAAGAATATGTTGACACAGCAGTGTTGCCCTTGCTGCCTGTTTCCCTAAGCGGCGAAATGAAACAAACAGCATCTATGTGCGATTTTATTTCATTGCTTTCCGTTCAGCTTGAAAGACAATTTAGAGGGAGAATACTCATGCTGCCTGGCTATTCTTATCTTAAATCTTCTGCCATGGACAAGCTTCAGGAGGATGTGAAGATATGGGAGACTGAATTATTATGTAATGAATTTAAGCATGTTTTTTATGTTACCTCTGATAGCAGCTGGAAGGCTGTGGAGAGCTGTTTAAAAGGTAAATTAATTTGGCTGCCATCACTTCCGCTAGAAAATATGGATGAACGCAATCGAAATATAATTCTTGAAGATCAAGTAAAACAGCTTATGAATTTATTCATGCAAAGCTGGCAAACTGTCGAGTAAGCAAAAAGGCAATTGGGGAAATCTCTCCCGAAAGACAAAATTCCCTATGATAAAATGCACCACATTTTAAAGATGATACATTTAAGTGATTTTTAATCCAGATTTAGCATTTGTTCACATACTCTACATGTTTTTACCAAAGGATTATATTGACCTTCATTAGAGATTGATATATCATGGTTATGTCCTAGTTTTATATTGTGTTGAATTTTGTCCGTTGGACTTAACTTCATAATAGAGGGGGGAAAAGAATGAGCAAAAATCGTGTATCTAGACGTCAATTCCTTAGCTATACTCTAACTGGTGTAGGCGGTTTCATGGCTGCAGGTATGTTAATGCCTATGGTTCGCTTTGCTGTTGATCCAGTTCTTCAGGCGAAAGCTGAAAGTGATTACATACCTACAAAGCAAAAAGTTGCAGATATTTCAGATGTTCCAACTAGGGTTGACTTTACATTTGAGCAGCAAGATGCTTGGTATACTTCAGATGTTACTGGTACTGCATGGGTATACCGTGATGAAAAGGGTGAAGTGATGGCATTATCACCTGTATGTAAGCATTTAGGCTGTGTTGTCGACTGGAATACTGACAAAACACATCCAGACCATTTCTACTGTCCTTGTCATGGCGGACTTTATACAAAGGATGGTACAAACGTTCCTGGAACTCCGCCAAGTGCTGCACTTGACGTATATCCTTACATTGAAAAAGACGGTTTCCTATACTTAGGAAAAGCTAAGCCGCGAAAGGGGGCGTAATCATTGTTAAACAAAATTTATGATTGGGTAGATGAACGTTTAGATATTACGCCTTTATGGCGCGACATTGCAGACCATGAAGTACCTGAGCACGTAAACCCTGCTCATCACTTCTCTGCATTCGTATACTGCTTTGGTGGTTTAACGTTCTTCGTTACTGTAATTCAAATTTTATCTGGAATGTTCTTAACTATGTATTATGTTCCAGATATTAAAAATGCTTGGGAATCTGTTTATTACCTGCAAAACCATGTAGCATTTGGACAAATCGTCCGCGGAATGCACCACTGGGGAGCAAGTTTAGTCATTGTAATGATGTTCTTACATACGCTTCGTGTATTCTTCCAAGGAGCTTATAAGAAGCCTCGTGAATTAAACTGGGTTGTTGGTGTGCTGATTTTCTTCGTTATGCTAGCACTTGGTTTAACAGGCTACTTATTACCATGGGATATGAAAGCATTATTCGCAACAAAGGTTACAATGCAGATTATTGAATCTACACCGCTTATTGGTGTGCAATTAAAAACATTAATTGCTGGTGATCCAGATATTGTTGGGGCACAAACAATTACTCGTTTCTTTGCGATTCACGTATTCTTCTTGCCAGCTGCATTATTTGCACTTATGGCTGCGCACTTTGTCATGATTCGTAAACAAGGTATTTCTGGACCGTTGTAAAAATACGATTATCGATTATATAAAAAAGGAGGGGGAATCGCCCAATGCATCGTGGTAAAGGTATGAAATTCGTAGGTGACTCTCGTGTTCCTGTTGAACGTAAGCCGAATATTCCGAAAGATTATTCGGAGTATCCTGGAAAAACAGAAGCATTTTGGCCTAACTTCCTATTAAAGGAATGGATGGTTGGTGCCGTTTTCTTAGTAGGATTTTTATGTTTAACAGTTGCTCATGAGCCACCGTTAGAAAAAATTGCTGATCCTAGTGATACAGCTTATATTCCACTTCCAGACTGGTATTTCTTATTCTTATACCAATTACTAAAATATACTTATGCATCTGGCCCATATAACGCTGTTGGTGCGTTTATCATTCCGGGTCTAGCTTTCGGAGCTTTATTATTAGCACCGTTTATTGATCGTGGTCCTGAAAGAAAACCATCTAAGCGTCCATTGGCTACTGGATTCATGTTATTGGCTTTAGCAGGAATTACATTTTTAACTTGGCAGTCTGTTGCGACTCATGACTGGGAAGCTGCAGCAAGACAAGGAAAAATCGTAGCTGAAGTTGAAATTGATAAAAATTCTGATGGCTACAAGCTTCTAGAAGCAAATACTTGTACTTCATGTCACGGAGCTGAACTTGCAGGTGGTGGACCAAACCCGGCACTTATCGATACAGGTCTAACTCCAGATGAGATTTCTGATATCGCGAGACATGGTAGAGGTAACATGCCTCCAGGTATGTTCAAAGGAACAGATGAAGAATTAAAAGTACTTGCTGAGTTTATTTCAAACTTAACAAGTAAGTAATAATAGAAAGCTGACGTTAATTACGTCAGCTTTTTTAATATTGTGGTTTAACTCATTTGCATACGTCGACTCTATGGTAAAATAAAACAGAAAAATACAAAAAAGAAAAGAGGGCATTCATGAAGTGGATTTATCCGATTCTGGCTAATCGAGCAATATTATGGCTGCTATTAATTGTAAATATTGCAGGAACAATTTATGGTTATATTTGGTACAAGTGGCAACTTGTCGATACACCCCCGATTTTCTTGCCATTTGTGCCAGATAGTCCTACAGCCAGTTTGTTTTTTGTTTTTGTGTTAATTGCGTTTCTGCTAGGGAAAAATTGGCCGCTTTTTGAAGCTCTGGCTATTGTAACTCTAATTAAGTATGGAATCTGGGCAGTTGTCATGAATTTGTTGGTTTTCAATGTTACTGGTGAACTGGATATGGTTGCCTTGATGCTCATTATTTCCCATGGTGCAATGGCGGTTCAAGGAGCTTTATATGCGCCATTCTATAGAATGAAAACATGGCATTTAGTTGTAACCGCCATTTGGACATTACATAATGATGTAATCGATTATGTGTTTTTTATGCTTCCTAGGTATCCAATTTTGGACTTATATACACCGCAGATTGGATATTTTACATTTTGGCTAAGTGTGTTTTCGATTGGTATTACAGCTTTTTTAACATTAAGAAAAAATCGGTTTAACTTAAACTTGAATTCTAATTGAATAGGTCTATCCTTGTCCTATCTCTCATACATATTTAATAGTAATTTGAGGGGGGACAAGAATGAAAGTCAGGTTAATTGTTACAGTCATTATGTTATTTCTGCTATTACCTATATCAGTATTCGCAAAAGAAACCTCACCTGTAGATAGATTGGATCAACTATCTGATGAAGCACTTCAAATGGTTAAGCTTCATCGATATGAAGATGCAAAGAAGCTGCTTGAGTATTTTTCAGAACAATTTGTTTCTGTAACCGGAAAAGAGAGACCATTTACACCTGATGAATTAAGGATCGTAACTGTATCACATGACGAAGCGGTACAAGCTGCTGCGAATGCAACGATGAATCATGAAGAAAAAATAAATCGTGTAACTAAGTTTAGGCTCGTAATGGATGCTATTACTTCACCATATCAGCCATTATGGACTGAAATGGAATCTCCAATCATGACTATGTTTGGCGAGGTTAAGGAAGCGGCATATATAGGTGATACACAGCAATTTAATTCAAACCTGAATTCATTTTTATCATTATATGATATTATTCATCCTAGTATAAAAATTAATGTTGATCGAGAACGAATTCAAAGAATAGATGCGAGAATTGAATTTATTGATAAATATCGCCCTCAAGTATTAACTGAAACTGCAAGCCATATGGAGCTAGAAGCTTTAGAAGCAGATTTGCAGCTACTATTTGATGAAATGACAGAGGACGAAGCAGACCCTTCTTTATGGTGGGTAATAATCTCAACTGGAAGCATCATTATTCTTACATTATCCTACGTTGGGTGGAGAAAATATAAAGGCGATCAAGAAAAGGAAAAATCACTTTCAAGAAGGCAAAAAGATTGACGCCATCTTTCGGCAAAAATACAATAATAATAAGAGAAGCTAATAATAACTTAAAATCAGATAGCTGCATCTTTAATAAATGCACCATCTAGAGAAAGCATAAAGGAGGTATAGTGATGGGTGGATACCTGATATACTTCATTCTTATTATTCTAATCCCACTATGGGCGCAAATGAGAGTAAAGGGCTCGTATGCGAAATATTCAAGAGTAGCATCCTCTTCACATATGAGAGGGGCAGAGGTGGCAAGAAGAATTTTGGATTCAAATGGTTTATTCCATGTAGGTGTTGAGGAAATTAGAGGTCATTTAACAGACCATTATGACCCTCGTTCAAAAACAGTACGGTTGTCTTCTGCGAACTATCATGGACATTCTGTTGCTGCTGCTGCAATTGCTGCGCACGAGGTCGGACATGCCATTCAGGATCAACAGGAGTATGCGTTTTTAAGATTTAGGCATTCGCTAGTTCCTGTTGCGAATATTGGTTCTAATTTTTCCTGGATTTTAATCTTAATAGGCTTTTTAGCAGGGGTAAGCGGGTTTGTGCTCCTGGGAATTATTTTTATGGCCTTTGCCGTTATCTTTCAAATTGTCACTTTGCCAGTTGAGTTCAACGCGTCAAATAGAGCAATGGATCAAGTTGTATCATTAGGAATTATTAGAAATGATGAAGAAAGAGAGACGAAAAAGGTATTAAATGCCGCCGCTCTTACTTATGTCGCAGCAGCTGCAGTGGCAGTCTTAGAATTACTGCGACTAATACTCATTTATACAGGTATGTCAAGACAAGATTAAACCAGCCTTAAGGCTGGTTTTGTTTTTTACTCTATTGGAAATTATCAATTACTAGAACTTAGTGTTCTATCGGCTTTTTGTTTTCATCTAATGTAAAGCCCTCTCCTAATACATCGTGTACAGCTGTGACTGAGACGAAAGCATGGGGGTCGACAGAGGTAATTACATTTTTAAGACGGATAATCTCATTTTTTGCTACGACACAATATAAAACTTCCCGATCTTTTTTCGTATAAGAGCCATAGCCTCTGAGCACCGTTACGCCACGTTCCATTTCCTCCATAATTTTTTTGGCTATTTCATTATTTAAGTCAGAAATAATCATAGCTCCCCTAGCGGTATAGGCGCCTTCCTGTATAAAATCAATCACTCTTGCACCAACAAAAACCGCTACTAATGTATACATTGCTTCCTGATAAGTTAAATAAAAAATTAGAGATAAAATAATAACAGCAGCATCAAATGTAAACATCGTTCTTCCCATGCTAATTCCAGCGAATTTGTTTACTAGCCTTGCAATAATATCAACCCCGCCAGTTGTACCGCCAAAACGGAATATAATACCTAATCCGATCCCAATAAAAACGCCGGCAAATAAAGCAGCCAAAGTTAAATCGTCTTTAAGGGGCATATGGATTTGATTGCGCTGAAATATCCATAGAAAAATTGAAACACTGACTGTACCAAGAATTGTATATAAAAAGGATGTCTTCCCTAGTAATTTCCATCCGATAAAAAAAAGCGGAACGTTTAGCAATAGATTTGTATAAGATGGGTCCCAATTAAATAGAAAGTATAAAAGTAGTGTAATCCCTGTGAATCCGCCTTCTGAAAGGTTATTCTGCATATTAAAGTGAACAATTCCAAATGAAAAGATGGCAGATCCTAATAGGATAAATAAAATGTTTTTAATTCGCATAAAAATCCTCCGCTTCCTCAATTTCACATAAATTATTGTGCCCGTTAATAGGAGATAAAGTCAAGAGAGTTTCGCATGAACAATAACAGCAACTGAATTATTTGTGATAAAAAATATTTGTAAAAGAACTTTCGTTTAGCTAACATGAAAGAAGGGAAAAAAGTAGATTTGCCTTCATATATAGGAAAGGATGAAAGTAAACAGTGCAAGGAAAAACAATGAAAGAACTTCAGGCAGAAGTAGATGCATACATAGGTCAATTTAAAGAAGGATATTTTAGTCCCCTTGCGATGATGG
The DNA here is from genome assembly GCF_019749375.1 of Bacillus sp. S/N-304-OC-R1. Classification (GTDB taxonomy): domain Bacteria; phylum Bacillota; class Bacilli; order Bacillales; family Cytobacillaceae; genus Cytobacillus. The sequence goes on from NZ_JACWFE010000013.1 coordinate 234,681, forward strand.
CAAGATTAACAGAAGAACTTGGCGAGCTTGCAAGAGAGATTAACCATCGCTATGGCGAAAAGCCGAAAAAAGCAACAGAGACAGAAAAGGCAATAGAAGAAGAGATGGGCGATGTGCTTTTTGTACTTATTTGCTTAGCCAATTCATTAAATATCGACCTCGAATCAGCACATAATATGATCATGAATAAATTTAATACACGAGATAAAGATCGTTGGACTAGAATTGATGATCAAGGGGGAAAAGTGGATGAATAGAATTAATATTGTCATTGCAGGGGCAAGAGGCAGAATGGGGAGAGAAGCAGTTCAGTTAGTTCAGCGTACAGATAGCTATCAGCTTGCAGCTGTTGTAGATTATAAAAATGACGGCGGGTTGTTAAGCGACTTTGAGGGATTTGCAGGAATAGATGTTCCGGTTTATACGGACATAGGAAATTGCCTTCAGCAAATCGAAGCCGATGTCCTTATTGATTTAACTACACCTGAGTTTGGAATGCTTCATACGAAAACAGCGTTAGAACACGGGGTAAGACCAGTTGTAGGAACAACAGGATTTTCTAAGGAAAACCTACAAGAACTGGAGGCATTATGCCGCGAAAAAGATCTTGGATGCATAATTGCACCTAATTTTGCAATAGGGGCAATATTAATGATGAAATTTGCCCAAATGGCTGGAAAGTATTTTAGTGATGTTGAAATTATCGAATTGCATCATGACCAAAAACTAGATGCTCCATCTGGGACTGCTGTAAAAACAGCTGAAATGATTGCTGATGTTCGACAAGCCAAAAAGCAAGGTCATCCAGAAGAGAAAGAAACAATTCAAGGAGCAAGAGGAGCTGAGTTTGATGGCATGCATATTCACTCAGTCAGATTGCCAGGTCTGATTGCACACCAACAAGTTATGTTTGGTTCAGAAGGCCAAACGTTAACAATCCGTCATGATTCCTATAATCGTGCCTCCTTCATGTCAGGTGTGAAGCTTGCTGTCGATGCAATTATGAAGATTGATACTCTCGTTTATGGAATTGAAAACATTTTGGAATAGAAATGAGGCAATAAAATGAACATAGCTTTAATTGCACATGATAAAAAGAAGGATGCTCTAGTTGGCTTTGCCACTGCATATAAGGATATTTTAGCCGAGCACACCCTTTATGCTACAGGAACAACTGGCACTAGAATTATCAATGAAACTGGTTTAAATATTCATAGGTTCCAATCCGGACCGTTTGGTGGAGATCAGGAAATTGGTGCTTTAGTAGCGAATAATAAAATGGATATTGTCATTTTTTTTAGGGATCCATTAACAGCACAGCCTCATGAACCTGATGTTAGTGCGCTAATGCGTTTATGCGATGTATACGCTGTCCCGTTAGCTACAAATATGGGAACAGCTGAAATCTTAATTAAAGGGCTTAAGCGAGGAGATTTATCTTGGAGAAATATTGTCTATGGAAAAAGCGGTGGCCAGAATGACTGAAATAAAGCTAGATATACTTGCATTTGGAGCACATGCTGATGATGTGGAAATTGGCATGGGTGCTTCAATTGCAAAATTTGTACATATGGGTAAGAAAATTGGAATTTGTGATCTGACAAATGCGGAGCTTTCCTCAAATGGAACGGTCGAAACACGAAAAATCGAAGCGAAAAAAGCAGCAGAAATACTTGGGGTTAACATAAGGGAAACACTAAGTCTTCCAGATAGAGGACTGTATCCAAATCCAGAATACATAAAAAAAATAGTGGCTATTATTCGTAAATATCGGCCAAGTCTTGTGTTTGCTCCTTATTTTCAAGATAGGCATCCAGACCATGGACATTGTGCCCGTCTAGTAGAAGAGGCTGTTTTTTCAGCAGGAATAAGAAAATTCTCTGTTGAAGAAGATGTGGAACCTCATCGAGTAAAGAGCCTCTATTTTTATATGATAAATGGTTTTCACGAACCAGATTTTGTAGTAGATGTATCACAGTATATGGACAAAAAGATTGAAAGTTTGCAGGCGTATAGCAGTCAATTTATGAAAAATGAATCAACCTTTAGTACTCCACTTGTAAACGGGTATATTGAAACGATCGAGGCAAGAGAAAGATTATTTGGCAAGGAAGTTGAAGTGGAGTATGCAGAAGGATTCAAACGGAAAAAACCACTTATAATGAATGCAGATTTGTTTGGTGAGCACGTATGAAGACAAAATTAAAAATAGGTATTACTTGTTATCCAACTGTTGGAGGATCAGGAGCTATTGCAACAGAACTTGGCAAAAAACTTGCTGAAAAGGGACATGAAATTCACTTCATATCTTCAAGTCTCCCATTCCGTTTAAATAGAATGCACCCAAATATTTTTTACCATCAGGTAGAGGTTAATCAATATTCAGTTTTTCAGTATCCCCCATATGATATTGCTCTTGCCAGTAAAATGGCGGAAGTTATTAAGCGGGAAAAACTAGACCTACTTCACGTTCATTACGCAATTCCGCATGCAGTTTGCGCTATTCTTGCTAAACAAATGAGTGAAAGGGATATTAAAATCGTAACAACCTTGCATGGTACTGATATCACTGTTCTGGGCTATGACCGTTCCTTAACAGGCGCGATTCGTTTTGGTATTGAAAAATCTGATGCCGTTACGGCCGTTTCAAGTTCATTAACCGAACAAACGTATGATCTTATTAAACCAGAAAAACAGATTGAAGTTGTTTATAATTTTATAGACGAACGAGTATACAAGAAAACGGACTCCGCATACTTGCGTGAAGAGTATGGAATTCATAAAGATGAAAAAGTAGTCATACACGTTTCAAATTTCCGTGGAGTAAAGAGAGTTCAGGATGTCGTTAAAGCTTTTGCACGTATAGAGGAGAAAGTACCGGCAAAGCTGCTTCTAGTCGGAGATGGACCTGAAATGACAGTCGTCTGCAATCTTGTTAATATGTTAAACCTAAATGAAAAAGTATTGTTATTAGGTAAACAGGATAATTTAGAAGAGTTATATTCCATTAGTGATTTAATGCTGTTACTTTCGGAAAAGGAGAGCTTTGGGTTAGTTGCTCTTGAGGCAATGGCTTGCGGCGTACCTTGTATAGGTACAAATGTTGGCGGCATTCCTGAAGTTATTTCTTGTGGGAAGAATGGCTTTTTATGCGAACTGGGAGATATTCCAGCCATTGCAGAAAAAGGAATACAATTGCTTTCTAATGAAGAACTACATAATAACTTTTCAAAAGAGGCAGTCCAATCTGCACATAAAAACTTCCGCTCGGAGCTTATTGTCACTCAATATGAAAATATTTATTACAACCTTTTAAAAGGATGAGGTATATTGAAGGAACCTTTTCTAAAAGCGCTCCCCCTTTTATCAAAAATTGAAGAGGCTGGCTTTCAAGCTTATTTTGTTGGGGGTTCTGTAAGAGACTTGCTGCTGAATAAGGAAATATCAGACGTTGATATTGCTACATCAGCCACACCAGATGAGATTAGAGGGATCTTTCCTAAAACAATTGATGTAGGGATAGAACATGGGACTATTGTTGTCTTATTTAATAGCATTCCATATGAAGTGACAACATTTCGAACAGAGGCTGAATACGTTGATTTTCGAAGACCATCGGCGGTTCAGTTCATTCGATCATTAACCGAAGATTTAAAACGACGGGATTTTACAATGAACGCCATTGCAATGGATAAGGACTGGCGTTTCATTGATCCATTTCAGGGCAGGAAAGCGATTGACGAACGGACTATCGTAACGGTTGGAAGGGCAGAGGATCGTTTTCATGAAGATGCACTAAGAATGATGCGAGCAGTTCGTTTTTTCAGTCAGCTAGATTTTCAAATTGAAAATACGACCTATCAGGCATTAAAAGCGTCTGCACCGCTGCTTGAAAAAATATCAATAGAAAGAAAGCTGGCAGAATTTGAAAAGCTATTGGCGGGGAAGAACCGTTTAAAGGCGCTTCTTGCTCTTACTGACACAGGGCTTATAAGATATTTGCCCGGCATGGAGCCTTATTTTGATAGAATAAATAGAATGGAACATTATGAGTGCAGCGAACTTTCCCCTATAGAAATGTGGGGGCTCCTGCTGTTTCAATTTAATATAGAGACTGAGAAGGTATCGGATTTCTTAAAAAACTGGAAGCTCCCGAGTAAAAAAATAAAAATAATTGTGCAAATCCTTCGCTGGCTTCATTTTAGGAAAAACTGCAGTTGGACGAATAAAGCAATTTTTGATGCAGGAATCGAAATTGTTAAATATACCGAAAAAATACATAATGTATTGAATGATCAAGCTGTTAACAAAAGTATTGAAGATTTAGAGCGTGTGTTTGAGATATTACCTATTAAACAACTCAGTGAACTTCAGGTTACAGGAACAGACCTGCAAGAATGGTTTCAGAAGGCACCCGGACCATGGATCAAAGATATGTTGAAAAAAGCTGAAATCGCTGTCTTGGATAAACAAATAATAAATCACAAGGAAACATTAAAGGAGTGGCTGTTAGAGTGCAATCAGAGCTAAGAAAGAAACTGCTCGATGCTTTTACAATGAATAATGAAGAATATTTATCAGGCCAGTATTTAGCTGACTTGTTAGGCTGCTCCAGAACAGCAGTATGGAAGCATATTGAAGAGCTGCGGAAAGAAGGCTTTGAGCTTGAAGCTGTAAGAAAAAAAGGCTATAGAATAACAAAAGTTCCGGAAAGGATTACGGCTGATGAGATTAGACTTGGGCTTTCGACAAAATGTTTTGGCCGACATATCCATTATGAAGAGAGTGTTGATTCTACACAGAAAATTGCCCATCGTCTTGCAAATGAAGATGCTCCAGAAGGAACAGTCATTATTGCCGAAGAGCAGCTGCTCGGAAGGGGGAGAATGGATCGGAAATGGCATTCACCGAAGTATACAGGAATTTGGATGAGTATCATTTTACGGCCCAATCTTCCGCCGCCAAAAGCTCCACAGCTTACATTAATTACTGCAGTTGCAGTTGTCCAAGCCATCGAAGAGTTTACTGAAATTTCTCCGCAAATAAAATGGCCAAATGACATTTTGATTAACGGGAAGAAAGTGACAGGTATATTAACAGAGCTTCAAGCGGATGCGGACCGTATTACGTCGATCATCATTGGCATAGGCATCAATGTGAATCAGCAGTTAGTGGATTATGCTGAAGAACTGCATAATATCGCTACATCTCTTTCTATTGAATGCGGTAAAAAGCTTCAAAGAGCGGATTTAGTCAAAATATTATTAAGCAAGTTAGAGAATTTATATATTCTCTATTTAGAAAAAGGCTTTTACCCGATAAAACTTCTGTGGGAAAGCTATGCTGTAAGCGTAGGGAAAATAATAACAGCAAGGACAATTACAGGAAGTATTCATGGAAAGGCAATGGGAATTACGGATGATGGTGTTCTCATGATTGAAGATGAGACTGGTAAAGTCTACCATATCTATTCTGCAGACATTGATTTGAAATGAAAATTTTTGTAGTCAGAGTAAGTGCTGATTTGCTATACTAAAACTGTTTAGTGTATATCACTAACAGTTGGGCAGTATCCTCATGTTGAACTGCACCGTTTTTGTTTAGGTGATTTATTTTTTTAGCCAACTTTAAAAGAACACCTAAAAATTGAAGATATTCTGCCTAGATCCATAATGGACCGGGACAGAGGGATGAGACATAAAATGGACGTATTCTAGAATCCTTCTGCTTTCAGGAGGATTTTTATTTTGGTTTTCACCCTCTTCCTTAATTAAAAAGGAGGAATTAGGATGAAGCAAAGTACTGATTTTTTGAAAATGAAAGAGAACGGTGAAAAGATTGCTGTTTTAACAGCATATGATTTTCCTGCTGCCAAGCAAGCTGAAAAATCAGGGGTTGATATGATTTTAGTAGGTGATTCATTAGGAATGGTCGTTCTTGGGTATGATTCAACAATCCCCGTTACGCTTGAAGACATGATTCACCATGGCAAGGCAGTTAAAAGAGGTGCAGCAAATACATTCATTGTTGTAGATATGCCTTTTATGAGTTATCACTTGTCTGTACGTGATACGTTAATCAACGGCGCAAGAATTATTCAGGAAACTGGAGCACACGCATTGAAAGTAGAAGGTGCTGATGAAGTGCTTGATAGTATAGAGGCGCTAACAAAGGCTGGTATCCCTGTTATGGCACATCTAGGACTGACACCACAATCAGTTGGTGTGCTTGGCGGCTATAAAGTTCAAGGGAAAAATGCAGATGCTGCCCGTAAACTAATTGATGACGCTAAAAAATGTGAGCTGGCTGGTGCATTTGCAGTTGTATTGGAGTGTGTGCCGAAACAGCTCGCCAAGGAAGTATCTGATAGTATTTCAATCCCGACGATCGGAATTGGTGCAGGTATTGGTACAGATGGACAAGTTCTTGTTTATCATGATGTATTATCCTATGGTGTTGACCGAGTACCGAAATTTGTTAAGAAGTATGCAAATGTAAATGAAGCTATGGTGCAAGGTTTAAGTGATTATGTAAAAGAAGTGAAGCAAGGGACATTCCCAGAAGAAAAGCACAGTTTCTCGATGAAAGAAACAGAGCTTTTAAGTTTGTACGGAGGGAAAGCATGAAGGTAATTACGACTATTCACGATATGCAGCAAACAATGATTAATGAAAAGCTTTCAGGAAAATCGATTGGCTATGTTCCAACAATGGGATTTTTGCATGAAGGTCATTTAACACTCATTGATCATGCACGAAAAGAAAATGAAACAGTAGTATTAAGCATTTTCGTCAATCCACTACAGTTCGGTCCTAATGAAGATTTAGACTCTTATCCAAGGGATTTTGACCGTGACCGGGCATTAGCTGAGGAGCATGGGGTCGATTATATTTTCTTTCCATCTGTAGATGAAATGTATCCTTCCCAACTGTCTGTAACTGTAATCGCTAAGGATCGGACAGATGTATTATGCGGGCAATCTCGTCCAGGCCATTTTGATGGAGTTGTAACCGTATTGACGAAGCTTTTTAATATTGTCCAGCCGAATAACGCATATTTCGGGAAAAAAGATGCGCAGCAGCTAGCAATTGTTGAAGGGCTAGTAAATGACTTTCATTTTCCAATAAAAATTGTTCCGGTTGATATTGTAAGGGAAGAGGATGGACTCGCTAAAAGTTCGCGTAATGTCAATCTGCTCCCTGAAGAGCGAGAACAAGCACCAGTGCTGTACAAAAGTCTACAAGAAGCTAGAAAAATGATCGATGAGGGTGAAAGAAGCCCAGTAATTATAACAGATATTATACGTAACATAATTTCTGAAAATACGAGTGGAACAGTTGATTATATAGAAATATATTCATATCCAAATCTGAAAGAGATTGACCGTATTGAAGGAAAAATAATCATTGCCTTGGCAGTGAAATTTACAAGAGTACGTCTGATAGATAATCTTATTCTTAATACTTAAGGGGGATACATCATGTTTCGCACCATGATGAATGGCAAAATTCATAGAGCTGTTGTGACAGAAGCAAATCTGAACTATGTTGGCAGCATTACAATTGATAGTGATATTATTGATGCAGTTGGCATGCTTCCTAATGAAAAGGTACAGATTGTTAATAATAATAATGGAGCAAGATTTGAAACATATATCATACCTGGTGAAAGAGGCAGCGGTGTGATCTGTGTAAATGGAGCTGCTGCCCGGCTTGTGCAAGAAGGAGATATTGTTATTATCATTTCATATGCTTTAGTTGCTGAGGAAAAGGTTTCAATGCATCAGCCAAAAGTGGCTATCATGGATGAAAATAATCGAATTAAGGAAATGATAAATAGAGAGCCAGAAAGAACTGTAATTTAGAAAAATATAAATAATTTTATGAAGGCTGACCGGTGACAAACCGAGTCAGTCTTTTTGCCCTAGATAATAGATGTTTGGAAATATCAGGGTTCATTTCCGAATATGGCGTTAATAATGGTGAAAATGGCTCAAAATACATAATGACAGGGCATTATTTCTTTTTCTTTTTCCGTTTTTATGATACCGTTTGATTGACTGAATGTTAGAGGTGTATAAAGTAATGTGTAATAAATACGTTGTGATAGATTTGGAAACAACAGGGAATGCCCCGAAAAAGGGCGATAAAATAATTCAATTTGCTGCTGTTGTCATAGAAAACGGAAAGATTACTGAAGAATATTCCTCATTTGTGAATCCAGGACAGCCAATTCCTCCTTTTATTGAAGAGCTGACAGGGCTGGACGATGAGATTGTTAAGGATGCCCCTGATTTTTCTGAAATTGCTCCAAAAGTTCTTATGCTTTTAGAGAACGCTTATTTTGTTGCGCATAATGTTCTGTTTGATCTTTCATTTTTGCAGGAGGAATTAATTGAGGCTGGGTATAATGGGTTTTATGGCCCCGTTTTGGATACAGTTGAGCTTGCTAGAGTCCTTATGCCGACTGCAGATAGCTATCAATTATCGGAGTTAGCTCTTAAGGCAGGAATCCATCATGAACGTCCACACCAGGCTGACAGTGATGCTTACGTTACGGCTGAGCTTTTATTGCTTCTTTTAGAACGGCTTGAAAACCTGCCTCTTTGTACTATTAAGCAAATTCATAAACTTGCTGGCGGATTAAAAAGTGATTTGGATATTTTAATGGATGCCATTATTACAAAGAAAGAATCAACTGTTGAAGAAATACAGGAGAATATAGAAGTTCATAGAGGTATAGCCCTTAAAAGAGCATCAGAACAAAGTAACACGGAATTTATCGAAGAAGTAAATTATCCAGACGAACAAACAGCTAAAGCTGAGCTTTTTAAAAAAGCATTTCCCAATTATGAAATTCGTTTAGGTCAATTTTCCATGATGGACTCAGTTTATAGAGCTTTTAAACAAAAGAAGCATGCCTTAATTGAGGCAGGGACAGGTGTCGGAAAATCTTTAGCCTATTTACTCCCGGCGGCAATTTATGGTTCACAAACTGGGCAGACGGTTATCATTAGTACATATACAACACAGCTGCAGGAGCAGCTTCTCTCTAATGATATCCCTAAATTAAAGAAGATGCTTCCTTTCCCAATAAAGGCAGTTTTGCTCAAGGGAAGAAGTCATTATGTTAGTTTGGCGAAATTTGAGCAAACCTTAAAGGACATTGATGATAATTACGATACAATCCTGACTAAAATGCAGATTCTTGTGTGGCTGACAGAAACAGCCACTGGTGATATCGATGAAATTAATTTGTCCAGTGGGGGATTGCTATTTTGGAATAAAATAAAAAACGATGAAGCGACATTTCTCCAAAATAAAACTTGGCTTTCAAGAGATTATTATATGCGTGCAAGAAAGGCTGCAATGAACGCAAATCTCATCATCACCAATCATTCGTTACTGTTAACAGATTTAGTGTCAAGTAACAAAATTTTGCCAAATTATAGTCAAGTTGTTATTGATGAGGGACATCAACTTGTGAAGGTTTCCGGGCAGCATTTCGGATTTTCCTTTGATTACTTAACTACTCGTTATTTACTAGGCAGAATTGGTGCGATGGAGCAAAAACAATTGTTGTATAAACTCGAGCAAATCATAGACGGTGCAGAGAAGAAGGACGACCGGCTTATCCATTCATTTGAAATGAATAGAATGGTTGGAGAACTTGTTTTCGAAATGGACGATTTGTTTAAAATTATTGGTTTGTTTGCCAAAAAGAAATCAAAAAATAAAAAAGGTTTTAATCGAATCAGCAGCCGTTTTTCCCATATTGACACTAGTGAGGAATATCGGGCGATGAAAACAAGTGCCGAGAGGTTTTTATTTCTTTTAAAAGATTTGTCAGGAGCTTTAGAAAAGCGATTTGATTTTATCAGTTCTTTTAAGGATCAATTAACAGCCAGGGAAAAATCCTTTTTGGAAGAGCTTGTTTCCGTAAATGAAGAATTAAAGAAGATTACAGCTGCAATTAGAAATATATTCTTGATGCCTGAAGAAGATAATGTCACTTGGGTTGATATGGATGTAAGATCTATGCAAAATGCAACAACCGTCTACTCACAGCCTGTTCATTCAGGGCAATTTTTAAGAGGGGAATTTTTCAATAAAAAAGAATCAGTGGTTATTACTTCTGCTACTTTGTCGGTAAAAAAATCCTTCAGCTATATGCTGAATGAATTAGGACTCGAGCTCTCTGATTGTACATTGGACCGAATACAATCCCCTTTTAATTATGATGAGCAAGTGAAACTAATTATTCCTGATGATTTACCGGAAGTGAACCAAGTTTCTCTTGAAGAGTATGTTACAGCTATTAGTGAACACATCATATCGATAGCTGAGGCAACTAAGGGAAGGATGCTGATTTTGTTTACCTCTCATGAGATGCTCAAAAAAACATATGAACTCATTAAAGAATCTGGGTTTTTAGATGATTATGCTATTATTGCACAAGGGGTATCGAGTGGAAGCAGATCAAGGCTAACACGTAATTTTCAAAAATTTGATAAAGCGATATTGTTAGGAACAAACAGCTTTTGGGAAGGAATCGACATACCGGGGGAAGATTTAACTTGTTTAATTATAGTTAGACTTCCGTTTTCACCTCCTGATGAGCCTTTTACTGAAGCGAAATGTGATCAAATTAAACGGGATGGAGGCAATCCATTTTCTGATTACTCTCTACCGGAAGCTATTATCCGCTTTAAACAAGGATTTGGAAGATTAATTAGGACGAAAAATGATCGGGGATATATTGTTATTTTTGACCGGAGATTGGTAACGACAAAATATGGTCAAGCTTTTTTACAATCGATTCCAGAGATTCCATTAATAAAAAGTGATATTAATGGGATGATTCATTTAATTAATCGCACTATGTAAAAAAAGCTGCGTCCATGTAAGGCGCAGCTAAGTGACGTTTGTGGATTAGAAGAAATTTTTTATTCAAGCTATTTACTGTAGCTGTTATACTGATAATTAAAGGTTAAAATTGTAACGTACATATAGTTTATCCTATATGTTCTTCTGTATTAGTTACAAATATTGTTGTGCCTGAGGAGGAATTCCAGTATGGAAAGCAAAATTGAAGTTTTATCAACAGTTAAGATTCAGATGAGTCCAGATTTATACAAAATTGTTGATGCATTAAACAGAACATTAAAAGAAAAAGACTTAATGTTCGGATTGGCTCTTGATAGGGAAGATCAAAATAAAGCGATTTTTTCAATATATCGTACATAAGTAGAGTGACAAATGTGAAAAAAGTAATTATTATATGTTTATTGATATTTTCAGTTATTTTAGTTTCGGGGATTATTGTTTATCAAAACGCTGTTAAGCCATTAAAAGCAGCAGAGACCATAGCAATTGAAAGAGCAATGAAAGAGACAAGGCTTGAGAAAGCAAAAGATTTTAAAGTTTACCATGGGCAGGAAACTTATTATATTGTGAAAGGAAAAAATCGATCTGGAACAAATATCTATGTTTGGATACCTGAAAAAGAAGGACAAATAATAGTGCGAAAAGTTTCAGATGGAGTTTCTAAAGAAGACGCAATAAATAAGCTTAAGGAAGAAAAACATCCAAAAGAAATAATTTCTGTTCGCCTCGGAATGGAAAAAAATATCCCATTATGGGAAATTTATTATCGAACTGACGGGGATTTAATAAATTATTATTATGTAGATTTTAAATCAGGTGAGTGGCTTAAAAAGATTGAGAATTTATAATTGAATTCCAATCTCAATAGGTATATATGGAGTGGAGGAAGAGTAAATGAACTTTCAATTAGCGCAAAGAGTTAAAGCATTAACCCCATCAACAACACTTGCAATAACAGCAAAAGCAAAAGAATTAAAGGAACAAGGCTTTGACGTGATTGGCTTAGGGGCAGGGGAGCCTGATTTCAATACACCACAGCATATTATTGATGCAGCCGTTCAATCCATGAATGCGGGTCATACGAAATATACGCCATCAGCTGGACTGCCCGCTTTGAAAAAAGAAATTGTTAATAAGTTTAAAATTGACCAAGGTATTGATTACGAACCAAGTCAAATAATTGTTGGAAGCGGTGCAAAGCATGTCCTTTACACGCTGTTCCAAGCTATTCTTGATGAAGGCGATGAAGTGATAATTCCAACTCCATATTGGGTCAGCTATCCAGAGCAAGTAAAATTAGCTGATGGAGTGCCTGTATATATTGAAGGCAAAGAGGAAAATGAGTACAAAATTACACCGGAACAACTAAAAGAAGCAATCACTGATAAAACGAAAGCAGTGATCATTAATTCACCAAGCAATCCGACTGGGATGCTCTATTCTGAAGATGAATTAAAGGCATTAGGGGAAGTTTGCTTAAAGGCAAATATTCTAATTGTATCAGATGAAATATATGAGAAATTAGTATATGGAGACAATAAGCATGTGTCAATTGCGCAAATTTCTCCTCAATTAAAGGAGCAGACAATCGTAATCAATGGTGTGTCCAAATCTCACTCAATGACTGGCTGGAGAATTGGATATGCTGCTGGAAATACTGAAATTATTAAGGCAATGACAAACCTGGCTAGCCATAGCACGTCTAACCCGACAACAACTGCACAGTACGGAGCTATTGCTGCATATGCTGGCTCACAGGAAATGCTGCATGAAATGAAAGATGCCTTTGAACAGCGTCTAAATATTATTTATGAAAAGTTAATTGCTATTCCTGGTTTTGTTTGTATTAAGCCTCAAGGTGCATTCTATCTATTCCCAAATGTTAAGAAGGCAGCAGAGTTAACAGGTTTCAATAATGTTGATGAATTTTCTACAGCATTGCTTGAAGAAGCAATGGTTGCTGTTATTCCGGGGTCAGGCTTCGGTGCGCCAAATAATATTCGTTTATCATATGCGACTTCATTAGACCTTTTAGAAAAAGCTGTAGATCGGATCCATCAATTTGTAGAAAAGAAAATGAAATAAGTAAAACAAGCAGCTGAACATTTCAGCTGCTTGTTTTACTTAAAGGGTTTGGAACTTTTCTTTGTTGCTTGTCCTATAGCTAAAAAGGTATAATAAGTGAGATGTATAAGTGATTTGCAAGTTTTTGGAGGGAATTTAATTGGTAAAGACAACTATATCTGAAGTTTACAAATATGTTGATCAAGAAGTAAAAATCGGTGCTTGGGTAGCAAATAAACGCTCAAGCGGAAAAATTGCGTTTCTTCAGCTTCGTGATGGTACAGGCTTTATTCAAGGTGTTGTTGTTAAGAGTGATGTGCCGGAGGAAGTATTTCAAACAGCAAAATCTGTTACTCAAGAATCTTCTCTTTACATAATTGGGAAAGTCCAAAAGGATGAACGTTCTCCATTCGGCTTTGAATTACAGGTTACAGGAATCGAAGTTATTCATGCTGCAACAGATTATCCAATTACTCCAAAAGAACATGGTACAGAGTTCTTAATGGATAACCGTCATCTATGGCTGCGTTCTCGCCGTCAGCATGCTGTAATGAAAATCCGTAATGAGATTATTCGTGCTACTTATGAATTTTATAATGAGCAAGGCTTTGTGAAAATTGATCCGCCAATCCTAACAGGCAGTGCTCCTGAAGGAACATCAGAATTATTCCATACGAAATATTTTGATGAAGATGCTTATCTTTCTCAAAGTGGACAATTATATATGGAAGCATCTGCAATGGCATTAGGAAAAGTATTCTCTTTTGGTCCTACTTTCCGCGCGGAAAAATCAAAAACACGCCGTCATTTAATTGAATTTTGGATGATTGAACCTGAGATGGCTTTCTTTGAACATGAAGACAGCTTACAGCTTCAAGAAAACTTTGTTTCGCACATCGTTCAGTCAGTATTAAAAAATTGCAAATTGGAACTGAATACGTTGGGCCGTGATACTTCTAAGCTAGAACAAATTAAGGCTCCTTTCCCGCGTATTACGTATGATGAAGCTATTAAGTTCTTGCATGAAAAAGGATTCACAGATGTACAATGGGGAGATGATTTCGGTGCTCCACATGAGACAGCTATCGCTGAAAGCTATGATAAACCAGTTTTCATTACTCATTATCCAACATCGTTAAAGCCTTTCTACATGCAGCCTGATCCGAACCGTTCAGATGTTGTTCTTTGTGCAGATTTGATTGCTCCAGAGGGCTACGGCGAAATCATTGGTGGTTCTGAACGTATTCATGATTACGATTTATTAAAACAGCGCTTAGAAGAGCATAACTTAGACATGGATGCATACGGCTGGTATTTAGAGCTTCGCAAATATGGCTCTGTTCCTCACTCAGGATTCGGATTAGGTCTTGAAAGAACAGTAGCTTGGATTAGCGGAGTAGAACATGTTCGTGAAACAATCCCATTCCCACGTTTATTAAACAGACTTTATCCATAATGAAAATAATTCCATGGAGGAATCGCCAATAAAGCGATTCCTTTTTCTATTTACCTTTATCTAAGCTTTATATTATTCAGCAAAGATAGCTAGTTATTTTTATTTAAAGCTGTTTTCTAAAGGATTGTTGCTTTTAACATTGGAGATGCAGAGTGGATTGGAGCGAAGGGCGCTTGACTCCTGTGGGTGATAGAGGAAAAGGCGAGACCCCACAGACGGAACGTCGAGGAGGCTCGACTTCCTCCCCACGGAAAGCAAGTGCCCGTAGCGGAAAGGAACGGTTCAGTATTCATTACCAAAAACAACAAACTTTGCGAATACAGCCTTATTTAAAGTCAAGACAAATATGAAGGAAATGTTACCTGTTATTCTCCTTACTACAAAGAGAATGTTCATGATATACTGAAATGGAGGTGTGAGGAATGTCGAAAACAAGTATGTTAAAGTGGCTCCAGGAAGGAAATATTACGATCCCTGGAGTTTTATTAACTCATTATAAAGAGATGAATTTGAATGAGCAGGAGCTAGTGCTGCTTTTGCATGTTATTTCCTTTATCGAAAAAGGAAATTCATTTCCTACTCCAGTTGAAATCTCTTCCGGAATGACTATATCCGTATCAGAGTGTACCGCAATTTTAAGAAAATTAATTCAAAAAGGTTTGATTGAGATTAAAGAAACGTATTCCACAGAAGGAATTCGCCATGAACTATATAATATGGATCCATTATGGGAAAAGCTTATCGAATTATTTTTAATGAAAGAAAAATATGAAGCATCAATGGTTACGCAGCAAACAGAAACCGATTTATACACTTGCTTTGAGCAAGAATTCGGCCGGCCATTGTCTCCTTTTGAATGTGAAACATTGGCATTATGGATGGATGATGATCACCACGATCCTCATATTATTAAAGCTGCATTGAGGGAATCTGTTATGTCTGGCAAATTAAATTTTAGATATATTGACCGAATCCTTTTCGAGTGGAAGAAGAACGGAATTAAAACGATTGAACAGGCGAAAAGCTACGGGAAGAAATTCAGACAAAACCAGCAGCCACAAAGAGCTGCTATAAATGATCGCAACGAACAAAAGGGGAAATCTATTCCTTTTTATAACTGGTTAGAGCAATAATTGTAAATATATTTTAAGTGGTGAGTGAAGTTGTTGAATAATAGTCAAATTAGATACTGCCTTGATAAAATAGGAGAAATGTTTCCAGATGCGCATTGCGAACTAAATCATTCTAATCCATTTGAATTAGTTATTGCAGTAGCTTTATCTGCTCAATGCACAGATGTACTGGTAAACAAGGTAACTAAAAACTTATTTCAAAAGTATAAAACACCTGAAGACTATCTTAATGTTCCTTTAGAGGAGCTCCAAGGGGATATTAGGTCTATTGGATTATACAGAAATAAAGCGAATAATATTCAAAAACTATGTCGTATCCTTTTAGATGAATATAATGGAATGGTTCCCCAAGACCGAGATGAATTGACGAAGCTTCCCGGTGTTGGTAGAAAAACAGCAAATGTGGTCGTCTCAGTAGCATATGGCGTACCTGCGATAGCTGTTGATACCCATGTAGAGCGTGTAAGTAAAAGATTAGGAATATGCCGCTGGAAAGATTCAGTACTCGAGGTTGAAAAAACGCTAATGAGGAAGGTTCCAATGGATGAGTGGTCTGTTACTCATCATCGATTAATTTTCTTTGGAAGATACCATTGTAAAGCACAAAATCCTCAGTGTGAAAATTGCCCATTGCTTGAACTATGCAGAGAAGGAAAAAAAAGAATGAAGGGGAAAAGAGGGAATGAAGAATAATATGGAACTCATTATTCCTCAGCAACTCCATCATGCATTTTTCTTTTCTGACAATGAAAAAATGATGACAGATACGGAAGCTTTGAAGGAATTAAATACGTCCACCCCATTTCTTTATGAGGCAGCATTTTATTCGGGTATACAAGCATTAAAACCATGGGATATTCAAGAACAAAGCATTCCTGCTCTAATCAAAGAATGGCAAAATGTAAAAGCGAAGTTAGATTTACTCTTTGCTAAAAGGGAAGTTACTCAGGCAGTACCACTTATGAAAAAGGGAATAAGTCTATTTCTTGAATTCATCTATTGGGCAAATGGTCTGCCTGTCATTCTCAAAAATGGGTCAGAAATAAATCAATTGGCCATTAAGCCTGTTAATATAACAGATCGTCTAGATTTTATCATTCACAGACCTTCTTTATTTCATTCTTTTATTGTATTAGCTGAACTAATGACCGAGATGAATAAACATTACGAAAAGGCACTTGTATTAAAAAAAGCGTCTAAGCATTGAAGCTTAAGACGCTTTTTTTGTATTCGTTATTGTCCGCCTGTATTAGGTGGTGTGACTACAGGGGGTACAACTGGGTTGGTATCTGTATGGTCACCATCGCCACTTTCACCGTCACCATTTCCTTGACCATCACCTTGACCTTGGCCGTTGCCATTGCCATTGCCTTGTCCGTTTCCTTGTCCATTCCCTTGACCATTGCCATTGCCTTGGCCAGGATTATTCCAATTTGAATTCCCATCTTCATTTCCCTGACCATTATCATTCCAATTTTCATCATTGGATTGGGGTAATGGAATCTCGACTTTTACAACAACAGGGTCACTCTTCTGATCGTCTCTAATAGCAGTAACTGTAAAATGGTAGATGCCTCCTGGTACAGGATCAGCTAGTTTTAAACCTTTATCAGATGTGGATTGAAGAATCTGACTAGAACCATCATCTAACGAAGCAGATACTTCAAATTTAACATCTTTTGTGTCTTCTGGATAATCCCACGTTAAAAGAATTTGATTAGCAGCTGCATCATATGCCGCATTTAGATTGGAAGGTGCTGCAAGTTTATCAAACTTCTCGGACACTTCTGTCGGAGCATTTCCTTTTATCGCATATTCATAAATAATTTGGTCTTTAGGTGTAAATTCTCCTGCTCGTTTTGCTGGAATAGATCCCTTTTCAATAGCAACTTTTTCAACACTGCTTGGTACCGTGAAATCAGGTGTGTCCTTTCCTTGCGAAACATGCTCCATTAGATTTTTGAAAAGCAGCTGAGCTAATTTTTGATCTTTAGGAGCAATTGAGTTTCGCCTATCCTTGTATCCAGTCCAAACAGAAGCTGTATAGTTTGTTGTATAACCAGTAAACCAAGCATCAGGAATCCCGCCATTCTGGATTTGCCAGTCTTGGATTTCCTTAGGAGTATAGTTAGTTGTCCCTGTCTTACCAACAACATGAAGGCTTGGAACATTAGCTAACTTTCCAGTTCCATAAGAATCTTTAACGACACTTTTTAGCATGTCTGTAATCATAAATGCTGTATAATCCTTCATTACTGGCTTAGAGTCAGGAGTAACATCAATTTTGGAACCATCACGCATTTCAATTGCTGTTATGGAGTGAGGTTCAGTATAGATGCCATTATTTCCAAAAGCACTATAAGCCCCAGCCATTTGAAGTGGCGAAACCTCATAAGCACCAATTGAATAGGATTCTAATACATCATTCATATTGAAACCTAAGCTGTTCGCAAATTCTTTAGCTTTTTCAGGTCCTACAGCTTGTAATGCTTGTAAGGCAGGAATATTTCTTGACCGGGCTAATGCTTCACGCATGGACATAGGTCCCATATGCTTGCGGTCCCAGTTATTAATTTTAGCTCCATTTGAATAAGTGTATGGCTTATCATCAAGAGTATAATAGGTACCCCATTTTAAATTCTCAATAGCAGGACCATAGTCCATAATTGGCTTAAAAGTTGAGCCAGCCTGTCTTCTTGTATCTTGGGCAAAATTAAAGCCCCGTTTTACTTTAAGATTTCTGCCGCCGCCAATAGCGCGAATTTCACCAGTCTTAGTATCAAGTAATGTAATCCCAGCTTGGAATTCTTCATCCGGGAATTGAATTACTTCATCTGTATTCAACATTTTCTCCACATAATCTTGTGCGTTTCGATCTAATGTAGTATAAATGGTTAATCCATCAGATGAAATGTCAAAATCTGGATACTTTTTAGAAATCTCATCAATAACAATATCAACAAATGAATCATATGGAGCATCATTTTGTACACGATCTTCTTCTTTTACAAGACTTGATTCTACAGGCACACTTTGTGCTTTTTCCATTTCCTCTTTTGATATAAATCCATGCTGATGCATTAAGGATAATACGATATTGCGTCTTTTTTCAGCCCGATCCGGATGTTTAAATGGATTGTAATTTTCTGGGCTTTGTGGCATTCCGGCAAGCATTGCTGCTTCTGGAAGTGTCAGCTGATCAAGATCTTTGCCAAAATAAACATGAGACGCTGTTAACACCCCGTGACTGCGTTCTGACATCCAAATCTTGTTCACATACATTTCGAAGATTTCTTGTTTCGTATATTTTCGTTCGAGCTGAAAAGCAAGCCATGCCTCCTGAGCTTTCCGGCTCAATGTTTTATCTTTATTAAGAAATGAGTTTTTTACAACCTGTTGGGTAATGGTACTTGCTCCTTCTGAACCGAAGCCATGTGTAAAGTTTGCCACTACAGCACCAGCCAAACGCTTAAAATCCATACCATGGTGCTGGTAGAAACGAACATCCTCTGTTGCAAGGAATGCATCTTCAACTAATTTTGGGATGTCCTCATAATTTACATATTCTCTCCGCTCGGACCCAATCTCTGTAATAAGGTTGTTATCTTTATCTAATATTTTCGAAGGGATAGGATCCCTTAGCTGTTTTTCATCAAGTGGAGGTGCGTCCTTTACCATCATAGCGAAGGTACCAGCTCCAACGAGAATGCCGACAATGCCAAGTGCAATCAAAGTTAGAAAAATTCGTTTAAACATGCTCTTTGGTGATTTCTTACTTTTTTTGCTAGGCTTTGAAGCTTGCTGCTTTCGGCGCTCCTCTCTTGATTGATATTTCTCTGCCATATATGTTCATCCTTTCTGATGAATAGAAGGTAAATTTTTATGTTCGTCATGCTGAAATCAGTGTTTCTTAAAGGATGACGGTAGGTAAACGATGTTCCATTAATAATTTTTTCTTAAACTAGTCATCCAAGGTTATAAAGATAATCGATTTTTTTAATATAGTCAATTCTCGGGTTAAATCCTAAAGGAATGTGGTAGCCATTCATTTCTATTTCTTCCTTCGTAATCGATTTTCTTCCGCCATCTTTCATTCGCTGCCAAAACATAAGCAAATGCTGAGCCTCAAGCAAATAAACCTCTTCTGTAGCTGAAAATCTTAATAGGACAAAACAAATCCCTTTCTGCTTAAGAATCGTTTCCATATGATTTATTTGGTGTTCGTGAAAATTTTTTAATGGAAATGAAGTAAGATTCTGTGTTTCCTTAGCTTCAAAATCGATATATTTCCCTTTATAAACGCCGTTATAGTCAGTAGTCGAAGCCTGTTTAAAATAGGCCTCCTTAATGACGGCAGCACTCCTTTTCGGATAATCCACCTGGACAATTTGCACTGGAGTCGGCTTTTTATGAATGGATGCAATTCCATTTGCTAAATAAAATTCATTTGTCTCGTTTATATCTTCCTCCAAAGTCATACCACGATTGCTGTAAGACCATTTCTTCTCATTATTAATTTTGCTCATTTCCCTTTGTACTGGTACATATTTCTTGCCGTTGGGGTAATGGAATTTCATAAGTGTCACCTCACAAGCTATTACTTATCATAACAAATCTTCGTAATGTTTGGTTGAATAAAAAGCACCGATTTGCAAATGTTAAGCCATATGCTTTTTTTGGAGGCAGAATACAAATGTTTTTTATGAAAAAAGAATCTTTAAACCACCTAAATATAGAAGAGCTGGAATTAATTCAAAAAATCAAACAATTAACAACTAAATATAATGCTGATAATATTTCTAGAACTAACGCCTACTTCCATTATTATAGACGGCACCCAGAAATTATTTGGTCATTTCTTGCAAGCATGGTATCACGAAATGCAGGCTGGAATATGTGCGACCTGGAAGGAAAATGGTTTCCGCAAATAATAAACAAAAAACTACGGAAGAAACTATTTTTAACATATGAGCGTGCCAATTGGCTCATTTTTCAAGATGCTTATCCACAGCTTTTGCTCTATCAATATTCGACGAAAAAGAATCGTCCAATGTTTCATTTATTAAGATATTTCCATGTTTCTTCGTTTATGGAAAAGGAATGGAATGTCTTTTGGGAACATAGACAAATAAAAAGGCTGATGATTTCACTAATCATAAATGAACAAAACATGATTGAGAATCCGGTCATACACCACCCTGTTTACAAAAAGAAAGTCTTTCAAACACCACATTTCATCCTTCAAGATTGGTTTCATTACAGCTCTGTTTTGTTTCCTACATGTGAAGGAGTGCTTTATGGAGCCAGTGTAAACGGCTTTAAATCGATAACGAAAAGGATTGATCTTGGCAAACGCCTTGCAGATATCTTATTTGATCAAGAGCTGTATCCTTCCTTTTATCATTTCGCAAAGAAAACTGTTCATACGGGTTCTAGATATGATTATGAATATTATTTTAAAAAAAGGCCACGAAGGACGACACCATTCCTACGCTGTACATACCCAATAATTAAACATCGTAGACATTATCAAGAAGATTGGTCAAAGAAAAAACGTTTGAAAAGAAAATGGCTAAGAGAGGAGGTAAAACATATTAACCCTTTTGATATTACAGAATGGTATTTGGATAAGCAGGCGCATATCCAACAGGTGATAACATTAATAAATATAGTGAAGGACTAAAAAAGGAAACCTCCAAAAATTGGATGATTTCCTTTTTTTATTTCCAAAACTCATTTATTAAGTTGAAGGACGATCTGGACCTTCTAGTTTTTTATTGCCGTATCCAGTTTTTGTTTCTTCCTGCTTTTTTGACCCGTTCTTTGAATGTTTTTCATTTTTATTCATAATAGGCACCTCCGTTATTTAGTGTGTTCAGTAAAAAGTATTCCATACGATGGAAAATGTCGAAAGGCAAACCAGCTCATTAAAAAAATCTACTTACTTTGACGAATCTCTTCTAGTTTTGTCAACCGTGAAGGAATGGATAAATAGAGGGCGAATAGAGTACAGCACAGAAATAAAATCTTATGTATTTTACGATAAATAAGGAGGGCAAATAAATGAAAAAGAATACGAACGCAAAAGAGGAATTAGTCAATATGCTATCGGAAATTTATCAGCAGCTTGAGGAATTAGAAAATGTTCTTGATTCTAACTTTTCTAGTATTCGTAATCATTGGCAAGATCAATATACAGATCAATTATCAGTGTGTGATAGTAAGTTGGATCTGCTCGAGAGGGAGACTATGCGTCAGGTAAACGGAAATAAACCAGCGGATAAGGAAACCTTTCAGCGTTCACCAGGCATTAAGCTTGAACTCGGATATAAATTACACTAAAATAAGGTCGATGATTAGTAGCTGGATACATTAGCTACTTTTATTTTTGCTAACATATAGCAACATGGAGCTGAAGAGCGAATGATTGATCAAAATGAGCTTATCTCATTGACGAATACATTATTAAATTATATTTCTGCGATGTCTGAACGATATGCAATGGCAAGAGAATCTGGAAAATCTGGTGACTTTTATGCAGAGGTTAAACCATTTGCAGATGAAGTGAAACAAATAAATGATGTGTGGAAGAGTAAAGCAGCAGATTGGATTGCAATTAATCGACCAAAAAACTTGTATATTCAACAGATTGAATCTACACATGAGCATATAGGAACAATATCTGTTCAGGCTTTTTTTCCTGAAACAAGCAAGACTAGGTTTATTAATCTTATTACATCCTCTATATACGTGCTAAATCAACTTCTTGAGGCATTAAAAGAAAAAATGAGCCCTCCCAGCTTACAATGAGAGACGAGAGGGCTGCTTATTAAAAATGTATCCAATAACTTGTACAGCATTTTTTATAAAATCTTTAGTCTATGTGCTTTTAAGGAAATCTGGAACCTCTGCTCCTTGAGCTTCTAGTTCACGAACAAGCTTACGATAATCGGTAATACAAATATCGTTATGAATATAAGCCTTCTTCGTAAAATCAAGTAATTCGTTTACATTTTCAGGACTATAATTCCGCATTTGAAGAAATTTCATTGTAAGTTCGTGAACATTCATGCAAATTTCCCTCCCTATTAATTCTTTCGTTTTTGCTGATTCTCACAAGCAAAAAACGAAAACTTACTGCACATATTTTCATTTCTTTTTAAATATCCTATCATAAAAACTTTGCTGTTCTATATTTTTAAAATTTTTAGACTTCCGACATGTTTCTTCATTCTTAGACAATTTGTAAACGTTTCCAACTTACTCACAATATGGGCTGAACGATCATAAAATATGTAGTAATGATTTCCTTGTTATATTGTCAACAGAAAGAGGAGGATGTTCCCCATGTTTGGCCGAAAAGGAAATAGAGCCAATCTTCATAGAAGTCAATATTACCCGCCTTACCTAACCCAAATGGAATTCGGAATGAACCAAAACAATTGGAGGCAGATGCAGCATCCTTATTATCCAACTCCTTCAGGGAATATGGGATCCTTCAATAGTCCTTATTACCAGCCATTTTCATTTGGAAGTGAGAATATGTACCCCAATGCTTATCCAAATCAACCAATACAAGGGTATGTGCCAAACCAATATCCAATGGGCGGTTACCCGATACAGCAGCAGGGTATGCAGGGGAAAAACAATTATTCACAAAGCATTTTTCAAAACCCATTAGATCCGGAAACAGGCCAGCAACTCTCAAACTCTCAACATCCATATTATTCAAATTCAATGATGAACCCATATCCTAAGCAGTCATTTATTCCGAAACAGACGTCAAATGTTCAATCCATATTAAATTCATTTAAATCACAAGACGGCTCAATCGATTTCAATAAAATGATGAATACGGCAGGGCAAATGATGAATGCTGTTAATCAAGTATCTACGCTTGTAAAAGGGTTAGGCGGGATTATAAAGGTATAATAATTTAATTGCAAAGCTGTGTTAATGCATGCTGTTAATATTTAAGACTTGTTGATTGGAACGGAAGGTGCGAGACTCCTGCGGGAAAAGCGTGTCTAAAGGAGACCCCACAGGAGCGATAGCGACGAGGAGGCTCCTGGACCGCCCGCGGAAAGCGAGCTCCTGCAGCGGAAATCAACAACAACTTTTAACAGAGCCGATTGCAAAATAAGGTATTCGCCATTTTTTCTGAGCGAATACCTTTTTCTTGTCCAAAAAAGTTATTGACAGTAAATAGAAAAAAGTGAAAAAATAGAGAAATGAAAATAAATGGAGGATGCATATGTTAAGATCTTTACAGCAAATAGTTATTATTTTCCTCTTAATACTTGCGCTAGCTGCCATTCCAATGATAATCCAAGTGAACCCGCTTGAACACAGGTTAGAATGGAAGCTCGAAAGATTACCTAAGATTTATGGAGATTTTATTAGTGAAATTAGTAAAGGCAGTCTAGGAACCTATAAGTTAGGAACACAGCGCAGAGAGATTGCAGGGGACATAGAAGGTAACTTTTTTAACAGCTTGAAGATAATGGTGATCGGGGTGAATGTTTCCATTATCATTAGTCTTATTTTTGGTATCTTTGTTAGCCGCTTTCGATTGACAAAATTTTTTAATCTTGTGTTAAACATCTTTGCAGCCATACCTGATTTTATATTAATTATTATGTCTTTAATTGCTGCTGTTAAAATTTATAAAATGACAGGAGTACGAATTATATCCTTACGTCCAGATGCAGGGGCACTAAATCTATGGTTTCCTACAATACTAGTTGGTATTGCACCTACGTTGTACATGTTTAAACTCGTGACAGTTAAATATGTGCAAACGAGCAGCGAAGACTATATTAAAACGGCAGTAGCGAAGGGGTTAAGGTTAAACTATATTAATTTCCAGCATATTTATAAAAATATCGAGCCTTTTATTAAGGCTGAGTTAATCAAGGTCATTTCCTTGGCAATTGGAAACCTTTTTATTATCGAATATATTATGAATGTTTCTGGAATTACTAAATTTATTTTCCAAAGCAATGAAATTCAGCCAATTGCCATTGGGCTGTTTTCGATGCTAATTATTTCAGGAATTGTTTATGTATCTATTAGACTGGGACTTTATCTTTTTAAACGAGGATTTATACATGAATAAACTATTAAACTTCAATTATTCTTTATATATAGGAACCTTTTTTGTAGGGGTTGTACTTTTCCTTTGTATTTTTGGTCCAATGATGGCCCCACATTACCTAACAGAAATGCTGGAAACTCAATATATAAATGGTAAGATATTAGCGCCGCCATTAGCTCCTTTTAAAAATGAAAGCTATCTTTTAGGGACTGATAGATGGGGATATGATTTAATGTCGATGATCCTTTATGGAATTCGATATACAGTATTCGTCAGCATCACTGTTACAATTATTAAAATGCTGTTTGGAACAGTTCTTGGCTTATATGTAGGCACTTGGAAGAAAGCACCGGGATTTATCGGGGCTTTTGAGAATGCTTGGAGTTATATTCCACTATTCCTAATTTTATATTTTTTTATGAGTCCAATTAGCTTTAATAGTTATTTACACAGTAGCACGCTTATAGGATATTTTATCATCATAGCATCGATTATCAGCATACCAAGTATCGTATCTTCAGTGAGACAGAAAACAGCTGAACTGTATAAATCTGTATATATTGAAGCTGCAAATGTTCTCGGGGCAGGCAGGAATCGCTTAATTTGGAAGCATATTTTTCCCCAATTGAAAGAAACGCTTTTAGTCATGTTTATTATGGAAATTGTTTATGTCATTACGATTATGGGTCAGCTTTCTCTCATGAATATTTTTATTGGAGGGACAACGGTTAGATTCGATCCCCTAATTTACCTATCTGTTTCGAAGGAAATATCTGGATTAGTTGGACAAGCACGGGGGAATATTTATGGAAACACTCATATACTTATAATCCCTTTAATCGTTCTTTTATTTACGACCATTTCGTTTAGTTTATTGGCAAACGGGCTGAAAAACCGATTTCAGGCTAATTACGCAAGAACACCTTGGATTAATACAGGACAAGCACAGAGGATTAAGCCGAAGAGAAAACAATATAACATTAAAAGTAAGCGTTTTCTTCCCACGGGTGAAAAACTGGCTTTTTTGGTGCTTTTTGTGTTGTTTATCGGGGCTGGAATATATGTGACGGCCACAAAAGATAATGATATTGGTGTGAAAAATTACAGTGAAGCCTCTTATAATATTGATTTAGAAATGAATCAAAAGGGAGATTTCCGTACTGAGGCAAATATTAATATCAAAAATAAATCAAATGACCAATGGGATGAGCTCGTTTTCTACCTAATCCCAAATGCATTTAAAAAAGGTCACTCCTTCCAATCAGTTAAAGGATATTCAACTGTGGAAATTAAGGATATAAACGTTAACGGACAAAAGGCGCAGTACAGTTTAGAAAAAGATACGTTAAAAATCAATTTGCCGTCTAAAATGCAGGGTAATAAGAAACATAAAGTAAAAATTGTTTATGAATTTACAGTTCCTGAAGAAGGGTACCGATTTTCAAAGGAAAAAGAAAACTATTATTTAGCTCAATGGTATCCTATGCTGGCAACCTTTCAAAA
Organism: Bacillus sp. S/N-304-OC-R1; assembly: GCF_019749375.1. Classification (GTDB taxonomy): domain Bacteria; phylum Bacillota; class Bacilli; order Bacillales; family Cytobacillaceae; genus Cytobacillus. Next base: position 260,820 of record NZ_JACWFE010000013.1, read on the forward strand.
TGGGAAATGGAACAAAGCGGATTATGATGTAGGAATGGAGACTTTCCATACAGACTTCTCTAATTTCAAAGTTACGTATAGTATTCCAAAAGGATACGAGCTTGTTTCTTCTGCAGATAACGACGCACTGGCTAAAGAAAGTAAAGGTGAGCTTAAAGTAAAAAAAGTGAGAGACTTTTTCATTGCCATTATGAAGGATATGGAAACACATGAAACGATGGCTAATGACGGAGTCAAAATTCGCTTGTTTACGAAAACAGACCACAATAAAAATATTCAAGAAACCTTGCTGTTGGCAAAAGATGCATTAAGCTTTTATCAGGAGAAAATCGGAGAATATCCGCACAAACAATTGGATGTTATTCTGGATAATGGTCCGTTTATGGAGTATTCCGGGGTTGTAACGATTAATCCTTACTATGATGATCATTTCTTTTACCGGAACGCAATTGTTCACGAAATAGCCCATCAATATTTTTATGGAGTAGTGGCAAGTGATCAATTCAATCAAGCATGGGTGGATGAAGGAATAACGGAATTTGCTACCTCTATGTTTTTCTATGCTGGTAAGAATCAAACGAAATATGAGGCTTTTAGCATTCCGAAATTCAGAATGAAGCTGATTGAAGATGCGGATCCTCCAATTGGAAGGCAGTACTCAAATGTACCATTAGACAAAGTAAAAAATACAGGCTTTATTTATGGACAGCCTGCAGTTGAAATGTTAAAAATGATGGAGGATAAGTATAGGGGGAAGGGAAAAGACGATAAAGAAGTGAGTATGGAATTCCTTTCAAGCTACTATAATCAGTTCCGCTATAAAGAAGTAAATACGCAAGAATTTATTCGCTTTACCAAAAATTATTTTAGCGTTCCAACTGGTTATTTTAATAAATGGCTCGATACTTCACAAAGATAAACAAGCAGTTTTCTAGACTGCTTGTTTTTTTATTCCATGTCAACGATACTAATTTGTTTTCCTTTTTGTTTAGGTATCCGAATCTTGAGAAGTCCATTTTGGTATGTGGCTTTAACCTTGCTTTCTATTATAGGCTGCGGGAGAGGGATAGTTCTGCTTGTTCTTTGCATAGATTGTCGCTTCTTAATAATATTCTGGTTATCGTCCTCCTCAGTGTATAATTCATTTGATTGGACAGATATAGTGACATAATTATCAAGTACATCCAGTTGAATTTGTTCCCGTTTAATTCCAGGGAGTTCTGCGGTAATAATATGTTCTTCCGATGTTTCACGGACATCAACGTGAAAAGGCGAATGAAAAGGAAATGGATTCTTGAAAAACTCATCCATTGTTTGTAGAAAACCTCTTACAGGCTTTTCGTTAAAAAATAGATTCATCGTCTTCATTAAATCTCCAACTTGCTCATTTTTCCCCTTTTTGTTTTGATTACTCATTTTTTCAGCCCCCTCATATGATTTAGCCACAATATCCTATGACATATGCTAGGTTAATGTTCTTGTTTATTCATTTATTTAAAGTTTTTGAACAATTAATGACATATGTACTGAGCGTGATTAGCGTCACACTAAGTATGTAAATTTGACGATATGCTTAATTTACATTCAAAAAGAATAGGGGAGATCAAATATGTTTTGCTACCAATGTGAACAAACGCCAAGCGGGGGATGTAAGGTAATAGGAGTTTGTGGAAAAGATGAAACGATCGCAAGCTTACAGGATACGATTATTTTCGGCTTAAAGGGGATTGCTGCATATCGTACACATGCTAATCAGCTTGGGGTTACAGATCCGTTTGTGGATGCAACTACTCATGAAGCACTATACTTAACGCTAACAAACTCAAATTTTAATGTTCAGGAACATATTGATATGGCACTGAAGGTAGGAAGATCAGCTGTAAAAGTAATGGAAATACTTGATGAAGCTCACACGAAAAGATTGGGCATTCCACAGCCAATTCGTGTTTCACAAAATAAAATTGAAGGTAAATGCATCATTGTGACTGGTCATAATTTATTCGCTCTCGAAGAACTGTTAAAGCAAACAGAGGGAAAAGGGATTAATATTTACACACATTCTGAGATGCTTCCTGCACATGGATATCCGGAATTAAAAAAATATGCGCATTTAAAAGGCAATATTGGGAAAGCGTGGTATGACCAGCGCCGATTATTCGAAAAGTTTCCTGGAGCCATTTTAGCGACTACTAACTGTGTCATGCCAATAAAAGGTTCATATGCAGACAGAATGTTCAGTTATGAAGTGGCAGGCTTGGAAAATGTTCGAAAAATCGAGAATGATGATTTTACTCCGCTCATTAATCGAGCACTTGGGCTGCCAAAGGCAAATATCGATTCTGATGAGACATTGCTGACAGGCTTCCATCATGAAACAGTTATTGGTCTTGCACCAGAAGTGATTGCAGCTGTAAAAGAAGGAAAAATTAAACGGTTTTTCGTAATTGCAGGCTGCGATGCACCAGGAAAAGGCGGTGAGTATTACCGTGAACTAGCCACTTCTTTACCTCCCGAAACGGTAATCCTTACAACGTCTTGTGGAAAATTCCGCTTTAATGATGTGGATTATGGATTTGTACCTGGAACAGAAATCCCACGTTATATTGATTTAGGTCAATGTAATAATTCAGGCTCAACAGTAAAAATAGCTAAGGCACTAGCTGACGCGTTCGAATGTGAAATCAATGAGCTTCCAGTGAGCATCGTCCTTTCATGGTTTGAACAAAAGGCAGTTGCTATTTTATTAGGGTTATTTAGCTTAGGAATTAAAGACATTCGGATTGGGCCAAAGGCTCCTGAATTTATTTCTGAAGGGGTTATGAATGTACTTCAGGATACATTCAATTTAAAATTAATTGGAAATGCCCAAGATGATCTTAAAGAAATGCTTCAGTAATACAAAAAGAAGAATCACATCATAGTGATTCTTCTTCCTTTTTTATAGGATTTCTTCTAATAAAGATTTTGGATCAATAATAATATTACCGGCTGAATCTGTTTCAATTAATTCGTCCTTCTTCAGCTTTGTTAATGTCCTGCTGACGGTTTCTCTTGTTGTACCGATCATATTGGCAAGGTCTTTGTTTGTAAACTCAGATTTTAAAAGATATAAACCATTGTCCATTTTCTGGCCGTGTATTCTTGCCAGCCGAACGAGGAGCTTAATTATTTGTTCATACGTATTATTCAATATTTGGGATTCAAGCCGTTCTTGCAAATCAACAATTTTTTCTCCAAGTACCTTAAAAACTTTTATACATAACTCAGGATTGTCTATTAAAATTTTCTCAAATGCATCGATAGGAACAACAACTAGATTAGAATCCTCCAGTACTTCTGCAAAAGCAGGGTATCCTCCCTTTCGAAAAAAGCCTACATGGGGGAACATTTCTCCTTTTTTTGCAATGGCTACGATTTGCTCTCTGCCATTTAGATCACTTTTATAAATTTTAATTCGACCGCTCTGAATAAAATAAACATTTTCTAACGGATCATCCTGCATGAACACATGACTGCCTTTTTTCCATATTCTTGAGATTGAAATATTGACAATATTATTAATTTCAGAATCACTATGCTCTTTAAAGAGAGTGAACTGGGAAAGCATATTCTTAATGTCTATCTGATTCATTTAATCACCTCTAAAGTAAACCAATTGTAAAAAAGTTATTGATTATTTTTAATGAAATAACGTTACTAATATTGTAACAAAAAAGGCACACAAAAAATGCTTGCTCTCTCTGGAAGAATTTGAACATTTTTTGAAGGTATGAAAAGCCAAATATCGCTTTAAAAACGAACGCTTATTCGCTAGAATGATAGATATGAGGTGAATGTGATGAAAGTACGGAGAAGCTTGCAAGACTTAATGAAGGAAATGAAAGACTCAGAGCCCTTTAAGCAGAATATCGTTCATTGGCATACGATTGAAGAGAAAGAGGCAAAGGTAGAAAGTCTGCCAATAAATATTAGCACTGAGCTTAAAGGCGCATTACAAAAGAGAGGGATTACAAATCTTTATACCCATCAAAGATCAGCATATGAAACGGCTATGAAGGGGAAAAGCCTTGTCGCAGTCACACCAACTGCATCCGGAAAAACGCTTTGCTATAATCTGCCTGTTCTGCAAACGATTATTAACAATCCTCATGCAAGAGCGCTTTATATGTTTCCGACAAAAGCCCTTGCTCAAGACCAAAAAAGTGAAATCAATGAGATTATTAATGAAACTGGATTAGATATAAATAGCTATACATATGATGGTGATACTCCTGCGAATATTCGCCAGAAAGTTCGAAGAGCCGGACATGTTGTCATTACAAATCCGGACATGCTGCATTCAGCGATCTTGCCGCACCATACAAAATGGGTATCGCTCTTTGAAAATTTGAAGTTTGTTATTATCGATGAACTACATATCTATCGGGGTGTTTTTGGAAGTCATGTGGCAAATGTGATCCGAAGATTAAGAAGGATTTGCCGGTTTTATGGAAGTGATCCTATTTTCATTTGTACATCGGCTACGATTGCCAATCCTTTGGAGCTTGCAGAAAAATTAACGGAAAAACCGGTAGAACTAATTGATAACAATGGAGCTCCAAGCGGGAGAAAGCATTTTGTCTTTTACAATCCGCCAATTGTTAATAAACCATTAAATATTAGAAGAAGTTCAACTTTAGAAGCAAGAAAGCTAGCTTCGATTTTGCTGGAAAATAAAGTTCAGACTATTATTTTTGCCAGAAGCCGGGTTAGGGTTGAAATTCTATTAACTTATTTACAGGAGCTAGTGAAGCATAAATTAGGTCCTAAAGCAATCCGTGGCTATCGTGGGGGGTATTTGCCAACGGAAAGGCGGGAAATCGAAAGAGGGTTGCGCTCAGGAGAAATTTATGGAGTAGTTAGTACGAATGCTCTTGAGCTAGGGGTTGATATTGGCCAGCTTCAAGTATGTATTATGAATGGGTTTCCGGGAACAATTGCTAGCTCATGGCAGCAGGCAGGACGTGCTGGCCGCCGGCATGATGAGTCACTTGTCATTATGGTTGCGAGCAGCAGCCCAATTGATCAGTATGTTATTCAAAATCCAGATTATTTCTTTGAACGAAGCCCTGAAACTGCAAGAATCCAGCCAGATAATTTAATTATTTTAATCGATCATATGAAATGTGCAGCTTTTGAGCTTCCATTTCATGCTGGTGAACGTTTTGGGTCTTTTGAGACAGAAGAAGTGCTTGAATATTTAGTGGAGGAAAGGGTCCTATTTCAAAATGGCGTTAAATATTATTGGATGAATGATTCATTTCCTGCTCATAATATTAGTTTGCGGTCAGCTTCCCAAGAAAATGTCGTCATTATTGATCAATCTGATGTTGCCAATGTAAAGGTAATTGGTGAAATGGACCAATTTTCTGCGATGACCCTGCTCCATGAAGAGGCAATTTATCTGCATCAGGGAAGGCAGTTTCAAGTGGAGATACTTGATTGGGAAGAGAAAAAAGCTTTTGTTCGGGAAGTAGATGTTGATTATTTCACAGATGCCAATCTTGCGGTAGAACTGAAAGTAATCCAGCAGGATAAGCAGCGATTCCTTTCTGCGGGAGAAATTGGTTATGGTGATGTCAGTGTAGTGGCAATGGCCACAATTTTTAAGAAAATAAAGTTTGAAACGCACGAGAATATTGGTTCAGGGCCGATTACGCTTCCGGAGGCTGAACTTCATACAAGCTCGACTTGGTTTTCGATGAATGATACCCTTTTTTCAGACAATAAGGAGCGGTTAGAGCAGGGGCTTATAGGTTCAGCTCATGCTTTAAGGCATATTGCTCCATTATTTGTAATGTGTGACCCTCAGGATATTCATGTTGTTCCGCAGGTGAAAGCTGCCCATAATGAAAAACCGACAATTTTCTTCTATGACCGATATCCAGGCGGTGTTGGTTTAAGTGAAAAGATTTACGAAGGATTCGAACATGTATTGAAGGAAGCATTAGGAATGGTCCGCAAATGTCAATGCGAGCAAGGATGTCCTTCTTGTATTGGAACAGACACGTCATCTGAGACAGCCAAATCTGATGTCATAAAAATATTGTCTAGCTTTATTTCTAATAGAGAAACTAGTGGTGAAAAGTATGTCCATTAAAAATAAACTAAATCGTTTAAAACCGCATTTATCACACGAGAGTAAAAATATTGTTCAAATAAACATGGAACAAGTTGAACTGGAGGATTTTCCTTATCGCGAAGTGTGGGAACAAAATGGAGTTTTACCATATTATTTTGATGGAGATTTTTGCTTGATAAGAGAAAAGGAATATTCGATTTACGAAAAACATGGGCACTATGCATTTGCTCAATTTTACGATGCAGTGGAAGAATGGAATTCTGCTAATTTTCAACATCCGCTTTCAGCTGCAGGACATCAGCCAGAGCATTTCTTTTTCTTTGATACAGAGACAACCGGTTTGGGAGGAAGCGGAAATTTGATTTTTATTCTTGGGTCTGCTAGCTTTAAAGGAGATAAGGTTCATTTAAAGCAGCATATTCTTCCGCATCCTGGGGCGGAGGTTCCATTATATAAAAGCTTTCTTGAGAGTGTTGATTATAAAACAATGGCTACCTATAATGGGAAATCATTTGATTGGCCGCAAGTAAAAACACGGCATACATTGATCCGAGATCAAGTGCCGAAGCTGCCCCCATTCGGACATTTTGATTTGTATCATGCATCAAGGCGGATGTGGAAGCATAAATTAGAGCGGCTAAAGCTTTCAATTGTAGAAAAAGAAGTGTTAGGCGTTGAAAGAAAAGATGATCTTCCAGGATATCTTGCACCGATGATCTATTTTGATTATGTACAATCAAAAAATCCTGAGGGAATGATCGGGATTTTAAAGCATAATGAATTAGATATTTTGTCTTTAATTAGTTTATATACTCATCTTTCTTTTCAAATATTAGGGATGGACGTGGAACAGACAGAAAAAGAGCGGTTTGAAGTAGGCCGATGGTTTTCGCAAATAGGAGAATCTGCTTCAGCGAAGAAGACGTTCTCTGAAATTTCTGAAGGAACAAGTCTTGATGCTTTATTAGCCAAACATGCTCTTGCTTTTGAATATAAAAAGCAAAAAAAATGGACGGAAGCGGCCAGCCTTTGGGCTGATGTAGCTGAAAAAGGCGAGGCTCCTAGGAATCTTGAAGCTAGTATTGAACTTGCTAAAATATATGAACACCGGGAAATGGATATAAAAAAAGCTCTCCAGTATACAACCTTGGCACAATCCATTTATCACGAGGATCCTACGTTTCAAAGCAAAGATTTAAATTCAGAAATCTTAATAAGACTAGAAAGACTGAATAAGAAATTAAAGTAATTATAATGGAATTCACAAAGTTTTCATAAATAGCTAATTTCTAAAAGAATGTTGCTTTTTTACAATATTAAAAGCACAGAGTGGATTGGAGCGGAAGGCACTCGACTCCTGCGGGAAGTAGAGGAAAGGTCGAGACCCCGCAGAAGGAACGGCGAGGAGGCTCGACTTCCTCCCCGCGGAAAGCAAGTACCTGTAGCGGAAAGGAACGGTTCAAATTTTTCGAAAACAGCCTAAAAATTAATGAAATACCCACTAATTTCCTAGTTGTCTGCAAATTGAAATACCTGTAAAATGTGTAATTGTGCAGATTTTATTTAGGGAATAGAGTGAGGCAGATACCATGTATAAAGCAATATTATTTATGTTTTTTTTCGTTGTATTATTTGTAGCAATTGTTTTCTCTAACCTAAAAGATAGTGTTTATAGTTTGTTCTAAAATGAATAAATATTTAGGCACAAGTACATTATTAAGAAAAAACGATAAATTAGGTTTTTTCATTAGTACAAGATACCTTTCTTCTACATAGGCTGTTAATGTAAATAAAACATGAAGAAAGGGGATCTTTAAATGTACTGTGGACCAAGACCTACAAATGTATTACCGGCAATCGTTCATCCGACAAAATGCTGTGTAAATCATACTTTCCAGAATAATATTGTGCCACATATTCATCCTAGTCATACTACTACTGTAAACCATATTAATTTTGAGCATGTTCATTCCTTCCCGCACACTCAATCTGTTGTGAATGAAGTGACAAATCAACAGTTTGTAGCACCGCCGGGGCCGGGAGTTGTTCCTGCTCCAGGATTTGGAGCACCAGGGTTTGGTGCACCAGTAGCAGGAGCTGCTCCTCCTTATGGTGTACCTGGACCAGGATTTGGAGCTGGACCATTTTTTAGGAAAAAATAGGATATAATATGACAAGAGCATATTTATTATGCTCTTGTTTTTTATATAATTCCTGCCATAATTATTGTATTATTTAATGAGATAAAATTTCTTCAATTTTCTTAGAAATTTTATTTAAGAAGGGTTTAAAATGTCTAAAGTTGTAATTATTTCTGGTTATAAACCATATGAATTAGGGATATTCAAACATGATGACCCAGCTGTCCATTATATAAAAAAAGCCATTCGTAATCACCTATTAGCATTATTAGAAGAAGGGCTTGAATGGGTCATGATCAGCGGCCAGCTAGGTACAGAATTATGGTCAGCAGAGGTGGTTTTTGATCTTCAGGCTGAAGGATATCATCTTCAGCTAGCAGTTGTGACTCCTTTTTTAAATCAGGAGGAATCTTGGAAGGAAGAAAATAAAGAATACTATGAATTTGTTTTGGCACAAGCTGATTTTGTTGATTCAGTTTCAAGAAAACCATATGAAAAGCCATGGCAATTTCGCTTGAAAAATCAATTCTTTATTAATAAAAGTGATGTTCTTCTATTGTTTTATGATACAGAGAAAGAAGGAAGCCCTAAATACCTTTATGAAGAGGCTAAAAAGCGCTCAGAGATGAGTAAATATGAAATTAGACTGGTTAGTTTTGATGATTTACAAGCAATTGTTGAGGAAGAACAAATGAAATTCAATGATTATTAATAATTCGTTCTAAAGAAAATTGACAAAAATACTTATCTTTGAAAAAATAGAAATGATGATGGTGAACTTTGAGGTGATATCATGTTATCCGATAAAGTGAAATTAACGGCTAAAGATATTTTGGAAAAAGAATTTAAAACGGCAATGCGAGGATACAAACCTGAAGAGGTAGATAAATTTCTAGATTGGGTTATAAAGGACTATGAAACCTTCCATCAAGAAATTGAAGAGCTTCAGCAGGAAAATATGAGATTAAGAAAGCAGCTTGAAGAATCATCAAGACGACCAGCTACACAAACGGCAGGAACAACGAATTTTGATATTCTTAAAAGGCTGTCTAATTTAGAAAAGCATGTATTTGGAAGTAAATTGTACGATTGACAAATATTTTCTTAATTTCAAATTGAAATCCATTGCTATTCAGCTGAAAGTTACATATAATAACTTTTGTGATCATTAATAGCGTTCGGGTAATCGCTGCAATGAGCTTATAGCAAATTGTAGAGGAAAGTCCATGCTCGCACAGGCTGAGATGCTTGTAGTGTTCGTGCCTAGCCAATAAATAAGCTAGGGCAGTTAGGCAGATGCTTACATTTGCTTGGCTGACGGCAGGGAAAATGCCTAAGTCCTTTTGGATATGGCATGACTACCTTGAAAGTGCCACAGTGACGGAGCCTTTTCAGAAATGAAAAGGGTGGAACGAGGTAAACCCCGCGAGCGAGAAACCCAAATTATGGTAGGGGCACTTTCTCTGAGGAATTCAACGAGGAGAAGGACAGGTTAAACCTGTAGATAGATGATTACCACCTGAGTACGAGACCTAGGGTCGTATGCAGTACAAAGGCACAAAACATGGCTTACAGAACGTTATTAGTGAGATGAATGAATGAAACTGATGCTCTCCTTTTAGAGGAGAGCTTTTCTTTTTTTATAAATATGAAGATTTTTTGACTTGCTCTAATGATTGATTACATATAGTTTTCTGCAAATCTTGTATATTCTGGTGAATAAATATATGATAAAAATGCGATTGGAAAAACAATATCAATGAAAATTTCTGGTGTTAAGGAAGAGAAAAATGACATTATCAGAGATCGTAATCAGGAGTATAGATGAAGGAGTAATCATTTTAAACAAAGATTTTAATATCTTGTCATTAAATCCAAAGGCTAATGCCTCTACTGGATTACAAGAGGATGAAGCCATTGGCGGCAGTTTGCTTAGTTTCTTTCATGAAGTGGAAATATTCCAAGCTATTTTTAGCTATCTGGAGATGAAGAGCAAGTGGGAAGGCGAGGCTCGATTAGTTAGAAAAAATGGAGATATTTTTCCCGCTTCTTTGACAGTTCAGTTATTGAATGAAGGAGATGATGTAAAATATCTCGTTATATTTAAAGATTTGACCTTTGAAAGAATGTCAAAAAATAAAATGGAATTAGCAGAAAAGGTTCTTGAAAATACAAGTGAAGGTGTTATGGTTACAGACCAGAATGCCAGAATTCTTTCAGTAAACCCTGCCTTTGAAATTGTAACTGGATTTAATGTTGAAGAAGTGATAGGGAAAAATCCAAATATTCTTCAATCAGGCATTCATGATAGCCAGTTCTATAAAAATATGTGGAAAGAAATTTATGAAAAGGGGCAATGGAAAGGTGAAATTTGGAATAAACGCAAAAATGGCGATGTCTTTCTAGAATGGATTACAATAAGTTGTATTAAAGATGAACAAGGGTTCATTACCAATTTTGTTGCTGTTTTTTCTGATATTACAGATAGGAAGCACGCAGAGGATCAATTAAGATATTTAGCTCATTATGATTCATTAACAGGTGTAGCTAATCGCTATAGTTTAAATAAGCGTTTGGAAGGATTAATTTATACCGCTAAAAAATATAATCAGATTTTAGCTGTTCTCTTTCTGGATTTAGATCGTTTCAAGCAAATTAATGATACACTTGGTCATAATTATGGAGACTTGCTTCTGAAAAATGTTTCCGCTAGATTAAAAGGGCTATTGAAAAATAAAGATATGATTGCCCGTCTTGGCGGTGATGAATTTGTAATCGTTTTGCCAAACCTTAAGCATCCTAAGGAAGCAGTAAGAATTGCGGAAACGATAATAGATGCTTTAACAAGGCCATTTCTTCTTGATAAGCAGGAAGTGTATATATCAACAAGCATTGGGATCAGTTTATTTCCTCTTGATGGCACTGACATTGAAACATTATTAAGAAACGCAGATAAAGCGATGTATGAGGCGAAAAATGCGGGTAGAAATCAATTTGAGCTCTATCATACACAGATGCATCATAACGAATCAAGACAAATGATGTTAGAAAATTATTTGCGTAAAGCTATAGACCGAAACGAATTATTTCTTGTTTATCATCCTATTATTGATTCACAAACAAATAAAGTTGTCAGCGTTGAGGCTTTAGTCAGATGGAAACAAGAAAAGCTTGGACTGATACCGCCTTCCGAATTTATTCCTCTTGCAGAAGAATCAGGATTAATCATGCCCATTAGTGAATGGATTATTCAAAAAGCGTGTGAAGACTTAAAAACTCTTCATTTACATGGGCATAATAAGATAAGAATGGGCATTAATATATCGGCGATTCATTTCAATCAAGTTAATTTTGTAAAGTCAATTAGTGAGATTTTACAAACAACTAATGTGAATTCTACTTATCTGGATTTTGAATTAACAGAGAGTATGATCATGCCTAAAGCAGATGAAACAGTTGATAGGCTTGTTAAACTTAAGCAACTTGGGCTAAAATTATCAATAGATGATTTTGGTACAGGCTATTCTTCCTTAAGCTATTTAAATCGTTTTCCCCTCGATACTTTGAAAATCGATCAAAGCTTTATTAATGGAATATCCTCTTATAAGGAAGACTGCTCTATTGTCCAGGCCATCATTACGATGGCACATCGATTGCATTTGAAGGTAGTTGCCGAAGGGGTAGAAAACAAAAAGCAATTTGAATTTCTGAAGAATGAAAATTGTGATTTTATACAGGGATATTATATTTCTAAACCAATCCCTTTACACAAGCTATTAACATTTTTTGATAACTGGAATACGGAAATATTAAAGTAGGGTGAATTTATGACAAAATATGACATTATCGCAACATCGGCAATGGGATTAGAAGCACTCGTTGCAAAAGAAGTACGCGCACTTGGATATGATTGTGAAGTTGAAAACGGCAGAATTACATATAAAGGAGATGCTCTTGCGATTGCAAGATCGAATTTGTGGCTTAGAACAGCTGATCGTGTTCGTATAAAGGTTGGAGAATTCAAAGCCACAACGTTTGATGAGTTATTTGAAAAAACAAAGGCACTGCCTTGGGAAAAGTTCTTGTCAGAAGATGCAGAGTTTCCTGTAACAGGGAAATCTGTAAAGTCGAAACTTTTTAGTGTACCAGATTGCCAGGCGATCGTGAAAAAGGCAATTGTAGAAAGAATGCGGACTCATTACAAAAAAACGGGCTGGTTTGATGAAAATGGCCCATTATTTAAGATTGAAGTAGCCATCCATAAAGATGTTGCCCTGTTAACAATCGATGCGAGCGGAAGCGGTTTGCATAAACGCGGTTATCGTGCCGAACAAGGTGAGGCTCCTTTAAAGGAAACGCTGGCAGCTGCACTAGTAATGCTGACCAATTGGACACCCGATAAACCGTTTGTCGATCCTTTTTGCGGGTCTGGAACAATTCCTATCGAAGCGGCCATGATTGGACAAAATATCGCACCAGGCTTCAATCGTGAATTTATTTCTGAGGCATGGGCATGGGTGCCTGAGAGTGTTTGGGATGAGGCTAGAACAGAGGCTGAAGATTTAGCGAAATATGATCAAGAAATTGATATTACGGGAACTGACATTGACCATCGAATGGTGAAAATAGCCCAAGAGAATGCATTTGAAGCTGGATTTGGCGAGTTAATCAATTTTAAACAAATGCAAGTAAAGGATTTTACGACCAATAAAGAGTATGGTGTGATCGTTGGAAATCCTCCATACGGTGAAAGATTAGGGGATAAGCCTACCGTTCAAAAAATGTATGAGGAAATGGGCAAGGCTCTTGCAGAGCTTGATACATGGTCCATTTATATTCTTACGTCAGATGAAGAATTTGAAAAATGTTTTGGAAAACAAGCGACAAAGAAACGCAAATTATTCAATGGGTTTATTAAAACGGACTACTATCAATATTGGGGCAAAAGACCTCCAAAGGTAAAGTGAAATTCCCCTTAAAAGTAAAATAAATACAATTATTAGATATTTGGAAATGATTCTCGAGAAGCATAACACCTACAGTCCTTGAATACAATATGTGTATCATTAGAGAAGGCTAGGAGGGCTATGCAGTGAAGCATTCCAATATCGATTTTAATAAAATCTCTCAAGTATTATCGAATACAATTGAAGCGGTAAAAGAAGATCAAAATTTATCGTCTGTAGCTATCGAACAGCTGCAAACGGCTCAAAACGAACTTCAGCAAGCAATGACATTTTCGATTTCTTCTGTACATAAAAAAATCGGCTATTGAACATGATCCCTGGCTGTGTGAGCCAGGGCTTCTTTTATGGAAATAGAGTAAGCTTTTTTAATTTAGAGAACTGTCAAGCTCCAGCGCCTACCCCCGACGCACAGGATGTACTAGTGTCGACAATGTGATAGGACGTCGCGTTTTTGTCGACCTCGAGGTCACAAGCTAACCCTGAAAGGTAGAGCTCACCTTTCCGAGAGGCTCGTCTTGTGCTTGTCGAGGGTGACCACAAAGGAAAGCTTCTAGAATGCTCATCGCAGGAACAATTGTCCTTTAATTGTTCCGAAGGCGCTTCCGCTTTTCTGACTTGACACTTTCCCCATTTACGATAAAATTGTTGATGTCTTTTGTTTAATAGTGAATCAATGTTGAGATAATGATACAGGTGTGGAAATAAGCGTCTTTTATGAGAGACGCTTAAATTTTTTATATGTCGGAGGGGTATTATGCAAAGCAGACTGCCTTTTGCATTGTCCAAAAGTGAATCTTTTTTTGATAAATTAAGCGAGTGGATTGGTGATGTTTTTTACGATATTCTCCCTGATGCTGGCTTTGAGCTACGTGACGAACAGATTTTTATGGCTTTTCAGCTTGAAAAGGCATTTAAAGAAAAAAAGGTAATATTTGCGGAGGCTGGAGTAGGAACAGGAAAGACAATTGTTTATTTACTATATAGCTTAGCCTATGCCCGTTACATAAATAAACCGGCTATTATTGCGTGTGCAGATGAAACGTTAATCGAGCAGCTTGTGAAAAAAGAAGGCGATATTGCAAAGCTTGAAAAGGCTCTAAATTTAAATATTGATGTTCGGCTAGCAAAGTCGAGAGACCAGTATTTATGCTTAAACAAGCTAGATCAGCTCATAGCGAGTGATGATATCGATTCATACAATTCAATTTATGATCAGCTTCCAGAGTTTGTCCATTCAGGTTCTTCAATGCAAAGCTTTAAAAGATATGGCGATCGGAAGGAATACCCTGAATTAACAGATGAAAAATGGGATCAGATTGGATGGGATCCTTTTCAAGATTGTTTTACATGTGAAAAACGGCATCGCTGTGGACAAACATTGAATAGAGATTATTATCGGAATGCAAAGGATTTAATTATTTGCTCGCATGATTTTTATATGGAGCATATTTGGACGAAGGAATCTCGAAAACGAGAAGGGCAGCTGCCTCTTTTGCCAGAAAGCTCTTGTGTGGTTTTTGATGAAGGGCACTTATTGGAATTTGCTTCTCAAAAAGCATTAACCTATAGATTTACTGAGCAAATACTGGAGTCATTGCTAACAAGACTCATGGAAAATGATGTTAGGGAAAGTACTTTGAACGTAATTGACGAAACAATTATTCAAAACGAGCGATTTTTCTTTGCATTAGAGCAATCTTCCTCTTTAGCAGAAGGCTCGGATAAAAAAGAAATAAAAAAGACTGAACAAGTCTTAAAAGAAGGGAATAAGCTTCTTCAGCTAATTAGCACACTGGAGGATGAGCTTGTTTTCGAAAGTGAAATGTATGTAATCAATGATTATGATTTAAAAATAGTAGAGGAATATTTAGAACAAATCTCTTATTCTCTATCTTTATTTTTAAAAGATTTAAAAGGCATTACTTGGTTTGAAGAAAACGCTGGCGAAAGAACGCTTGTAATCATGCCTCGAATGGTTGAGGATATTATGAGGGACGAGGTATTCTCTCAAAAAATGCCGTTTATTTTTTCTTCAGCCACTCTTTCAGAAAATAAGTCATTTGAATATATGGCAAAAAGCTTAGGAATTGATAGCTACTTATCCTTCACGGTTTCCTCTCCGTTCGATTATGAGGATAATATGGTTATCAAAATGCCGGATTTCCCAGAAAATGCACTAGAAGAAAAAATGCAATATGTAAAGGAGCGGTTATTAGAATCTGAAGGACGAGCTTTAGTACTCTTTTCCACAAAATCAGAACTATCCCGCTTCAAAAATGCGATAGAAGGCAAAACGGATTTTCCTATTTATTTTGAAGGAGATGCTGAAATTAGTACCCTTGTGTCAAATTTTCAAAATGAAGAGCAGTCTGTCCTCTGTTCGGTCCACTTGTGGGAAGGATTGGATGTTCCTGGCCGGTCACTTGAGAACGTCATTATTTTCTCATTGCCATTCCCTCCAAGCGATCCGGTCTTTAAAGCAAAACGCGAAGGTGCTAAAGATCCCTTTGCAGAGGTCGATCTACCATACATGCTGCTAAGGTTAAGACAAGGCGTCGGCAGATTAATCAGAACGCATGAAGATAAAGGAATCGTCCATATTTTAATGAAAGAAAACGAGAATAAGGAACTAGTAAAGCAAATTAAGAGTGTGCTCCCTGTTTCTGTTGAATAAATGATAAAAAAGGAGAAATTCGCTATTGAAAGCGGATTTCTCCTTTTTATCATAACTATGGAACCGAAGTGTTAGTTGTATTTCATTCACCTGAATCACTGCAAGCTTTCTGAAACACTTGCCTTTCTTCGAAAATATAGAAGCAACGATATCGTACTAACGAATAATATACATGCTGCAATAATATAGCCTGCAGCAAAAGATACGGACAAAACACCTGTTAAGGAGGAGCCGACGACTACTCCAAGTGAGAAAAAAGCATAAAATAATCCAAATGCTTTCCCTCTCGTTTCCTCATCTGTATTTTTCACTAACATCGCAGATATTGACGGAAATAGTAATGCAAAGCCCATTCCATAAATGATCATACAAATAAATAATAGAAATAGAGTAGAAGAAAGGCTAAGTAAAATAAGGGCTATTCCAATAATACTCATACCAATCATCATCGTATTCTGATATTGATAATGATCGAATAATCGATTCGTAGGCAATGCAAATATTAGTATTGCTGTTATGCCAAATGTGCTCATAAGAATCCCGCTATATTGTGTTTCTAATTGCAGTGACTCGACTTGCAGAGGCAGCATATAAGCAAGAACACCTTGAGCGAACATTAAAGAAAACGCACCGATAAAACTAACTGCAAGCATAGGTGCTTTTACAAGAGAAAAAAGAGTTGTGACAGGCGGTTCAATTTTTCTTGTTATTGGCACAGGTTTGTTAGGAATAATAAAGTAAGAAATGACAACAATCAGAAGCATGATGGCGGCAATAATAATGAATACCCAATTAACCCCAAATTTAGATGCAACGATTCCACCAAAAGCCGGACCAATAATGGCTGAAATCCCTACTGCAACTCCTGAAACAGCCATGGACTTTCCTTGCTTGCCATCTTTTCTGCTATTAGCAATAACAGTAAAGGCTGCTGGTACTAGAAAACCGCTAAATAATCCATGGATAAATCTTACAGCGATTAATTGCCAAGGCGTAGTAACAAAAACATAGAGTATTAGTATTAGACCAGTTAGGAAAAAGCCTGAAATCAGTACCTTTTTTGCCCCATGCCTGTCAATCCAATAGCCTGCCAAAATATTTCCGAACATATTTGAAAAGGAATACATTCCAACAGCAATCCCAATTAAAGCAGGGGCAGCCCCTAAACTTTTAGCGAATGGGCTCATGATAGGAAGCTGAGAGAACATATCGATAAAAGAAATTAAAACGATAAATAAAATAAATTGTTTCATAGTATCTCTTCCTAAAGGTAGTAGTCTTTCCATCCTATTATACCTGTTTTTCCATTAGAAAACGATTAGTGTGACGACAGTAATAGAAAATTAAAGTAGCAAGGGTGAGAAAAATTGCTGCTGCTGAATAAAATAACCTGTTGTATTTTTTTTACATAATAGGATTTTTATATCCCCGTTTTTTCAAAAGAATGTGTTAAAATAGAAAGAGTATTTAAACAATAGGAGGTAATCCCATGACTGTGGAGTTACAGCAAACTGAGAAAGAATTCTTAGAGTATGTTAAGAAAATAGAGGCATATAAAGAGGCCTTATCATTAATTTATTGGGATTTGCGTACGGGAGCGCCAAAACAAGGTGTTGAGCAGCGTTCAGAAGTCATTGGAATGCTTTCTTCAGATGTTTTTAAAATGTCTACCTCTGAGGAAATGGCTGGATACATAGAAGAATTAACAAGCAATGATGGAAAAGATTTATCAGAAATAATGAGGAAGACAGTTGCAGAATGTAAGAAGGAGTATGACCAGAATAAAAAAATTCCTGCAAATGAGTATAAGGAATATGTGATTCTTCAAGCGAAGGCAGAAAGCATTTGGGAAGAAGCGAAGGCACAATCTGATTTCGCCATGTTCCAGCCGTACTTGGAGAAGCTGGTCGAAACGACAAAGCGTTTTATTAATTATTGGGGATATGAAGGAAACAAATATAATACTCTTTTAGACATGTATGAACCTGGGATTACTGTAGAGGTTTTAGATCAAGTATTCGGTGAATTAAGGGATAAAATTATTCCGCTCGTACAAAAAATTGCGGAATCAGGAAATAATCCAGAGACAAGCTTTTTATTTGAACAATTTCCTAAAGAAAACCAGCGTCAATTTAGTTTAGATATTTTGCAGCAAATGGGCTATAACTTTAATGCTGGAAGGTTAGATGAAACCGTTCATCCTTTTGCGACAGGATTAAATCCTGGAGATGTAAGGGTCACGACAAAATATGATGAAAAGGATTTTCGTACAGCCGTATTTGGCACTATACATGAAGGCGGTCATGCTTTATATGAGCAGAACCTTTCATCAGAATTAATTGGCACTCCATTATGTGATGGCACTTCAATGGGCATTCACGAATCACAATCATTATTTTATGAAAATTTTGTTGGACGCCATCCTTCGTTTTGGAAGAATAATTATGATTTATTAAAGTCCTATTCAAATGGACAATTCGATGAAGTTGAACTTGAAGATTTTTACCGTGCTATCAATGAGTCTAAGCCTTCTTTAATTCGAATTGAAGCGGATGAATTAACATATCCGCTCCATATTATTATTCGATATGAAATTGAAAAGGGTTTGTTTAATGATGAAATAGAGGTTAAAGATCTTCCGAAAATTTGGAATGAAAAATATGAGCAATATTTAGGAATTAAGCCAGATAACGATGGACAGGGTGTACTTCAGGATGTACATTGGTCAGGAGGTAGCTTTGGCTATTTCCCTTCATATGCACTAGGGTATATGTATGCAGCACAGCTGAAAAACGCAATGCTCAAGGATCTGCCTAATTATGACGAGCTTTTAGAACAAGGAAACCTGCTTCCAATTAAAGAGTGGTTCACTGACAAGGTCCATAAATATGGCAAATTGAAAAAGCCGCTAGAAATTCTTCAAGATGTGACAGGTGAAGGGTTAAATGCGCAATATTTAGTTGACTATTTATATGAAAAATATTCAAGTGTTTACCAATTAAATGGGGGAAATTAATTGGAATTTCCATGCAGTAAATTGGTTGTTAGCAGAGGAGTAGATTTTTACAGCTGAAGAAGGTGATGACTTAGGTCATTCCCTTCTTTTAAGGAGAGAATAGAATGAAAAGGCTTCTACCATATTTTATGATTGCAGCAGGAGCCAGCCTTTGGGGAATCATTGCAATCTTTGTAAAGGGTTTGGCAGATTACGGATTCACATCAATGGAAATCGTTGCGATTCGTGTTATTTATGCCGCTCTTTTTCTAATTTTGATCGGTCTCATTAAGTATCGAGGCCATATGAAATTAAAGCAAGCTTCTGATATTAAACTATTTATAGGAACAGGAATATTAAGTATTGTATTTTTTAATTTTTGCTATTTTTCGGCGATTAGCCAAATGAATATTTCGATTGCTGTAATATTACTATACACGGCACCTGCATTTGTTACCGTATTATCCTTTATTTTTTTGAAGGAAAGTCTAAATGTAAACAAAATTTTAGCTGTGTTAGGAACAATCGTAGGATGTATATTAATTGCTGGGGTGTCGGCAGGGAATAGCACTCTTACCATTATGGGGATTTTAACAGGATTAGGTTCAGGGCTTGGATACGCCTTATATACAATCTTTGGAAAGTTTGCTTTGATGAAATATCAGCCTTTTACGGTTACGCTTTATACGTTTATTGTCGCTTCCGTATTCCTGCTGCCGATTACACAGCTGTGGGAAAAGTTCGATTTATTGATGAATGTGAATGTCCTTTTATATGGTATGGGTCTAGGATTCATTCCTTCTGTTTTGGCCTATTTCATTTATACGTGGGGACTGGAAAAAACAGAGGGGAGCAAGGCTGCTATTATTGCAACCGTTGAGCCTGTTGTTGCAACTTTATTAGGCGTCATTCTTTATGGAGAAAAGCTTGGGGTTATTCAAATATTAGGTGCAGCAATCATTCTATGCTCAGTCATTATTGTTAATGTTTCGTTTCGAAAAAAGGGATCAGAGGCAGTACAGCAAAAAATCTCATGAGAAAAGCACTCCGAAAATACGGAGTGCTTATTTTGTCTAGCTCCAGCGCCTCAAGGTGCTGAAGCTTTTCTTATTACCAGAACTTATACCCTTTAGCACCTGGAGGAGCATTCTGGATTAAATCGATGAATGGAAGTGTATAAGCAAATAGAATTAATGCAGCTGTAATTCCCAGCCATAATTTCCAGTTGTCGAATACCATTGGTGTCTTTTCAGCATTTTCAGCAACTTCTCCGACAGGGAAGTCCTGTTCACCTTTTGGAGCAAAAAACGCAAGATTAACGAAAATGTAGAGCATTAAGATAATAGACAGGAATAGAATGGATCCTCCAACAGCTTGTGCAATTTGATATGGAACCCATTCAGCAGCTTGTGCAGCACCGCCGTATTCCGAGAAGGCTGAACGGCGAGGTGCACCTAGTAAGCCTGCAGCATGCATGGCACCAGACATAAATGTCATTCCAATTGCCCAAGTGATTCCTTGAATCATAGCTAATTTATTCATTTTCTTCGTAAACGTTCTGCCAGTTAAATGGGGCACTAGCCAATAAGCTACACCGAAAAATGTAAGCACTACAGCAGTTGCCACAGTTAAGTGGAAGTGGCCAGTAACCCAAATCGTATTATGAACAACTTGGTTCATTTGGTGGGAAGCGTTTACAATACCACCAGCTCCACCAGGGATGAATGCTAGCATCCCGATAAAAGGAACAGTAAAACGTGCATCTCCCCAAGGAAGCTTTTTCATCCAGCCAAGCAGACCTTTTGCGCCTTTAGAACGACCGAAGCTTTCGAATGTAGCAAATAATGAGAAAGCTGTCATCATAGAAGGAATAACGACTAAGAATGTTAAGACAACCTGCAAGAATTTCCAAGCTGGGTCAATTCCTGGTTCCATTAATTGATGGTGGAATCCAACCGGAATTGAGAATAGCAATAGCAGAATAAAAGACATACGAGCTAGAGAATCTGAGAATATTTTTCCGCCAATAATCTTTGGAACGATAACATACCATGCCATATAAGCAGGAAGCAGCCAGAAATATACGAGCGGATGTCCAAAATACCAGAATAATGTACGACTAACACCAATATTGATTGTATCTATCCAGCCAAGAGACCAAGGAAGTAATTGGAATAATACCGTTGTTGCTACACCGATTGTTGCAACGTCCCACATAATAAAAGTAATAACAGTCATGAATGTTAATAACGGACTAGGCTGACCAGGGTTTGCTTTTTTCCATTGTCCGTATTTCATAAACATAATAGCGCTATCTAACCAAGTACCAACAATAACTAGTGTTAATCCTAAGTAGAAGAGGAAATGTGCTTGAAGCGGTGCATAAAAAGTAAATAGTACAGTCGCTTCGTTTAATAGGATCATAACAGCAGCCATTGTTGTTCCGATTGTTTTTATCCAAAAGCCAATCCAGCCTATAGCACGCTGATGGCCAGTAAATGTACCAGCTGTTCTGCTAACGACAGAAACCATAAATCCGATAATAAAGAATGTAGTAAGTACAAGTCCAAGAACAACCCCGTGTACAGTTAGTATTTGGTAATAACCAATACCTGCTGGTAATACAAATTTTCCAGAACGAACTAATACTTGTAATAATCCCGCAAGTCCGCCAATTGCTAATGCAATGAACGCCACATAGAAGTGGGCCATTGCTAATTTACCGTCACGGCGGTCAACTTTTATATTCGCTTCTCGGTTAAGCATTATTCAACCACCTCAATCTTCGAAGTCATCATGTGGTGACCAATTCCACAATATTCATTACATAGGATTAAAAAATCACCAGTTTTGTTAAATGTATAAATCTTTTCACTTATGAAGCCGGGCTCAAGCATCATATTAATGTTTGTTCCTGCTACTTCAAAGCCGTGAATGACATCTTTCGTTGTTGCGATAACTTTTACCTTCGCACCTTTAGGAATTTGTACTTCTCCTGGATTGTAATTGAAGGCAGAAGCTACAAATACTAATTCGTAATCCCATTCCTTTCCTTCTACCTTTTTAAGTCCAGGCTCATTAAAAGGAGCAGTTGTATCCACCTTTTCTGGATCAATGACTGCTAAACAGCTTGGCGGCTGATTTCCAAGATAGAAAGCGCTAACTCCTAATACGGTTAGAAATACTAGCAGCGATCCTATTCCAAAAATAAGCCAGATTTTTTCAAACTTATGCATATGCATGGCTTTTTCCCCTTTCAGCTATTAAGAACGATCTAAGAATAATGTGTATACGCCAGCCCAAGTCGCAATTAGGATGATACCTAAAATGAAAACGGATGCTAACGTCCCCTTTAAGGAAGAAGAATCTTCAACTTCAGTTTCTGTTTTTCTGGTTAGTTCAGGTTTTGCCATTTTCTTTCACTCCTTTCGGACATTTGGAAAAAGTAAATGATTACAATTTCATAATACTCTACTATTTGGGAGAATCTAGATGGATTTCGGGAGTTCACAAATTGTTCATTCGTCATTTTACTACTATGTTAATAGTGAAAAATTGATATTTCAGTTGTATTCATCTTTCAGAAAGGATGAAAAATGTGAAGAAATTGTGAAGCATTCCTATCCATTGCTTTTTTTAAAAAAGCAATAATTTAAATCTTGGAATTCTTACCGGCAAGGAATCTTGCAAGGAATAGAATGAAATGCGAACGATTACATGAAAAAATGAAAAATAATTCGTGTTTATTAATGTTAATTCTGTTGATTTCTAATGAATAGATGTTATAATACTTTTATCGCAAAATAATAATTAAAATTAAATAGCTTCACTCATATAATCGCGGGGATAAGGCTCGCAAGTTTCTACCGGATTACCGTAAATAATCCGACTATGAGTAAGCAATGATAGGGATACTTTGTATCTCATTTCTTCGTCTTATTCTAAAGTCTGAAGATCATTGCTTCACTCATTTTTGATGTGAAGTCATTGATTTTCAGGCTTTTTTGTTTTGATATCACAGTCTGGAATGACATTAGAGGAGGATAACGAATGGAATTATTGCAGAAGAAAATTAAAGAGGATGGAATTGTACTTTCAGATACAGTTTTGAAAGTAGATTCATTTCTAAATCACCAAATAGATCCTCAGATTATGTATGAAATAGGTAAGGAATTTGCTAGCCGTTTTCGTGAGGCAGGCATAACAAAAATATTAACCATTGAATCTTCTGGCATTGCTCCATCAGTAATGGCAGGCTTGGAGCTAAATGTACCTGTTATATTTGCTAGAAAGCGTAAGTCACTTACTCTTATCAATGAGCTTTATACTTCAACTGTTTATTCATTCACTAAACAAGAATCGAATGAAATTTCTATTTCAAAAAAGTATTTGAATGAAGAAGATTGCGTATTAGTTATTGACGATTTCCTTGCAAATGGCCAGGCTGCCATCGGACTTGCTGATATTGTAAAGCAAGCGAATGCAGAAATAGCCGGGATCGGCATCGTTATTGAAAAAGGATTCCAAGATGGAGGCAAAAATCTTCGCAAGGAAGGTTATCGTGTAGAATCGCTAGCCATCATAGATTCATTGGAAAATGGAGAAGTTACTTTTACTCAAGATAAAGCGGAGGAGTTAGGAAGATGAAACAACATCCCTACAAGATAGCTTCATTAGGAATCCAGCACGTATTGGCTATGTATGCTGGTGCTGTTATTGTTCCATTAATCATTGGCGGTGCTTTAGGTTTAACAGGAGAACAGCTTACGTATTTAGTTTCTATTGATATCATGACAAGTGGTATTGCGACTATATTACAAGTGTGGAGAAACAAGTATTTTGGCATTGGCCTTCCTATTGTATTAGGATGTACATTTACAGCAGTTGGCCCTATTATCGCTATCGGCAATCAGTACGGGATTTCGTCAATTTACGGCTCGATTATTGTTTCAGGTTTACTAGTTGTTTTGATTGGGAAGTATTTTGGAAAGCTTGTTAAGTTTTTCCCTCCTGTTGTAACAGGTTCTGTTGTAACCATTATTGGAATAACTCTTGTTCCAGTGGCAATGAATAATATGGCAGGCGGACAAGGAAGCGCAGATTTTGGGTCACTTTCTAATATTTCATTAGCATTTGGTACTTTATTATTTATCATTCTACTATTTCGTTTCTCCAAAGGGTTTGTCCGTTCCATTTCTATTTTAATTGGCTTAATTGCTGGTACGGTTGTAGGGTACTTTATGGGGAAAGTTGATTTTTCAGCTGTTGGTGAAGCATCTTGGTTTCATATGGCAAAACCATTTTATTTCGGTATGCCGACCTTTGAAGTGACTCCGATTATTACAATGACTTTAGTTGCACTTGTTAGCCTTGTTGAATCATCTGGTGTATATTTTGCTCTTGCGGATATTTGCGGCAAGAAAATTGAAGAAAAGGATCTCGTTAATGGTTATAGAGCGGAAGGGTTAGCGAGCATACTAGGCGGTATTCTTAACTCATTTCCATACACTACTTATTCACAAAACGTAGGGTTAATCCAAATCTCAGGGGTTAGAGGAAATAATGTTATATACACAGCAGCTGCTATGCTCATTCTTATCGGTTTTGTGCCGAAAATTGGTGCTGTAACTACTGTCATTCCTCCATCTGTATTAGGCGGTGCAATGGTAGCTATGTTTGGAATGGTAGTGGCATCAGGAATTAAAATGCTAAGCAAGGTTGAGTTTGCTTCACAGGAAAATTTATTAATCATTGCTTGTTCGGTTGGAATGGGTTTAGGTGTTTCTGTTGTTCCGGGGTTATTTGCACAATTGCCTGGAAGCATTCGAATTTTAACGGAGAATGGAATTGTAGCTGGAAGCTTAACAGCAATTCTATTAAATATTCTATTTAATGAAGTAAAATTTAAACAAAAGCAGCCAATTAAAATTAATGAGTCTAAAGCATCTTAATGATAAAACCGCCTGCTGGCGGTTTTGTTTTTTTGCTGAATAGTATCACACATCCATTCATAGAAAAATATAATGATTTAACCATTTTTACAGGATGTGAACTAGTGGTATGGAAAAGTATTATTGTGACTATTGCAGACTTATATATAATCAAGAGGAAATATGTAAAGGCTGTGGCTCCTTAGTGAAGAAGAAAATTAAAATTGAGGTCCAAAAACAGGATAATAACAACCATATGCCTGCAACTGATTAAATATAGGCTCCACTAATAATAAAAACGGTACTGTTTTATCGTACCGTTTAGCCAACTTCCACCATCAATACAATCATAAGGTTTCCTACACCTGAAATCGTTACAGGCAAGCGGAATGCTTTCGTGAAACCATATACCTTTGTTTGACCAACAAGAACTGTTGGAGGGGTAATATCCATCTCAAATCCTCTTTGAGAAATATAAGTGGAAATATTGCCGGCAATCATATTTCCAAGCTCACCAGCAAAGGACTCCAGCATCTCACCTTCAAGCGCCATTCCAAACATTGCTTCCCCGATTTTTCCAAAGACATCGGGATCACCATCAATAATAATACGGCCTCTTGCATCACCAGTCATCCCGATTAATACTCCAATCGAATGCTGAGTGAACGGCTGTGTAAAGAGAGCTGGTTTTTCTACTTGAATCTCTAATGGAACTACAGCTTTAACAGCCTCAATAGTCCCATTCAAAATATCGGTCACATTTTTTGTAAGCGACACACTGCATTCCCCCAAGAATTGAATAGACCTATTTTAACATTTTATTCGAAAAATTATGTTAAAAATATATTAAAAATATTGTTTTTATTATATTTTGTTTGTGAAGTTATCATTTAAAAACCATCTTTTACTTATTTGGAAAAGATTTGGTGATGTTTCCTTAAGCGAAAAATTTTATAATAATAGTGCACAGCAACTCCTTCAAAACGTTAGCTTCCTCAATAAGAGGGAGCTTTTTTTATTTTAGTCAAGTTTCTTAAATATAACAATTTTCTTCGAGGAACCTGATTTTGGCGAATATTATGTATGATTTGGGAAAAATTAACGATAAGCCTTATGAAGGAGAGAGGAAAATGCCAGCTATTGTTTCAGTTGCAGAAGCTATACCTCCAAATATTCTTAAACAGAACGAGGTAATGGATTTTGCACGAGACCTATTTTCTGAGTCATTTAACGATATTGAACGGCTTTTAAAAGCATTCCATAATGGACAAATTGAAAAACGACATTTTGTGAAAAATCTAGAATGGTACAAAACAGAGAAATCATTTCAGGAAAGAAACCAGACTTATATTGACTGTGCAGTAGATCTAGGGGTTGAGGCAATTAATAATTGCTTAATGAGTAAAAACTTCCTAACAAGAAATATCCTATACGATGAAATTGATGCGATTTTTTTTATTTCCAGCACGGGTATTGCTACCCCCAGTGTCGAGGCAAGAATTATGAATAAACTACCCTTTAATCAACATACAAAGAGAATTCCAATATGGGGATTAGGCTGTGCAGGCGGAGCATCTGGGCTTTCGAGGGCATATGAATATTGCCTTGCATATCCAGAAGCAAAGGTATTGGTGCTCGCAATTGAATTATGCAGTTTAACCTTTCAAAAAAATGACCGCTCAAAAAGCAATTTAATTGGAACGTCGTTATTTGCTGATGGTGTTGCTTGTGCACTCCTTACAGGGGACCGTGCTGATCGGCACTCTTTTCAGAAGCTGGATGCAGTGCCGGCAGTTCAGCACACTCAATCTACACTTATGCATGATTCTCTCGAAGTCATGGGATGGGAAGTAAAAAACGAGGGCTTATTTGTTGTATTTTCCAAGGATATACCTTCTATTATAGCGACATGGCTAAAGCCGATTGCTATTGATTTTTTGCACGAATCTCATGTGGAAATAGATTCTATTTGTCATTTCATTGCCCATCCCGGGGGAAAAAAGGTAATAGATGCGTATCAACATTCATTAGGGTTTTCATCTGATATGACAAATATTTCTCTTGATGTTCTTAAGGAGTTTGGAAATATGTCTTCTGCTACGATTTTATACGTGTTAAGAAGATTTATGGAAATTGGAAAAAAAGGCGAATACGGTCTTGCTGCGGCATTAGGACCGGGATTTTCTTCGGAAATGCTTCTTTTGAGATGGGAGAATTAGAGAAATGATTTTTTCGATATTTGTTATCTTAATCATCATTCAAAGATTAGCTGAATTAGTAATTGCTAAAAGAAATGAGTGCTGGATGAAAAAACAAGGAGCACAGGAATTTGGACAATCACATTATTCATTCATCGTCTCTGTACATAGTTTATTTTTTGTTTCGTATATAGCAGAAGTTTTTTTCTTTCATAAAGGGTTGTCTGGGGCATGGCCGATTTTATTGCTGTTATTTGTCATTACACAAGCAGGGAGGATATGGGCATTAACCTCATTAGGTCCATATTGGAACACGAAGATTATTGTCTTGGCTGACGCAGAAATTATTAAAAAGGGTCCTTACCGTTTTTTGAAACACCCAAATTATATAATTGTTGCTGCAGAGTTTATTATTATTCCACTATTGTTTCAAGCTTATATAACAGCAGCAATTTTTACGATTTTAAATTTAATTATATTAGCGATTCGAATTCCTGCTGAAGAACAAGCATTAAATGAATTAGCTGATTATGAGGCAAGTTTTCCCCGAGCATTAAGCTTCTTAAAGATATTAAAAAAAGTATGACTTTTATCAATATGCTATTGAAAATGATTATCGTTGATGATAAAATTCTAATTGAATTTGAAAATTATTCTCATTAACAGAAAGGTGTTGTTACAAATGGTTGCAGTATTTATTGCGGGTACAGTAACAGCCTATGCATTTATTATGAAGCATGTTTTAAATCAAGTTGGGAAACCACATACAAGATAAATACGGATGAACTACATAACCAGGTGCAAACCTGGTTTTATTTTTTCTCGGAAAGTATACATAAAATATATAGTTCCATATTCTAATTATAGGCATTATCAAAAAAATGATTTAGAATAGAAGACAAAATGATTAAACAAGGAGATACGCATTCATGGCTCAAACGGTACTTCACCTAGATACTGTTGATTTAACAAAAAGAATTACTGCTTTATATGAATATTTTAATGAAAATCAGGATGCTCAAACAGCGGAAAGAGCGAAAGAACTTGCTTTAAAGCTTGATAAACAAGAGTATTCTATAGCATTTTGCGGACACTTTTCAGCTGGGAAATCCAGTATGATAAACAAAATTATTGGAGAAAATCTGCTGCCTTCAAGTCCAATCCCAACTAGCGCCAATTTAGTAAAAATTAAATCCGGCGAGGATTATGCAAAGGTGATCTTTAAAGAAGGTAATCCAAGACTGTATCCGGCACCATATGATTATAATAGGGTGAAATCGTATGCGAAGGATGGTGACCAAATTCATTCAATTGAAATAAGCTATTCTGATACAAGCTTACCGAGAAATGCGGTCATAATGGATACACCTGGGATTGATTCAACTGATGACGCACACAGAATTGCTACAGAGTCAGCTTTACACTTAGCGGACATCGTGTTTTATGTAATGGATTATAATCATGTTCAATCGGAATTAAACTTCTTATTTACAAAGGAGCTTGCAGAAGCAGGTAAGCAGGTTTATTTAATTATTAATATGATTGATAAACATCGAGAAGAAGAGCTAACCTTTGAGCAGTTTAAACAAAGCGTCAAGGATTCCTTTGCTTCTTGGGGTGTAGTACCAGAAAGAATATTCTTCACAACACTTAAAGATGAAACTCATAAAGAGAATGAATTCCAAGCTTTGCAGGAATTTATCAATGATAAAATTGCAAATCGTGAGACACTGCTGCCTATGTCAGTGTTTCATTCACTAAAAAAGCTTGCAAGTGAACATTCAATTTATTTAGAAGAAAAGAATTGGACTGAAATTGAAAAGCATGAAAAAAAATTAGAAGAACTTCCTGAAGAAGAAAGAGAATCCGTACATGAGAAAGTTCAGGAGCTGGAAGAAAAGCTTGAAGAGATACGATCACATTTAAGAAAAGCAGAAATTGATTTTAATAAGAAAGTTGACGAAATTTTAGATAATGCCTACTTAATGCCTTTCCAAACGCGTGAGCTTGCAGAAAGGTATATTGAATCATGTCAACCGAATTTTAAGGTAGGGCTCTTTTTCTCTCGCCAAAAAACAGAGCAGGAAAGGATGAATCGGTTAGAAAGTTTTTACAAGGATTTATCCGAAAAGGTTAATGCACAAATTGACTGGCATATTAAAGAGCTTTTAAATAAAGAATTAAAAGCTAATGAGCTTCATGATACTGATTTATTAGCAATGTCACAAAATTTTTATGTCGTTTTTCAGAAAGAACTTCTAGCAAGTATAGTGAAGGAAGGCGCGATGCTTTCAGGTGACTATGTACTTCAATATACAAATGATGTTGCTGATGCTATTAAAAAATTAGCCAAGAAGCATTTACTCGAATTTAAAGAGCTATTCATGAAAGCATTGTCACTAAAGAACGAAAAACATCAAAGCAAGATAGAAAGTGAGTGGCAGCAATATAAGCAATATTACGAAGAAATCCAAATGCTAATAGCGTTAAAAGAAAGCCTCCGTTCATCAAAGATAAAAATGGGAGAGCTATTGGAAGGTAAATTCCCGCAACAAGTTTATGAGGATAAGGTAAAGATATTATTATCAGTTCCGCCCGAGGAAGTAGAGATTGTCCAGGATTCAATAGAAGATGTAAAAGAAACAAAAGCAGAAGGTAAATTATTTAATGAAGCGGAAAATAATGTGGTTGAACTTGCTGTAAACAAAATAGAGGAAAAGACAGTGGACACTTTAGTTGAAAAATTACTTTTCACTGCGAAATCTGTTCAAAATGTCCCTGGATTTAAGAAAATGGCATCAGAGCTGATGCAAAAAGCAGAAAGACTTCAGGATAAGCAATTTACAGTAGCTCTATTTGGAGCATTTAGTGCAGGAAAATCTTCCTTTGCAAATGCGTTAATTGGCCATAAGCTTCTGCCGGTTTCACCAAATCCAACGACAGCAGCAATTAACAAAATCATGCCTGTAAATGAGCTAAATGGCCATGGAACAGTGCTAGTAAAGGTTAAAGCTTCTGATATTTTATTCGATGATGTCAACCGTTCATTGAAAGTCTTTAATCAAGTAGCAGCTGACTACGATGACGCAATTGTTAAAATCAAAAAGGTTATTTCAAGCACAACAGAGTTTGATCCGAATGAAAAGACACATTTCGCATTCTTAAATGCTTTCCTAAAAGGGTTTGACTCTTTCCGAGAAATACTTGGAACTATTGTTAAAACCGATTTAGAACAGTTTAGAGACTATGTCGCTATTGAAGAGAAATCCTGTTTTGTTGAAATGATTGAAGTATATTATGATTGTGAGCTTACACAAAAGGGAATTACACTCGTCGATACACCTGGAGCAGATTCCATTAATGCGCGTCACACAGGGGTAGCCTTTGATTATATTAAAAACTCAGATGCTATTCTGTTTGTTACGTATTATAACCATGCTTTCTCGAAAGCAGATCGTGAATTCCTTATTCAATTAGGACGTGTTAAGGACTCCTTTGAGCTTGATAAAATGTTCTTTGTTGTTAATGCGATTGATCTTGCGAATAGCGAAGAGGAAAAGGATTCAGTATTAGAATATGTTAGTGAACAGCTTGTCCAATATGGAATTCGCCGTCCAAATCTCTTCGGACTTTCAAGTCTGCAGGCAATAGTTGAAAAGCTTGAAAATCAAAAAGCAAAACAATCAAATATTGATCGATTTGAGGAAAGTTTTTATTCATTTATTTCAAATGAACTGATGGAAATCTCCATTACAGCTGCTGAAATGGCATGGAAGCGTGTATTAGATCAGCTTCGGACATTTATTAAGTCATCACATGAAAATAAGGAAATAAAGGTTCAAAGACGAACTCAGCTAGAACAAGAACTAAACACGATTCTTGATCTATTTAAAAATCAGGATTTAGCCATTTTTTCACAGAGGTTAGAACAAGAAGCAGATGAGCTTGTTTTCTATATAAAGCAAAGAGTATTTTTACGCTACAATGATTTTATTAAAGAAGCGTTTAATCCAGCTGTATTAAAAGATGACGGACGTAATTTAAAGAAAGCCCTTCAAGCAGCACTGGAAGATTTCCTGCAAAGCTTTGGCTTTGACTTCGCACAAGAATTAAGGGCGACTACCTTAAGATTAGAGACTTATATAGGAAAGCTATGTAATCAGGCTCAGGAAATGCTTTCTCAAAAGGCAGCGGAAATAAATAATGAATTGAGCTTCAGCTCCTATGAATCTAGAAATATGGCAGGAATAGATTTTGAAACAGCCTTTATCAATGAAGATCGAGCACAGTTTTCAAAAGCTCTTGCTTATTTCAAGAATCCTAAATCATTTTTTGAAAAGAATGAAAGAAAATATCTTAGTGATGAGTTAGAGCGCTTAATCCAAATGCCTACAGATAACTACTTGCAATCAGAAGGAAATAAACTA
Organism: Bacillus sp. S/N-304-OC-R1; assembly: GCF_019749375.1. GTDB lineage: Bacteria > Bacillota > Bacilli > Bacillales > Cytobacillaceae > Cytobacillus. The sequence continues at coordinate 292,273 of NZ_JACWFE010000013.1, forward strand.
AAAAGTCATTATCATGCAGTATTAAATGAAGAATACTCACATTTGCTTATGATCTTAACGGAGCAAACGAATGAATACTATGATGGACTTCTAGCAGTTTTAAGAGATGACTTCCCGATCGAGGAGCTTGAGAGAACTGAAAAAGAAATCACTAATTTCTCTAATTAAGGAGTTCTAATGGAGAGTAAATCCTTTCATGCGTGTGCAACCTGCATTCATTTTCAGGCAGAAAAGATGGAAAGAGGAATCAAATATCACTGCAAGCGTCTAGGCTATGAAACAAAACCAAATTACCAATTTCAGTGCTGGACACCAAAAGAACATGTGAAAAAGCTGATGAAGAAAAGAATGGGGGAGTTAGAGGAATGAGCTTTGTTGTTGAAAAGGAATGGCTGAAAAGCCGTTTAGACATTGAAAATATTAGAATTGCTGATTGCCGCTTTAATCTTGGTTTATCAGAAGAAGGCTCGAATTTGTATGCAAAGGATCATATACCGGGAGCTGTTTATTTTCATCTTGGCAAAGATCTTTCTGGCCCTGTTTCAGCACATGGGGGCAGGCATCCCCTACCCGATATAGACGTATTTAAGCAAACCCTGCAAAATGCTGGAATTAGTAATGAAACAACTGTTATTGCATATGACGGTGGTGAGGGTTCGTATGAAGCACGACTTTGGTGGCTAATGAAATATGCCGGTCATGAAAATGTATATGTCTTAAATGGCGGTTACAAAGCGTGGTCTGAAGCTGGATATCCAATCGACAATTCCGTTCCTGAGTATGCAAAAACTGAATTTGAAATTACATTAAATAATGATATTTTTGCCTCCTATGATGAGGTGAAAAAGGCGGTTGAAGATAAATCTCAAGAAACCATTATTATTGATTCCCGAGAAAGAAAACGTTATTTAGGGGAAGTGGAGCCAATTGATAAAAAAGCGGGCCATATTCCAGGAGCAATCAATAAAGTTTGGTTAGAAGGCTATGAAAATGGTTCCTTCAAGTCAAATCATGAGCAATCAGAGAGGTTTTCCGATATTGCTCCGAACAAGCAAATTATTGTATACTGCGGATCTGGCGTAACAGCCACACCTAATTTCATGGCACTGAAAGCCGCTGGATATCCGAATGTAAAGCTATATGCGGGGAGCTTTAGTGATTGGATTTCTTATGACGACAATGAAATTGAAACAGGTGAATAAATTCACTGAGAAATAGCTCTCTTTTTGGAAGAGCTATTTCTTTTTTTCTGTCGTAATCTTGCATCATGCAAAAGTTAACAGACTCTATCAAGCTTTTCCCATGTTATAATAGATAGCATGAATAATGAATAGGAGAGAAGACATTGTTAAATGATAATAAGCCTTCATTACTGCTGGTAGATGGTATGGCCCTATTATTTAGAGCATTTTATGCTACAGCGGTTCATGGACAATTCATGGTCAACTCAAAAGGAATTCCAACTAACGGAGTCTATGGATTTGTAAAGCACTTTTTAACCGCCGTCTCCAATTTTAACCCTTCGCATGTGGCAGTATGCTGGGATATGGGAAGTAAAACGTTTAGAACAGAGATGTATGATGGCTATAAATCTAATCGTCCGGAAGCGCCTGTTGAACTTATTCCTCAATTTGATCTCGTAAAGGAAGTAGTAGAAGCCTTCGATGTTCCGAATATTGGATTACAGGGCTTTGAAGCGGATGACTGTATCGGGACTATTGCCAGTAATGTAAAGGAAGAGGCATTTGTCAATATTCTTACAGGTGATCAAGATATTCTTCAATTATTGGATGAACAAATTTCAGTTATCCTGCTGCAAAAAGGGTACGGGAACTATTTAGTCCATACGAAGGATACTTTCTTTGAACAAAAAGGAATACATCCAAGGCAAATGATTGATTTAAAAGCTTTCATGGGAGACACTAGTGATAATTATCCTGGAGTAAAAGGAATTGGTGAAAAAACAGCCTTGAAGCTTCTTCAGCAATTTGGCCATATTGAAGGAGTACTCGCTAACCTTGATCAGTTGTCAAAGGCACAAAGAACAAAAATAGAGCAAGATCTTGACATGCTTCATCTTAGCAGAGAGCTTGCTGAAATAAAATGCGATGTCCCGGTAGAATGCCGTTTAGACAATGCGATGTTCCGTTTTAATCGTGATAAAGTAAGTAATAAATTTGATGAAGTTGAATTTAGGGGTTTGCACCGTTTACTAGATTTAAAAGAGTATGCTTGATCTTTGGCTGTCCTAAAATGGACAGCCATTCATTTATTTTGTATTTTTCTTTTTTGCTGCGTTTTCTAGCTTACTTTTTGGTTCCTCAGTGAAATCAGCATCTTGGCCATAGCCTTGCGGATTGACTCCTGAAGCAGCCTTTCCCCTGTTTCGTTGACTTTTGGTCAATTTAATTGCACCTCCATTACTTCGATTCTTACCTAGTATTTCCGAAAAGAATAATTACACTCACCTTTCTTCACACTAGAACTAGAGGTGAGTTGAAATGAATAAAGGTGTATATATTGCGTTGTTTAGTATTGGCCTGGCACAAGGATTAAAAATTCCAATTCATTACTTTAGGAAAAAGGAGTTTCGGCCAGAGCTATTTTTTCAAACAGGCGGCATGCCTAGTTCTCATTCAGCGGGGGTTTCATCCTTAACTACTTTTATTGCTTTAAAAAGAGGAATACCTACGGTTGATTTTGCGCTTTCTCTCATATACGGGCTAATTGTCATGTATGATGCTCAAGGGATTAGGAGACAAACAGGAGAGTTAACATTAAAGGTGAATAGTATGAATGAATTGATTGAAAAAATTCATAAAGAGGAATCTCTTGAATTTGAACAAGAGAAAGCGCCAAAGAAGCTAAGGGAAATGCTCGGTCATCAGCCAGCAGAAGTTATTGGGGGCGCAATGCTTGGAGTTCTAACAGGTACAATTGGCTATTTATTTTCAAAAAAAAGATAGATAATTGTCGAAAATTAAGGTAAAATTTAGGGAGTTTGGGACAAAGGGGAAAGGGATGACATGTTCTTGAAGACAGTGGAAGATTATATAAAATTTTTACAAAGTAAAGGCTTTCAATTTCAAGAGGATGCTGTTGGATTTATTTACTTCGGAAAACAATATACAAATGCTTCAGATGAACTTACAAACACGGCAATTGAATTAACATTAAAAGCTCAGAAATCATTTGATGGCAGCTTTTATGTCTCCTTGCTGGAAATGCTAGTATCAAATAAGATAAAAACCCGCCTAGAAGCAATGCAGTTTGTAAAAGAGAAAGAGATCATTGCCATTTAAATAATTTGTATAAGGACGAACTAAATTTCTAATTCGTCCTTTTTATAATTTTCTTTCTAACTATTCTTACGAATGGCCGCCCTTGCTAATTCATCTGCTGTCTTGTTTTCTGAGCTAGGCACCCACTTCATGAAAAATAAATCCAGTTGCTTGCTTAGTTGTAAAGCTTGCTCTAATAATGGTGCATATACTTTATTTTTTGCAAATTCTTTTTCGATTGCACGATTAACTGCTTGAGAATCAGTTCGGAATGACACAACACGGTAGTCTTTTTCAATACAAACCTCAAGAGCTTTTATAAGCGCGCGGTATTCTGCCTCATGGTTTTCCATCATACCTAATGGAATTGAATATCTCTCCACATTTCCATTTGCTTTAATAAAAATTCCGGCACCGCTAGGGCCAGGATTGCCCGCACTTGCTCCATCAATATATACTTCAATCAATATCCTTCCTCCAAAACGAAATGAGATTTTTATTCCATCACACATCAGGGTAAGATAAAATTAGTGTACCAAGAAAGTGAAAGTTAAGGAAGGCTGAAAAAAGATGAAATATAAATTGGAATGGACATATAAATTAAAAGGGCATGATGGTGTTACCTTTCAATCAGATTGGTTAGAAGGAGAAATAGCTCTGGGAGTCGGGGAAGATATTGAGAAGAGCGGGAAAGGAAAAGAACTAATTTACCATGATGAAATGGGAACAACATGGACTACAAAAGAAATGCGAAAGCTCCTTGCTGAGATTGAAGAGGAACCATCAGATTTGACCGTTTATTTTGATGGGGGATTTAATAAAGCTGCATACCAGGCTGGTTTAGGTGCTGTTATTTACTATAAGCAAGGGAAGAAAAGATATCGTATACGTGCCAATGAACAGTTTGATGAAATTGATAATAATAATGAAGCGGAGTATGCAGCGATATATTTTGCATTAAATCTTCTGGAAGAGATGGGCGTTCATCATATGGTTTGTGAGTTTAAAGGAGACTCTCAAGGAGTTTTAATGCAGTTAAAAGGTGATTGGCCTTGTTATGAAGAGAATCTAAATCGCTGGCTCGATCGGATTGAAGAAAAAATTCAAAAGCTTTCTATTGAAGCAAGGTTTACACCTATTCCGAGAACAGAGAATAAAGAAGCGGATAAGCTTGCAACTCAAGCTCTAGAAGGAAAAATTATTAATAGTAAAATGCAAGTCCTCTAGGTATTGACGAAAGGTGGGTATAGAGGTGAATAGAAAGCAGCTGTATGATGAGGTAGAGGAATTGTTGAACACCTATTGTCAAGGGTGCTTATTGCATAAGCTTCATAAAGATGAGAAGGGACGCACATATGCCCACAAATTCTGCATAACAGATTGCACAGTCGGAGAAAAAATCAAGTTAATTGGTAGTAAGTTAACACAAAATAATGAATAAAGGCTGGCAAAATGCTTTGCCAGCCTGACTATTTATAAAATTATAGTTTTACAACGTTTGCAGCTTGAGGTCCGCGGTTTCCTTCAACGATTTCAAAAGAAACTTCTTGGCCTTCTTCTAAAGATTTGAAGCCGTCGCCTTGGATAGCAGTGAAGTGAACGAATACATCGTCTCCGCCTTCAACTTCGATAAAACCGAAACCTTTTTCATTGTTGAACCATTTTACTTTACCGTTTTGCATGTTAACATTTCCTCCTAAGCCTTTCAAGACACAGATAGTGTCCAAGATAAATATTACCATCCAACAAAATACAAAGCAGATATTTTTAGAAATAACGGAAATATATTCTGTTAAATGATGATTTTAATATACACGAATGTGCTGATTCAGTCAAGGAATTTAGGGATAATTTCACAAAAACTATCGAAAATTTTAAATTTTTCTAAAATCACTAAATATTCTTTATATCTAATTGGTTTTGAAATTTATTCTTGTATTTAATCCCATAAATCATCTTTTTATCATTTCATCATATTTATTATTATTACGTTATTTATTATAAGAGGGTGAGACAATGTACCGATTTTCGATAGATAAGGATGATTGGATATTAAGATTCTCTCCCCATATCCAAATGGAGTTAAGTATTAAACAAATTATTGTTAGTTCGATCATTCAATTAGGAAAAGAACTGCCTTCCTTTACGCACGGAGAGTCATTTATCATATTCAATGACCAAATTGGAATCATTGTGTTTAATGTAGAAAAAATTCCATCGTTAATTTTAACTGTTTCCAATATTGTTAGTAAAGACCGATGGTATGTACAAAAGAACTTAACGATAAGACCATATAAGTAACAAGTGTAAATCGGCGCACGCCGATTTTTTTATTTTCAGAAAAGTAATTGACAAAAGTTTAGTTACGGTTAAAATGTTGCATAAGGGAAACTTTTATAAATGGATGAAAAACAAATGAGGTAGTAAAAAAGTTTGCACTATTAGTAAGAAATGTGCATACACTCATAAAAGGAAAAAATATTAGAGGAGAGGTATTATGAAGAAATTATTCGTATCAATTTTGGCTGCTTTCACGGTATTCATTTTAGGAGCATGTTCAGATAATACAACTCAAAGTGAAAATACCAGTGATAAGCTCGTAGTCACGACAACAATCGGTCAAATAGCAGATGCTGTAAAAAATATCGGAGGGGATAAGGTAGAGGTGCTTAGCTTGATGGGAGCTGGTACAGATCCTCACCTATATAAAGCAACACAAGGAGATATTGCAAAATTGCAAAAAGCAGATGTAATTTTTTATAATGGCCTCCACCTTGAGGGGAAAATGCTCGATGTACTAGAAAAAATGAATAAGGAAAAGCCGACCTATGCGATTGGAGAATCGATTAAGAATAATGATTTGCGATCAAAAGCAGATGACAAAACGGCAATTGATCCACATATCTGGTTTGATATTGATATTTGGTCTACGGCTTTAAAGGAAGTTGAAACTGGCTTAATACAAGCAGACCCGAATAATAAAGATTACTACAAAAAAAATGCAAATGAATATTTTAATAAACTAAAAGAGTTAAATGATTATGCAACCGAAGAAATGAGTAAGATTCCTGTTGAGCAAAGAGTCCTTGTGACAGCTCATGATGCGTTTGGATATTTTGGGGCGGCATATGGGATGGAAGTTGAAGGTCTTCAAGGCTTAAGTACAGACTCGGAGTACGGACTTGGCGATGTTCAAAAAATAGTCGATTTATTGGTTACTAGAAATATTAAGGCCGTTTTTATTGAATCTAGTATTTCTGAACGCTCTATAAATGCTGTTATCGAAGGTGCAAAGAAAAAAGGGCATGACGTAAAAATTGGCGGAGAGCTTTTCTCTGACGCGATGGGTGAGGAAGGCACTGAGGAAGGTACCTATATTGGAATGTATAAACATAATGTAAATACGATTGTAAATTCATTGAAGTAGGTGAGAATAGTGAATCCGGTTAAAGTCGAAAACTTAACGGTTGCATATCAAAAGAAACCGGTTTTATCAGATGTTCGTTTTGAGGTGCCTGAAGGAAAGCTAATTGGAATAATTGGGCCTAATGGAGCAGGAAAATCCACTTTAATTAAAGCAATTTTAGGACTAATTCCGAAAGCAACCGGTGATGTGAAAATATACGGGAAGTCCTACAGTCCAAAAGACAAGATTGTAGGCTATGTTCCGCAACGTGGATCTGTTGACTGGGACTTTCCTACAAATGCACTTGATGTTGTTTTAATGGGCCGATATGGCCATATTGGCTGGTTTAAAAGGCCAAGTAAGAAAGATGTTGAATATGCAAGGGAATGTCTTCGAAAGGTTGGTATGGAGGCATTCGAGGACAGACAAATCAGTCAACTATCCGGCGGTCAGCAGCAAAGAGTTTTTCTAGCAAGAGCTCTTGCACAGGATGCTAAAGTATATTTCATGGATGAACCGTTTGTTGGGGTAGACGCAGCTACGGAAAGAGCCATTATAGAATTATTGAATGAGTTAAAAAGCCAAGGGAAAACGGTGCTGGTTGTTCACCATGATTTACAGACTGTGAGAGACTATTTTGATTATGTGATTCTATTAAATGTTAGGACCGTAGCTGCAGGACCAACAGATGAAACCTTTACGATAGATAACCTTCATAAAACTTATGGCGGGAAGCTTGCTTTTTTGGAGAAAGACAAATTGGCAGTGGAAAAGAAATGAGGGAAATCATATGATTGATAGTTTTAAACTTATGATGATGGATGCAAATACACAATGGGTTATACTTGGAACAATGCTTTTAGGCATAGCAAGCGGCGTTTTAGGGAGCATTGCCTTATTGAGAAAACAAAGCCTAATAGGAGATGCAGTTGCACATGCTGCATTACCTGGCATTTGTATTGCTTTTTTAATCATTGGAGAAAAATCGCTTATTGCACTATTAATAGGAGCGACGATAACAGGCCTTCTTGCAGCATATTGTATCCAATTTATTACGTCCAGTTCAATATTAAAAGAGGATGCCGCCATTTGTTTAGTTCTATCCGTGTTTTTTGGGTTTGGCATCGTCCTGTTAACGAAAATAGCGCAATCTCCAACCGGAAATAAAAGCGGGCTAAATGATTTTATTTTTGGGAAGGCAGCATCACTTGTTGGAAGTGACGTGAAGCTAATGGCGGGTACTGCAGTTGTCTTAATTTTAGCAACGGCACTGCTCTTTAAAGAATTAAAGGTACTCACATTTGATCCTGAATTTGCGAAAGGATTAGGGCTCCCATCCGGCTTTCTTAATTTACTGTTTCTGACACTGCTTGTGGCAGTAGTTGTTGTCGGTATTCAGGCTGTAGGAGTAATTTTGATGGCGGCTTTATTAATAACACCATCCATTGCAGCTCGTTATTGGACTGAATCACTTGGAAAAATGGTTATGATTTCAGGTGTTTTCGGAGCCGTCTCTGGAATGACAGGTACATTGATCAGTACTTTAAGAGAAGGATTAGCTACAGGACCATTTATTGTTGTCACTGCTACCGCATTGTTTTTAGTTTCAATGTTATTTGCTCCACAAAGAGGTTTGGTTACTAAATGGGTAAAAAGAACATTGCGAGATAAACAAATTAGGGAGCAGCAGATCCTACAGCAGCAAAAAGGAAGTGGGGTCTCATGACTTATGAAGGGTGGATTTTGCTAGTGGCTTCCTTGGCTGGGATTTCCTGTGGGATAACCGGTTGTTTTCTAATTTTGCGTAAACTGGCTATGCTTGCAGATGCAATTAGCCATACTGTTTTGCTTGGGATTGTTCTTGCATTTATTATTAGCCAGAGTATGAACGGGCTTTATATGTTAATTGGAGCTGCGATAGTTGGTTTATTAACCGCATTCCTTGTGCAGACCTTTCATAGTTCAGGCATTCAGGAAGATGCTTCTATAGGTGTCGTATTCACATTTCTATTCGCAGTCGGGGTCATATTAATAACTCTTTTTGCAGGAGATGTCCATTTAGATGTTGATCATGCGTTAATGGGTGAGATTACATTTGTCCCATGGGATCTAGTCAAATGGGGGCCATTGCCAGAACTGCCGAAAGCATTTTTAATGTTATCAATTGTCCTTGTTATTGATGTTGTTTTGATCCTATTATTTTATAAGGAATTTAAAATTACATCGTTCGACTCAAGCATGGCAGCAGCAATAGGCATCCCGGTCATGATTATCCATTATCTTCTAATGGGTATGGTTTCGATCACAACGGTTGCCTCTTTTGATAGTGTAGGTGCTATATTAGTTGTAGCTATGCTCATTGCACCTGGAGCATCTGCCTATTTATTAACGGATCGATTAAGTATTATGCTTATCTTAAGTGCAATATTGGGGGTAACAGCTGCGGTAATTGGGTATTATGGCGCAAGCTGGCTGGACGTATCTATATCCGGGAGTATGGCAACGATGAACGGCATTATTTTTGCTCTCGTCTTTGTTTTTTCTCCAACCAAAGGACTTATTTCAAAAAAAATCCACTACAAAAGTCTAAATTCGAACTGATTCAAAGCTCTTCTATTCAAGAAGGGCTTTTTGTTTTAATCATACTTGTTGATTGCTCATCTTATTTATCCAAAATGAAAATGTAGGTAAATACTCCTGAAAAAATTCATAAAAATTCAGTTAAGAAGAAACAATATGGTAGGCGGAAAAAATGAGATTCATAAATATCGCTGCATAATCATTTTAGGAGGAATAGCTATGACGAATGTAAAATTAGCAGTAATTTATTACAGCTCCGGAGGGACGAACTACCAGCTGGCAAGATGGGCAGATGAAGGTGCAAAGGAAGTTGGCGCTGAAGTTAAAGTATTAAAGGTACCTGAAACAGCTCCATTAGCTGCAATTGAATCAACTCCAGCATGGAAAGCACATTATGAAGCTACAAAGGATGTTCCTGAAGTAACGCTTGCTGATCTAGAATGGGCTGATGCCATTATTTTCAGTGCTCCTACACGCTTCGGAAGCAAGCCATCGCAATTACAGGCATTTTTAGATACTACGGGCGGTCTCTGGTTCCATGGAAAGCTGACAAATAAGGTAGTAAGTGCCATGAGCTCTGCACAAAATCCAAATGGGGGTCAAGAAGCGACTATTTTATCTCTTTATACATCCATGTTTCACTGGGGTGCAATAATTGCTGCTCCTGGCTTTACAGATCAAAGTGCATATGCCGCAGGAGGAAACCCATATGGGACAAGTGTAACAGTTAACCAAGAAGGGAAAATAGTAGAAGATGTTGAAGCTGCCGTAAAACATCAGGCAAAACGGACAGTGACTGTAGCAGAATGGGTTAAAAAAGGGAATCAATAAAAAATGATCGAGCTAATCAGTCATGAATCTGATTAGCTCTTTTAATTTTCGCAAATTTAGCTTTTACTGGTTATTTACTAATCTATTAAGTATCATTAAGGTATAGCTTAATTGTATTTTTAAAAACTGGAAGTGTGATTTAATGACGAAACTCATTATTGCAGAAAAACCTGATCAAGGATCAACATTAGCTTCTGTCTTTAAAATAAAGAAACATCAAGGCTATATCGAAATTTTGCCTAACGATGTCTTTCCTAAAGGAGCATATGTTACTTGGGCTGTCGGTCATCTTTGCCAGCTTTCTGCACCTGAGAAATATCAATCAGCGTGGAAGAAATGGTCACTGTCAACTCTGCCGATCATACCAGAACAATTCCAATATGAAGTAACTAAAGATAAAGCAAAACAGTTTCAAATAATAAAAAGTCTTCTATCCAACCCATCCCTGACAGAAGTGATTCATGCAGGGGATGCAGGGAGAGAGGGAGAGTTAATTATCCGCAACATTCTTCGCTTGACTAAATCAAAATTGCCTATGAAGCGCCTTTGGATTTCTTCATTAACACCAAAAGCTATTAAAGACGGATTTCTCTCCTTGCTAGATGAAACAGATACTAGGAACCTGTATTATGAAGCTTACACAAGGGCATGTGCCGATTGGCTTGTCGGGATGAACGCATCAAGGCTGTACAGTCTTTTACTTCAGCAGCAAGGCTTCTCTGATGTATTTTCCGTTGGCAGAGTCCAAACCCCGACTCTTGCTTTAATTGTAAAAAGAGAAAAAGAAATAGAAAATTTTGTTTCAGAGCCATTTTGGGAGGTTCAAGCAAAATTTAATATAAATGGAAAGACCTATTCAGGTAAATGGATTAAAGAAGGAGAAACGCGAATAAAAACAATAGATCTGGCAGAAAAAATTTCAGCTTTTTGTCAAGGAAAGCAAGCAGAGGTGCATAAAGTTCAAGCAGAAAAAAAGGAATTTCTTCCTCCGCTTTTATATAATTTATCAAGCTTGCAGGCAGATGCCAACAGCCGTTTCAAGTTTCCGCCCAAAAAAACATTGGATGTCCTGCAAAAGCTCTATCAAAGAGGGATTGTCTCATACCCTCGTTCTGATTCCAGGCATGTAACAAAAGGTGAAGCAGAGCTTTTCCCGGATATTCTAAAAAAGCTTGAGAATTTTAGTGATTATCACGAGATGTTTCCGTTGCCTGTTACTTCCCTTATTGATAATAAAAGATATGTCAATGACAAGAAAGTAACCGATCACTATGCTATTATTCCAACTGAGCAGGTTCCAAGAATGGATAAGCTTACACCTGATGAAAAAATACTGTATGACTTAATTGTTAGAAGCCTAATAGCAGCCCACTATGATAAAGCTGTAACTGAATATACGACTGTCAAAACTATTGTTGATGGAAGAGCCGAGTTTCAGTCCAAGGGAAAAGTCCAGCTTGAAGAAGGGTGGAGAAAAGTAATTCCATCATTTGAAAAAGATAATGAACCGGAGCTTCCACCACTGCAGCAAGGGGAACAGGGAGCTGTAAAAAAGGTAGAAGTGAAGGAAAGTAAAACCCAGCCTCCGAAACGATATACGGAAGGGCAGCTTATTACTCTAATGAAAACAGCTGGCAAGCATATAGAGGATAAAGAACTTGAAAAAATATTAATGAAAACTGAAGGCCTTGGTACGGAGGCTACACGAGCGGGCATCATTACAATGCTGAAGGATCGAAATTATATAGACATCAATAAAAATGTAGTATATGCAACACCAAAAGCAAATATATTAATTGAAGCCATCGGCTCAGAAATTCTCGCTTCTCCGGAAATGACAGCAAAATGGGAGCAGCGCCTAAAGGATATATCAAATGGAGAAGCCTCACCGCGACAATTTATGGATCAAACAAGTAAAATGGTCAAGCATTTAATTGATGCAACAGTAGAACACGCTAAAGGATGGGAATTTAAAGAGGAAGACAGGGATGGATTTACCCCTGGGAAATCTACACAAAAAAGAACAGTCACAATTGGGAAATGCAAATTATGTGATGGCAAAGTAATCGATAAGGGGAAATTTTATGGCTGTTCAAACTATAGTAAACAAAAATGTCCTTTTACGATTTCGAAGAAAATAATGGGCAAGGCCATTACCCAGAAATTGTTAAAGCAACTATTAAATGACGGTGTAACAGAATTAGTGGATGGTTTTAAAAGCAAGGACAAATTATTTACAGCAAAACTCCAATGGGAGCCTACAGAACAGCGAGTAAAATTCTTGTTTTCTAATCAATAGTAAATAATAAGTCTGTGAATGCCTTGTCTCTCTATGATGAATGTAGTAAACTTCAAAGAGGCCTTATGACATTAATATATAGTAACTAGAAGTATGGGTTTTAATATAGGTACTTTTAATGGTAATTTTCATATAATGTAATATTGTATTTAAAGGAAATAGATGTAAGGCAAGTTCATATTGGAGGGTATTAAATGCCAACACCTAGTATGGAAGATTATATTGAACAAATATATATATTAATTAACCAGAAAGGCTATGCTCGTGTCTCAGATATTGCAGAAGCCCTTTCGGTACACCCCTCCTCTGTAACGAAAATGGTTCAAAAGCTTGATAAAGACGAATATCTAGTTTATGAAAAATACAGAGGTCTCATTTTAACCCCCAAAGGAAATAAAATAGGAAAAAGACTTGTCTACAGGCATGATTTGCTTGAACAGCTGCTTCGTACAATTGGGGTTAAGGAAGAAAATATATATCACGATGTTGAAGGTATCGAACATCACTTAAGCTGGGATGCCATTGACAGAATTGGAGATCTCGTTCAATATTTCGAAGAGGATTCCAAAAGAGTTGAAGAATTAAAAGAGGTCCAAATTAAGAATGAAGAACAAGAATTGCAACAAGAGCAGCAGCTCAAAAAGGAAAAAGAATTAAAAGAGCAAAATCTCGTACAGGACGAACAAACAGAAATTCGAGAAGAATTAGAACAAGAACAATGAAAGGACCTGATTTTTACATAGGTCCTTTAATACATATTTGGCCATTCATTAAAGGATGTGGCAGTTTCGGGAACTAAGACGACAGACTGCCCATCAAGACTTTCTTCAATATTTACTCCAGTAATCATTCCTTCTTCAGCCTCTAGTAATGCTTTCTGATAGGAAATAATTCTGCCGGCAGATGTTTTAAAACTGATAATTTCCCCCAAATAGTTTCGATGGACAGCAACAAGCTGTTCTTCAAACATAATTATCACTCCTTTTAAACTATTTTCATTTTTTCTCAGTTTTCACTTTTTTAAACAAAGGATTCCAATTTGTAATAGAGAAATAATAATGAAGAGTCAGATTTCATTTTTTTAGGTGAAGGTGAGGGAAGGAAATGTTTGATTGGAGCAAGGAAGCTGAAAAACAATGGGACGAAAAATCCAGCAGCTGGAGTTCGAAAAGTAAAGAAATGTGGGAAAATGGGAGCAGAAAAGACATTGTGCCTTTTTTTGCCCAGTTCGTTCCTGAGGGCAGTTCTGTTTGTGATCTTGGATGTGGAGATGGCTTTGGGTCACTAAAGCTTTCAGATGCGGGCTATAAAGTAACAGGAATTGATGTTTCAGAGGAAATGATTGCAAGAGCAAAGTCAGTCAATAATAGCGACCAATTTATTAAGGGGGATATACTTAATCTTCCCTTTCCTGATGATAGCTTTGACGCTGTTATAGCCATCAACTCATTAGAATGGACAGAGGCTCCGTTGAAGGTATTAAATGAAATGCAAAGAGTCGTTAAGCGTGGAGGATTTGCATGCATTGGCATTCTCGGGCCAACAGCTGCTCCGCGGGTAAATAGCTATCTAAGACTATATGGTGAAAAGGTAATCTGCAATACAATGATGCCATGGGAATTTGAAAAACTCGCTGTAGAAAATCAATGGAAGAAAATTGACGATTTTGGTGTGTATAAACGAGGGACAGATGGGCTGCCTAAAGGGGCATTGTCATTAGAATTAAGACAATCTCTTTCATTTATATGGGTGTTTATGATGAAAAATAATAAAAAGGGGGATTTCAATTGAGCCGTTATTCAATAGGAGATTTTGTACAATCAACACAGCAGCAGGATAAAGGAGAAGGTTTATTTGAACTGGAAACCCAGAGAATATTAGAAATTAACCTGGCTAATCAAATATGGGCAAAAGCTGGGGCTATGATTTCTTATCGTGGAAAAATTAAATTCGAGCGTGAGGGCATTTTAGAACATGGAATTGGAAAAATGTTCAAAAAAGCACTAACAGGTGAAGGTACATCATTAATGAAAGCAACCGGTAATGGAAAACTATATTTAGCCGATCAAGGGAAGAAAATCTCTATTCTAAATCTTCAAGGTGATTCAATTTTTGTTAATGGCAATGATTTACTTGCATTTGAACCATCCATTAGCTGGGACATTAAATTAATGAGAAGAATAGCCGGTATGTTATCTGGCGGATTATTCAATGTCCGACTAGAAGGTACCGGGATGGTTGCAATAACATCACATTATGAGCCATTAACTTTGATAGTGACTCCTGATAGTCCAGTGTTTACTGACCCGAATGCGACTGTCGCCTGGTCAGGAACATTACAGCCGGAATTTGTGACGGATATATCCTTTAAAACCTTTCTTGGCAGAGGAAGCGGCGAATCCATTCAAATGAAGTTCTCTGGAAATGGTTTTGTTGTAGTCCAGCCATTTGAAGAGGTATATTTTTCACAGCAATCATAAATTAAAAAGCTCCGGCTGTGACCGGGGCTTTTTAACTCTAGTTCCACTCATACGGAGTTTCTTGGTATACATAATAATTCAGCCAGTTTGAAAATAATAGATGGGCATGGGAACGCCATCTGTTTAGAGGCTGCTTGGATGGGTCATCATTAGGAAAATAATGTTCTGGAACATGAATATCCAGTCCTTTTTGTACATCCCTTCGATATTCCTCAGCTAATGTATCTGCCTCGTATTCAAAATGCCCGGTGACCATAATTTGCTTCCCATCGTTCGCACTTAAAATGAAAGGACCCGCCTCTTCTGATGAAGACAGTAGCTTTAATGTAGGGTTTTTCTTAATCTCTTCAATAAAAACATCCGTATATCGAGAATGAGGAGCTAGAAAGGCATCATCAAATCCTCTAAGCAGCTTTTCAGAACGGTCGTTGATTTCATGTGTGTATACTCCTGAGCATTTACATGAAAGCTCGTATTTTTGAATGCCGAAATGATGAAATAATGCTGCTTGGGCCCCCCAGCAAATATGAAGAGTAGATGTTACGTTCCTTTTTGTCCAATCCATAATTTCAGACAACTCTTCCCAGTAATCGACCTTCTCAAATGGCAGCAATTCAATCGGGGCTCCCGTTATTATCATGCCATCAAATTTGCGATGCTTTACTTCTGAAAAGGTTGTATAAAATTGCTCAAGATGTCTTGGACTTGTGTTTTTGGATTCATGAGTAGCTGTACGAAGAAAAGAAATATTCACTTGCAGTGGCGTATTTCCTAATAGTCGTAAAATTTGAGTTTCTGTTTTTTCCTTTTCAGGCATTAAATTTAAGATGAGAATATTTAAAGGTCGAATATCCTGCGTTAATGCACGATCATCATCCATTATAAATATATTTTCTTCTTCTAATATTTCTCTTGCAGGAAGGAGCTTTGGAATCTTAATAGGCAAGTGATCATCCCCTTGTTAGAAAATTCAATTAAAATCTATTATAATAATGAAAAACCTATGTAGCAATCATTATTAAGAGTGAAAAAATAATTCTTCATTATTCACACTCTACTAAAAAATAAAAAAATGTTACAATGATGGGGTAGTAAACGTTTACATTATTGGAGTGCTTAGGGGGATAAAAAATGAATGTGAAACCAGTTGTAAAATCCGACATTGAAATCGCTCAACAATCACCAATGAAACCAATAACAGAAATTGCAGAAAAAATCGGTCTTCATGAAGACGATCTTGAACTTTTTGGTAAATATAAAGCTAAATTATCAACAGAGGCGCTTAAGAAGCTTGAAACAAATAAAAGCGGAAAGATTATCCTCGTTACTTCTATTAACCCAACTCCTGCCGGGGAAGGAAAGTCGACTGTGACAGTTGGACTTGGAGATGCTCTCACTAAGGTTGGGAAGAAAGCGATCATAGCAATGCGTGAGCCTTCATTAGGGCCAACAATGGGGGTAAAAGGCGGAGCTACTGGGGGAGGATACTCTCAAGTATTGCCAATGGAAGATATTAATCTCCACTTTACGGGTGACCTTCATGCTATTACGACGGCTAATAATGCACTAGCCGCATTTATTGATAATCATCTTCAGCAAGGAAATGAGCTGGGCATTGATCCTCGAAGAATCGTGTGGAAACGTGCTCTCGATATGAATGACCGTGCACTTAGAAAAGTAGTAATCGGCTTAGGTGGTCCGGTACAAGGTGTTCCGCGTGAAGATGGTTTTGATATTACTGTAGCATCAGAAATTATGGCTGTTTTATGCCTTTCTACAGATTTACAAAATCTGAAGGAAAGACTAGGCCGTATGGTTATTGCCTATAATTACGGCAAACAGCCGGTAACCGTTGCTGATCTAGGTGTTCAAGGTGCATTAACGATGCTTCTTAAGGAAGCGGTTAAACCTAACCTTGTCCAAACGATCGAGCATACACCTGCCTTTATTCATGGTGGACCGTTTGCAAATATTGCACATGGCTGCAATAGTGTAATTGCTACGAAGGCAGCTGCTAAATTAGGTGATTACGTCGTAACAGAAGGCGGATTTGGTGCGGATTTAGGAGCTGAGAAATTCCTTCATATTAAATCCCGCAGCGCCGGAATAAAGCCGGAAGCTGTTGTTATTGTTGCAACCATTAGAGCATTGAAAATGCACGGCGGTGTACCAAAAACAGATTTGGCACAAGAAAATGTACAAGCATTAACTAAAGGCTTTGCAAACTTAAAGAAGCATATTGAAACGATTGAAAGCTTTGGATTGCCATTTGTAGTAGCAGTAAATAAATTTATTACTGACACTGAAAGTGAAGTACAGACATTAATGGACCTTTGCTCACAAGCTAATATTCCAGTTTCATTAACTGAAGTATGGGAAAAAGGCGGTGCTGGCGGAGTTGATCTTGCTAGCAAGGTGCTAGAAGTAATCGAAAAGCAAGAGTCTAACTTCCATCCATTATATGACTTATCCGACACACTAGAAAATAAAATTCTTACTATTGCCCAAAAAGTATATGGTGCTGGCAAAGTTGAATTTTCATCAAAAGCGAAAAAACAATTACAGGATTTCGAAAGCTTTGGCTGGGGAAGTCTGCCAATTTGTATGGCAAAAACTCAATATTCTTTATCAGATGATCCATCAAAACTTGGCCGTCCAACAGGATTCTCGGTTACGATCAGAGAATTAAAACCATCTATTGGTGCAGGCTTCATTGTGGCACTTACCGGAGACGTTATGACAATGCCAGGTTTGCCAAAGCAGCCTGCAGCTCTTAAAATGGACGTTGATGAAAACGGTAACGCAATCGGCTTATTCTAATAGGTGAATCAATGTTTGATCCAACAGCGTTTGAAAATATGAAGGTTGTGATCGAGGGAGCACTCTACGATCTTGATTTATCAGGAGACATCTTTATCCTTGACCGTAATGATATCATTAATTCAGCCAAACTTTCCCGAAAGTATGAGATTACATTTACTAATGATAGGAAAAATCATGATCTGTGTAATTGCTCAATTATTATGGAGGCAGGGCTTGAAAATCTCGCAGCTGAGCTCCTGCAAGCAGTACAGTCAGAGCGGCTGTCTGGCTGCAAAGTCTTAATAAAATTTTCACTAAAGCACCCAGATGAACAGAGTATTTATCAAAAAATTGAAAAGAGACTTGAAGATATTTGGGGACAGGATCGGGCAATAGATCAAGCAGTTAGTAAGAATCCGCTCATAACCGAAAAAATGATAAGAAATGACATAACAATTAGCTTTAATCGATTGGTATATGAAGATCAGATGACAGATTTGATTGAAATGATTGATTATATGTTAGATAGCTTAGAAAAGTTAAGAAGAATAATATAAGTGTCTCTATATTATTTGCTCTGCCATTTAAAGGGCAGGGCTTTTTTGAGTCTATATTAAAGCTGAATGATTAGTGGGTATATGAATAGAGAAAGATTTCAAGTAAACTATGAGCAGAAGGCAAATAATAATTAAAATGAAATTTTTCTTTGACATGGATATGACCAAAGCTTATCCACAAATCTTCGCTTAATAGAATTCTCAGAAATAAAAGGAGAAAATATGAAAATTATTGATGCACATATACATTTTTCAAATATTAGATCATTTCATCAAACTGCCAATGAGCTCTCATTTGTCGATTATTCATATAACGGGTTCGAAAAAGAATATAATGAAGCCAATGTTGTTTTAAGCATTGCCATGGGTGTGACTGAAACTTCAAATATGGGGTTTCCGGATCAGTATTCAGAAACACCCATGGGACTTGATTTGGCTAATTCGATTCCAAGTCAAATAGTTTATTGCCCAGGGATAAACCCATATGACTTAGGAGAGAATGCTCTAGTTAGATTAGAGGATGAAATTCAAAAGCCTAATGTCGTAGGCATGAAAATTTATTTAGGATATTACCCGTTTTATGCATATGATGAAGTATATGAGCCAGTATATCGGCTAGCAGAAAAGTATAGCTTACCTGTAGTTTTCCATACGGGGGATACTTATTCCGAGAGAGGATTGCTAAAGTATGCCCATCCATTAACGATTGATGAAGTAGCAGTCAAGCATCGTAATGTTAAGTTCATGATGGCTCATTTTGGTGATCCTTGGACATTAACAGGGGCTGAACTTATCTATAAAAACTCAAATGTCTATGCAGATTTATCTGGTTTAATTGTAGGAACAGAAAAAGAATTGAAACGCCACAGTGAAGGAAGATTTTTAAATCATTTGAGACATGCGTTAGTTTTTGCGGATTCCTATGATAAATTGCTGTTTGGAACAGATTGGCCATTAGTACCAGTTCTTCCGTATATTGATTTCATTAAAAACTTGATACCGGAAGAATTTCATCAGGATGTTTTCTTTCATACAGCCACAAAGGTTTTTCCGAAAATAAAACCATTTTTGCCTTGATAAAAGGATGAAGGTAGGCATTCTGACTGTCCTTCATTTATACATAAATAGAGAATAAAGAAATAATTAAAAGGGGGAATTATTTTGACGAAAATAGCATGGGTAACAGATAGCACTGCTTTCTTGGAAGAGCAGCTTATTAATCATCCTGATGTATACACGATCCCAATCACTATATTATTGGACGAGGAGGAATATTTAGAGGTAGATTTAACGCCAGCCCAACTATATGGACGATTAAAAACACTTAAAACTCCTCCAAAAACATCTCAGCCTTCCATTGGAGCTTTTAAAGATTTATACGAAAAACTAGGGGAGACCTATGATGTCATTTTCTCAGTTCATATATCGGGTAAGCTGAGTGGAACGGCTTCTTCAAGTGAACAGGCTGCCCAGTTAGTTGATACAAAAGTAATCACAATTGACTCAAAAATACTGACCTACCCGTTAACCAGGATTGTTAAAAAGGGGATTGAATTAGCTCAGTCTGGCAATGGGATTGAAGAGATTAAGGCTAAGCTGGAAGAACTTCGAGGAACGAATGAAACGTATGTATTAATTGGGAGTCTAGAACAGCTCCACCGAAGCGGAAGAATGTCTGGCCTGCAATTTTTTCTCGGAAGCATGCTGAATGTCATTCCTATAATAGCAATTGAGGATGGTGCACTTAACGCAAAGGAAAAGGTTAGAAGTGAAAGAAAAGCGAAGGATAAAATTATTAAGCTTCTTAAACAAGCTCATGAAAAGAATGCTATTAAGGAAGCCTATTTATTGTATGGGTTTCACGAAACCGAAGCACTTCAATGGAAGGAAGAACTGAAAATCGAATTTCCGGAAATAGATTTTCAATCCTATCCTCTTGGAGCAGCCATTGGTGTCCATGCAGGAGAAAATACACTAGGCATAAGCTGGTTTAATGGGCTAGATTAATGGTTGAAATGTGAAAAAGCTGTCCGATTATGGACAGCTTTTTGCAGTTTAATATTTATTTACCTAAATTTTGTAAGAAAGTTAGATTGATCAACCCTTTAATATCATTGCTTGGAATATACCCAGCCTCTTTACTAATATCGGCCATTTCTTGAATAACTTGTTCATTCACATCTGTTGTCACTTGCAGCCTTTTAAATGCCGCTGCAGTTTCTTCTTTGCTAATTTCTTTACCTGTTAAACCTTTAATATGTTTGATCACTAAGTCCTGTGCTTCTTCAGGATGTTCCTGAATGTAAGCTACCGCTTTTTTATGCGCTGTTAAGTATGCTTGGACGAGCTTTTTATTGTTCAAAAATTCATCAGTTGCAGCAACAACTGTATTAGTAGATTCCTTGCCCCAAGCAAATTGATCCCAATCAAGCAAAAGCTTGCCATTAGCTTGTGTTTCTAAGAAATAGCCCCATGGTTCTTGAGTAGCTGCTGCATCAACAGATTTTTGAACGAAAAGAGTTGCCGTATCTGCTGGAGCAGCTGCAAATAGTTCAACTGTCCCGCCGTTCGTTGTAGCATTCAAGTTAACATCCTTCAGTGCTTTTCTTAACATCACATCTTGCGTGCTGCCGATAACGGGAATGGCTACTCTTTTGCCATCTAAATCCTCAAGCTTTTCAATCCCGCTGCCTTCATTTGCGACTAATACTGCACCTCCATTGACTGCACCTGAAATGATATGGAATTTTGGATTCTTAACATAAAAATTTAGCAAAGGACCTGGACCAACTGTTCCAACATCAATGGATTTAGTCGCCATTGCTTCCATAAATAATCCGCCATTGCTGAAAGTCTTCGTTTCTATTTTTACATCTTTTCCAAATGCTTCTGTGAAGTAATTCTTTTCAAGAGCAACGATCGTTGCAATATGTGTTAAGTTTGGAAAGTAGCCAATTTTAACATTTTGGCTTCCTGCTTTTTGCTCCGTTTTTTCACCCTGACCACAAGCACCTAACAATCCAATGATCAATAATGCTGCCAAAACTAATTTTACATTTTTAAACATCTAATATTCTCCTTTATTCATATAATAAAATTATTTATTCGTTCCCCATTTTGTTTCGATTGAGCGTTCTAACCGGACAAAAACGACATTATCCATAATTGTTCCGATAATAGCAATTACGATCATGACAGAAATAACGAGGTCCATCTGTCCTAGAGATCTTCCGGTTTCCAGCAGCTTGCCTAGTCCACCGCCTGCACCAAGCAGTTCTCCTGCCATTAAAGCTCTCCACGAAAAAGCCCAGGCGATTCGGAGTCCTGACAAAAGCTGAGGAATTGACGCAGGCATAATGACTGTTCGAACAAAATGGAAACCAGTTGACCCAAAGGTCCAGGCAACACGCTGATAAAGCTTTGGAACATTTTTAAATCCACTAGTTGCACTGACTGTCATTGTCCATGTTGCTCCGATTGTCACAATAAACAGAATAGCAAAATTATTAAGCCCGAACCAAATTATCGCAAGCGGAAACCAAACGATACTTGGAATAGATTGCAGTGCAGTGACTAAGAAACCGAGTGTATCTTCAACGAATTTGAACTTCCATATTAAGTAACCCATAATTGTTCCTAAAATGATGGCGATGGAAAAACCAATTAATATTCTGCCCAAGCTTACCCCAATGGCAGCAGTAATTTGCACATTTATAATCCCGGTAACAAATGTTTTTAAGATTTGTGATAACGGGGGAAACATAAATTCAGGAAGCCCTGAAAATCTAGATGTGACTTCCCAAATCACCGCTATGATCATGATGAAGCCGATCCGCCTTAAAGCTGTAGTCATCACCCATTTCCTCCTTCAGTACTTTCTCAATCTCTTCCTGTAGTATTGATAGAATTTTTTGCTCGGCATGCAGTGTAACACTATCAGGCATGAAACCATCTTTTGATGTTTGGACACTAATAATGTCTTTTATTTTTCCTGGACGAGTGGCAAAAACAATTACTTTTTCTGATAACAATACAGCTTCTCTAATATTGTGCGTGATAAATAGAATTGTCACTTTTGTTTTTCGCCAGATCTCAAGCAACTCTTTATGTAGGACCATTCTTGTTTGCTCATCAAGTGCAGAAAATGGCTCATCCATTAGTAAAATGTCTGGTTCCATGACTAGTGCACGGGCAATGGCAACCCTTTGCTTCATTCCTCCTGAAAGCTGATGGGGATATGAATTTGTATACCGGCTCAAATGAACCATTTTTAGTACTTCAAGAGCTTTTGCTTGTGCTTGTTTTTTCGGGATCTTTTTTAACAGGAGCCCATATGTTACATTTTCAAGTACTGTTAGCCATGGAAATAAGCCTGCCTCTTGGAAGACTACAACTCTATCTGGACCAGGCTGAGTTACCTTTTTCCCGTCAATTTTGATTTCACCTTTATCTGCCTTTTCCAGACCGGCGATTAAATACAGCATTGTCGACTTTCCGCAGCCAGACGGCCCTACGATCGAAACAAAGCTGCCTTTATCAATGTTTAAAGAAATATCATCTAAAACTTGAATTCTATTATTTCTTTCATTAATGAAGCTTTTTTCAATTCCATCAATTGATAAATACATATGTTCACCCCAAATCGTGGTTTATATTATAAACTATTCATATAAAAATACTTGGTTTTAATATAGAAAGTAAACAGGATGTGTACTACATCCTGTTATTCGTAATGAAATAGGTCACTTGATAAATATCGTTCCCCCGTATCCGGTGCTATACAAACAACGGCTTCTGAAGGGCTTAATCTTTCTGCAACCTTTAACGCTGAAAAAACTGAGGCTCCACCCGAAGGCCCGAGCAGAATTCCTTCTAATGAAGCAAGCTTTCTCACTGTTTCATATGCCTCTTCATCATTAATTTGAAAAATTTCGTCATAAACAGATGTATTTAAAATTGAAGGGATAAATCCAGGGCTTGTGCCAACGAGTTTATGCTTGCCGGGCTTTCCCCCTGAGAGCACTGGTGATCCTGCCGGTTCTACAACATGTACAGTTATAGATGGGTCATATTTCTTTAATTCCTCACCAGTTCCTGTGATTGTTCCTCCAGTTCCAGAAGTTCCTACAAAGGCAGCCAATTTTTTGCGGTTTTCCTCCATAGCCTGAATAATTTCAACAGCTGTTGTCTTACGATGGATATTAGGATTAGCTTCATTTTCAAATTGCATAGGAACAAAGCTATTAGGAATAGAGGAGGCTATTTCAAGAGCCTTCTTAATAGCACCAGGCATTTTCTCATCACTTGGAGTAAGAACGACTTCAGCACCGTAGGTCCTTAGGATATTTATTCTTTCTGCAGTTGAGGAATCAGGCATTACAATGATTGAGCGATATCCACGGGCAGCTGCGTTCATGGCAAGTCCGATTCCTGTATTCCCAGAAGTAGGTTCAATGATTGTTGCGCCTTTTTTAAGCTGACCTGAGTTTTCTGCTTCAACAATCATATTATAAGCAGCCCGATCCTTTACGCTCCTGCTTGGATTAAAGTATTCAAGCTTTACATACACTTCAGCTCCGTCTTTCGATGGAAGTCTGTTTAATCTGACTAGTGGGGTATCTCCGATTAATTCTGCAATATTATTAACGACCTTCACAGTCTCACCTACATTCTCTTTTTGAACTATACGTTTTTATTATATTAACAGATTAATATCATATTATCCATACCATTTTACTTGGTTTTTAACAAAATAGTTATTTTTTTATATTTTAACCGTTAAATATTAAAAAAATCGCATATGGATGTTATAAAGAGGTACGTGATTTTTTTTAAAACCTTTGCCTTCATGTTAAAATGGTTCTAGTGATAAAAGAAGGTGGAGAGCTATATGCATGATGTTATACAAAAGGCGGAAGACTTTGTACGAAATCTTCTTGGAAATGATTGTACAGGTCATGATTGGTATCATATTGAAAGAGTTCGCAGAAATGCTTTATATATTTGTGAAAAGGAAAACAAAGGGGACAGCTATATAATTGAATTAGCTGCATTGCTTCATGACGTTCCAGATGAAAAATTAAATGCTTCAAAGGAAGAAGGAGAGAGAAAATTATTTGATTTTCTTGATACTATAGAGCTAGAACAGCATGTACGTGATGAAGTCATTGATATTATCGGCTCAATTTCCTTTAAAGGCGGTAAGAAATCAGTCTTAAATAGTATAGAAGCAATGATTGTTCAAGATGCAGATCGGCTGGATGCTATCGGTGCGATTGGAATTGCGAGAGCCTTTGCTTTTGGAGGAAAGAAAGGACAGCCTATATATTCTCCAGAGGTTGGAGTAAGAGACAAGATGACGGAAGAAGAATACCGTAAAGGAAAATCATCATCCATTCATCATTTTTATGAAAAGCTATTGAAGCTGAAAGACTTGTTAAATACCGAAACAGCGAAGGAAATGGCAGAAAAGCGCCATGGATTAATGGAAAATTATTTAGAAGAATTTTTTAATGAATGGAATGGTCAAAAATGAAAATGATTTCAATTGAAAATGTTACGAAAACATATGGAGAGAAAGAGTTATTTAACGCCATATCCTTTACAATTGCGGAAAAAGATAGAGTAGGCTTAATTGGTGTGAACGGGACTGGGAAATCCTCTTTGCTAAAAATCGTGGCTGGATTGGACATTCCGGATTCAGGTGAAATGATCACTCCAAAAGATTATTCCATTTCTTATTCTGCTCAGGAGCCTGCTTTAGACCCTAATCTCACTATACTGAGTCAAGTATTTGCTGGAGATGCACCGGTCCTAGTCTTGCTTAGGGAATATGAGCAAACTTTAATAGATTTAAGGTCAGACCCTCATAATCAGGCTATTCAAGATAAGCTATTCGAACAGCAAAAGAAGATGGATGCATTAAACGCTTGGGAAGCCTCTACGAATGCGAAATCGATTCTAACTAAGCTTGGGATTGATGATTTTGATAAAAAAATAGCCCAGCTTTCAGGAGGCCAGAAGAAAAGGGTGGCACTTGCCCAAAGCTTAATTCAATCTCCTGATTTGCTCATCCTTGACGAGCCGACAAATCATCTTGACTATGAATCTGTAAAATGGCTGGAAGATTATTTGGGACGCTATCAGGGTGCACTCCTTCTTGTTACGCATGACCGTTATTTCCTAGATCGGGTGACAAATAGAATGTTTGAGCTAGAAGGCGGAAAGTTATACAGCTATAAAGGAAACTATGCTGCATTTTTAGAAGCCAAAGCAATTCGTGAAGAAAATGAAGAAGCGACGATCGAGAAGAAAAAGAACTTATTTCGAAGAGAGCTTGAATGGATAAGAAGAGGAGCAAAGGCAAGAACAACGAAACAGAAAGCCCGGATTCAACGTTTTGAAACGCTTGATAATCAGCTTGCATCTGTCAAAAGCTCGGAAAAACTGGATATGTCATTAAGCGGAAGCAGATTAGGAAAACAGGCTTTTGAGTTAAAGTCTGCTTCTAAGAGATTTGGCAATGATGTCATATTAAATTCTTTTGATTTGCTCGTTAAACCTGGTGATAGAATTGGTATCATTGGGAATAATGGAACAGGGAAATCGACATTACTCAATATATTAGCTGGAAAAATCCCGCTTGATTCTGGTGAAAGAATCATTGGACAAACTGTAAAAATCGCTTATTACACACAGGAAAGTGAAGATATGGATGAGAATAAGCGAATGATAGAATATTTAAAGGAAACGGCGCAGGTTGTTGAAACGTCAGATGGAAAAACGATTTCCGCAGCACAAATGCTTGAGAGATTTTTATTTCCTTCCTATTCACATGGAACTCCTATTCGAAAGCTGTCCGGTGGAGAAAAACGGAGACTTTATCTGCTGAAAATATTAATGTCAGAGCCAAATGTTCTTCTATTGGATGAGCCGACGAATAATCTGGATACCCAAACCTTAACTGTATTGGAAGACTATCTAGAAGATTTTCCAGGTGTTGTGATTACAGTATCCCATGACCGCTACTTCTTAGATAAGGTTGCCGATCAGCTGCTCGTTGTGAAGGGCCATGGAGAAATTAACACTTTTTATGGAAACTATACTGAATTCCTTGAAAAAGAAATAGAGAAACCAGCACCTCAAGCGAAACCTGCTCCCTCGGTTGAAAAAGAACGGGAAAAGCCTAAAAAGAAAAAATTGAGCTATAACGAACAAAGAGAATGGGATGGAATTGAAGATCATATTGCTTCAGTTGAAGCCCGCTTAGAGGAGATTGCTGCTGAAATGGCCGACACCGGCAGTGATTTTGAAAAAGCCCGTGCGCTAATGGAAGAAGAGGCCAAGTTAAATGGAGAGCTTGAACATTTAATCGAAAGATGGAGCTACTTATCCGAACTTGCCGAGAAATAAGCCTGTGCTTTTAGCCAGGCTTGTTTTTTCTTTAATTAGTTAGGCTGTTTTCTAAAGGATTGTTGCTTTTAACAACATTGGAGACGCAGAGTGGAATGGAGCGAAGGGTGCTTGACTCCTGTGGGTGATAGAGGAAAAGTCAAGACCCCACAGACGGAACGTCGAGGAGGCTTGACTTCCTCCCCACGGAAAGCAAGTGCCCGTAGCGGAAAGGAACGGTCCAGTTTTCATTATCAAACAACAAACTTTGCAAAACACCGATAGTTAAAAAGCACGAAATGTGATGCGCTGATTGTAATATGTTAAAATGGCAATAGAAAACAAGGTGAATTCAGTAAAAAAGGTGGAATGGCTGTGAATATAAAGGCGATTGAACCAACACCAAGTCCTAATACGATGAAGGTTATCCTAAATGAAGAGCTCCCAATGGGGAAAAGCAATAATTATAAAATAGAAAATAGTGAAGGGGCACCTAAGGTAATTCAAGATATTCTTGCGATTGAAGGGATAAAAGGTGTCTATCATGTTGCTGACTTTTTAGCGGTTGAAAGAAATGCAAAATTTGATTGGAAGGATATTTTGCCAAAAGTAAGACTCGCATTTGGTGAAGAGGCTGAAGCTGAAAATGATCATGGTACAAAAGTGAACGACCACTTCGGTGAAATAAAAGTATCTATTCAAAAATTTAAAGATATTCCGATGCAGGTCAAGCTGACAGACGGAACAGAAGAGCGGCGCTTCGGACTGCCGGAGATCTTTATGAATGCACTATCCGATGCACAGTCAAAAGATGATAATGTTGTATTGGCCAGGAAATGGGTGGAGTCAGGTGTTCGCTATGGTGATTTTGATCAGGTAGGGAAGGAAGTTGTTGAGGAATTATTGGCAGCTTACCCTGACACCCGATTAAAGCTCCTTGTGGAACAGGCGAAAAATCCTGAACTGAGCACTCAAAAGCAAGCACGCCAACGTTTAAAGGTGACTCTTGCTGATCTTGACAATCCTGATTGGCGCGTTCGCTATCAAATGCTAGAACAAATGGATGATCCAACCTTAAATGATTTACCAGTCTTAGAGATTGCACTTCAGGATGAAAAGGCATCTATTAGAAGATTAGCCACAGTTTATTTAGGAATGATAGAGGATAAGAAAGTACTTCCGCTTCTTTATAAAGCACTGAAGGACAAAACGGTTACGGTAAGAAGAACAGCTGGTGACTGTTTGTCAGATTTGGGATTTCAAGAAGCTATGCAGGAAATGATGAATGCATTAAAGGATAGCAGCAAGCTTGTTCGCTGGCGTGCAGCCATGTTTCTGTATGAAGAAGGAGATGAAACTGCTCTTCCTGCTCTCAAAGCGGCTGAAGATGATCCAGAATTTGAAGTAAGTATGCAAATTAAACTGGCGATTGAAAGAATCGAGCTTGGAGAAGAAGCAAAAGGATCAGTTTGGAAGCAAATGACGGAAGCAAGAAAGAAATAATTTTACCCTCTTTTGAAATGAGCATAAACTATAGTATGCTAACTGCATACAACAAGAAGAATAGGAGAAGTGATAAAGATGTCTATGGCATATGAAGAATATATGAAACAAATGGTTAAACCAATGAGACAAGAACTTGTTCAAGCTGGATTTAAAGAATTATTAACACCTGAAGAGGTAGAGCAATTTATCGAGAATGTTGAAGGAACTACACTTGTAGTAGTAAATTCTGTTTGTGGCTGTGCTGCTGGACTTGCCCGTCCTGCTGCAACTCAGGCAATTATGCGAAGTGAAAAGAAACCAGATCACTTAGTAACCGTATTTGCGGGTCAGGAAAAAGAAGCTACTGCCAAAATGCGGGAATACTTTGAAGGCTTAGAGCCATCGTCGCCATCTATGGCTATTTTAAAAGGCAAAGAGGTAGTTCATTTTATTCACCGTCATGACATTGAAGATCATTCAATGGAAGCAATCATGGAAAATCTTATCACTGCTTTTGAAGAAAATTGTTAATAAGAGAGGGAATAGGATGTCAGATGACGTCCTTTCTTTTTTAAATGTCTAGCTCCAGCGCCTACCCCCGACGTACAGGACGTACTAGTGTCGACAATGCGACAGGACGTCGCGGTTTTGTCGACCTCGAGGTCACAAGCCGTTCCTCCCAGAAAGGTAAAGAACACCTTTCCGTGAGGACCGTCTTGTGCTTGTCGGGGGTGAGCACAAAGGAAAGCTTCTGCGAATAATCCTCGCAGGAACAATTGTCCTTTAAATGTTCCGAAGGCGCTTGCGCTTTTCTAAGATAAAGGTGAATTCAATGATCATTACTACAGCTGGCCGAACAAACGAAGAAATGATTGAGCGAGCGTTAAAAATATCGGAAGAATTAAGCATTGAATATATAGAAAGAAAAAAACGTTCTGTCTTAGCTATTCAGGAGCTTAAAAAAGATGATTGTATCGTCGTCGGCAAAGAAAGACTGGAGCTCTACCCGATAGGAGAAAAAGAGCCATTCTTCTTTCATCCCAATTCGGCGATGTTCAGAGTGAAAAGGTTAATAAATGGTGAACGCGATCCATTTATTGAAGCGGCTAATTTATCCAAGGGAAAAACCATTCTTGATTGCACTTTAGGGCTAGCCTCAGATAGCATTGTTGCCAGCTTTGTCACCGCGGCTGAAGGTCGTGTTACAGGGATAGAGGGAAACCAATATTTAGCTTACTTAGTGAAAAATGGTCTGCAATCTTGGGAGTCTGGTATTTCGGAAATGAATCAAGCTATGAGAAAAATTGAAGTCATTGGCGGCCGTTCGCTTCATTTCCTAGAGACACTTCCCGATAGTAGCTATGATATCGTCTATTTTGATCCGATGTTTGAAGAGCGGATCCTGGAATCCGATGGGATTAAAGCACTGAGCAGATTTGCCGTTTATGAAGATATATCGAACAAATTAATAGACGAGGCTTTAAGGGTTGCGAAAGAACGAGTTCTATTAAAAGATCATTTTCGAAGCTCGAGATTCGATAAATATAATTTTGAAGTATCCATAAGAAAAACTTCAAAATTTCATTTCGGGGTTCTTAAAAAGAAATAGAAAAAACGGGAAAGGAGGCTATCTCCATTCCCGTTTTTCTAATCGGCGACTGCTAAATAAACGAAATAAGCGAGCAATAGGAAGGTAACAATGGTAGTAACGATTGTCCAATCCACAGATAAATCCCCTTTCAGAGTTTTTACTTTAAAATATATGGACTTTTCCCTATACTATTCCCATAAAAGCTACAATCTAACCTAAGAAATGGTAACATTATCTTTTATATTTATTTTTCTAAAAAGTGAAACCATTTTTCCTTTTGACCGTAAAAGAAAGTATAATAGAATCATAGTCGAGATACAGTAGATAGAGAGGGAACAAAATGAAATTTTCAATGGCAGATAGAATGAAATCTTTTCAGGAAAGTATCTTTTCTGAATTAGCTTACTATAAGAAATTAAAACTGGCAAAAGGGGAAGAAATGGTTGACTTGAGTGTTGGCAGTCCAGATACAGCCCCCCCTGCCATTGTGACCGGAACAATTTCTGAATTGGCAAAAAAACCGCAATCATATGGATATTCCATGAAGGGGACAGATGAATTTCACGAGGCAGTAAGTGTATATTATAATCGAAATTTTGGAGTTAATCTGGAGCCTAAAACTGAAGTTTCTCTTTTAATGGGTTCTCAGGATGGTTTAGTTCACTTTCCGATGGTTCTGTGTAACCCGGGTGATTATGTACTAGTGCCAGATCCAGGCTATACTGCATATGAAACTGGAGTAAGCATGGCAGGAGCTAAAATGTATCCGATGCCTTTAAAAAAGGAAAAAGGATTTCTTCCTGATTTTACTGAAATACCGGAAGAAATTAGTGAAAAAGCAAAATTAATGATTTTGAATTTTCCAGGTAATCCAGTTCCTGCTATGGGAAATAAGGATTTTTTCGAGGCTGCTATTGAGTATGCAAAGAAATATGAAATTGTTATTCTCCATGATTTCGCCTATTCTGAACTTTATTACGATGAAAAACCAATCAGCTTTCTTTCAGTACAAGGAGCAAAGGAAGTTGGCATCGAGATGAATTCATTATCTAAAAGCTTTAATATGGCAGGCTGTCGAATTGCTTATGCAGCAGGTAATCATGAAATAATTTCTATGCTAGCAAATTTCAAATCAAATATTGATTATGGTGTATTCTTTCCGATCCAAGCCGCTGCCGCTAACGTATTAACTGATGAATCAGATTTCTTATCTGAGCTTCGAGAAATGTATAAGAAGAGAAGAGATATACTAGTAGATGGATTACGTGAAATTGGCTGGAACGTTAGTAGTCCAAAGGCTTCCATGTTTCTTTGGGCAGAGGTCCCTTTTGCATTTACTTCTAAAGAATTTGCAATTGAGTTAATTAATCGTGCCAATGTCGTCGTTACCCCGGGAAATGCGTTCGGTTCATGGGGTGAAGGCTATGTAAGAATAGCTTTAGTGCAGACAGAAGAAATGCTTAAGAAAGCAATTCACAACATAAAGAATTCAGGGGTACTAGAAAAAGTAACTATTAAGTAGATGGGAGGGTGAATAGCTATGCCTAAATGGCTTCGTAAATCGTTCGTTGTTATGGTGACCATCTTGACTTTTGGTATGGTAACACCATCGCAAGCTTTCCTATATGATCATTCTAATGCAGAAAAAACGCCGAAAAATGATGCATTGGCTGAAGATAAAAATGGAATAAATCGCTCACTGATTCCCGAAAATATTGGGTATATTAGCAGAGAGGGCATTATTAAGCAAATGCTTAGTGAAGCAGAAGCTCAAAGCTATACGAAGTTTGGGTCAAGAATTAAACCAGTGATTGAAAATGAGTTTTCTGAGGTAATCTTCCCGAATATTGAAAAGGCGATACAAAAAGTTGCTAATCAATATCCTGATGAAGAACTAGCCTTTTTATCTGTCAGTGAAAATCCTGGAAAAGGACACTCTGAGAAAATATTTAATATTAGAAATGAAAAGACGAATGAAGATATTATCCGTTTTCATGTTCGCAGGGATCAGCCGCCTCAGCAAGGCTACTGGTTTAATTTCCATTACCATACTCACCATGATCAATTTCAGGCACATCATAACCTAGGAAGTATTTATTGGGATAAAAACACTCCACCTAAATGGATGAGTTAAATAAATTGAAAACCAATGAAACTTTTTTTAAAAACCAACGTAAATAATATGTACCCTATTAATCGGAGGTAGAAATATGGCAGTCAGTTTATCAAAAGGACAAAAAGTAGATTTAACTAAAACAAATCCAGGACTTGCAAAAGTAGTTGTTGGATTAGGATGGGATGTAAATAAATATGATGGTGGAAATGATTTTGACTTAGATTCTTCTGTGTTCCTCCTAGGTGACAACGGAAAAGTGCAATCTGATAGTGATTTCATTTTCTATAATAATACGACTGGTGGAAATGGCTCTGTTGTACATACAGGTGATAACCGTACAGGCGCAGGTGATGGCGATGATGAGCAGGTGAAAATTCATTTAACGAATGTTCCTGCCAATGTTCAGCGTATTGCCTTTACTATTACTATTCATGATGGTGAAGCCCGCAATCAAAACTTTGGACAGGTTTCTAATTCTTATGTTCGAATTTTAAATGAAGACACAGGAGAAGAGCTGATTCGCTATGATTTAGGTGAGGACTTCTCAATTGAAACAGCAATTGTTGTAGGTGAACTATACAGACATAATGGCGAATGGAAGTTTAGTGCAATTGGAAGCGGCTATCAAGGCGGCCTTGCAGCACTTGCTAGAGATTTCGGTTTGCAGGTTGGATAATTGGCAGTGACAAATGTATTTGAAAAAGGATATGCCCGTATATTCCTTTTCCAAAAAGGAATATACCGCATATCCTTTTGTAAGATAAATTAATTACAATAAAAAACTAGATTTATTCAGGAGGAACACTCGAGAATGACACTATTAGAAGGTATACTACATACCTATTCTCAATTTTTCAATTGGGAAATGTGGGTTGAGGTTTTATCAGATCCAGTAAGCTGGGGATTAATTGGAACACTAATAATTTTAGAAGGACTGTTGTCAGCTGATAATGCCCTGGTGCTTGCTGTTATGGTAAAACATCTGCCAGAGAAGCAGCGACGTAAAGCATTATTCTACGGTTTACTTGGTGCTTATGTATTCCGTTTTATTGCAATCGGAATTGGTGTTTTCTTAATAAAACTTTGGTGGGTAAAAATATTAGGTGCCGGCTATTTAGCTTGGTTATCAATCAAGTACTTTATCGATAAAAAGAAAGAAGCAGATGCAGACGAAGAAGATATTCAAGGAATGAACCAGAAAGGATTATTAATTAGACTCTTTGGTACATTTTGGGGTACGGTTGTAGCGGTAGAGTTAATGGATATTGCCTTCTCTGTTGATAGTGTATTAGCGGCATTCGGGGTAAGCCAAGAGATTTGGATATTATTATTAGGCGGTATGCTCGGCGTATTAATGATGCGTGGAATAGCTGGACTATTTCTAAAGCTTATTGACCGCGTACCAGAGCTTGAAACAGCGGCATATGTATTAATTTTGATCATTTCTACAAAAATGCTATTAGGTGTAGCTAATATTGAAATTGATCATATTTACTTCTTTATTATTTTACTAGTTACATTTGCAGTAACTTTCATTATTCATTTTATGAATAAAAAGAAGGCTGTTGGAGAATAATAGATTACTATAAAGAAATTACAAAGGGAACTGACGATTGTCCGCTCCCTTTCATTTTACCTTTTTTGTAATTGTAATTTAATTGGGAATGGAGTAATGGGATGAGATTATTTTCCAACCTTAGCGACGCTAACTATAATGAAATTTTCTATAAAGAACCACAAGTATTTTCGAAGCATTCACGAAAAGACATCTTATCTTATGCACTTGGTGCTACGCTTTATATGCCGGCAACTCGGCCGAATATTCACCAGGATTTACTATCAAAAAAACATTCCGGATTGACTTCAATGGTCATTTGCCTAGAGGATGCAATCGGTGATGATGAAGTAGATAAAGCGGAATCTATGCTTGTTCAGGAATTAAGCAATTTAATAGAGGATATGGACAAAGGGCTTTTAGTTGAAGATGATCTTCCATTAATGTTTATTCGAATTCGGGACTATGACCAGCTTTTACGCTTAACTGAGCAAATAGGAATTGAGCTTAATCTGTTAACTGGCATTGTTATCCCAAAGTTTTCTCCTAAAAAAGGAAAACCGATTCTAGAGAAAATTAAAGAATTAAATGACCAAGGATATCGCTTATTTGCCCTGCCAATCTTAGAAACGAAGAAAGTCATTGAGAAAGAAACAAGAATTGATGAATTAATTGCGATAAAGAACCTTGTTGACCAATATGAAGAGATGATTTTAAACATTCGTATTGGCGCAACTGATTTTTGCGGATTATATGGGATACGAAGAAATTCAGACACAACAGTTTACGATATTGCGGTTATTCGTGATTGTATTTCAGATATCATCAATATTTTCTTGCGCTCTGATCATCCCTATGTTATTTCAGGGCCGGTTTGGGAGTATTTTTCCTCTAAGGAAAGAATGCTAAAGCCGCAGTTAAGACAGACGCCATTTCGCGAGCGGTTTGGCCAAGATGGCATCCATTTCAGATCAGAATTAATTGATAAACAAATGGATGGGCTCATCAGGGAAATTCTGATGGATATTACAAATGGTTTAACAGGAAAAACAATTATCCATCCAACCCATATAATGCCTGTGCAGGCATTAAACACGATCACATATGAAGAATATTTGGATGCAAGAAGCATTATTGATAAGGCAGATGGAAAAATTGGCGTGATGAAAAGTAAATTCTCCAATAAAATGAATGAAATTAAGCCTCATTATTATTGGGCGCAAAAAATTCTATTAAAATCTGAAGTTTATGGGGTGCTAAATGAAGAATTCACATACATTGACTTACTCACCAACGAAGTTTACGCTTCCAATCCTCAACCGGTTAAGCGTTGAAGCTGAAATTACAGAAAATCCTTATGATATATCAATAGACGAGCTATTTATGATGGCTGCTAGAATTAATAAAAAGAGGTCCTTTCTATTTGTCAGCAAGGTTTTAGGAAAGCATATTCCGATAGAACCGAAAAAAGGGATATTAATAGGTGCAATGCTGGCAAATCGATATTCTGAAACTGTTCTTGGTGATAATACTGATATAAAGGATAAGCTTTTGTCTTCCTTTAATAACGGATCAAATGATTTTCCGGATTTTCCCTTTATTAGAGAACAAGAAAATCCGGTTATTATCGGATTTGCAGAGACTGCGACAGCTCTTGGACATGCATTTTTTCAATTTTTCCAAAGGGCAGATTTTTTTCATACAACGAGGGAACAGCTTGTCGGCATGGAGCCAGTTATTACATTTGAGGAGGAGCATTCCCATGCCACCTCTCACCGCTGCTATGTAGATGAAAAACTATTAAAGAATACACGAGAAATTATCCTTGTTGACGACGAAATGACAACTGGAAAAACGGCTATTAATATTATTCGGTCCATACAACAAAGGTATCCAAGGGAACGGTATACAGTCGTATCGATTCTTGATTGGCGCTCAGATGAAGACCTGCATGGGTATAAATTATTAGAAAAAGAACTTAACATTACGATAAGATCAGTCAGTTTGCTTAAAGGGAAGATGAAAGCTGTGGGCTCTCCAGAAATAGAGACAGGACTAGATGAAGCTTCATCAGACACTTCAAGCATCCAATCAGTGAATGTAATCATGCTTGACGCGATTTTTCCAGGTAAAATGACTGCGCTTCAATATTCGTCTATCTCATTAAAAGGTAAAATCAAGACAGTTTCTTATGTAAAAGAAACGGGCAGATTTGGTTTGAATTCATCAACAAATAAGACTTGGAATGAAACGATGAAGGATATAGGCAATTATTTAAAGGAACATAGAATAGGTGAAAATACATTGTGTCTAGGAACTGGCGAGTTTATGTACATGCCAATGAAGATCGCCTCCATTATGGGTGAGGGAGTAAAGTATCAGTCAACAACAAGGAGTCCTATTTACGTTGAAAATCGTGTCTCCTATGGAGCTGCATATGGCCTATCGTTCCCTAACCCGGAAGATTGGCAAATCAATCAGTTTGTTTATAATATTCCGCCCGAAGAATATGATGATCTGTTTATCTTTTTTGAAAGAGCAGTGTCTGATGAAGAATTGCAGCCATTCCTTCATGAGTTAAAAAAGACAAGTATTAAAAAAATAAATGTCGTTTTCTTTAATGGAGGTGCACGTGATGAATAAGCAAATAGACAATGCAGTAAAATTTGGGTCATATGATGAAAAAGATGTTATTTTTCTATTAAAGAATTTAAGCGGATATTTATTAGAAGGTTCAGTTGATCATCGGGAAATGCAAATCCAGCAAGGACAGCATTACAGTGAAACTCTGCCGATTGAATACCAGCCGCCAGCTCCTTATATGGAATTATTCCGAGAAACGCTATTGGAGTATAAGCAAAAAGTAGCGTTATGTACGGGGATTGTAGCCGAACAAATTTACAAATTAAAAGGTGAAAATACAGTTCTCGTTTCATTAGCGCGTGCAGGTACACCAATTGGCATACTAATCAAGCGTTATATTAAGGAAAGGTATCATATTGAATTGCCACACTATAGCATTTCGATTATCCGTGACCGCGGATTAGATGAAAACGCGATTAAATATATTTTAAAGAAACATCCCGATAAACAAATCCAATTTATTGATGGCTGGACTGGAAAAGGAGCTATCTCCATAGAACTAACAAAAGCCTGTAATGATTTTTTCGAGAAGTACGGTGTACTGCTTGACGATACACTTGCAGTTGTTGCAGATCCTGGTCACTGTACAACTCTTTATGGCACAAGAGAAGATTTTTTGATACCCAGTGCATGCTTAAATTCAACTGTATCCGGCTTGGTTAGCCGTACCGTACTAAATAAAGACCTAATAGGACCGGATGATTTTCACGGAGCTAAATATTATAAAGAATTAACAGATTTCGATGTTTCTAATGATTATTTAAATGTTATTACGGATGAGTTTGCTTATATTTTTGATGAAGCAGCGAAAAAAGCACAAAATCTGCTTCTTGACCACGACAAAGTTACGTTTCAAGGTATGCAAGATGTACTAAAAATGAAAGAAGAATTCAATATTGAGCATACAAATTATATTAAGCCCGGTGTCGGGGAAACGACAAGGGTGTTATTAAGAAGAATCCCATGGAAAATTCTAATGAAGGACATAGAAAGTCCGTATGTTAGACATATATTATTGCTGGCAAAAGAAAGAAATGTTGAAGTAGTTCATTATCCGGATATGAGCTATACTTGCTGCGGATTAATCAAAAAGGTAGGAAAGATTTAATGGAAATGTTTGCGTCAGACTTGGACCGGACACTTATTTATTCAGATCGTGCTCTAGCAGATTTTAATGAAACGGGAAAAGATAACCTGATGAGTGCTGAGTTTAAAGATGGGCGGGAAGTTGCTCACATGACTAGAAAGGCAGCAGAAACTCTACGGCAACTTGCAGAAAACATGCTGTTTGTTCCTGTGACAACAAGAACGTTTGCTCAATTCAATCGTGTATCACTCATATCACAATCTATTCCCTTAACTTATGCAGTTACTTCAAATGGAGCAAATATTATTTATAAAGGGCGTCCACTTGATGAGTGGACACATTTAGTTCATGATCGGTTACACCGAGAGTGTATGGACATTGAAGAATTAACAGAGAAAATAAGTGGTGTAAATATTAATGGCGTTATCAAAAACGCAGAAAATCTATTTTTCTATTATATTCTTGAAGAAATGCTAAGTGAAGACACGATTCATTTTGTAAAGAACATAGCGATTGAGTCTGGCTGGAGAATATCTATTCAAGGGAGAAAGCTTTATTTTATGCCAAACCCAATCTGTAAAGGAGAAGCTGTAAAGTTTATTAAGCAACGAGAGAATATATCATCTGTTTACGGTGCGGGAGATTCTATACTAGATCATGATTTCCTAAAAGAATGTGATTTTTCAATCGTTCCATCTCATGGGGAATTAGCCAATGAGAACACAGAGGGTTTTTCGTATACGTATACAAAAAATAGGGGTGTAATGGCTGGGGAAGAAATATTACTTGAAATAGCAAAGAAATGTTTATTTATGCATATCTAATCTGGCTGATCTCCCAGCCATTTTCTTAAAATAAAATAAAGACCAGCACCGAAACTGTAACTGCCTAGAAATATAAAAGAACCCCACAGGAATGAGAAATGCAAAGACATCGTTAAAATGGATATAAATAATGACCAAAAGAACAGGTCAATAAAGATAAAATAATCCGAACCTAGAACTTCTTCAACAGCTTCTAAATCAGATTCTTGTAAATGGTATTTTGCCCTTCTGAAAAGAAACCTCATTATTATTCACCTTCTATTATTTGGCGTACTTAAATTTATGCAAGGACTAGATGAAAGGTGAAAGTTTAAAAAACGCAGAAAATGAATTGAAGATTTTTTATATTATCGATGGAATCGTTTTAGAAAACTTCTTTATGTATGGTATGATGGTAATAACTTTACATAAATTTATTTTTTCCTGTTTATAGAAAAATATATACATTGTGAACATGATTACCATCTTTCGCTAGCAGAGGGAAGGGAAATTAATATGAATCAATCTTATAATCAAATAAAATCATTTTTTGTACCGGTTTCCATCGATAACTGGTTGAGTACATTGAAGAAAACAGTTAGAGACAGGCCGCAATTTACGATAGATCAAGGAACCCTTCATTTAGGGCAAGTAGCAGCCCGTTTTCTAGGTGTTTCGCTTGATGAAGATGAGTACTTTAACCGTCTTTATGATTTAATCCATGCTGAGCAAGCTGGTTTAGTTCTTATTAGTGAAGATGCACTTGATAAATCGATTGACAATCATCAATTTCAGTCAATACAGAAAGTGCTAAACATTAATCATGAACAAAAATTATCCATTAACCGTTTTGTGGCTTTTCTTGATGGTGAGCAGCTATTGTTGAAATCACCAATTCCTTCTTTACACCGAAAGGCGAGGGAAGCGATGATTTCAGTGCTGCAGCTTTTTACGAAACTTGAGCCTGATGGCTTAAACAGTCAAGACTTAAGAAGGGTTCTTGTAGATGTTATAAAATGGACATTTAATCATGTCGCTCCAACTTGGGGAGCGATTGATCCAGAAGAAACGATGCCAAAATTCTTATGGTATGGGGAAGCCAATAAAAGCCACAAATATTTCCTTTATTATTTACTGGAATTGGGCTGTGACGTTATTTCTTTTTCTCCTTCCGGGAGTGATTGGCTAAAAGATTTAAATGCAGATCTAAATGGACCATTTGTTTATCAATATCCAGAACAAAAATCACCTGAGCCATTTCCAACTGAAAAGAGCAGGCGCTCTGCAACAGTAGCCTACCGTGCATCCAGAGAAATAGAATCACTCTTAAATCATGAAGGATCAGGCCTTTATAAGCCATGGCAGTTACGAGATTACACACCATTATCGGTAACATTGAAAACAACATACGACGAGCTTTTCATTCTTATAAAAGAAAAGGCATTGGTTCGCCCTAATTTTGAAGTGAAAAATGGAGAGGTGAAAATCCCGGCTGTTTTTGCAAAGATTCACGGTGTAAGCAAAAATCGGAAGGAATATTGGGATCGCTTACAATCTATTTCTGAGTATGATCACAGTCTATTAATTAGAAGATTTCCATTCACGAATAATGTAAACAATGACTTCCGGTTTCATTACCGAAATGCTCTTGATAAAGATGGGCTGCTTGATCCGAAGAAAATGGTAACGGCTCACTATTGGAAATATCAGCATCTGCCAACGGGATTGCAAAATGGAATTGCTACCGCTATTCGCAATATATGTGCACGACCTTT
The DNA here is from genome assembly GCF_019749375.1 of Bacillus sp. S/N-304-OC-R1. Taxonomy (GTDB): domain Bacteria; phylum Bacillota; class Bacilli; order Bacillales; family Cytobacillaceae; genus Cytobacillus. The sequence goes on from NZ_JACWFE010000013.1 coordinate 331,955, forward strand.
TATTAAGCCAATCCATCATGAAAACATCGAGGAATTAAAAACTTATCTATTTACTCAAGGTATGCAGATTCCAGCTAGTGTTCTGCAGCTGCTTCAAAAGTTTGACTATTCGCAGGACATACCGAAGCTTATTCTTTATAATAATGAGCTCAATGGTACAATGACGAGGTCAGACGCAGCTCTATTATTGCTTTTAAATCAGTTCGGTGTTGATATTGTATTATATAATCCACCCGGACATAATGATTTAGAAAACTTTATTGAAGAAGGCTTATATGATGTACATTGGCTTGAAGATGTTGTTTTTGAGCAGGAATTTAAGGAACCATCAATATTAAAAAAGGTAAAAGGAATATTTAAAAATTTAAGAGGAGATTAAAGACGATGAACCAAATGCAGCAGACAAATCTAGATATTACCTTAACGAAACCTCAAGAGGATAAGCTTACAGAAGCAACTGCATCTGAACTCAAATTAGCTCTTAGGAACGACCCAGAGGTACAAAATTTAGCTCGTTCTATCGATGAAAGAGATCAAATCCAAATTCTTGAATTCGGTAAGGAGCCGGCTACACAAATATCACGTTTTTCTGATCAAATCTTAAGCAATATGAGAACTACAAAAATAGAAGATTCTGGGGAATTATTAAAGCAGCTTGGTCGTATTATGGATAAGTTCGATAAGAAGGACTTTGAAAAAACGTCTGGCGGCTTGTTCGGAAAGCTCTTTAAAAAGGGAGAAAAGCTCATCGATAAACTGTTTGGAAAATACCAGACGATGGGGCAGGAAATAGACAAAGTATACGTAGAGATTTCTAAGTACCAAAGCGAAATGGTTGATTCCACTACGATGCTTGATGGAATGTATGAGCAAAACTATCAATATTATTTAACACTCGAGAAATATGCTGTTGCAGGACAGATGAAGATTGATGAGCTTAAAACAAATCAGCTTCCTCAGCTTGAAGCCCGCAGTGCTGCAGGAGATCAAATGGCTTCCATGCAGCTAGATACATTAAGGAATGCAATCGATTTATTAGAACAAAGAGTTTACGATTTGGAAATGGCGAAAATGGTGTCACTGCAAACAGCACCACAAATCCGTCTCCTGCAAAGAGGTAATACAAAACTCATTGGAAAAATAAATTCTGCCTTTGTCACAACGATTCCTATTTTTAAAAATGGCTTAATCCAGGCAGTTGCGGCAAAACGTCAAAAGCTTGTTGCTGATTCCATGAATGAGCTGGATAGAAGAACAAATGAAATGCTGCTGCGCAACGCACAAAACATTTCTTCACAAAGCGCAGATATTGCGAGACTTGCTGGCGGACCAAGCATTAAAATTGAGACGATCGAAGAATCATGGAATATTATTATTAAAGGAATGCAAGAAACAAAGGCAATCGAAGAGGAAAACAGACGTATGAGAGAAGAGGGAACTAGAAGATTAGAGCAGCTTCAGGATAACTTTAAAAAATTGAAGCAGCAAGGCAGTTAATTTACAAGTATCGAATTCTTTGCTTATATTAAGCTAGAGCATAGAAAATATATTCTAATTACAATAATAGATGAGGTGAAAGTCTTGGCAATTAATTTACAAAAAGGACAGCGTGTTGACTTAACAAAAGGAAACCCGGGATTATCAAGGATTTTAGTTGGATTAGGCTGGGATCCTGTACAAAACCGTGGTGGCGGTGGAATATTAGGCGCTTTATTTGGCGGAGGCGGTGGTGCTAATATTGACTGTGATGCTTCTGTCATTATGTTAGCTGAAAATGACAAAATCCGCAGTAATAGTGACGTCATCTACTTTGGGAATTTAAAGAGCAAGGATGGCAGCATTCAACACACTGGAGATAACTTAACAGGAGATGGAGATGGCGATGATGAACAAATTTTAATCGACCTAAGCCGTGTTCCTGCGCAAGTTCATAAGCTAGTGTTCGTTGTTAATATTTATGACTGTGTAAAACGAAAGCAACATTTCGGCATGATCCAAAATGCATTTATTCGAATCGTTAATTCGGCTAACAACCAGGAAATGATTCACTACAATTTATCAGATGACTACAGCGGCAAAACTTGTCTAGTGGTTGGTGAAATTTATCGTCATGGTGCAGATTGGAAATTTGCAGCTGTTGGCACTGGAACTTCTTCACCTGGTTTAGCAGATGTTGTCCGTTCTTATACGTAAAATGAATAACACTAGGGGCCCTGGTAATATTGCCAGGGCTATTATTTTATTATAGTTTGTTTCCATATTTTTGCTAGCTTACAATAATATAAAGCTATTTTTCCATATGGTATAATTTAATTATTCACGATCTTGCATCTTTGAGCTGCAAAAGGAGAGTCTGCGATGAAAAGAATAGTAGCCATGGCCGTTATTATGATTGGTTTCCTTGCATTAATCAACAGTTCTCAAGCAGCAATGGGTGGTATACAATTAAAGGATTACCCGCAAAAATCCCTTCTTCGACATTCTCTTGTTCTTCAATCAGCAAACCCAATAGACGATATTATCATCCTTCCCGCAGAACCATTTGATGAGGTGCAAGCTGCAGGAATTATTAATCGAATTGATCATTTGCCTCATTCTTTGCTTGAAAAGATTGATAGCAATGATATAAAAATCAAGCTATTTACCGGAAAACTAACAGATAACCCGTCAGCACACTATTTAACAGGGATTATTCCTAGGGGATATAAAAGTAAAACGACATGGGATAATGTTCCGGGAATTGGCGGTTCAAAAACAGTATTGGTCAAGATCGGTTACAGCGAAAAAGGAAAAGGACATGGTTCAGTAAATTTAGAGCTGCATGAGCTTGCTCATTCCATTGATAAATATGTTTATAATGGAATTCGTTACAATCAGCAATTTCTGTCTGATTGGAAGATAGAGTGTCCTAAATTATTTCCAAACCAGGATTATTTTCTAAATTACCCAGAAGAATATTTCGCTGAAACTTTTGCTATGTTTTACTTGAACAATGAAACAAATACGCTCTTAAAAAAGAATGCACCTGCTACTTTTAATTTTATAAAGAAATTAAATTAATATAATTAAACTCTATTAAATATAAAAGAGTTTAAGATAGAATAGTATCGATGAAAGAAAAGAAAAGGTTGGATGTATAATGAAACAATATTTGGAACTATGCAATCATGTGCTAGAAAATGGAGTAAAAAAAGAAGATAGAACCGGAACAGGTACAATCAGTACATTTGGCTATCAAATGCGCTTTAATCTTCAAGAAGGATTCCCTGTATTAACAACGAAGAAATTACATTTACGATCCATCATTTATGAATTACTCTGGTTTTTACAAGGAGATACGAATGTTAAATTTCTTCAAGATAACAGTGTGAGAATTTGGAATGAGTGGGCAGATGAAGATGGAAATTTAGGTCCTGTCTACGGTCATCAATGGAGATCATGGACAGGAGCTGATGGAAATACAGTTGATCAGATCAGTGAATTAATTCAGCAGCTAAAGTCAAATCCGGATTCACGAAGATTAATTGTTAATGCATGGAATGTCGGGGACATTGATAAGATGGCGCTGCCGCCATGTCATTGCTTATTCCAATTCTATGTAGCGGAAGGTAAATTATCTTGTCAGCTTTATCAGAGATCAGCAGATATTTTCCTTGGCGTTCCATTTAATATTGCCTCTTATGCTCTGCTAACGATGATGATTGCCCAAGTATGTGACTTGGAGCCGGGAGATTTCATTCATACACTTGGTGATGCTCATATCTACTTAAATCACTTAGATCAGGTAAATCTTCAGCTAACTCGTGAGCCAAAGGCATTGCCGAAGATGAAAATTAATCCTGAAGTGAAGGATATTTTTTCTTTTAAATATGAGGATTTTGAGCTTGTAGATTATGATGCCCATCCTCATATAAAAGGGGAGGTAAGTGTATGATATCCCTTATATGGGCAATGGGAGAAAACAAGGTAATTGGCATTAATAATTCACTGCCATGGCACTTGCCGGAGGATTTAAAGTTTTTTAAGAGAACGACTCTTGGACATCCAGTCGCTATGGGAAGGAAGACCCTTGACTCTCTCGGAAGACTGCTTCCGGGCAGAGAAAATATTGTTATTACGAGGAACCATGATTTTTCCTATGAAGGATGTACGGTGCTTCATTCTGTTGAGGAACTAATAATGTATGCAGAGCAAAAGAATGAAGAAATTTTTGTTATAGGCGGAGCCGAAATTTATCAGGCTTTCTTGCCATTTGCAGATCGACTGTATATAACTAGAATCCATGCAGCTTTCACAGGCGATACATTTTTTCCAGAGTTGAATATGGAAGAATGGGATTTAATCTCGAGGGAAAAAGGGATTCAGGACGAGAAAAATCCTTATGATTACGATTTCAACATTTATAAAAGAAAATTAGATCAAAAAGACTCCGTTTAAAATGGAGTCTTTTTTTGCATATGCTGCAATCTAATTTTGCTATTCATTGATATCGGAAAAATGTTAATTTTTAAATTATAAGCTTGAAATAAGCGATACAAGTGGTATAATGAGAAAATTAAATCTTAAGAAGTGAGGGTGACAATATGGAACAGAAAGTATTAAAGAAAAAATGGGTGCATCTGGAGGAAATTTTGATTGCATACCAGCACTTAAAAGATATCGTCGCCCATACACCATTACAAAGAAATGAGCGACTCTCTGAAAAATATGAATGTAATGTGTTTTTGAAAAGAGAAGATTTACAGCATATCAGGTCCTTTAAGTTAAGGGGAGCTTACTATGCAGTTAAAGCATTAAGCGAAGAGGAGACAAAGAATGGTGTTGTGTGTGCAAGTGCTGGCAATCATGCTCAAGGTGTAGCATACGCTTGCAGACATTTAGGTGTTCAAGGGAAAATTTTCATGCCGACAACAACACCACGCCAAAAAGTTAGCCAAGTTGAAATGTTTGGCAGAGGATTTGTTGAAATTGTCCTTGTTGGTGATACATTCGATGATTCCTATGCTGAGGCGAATAAATGTGCAGAAAACGAAAAGCGAACTTTTATCCATCCTTTTGATGATGAAAAAGTTATAGCAGGTCAAGGAACTGTTGCTGTTGAAATATTAAATGATTCTGAAGAGCCAATTGATTATGTATTTGCTAGTATTGGCGGGGGCGGACTTATGTCTGGTCTAAGTACTTACATAAAAAGTATTTCGCCTCATACAAAAATGATCGGTGTGGAACCTGAAGGTGCAGCGTCCATGAAAGAGTCCATTAAAAATAAGTGTGTGACAACTTTAACAAACATTGATAAATTTGTTGATGGCGCTGCCGTAAAAAGTGTTGGTGAAAAAACTTTTGAGATTTGTGAAGAGCTTGTTGATGACATACTGCTCGTGCCAGAAGGCAAAGTTTGTACAACGATTCTCGAGTTATATAACGAACATGCAATTGTTGCGGAGCCAGCAGGAGCATTAACAATTGCTTCTCTTGATTTTTATAAAGATGAAATTAAAGGGAAGAATATTGTTTGTGTGATTAGCGGTGGGAATAATGATTTTGGCCGGATGCAGGAAATGAAGGAAAGATCATTATTATATGAAGGGCTTCTATATTACTTTATTGTTAATTTCCCTCAGCGTGCAGGCGCTTTACGTGAGTTCCTTGATGAGGTGCTTGGGCCAAAGGATGATATTACTAGGTTTGAATATACGAAGAAGAATAATAAAGATAATGGACCCGCTTTAGTAGGCATTGAGCTGAAAGATAGAGAAGATTATCCAGCTTTAATTAAACGGTTAAATAAAAAGGGTTTTGCCTATACTGAAATTAATAATGACAGCAATCTCTTCCATTTGCTTGTTTAAAAGACCATCCAATATTATAATGAATGAGTAAAGAGAATTAACTGGGCTTTGTTCTTGACATGTTTGTGAACATTTCAACATTTTTTACCACAAACACTGCAAAAAGAACTATAATTAATTCTAGATTTATCAGTTTGTTTATTTAAGGAGGATGTTTATGTTATCAAACATCGGAGTTCCTGGATTAATACTAATTCTTGTTTTAGCATTAATTATTTTTGGACCAAAGAAATTGCCGGAAATTGGCCGTGCTTTTGGGCAAACTTTAAGGGAATTTAAGAAGTCTACTCGTGAATTAACAAGTGATGTTATGGAAGAACTTGAAGATGACGATAAAAAGAAGACTATTAAATAAGGCGGCAAGATTTTAAATCTTGCCCTTTTTTCATCTTTTAACATTCCAAACATAGTATTTTCAGGAGAATATAATGGAAGATAAAGAACTTAACTTAGTGGATCATTTAGATGAATTAAGAAAGAGGCTTATTATTTCTGTAGCAGCTTTTTTAATTTTTTTTATAGTAGGTTTTATTTACGTAAAGGAAATCTACTTATGGTTTGTCCGTGATCTTGATGTAAAACTGATTGTATTAGGCCCAAGTGATATTATCTGGGTTTACTTCATGATTGCCACTGTTATTGCAATTTCAGGGACAATCCCAGTATTGGCTATACAAATTTGGCTATTCGTTAAGCCTGCTCTATTGCCAAATGAACGAAGAATTACGCTATCATATATTCCTGCACTATTTATTTTATTTCTTATAGGTCTTTGCTTCGGATATTTTGTTATTTTTCCAACCGTGCTAAACTTCCTCGTTGAGTTGGGCGGAGAAATGCTCGAGGCAAATTTCACAGCAGAAAAATATTTCCGATTCATTATGAATATGACTCTTCCATTTGGTGTACTATTCGAATTGCCAGTTGTTGTAATGTTTTTAACATCTTTAGGCATTATTAATCCATATGCCTTATCAAAGATTAGAAAATATGCTTATTTTGTATTAATTGTTATTGCTGTAGTTATTTCGCCGCCTGACTTTATGTCAGATTTTCTCGTTGCCATCCCGCTATTGTTTCTATATGAAATTAGCATTAATTTATCCAAAATTGTGTACAAGCGTAAATTAAAGAAGGAGCAAGAATGGGAAGAGCAAAATAGCTACGATACGCTAGATGAAAATTAATTTCAAAAAAAATATTTTTCACATGCATATTTAGACACTATTCGATTGGGATTTCAGGTATAATACTGTCAAACGGGTAAAAAAGAGGATTGATATTTTGCTATTCAAAAGCCTGGAGTTCAAAAATGCTGTTGGACAGAAGGTAAAGATTACGGAGATTCCGGTATTAGAAAGAAATAGCCCATATTATTTCATGATTCAAGTCCGTTTGCAAACTTTTATGAAATCCTTATATATGGATTCCAAGAAAGTGATCCAAACATACTCATTTAGAGAGTACTTAAAAAAAGTTTTAAAATGGCCAGTGTATGAGAAGCTATTTAAGACAACAGAACTTAAGAATAATGCATGAACTAGTTTGAGTATCGGTAAACGTACCGATACTCTTTTTATTTTTGCGCAATAAATAAACCTAAGCTTTATAAGCTTAGGTTCATAGGTATTAACTTGGAAATGGAGTTGGAGTTGGTTTTGAATATCCTTCTTTATACTTTTCATCGATATATTCGCGGATTTCCTTTAAGGACTTTCCATCCTTATATTGAATAATGCTTTCTGCAGCGGTTTCAAGACAAACGCCACACCGTGTCCCATGGTCATCCCACATAACATTTCCAGATTCTTTATTTTCAAAAACAAAACAATCATAATTATCTTTATGATCTGCAGATTCACCGCACCCGCAATAACAAGGAATGAACTCTAATAGTTCCTGGTGCTGTGCTGCGGCAGCGTATATTAACTGCATTTGTTCGGGTTTATCCTTGAGGAACTCAGGAAGATCTTTACTTGATTGTGTTAATTCTCTTAAGTCTCCATTATCAGCATGATACATTTTCATTTCTTCTTTATTTTGGCTTGCAGAATCTTTCGTGCTTGAAGAACAGGCAGCCAATAACATCAGTAAACATGCAATCGTCATGAAATAAATAAGGGTATTTCTCTTCATTTAATCACCTAATAATATATTTTTTATATTTTTCCATTTCAACTATAACATAAAACGAATAATATGCTTCAAGTATGGTTCAACGTTCATTGATTTGTCATAATACTTCCAGAAGAATTGCGTATTTTGTAGTAAATAAATGATTTTAAAGGAATTTTGATACCACTTGTCGAAAAGATAATTCGTTGAGAATATAAGGATGCGGGGACTGATTTATGAAGGATCACATTAATAACCTCCCATTGACAAAAAAAGTTTTTTTATTCTCCTTTTTTATCAGTTTGATATTGGTTTTTCTAACGGCTGGTATTAGTGTAATTATACAAACTAAGCAAATGGAAGAGCAAATGAGGTACCGAGTCGGTGAGATGTCGTTATTATGGAGTACCTCTTTTGATTCAGCTGAAATTACGGAGTTAAATATTCATCGAAATCTTAACAATCCATCTTATAAAAACATTACTGATAAATTATCAATCGTAAATGAGAAAGCTCGTTATACGAGTGCACTTTTGTTTGCTACGGATGTTACAGCAGAAGGTGAAATATTTATTCTTGCTAGTTCTAAAAGCTATAAAAAAATAGGATTGATGCCATTATCTTACTATCATGCTAGCAAAGAATATTTGAAAGGATTTAACCAAGCCTTATCGGGAAAAAAAGTGACTACAACAAAGATGTATAGAGACAAATATGGACCTTGGATTACTTCATTTGTTCCTATATATGAAGAAGATGGTAAGGTAGCTGGAATTCTTAGCTTTGATATTAATGCCGAATTAATTACTCACTATCAAAAAAATATTTCTGTTTATTTGATAGGAATTTTTATTGTCATGACCATTATCGGTTATTTGATTTTGAGAAGGGGCATAAAAATGTTTTTAAGTCCAGTTAATGAAATTATTGCTGGATTGAATGAAGTTAGTAAGGGGAATTTTAATATCAAATTAAAGTTCGGTCATCAAAATGATTTAGGGATTTTAGCAGAACGTTTTAACAATATGACAAGTCAGCTTTCTCTGCTTTTTGATCGATTATCGGCAACTTCAGAGCAATTAGGAACCATTCACAAAAATGCTGTATCTATGCATCGTTTTGAAGAAGCGATTGATGAGATGGAACAAATTCTTCAAAAGACAAAAATTCAGCGTGAGCTTCAAAGAGCAGAAAAAATGAATGCAATAGGACAGCTTGCTGCCTCTGTAGCTCATGAAATAAGAAATCCAATGACAGTTGTAAAAGGATTTTTACAGATTTTTTTAGCAAAAGAGCAAATGAGCGAAGAAGAACGGATGTACATAAGACTTATGATAGAAGAAATGAGTCGTGCGGAAACCATCATTAATGATTACCTTTCATTAGCAAAGCCAGACATCGAACTGATGGAGAAATTAAATGCAGCAGAAATTGCCTCAAAGGTGCTTGATTTAATGAACTCCTATGCAATGATGTCAAAAAATATTTTGGTTATTCCTAATTTAAATGAAGACGTCTATATTAAAGGCAATGTTAGTGAGTTAAAGCAGGTATTAATTAATATTTTAAAAAATGGAATTGAAGCAATGAAAGACGGTGGAACTCTAAGAATAGACGTATATAAAGAAGCTAATTATGGAGTGTTCCAAATAAGTGATTCAGGAATTGGAATGACACCTGAAGAATTAGAACGCTTAGGCACAGCATTTTATTCCTTAAAAGAAAAAGGGACCGGAATTGGAATGATGGTTTGCTATCAGATTATTGAGAGGATGAAGGGAAGAATCGAAGTGCAAAGTGAAAATGGAGTAGGAACTACATTTAAAATCTTTGTTCCGTTATCAGAAACTGATACAGAATTGAATGAAGGTCTCATGTAAATTTTTTTGAGTACATAGAAATCCCTGCTATTTATTCAGTTTGTGAATATGTTGAATAGAGGGGGTATTCAGTAATGAGGATGAAAAATATTCTTCTCTTTAGTGATTTCGGCATTGATGATATTGTAGCAACTTTGTTTGCTTACTTATGCCCGGAGATTAATATTGTTGGAATCGTTGCAGATTATGGAAATGTATCGAGAAAAAGTGCAATTAGAAACGCAGCCTATTTAGAAGAAGTGACTGGTATTAAAAATATCCCGATTTTTGGGGGTGCTGAACTCCCTTTAACAGGAGAAATGCCTAAATATGTCCCAGAGGTACATGGTATTGAAGGGCTGGGCCCGATTGTACCCAATTTACAAGTAGATGAAAACCTATTTGAAAACTTCAACGAAGTGAATTCACTAATTGAAAAGTATAAAGATAATATTACGATTGTTAGTATTGGCAGACTTTCATCCTTAGCTGCAGCCTTTATATTGTCTCCGAGATTAATGGAGAAGGTGAAGGATTATTACATAATGGGCGGAGCCTTTAATGTGCCTGGGAATGTTACACCAGCTGCAGAGGCAAACTTTTATGGTGATCCATATGCTGCAAAAATCTTAATTAATAATGCACATAAAAGAATACATCTGTTTCCGCTAGATGTCACAATGTCTGCGACTATTACACCATCAATCATTAATTCTCTTCATCAATATTATGAAGCAACTAAGAATAAAATTGGTCTTTTAGTAAAGCCGATGGTTGATTATTATTACTCATCCTATAAAAAATCTAATCCAGGGATTAGCGGAAGTCCTCTTCATGATGTATTCACGTTATGGGCTTTATTGGACAGATCTGATATTCAATACCGAGAGGTCCCTATCCAAATAGTAGTTGATAATGGGATTGCATTTGGGAAAAGTATCGGAGATTTTAGAAAAAATCCTGATTTAAGGTCGAAGGATTATAAAGTTCATAAGGTTGCAGTACAATTTAATTATAAAACATTTGTTAAAGACTTCTTTGAAATTATGAGAACACCTGAATCTAATATTCTTGAAAAATAAGCTTAATCTTAATAATGTCACAAGTTAGCCAAACATTTTTCTTTCTTCTTTCGTTTCTGTCTGCTAGAATAGTTTCGAATATGCAGAGGAGCGGATAAAGAAATGAAGTCTAGGATATACGTGATCATGGTAACGGTACTAACAGTGTTTCTAATGTCGGCTTGTGGAAAAGGTGAAATAAAGGATGCAAAAAATTGGCCAATTGCTGATTTTACATTTACTGATCAAAATAAAGAGCCACTTGGTTTAGCTGATTTAAAAGGCAAGGTTTGGGTTGCAGATTTTATCTATACAAATTGTCCAGATATTTGCCTGCCAATGACATATAATATGACTAAGTTGCAAGCTTTGGCAAAGAAAGAAAAGATTGAGAACATAGAGTTTGTTTCTTTTAGTGTTGATCCTGAATTTGATAGTCCAGAGGTTTTAACTAAGTATGCTAATAATTTTGATTTAGACTTAAGAAAGTGGCACTTTTTAACAGGTTATAAACAAGAAGAAATTGAAAAATTTGCAATGTCTAATTTTAAAACAATTGTAAAGAAGCCACAAAATGACCCGAACGTTATTCACCAGTCATTCTTTTACTTAGTGAATCAGGACGGAAAGATTATGAAGGTTTATTCTGGATTAGAAGATATCCCATTCGATGAAATTATTAGTGATATTAAGACATTACAATAGACCTTTAATAGGTCTATTTTCTTTTAAATTCTGGATTTAGTTTAACATTTTTTCCAGATTGTTATTTTGTCATGAATAAAGTTGAACGTGCTATAATAAGCTATACGGTATTTAGTCCCCCCACCTCTAAAAGGTTACGTTATCAAAGGCGGGTGATATTATGAAATTTAAACTCCTCATTTTCATTCTAAGCATTTTCATATTAGCTTCATGCAATATTCAAACCTCCTCGAATTTTGCGAAATTAAATCAAGCCAAACAAACTGCTTTAACGGCAAAAAACGAGCTGCCGGAAGATTTTGTTCCTCATGACATTACGATTGTTTCAGCAGGAGATTCACTGACAGAAGGTGTAGGGGACAGTACAAATCGTGGGGGTTATATTCCTTATTTGAAAGATAAATTGGAACATAGCAAAGGAATAAGCGAGGCTCATTTTTATAATTTTGGTGTTAAGGGAAATCGCTCTGATCAGCTTCTAACTAGACTGGATTCCAAGAAAATAGAGTCTGCAATCGGAAAAGCGAATATGGTCATTGTGACAATTGGCGGAAATGATATGATGAAGGTTGTTCGCGAAAATTTTTCTGACTTGAATTTTCACGCTTTTGAAAAGCAAAGACTCTTGTATAAAGAAAATTTAAATGAGGTCATCGTAAAAATTCGAGATGAAAACCCAAATAGTATGATCGTACTTGTTGGTCTATATAATCCATTCTTAAAATGGTTTGCGAATATAAATGAAATTAACCAGATCGTAGATGAATGGAATGAAACGAGCAAGGAAATCCTAGGGAAATATCCGAATACGTATTTTGTTGAAATTGAAGATATTTTTCAGCATAATGCGGAGAATTTACTATACACTGATTACTTTCATCCGAATGATAAAGGCTATAAATTAATTGCTGAACGCGTATACGATACTTTAGAAAAGGAAGCATTAAATAAGCTTTCGAAGGGACTTTACACAGTTGGGAATGGAGAGAATTAAAATTGAAAGAACAGAAATGGAAAAAGCTCTTTTTTCTATTGCTGGGGATTAATATAGTTGTAGTAATAATATTAACTGCAGTAATAAATTCTTCTGGGAAGGATGAGAACTATTCTCCGACTCAGATAAATACAAATGGTCACGTACCATTTAAAATTCAAACAGATAAAGAGGATTTAAATCAAGTTATTAATCATTATCTTGATAAGGAAGGATTAACGGGACCAATTGATTACAAAGTAGTTTTAGGCGATGAAGTTGAACTTTATGGGACGATGCCGGTATTTAGTCAAGAAATACAGATGAAGCTAACGTTTGATCCCGTTGCTTTAGATAATGGGGATATTCTTCTTCAACAAAAATCAATTTCAGTAGGCCAGCTTCAGTTGCCTGTATCCTATGTCTTAAAATTTATAGGGGATAAATATAAGCTGCCTGATTGGGTTACCATTCAGCCAAACAAAGAGAGAATTTATGTTTCGCTGCAAAAAATGAAGTTAAAGAGCGACATTCATGTTAAGGTAGATGAATTTAATTTAGTTAATAACGATATCCGATTCACTTTACTCGTACCTGTCAAATAAATGAAATGAAAATCATTGGCATGATGCAAAATTAGTTGCATCATGCCTTTTTATTAGTTATTAATTATTAATGCTTCTAATTCTGGTTCGCCGGAAGCGGAGCCTACAATCAAAATGGAATACACTTTATTTGGTTTAATTTGTACTTGAGGTATAGGCAGTGCAACATTAGAGGATTCTGAAATTCTTGCTTCAAAGTCAACAGTCATTGGAGAGAGTGCCAGATAGTTTGTATGCTTACGGAAGGTGATATTAGGAAAAATAACATCCCTGTCTTTAACAGCAATATCTACTGCAGGTGCATCTGGAGAAAGGTGAATAAATCTAACCTTTGCTTCACCTCTTGGCACACGGGGATCATCTTCTAAAACTAGCCATTTTAAATTTTTCACTGATCCTGCTGGAATAAGTGTATAGTGTTTACCAGATGCAATATCTATTTTTCTGCTTAGAACTGTTGATACCATATTATTAGCAGGATAAATATCTACTTGGTGTCTGCCAGCTGGCAATGAAAGGTAGTTGCTTGCTTCTTTATAGGAAAAGTCCTGTAATATTCTAACACCATCGATGTATATATCGACATTAAGTGCATCAATAGAAGCATGTACGAAACGGACTTTCCCAGCACCACTCTGACTTTGGTGATTTTGTCTTGTCTGAAGAGCCATATTCATATATTGCAAATGCTTTTGGTAATAGGCTATATGGTAGTTCGGGTTTGAATATTTATAATACTGTGCCAACAGATCGTAATAACTAGCCTTCTGAAAATAATGATGATAATCTCTATTTCGGGACATACCCCTCGCTCCTATCTAGATGGTGTATACGCCAATAACATATGCAAAAGTATATAGGTCTGTGTCATTATTCATTTCAACTTCAGAATTTTAACAAGACTAAAAAAACACTTTACATGTGGATAGATATTCCATATAATAAGAATAATTAGATGAAAGGTGGGTGAAGTGCAATGACAACATTATTAATTGTAAATACACTTATTGTCGATAATATGTGCACAGCCCAATCTCATTCTGTTTAATTTACCTTAGAAGAGTTCATTTTCTATGCTTATTAAACCATGGGCTGTGCTGCCTATGGTTTTTTTATATTTTAATAGCATGGAGGAAGAAGATTTGAATTTAACTACAATTGGTTTTAATGATTATTTTGAAAAAGCATTTGATGAATATAAGGCAGAAGGCTATACGGTTGGCCGTATTTCTTTGGAGCATAAAAGAATGTACCGCGTTTGGACAGAAGATGGAGAATTATTATGTGAAGTGGCTGGTAAGTTCTCTTATATGGCAGCTTCCAGGGAGGATTATCCGGCAGTTGGCGATTGGGTTGTGATAAAGGCTCGTCCGAGTGAAGGGCGTGGAACGATCCATACTGTTCTCCCTAGAAAAAGCAAATTTTCTAGAAAATCAGCAGGTACCAATACAGAAGAGCAAATTGTTGCCGCAAATGTGGATACTATTTTTCTCGTTAACTCCCTTAATGATGATTTAAATTTACGGCGAATCGAAAGATATTTACTGTTATCTTGGGAAAGTGGAGCAAATCCGGTAATCGTATTAACAAAAGCGGATTTAAGTGATCATTTAGAAGAGCAGCTCTCTGAAATTGAAGGCATTGCAATGGGTGTTCCAGTCATCGCTATTAGTGTTATGGAGGAAAAGGGCCTAGATTGTCTAATGCCTTACCTGCTTCCGGGAAAAACGGTGGCACTATTAGGATCATCAGGAGTTGGCAAGTCAACCTTAACGAATTATTTATTAGGGAAAGAAAAGCAAAAAATACAGGATATTCGTGAAGGCGATGATAAAGGCAGGCATACGACTACTCATCGTGAGCTAGTCCTGCTTCCAGAGGGGACCGTCTTAATTGACACACCTGGAATGAGAGAGCTTCAGCTTTGGGAAGGCGGCGATGGCCTAGCGGAAAGCTTTAATGATATTGAGGAGCTGGCTCAGCAATGTAAATATAGAAACTGCAGCCATAATGAAGAACCAGGCTGTGCCATCCAAAATGCAATAGTGATGGGAACTCTAGATAAGAGCCGTTTTATGAGCTTCAAAAAGCTGCAAAAGGAATTAGCCTTTTTAGAAAGAAAACAGGATCAGCGGGCACAAGCAGAAGAGAAAAAACGGTGGAAAAGCATTAATATAAGCATGAAAAATTCAAAAAAGAAAATGTATTAACGATTAAAGCAGGACCTCTTGGAAAAGAGGTCTCTTTTGCTTATAAACGCATTTTCTTTTATGCTAATATTAGCATTCATATCTTCGAAAGAGGTGTTAGTCATGGGTGAGAAGCAATTAGAGTTAGCAACCTTTGCTGGAGGATGTTTTTGGTGTATGGTTAAGCCCTTTGATGAGCAGCCTGGTATTGAAAAGGTTGTATCCGGCTATACAGGAGGAACGAAAGAAAATCCGACTTATCAAGAGGTATGTTCAGAAACGACAGGACATTACGAAGCTGTTCAAATAACATTTGATCCAAATATTTTTCCTTACGAAAAGCTTTTGCAAATTTATTGGCAGCAAATTGATCCAACTGATGAAGGTGGCCAATTTTACGATCGCGGGCAATCCTATCAGACAGCAATTTTTTATCATAATGAAGAACAAAGAATAATGGCTCAGCAATCAAAGATGGATCTTGAAGAAAATGGCCCATTTAAGAAGCCGATTGTTACAAAAATTTTGCCAGCATCGGAGTTTTACGCTGCAGAAGATTATCATCAGCATTATTATAAAAAAAATCCTATCCGGTACGAGGGATATCGAGTTGGATCAGGACGGGAAGCCTTTATAAAATCACATTGGAGGGATCAGGATGAATCATAATGAAGAGCTAAAAAAGAAATTAAATCAAATGCAGTATCATGTAACACAGAAAAATGGAACTGAGCCTCCATTTCAAAATGAATATTGGAATGAATTTAGTGAAGGCATATATGTGGACATCATATCTGGAAAACCTTTGTTTTCTTCCAAGGATAAATTTGATGCTGGCTGTGGCTGGCCGAGCTTTACCAAACCAATTGAACAAGAGGAAATAATGGAAAAGCTGGATACGAGCCATTTTATGGTTCGTACAGAAGTTAGAAGCAAAACAGCTGATTCTCATCTAGGTCATGTATTTCCTGATGGTCCAGGGCAAAATGGATTACGGTATTGTATTAATTCTGCATCCCTAAAATTTATACCGAAGGAAAAGCTTAAAGAAGAGGGATACGAAGAATTTTTATCTTTGTTTGAAGATCAAAAGTAAAATTTTTTATGTCATTCACTGCCTGATTCTTTTTTAGTTATCTTAAGCAATATGGGCAAATACCCGTACAGTCCAAGCTCCTATTTCATAAGGTAATATGGAAAATGCCCTAAAAAAAGATGAGGAGTGGAGAAATATGTATTATGGAAGCAGCTATGGTTGTGATCCTTGCTATCCGGGTTATGGATATGGAACCGGATATGGAACAGGATATGGAACAGGATGTGGATGTGGATATCCTGTAGCAGGAGCTTATGCGGGTCCGGTAGGCGGGTTCGGCTGTCAAGGCTTTGCATTAATTGTTGTTCTGTTTATCTTACTGGTAATTATTGGCGCAAGCTGTTACGGTAGTTGGTAATAAACCTATATTTTAGACTGCTCTTTAATAAAGCAGTCTTTTTTTCTTTATGAAAAATTGCATTATTGATAAGATATAGAAAATGTAAACGAAAGGAAGAAGTATCAATGCTTGCAGGTAGATTAAAACTCGGTGATGAAATAAGAGTAATTTCCCCATCTAGAAGCATGGTCATCATGAAAGAGGCCCAAGTTGAAATTGCTGTGAACCGGTTAATCGGACTAGGATTTAATGTCACCTTTGGAAAAAATGCTAACGCTCATGATGAATTTTTTAGTTCAACTATTGAGGAAAGAATTGAGGATTTACATGAAGCTTTTTTAGATCCCAATGTAAAAGGAATTCTTGCTGCAATGGGAGGCTACAATGCTAATCAATTATTAAAATACATAGATTATGATATTATTCGAAACAATCCTAAAGTATTTTGTGGATATAGTGATATCACTGCACTGAATGGAGCCTTTTATAAGAAGACAGGATTAATTACGTATTCAGGTCCTCTTTTTTCCAGCTTTGGTGTAAAGCATGGGTTTGAATATACATTAGACTCATTTATTCAAGCAGTTACAAATGATGCCCCTTATGAAGTTGAGCCTTCCGATCATTGGAGCGATGATGCATGGTATCTTGATCAAGAGGATAGGACCTTTGTTGAACATGAGGGGTACTTTGTACTACAGGAAGGTCAAGCGGAGGGTATCTTAATAGGCGGGAATCTCTGTACATTAAATTTACTACAAGGTACTGAATTCATGCCATCATTACAGGACGCAATCCTTTTTATTGAGGATGATGATGAGTCACATGCCCTTACATTTGAGAGAGATCTTCAATCATTACTTCACTTGCCCGATGCTCAATATATTAAGGGTGTATTGATTGGAAAGTTTCAGAAAGACTCACATATGACAGAAGATGCATTGAGAAGAATTATTGCCTCTAAGAAAGAACTTGCTGGACTTCCGATTATTGCAAATGTGAATTTTGGACACGTACAGCCAATGGCTACTATTCCATTTGGAGCTCGGGCCACTATCTCAGCTCATGGGCAAAGAGCAGAGATATTTATTGAACAAGATTAAAATTGAATATTGGAATGAAACGTTGAAAACAGTCGAATGATCGGCTGTTTTTTTATTTAGTTTGATATAGCCATTAAAGATGTTGTTGGCGGCCAAATTAGTGAACCTTCTGCAGAAATGAGCAGAACCTTTTTTATTATGCTTGTATTATTTTGCCTATTCTTCATGAAATATTCAAACCTTCGTCTCATATAATCTAGTATTGTCCTTTATGTAATGCAGTGCTTTTTCAAGGGGATGGAGGGGATGGCTTATGAATAAGACGAATCTAATTAAGCCAGTGCTGGAGGCTGAGTATCCAGTGATTGATTACGGAAAAGGCATTTACTTGTACGATCAAGACGGGAAAGAATATTTAGATGCGTCATCTGGAGCCATTACAGCCAATATTGGTCATGGGGTAAAGGAAATTATCGAAGCTATGCATGAACAGGCAAAGCGCGTTTCATTTGTTTATCGCTCTCAGTTTACAAGCGAGGCAGCAGAAAATTTAGCTAGGAAAATTGCAGAGCAGACAGTAGGCGATTTGAATTGGTGTTTCTTTGTTAATAGCGGTTCAGAAGCAACAGAAACTGCTATGAAAATAGCGATTCAATATTGGCAGGAAAAAGGGATTCACACAAAGACTAAAGTATTATCTCGTTGGATGAGCTATCATGGCATCACTCTAGGAGCATTGTCCATGTCGGGGCATACAGGAAGAAGAGCACGTTTTATTCCTCTTTTAGAGGATTTTCCAGTTATTCACCCTCCATATTGCTATCGGTGCCCATATAACCGGGAAGCTCCAGATTGCGGTTTTGTTTGTGCAAATGAGCTTGATACAGTCATAAAACGAATTGGTGCTGAAAATATCGCTGCTTTTATCGCAGAGCCAGTAATTGGCGCATCAGGAGCAGCTATTACTCCGCCTAAGGGCTATTATCAGGTCATTAAAGAGATTTGTGAAAAAAACGGCATCCTCTTTATTGCTGATGAAGTCATGACAGGCTTTGGAAGAACAGGCACGATGCTTGCCTGTGAGCATTGGGATATTGAGCCGGATATTGTTGCATTAGGAAAAGGCATGGGTGCAGGATATGCCCCTATAGCTGCTGCACTAGTAAGCGAGCGTGTCATGGAACCGATTTTAGCTGGATCGAAGATTGTCATGAGCGGACATACATTAAGTGCAAATCCCCAATCCTGTGCTGTTTCCTTAGCTGTTCTTGAATATTTAGAAAAGAATCAAATTATCCAAGATGTTGAGGAAAAGGGGAAGTATTTAGTTGAAAAACTTAAGGGGCTGCAAGAACAGTTTTCGTTTATTGGAGATATTCGCGGGAAAGGGCTCATGATTGGATTGGAATTTGTTCAAAATCGTGAGGATAAAACACCATTTCCTAGAGCCATGCTTCTTACACAAAAACTAATTGGACTCTCACAAGAATGCGGATTAATGATTTACCCCGCTGGTGCAGGGATTGATGGAATCAATGGAGATGCAGTTTTGATCGCTCCGCCGCTTACAATTATGAGGGATGAAATGGATGAATTAATACATCGTCTAAAGGTAACGTTTGAGAGGTTTACAGAAAAATATTTAATAAGCGAGGAGAATTGTAATGGAAAACTCCTTTAATAAGATTATTTCTGCAGAGACAGCTATGGAGTTTTTTACAGATGATATGTCTATTGTGTTTGGCGGTTTTGGAGGAATTGGCTCTCCCCCAACTATCATTGACGCAATCCTTGAAAAAGGGGTACAAAACCTCACCTTAATTGGGAATGATACAGGTTTCCCGCATATCGGCATTGGAAAAATTGTCAGCCAAGGAAGAGCACGTAAGGTCATCGCGTCACATATTGGCTCCAACCCCGTTGCTGGACAGTTAATGACAGAAGGAAAACTAGAGGTGGAATTTTCTCCACAAGGAATTCTAGCTGAGAGAATCCGGGCTGGCGGTGTTGGCTTGCCTGGCATTCTATCAGATATTGGTATGGATAATGAAATGGTTTTAGCCAATAAACAGAAGGTTATCTTAAATGAGAAGGAATATTTAGTAGAAACAGCGCTAACAGGTGATGTAGCCATCGTATTCGCTAAGAAAGCCGATTCTTACGGAAATCTTGTCTATGATAAAAGTGCACGTAATACGAATCCTTTAGCAGCGATGGCAGGAAATATTACGATTGCCGAGGTGGAGGAGCTTGTCCCAATTGGAACACTAGATCCCGACGAGATTGTTACACCTGGCGTATTTGTTGATTTCATAGTTCCTTCTAAAGGGGTGAATTGGAAATGGGCATGGGAATAGATATCCGTAATCGGATTGCAAAACGAGCTGCAGAGGAAATAAAAGCTGGAATGGTTGTCAATTTAGGGATCGGAATTCCTTCTCTTGTTCCCAATTATTTGCCTGACGGAATGAATGTTATTTTCCACGCGGAAAATGGAATCACTGGAATGGGGCCAAGCCCAATGGAAGGAGAGGAGGATGAAAACTTATGTAATGCAGGCGGTTTTCCAGTGACAGTTGTGGAAGGTGCGTCCTATTGTGACAGTGCTATTGCTTTTGGGATGATTCGGCGTGGAAGAGTCGATATGACAATCCTTGGATCACTTGAAGTTAGTGAACAGGGTGACTTAGCTAATTGGATCGTACCGGGCAAGAAAGTCACTGGGATGGGGGGCGCGATGGAGCTCGCACAAAAAGCGAAAAAGGTAATAGTACTTATGAGTCATACAGATAAACATGGAAATGCAAAAATTGTGAGGGAATGTTCTCTTCCGTTAACTTCTTCAAAGTGTGTGGATGTCATTATCACTGAAATGGCAGCATTCCAAGTGACAGACAAGGGATTATTATTAACTGAAATCTTTACACCTCATACTATTGGGGAGATTCGCGAATGCACTGGCTGTAATTTTCTAATAAGTGATGATTTGAGAATGATTGACTAGAATACTACCAAACTATGTGAAGGAGGATTGATGGAATGCATGAAAAAATAAAAAACTGGTTAAACAGTAATCGAAAAAAGGGTTCTTATCTTCTTCAGAGGCTAGTTCAAGAAGGCAGCACAAGAGGGAATGAAAGCAGTGCACAGGCTATAATGATTGAAAAATGTAGAGAGCTTGGTCTTATTTTAGATATTTGGGAAATTGGTGATCAAGAGTTAGTAGATCATCCAAAGTTTTGTTGTGATCGTAAGGATTTCACGGGAAATCCAAATGTAATTGGTGTTCTTAAAGGGAGCGGAGGAGGACGATCACTTATTTTAAACGGGCATATTGATGTTGTACCAGAAGGAGACCGGAACGATTGGCTACAAGATCCTTTTAGCGGACATATCCAAGATGGGAAATTATATGGTCGCGGATCTACTGATATGAAGGGTGGATCTGTAGCGCTTTTACTGGCAATGGAATCCATCATTAGCTCAGGAATTCGTTTAAAAGGTGATGTGATTTTTCAAAGTGTCATTGAGGAAGAAAGTGGCGGGGCGGGTACTTTGGCTGCTGTATTAAGAGGATATAAGGCGGATGGTGCCATCATTCCAGAACCGACAAATATGAAGCTATTTCCAAAACAGCAAGGGTCTATGTGGTTTCGAATTACGGTAAAAGGCCGCTCAGCCCATGGAGGGACTAGATATGAAGGGGTAAGTGCCATTGAAAAAATGCTTCCTATTATCACTAAATTGCAAGATTTAGAGAAAAACAGAAACGAGCGAATCACTGACCCGCTATATGAAGGTATTCCAATTCCGATCCCAATCAATATTGGCAAAATTTATAGCGGGGAATGGCCATCATCAGTTCCGGATATCGCAGTTATTGAAGGAAGAATAGGGGTTGCTCCTCACGAAAGTATGGAAGCTGTGGAAAAGGAGCTAGAGGCTGCTTTAGCTGAAGTAATAAGCAATGATCAATGGTTACTTGAAAATCCACCGAAAGTGGAATGGTTTGGCGGAAGATGGCTTCCGGGAAATATGAATGAAGATCATCCACTAATGGAAACGATCTCAAATGCATTTAAAAATGTAAAGAAGCATGAGCCGGTCATTGAAGCGTCACCGTGGGGAACGGACGGAGGAATTCTATCAGCTGTAGGAAATACGCCAGTCGTCATTTTTGGTCCGGGGATCACTGAGGCTGCTCACGACGTAAATGAGTTTATCTCCATTGATGACGTGTTCGATGCGGCAGAAATCATTGCGTTATCAATTATGAACTGGTGTGAGATTGGCGAGTAAACATTGTGATTCCAAAAGTCTAATGGCTATGACTAATAAAAATTATCATATTCCTTTACAATAGAATTGGAAAACATGTATCTATGTTCACAGCAAAAACTTTTCATAAGGGGTTTAGGCCCCTTATGAAGAAATGGAGGATGGAATATGGAATGTATGGCAGCAGTGCAATTAATAAAAAATGAGAACTTTACAATCAATGTCTATCTCGATGATTTTAACAAAAGGATTCGTGTCGATGATCTAAATGGAGATGTTTCACAAGCTATTAAGAAAGCCGAAGAGCTCGCAATCAGTAAGAAGGCAGAAAAATTGATTATAAAAGGAAGAATTGAGCAGCTTCCAATGCTTTTTAACAATGGATATACTTGTGAGGCTATAATTGACCGTTATTTTCTCGGTTCTCAAATGTACTTTTTTTGTAAGTATTACACTGATGAAAGAAGGACAAGCAGTAAATGGAAAAATGAAGATGACATTATTGAAAATGTAATCAAGCTTGAACAGCCTTTTAAAAATACAGAACCGCCTCAGGAATATACCCTAAAAAAACTCACCCCAGAAGATGCGAATAACTTGGCAAGCCTTTATAAAGAAGTATTTCAAATTTATCCAACACCTCTTAATGACCCGAACTATATTATTGACACAATGACGGACGGTACAATTTATTACGGTTTTCTGTGCGACGATAAGATCGTAAGTGCTGCCTCGGCAGAAGTAAATTCATTTTACAGTAATGCAGAGTTAACGGATTGTGCCACTTTGCCCCAGCACCGTAAGCATGGCCTTATGAAAATACTATTAGAAAAACTTGAATTAGAACTGAAAAGTAATGGAGTTTACTGTGCATATTCCATTGCGAGAGCTTTATCATTCGGGATGAATGCTGCACTTCATCAGCTGGGATATCAATATCGGGGAAGACTAGCAAATAATTGCTATATTTACGATAAGCTAGAGGATATGAATGTATGGGTGAAAGATCTTTCTGTTTCTTAATAAAACTGAAAATACAGCAATTTAGTATGTGCTAGTTTTTCGGCAGTAGAAAAGACAAAATTTGGGCAGCTGTACATATTTTAATCGGGGAGGGGATTTGCTATCACTGATATTGATGTAAAATCGAAAGAGGTTTTAACAGCCATCTTGAAAGGGATTGATGAAGGGATTCATGTAGTAGACCGAAATGGGCAGACGATTTTCTATAATGAAATTGCTGCAAAGCATGACGGAATGAGCATTAGTGAAGTTTTGGGCAAGCCGCTTCTAACTGCATTCCCATCTTTAACCGAGCAAACTAGCACACTGCTAAAAGTGATGAAAACTAAAAAACCGATTTATCATCAAACACAATCTTATGTGAATGCACACGGGCAGCAAATTGAAACAATTAATACAACCTTGCCAATTAGAGTAAATGATGAAATCGTTGGAGCTGTGGAAATAGCAAAGGATTATTCCCGTCTAAAGATTCTATCTGAGAGTTTACTTGATTTGCAGAAAAAGATGAAGCCTCCTTCAAAGAGAAATAAGAAATCTCCAAGCATATCGCAATATACGCTAGACAGTCTCCTAACGGTGAGCGATGAGTTAATCCAAATGAAAAATGAAGCGAAGAAATTGGCGAAATCACATTCTCCTATAATGGTATTCGGTGAAAGCGGCTGTGGAAAAGAAATATTTGTCCAAGGAATTCATCATGCATCTCACCGGGCAACTGAGCCATTTATTGCGCAAAATTGTGCAGCCATTCCTGAATCACTGCTTGAAAGTATTATATTTGGCACATCAAAAGGAAGTTACACTGGTGCGGTTGATCGCCCTGGCCTATTTGAGCTTGCAGATGGAGGAACACTCTTTTTAGATGAGATTCATGCGATGCCGATTGAGCTTCAAGCAAAGCTGCTTCGCGTTTTGGAGGATGGTCATGTTAGGAGAGTTGGAAGTACAGAGAGCACGATTGTTGATGTGCGTGTGATTGCCGCCATGAATATTCATCCTCAAAAGGCTTTAGAGAATAAGCAGCTAAGAGATGACCTGTTTTATAGATTAAATGTATTAACCTTTGAATTGCCCCCATTAAGGGAAAGAAAGGAAGATATTGTTCACCTTCTTAATCATTTTATATCGACCTTTAATAAAGGTTTAATGAAAAAGGTTAAAGGTGCTGATCATCAAGTTCTTGAACATTTCCTTACGTATAAGTGGCCAGGAAATGTAAGGGAATTAAAGCATGCAATTGAATATATGATGAATGTCTGTGAAGGAGAGTGGCTAACGGAAGCTGACCTCCCTGTAATGATGAAGCAAAATAACCTTAGTAACATAGATGATAAAAGCTTATCTTTAAGAAAGAATTTACAGCAGTTTGAGGAAAAGCTGATACATGATGCTCTCCTCAAAGCAGAAGGCAATGTTAAAAAGGCTGCAGATCTTCTTGAAATCCCACGGCAAACACTGCAATACAAGCTTCAAAAGCTTAAGATTAACAAAATTAATCATCATTAACCCTTTATTAAAAATGCCGGATTATCGGCATTTTTTTTTATCTTTAAGGAAATCAATGGACTTAGAAAAAATAACTTATCAAGTTAAAACGTTCGTATTACGGGTCATTTATCCCTTATTAGGCATAAATTATACTAGGGTTTTTTATTTTGGCACAGTACTTGCATGAATATCAAATAAGAAATTTTTGAGGAGGAATAATATGAAATCATTTTTATATAAACCTGATCGTCATTGGAAGGATATTGAACTTTGGAAGGACGTAACAGATGAGCAGTGGAATGATTGGCTATGGCAATTAACAAACACAGTTCGTACGGTTGATGACTTAAAAAAAGTAATTAATCTAACTCCTGAGGAAGAAGAAGGAGTACGAATTTCAACAAAGACAATTCCCTTAAACATTACTCC
Source organism: Bacillus sp. S/N-304-OC-R1 (assembly GCF_019749375.1). Taxonomy (GTDB): domain Bacteria; phylum Bacillota; class Bacilli; order Bacillales; family Cytobacillaceae; genus Cytobacillus. Next base: position 357,014 of record NZ_JACWFE010000013.1, read on the forward strand.
TTACTATGCTTCATTAATGAATCCGGATGATCCGCGCTGTCCAATTCGGATGCAATCTGTACCAATCTCACAGGAAATTTATAAAACCAAGTATGATTTGGAGGACCCTCTTTACGAGGATGAAGACTCGCCGGTACCTGGACTAACTCACCGTTATCCGGACCGTGTACTCTTTCTAGTAACCAATCAATGCTCCATGTATTGCCGCTATTGCACGCGACGCCGTTTCTCCGGACAGATCGGAATGGGTGTCCCGAAGAAACAGCTGGACGCTGCAATTGACTATATTAGAAATACACCTCAAGTAAGAGATGTCCTCATCTCTGGAGGAGATGGGCTTCTTATTAATGACAATATTTTAGAGTATATTTTAAAAAATCTCCGTGCCATTGACCATGTTGAAATTATTCGAATCGGTACAAGAGCACCTGTTGTCTTCCCGCAAAGAATCACTGAAAACCTCTGCAATATTTTGAAAAAATATCACCCAATTTGGTTAAATACACATTTCAACACTTCAATTGAAATTACGGAAGAATCGAAAAAGGCATGCGAAATGCTTGCGAATGCTGGTGTGCCCGTCGGCAATCAATCAGTTATTCTTGCGGGCATCAATGACAGTGTTCCAATTATGAAGAGGTTGATGCATGATCTGGTAAAGATTCGAGTTCGTCCTTATTATATTTATCAATGTGACTTATCAGAAGGAATCGGGCACTTCCGTGCACCAGTTTCGAAGGGTCTTGAGATTATTGAAGGATTGCGAGGCCATACTTCAGGTTATGCAGTTCCTACATTTGTCGTGGATGCTCCTGGCGGCGGTGGCAAAATCGCCCTTCAGCCAAATTATTTAATCTCTCAAAGTGCAGATAAAGTCGTTCTGCGTAATTTTGAAGGGGTGATTACGACTTATCCAGAACCTGAAAACTATATTCCTGGCCGTGCAGAAGGCTACTTCAAAGAAATTTATCCGGATATGGAATCGAAGCAGTCGAATGTAGGTATTGCTGCATTAATGAATGACCAAAAATTTAATCTTGTTCCAGAAGGTCTAGGCAGACTTAAACGCAGGGAACAATACGAGCATGATCCAGCACATGCATCCTTAAAAGATAAACGTGAGAAGCGGGACCAGCTGAAAGAGAAAAAGTTTAAAGCGGTGCAAATGAAACAAACATCAAATGAATTCGAACGAAAAGTGATAGCGAGTGAATAGGAGGATAGGAATGGAGGAGAAATGTGCTTGGTGTGAAGAGGGGGATATTGAGACTGGTTTAGGGGATGTATATTGGGAGCTTCCAGATGGAACGAGGGCTATCAAAATTAGAGAGGTTCCAACAGTTTATTGTAAAGAATGTCAGATGGAATATCAGGATGTGGAGCTAGTCAAACAGATAGATGATCAGTTGTTTTTAATAAATACGAAGGAAATCAGGGGAGAAACAACCTATGAGAAACTAATGTCGCAGCCTAAATTACTGAAAAGAAATTATTTTGATTTTACAATTTAAACAAACACGAAAAAATTTATTTTTCACAAAGAATTCACGTTTTTATCACAAACTCTCTTTTCTCTCTCCTTATAATGAATATAGGGATATATTCATTTAATTAACGGGAGGAAAAATGATGCAGCTAACATTAATGATTATGCTTGCAGCCGCTATGTTTGTTTTGTTTTTCTGCGGTTTTTATTCAGGTGTGATTAAAGAAAAATACGGTAAGAATTGGCTGCTTGCTGTTCCCATAACAGTAGCCATTCTAATGTTTAATATTATTTGGATTTTGACTGAATTAGCAAAATCAGCACGCTACCAGTAAGAAAACATTCTGCATTTAATGTTAATTACAAATCTTTTGAAAGCAACCTAATAAAATTGGGTTGCTTTTTCCATGGACGAATACCCAGTAAATCGCATATAGTATACGATATAAACATTATCTTTCCAAAAAACAGGGATTAGGATATTTTTTTGAATGAGGCGGTAATGATGGCAAAAACATTTTATCATTTTCTAATGAAATATCGGCATCCATCTCCAAAGGATTGTATTAGCCGGTTTGCGAATGAAGCATATCTTGACCACAGCTTTCCAAAAACATCATCTGATTATCATGAGATTAGTACTTATTTAGAGCTAAACGGCTCCTATATTGAGAGTATGACTGTTTTTGATGAAGCTTGGGAATTGTATTTAATTGCTGAAGGATAGGGTATAATCAATAAAAAACGGTAACTCCTTGTGAGTTGCCGTTTTTTGTGCTTTATCCATTTTTAATCAGTATAGCATCAGACGGACCGAAATTTCCTTCCTCTGCATATAATATGGTAATTAAATTTCACGACTCACACCTGGAGGATGGAGGAAATGAACGAGCGGAAAAAGTCAAAATTTAATATCGGTGATACAGTCGTGATCACTATTTATGGAACCGTTGGGAAAATCACTGACATCAAATGGCTCGATGGCATGTACGTATATGAGGTAAATAAAAGTGAAGGGCTTTTTATGGAATCCAGTCTCAAAATGCTTTCTGAGTACCAAGGGGAGATCATTGAGAAGGAACAGATTGATATTGAATACAAATATTTAATTGGTGATTTAGTTCAAGTAAAGGGCTATGGAGCAGATTTGTTTAGGGTAGTAGGTTTCCGGACAGAAATATGGCGATATAAGGAAGATGCCTGGGAAGATATTATTTATGAGCTTACGAGAATAAGTGACGGGGAATGGCTCGAAGCAGGAGAAGAAGAATTGACGCTTGTCGCTGATGCGGAAAGTGCGGATGCCTTCATCCAAAAGCTAGGCTTGCTATATTTGCTGAACAAAAAAGAAAAACTCCCAAAACTAATTGAAGAAAAAGGCCACACTTTCCGGAAAGCTGAAAAAGAAATCCTAGCAGATTTACGCGAGAAAAAACTGCTCATTGATGGGTTATTAGATATATATAATGATTATCGTATTTTATACGAGATGTTCCAGGATGAAGAATATCGGCATATTATGCGAATTGTTTTAAGGAAATTAAAACAAATTGCAAGCAATGATGGAAAAAGCACAGTTTAGCCTTGCTGATAGAATAGAAATAATAAATAAGCCATATAAGGTACACATAAGAACAGGGTAAATTTAAATAAAACGTTCAGAATTTTGCCAAATGAATTGATAATGACGCTATCATCTTGGTTCACATCTTCTTTTATTGCTGCAGCTAAGCTAGATATTTTCATATAATTTCTCCCCCGATGATTTTCTTAAGACATGTATATGCCTGTCTTCAGCAAAAATGTCAGGAGAAAAAATAATTTATAATTTTGAACTGTTCATGACGCCTTTCGAATTTAAAATTACTGAATGATGGTTTTCAATAACGGCTCTAAACGTACTTTATGAATATATTTTCTGCAATAAGAGATTCGATATAGTTCATCCGAAAAAATCTATTGTTAGCATGAATTATAGGAGAACGTCATACATTCTCTACAAAGGGGGCGGTGCTGTGAGAGAAATTGAGGTAATCATTGATACGGAGGAGATAGCGGATTTTTTCTTTCATGAGCTAACGAGAAGAGGTTATGTGCCTGCTGAAAATGAATTAGAAGAACTGGCAGATATCGTTTTTGATTATTTATTGCAGAAGTGCATAATTGATGAGGAAATTGATCCTGATTAACATAGAAAAAATGACGAGAATGCTCTCGTCATTTTTTAGTTTTGGAAGCCAATTTTGTTCACAAGATTTGGTGGCTGGTGTCCTTGAAGGGCATCTGCTAGGTTTCTTGCTGCAAGCTCCCACATTTTCGTTCTCGTTTGGACACTTGCACTGCCGATATGAGGAAGTGTGACAACATTTGGGAACTGTAGTAATGGATGGTTAACTGGCACTGGTTCATGTTCAAAAACGTCTAGTCCCGCTCCCCAGATATGCCCTTCCGATAATGCCTGCACTAAATCAGCTTCATTCACAATCCCGCCTCGGGCAGTATTGATTAATATCGCCGTCTTTTTCATTTGTTTTAATTCTTTTATTGTTATCATGTTTTGAGTTTCTTTCGTAAACGGAGTAAGAATACATACATAATCAGATGTTTGTAATAAAGTATCAAAATCTGTATATGAAATCCCGAGTTCTGCTTCTAACGCATGCTTCCTGTTTCTGCTTGTATATAATAAATTCATATTAAAACCCTTGGCTCTTCTCGCTACAGCAGCGCCAATTTCCCCTAAACCAATAATTCCTAAAGTAGCTCCATGCACATCCATCCCAGTTAAAAACATAGGTGACCATGTTTGCCATTTTCCTTCGCGCAAGTGATTAGAGGCTTCGATTAACCTTCTGGATGTCGCAAGCATTAAGGCAAAGGTAAGATCAGCAGTTGTTTCCGTTAACACTCCAGGCGTATTTGTGATCATAATGCCTCTTAAACTAGCTTCTTCAATTCCAATATTATTATAGCCCACTGCTAAATTGCTGATCACCTTAAGGTTTACTCCTTTTTCCAATACCTCTTGATCAATGCTTTCTGTCAGTAAACATAGTAATCCATCATATTGATGAATCCTTTCTAGTAACTCTTCTCGAGGTATTTGCACTTCTTCTGAGTCCCATATGTCCACTTCAAAATGTTTTTTTAGATTACTAAGAACATGCTCTGGCGGCTTACGAGTTATGAATATTTTCCGTTTAATGAGTATCATCCCCTGTCTTTTGAAATATATAAATGATTCAATCTATTGTAATATTATCCAGTAAAATATGGCAGTTAAGCAAATAATATAGTTTAAAAAACATTTATATGATGAAACTAACGCAAAAAAAATAGCCCAATTTTCAGGGCTTATTTTTTTGTGTGAAATTTTTTTATTCTTTAATAATAGGAGAAATAAAACTTGTAAATCTATATTCTGATTTTCTATATTCCTCGTCCGAAATAATGCCATGAACGCCTATACGTTGCATCATCGTGAATTGATATTGTTTTTTTATTGTCCAAGAGAAAATATCAAACCCTAATAATTGAGCTTTTTTGATAAATTCTTTTGATAATAATTGGTGATGAATAGATAGAAATGAGGCATATGGTCTATATGAGGCCAACTTCAGCATATCTAGCGGCTTATTAAGCAAAAGACCGGTTCCGATGGCCGGGACATGCTCCTTGATTTTTTTTAATTCATTAAAATTAAATGTCTGAACCTTTAAAGAATCAGGATCTAATCCTCCTTCTATATGATATGTGAGCAAGTTGGATAGAATTTCTACTAAGCCTGGCTGAGTTTCTGGTGATTTGACATCAATTAAAATTCCAATTTTCCTACCGAATTGTAAGAGGACTTCATCAAGAAGAGGAATTCTTTCATCACGGAAATCAGGGGAAAACCAAGATCCGGCATCGAGCATTTTTAATTCCTTAACTGTAAGGTCACCGATAGCTCCAATTCCATCTGTAGTTCTTCTGACATCGTCATCATGGATAACTACTAATTGCTGGTCTTTGCTAAGCCTAACATCCAGCTCAATATAGTCAAATCCAAGCTCCAATGCTTTTTGAAATGAAGCCATTGTATTTTCAGGAGCATATAAGGAGGCGCCCCGATGAGCAATAGATGTGAATGGTTGAAGTGGTTGTAAGAAATTAATAGTGTTTGTGATTACTAACCAAAGACCGAGCAGGATAAAAGATAAAAACGGTCTTTTACTTGGCAATGTTTTTAGCATGCATTAGCCCCCCTTATTTATTTTTTTATTTATAATATGAAGCTGGACGGACAAATGTAAGCGCTTTCTAATTAAAAAACAATTCATTCGACAAAACTAGTAATTTTTTGATGAAGGAAACGACAAACTGAATATTTAATAGAAAAGTAAGGTCGTTTCAGAAATATTAGAATATTTTAATTATATTTTACTTTAATAATATATTCTTTTCAATATCAGGGAAATAAATTATTTCTAAGGGGGATTGGATATGCTTAAGGAACTCACACGTATGAAAAAAAAGGAGTATGATGTCACAATTTTTCAAACACCTGAATTCCGGCAAAATAAAGGATACAGGCAGGTTTATCGATTAACCGTTCAAGCCATTGATCATGAGGACTGTCTCTATTCAGTATTTTCGACTTTTAATGTTTTTGATTTAATCCCGCCTGATTTTAATGGAAGATATATAGCGACAGGAGATATTTTATACATTGATGAAGGTATTAAGGGGCAATATTATTTTCAATTAAAACCTGGAGGATGGAAGGAAATTAGCCGTATTCATATTAGGTAAATAAGGAAAGCAAAAGCTCTCCTTATTATTATTTCTTACGTTTGTTTGCTGCAAACTCTTTACCATGAGCTTCTTGCTCGGCAATAATCGCTTCAGGTGGTGTGTGATTATTTTTCTTCGGGGAATTAATACGATTTCGATGTTTTTTACCCATTTGAAACCTCCAGAAAATTCTTACCTTAATTGTTAGGATTGTATAATGGTTTTGATTGCCATTCACATCCTTAAAGGCTATAATTAGCTTTCCCGAAGGCCATTTAAAACATGCTTTGGACAGAGGTTTTTATGCTGGGAGCAATTATGATATAGTAAATTTAGACTGACAGTTAATACTTTTAGAGAATTTAGGAGGATTATACTAATGAGTATTCATATTGGCGCTAAAGAAAATGAGATCGCAGAAACGGTCCTTTTACCAGGAGATCCTTTAAGGGCAAAATATATAGCCCAAACGTTTTTAGAAAATGCAAATTGCTATAATGAAGTACGAGGTATGCTTGGTTTTACTGGTACATATAAAGGGCATCGAATTTCTGTACAGGGAACAGGAATGGGTGTTCCATCTATTTCAATCTACATAAATGAACTAATGCAAAGCTATAATGTCCAGAATTTAATCCGTGTTGGTACTTGCGGTGCAATCCAAAAGGATGTAAAGGTTCGAGACGTTATTCTTGCTATGTCCGCTTCTACTGACTCACAAATGAATAGAATGACATTTGGCGGAGTTGATTATGCTCCAACTGCAAGTTTCGACTTACTGAAGCGTGCGTATGAGGCCGGCGTTCAAAAAGGATTGGAGCTTAAGGTTGGAAATGTTTTCACATCTGATATGTTTTATAATGATAACTCTGAATTAGAAAAGTGGGCTAAATATCAAATATTGGCTATCGAAATGGAAACATCCGCACTTTATACACTTGCAGCAAAATTTGACCGTAAAGCCCTATCAGTGTTAACAGTAAGTGATCATATTCTAACAGGCGAGGAAACAACAGCTGAAGAAAGACAAACAACGTTCAATGAAATGATTGAAGTTGCTTTGGAAGCTGCTATAACTAAATAAGAAAGCAGGAACTGGTTCAAAAGTATGAGCCAGTTCTTTTATTGTTTCAAATAATTGGAATAAAAATGATGCATAACATTCTCTGAAAAAAATACTTTTTCATGTTAAAATAATAGGCGGTAAAAGTAATAAGAGACAGGTGAAAAAATGAAAAAAGTAATTGCATTAACTGCTTTATCATCCATCATGCTTGCTGGCTGTAATGGGCTTCAGCCTTATTTAGATAAGATTCCTTTCTTGCAAAAGGAAGAAGCGCATAACAATCAAGATGATGAAAAAAGCAAAGAAGCTGCTATTGATGAAACGGAAGAAGGATCATCAAAAGAAAATAAAGATAATAACAATAAGCAGGAAAGTGGCATCCCTTCCCTTGAAGCAGATTTTTTTAATGACGTTATAACTGTAGATGGAAAAAAGGTTATTCAAAATCCAACTAACTTTATGGCTCTTGTTAATAAACAATATTCACTTCCTGATGGATATGAACCGGAAGATTTAATGAGACCTAACGTTATGTTTTCATTTGGAGATCAGGATATTGAAAAAGCTTATTTACGACAAGAAGCTGCAAAAGCGCTGGAAGCGATGTTTACTGAAGCAAAAAAATATGATTTACACTTTTTTGCTGTATCAGGATATCGTTCTTTTGATCGACAAAAAGCTGTTTTCGATGCGGAAGTAAATAAATATGGAGAAGAAAAAGCTGTTCAGGCTGTCGCTATTCCGGGTAGTAGTGAGCACCAAACTGGGTTAGCGATGGATATTTCAAGTCAAAGTAATAATTTTGAGCTTTCTGAAGAATTTGGTGATACAAAAGAAGGCAAATGGGCAGCTGAAAATGCTCACCGCTTCGGGTTCATTCTTCGTTATCCGAAAGGGAAAGAAGAGATTACAGGCTATAAATTTGAACCTTGGCATTTCCGCTATGTAGGAAAAGACGCAGCAAAAACTATCTATGAAAAACACTTAACATTAGAAGAATACTTTGAAATCGTTAAGAAAATCTAAAGTAGCCGGACTTTGTCTGGCTTTTTTTGTTTGAAATTTTGTCGGGCTTGTGTATTTTCTTTGTTCTTTTTCTCGTAAAAATGGTATTCTATTCATTAAGGAAAGACTGAGGAATTTTTTGATATGAAAGTGGTGAGGATTTTGCAAGAAAATGAAGTCAATCAAGAACCACCAGTTAAACATGCCGGCTTTATCCGCATGAAGAAGTTTCACTTCGTCATGCTTATGTTTTTGATCGTCTTTTTATCTGTTGGGATCACTGCCTTCGCACTGGCATTCGGTGATGAGAAGGCTGTTGATATGGGTACTGATCGAAGAGAATTTGAAAAGCTGTATACAGCTTTTGATACTTTGAATAATTCCTATTTTCAAGAGGTAGATAAAGAAAAACTAATTAATGGTGCTATTAATGGCATGGTTGATGCACTTGATGATCCATATTCTGATTATATGTCTGTAGATGAAGCCAAAAGCTTTCATCAGAGCATCTCATCCTCATTTGAAGGAATTGGAGCAGAAATTCAGGAGCAAGGCGGATTTATTTTTGTTGTTACGCCAATTAAAGGCTCTCCTGCTGAAAAAGCTGGGTTAAAACCTAATGATAAAATTTTATCTGTTGATGGAAAAAGTATTCAAGGAATGAGTGCGACTGAAGCAGTCACCTTAATTAGAGGTAAAAAAGGAACGAAAGTAGAGCTTTCTATTCAAAGAGCAGGTATGGATGAAGCATTATCTGTTCCAATTGTTCGTGATACGATTCCGATTGAGACGGTATATGGTGAAATGATGGAAGATGGAATTGCCAAAGTTCAAATAACATCTTTTTCTGAAAATACTTCAAAGGAATTAATCCAGAAGTTAAATGAATTGCAAGGAAAAGGAATGAAGGGATTAGTACTTGATTTAAGACAAAATCCCGGTGGATTACTTAACCAAGCAATTGAAATTTCAAGTTTATTCGTGCCTGAAGGAAAAACGATTTTCCAAGTAGAAGAACGTAACGGAAAAAGAGAGGAATATAAATCAAAAGGCTCTAATAGTCCAAAGATTCCTCTTGTTGTTGTTATTGATAAAGGAAGCGCGAGCGCATCTGAAATTCTTGCTGGAGCGGTTAAAGAATCGGCAAACGTTCCTTTAGTAGGTGAAAAGTCGTTTGGTAAAGGGACTGTCCAGCGTGCAGAGGATTTTGCTGATGGTTCTAATTTGAAATATACAACTGAAAAATGGCTTACGCCGAAAGGAAATTGGATTCATAAAAAAGGAATAAATCCTGATTATGATGTAGCATTGCCTGAATATGCTTCTTTGCCAATTATTAATCCAGACGTCGAACTTAAGCTATCCTTTTCTTCTGCACAAGTAAAAGTAGCGCAACAAATGTTAAAAGCAATTGGCTACGATCCTGGCAGAGAAGATGGGTTCTTTGATGAAAACACAAAAAGTGCTGTTGAGAAATTCCAAGCTTCACAAAAGCTTGAAGTTAATGGGGTTTTAAAAGGCGAAACAACATTAAAACTAATGGATCAGCTAAGAGAAAAACTTAACAAAAATGATACACAAATTCAAAAAGCTGTTGAAGTATTGAAACAGCAGCTCGGTAAATAATAAGAAGAAGCACTTTCATTTGAAAGTGCTTCTTTTTTCTATTGGCTGTTTTATATAAGATTATTGCTTCTAGCAACATTGGAGACGCAGAGTGGATTGGAGCGAAAGGCACTTGACTCCTGTGGGAGATAAAGGAAAAGTCGAGACCCCGCAGACGGAACGTCGAGTTATCATGAACGAAACTAGCTCCTTACTCGTAACATCGTAGGTTAATTTGGTTAGAATGTTTACTGAAAAAGACAAA
>NZ_JACWFE010000014.1 GCF_019749375.1 Bacillus sp. S/N-304-OC-R1
CGTTTTTTGTTCGTTCAGTTTTCAAAGAACTAATGTTGCTGACAAGATAATACTATATCATCTCATCTTCAAAATGTCAATTACTTTTTTAAAATATTTTTTTGCCGTATCAACGACAGAAACTAATTATAAGAAATGCATTAACATTTGTCAATCGTGTTTTTGATATAAAATCATAACAACTGCTCTCATCTATTAGTGAGAGTTTTTATGATACTATCAAATTAAAATAGTGTCAATAACTATATTAGAATTGTTTCGTTTGAAAATATTATCCAACAAAACTTGTAATTATATTATAAAAAACTGCTAATAGAGCAGTTTTTTATGTTTCTATCCCTTTTACTTCATTATTCGAATAAGATTACTTGGTTTTATAGTATAAAAAAATTGGTTTTCTTATTTACTATTAAAATTAGCGTTCAAATGAAGCATCTTCTTTAAATGCTTAACAGTTGGAGTTAAATTAGCAAAAAAGTATGCTTCTCTTAGTCTTCTTGCTGAATCGCTGTTTTTCAAGTAACCGGCTCCGCCTTGGTGAAGCATAGAACCATGTACTGCTTGTAGTGTTAAATTAACAGACTCTAACCTTAACGCAATTAATTGCTGCCATTTTTGCATAAGAGAATCGCTTTTTGCAAATTGGACTGTTTTTTCATAAATATTCTTCATACTTAATTCCAATTCATCTGGTTGTATTTCTAAAAATTGATTACAGCCGCCTTGTTTATTGCAAACCTTTCGAATGGACATTATGGACGCCTCTGTTACTCCAAGCCCTATAGGAATCTGATAAATTACAAAGGCTGGTCGAATAAGCGGAATAAATTCATCCGCTTGTTCAGCAATGATCCACTTCTTCGGTATTTTCACTTCATTAAATGCACATGAATAAGTTGCACTCCCGTTTACTCCCATGTATTCACGCTTTTCTTTTAATGTTAATCCTTCAGAACCACATTGAACAATCGCCATTATTCTCTGATGCTCATTAACTTCTGCGACAATGCCAAACCAATGTGCTTTCCCTAAGTTTGAAACAGCAGGCAGATTTCCTGAAACTCTATAGCCATCCTTATCTTTCACAGCTTTTAAATGTAGTGTTTCAAGACCTGCATAATATTTCATCGGATTTGACAACCCTGTACCACCTAGTAACTTTCCATTTTCTAACAAAGGCAAAAGTTCGTTTTTTAAATATGAGTTTTCACTTTTGCGAATATAGGTTAAGGATGCTAAATGACACCATAAATTAAAGGATGTTGTCATACACACCTTTGCAGTTTCCTTTACTAAATGAATTTCTCTTAAAAACATTTCTTCGTCCGTTGAATGCCTTGTGCTTAACAACCCCTCCCTGCCGATGGACTTCAGAAACTCTTCTGGATAGTAGGCTTCAGAGTCAATCTTTCTTACTAACGGCTTTAGAAGTGTCTGCACCATATTTTCAAAGTTCCATTGATCCGTCATTGCGAACATCTCCTCTTTACTTAGAAAACCTCCTATTAGGAGGTTTTCCCTTACTTTTTATTATGAAAGTTCAGTTATTGTATCAATTGGAGCTTTAACTGCTTCACGAGCTTTTTTCACAGTTCCTTCATTCGGAGCATCGTAGAAGCACAGACATTTCGTCATATCTTCACATACATACGTTCTTGAGAAAGAGACTTCCGGCACTTCTGCATAGTGTACAGAATTCTTGGTCTTTCTTTCTAAGTATTGGTCCATTGTTAAACTTTCTGGCAGATTCCACTCTACCAAATAATTAACCTTTTCCTGCTGTTCCTTCACCTTTGCTAAATCCTGCCCAACAAGACGAACAGGCTTAATAAGCGCAACTGGGATACCCAATTCTCTTAAACTATCAGTTATTGAATTGCGATCTTCACTTTCAAAAATAAAAAATGCTCTAGTAAACTCTTTTGAAACCTGAACTTCAATCAAATGAACATTTTTTTCACTTACTGTTTCTTGAACCTCGGAAACTTTTGATTCAAAAGCATTCTTGGTACTTACTGCTCCATTTAAAATCGATTCAACAAGATATAGCGACATGATATTTTCCTCCTTAAGAAATGTAATAAAAAGATTAATAATTATCTGTAAATCATTTTATGATACTAAGTTATAAAAAACAACCTACTATATATACATAATATGTTATTATTTTAATAATCAACGAAAGTTACGGAGGCCCTTTTTAATGAAAGAAAAGAAATATGATTTGCCTTGCAACATCGCACAAACCCTTAATATTATTGGAGACAAGTGGACATTACTAGTTGTTCATGAAATATTTACTGGCAATACGACATTTAATCAAATTAAAAATTCACTCGAAAGCATCTCTTCAAATCTATTGTCTGATCGCCTAAAGCTACTAGAAAGAAACGGACTTATTACTACTAAGCTTTACTCTGAACATCCACCAAGATATGAGTACACATTAACGAAAAGCGGCCAAGATTTAGAAGGAGTTTTTAATGCACTCATTCTCTGGGGCAGAGAAAACTTGGAAGAATGTTACAAGAAAATAATCCATACACCTTGTCAGCATGAAATTAAGTTGGTCTACTATTGTCCGCATTGTAAAGAAAATGTAGAGGACATTGATATAGTAGAGCTTGAAAATAAGGTTTCATCTATTGATTAAAGTCATCAGGGCAAATCATTCTAATGGTTTGCCCTCCCCCATTGTTTGTTTACCCAGTTCTCAAACAAGCCAATTGCCTTATCGAGCAGTAGCCCGCTGACTCCAATAAATATTATCCCTGCCAATACCAAATCTAATCTCATTGAATTTCTGGCATCGACAATTAAGTAGCCCAATCCAGATTGTGCACCCACCATTTCACCTGCTACAAGAAATATCCAAGCCGTTCCTAAAGCAATATGCAGCCCGTTTGCGATAAACGGAAAGGCAGCCGGAAGAATAATCTTAACAAGTAAATGGATTTTCTTAATTTCAAAATTCTGCGCTATTTTTAAATAGGTCAGATCGATTTTCTTTACAGCAGAAACGGTTGATAATAAAACAGGAAAAAATGCCGCTATGAAAATAATAACTATCGCAGGAATGTCTCCAATTCCGAACCACAACACGATAAACGGTGACCATGCAATAGGAGATACCGGCCTTAATACCTGCACAATCGGATCCAGGATGTTCCACAAAGCAAGAGCCCTTCCAAATATTAATCCTAAAATGACAGCGGTGATGACCGCAGATAAATAACCAATCATAAATCTTATTAGACTTACCTGAAGATGAACAAACAATGATCCGTCCTTAATCATTGAAACAATCCCTTGCCAAACTTTAAGCGGGGACGGCAAAAGAGCTCCATCATAATTCCCAGCAACAATGATTATTTGCCACACAGCAACAAGAATGATAAATCCCAATAAGACATTAATAAGTTTTTTTGTGCTTTCCATTTAAATCACTTCGCCTTATCGTATAATGAATTATCTACAAATTCCTCATAGGAAGGCGGGTTTTTTGATAGCCCCATCTCTATTAAACTCTTTGTTAATTCATCGTAGCTGCTTTTATTCACTCTTAAATTATCATAAGAAATCCACTTAAATGAAAGATCCATAACATTTTTATCAACCTTCATATATTTAGAAGAAGCAGTCAGTGTATGATCATCTTTTTTCTCAGCTACCTTTCCTGCTTTTACATATTCATTTACAAATTCTTGAGCTACATTATTGTCCTTTTGGATAAATTCATTTCTTAAGACGAGGGCACAATCAATTGAATCCTTCCAAATATCTGTGTCTTGATAGAGCACCTTTCCCTTTTTGATAGCCACTGACGCAGCGCCAAACGGCTCAGCTACTACATATCCTGAGATCCGTCCTTCCGATAGGGCTGCTGGCATTTCAGCAGGAGGAAGTTCAACAACGTTCACATCTTCATATTTCATTCCGGCTTTTTTAAGCATTTGATAAAGCAAAATATTATGAGTAGAGAACTTATGTGGAATGGCGAAGTTCTTTCCCTTCAAATCCGCAACGTTGTTAATATCATTTGCTGTCACTAAAACATTTCCATCTCTATGACCTAAAGCTACTGCCTTTAAATCAATTCCTTGCTCTTTTGCCTTCATTGCAAGAGTCACAAGAACCGATGCGCCATCGATCCGCCCCGAATTGAGCGCATCCATTAACTCAGGCCATGAGCCAAATTTCACGAGCTCCAGTTTAAAATTTTTAAACGTTTCTTGTTCACTTTCTAAAAATAAAGGAACAGCATGGGTAATCGGTAAATATCCAATCTTTACAACTCGCTTTTCTCTGCTTTCTGATTTTCCGGCTGAAGATTCTTTAGAACCACAGGCTGCCAAGCCCACCGTCAAAATAGAAATGATTAATAAGGATAAAAGCTTTTTATAACTCTTCATCGTATCCCTCCTCTTTCTCTAAAAAAATAATTAAATATTAAATTCAATTGAAGCCGCAGGACGGTTAAAGTGAAATTGTTCAAATATCGCCCTTCGGTATTGCTGAAAGTCTCCATGGCTCCGGTCTCTTGGCTTGGATAGCGTGATACCCAAATCCTTATTGATCTCCCCTGGATTAGCCTTCATCATTAATACTCTGTCTGATAAATAAATGGCTTCATCAATGTCATGAGTGACGAGAATAATCGTTGTTTTCTCCTGTTCTTGAATTCGCAATAGTTCATCCTGTAAATAATAACGGTTAAACGTATCTAAGGCAGCAAAAGGCTCATCCATTAATATTAATTCCGGCTGAAGAGCTAAAGCTCTAGCTATCGCTACTCTTTGCTGCATTCCTCCCGAAAGCTCATGGGGAAATAGATTTCCTTTATCCTCTAAACCTACTAGTTGCAAATAGTGATAAGCTCGATCTCGTCGCTCTTTCGTGTTTATCTTTGCTCCTTCAAGACCTAGCTCTACATTTTTCAAAACGGATCTCCATGGCAATAGTCCATAATTTTGAAACAGCATAATGCACTTTCGATTTGGCAGGGTCACAGGATTTCCATCAATGATGACGTTGCCTTTATCCGCTTTTTCAAATCCTCCAATAACATTAAGCAGCGTGCTCTTTCCACATCCGCTTTGCCCTAAAAGAGAAACTACTTCTCCTCTTTTGATTTCAAAGCTCACATTGTTTAAAACATGTACTGTTTGATCCTTATTCCTAAATGTTTTAGATACATTTTCTACCTGAATAAAAACGGATTCTGCCAAGCAATCTATCCCCCTTAAGAAACCAAAAGATTTTAATTCATTTAATTCCTATAAAAATACTATGTTTAATAGTTGTAAGTTATTTTATTATACTTTGTTCAAATTGACAACTTAATTTTTTGAAAAGATAAAAAATGTTACAAAATCGTCTTCAGTTATTCATTTATTAGAAAAATAATTATAGTTTCATAATGATGATTAGAAATTTTTAGTTTATTCATCTAAATTCAGTAGACCCTTCCTGTTCCATTGACCCAAATAAATCCATGATGTTTCATTTTTTATTATGTTATAATACAAAAATAAATTTTTAAGTTAGCGGGGATCATTTATGTTTTCACAATCATTTCTACAGATGAACACAATTTTTATTAGTATATTAATAGAAGCGATCCCCTTTGTTTTAATTGGGGTATTAGTATCGGGTATTATTCAAATCTTTTTAACGGAGGAAATGATTAAGAAGCTGTTGCCGAAAAATCGTTTTCTTTCTATTCTGTTTGCCATCCTTTTAGGTGCCTTATTTCCGGCATGTGAATGTGGAATAGTACCGATCGTCAGAAGACTTATATTAAAAGGGGTTCCCTTGCATGCAGCGATCGTTTTTATGTTAACAGCTCCAATCATTAATCCTATTGTGTTGTTTTCGACTTATATCGCGTTCGGAAATCAATGGAATATGATGCTTTTGCGTGGAGGAGTAGCAGCGTTAGTAGCTATGCTTATAGGAACCATTATCTCTTATCAATTTAAAGGGGATCAGCTGATAGAAAAAGCAAAAGCCCATTCCCACCATCATCATCATTCTTCATCAAAAAACAGCTTATCAAGCAAACTAGCTTCTGTTTTTCGCCATGCCATTGAAGAGTTTTTCTCTGTTGGGAAATACTTAATTTTCGGGGCATTTATTGCTGCGGCTATGCAAACTTTCATTAAGACTTCTGCATTGTTAGAAATCGGTCATTCAAAAGCTAGTTCATCACTTGTTATGATGGCACTTTCATTCCTATTATCATTATGTTCACAGGCAGATGCCTTCATAGCCTCCTCCTTCCAAAGCACTTTCTCAAAGGGTTCATTAATTGCCTTTCTCGTATTTGGAGCGATGCTTGATGTGAAGAACACATTAATGATGCTAAGTGTGTTTAAAAAACGCTTTGTCTTCTATGTCATTGGATATATTATCATTTTTGTCTTTTTATCTTCCCTATATATTTAGGAAAGGAGGAATTTGGATGTTCCGCGCCTATGTATTACTATTTTTCACTTATTTCTTTTTTCATTTAAAGGTATCTGGGAATATTACAAAATATATAAATATGAAATATGCTTTTCTTTCTGACATTACAATTTATCTATTGGCCTTTCTAACCATTGTTCAATTCTATCTGGTGGCCACTGAAGGAAAGAAAGCTCATATTGATTGCGATTGTGATCATGACCATGTTCATGAAAATGATCTGCCTTTTTATAAAAGATGGGGGATTTATGCTATATTTTTGTTCCCATTGATAACCGGATTTTTCCTGCCGATTGCAACTCTTGACTCTAATATTGTTAAAGCAAAAGGTTTTTCTTTCAAAGCGATTGATACGACAGATGAATATGCTCAGATCCAATATTTAAGACCGGATTCGAGTGTCTACTATGGCACTGATGGATATGAAGAACTAATGCAGAAAGAATTAAAACAGTATATATCTAAGAAAAGCATTGTAATGAATGATAAAAATTATTTAAAGGGTATGGAGACTATTTATAATTATCCAGGAGATTTTTTAGGGAAAGATATTTCGTTTGATGGATTTGCCTTTAAAGGTGAATCCGAAAATAGCCGGCAATTATTCGTTCTGCGGTTCGGTGTCATTCATTGTGTAGCTGACTCCGGTGTATTTGGGATGTTAGTTGAATTCCCTGGTGATGTAAATCTTAAAGACGATGATTGGATCCATGTTGAAGGTACATTATCTTCTATGTACTACCAGCCTTTTAAATCCACCATTCCTGTCTTAAAAATAAAGAATTGGAAAACTATCCATGCGCCTGATGATCCTTATGTATATAGGGGAATAAATTAACTTTCACCTGCAAAGATCATCCATTAATGAAAAAAGTGACACAAGTAAAAAGGAAAATGCTTACAATGAATCCAGTTAATCATGCATGATTAACTGGATTTTTCTCAAAATAATATTAGTGTTTTTTGAAATATTTTTTGTTATAATTCAATATATTTTAATATTTCTCCTTACTTTCTAATATAAATTTTTTTACTTATTTTTTTGCCCTAAGGAAACTTACTTTCCTAAAGGCAAGCTACTTTCGAGGTGTTTAACATGGAGAAGAAAAGTGACGTTAAGACAAAGGCTTGGTTAAAAGAGAGTTCGAGTATTAGCCTTGAAGAAGTAAACAGCTCCATACGAATTCCTGAAAATGCCGGTTTTTGGCGGAAGTTTCTTGCCTTTGCAGGACCAGGATCACTTGTTGCTGTTGGATATGTTGATCCAGGGAACTGGGCTACTTCTATTGCTGGAGGAGCCCGCTTTGGTTATACATTATTATTCGTTATATTAATTGCTAATTTAATGGCTATGCTGCTGCAAGGACTTTCAGCAAAACTCGGTATCGTTACTGGCCGTGACTTAGCTCAAGCTACTCGAGATGCAACAGGAAAAAAAACAGCCTTTTTCCTATGGATATTAACGGAGCTAGCGATCATAGCCACGGATCTTGCAGAAGTAATTGGCTCAGCCATTGCTTTGAATTTGCTATTTAATATCCCTTTATTATTAGGCATACTCATTACAACTTTGGACGTTTTTCTATTATTGCTTTTACAGAAAAAAGGGTTTCGAATTATTGAATCCATTGTCATTGTCCTCATGACGACGATATTTATCGTGTTTGTCTTTGAGGTAATCGCATCTAAACCTGAGGTATCAGCACTATTTAGTGGCTTCGTCCCAACAGCTGAGATTGCTGTTAATCCAGATATGCTTTTCATTTCGTTAGGAATTCTGGGTGCAACGGTTATGCCGCATAACTTATATTTGCACTCCTCTATTGTTCAAACTAGACAGTTCAAACGTGATCGAAACGGAAAAAAAGAAGCTTTAAAGTTTTCTATGCTGGATTCCACTTTCTCTCTGTCTATGGCTTTTCTAATTAACTCTGCCATTTTAATTCTTGGAGCTTCTGCTTTTTATGGAACGGGTCTAGATGTCTCAGAGATTGAAGCTGCTTATCATTTACTAAGTCCTACATTAGGAATTGGAATTGCTAGTACATTATTTGCAGTTGCTCTTCTTGCTTCCGGGCAAAATTCAACCATTACAGGAACGTTAACAGGCCAAATCGTTATGGAAGGCTTCATAAACATGCGAATCTCACCTTGGCTTCGCCGTATTGTTACTCGCTTATTGGCCGTTATTCCTGCATTTATAGTGACTTGGATTGCAGGGTCAAAAGGAACGGGGAATTTATTACTTTGGAGCCAGGTCATTCTTAGTCTCCAACTGCCTTTTGCCGTAATACCATTAGTGTTATTCACAAGCAGCAAAAGTAAAATGGGCGAGTTCGCCAATCCACTTTGGATAAAAACTCTTGCCTGGTTGATCACAGGTGTTATTGTTATCCTGAACGTTTTCTTAGTCGGATACATCTTCATCACTGGCCATGATTTAGGGTAAACCACCACAAAAGCCATATGATTGTTCATCACGTGAACAGCATATGGCTTTTTAATATCAGTCCTAATATTTCATCATTATAACTCTGCGAAAAAACGGAAGAAGCATGTACCCTAGACAAACGCCTACTGTATTAAGCAGCAAGTCATCAATATCCAAACTACCTCTTTTTGTTAAAAATTGAAGCACCTCTATTAAGCTAATGGAACAAATGGTAATCATTAGAAGATGGTTTATTGATGCTACGTTTTTAATAAACCCGTAATATACTCCGAAAGGAATAAATAGACCAATATTGGCACCTAAATTGTAAAAAGCAATAAGAAAGTCAGCATTCCCAGATAAATAAAGTTGAATGGTCTCAAACGGCATCAAGTTTACCGCACCATAACTAGCTCCATTTGGCCTGAAAAATAATAAAACTAAAAGTCCTATAGAATAGATGAGCATAAAAACATGCAGACTTCGTTTTCTAATTGGGATTTTGACACCGTTCAACAAACAAATAATAAATAAAACGATTATAAAAACGAGCAGCCAAACGACACCCATTACAATAGGATGTAAGTAAGAGGTTAATTGCATCCAGACTGGAAATAGACTAAAAAATATTATTTGTGATATCAAAAAACTCCAAAGCATACTTTTCCTCATACTTCCCCCTAAAGAGACATATATTTTAATAAAACAATTTTACAAAGAAATAAATAATACTTTCCTAAAATATGAATTGTCAGCGATATTCTAAACAATTAAGAGATAACTTAATGTTTGCGAACGTGCAGAGATTAGTATAAATTACTCCCTACTGTATTTTCCTTTATCTAGTAGACGATTTGTAACAGAAAAGGTTTCGTACCATAAGAACATGACACTGGAAAGATAACACTTCATGATTTTGCATAAGAAGTTTTCCTTATAAAACACTAACGATAAGTTAAAACTCCAATGATGAAAGGGAAACAGATAATGAAGGAAAAAATTATTGATATGGTTGATGAAAATGCAAAGTTGCAATTGGAAGAAGCAATAAGGGGTATGACATTTACTAAAAACTTCCGGTCCCCCTCTGCTGAAGAATGGTATATATTTATCCCTGGCTTTAAAGACCCTGTTACGGGCGGTGCGCCGGGAAAGGCTATTATTCATTATAACCTTTATGATACAAAACAAATTTTTATTAATACGACAATCATTTGGGATGATCCTGCTTTACAGAAAGGTGAAGCCTACCAGCTTGTCTACGCCATATCAGATGAAATTGTCAATCGACTAGTGGGCTACGCCGACACCCTACTATCCGTCCATTCTGGAGAAAACTCCTATAATGCTGAATATAAAGAAAACTAAGGTGCAAAAATGAAAACACCGTCAAAGACGGTGTTTTCACTAGCTAGGGTCGTTTTCATCCAGCGATACGGTTACAACCTTCGTATACTCGCCTCTCGCTACTTCCTCTGGTGTTGCTTCTTTATTTAACTCATCTTCTGTGTCGATTCCTTCAGCCATAATCGGCTCATCATTTCGATATTTCCGGTTCTTCATGAATAAACCTCCGCATTAAGAATGGTATATGATTATCATTCCGCGTAAAACGAGATCCCATTCAATAACCAAAAGATCGGAAACAGCATTAATTATTTTGCAAACGGATCCTTATTATCGTATTGATTATGATGAATTATATCTGAAATCAAGTATTCATATATCTCATCTACAATTTCAATTCCATCCTCTTCACTTTCTCTTTCCTTGATTGTACTAATCTCTCCTGGATAGTAGACTTGATCAAATCCAGGAGCGGGCTTAATTTGTTTCAGATCAGCCATAGTTTGAGCAATATTTTCTGTAAATCTATCTATGCTTGTAAAGAATTCTGGATTGATGACAATATGGAGCTGCCCTAAATTACGCCCTTCAGTTAGATCATGATACATAGAAGAAACATTTTTTCCAAAAGGAAGACCTAAAAGGACGCCAGAAAGAATATCAACCATCATCATTAAGCCATATCCTTTTGGTCCTGCTATTGGCAAGAGGGCATTTACACTAAACGGATCTGTAGTTGGATTGCCGTCTTTATCGACTGCCCAACCTTCTTCAATCGGCTCATTTTTCGAGCGTGCATGCAGAACCTTGCCCCAAGCTTGAACGGTTGTTGCCATATCAAAAATGATGTTTTCCCCATTCTTTCCCGGAGCTGCGAACGCAATAGGATTTGTTCCATAATAAGGTTCTGCCCCGCCATACGGTACGACCATCGGATCAGATTGGCAAACGGAAATGCCAATTAAATTCTCTTTTGCTGCCATTTCAACAAAGTATGACAGTGCCCCACTATGCCCCATTCTCTTTACACCAACAACAGCAATACCCGTTTCTTTTGCCATTTGGATCGCTTCGTCCATTGCCAGCTTAGCAGCCACGTGACCAGCGCCATTGTCTCCATCAAATATACCAGAGCATGGCCCGGTTTTTTCAAATGTAAAGGACGGGCTCGTATTAGTCCCCCCTTTTGAAATTCTTTCAGCATAATATTCTACACGCATAGCACCATGTGAATGTACTCCTCGTGCATCC
The DNA here is from genome assembly GCF_019749375.1 of Bacillus sp. S/N-304-OC-R1. Lineage (GTDB taxonomy): Bacteria > Bacillota > Bacilli > Bacillales > Cytobacillaceae > Cytobacillus. Next base: position 11,498 of record NZ_JACWFE010000014.1, read on the forward strand.
GCATGAACAAGCACATCCGCAACACCAGCAGCATGCTCATTAGTTAAACCCGCAGAGTAAAGTTTTGTTGTAATTAAATCTCTTAGCTTTTGTTTAGTTACCTTCATAATTGCACCTACCTTTTAAATTTAAAAGATTCTCATAAAATTGGATTTATCAAAATATATTCTGTCCTTTCGACATAATCTCCTTTTTTTCGCAAAATATAGTATAAATCATAAAAAAAGGAACATTTCTCAATGCTCCTTTTACTTGCTTTAATATCCGCGCTTTCGATTTACTAATCCTTTTAAAGGCTGTTCTTTTATGAATCGATCTAAGTTCTCTGCAAAAAAACGGCAAACACCGTTTACAGTGCTTGGGCCAGATAAATGAGAAGTAACATAAACATTCGGCATTGACCAGAAGGCATGATCTTTCGTCAACGGTTCCTTCTCAAACACATCGAGTACCGCAGCACGCAAATGACCTGATTTCATTACAGTGACTAAATCCTCTTCATTTATTAATGCTCCTCGACCTACGTTAATGAGACACGCATCCGTCTTCATAGTTAGAAGAAGTTCTTTATTCATAACATGATAAGTAGCATCAGTTAAAGGAAGGGTAAGCACTAAGTAATCAAGGTCCTTTACAAATTCACCCCACTGATCAGGTGCGAAGTGGCAATCTGTCAAATAAGCTGGTTTACCGCTAAAGCTTAATCCGTGTATCTTCATATCAAAGGCACGAGCTTTACGCACAATTTCCTGTCCAATGGATCCAAGACCGGCAACTCCTACAGTCTTACCAGAAAGAGATTCTGCGATGAAAGGATCCCAAGATTGTTCTAACTGCGCTTTAGTCATGCGAGGGACATCCTTCACAATTTGCAATAAATAGGTAAATACATATTCAGATATATAAGTTCCAAACTGGTCAACAATTCGTGTTAACTGGATACTTTCCGGTATCGTTTGGTCAGCAACTAAATCATCAACCCCTGCTCCCATAGACTGAAACCAGCTGACATTTGAAGCAATCGGCTGATTGAGGATATGTGTCGGAAACTTCCATCCTAAAATAACATTAGTATCGGACAAATAAGTTTCTGCTTCTTCAACGGTTGTCGCCTCTTTTACAAATGTATACCCAAAGTTACGTATAGTATCAGCATAAGCCTTCGCTTCAGACCTATTTGGATGGAACACGAGAATATTAGGTTGGTATGTACTCATTAAATCTCTCTCCCTTTCTCCATATTATTAGGAAATTAAATCCTTCCATTTATTATTTATTTTACATGACTACTTTCAAAAAAATATGATTTATTTTGCAGGAAACCAAATATCCTTATCGAATCTGTTTAACAAATAAGGGGGCTAAATTATGAAAAAACGACATGAGGTATTATTCAAGCAATTAGAAAGTTATCGTAATGGAGTTCTGGGTTCTGTTAAGGATGTTACAGAAGAGGAAGCCGAGATTATTCCAAAAGGCTTCAACAATAATATCCGATGGAACCTTGGACATATTTTTCTTGATCAATACTTATGGATCCAGGCTATTACAAAAGAAAAAACTCCAGTACCCGATCACTACAACACATGGTTTGGATTCGGCACATCACCTGCTAATTTCACTGCCGAAACCCCTTCATTAGAGGAACTTAGGGATGCGCTTAAAAATCAGCCATCGCAAATAAAAGAGGCTTACGGACAGCAATTAGAAGTCGAATATCATCCAACTGAAATGGGTATGCAAACAATTGAACAAGTATTAATTCGGACTATTTTTCATGAAGGAATGCATTTACAAACGATTTTAGATATTAAAAAGCTTATAAAAAGCGATGCAGAAAAATCATAAATTATAAATAATAAGAATAAAGCGGTGATCTTCTGCTTTATTCTTGCTTGATGAATTTTCTTAAGAAGTACATCCAGATGATGGATAAATCGAAGTGGACTTAATACGTTTCATATATTAGAGGACTTCTCTAGGCAGCCATCCTACTGACCCATCCTGCTTTTTAACTAACAGATAACCTGTTTGCTCATCGTCAAGAACCTTTACGATTTCCCCTTGGTTAACAGATAGAAACGTGGTGCTTAAATCCATTTTACAATATACGCCTTTATCATTTTCAACTAAATATTCATTCTTCACCCACTGTTCATACCCTAGTTTTTTATTATGACAAAGTGTGAAATCTGGCTCCTTACGAACTACACTCATTTCATAATTGGGGTAAGTAACCGTGCCCACTCGCTTTGTTTGATCTAAATAATCTTTTTGTACTTTTATTTCTTCGTTTAGCTCATCAACGAATTCAAACGAGAATTGGTCATTCTCGTAAATGAGTGCATTCAGCTGTCCGTCCCTTTTAATCTGATTTCCGCCATCAATAGCAATAATATTTTTCTCCAAATCAATCATTGGATTATTAGAGCTTTCCGTATTATATCTATAATTTACAGAGGGCCAATGTCCAACAATAACTGGTTTCTTAGCTTCATGCCCTCTATCCATAAAGGAATCTAAAGATAAAGCTGTGTTTTCCTCAGTATTTTCCCAATCCGGCCGATCCTCTATTCCTGCATGGATCATGATGAATTCCTCGGTCTCTATAGCTACAGGCATGGATTCAATCCAATGGAGTTCTTCTTGAAAATGACTCTTATAAAATTGAGCAAGCTGTTGAACGGTTTGAAAGTCTTCGATCGTTTTTTCCTTCTCTTTCAGCATTTCGTTTAAAATCGAATTCTGTTGAACCTTCATATAATTGAAGATCCTTTCATCACCCTTAAAAACATACTGGTATAGAACATCGCAGTTTCCTTTCGTTACGAAAACATTTGAAGATTGCTCTGTCATCTTTTTCACATAACGAACAGTCTCTAAGCTGTTTAGTCCTTTCTCACAAAGATCTCCAATAATAAAGAGATAGTCATCCGGCCGGTAATGAATCTTTTCTAATAGTCTTTTAAATACAGATAAATTTGCGTGAATATCTGAAACCATAACAACCCTGCGGTTCCGATCTAGGTTTAGTTTATGAATGTTTAACATTTGAATCTCCTCTAGCTGATGGGTTTAGTAGTGAGTAAACGTTTGTATCATATGAATCCCATTTGTTTATCAGGATCCGAGCTTTATATTACATCCAATAAAATTTTTCCCGTACTTTGTCTACTTTCAATAAGCTTGTGTGCCATTACCGCTTCTTCCAACGGAAAACGATGGCCAATTTCGAACTTAAGTTTTCCCTCGCTAATGTACTGAAGAACTTGTTTCGCTGTTTTCTGCAACGATTCAGGCTTATGCTTTCTCGTCGTTCCTAAGCTAAATCCGAGAACTGACCTGCAGCTTGCATGCAAATCACTTGTTTTGAAAGCACCTGATTTTTCGCTTGAATTTCCAAACTGAACTAACCGGCCAAATGGCGCTAAGCAAAGTAGGCTTTGCTCTGTAATCGAGCCAGCAACTGAATCTAATACAATATTAACACCCTTCCCCTTCGTCAGCTCATTTACCCTGTCAGCAAAGTTATTATTGAGATAACTGATAACGTAATCCGCTCCTGCTTCACTAGCAATTGCAGCCTTCCTTGCATCTCCAACAGTTCCAATCACAATGCCTGCACCCAAGAGCTTTGCCATTTGTATAGCTGTCGTTCCAACCCCTCCAGCTGCTGAATGAACGAGAACTGTCTCCCCTTCTTCTATTCTAGTAATATCGTGAAGCATCTTATAAGAGAGAAAAGAGACAATAGGACAAGCAGCTGCGGTATCAAAATCAATAGAATCTGGAATTGCATATGTGAGTATCTCCTCAGCGGCTACATATTCCGCATATGACCCTTTAGGTGGAAATGCAATGACCCGTTGTCCAACTTTCAGATTTAGTACCTCAGCCCCTATTTCCACAATAACACCAGCCGCATCTAATCCTGGAACGAAAGGGGAATTCCAGCTCCCTTTATTCCCATACCTAGCCTTGATATCTGCATAATTTACACTCGTTTTCGCCACTTGAATTAATACTTGGGTAGGTGTAATACGAGGAATCTCTAAATCTACGTATTTCATAACATCCGGATTTCCAAATTCGGTTACAACAATAGCTTTCAAACTTATTCCTCCTTATCCGCAGTATTAATTTGGCAAATATAAATCATCTGTACACTTTGAGCTGTTAATTCATTCTTATCCCAATCTCCATAGACTTGCAAAATCTTAAATCCATAGGAATGTAAGAGCCTTTTCATTTCAAGGGGAAATGTAAATCGAAGTGAAATACCATCCTGCTCTATTGCAATTAATTCCTCTTTACGATAAATATGACGTTTGGTCATACAATGTTGCATTTGAGTTAAAGAGTCGTATTCTTCAGAGTGGTATTCAATGACTCGATCACCTTTTTTATCTATATATTTCTGTTCATACTTATCAACTACTGCCAGTTCATGCAGTAAAGGATTTCTTGTGTCAAAAATGAACAGGCCTCTATTATTTAGATGATGTCTTACGGCTTGAAAAAGCGCATCCTGCTGTTCATTTGTTAAAAAATGCTGAAAGGAATTCCCCGTCATGTATATGAATGAACTCTTAGTTGGGAGGCTCAAAGTTGTGCAATCTCGAAGATGGAATTCTATGGGTAAATCTTCATTTTCTGCTTTTTCCTTTGCAAGGCTTAACATTCCTTCATGGATGTCAACCCCTATCATCTTAAACCCTTGTTTCGCCATCGGTATTGTTACCCGCCCTGTTCCACAAGCTAACTCGATAATAGGCTGTTGTTGTCCATATTGTTGAGCCCATTCTACTATCACATTAAAATCCTTTGTATAGTCTTTATGTAAATGATCATACATCTCAGGATCAGCATATTTTTCTAAGTTATTGGTTGCTTTGGTTTGATTCAATATTCTCTGCATCTCCTTTTTATTTAAGTTATGCTTTGAAGAAGTATATGGGGTAGTCATCGAGATATTCCGGGAGTCATCGATATATCTTGGAAGGCGCCGCTATATCTTGGAAGGCGCTGATATATCTTGGAAGTCGCCGATATATTCTGGAAGTTGCTGATATATCTTGGAAGGCGCTGATATATCCTGAAAGTCGCCGATATTTCTTGAAAGTCGCCGATATATCCTGGAAGGCGCTGATATATCCTGGAAGGCGCTGATATATCCATTAAATCAATAACAAATCTATAAATATACTCAAAAAATCTATACAAATGTACTAGAAATCCCTCTTAATGTTTGAAACACACATTAAGATTGATTATTTCACTTATAAGTATATATCAAATATTCAAAAAGTTATATGATACTCAATTACGAAATCAAAACCTCATATAATTTTTGATTGACCACTTCCATTCAATCAAGGTATACTTAATTTGTATAAAAATGTAAACTCAAAGGAGTTTGTTTTATGAGTGTGAATGTTCTTAACTAAACCGTAATTTTATACGGCCTTGATGAAAGCAAAAAACCGGATAGTTATCCGGTTTATTAAGTATGGGCTTTTACAAGGATTGTTAAGAACACGCATCATAGCATAGAAGATTGGTCAACCAGCTATGGCATGTTTTGTCATAGCTTTTTTGTGTGCAGAAAAGGAGTATTTCTCCTTCTTTACTGTGTACAAATTTAGGGTGCCAATACATGTTTACATTTCTTCTAGCCGTCATGAGCGAATTGTTCATGGCGGTTTTTTTGTTTTATAAAAAGGAGGATATAAAATGAATAAGCAAACAATTGATGTACTTGGCTATCAGGAAATTTTAAAAGAAATTGCGCATTTTGCAAAAACAAACAGAGGGAAAAACACCATTCAGAAACTTCTTCCCTACCAGGATAAGTCACGGATGGAACTTTCGATAAAGGAAATAGCGGAAGCAGAAGAAATCATTAAAATCAGCAGCAGTGTACCTATTCATACATTGGATGAAATGGAGCTTTATCTAACTCAGGCTAAAAAAGGAATTTATATTCGTGCAGATCAGTTTACTTATGTTCTTTCCTTCTTGCAGCATTGTTCCAAGCTCAAGCAATTTATGAGGGATAAGCAATATGCGGCACCGAATGTAAGCTTATATGCAGAATCCATTGGAGATGTAAGGGAGCTTGCTGAAGAAATTAACCGATGCATTCGGCACGGGCAAGTTGATCAGTATGCCTCGAGTGATCTAGCTTATTTACGAAAACAACTATCGATATTAACCGATAAACTAAAAGACAAAGCACAGCAGCTTGTAAAGTCAAAGAAGTACTCTTCCTATTTGCAGGATACCGTCCTAGTTGAACGAAATGGAAGAATTGCCATTTCGATTAAAAGACAATATCGGTCAAAAGTACAAGGAACCGTTCTTGATTCATCCGCTTCTGGCTCCACTCTTTATATGGAACCGGCTGAGCTTGCGTCCATTCAAGAGGAGCTCGATCTAATCCGGATGGCAGAAGAGCAGGAAACGGAGAGAATATTGTATGAATTAACCGAAAAAGTACTGGAGCATGAACATACGATTGAAATCGCCATTGAAACGATGCACCATTATGATGTTTTATTTGCCAAAGCAGCATTTAGCCAAAAAAATGGCTGCACTGCACCATTACTGAATGAGAATTATAAAATCAATTTGAAAGAGGCAAGACACCCCATGCTTGGAGAGAAGGCAGTTCCATTGTCTATTAAATTCGGAGAGGAGCATCGTGCCTTAGTCATTACTGGGCCGAATACCGGCGGAAAGACCGTTACCCTAAAGACAGTCGGACTGCTCACCATGATGGCACAATCCGGTTTGCCTATTCCAGCTAAAACTGGAAGTGAATTAGCCATTTTTCAGCATATTTTCGTTGATATTGGGGATGGGCAAAGTATTGAACAGAACTTAAGTACTTTTAGCTCAAGGCTTGTCAATATTATTGATATTCTGCGTGTAACTAACGACCGTTCAATGGTGCTGTTAGATGAATTAGGTTCAGGGACTGACCCTAGTGAGGGGATGGCGCTTGCCATTGTTATTCTAGAGCAGCTATACAAAAAAGGGGCAACATTATTTGCCACTACCCATTATAGTGAAATGAAGGATTTTGCTGAAAAAACAAGCGGTTTTCTGAACGGCACAATGGAATTCGATATCGAAACTTTGCAGCCAACATACAGACTTCTGCTTGGACAAAGCGGAAATAGCCAAGCCTTTGATATTGCCATCAAGCTCGGAATGCATCCGGAACTAATCGAAAAAGCTCACCTAATTACCTATAAAGACGAACGAAGCTATCGAGATGGAATGGATGAAAGCATATTGAAGGAAATAGACTATCAAAAACAAATAGCAGTTAACAAATACGCAAGAAGAACAGCTAAGAAATCATCAGCTCATTTACCTGTAGAGGCCCCTGTTTATTTTGAACAAGGCGACAATGTGTTAGTGACAGAGACAAATGAAATGGGGATTGTGTATAAAGGACCCGATTCCAAAGGTGATTATCTTGTACAGATTCAAGGAGAGAAGCGTGGGATTAACCACAAACGATTAAAACTCTATATAAAAGGGAAAGAACTATATCCGGAAAACTATGATTTCGATATTATTTTTAAGTCGAAGGAATATAGAAAAGTTAATAAACAGCAGAAAAAGAAGCATGTAGAGGATGTTTGGCTGGATGGTGAAGAATAATTTTTTCGGCTATGGGAAGCTAATATAGATCGAGTTAACCGAGAACTTTACAACTTTACCTATTTTACCTGTTTTGGGCGGATTAATACTCTTATCGATCCCTATCCACAAATATACAGGCACGGGATTATCACCTAACCGTGCCTTATTCTTTTCTTCGGGGATGAATAAGCTATTTTATACCGCAATTCTCATATCCCCAATATATAAAATAACTCGGTTAACAACAGCCATTATTCCATATATCAAGCCAAGTCCAGCATAGCCTAAGCTTAAGAGCAAAACACACGGAAGCAGAAAAATTAGAATCTCAAGCATTAAATGAGAAATGCCTGACAATTGATAGCTAGCTTGTGGTGATCCAAATAATCCCCAAATAACTGCCACGATTATTGGAGTTCCACAGGCTAGGCACCATTTCATCACTAATGTGTCCCCCATTTTAAATCCCCAATAACCAAATATAAAAAGTCCAAGTAGCTCGAGACCAAATCGCAGGCCAATGTTAATTAGCTTTAAGCCTTCCAACAACATTAAGCTCACTCCTCTATTCCACTGTTATCATGAGTATGCAAACCATTAATAAAAGTGTTAATCAAAATTAAAAAGCTCTTATCCGTTTCAATCGGCATGCCAAAGCCCCCCGTTTGTTCGATTGAAGCAAAGCCGTGCAGAATACTTCTTAATCCTCGAACCATATGAATGGCTTTCTCCTTCTCAAGCTGATATGCTTGCAAAACTTGTAAAGCTAGCCCCACGATAGACTGCTGCGCCTCCTGTAATTCATTATCTTCCCTGTCAACAAAACTGCAGGTTGCCTGATAAAGACCAGGATGTTGTCTTACAAATTGAAGATATGCCCATCCAACTGATCGGATTGCTTCATCCCCAGAGCGCCCTACTGCTGCTTGAAGCAAAGACCCATAGAGCTTCTTCGTTCCATAAATGGCTAGCTTTTGTTTTAATTCATTCAAACCATTCACATGATTGTATAAAGATGGCGGACGAATCTCCAGTTCTTCAGCCAGCATGCCAAGTGAAAGCTGATCTAACCCATGATCATCTATTAATTGTGTTGCTTTTTCTAGAATGATAGATAAATCTATTTTTATTCGACGAGACAATTTATTTACCTCCGTTACTATTTTTCTCAGCCTTTTCAATTGCTTTTTCCATAAGTGCAATTGGATGCTCAATCATTTTCCCGTGTCCAGCCGCAAGCATGCTTGGCTGGCAAGCAAGCAATCTACGTGCACTTGCAAGTGAACTTTCTTTATCCCAAGTGGCTAAAGCGGGGAATGGGAATAAAGGCTTCACTACACCCGAAACAGCCAATCCGCCCCTAGTTTGAAAAGCATCCCCAACAATTAAACTGCTGTTTCGCGTGTCTAAAAGTGAGATGGAGCCTGGTGTATGTCCTGGTGTTAGAATAACCTCCAATGACCCAATCCGATCTCCTTCATGTAGCAGCCTATCAGGCCTAGTCACAATATTTTTTGGAATCCCCCCTCGAATCGGGACAATTTTTTCGTTTGGCATTAAGGAAACATCCCCAAATAACAAACGGGAATCTCTAGACGAAATACTGACCTCTACTTCTGGCAAAAGCTCTTTTAACACATCTAATGAACCTACATGATCTCCATGAGCATGTGTTAAAACGATATTCTTTATAGATTTCCCAATAGTATCAGCTGCCTTCAATATGCTTTTAGAGCTATATGGCAATGCTGCATCAACTAAGGTTAATCCATCATTCTCTTCAACTAAATAACAATTCACTGGAAATAAACGCGGCATGAAAGCTAATTGATAAACAGATTGCACCTTCGTTATTTTCATTGTTTATCATATCCTTCCGTCAAACTAATCTAATTATTATTTTAACTAATGCGATTAGTTATTGTCAATGCCCTCCTTGAAAAAAATGAAAAAGGTGTTAGTAAGTAACCGTTTTACTTACTAACACCCTCCTATGAAACATCTTTAACCTCCGATACCAATGAGCTTCCTTTTCTACACAAGCACAGCTGAATGAAGCCAAACAGTGAAGAAATGAGCATTAAAGAGCCTGACAGTATATACACCAGACGAACGCCTATTATATCTGTTAATATCCCGATGCCCACTATTGAAAGTACAAAAACAAACTGTACAAGGGTTGACTTGGCTGCAAGAATTCTTGTTAATGTCCCTTCGTCCGCACTATTTTGAAACATTGTTTCCTGAGCCAAATCTCTAATTTGAAACGAAGGACCCATTAGTATTACTAGTAACAAAGCAAGTAATGGATAGGATACAAAACCGTATGCAAAGGTGAATAAACCAAAAGCTGCTGAGCCTAATAACATCAGTCCCGTTAAACGTCCCTGCATATATTTTGAAAACCGATAGACAAATACCCCACCGATAATCGCTCCAAAATAATAACCCCCGTTAATATATCCCCACCAAGCTTCCCCTTTTCCCAGCGCCTCTTTTACATAAGCAAGCGTGACGGCACCAATCCAAATTGAACCGACAAACGTTTCTATTAATTCCATGATCACAATAACTCTTAATCCTTGATGAAGAAATAATAGCTTCCACCCTGAGGTTAATCTGCTCATCATTCCTTCTGAAGCTGAGATTCATGTTTTACGTTCGATCTTAATAAAAAACAGCCCCATCACCGACAAGGCTAGTAAAACCATAGTAATTATTAGAGTGGTTTGCTTTCCTAAAAACGCTAATAACGCTCCCCCAAACGTCCAAACCGAAAATAAAAAAGTTTGATCAACACTTGAAATTAGACTGTTTGCTTTAACCCGAGAATGCTCAGGTACAACAGCTTTCACAATGGTGCTTTTCACCGGTGAGAAAAACCCAATAAAAAAAGAGATAAAAAATAATAAAATAAAAAACCAGATCATAGTTATGGAAGTCAGCTGCAGCTGAAATAAAATAAATAATCCTGATAATAATAACAATTGTGCTGCTTGAGAAAAAATTAACAGAGTGTTGAGCCTGAATCGATCTGAAATAGATGGCAAGAATATTCCGCTTATCATTCTTGATATGACACTTATGAAAGTGACCGTTGCCGATAACGCTGTTGATCCTGTTTCATTGTACAAATGCAGCACAATAACCATCGTGTATAAGGCAAATCCTAGATTAGTAGCGGTTTGGCTTACTAACAAAGAATAAAACGAACGGTTCAAAACAAATCCTCCGATGTTTAAGTTAAATCGTACTTTTATAGCCTATGAATTATTTATAACCCCCTTAAAACTACTATTAAATCCCTTTATTATCACGAAGTTCTACAATGGTTCCTTCGGGTGCCCTTACCTTACACAAGAATCCATTTTCAACTTGATAAATAGGCATGTTATTTTTTAATAGAAATTCTGCTCCTAAATTTTGAAGACGGGCTACTTCTTCATCTAAGTTTTCAACCCATATACAAAAGTGAGCGATTCCTTGGCTGTTTGAAACTGATTCCCCCAGTGATTCTCCCTTTTTTCCCGTCTGAAGTTCAATATAAAAAGTGCCTAATTGCAGCCAAGTATTATAATCACGGCCATGAAAATTTGGCGATTCCTGTACCAATTTAAAACCTAGCCCCTCGGTGTAAAATTTAATAGAATCAGTATATGTATTCGTCTGGATGCAAATATGATGAACAAAGCTTTGGGACATTTTCAGGATCCTCTTTTCAATAATAATATGAAGCTAATTTTTACATAGAGCTATAGATGTTCTTTTTTTGTTTTCTTGATAATTCCCCTCCTATTTTAAAGGTATACTATGAATTAGTGATTATCCCTCTTTTTCAAAGTAATTCATAATGGTTCTATTATTCGTTACAACCAATACCTTCTCGCTATATACCCTATATGTATTAAAAAAATTTGGCTTTCCTACTTCCTCAAAATGTCTATTCCATTTAAACATCTTAAAGAAAATATTAATGGTCGGCTTATAATTCGACTTTTCCAACTTAAGCTTTTGTAGCAAGAACCTTTTAATGATTCTCAAAGTTCTTATTGTATATGGGGAATCGAGAAAAATAATTAAATCTGCACTATGAAAGCTATTTGCTACCCATTTCTCGTTATGTACTCCCTCAATAATCCAGGCTTCAGTTTGAATAATTTCATTTAAATACTCTTTTCTTTCTATTTCTGTTCTTCTCATATCCCCAGATTCATTCCTTTTCCAGACGACATTATCTAATTCAAAAAATGGTATATTCAGATTGGCAGATAGCCATTTTGCTAATGTTGTTTTTCCACTGCCAACCGAACCAATGATATGTATTCTTTTTGCATTCCCTTTTTCCAATTGAGATCACCTGCCCAATAAGTTACTCATACCTTATTCTTTAGTCTATCTGTGATCTCCTTGTAAACTGTTAGAGTATTTCCTGCTTTATATGTTACTTCCTTTTCTGCTGAATAAGCCCAAACCCTAACCCAACTGGATCCACCAAGTATGCAAGATAAAAATCATCAAATTCCATTTTGTCTCTAGCCACCATCGCTCCATTTTCTTTTGCCTTAGAGATTGCCTCATCAATGGAATCCACTTCAATTTGGATTCGTGTGCCGTGGGGATAATCATGTGGCCCTTTACTAATTCCTCCATTAATCCCCTTATTATTGCTGCTAGTAGTGACTTCCGAATAACCCCAATGCGGCTCCGCCACCTTCCAGCCAAATACTTTTGAATAAAACTGGGCAGCTTTTTCTGGCTCCTGACTGTTTAACTCAAACCCAATCACTCTTCCCATCCTAATAACCTGCTTTCATATAGTTTTTTTAAACTTTAATTTAACTTCTCTATTTTCTATAAAATACCTTTATTCGTAATTAAAAGCTTTTAGTGACAATATTGTAAGAACTTATAGCACTCTTGTAATCTTTTTCACTATCTCCAAATGACGATCTTCATTAAGATTAGTGAAAATAGACTCGTCGAGGAGTGTTTTTAGAATGAAAGCCTTACAGCCGATCATGGCACATGAACGTATTCAAATTGTAGATGTATTAAGGGGGATCGCCATCTTTGGAATATTACTCGTAAATATGGCACATTTTAGCTACCCAGATCTTTATTTAGCAATGGTAGGAAAAGAGAATTTCTTTACCCATCAATGGAGTGCGGCTGATCGTACTGTTCGTATCTTCTTGGATATATTTATTCAAATGAAGTTTATCCTGATGTTTTCATTTCTATTTGGGTTTGGCATGGTTATGATGATGGAACGAGCTCTTGCAAATGGAAGGAATTTTGTCCCTGTTTATATTAGAAGGCTTCTAGCCCTGCTTCTATTCGGAACGATTCATGCCTTTCTTATATGGGATGGAGATATTTTAATGGATTATGCTTTGCTCGGGTTTATCCTGCTTATTTTTAGAAAAGCAAAGGCAAAAACACTTATTATTTGGGCTTGTATTTTCTATATGCTTTTCGCACTGCCATTTGCATTATCGAGTTTTGGTGATGTTTCACAGCCTGAGATAGATGATTGGCAGCAGTCTTTTCAGACAGAAATGGAATCTAAAGCTAAGCATGCATTAGACGTATATGAAAACGGTAGCTTTAGCGAGATTGCGAACCAGCGACTGCAGGACCGAATGTACTATATGTCAATGAATGGCATGCCTTCATTGAATCCATTGCTATTCTTTTATTCGTCTCTACCGTATTTTTGTATGTTCTTAATAGGAGCATCCTTTGCTAAGGCAAACATATTTCAAAACACGGCTAAAAACCGAAAAAGACTTTTCGTTATTGGAGTTTCAGGATTTGTGATTGGCGTGCCAGCCAATATAGCTTTTGGATTATGGCATCAAGATATTTACCTTTTAATAGGTGCCCCATTTTTAACGCTTTTCTATGTCGCAGCGATAACCATTTTATTTACCAAGCCTATCATGAACAAATTGCTTCAGCCCTTTTCAGCAGTTGGAAAAACAGCGTTCACTAATTATCTGCTGCAATCAGTAATCTGCACGTTCATTTTTTATCATTATGGGCTAGGGTTATACGGAAAGGTAAATCCCTTCCTTGGGCTTTTGATAACAATAGGCATTTATGCGATTCAGCTGATCATTAGTCACTTTTGGACGAAGCGTTTCCTCTTCGGCCCATTTGAATGGCTTTGGCGTACATTAACCTATTTAAGACCTCAGCCTTTTGTAAAGAAATAATAATCATTTATAGCTCGCCAAATGGCGAGTTTTTTCCATTTATGTCTTACATTATAATAGAATGATAGTAGTCAGGCTGAAGGGAGAAATTGGATGATGTATAAAGTTTTTGTTGTAGAAGATGACAGAAAAATGGCAGGGATTATTTGCCAATACTTCAAGAAGTATGGATATGATGCAGAGCATGCTGAAGACTTTGACGCTATTAAAGAAGAATTTTGCCAGTATCGGCCTGACATCGTAATCTTGGATATTAATCTCCCCTCCTTTGACGGCTTTTATTGGTGCAGGCAAATTCGTGGAATTTCCAATGTTCCGATTATCTTCTTATCTGCCCGTTCAGGCGAAATGGACCAAGTATTCGCGATTGAAAATGGCGGAGATGATTATATTACAAAACCCTTTCATATGGAAGTCCTTCTAGCTAAGGTGAAGGGAGTCATTCGAAGGACATATGGAGATTATGCGGTGTCAACAAGCCATAACCTTTTGGAAATAGACGGACTCTTCTTATATCGTGATAGAAACACGATTGAGTATAATGGGGCGAAAATGGAGTGCAGCCCAAAGGAATTTCGTCTGCTGGATTGTTTAGCAAAGAAGTGTGACCATATTGTTTCAAGAGATAAGCTCCTAGAAGCCATTTGGGATGAAATAGATCTTGTAGATGATAACACATTAAATGTGAATATTCGCAGAGCACGTAAAAGACTTGAAGAGATTGGCATTCATGATGCCATTCAGACTGTAAGAGGACAAGGCTATAGCTTGAGGAAAAGCTGGAGGCCCTTATCATGAGCTTTAGGCAATTTTTAATAGACCGGTTCACTTATATCATTGTTTTCATTGTTACAATTACTCTAGTCTTACTTGTTATCAAACTAGGTTTGCTTGAAAACGGAACAAGGATTTCAACTGGGCATCTCACATACATAGGCATTTTATCTTGTGTCCTGCTCTTCATTTACCTATTTATTGATTATATTCGGCTAAAGCCCTTTTATGATGGATTAAACAACGCTTTAAAAGAAGGGGACCTGCCATCGCTTTTAAAACTGACAGCAGTTACGAGAGAGCAGCAACTATTTAAAAAGCTTTGTGATGAAACTTATCAAGATTATACTGAGAAATTATTTATGTATGAAGAACAGCAAAAGCAAAACTATTATTTTACAAATCGTTGGACACATCAAATGAAAACACCTCTATCTGTTATTCGCCTTATGCTTCAGGAGGAAGAGGAATGGACAAAGGAAGAGTTGTTAGAGCAAATGGATGAGGAAACGATAAAGCTGCAGGATGGTTTACAAATGATGCTTTCAACAATTAGGCTGCAGCGATTCGAGGTTGATTTTTCTATTGAAAAAATTGAATTGCTATCTTTTCTCCGTTCCATATTGCATGAGAAAAGAAAAACCTTTATTCGCTATCACATTTTTCCGAAGCTTGAAACCGATGAAAAGGCCACTATCATTGAGTCAGATAAAAAATGGCTTAATTTCGTGGTGGAGCAAATAATTCATAATGCTTTAAAGTATTCGCAAGGGAAAAGAAATGAAGACTCAAAATATATAACATTTTCTATTAAGCGTTTTGAAAATAAAGTAAAGCTCATCATTGCTGATGAGGGCATTGGCATTAAGAAAGAGGACCTGCCAAGAGTATTTGACCCCTTTTTCACTGGCCAAAATGGACGAAAACTGCAAGAGTCAACAGGGATGGGTCTTTATTTAGCAAAACGGGTATGTGATCGCTTGCAGCAACCCATTTCCATCCATTCAATTGAACATAAAGGGACAGAGGTAGAGCTAATTTTTCCTCAGTCGGTCGATTATTATCAGTTTGCCCGCTCAGAAAGATGATAAAATTGTCATCTTTCTGAGCCTCTTTGTCATGTAAATCGATAGTGACCATCCCGGATTTTTTTTAATGTATAAGTAACGATTTGTTGGAGGGATTATGATGCTTTTACAAGCAAACAATATTACGAAAATTTACATGTCAAAAAAGGGCAGCTTCTCACATCAAGCCTTGGACCAATTCAACCTTCAAGTACAAGAAGGTGAGTTTGTTGGAATAATGGGACCTTCCGGGAGCGGGAAATCGACTCTACTAAATATTTTAGCCATGATTGATAAGCCATCTGCTGGAACAGTCGAATTAAAGGGCGTAAATACAAAACAGCTAAACGAAAAAGAGCTTTCACTATTTCGCCGTAAGCAGCTCGGGTTTATCTTTCAGGACTTCCATTTACTTGATACCTTGTCAGTAAAGGAAAATATTCTCTTGCCCCTTGTTCTTGAAAGTATCCCAAAAGGAGAAATGGAGAGAAGACTGGCAGAAATTGCTGAGATTCTAGGGATTAGCGACATTTTATCTAAAAGAACGTATGAAATTTCAGGCGGTCAACAGCAGCGAACAGCTGCAGCCAGAGCTCTTATTCATAATCCAGAGCTCATTCTCGCAGATGAACCGACAGGAAACCTTGATTCAAAGGCAGCAAAATCGCTAATGGAGGCTTTAGAAACATTAAATAAGGAACAAGGCCGATCCATATTAATGGTCACTCATGATCCATTTGCAGCCAGCTATTGCAACCGGATTGTATTTATTCGGGATGGCAGACCCTATACGGAAATTTACCGAGGGGAGCAGCGGCAAGCATTTTTCCAAAAAATCCTTGATGTTCTTTCCATGCTAGGAGGTTCCTTTGATGACATTTCGTCAGCTCATTCTAAGTAATATTAAAGGGAATTTCCAGAAATACAGCTCTTATTTTTTGAGCAGTACATTTACCGTTTGCATTTTCTATTTGTTTTCAGCGTTTATATTTCACCCCAGTGTAAAGGGGCAAAAAATTAACGAGCTTATTTCAGTATTGTTAATTGCTTGCGAGATTGTAATTGTTTTTTTTACCGTTTTCTTTGTCATATATTCGAATTCAGCTTTCATGAAGTCCAGGAAAAAGGAATTTGGTCTTTTGAAATTAATTGGGCTTGAAAATAAACAGATTGAAAGGCTTGTTTTTTTTGAGTTCACTGTCATTTCCATTGGGGCTATTGGTGCAGGAACGTTATTTGGAATTTTATTTTCAAAGTTGTTTTTTATGGGAATTAACGCGATTTTACAATTAGAGTTTCCAATTACATTCACTGTTCCGCAAAATGCTGTCTTGACTACCCTAATCGTTTTTTTTGTCTTATTTGAATTGATTACCTTTCTTGGTTTAAGAGATGTCAGGAAGAGCGAAATTATCGAGCTCGTTAACGCTTCCAAAAAACCGAAGGAGCCACCGGCCTATTCTCGCATGCTGATTATATTAGGTTTCGTTCTTTTAATAGGAGGTTATGCGCTCGCAGCCGTATCCAATTTGGTTATCTTATTCTTTTCGATGATCCCTATTTTAGTTCTTGTGATCTTTGGCACCTATTTGCTATTCGGGCAAATATCCACAGCGATCCTGGATAAATTAAAGAATTCATCTTTGTATTGGAAAAAAACAAATATGACTACCATTAGTATGCTTGTCTTTAAAATGAGGGATAACACTAGAATCCTAAGCATCGCTGCCATTCTAAGTGCAGTTGTTACATCCAGTATGGGAATACTAATTTGGTTCAATCATTTTTCCGGCACTGCATTGCGAGGGCCTCAGGATATGATTATTTTACAAAAAGGACTAGATGAGAAGCCGGTTTATACTAGCGCTGACATCGAAGCTGCTGCACATAAACATAAAGTAGAAATTAAGCATTATTATAGAACCATTATTTTACCTTCAACGTTTACTTTACGTGATAGCACTCAATCGATGTGGATAATGTCAGAATCTGATTTTAATAAACGGGCAAAACAAATGAAGCATATTAAGCCATTACAATTAGAACCTGAGAAAGCTATACTTGTAGCTCCATTCGATCCTTCAGAGGATGAGCGGTTCAGACCACCTTTATACGAAAAAGATTTTATTAATATTCAATTTAATAGAGAGAGTAAAAAAATAGCGATTCAGGACTCCATTGCAGAGGTTACGACCATTCGTGGGCAGAATAGCAGCAATGCCTATCTTCTTGTGATAGATGACAAAGTGTTTGAAAACTGGGCAAATTTATTTTCTCGTGACGAGCAGCTAGTCATTCATGATTATTACTTTGGTGACTTAGAAAATGCAGAAAGCTTAATGGAAGAACTAATTGCTGGGGCAAATGGCTCTGAGAAAAATATTATTAACGGATTTGCGACATATCTCTACATCAATATAGGCAATAACCTTCTCTTGTTTATTGGATTATTTATTTCTATGCTGTTTTTCCTTGCATCCGGAAGTTTAATCTTTTTTAAATTAATGACAGAGATAGAGGAAGATAAACAGGGATTTTCGATTATGCGCAAATTGGGAATGTCTGAACAAGAAGTTAAACGAACTGTATCGTTTCAAATGGCTATTTTATTTTTCTTGCCTGTCGTTGTAGGGACAGTTCATACATTATTTGCTTTTAATAGCGCACGTGTTGCACTTATGGCAACAACGATTTGGTATACCGGAATTATCGCAATTGGCTTATATATCTTATTTCAATTTGCTTATTTCTTCATTACCAGATCAATTTATATTCGAAGACTTCTTCGGTAAATAGCCTTTCTTTTAATTTATAGTATCAAAAGAAAAAAGGGACGCCTGTGTCAAAACGCTTCTGATCCAGACGCCCCTTTTCGTTTTATTTAACCTTCACAATCAACATTATTCAAAATATGCCCATTTGTATTGCACATCACCAAGTCCAGAAATCGCAACACCTTTTAATTTTTCATCCTGAATCCAGTTATTTGTATAGAAGTAAATTGGTGCTACCGGCATATCCTCCATTAAGACCGCTTCCGCATCTTTTAATAGCTGCTGACGTTTTTCACGATCCCCTTCTAAAGCCGATTTTGCCAGCAGGTCTTGGAACTCCTTGCTTTCCCATCCGGTATTATTATTACCGCCATTAGCATCCCGATACATTTCAAGGAAGTTAATCCCATCGTTAAAATCACCTAACCAACCTAATCTGCCGACTTGGTAATCAAGTGAATGAAGCTTATCTAGATATACCGCCCACTCTTGATTTTCAAGTGTGACCTCTACACCTAAGTTTTGCTTCCACATATCTTGAATTGCCTGTGCAATCTTCTGATGTGTTTCAGATGTATTATAGGAAAGTGTAACCGCCGGGAACTCAGATACATCCGAATATCCTAATTCCTCTAGACCCTTTTGTAAAAACTCCTTCGCCTTTTCTACATCATTATCTGAAAAATATCCTTTTTCATTTTCCGGGAACATAGATGGCGGTACTATAGCCATTGCCGGCATTTGTCCTCCTTGTGTAATATTATCAATAATTTCCTTACGATTAATCGCATAAGCAAAAGCTTTACGGATGTTAACATTATTAAAAGGTTTAACTGTTGTGTTGAATTTGTAATTATAGATTCCAGCAATCGCTTTAGTATTTAACTGTCCGCTATCTTTAAGTGCCTGCATCGCATCAGTTGGAAGGTTACCAGTTGGAGCTCCTGCCCAATCCAGTTCACCGTTTTCAAACATCGATAGCTCTGTATTCGGATCATTCACCATAATCATTTCGATCTTTGTCAGCTTAACTGTCTGAGCATCCCAATATTTATCATTTTTCTCCAAAACGATCTTATCACTATGAGACCAATCTTTCATAACGAAAGGACCGTTGGATGTATAGCTGTCACCTGAATCGTTTGACCAATTTGGATTTTGTTCCGCAACTTTACTGTTAATCGGATAGTAAGTATAAAAAGCAGTAAGCTCTAAAAAGTATGGAGTTGGATTCTCTAGTGTTACCTCTAGAGTCTTATCATCTAACGCTTTAACACCGACATCATCAAGAGATCCCCCAGCAGTATTGGCTGCTTCAGCTCCCTTCACGTAGTAAAGCTGATAGGCATATTCAGATTGATTGTTTGGATCTAAAGCCCATTTCCAGGCGTATTCAAAGTCTTTTGCTGTTACAGGATCCCCATTAGACCACTGCATATCACGAATCTTAAACGTGTATACTTTTTGGTCACTAGAAACATCAATTTTTTCTGCCGCTGCAGGTTCTGGTTTCCCTTCAGGGCTAATACGCGTTAACCCTTCAAAAGTCTGATTGAGTACTGCTCCAGAAGTTGTATCCTTTGCCAATCCTGGATGTAATGAAGGCGGTTCTGTATTAATATTAATACGTAATTCCTGTGGAACATCAGGCTTTACCTCTACCTTTGACTCTCCCTTTTCATTTCCCGCTGCTGTCTCCCCGCCACCAGTTTGCTTATTACTGTTGCATGCAGTTAAAAACATACTAAAAACTAGCAACACACTAAAAAAGATTGATAATTTCTTATTCATCTGTTTGCCCCCTTTATTAAGTTCACAATCGTTTCTCATTTACCCTGGCAATTTCATATACTTTTTAATATGCAGGGCACGAAAGAAAAAACTATTGTTTTTATAATTATAAATATTCAGAAAAATATCCTACAAGAAATATTTTTTGACAAATTTCTTACCTTTCTTTCGACATGGATTCACTGTAGGATACCTAGGGTTTAAAATTTTCATAGATTATAGCTCCTATTTGTTTATTTTATGAAAGCCTACAAATCTACTATTTCCTTTTTTCACTTCATTGTATAATGAAGCATAAATCTTTTTGAGGTGACGAAATGGGGACACATATATTAGTACATAATCACGCTCAACATAATCCATTACTTGTTGTCATTTCTTATATTATTGCGACAATTTCAGCTTATGCCGCGATTGAATTGGCACGAAGAATGAAACATACGGAAAATAAGACAAAGCTAATCTGGCTTTTTTCCGGCGCATCGGCTCTTGGTGTAGGGATATGGTCCATGCAACTTATTAGCATGGATAGTGTTTGTAGCCACTATTATGATATTTTTTATTTTCTTCTTTTCTATTACTTTTAACCGAACAAAATTCAGTATGGCATTTTTAATATAAAGACAAATTGACCGTCATCACCGAAATGACGGTCAGCTCCTACCTGAAATTCTTCCATCTTGGCCGTCATCACTCGAATGACGGTCAACTCGCACCTGAAATTCCTCCATCTTGGCCGTCATCACTCGAAAGACGGTCAACTCACACCTGAAATTCCTCCATCTTGGCCGTCATCACTCGTATGACGGTCAGCTCCTACTTAAAATTCCTCCATCTTGGCCGTCATCACTCGTATGACGGTCAGCTCCTACTTAAAATTCCTCCATCTTGGCCGTCATCACTCGAAAGACGGTCAACTCACACTTGAAACTCCTCCATCTTGGCCGTCATCACTCGAAAGACGGTCAACTCACACTTGAAACTCCTCCATCTTGGCCGTTATCCTGAATTGTCCTTTTTCTAGTGAATAAGCTTGCCTTCTTTTGCCTTTTGCACAAATTTTGCCGTTGACCGGTTGACTAAATCTTTTAGAGTGAGTCCTAATAACAGCATGATGGTCACGAAACAAGATAAATACAGAAGATCATGCCGAACTACATCCCAGAGAATTCCGCCTACTGCTTCGCGCATTAAGCTGATGGCGTAAGTAAACGGTAGCAGCGGATAAATGGCTTGAAAAAATGGAGGTGTTACCTGAATCGGAAAGGTTCCTCCTGACCCAGCAAGCTGGAGCACCAGTAGAACAATTGCCATCGCCTTCCCTACATTTCCAAACACAGAAACGAAAGTGTACACGATTAACATGAAAATAGAGCTTAAGAGCATTGCAAATAGAACAAACCAGCCCTTATCTGCTACATAAGTTTTTAATATAAATAGGTCTCCTAAAGTGATGCTCAACGA
The DNA here is from genome assembly GCF_019749375.1 of Bacillus sp. S/N-304-OC-R1. Classification (GTDB taxonomy): domain Bacteria; phylum Bacillota; class Bacilli; order Bacillales; family Cytobacillaceae; genus Cytobacillus. Next base: position 33,242 of record NZ_JACWFE010000014.1, read on the forward strand.
TTGGAAAATGCCTAAAAGTAAAAAAGTTAAATATCGCCCTAAGTATACTTGATAGGCCTTGAACATTCTTTGATCTTCATGTACCTCTACTGATAATAGGGAAACAAGGAGTAATGCCCCTACCCATAAAGATAATGTCGTAAAAAAAGGAGACATGGCTGATCCATAATTAGGAATTGGGAATAGCTTATGTTCCTTTAAAATCACCGGTTCCGCAAAAAATTGCCCCTCCCTTTCAGCGTTGTTCTTTAGGAGGTCAATTAGTTCGTTCAAAGTCCCTTCCTTTTCTAACTTCCTAATAACGTTAGCTAAATCATTTATTTTACTTTGAATAGCAGGAAGTCTCCTTTGGATATCTAGCAGCTCTTTATTTCCAACTGTAACTCCCCGTTTAGCATCCACTAAAACTTTCTGCACATCTGGTATGTCTTGACTTACTCCTTGTAGTATTTTGGCTGCCTTATCACTTGAAAATTTTACTCTAGCAAAACCGTTCTGAATTTGCGGCATAATTTCACTGTCAAAGCGTGAAAGAAGATCATCAAGTATTGTTTCGGACCTAGTGGCTAGCCCATTTAATGCGGCAGCAAGTTCTCCGGAAACATCTTCACCTCGAGAAACACGCCCCTTTACTTGGTTTAATATTGTTAATTCCTGTGTTAGATAGGCATTCAGCTCTTTTGATTTATTAACAGCGTACTGTAATCTATTTTCACCTGTTATTTCATTCATTCTCTCAAAAAGATCAGCCAAGCTTTGTGTGACCAAAATCCCATTGGATATATGCTTGATTGATCGGTCAATAGCATTGTTCACCACAGTTGGATCTATTGCCGGATCCATCATACTGTCACTTAATTGCTTCGTTGCAGCAGATATTTCCTTCATTAAAATAAGACTGGTTTTCATATTAGGTCCAGCTGTTTCCGACAAAACATCTGATCCTTTATTTAACCAGGCACTTAAATGATTAACAAATTCCTTGTATCCCTTAATTTCATCCGCAATTAGGGCAAGATTGGACTGTGCCTTCGTAATAAGGCGATCCGCGATGGCCATATCCTGCACCATTTCATCTACAACTCTATGTACTTCAGGCATCATGCTCTCTAGCTTTAGAATTAGATTAGAAACTTTTTCGATTGTAGGTCTTTCCTTCTCTAATTCGAGTCCAATTTCATTAAAAATCGAAAAGATTGTGCCATTTGCAGTGTGTATGAAATTCTTCCTTACCTGCTCTACAATGCCGCTTGCCCCTTTTGCCGTTATTTTCGGAGCGATGGCATTGATTTTTTCATTTACCGTATAATCAATCTCTGCTTTTTGCGGGACATCCGTTAGAAAGCTTGAAATTTTTTTTGAAAAATCAGCTGGGATTAAAATACTTGCATAATAATCACCATGATTAACGCCCCTTAATGCATCCTCTTCATCTGTAAAAACCCATCCTATATTTTTATTTTTCTTTAAGGATGCTATTATCTCATCGCCAATTTTCAAGCTCCGACCTTTAAAAACAGCTCCCTGATCCTGATTAATAACTGCAACGGAAATATTTCCGGTGTTTCCATATGGATCCCATGAGGCCAAAATATTAAACCATGCATATAAGGACGGCAAAAACACTAGCCCTAAAATAATAACAAGCAGCGCCCAATTCTTCACAATACTCCTTACGTCCCGAAAAAATATATAAAAAATATTTTTCATCCATACCCTCTCCAACACGATCCAGTTACTGTTAATATCCCCATCTCGTTAAAAATAACTCTTGAGACACTTGGGGTATAGGTATATGAATGAAATAAAAAAAGGACCTCATATCGGCCCTAAAATTTCCTATTTATTTGTGACTGTATTAAATTCCCGGCAAATTTTATTTGAATCAGCAAGTCTGACTCCTTTTGCTTTCTTTTTTCATCTGATGCCCCAGCAACTGCATCCTCTACGACCGTTACGATGAAATCCCTTCGCAGTGCGCCAATTGCAGTTGCTGCCACACAGCCTTCAGCAAATAAACCTACAATATTAACACTCTTAATATTATTCCCTTTTAAAAAGGAAACTAATTTAGAATTGCTTAGTGCATCCCCTTTATTTTTTGGATAATAATTTTCATCCACGATGTGCAAGCGTTCATCTAGCTTAGACCCAGAACTGCCCTTTAAGGCAGTTTTTTTCGAAACCAGTTAAAAATGAATAGGCTGGGTTCGAATTCATTTGCTATATAAATAACAGGGATTCCCTTACTGTCAGCTTCTTTGATCATATGATTAATGCGCTCTAGCATGGGTTCAATATGATGTTCCGCTACTGGCATTTTTGCTTGTCAGCCTATAAAATCCTTCTGAATATCTAAAACAAGTAATGCTGCATCCATTTATTTACCTCTTTCCGGCCTTAAAAGCCCTACCCAATTCCTCAACTTAATTACCTAAATATTAATCCCTGAAAATTATTTACGCTCAATAGACTTTGCCTTTTAATTCCCCTATAATTATCGAATAGAATTTTAAAAAAACAACATGAGGGTGTCATGCATGAAAAAATTTACGAAGGTTTTTAAAGGGACTGCTTTTACGAGCCAGTCACCTAAAGAAGTGCAAATACTGCAAGACTATCTTTTCTGCATTAATAATGACGGATTAATTGAAAAAAGGGTTTCACCGGAAGATGCAGAATACAAGGAAATTCTTAATGAATATCAAGGAACTGGAAATTTCCATTCCTTAGGCGAAGGACAGTATTTTCTTCCAGGCTTTGTCGATTTACACGTCCACGCACCGCAATGGGCTCAATCAGGAACTGCCTTGGATATCCCGCTTTATGATTGGCTTAACACGTATACCTTTCCAATTGAATCAAAATTTGCTGATTTAGATTTTGCGAAAGACGTCTATGAGGATGTTGTCAGCACTCTACTAGCGAATGGCACAACAACTGCCCTATATTTTGCCACTGTTCATAAAGAAGCTAGTCTGCTGCTAGCAGAAATCTGTGCAAAAAAAGGACAACGAGGCTTAGTAGGGAAAGTCGTTATGGATGACCCTGAGCAAAATCCGGATTTTTATCGAGATGCTGATGCCAAGACTGCTATTGCAGATACGGAAGAGTTTATTCTAGCAGTTAAAAAATTAGCGGAGTCCACAAAACAAGGGGTATATCCGGTTGTAACACCGCGGTTTATTCCTAGCTGTACGGATGAGGCTTTAAAAGGTTTGGGAGAGTTAGCAGCAAAGTATGATACTCATATTCAATCACACTGCAGTGAAAGCGATTGGGCTCATAACTATGTTAAAGAACGGTTTAATAAAAATGATGCTTTTGCTTTGCATGATTTTGGGCTGCTCCGTGATAAGTCCGTAATGGCTCACTGTAATTTCTTAGATGATCATGATGCTGAGTTATTTGCTAAAACAGGTACGGCTATTGGACACTGTCCAATCTCCAATGCTTACTTTGCCAACAGTGTGATTCCTATTGCTCATTTTCACTCAAAAGGCGTTGAGATTGGTTTAGGTTCCGATATTTCTGGCGGGTTCTCGCCAAGCCTTTTCGATAATGCAAGACAGGCTGTTATGTCTTCAAGAATGCTAGAGGACGGCGTTAATCCTGCTCTTCCAGCAGGAAATCGCGGAGTACCTGATTCCAGAATCACCATTAATGAAGCATTTTACCTTGTAACTGCTGGCGGCGGGGAAAGCTTAAGCTTGCCAGTCGGCCGACTAGAAGAAAACTATGCTTGGGATGCTCAAATCATCGACACAACTATCCCAACGTCCAAACTACCCATCTTTAATAAAAAAGAAAATTTACTCGACATCTTCCAAAAAGTCATGTACCTTACCCGCCCAGAAAATATTCGCGAAGTATGGGTCCAAGGTGAAAAAGTCCATTCACGGAATTAGGAAGCACAAGGACGGTTCTTGCCTCGTAAGCATCAGAACCGTCCCTTTTTAGTAAAAAGCCCCTTTCCGAATACATCAGAAAGAGACTTCTCTAAATCTATTAAAATGGGAATGATGTAAGATTAATAAATGCTAATGCTTCCTTTTCATCAATAAATGCCTTAACTTTATCAGCAGTACCTGTATTTCTAGAAATACGGTTAATTTGCATTTGAGTGATAACATCCTTACAGATGACAATATTCTTTTCAACATTTTTAGCAACGAAATCCATTAATTCTGACCAAACTTCTTGAACATCTTGTTTGTATAGTCCGTTAAGATCACGATTATCAACGATAAAATATTTTATGCTTGGGCTCATAATTTCTTTCTTTACTCTCTCTGAAATCGATTTAGCTTCTTCTACAGTAATATCAGTTGTAGTTGCTCTCCAATAAAAAGCTCCTTCGTGCGTTTTCGTAACTGCTTTGTTTGCTATACTCATAATAATAAACCTCCATTACTCCACACCACTTTCTAAAATAGAAAAGGACTTCTTTTCACAGTCAATTCTCGCTAAAGCTCCATAAGGCAGTATGAACTTTGGTTCTGTATGACCGAAATTTAGATTGTATAGGATTGGCAGATTTTGCAGCTCATATTCTTTCATAACCTTTATGATTTCTTCTTTATACTCTTGATAATACATTTCATCTTGAGGCTTACCGAATATCATTCCATTGGCTTTTTGCAAGATCCCCTGTGCGGCATAATTACGGAGCCAATATCGGATTAAATTTGGATTTGGCTTGTCTTCTGACGATTCAAAGAATAGAATACTATTCTCCCAATATTTCGAATCTGGCCAAAGCTCCGTCCCCTTTGCAAACTCTAACACTTCAATACAACCGCCAATTAGACGTCCCTCAACAGTTCCAGATCCTTGCAGAACTTCATAGCCTTGATTGTGCTGCAATTTACGCCGCTTACTCTTATTTGCTTCATCCCAAGCTAAATATTCACTCGTCCATTCCTTCGCAGGTTCTATTTCACCGATCACTTCATCAGAAAAAAACGTTCGCTTTACCTTATCAATAGTGTAAGGATTCATCTCAACATTCTCTGCAAAATCTACTAAAATGGAAGGTCCATAATATGAGGAAATCCCAGCTTTATGACAAAACAAATGTGAAATCGTCACATCTGAATACCCCATAAAAATCTTCGGATTCTCTCTAATGACATCAAAGTCAATATACGGAAGCAGACGAATACTATCCTCACCGCCGATATTGGCAAATATCCCTTTTATGTTTTTATCTTTAAAAGCCGTCATCAAATCTTCTGCACGCGCCTGAGGATTCCTATATAAATAGTCAGCGCCTTTTAAACTGTTTGGCATTGGGACTACCTTTAAACCAAACACTTCCTCGAGCCTTTTTACCCCTTGCTCATAACGCCATCTTATTTCTGGTTCCCCTGCTCCTCCCCAGGAAGGACTAACTGTCGCAACCATGTCCCCTCGCTGAAGTTTCTGAGGTTTTCGTAACATATCTTCACCTACTCCCATGTAATTTAATTTTCATTAAAGCTGGGACAAGGGACCCGTCCCCTTGTCCTAGCCTACACTTACTTTTTTATGAAGTGATTTAGCCTGCATCTGATACATCTGATCATAAATACCGCCAAGTGCAAGCAGTTCATCATGTGTTCCCTGCTCTTTAATGACACCGCGTTCTAACACAAGAATTTTGTCAGCATTTTTAATTGTAGAAAGACGGTGTGCAATAATAAAGGTCGTACGGCCCTTTTTCAACACATCCATCGCATGCTGAATGATTTCTTCTGTCTCCGTATCTATATTGGATGTCGCTTCATCTAATATTAAGATCGCAGGATCAAAGGCAAGTGCCCGAGCGAAGGAAATGAGCTGCCTCTGTCCGGATGAAAGGGTGCTGCCTTTTTCAATAACCGGTTCATCAATTCCCTTTTCCAGATGGCCAAGCACACGCTCAGCTCCAACTGCCTTCAATGCATCTTCTACTTTTTCACGTGTTATTTTTGGATCATTTAAGCTCACATTCGAAGCAATTGTCCCCGTGAATAAATACGGATCCTGTAAAACTATGCCCATATGCTCTCGGATTGTTTGTCTTGGCAGGGCAGTAATGTCATTTCCATCAATATAGATCTTCCCTTTCGATGGATCATAGAATCGGAAAAGCAGGTTCATAATCGAGCTTTTTCCTGAGCCTGTATGTCCTACAAGCGCGACAGTTTCTCCCCGCTTTGCTGCAAAGGATAAATTCTTTAGCACGTATTCGTCGTCCTTATAAGCAAAGGATACATTGTCAAAAACAACATTTCCTTCATATCTCGGCATCGATTCCTCCGATACCTTTTCCCCTTCTGTATCTAGAACTTCAAACACACGATTCCCTGCAACGATCGAGCGTTCAAGCTGTGAAAACTGATTAACCACGTTCGTTATAGGGTTGAATAATCGTGTTAAATAATCAACAAACGCATAAAGAGTTCCTGATGAAACCATTTCAGCCGTTGTTAGTGATTGCGTTCCAAAGTAAACAATGAAAATCGTAAACATAATGAGACGAATCGTATTGACTAAGTTAAACGATGTAGCAGAATCTAAGAACAACAGCTTACGCTGATAGGCATAATGCTCTTCATTCATATCGTCAAATTCCTTCGTCATTTGCTTTTCCCGGCGAAAGGCTTGGATAATGGTCATTCCTTGAATAGATTCATTTATCATGGCATTAATATCAGCAATCTTTGTACGAATGACATTATTGTATTTGGAGGCATACTTTCTGTAAATAATCATCCAAATATAAATAATTGGAATCATAACAAGGGCGATCAATGCCATTTTCCAATTTAAAATAAACAAGGCAATATACACACCTGCTATGGAGATAAAACTTGTTGCAAAATTCGCAAGTACCTGCACATATAGATTTCTTAACGCTTCCGTATCGTTGGTCACACGCGCTACAATTTTACCAGCTGGGAGATTATCAAAATATTGTATTGGCAGGGTTTGAATATGGCCAAATACATCTTTTCGCAGCTTTTGAACAACACGGTTGGCCCCCATCTGCAAGAAAATATACATAAAGTAACGCAGAATAGCTGTAGCAATAGCCAAACCAAAATATAAACAAAGCAGCCAGGCTATAGGTTTTATTTCAATATTGCCCATGACCATATATTCATCAATAATATGCTTTGCAATAAATGGACCCGTAAGATCTGTAAATACAGCAACCGATAAGAAAAATAATCCTAGGAAAATCGGCCGCTTAAAATACATCGCGTATCTCACTAATCGTTTACTCGTACTCATGCGCCGCCTCCTTCTAGCTGCTGACGGTCAAATTGTTCCTTGTACCAGCTTTTATTCTTGAGGAGCTCTTCATGAGTTCCCTCTTCAATAATTTGTCCTTCATCCAGAACAATAATGTGATCGGCATGCTGCACACTAGAAAGACGGTGTGTTGTAATAATGGTTGTTTTACCGCTTCGTTCTGTTTGAATATTTTTAATAATACTTGATTCTGTTTTTGCATCGACGGCAGAAAGAGAATCATCCAGTATCAGTATTTCTGGGTCCTTAATAAGAGCACGTGCAATGGATACACGCTGCTTTTGCCCGCCTGATAAGGAAACTCCCTTTTCTCCAACTAAGGTTTCTAGACCCCTCGGGAGATTTTCTAAATCCTTTTCAAAATAGGCAAGACTAACAGCCTTCATTAAATCTTTCTCTGAGGCATCTTCTTTTCCAAATAAGATGTTTTCACGAATCGTACGCGAGAATAAAACATGATCCTGTGGTACATACCCAATCCAATCTAGGATTTGTTCTTTTGTTTGTGCCGCTATATCAGCTCCGCCAATCATTAACTGTCCTTTATCCAGTGGATATTCACGAAGGAGCTGTCTCAGGAAAGTTGTTTTCCCAGCGCCTGTTTTCCCTACAATACCAAGGGTTTGCCCCTTCTTTACAGATAACGAAATTTGCTGAAGGTTTTTCACCTGACTTGTTGGATATTGGAAGGTTAAATCATCAAATCCAATCTCACTAGGCTCTTTAATCGTTACTGGATCTTTATGGTTTTGAACGTCTGCTTCATAATTGAGTGTCTCCTGAACACGATCCAGCGAGGCATTCCCCTGCTGCATTACATTAATTAACTCCCCAATGGCGAATATCGGCCAAACCGCGAGACCTAAATAAACATTAAAGGTTACTAGCTGTCCAACAGACATTTCTCCGTTTGACACTAGAATTGCCCCATAACCTAGGGCCACTACATAACTGATCCCCGTTCCAATTTTCGTAATCGGCCCGAATAATGCATTGATTCTTGCTGTATGAATATTTTTCTCATACACTTCCTCACTCATGTCCGCGAAGCTCTTTTCATCTTTTTTTTCTTGGACATAAGCACGAATTACCCGTACACCGGCTACAGATTCTAGGACACTATCATTTAATACGCCAAAGGCGTCCTGAGCTTTCATATATCTTTCATGTACAAGCTTTCCAAAATGCTGAATCAGCACCGCCATAATAGGTACAGGCAGCATTGCAAATAACGTTAATTTCCATGAAATCATAAGGCCCATTGCACAAATAATCGCACCCAAATATATGGTGGAATCAATAAGGGTCATGATTCCAAACCCCGCCGTTAAAGAAACAGCGTTCAAATCATTTGTTGCACGCGCCATTAAGTCTCCTGTACGATTTTTCTCATAAAAGGTTGGCGTCATTCTTAAAAACTGAAGCATTAATTTCCGGCGCATCGTTCTTTCAAGATTAATGGCTCCTTCAAATAAACGGTACTGCCAAAAGAAGTTTAAAGCATAGCCCCCAATAATAATGCCAATAAAAATAAGAATATATTGCCCTAAAATAGCTTTTGTCATTTCCCCAGCTGCCAAAATATCAATAATGGAGCCTAGCAAATATGGTGGAACTACATCCAGCATGCTTGCCATCATTAATAAACAGATCGCCACTGTGTATTGCTTCCAATACTGTCCGAAGAACCAACTTAGTTTCCCTAACACATCAAACATATATCAAACCTTCTTTCCTGCTTTTACTTTGTATCTGGCTACCCACTATCTAGCGTTACCTTTTTGAAAATTAATCTTTTTTGCTTTTTCCACATCATCATCCGCTCCTTATTATTTCGTTACACTAAATATCTCAACAAAAAAAGATGCATACCCCAAAAAGAGCATGCATCTCCAAAAGGTATAGATGTGGCATCCATACCTTCATTTGTTAGAAAATCAACAATTAAACAGAATACAGGCATGGACAATGTATGAAATTTTGAAAGTGATCACGCATTTTTACAATTCTCATTGTCCTTACCTCCTTCTAAAAAATTGTTTAGTGTTATTGAAGATTACCACTTTTTTCATACAATTGTCAACTATCAGACAAGGAAATTATTGGATTATTTTCGCGAAATAGGGCAAGTTTCCCCTCCTAATACCCAAGGAAACTTGCCCTAATCGGTTTAAAAATTTATGCTCGTTCCTAAATTATATTTTAGTGCTTTTTCGTAAAAATACTTTGCCACAACAATATCTACCACTGCAAGCCCAACAGATTTAAATAGCGTAATTTCTTGGTTGCTTTCTCTTCCAGTTAATTCTCCATTTACAATTTGTCCAAGTTCACCATAAATATCATCAGGCTGGAAAACACCTTCTTTTATAGGAACTTGGAGGTCACCTGTTTCTTCAAGAGCCGCTTCGCTTGATTCAACTACTACTTTATGAGCGGAGACAACAGCAGAGGATGGAAGCTCTTGCATAGCAGGTCTAAACGAACCAACTGCATTCACATGAACACCTGGTTTCAGTCTCTCTGTAAATACTGGTGTAGACGAATTTGTAGTAGTGACAATTATGTCAGCGTCTCGTACTGCTTCGTTTGAATCTGAATATACTACCACACGTTTATGAAATGTCTGTCTAATATATTCAGCAAATTCATGTGCTTTCTGCTCCGTTCGGTTATAAAGAAAAATTTCCTCAATTTCTCGAACAGTCAAAACCGCTTCAAGCAGGCCCTTTGCCTGTTCCCCAGTTCCAATGATACATAGCTTCTTAGCATCTGGCCGGGATAAATATTTTGTTGCCACTCCTGATAGTGCACCTGTCCTAACCATCGTTATAAACGAACCTTCCATCAGTGCAATTGGTTCACCTGTTTGAAAATCGTTCAGCATAACAACTCCTGTTATGGTTTTCTTCCCTAAATCTTTATTATTAGGAGCTACAGTTACTACCTTTAACCCCACACCGCTAAGCTCTTCAGCCACTGATGGCATGATTAATGCTGTATTTTGGCCATTATGAAATGGAAGCGCTGCACGAATCGGTGTAACTGTTCTCTTTCCTGAAAATTCCTTTAAGGCAAGAGCTGCACATTCAATAATTTCATTCATATCTGCTAAACTTCGCAGTTCATCCGTATTAATGACTAGCATTTTTCCTCATCCTTATAATCATTTTTCTATAGCTACTTTTGATAAATTCAACTAACTCTGTTCCTACATTAATAAAAATCCTTTATTTAAGGGATCACGTGAATCTACAACAAATTGATGGAATCCCGTAATGAATGCATCCCCTGTTACTTTTGGAATAACCGCTTCATATTCGCCAACATTTGTTAATGACAATACTTCTCCAATAAAGTGCCCGCCTGTAATACTCTCATGAACGAAGCTTCCGCCTTCCTTGAGTACTCCTCTTTCATAAAGAGCAGCTACCCTTGCTGCAGTTCCAGAACCACATGGAGAGCGATCAACCTGCTTATCCGCAAATATTGTTACATTCCGTAAGTCTGCTCTGCTATCTTCCGGATTGTCGGAGAAAATAACCCCATAGATTTCGGAAATATCCTCATGTGGATGCTTTACTTTCATTTGTCCTTCAATATAATGTTTAATTTTGTCTCCCCATATTTGCAGGTCCCATAGGTCCTCGTTATTCACCTTTTTGCCAACTTCCTTGCTATCCACTATTGCGTAAAAAGCGCCGCCATAAGAAATATCTACATGGAACTCATAGCCATCAATTTTCACTGGAACATCTTTTTTATAAACAAAAGAAGGTACATTTTCAAAAGAGACAGATTCCACTTCATTACCATTGCATTTCGCATTGGCAACGACAGGTCCACACGGACAATCAATAATAAATTTCTGATTTTCATCCTTTAATTCAATCATGCCTGTCTCAATGGCCATTGTGACAACAGCAATGACCCCGTGACCGCACATTGTACTCCAGCCTTCATTGTGCATAAATAATACTCCAAGATCTGCACCAGGTGTTGCTGGCGGAGTAATGATACAGCCATACATTCCATGATGCCCGCGCGGCTCGTACATTAGCACTTCACGAATATGATCTAAATGCTCCATACAATATGCACGTCTTTCCAGCTGTGTTTCACCTTTAATTTCAGGCAGTCCTCCTGTAATAATTCGTAACGGTTCCCCTGAAACATGAACATCAATAGTAATAAACAATTTATCGTATCTCATCTTTTCTCCTCCAGCATCCGCAAGTTTTACCGTTATTTAATGCAACAATCATGCCAAAAGGAGAAATGTGACTTTTATCAATTTTCTGTCAGTAAAATTTACAATATTAATGATTAATGTATATTTTTATATACACTTCTCCATAGCAAGTGTCTAATTTTTTATACACATTAAAGAAAGCTGTGAAGAAACTTAAGAAAATGCCTACGGAGTAATTTATTGTTAAAGAACTTTTATCTAAATACATGAAAAGCAAGAGAAGGATTCTCTTGCTTCCATTTGCTATTCTCTTAATGCTATAACAGCCCGATTATTTCACATATTTTTCTCTATACTCATGCTCTAATAAACTCATTAAAATGGAGTCATGATATGAGTGGTTATAATACAGAGCGTCCCTTTGTACACCTTCGACCTTAAATCCTAATTTTTCATAAACATGTTTTGCCCTTTCGTTGTATGAAAACACATTCAATTCGATGCGGTGAAGGTTAACAATTCCAAATCCGTAATCAAGTAAAAGCAGCATCGCCTCACTGCCATAGCCCTTTCCCTGATGCGATGAATTGTCGATAGCAATACGGATATTAGCAGATCGGTTAAAGCTGTCAATATCCTGTAGTGCAATATCTCCGACTACTTCATCGGATTCCTTCAGGGCAATCAGATAAAGAAGACTAGACGTTTCATGAACTTTTCCCTCTAAATATTTATCAATTTGCTCCTTTGTATAACTGCGCTGCAGACCTGTAAGCCTTCTTGATTCAAGATTAAAAAGCTTCTCATAATAGTCTCTTGAGTCTTCAAGACTGATCGGTTTTAAATAAAGTCTCTTCCCTTCCAGGAAGCGAGCCGGTCTAATTGTTTTTTGTTCCATAACTAAATCCTCCTTAAAATCTTCTAACCACACATTACCAAATTACTGTATACTTTAAAATATACAGTTTTTGCAAAAATGAAAGGACAGAGGAGTACAATGCTATTTTTCCCCAAATTCAATTCTACGAAAGAAAACTTCTATTATGACCAGCTCTATGAACATATTAAATCTGAAATTATCTCTGGAAAAATTGCCAAAGGGACACACCTTCCTTCCATTCGTAAACTTTCTGACTTCCTCTCTATTAGTACAACTCCTGTTGAAACAGCCTATCAACAGCTCCTAGCAGAGGGATTTATTGAAAGCCGTCCCCGCAAAGGTTATTTTGTTCAGGAAGTTCCTCATGTACCCCTTTCCCCTAGAATGGAAAGCGATGAGGCTGCATCAACTATACAATTCCCGATTGAAGGTAAACAATCTTATTCCTATGACTTCCATATTTCTAAAAATGACTTTTCTTATTTTCCGATGCGAATATGGAGAAGGCTTCTAAACCAAGTCCTTCAAAATGAATATAGAAACCTGCTTTTTTACGGTGATGCACAGGGAGAAATGGGATTGCGTAACGAGGTAGCTACTTATTTGAATCACTTTCGCGGAGTCGTATGCTCCCCAGAGCAGATTGTAATTGGAGCTGAACAGCAGCAGCTTGTTTCTTTAATCTGCTTGATGCTCAAGACTCAAATAAACAAAGTAGGGGCCGAGAATCCAGGGTACCAGTTGATCCCTGGAACTTTTAAAAGCCACGGTTTTCACGTGACCCCCATTCAGGTGAATGAGGACGGCATTTGTATTGAGAGTCTTTACGAAACTGGTGTCCAGCTTATAAATGTAACCCCCTCTCATCAATTTCCACTGGGAATGACCATGCCAGTATCAACGAGATTCCAGCTGCTGGAGTGGGCTAGGAAAGTAAACGGATATATTATAGAAGATGATTATGATGGAGAGTTTTGTTATCGGAATAAACCTGTTCCTGCCCTACAAGGCCTGTCACCAGATGCAAATGTTTTTTATCTTGGAGGTTTCTCTCAAGCGTTAATGCCGGATATTTGCATTCATTACTTAGTACTTCCCCCTTCATTGGTGGATACTTATTACCAACTACGATCACAGCTTTTTATGGAACAGTCTTCCTCGCGTGTTTTTCAACGGACCTTACAGCTATTCATGGAACAAGGGCACTTTGAACGTCACATCCGAAAAATGAGGAATATTTATCAAAAGAAACATGACTGCCTTATCCAGTCGATTGAAACGTATATGGGCAGCCGTGTCCAAGTGATCGGAAAGAATGCTGGCTTTTATATTTTACTGCAAGTACACAGCGATAAATCAGAAAGGGAATTGCTGCAAAGGGCAATTGATTCAGGAATCAGAATCTCCTCAACCTCTTTTACATGGCTGAACACTAAAGAAACAGACTCTAAAGAATTCCTTATAGGGTTTTCAGGAATTGAGCTTGAAAAGATAGAAGAAGGAATTAAAGTGTTAAGCGAAGCTTGGTTTGGATAACTAATTTTAATGAAGGGAGGTGCCCTAAAGGTAACTTTAGTGGCTCCCCCTTTTTTGTATAATTCTAGGCAAAAGGTGATGCTCCGATAATGATTTTTAATGTTTCTCTCCCCCTTGCTTTATCGCATTGAATATCTCCCACATCAGATCTTCTTTTAGAAGATAATTTTTCTAACTAGCAATAAGTTAGCAACAAATTTTTAGTAAACTAGTTTTTAGGAAAGCGAAAGGAACGAATTTCATGAACAAAACCATTTTGATTATAGAGGATGAAGACTCCATTGCGGATATATTGGCATATGCACTACGAAAGGAGGGATTTTCCGTCCTTGCAGCCTCTACTGGAAAAGGAGCATTGGATAGACTTCAAGGAACAGAAATTGATTTAATAATTCTAGATTTAATGTTGCCTGACACAACGGGCTTTGAGCTGTGCAAAAAAATAATGGCAATTAGCAATGTGCCGATTCTCATGCTGACTGCCCGCGATGACATTGTTGACAAAATTTTAGGGCTTGAGCTAGGTGCCGATGATTATATGACAAAGCCATTTGATATTCGTGAACTCATTGCTCGTGTAAAGACTTTGCTTCGCCGGCAGCCGAGGGAGTCTTTATACAGCTTTTTAATAGTAAATGAGTGTATTAAGATTGACCCCCGTTCCCATTCCGTTTTCAAGAATAACGAAACTGTTACCTTGAAGCCGAAGGAATATGAGCTTTTATTATTATTTACTCAACATAAAAATCGTGTTTTTACCCGCGAAGAAATTTTAGACACCGTATGGGCCATGGATTTTGACGGTGGACTCCGCACTGTGGATGTTCATGTTCAAAGAATTCGCAAAAAATTAGATCCTTCCATTATTGAAACCGTATTTGGAACTGGCTATAAAATGAAGGGACTTTAATATATGAAATGGACAATTCGACGAAAATTTCTCATTGGGTTTATGATTCTATTTTCATTTTCTGCCCTCGTGTTTAATGAATTACTGGCAAAAACAATCGAAAATAATACGGCTAATTTTATTAAAAACGAACTAACAAAGCAGCAGTATACTTCGAAAGAATATATTAAACAGTTTTCTGAATTACACAAAGGTGATGATGACCTCTTTGTTAAATATGGCAGTACCATCGCTCAAGTATTAAGCAAGATGCATGCCCAAAGCGTTGCTCTATACAAAACAGATGGGGCTTTTTTATACGAGGCAGTTCCAATTGACAAACCGTTGTTAATGGAAAATCAAAAATACGAGCATGATGTGAATAAAACGAGCAGCACTGAACTGCAGCAAGCATTCCAGAACAAAGCTGCATACACACCAAAAAAGTTGGAAAAGGGAACCATTATTTACTTTGCCTATCCCGTCTATATCCAAGACAAATTCTATGGGGTCGTTCGGTTTACGGGTGACTACTCGGAGCTGTTCGATCATAATCAGAAGCTCTTAAATAGCTTCAAACTTCTCACGATTTTTTTATTTATTGGAGTATTTATTATCTCTTTACTTTTAACGAATCAAATTATTAAGCCGCTCCGATATTTAACAATTGCTGCAAAACGAATGGCCAGTGGCGACTACAACGAAATTTCAAATCAAAAAACATCGGATGAAATCGGTGAACTATCAAGCCAATTTCAGCATATGCAAAACGAAATCCGTTTACATATTGAAAAAATTCAAGAGGAAAAAGAAAAAGTATTGCTTCTAGAACAGAAACGAACTAACTTTTTCAACAATGTAACACATGAACTAAAAACACCACTTGCAACTATTTCAGGATACGCCCAAATTATCGGTGATCAGGACTTTAATGATGCCATTTTCCTGCAAAAGGCAGCATCTAAAATACATTCTGAAAGTGAACGTCTAAATGAAATGGTGACACAATTACTGTCCTTCTCAAAATCACAAGTGTCAGGTATTTGTAAAGACATGGAAGTGTTTGATCTATTGCCGTTGATTCAATCTATTTGTGAGGATATGGAGTTGAAAGCAAGAAAATATGCAATGGCTATCGAGATAAAGGGCAAATCCTACTTCGTTAAAGCGTATCGTGATGATATGCGTCAGGTAATCATTAACGTTATCGATAATGCGATTAAGCACGGAAAAGCTAACCGATCAATTCGCATTTTGGTAGACGAAAAAATAATCATTTCAAACGATTGTGATCAGATCCCTTCACAAATTTTGGAACAAGCATTTGAACCTTTTATTCACGAACATAGAAAAGATAGTCACGGCTTAGGACTTTTCATCTGCAAGCAAATCCTTGAACAATATGATGGAGCAATATCTTTACATTACGAAAATAACGAAGCAAGAATTGAAATTTCATTTCCTCTCTGGCAACAAGTCGGAAACAACTCATCACAAGTTAGCAATAGACCTGGACTATGATAATCATGTACTGAAAAAGGAGGAAAAATGAATGAAAAAAAAATTCCAAGGTCTAGCAGTGATAACATTAGTAGGGTTTGTTGCAGCAGGGTGTTCATTAACAGGGAAAGCAGATATGCAAAAAACGGTCACAATCAATGATAATGTACAACTTGAAAGCTCCCTAGCTGATAGTTCTTTAGCAGTGACGCATGAAAAATCAGTCAAACTACCAATAAAAGCTGATTACACTGGATTTCATGGCGACAAGATTTATTTCAATCAGGACGGCGGGGCTCACCTTATAAATACAGAAACCCTAGTCAAAAAGAAGCTTGCAGATAAACCATTTTTCGCCGTATCAGAAAATGGGAACCGTGCTCTATCATTAGTTAATCAAAAAATCTATGTGCTGGATTTTCAAACCAACTCCGAAAAATTAATTGGACATGGAACGGAAACGTATCCATATTATTTTGCAGATGCTGATGGAAAAGAAGTAATTCATGTTGAAAGTGGAGAACAAATTAAGGTCCATGTCATGAATGTAGACACATCGGAAGCCAAGACTTGGGAAATGAATAAGTGGTTTGAGACAAATAATTTCACTTTAACATCTGTTAAAAAAGATGAAAACGGCATTTATGTGGCAGCACAATCTAAAGAGCATGGCAAAGGACTCTATCATCTGGACTATAACGATAAGCTCAAAGTGATCTCAACATTGGCAGACATAAACTCAATGGATTATTATGATTTCATCGGACCAAACCAAATTATTTTTAGCGATTTGTACAAAGGCAAATCGGGAGTCTTCCTTATGAATTTACAATCAAATGAAGTAACACAGCTAGTGGCAGGAGGTAAAGACGAAGAGGGAATATGGGTGCCATTTTACAAATTATCACCGGACCATAGCAAAATCCTATTCGACACCCCTGTACAAGTCGAAAATGAATATAAAACGAATGTCTACATGGCAGAACTCGAAAATAATAAAATTAAAAATACCGTACGCATCTTAGAAAACGCTGACCTTTATGCAGTCATTTCGCTCACAGGCTCTTGGAGCGCTAATTCCAAAACTGCCTACATTAGCACATCCAAACCAGGAGACCCAAACATTCATACGGTTGAAATATTTAATCTTCAATAGGACAACGGGACGGGTTCACTGTCCCACTCGATCAAATTTGAAACCAAGTTTCCTTGCACCAAGATACACAAAATAGAGTAGGAATCCAAGCGTTAAGCGAAGCTTGGTTTGGATCATGATTGGACAAAAAGGCCTTTTTTTAGAAAGGTGCCTTTTTGAAATTAGGCAGTTAATTTTTGATAAACACTGAGTATTCTATTGGATGTTGGAATCCTAGACTCCCTGCGAATTTTTTCGATGCCATATTATGAATATCACAATCCCAGCGTGGTGGAAGTTCCGTTTTTGCCATTTTCCAGCAGGTAAAAGGCTTTAGTAAAATGATTCATAATTTTTCCTTCTCCTTTTTATTTTTTGTTACCTTTGAATCAGGTATTGCTAAGCCTGTGATGTAATAGGGTGCTTAAATTGTTCTGGAAATTTGAGATTGCCAGTATTCCGAACAAAAAGGACATTTTCACTCTCGTATTTTTCCATTTGGACACCCTTTGCATCAGTCGTAAAGTGAAGGATAACTTTAGTAGTTTCTTCTGCAGCCAACTGATCAATAATTTGTATTAGATCAGGCTGCCCGACCGAGATAATATCATAAACATGGAGATTGGAGCCCTCTGATTGACATATCACTATTGTATTCAGATTTTCAAGGTAATAGAAATCATGTGTAAAAACCTTCAACGCATAGAACATTAGTAATTCTTCAGTAGCTGAAGTCGCAAATGAAGCTGAAACAGGCGCTCTTTTTTTCGCAAACTGATAGATAAACTCTAAGTCTTCCTCTCTTGTTCCGTCTAAACTCTTAATGCATTTCTTCTTTCCTCTATAAGAATATGGAATAGAATATAAGGTTTCATTCATTCGCTTAAAGCCAAACTTCGGATAATAATCTAATACCGTCTGATTGGCAAACAGATACATGACATCAATATGGCTGAAATCCTTGAGGACTTTTTCCATTAGGACTCTTGAATAACCACGGTTTTGGTACTGCTTATCTGTCATGACGGTGCCAATCTGAATGGCTTGAACTGATCGATTGTTAATTATTAATTGAATGATGTTAACTGACACATTAGCGACAATCTTTCCATTTTGCATAAGAGAATACGGCTGATATTTCTCAGTCCAATATCCTAACTTATACCAATCCTCAAATTCGATACCAAATGTATTTATGGCCAGCTCGTTAAAGCTTTTTCTTAACTCCATATCACCTTTATAATTTTTTACAAACACAGCTGATTCCATTATTGTTTCCCCTGCCCAACCGCATGAAATAGTTTTTCTACCAGACTCTATACACATAAAATATTCATATAATTAAAGTTAATATTTGTCAATGAATTCACTAGAAATGATTGAATTCGTATTACCATATAATTTAGTGTCAAAATATGGGGAAAACCAAAGGGAGGATTAAATTTTGGAGCTAGCAAATACTTTTCCTGTTTTAGAAACAGAGCGATTATATTTACGAGAGGTTACTGAAAATGACGCAGCCAGTTTAATGGCCTATCTTTCAGATCCAGAAGTGATGAAATACTTTGGAATGGAGCCCTTTCAAAACAAAAAGGAAGCATTGGAAGAAATCCAGTGGTATAAGGATATTTATACGAACAAAACGGGAATACGCTGGGGAATAACCTTAAAGGGACAAGATAAGGTCATTAGAAGCTGCGGTTTTCTTAATATATCTCCAAGACACTCCCGAGCGGAGATTGGAGCAGAGCTGTCAAAAGACTATTGGAGAAGGGGCATCATGTCCGAGGCACTAACTGCTATCATTGGATACGGTTTTCAGGACCTTGGTCTTATGAGAATTCAAGCATTAATCGAACCCCCAAATACTCCATCAATCCAATTATTTGAAAGCAAAGGATTTATACGCGAAGGCCTTCTGCGAAAATATGAATATACTTGCGGGAAATTTGATGATTTGTATATGTATTCGTTGTTGAAGACTGATTAGATAGTGATTTGACTTGAAATGACCGTTATTTTTTAAGATAACGGTCACTTTAACTTTATTTTGGGTAGATAACAGTAGCTAGGACCTTGATGACGGTCAACTCTACTCTCTAATTCTATTCCACTTGGCCGTCATTTCACTTATGACGGACAAATCTACTCTCGTTCCTCTTCCACTTGGCCGTCATCTCACTTATGACGGTCAACTCAGCACTCGATATTCCACCACTTGGCCGTCATCTCACTCATGACGGACAAATCTGCTCTTGGTCCTCCAACACTTGGCCGTCATCACTCTTGCGACAGTCAACTCGGCTTTGAAACTACCGTAGCTTGACCATTATCACAACAATATGATGGATTGCTCTCAATAATAACTGCCTCTAAGAGTGGTATCTTTACTCATTCATAGTAAGTCCACTGCTTAGTCCCGATTCTATCAAAATTTTTTAATAAAATCCTTCTCATAGTCCTTTTTTCTTTTATTCCCCCACACCAATCGTAAATAATATTAGTGCTAACTTTTTCGTCAGGAAAGAGAATCCTATATTCCCTTACACTTCGTAAAATAGCCGCTGAAATCAGTTCCTTCTGGTCGCAATCACCACAGTGACAATAATAGCCTTGAATTGTAAACGAAAATGAACCGCAGACTTTGCAAATAACTCCTTTCTTCAGTTGCTCGTATTCATAAGGCGGTAATAATGTATAGGGGTTTTCATTAATATGAAGTGAAATGAGCTGGTCAGCTAGTTTTTTATGCCATTGTGCTAGTTTTGTAAATGTCGAGTCTACTTTGTTTAAATATTTCTTTATTTGTGTTGGAAAAATAAAAGGGTTGTCCAAGGGGGCTTTGTATAGGGTGAACTCCGGATTAATAAAAACTACTTTTGCTTCAATAGGGAGGTTGCAGCCTAAATTTTGCAGCAATTGGCGGAGGAGGGATTCACTTCGGGTTAATTGGAATAGCGGATTATTATATTCATATTTAGGCACCTTATACAATCGATCTGATTCCAAGTAATAATCACCTTCAAAATTTTTCACCTCATAAAGGTAAATTTTATCCGAAGCAATAATTAAAGTGTCTATTTGAAACAAGGTATTGTTAAACTTAAGCAGCAGGTCATTAACTATGAAACAATCACCTTGAAGCCTTTCTGTTAAAGCATCAAACATCACTTCTCCTTCATAGCCTTTTTGAAGACTTACATAATGCTGTCTGTCTTTTTCAGACAAATTCATTCTTTTGTCTAAGATTCGTGAAATGATTAGTTTTTGAGGTTCCGTCCTAGATTTATAGGCCACATTACAACATCCTTTCTAAATTATTCTACTCCAATTCAATCATAATAGAAATTCCTCAGCATGTGTCGTATTCTTCGTGAATTCTGTATTACTTTTCATAGGGCAAGGAGACTCTCGCCTTGCCCGACTGATTATCCAATATCCATAATGTCGATAAAATATTGCCTAAAGATTTCTTCTAAGGGGACTACAAGCAGATTATATAGATATTTATATATGAATTTATCAATTCCTCCTTTCTATGCTTTTTTTAAAAAAAACCAGGAGAAATGTCCCCCGGTCCAAAATTATTTATTCGCTTCAAGCTCCCGCTTTTCTTTTAAAAGCTTCTGAAACTCCAATTCGAGTTCTGCTGACGGTTCAATACTTAAACGACTGAGGATTTCAGTTATTTTGGTTTCGAGGACGAGCCGTCTATCCTCACTCGTATTACGCACAGGCTGTGATTCATAATGTAAATATTGCTGATAGGTGCCTTCAAACAATTCCATTTTCTCATCACGAATGGCTAATATGCGTGTAGCAAGTTTTTCAATAAAACGCCTGTCATGAGATACAAAAATTATAGTCCCTCTATATTCCTGTAATAATCCCTCTAACGCTTCAACCGCTTCCATATCTAAAAAGTTCGTCGGTTCGTCTAAAATTAACATGTTGATATCACTCAAGAATAACTTGGCTAGCGCTACTTTTACTCGTTCTCCGCCACTTAAAACATCTACAGGCTTATACACTTCATCCCTAAAGAAGTGCATTCTGGCAAGTACAGTCCGGATCAGTGTTTCATCTTGTTGGGATGTAGACTGAATATTTTCAATAATAGATTTCTCCACATCTAAAATATTTAAATTTTGACTAAAATAACCCATTTTTACTGATGGTGAGAGCGTGATGCCTTGTTCTTGTTTCATAATCTTTTTTACGAAAGTTGTTTTTCCACTTCCGTTTGGCCCAATAATGGCTAATTTATCACCGCCTCGAACATTAAAACTTATCCCCTTCCAAAGAATGCGATCACCAATCATGCCGGCTACCTCTTGTACCCGAAGAATAATTTTGTCTTTGATGTTTTCTTCGTTAGGCAAATTCATTTTCAGCGGAGGAAGTTCCTTCACTTTTTCTACTTTTTCTAATTTTTCTAAGCGGGTTTCAAGGGCTTTTGCTGTTTGTTGCAGCTTTTTTTGTTTTTTTGCAAAGTATGGTTTGGCACCGGTTATCCTTGCTTCTGAATTACTCACCCTTTTTGGAGCTTTTGTTGCTCTTTCAGCTTTCTGCTCTTTTAATTTCAATGCATTTTCTAATTGGCTTTTCTGCTTTTCATATATTTCATAAGCCATTTTTTCTTGTTTGCGCTCTAACTCTTTTTGCTCTATATAACTGCTGTAATTTCCCGTATACTCTTTTATTTTCCCTTCATTAATTTCCCAAATCTTTGTGCAGAGTGCATCTAGGAATGCACGATCATGTGAAACTATCATAAATGCTCCATTCCATTGATCTAGTTTCTTTTCCAGCCATTCAATATGATCAGTATCTAAATGGGTCGTTGGTTCGTCTGCAAATAAGAGTCCTGAATCTTTTATGAGGGCCTTATTGATATATTCCTGCGTGATTTCTCCACCACTTTTTACAGTATCTGTTCTCTTTAACTGTGGTATTAGATCACATTTTATGTGGTGATTGATCTTCCCTTCCTCAGGAGCTAGCACGCCAGCCAAAATTTTTATTAACGTCGTTTTTCCACTTCCATTTCTGCCAACTAATCCAATGCGATCCTTTCGGTGAATTTCTAATTGATCAAGATCTAATAATAAACGGTCCTGAACATAGTACTTTATATGATGAGCTTTTAATAGCATACAATCATCTCCTTATAAATTCTTATTAGGAGACATAAAAAGCCTCCTATCTCATTCAGAATAGGAGGCTTCGGTATAAGGTATAGGCGCACATCAAAAAGAGCCAGCTCAGAAAAAGTCGGGAAATGACATCCCTAGCTTTATTCTGAACTTTTTCGGGACAAATTCACAGACCTCTTCCCAAAAACAATGCTCCCTTAAGTCCAACTATCGAAATCCAATCCTATTCTGAAAACGACAATTGAAGGCAACACAAATAAAGCAGACAGACATCATCTGCAAAAAATACCCTTCAATTGCTTACTTTCGAAAATAGGATTAAAACTTCATTGAATTGGGTCACCCTTTCGTTCATTCATGTATTTTAACTTTAAATGGAAATTAAAAAAATGTCAATTAGGGACATAGTGTTTATTTGACAGCCTTCCAAATCGTCCATCTATCTTTTTCAACGACCTCAGAGACTTCAGAAATGGAATTATCAATATAGCTAATCAATGTAGCTATTTCATGATCATCTAATTCGTGTAAAATACTTCGGCCTGTTCTTTCATGCAAATCTTTCAGTAATTGTTGCTTTGTATTATGAATTTTTCTAACTTCCCATAACTTCACTTCTTGAATTTTTCTAAAACCAGCTTCCTTGAGCTTTTCAATAACCACTTCACTGCTGTGTCTGCGCTTAATTTCCTTGTCTATTAATCTAGGAAATGCTTCAAAGAAATATCCTCTTATATGCTTCTCATTTCCTTCTAATAAACAATCCTCTGGGGTTCGATCTTGAATAATGTATGTTCCGTCATCCTCCAAAATTCTATACGCCTCTGCAAAACAAGCCTCTAAATCCGTTATGTGATGAATTAGCGCTCTTTCCAGCAATAATTGGAATTGATGATCTGGCAGACCGCTTTCTACAGCATTCCCATAATGAAGGAAAATATTTTCATATTCTTTACAATTTTCTTTTGCCCCTTCAAGACTTACTTCTGAAAAATCAACACCGGTGACAGACAGAATACCCATGTCTGATAGTGCCTTTAAGTAAATTCCCCCGCCACAGCCAATATCAACAGCCTTCTTTATATCTTCAACTTGTATCAATCCCCTAATCGTTTCCACCCACGAACGATCAGCTTCTCTAGTTGCATAGGAAAGATGGTTTTTTTGATCGTGAAAATCAATGCCCATTCTTAACACTCCATTTCCCCTTTTTCCAAAATATTACTTCTAACTACTATTTTATACATAATTAAAAATAAAGGAAATTAGCATTTTATTAACATTTTTAATAAGGCTTCCTTATAGACAAGTTTTTTATTTTTTATTTCTAAGCTGCTTATTATGAAGGTTTGAAAAGAATAATAAAGCAAGGATAGAACCAATCAGCAGTGAAAATAAATCCCACTGTGTATCCCAAATATCTCCTTGGGTTCCGAGAAAGTCTTTTGATACTTTTCCGCCTTTTATTATTTTTGTTCCTAGCCACTCGATAATTTCATATAAAGTCCCAATGGAGAGGGCAATGCTCAATGTAATGGTATATAACCATTTTCCTTTTGTTAGCGGGGATTTGCGAATCAAAACCTCCCTTATCACAATAGTAAATAAGCCTTTTAAAAAATGTCCAAACCGATCATAGTTATTACGTTTTAAGTCAAAATAATCCTTAATCCAATCAAATAGCGGAACCCTAGAGTATGTATAATGGCCCCCGATGAACATTAAAATGGTTAGGATTGCGATAATAATATAGGAAAGCGTGGTAAGCCGAAACTTATTATATGTAAAAATTACAACTGCAAGCAGTGCAATAGCCGGCAATACTTCAAGTGCCCAATTTATATAGTTATATGGCTGTATCACCGACCAAATAATAACAGCCGTAACAAACAGCAGCAAAATTATATGGATAAATGCACTTCTATCTCTTACCATTTTCCTCACTTCTCTCTCATTTTGTTATAATCAGATTTCAGATATATTGGCATCTTTAATACCATTATTCCTCAATGAGAAAAAAACATGACAATCAAAGTGAATTAAGAATTGACCTGGATCTTACTGCATAAAAATTTTTATAGACCTTTCATTACTTTTTCTTTGTCTTTTGTCGAAACCTTATTGTATAAATTTATATTTTCCTGGGAAATTTTCTGTGAAAATGTCGATTATTGCTTTGGAGTCTTATGTGTTAGGGAATGCGGAATAGCACTATAGTTGTTAAGATTGTTAATATAATTGTACTTTTATTAAAGTAGAAATATATTCCAATTGGGTAAAATGAGGAGAAATGAAAATGAATGAAAGATGGAATAAAAGGAAAGAGAAGAGAAAAATTAAGCAAAGCAGTAATTCCTACACATTTGGGGATTTTATTTTCGATGTTCTCTTTTGGATACCAGAATTAATCATTTTGCCCTTCAGATTATCTCTTTGGCTGCTTAGAGGGCTGGGCAGATTCATCTTGGATTTATTTTGATATACTGAGCAAAAGCTATTCAGCATTCATTCTATGTCCTTTATTGTAGAGAGAGACGCTCGCCATCAACAGTTTCGATGATAAAGCTTTTACCTTCTAATGCCCTTTTGCCACCTTCAGAAATCTTCTCGGCATTTCCTCCCAAGATTCATCTTCAAGTTTAACAATAATTTTAATTACATCATTATCCAAAACTTGAAGCTGTTCAGTCTCCGCGCCATATCCTTTATATTTCTCATCACCAATTTGCCAAAGAAGCACATCTTCCTCTTCCCAGTCAAATGTTGTAGCGAATTTTTCTGGGTGATCTGATGCTGTATAATACCATACCCCTGGATTTAACTCTCTCTTAGGTGAACCGTAAAACCATGTTACTTGAGTAAAAGAGACTGTTTTTGCTGCCGATTGAGGCTTCACTGCACCTGACGTATCTTCAGCATCCTCTTTTTCAGAAGTATTACTCTCTCCTGTCTTTTCCTCCTGATCACCTTTATCATTACCATCCTTTGTAACCTGCTCTTCGGCGTTGCTCTTTATATCTTTTTCCTTAGATGATTTTTCATTGCTGCATGCTGCTAACATGAGGATTGCAAATATTGAAATCATTAGTAATCTTATTTGCCTCTTTCCCATCGCACAAACCTCCCTATATATGGAAAAATATTCACCTTAATATTTCCATATGGCAGGTATTATTTCAATGCAACTTAAGATGGAGATAAAGTCGAACTATGAGGATTTTGAGAAAAAAATTGAATACTTTCACATAGCAAAAAATACCCAATTTTAATTGAGAAGCTCGGGAAATTTGAAATCATTCACTTCCCCACTTTTCAAGCAGCAGCTTTATTTCCTTTTCATGTGGAAGTTCTTCTTTCGGTGTCTCCAAAATAAAAGGGATGTTTTTAAGTTGGGGAGTCTTAATGAGCTGATCAAATTGAGACTCTGTAATATAGCCTGCTCCAAATATGGGAGCATGCCGATCTTTTCCTTCTCCTGATGGATACTTCGAATTATTAAAATGAATTACTTCTAAGACATCAAAATATCCTAAATCTGTCCCTTTCTTCACTACTTCTGCCCAATTTTCACCATTCCATAATCCACAGGAGAACGCATGACATGTATCTAAGCAAAAGCCAATTTTCTCTGGGTGATCGCTTAACTTCCGTATTTGCACTAGCTCTTCCAGAGTTGTTCCTATTGTTCCGGGTAATCCAGCATTGTTTTCTAGTAATATTTTGGCTTCCCCTTCCCATTCGCTAAGAATTTCATTTAGCATCTCGATCATTAGCTGATAGCTTTCAATTAGGGTTGAAGGGGGAATATGCTTTCCAAAATGAACAACAACACCTATAGAACCACAAGCTTCCGCTATCTCCAAATCATTTACCAACGAACGAATCACCAGTCTGCGCTTTTCTTCATTATTCGGTGTAATACTTGTAGGATAAGGTGTGTGGCTGACAGAGATCATGCCGTGTTCTTTGCAAAACTCCTTACATAGATCAGCGTCATCCCTGTTAAAATCTTTTACTAATAAACTTCGTGGATTTTTCGGGAAGTATTGAAAAGCAGCGGCTTTCATTGCAGCAGCTGTCCTGGCAGCTCCTAAAAAACCCTCACTAATAGAAAGATGGCAGCCAAATATCATACGCACTCTCCTCTCCTAATGCTGGCAGTTTTGACAAAAGTATGTTTTACGTGAAGAAATCTCCGTTTTCACAATAGGTGAACTGCATCGTGGACATTCCTTCCCATCACGGTCATGTACATACATCCTATAGCCTCCTGTTTTTCCGTCTCCCTTATAAAGAGGTTCCTCCATATAACCTCCCTGTTGGATCCCCCGCTGAAGGATATATCGAATCGATTCGTATAGATGATTCATTTGACCATTATCTAATTCATGTATTTTTCTTTCGGGAAGTAATTGCGCATGCCATAGAATCTCATCCGAATACCGATTCCCAATCCCCGCTATCACCTCTTGATTTAGCAGTGTTGTTTTTAATCCGCCTCTTTTACTTTTTATCCTATCCTGGAACACTTCTAGTGAAAAATTAGGGTCAAGCGGCTCTGAGCCAATATCCTGAAATACTTCCTTAATCTTTTCCGGCGTTAAAAGATGCAAATAACCTAAGCGAAGTCCAATAAAATAAAGATGATAATCTCCAAAGGATAATTGTACTTGCACTGTTCGATCTGGTTTCTCTTCTTCCCGTCCAAAAAACATCCTTCCGCCTAACATGAGGTGCAGAAGTAAACATTGACCATTTTGGAGCTTGAAAATTAAATATTTTGCTCTTCTTTCAATAGCTGCAACTTTTTGATTCTTTACTTGATTAGAAAATTGTTCTACCGGTATATTGATCGATTTCTCCCGATTAATTGCAACCTCTGTAACCATTTTGCCGCTGACAAACTGCTGCAGCATAGATTTATACGTTTCCATTTCAGGTAATTCCGGCATTGTTGGTCCTCCATTTATACATCTGTACTACTATTATTACTCAACCAGGAAAAATCATGAGAGGGGGAACTGAGGAATATTGTTCACACAAAAAAGCGTTTCTAATACTTCTATCCAGAAATACTAGAAACGCTTATTCCACTTTTTATATCCGCATTTGTTTATTATCTTTTAATTGCAAAGCTTGTTCTTCTGTACCATCCTGTTCACGATTCTTCTTTATTTTTAAATGATAAATGACATAGCATGCAATAACAAACGGGACACCTAAATATAGGGCTAAGCGTTGTTCAGAGTCAAACGCAAGACTAACCAACACAATGCAATTTAAAGTTAATGCGATAAGCGGAAGAATTGGATAAAGTGGTGTTCTAAATTTAAGATCCTCCACTTTGCCGCCCTCACGAATAAATCTTCTGCGGAAAGCTATTTGTGATGCAGAAATAGAGATCCAACCAACCTGGGCGCCTAATCCCGCAACGGAAAGCAGCCAAACAAATACGGTCTTTTCTGCAAAAAAACCTGACAACAATGATAATAGGGCGATTCCCATCGTTAGAACTAAGGCATTAATTGGCACACCTTGTTTATTAACCTTTGTTAGCTTAGGGCTTGTCATCTTCTCTTTAGACATGGCATACAGCATCCGTGTCGCCGCATATAATCCAGAGTTTGCAACTGATAGTAATGCTGTCAGGATAACAAAGTTCATAATATCAGCTGCATAAGGAATTCCGATACTATCAAATACTACAACAAACGGACTTTCAACAACACCCGCTTTGTCCATAGGAATTAAGCTAGATAATACAAAGATTGCCAATACGAAGAAAACCAATGTACGCCAAACAGTTTGCTTAATGGATTTAGGAATAGTTTTCTCTGGTTCTTCACTTTCCCCCGCTGCAATCCCGATTAATTCAGTTCCTTGAAATGAAAAGTTCACAGCAATCATAGTAATGATTAGGGCAGTAAATCCATTAGGCAATAAGCCATGTGCGGTAAAGTTTGATAAAAATGGAGCAGCTTGTCCTCCTTTCATCGGGATGATGCCAAACATTGCGGCACCTCCAAGGACGATAAATGCCAAAATGGCAAAAATTTTAATACTTGAGAACCAAAACTCTGTTTCCCCAAAAGCCTTGGCTGAAAGAGCATTTAATGAAAATAATACAATGGCAAATATCGCACACCAGATCCATACAGGAGAATCTGGAAACCATCTTTGCATAAGCTGTCCTGCAGATAGCAATTCTAATGCCACAGTAACAGACCAGCCGAGCCAATAAAGCCAACCGAGTGCAAATCCTGTACCTGGCCCGATAAATTTTGTGGTATACGTTTGGAATGATCCAGATACTGGCATAGCTACAGATAATTCCCCTAAACAAAGCATAGTGAGAAACATAATCATGCCGCCAACCAAGTAAGAAAGAATGGCACCTGTTGGGCCAGCTTGGCTAATCGTATAGCCAGATCCTAAGAAAAGACCAGATCCAATTACACCGCCAAGGGAGATCATGAATAAGTGACGAGCCTTCATCGTTCTCTGTAATTCATGAGCTGTGTTCTCTTGTAAGTTCATTAATACCTTCCCCCTTTATGAATACGGTTTCATATAAAACATCATAAACTTTAAAAAGATTTGTTATATTGGGATAATAGATTAAAATTTATTTTTTGGCAATCCCCAAATGTTTCTTTAAAAAAATTTTTTCAAAGATACCTTAAGCATTTTTCCTATAAAATATTTTTCTCCTTGCTAAAAAATCGCACCTTAAAGTAGTGTGCTAAAAATTAGACAATAACAATCACTTTTTTTACAGGAATAATTGCCTTATTATAGAAATCAAAGGGTTTGGCTTTTAATTCTACGGGATAGTATATTTATACATTCTACGCCCGTAATCAAGTGGGGAGATTTATGGAGATCGAAAAAATCATTACAAATTTAGTTCAAGAGAAAATCATTCAATCAGAGCCAACAAAATATGAACAATTAAAAGGAGGAACAGTCAGTGAACTGTATCTCCTTTGCCATAATGATAGTAAATATGTCGTTAAGTTAAATGATGCTCAGCTTATTCAATCAGAAGCATTTTTTCTCGGATACTACAAGGAATCAAACTTATTGCCTCGGCTCTTGTATGTTGAGCCATCTTATAGGTACATCGTTTATTCTTTCATAACAGGCTCAACGAATTATGTTAAAAATAATAAAAAAGATATACTTAATGCCCTTGTTCAAGGCCTTTTAAATCATTATAAAAAAGCGCCTAATCACTCTGGCTGGGGATGGGCAGACGATCCAGCAGATTCTTGGGAAAGGTTTCTCAACAATAGAGTTCTTGAAGCTCGGAAGGTTATAGATTCACGCTTAACACACGACGATCATAGCTTGGTTCTTCACCTCCTTCAAAAAAATAACTCCGCTAGAAGTCCATACTTGTTGCACGGAGATTGTGGAGTACATAATTTTATTTTCAATGATGGGCGATTAGATGGTGTGATTGACCCGAGCCCCGTTATCGGTCCTCCTCTATATGACTTAATCTATGCGTTTTGCTCTTCAACAGATGATCTAACAAAAGAAACAATAGAATCAACTGTTAGTTTGTTAAATAAAGAGGATATTTACAGTTCTAATTTATACGCAGAAGTTTTGATCGGATTATATTTAAGGATAGGTACTTGTATTAAACATCATCCAAATGACTTTGGAGATTACTTAAACGCATGGAACTATTGGAAGGAAGTCATAAAACAGCCATAACCAATGGTCGATCAGTCTGTAAAGTTTATGGACTTCATATTAAAAGCTAGGCTTCGGTAATGAAGCCTAGCTTTTCTGTGATGCGTTTATAATGGATTTGTTAAGGGATGGCTTTACTTCAGCCACAATAATGGCAATGAAGATTAAAAAGCATCCTAGTATCATCTTACCGGATAAAATTTCATTTAAGACAATGACCGAGGCAATTGTACCGAATAGTGATTCCGTTGAAAGAATAATAGCAGACTTTGTTGGATTTGCATATTGCATGCCGATATTTTGGCAGACATATGCAATTAACGTACAAAAGACGGCTAGATAAACAATTGTCAAAATCCCTTCCGTGCTAGCTGAAGTTGGTACCTCTCCTAAAATCAGCACACCCGCCCAGCTAAAAATCGAGGCTGCAAAAAATTGAACAATTGTTAAGGCTAAGGCATCTTCCTTCTTCACAAATACATTTGTATAAAAAATATCGAATGCAAACCCAATTGCACAAAGTATTGAAAATAAGTCACCAATATTAACTGACAGCGAGTCCTGTAAAGATAAAAGTCCAATGCCAGCGACGGCAATAATAGCCGCAATACCTTCAAATCGATCGATCCTGCGTTTATAAATGACATATGAAATAATCGGGACAATCAAAACATTAATAGCTGTTAAAAACGCATTTTTTGAAGGTGTTGTATAAGCAAGACCCATCGTTTGCAAGACAAAAGCAATAAATAAAATAGCTCCTAACACTGAACCTTTCCACATGATACTGCGTGAAATGAGCTTTAATTTTTTATGAAATACAACAGCAAGCAAAATGGTTGCCAAAGTAAATCGCAACGCCATTAACTGAATAACTGTCCAATGCTCTAATCCAATTGCCATCCCTACAAAACCGCTCCCCCACATGACAGCGGTAATGAGCATTAGCAGTTCACCCTTATACTTCTTCACAATAAACCTTCTTTCTTTAATAGAATGCTTTAATGAAAACCTAGGTGTTCAGTTTCTATAAAATTAATATAATACTAATGGTATATTCATGCACATAATAATTTATCTTAACATAAATGAACTTTATATAAAGAGGATTTTTAACAGGGTAATCCTCTACTAGACGAAAGTGTCCTTTGTTAAATTTAAAAATGTGATAATATACAAGAAAAGAGTTGACACTGATCATTTATTTTTAAAATAAATATTGGATGTGATGTACTATGCCGCCAATTGTTTCCGAAGAATATAAAGAAAGAATGAGGTCGAAGATTCTTAAGAGTGCTCTAGAGTGTTTTGCCCAAAAGGGTTTCGAAACAACAACGGTTGACGATATTGGAGCCCATTCAGGGATAAGCAAAGGATCAATTTATACATATTTCGACAGCAAGGAATCTATATATTTGGAATTACTAAATAAAGCAACTGATAATGATAAAGAAGACATTACCCAAAATTTCGCTAAACGGCGTTCAGCCTATAGCAAGATCAATTTTATGTTTGATGTATTCTTAGCTTTAGATCCATTTAATCCTGATCGACTAGGTAAAACAGTTGTATTTTATGAATTTACTTTTCATTGTACGAGGTCAGAAAAGTTGTTAGATGTGATAACTGAACGAGGGAATTTTTTAATTAATCTCATTAAAGAAACGCTGGAAGAGGGTCAAGAACAAGGTGAAATTGATAAAAATATCGATACTAATTTATATGCCCATAAGTTTTGGCTAATTATTGATGGTGCTTCTCTGCAGACCATTTATAAAGACTTCCCTTACTATGAAGTTTTAAGGGAAATGAAAGAAATGTATCTTGAGGAAATTAAAAAAAGGTGAAATTACAATGATCTTTTCGTGTCAATAGGAAGTTTCCTTACCTAAAGATATTCAGGAGGGCTTTATGACTTTTGAAAAAGAAAATTACAAAGAAATACAAAGAAATAAAGTTTTGGCCGGTGCATTAGAATGTTTTTCTTCAAAGGGTTATGTGGCAGCAACGATTAATGATATTGTCGATCATTCAGGTATTAGTAAGGGGTCAATCTATAAGTTATTTAAAAGCAAGGAAGAAATTTACGTTCAGTTAATGTATCAAAACACAGATGAAGTACTTCATGACATACAAACTATATTAGCAAAATATACAACTTATTTAGATAAAATATCATCTTTATTTACAGAATACCTAAGCAAAGATTTAAATTCCAATTTGTTAAATTCCTTTTTAGTCCAATCTGAATTTGAACTTTTTTCATCACGTAGAGAAGACATCATGAAACTATTAGAAGAAAGACGTGCTTTAAAAATTAATATGATTGCCGATGTCATGCTTGAAGGAATAGAAAATGGAGAATTTAAAAAAGAAATAGATGCTGAATTATACTCAGAATTATTTTGGTCCTTTGTTGATGGTGCCGTAACCCATAAATTATTATTTCCAAATTATCCATACGATGAAATCATAAAAGGGCAAAGGGAAATCTTTATTAAGAAATTAATAAGGAGCTAAAAACAACATAATACGTTTTAGTATTCATCTAACTGCTCCCCCCACGAATTTTCACACCCTTCATGATTCGTTAAACACTTCCTGAAAACGTTAAGGAGCCTACTGCTTTTCCGCAGACTCCTTATTTTTTTCTAATGATCTTCAATGAAAAATAATTGAAAATTTCAACATCTTATGGTTTAATCAAATTAAACCGACTGGTCATTTTTGCATTAAAAACAAATAGTTATGAAGCTTTATAGCATTAAACAATATTTAAAACTCAATTAGGATGTGTTCTTATGATAGTTGTAAAGCGTCTAAAGGATTGCACAATTGAAGAAGGTGTTAAAGCTTGGAATACGGGATTTGAAGGTTACTATTTTGATGCAACAACAAGCCCTGATCGATTTATTAACCGATTAGCAGCAGAAGGCCTTTCTTCAGAATTATCCATTGTGGCCTTTAAAAACAATGAGCCAATTGGAATTGTTAAAAATGGGATTCGCGAAGTCAACGGAAAGAAGATAGCCTGGAACGGGGGTACAGGAGTAGCTTCGAAAGTAAGAAAACAAGGAATCGGGCAGATCCTAATGGAGGAAACTTTAAACGTTTATCGAGAAGCAGGAGTGGATATCGCAACTCTAGAGGCCATTAGTGATAACGAGAGAGCAATTGCTTTATATAAAAAGATGGGCTATGAAATCGTTGATAATTTGGTCCATCTTGAACTAAAAGGCAGTGTAATTATGGAAGAAGGCAATACCAATCAAGATTACTTCATTGAAAGTGCAATTCCCCAGCAGACTAGTACTCTTCCTTTTTATAAAGGGATGAATCCATGGCAAACTCATTGGCAAGCAGCTAAAGAGGGTCAGGCCATTATTGTGAAGGACATGGAAGGGATAGAAATAGGTTATGCTTATTTCAAACGTTCCCTCGATCCCCAAGGAACACATGTTGGAACGATTCTATTTCAATGTGAAGCAGATCCTAGTAGAGATGACGCTGATAAGATCATTGATTTCATGCTTAACTATATTTTTAACTATTTTCGTGAAGATATTCGAAGAGTCATACCGAATCTCCCAAAAAAGAAAAGTTATTTAACGTATATGGCTTTAGAAAGATTAGGCTTTAAAGAAATTGCCAATCAAGTTTTTATGTTAAAAAACTGTAACTAATAGCGAGGGCTTATGTATGAAAAGTTTAATTAGGAAATTGGAAGTATCAGAGATTCCAGCTTTCGTTGAGATAGCCGTTAATGCTTATCCAGGGGTGATGCAGAATACACCCGACTTCAAAGAGCGATTCTCGACTATGATAACTATACTGCAAGAAAAAGAAAAGACAATCGAATTTTTTGGTTTGTTTAGAGATGGTAAGCTTGTTGGAGGAATGAGGATTCACTACTTTCAAATGAACTTATTCTCCAAAATTATAGATGTTGGTGGAGTAGGATTAGTAGCTGTAGACCTGTTGCATAAAAAAGAAAAAATAGCAAAAGAACTAATTAGTTACTTTATTCAACATTTCGTAAACCGGGAAGTATCATTCTTAGCTCTCTATCCATTTAGGCCAGATTTTTATAAAAAAATGGGATTTGGCTATGGAACGAAGATGAATCAATATCTAATTGAACCATCTAGCTTTCCTGCAAGAGGAACTAAAGAAGGACTTACATTCCTAAACAAGACTCATAAAGAACACATTAAAGATTGCTATAACCTTTATGCTAAAGAAACTCATGGCATGATGTTAAAAACGGATTATGATGTAGAGGTATTGTTCAAAAATCCGGATCATAAAATTGTTGGCTGCTTTAATGGAGAGAAACTAGAAGGTTATATAGTGTTCACGTTCAAAAAGATGAGTGAAACAAATTTTATCCATAATAATATCGTTATTAAAGAAATGATCTACCGAAATCCGCAAGCGTTATCCAAAATAGCGGCGTTCCTTAATAGCCAGAACGATCAAATACATCGAATTGAGCTTACTACACAAGATGATGCAATCGAGTATTTAATTGCTGATCCAAGAAATGGATCCAATCGTTTAATGCCTAGTGTCTACCATGAAACGAATAGTGCTGGAATTGGACTAATGTATAGGATTATTAACATGGATGCATTTATCGAAAAATTAAGTGAATACAATTTTAATAATGTAACGATAAAGTTAGGCATAAACATAATGGATAGTTTTATAGAAGGAAACAGCAGAAGAATAGTTATCGATTTCAGAGAAGGGAAAGCAGCAATTTCCCAAGCTGAAAATGCCGATGTAGAAATAAAAATGGAAATATCGGATTTATCCTCTCTGTTTATGGGTGTAATCAATTTTAAAAAATTATATGACTTTGGCCGGGCAGAAATAAATATTGCAGAAATAGTAAATGAGGTAAATACATTATTTTCTACTATGCAAAAACCTTTGTGTATTACGGCTTTCTAAATAAGAGAAATTCTTTATTCCAAAAAGCTTTATACATTCTAATCCTGAAAATATTTCGGCGCAAAATGATAATGGAAGTGTTGTCTTGTATGATAAGCAGAAAAGTTAAAGCAGATGAAATTGAAATACAGATCTATGAATGCGGTAACAAAACGGGCGAGGCTATCCTTTTTCTACACCCACAAGGAAGTTCATCGAAAATATGGGAAAAGGCACTTCCGGCTTTTATAGAAGATTACCATATCATATTAATGGATTTAAGGGGTCACGGTGGATCGGATAAACCCGCCTACGGTTATGACATTCAATCGCAATGTAGAGACATCAAGTGTGTTTTAGAGGAATTAGGAAAACAGAAAGCACATTTGGTAGGAAGTTCATTAGGAGGGGATATTGCGACTGCCTTCGCCTCCATTTATCCAGAAAATATCATTTCGCTGACTAACATTGACTCTGGCATGATCAATTATATCGGTCAAGATGGAGAAAGACATCAGACGATAGAAGAAGTACTAGAAGAATTTAAAAATAGACAAATAAATAGCTTTTCCTCTAAAGCCGAACTATTGGAATATGCAGAAAGTGTTTTTCCTAAAGAGATGTGGGATTTCTATTTTGAAGAATGGTTTAAGTTTGTCTCTTTATATGAAGTCGCAGAAGACCGGATATCCTATCAAATCCCACCATATATTAATGTACAGATAATGGAAATGGTCTGCAATTTACAATACAAAGAGCTATACAAAAATATAACTTGTCCGATTCTCTTCCTGCCAGCAGAAAAGGAAGACCACTTAGCGATAAAGTTAAAAAATATTGATGAGGCGAAAAAGCAAACATTTGTTAAGACATCCATCATTCCAGGTTCCAAACATCTAATGATTCTCGATCAGTCAGAAGAAGTTTGCCAAAACATCTTAGATTTTTTACTAGAAACAAAAAATTAGGAGCTTTACAAAAAATGAAGGGAATGAACCGTTATGGGTAAAAAAGTGCAAACCTTTTTACATGAATTAAATGATCAAATGCAATTATTAATGAGTGATGTTACTGAAGCTAGTTGGATGGCACAAACTACTGGCGATCCTATTTGGGCCGAAAAACTTAGCAAGGCGGAAACAAAACTTAATATCATGTTTTCTCAAAAGGATACTTATGAAACTGCAAAAAAGTATTTAGAGGAAGGAAATTTACAAGAAATTGAAAAACGTCAACTATTCCTTTTCCTTAATATGATGAAAGAAAATCAGCTCCCGGAAGAAATTCTAGCTGATTTGTCAAAACGATCTTCTGACCTAAATCTTTTATTTAACACTTTTACACCTGAAGTAGATGGAAAGAAATATTCAGCTAATGATATCAGAGATGTATTAATCAATAGTAATGATCAAGAGCTTCGTAAAAAGGTCTGGTATGCGAGTAAAGAAGTAGGAAAAGTTGTCGAAAAAGACCTCCTAGAGCTTGTCAAAAAAAGAAATGAGGCTGCAAAACTGCTCGGATATGAAAATCATTACCAAATGGCCTTTGCCCTGCAGGAATTAGATCAAAAAGAAGTATTTTCGATATTTGAGGGATTAATAGAACAATCCGATACTGCTTATCGTTCCATGAAAAAGGAGTTAGATGAAAGACTTGCATCCAAGTTTGAGATCGCCCCTTCTGACATTCGCCCTTGGCATTATGTTGACCCATTTTTTCAAGAAGCTCCGACTTCAGACGAAACCAATTTAGATCAATTCTATATCGGCAAGGATTTATTGCAGATGACTACAGAAACTTTTGGAGATATGGGAATTGAAGTGGCAGATCTATATGAGAAAAGTGATCTATTTCCAAGAGAAAAGAAGAATCCAACTGCTTTTTGTATGGACATCGATCGTGAAGGAGATGTTAGGGTTTTATGCAATCTTCAGGAAGATTCATATTGGATGGAAACCAATTTGCATGAATTTGGGCACGCTGCCTATTTTAAATATGTAGATTCCGAACTCCCATTTATTCTGCGTTCTTGCAGTCACACCTTAACGACTGAAGCAATTGCTATGATGTTTGGGAAAATGGGCAAAGACCCGCGTTGGCTGCGCAAATATCTCAATATGAATAACGAGCTGATTGACGAGCTTTCACCTCAATTAGAAAAACTGCAACAGCTGGGAATGCTTATCGCAGCCAGATGGATCATCACCTTTGTCTTTTTTGAAAAAGAGTTATATGAGAATCCTGATCAAGATTTAAACGCTTTATGGTGGAAAACAGTAAGTGAAATTCAATTAGTTACCCCGCCAGATTCAACCGATCAACCAGACTGGGCTGCAAAAATCCATTTTACATTAGCTCCCGTTTATTACCAAAACTACTTATTGGGAGAACTGATGGCTGCCCAATTACAACGTTACATCGAAAAATCAATTACTAATGAAATTTTCACGAAAGAAACCGGGGATATGCTGATCCATCAATATTTCAAACCAGGTGCATTATATGACTGGAATGAAAAGATCTCTAGAATTACTGGAGAAAAATTAAATCCATCTCACTTTTGTGAGCATTATTGCCAAACAGATACTAAGGTTGAATTATAGTGCCAAAGGAGTCAGGAGTCATTTCCTGACTCCTTTGTTATTCAATCCTTTATCTTCCTAATTCTATATAGATTCCCGTCCCTTACTTCTAAAAGCAAAATTTTAGTTTCATGGTACTATATATTATTTGTTAGTTATGATGTTATTACACTATAATATTAAATATTGTTGATTAAGTCCTCTCTTTATTTCTCGCAAATGTCGTTAATTTGCAGAAAAGTCTAAACAGGCTAATGAAAGTATGAGATTTAATCGCAGTAAATCAATGGGAATAGGAGGAGTATTTTCCATCACTCTGTATGAATCTATTTCTTTCTTTAATTTAATAATAAAAGAAACAATTTGTTTCTAAACTAAACACACATTTTAAAAAAATTCGTTTTATGAATGCATTACTATTTCTATACTAAATGGAAGTGATGTTTAAGTCATGTCTAACAATAATAAAAAAACAAATGGATTTGTTCTTTACTTATATTATTTATTCATCCTGCTTCTACTATTTTTCATGTATGGCTTTAGTGATGCCAATGCTGGGGCTTATATATACACTGAATTTTAAATAGTGGAGGTGCTTTCTAATGAGAATGTTATCTACCATAAAGGATTTTGCATTTACTCATCCTGAAGCAGTAGCATTTATTTCACCAAACAATTCAATTACATATGGTGAGCTTTGGCGAAAATCGGAACAAATAGCCACGTATTTATTAAAACAAGACATTAGGTCAGATTCACCAATTATCGTGTATGGCCACATGGAGCCAGAGATGCTTGTCTCTTTCTTGGGAAGTGTAAAGTCTGGACATGCCTATATTCCCATTGATGTTTCGATTCCACCAGAAAGAATCGAAAGAATCATCGAAAGCTCTCAGGCAGAAATCATGATCAATGTTTCTGGAGGTCCATTGAACCTTGAAAGTCCATCTATTCGATCAATTACCATGGGCGATATATTGCCTACTGGATCAAATGAGGTAGATACGAAATATTGGGTAAAAGAGGATAATAACTTTTATATTATCTATACTTCCGGCAGCACAGGGAATCCAAAGGGTGTTCAAATATCAGCCAATAATCTTCAAAGTTTTATTGATTGGATGGTAGAAGACTTCCCAATTAAAGGAGGACTTTGCTTTTTAAATCAAGCACCTTTCTCCTTTGATCTCTCAGTAATGGATCTTTACCCATGCCTTGCAACAGGTGGAAGTCTCTTTGCTATTACAAAAGAAATGATCGCAAAACCAAAAATATTATTTGAAGCTTTCAAACAATCAAACATACAGGTTTGGACTTCTACCCCATCATTTGTGCAAATGTGCCTAATGGATCCATCTTTTAATCAAGAGTTACTTCCAGAACTAACGGTTTTCTTATTTTGCGGCGAGATTTTACCCGCACCTATTGCCCGTCAATTGATGGAACGTTTTCCAAAGGCAAAGGTATATAATACGTATGGTCCAACAGAAGCAACAGTTGCCATCACATATGTGGAAATAACGGAAGAAATACTCGACCAATATTCAACTCTCCCAATTGGAAGAGCAAAAAAAGATACTAAGTTGTTATTGTTGAATGCTGAAGGACAAGAGGGAGAAAAAGGGGAAATTATCATCGTCGGCCCAAGCGTAAGCAAAGGATATTTAGGCCAACCGGAACTAACGGAAAAATCATTTTACAGGATCAATGATAAACAGGCCTATAGAACAGGTGATGAAGGCATAATGGAAAAGGACCTGCTTTTCTATAAGGGCCGGATTGATTTTCAGATTAAATTACATGGATATCGCATGGAATTAGAAGAAATTGAACAGCATATAGCTCATTCACAATATGTCAAGATGGCAGTGGTTGTTCCCGTTTATAAAGAGGACAAGATAGAATATTTAACAGCAGCCATCGTTCCTGCAAATCATGAATTTGAAAAGGAATATCAGCTAACAAGTGCGATTAAAAAAGAGCTTGCCGATAAACTTCCAGCTTATATGATTCCGAGAAAGTTTGTATATGATCAAGAGCTGCCAATGACTCCCAATGGAAAAATTGACCGAAAAGGTATCAAAGAAAAGGTATTGCTATGACACCATATGGCACATTTCTGTTCTTTTTTATCACAGCCATTCTTTTAGCACCAACGGTTATCCTTGGGCTAAACGGAAAACAATTTCGGACCTATAATATATTCGTAACGCTGATTTTTCTAGCGCTGATCTTTTCTTCCAATTTACAAGAAACCTATGCGCTAATCTTTTTTACCATTTGGCAAGTGTTATTAATAAAAGGCTATATTGCGTATCGAAAAAAGACCAACAGCGGGTTCGCTTTTTGTTTAGCAGTCATTCTTTCACTGCTGCCGCTTCTATTATCTAAATTATCACCCTATCTATTCGTTCAAAATATGTGGGGCTTTATCGGTATATCGTATCTTACCTTTAAAGGCATTCAAATGATCATGGAAACTAGGGATGGATTAATTAAAAACCAGATTTCGATTGTCCGCT
Source organism: Bacillus sp. S/N-304-OC-R1 (assembly GCF_019749375.1). GTDB lineage: Bacteria > Bacillota > Bacilli > Bacillales > Cytobacillaceae > Cytobacillus. The sequence goes on from NZ_JACWFE010000014.1 coordinate 73,554, forward strand.
TGTTGTATTTCATTCTTTTCTTCCCAACCATCTCTTCTGGACCAATTGATCGGTACCGCAGATTTGAAAAGGATGTAAAGGAAGAAATACCTCGTGAAAAATATAAACTTCTTCTTTACGAAGGAATCAATAAAATCTTTCTCGGTTTTCTTTATAAATTCATTATTGGTTATTCCATTAATCACTATATTATTTTAAACCTTGGTTTTATTTCACACAGTACTTTCCAGCATCATCTTTTCTATATGTATGCTTATAGTTTTTATTTATTTTTTGACTTTGCAGGATATAGCGCTTTTGCCATTGGAGTCAGCTACATTATGGGAGTTAAAACGCCGGAAAACTTTAATAAACCATTTATCAGCAGAAATATTAAGGACTTCTGGAATCGTTGGCATATGACTCTTTCTTTTTGGTTCAGGGATTATGTATTTATGCGGTTTGTCTATTGGATTCATAAGAAAAAATGGATTAAAAATCGTCAAATCATATCTAACTTAGGATATATCTTGTTGTTCTTATTAATGGGCTTATGGCATGGTTTAGAAATTCAGTATATTCTTTACGGAATTTACCACGCCGTTTTAATGGTTGCTTATAATACGTTTGAGCAGGTTAATAAAAAACGCCATTGGTGGCCGCAAAATAAATTCACTCATATCGTGTCTGTTATCGTCACGTTCCACTTTATTTGCTTTGGATTCTATATATTTTCAGGATACTTTATTCATAAGGGAGTATGATTCATATGACATTTACTGATCAAGTTATCGCTTTAGTGGCAGAAGTTTGCCAAGACGATGTAGTTAAAGATGATCCAAATATTGATTTATTTGATTCCGGACTTCTAGATTCATTTGGGACAGTAGAACTGCTTGTCCAAATAGAAGAACGATTTGGAATTAACGTACCTATTACTGAATTCGATCGTGAAACTTGGAATACACCTAATAAAATTGCTGAACAATTAGCTGATTTTAGATGAAAAGGGCTTTATTTGCACCAATGATTTTTGCTTTTCTTACCCTTTTTATTCTGATTATTTTTCCGAATAGCTGGATTGAAAGTATCATTCCGAAAGAAAGGGTAAGTGAAGCTGCAACAGAATTAAATCCCTTTATGTTTCAAGGAAAATATGTTCAAAATAAAATGCTACAGGATGATCGTTACTTGCCCATATACGGTTCTTCAGAATTAGCTAGGCTTGATCGGTTTCATCCATCCAATTACTTCGCAGAAAATGATGATGGATTCACTCCCTTTCTCATTGGCCGAGGGGGGTCCATTTCTATAATTCATTTTCTCAACTTTGCTGAGCACATCGACCAACTTAAAGGAAAGAAGCTTGTATTTATCATATCTCCACAGTGGTTTAAACCTAAAGGAGCCGATTTGTCACACTTCGTCCCAAACTTTTCGATCCTCCAAGGATATGATCTTGCTTTTAACAATAAGATTGACCCCGAAGTGAAAAAGACGGCGATCAAACGATTGTTAAAATTCAAGCCGGTGCAGGATGATTTAATACTTTCAGCTCTGTATCAAGCGGAAATTTCTAGTAACCCTTCGGATAAGAGAAAAGCTGATCTAGCTCGTCCATTTGCCTATGTATATAGATCAATCCTCGAGAAAAAGGATTTGTATTACACTTTGGTAAGCGGGATTTCCCGTAAACGGGATATCAGTTCGAATGTTCGGGATAAATCCTGGGAGGAATTAAAACATCAAGCAAACGTAATGGGTAAACGGGAGTCTACAAATAATCACTTTTACATCATTGATTCTAAATACAATGCTATTAAACATCTAGTGCCTTTTTTGAAAGATACAAAAATCGGTGCTTCATACGGAAAATCTGTTGAATATCTAGATTTCCAGCTTGTACTTGATCTTTTAAAACAATCAGGGGCAAAGCCGCTATTCATTTCAGTTCCGGTCAATGGGACTTGGTATGATTATACCGGTTTTCCAAAGCAAGGCCGAACGGCTTATTACAAACGAATTAAACAGCAGATTGAAGCAGAAGGTTTCCCTATAGCCGATTTTTCAGATCACGAATACGATCCTTATTTTATGAAGGATACTATTCATATTGGCTGGAAGGGCTGGGTATATGTTGATAAAGCCATTAAAGATTTTTACGATGCAAATATTTAATTAGTGGGATTTTTGTATTCCTTCAAAAAGCCTGCTTCCTAACTATATAAAGAGGAAGCTGGCTTTTTGATTAAGAAAACTTAGTTATCCTTCCCTGCTTCAAAAAGCCGAATTTGTCCTAATTAACCAATCTTTCATTAATTCTTGTACCATTTCACGTTTTTCAATTTGAAGCATGTGACCAGCCTTATCCAAAATAACAAATGTAGCTTTCGAGAATTTATCTACAAGAAAATAGTGATCTTTATATCCACAGATTGAATCTTGTTTCCCTAAAATAATGAGAGCTGGTTGTGAAAGCAGATCAACATCATTAAATGGTTCCTCAGTAAGATAATATCCATTCTCTCTCCAATTTGACATAAGAAAATCTCGATTAGCTAATATACGTCCCGGCTGTATTTCATTCAAGAAATACTCTAGGTTCTCCTTATTTTGCACATTCATTAATGTTTCAAATGCCAATCTTATATCAGAATCCAATTCATTTAATAAATCTTGATCTTTTATATCAACAACTTTATTAGGAAGATTTCTTTGTTTCAAGTGAAGAGCAGGAGCCAGCAAACAAATGCTCTTCACGCTTTTACGTCTTTTGTGCAATATACCTTGTGCTAAATACCCTCCAAATGAAAAGCCAATGAGAGAAAACTCTTGGTTGGGTATTGTTTTATCAATAAAGTCTAAAATATTTAAAAGCATGTCATCAGAAGAGCTAAGTTCTTTGTCTATTAAACTTAGACCATGAGCAGGTAAATCTATGTATATCCTCTGAAAACCTTGTATGTCATGGAAAATAGGCTCTATCCATGCTTTCATGGACCTATGATCTGTCCCCATAGAATGCAATATTAACAACGGAAAACCAGTTCCAACAACTTCATAATGAATACTGCCTTTTGAAACTAAGCAATTCATCCCCATTACTCCTTTTTCTTGATTGCAACTCTCTTCAATTTTTTAAAAACGACTGCATAAATCTTTATTTTTTCTTTATAAATTCTTTGATATTTTCTTTATACCTTTTCGTTACAATTCTCCTACAAAACAAAAAGGAGAATTGTCTATGAACGAGTCCATATTAAAAGTTGAACATATATCAAAAGTTTACCATAGCGCGCAAGGTCATCCAATAAAAGCATTAAACGGTGTTGATTTAGAACTTAAAAGAGGAGAATTAGTCATCATCATGGGGGCAAGCGGTTCAGGTAAGTCAACGTTTTTGAATATCATTGGAGGCTTGGACCAGCCCTCAGAAGGAAAAATTTTTATAGAAGGAAAAGAAATTAAAGATTTTCATAAGGAACCACAAGCTTCAACCTATCGAAAAAAATATATCGGATTTGTTTTTCAGTTTTTCAATTTACTTTCGGGTCTAACTGTATACGAAAATGTTTCGCTCCCACTTTTATTGAAAAAGAAACCGATAAATATTATTAAGAAAGAAACAGAAAAAATTTTAAAAATGGTAGGATTGTATGAAAGAAAAAAGCATCTGCCATCCCAATTGTCAGGGGGACAGCAACAGAGGGTTGCGTTAGCTAGAGCATTAATACATAAACCAGCCATTTTACTTGCAGATGAACCTACAGGAAACCTAGATTCAAAAACAACGGAAGAAATGATGAATCTCATTGTCCAAATGCGAAATGAATTCAATCAGGCGATTATGCTTGTAACTCACGACCCTTTTGTAGCTTTGTATGGTGATCGAATCTTAATGTTCAGAGATGGCCAGATTATGGCCGAGTATCGGGAAAAGCAGAAAACAAGAGATGAAAAATTAAAAGATATTACTGAACTGTTCCGTCAATCTTCTGAGGTGGCCTGCGAATGAGGAACTATATATTACAAATAACAGCTAAGTTAATTTGGAGAAATAAACGGAAATCATTTTTTGCCTTAATGGCTGTCGCTTTTGGAGTAAATTTGCTTGTTAGTGTTTATATGCTTTATGAAAAAATGGATCAATCTATCAAACAAGATTTATTTCAGCGTTATGGAAGTACCGACATGCTAGTGGGTTACCGGCTGAACAAATTGTTAGAAGAAGAACAAATAACGAATATAAAAACAACAGATGGGGTGCTTGATTCTTCAAATATATTAGTAAATCCCCAAAAATTCTCAAATGAATACAATGGTTTATGGAATGGCGTTTATTATGTAGGAGTAGAAAATAGTGAACTTTCAAAGTCATATTATAAGTTCACGAAAGATTTAGGCCAAAATGAAGTAATCATATCTCAAAAATTAGCCAATAAGTTAGGGGCAGCAGCAGGCAAAAACGTCAACATTATATTTCCTAGTGGGAAGTCACAAACTTGGAAACTCAAAGAAATTATTAGTGAACAATCCTCTCCAGGTTCTCCTGCAATGGCCATTTTTCACTTAGAAAGTTTACAATCCGCTCTAGGATTAGAAAAAAAGGTAAATCTACTATTAATTGACCTTAAAGATGGCGTAAAGGCTAACGAAATTAAATATCAGTTGAGAAATGATATCGATTCAGCTCTCGATATCGATATCATTTCAGAATATGACGCAGTAAAGGCTAACATAAATAACCTCGCAGTCATTGGAATCACACTTGGGATATTGTCCATCTTCATTAGTATACTTTTTGTTTTAAGTCATTTTCAACTTGCGATCCGTCAAAAGGAAAAAGAGCTGGCCGTACTTCGAGCAATCGGAGCAACGAAAAAGCATTTGTTTCAGATGATTTTATTCGAGGCGATTATGATCAATACTGTTGGTATATTATTAGGGCTCATAACTGGCATTTTCTTATCAAACTTGCTGTCTGGATATACAGCAAAGCTGCTGCATATCCCCGTTATCACCAGTCCCATTCCGTTCATGTCTCTTCTTCTATTAAGTACAATCATTTGGTTCATTTTATTAATGGCTAGTCTTTCCCCAGCTTATAAAGCAGCAAAAATCCTGCCAATGCAAACAAGATTAGTGAGAATGGATAAGCCAGAAAAACCGTTTTTGAAAAGAAATTGGTTGTTTGCTTTCTTTATGGGAATGGGAATTCTATCGCTTTTGATTGGAGTATGGCTATCGAACAAAAGTGACAGCCCTTTACATGCAATACTTGCATTAGCCGGAGGCTTTGTCATTGCATTGTCCATCTCCTTAAGTGCCAAATACGTTCTGGGAATGGTATTGAAGAGTATCGAATATGTTTTCTTATATATAAACGCTCCAAAAATATTATTGGCTGTTAAAAACTTTGCCGTTGATAAAAAGCAAAAAACAGGTGTAATCTTGTTACTCTCATCGACCATTGCTTTTGTCTTTGTAAGCTCCTCTATCTTGCACACGTTAAAGCAAGGAGCAGAAAAAACGGCACGAGAACAATACATTAGTGATTTATTATTGATAAGTGATTTAAATATGCAAAGTTCTATTCACTATGATATCGAGTTAGAACTTGAATCGATGCAAGAGATCAAAGCTGCCATTCCTCTCAGTGTTGATTATGGAGGATGGGTGAATGATGACAAATATATCAACTATATCATTTCAGATATTCATAAATTGGCTAAAGCTGGAATGATAAAAATAGAAAAGACAGTAGATTTGTCTCGAACCGTTCTTATACCTGTGAGCTATGCCAAATCCATTCATTTACAAAATGGAGATGCCATAACAGTCACTTTAGATGAAGGAAAACAAACAAGCATTCTTAATGTATTAACAATTGATAAAATCCCAGGTGTATTGAACCAGGAGAGATTACTCTTCGATCATTCAAACGAATTAGTTCAAAAAGTGAAAGATATCCGTATTCAAAAATTATTTGTGGACTTGGAAAGAGGAATGACAAAGCCTGTTATACAGCAGATTGAGACATTAAAGGTTCAATATCCAGAATTATCTTGGGGAGATTTACAATCCGAGCTCCAAAAAATCAATTCACAAGTAAATCAACGTTTTGGTATTGTGCTAGTTTTTCAATTTATCATCGGCATTGTAGGAGTATTTGGCTTAATCAATGTCTTTAGTGCCATGATTCATCATAATAGAAAAGAATATGCCATATTAAGGGCGATTTATTTAACACCTCGTGATTTATTGATGTTTTTGATTACTCAGGGAATGCTAATCTGTTGGATGGCTGCCTTTATCGGAACAATATGTGGCTGTATATTATCTATAGCTTTTGCGGTTTCATTAAATGCTCCATTTCAAATTAGTACAGATGGGATATGGGGAATCACCATTGTTTTCCTGATTGGTTTTCTCGTTTCATGGGGCTATGCTGTCAAAATAAAGAACAATACTGTTATAAAAGAGTTAACTTTGGAATAACTAGCCCGGCTATGACAGCCGGGTTCATTTAATTTTGAAATCCAATTTTACATGCTTTCTAGTGGAAATAAATGTTATGATTTTTACAAACCACATTCCAACGGAGGGTTCTATATGGGGGAAAAAACCATTCTAGTGATTGATGATGATAAAGATATTAGAGACTTAATAAATATTTATCTAGAGAATGAAGGATATATTGTTTTGAAAGCTGAGAATGGAAAAATGGCAATGGAAATTCTGAAAAATAACGATGTTGACTTAATCATTTTGGACATCATGATGCCGGAGATGGATGGAATAGAATTTTGTATAAAAGTTAGGAACAGTCATCATATGCCAATTATTATGTTATCAGCTAAGACTCAAGATATTGATAAAATCAGCGGACTAACTTCAGGTGCAGATGATTATCTAACAAAACCTTTTAATCCTTTAGAATTAGTAGCTCGTGTAAAGTCTCAGCTAAGAAGGTATTTAAAATGGAACGCTCCACAAAATATGCCTGAATCAGTCGAAATCAGCATCAATAATCTTTCCATAAATATAGCTACTCATGAGGTGAAAATTGGTGAAAGAGAAATAAATTTAACACCAACGGAATTCGCTATTCTTGAACTTTTAGCTAGAAACAGAGGGATTGTATTTAGCATTGATAGAATATATGAAAAAGTTTGGGGAGACTCCGCTTTTGAGACTGATCATACAGTCGTTGTACATATTCAGAATATCCGAAAAAAAATAGAGGACAACCCGAGAAAGCCGGAATACATTAAGACCGTTTGGGGAGTTGGATATAAACTTGAAAATTAAAGTGAAAAAGAATCCAGCCAATCTTCCATTCTACAAAGTAATTGGAAAAAAGGTAAAAGGCATAATAGAAAAAAGCCTGCGTTCTAAGCTTATTTTTACTTTTGTAATATGCACAGTATTTTCAGGATTAATTACATGGGGAAGTTTTGCCTTCATATCGAAATGGACGAGCATTACCTATATGGATTATATGGGAAGTATGAATGCTCGAGACGAACAAGTATGGAAGATAATTGATTTGATAGAGTCCAATTCTAATTCAAATGTAAACAAAAGTGACTCAGGTTCTATTCAAAGGATTATGAATAGTGCGCAAAGTAGTGGACTCAAAATAATTGTTGTTGATCTGAAGGGTCAGGTCATAATTAAATCATCGAATGTTAATGAAGTAAAAATCAATATCGATGAGGTCATTCGAAAGGCATTGATGTATCACCATCTATACAATAAATACACACAATCTGAGCTAGAGAATTTAGAGATTACTAGTGCCTATCCTATGACATTGAATGGCAAGCCTTGTTACCTAGTTGCTAAGGGCATTCTGAAAGCAGAGGAAAAAAGTTATATTCGAATATCAGGGTGGGAACCCCTTGCCTTATTGGTCGGATTAATCGCCTTTATTACGCTCTTCTATTTTCTAACAAAGAGGAAAGTAAATTACATCAAAGAGCTTTCCGCTGGATTATTAGTAATATCAAAGGGTCAACTTAATTATCGTGCCCATGTTTCGAGCCCTGATGAACTAGGATTATTAGCTTACAATATTAATAAAATGGCAGAAGATCTACAATTAAAGATTGATAGAGAAAAAGAAATTGAGCAGGCAAAAACCGAACTGATCACAAATGTTTCTCACGACTTACGAACACCATTAACATCCATCTTAGGCTACTTAAAATTAGTAAAAGATAAAGCATATAAGAATGAAAGTCAAATGGAAAATTACATCCAAATTATTTACAATAAATCAAAAAAATTAAAGCTGCTTATCGATGACTTATTTGAGTATACGAAGCTTACAGATACAAACTTTGCCTTGAGAAAGCAAAAAATTTGTTTGAATGATTTGTTAGAACAGTTTTTAGAAGAATTCACTATTTTTTGTGAAGAGTATCATGTTTTGATCATTAGAGATATCCCAAAGGAAAAGTACTTTCTATTAGCGGATCCTGAAAAAATGGTAAGAGTTTTTGAAAACTTACTTACGAATGCAGTCAGGCATAGCGAAAAACCAGGGAAGATAAAAGTGGTTATGCAGCAAGAAACGCACAAAATACGAGTATCAGTGAAAAACAAAGGGAAAGAAATTCCGAAAGGTGAGCTAGATCATTTATTTGATCGCTTTTATCGGGGAGATAAGTCAAGGGCAGAATCTCTGAGTGGCTCAGGATCTGGATTAGGCCTAGCTATTACGAAAAGTATTGTAGAATTGCACGGAGGGGAAATACAGGTAAAAAGCAAAAATGGCGAAACCACTTTTTCGGTTGAACTTGATTGCCATTTTTAATAGATAAATAGAATTAAATGTTAATTTTCAGGATCTTGTTGTTCTTTCAGAATACATCTAAAGTTGTAGGAAAGCTCAATCCTTTTATACTATTCCGCTTTTCAAAATTTAGATATGATAAATTTAACATATTTATCAAGGAGTAGATCATATGATGCCAGGAACTTTGTACGAAACACATATTTATACAACTAATTTAGAGAATTCGATCGATTTTTATAAGAAATTAGGTTTAGATTTAGCTCATGTCATTCCTGAAAGAAAAGTTGCCTTCTTTTGGTTTGATAAAAATAATAAAAAAGATCAAATGTTAGGCATATGGGAACTACCTGAAGATAAAATGAGAAAAAACCACTTTGCTTTCAAAGTAAATTATGATGAGATTAAAAATTCCGTACAATGGTTAAAAAATCGCGGAATTGAATCGATTTCCGCTTTTGGGCACGAAGGGAAAGAACCGATTGTATTAACTTGGATGCCCGCTGCTAGTTTATATTTTCTTGATCCTGACGGAAATGAATTAGAATTTATTCATATTTTAGAGGAAAATAAGAAGACTGATAAAGAAGTATTATATTTATCAGAATGGGAGAATTTATAAAAACAAATAAGAGGAAGTCTAAAAGCCGATTATTTCATATCGGCTTTTTTGTTTATGGCTACTGCACAAACCGTTACTCGTCCGACTTCACTATGTACTGCCGATATAACTTCTACAGGTCTATTTTTTTGAAATGACAGTGAACATTCCCGTCATGTTAGGTGCGAAGTTTTTAATATCGTATTTTTCATAGAACGATTCTTTACCTTGTGATGCAAACAAACCAACAAATGCCTTATCTGGAGCATTCGTATTTAAGTATTCAACCAAACGATTCATTATTTCACTACCAATACCCTTATTGTGATAGTCAGGATGAACTACAATATCTTGGATGTAAAAATAAATCGCCCCATCTCCAACAATCCTCCCCATGCCCACAATTTGCTCATTCAGTATCAAATCTTCTAATCCTCCTAACTCTGGATTGATACATGTTGTGATTAATTATTTTGTCTATCCCAATCCTTCAATGACATCATTTTAAAATCTTCCTCAAAATCTAGTCTTAAAGGAGCAATTAATTCAAGTGAATTACCATCAGGATCACTAAAATAAATTGCAGCGTGAGCATTAGGGTTATTTGGTAAAACTAGTGGCTGTTTTTCTGGAGGAAATCCGAAACTGGGCCTTACTTGTATCCCTTTTTGTTCTAGCCATTCTTTCGCAGATTGAATTTCTTCAATGTCAACGTGTAACGCAATGTGTCTTAAAGAGGGGTGATATGGTGTTTCTACTTTGTCTGTTTCCCACAATCCTAACCAGCTATACCCTTTCTCAATCCAGAAGAAAGCTAATGTAGATAATGATAATGTTGCTGCTTTAAGCTGATAGGTTACATTTAGTTGTCTAAAGAACACCTGTTTCATTGAAAGAAAGTTGTAATCTGTTGAAATTTAGTTATGGATGCTCGGCAAACCTTTTTATTTAATCAAGTAATTCAAAATGTTATTCAAGCCATGCAAGAGAATGCTTGGATAAAGTGAATCTGTTTTTTTGCGAACCCAAGAAAATACTAACCCGAGCAGAAATGTAAAAAATCCGTAAGAAATAGCATTCATGAATGTACCACCATTTGCTAAAGAAGGTAGGAAGTGAATTAACCCAAAACCAACAGCAGAATACCAAATTCCAAATTGTTTTTGAACAACCCCTCTCCAAACCAATTCCTCCCCAATTGCCACAAATATTAGCTGAAAGAAAAAAGTGTTTAAAGATGGCAAAGAGAAAAATAAACCGCCTTTAGAAAAATAATCGATACACCTTGGAATCATTATGACACTTGATAAAATCAATAAATACCATAACCATGTCTCTTTCCATCTGCCCGAATGCAGACCAATTTCCCTTGGTTTAGTTTTTGTTATAACAATAAACAGAACGAACAAAATGTAATTAAAGAATACTCCGATATAGTTCCATTCGAACACTCTTCGTTGCCAATCCATCAAATTAAATTTTTCAAAATGAATATAAAGTGGGAGTGAAAGACATGCATGCAAAGTCACGATAAATAGTAAAAAGTATATTAATTTTCTCATGAAATCATCATCTTTCGATTGAAGTTTGTTTTATTTATCTTATTATATATTACTTTTAAAATATTTTTATATATGCTCTTTTAAACCTTCAATCAAATATTTTCAAAAATCAGGAAATCGTCCTCATTTTTTCCAACCAAAAAGATATAATTGAAGTTCCTATTCTGAATGAGCTGGCACAAAGCCGCTTGGGTATTTTTTTGAAAACTTGTGCTCTTTAAATAAAAAAGGAGCGTTCCTAATAAACGCGCCTTACTTAGCTTAATCGCATGAACTATAGAAGCAGCAATATCTATTTCTTCACCGGTTTGTGGATTACGTCCTTTTCTAGCTAACGTTCACGTACTTCAAATGTTCCAAATCCAATTAATTGGATTCTCAAATTCACACTAGATTATATTTCCCATGCCGAACAACTGTATTTGGTTGTTCGTATCCTAATGCTTTTGCATCCTTATTTGAAATTTCGACTAATACACTATTAGTCCGAACAAGAAACACTTTACCTTCATATATGTTACTTTTTCTTTCAAAAAGAATAATATCCCCTGCATTTGCCCTCTTTTTATCGGAAAATTCACTCTTTTCTTTTTGCATTTTCTGCTATTACGCTCCTATTTATATTAATCATATGGCTGATTTCTGACTATAGGAAGTATATCTGTTTAGATGTTTAAATCCACATTAAAAAGAAGATATCTTTTAAATAACACCTTTCTAAAATTATCTAAACTCCGACTGCTTCCTTACCATGTGTAATCATACTAATTGCATATTTTAAATTTTCCAAACATTCAAGCCGAATTCTTTCATCGCAAACAAAATCATATAAAAGTTCTCTTTTTAGTTTTGAAAAAATGACATGTAGAGAATCTCCACTTATTTCTTTTAATTGATTCTCATTCAGGTAGTTGTAAATTTCTCTTTCAAAGTATTCAACTGTACCAAATAACACAGTCACTTATCATCCCTCCTCCTTTTTTCCATTTATTCAATAATTAAGATTCACTAAAACTATCTTAAAAAAAGCCCACCAAAAAGATTGGTGGACTTGTATGATAAAGGCTAATTCTATCATAGGTAACAGTATCCAATCATTTGGTAACCCGACTATCATAGCTTATCACCTTAGACTCGTGGCTTTGCGTCCTTATCTTTCAATAAGTTTGCCTTTATCAAACTGATACTTTTATAATAAAACTTTAGCATGGTAATTTCCATTAAAATTCGCCATTTTTCAACACGTTTTAACAAAAATAGTAGTTTTTTACTATTTTAAACAAAGGTAAAACAATACTAAAGTTCCGTTTGAACACTTACACAGTTAGCTTAATATTGGTATCAGGTTAATTATTAGTTCTTCATAAGGATGAACACTTCTAATCAGTTTTTAATTCTTCAATATTCTTAATAAAAAAATTCCATTTAATCCCCTCAATTTCCCTTCTCGTTATGTAATTACCGTCTAGTTTAATAACAATCATTTCAAATTCCAATCATTTCCACAATAGTTTATACCATTAAATGGCCCGATTATGGAATAAGAAAAAATCCTGCAAATAAAAACAGGATTTTTAATCAAACTCTATTATTAATTATCAATTATTTTTATCAAACTATAAATATTACAGTAGTTACTTACTTTAATGTATATTCACCAACAATTTTGTTTAGTTACCGACATTAATTTATAGTTACTAACATTAATATCGGTAAACAACACTGTTGTATAAAAAATAGTCCTTTACTAAATGTTATAAAAATCCTATTAAAATCAATAACGTGTAATTAATGAAAAAAAGAAAGTTCTTTAATAGTTGTAACATTTGCCATAAAACCGGTTGTTTTCATTATAAAAATGTTCTTTACTAGTTTATTCAACAATCGCGCCTGATCGTTGAATAAGGTTACTGCGTTTCATCGTCCAAATGCGTTTCAAATTTTTTCTTGATTTCTTCTTTTATCTTCACAGTCTATGATTCATTCGGTGGTTAAGTCTGCCATGAAATCATCTAATCCTTGTTCTTTACCGTAGCGATAAGAAGCTATCAAAGAGAAATTAATACAGGCTGATCAACTAATCCAAGAAGCTGCAGCAAATGAGAATATATGAAAGACCGATAAATTCCGTTAATTCTATAATTTTATCGGCCTTAAAGAAAAATTCTTATTTAATTATTTCGTCTCACGGTGCAGCGTATGTCTTTTTAAACGCGGGGAGTATTTCATTAGCTCAATGCGGTCTGGATTGTTCCTTTTATTCTTGGTCGTAATATAATTACGATCACCTGTTTCTGTACATGCCAATGTGATTTTCACTCTCATGTTTTTCATCTCCTAATTTTGAAATGACGGATAATTTTGAAATCTGGCGGATATTTGCACATTAGTTGCAGATATCCGCCGAGCTTACGACTATTGTGCTGCTGCAATAAATGGAGGAAGGGGATCCTTCAGATCATTCCAATCCATTTGCATCTCCTCATCCGTAAGTAAGCATTTATCCAATGATGCTTCAACTTCATTTTGTGACATGTCAACCCCAATGAAAACGAGTTCGATCATTCGATCTCCATACTGCTCATCCCATTTTTCAAGCAATTCTGGTTCATCCTTTAGAATCTGTTCTCTTTCCAATTCCGGATAAGCAGCAATCCATTCCCCTGCACCTTGCAGAATGATAGATGGCCCAGCTTGTGACAATAATCCAGTCATATTATTTCGAGTGGCTAGCCAAAAGAAGCCTTTTGCCCGAACGATGTCTTCTGGCCATTCTTCAAGCCACTGCGTAAATCTTTCAGGGTGAAACGGCTTTTTTCTCCGATAAACAAACGATGAAATGCCATACTCTTCTGTTTCGGGTGTATGCTCTTCATTTAATTCCTTTATCCAACCTGCGCCTTGGCTTGCTTCTTCAAAGTCAAATAAATTTGTATGCAAAATTTCCTTTAGTTCCACTTGACCATGTGAACTCTCAATGATCTTAGCATCTGGATTTAGCCTTTGAAGAACTGCCGTTAACTCCTGAACACTTTCCCTATCAACTAAATCAGCTTTGTTTAAAATTATTACATTGGCAAATTCTATTTGATCAATTAATAAGTCAACAACTTCACGTGTATCAAATTCATCCATTGCTTCCTTACGATCGAGCAAGCTTTCACCAGATGCAAAATCATGCCAGAATCGATTCGCATCTACTACGGTTACCATTGTGTCAAGCTTGCAATAATCAGGTAAGTTTATCCCTAGACCTTCATCTACATATGTAAATGTTTGTGCAACAGGAATAGGTTCTGAAATTCCAGTAGATTCAATTAAGATATAATCAATATCTCCTGCTTGTACAAGCCTCTCAACTTCAATAATTAAATCCTCCCTTAATGTACAGCAAATACAGCCGTTTTGAAGCTCTACTAATTTCTCATCTGTTCTAGTAAATCCGCCTTGCTTGATCATAGAAGCATCGATATTCACTTCACTCATATCATTTACAATGACGGCAATCTTTTTATTCTCACGATTCGATAATACGTGGTTTAGTAATGTTGTCTTCCCTGCACCTAAATATCCACTTAAGACAGTAACTGGAATTTTTTCAACCATTTTCTTCACCTCTTTTTATAAATCAAAATCATTACGATTTATATATTGTAGCTATCCACAAAACTTTATAACTTACTGAAACTCTTGAGGGAGGAATATACACTTCTCACCTACTGACTTTGTGGAAAAGAGTTCTTTGTATAAAACGTAATAATTACGATTTAAATAATATTATAAAGTTTTCTTCAATGCAAGATTTATTAATAAAAAAATTTATATAGCAAATTCTCCATCCGCATCCCAAAAAATAAAGTCTTGGCGGTAATCATGAGCTGTGTAGTTGGTGCATTGTTCCCCGCCTGTGAGTGCGGAATTGTTCCTATTGTACGGAGACTCGTTGGCAAAGGGGTACCGATATATGCAGCTATGGGCTTTATACTGACAGGTCCTCTTATTAATCCCATTGTGATCGCTTCCACTTACATGGCTTTTGGTAATAATATGACGATTGCAGGTTTGCTCATGGGGTTAGGTTTTATCAATGCTGTCATGGTTGCATTTGCTGTCAGCCTGTTTTTCAAAGGAACACAATTCAAATCATCTGCCACCACTGTTCACATACATAAACAGCCAAAAGAGGATTTTATCACGCGGCTATGGTCCATGCTAACCCATTCGATTGATGAATTTTTTGATATGGCGAAATATTTAATAATGGGAGCATTTTTGGCGGCTTTTGTCCAAACCTATATGCCAGCAAAAGCATTGCTAGAAGCCGGGAACGGTCCCGCTTCATCCATAATCGTTATGATGGGACTCACTTATGTGTTATCCCTTTGCTCTGAAGCGGACGCATTTATTGGTGCTTCCTTTAGTAGCATTTTTCCAACTCCATCTATTTTAGCCTTTTTGATTTTTGGACCTATGATTGATATAAAAATACTCTGATGATGCTAAGTGTCTTTCGATTTAAATTTGTTATGACTGTACTAGCATTCGTTGCTGCAATCATTTTTGTTTCATTACTATTAGTGTCAGGCTTTCTATAAGGGGAGAAATCTATGAACTTTCATTTTCAGCAGGCTATCAGAGCTCTAATTTTATTAGGCTTCACGGTCTTTATTTTTATGCTTCATTTTACAGGAGAGATTACGAAATATATTAATCCTAAGTATGAAGACTTAAGTATTACAGCAGCGATACTATTTCTAGTATTATTTCTTATCCAGCTGACAAGAATTTGGACAGCCAAGGAACACAAACATCATCATTGCCATCATGGCGAAGATAATTGCTGCCATCACCATGATCACGGTGACACACCTTTTAATTCAAAGAAGGTACTCTCTTACGGTGATTGTTTTTCCATTAATAACGGGCTTCTTGCTCCCAGCCAAGGTCCTTGATGCTTCCATTGCTAATAAAAAGGGAGGCATGGCCATTATTGCGAATCAGAAACAGCAGCAATAAAAAGAAACAAGCAAGGAATCTAATCAACCTGATGAAAATAACGAAGTTGATCAAAGTGATATTTCGGAAAATAATAACCTTGAAGATCCAGCCCAACTAGAAGAGCATGAAATGGATCCGCATTTAACTGCCCAGAAAGAAATGTCAGAGGAAGATTATGAACAATTGAAGAAAATGCTAGCTCAAAAACCTAGCGTCGTTATGGAAGATTACTTATTTTCAACCTATTATGAGGAAATTCATAAGGACTCCATAAATATAAAGGAAAACCCATACAATTAACTGGTTTTGCATATAAAGAGGATGGCTTTGAACAAGATCAGCTCGTAATAGCCAGATTTGTTATTACCCACTGTGTAGCAGATGCAAGCATTGTCGGATTTCTTACAGAACTTCCTGAAGCATCGTCAATCATACTGATACTTGGATAGAAGTAAATGGAGTCTTGGATATCACTACTTATAATGGGATGGGGCTTCCCTTTATAAAAATAACTGATTGGTCAAAAGTCAATGAGCCTAAGGAGCCATATATTTATCCGATTAACATTAGAATTTTATAATCATTTCAGATTAGCTGATAAAACCTGTTTTGCAGTAACTTATCAGCTTAAGAAGCTGCCTTAAATGGCTGAGGACCTCAGTTTACTGTAGTTTTCATTGCTTTTTGAAGGGTCGTTATTTAACGTGGTCTATTTGAAGCAATTGTTGTATACCTAACTTAAGGAACTGGGGATTATTATATATTAGATTTAAACCATTTCTTCGCCTTAAATTAACCAATCAGGTGTAGAATAAAATCCTGAATTTACAACGAGATGAAGAAGCCTAATTTCTTAGTATTTTTAGTGAGAAATTAGGCTTTAGTTCTTCCTCAATCGCGCCAGATTCTTGAAGTTCGATGTTAAACTTTAGAACTACAAAACTTAAAAGTAACTTCACCCAAAAAAGAAGATATAATAAAAAGTCTATACATAACAAACTTTTTATTATATCCTCACATAAAAAAATTACTCTAGAATCGATAGTTTTAATGCCTCTAGATTTTCTTTCATAACATCTATATAGTCTAATCCTTGTTTTTGTTGTTCTTTCGTTAAACCTTCTAATGGATTTAAAACTTCAGTTTTCGCACCTATTTCTTTCGCTAATGTTTCCGCCACTTTTGAAGATGCCATTTCCTCAAAATAAATAATCTTGATATTTTTTTGCTTCATTGAATCCGTTAATTCAGCTAATTTTCCTAATGTTGGTTCTACATCAGGTGATAATCCTGCAATAGGAATTTGAGTAAGGCCATATTGTTTGGCCAAATATCCAAATGCAGCATGCTGTGTAACAAATTCTTTTTTCTTCGCTTGATCAATGGTCTCCTTATATAAGTGGTCTAAATCGGCAAGCTCCAATTTTAAAGCCGTTGCATTTTTTTGAAACTGGTCTTTATTTTGCGGATCTGCCTGTTCTAAAGCCTTAGTAATATTGTCAACCTCCTGCTGGGCTAATACAGGAGAAAGCCAAACATGGGGATCTTTAGAAGATGTATGCTCCGAATGATCATGTTCGTCCTCTTCTTCTGACTCTAGTGCATCCATCAATTCAATTCCCTTTGAAGCCTCGACAACATTTAAATTAGAATTGTTAATACTCTTTAATACTTTTTCTGTCCAAGTTTCGAAGTAACGGCTATTGTAAATAAAAACATCTGAATCTTGAATCTTTGCCATATCCTTTGTCGTTGGCTCCCAATCATGTGGTTCAACACCACTTGGTATTAATAGTTCAACGTTTGCTGAACTACCAGCCACCTTTTGAGCAAAATAGTACACTGGATAAAAAGTAGTGACAATTTGCAATTTTTTAGAGCCTTCACTTGCTTTTTCACTTTTTGTTGAACTTGTATTGGAGCAACCACTTATCAGTAACAGTAAAATAATAAATGAGCTTAAAAATCTTTTCACTTTCATTTACCTCCCAAACTATCTTTAATTCGAAATTATTTCGATTTAAATCGAATATTTATTTTGCATGATTTTAAGAATATTAGCAATTAACTAAAGTAAATCGTAATAATTACGAATTAAATCTTATAACGATAAATGATTGCTGTCAATTATTTAAATTTGGATAACAGCTTATATATAATTTCTTTTGAAGATATTTTTGCTCAAATGATACCTACTGTACAAGGTTCGTTTTCTACATTCATTATATATTCATCTAATTATTTTTTTCGTATTCATCAAGAGTGCTTCTTTTGTTGAGCGAGCAGTAAAGTTATATGCAATCGCAACTAAGCCAATTACTAACGGGTCGCAAACATAATCGGATATGAACCGAACTGAACTACAATTCCCATTAGTATCCCACCTAAAGAAAAGCCTAAATCATAAGATGCTAAAAATAACCCTGACAATACGTGCAATTTCCCCTTCCGTCATTCTTTGATCAGCTACCTGCAACGGGAATGTTTAAAACCGCATTGGCAGTTAAATAAAAAATCGACAAGCGGTCTAACCTGCTTGTTCGTTAAGTACAATCTTTTACAAACACCATACTATCATTACCATAAATATTCAATTTTTTTGATATTCCTTCCTCAATTAATTGGCCCGATTATGGAACAAAAAAATCCTGTATATCAACACAGGATTTTTAATCAAACTTTATTATAAATTATTAATCTTTTTTATAAAATTACATTAAATGGAGGATTTGAATTTTGAAAAGTACGGTGGGTAACACAATATAGGGAAAATTAATTTAGAGTTTTAACTTTAATGGTCTTCTTTTGATAATCAATATTTCGTATACGAAGCTCAGTTTCTAAAATCTTAATAAAGTCCTGTGACAGATTAAGGCTACAAGCCTTTCTATATGTGCATAGCAACATACGGTTAGTCAATATTCTTTAAAGAACACAAATAAACCCACTCATTTCTAAATTATCTAAAAATTTACACATTTTTTATTTAACAGACCTCTTATAACAATTAAATATTGCTTTAATGATCAGAAAACTCCTTAAAAACCTATTTTTACGGTAAATAAATAGAATTCATTTTTTTAAAATGGATTCTTCTTCAGCAGATTTAAGTTTGGTTTTTATAAAGAAGTTTGAACATTTCCTAGCTATGTTGTTCAACAATTGCGCCCTTTAATTGAATAACTAAATATGTTCATAATGATAAATCAAATATCTCTTTTTTCATTATAGTAGAGTGCACTAATACACAAATTTCGATAAGGGGGAAATGTAAAATAGAGCATATACTATATTCTTAAATCCGTTTAAAGGAGTAATTTTGGGTATTATGAATTATCTTACTGAATCTAAAAACAGTTCGACTCGGTTCCCTATTTCATCACGAACACGCTTGAAAAAGGCCCATTTTTCTTCCTCTGTTCCTTCAGATTTCGCTGAATCATCCAATCCCCAGTGCTCTAGCTTAACATGTGGTGGTGTTAACGGGCACTTATCTGCTGCATCACTACATAATGTAACTACTAAATAAGCATTATTTAATATTTCCGGATGAATAATATCAGACGTCTGATTTGAGATATCAATTCCAGCTTCTTTCATAGCTTTTACCCTTTTTGTGATAGAACATGTAGCCATAATAATGTCGCTAGAGAACCGATTGGTGTAATCTTAGGGCCAAGATCGGAACCTATTATATTCGCATAAATAAGTGCTTCTCTTATGACTCCACTTGTATTTATATTTGCAATTGCTAATGCTAATGCATCTATCATGACAGTTGGCATGTTATTCATAATAGAAGATAGAATGGCAGCAATGAACCCCATTCCAAGCGTTGCGGAAATAGCCCTTGATCTGCTGTTCCCTGAATAAGATATGCCAAAGTATTAGTTAAACCTACATTTCTTAACCCGTAAACAACAACATACATTCCAACTTCTTTACATAGAGAAATAGATTCTTGAAAACTGTACCAATGTGTCTTGCCTCTGAAGTGAAGTTTCTGTAAATAGAATTAGTCCGATTATAAAATAACAAACAATTATTTACCATTTATCCATTATTATCGAATAGATATAAAATCAATATTTGTTTTTTAATGTTTCTTAATCAAATTTTAACAAAGCATCTTCATAATGATACAAAAAGAGGTGAGTTTCATGAACGATATTGGAATCTTGTTTGCTCTAGCAGGAGGTTTATTCTCTTTTTTCTCGCCATGTGTATTTCCTTTATTGCCAGCATACATTACCCATTTAACTGGTGGTAAAATTGAAGATTCTAAACTGGAAGTGAATCGAACAAAACTCTATTTGCGTTCTATCGGTTTCATTGTTGGTTTTAGTTTAATCTTTATTGCTCTAGGGGCTTCAGCGAGTTTTATCGGGAAAATTCTGATTAATTATCGTGTCATAATTATGCAGATTGCTGGTTTACTGATTACCATATTTGGTTTACAAATGGCAGGTCTTTTAAAATTTAAGTTTTTAATGAGAGAAAAGAGAATTCAATCAGAACAAAAATCTAAAAATATACTCAGTTCTGTATTGCTAGGAATGGCATTTGCAAGTGGATGGTCTCCATGTGTTGGACTTGCCCTTTCGTCCATATTATTATTGGCAAGCTCATCTGACACATTGGTCCAGGGAATATTCCTACTAGGTGCCTATTCTCTCGGAATGGCCATTCCATTCTTCATTATCTCAATTGTTATCTCCTATTCATTAAAAACGATGCGAAAAATTAATAGATACTTGTCCAAGCTTGCAGTAATTAATGGCATGGTAATGGTTACGCTTGGAATTCTTGTGTTAAGTGGGAAAATGCAAAAAATTAGTGCTTGGCTATCAGCTTATAGTTTGTTTCAACTTTAAAAAAGGGTGATCCAGCTTGATTCAAAATAACTTAATTGGAAAATCGGTAATAGTGGTGGAGGATGATCCCAAAATCCGAAATCTTGTTAAAATTTATTTAAAAAAAGAAGGCTATGAAGTAATCGAAGCTGTTGATGGATTTGAAGCAAAGGAAAAAATCGAACAGCTTGATCCTTGTGTATTGCTGCTCGATCTAATGCTCCCTGGAATCAGCGGTGAAGAGATTTGCAGATGGGTTCGAGAGGATTTAAAAAGCATGATGCCCATCATTATGCTATCAGCTAAGGTGTCGGAAAAAAACCGAATACACGGCTTCAGATTAGGAGCAGATGATTATGTTGTGAAACCTTTCAGCCCAGCTGAATTAATGGTCAGGCTCGAGGCGGTATTAAGAAGAACCGCTAGCCGCTGTGGAAAGCTAACGTTTAATGGATTTACAATCAAACCGGCAAAAGGAGAAGCGTGGATAAATGGAGAGCAGCTTGACATAACTCATTTTGAATTCAAGATACTTCATTCATTCATGCAGAATCCCAACCAGGTCCTATCAAGAGAACGAATTCTTGATTATATCTATCAAAATAATGAAAAAGCAGTGTCTGATAGAACCATTGATGTTCATATAAAGAACTTGCGAGAAAAAATTAAAGAAAAGACACCTAAAGAATATATTCAAACTGTGAGAGGAATGGGGTATAAATTTGTGGGTCTATAGGAAATTGTCCAACGTATTATCAAGGCTGGTTGCTTTAAATAGTCTTGTCATTTTGCTAGTCATTCTCCTTGCAGGATTGTCAGTCAAAGATTACGCCTGTTTTTTGGTTAATTCCGAAAAAGTAGTCGGACAGGACTTTGTGGATACACTGAATAGATTTCTGTGGATTGTAAGCACCCTTGCCTTTTTGACTGCAGGACTGTTTCATTATTTTTCTGTAAAAAAAATTGTAGGACCTATTAAGCATCTATCAAAGGCTGCGAAAGAAATAAAGGAGGGCATCCCCCCTTCTAAAGTCCCTATATCCACTTCCGATGAACTGCAGGAACTGATTGAAAATTTTAATTCAATGTCTGAAACACTCTATTCTGTTCAAGAACAGCGAGAGGAAATGCTTCGTGATATTGCACATGAGCTTCGGACTCCTTTGACCAATATAAACGGTTATTTAGAAGCTCTGCAAAATCAAGTGATTGAAGGGGATCCTGAATTATTCAGGTCACTGCTAGAAGAATCTAGGCGGATTACAAGAATTGTCGAACTAATTACCGAATTGAATTCTTGGAACAATAGAATCTATTTTCTAGAAAAGTCATTTGAACAAATAGAAATAAACAATGTGATAACAGAAGCTTTAACAGCCTTTCATTTGAAGCTGCATAATCAATTTACGGACATTCACATCCATACGGAAAATGCTAGCATTTTAGGGAATAAAGACGGTCTCATGCAGGTGTTTACAAATCTTCTTCAAAATATTTTAGATTATAACACTGGAGAAAAACTAGAAGTTAACGGAGAAATAAGAAATCATCATTATGTCATTACCTTTATTCATACCGGTCAAGTCATTGATCCAGAAAAAAAGAACCTGATCTTTGAACGGTTTTACCGCTTAGAACAGTCAAGAAGCACAAAATCAGGTGGCGCAGGGCTCGGTCTTGCCATCGCAAAAAGCATTATAGAGGCTCACAAAGGAGATATTGGACTAAAAACGGATGGCACCCGTCATACCTTTTTGATAAATCTCCCATTTTTATAAAATGAAGGGATACTTCTATAAAGCTTGCATGATTAAAATTGTTGCTCTTAATCATTCCTTAACAAACAAAATTTATAATCTTATTCAGAGGGGTGGTAATGATGAGATATACAATTGAAAAGGAAAGCATTATAGCAAACTTAGGTTTTGGCAATATACAAATTTCTCCTAATGAAAAAATCGGGTTTCGATCATATGAGCTTTTCATCTCTTCTTTAGCAGGCTGCAGCGGAACTTTGCTAAGAAATATTTTGCAAAAGAAAAGACAAGTATACGAGAAAATTGAGATGGAAGTTTCTTCTGTTAGAAATCCGGATGAAGCGAATCGAATTGAAAAGATTTCCATCACCGCTTATGTTCAGTTACAAATTTCCATTACACAACAGCAGGCAGATAAAATTGCTCATTTAGTAATAAAAAATTGTGGAATGATTCAGTCTGTCATTCAATCAATCGATATAACTTTTACGATTGAAATATTACCGTTAAATGGTGAATAATTTTGAGTTATTTCCATTTTGGCAGCTTAACTATACCTGCAATATGGGCTTCTTCATTAGCAGCCCTTTTTCTGGCACCTTTACTAAATATAACTATGACTAGAAAAAAAGCAGGCGAATGGTATTGGACTGCTTCTTTTATATATTTTCTTGTTTGGAAACTTAGCTATATCGTGTTTAATCTCAACATGTTTTTAGATATGCCACTTTCCATCGTCTATTTTAATGGAGGAACTAAAGGGCATTTTTTCGCATTAGTCATTCTGTCCGTTTACCTGCTTTTTTTCGCCTTGAAGAAACATCCGTCTATTAATGATGAATCAGGTGAAATATATCTGTATTATTTTTTGTGTAATGAACTAGTTATGAAGATATTACAACAAAAAACGCTTGAAATAATTCTTCACTTCAGCATATTAGCAGGATTTTTAATCTTACTTAAAAAGAATAAACTATCATTATCCAATCAAATCTTAATCATGATTATCATGTTGAAATTGTTGGTTTCTAGTATATTCCATTCATTTCTTTCGGTGGAGGTATTATCCTTCACTTGGATTGGAATAACGATGCTCATTCTTTCCACAATCAAAAGGAGGGGGAGTAAATTTTGAAGAAAAACTTATTATCTTTCGCTATTTTAATACTGGCTGTCGCTATTATAGTCGTAAATTTATGGAAACCCTATTCTGTTGAGGGAAACAAGGACCTTGCTAAAGAAAAAGAAGAAGTCACGAATAGTAAGAGCATTCCAGGCTCTGATCTTTCACAATTTCAAGAAGGCAATCCTGCACCTAATTTTGAATTGACCACCCTAGAAGGTGAAATAGTAAGGCTTTCTGATTATAAGGGTAAAAAAGTCATGCTAAATTTTTGGGCTACATGGTGCCCGCCTTGTAAGGCAGAAATGCCACATATGCAAAACTTCTATGAGAACAATAAGGATAAAGGGATTGAGATATTGGCTGTAAACCTAACACAAATAGATAATGGCAAGGAGGCTATTAAGACCTTTGTTAAGGCATACGGACTTACCTTCCCAATTCCCCTGGACGAAAACGCAGCAATTGGAACACAATATCAAGCTTTTACCATTCCTACAACGTATATTATTGATTCAAATGGTATTATTTCTAAAAAAATAGTCGGCCCTATGGATGAGGATATGATGGTGAATTTAACTAGGGATATTCAATAAAAGGATTAACTTCGCTATTAAACCTATAGCTGGACAGTAAGCCAAGAAAACCAATGTTCTTGGCTTATGTTTTTGTTCACATTATTAGAATTAGAAATAATAATTAAAAATACAATAATTATAGCCCCCAATAACTTTGGACTCTATTCGCCATATGGTTTAATGTGTATCGGACAAACTCACGATAGTTTCTGCTTCTTTACCTGTTTGTCAGGTGCTGTTTCCTTCGCCAACAATTCGGCATTATTCGTTAAGCGATACCCATGAGACTTAATTACTAAGATTCACCTATTATTAACATTTATTATGTTCTTAAACTATCTGGCCCTTTCGTATTATAAGGTCAGTCAGATATTTCTAGTCGAGCATTTTTTATATCGATATATGATTACTGTAGCCGGGGTAGAACGTATGGATCCTGTCCGCAAAACAGTTCACAGCCTACTTGTTGAAACATATTAGAGGCTGGTTGGGACAATGATCCCGTTTGCTGAAGATAACCTTATTAGAGAAAATCCCCATTAGCACAATATTATTAAAGTGGTGGATTTTCCACCCCAAAATGAATCCAATCTTCTTTTGGTGGACCATAAACCCCAAAAGGTTTTATTCCTGCTTGACGCATAAGAATAGTAATTTGTCCACGATGATGAACAATGTGCTTGATTAGTCCCATAATAATCGTAGCATTTGATTGTTCTCTTCCAAAAGCAGTTTGTACCTCCCTTAAGGATTCGTCAGTCCATTGTTGTTCAATAATTTGGGCTGCTTTTGAACTTATATTTTTAAAGGTTTCAGCAATTTCTTTAGCAGATGTTGGGACATCTTCTGTATTTTTTACTACATCTATCTTCAACCCAAATTCAGCCAAGTATTCTGGAATATTTGTTGTTAAATGCCATGCAATTCTTCCTAGTGTACGACCTTCTGGATAAACTTTTTGATTTAATGAATTATCCGTTAAACCATCCAACACTTTTTGAGTTAGCGTTGTTTCCCAATTCCATTCCCTAATAAAGTCTAAAACCGTTACATACATATTTAATTCCTCCATAATCCATTCAATTGAGCTGTAATGACCTATTTTTTTCAGTTACTTTCATAGTATTTATTAGGAATTTCTAATTAGACTCACATCTCCTTTATTCTTTATCTATTTGTGATTATATATTATGATGGTGACAACTTATGTCACTGTTATTTTTTGGAGGTATGCATGTCTAAGGCAAAAAGATTAAATGAAATGATAATGATGGTTAATCGAAAGCAAAGATTTACCGTTAAGGAATTAGCGCAAGAATTTGGGGTTTCAAAAAGGACCATATTGAGAGATTTGCAAGAATTAAGTGAGATGGGTGTCCCATTATATTCTGAAGCAGGTCCTCATGGTGGTTATCAAGTCCTAAATGAAAGAATTCTCCCTCCAATTGCTTTTAGTGAAGATGAAGCTATCTCTATTTTTTTTGCGATTCATGCTTTAAGACACTACATTTCCCTTCCTTTTGATACTGAGTATGAATCTATAAAAAAGAAATTTTATTTAAATCTTGCTGGAGATATAAGAGATGCGATTGATAAAATGAAAAATCGAGTTGATTTTGTATCTGTTTACCAACAGGAAAAGATCCCATTTTTAAAGCGATTATTGGAAGCATCAATCGAACAGGAAGTACTTATAATAAAGTATGAAAAAAATGGGGAAATGACTAATAGAAGTATTCAACCAATTGGTATTTATGCAAATGGAGGAAAGTGGTATTGTCCATCTTATAATTTTCTAAATAAGGATTATCGAGTCTTTAGATGTGATCGTATAAAATCCGTAGAACGTGATGAAAATAATCGCCCTATAGATTTATCAAATATTTATTTAAAAAATCGTTTTAGCCTTATTAATTCTAAAGAATATACATACCAATTAAATGTGGAACTAACTAACAAGGGAGTGGAAATGTATAAATCGGAAAAATGGGCAAATATAGAGTTGTCTAAAAGAGAAGATGGAACTGGAATTTTGAAAGGTAATATTTCAAAAAGTGATATTTACTTTTTCTGTAATTATTTTATTAGTTTTGGTGAAGAAGCTTTTATTAAAAGTCCATCTGAATTAATTGAATGTATGAAGGAAAAGTTAAATAATATTTTAATTAAATATAACTGACTAAAATTTAAATTATTACACTCAAATGGAACTTACATTTAAGACAATATTTATCAAATGTAAGTTCCAATTTTATTTATTCCATTAAATGGCCCTAAAGCTAAAGAAGGCACAATTCTTTTTCAAGAATTGCGCCCGATTGTTTAGGAAAGCGTACGAACAACTTCACGTTCAAAATTTTTGGTAATCCATTTACCTTCGTTCTGTTGTTGACACATAAAAATCTTTGTCCGTCTTTTTCCCCACTTTTGTCTAAACTTGTACCCAATTTTCATGGTCACAGACATAAGAAACTTTGTCCAAAAATCCTGTATTTCTCCTACTTTTTCTCCCACTTTTCCCCTACCTTTTTTATTTCACTCGAGCTTTTTCTCCTGCTTTTCCCATGCAAAAAAGACCGAAAGGCGACCAGACTTTCACCTGATTTCCTTCGGTCTTGACCAGACTTTTTTATTTAAGGACACACATTATTGTGTAAACCCAAAGTTTATTAAGGGTGAACAACGTAAACTTTCCCCTAAAAATCCTTTACTCCACAGTCACACTCTTTGCCAAATTCCTTGGCTTATCAACATCACAGTCACGGTGTAAAGAAGCGTAGTAAGAAATTAATTGTAATGGAATGACAGAGACAAGAGGTGTTAATAGTTCGTGCACGGCTGGAATGATGAATGTGTCTTCATCCGCTTCCAGACCCTTCATAGAGATGATGCACGCGTTGGCTCCTCTCGCTGCAACTTCTTGTATGTTGCTTCGGAGGTTCAGGTTAACACTTTCTTGAGTAGCTATAGCGATGATTGGTGTGCCATCTTCGATTAAAGCAATTGTACCGTGCTTTAATTCGCCTCCAGCAAACCCTTCTGCTTGAATATAGGAAATTTCCTTCAGCTTTAATGCTCCTTCAAGGCCAACATAGAAATCAAGTCCACGGCCAATGAAGAATGCATTGCGAGTAACAGATAAAAACTCACGTGCAATGGATTCAAATTCTTCCTTCTCATCACATAACACTTCCATTGCATTAGCAATGATGCCAAGCTCATGGACAAGGTCTAGTTCAAGGTCAATTCCGCGGCTCTTTGCTGTAACCTCAGCAAGAATAGCCAGGACAGCAAGCTGAGCTGTATAAGCTTTTGTGGAAGCAACTGCAATTTCAGGGCCTGCATGAAGCAGTAAGGTATGATCCGCTTCACGTGATAGAGTAGAACCTGGTACATTTGTAATCGTAATGGCTTTGTAGCCCATTTCTTTAATTTTCACAAGAACAGCACGGCTATCAGCTGTTTCTCCGCTTTGTGAGATAAAGATAAATAACGGCTTTTCAGAAAGTAAAGGCATATTGTAGCCAAATTCACTTGAAATGTGTACTTCAACAGGGATTTTGGCCATTTTCTCAATGAGCTGTTTTCCAACAAGACCTGCATGATAGGACGTTCCTGCTGCTATGATATAAATGCGATCAGCGTCATTCAAAGCCTGGATGATATCCTGGTCAATGGTTAATGTGCCCTGTTCGTCTTGATAAGCTTGAATGATTTTTCTCATCACTAAAGGCTGCTCATCAATTTCTTTCAGCATATAGTGCGGGTATGTGCCCTTTTCAATATCACTAAGATCTAACTCAGCCGTATATGGATTACGTTCGATCATTTCACCCTCTAGGTTTTGAATCGCTATATGATCGTTTCTTACAATTACAATTTCTTTATCCATTAATTCTACATATTGATCCGTTACTTGCAGCATTGCCATTGCGTCTGAAGCAACTACATTAAACATGTCACCTAATCCAACTAACAGCGGGCTTTTGTTTTTAGCGACATAGATTGTTTCAGGGTCCTTCTCATCTAAAAGAGCAATTGCATAGGAGCCATTTAACAGCTTAAGCGTTTTACGGAACGCTTCCAGTGTTGTTAATCCATCATTTGCGAACAATTGAATTAATTGAACGATAACCTCTGTATCGGTTTCACTGTTAAATGGTACGCCTTGCAAATATTCACGCTTTAAGATTTCATAATTCTCAATAACTCCATTATGAACAAGTGTAAAACGGCCGGATGCACTTTGGTGCGGGTGAGCGTTTGTTGCACTTGGCACCCCATGTGTTGCCCAGCGTGTATGGCCAATTCCTATCTGTGCAAAAATATCAAAATCGACAATATTCCTTAAATCAGCAATACGGCCCTTTTCTTTAAAAACATGAACCGTGTCTTCGTTCAAGATGGCAATTCCTGCTGAATCATATCCTCTATATTCAAGCTTTTCTAAGCCTTTGAGCAAAATTTCTTTCGAATCACTATTTCCAATATATCCTACAATACCGCACATTCTTTTTTTCCTCCTAAAATAGAAGGGGCAAGAAGCCGGTTGGGGCGTTTCTTGCCCCTTATCTCTGTAATTTACTGTTGACGTTTTTTCTAAGACAGCAACTAGTAAGCCTTTTATTGACTTTACAGTGGCAGTTTAAATCAATCGTCCTCTTATGAATAGCATTCCCATCTCTTTGTGCATTAAGTTGCCCTAATGTTTTAAAGATGTGATAACGGTTTGCTCGTAACCGGGAGGCATCCGCCGAATACTTCGATAAACCTCCTCCTCGTCAACTAATTCACTTCCGCTCTTGAATTAGTCCAGGCGCTTCTACTTATTCTCTAGCAAAAGAACTATCCACCTTTCAATTGAATTTACAAAAACAGTAATATCATACACACAAAAAACTCTGTAGTCAATTAAAAACTATAGGGGGAAAATCCCCATACCATAAAAATATGCATAAGAGAACCTTTTCGTTCCCTTATGCACGCTGCCACTTACTCTTCTTTTAATCCCATTTCTTCCACAACTACTGCTGCAATTCTCTCTACATATGAACTGCAAAGCTCTTCTGTAGGAGCTTCAGCCATTACACGAACAAGCGGCTCCGTTCCAGATGGACGAACTAGAATTCGGCCATTGCCGTTCATTTCTTTTTCCACCTCTGAAATAATTGCCTTTACTTTTTCATTATCAGTTACATGATGCTTATCTGTTACACGAATATTAACAAGCTTTTGTGGGAACTTTTGCATTTCTTTTGCCAGCTCCGATAGAGGCTTTTTCGTCATCTTCATAATGTTAACAAGCTGAATCCCTGTTAATAGCCCATCGCCAGTCGTAATATAATCTAGAAAAATGATATGACCTGATTGCTCACCGCCAAGATTATAGCCATTCTTCTTCATTTCTTCGACAACATAACGATCGCCAACCGCAGTTGGGATGCTCTTAATGCCATTAGCTTCTAATGCTTTATAAAAACCTAAATTACTCATCACCGTAGAAACAACTGTGCTTTGGCGAAGTCTTCCTTGTTCCTTCAAATATTTACCGCAAATATACATAATTTGATCGCCATCTACGATTTCGCCATTTTCATCAATCGCAATCAGTCGGTCCCCGTCACCGTCAAATGCTAAACCCACATCAGCACCCTTTTCCTTAACGGAGGCTGCAAGTGTTTCTGGATGGGTAGATCCAACACCTTCATTGATATTGAGACCGTTTGGTGATGCCCCAATCATCGATAAATCAGCATCTAAATCCGCAAATAAGTGTGAAGCAAGAGATGAAGTCGCTCCGTGGGCACAATCCAACGCAATATGTATCCCTGAAAAGTCCTCATCCACTGTTTGCTTCAAGTATTGCAAATACTTCTGTCCGCCTTCAAAATAATCATTCACCTGTCCAAGCTCAGCACCAATTGGTCTTGGAAGCTGATCTTCTTCTTGATCCATATACTGTTCAATTTCATTTTCCTGTTCATCTGAAAGCTTAAATCCGTCAGGTCCAAAGAATTTAATTCCGTTGTCTGCTACTGGATTATGCGAAGCAGAAATCATGACTCCTGCCTCTGCTCCAAGAGCTTTTGTTAAATAGGCAACCCCAGGAGTCGAGATAACGCCTAAACGCATTACCTCTGCTCCAATTGATAATAAACCTGCAACAAGAGCCCCTTCAAGCATATGGCCAGAAATACGTGTATCGCGGCCAATTAATACTTTTGGACGGTTTTTATCTTTAGTTAATACATATCCTCCAAAACGGCCTAATTTAAAAGCTAATTCAGGTGTTAGCTCACTATTCGCAACTCCACGTACCCCATCTGTACCAAAATATTTACCCATTAAAGCATACGCTCCTTTAAACTTATTTTACTTTATCGTTAAGCTTCCTTTTGTGTTATCGTGATTTTTGCAACATCATTTGCCAAGTTCCAATTGACATTTGGCGGACCAGTGACATTAATCTTCACATCATAGTCCCCTGTCCCTAAGTTAGTCAGATCTAGAAAAACGAGAAAGTCGGATGATTTTAATTGATCAATAACACTGCTTTTCCCTGAAACAGTTAAACTTGCTCCGTTATTCGGAGATACTACTTCTGCCTCGTATTGATTAGAAAGGCCGGTTAAATTAATTGGGAGATTTGAGAACGTTTTATTCTCATCCTTATCTTCTTCTTGCTGAGTATCTAACCGATTTTCACTTGTACTAATCGTCGCTCTTACTGTTTTGGGATTTACTTCACTTATTCCGTCAGAAATAATGACTGGCAGCGACATTTCTGTATTTCCATTAATCTTGCTGACATCCACTTCTACTCTTACACTATCTGTCCGGTCTAACACCTCTTGAGCTCCATAGATCTTCGCCTCATTAACATCAAGGGATATAGAGTCAATCTTGATACCATCAGGAGGGCTTCCTTTTTCAACTATCCTTATCGGCACCGTTTTACTTAAACTTTTAACTGGGATTATGACATCCACCATCTCATGATCGAGGGTAACATTGAGCTTATTCATATCCCGGTCCAGTACTTGAATTTGCGCTTCCCTTCTAACTGTTTCTTTAACAGAACCTCTGATATTTACCGTTGCTTTTACATAACTAATTCGGTCAATAACATCTTTTGCCCCTGTAATCTTAACTGTCTTTGGCTCTGCTTCAGGCGGCTCTGAAATATAACCAGCCTCTAGCAATGTTTTATCAAACTCTACATCTACTTTAAATTCCTTCGTTACTTTTTCTTGAATGTTGACATTTACATATGCAGGATCAATCGTTGCTTTCAGCTTGTCAGACAGATTGCGAATTTCCAACGGAACCCTTTTTGTACCAATTTCTGCATTTGAGAGATCAACATATACTTCGAAATTTCTCTGCGCTTTTGCGGGCTGTAGAACATTTTTTGGACCCTGTAATGTAACCTTTACAGTTTCAGGAACTCCTGTAACGACTAAGTTATCAGTGTCATAATAACTTTTCACTGGAATATCTGAAAGGATTTCATAATCCTCACCGCTTGGCACATTAATATTTGAAACATCCTTTTGCGGATCGTAAACAGATGTAAAAAGAAGCAATGCGAGAATTAACGCAATTATTTTCATAAACCAGCGTGTGTCAATCAGCTTGTCAATTAACTTATCCATTTTTCTTCGCCCTCCAATTCCAACGAGCGGAAGAAGCTTGCTTTACTCGGCTTTGTGTAATTAACTCATTTGTAAGCATTTCTTTAAAGTCTTCTGCTTGCAGGTCACGGTGAAGCTCCCCATTTTTCGTTAGTGACACACTGCCTGTCTCTTCTGAAACAACGACAGTTATACTATCCGTCACTTCACTAATTCCAAGAGCGGCTCTATGTCGAGTTCCAAGCTCCTTTGAAATAAAGGGACTTTCTGATAATGGAAGATAGCATGCTGCAGCAGCCACTTGATTTTTTTGTAGAATAACAGCTCCATCGTGAAGTGGAGTATTAGGAATAAAAATATTAATAAGCAATTCAGACGAAATTTTTGATTCTAGCCCAATGCCCGTTTCAATATAGTCCCCCATTCCCGTTTCACGTTCAATGGAAATGAGTGCCCCGATGCGGCGCTTGGCCATATAATCAACAGCTTTGACAATTGAATCTACGATCTTCTCCTGGTCGTCTGATTCCTGATTGCTTGATCTAGAAAAGAATCGTCCTCTGCCCAATTGTTCAAGAGCTCTTCTTAGTTCAGGCTGGAATATAATTGCAATCGCCAAGAATCCCCATGTAAGTACTTGCTGCATCATCCAGCCTAGTGTCTGGAGGTGGAAATTATCACTGATTACTTTTACAAGGAGAATGACAAATATCCCTTTTACCAACTGAACA
Organism: Bacillus sp. S/N-304-OC-R1; assembly: GCF_019749375.1. Lineage (GTDB taxonomy): Bacteria > Bacillota > Bacilli > Bacillales > Cytobacillaceae > Cytobacillus. Next base: position 106,170 of record NZ_JACWFE010000014.1, read on the forward strand.
GCTTTCGTCCCTTTAACAATGACAATAAGTTTATAGATGACATACCATACGAGGAGAATGTCAACAGTATTTGCTAATAATTTCAGTATAGAGAAATCTGAAAACGACATTATCCTTCCTCCAAATATATATTGAAAGCCACTTTTATTCATATACTTAGCTTACATATTATATCATAAATTCATGGAATACCACTCGTGTGTACTTTATGTAAAGTGATTGAAATAAAAAAGAAATCCTGCCTAATGAGCAAGATTCCATTACTAATTGTTACTTAACAGTCTCTGGATCACTGCCATCAAAAATACTGACTACCTCTTTTGCAGTTTTTTTGATATGAAACCACATCCAGTCAAAAACAGCGTTCACTTCTTGAATTTCACCAGTGACCTGACCTGCCGAAGCTAAATATTTTTCACCGTTAATAACGGTTACATTCCCCTCTACTTGTCCTTCTATCTTTAATTTCCCATTTTTAACGATGACATCACCTTTTACTACTTCTCCCTCAGGAACAATGACTGTATCATTTTGCACAACTAAATTTGGCTGTTTTGATACCGAGAACTCGTGATCTTGTTCCCATGAAGAAAATAAGCTTCCTACCATAAGGACAAGGAATAGAGAAGCAGCTGTAAAAAGCGGGTGCTGCCTAATCCAGCGCTGAAATCCTACCTTCCGCTTCTCTTTCGGCAGTTTAGCCATCACATTCGCAGTAAAATCGATTGGTGCTTTTATATGTGAAGTGCTTCGGACAAAGGCAATAGTCTTTCGCAGTTCATGGAAATGCGCTTGGCAGTCCTTGCAGCTTTGCAAGTGTGCTCTTAACTCTGCTTCATGTTCGGCTGAGATCTCTTCATCTAAATATTCATGCATATAAAGAACCACTTCTGCTGGACACTTCAAAGTTCTCACCCTCTTCATATTATACTTATCTTATACATATCGTAATTGGGTTCTTAATGCTTCTCTTCCCCGATGAATTCTTGTTTTAACCGTACCTAAAGGTAAATCCAAAATTTTACTAATTTCATTCAACGATAGTTCCTCGATATATTTTAGAACTATCACGGTACGGTATTTTTCCGGGAGCTTAGATATTTCTCGTTGAATCGTCTCCTGAAGCTCCAGACTTTCTAAATCCTCCTCAGGGAGACTCGTATCAGCTGCAATTTGGGAATACATTGTTAACCCGTCAGTACCTGCTACCTCTGCATCTAAATAATAGTCTGGTTTCTTCTTCCTTATACGATCGATACAAAGATTCGTGGCAATTCGATAAAGCCATGAAGAGAATTTCAAATTTATATTAAAACTATGAATGTTAACGTAAGCTCTCAGAAAAGCCTCTTGTGCAATATCCTCTGCTTCATGTCTATTCCCTAGCATTCTGTAGCAAATCAAATAAACCTTCTCTTTATAGATTTCTACTATTTCTGCGTAAGCGTCCTGATCTCCTTTTAATACCTGCTTAATCCTTTTCTTTACGATTGTCTCCATTTTCTTTTACCTCCGCTCTATGCGGCTAATCGATATTACGATCGATAGCGGAAAAGGTTTCACTTTTTTAAAAATACCACTATAACTATATTAACAAATTTTTACTGATGTGGTTTAATAATTTTTGATTGTGGGAATTATAGTATAAATTTGATGAATTGATATTTACTTGCTTAGGGATTTTCATCCTCGAACTTCCAAGCAATTTCAAAAGTAAAGTGTCATAACCTAAGCACCCATCACTGAAAAAAGGGGCTGGTATTATGTGTGTGTGTAAACTAATAAAAGATATAGAAGACTGCAGAAAAGAAATGATTGAAATGGCATCCTATTCTTCTTTAACTAGCCCACAAGTCGTCGACATCAGTAAAAAATTGGACAAGCTTCTTAATTTATACGAAAAGCGCACAAAAAAAGTTAGGCAGCAGCTTTAGATAGCTCTGCCTAACTTTTTTTTATTTTATAAAAGCTTTTCGCCAAATAAAGATCCCATTAATGCTACAGCTACAGATGCTGTTCTATTTTTCTCATCCAAGATAGGATTTACTTCGACAAACTCAGCGGAGGTAATCAATTCTGCTTCAGCAAGCATCTCCATGGCTAAATGGCTTTCCCGATAGCTAATTCCACCGTTGACCGGAGTTCCAACACCTGGAGCATCATGTGGATCAAGACCATCTAAATCTAGTGACAAGTGAACACCATCAGTCTTTTCCTTGAGATAGTTGATTGTTTCTTCCATCACCTTTGTCATTCCTAGTCGGTCTATTTCATGCATTGTGTACACTTTAATGCCAAGCTCTTTAATAAGGACCTTTTCTCCTTCATCTAGAGAGCGTGCTCCAATAATAACAATATTTTCAGGCTTCACTTTCGGAGCATAGCCGGACACATTTGTTAACAGCGGGTGACCCATGCCCAAACTAACAGCAAGTGGCATACCATGAATATTACCTGATGGTGAAGTTTCAGCAGTATTTAAATCTCCATGAGCATCATACCAGATAACACCTAGGTTTTTATAATGCTTGGATACACCTGCCAATGTCCCTATTGCAATACTATGATCTCCGCCAAGAACAAGTGGAAAGGCCTGATCTTGAATTGCTTGATCAACTTCTTTAGCGAGTAATTCCGTTTTCTCTGCGATTAAATGTAAATTACGCAAGTTAGATACAGGATCAACCTCCACTTCCGGTCTGCCAACTGCAATATCACCCTTATCATGTACATCATCAAATAATTCTTTTAATCGCTCATTTACACCTGCATATCGAATGGCACTAGGGCCCATATCTACTCCACGTCTTGCTTGCCCCAAATCCATAGGCATCCCAATAATAGCTAATTTTCTCATTTTAATTATGTCCTCCTACATACGATGAATTATTTACATAGCTATATTTTAACCCCTTTCGGAGAATTGACTCAACTCGACAAAAATCTGAATATATATGCAGAATTAACTTAAAATTTCTACTCTTGTTCACTCACATTATGCAGAAGTATTCTAGTTTGAAATGTAATTGGTAATTTTTATGTTATGCTTCTCTTAGACCAAAGACATCATAACGATGAAAACCGTTCATTTTTTCTAAAAAACAAAAAAACCTTTAGGAATAGATTTTCCTAAAGGTTTTTTCAACAATAAGTGAGCCATGAAGGACTCGAACCTTCGACCCTCTGATTAAAAGTCAGATGCTCTACCGACTGAGCTAATGGCTCATATTAAATATTTTTTATAAAGATTGTAGTCCTAAACTTGCTCCAAAGTCCTACGGTCTTTGTCGCAAATTTTTAAAAAACCATTCGGAGAAGCAAAGCTTCGCAGAAGTTTTTAAAAATTGGCTGGGCTAGCTGGATTCGAACCAACGCATGTCGCAGTCAAAGTGCGATGCCTTACCGCTTGGCTATAGCCCATTGATGTAACCTTCCTTGAAATACTTCTGTAGTTAATTATTCCGACATAATCTTCATATTACTACAAAATAAATTCAAAGATTTATCAAATTTTACAAAATAAAAAGGACTAATGATATCTTGTCCCATTTTTAATGTTTTTATTAAAAAAAATGGTGGTGGGGGACGGATTCGAACCGCCGAACCCTCAGGGAGCGGATTTACAGTCCGCCGCGTTTAGCCACTTCGCTACCCCACCATAGTGTAAATAAAGTTAGTTATTATAACATGCTCCAAAGTCCTTTGGTCTTTGTCACAAAAATAAAAAATTACCATTCAAAGAAGGCAAGCTTTAAAGCCATAATTTTTTATTTGTGGTGCCGGCCAGAGGACTCGAACCCCCAACCTACTGATTACAAGTCAGTTGCTCTACCAATTGAGCTACACCGGCAAATTAATGGAGGATGACGGGATCGAACCGCCGACCCTCTGCTTGTAAGGCAGATGCTCTCCCAGCTGAGCTAATCCTCCGTTTTGGTGACCCATACGGGATTCGAACCCGTGTTACCGCCGTGAAAGGGCGGTGTCTTAACCGCTTGACCAATGGGCCATATATTGTAATAGTATGGTAAGCTTCCAAGCGGGCTCGAACCGCTGACCTCTTCCTTACCATGGAAGTGCTCTACCTGCTGAGCTATGGAAGCACAAAAACTACCTGCTCATCTAGATTAATTTAAAAATGGCTCCGCAGGTAGGATTCGAACCTACGACCGTTCGGTTAACAGCCGAATGCTCTACCACTGAGCTACTGCGGAATAATATGTATATAGCCTAGCGACGTCCTACTCTCACAGGGGGAGAGCCCCCAACTACCATCGGCGCTGAAAAGCTTAACTTCCGTGTTCGGGATGGGAACGGGTGTGACCTTTTCGCTATCGCCACTAGACTATTTTAATTGAGAGTTTGTTCCCTCAA
>NZ_JACWFE010000015.1 GCF_019749375.1 Bacillus sp. S/N-304-OC-R1
TTAAAAATGTCCTTTACAAAGGGTACACTTTACATTACGGACACCCTTTTTATATTAAGACTCTTTATATTGATTTTTCATCCATGCAGTTAAATCCCGTACTACTCTTCTGTTTATAGCTGGAGGGAAATAATGGGTATACTCTCTGAAATACCAGCTTTCCACCCTTTTCTTTAAAGCATTTAATCTTTTTTCTAGCCTGAATGCATGCTCAACAGATACATTTTCATCCTTCTCTCCATGGATAATTAACGTGGGCACTTCTAGCTTTTCCAATTGAAAAAGGGGTGTTCTGTATTCATATCTTTCCGGAAACTTCGTAGGGGTTCCTCCAATTACCCTTTTCATCATTCTCCGTAAATCCTTCCGCTCTACATATGTAAGAGACATATCACTAACGCCACCCCAAGTAACGAGCGATTTCGCTTCAGGAAATTCAATGGCTGTTAGTAACGCCATCACGCCTCCTCTTGAAAAACCAAAAATATGTATATTTTTCACCCTTGGGTGGGATTGCAATAATCGGAAGGCAGAAAAAGCATCTTCTCGGTCTTCTCCTGCAAAATCCTCATTTCCATCTCCACCTTGATTTCCTCGATAAAATGGAGCAAAGACAATAAATCCTTCTGATGCAAACTGGACAATTCGTCCAGGTCTTACCTTGCCAACGTTTTTAATTCCTCCCCGTAAATAGAGAAAGCCATCATAAATAGCTGCATCCTTTGGTTCTGCAAGCAGGCCTTTCACTTTTAATTCACCAGATAAATAGGTGACAATGGACAATTCTATATTTGGATTAGGTGATGGAAACCTTTGTTTACTTACTATCATGCAGATCAACTCCACCATAAAATTTTTTATATGGGCATTCACACATTTTTGTCACCCTCATACGATAATGTAGGCTCAGGAAGCTTAATATTTTCCTACTTCAGGAGGTTATCTTTTATGAAAAAGTGGCTAAAAATTAGTTTTTCTCTCCTGCTCATTTCCATTCTCATTATACCACTCGCAGCATGTAGCAAAGACAAAATCCAAAATGTTCGTATCGGTGAAGTAACAAGATCTATTTTCTACGCACCACAATATGTTGCTATTGAAAAAGGATTTTTTGAGGAAGAAGGACTGAACGTAACCCTTACGACAACAGCTGGCGGTGATAAAACGATGACCGCACTTCTTTCTAATAGCATTGATGTTGCCCTTGTTGGATCTGAAACATCCATTTATGTTTCCGCTCAAGGTTCCAATGATCCGGTAATCAACTTTGCACAGCTCACTCAAACTGATGGAACTTTTCTCGTCTCTCGGAACAAAATTGATAATTTTTCATGGGATATGTTAAAAGGAACAACCTTCCTTGGTCAGCGTAAAGGCGGAATGCCTCAGATGGCTGGTGAATTTGTTTTGAAGAAACATGGAATTGATCCTCATAAAGATTTAGATCTTATCCAAAATGTAGACTTTGCTAATATTGCTCCTGCTTTTGCCTCAGGCACTGGTGAATTTGTTCAATTGTTTGAACCAACAGCAAGCGTATTTGAAAAAGAAGGAAAAGGCTATATTATCGCTTCCTTTGGAACAGAATCGGGCCATATTCCATATACTACTTTCATGACAAAACAAAGCTATATTAAAGAAAATAAAGAGACTGTCGAGAAATTTACGAGAGCAATATATAAAGCTCAGCAATGGGTAGATACTCACAGCGCCAAAGAGACAGCCGAAGCGATAAAGGGATTTTTCGATAACACAGAAATAGACATTATTGAAATGGTCGTTGAACGCTACAAAGGTCAGGGCTCCTTTGCCACTGATCCAATCTTGGACCAAGAAGAATGGGATAACCTTCAAAATATTATGGAAGAGGCTGGAGAGCTTCCGAAACGAGTAGATTACAAAGATCTAGTTAACACAGACATAGCAGAAAGTGTAATGAAGAAATAATAGAGCTTTAAACGGGAAGAAATTTCTAATCCAATTGTAACTGCTGTCAGATCCGGAATACTCGCTAGTATTAAGCATCTATTAAAGCATATTAAGTGGGTCTGACGGCAAATTTTAAATTGAATAAAGGAGGGCTACTATGGATTTCCTAAACGTTCAAGGAATTCATCATACTTATTTTACTAAAAACACAGCCACAACAGCCCTTTCCGATATTTCTCTTGCTGTCGGGGAAGGAGAATTTATTTCCTTTCTTGGCCCGAGCGGATGCGGAAAAACAACCTTGCTTTCGATTATCGCTGGTTTATTAAAGCCAACTGAAGGATCTGTAACCCTTGAAGGCAAAAAGGTTGAATCAACCGGACAGAGCATTGGCTATATGCTTCAGCAGGATTACCTATTTCCATGGAAGACAATTGAAGAAAATATTCTTTTAGGTTTAAAAATAAGCAACAAGCTTGATTCAAATAATCAAAAGAACGCTCTAGCTTTACTTGGAAAAATGGGGCTTAAAGGGGTAGAAAAGCAATTTCCCAAACAGCTTTCTGGAGGGATGAGACAAAGAGTTGCACTTGTCAGAACGTTAGCTACTGAACCAAAGCTTCTTATGCTTGATGAACCCTTTTCTGCATTAGATTATCAAACGAAATTAAAACTTGAGGATCTAGTTTCTAACACACTTAAATCGTTTGGAAAAACAGCCATTCTAGTAACACATGATATAGAAGAGGCCATTGCCATGAGTGATCGTGTACTCCTCTTCTCCCCCGGTCCAGGCAGATTGCATAAAACCTTTACAATACCAAAGGAATTGCGAGTTGAGACTCCATTTAATGCAAGAAACCACGAAGCATTCTCAAACATTTTTCAAACTATCTGGAAGGAGCTGGAGTCCCTTGAGCCTGCAGAAAAATGTTGATCTCCTTCACCAAAAATATCTCCAATCGCTAAAACGCGAAAAAAAATGGGTCCGTTTCTACCAGGCCGTCATCTTTCTCGTCTTTTTTTCCGGATGGGAGCTTGCAAGCCGAAACCAATGGGTAGACCCGCTTATTTTTAGTTCTCCTTCAAAGGTATGGGGTTTGTTTCTTACTAAGATTCAGGATGGAACGCTATTAGTAGATTTAAGCTACACATTATCAGAAACCGTTTTTGGATTTGTCCTTGGAACACTTATCGGCACATTGCTCGCTGCTATATTATGGTGGTCCCCGATGCTTTCCAAAATATTAGACCCTTATTTAGTTGTTCTTAATTCCATGCCAAAAGTGGCGCTTGGCCCCATTTTAATCGTTGCTTTAGGACCTAGTTTTACGTCTATTGTTGCAATGGGCGCCATCATCTCAATTATCATTACAACAATCGTTGTTTATACTTCATTTAAAGAGGTAGACCCTAACTATATTAAAGTGCTCCAAACATTTGGCGCAACCCGAATGCAGACCTTTAAAGAATCTATACTTCCTGCTTCTTTCCCCGTTATAATCTCTACCTTAAAGGTCAATGTAGGATTATCATGGGTAGGTGTTATTGTAGGAGAATTCCTCGTATCCTCCAAAGGCCTTGGCTATATGATTATATATGGGTTCCAAGTATTTAATTTTACTCTTGTGATGCTCTCACTCTTAGTAATCGCTATTTTTGCAACAGTTATGTATCAGCTTGTTGAATTACTGGAAAGAAAATTAATTAAAAGTAGTTCATGAGAATAAACGGCATAGGGAAATGCCGTTTTTCTTAATGTATATCCGATATTCTATGAATACTATGGTAAATTACTTCATCCTGCATAATAAAGCTAAATTGAGGCTCCCATCTTTTTTCTAGAATATCTCCGTCTATTAATACCGGCCCTGCAGTTTCAAAATAATCTTCTTTGTCCTCAATTCTCGCAATGGAAGCAAAGAAAATAGCTTTTACAAATGTTTGAGCTTCATTTGTTACTTCATATTCACCAATAAGCTGCAGCTTTTTAATACTAGCTCCTGTTTCCTCCATCACTTCTCTTCGTGCAGCCTCTTCGAGTGTTTCATCTCGTTCAACCTTTCCACCGGGAAATTCCAGTCCTCTTTTGGAATGGTTTGTAAGAAGCCATTTTTCACCCATTTTACAAATAACAAGCACATGTTCTGGTTCGCAATTAAATGAATGTGGCATAAATGACAGTTTTACCATTCCTCCATTTATATCTTTAAATCTTTTCATTTGTCTCCCCCAATTAATATTAAGTCTATATGGAATTATATCCCGAAAACACTTGATGTTACTAATGACATATTTCACATGGGATAATATGTGAATAAAGTATGAATCTTCCGTTATTTGAAACCAATGTCTATTTTTTCCGTATATAATAGTTGAATAATATAAAGGGAGTGTCTGTATTGAAGAGAATATTATCCATTTTAACTGGTTTGTTTATGGTTTTTATGCTAGCAGCATGTAATGAAACCGCCAAGCCTGTAAATGAACCAGCAGCAAATAATGAAACGTCTGCAGCAGAAGAAAAGCCCTCTGAATTAACATTACAAGAAGTACTGGAAAAATCAACTGAAGCTTCTAACAACCTTAAAAGTTTTTCTGTAAATATGAATTTGGATCAAGATATGACTTCTGACCAAGAAGAAATGAATATGAAAACTCAATCAGTCATTGAGATGAATGTGGTAACGGATCCTATGGCTTTTTATCAAAAAATGACAATGTCTTTAGGCGAGGAAAGCTTTGAATCAGAAAGCTATTTTTCAGAGGAGGGCATGTATTTATTTGATCCGGGCAGCCAGCAGTGGATGAAGTTTCCGCAAGAAATGACAGATACCTTCTTACAAATGGCCGGTCAGCAAACAAACCCGGGAGATGAATTGAAAAAGCTTGAAAAGTTCGTTGATGACTTCACTTTTGAACAGGATTCAAAAAATTACATTTTAAAATTAAAAGCGTCTGGTGAAAAATTTAGTGATTTTATTAAAGAAACAGCTGCAGAGGCACTTCCCCCGGAAATGGCCGCTGAGGAACTCATGAACAATATGAAAATCCATGGTGTAGAGTATGAATTCGTAATTGATAAAGAATCATTTTATCCAGTTGCTTTAGAGATGACGATGGATATGGAAATGACTGTTGAAGATCAAACTATTTCCTTAAATCAAAAAATGAATGGAAAATATTCAAACCATAATAATATAAAAACGATCACTATTCCTCAGGAAGTTATTGATTCCGCGATGGATATACCTTTGTAAACAACATAATTATTAGTCAGACCCCTCAATTAGATGGGTCTGACTTTCTTTAATAGCTACATGTTTTGATTCTCATCCAAAACTCCCATGCTTTTAATGTGATTTCTGGCTTCTTCATCACCAAGCTGATAAATCATATTATATATTCTTTTCATATTTGCATCATAGTTATCATTTTGTTTATCATTGTGATACTCCATAAATGGCACATGTGCTCTATAGAAGCTTTCCATATCTGCATCATAGCTTAAATCAAAGTATTCCCTTAAAGCGATAATTTCATCGTCTGTCGCCTCAATTTTAAAATCCCATGGGGAATCCTTTGCGCTTTGAGTTATTTCGCAAGAAGACACTTTTATATAATACGTTTTTTTATTATCACTCAAGATCATCAGCCCCTTTTTCAATAATAGCTGCAGGTGATACCCTACGCTAATCTTCATTCATTATCTTTTCCACTTTCGTTATAAAATAATGCCAACTTAATGATTGTTGGGAAATCCAATTCGGAACAATATTTACTGTAAATGAATATTTTTTATCATCAATGGGATTGAATAAGTATAAAATAAAAGATATATAAGTGAACCAAAAATTCTTTTTGGAGGTGTCATCATGAAAATCGTAGATGAATTATATGAGCTTTATCGTCATAAGCTTACTGGGGATGAAGAAGATATTGATATGCTGACCTTTGCCTTTTTAGAAGAAATGAGCAGGGAAGACTTATTAAAATTAATTCAAGATTTAAATAACCAAGAGCTATATGACTTAATGGGACTTTATATTATTGAAAGCCTAAAAGGCAAATTTGCAAGTGAAGATTTTAGAAGGCCGCAGCGCAGCTCCAATATTCATCACCGAAATATACATTAAATACATAAACAAATTACCTTAAAAAGGCAGAGAACCTTATTTTAAAATAAGATTCTCTGCCTTTTAATACGTTGATTTATCCCAGATAAGCTTTAAGCATCCAAATATGCTTTTTCAGGCTTTGTTTAACTGCAATTAGCATATCCCCTGTTCCTTCATCATTCGCTTCCTCAGCGAGAGCAATGGCCTCCTGAAGCTCGTCCGCCATTTTTTCAAAATCATCACATAAAGTTTTAACCATCTCTTCTTCCTTTTCAGCTCCTGATGCTTCTTGAACAGTTGCTGTTTCCAGGCACTCTTTCATTGTTGCCACAGGTTTTCCTTCAAGAGATAGAATTCTTTCAGCAAGCTCATCAATATGCACGTTTGCTTCATTGTAAAGCTCTTCAAATTTTTCATGGAGCGTGAAAAAATGCCGCCCTTTAATATACCAATGATAATTGTGAAGCTTGACATACAGTACTGTCCAGTTTGCTACCTGTTTATTAACTGCTTGAATTAGTTTATCATTCATAATATCTGCCTCCTATTGTTATAATACCCTCAGGAAATTGTCCTAAACGCCTTTTACACGAATAGCCTCTTACAATTGGTACATTTTAAAACAAAACTGTTTGCACTGTATGAACTAAATAGTGAATATATCAGCTTTTTTCTACAAGCCTAAAACATGAGAATATCGTTCTCCTCCTCAACCATTTTCATGTTAAACTGATAGGTATAAGGAGGGATATTTTTTATGGTTACGGTTATAGCCATTTCGGTCATTATTGTTGCCATTGTTATTATTTTGGCAGTTGTCACAACTTCAAAAGCGTATACATTTAAGCACACTATTGATACTGCAGATTCAATTCCAGCAAACCATGATCAAGAGGAAGGTCAAGAACTTTCTGATAAACAGAACCATTAATAACTAGTTTATTAATATGAAAAGGAGCTGCCCTTGTGTAGGACAACTCCTTATTTACATTACGCAAATACCTGCTTTAGATCCTCTTTCGACTGATCCAGCCAAAATCGCATTAATCGTTTCGCACCATCTAAATCATGAAGCTTCGCCTGACCGCATTGCTTTTCATTTGCAGCAGGAATTTCTGTAATTTCAACTGCATCCTTCATTGTATCTTCCAGTAAATCAATAATTTCTTCTACTGATGGCTCCCCGCTTACAACTAAATAATATCCAGTTTGACAGCCCATTGGAGAAATATCAATAATATCAAAATGATCATATTTCTCTGCATGCTTGCGAATATTAAAAGCAAGAAGATGCTCCAGCGTATGTATAACATCTGGTTTCATTGCTTGCTTATTCGGCTGGCAAAAACGAATATCAAATTTATTTACTACTCCATCTGAACCAACCTTATGGACTCCACAATGTCTAACATATGGTGCTTTAACAGCATTATGATCCAACTCGAAGCTTTCCACTGAAGGCATTTAAATCACTCCTACTTAATTTTCTATATTGTAACTCATATTTATTTCATGTTCATTAACTTTATCTCACATTATTCTGAAATATATAAATATTTTATATTTCGACTTGATTTAAATAATATGCTATCTTTGTAATCATAGTTAGAGATAGAATGGACGGTTATGTATGTTAAAAAAGTTTCTTCTTAGCATCATTCGCTTTTATCAAATCGTTATTTCACCTTTAAAGCCTCCTACATGCCGATTTTATCCAACATGTTCTCATTATGGACTCGAAGCAGTTCAGCGATTTGGCGCAATAAAAGGCGGCTGGCTAACGATTAAACGAATCATAAAATGTCATCCTTTTCACCCTGGAGGCTTCGATCCTGTACCTGAAAAGGTTCAAAAAAAATAGAACAACTTATCTCTGACCGATAAGTTGTTCTATTTTTTTTTCTTATTCTTCGTAGCCATTCACGACAATATCTAATTTCCCCGTACCTGGCTCAATAACTAATCCATGTACCGGCACATCGTTTGGCATTAACGGATGTTTCTTTACCATACGCACACTGTGAGCTACGCTTTCTTCCACATTTTCGAATCCCTTTAGCCATTCCTTAACATCTACACCAGCGTATGAAATAGTATCCAAAGCCTCTTCCGACTTTCCACGCTTTCTCATTTTCTCTAAAATACTATCAGGTTTCATCCCGCTCATTCCACAATCATGGTGTCCAATAATTAATACTTCCTCTGCTTGAAGCTCATATACAGCTACAAGCAAGCTTCTCATGATACTTCCAAATGGATGGGTAACGAGTGCTCCTGCATTTTTTACTATTTTTACATCTCCATTACGTAAATTCATGGCTCTTGGCAAAAGCTCTACAAGCCTTGTATCCATGCAGGTTAATAATACCATTCGTTTATTCGGAAATTTTGTCGTTGTAAACTCTTCATACTTCTTTTCTTCAACAAATTGCTGATTATAGGTCAAAATTTCTTCAATTAAATTCATTTGTATCACACCTCGTAATTTTTATTGCATTTTAAGAATATCAAAAATCACATGACATAAACAAATATTTCATATTGATTTTTATTTCATTGTCTTGTAGAATTACATTTGTAATCGTAATGATTACGGATTACCTAGTATTAAGAAATTTTTTTATAATACAAATCGTAACGACTACGCTTTATAGAGAAAAGAGAGAGGAGATACGAATGAAAAAACTGCTTACATTTTTACTGCTATTTAGCCTTATATTATCAGGCTGTGCAAAAGGGGAAAAAGAGGAAAAAAATAAAGAGAATGATAAATTAACCGTATATACTACCGTATATCCTTTACAATATTTTTCAGAACGGATTGGCGGCCAGTATATCGAAGCAAAAACAATATATCCTCCTGGAGCAAATGAACATACATTTGAACCTACTCAAAAGGATATGATGAAATTAGCGGATGCAGACCTATTCTTTTATATCGGTTTGGGATTAGAGGGCTTTGTTGATAAGTCAAAAGAAACGCTAAAAAATGAACAGGTTCAATTAATTGCTGCCGGTGAAAATATTCATTTCGATCCTGAATTAGAAAAAAAACCAGCTCTTGTTGATGATCACCACGATCATGATGCTAATCATGAAGAAGAAGACGTTGATCACGATGCAACTCATGAAGGCGAAGACCATGATCACGATGCAACTCATGAAGGCGAAGACCATGATCACGATGCAACTCATGAAGGCGAAGACCATGATCACGGAGATATTGATCCACATGTTTGGATTGACCCTATATATGCCAAGGATTTAGCAGAATCAATTAAAGATGCCTTAATTGAAAAAATGCCTGAACATAAGGATGAATTTACTTCTAATTATGATAATTTAATTATTGAACTCGACCAGCTTAATGAGGATTTCAATAAGGTACTTAATCAGTCAAAGCATAAGGAAATTATCGTTTCCCATGCTGCCTATGGCTATTGGGAAAAGCGTTATGATATAAAGCAAATTAGTGTTTCAGGTATGCAAAATTCAAGCGAGCCTACTCAAAAACAGCTTGAAAACATTATTAAGGTAGCAAAAGAACATCATTTAAAATATGTTTTCTTTGAACAAAATATAAGTTCGAAGTTGACGGAAATTATTCAAAAAGAACTTGGAGCAGAGCAGCTTCATTTACACAATCTATCTGTCCTAACAGACAATGATATTAAAAATAACTCTAATTATTTTTCCATAATGAAAGCAAATTTAGAAGCTCTTCAAAAGGCCTTAAATTAGCTTCTTTCCCTCCAGTATTGGAGGGTTTTTCTTTTATCTCCCTTCAAATGGCAGGAATGAAGAGAGGACAGCATTCACAACCTAAAAAAGGGTTAGCTAAAGCCCCGATTTTTGCTCAATTCATAAAAAGGAGTGACTTCCATGGCACAAGATGTCCTTTGTGAGGTAAATAACTGTTCATTTTGGAAGAATGGAAATAAATGTGGTGCAGAACAAATATATGTAGTCAGCCATGCAGGTAAAACTGCAGATAATAGCAAAGAAACCGACTGTAAAACATTTGAGCCGTCTTAATCGGTATTAATAAGCGAAAGAGGCGTTATATGAAAACGCCTCCCTCGCTTATAAGAACTGATCCTATTACTCATCTATTAATTTTCTTAGCTCTCTTCGCAATATTTTTTTCGAAGCATTTCTTGGGATTTCTTGGATAAACAATACTTTTTTTGGCACTTTATATTTAGCCAGTTGTTTAAGGCTATATTCCCGAATTTCTTCTTCTGTTAGTACAGCAGTTGTTACAACAAATGCAACAGGGACTTCTCCCCACTGATTATCCTTCATGCCAATTACGCCTGCATCCGAAATATTAGGATGAGAAACTAGCACGCCTTCTATTTCAGCAGGATATACATTTTCTCCTCCAGAAATAATTAAATCTGAACGTCGGTCCAATACATATAGGAATCCTTCTTCATCTACATAGCCGATATCACCTGTTGACAACCAGCCATTCACTATTTTCTTAGTCGATTCTTCTTCCCTATTTAAATAACCGCTCGTTACATTTGGTCCTTTTACCAGGATTTCACCGGCTTCTGTTGGACGAGCCTCTTTCCCTTCTGGTTGAACAATCTTTAATTGAGAAGGGAATAATACCTTACCCGCAGAACCTAATTTACTTATACTATACTCTGGAGAAAGCGTGACAATCTGTGAAGAAGTTTCAGTCATGCCGTATGTTTGGTAGACGGGTATGTTCTTATCGATACACTGTTTTAATAATGTTCTTGATGCTGGTCCTCCACCTAGCAGCATACAGCGGAATTCACTTGGCAGTCTGTCATCCTTCAACTCTGCTTCTATTCGTACGAGCATTGTACTGACGACTGACATAATTGTTACTTTTTCATTTTGAATCGTTTCGATTGCCTTTTTCTCATCAAATGATTCTAAAATGACTATCTTCATTCCATAAATAATACTTTTCATTAATATGGAATAGCCGCTAATATGGAATAACGGAACTGCGCAAAGCCAGCAATCCTGTTCAGAAAGTCCGAGATTTAAAGCAGAGCCTATCGCACTCCACCAATGGTTGCCATATGTTTGAAGGACCCCTTTTGGATGTCCTGTTGTTCCAGAAGTATACATAACCGTACAAACATCATTTAAATGAATTTCTTCTGCAATGATCGGATCAGACATTGGGGATTCAAAAAGTTTTTCTTTTTCAATCCTTATAATATCAGTCATGTTTTCTAATTCTTTGCCTGTATTAGAAAATTTGTCCTCAGTGATTAAAAAGGCAGATTTTGAATTGTTAATTTGCCAAGCTAATTCTGAAATGGTTAATCTATTATTTAAAATGACTGCCTTTACATTAAGCAAATGGAAACCTAAATAAATAAAAACGGTATCTGCATGATTGCTTAATAGAACACTTACGTACTGGTCGTTCTTCATGCCATAGCCGGACAATTGACGAGCTATTTTATATGCTCTTTCATAAGCTTCAGAAAATGTATAAGTTACTCCTTCAAAATAAATTGCAGGTCTATTAGGTGTTAAGAAAGCCCTTTTTATTAAAAAGTTTTGCATCACTTGATCGTCCATTTTTTACACCTCTTATTCAAAGCATTAGATAAAACAGCCTGATGGATTCACCATCAGGCTGTTTTCTATAGCTTGTCCAGTTCAAATCAAGGGAAACGAGGGAATTGGCCAAAATCCGGCTTACGCTTTTCTTTAAACGCGTCACGGCCTTCCTTTGCTTCATCTGTAGTATAATAAAGCAATGTTGCATCTCCTGCAAATTGCTGAATACCTGCAAGTCCATCAGTATCCGCATTAAATGCAGCTTTTAAGAAACGTAGAGCTGTTGGGCTCTTTTCTAGCATTTCTTCGCACCACTTGATTGTTTCAGCTTCCACTTGATCTAGTGGAACAACCGTGTTAACAAGTCCCATGTCTAATGCTTCTTGAGCATTATATTGACGACATAAGTACCAGATTTCACGTGCCTTCTTATGGCCAACTATTCTTGCTAAATAGCCAGAGCCATAACCAGCATCAAAGCTTCCTACTTTAGGGCCTGTTTGTCCAAACACAGCATTATCTGCAGCGATTGTTAAGTCACAAACAATGTGAAGTACATGGCCGCCACCGATAGCGTAGCCTTTAACCATTGCTACTACCGGTTTTGGAATTACACGAATTAAACGCTGTAAATCAAGAACGTTTAAGCGAGGGATTTGGTCGTCGCCTACATAGCCGCCATGACCGCGAACTGACTGATCTCCACCTGAACAGAACGCTCTATCTCCAGCACCAGTTAAAATAATTACTCCAATTTTTGAATCATCTCGTGCATAGGCAAATGCATCAATTAATTCACTAACCGTTCTTGGGGTAAAAGCATTATGCTTTTCAGGTCGGTTAATCGTGATTTTTGCAATTCCGTTATATGTTTCGTAAATAATTTCTTCATACTTACGTCCTGCAATCCATTCTACTGCTGACATTACGGAATCCTCCTTTGAAATATGTAGTTAACGATAATAGAATCATGCAGCGTTTACACACTGATATCTCCTCTCACATTCAAATGATTACCCATTTTCCTGTGACAAGAACTCATTTACTATTGTACCAAAAATTTTTGGATTCTCCACATGAATTGCATGTCCGCAATCTTCAATAGTTATCCATTTGCTATTTTTTAGTTTTTTAATCATGTTTTTTGCGATCAAGCAGAATTTTTCGTCTATACTTCCAGTTATTAATAATGTAGGTGCAGATATCTCATAAAGTTTATCCCACCAAGACGGCTGAGCACCTGTTCCCATACCTTTAAGACTGTTTATTAACCCTACTGAAAGATTGTCTAAACGTTCTGTTCTTATTTGTTGTCGAATAGGTTCTGGGAGTCTTTTTTGACTTTGAAACAAAGGTATGTTTTCCCAATAGTCTATAAACTTTTCGATTCCATTATCCTTTATTCGACAGGCAAGCTGTTCATCCTGAATACGTCTTGCTTCTCTTTCGCTTTCAGTCTTAAGTCCTGGACTAGAGCTCTCAAGAACTAGTTTTTTTACCTTTTCAGGATACTTAATAGCAAATGTTAAAGCTAAACGGCCACCCATGGAATAACCCAATATCGAAGCTTGGGTGATTTCTAAAGTATCTAAAATATTATTTAGATCCCCCGCAACAGCTTCTATATGATATTTCGATAAATCATCCGGTGAATCCGTTTTACCATGACCAATAATATCAACAGCTATCACATTAAAATCCTGCCAATATGATTCGAACTTTCTCCATGAAGTACTGTTTCCTGTAAAGCCATGAAGCAATAGTAAAGGTTCACCTTCACTATTACCCCATGTGTCTACATGATACTGAATGCCGTTGATAACAAAATTCATCAGCATTCTTCCTCCAATAATCGACTTATTTCCCGGGAAACCTCATTCCATAATTCACGATGCTCAAGAATATTTGACTCTCGGTTTGTTGTTATTTCCATTACCTTTAAACCGGGTCTTTCTTTATTTTGATTCATAACGGATGAGAAATGGCCCCAATCAGTGATTAAATCGTATTTACCTCCGTACATTTCAACAGCATATTGAAATTTCAGATCCAATGGGGTTCCAAAAAGTTTTTCAAAGTTTTTCGGATGACTGGCTTGAGGAAGAAACGAGAAGATTCCTCCTCCATTGTTATTAATTAAAAGAATGTTAATATCAATTCCATATTGTTTTGCAGCTATCAAACCATTTAAATCATGGAAAAACGTTAAATCACCTAATACTAAATATAGAGGCTGTAAGCTTGTTCCTGCACCTAGTGCAGTTGAAACTACTCCATCAATGCCATTTGCCCCTCGGTTTGCCAAGATTTTAATATGCTTTCGATTAAAGTGGAAAAACGTGTCTAAATCTCTAATTGGCATGCTATTGCCGACAAATAATGCTGCCCCTTCTGGAAGTAAATCCGCAAGCTGATAAAATAACTTCCCTTCACTCAATACATCTAATTCTGATATCTTTGCAAGGCAGTTTCGAGTTAATTCATTCATTTTTTCCCACTGTTTGAAGAAATCCTCTTTGTTCTCCCTCTCAATAGAAGAAAGAATTCCTTTGCAGAAGCAAGTTTCTTGGCAATAAATCATTTCAGACGAAACGATACCTGGATCACGCCAGCCTGCACCGCCATCAATCACGTACTGCCGAATATCATGATTTTCTTTTAGAAAAATTGTTAACGGCTTAGAAACAGGCATTGCACCAAATCGAATGATAACATCAGGCTTTAGTACTTGCTTAGCTTTTTCATTTTTAAGAAACGTGTCATATGTATCAATAATAAATGTGTCATTATGATCTCCGCTTCTTAGCTGGGACAGTGGATCAGCCAGAACCGGGAACTGCAATTTTTCGGCAAGCGCCAGAACAGCCTCGGTAAACCCTTCTGTTTCAATCGGGCCGCAAATAATTATTCCTTTATTATAAGACTGAAGATTTTCGGCAATCTCTTTATATTGGTTCTCGGTTAAAGTCAGTTTGCCAGGCTGGATACTGACATATCCGCCTGTTCGTTCTGTTAACTTGAATAAATCTTCTCTGTCTAATTGAGGGATGAGAGGCTCCCTAAATGGAAAATTCAAATGAACAGGACCTGCTGGTTCTTGCAAAGCTGTAGAGACAGCTCTTGCACTAACAGTTCGTGCATATCGGAGCATTTCGATAGTGCTTTCTGGAGGTCCCATTTCAACAAACCATTTCACGTGTTTACCATATAAGTGAATTTGATCAATCGCCTGTGGTGCACCTACATCTCTTAATTCATGCGGTCGATCCGCTGTTAAAACTATTAATGGCACCCTTGAGATATTGGCTTCAACCACAGCAGGATAATAGTTTGCTGCTGCTGTACCTGATGTACAAAGAATGGCTACTGGTTTTCTCGAGCCCTTTGCAATCCCTAACGCAAAAAAGGCAGCCGAACGCTCGTCCACATGAATATGCAGACGAAGTTCAGGATGCTCGGCCATTATCATTGCCATCGGAGTAGATCTTGAACCGGGACTCACCACAACATCCTCTACCCCGTTGTTAATTAACTCAGAAACAAATGCGGCGATATAAGAGGTTAAAGCTTCTTGATGATTCATTTATTAATACCTCCAAGTGCCGTCAGCATCGGTCTAAATTTAATCTTTGTTTCAATATACTCACTATCTGGATTCGAATCCTTTACTACACCACATCCGGCGAAAATAGAAGCTTCGTCCTTTTGGATAAGACCTGAGCGAATAGATACAGCAAATTCACCATTTCCACGATAATCAAGCCAGCCTAATGGAGCACCATAAAAGCCTCTGTCTAAATCTTCAATTTCTCTAATTCTTTCTACTGCTGCCTGTTTCGGCAGTCCGCCTAATGCTGGGGTTGGGTGAAGTCGGTCTACTAATAAAAGTAAAGAAGTATCTTCTTTCGCTTTGCCGATTACTGGTGTATATAGATGCTGAATATCCCTCATTTTTAACAAATGTGTTTTCTCAGGCAAAAGTACTTCCTCACATGTTTCTTCCATCGCCTCTTTAATCATTTCTACAACATATTGATGCTCGATTAGATTCTTTGGATCATTTAGCAATTCTTCCCCAAACTGCTTATCCTCTTCCTCAGTTTTACCTCTTGCTATGGAACCAGCTAGGCATGTAGTGAATAGGCTTTTCCCGCTCATTTTGATTAGGCGTTCAGGAGAAGCGCCAATAAAACAGTCACCATTTGATTCAAATGCAAAAATAAAGCTTTCTCGCTGTAATTTCAATAATTGAGAGAGTACATATTCCGCTTGAATTTTCTTATCAAAAAATAATCTTGTTTCTCTAGCAAGAACAACTTTTTCTAAGGAACCTTGTTTTAATTCTTCCACAATCGTCCTAACAGTTTCTTTCCATTCTTCCGGCTGTATCTCTTCTTCTTTTATTAATTGATGAACTTCATTATTTTGACTATTTAATAGAGAATCAAATAGTCTCTGCCGTTCTGATTGAACGACTTCAATAAGCGACTCATCATCGTGTTGAGTACAAAGGACATTTGTAGTTAAATATCCTTTTCCTTGAACCTCACTGTACATAAAAGTTGGGATATGAAACAGAGAATCCGAAAACTTTGCCCAAAGCTTTGACTTTTTCTTTATTGGATCAAACGAAAAGCCGCCAAACATCATCGGTCCAATTCCATCTACTTGAAACCGATTATAGATAATAGCATCTTGAATAAAGCGCTCCCACTCCTTTTCTACATGAAAAAAGCGGCCAGCTGCCTGATCCGATTGAATTTGACCGCATATTCCCAATCCAGCTATGAACGTTTCATCAGTTGGATCTTTCCAAAAAAATCGTTCACCAAAAAAATCTTCACGGCCAGCCGTGAAAAAAGCAAGAGGATCTATATGATTTATTTCTTGTACTTCACTTACTAGAATTGGCTTAGATAAGGCTTTTGCCCTATCAATCGCTTCAAGGATCCCTTCTTTTAGTTCCGTTTCTGTTAAGGTAACCAAAAAAATCCCTCCAACAATACCTATTAACCGTTAATCCTTATTATATAAACTTATTTTAACATACACCTCATCTCATTCATATGTCAATTATAGTCATGTTTAGGACTGGTTTTTGTAATTTAGCGAAAAGACTAAATATTCCCCTCTGTCTATTTTCTATTTAAGACATTGACACATAATCAGTTCCCACTTAGACTGATTATGCGAACGGATGTATTTCGGCTTTTTTTGACATAATAAACACTATCCTATATAATAAATAGGTTTGATATAATAGATTATTATAATGACAAGGGGAGAGTTATATGCAAACTCAGATGCATACAAATATTCCGCCTGCCAATTCAAAAGATTGGAAGGTTTGGTGGCAGTTGACAAGGCCACATACTCTTACCGCTTCTTTTGTACCAGTACTGCTTGGCACGGCTTTAGCCTTACAGGATACTCACATTCATTTCGGTTTATTTTTCGCCATGTTAATTGCCAGTCTATTAATACAGGCGGCAACAAACATGTTTAATGAATATTATGATTTTAAAAGAGGACTGGATAATGAGGAGTCTGTTGGAATAGGAGGAGCCATTGTTCGTGATGGCATTCATCCTAAGACTGTTCTTAAGCTTGCCCTTGGATTATATGGTGTATCGATTTTAATTGGTGTATACATCTGTATGAACAGCAGCTGGTGGCTTGCTCTGATTGGAATAGTATGTATGGTTGTAGGCTATTTATATACTGGCGGACCTATTCCAATCGCATACACACCATTTGGTGAAATTGTAGCCGGGTTTTTTATGGGTATGATGATCATTCTTATTTCTTTCTATATCCAAACTGGAACGGTTACAGAAACAAGTATACTAGTATCTATTCCTATTTTAATCCTTGTTGGTGCCATATTATTATCCAATAATATTCGTGATTTAGATGGAGATAAAGAGTTTGGACGTAAGACGCTTGCAATTTTATTAGGAAGAAAGGGCGCTATTAAATTGCTTGCTGGCATGTTTATCGTCTCATATGCGTGGGTGTTTATTCTAATTGCTCTGAATATCATCTCTCCATGGTTAGCTATAGTCGTCATCAGTGCACCAAAAGCGATAAAAGCAACAAAAGGATTTATTGGAAAAACAATTCCTATTCAAATGATGCCTGCCATGAAGGCAACCGCACAAACAAATACGATTTTTGGATTTTTATTATCAATCGGCTTGTTTTTAGGGTACTTTTTATAGTCTCTGTATATACAGAGGCTATTTTTTTATGTTGAGATATCGGTTTAATATGTAGTAATGATTTTTTCATGTAAAGCTCATACTAAAATCATATGATTTTCCACTGCCTGCTCAAATTGTAAGTGGGAATGAATTTGATGAGGATGTGATCTGTTTTGCTATCAACTGAACAACTCAACCAATTAATGCGCCAATTAGAAGAAGAGAAAACTGCTTTAGAATCACAGCTTCATGGAAATAAGGAAGGAAGTTTAGAAGGAGTAAATGCCCGTGAAACGGTAGGAGAGTTATCGGCTTATGATAATCACCCTGCAGATATGGGAACAGAATTATTTGATCGAACGAAGGACTTTGCTTTAGAGGAGCATCATGACTCTCAGCTAAACAAAGTCAATGCCGCATTAGAAGCAATGAGCAAAGGCTCTTATGGCAAGTGCACTGTATGTGGTGAAGGCATTCCATTTGAACGTCTAGAAGCTGTACCGTATACATTATATTGTAAAGAACATAGTCCTGAACGAATTGTGCCTGGAGATCGTCCAGTAGAGGAGGAGGTTCTTGAGCCTGCACATGGAAACACGTTTCAGCATCATCAATTCAGAGAGGTTATTGATAATGAAGATAGCTTTCAGGAAGTGGCACGGTATGGTACTTCTGAAACTCCAGCTGACCTGAGAGGAGACTATGAAGACTATAATTCCCTATACAATGAAGGGCATGATGACGAAGGCTTTACTGAGGATTACGAAACCTTTATTGGGAATAACATTGAAGGCACGGATAGAATAATTTATCCTTCTAAAAAACACGAGGAATATGAAGCCATGCTTGATGAAGCGGGTACAGATACACCGTTTTTCGATTTGCATTACCGGGAGACCGATGGTTATGTAGATGATGAAGATTAAATGCAGAATAGTATATAGAATATTGATTTCCGAAGTGGCGCATAGATAAATCTTAGCCCATCCGGGATTTAACCCTTGAACACTAACTTGTCTAACACAAATATTCTGTTTAACTGGAAAGGAGAAAACATTGAGTAATAAAGAAGAAGAATTTCTATTAAATGAGGCTTCGAGAAATGAAGTACCTAACCCGCTGTTTGGTCCTCCAGATGGAAAAATGATTGCTACCGGTGAATTATTTAGAGGTCCTTCAACCGGAATTACTTCGGCTTTCGACTTAGAAAATCCTGGCAGGAATTTACCTGAAAAAGATGAGTTATTTGATTAGGTATATTAATGAAAATTACGCTTGGATACTCTTCCAAGCGTAGTCTTTCATAATGTACGGTTAAATCAAACCAAGTAGTCAAAAACTTGATGATTCAAAAAATCAGTCTTAATACTTGGAGGCAGCAATTGTTTTAATTCCTCTTTAGTCGACCATTTATAGTCATTATGCTCTTCCGATAATACAACATCTCTATTTTTACTTCTGCACAAATATGTAAGGATGACTACCTGTCTAGCAGGGCCAGTTTTGAAAGTAGACGCATATAATATCTTTTGGATTTCGATGTCCAGTCCTACTTCTTCCTTAACCTCTCTAAGCAAAGCAGAATGTAGATCTTCTCCAAATTCAAGCTTGCCACCGACTGGTTCCCAAGAACCGCCATCAATTTGGGCATTATTAGACCGCTTCACAATTAAAGCCTTTTCCTCATTCACAATAACTGCTTTAACTCCAACAACTATTGAGTTCACTTTGTTTCCTTCTCCCATCTCAAATAAATTATCCCATCTCTGTAGTATAACTTTTTATTCATATTTACTTTTTTAATTAGTGGCTTTATAAGCATATATAGAAAAACTACCACAAACCAAAGGCTTGTGGTAGTTTTTTACACTAATAGTTTAATAGATAAAAAAAAAGCTGTCAACACAGTTGTTGACAACCTTTTTTATGACCCGTACGGGATTCGAACCCGTGTTACCGCCGTGAAAGGGCGGTGTCTTAACCGCTTGACCAACGGGCCTTATGGCGGAGAAGGAGGGATTTGAACCCTCGCGCCGCTTACGCGACCTACACCCTTAGCAGGGGCGCCTCTTCAGCCTCTTGAGTACTTCCCCATAATGGCTCCGCAGGTAGGATTCGAACCTACGACCGTTCGGTTAACAGCCGAATGCTCTACCACTGAGCTACTGCGGAATATTAATAATTTATTCCTTTATTTAGATAGCTTAGAAATTGTGCTCCAAAGTACTTCGTTCTTTGTCGCAGATTAAAAAAATTTCTAATCAGGATGCTAAAGCGCTGCAGGCAATTTTTTTAATCCTCTACCACTGAGCTACTGCGGAATAATATGGTGGGCCTAAATGGACTCGAACCATCGACCTCACGCTTATCAGGCGTGCGCTCTAACCAGCTGAGCTATAGGCCCATTTTTTGTCTAGATTCGGTACTACTCATTTCTTTTGGAGCGGGTGAAGGGAATCGAACCCTCATCAACAGCTTGGAAGGCTGTGGTTTTACCACTAAACTACACCCGCATATACGCAAGATTTAACGGTAAAATAGATGGTGGCTCAGGACGGAATCGAACCGCCGACACAAGGATTTTCAGTCCTTTGCTCTACCGACTGAGCTACTGAGCCATAAATGAATATTTTTAGAGTTTATCTTGCTTTACAGCTGTGTTCCAAAGTCCTACGGTCCTTGTCACAAATTGCTGCAGACTGCTAATCAAGGATGTCTTGCTTCGTAGTGCAAACTTTCGCAATCAGCTACTGAGCCACTAAGTAATAATGGCGGTCCGGACGGGACTCGAACCCGCGACCTCCTGCGTGACAGGCAGGCATTCTAACCAACTGAACTACCGGACCAGATTGCGGGGACAGGATTTGAACCTGCGACCTTCGGGTTATGAGCCCGACGAGCTACCGGACTGCTCCACCCCGCGACGATAATATTTAAAATGTTACTGCATGCTATTATTATGCGTTAGACCGCCCCGATTTCAGGCTGTCTATTCAAGCAGCGGCTCAATCGGTGCGCTGAAGTCATTCCTTCGAAGCGTATTCGATCGTGCTCCACCCCGCGATAATAGAAATAATTAAATTTAATGGAGGAGGAAAGGGGATTCGAACCCCTGCGCGGTTTGACCCGCCTGTCGGTTTTCAAGACCGATCCCTTCAGCCGGACTTGGGTATTCCTCCGATAAAACATATGGTGGACCTTGTAGGACTCGAACCTACGACCGGACGGTTATGAGCCGTCTGCTCTAACCAGCTGAGCTAAAGGTCCATTAATTTGGTAGCGGCGGAGGGGATCGAACCCCCGACCTTACGGGTATGAACCGTACGCTCTAGCCAGCTGAGCTACACCGCCAAATCAAAGTATATTATTAGAAACTATGGTGGAGCCTAGCGGGATCGAACCGCTGACCTCCTGCGTGCAAGGCAGGCGCTCTCCTAGCTGAGCTAAGGCCCCATATTAGTATGAATGGTCGGGAAGACAGGATTCGAACCTGCGACCCCTTGGTCCCAAACCAAGTGCTCTACCAAGCTGAGCTACTTCCCGGGATAATTCTTTTCAAATAATGGCGCGCCCGAAAGGAGTCGAACCCATAACCTTCTGATCCGTAGTCAGACGCTCTATCCAATTGAGCTACGGGCGCATTCTTATATTAAAATGGTGCCGAGGACCGGAATCGAACCGGTACGGTAGTCACCTACCGCAGGATTTTAAGTCCTGTGCGTCTGCCAGTTCCGCCACCCCGGCATGCTTGGAGCGGAAGACGGGGTTCGAACCCGCGACCCCCACCTTGGCAAGGTGGTGTTCTACCGCTGAACTACTTCCGCAAAAACTAATGCGGGTGAAGGGAGTCGAACCCCCACGCCTTGCGGCGCCAGATCCTAAGTCTGGTGCGTCTGCCAATTCCGCCACACCCGCATATAAATGGTGAGCCATGAAGGACTCGAACCTTCGACCCTCTGATTAAAAGTCAGATGCTCTACCGACTGAGCTAATGGCTCGGAATTAAAAAAATGCCGGCGAGAGGACTTGAACCCCCAACCTACTGATTACAAGTCAGTTGCTCTACCAATTGAGCTAGGCCGGCATATAAAATGTTATTTTCTAATTTATAGTCTGCAAAAACTGTGCTTCAAAGTCCTTTGGTCTTTGTCGCAGATTTTAAAAGTTTGCCATTCGAGGAAGATAAGCTTTGATGCTGCAAGCTTTCAAAATCCTCTACCAATTGAGCTAGGCCGGCATATATTATAATTATGGTGGAGGATGACGGGATCGAACCGCCGACCCTCTGCTTGTAAGGCAGATGCTCTCCCAGCTGAGCTAATCCTCCATTTTGCCTAGCGACGTCCTACTCTCACAGGGGGAGAGCCCCCAACTACCATCGGCGCTGAGAAGCTTAACTTCCGTGTTCGGGATGGGAACGGGTGTGACCTTCTCGCTATCGCCACTAGACTATTTTTTGAAGACAATATTTATTATATCGTCTTTTTGAATTTTTTCAAGAGAAATTTTTCATTCCCTCAAAACTAGATAATGCTGAAGAAGTAAATCGAGTAATCTAAATGTCTAGCTGCGGCTCCTAACTTCTCGGTCGTTTCGATCCATCCCTTCAAATCCAAAACCAGGATTTGCATGGCTGGCTCTCCAACGCCTCTCGAAGCTAAACAG
>NZ_JACWFE010000016.1 GCF_019749375.1 Bacillus sp. S/N-304-OC-R1
GCAATTATTTAAAAGTCATGCAAGACTAGTGGGGCAGGCACCATACTAAACATTCTCTCACTCAAAGTTATCGAGCATTGCACGCACTTCGGATGTTGACTTTGTGCTCATCAGTTGATTTCTTAATTCACCTGCTCCTCGAAATCCTTTGACATAGATCTTAAAAAAGCGATGCAGAGCTGTGAATGGACGAGTCTCTAATTCTTTGGAATATTGATCATAGAGATCAAGATGCAATCTTAGGAGATCAAGCAATTCCTTACTGTCATGATCTTTCGGCTCTTTTTCAAAGGCAAATGGATTTTTAAATATACCACGCCCGATCATCACCCCATCAACACCATATTGTTCAGCGAGCTTCAAGCCGGTTTGACGGTCAGGAATATCCCCATTGATCGTCAAAAGCGTATTTGGTGCGATCTCATCACGAAGTTTCTTGATCTCCGGAATTAGCTCCCAATGAGCATCTACTTCGCTCATTTCCTTTCTTGTACGCAAATGAATAGAAAGATTAGCGATGTCTTGTTTCAATATATGTGTTAGCCAATCGTGCCACTCGTCTACTTCCGTGTAACCAAGCCTTGTCTTCACACTTACAGGCAATCCTCCTGCTTTGGCTGCTTGTACGATTTCTGCAGCGACTTCTGGACGGAGAATCAGGCCACTTCCCTTTCCTCTGGAAGCCACATTAGGTACAGGGCAGCCCATATTGATATCCACACCCTTAAATCCTAGTTCTGCCATACCAATACTCATTTGCCGAAAATTTTCGGGCTTATCCCCCCATATATGGGCCACAATTGGTTGTTCATCTTCTGTAAAAGTCAAACGCCCACGTACACTTTGTTTCCCTTCTGGGTGGCAATAGCTCTCCGTGTTTGTAAACTCCGTAAAAAATACATCAGGTCTAGCGGCCTTACTCACTACATGGCGGAAAACAACATCCGTCACTTCTTCCATTGGAGCTAGTATAAAAAATGGACGTGGTAACTCACGCCAAAAGTTCTCTTTCATATTCAATCCCTCTCACTATAGGACACTAAGTTAAACCCATGTCCCCAAAATAAAAAGCAAAGTTGTCCCTGCTTACTTTACACTTATACCATGCCTAAGTGCTTTTTATCAAACTATCGTGAAGTTTGATTATTATACACTTTAATTTTAACAAATAAAAAGTAAAAAAATCGAGTTGAAGTAGTTGAGTGAGGATCGAGAGGCAGTTGCATTGTCTTGGTTTCTACTACATAATGTTGGAAACTCTTTTGTTAAAAGTTGAGCACATCATACATGCACTTCATCTATTCCTAAGTTTGTAAAAAAACTACTTCCATAAAAAAAGGCGCGAGACCCTCAATGGAAAAGCACTGAGGGGCTGGCACCGAGAACTCATCTAAAACCAATAGTTAAATTAACTGCTCACTCCTCAAAAATGAATAGAGTGGAACAATTCCTTTAATTGCGCGTTTCTCTAACTCAATTCAATCTGACGTGTTTCTTTCCCGAAGATTGCAAGTATCACTACGCCGATGACGATACTTACGCAAAACAGCGCGAAAATGAAACCAATGGAGTAACCTGCAGCAACAAGTGAGCCTACAAGGAGCGGTCCGAGAATCCCGCCGACACGCCCAATTGATGCAGCCATTCCAGCGCCTGTCCCACGAATGACAGCTGGATATTGTTCAGGGGTATAGGCATATAAAGCCCCCCAAGCACCGAGGTTAAAGAATGATAAAAAGATACCCGACACGATCAGGACTGTCGTTGTTTCTGCATGACCGAAAATAAGGGCTGAACCCGCCGTCCCCAGCAAATAAGTAACAAGCACGAACTTTCTCCCTACTCGTTCAATAAGCCAAGCAGCTGTAAAATAACCCGGCAGCTGAGCTAAAGTCATGATCAATACGTATTCGAAGCTTTGTATCATACTAAATCCTTTCATTACCATTACACTTGGCAGCCAAAGGAACATCCCATAGTATGAAAAGACGACCGTGAACCAGACCATCCAAAGCACGAATGTAGAGCGTGCATGTTTCTTTGACCAAACGTCCCGAACGTTTTGGCCAATCGATCGTTTCTCTACTTTCTTAGGTGAAAATGCAGGAGAGTCCGGGAGATTCAACCGTAAATAGAGGGCATACAAAGCAGGGATTGCTCCAAGAATAAGGGCAACTCGCCAGCCAAATGAAGGAATAACAAAATATGAAATAAGTGCTGCAATTAGCCATCCAAATGCCCAAAAGCTTTCAAGTAAAACAACAACTCGCCCACGCTCTTTCGCCTCTACACTTTCTGATACGAGCGTCGAAGCAACAGGTAATTCTCCACCAAGCCCCATACCAACAAAAAAGCGCAAAACTAAAAAGGCAAATAGAGTAGTCGTTAATGCGGATACACCGCTCGCAAGCGAAAATAATAATAGGGTGATAATAAATATATTCTTCCTCCCAATCCGATCCGCCCATAGGCCGAAAAGGAGCGCACCAACAGCCATTCCGATCGAGTTCACACTCCCGATCCACCCCATCTGTTCTGGTGTCAAACCCCAATCAGTTTTAAGTGCTGCAATAATAAACGAAAGCATCCCAACATCCATTGCATCAAACATCCAGCCGAGCCCTGCGATGCCAAGAAGCTTTCTCTTCGAAATTGTTTTTTCTGTCACAATGTTTTCCTCCTACTGTCTTGACAATTGTCATTACTATTTACTTTAATAGGATTCAATCAAAAAAACAATAATTATTTTCTGCTGAAAGGCTTAGTATGATCCATTTCTTCCTAAAAAAGTACCAGCCCCCTAGCATAGTAAAACTGCACTATTGGAAAGGCAGCATATATTTGAGCAATACAAAAGCTTTTTAGAATCCTTGGTCTAATCTAGAGCTTTCTTTTCCATAAAAGAAAAGACGAACCTTATTAAAGTTCGTCTAACATCTAGCTATTCAAACTCCCTTTTAACCAAACGCGGGGACGGTACGGACCAACAGGAATTTGGATAAGGCTTGTTTTTTCTTTCGAATTAACTCCGTAAAGTTCATCACTTTGGTTCGAGTCGAATCCTAATAATGGGTGTCCCCCCATCTCTAGAGCACATGCTGTCAAGAGCAGCCTTTGCAGAAGTATACCTGCTTCCATCTGTTGAATTCTGTATCCTCTATAGCCCAGTTCCTTTTTTAGGTGGTCCCTCTCTCCAACAATATGCAGACAGAGAGGTACCTGAAACAGATTTACAGTTGGTGTTATTAAACAATTTTGCATATACTCCCGGAAATCCCCCTTCGATATTCTCCGAAGGGCATGAGCACTTTTGTCATAGGCGTAAGCACCATCTTTAACACCTTCCACATTATAAAAAGTGCCATACAAATTTAAACCCGACTCAAGATTCCCCTGTGTATTGTTAAGGTCTTTTTGATATGAAAATGAGAAAGTCTCTTTTAATAAAGTGGATACTTTTGTTTGACTGACTTTTCCTATCATAAAATCAAAATCAGGAGAGTGCCGCTCTCTGCAAATAGATGCCAGATCGTAAGAAATTTCCTCCGTAAATGGAAGCATGATTAACTCTGAACCTAATGCATGGTTAAGTGAATCATCTTTTTTTATGTTCACAAATGAATGTGTTGTTTCCAACATTGAGGCTTCATTGATCTCTTTCAGCAATGGGTAATCCATGACTCTCTTTGAACGGTTATATGTTACATGCTTGAGCAATGGAACTTCCCGGGATAATTCCGTTGCAGAAATATTTTTTTCTAGTTTAAATGGCTCCACATTATCAATAGTCGGATAAATAGATAATGGAATCACAGCATATATACTTTCATCCTGCTGGGATAGCCCAAGCAAATGATTGATAGAACGGTCTAGAAATTGGTAACATACCCGTGCCCGGAACCCCATCCTATCCGCCACTTCCAACGATTGCCCAATAAGCACTCCTGCATCTAACCCTTGTAACCTGTAAGAGAAATTATTGTATTTATAAAAATTTTTCCAGAAAACCGTCGATACAAAAACAGTGCAAAAACAGTCTGATAGATTATAACGATTTCCAAGACTTCTGGATAAGTAGGAGTCATAGTTGCCTTCACGGAGCAATAAAAGGCGATGGTGTGCAACATCGTAATGGTAAACTCCTTCTGGTACATCCTCCAACTTTAAGTACACGTATAATTCATTTGGATACAACGCTCCACCAGAGGGAACAAATCTGCGAAATAATTGGGCATAGCTTACAGCAGCTTTTTCCTCGGTGCCCTCAATGAAAGCAGTTTGAGAGTATCGAGTAAGACCATATACATACCATAAGTAATGACCAAACTCCTCCAGGCTGGGTTTTGAAGTAGCTTTCCTCCCTTTGAGAGTTAACGGTGCATCTGCGGTAAGTGGAATCTCTTGTAAGCCACGGTACAGTTTATAGGGAAGTGGGGCGTCTTCCCAATCCGGTTGCCAATCCGATGGAAGAAGTTTATCCGTATCAAAATGCAGATTGTATAGGAATGTATTTAGTTCCAATATGAAACCTCCTACTTTTACAGTTATGGAAAAGGATGGGGATGGGTATTCAACTGTTCATATGTTAACGGTTGCTCTTTAAACCCGAGTTTTACAGGTACGTTGAGTACCCGTTCAAGACCTTTTATACGTGTAAGGTGATGTCCAAATGTCATTGGCAGCATTCCAGGAATTAATACCTTTACACAAAATAAACCGTTCCTTTTGGTTATAGGTGATGTTTGGTCAACCACAATGACTTCCAAGCCTAATCTGCGGAACCTATTTAGAAGATCCTCAACATCATCCTTCAAATCAGGATTCACCGGCGGGCATTTAAATTCCTCATCAAATGTACGTAAAGGACGATTTTCATCCAATAAAAAGCTCAGGTTCTCCTCTGCTTCTCTTAGTCCGTAAAGCATGCCATGGTCCACCATAGTACGCACTGCAAACGGATTCTGTAACATTTCCTCATATTTCTGTCGATTTTTCTCCAATATTTCGTCATGCCTAATCATCATTCCTGCAAGCTCGAAAATCGCACTTTTTACTGCCTTTACAGGATCAGGATTAGCTGCGCCTGCACAAATGATGTTTGCACCCTTGGATCTTCTGTTTTTTGCCACTGCCCAAACGCTCGGAATTCCATGTTCCATTGTCGCATTGTAAAAATGCAGGTCATAACCAGTGACTTCACGAATCCGGCTAACCATCAACTGCAATTCTTTATCGTTTGCCGAACTAAGGTCAAGACGGGGAAGGGGGAGCTGTGCATACCAGGTTAATAAGAATGAGTCTCGCTCAACGACTTCCATTATGGCATGGAAAATTGCCTCCTCTATACTCCCTCCCAATGCACAACCGTTGGAAGTCTCATAAACAAATCCTTCTCCATATCCCAAACTGTAATAGGCCAGTAACTCCGGAACCAGAATAGGGCGTTCTTGTAAAAATGAATATCCCCAGACCCAATTCATTGGTTTATCAGGATGGAATGGTTGAAATGGAAAATCGGGCTTTGCATATTGTTCTATCTCATGCAAACCGACCTTTGCAGGATTTAGTGCTATATCGGCTAAATTGTGATAACTATCACGAACTACCTTCCTTTTGCCGCGAGGTTCGATTCCGCAATATCTTTCCAAACCCTCTAAAATGGCAGTTAGCTCACTCATTTCATAAGAATTAGACCTGCCTGCTACTCCCTCGTCCCCATCAAACAATGGCATGTTCACTAAAACATCAGCGAACGGCAGCCTGGAATCCTGCATTTTCCCGTTCATGATCCCAGTACGATAATCCAGATAATCTTTGACTAGCACGTTCTTTAATTCATCAATCGAACGGCATCGGTAACCAGCAGGCTCCAATTTAGGACTAGCTTCTAACCTGATTATTGCTAATTCATCTGTGTCTTCAGGGATTGGACTGCACATTGGGCACAACGGATCTGGCAAGAAAAAATGGCTGGAGATCGTTAACGTTTTCAGATTTGTAATGAACATCCGTTCTCCTAAGCCGTTTTGCTCTCCTTGAATTATCTTCATCACTTCGTTGCTAATCAAGATCGCCATTTGCCATAGTCCTGTTCGTGATGCCCATGCATCACGAAGTAAACCTTCTGTTGTTGTCATTCTCATTCGAAGCCCCAACGTCTCCTTGCGATCAGGTCCAGCTAACAAAAGTCGTATGTCAGCACAATGAGAACATCCCGGTACATCAGGGCGAACAAATGGACCAATTATTCCCTCACCATACGAAATGAAACCCCGAAGCCACGGAATACCTAAGGCCCTTAACCTCTCTTCGGCTTTTAGATGAACGGATGGTTTCCATGTATCGTGCAGCACAAGAATTAATTCTGTATTTTCGGGAACCTCTTCAAGAATGCTTTGGCGCCTTAAAGAATAGTTTGGGGACAATTGATCATAGACATATTCCGCTAATAAACCCTCACCATCTATAAGTATAAAAGCAGACATTAGGATCCCCCCTCTCTAATCTGAACTCCAAACACCCCTGCCAGCTCTTGTTTTAAAAACGGCTCAAAGGCTAAGTCATAGATTACTAGCCGCATGCGGTTCCGGTTCAATACCTGAATAGACGATTGTAATAGCTCTTGAGACGAGGTGTCATCACAAGATGGGATATCCAGTCTGTTCTCGCTTTTTCCAAGAAAAACGGTTGACTCCATCTCTTGCTTTACTGTGGAATACACTTGGTTTTGAGCATCCATAAGCGCTTGTTCCAATGCATTTCGTAATGCTAATGTTGTATTTAAACCTACACTTTTATACCAACTGCCATTCGACCTTACCGATACTACTGGGAACCCTAGTACATCCTCATTAAAACCAATTGTTGGAGCACCATTTAAGGTGGTCAGGGCATTAAAATAATATCTGCATCGCTTATCTTCTAAGGCTCCCAATTTCATACGATAAACCGTACTCTGCCTATCGTCCTTTCCTTTTTTCAATTCTTCGCCTAAATATACTTGAAGGCCTCTACAAACAGACTCTGCGATTGTTTCTCCAGCACCGATGCCTATAAATTCCTCAGATATGTTCGCACCTATCTTATTTTTCTGATGTTTGTATCCCAAATTGTGCAAATTGATCATTTGTGAAACATACATTTCAATGCCCGTAAGCCCGGCCTCTTTTTTTGCATCCTCATGTGTTAGTCCCGCACAGACAACTTCAGGAAGAAGCTCTGCCGGCCCCACTGATAATGGGTTAACTGCTTGAACATAGCACTGTGCAAGTGGAAGTTGGGGTAAATTTCGTTCCTCCCATGTATGGAAAATTCCTATTTCTTCAGACGTTAGTCGGCTGAAATACTCTAAGAGGTTACTCGATGGTTCATTTCTGTCCGTTTCCTGTTTTAGGCGTAAATCAAAATCTTCCACTAGTCTTAGAGCATCACCTTTAGACATACTCAATGGATGTGGGATGAAGTAAAGCCAGTCTCCTTCGAGGGTTTCAAGATCAAGCATATAAATTTGATGACTCTCATTGGATTCTGCAATCCCTGTAGCCCTTTTGAAAAATTCGAAAACAGAAACATTTGCCAGAATCGATCCCGCTGTTGAAGAGAAGGATTGAGGCTGCCGATCTTTTTTTAGTGCTGAGTGATGAATTCTGCGCCATGCAGACTCCCAACATCCATCCCTATCCGGTCGATTAAATGGACCAGATAGTCCCACCTGGTCTAAATAGATGGATGGCATAAATGCCTTCTTTTCTTCTTTGCAAATCAGATTAAGATCCCTTAGTTCATTTATATTGCCATTCTGCGAGACGTATAGAATCCAATCATAAGGCTGAATGGCTTCTCGCCAGAAACTGCTCCCCGCGTCTTTATGAAAGGGTACTTCCTTTATCTCGACTTCGGAATCGCTCTTTCGGGCATTTTGCACCAGGTCAGTTAGCCTTTGCCAATTAGTTGGAATGGAATCTGTGACCATGACATTTATTTTGGGCAGACCTGATTCGATAAACGCGGAAACCAATGAAACCATAAAGGGGCCAGAGCCAACAGCCAGAACTTTCGCCTGACGGTATTCTTGAAAATGGTACGCACCAGAATCCATAAAGTTCTCTATAAATTCGATTTGTGAAGCATACTTTTCAAGAATGTTTCGATTCAATTGATGAGGAACCTCTTTGCTTAGATCCCGAACAAAACCATTGTTGTGCAACGTTTCTCCAATTTCATACACCCTGTCCCGATAAGGGGCAGTTAATCCATTTGTTAATTCTCCCATTGTATGTTCTCCATTGAACATGGGAAGTAATTTTTCAATCCACTGATAGATTGTATTGCCTTCCATACGGAATGAGCTTAAGTTGTTTCTAAAATACACACCACCATTTGGATCTGGAATAAAGAAAGTATCCCTTTTGGCCTTCAGACGTGAGGACGAGTCCAGTTTTTTCATTCAGCTCCTCCTTATTCATAATCGTACAAATCATGCACTATCAGTTTATGTACGAGTTTTTGTCCAATATGATAAAGAAAACTCGCCGATTGGCGAGCCTTGGAAAGTCGAAGACAGAGGTGTAGTTGCACTTATACTTAGCTCCTAAAATTTTCGACTGCGTCGAGTAATCCATCGCGCTGAAAATTTATAATTTCCTAACGTGTAAGAAAAGCGCAAGCGCCCAGTTCAGCGGCGTATGGCCTGGTGCTAGACATTTCTCAAAGTTATATACTTTTTTAAATTTAAGAAGTGCCCCGGCGACAAATTACGCAGGGGCATTTTTGATTCACAAAATTAATTTTCTCTTCAGGAAATTACCCGACGCCAAATAGATCAAACTGCCAAACCAATTAAATAAAACCGAAACAGCTAAAGCCGATACCAAAGCCGATACAACTGAAACCGAAACATCCACCACAGCCACCACAGCCACCACAGCCAAAGCAGCCAAAACCACCACAACGAAATCCTCCACAACGGAAACCACAGCCACCGCAACGGAATCCACAGCCTCCACAGCGCCTGCTCATCATATGCGGGTCCTGGCTCTGAATATCCATAGGAACTAACTGACCAACTTGATAAGGGTCGATTCCCAACCCTTGTAGCTCATTTTGAAACATTCTGCATTCTTCCTCCCCATTGTCTTTTATTATTAGTCTAAACTTGAATAGAGAGTGGAAAAGTCAATGCTTTCTGTGTATACGAAATCATTAGGTACGATGTGTACTCTCTTCAACAAAATATGTTTATTTTAGGTCTCTGTTACTAAACAAAGAGCCTATTTTGCGTTGAAGTATTTTAATATTGCTAAAATAAAACTTATGGTTGATGCCTATATTCAGTCCGCATATTTTTTTGCCTTAATTCTTATCGCCTTTGTGTAGTAATATTGCTAAAACAGCTTGGACACCCATAATATTGATATATTGCTTTCTCTTTTTGTTTTACATTCTTTTCAATTTTTAGTTTTAAGAGTTCATTTCCTTCTCTCAAAGACTTAATTTCTTGAGAATATATATCAATTAATTCTGTTAATTTTAGGTTGAAATCATTCAAGATTTTCTCTTTTATAACATTGTTGTCTGTCACACTAATCCCCTCATTTATAAAACGAATAAAGATATTAGTATAATAATATATTTTTTTACATTTCCAACTGTAAATGGAGATACTCTTATTTTCTAAAGTCTGTAGCTTAAGCGTGTACAGTTGTATTAAAAAATAATGATGATATTCATTAACAGCTGCTGCAATGTCCTTCTTACTATTTTCAATTGCTTTGTCCTTAGTAAGAACCCCACTACAACTGTTGCAGCTGCTGAAAACAGGAACAGATACTATATAAAAAAGGCTTCCGCTAAATATAGCGAAAGCCCTGGTTTAAGCCAATTACAACTGGCTCTTCTTTTAATTCTGCGGCTGGTCCGAAAAACTCGAAATGAATATTTTCCTCTGGTACACCCCCACTCTGAAAGAACGCGGTACATCATCTTCATAAATGGAGTTGGACCACAGAAATAAAAATCGGCTTGATTATTCGGTAAGATTGATTTCTGCCATTCTAAATCTACATATCCTTCTTTATCATAGCTTTTTTCTGCATGATCCTGTTCAGTCGGTTGGGAATAGGCAACAAAGCTTCTTACGTTTGCATGTTCATCTGCCAGTTGCGCAACATGCTCTTTCATCGCATGTAAGCGGCTGTTTAACGCACCATGTATTAAAGTAACCTCACGTTCTGGCTGCACTTCTACTATTGTATTTAACATACTAACCATAGGCGTTAGGCCAACACCGCCACTTAATAAAACGGCTGGTTTATTATTTGATTCAAGAACAAAGTCACCTGCAGGTGCGCTAATTAGTAGAACATCACCTGTTTGGATCGATTGATGTAAGTAATTAGATACAACCCCTTTGTCTTCACGTTTTACGCTTATACGATAATAATCTTTTCCTGGTGCATCAGATAAGCTGTAATGGCGAAGTTGTGTATTCTCTTGGTCCTCAGGTTTTACTTTTACAGCAAGATATTGACCTGCTTGATAAGAGGAAATTGCTCTGCCATCTTCCGGTTTCAAATAAAAGGATGTAATAACATCACTTTCTTCAACTTTTTTATCCACGATAAAGCTTCTAAAACCTTCCCAACCACCAGGCTGTTCTTTTGCTTCTTTGTACATTTCTTTTTAAATGCTGATAAATGCATCAGCAATTACTCCATAAGCCTCTGCCCAAGCCCCAATAATTTCATCAGTAGCCGCATCACCTAATACATCTTTAATCGCCGCAAGTAAATTTCCCCAACAATTGGGTAATGCTCCGGCAATATGTTCAAAGCTCTGTGCTTTTGACCGATTAGTTTTACTACAGGAATAATGGCACCTAAATTATCGATGTTGGCCGCAGCTGCATAGACTGCGTTGGCTAATGCTGTTTGCTGACGTCCTTGTCTTTGATTCGCATGGTTAAAAATATTCAATAATCCTGGGTTGTTCGTAAAACAATAATTGATAAAAACGAGTTGTAATATCTTTTCCGTGTTTTTCTAATACAGGAACCGTACTTTTTACAATTTCAATTGTTTTTTGAGATAACATATGTTGACACCTTCCTAAACATATATTTATTTTACATGTTTATCACTATACTAATATAGAATAAAAAGATATATTTATAATGCATCTTTTGGAAAGGTTGTCACATTTATATGGGGATTTGTTCCAAAGGTGCTATAATGTAAAGGATCTCAGAAAATATAAGGTGAAACTTCATCAGTGGGGGTTTTTCGACAGAAAGGAATTGTTAGTGCCGACGTCTCTTTAGGAAATGCACCCTTAGTCGGCCCCATTCCCCACTGATTGTTAGTTGAACCAATCACGCTCAAAGCTCCACGTCCTGTGGCTTTCGCCTGACTAGGACATCCTGTCCGTCGTCGGGCCTTTACGGGGAGTTGCCCCCACTTATTCTCCATTGTTTATACTCGAATCCTTAAAGTGGAGGTCTTACTGCCCGTTAATCTGCGATAAGGAGATATCACAATTGCGGTTGACTAATTATAAGGATTACTCCTTGCGTGTGTTAATATATTTAGGTTTAAAAAAAGATGACGAATTAGGTACGATTAAGGATATTGCAGGGTTTTACCATATATCAAAAAACCATCTAATGAAGATCACTCATGAGCTCGGCAAACTAGGCTATATTGAAACGATTCGCGGCCGTAACGGTGGTATTCGGCTTGCTAAGCATCCAAAAGACATCAACATCGGGGAAGTCGTTTCAAAAACAGAGGAAGACTTTCACATCGTTGATTGTTTCAGCCAAGGCGGAAACTATTGCGTGATTTCACCCACCTGTAAATTAAAGCACGTGCTATTCGAAGCCCTTCAAGCATTCATTAACGTTTTAAATGATTATACATTGGAGGACTTAATTGAAAATAAAGATGATATTTATCAGCTTTTACGTACTTAAACATCATATTTGAAACCTCAAAAGCCGATTTCCAGAGGAAGGAAATCAGCGATCAGATTATAATATCTAACCTTGAATGCTATGAATTTTAGCATTCACAGTTTAAAAATACCCCTCTTGATTAAAGGTCATCATTTAAAAATAAAAAGTTCAAAGGCAACTCCCATAAGGGCTAGTTGCCTACTCCCACCAACCCCTTGTTAAACTTTTGTCCCCACTACTTTAAGCACATTACTTCACAATTTTTATCTCTCCCTTTAAATTTTGAGTTAAAGTTTTAATAGTTTTCTCACAAATAATTTCATTAATAGAATACAGAAATAAGAGATTTCAGCCTTTATTAATTTGGAACAAACATAATTAAAGACTAGTAAATCGGTTGCGCTTTCTTGGGGATTTAGTAACCCTGGGGTGAGAGGAAAGTCATCCTCCATAGGCGTTACCGTTGCGTGCTCGACTATCGGTAGTTGGAAGCCAAGATTTAGATGGGATAAATCATTAGAAGTTGACACATACATCGACTTGCCACCGGGCCATTATAAGATTATTACAAAACAATTGAGGTCAGCCAAATCTGGGGCTGACCTCGAGTACTTTATTTTAAATAAAAATCCTTATAGGCAGCGGAAAGTTCCTTGGTTGATCCATAAATCTTTTCTAGTGCTTCCACTGTTCTTTTATTAAGTATATCTAACTTATGTTCAGACCTTTTATCAATATAATCAAATTTCGAAAGGTAGTTTAACATCTCTAAATATTTATCTAATCCATAGGTTAAGACAAGATAATTTGAAATGAGAGACCCATCACGATATAAAGAAAACGCAGCTTCTACATCTAAATAGTCAATTTTTCCAAGTTCTTCGATTGATAATACACTTTTTGATATTTCAATCGCTTTCTTCGCTTTTTCCTCCACTACCGTTTGATCGAAATGAATCGCTCCAGCCTTATCCCGTTGTACTCTATTTTGTAAATAAGTAGCAAATCCCTCTTGAAGGTACAAAGAAGCGTTATCATTTGAAAGATCACTTAACATCTTGTGTGTAAGTTCATGTGCTAATATGGAAAAAACAGAAGAAATAGGCTGTTGCTCGGTTGAAATTTTTAATGATTCTCCCGTTTCATTCCAACCTGAAAGCTGCATAAATGGCACTGTGGCCGATGCCTCATCATCTGAGGAATAAATCTTTATCGAGATCGGGTTTGGTTTCCAGTGGAAATTATCAGAATAAAAAACAACGATATCTTTTGCATCAGTAAGCATTGTCTCGGCAGCTTCCGTTTGATTTCCTGTATAGTAAACAGTAATGTTGTTGGACTTATCTGATATTGTTTTAAACGGTACATCATTGAGCAGCCAAGCATCGCCATCTTTGATACATTCATATGTAACAGCATTCGTTTTACTTCCGTTTATTTGATCGTCCATTTGTACGGAGAATACCACTGTTCCCTTGGAATCATTTTCTTGTTGAAAACTGTTGAATGAAATGGAAATTTTAAAACCGTGATCTTTTTTGTAAATGACCTCGTCGATCCATCTTTGTTGTTCCTTAAAAAACACTTCGTTTTTCATATTTTGGAATTTCATAAAATCTGTTTGATTATTTTCCTCAACTGCTTTCACCAAGTTTTCAAAAGTCCATTCAGGTGTTCCTTTTTGTGCCTTAATGACAATTTCAACCTCTTTCTTTGGTATCTCTTTATTTACTACCTTTTTCTCTGATACCTCTTTTTTAATTTCCGTATTCGTTTTTGTACTACAACCAATAAGTAAACTACCAAGTAAGAAAAACATTAGAATCAAAGTATGTTTCTTCAAATAAAGTTCCTCCCATATGTAAAAGATAAAATATCGCCATCCAATAAATAACTTGTTACACCCATGGGGGATCTAGCTAATTTTAGATGGAATCATAAAGCTTTCTCCCTCTTTTGTCGTGAAATCCTTATACAGTTTTAGACGAATAATTTCTAGGAAAAGGTTACAATACTTACCTCTTTTTTAAAAAAAGGTAATAACCCGAACGGAAAATGTGTGTAAAATATATAAAATAGTAAATGTTAAAGAGCTTATTTATAAACTGGATTGCTGCTGGAGTAAGTGGCTTTCTTCGAAATTCAATCATTTTCCGCAAAAATGACTTTTACGCAAAACTAATTGATAAGACTATGTTCATTAATTTCCGCGTAAAAGTTTGACCCCGGGGATCAAAAAATCCCCGGAGCATTAGTCCGAGGGAGCATAAAACACACTTCAATTTTCAATAATTACTCAAAAACCCGAACGTTTCTGGGGGCAAGCTCCATATTCTGCAACATAAATGAAAGCACAAATCCTCGGGATTTAGAAGCTGTATTTGTAAATAATATAAATGTTACACAATCTATTAAGGAGGACTCCTATGCAACCGAATCAACAGGCTAAAAAAAAACGTAGGTACTGGTTCCCCTATGGGATTGGATTTTCTGGAACGGATGCACAAAAAGTAAAACAAGAAATTAGAAAAGATGTTAGCAAAGGACAAGGTGCAATGACTTCCCGTGAAGCTGGGGCAATGCGCGACTAACCACTCGAAATGATTAGTTTTAGGAAACTCTGGGTGTATCTCTGATAAATTGACTTTTGATACACCCCAGATTTGTTTAAAAGATCTAATTTTGCTTGCCTTGTTAAGAGCTAATCATAAACATTTTAGTTCAAGACGTGATTA
Source organism: Bacillus sp. S/N-304-OC-R1 (assembly GCF_019749375.1). Taxonomy (GTDB): domain Bacteria; phylum Bacillota; class Bacilli; order Bacillales; family Cytobacillaceae; genus Cytobacillus. The sequence goes on from NZ_JACWFE010000016.1 coordinate 14,686, forward strand.
AAAATGTTAAATTCATATTTCCTTCAATTATGTCGATGTATTTTCAGAAGAATGATCATTTCTAAACTGCTTAGGAGTTAAGCTTGTGTATTTTTTAAAGACTTTTATAAAATAACTTTGATCGTTGAAGTTTAGCCACGTACTGATGTCTGAAATCGGATAATTTGTTAGTGCCAACAACTTTTTTGCTTCGTCTACTCGTTGCCGTTGAATATATTCACTTACAGGAATACCGACTTCTTTTTTAAAAAGGAATGACAAGTAATTAGGACTTAATCGACATAGCTCAGCAAGTTGTTCAAGTGTAATGTCGCCATATAGATGGTTGTAAATATAATGTATACAGGCAGTTATCGGTGAAGAATATTTTTCATTATTTAATTGGTGTACACGATGGGTATAATCACTTATGGCTTCTTCCGTTAATTTCAATATTGCTTTTAAGCTCCCTAATTCCTCGATCTGTTGAATGTAGAAATCACTTAGCGTAAAGGCCGTTTCTTCGTTTAATCCGCCTTCAATAGCAGCTCTGCAAACAAGGGCAATTCCCGTTATCATTAAGTTTTTTTCACTTCTCAAGCGATTCCGTCTCGACAATAATCCTAATTCTGCCTCACCCACAATTGAGTAATCGAATATTTCCATTAATTTATCGGTACGGCCGTTTTTGACATAATCAAGCAGAACTCGTTCATAGGAAAGATTGGAATGAAAAATAAAATTCCTTCTCCCTTTTGAAAGCTCAAGTTCCAGCTTTTCTGATTCAATTATTTCGAGGTCTAACCCTTTATTGTTTTCTATGACATACGTTTGATCTAATGTTTTATGGTAAATTAAATAATACACTAATAGACTAATCTCTAAGAGTTTTTGATTATCAATAATCGCTACGGCTTGATAGTATTCAATGAGATTTATTTTATTGACGTTTCCTTTAAAAGCTTCCATTACCTTGGTAATATTTTCATCGGATATTTCGGATTCGAGGACAGGCCCTACAATAATCGCACCTAAAAAATGGCTCGATTTTTTAAGATTAACAAAGAAAAAGTTTAAATTTGAATTTGAAAAAAAGATCGGAAACTCTATTGGATCATCTTCATAAGTATATACACTTATCTGCTCCTTGAACGGGATATAATAGGGATTACTCCGTAGCTCACTTCTTGAAAACTCGTATTCGAACTCGCCAAATCCATTGACATAAAAAACAGGTATTCCATGAACTTCCGAAATTAGCTGGCAAATATATTGTAGATCCTCTGTTGATATCTCCATCTGTTTCATCTACTCCATCCGTTTTTACAATCGGTTTCATTGTTTATTTTTACATTAAAAAAATACTATTATCCGTAAGATACTACAATAATTCATTCTTAATCAGCAATAAAATAGTTAATGTAAGAAATCTTAAACAAAGGGGAAATGGACATGGAATTAGCAAATAAAATTGCCGTTATCACTGGTGCAGGAAGTGGCATTGGAAGAGCAAGCAGTTTGAAACTTGCTAGTAACGGAGCAACTGTTGTCTTAGTAGATTTTAATAAAGAAACAGGTGAAGAAACATTAAAGCTTGTGAAAGAACACGGCGGAGAAGGAATCTTCGTTCAAGCCGATGTATCGAAAAGTGAAGATGTGCAAAACTATGTGAATACAGCCGTCGAAACATATGGACGTATTGATATTTTCTTTAATAATGCAGGTATTATCCAAAAGTTCGCTCCATTCACAACGGTTGAAGAATCCGAATATGAACGTATTATGGACATCAATGTGAAAGGTGTCTTCCTTGGATTGAAATATGTGTTAAAAGTGATGGAGAACCAAGGAAGCGGTTCAATCATTAACACTGCTTCAACTGCAGGAATTCGTCCTGAACATAGTGTAGCTGTATATTCCGCAAGTAAACATGCCGTTATTGGTTTAACTAAGGGTGCTGCATTAGAATATGCGAAAAAAGGAATTCGTATTAATGCCCTTTGCCCAGGCGGTGTTCAAACAGCGTTAACAGCTAGTGTCACTGAACAGTTTGAAAAAGGTGGTTACTTCCCAGATGAGGTTTCAAATATGAGAATGGGCCGTTATGCTGATCCAAACGAGCTTGCTGAAATGGTTGTTTTCTTAGCATCTGACAAAGCAAGCTATATGACCGGTTCCATTGCACTTGTAGATGGTGGCTTAACTCTATAAGCTATTAAATGATCAAGCGATTATACAGACTTCCTAACCCTCGTTGACTCCCATATGAGTTATCGAGGGTTTTGTGTAATATTAGGCATGAGGTACTAGACTCTCTTTTAAGCCATTCTTAACAAATTCCTTTCTATTTTCTCGAACAAGCATACTAAATTGGGTGTTCTAAGTTTTTCTCCTATCCATTTACCCTTGCCCATTGCTTTTGTATCAGAAATTTCCGGATTTATCAGCGACTTTCTGATTATATCGGCGCTTTTCCGATTATATCGGCGGCTTTCTCGATATATCGGCGGCTTTCCTATTATATCAGCGACTTTCCGAATTTATCAGCGACTTTCTAATTATATCAGCGACGTTCCTATTATATCGGCGACTTTCTGATTATATCGGCTACTTCCAGATTATATCGGCTACTTCTAGATTATATCAGCGACTTTCCAATTATTTTTGCTGGAATCACAAACTTTTTCCCTACTTTTGAGAGTAATTCATTGCCAATCCCAATAATAGCTTCATATGCAAGCATACAAAAAATCCCACTTATTTATGTCTGAATGCGAATCGATACTAATTATTTATTATTCACTTCAATTGTTTCACGATTTTTCATATTTTTTCCCCAGTTCGCAAGGGTTTTAAGTGATGGTATCAAATCTTCACCATGATCCGTCAAGGAATACTCTACTCTAGGTGGAATTTCCATAAATTGCTCACGATTGATTATACCATCTAATTCCAATTCCTTTAGTGACTGGGTAAGCATCATATTAGTAATTCCGTCAATACTGCGCTTTAATTCGTTATATCTCATCGTTCCATTTTTGCTTAACGCCCAAATAATCGGTAATCTCCACTTTCCACCGATCATGTTTAAAGCATATGTTAAGGGGCAGTCATCATATCGATTTTTATACCATTTTTGTTCATTCATTCAATCACTCCAATACTCAGTTTTTCCTTCCCTAAACAGAAAATATTGCATACTTGTTAATATCATTGTAACTGATATAATCATTTCAAATCTGGTTAAATAACCATATTTTTCATTTTTTAAGAAAGGGTGATTATGATGAGTATTACATATGAAGTTATTTCTGATGATCGCATTTTTTGTATTAAGGATTTATGCAATGAATTAATGACCTATCAAAAATCTAAATCATTTATTCGTCCAGAGCTGTTCGATAACATGAGTTTTGAAACTAGACTCATTCCTTCTTTCAAGAACGCAAAAAATAATTATATCGTTATAGCTAAGGATGGACATGAAATTGTAGGGTATGTGTACAGCAATATTTCTCCAAAGGAAGTATATTCAAATGAATTTGCTACCTTTTTTGATATGGATTCTGTAAAAAATGACGATGTTGGGTGTCTTTCTCAGTTTTATATTAAAGAGGGATATCGTAATATGGGGATCGGTTCTGCTTTATTCAATATGTCTATAGAGTGGCTACATTCCTTTAAGTCCATTACTGATTTGTTTATTTATGTTTCAAACGGGAACGATCATGCACTGACATTCTATCAAAATAAAGGCTTCAACATTAGTCACCAAATACTTGACGGATTTATCACCGTGTTAAGGAATACTCAAAAATGAGGCAGTAAGTTATATAAGAGATAAATGAAAAACTATAAAGAGAACTGGATAACGGTTCCTAGGTTTAAATGAATTTTATCGACTAGCCACTTTTTATATAATTCTTAACACCACTACAATTAGGGAAAAGGTGAGAACCAATCGTTCCTGTTTTTCCCTAATTGATACTTCTTCTATTAAAAGAAGACATTACATATCTAAATCTGTGAAAGCAAAAGGTAATAAATCCTTTAAAGTCAATTCTAATATCTCTTTCTTCTCATTAGTCAAATAAACTGGCATGTCTGGTAAACAGAATTCTGCCAGAACCTGTCTGCAAATACTACAAGGCGGAAGGAAATCTACGGTATCACCTGCTACAGCTATAGCTTGGAAATCTCCTTTTTTATATCCATTTGATACTGCGGTGAAAATAGCCGTTCTCTCTGCACAATTTGTTGCACCTAATGAAACATTTTCCACGTTTACTCCATTAATAACAGTGCCATCTTTTAGTAATAATGCTACTCCCACTGGAAATTTCGAATAAGGGACATAAGCCCTTTCCTTCATCCCACGTGCACTTTCCATTAATTGTTCTTTATTCATATTATACATTCCTTCCTATGAATATTGTGTTTTCCCAAGTTTCTTTTACTAATAACACTAGGTGCTTATCCATGGAATTATTTTACTAAAGATGAACGATATTGTCCTTCAAAAAATTCCCCAGGCTTAATTCGTGTTTTAAAATACAGAACATCAAAATCTGTAATGTCATAGTTATCAATTAGTTTTAACATGATTCGAGCACAAGCTTCAGCATCATCTAAAGCATGGTGATGATTCGCTAAATTAATCCCAAAATGCTGACATAGTGCCTTAAGCTGATAGGTTGATAAGCCAGGGATGATTTTTCTTGATAATTGATATGTACAAAGAAATTGATTATAACTAGGGGTTACTTTATATCGAGCTAAATTATCACGTAAGGCATAACCATCAAATGATAGATTATGAGCTACCATTAATTTATTTCCAATTTTATTCTTAATCTTTTGATAAAAGTGATCAAACGTCATTGCGTTTTGTACATCCCTATCGGTAATTCCATGAATGCGAATATTAAACGCATCAAATTCCTCTTCGGGATTAATTAATTCATATATAGAATCTACAATTCTTCCATTCTCTACAAAAACCATTCCAACCGAACAAATACTATGCCTGAAACGATTCGCTGTTTCAAAATCAAATGCGATAAAATCTTTCAATTCCACTACACCTGCTTCCCCCATGACTTTAGAGCAATTAATTCTATCCCCATTAGATAGAAATATGCTAATAAAGAGGTTTCTATAATTTTCACAAAACTCCTTCCTTTTCAATAAAAAGTCACAGATTTGCAAGATTTGGCAGAACTCGTTCTAAATCCAATTTTTTACACAATTAATACAAACAATTCACAAAATTTACTCTACTAATTAACTAAATTAACAAATGTTACCTATAATAAAAATCAAATTAACGGCATTTGAAGGTGGTGGAACATAGATCTTGAATTCAATTCATTTTTTTTAATTGTTTAGTAAATTACTTTAATACTAGAGATGGAGGAAAGAAAATGAAGCGTCATTTTTCAAGTATGATTATTGCTTCAACAGTACTCGTTGGCAGTGTATCCATTCCAGTTACAACAAATGAAGTTAGCGCTGCAGCAGTACAGCAAAAGCAAATCGTACTAAAAGAAAAAACACTTGTTAATGGGCAAGAAAAAATGATTGAATTTATCGTTTTAAATAAGAAAAAACTTTATTCTGCTACGACATTAGCACACTTCTTTTCTGCAAAAGCTACATATGACCAAAAGACTAAAAGCTATATTTTTACGAAAGAAAATGGAAAGCAGCGCATTTCTATAATTTTAAAAGCTGATTCAAACATTGCGGTTACTAATAATAAAAAAGTTACACTGTCTGTTCCAACTAAGCTTGTAGGAAAAAGTGTATATGTAGATCCAAAACCATTTATTCAAGCTTTAGGAGGAGATCTATTCATTGGCAAAAACCTCTTTATTTCAACGAATGGATTAATTAAATTTGAAACAGCAAAATTGAATATCAATGGTGAATTATCGAAAGTGGATAAAATGAAATGGAATGGAAAAGAATTATACTCTGTTCGTGATCTAGCAAAAGCTTTTTCTCTTTCTATAAAATTAGATCAAAACAATCAAGTAATTTTATCGAAGAAAAATCAAAACGTCACTTTTAAACTTGACCAAAATACGATTATTAAAAATGGAAAATCTATCAAAGGAAATACTCTCCCTATTAATGTAAACGGAACGATCTATGCAGACTTAAAGGATCTTGTAACAGCATTTGACGGAGATTTACTAACTTTATCTAGCGGAATTTTCGTTTCTACTCAGGGTCTATTAGGTGGTGATACCTACAATCCACAATGGATTAATTCTTCTACTTTAATGGTGACGAATGAAACGGAAACTGATAGTAGTACATATCTGATTAGCACAAAGGCTAAGAATATATTGAAAAAGCTTGGGATCGCGGAGATTACTGTCTCACCAAATGGCGAACGAGCGGTTTTTTCAGATGAATCAGGCTTCGTTTCCCTTATCGATTTATCAACATATAAAGTTAATGTATTAAATGAAGAAGACGATGCCGCTAAATTTGAGTTCGTCTGGTCACCTGATGGAACGAAAATCTTCTTTATACACGGAGACAAAAGTGACAAGATTTCTTCTATTAATATTCATGATGGTTCTATTTCAAAAGTGTACCAGGATTCATTTGCTTATAAATCAGACTTAAGATTATCCCCTGATGGTAAGAAACTACTTTATTCAGTTGGAAAAGAAGGGACAACAAAATATTCCGATGATAAAAACACTGATGTTGATGGAATTGATTTAACTGATACAGAAGCTCAATTATATGTTCTTCCTTTAGAAGACTCTGAGATTAAGCCAATCCAAATCACGAATTCAAAAGATAATAAGGTGTTCCCTTCATTTTTGAAAAACGGAAATATTATTTTTACAAGCTATGATATCGAAGGAAATAAACTTCCCATTCTTTATCAAGTGGATTCTAAAAATCAATCAACTTCCCTTGTGTCTAATAAAGATATCATTTCATCAGTTGTTACAGCTCAAGGCAAGATTATGATTTTAACAGCAGAAAGCAATGGAATGTTTATGATTAGCGAAGTAGATGTGGCTAGCAAAAAATTAATAGAGATTGCGCAAACAAAATTAGTATTAACTTCATTCTCTGTTTCTAATGACGGCAAATCCATTGCAGTTACAACTCCAGGCGAGAATGGAGAAAAAATCATGGTATTAAGTAACGGAAGCTTTGAACCATTAACAAAATAAAGGAGCGAATATAATGAACTTGATTAAACGATTTTCGATCGCGACGATGGCAATTGTTGCGACAGTAGGCTTATCACTAGGAGGTCTAACAACTAAAGCAGACGCCGCTTCCAAAGTATCAGGAAAAATTGTCATTGCTGGTTCAACTGCGCTGCTTCCTCTTACACAGCAAGCAGCAAAAGAATTTAAAAAAGCAAATCCTAAAGTTTCTATTTCTGTATCCGGATCGTCTTCGATCGCTGGGCCACAATCCGTCATGAAAGGCTCCGCTACAATAGGAGCGAGTGATTGGGATGCAACTACTGCTGTGGCAGGGTTTGATGCTTTTACCGAATTAAAAGCACATAAAATTGCCGTCATACCGTTCGCTACGATTGTCCATAAATCAAACACTGTACAAAATTTAACAGCTAAACAGCTTCAAGATATTTATGGCGGAAAAATCAAAAACTGGAAGGAAGTTGGCGGAAAAGACGCAGAAATAGTTGTTGTTAATCGCAAACACGGATCAGGAACACGTGTTAACTACCAAATGAAAGCTCTAAATAATTCTAGTTTTATGACAAAAGGGAATTATAAAGAAGTAGGAAAAAGCGGTGAAATGCTATCTGCTGTCGAATCAAATCCGAATGCTATCGGTTACGTTGACTTGGCTTACGTAAAAGGAAATGTAAAGTCTATTAGCTATAACGGTGTACCCGCTACGATTGATAATGTTATTAAAGGCAAATATCCTGTTTGGGGATATGGTTACTTATTAACAAAAGGTGAACCTAAAGGGGCAGATGCTGAATTTATCAAGTTTATGCAATCTAGTAAGTTCCAAAACGGTTCTGTAAAAACACTAAAATTTATTTCTATTAGCCAAATGAAATAAGAATAACAATGCCAGCCCTTATTACAGGCTGGCATTGACTTAATTATAGGAGGATTTATGGCGAAAATAGAACATGAACTTCAAAGTCGCCCGTTTCAATTAAGAAATCAAATCAATCATCAATCCAAAAGAAAATATAGTTTTTTGTTTAAATGTGTCTGTTTAATTAGTGCTTTACTTTTAGGCGTTGTCCTATTAGCGATCATTATCTTTATTGGAAAAACTGGGTTGCTTGTATTTAAAGATGTCTCGATCACAGAATTCTTTTTTTCTACAGTATGGGAACCATATGAAGAAAAATTTGGTGCAGCCATTTTTATTATCGGTACGATTATCCTTACTGTGTTAACTATGTTATTCGCTGTACCACTTTCACTTACCATGGCTATTTTTATCGTTGAAATAGCCCCCGAATGGTTCAAGCGCATTTTGAGGCCAGTACTTGATCTGTTAGTGGGAATTCCTTCAATTATTTACGGTTATTTAGGATTAACGATTCTTATTCCTATATTAAGAGATTTGACTGGTTCTATTATGGGTGATGGCATTCTAGCCGCTTCTCTTGTACTAACCTTAATGGTTTTGCCAACAATAACACGAATTAGTGATGATGCATTATCTGCAGTGCCCTCTCAGTTAAGGGAAGCAAGCTATGCCCTTGGCAGCACACGTCTGCAAACAGTTTTTAAGATTATTTTACCAGCAGCAAAACCTGGTATTTTAACAGCTATTATACTAGGTATGGCTCGTGCCTTGGGCGAAACAATGGCTGTTGTCATGGTGATCGGAAATACTGCGCAATTACCGTCTGATCTATTAACCCCTACTTCAGTGCTAACTAGTAATATCGTTATGCAAATTTTGGACGTTCAATATGAATCTACTTGGAACTATGCCCTTTATATGATGGCTTTTTTACTTTTAATGATATCAATGTTCATGATCTTACTAATTAGAAGAATTAGAACAAGTGGGGTTTAAGTGATGAGCGAGCTTACATTTAAATATTCTAAGAGAAAACAAACAAAAAACATTATACTAAATAAATTTTTTACAATTCTTCTTTGGACAATTGTGTGTTTAGTACTAGCTGTTATTGGACTGCTATTATTTCGTATATTATCCAAAGGCCTTTCTGGAATTTCTTTAAGTTTCCTTATTGGCCTTCCTAGTGAAATCGAATCAGGTGGTGGCATTGGCCCCTTTCTATTCAATTCATTATATGTATTAATTATAGCCATGGTCATTTCCATCCCAATAGGAATTGGTTCTGGGATTTATTTAGCTGAATACGCACCGGATAATCGATTAACAGAATTCATCAGAACATGCGTTGAAGGATTAGCTTCCGTTCCTTCTATTGTTTTTGGCCTTTTTGGTTATGTACTTTTTGTCGATGTCTTTCAAATTGGATTAACTATTATTGGAGCGGCTGTGGCACTCTCATTATTAAATCTTCCAATCCTCACTCGTGTTACGGAAGAAGCTATTCAAGCGGTGCCAGATGAATTAAGAGAAGCCTCCTACGCATTAGGTGCAACTAAATCAGCCACAATCATCAAAGTTGTCATTCCAGCTGCGATATCCGGAATACTAACAGGGATTAGCCTTGCTTCGTGTAGAGCTTTTGGTGAATCAGCTGTTATCCTTCTCGTTGGTGGTACAAGTTCATCAGGAGAAATGTGGGATCTTAACCTATTTTCACAAGGAGGAACATTACCTGTTCACTTATGGTATGTTCAATCTGAAGCACTTGTTGAGGATGCAAGAGAAATAGCAGATAAATCCGCTGCCGTACTAGTCATCATGATTCTGATACTAAGCTCTTTTATTAGAATCCCGATTTGGTTAAAAAATAAATAACAGTGAAGAACCTAAAAAAGGTGCCAGAAAAGCTCCCAGTCCCCTAGCAAATTAAAGTATTACCCTACTGGGGGACCGGCATCATTGTTTTTCGCCTTCTAAATATGATTTAATGCAACGTGTTTTTCATTTTTTTATGCACTTTAGATTCGACTTTGTCTAAATGTAATTCATTAAGGTAATTTAAAGGCTGAGGATTAAACCAGGTAATCTCTCCATTACGATAAAGACCTCTAAAATCATTTCCATTATAACTTAATACAAACTGATATCTTTCATTGAATTGATTTCTAAATAAAGTTTTTTCTATATTAATATTAGTTAACAAAGTAACCAGCCTCCCACATTTTTAATGTCTTCTCATAAGTTGTTGTCTTGTTGCTTGTTTATAATAATAGATGCCTAAAATGAGATAAACCTAATAAGAACATTAAAATTTGATTAAATGATACCGTGATAACAACTGCAAAAGAAAATGTAGCTAAAACGCCATGTTCAAAAAAAATATCTTGTTAATTAGGTGTTTGCACTAGGACAAATGTTTATGCCCCATCATAAGCTATTTTAGAAATATAGAAATGGAGGAGATTATATGTATAATCAATACTGGGGTCAACAATGTGCTCCACAATATTGCCCACCACAAGCATTTCCTACGCAATACGATCCAGGATTAATTTCACCAACCAAACAATTTGTTAGTACAAATCTATTCAATACTGAAGTTTCACATATTCACCCTTCTCATAACACTACCGTTAACAGGCAGATGATTACTCATAAGCACTATTTCCCTCATACTGAATCTGTAGTAAACCTATGTAATGAACAGCATATAATATGTGGAGTGCCTTATAATCCTTGTTGCCCACCAATAAGACCATTTGGATGTTTTTTCTAATATTGTAAATCCCCCTTGTATTTTAGGGGGATTTTATTGTCAACATATGATCAATCTCTTTATTTCCTGCTTCGACACGCCTTCTTTGTAAAATATCGGCTTCCCTTATGTTTTTATTTCTTGTTTAAAGAAGCAAGAGAACCGTCCTTCAGGCCATTCGCTAATGATTCTATTGTATGGGCCATTCTATTACCGGGTAATACACTTTCTAAAGGGATGGAGATGAATTGATCATTTTTAACGCATTCTAGTTGAGAGAGAGCTGGATCATTTTTGATGTCTTTTATTTTTTGTTCTAATGATGGGGAATCATAATCGTGAATTACGATTACATCTGGCTTTCTTGCTAATACTTCTTCATAGCTTACAGTTATCCATTGTTTATCAACGATATCGTCAAAAATATTCTTTCCCCCGGCGTATTCAAGTAATAATGTTTCAAAGTTCGTTCCACCTGCTGTGAAAACTCCATCTCCACCACTATCGTATATTAATACTTTTACTGCATCTTGGCCTGAAATTTCCTCTTGAATCTTCGCAATTCGTGCTTTTTGATCAACCACATAAGCTGCTGCTACTTCCTCAATTTGGAATATCTTGCCGATATCAAGTATTTCTTGAAAGATTTCATCTAACGTTGAAGCGCTATTAATATAAGAGGTAATTCCAAAGCTTTCTAGTTCCTTAACATCTAAGCCATCCCCGCCAAATTGCCAATCAATTCCGTAGATAAAATCAGCACCACTCGTAATAACAGCCTCTCTAGTGGCAGAGCCATACGTTAATTCCGGAATCCTTGCATAGTCTTCTTTATATTCAGGTAATGCCCCTCTACTATGATTATCGAGGCTATTGCCAATTATATAATCGGAAAGACCTAATGCTATAAATAACTCTGTACAATTAGGTCCAAATGTTAATACTTTTTTTGGCTTTTGATTGAAAACTACTTTTCTTCCATAGTTATCAAGTGATAATTCTTCGTAATTTATAGCCTGTTCTTCTTCCAATCCACTGGTTGTTGTTTTACTTGAAGTTGGACTGCATCCAACTAGCATAACCACTAGCATCCACACACATAATAATGCTACTTTCCTAATTTTTCCCATATCAATATTCCCTTCTTTAAATGTTGATTGATCACGGTTAAATTGTTGCTAATAACATAAGAACTTCTTTAAGACATACACCTTCATATTTTCAAACTCTCAGGCAAATATGTAATCGATACTTTCTTCGTTACTGGATGAATAATGACATCTGCTTTAATTCCGTACACCTCATAAATCATGGCCGACGTCAATATTTCCTCTGGTGTTCCCGCTCTAAATATACGTCCTTCTTTAATAACAAAGATTTTATCGCAGTACAAAGCAGCAATATTCAAGTCATGTATAGCTGCTAATACCGTTGCCTCTAGTCCTTTCACTAAATCAAACATTTGCAATTGATATTGAATATCTAAATGATTAGTAGGTTCATCCAATAAAATGAAATCAGTTTGTTGAGCTAAAACCCTAGCTATTAAAACCCGTTGCTTTTCCCCGCCAGATAGATGAATATAATTTCTTTGTGCCATGGTTCCCATACCCGTTTGCATGAGAGATTTATCTATTATTTCTTTATCCTCTTTCGTATCTCGATCAAAAAGCTTTTTATGCGGGCTGCGTCCCATGGCAACAATTTCTTCTACCTTAAAATCAAACGGAAGAAAGTTCTCTTGTCCAACTACGCCTATCTTGGTAGCCAATTTTTTTATATTCATTTTGTATAAATCTTCTCCGTCTAAGATAACAGCCCCATTGTCTGGCATTAGAGCACGATAAATATTTTTTAGTATTGTAGATTTACCGCTGCCATTTGGTCCTATTAATCCAACAAACTCCCCTTTTGCAACATCAAGGAACACATCTTCAATAATATTAATCTCATCATATGAGAAACTTAAATTCTCTACCTGTAGTCTCACAAGCTCCCCCCATTATATGCTTGAACTTTTCTTTAATAACCAAATAAAGATTGGCCCACCGAGTAAAGCTGTTAATATTCCTATTGGCAACTCTTCTGGTGCTATTACCATCCGAGCTGCCACATCCGTCCATACTACTAATATTCCCCCTAACAACCCGCTTACTGGAAGTACTCTCTTATGATCTGAACCAACCAATAATCTAGTCATGTGTGGAATCATTAACCCAATAAATCCAATTGAACCACTTACAGCTATCGTCACACCTGCTAAAAGCGAGGCAACAAGCACAAGCATTTTTTGTATGCGTTTCACATTAATACCTAATGTGCCAGCTGTTTCATCACCCAAGAGTAAGATATTTAGAGCACGATAATGAATCATTAAAACAATCATGCAGACAATGATTACAACAAAAGGAAGTTTTAAATACCCCCATTTGGCTCCAGCCAAACTGCCGGCCATCCAAAAGGCAGCATTATGCAATCCTAATGCATTTGGTGCACTTAAAGTGATAATATTCGTAACAGCATCCATGATCATGGCAATAACAACACCTGAAAGTAATAGCTGAGTAATATTAATTCTGCCTTTTACTCTTGAAATGCCATAGACAATCATGATAGTTGCGGCTGATCCAATAAATGCGCTTAAAGAAAGAGCATATGTCCCTAGAAAGGAGAATACGCCGAATAGCATACCTAATGTCGCCGTTGCAGATGCTCCAGAAGACACTCCTAAAATAAAGGGATCTGCTAAATGATTTCGTACTAGAGCCTGCATTATCACACCGGTCACAGCCAACGATGCCCCAACGATCATACCTAATAACACTCTAGGCAGACGTAACCCTAAGACGATGTTTTCATCTAGTTGAGTCCAATCATGAACAATGAGATCGGTTAAAAACGGTAGTTTACTAATTAAGATTTTTGCTACTATTGACGGGTGTATGGAAATGGGCCCGAGGCCAATCGTTAATACGATTGACATGATAGAACCAAGTAGTAGAAGTGAAATAATAATCTTCATGTTCGGTTCATCTCGATTGAAAATTTTTCGTGCTTTTTTAGATATCTGGCTAAGGTTCCCTTTCATCCCTTCTCCTTTCAAATTTATTTTTGTTGTTTTTCTTATACAAGAAAATACAAATTGCTATAAAGACAAATAATAATGAAAAATTGGCATTAGTATTATCATTTATACAAATAGATTTAGATTTTATGACAACCATTATTGACTTAGTGAAAAAGAAACTGTTACTGAGATGAAAGAGAAGGGGAAGAAGAATAGTAGAAGGCCTAAATTTTTGGTGCCTGGCCCTCAGTATTTTAAAGTTTTAGCGCACTGGAGGTCTGGCCAATAGGAATATAAAAAGCTCAATCATCTAGATTGAGCTCCTTCAAACTATATTTAAGATTTTTAAATTATACACCATAGACCTTACTCATCGAAGAATAAAATTCTTGAAAAATGGGGTTACTCAAAGTTTTCGTAAGTGCAATAAGTTTGACCGGAACGTTTGAAGTATACGTATCTATTACAGTGACAGTTCCAGATTCGATTTCTTTTTTAATCTTGCTTGTCCCGATGATTCCAAGATACGGGTAGTTGAGGACGGCATTTTTAATCACTTCATCACTATTAGAATATATAGTATTTGGAAAATACGTTCCTTTTTTTAATATTTCAAATTTAATATAGGGAGCCCTATGATCAAATAGAACCGGAAATTTTGCTAGGTAATCTTCTGTTTGAAAAGAGTCATTAGCTATTTTACTCGAAGCAAACAGCACCAAGCCTTCATAATCAATACTCTGGTAGGATATATCAGAGTTTAAAGGTCTTCCATTAACAATCGCAAGATCCACCTCATTAAGGATTACCTTTTTCAGTGCATCATCACTACTATTAACAGAATACACCTCTATCAAAACATTTTTGTACTTTTTTTGAAAATTTACAATTTGAGGCAGAAAAAAACGCTCATGATGTTCATCTAATCCACAGACACGAATGATTTGTTTTTCCCCTTTAAATTCCTCCATCTTCCTTTGAAGAGTAAACAGTTCATTGAGCATATTTTTGGCATGCTCATATAGAATTTCTCCAGCTTTAGATAACTTTTTTCGATTGTCTATTTTCTCAAAAAGAGGTAAGCCCATCTCATCTTCTAAATGCTGCAGATGTTTTGTAATTGTCGGTTGTGAGTAATTAAGACGCATAGCTGCTTTTATTAGATTTTGTTCTTCAACTACAATTTGAAATGTCTGAAGGTGTCTAATCTCCACTAAATAACAACCTTTCTTGTTTATTTCTGAAGATATATTAAAAATGATTATATGTACATTATCGAATTATTTCAATATAACTATAACTCAAAAAAATTAAAATAGTAATATTGAGTATTCCTTTTTGGAATATCAGTTTCCCAAAATCACGTTAAAATAATGAAAACGTTAACAATTTTAAGTATTTTCTAAATTTAATCCCAGTTGGAAGGAAGATGAAAATTCAAATATTTTAAAAGGTTCAATCAGATTGAGACGACTTGATTTTTTACACATAACATAAAGGAGTGTTACCTATGAGTACTGCCCAATCATTGAAGCAAGAAGAAAACACAGGAAAGAAGAAGAAAAAAGGTGGATTAAATGCCTACGTTCTAATGTTTTTGATTATTCTGGCCATTTCTATATTAACTTATGTTGTACCAGCTGGTCACTACGAGAGATATGAGGAAAATGGCCGAACAATGATTGACGCTACAAAATTTGAATTTGTGAAAAATACGCCTGTCAATCTCCTAGAAATGTTTAATTCGTTTCACCAAGGAATGGTTAAGGCCGGTCCAATTATCCTATTTGTTCTACTATTTGGCGGTGCCCTTGGAATTATGCAAGCTACAGGATCCATTGATGCGTTAATTCGATTTACTGTTCAAAAATTTGGCTCAAAGAAAAAATTGATTATTCCGGTTATGGTCTTGATTTTTTCATTGCTTGGGACTCTAATCGGATCAGCTGAAGACTCATTAATCTATATTACAATCATCGCACCGATGACGATTGCATTAGGCTTTGATGCTTTAACTGGCCTTGCGATTGTTTTTCTGGGAATGCTTGGTGCTGGATTTACTTCAGGAATTACAAATCCGTTTACAATTGGTGTTGCCCAATCCATTGCTGAACTTCCTATGTACTCTGGAATTGGCTTACGTATCGCGCTTTACGTTCTATTCTATATTTTGTCCGTGTTATACATCTTCCGACATGTTAGTAAAATCGAAAAAAATCCAGAACTAGCTGAATATGGTAAATTTAACAAAAACGAAAGTATTCAATTTGAGAACAATTACAAAATAAGTAAAAGTCATGCGATTTCTCTTTTTGTCCTTTTAGCCTGCTTTATTGCCCTTATCTATGGTGTTATTAGTCTTGGATGGTATATCAGTGAAATTGCAGGGGTTTTCTTACTAGGTGCCATTATTATGGGGCTCATCGGTAAACTTTCCGGTAATGAAATGACGGATGCGTTTATTAAAGGATGCTCTGAAATGGTTCCAGGTGCCATGATTATTGGGGTTGCAAGTACAATTCTTATTGTACTTACTAACGGTAACTTATTAGATACGATTTTATATGCTACTTCTGGTTTACTTAAGGGTCTTCCACCTAGTGTTACAGCCGTTGGAATGGCCATTGTCAATTTCTTCATCCATTTCCTTGTTCCATCTGGAAGCGGACATGCCTCATTGGTTATGCCTATTATGGCACCATTGGCAGATCTAGTCGGTGTAACGAGACAAACGACTGCATTTGCTACTGTAATGGGTGCAGGGGTGTCCAATTTGATTATCCCAACTGGCGGAGTGTTGCTTGCGGGTCTAGGAATGATGGGCATCCCTTATGCGAAATGGTTTAAATGGATATTACCATACGTTCTTATTCAGGTAGTGATTGTTGTCATCTTCTTAATCATTGCTCAAGCGATTCATTATGGTCCGTTCTAAAAGATAAGCAAGACTTAAGCTGAGGGGACTCAGGGGACTCCCCTCTTAACTTTTTTGAAGAGGTGAATGAAATGGATTATCGTGAGGTTCTATCAAAAATTATTGAAGAAAAAAGAGAAAAATTAATTTCTGTTAGCGACAAAATTTGGGATTTCGCAGAAACAGGCTTCGAAGAGTTCAAATCAGCAGACTTATTATGTAGAACATTAGAAGAAGAAGGGTTTACTGTTGAAAAAGGTGTAGGCAATATCGAAACCGCCTTTATCGGAAGCTTCGGAACAGGGAAACCAACAATTGCTGTTTTAGGTGAATTTGATGCATTAACTGGTTTAAGCCAAGCTGGAGGAGCTACTGAATATAATCCTGTAAAAGCTGGTGGCAATGGCCATGGCTGTGGGCATAATTTACTTGGTACAGGGGCATTAGCCGCTGCGATTGCAGTACGAAATTACCTAGAAGAAAACAACCTGGAAGGAACAGTTCGCTATTATGGGTGTCCAGGAGAAGAAATTGGCAGCGGGAAAACATTTATGGTAAGAGAGGGTCTATTTGATGATGTGGATTTCGCCCTATGCTGGCACCCATGGTCTCGAAATGCAGTATGGTCCATGTCTTCTCTTGCCTGTTATGAAGTTTCCTATAGATTTAGTGGGAAAAGTGCTCACGCAGCTGCCAGCCCGCATCTTGGAAGAAGTGCGCTTGATGCCGTTGAACTAATGAATGTGGGAGTAAACTATTTAAGGGAACATATAATTCCTGAAGCAAAGGTTCATTACGCTATCACCAATTCCGGCGGGTTCTCACCAAATGTAGTTCAAGAAAAAGCAGATGTTTTATATTTTATTCGTGCACCACTTGTATCCCAGACAGAAGAAATCTATCAGCGCATTTGCGATATTGCTAGAGGCGCCGCACTGATGACCGGGACACAAGTAGAAATAGACTTTGCCTCTGCTGCTGCTAATATATTGCCAAATAATACATTGGAAGAAATCATGCATGAAAACTTTATTTCCTTAGGCGTTCCACAGTATGATGAGAAGGAAATACAATTTGCACAGGCTATTCGGGAAACTTTATCTGAGGCGGATAAAAAAGGTGATGTACAGGTTAATAAGGAACTTGAAGGAAAGGATTTAGCCCATGTCATCGATCCATTTATTCCATCAAATGGAGTACTGCCGGGCACAACCGATGTTGGCGATGTCAGCTGGATCGTTCCTACTGCACAATGTCTAGTAGCGTGTGAACCAGTAGGAACTCCGCTTCATACATGGCAGGTCGTTTCAACCGGTAAGACTTCTATCGCTCATAAAGGAATGCTACATGCGGGTAAAGTTATGGCGGCAACGGCAATCGAAGTCCTTCATAATCCTGCTATTCTTGAGAAAGCAAAAGCGGAATTAATAAAGCAAAGAAACGGCGAAGAATATGTGTGTCCAATTCCGCCAGAAGTTAAAAAATATAAATTGCAGACTGTTTAAAAAGCATAAAAGAAGGCAACTATTTTATTTGCCTTCTTTTTTTGCGATTTTACAATACATCCTCTTCTTTTTTCTTTGAACTATAACTCACAGTACAATATCTAATTTATTTTCTCTCTTCCATAAAAATGCGACAAACACGATCACAATTATGATCAATACGATATAAAGCGTTGGAACAAGCCATATAGGAAGCCACATGTTAATGATGAAATTGAGCAAATAAGGGATTCCAAAAATGAGCAATGCTGATATGATTGGAACTTGTACACCAATGAGAGCAATAAAGCTTGGGACAAGATTTGAGATCCCCATTGAAATGAATGTTAATAAAAACCCCAACACGTAAATGGCCATGATCGAAAGAATGATATATTGAAAGAACGTTAAATTATACCAATGCCATTGCCCAATAAAAGAATTAATCGGGATTTCGAAAAAGATCACAGGGTTATTTAATGAATATAAGCTTAAATAAACAGCCAACAACACTGACATCACGATGAATGCCGAGATGAATCCAGCAAAGAACTTCTTCCTTAAAATTGTACGCCCTATTTTTGATGGGTATTGCAAGTCAACTACATTTTTTGTTCTGTCACTCAATAAAACTGGGGAAATGACGAGCACCACGCTCATTAATACCGCAATGGCGATATTACTAATAATAGATTGAAAGTTCCAGAAAGAAACCTCTGGGTATAAATCAATTTGCCCCGTCATTTTTAACTCATCCAAATGCTTTTGCCCAATTGGGTCAGCCCTGCCTATTTTTTTTTCAATAATCAATTCATTGTCATCATGGAATTCTAGTATTCTTTCACGCTCTTGAAGTTGCAAGAACAAATCAACATTTTCATCAAAAAAAACTTTATCCCGAAATTTCCCCAGGGTTTCATCGAAGAAATCTATATTTTGAAAATCCTTATATGATAGGATGCCCGCTTCCTTAAAATCCTCTCTGCCTTGAATGAATTCGTCAGCTTTCTGGACTTCTTCTTTGTATTTCTTTTTAAAATCATTCTTTTCTGTCTCATTCAAGTTGGTTCCGTACTCTTCTACCATTTCGGCGCCAATCTTATAGGATTCCAAGGCTGATCTCCCATTAGGGAAATACTTAATGTCAAAATCAATTAAAAAATAGTATAAAATCAAATTAACGAACGCAACAGCGAGGAGTATTTTCCAGTTTAAGATTTTTTTTATTTCTAGTAATAAAATCTGCATATCATGTCTCCTTACGAGATATCTTGTTTTCCAAACTTGCTCAAAGATATATAACAACAAATAGTGAAGATGACTGCCCATAATACAATGGTGCCTACTTCATAATACTTAAACATCATTAGTCCACTTGCCCCCATCCACCACTGGTGAGGATTTAATATAAGAGTAGACAAATTAAATCCCATGAATAATTTTAAATTTAAAGAGCCTGGTATAAAGCCCGGTAATAAAAATATGGCAATAAAGATAAGTGCAAACAAAATAAAAGTAAAATAACTGTTTTTCAATATTACAGATATGCTAAAAGTAAAAGTTGAAAACAAAAGCATGCAAATATATGAAACGATAATAGCCAAAAGTAAATAGGTTGAAAATGAAAAATCCCACCATGAAACGTACGGAAAGTTATACTCCCAATTAAATCCGCTGCTTATTGAACTATTCCATAAATAAGAGTAATCAAATACAGTAAAGTATGCACTAAGTGTCACCACCAACAAAAACACCGTAATGATGGATGTAGTAAATAAGGCTGCCACTAACTTATCAAACATTACCTTTCTGCCTCGTCGTGTTGTATATGTAACAAGCTGGGTTCGATTTTCGAATTCGAAATTCGTAATCAGGGCTGTAGAAAGGACGATTAATATCATGCCCTCAATCAAGAGCGAATTAAACAAAGTTCGAAATAATAAACTATGCATAGCGTAAGGCTTCCCGGCAAAAAACCACTGATTGTACTCTTCGTTTTTTTTCAATTCCTCAAATCGTTCAGCGAATTTCATATATTCATTTCTAAGTGTTTCAGCAGCTGCTCCGCTCAAACCATATATGTTTGCTTCTAATTCCCCTTTATTTTTTATGCTTATGTTTGCATAGGCACTATCCAAGGATTTTGCCTTACTTAGATACATTTCTTTTAATTGAAGCTCGTAGAATGATTTCAGCTCCGTTTTTGAATATACATTCTGCTTTTCATAGCGTAATTGCTGAAAAAAATCAGCTGCACTTTCAAATGTTTGCCCAGACCGTTTTTGTGTCACTACGTTCAAACGAGACAGCTCTAGCTGTATATCACGTTCAAGTTCTTCAATAGTTTTATCTGTAATCTTTATCCCATACTTCTTAGAAAGCTGATTCACCACTCCCAAGCCCTTTTTTACTTCGGAAGAATCATAGATAATAAAGACATTCCATGCGGAAAATAAAAGCATTAGCGCAAGAATGATCGGCGAGGTGAGCGCTTTTTTACATTCAAAAAAAATGATCCGCATGACATTTACACTTCCACTTGCAAATTATCTCTATATTCGTATAAGAAAACATCCTCTAAATTTGGCATAACTGGTATCCAATCCTTGTTCATTTCGCCTTTATGAACAAATCTAACTATGACATTTCCACGTTCTTGCTTTTCTCCAATAAGAACGTATTTCTTTCGAAAAGCGTCCAATTCAACGTTCGTAATGGATGTTTCATAGACGAATCCATTAAGTGTATCGCAAATGGATTCGGGAGTGTCTTTAAATAAAAGCTCCTGATTTTTTATCATAATGACTTGATTAGCGATGGACTCGATATCTGAAACAATATGGGTAGAAATGATAATCAGTCTATCCCGAGATAGGCCAGTTAAAAGCTGGCGAAAGCGAGCCCGTTCTTTCGGGTCAAGGCCAGCAGTCGGTTCATCCAAAATTAAAATCTTTGGGTCATTTAACAAAGCTTGGGCTATTCCAACCCGCTGAATCATCCCACCGGAAAATTTCCTCATCTTTTTATTCGCAACATCACCAAGTGCTACTTTCTCCAATAAATCATCAATGATTTGCAGTGCGGCCTTTTTATCTATTCCTTTTAAAGCTGAAAGATACAATAAATACTGCTTTGGTGAGTAATGCTTATAAAACCCGAAGTTTTGTGGTAAGTATCCAAGAATATCACGGTAATCTTCATCAAGATTGACAATATTTGTTCCGTTATAAAGGATTTCTCCTTTTGTCGGAGAAATAAGAGTGACGAGCATTTTAATTAGCGTCGTTTTCCCAGCACCATTAGGAGCAAGGAGGCCATAAATTCCTTTATCAAATTCAAGATTCATTTGATTTAAGACGGTAAAATCCCCATATTGTTTACTAACATCTTTTACAACCAACATATTAAAAAACTCCCTTCGCCGGTTTCATTTGAACCAGCCTGCTTAAATAAAAAAGATACAAAATTATGCTTCCTGCAAGGACAATTCCATAGACAAAAATCGGAACAGTCATGAGAAATTGTATATAAACTTTATTGTTTAATAATCTTAGGAAAACATTGATACCAATCCAGCCAATTCCTACTTGAAAGGCATGAAATCCAGAGTGGCCTTTCATGAATATCATTAGAAACATAACTGAAAACAAGAATAGAGCTGTTGTTGAGATCATGAATATTCTAAAAAAATGTAAATTATTGAATAGAGATACAAGAGAGATAATACTAATGATGTTCACGATGATGGAAATCACGCTAAAATTGAACATACGAAAGGCAGACACTTGGTAAAGGTTATATTTAGAAACCATCTCCACTTCAAAGGTTTCACTATGCTTTTTATGGAAAAGATCATAAAGTGAAAGAACCATATATAGAAGAGGAGAAAACAAAAAGACAAAGCCATATACGTCATTTTCATTTATATTGGATGGATAGGCACTCGTGATAAATAAAAAGATTAGAACCGCCATTACAGAGAATGAAATCAAGATTCCATCTCTTGGGTTCGTAAATAGATAGCGGAATCCTATTTCTTTGTATAAATTCAGCAAAAAAGAAGGAAAGGATTCTTTTCGCTTCACACCTGCACTGATAATCGTTCTAATTTCTTTTTGAATAATCTCATCGTCAGGAGTAGGAATTTGAAATTTTTCTTTATTCATGCTGATGCACCTGCATTTCCTTTTTAATTAATTTGATGGCTGCATAGTACCTTGTTTTTACGGTAGATAGCGGAGCTTGTACCATTTCAGCGATTTCCTGCAGCGTATATTCCCCAAATAGCTTTAAGCGAACAATTTGCTGCGAACTTGACTCTAATTCGTTCATAATCACCGAAATTCGTTCAACATCCTCTCTGTATTCAAATGAAATAGTAAAATCTTCAATACTTTTAAAATCATAATCTTCCAATGACTCTGTGATCTTCCTATATTGATAGTTTTTCGAGCGAAAGTAATCCACCAGTTTATTTGATGCAATTTTGTAAAGCCAAGTCCGAAAAGAAGCCTTTTTTTCATCAAACTGCCCTATTGATTTCAAAACACTTATAAAAATTTCCTGAGTCAGATCAAGAGAAAGATCGGAATCGATCGTCTGCTTGTATACAAAAGCAAACATTTCCCGATAGTATTTTGAAATCAGCTCATTGGCATCTTCATGACTTCCACTTTTCTTGATTTTCTTAATCCAGCGTTGCTCTTGTTTCACGTTCTCACTGCCTTCCAACTGTATATTCGTAAGAAGATGGAAAAAGGTTTTAAAAAGGTTAATTATTTTTTTAAAAATAAAAGAAAACTTGCCGATTTAGTACTCTATTACGGCTATTAAAAAACTGTTAGTTTACCAACCTTATATAAGAATTAAAGTAAAAATCTTTTTACCCTTCTTAATAATTATTCAAAAACCATTGTCACATTAATATTCATTCGACAATTTTTTTGCCCCCTATTGTAAAAATCTTTTTACAAAATAACAAATGAATATGTTATCATTGAAATAAATTTTGAATGATTCGAACATGAGCTTAATAGTTTATATTATTTTCACAAAAATAACGCATTGAGGTTTTTTCTATGAATGAATATTTGTCGTTAAAAGACCATGTATATAATTATATCGTTGAGCAAATTAATAGCGGGAATTTAATTGCCGGCAAAAAGGTTAATGAAACCGCGATATGTGAAAGTTTAGAAGTAAGCAGAACACCAGTTAGAGAAGCGCTCATCCAGCTTTCCTCAGAAGGCCTATTAGAAAATGTCCCAAGAAAAGGCTTTGTGATAAAAAGACTTTCTAAGGACGAAGCGAAAGAAACGTATTTTATGATTGGGGCATTGGATGGATTAGCAGCTTCACTGTCTGCTCCGCTATTAACGGAGAAGCATATAAAGGAAATGGAATTCTATATCCAGAGCATTGATCTTGCCATAGATACAGGAAATTACCATATGTATCATAAAATGCAGGAAGCTTTTCATGATGTTTATCTCTCAGTCTGTCCCAACAAGAGCCTGGTAACCCTTCTCTCCCAATTAAAAAAGAAATTCCTGAAAAACTTCGATGATTCCGACAAGGAAAGGCTTCTGCAAACGAATCATGAACATAGGAAGATGATGGAACTTTTTAGAAATGTGGATTGTGCTGAATTAGAGAGGTATATGAAAGAAGTGCATTGGAATATAGAGAAAACCGAGATCATACCGCTATAGAAATAGAAATATTTAGAAACAACGATTCTGTTATAAAAGACAGAGTCGTTTTTTTTATTAAAATTTTAAAAATATAATATACAATATACAATATTTAATATAAAATATAAAAAAGTTCGCGAATTTGTTATTAAACTTGTGAAAAAAGTCGGTTTCCAAGCGCTGTAAAATAGTTTATTAAGTTTTGAAATAGCTAGTGTTAGGGGATTGAAAACATTGGAAAGTAGAAATTTTGAATTAGCCAAACATTTACGTCATGAATTACATCAACATCCAGAACTCTCCAATGAGGAAGTATGGACAAAGCAACATCTAATCAACTTTTTGAAAACGAATACAAAACTAGAAATTATCGACAAAGGTACTTGGTTCTATGCTGCATACCGTGCCGGTGAAGATAAAAAGAATCTAGCATTTCGTGCAGATTATGATGCTCTTCCAATGGATGAAGGCATTAATCTCCCACATGGTTCTCAATTCGCCGGTAAGGCCCATAAATGTGGGCATGATGGTCACGTAGCAACTTTAGCAGGATTTGCTCTTGAAATCGATCAGAATGGAGCTGATCAAAACATCTTTTTCCTCTTCCAGCCAGCTGAAGAAACCGGAGATGGAGCTATACAATGTATTGATTTAATCAAGGAAGAACGCATCGACGAAATTTTCGGATACCACAACATGAGCGGCTTGCCTTTCAAGTCTGTCGGTGTCATCGATGGAACAGCTCATTGTGCATCGAAAGGAATGACCATTAGTATGGAGGGTTCCCCTGCTCATGCCAGTCAGCCTGAAGATGGGAGAAATCCTTCACTTGCCATTGCAAACGTAATTAGTGCCATTTCAGACTTTACCTCTCCAGATAAAAACAAAGGGCTAATCCTTTGCACGGTTGTTCAGGTCGCAATTGGAGAAAGAGCCTTCGGATTATCTGCGAGTAAAGGAGACTTACTCTTAACCATTCGTGCCCTATACGAAGATGAAATGGATCGACTTCAAAAAAACCTTGAAGATCTTGCTAAAGCTCAAGCAGAGGAATTTGGTTTGAACGTAAGCTTTTCTTACAACGACGAATTCCCTGAAACGGTAAACCATAAAGAGAGCACTGATAAAATCCGTCAGGTCGCAGAAGCAAAAGGAATGCAATTACTTGAGCTAACTGAAGCTTTCCGTGCTTCAGAAGACTACGGCCACTATACAAAATTAACAAAGGGGTCCTATTGCTACATTGGAAATGGGGAGAACCATCCCCAAGTACACACGTATGAGTACGACTTCCGTGATGAACTCATTGAAATTGGTGTTGAGCTTTTCAAAGGACTGGCTGAAATGCAGTCATAATTTTATTATCCTATCCTCTATTAAGAGTCATAAGCGCTTCTAGAGGGATGCAGATAATCAATACAATAATAGAAAATGGAGGATTGTGAAATGAATAAAAAAGGCGGTATTTTTTACGGTTGGTGGATGTTACTTGCAGGCTTTATGATTATGACTTTTTTATATGCTCCAATCGCAAACCTAATCTCTCTTTTTACTAAGCCTGTTACAGAAGAGCTTGGATTTGGACGAGCTGAGTTTACATCGTATTACACGGTTATGGCTACAACTGCCATGCTTGTAGCTCCAATCGCGGGGAGATTAATCAAGAAGCTGAATATTAAAGTATATATGTCCATCTTTACTCTTCTAGGTGCTGGGGCGTATATTGGCTTTTCTTTTGCCACTGAACTTACTCATTTTCTTATCTTTGCAGTACCAATGGGTATGGCACTTGCAGGTGGTGGTTTAATTCCTGTATCTGTTCTAATCACAAACTGGTTTAATGCAAAACGCGGATTAAGCTTAGGAATTGCTTTATCGGGAACTGGTTTCGGTGCTATGATTATGAGTCCTATTGTGACTTGGATGATTACAGCACATGGTTGGAGAACGGCATATTTAATGATCGGAATTTTAATTGCGGTCGTTATTATTCCGCTGACTTTATTCGTTATTAAATTAAGCCCAGCTGATAAAGGTCTACTGCCACTAGGCGCAGAAGAGACTTCAAAAAGTACATCTGAGAAAGAACTCGTAGGATTAACACAAAAAGAAGCATTCAAATCCGTATCATTTTGGATTCTTTGCTTAGGATTTGTAGTAGGTGGAGTTGTTGTAAATAGTATGATTCTGCACTTAGTCCCTTATTTAACGGATCTAGGTACCCCACCACAACAAGCTGCTTTAATGCTATCATTGGCTGCATCCATGGTAATCGTTGCGAAACTATTAATTGGAAGATTATATGACAAACTAGGATTACTTAAAACTCTGACGTTTATCGTTGCTTCCGATGTCATCTGTTTTCTATTCTTAATGAAAGGAAACCTATTAATCCCAGGCATCCTTTACACTGTATTTTCAGCATTAGGCTCAACGGCCGTTACGGTCACACCTGCTTATCTGACAGCAGCCCTTTTCGGTGAGAAAGAATACAGTTCAAAATACGGAGTCGTATCTTTATTTACATCTTTAGGTGCGGCTATTGCTCCAATCGTAACAGGATTTATTTATAATATTAATCATACGTATGGATTAATGATAAAAATGTTAATTGTTCTTGCGGTTGTAGAATTTATCTTATTCTTCGTTGCTATTAAAACAAAACCAAAGTTTAGTACAGATGATGCAGATTTAGATCCTGTACATCAAGAAGCTGTATAACAACGATTATAAAAAAAGATCTAAAAATAATAACAAATACTCTGCCTAAAAGGCAGGGTATTTTCCAATGAGAGGAAGGAATAACATGGTTAATTTTTTTGAGGAATCTAAGAAGCATGAAGAACAAATTATTAAAGATCGCCGTTACTTGCATCAACATCCAGAACTTGGTTTCGACCTTCCGAACACTCAAAAATATATCCGACAACGCTTAGATGAAATGGGGATTGAAAATAAGCCGTGCGGTGTTGTTCCAGAAGAGATTACAAAGAAATATAAGAAAGCTGGATTTGGCGAACAAACAAATTGTACAGGTGTTGTCGCTACTATCGGCAAAGGTGAACCTTGTATCCTCCTTCGTGCCGATATGGATGCCCTCCCACTTGAAGAAGAATATGAATCCGAATATAAATCGAAGTTTCAAGGAAAAATGCACGCTTGCGGCCATGACTCTCACGTCGCCATGCTATTAGGTGCTGCCCAAATGTTAAAAGATCATGAAGACCAACTGCAAGGAACTGTAAAATTAATGTTCCAGCCAGGTGAAGAATGGGGATATGGTTCTAAGTTAATGATTGATGATGGATTACTGCAAAATCCTAAAGTAGACGCAGCGTTTGGGATTCACATTATGCCTGACCAAGAAGCTGGCACGCTATCCGTACACAAAGGAACATTAACACAAGCCATGGACACGTATATTGTAGAGATTCAAGGAAATGGCGGGCATAGCTCACAGCCACATAAAACGATTGATGCCAATATGATCATGAATCAACTATATACAAGCTTAAACTTACTATATACTCGTGAAGTGGATCCACGAGCTAATGTAACATTCTCTGTTGGGGCCATGAGCGGTGGTACTGTGACAAATATTATTCCTGACAAAGCCGTTTTACAAGGAAATATGCGCAGCTATGACCAACAATCAAGAGATCATATGTGCAAACGAATTCCAGAAATGATTGATCATGTCGCGAAAGCATGGCGTGGAGATTATAAAATTTTTGATTTCCATACACCAACTACTAGTAATGATGCAGCATTTATTGATGAAATTACGCCTGCATTAGAAGCTATTATGGGAAAAGAAAATATTACCGATCTTGGACCATTGAGCGGATCAGAAGATTTCTCTCACATCTCACAAGCCGTTCCTTCCGGATTCGTCGTTCTAGGTACTGGCAAAGAAGGAGAGCCACCTGTACACAACCCTCGCATGTATCAGAATGAAGATATTTTCAAATATGGTGCTGCGTTACATGCTAATGTGGCGATGGAATGGTTAAAAGCACAACATAAATAGAAGAAGCACGTCTTCCCTTCTTCCATAAAAGGTGGCCAACCTCCCAATGTACTGGGGGCTGGCCACACTAGTCCTCGAATTGAGTTATTGGTTCGTCTTATACACTGATAAGTCTCCCTGCATTAATGGTGCTTCTCTACTTGAAATATTTACAGTACATATGATATTACATAAGTAACTTGCATCATAACCTCCCCCTATTCATGTTAATTCACGAATCACAGGCTTTTTAGAGCCATTTATTGCTTCCAATATAGTAATAAGATCATATTAATACAAACTAGAATGGTAAAAGTCTTGAACAAACTCTGATGTCCAGATGAATATAGTGCATACCCACCGAGACCAAAAACAATTAATTCCATAATTATTCTCAATGTTAATGGAAGCTGATAGGCAGAATTTGGCGCAATAAAAGTCCCCCATACAATGATTACAAGGATTGGAACCCCGATTCCCAAACCGAATTTAATCATGAAAGAACTCTTATATTGAAATCCCCAGTAGCCAATTGAAATTAGGACACTTAATTCCAACATCAGTCGTAGCAGCAAGTTTGCATTTTTAATTAATAGCATTATTTTTCCCCTTTCCATGCAGATTGCATAGCGTTCTATCTTTCTAAATTGAATTTTGATTCATTTTCTATTCTCATGTAATTCATATCAACCCATCCCCTTTTCAATCAATAGGCAAAAAGTAGAATGATAGGGCAGAAAAACTATCAAATAAAACATGTACAAGGATAAGAGGAAAAAGACGACGGGTTCTTAAATAATAAATCGGGAGCATCACCATTGGAATTACTGTTAAAAAACGATAAAGAGAATATTGGAGATCGAGTGTGACCGGCAAAACGGTGTGCTGTAATGCCCAGAAAAACATTACGACGAAAATTGCAGCTACCTTGTTACTAAACAATTTCTCAAGTTTCGGTAAACAATATCCCATGTAAATCATTTGCTCCATAATTGCCCAACCAATCGGCCAGGCGATTACGCTATAAATCTCCCCCCACAACGGAAGGGGTCCTGCTAGGATAGGAGTAGTTAATTGCCCATATATAAGAAAAGAGACAAGAGTTCCCCATAACGCCGTTAACGGTAATACAATAATTAATAGTAGTCCTGCTTGTTTCAAATCTGTTTTTATCTTGATTTGTGAAAACCCGACTAAAGATTTTAAATCAGTTCCTTCTTTTTTCACTACCCATAACATTAGCGCCAAACATCCAATGTCAATTAATGTCCCGTAGACCGTCCACCATCTTCCTGCTTCTAAGTAATCTAAAGGCATGGATGAAAATGTTGACCCCCAGGAAAAAATCCCTTGAGACAATAGTGAAAGTATTGTGCGGCTTAACAAAACCAATAAAAGAATCCATACTTTCTGATTGCTCACATAATCCCCTCCTAACACAAAATCTTTACTCTTAGTAAAATTTATTGTATTATTCAAAATATAAAACGGAATTGCTTCTTTGTAAAGTGACATTTTTTCAAAAATGCAGGATGGTGAACAAAACATGAGAAGAGAACAAAACAAGGAAAAGACGAAGAACATGCTTATTACATCAGCTATGGAACTATTTAAAATACAGGAATACCAAAAGACTACTATAGACGAAATTGTAAAAAAGGCAGGTGTTAGCAAGCCAACCTTTTTTGCATACTTCCGATCCAAAGAACAAATTTTGTACGAATTTGATCTTAAACAACTGGAGAATTTTGAAATATACATGAAAGCTACAATGAATCAACAAGATGATATATTAAAAAACTTTATAAACTCCATTGTGAATATGGCAACAGTGTTACATACCACACATATGTTCACTCAAAATATGATGCATTTAGTTACGATTAATGAAGAATATAAGGAATTACTTAGAAAGATGTTCAACTTATTTCAATCCATTACAGAAGAGGTGATCCAATACGGACAGCAACAATCTATGATAACCACCGACTTTACATCTGAGACAATATCTAAAGATATCAGTAATATTTACATTGGTTCTCTTGTTTCATGGGTAATAACAAATGGTGAGGAATCACTGGAATATTTACTAAGGAATACCTTAGATCATTATTTATCTGGAATATTATCCTAACAATAGAACTTAAGGAGTGGCTTTTCATTGTCATATATTCCTTTCATTCAACGGGCGATCAATTATATCGAGGAAAATATCCGAGATGAAATCTCTATTGAAAAAGTTGCTTCACAAGCTTCTTATTCCTTATATCATTTTCATCGAATTTTCACCTCCGTTATGGGCTGTTCGGTTAAAACGTATATAAGGCGAAGAAGACTTACTAGCGCTGCATATGATTTAAATCAAACTAGTAAAAGAATCATTGATATCGCTTATGAATATGGATTTGAAAGTCAGGAATCTTTTACAAGGGCTTTCCAGCAGTTGTTTGGGGTTACACCTGGAAAGTATCGTATAGATAAACCTTACCTGGAATTTGTAGGTCCTCATGAGATTGAAGATGTTTTATCAGAAGAAATCAGGATGACTCACAGCATTGTTAGAAGAGATCCGTTTTACGTAATAGGGTTGGAGAAGCAGCAGCTAGAAATTGCCGGCTCGGCTAATCGAGATGAGACGATTCAATATCAAATTCCTGCATTATGGGATTCATTTCTATTACAAATGGACCAAATAGAGGGCAGGGTTGACCCTCAGGTGTCCTATGGAATTGGCCGTCCAACAGGGGGTGGCATTCATTTCTCCTATATCGCTTGCCTTGAAGTAGAATCACCTACTGTTCCTATTCCTCCAGGCATGATATGTTCTACTGTCCCTGGTGGCACTTATGCCGTCTTTCCATATTATGGACCGTCACAAAACATCCCTAAACTAGCAAACTTTATTTACAGTTCATGGCTTCCAACTACTAACTTCCAATTAAATTTTGGGGTTGAAATCGAGGTTTATAATGAAAGATGGAGCAATCCTAATGGTGATGAAATAGGTGTGGAAATTTGGGTCCCGATTAAAGACCCCTTTTGATATCGCAAAAAAAATCAAAAAATATCCCGGCACCTTCCAGTAATATAGAGGGGAATTACTAATAATTCTTTTATGGAGGTTTATATGGAAACAATGACATTCAAACTAGTTTCAAAAGAAGAATTTAAAGCCGTTGGTATGGAGCTTTCAGGGCCATACAGTGCGTTGCAACAAATTGGGCCACTATGGGGAGCCTTTGTCAGTCGAATTGAGGAAATTCATTCAAAGGTCAATCCAGAGGCAATGGAATCCATAGGATTAACAAAAGATCGTCCTACCGATTTTACTTATTATTCTTCAGTTGAAGTCTCTAAATTTAATGAGGTTCCAGAAGGCATGGTTGCTTTAACCATACCTGCAGCTACCTATGCTGTCTTTACTCATAAAGGTTCGACAGATAAGGTTGGGGATACGATAATCCATGCACGAAAAACCATTGTAGAATCGGGGTATAGTATTAAAAAGGATGCTTTTTGGTTTGAACTTTATGATAAAAGATACAACCCAAATTCGGACCAATCTGAATTTGATCTATATTTCCCTATTTTAACGAATTAATTAGAAAGCCGACTCTTTCTTATGAAGTGCCCCTGTCAAGTAGACAGTGGAATAATAAAAAGGATTTAAGCGGCCTTAGCTCTATATTCCATAGGGCTAAGGCCGTTTAATCGTTTTTGATATCTTTCATGAGTATGGAAATGGATATATTCATCTATCGCATGAATAGCAATATGCTTAACCTTGAATCGAATTTGGCTTATTTTCGCCTCCTTTCAGAGTTTACACTTGTTTTAAAGATTTATTCAAACTTAAAAAAAGATTTTCTCTACTTCCAATAAAGAATCTGATTTTTAACAAAGTGTACTGGACTGTTTCGTCTCGGCCCTGCTTATAGACTGTATACCTTTAATCTTGGTTTAGAACTAAACCGATTCTTTCAATTTTTGTACAACTATTTCCACATGGTAATACCTCATATCTTACCTTCTCGTTTGGGTGTATAATAAACTCTTACGTGATAAGCCCAAGTAAATATCATTTAATAACCTCATTTAATAAAGAAGGCCAAACTTCAATTTAACCCAATAATCGAATTACATTTTGCATAAAAAATAATTTCAAGATAGAAAATCTAGTCTAAATCTAGTAAGATATCCACATGTGACATTAAATAAGGGGATAAAAAAATGAGCGTATTAAACGTAAAAAATTTAAGTCATGGTTTCGGTGATCGTGCAATTTTTAATGATGTGTCTTTCCGACTTTTAAAAGGAGAGCACGTTGGACTAGTAGGGGCAAATGGTGAAGGTAAGTCTACTTTCATGAATATTGTTACAGGGAAGTTGCAGCCCGACGAAGGGAAAGTGGAGTGGTCACGAAAAGTACGTGTTGGTTATCTAGATCAGCATGCTGTACTTCAAAAAGGTACTACTATGCGTGAAGCTTTAAGTACTGCTTTTCAATATCTATTTGATGCTGAGTCAGAGATCAATGAACTCTATGCAAAAATGGGTGATGAAGGTGCTGATATCGATGCATTGCTTGCTGAAGTTGGAGAGCTACAAGAAACTTTAGATAGTAATGATTTCTATCAAATTAATTCAAAAGTTGAGGAAGTTGCTCGTGGTCTAGGGTTAGACGATGTTGGACTCGATCGAGATGTAGATGATCTTAGCGGTGGTCAGCGTACAAAAGTGTTGCTAGCTAAGCTACTGCTAGAAAAGCCTGAAATCCTATTACTAGACGAGCCTACGAACTATTTGGATGAACAGCATATCGAATGGTTGAAGCGTTACTTACAGGAATATGAGAATGCATTTATATTGATTTCACATGATATTCCATTCTTAAACAAAGTTGTTAATTTAATTTATCACATGGAAAACCAAGAATTGAATCGCTATGTTGGTGACTATGATAAATTCTTACAAATTTACGAAATGAAGAAGCAACAGCTAGAGTCTGCATACAAGCGTCAACAACAAGAAATTGCTGATTTGAAAGATTTCGTTGCTCGAAACAAAGCTAGTGTGGCGACTCGCAATATGGCGATGTCTCGTCAAAAGAAGCTCGACAAAATGGAAGTTATTGAATTGGGAAAAGAGAAGCCGAAGCCAGAGTTTAACTTCAAAGAAGCTCGTGCATCTAGTCGTTGGATTTTCGAGGCTGAAGAGCTTGTTATTGGTTACAATGAACCACTTTCTCGCCCTTTGAATTTGAAAATGGAACGCGGACAAAAAATTGCATTTGTTGGTGCAAACGGTATTGGTAAATCTACTCTTTTAAAAAGTATCCTTGGTTTGATTAATCCGATTTCGGGTAAAGTGGAACGTGGTGAGTATCAATACATCGGTTACTTCGAACAGGAAGTTAAACAGTCCAACTACAACACTTGTATTGAAGAGATCTGGAGCGAGTTCCCAAGTATGAATCAGGCTGAAGTCCGTGCTGCTCTTGCAAAATGCGGATTAACAACGAAACATATTGAAAGTAAAATCGAAGTTCTTTCAGGTGGCGAAAAAGCCAAAGTTCGTTTGTGTAAAATTATTAACACAGAGACGAATTTATTAATTTTAGACGAACCTACCAACCACTTGGATGTAGACGCAAAAGAAGAATTGAAGCGTGCTTTAAAGGCATATCGCGGAAGTATCTTGATGGTATCCCACGAGCCTGATTTCTATCGTGAAATTGCAACCGATATTTGGAATTGTGAGGATTGGACTACAAAAGTGTTTTAATTAAAGATTAAGGGTACCCCAGTAAAATTTTACTGGGGTACCCTTAATAAAGCCGTTATTGATGGCTTAATAGCATTGTAACAAACACACGCCATTGCTATCCCTTTAGATTAAGACGAAGGAGCTGCTTTGTTAGTACCTCAGTCTGGTTTTTATTATTTTTTAATTCATGCAGGATAGCAAAATCTGGATTTTTTTCATACAGTTTGAGAATCATTGCTTTTATGCTTGCAGGTTCCAAGGTTCCATCCCCCAATGGTAGATGTGAGTCATAGGAAGAAAGTACAATGTCTACCCCGTAATTTTCCTGCTTGTCCCAACTGTCAAGTTTAATAATCTCATCATAATAACGGCCTGTTAGCTTACCATTTCGGAAGAATTCCTTCGTTTTCAACGCACAATCCGAAAGATGTAGACAACCAATACGTTTAACCAGTTCCGAATCAAAAATATTATGCTCCAACCACTTTACAGCTAACACCTTGGGCTCGTTTCCATACATCTGTTGCATTTCAACCATTTGAACACTAATTTCACTGTCAGGCAGAAAGAACTGAGCACTTTTTTTCTGCTCATCATAACCTAATGCATGGAGCAGATGGTTAATATCCCATCCAATTTTCACCTTCTGAAACGGATCATAAAGCTGGCTGTACATTAATTTATAATCCTCCACGGTCTGCAAACCATGCTCTAAACCCCACCCAGCGTTTTCCACTTCAATTGATGGTGAATCCTCAGTGAGTTGATTCCGATCCATTAAATAATTTAAGAACTGCTGGATCATGTAGATCATCGCCTGACGAATGTTCGCTTTCGAGATTGTATACTCCCATTTTCCATCGATTGGGGCGTAATCTATCAAATGAAAAATATAAGATTGTGCTTTTAACTCGGTAGCAATCTCGTATTCCTGCGCCCATCTTTTAAACATGTAATGACCCGTCAGATCACCATAATAATCAACGACTTTCTCACAGCTTCCAAATCGATCTACCAGTTCATTAAAATTATTTTTTGTAAGAAAACTAGTTGGATATGCCCAATAAGAGCAATGAATCCTTTTTACGTTTAAAATACTAAGTTTATGAATGATCCATTCTTTATGATTATACAAATCTTGATCTCTGGGAAGCACATCATCCATAAAAACCTCCATTCCATCGAGCCCAAACTCTTCACAGAATTCATCCATCTTTTTAGATTTAATTTCAGCAAAAAGCTCATCTTTATACGTTGAGTATTGCATTAACATACCATCCCTTCTTATCAATATCAGCCGTACCACCTATTCAGATGATTCAATTAATTAGTCCCTGATAAATGGCAGAAACCATCCAATTATTTGAATGGTTCCTGCTACTAATATTGATTCCTATTAGTTTATAAAAATATATTTAATTCATCAATCTCAAAACCACTCTCTTCCAGGAAGTCCAGTATCTCTTGAACAGTCGCAACTCCCCCACGAGCCCCCATAATTGTTACTGCACGAGCAGCAGCAGCATTTGCAAAACTTGCTATCAATCGTAAATCATTACATTTATTAAGTCCGTATATAAAGGAACTGCAAAAGGTATCACCTGCACCAGTGACATCAACAATATCTACAGAAATCCCTTTGACCTGAATTTGTTGCTCTTTTGAATAAACAAGACATCCTTCCTCAGCTAAAGTTATTACCACAATTTCAGTTCCATAATTTAATAATACCGATACTGCTTCTTCAATAGACATATCTTTTCTATAGCTATCAATTCCAACCTGATTGAAAAAGACGATATCCGATTCATGGAGGAATATTTCATCTCCCTCTTCAAGAAGAGCAACATCTAGGTCATAAACTATTTTCGTACCAGATGCTCTAATCTTTTTTATAATATCAATTGCATCCATATCACCGCATCGTAACGGTTTTATTTCTAAGATTGTAGAGTATACATACTTAGCGTTACACATGGCATCAATGATTTCTGGAGTAATTTCAAATTTATTTATTCCTAAAGTTGGGATAAATAAGGTGTGTTCGTTTTCAGCTAGAATGACAATGCATTTCGAATCGGGTAGGCTATCATCGTATAAAATATAATTCGTGTTAATTCCTTGTTTTCGTAAATCTTCACAAAGCAGCTGCGTAATATTTCCACTATTGAGAAGGGAGAGAAAATAGACAGATTCGTTAAATCTAGCATATACACAGGCTGCATTAGCCATACTTCCACCCATTTGCGGTTCTAAAGTTTGAACAAGGACCTTCTCCCTTATATTTGGCCATTTTGGTGCTTGATAATATTCGTCAAGAGCGACGTCCCCTATAAAAAAAGAATAGTCTTGTTTCATTACTAAACCTCCATGAAGTACCCTTCAAATTATGTTATTACGTATTTAATTCAATAGGGCCGCCGATTATATCGACCCATTCTGTTGGTTCACCCTCATATTCCTCTGCTAACCAATAGTAACGTACAGATGTATTAATGCCATGACAGGCATCATGCCATATTCCCTTATTTAATACGATTACTTCCCCAGGCTGTATAATCACAGCTTCTATATTTGAAGCAAGCGGTTGCTTAGCTTCCCCACTATTTGCAATGGCAATAACAATCGGGTCAGTTAAACAAAAAAGAGCTTCCTGAGTATGCAAATGCCTTTCCATCTTACTAACTTTACATGGCAATGGCGACCCATGAGTAATTCCTAGACTGCCTTCACTACTAATAATTGGGGCCTTTGTTCGAATGTCGGACCAGCCATCTCCTTGTGAGCTCCACAAATTGTCTGATGGATTATTCATATCGTAATATGTACCATACTTTGAAAAATCTATTTTTGAAACAGGTACTGCTTTTATATTCATCCACATCCACCTCTTTAGTTTCACTTAAAATAGTAAGCTGCTGTGGCTACCTGATCGTTACCTAGTCACTTGTACTTTTGGGTGACCCTGGCCATTTTATTAATTAGATTCTTTGCTATTGCTTAATCCCTTAATTTAAATACCTCTTCCATAAAATGTTTCACATGATCAACACATACATCACCGGTATCCTTATAGCTGTCCTTCAAATAGCTGCCAACTATCGCACCATTTGCAATGGAAAGTTGGGAACAGCAATTTTCTGCAGTTAAGCCAGCACCAACAATCAACGGAAAATCATTACCTATTAATGTTCTAAACGCTCTAATTTTCTCTAAATCTGTTTCCATGCCAGTACCCTCGCCAGTCACGACAATTCCATCGCACCTGCTCATCGCAATTGTTAAATCTTCCTCTAAAGACCTTCCGGATAGGTAGGGCTGATACTTAAACCTCACTCCTCCGAGCACAATTGCATTTGTTTGTGACCGCATTTGATTCATGAATTCATGAAACTTTTTGTCTTCTTCCACATTCAAATGTCCGGCTACGGAATCAATCTGAATGAACTTTGCGTCATATTTCATTGCAAGTTCAAATGCCTTTTTATCATCATCGAGTACATTTATCCCGTATATTATATTTTTTCTTTCTTTATAAATATACTTTAGTACTTCCTCCATATCTTCTGTGGATCCAAAATAGTTTTCGATTATCACCGCATCAATATCATTCTCTAATAATAAATCTATTTCATGTTTAGCAATTTTCAGTTTCTCTTCTCTACTGTCACCCTTAAGATGAATCATTGCTAGTACAGGCTTACACGTTTTGAACAAATCATTAAACGTTTTATTTTGATAAACCATTTTTTCACCCCTTTTTAAGTTGAATAATAGATATGGAGATATTCCCCTAAAAAACAATCAATGATTTATTACTTTTGCTAGAAAATCCTTTGCCCTGTCTGAATCTGGTGCTGTAAAAAACTTTTCAGGAGATGCAGTTTCTACAATTTTTCCATCAGCCATAAAAACAATTTTATTGCATATCTCTCTAGCAAACCCCATTTCGTGTGTAACAACCACCATTGTCATACCAGTTGAAGCTAGCTTTCGAATTGAATCCAAAACCTCTTTAATCATTTCCGGATCTAATGCAGATGTGGGCTCGTCAAAAAGCATGATTTTTGGCTCCATTGCTAGTGCTCGTGCAATCGCCACCCTTTGCTGCTGTCCCCCCGATAGTTGTCCTGGATATTCATTATACTTTTCCTCTAATCCTAAGGATGCGAGGAGTTCTTTCCCCCTTGTTTCGGCTTCTTGAGAGGCTATCTTTTTTACATGTATAGGGGCATAGGTTACATTTTGCAATGCGGTTAAATGAGGATAAAGGTTAAACGATTGAAACACAAAGCCAATATTCGTTCTTAACTGGTTTATATTTGTTTCTTTAGCATGAACCGAGACTCCATTTACAAGAATTTCACCTTCTTGAATCGTTTCCAGGGAATTTAATGAACGAATTAATGTACTTTTCCCTGCACCACTTGGACCAATTAATGCATATATCTGTGATTCTGGAATTTCTAGATTAATATTGTCCAGCACTTTCTTATTACCATAACTTTTAGATACTGATCTAATTGATATCAATCAGAGATCACCTCATATTCTAAATAATATTTCCCAAATGGTTTCATGGAAGTTTTTCTACAAAAACGATAGGCAACGAATTCCTAAGTAAAGGCAAGGGTTACTTAACCCTCGCCATTTTAGTCGGCGACCTTATACTTTCTTTCAAAGAATCTGATTATTTGAGAAAGCAAGAACGTCATTAGGAAATAGATCACAGCGATAAAAGTCCAAACCTCCAATGAACGTAATGAGGTTGTAACAATATTTCTTCCTAATAATGTAAGATCCATTACTCCAATAACTGAAACTAACGAAGAATCCTTAATCAATATAATAAATTGGGAAGCCATTGGCGGTAAAATTTTCCGAAAAGCCTGAGGTAAAATAATCAGACGCATCGCCTGAATATATGTCATACCTG
Source organism: Bacillus sp. S/N-304-OC-R1 (assembly GCF_019749375.1). Taxonomy (GTDB): domain Bacteria; phylum Bacillota; class Bacilli; order Bacillales; family Cytobacillaceae; genus Cytobacillus. The sequence continues at coordinate 53,359 of NZ_JACWFE010000016.1, forward strand.
AAGAACGCGCAGCTTCCATTTGTCCTCGTGGAACAGCCTGGATTCCAGCTCGAACTATTTCTGCAATAAATGCAGCCCCATATAGCCCTAGCCCTAATATGGCTGACATATATGATCCCAATCTCAAGGCTGATCCAAGGACAAAGTAAATCCATAATAATAAGACAAGTAATGGAACTCCACGGAACACTTCAACATAGATTGAAGTTAGTAAAGAAATGAATTTATTGCGAGAAATACGACCTAACCCTATAATTATCCCAATTGGAATACTCAAAATAAGCGCAAATGCTGATATTTTTAAACTTAGAAATGCTCCTTTGACAAATATGTCTAAGTTATCAAAAACCACACTCCAGTCAACGATATACCCCATATACTTGCCTCCTGATTATCTTTTCGATTGAATCTAATTTTTTACTGTTGAACATCGTCAATCCAATCAAAAGACTCAAACCATTTTTCTCTTGAGGCCAATTCATCCGCACTACCAAGGTATTCGTAAAGGAAAGAGTTCAGCCATTGAACAATTTGAAGATCGCCGTGTGGAACCATCACACCAAGGTTTTCTTTGCTTGCAAGTTCATAAATCCCTCTAACACTGCCATTCTCCATTTTTTCAGTCATTCTTACAAGCGGTTCATCAAAAATAACCGCATCAATATCCCCTTTTTTCATGGCCATTACAGCCTCTGTGTATTCATCAAAATCAACAACAGTTGCATTTTTAAACCCATCCTTTGCATATAGAGAACCGGTAGTTCCCTGTTGGGCACCAATCTTTTTCCCCCCTTTATCAAGATCACTATAGGATTTGGATGTTGTATCACTAGAAGGCACTAATAAAACCTGTCCTGTTGCATAATAAGGACTGCTGAAACTAACTGCTTTTGCCCTATCACCACGGATAGTGGTAGCAGCGATAACCATATCAATTTCGCCTGTCTGTAGAGCTGGGATTAATGCCTCGAATTTGTATTGTTTAAACTCTACTTCTACCCCCAAAGACTTAGCAATTGCTCGTCCTAAATCCATATCATAGCCTAAGAAATTCCCCTTTTTATCTAGCATTTCAAATGAGAAATATCCTGGTGCTGTTCCAACCACCAGTTTCTTTTCCTTTTGCACCTTTTGTAGGATCGAAGGGACAGATTCTCCTGCACTTGTTGCTTGTTTACAAGCACCTAGAACCACTACTAATGCAAAAATTAATGCAATGCTCAGTATTTTCTTTGCCATTTTTTTACTTCCTCCCTTAATAATATAATTATATTTTTTCTAATCTATTAATCTGCCGCAAAGAAAAAAAATGGCAGGATCTTCTTCAATAAATTTTTATTGTTGATTCTCGTTTGATTAATGACACGTCTAATTCATAAATACTGTCTTCCTCAAGCAAACCGTTGATTTTATTAATTAATATTTTTGCAGCTTTCTCCCCCATCTTATAGATCGGCTGAGCGACTGTTGTCAGTTCCGGCTGTGTAATTTCAGTTAAATAGATACCATCAAATCCGCACACGGCCACATCTTCTGGAACTTTCTTTCCCATTTGATGAAGTGCTTTTAATACGCCAACCGCCATCAAATCATTCCCCGCAAAAATACCATCTACGTCTGGGTGTTTTTCCAAAAGCATTTTTGTAGCCTCAATTCCCCCGTTAATCGTAAATTGTCCAGGAACAAGTAATGTAGGAGAATACCAAGAAAATGAATGTACTATCTCCTCATACCCGTCAAGTCGATTTCTTGCAGTTTGGTCATCTAACGGTCCGTATATATGGGCAATTTTTCCACATCCGATTTCTAACAAATGATGAACCGCCATACGGGCTCCTTCGCGGTTTTTAGCCCGAACAATACTGCATGAATCTGTAGATGAGGAGTAATCTAAAACGACTATTGAAATATTATCTTTTTTCATTTTTTCAAAATCCTCTTGTCTCAATGTGTTAGAGGCAAAAACAATCCCATCAATGTATTTCTTACGAAGGACTTCTATATACGACTGCTCTTTAGAAACAAGTCCATCAGAGTTACAAAGAATAACTGTAAATCCATTCGACTGAGCAACATCTTCTACAGCCCTAACGATATCCGAAAAGAATGGATTAGATATATTTGGGAGCACCAATGCTATCGTCTGTGTTTTTTTGCTTGCGAGCCCCTGTGCTACTTGATTTGGCTCATAATTTAATTGTTCCATCGCTTTTCTTACTCTCTTTTGAGTTTCAGGATTAACAGTGCTAATTTGATTGATTACTCGTGAAACCGTTGCGACTGAAACCCCTGATAGTTTTGCTACATCTCTAATAGTTACTGCCACTTTACTTAATCACCGCCATACAACATTTTATTATGCTTTGTAATCGGTTTAATGCTATATTTAAAAACCCTTAATTAATAATGGTTAATCCCATTGTAACCGGTTACTTTAATGAAATTTTATATTTTTTATAATTATTTGTCAAATACATTTTTTGAATATTTTCAATTATTCTTGGTAAATATCGAAATTAACTAAACCTGCCCCAAATTACATTAAAATAATCCCCCCTAAACCTCACGTACTTTGTATTGAGGAGAAGTTGTTTAGGACGTAAGCCGAATGCGCTATCAAGAACATCTCCTTCGAAGATAAGTTCAATAACCGTACTGATTGCCATTTGTGCGACCCTGTCTATTATTGTGTATATCCCAAAGCCTTTGTTTTGTTTCTTCATATAAGCTAAAGTTTTTGTTGTGACATATAAAAAGCACCTCCTTAAATTAATAGGTTTATCATACTAGGGGGTGCTACTCGTTTTATATGCGATGCTTGAATATGTGCTTACATTTCACCCAATCGTTTAAATAATTTATTTAGCTTGTAAAAATATGCATTTCGTCACTCGTTTCGGGACTAAACCTTCATTTTCCAGCTTGATAAAATCAGCTAGTTTTCCTTCTTCTTATATCCAGGAATTAATTTCCATAAATACAACAGAAGGATCAGTCGTGATTCAGATGAACCATATGGCACATTTCGTGAATGATACAAACTATTGTCACTGTGACTCCCGAAAAATAGTGTTTCACAAATACACAAAAAGCCCAACCCCATTAATAGGATTGAGCTTTGATATTGATCATAGACTATTTTAGTACTAACTGCGATATGCACTCAACATGTGCCGTCTGCGGAAACATATCCACCGGCTGAATCATCTCCACTTTATAACTGCCACTCAAAACATCAATGTCTTTGGCAAGCGTTGATGGATTACAAGACACATAAATAACCTTCTTCGGCTTTACCTTTAAAATGGTTTTTAGTAGCTGTTCATCAAGTCCAGTTCGAGGAGGATCCACAATAATTACATCTGGCTTCCATCCTTCTTTCACCCATTTTGGCAGCAACACCTCTGCTTTTCCTGCAACGTATTTAGCATGCTTGATTCCATGACGGGCTGCGTTTTTCTTAGCATCTTCAATGGATTCTGGAATAATATCCATTCCACGAATTTCCGCAGCTTGATCAGCTATCCATAAGCCAATGGTTCCTACCCCACAATAGGCATCCACAACTTTTTCATTTCCTGTTAATCCTGCCGCTTTTTTTGCCTCATTATAAAGCTTGACGGTTTGCTCAGGATTTAGCTGAAAAAACGTCCGGGCAGACAATTCAAAAGAAAGATCGCCAAGCGTTTCTTGGATGAAGTCATTCCCTTCTAAGTTGACTGTTTCTTCTCCAAATATTAAGGATGTTTTTTGTCCGTTTACATTTTGAATGATAGATTTTACTTCTGGCAGTCGCTTTTTTATTTCCTCAATAATTAGCTCTTTCTTTGGCAGTTCTTTTTTCGTAGTGATTAAGACAATTTGCAGCTCTCCTGTTTGGATACCGACTCTTGAGACAATCGTTCGGACTAGTCCCTTTCGATTCTTTTCATTATATATAGGAATCTTCAAATCCTGCAGAATTTTTTTCACAGTTACAGTTGCTTTGTTCGTTTGCGGGTGCTGAACTGCGCAATGTTCAATGTTGATGAGACGGTGAGAGTTCATTCCATATAGGCCAGCCAGAACCTTTCCATCTCGGAACCCAACTTGGAATTGGCTTTTATTTCGATAACTCCAAGGGTCCTCCATTCCAATCGTTTCTCTAATAACTAATTGCGCAGGATTCAACTTTGTGTGTCTTTCTAGTGCTTGAATAACGATATCCCGTTTTTCTTTCAGCTGCTGGGCATATTGCAGATGCTGAAGCTGACAGCCTCCACATTCTTCGTATATCGGACATGGCGGCTGAACTCGAAATTCCGATTTTTTACGGATTTTTTTGATTTTTGCTTCAGCGAATTTTGGATTCACCTTTGTAGCTTCGACGACTACCTCTTCCCCAGGCAAGGCTCCTGGTACAAAGACTACCTGTTTTTTAAAATAGCCGACACCTTCGCCATTGATTCCAAGCCTTTTTATAGTCAGCGGGAAGGTTTGATTAAGTTTAAGTTTAGTTGTTTGTTCTTGTTTCATGGTGCTTGATCACTCCAAATTATTCGATGCTTCTCCATAAATAAAGGGAAGCATAGCTTAAGTAAGGTTTCCAATCTTTTGAGTATGATTCCATATCCTCGAAAGCCGGTTTTGCTTCTAATTGATATAATTTTTTCAATGCATTTTGAATGCCGATATCTGCCATCGGAAAAAGATTCGGTCGTCCTAACCCAAACATGAGGAAATTTTGAACGGTCCATGGTCCAACTCCACGCAACTTTATTAGTTGTTTAAAAATCTCTTCGTCCGACTGAGTTTTTAGTCGTTCAAAGTTTAAGTTTCCAGCTGTTACTTCTTTGGCAATACCAATGACATATTCGGCTTTTCGTCCACTAAATTGGAGCTCTCGAAGATCTTCAACTGTCAGCTCTGCTACTTTTTCTGGCAGCGGATAAAACCAAACTCCTTCTTTTTCAAATCCATAAGTTTTCACAAACCGCTCTGTTAACGTATGAGCAAATGACATATTCAACTGCTGATGGATAATGCACTTTAAGATGCAATTATATGGGGAAAAATCAAGAACAATTGGTGTGCCATAGTGCTTTTCAAAGATTGGCTTTAAATCGGTATCCTTAAAATGATCGCTGATTGTTTCTAAAGGAACATGCCATTGAAAAATGTCGGCCAGTTTTTGGTCTGCTTTTTCCTTATATTTCCCCTCTGTTCCTTCAATAATAAATTCAGGTGCAAGTGTTGTTCCAACTGCTTTTACTCCAGCGACAATTGGTTCATCCTCAATCAGAAGTGGTACTTTTACCGATCGATTAGCAATGTCCACTTGATTAAGCGGATCAATGGAAAGCCTGTCCAGAACAAGATCAAAATTGTATGGCCCTTTTATTTGTATTGTTTCCAAGAATGCTCCGTCCTTTAACCATTTTTCCGTCATTATAGCATTATTTCGGCTATCTTTCCTAAATAGAACGTAAAGAAACCCGAATTTCTTAAGCAATTCGGGTAATTTTTAAAATTATAGTACATTTTCATTATTATAACGGTGATTTTCAGCATTTATCGGTGATTTTTTCATGATATCGCGACTTTCCATTCTTTTATCAGCGACTTTTTCATTTTATCGGCGACTTTCACTCATATATCCGCCAGTTTTTGATTATATCCGCTACTTCCAACTATATTTCCGCCAGATTTCCATTATATCCGCCAGTCCCTCTCAATAAAGCATTCTCTCCTCAAACGCATGACTCATCATCAAGTCATCCAAACTTTTAAACGTATATCCCCGTTTTTTTAAATCCTGAATTGCTTTTTCCAATGCATCGGCATTATCCTTGGAAACGGTATGCAGAAGCAGAATTGCACCTGGATGAATTTGCTTCATAATATTGTCATAGGCGTATTGCCAACCCTTTTGCTGATCCACGTCCCAGTCTTTGAAGGCTAATGACCAAAAGACGTGGGTATAGCCATGCTGATTGGCCACTTGAATTGTTCGTTCACTAAATATTCCACGAGGCGGACGCAGATAAGCCATGTGCTTGATCCCAGTTAACTTTTCTGTTCCTTCACGAACCATTTCTAATTCTCGTGCAATTTTTTCATTGCTAATCGTTGTCATATCGGGATGATGCCAGGAGTGATTGCCGATAATATGTCCTTCCTTTGCCATCCGCACAACAAGATCTGGTGCTGTTTTGATATAATGTCCTGTTATAAAAAATGCTGCTGGGACCTTTTCTTTTTTCAGTACGTCTAAAATTTTCGCTGTATAGCCGTTTTCATACCCATTATCGAAGGTTAAATATATTTCCTTTTTGGTTGTGTCCCCCTTATAATACGCGCCTAATCTTGCAAGCATCTCATCTAAAGCCTTGCCTGCCTCGGCAGGCTGTTCATTAGAGCCTTTGTTAAATCCCCAATGAATCGGCGAATTCGCGTAGTTTGCATGAGCTGATGATGAAAAAGTAAACAATAGTACACTTAGGATGATCAGATGCTTTAATCGTTTCATCTGCACTCCTCCTCTATTTTTTCTTATTGTTTGTGCTGCTCAGCTAAAACATTCGCAAACTACTTTGTCAAAAAACGCCATTTAAAAAAAGCTCCAGCCATCAAAATGGCTAGAGCTTCGCTTCATTAAAATACACGTTCTTTAAATTGAGCTAATTTTTCTAAAGAGGATTTATCTACATCAGCATGTAAGCTGTTTCCATGTGAATCCATTGTTACTACTGCAGTAAAGCCTTCTACACGTAAGTGCCACATTGCTTCTGGAATACCGAATTCCATTAGGTCAACGCCTTCTACTTCTTTAATACAGTCAGCATAATACTGAGCTGCACCGCCGATTGCGTTTAAGTACACGCCGCCATGTTCCTCTAGAGCTGCCAATGTTTTTGGACCCATTCCGCCTTTACCGATTACAGCGCGAATGCCAAATTTCTTCATGATATCGCCTTGGTATGGCTCCTCACGAGCACTTGTTGTTGGGCCAGCAGCTTTTACATGCCACTTTCCTTCAGCATCTTTTAGCATAACAGGACCGCAGTGGTAAATAACCTGGCCATTTAGATCTACAGGAGCGTCATGTGACATTAAATGATGGTGGATCGCGTCACGGCCAGTGAAAATTCTGCCGTTGATTTGTACAACGTCACCAACTTTTAAGCTGCGAATTTGTTCTTCTGTAATTGGCGCTTGTAGAGTGATCACATTTGCTTGTGTTTCAGAAGCAGCTGCTGTTTCTTTTTCCGCTTCAGTTTCTGCAAATTCGATGTTTTCACCTTCTTGGTACATCCATTCATTAATTTCACCAGTTTCAGGGTTTACTGCAACACCTAAACGGCGGAATGCCCAGCAGTTATACGCAACAGATACGAAGAAGCTTGCAGGAATACGGTTCATGACACCAACTTTACAGCCTAAAAGAGTTGTCTCTCCCCCGAAGCCCATTGTTCCGATTCCAAGCTTGTTGGCATTTTCCATCACGTATTCTTCTAACTTACGAAGATCTTCGTTTGGATTTACATCGTCGTTTGAACGGAATAATTGCTCTTTCGCAAGGTCGTAGCCTGAAGAACGGTCTCCACCGATTCCAACGCCGATGAAGCCAGCACTGCAGCCTTGTCCTTGTGCTTGATATACGGAGTGCATAATACATTTACGGATACCATCAAGGTCACGACCTGCACGGCCTAGTCCTTCAAGCTCACAAGGTAAGCTGTATTGAATGTTTTTATTTTCACAGCCGCCGCCTTTTAAGATAAGACGCGCATCAATATAATCTTTTTCCCATTGTTCAAATTTGATAACAGGAACTCCAGCTCCAAGGTTATCCCCGCTGTTTTCCCCAGTTAGCGAGTCAACCGCATTTGGACGAAGCTTACCATCCTTTGTTGCTTGAGCAATCGCATTCTTGATTGCTTCTTTCATCACAAGCTGGTTTGCTCCAACTGGTGTTTTAATTTTGAAGGTTGGAAGACCAGTATCCTGACAAATTGGTGAAACGTTATCATCAGCCATTTTAATATTATTCGTAATGGTCGCTAAACTCATGGCTGATCTCGTTCCAGCACTTTCTCTTTCCTTAGCAGCCTTAATTGCACGGCGTACATCTCTTGGAAGCTTTGTTGATGTTTCAACAATTAGCTGATACATGCTTTCTTGAAACTTTTCGATATTCATCCTCGTTCCCCTTCCCCTTTTTAGCGTATATCTATTTTGTCATTAAAATGATTATAATTGCCGTCTATATTATACTCCTATCCCGGATGTATTTAAAGATAAAGGTTTGTATACTATAAAAGGGAAACTTAACCATCGCGTGAATACCAAGATTTTCTGAAAAAGACAGCATGGTTTTAGTTCTTTTTTACAGTGAGAGTTAATGAGGGGGGCTGGTATTAATTCGAAGAGACTGTCATCTGTCTTATGACGGACAACTCGACTCGCATTTTTACCCAAAGTGACCGTCATCCAACTTATGACGGACAGTTTGACTCGAATTTTTCCCCAAAGTGACCGTCATCCGCTTTATGACGGACAGCTCGACTCGTATTCTTACCCAAGTGACCGTCATCCAACTTATGACGGACAGTTTGAATCGAATTTTTCCCCCAAGTGACCGTCATCCGCCTTATGACGGACAGCTCGACTCGTATTCTTACCCAAGTGACCGTCATCCAACTTATGACGGACAGTTTGACTCGAATTTTTCCCCCGAGTGACCGTCATCCGCCTTATGACGGACAACTCGACTCAAATTTTATATAAAATGTGATCATTTAAGCTGAATATCTTTAAAATCGCCAAATTAAAAAGAGCCTACTGGCTCTTTTTAGTCACGATTATTAAATTCACGGCATTTTGATTCAATGTCGTCAATTATTTGAATTAAGCGATCGATATCATCAATATCTGCATCTTCTGGTTCAATTGCATCGAGTAAATCCATAAACATATTTAATCGCTGTTTTAGAAAATCAACTTGGTTGTTTTTATCTTGAATTGGACTGCCCAAAAACGTTCTCTCCTTTCAGTTACGTTATCATCCTACCGAAAAATTCCTCTTTTCGCAAATTGTTTTTTTGTTATAGTATGTCCAATTTGCAAACTTTTGAGCAGGGCCAAAAGGAGCTCTTAGCGTTTATATTCCACATATAGCTCCTCATCACGTTCCTCCATTCGAAAACCTCTCCAGCCTTCAGCAAGTTTCGATTGCTGGGCCACTGTATCCTCCATTGGAATATACAAACTCTCTTTCCATTCTGGTTCACCAGTTTCCGCTAAATCCATAACAAAAATATACCGTAAGCTGCCGCCATATTTCTCTTTCAACGCAGCAATTCTCATACCTTGGGAAAACTTATCCTTTAAGCTTGGGATATTGAACGGCGCAACGGTACAGCAAACATATCGAAAGCCATGATCACTCTTCAATAATTCCTTCATAATCAGTGATGCGAGTGTTTTCTGCAGCTGGTTTCCGCGGTATTCAGGAAGCACATTAGAAATTTCCTGGTAAATGACCTTTGGCAGCTCAGATTCTGCTAGCCCAATATCGATTCCTAGATGCTCTTCATCAATGATTGGTACTAATAAGGCTCGAAAGGCAATAAGCCGTTCATTTGAAAACGCACCAATCATCATGCCCTTACCTTCTAGAATAAATTGAAATTCTTCCACCGTGAGAGGCTGCAATGTTTTCTGCCCATCCAGATGTGCCACAACCTGATCTTGAACCTTTAAGATGCTCGGCAAATCCTCCATCGTTAAATGCTGAACAACAAATGGCTGAACTTTTCCATTTTTAAACAGTGTTCCTTCGAATATATACTTCATCCGGCACCTCTCCTTAGCGAACAACCTCATGTAAAACGGTTAATTCATTTAATACTTCTTCATTTATATCTACACCTAATCCCGCTTTTTCTGTTAAGCGGATAAATGGAACGTCATAATGTAAGTTGCCAACATCCTTTGAGAATTTCAATGGACCAGTCAATTCAACACTCGTAATTACTTTTTTAGAAAAAGCGACATGGAAGCCTGCTGCGGATCCAACTGACGATTCAACCATTGATCCGATTTGGCACTCAATGCCTGCAAGCTCTGCCTGATGGGCAAGCTTCACCGCAGGATAAATGCCGCCGCACTTCATCAATTTAATATTTACTTTATGTGCAGCACGTTTTTGGATGATCTCAAGCATTTCTCGCTGTCCTTTTAAGCCTTCATCGATCATGAGCGGAATCGTCGTTTTCTGATTAATTTCCACCATCCCGTCAATATCATCCGCTATTACAGGCTGTTCTACCCAATCCAAATTGCAATCACGCAATTGATTTAATGCAACAAGTGTATTGGCACTGTTTCTCCAGCCTTGATTTACATCAACGCGAATAGCAATATCGTCTCCAACCTTTTCACGAACTGCTACAATGCGGTGAACATCTTTTCTTACGTCTGTACCAACCTTCATTTTAAAAGAACGATACCCTTGTTCAAGCATAGCAGCCGCTTCATTGGCCATCAGTTCAGGCTCTGCAATGCTTAATACATGAGTAATTGGGAACTCATTATGATAACGGCCGCCAATTAATTGGTATACAGGCTGCCCCATCTTTTTCCCCATAATATCGAAGCAAGCAATATCAATTGCCGCTTTTGCTGTTGGTGCACCATAAATGGACTTGTTCATGATGTCATGAATTTTCTCAATCTCCATCGGATTTTGGCCGATTAGAACAGGAGCTAAAGTATGTTTAATAATTTGATAAGCGCTTTGTAATGATTCCCCTGTTACATGTTCATCTGCGACACCTTCTCCGTAGCCAACAATTCCTTCATCTGTTTCGATTTTGACAATGACAGAAGGCATATCATTGTATGTATGATAGCTGACAACAAAAGGCACATGAAGCGGTAAATGAATAGCGTGTAGATGGATAGCTGTAATTTTCATAATTATTTCCCCTTTTTAGTTTAAAGTTTCTTCAAAATTTGATATAGTTGTCGTTAAATAGTCGGTTAATAAAAAAAATAAAAATCCCCCTATTGAGGTGAAAAATGCAAATTAGAATTGCGGTAATAAGTTCTGCCGAGTTCTTCGAAAGAATTCAATCTGTTTCTGACCAAGTTCCTAATATTGAATTAGAAAGCTATATTTACCAAAAACCACAAGAGGCATCTGAGCTCATTAAGCAGATTAAGCCTTGTGATGTTGTTTTCCTGTCCGGTACATTGCCATATCTATTTTCGAAAAAACATCATGAACAGTTGCCAATCCCAGTTGTTTATATGGCTCAAGATGAAATGACGGTAGCATCTTCCCTTCTCGCTGCATTATATCATAAGAAAATTACACTAGATCGAATTTCAATTGATTTATTTGATTCTTCTATTGTATCGAATGTGTTGGATGCAGTTGATATTGACACGAGCCCCATCCATATTATTAACTATGATGCCATTATACAAAAAGAACCATATGATTTCGAACAACTTGTCTCCTTCCATCTTTCATTATGGAAGCAAGGTGAAATTGACTTAGCGATTACGAGTGTTCACTTAGTTTATGATCAGCTTGTTCAAAAAGGCGTTCCAACTCTTCGAATGGCAGATCCAAAAACGGCACTTATTCGTGGTCTTCAGGATGCCAAAGCAAAAGCAGAATATGTGAAAAGTCAAGCCTCACAGGTGGCAGTAGGATATTTATCCTTTAGCACTGTCCTTGATGAAGACCAAATGAAAAAAGTTCAAGCCTTTGCACATGAAATGTATGCTACAGTTCAGCAGCTTAATGATCATCAATTTATTCTCTATAGCACACGAGGTGACATTGAGACATTAAAACCAAGTGTACTTGATGACTTACTCTCCAAATCACAAAAAATAGCTGCAGGTTTTGGCTATGGCACCACAATGAAGGACGCTGATAAAAATGCGTTAATTGCATTGAGCTTTGCTGAAAAAAATCCAGATGACATTTGCTGCTATATTTTAACAGAGGTCAAGGATTTACTCGGTCCTTTTCCACAAACCCATAATCAGCAAAAGCTTGTCAATGATCATCCTGATTTATATCTCATTGCTCAAAAGGCCAAATTAAGCCCTGCAAATCTTTCAAAAATTATCGACTTTGCAAAAGACAACCAAATGAATCACTTCACTTCAGCTGATTTAGCAGATTATCTTCAAGTAACCAGACGGTCAGCAGAAAGGATTATCAAAAAGCTTTCAGACCACGGCTATATTCATATTGTCGGCGAGGAAATGACCTACCAGCAAGGAAGGCCACGCTCCTTATATCAACTTAATATCCCGATTTATTTTTAAGAAAAAAGGAAAGTTCAGTGATGAACCTTCCTTTTTCTTGCCCCATTATCCCTTCACAACTAGCTCATCTTTCTTCTTAAGCTCAAGCTTTTCAGCATCTGTCAACTTCACAATCGAGAATCCAGTAAAGGCAAAAATAATAGATAGAATTGGAACAACAAAGTTTAATACTGCATAAGGAGCATATTCAAATGTATGAACACCGAGTGTTCCAAGAATGAATACACCACAAGTATTCCAAGGAACAAACACAGAAGTTAATGTTCCGCCATCTTCCAATGCACGTGATAAGTTCTTGGAATGCAGCCCTTTTTCACGATAAGCCTTTGCAAACATGCGTGATGGGATAACGATTGAAATATATTGCTCTGAGCAAGAAGCATTTGTTGCAAAACATGAAAGGACTGTTGAAGCTACCAAGCTCTTTGCGGTTTTAGCAAGCTTTAAGATTTGGTTTACAATCGCTTCAAGCATGCCTGTGTTTTCTAAGATTCCTCCAAATGTCATCGCCACAATCGTCATGGAAACGGTATACATCATCGAATCTAAACCACCGCGGTTGAACAGATTGTCTACCATTTCATTGCCTGTTTCAATTACGAATCCACTTTGTAATGCAGCAACTGCATCTGCCACATTGCCGCCTTGTACAAAAATTTGAGCTAAGAAACCAAGTAAAATACCAATAATAAGAGCCGGAATTGCTGGTACCTTTTTAGCAACAAGCACAATAACGAGAACAGGAATTATTAATAGGAACGGTGAAATCACAAAGCTGTCTTGCAGAACCTGAATTGTTTGATCAATGCTTTGAGTGTCCATTGCACCGCCTGCAAATTTTCTTCCCATAATGGCGTACGTTGTTAAGGCAATAACGATACCAGGGATCGTTGTGTAAAACATATGCTTAATATGAACAAATAAATCCGTATCTGTTAATCCTGCTGCTAAGTTCGTTGTATCTGAAAGCGGTGACATTTTATCGCCAAAGTATGCGCCAGAAATGATCGCACCTGCAATCATTGGAGCAGGAATTCCCATACTTAAACCAATTCCCATACCTGCAACTCCAATTGTGCCCATTGTAGACCAGGAGCTTCCGATTGCGAGTGATACAATACAGCAAATAACACAGATCGCCACAAGGAATAGAGACGGTGTAATAATTTTTAATCCGTAATAAATCATCGTCGCAACGATTCCGCCGCCAATCCAAGCACCAATCGTTAATCCAACTAGCATAATAATAACTACTGCAGGCAATGCCAAGCGGATCCCCTTATACATCGCTTCTTCAATATCATTCCACTTATACCCTGCACGCCATGCTACAATGGCAGCAACTGATGTCCCTACAATTAGCGGAATATGCGGCCCCTCTTCAAGGATAATTACTGTTACTGCCATAACTGCAATCATCACCGCAAGCGGGATAATCGCAAGCCCAAAAGTCATCTCCTTTTTTTGCATCGTACATTTCCCCTTTGTTGTATTTTTCAAACAAAACCTGTTTTTCGACTTTTTATAATTGTCGTTAAATAGTCGCTAATAGGGTTATAATAAACTGTCTAAACGATTCCGTCAATTTATTTTTTTCAAAAAAAATAATTATTCATTCAAAATTTGCGATTATCTTTAATGTAAAGACTCTTTATTCTAAAATGAGAAAGGAATTAATTTTAAAGGAGAGCACAATGATTTCTGATATTTTGCAGGTAATACCTGAAAAAGACCAATGGGAGGCTTATCGGGATATTGAAGAATTCGGAAAGCTTACCCTATCTAACATTGAATTTACGACAACCGTACTTTGCAATATGCGCTGTGAGCACTGTGCAGTTGGCTATAAGCTGAAGCCAAAGGATCCGGATGGATTGCCAATTGATTTATTGCTGAAGAGACTTGAGGAGGTTCCGCACTTAAGGGCATTGAGCATAACAGGCGGAGAACCGATGCTATCAAAAAAGTCCGTTGAAGAATATGTCGCTCCTTTGCTTCGGTATGCACATAACCGTGGTATTAAGACTCAGATAAATTCAAATCTAACACTTGAATTGTCTCAATACGAAGCCATTATCCCTTTCTTAAACGTTCTGCATATTTCACACAATTGGGGAACAGTGAAAGAATTTGTTGAGGGCGGCTTTGCGATGATGGAGCGAAAGCCAACTTATGAGCAAAGGGAAAAGCTCTTTACAAGAATGATTGACAATAGCCGGGAGCTTGTGAAAGCTGGTGTCATTGTTTCAGCTGAAACGATGCTGAATAAACGAACTCTGCCATATTTAGAAAAAATACATAAACAAATCGTTGAAGAAATGAAATGTCAGCGACATGAAATTCATCCTATGTACCCATCAGATTTTGCTTCCAATTTAGAAACTTTATCCTTGGAAGAGATTCGCGAAGCCATACATCATCTGTTGGACATTCGTGATGAAAATACTTGGATGCTATTTGGAACATTGCCATTTTATCCATGCAGTTCCAATGAAAAGGATTTAGAATTGCTGAAACGATTATATTCCGCTAAAAATGTGACGGTTCGTAATGACCCGGATGGCCGCTCCCGCTTAAATATTAATATTTTTACAGGAGATGTTATTGTGACGGATTTCGGGGATACACCGGCACTTGGAAACGTGCAAACTGACCGTCTTCCAGATATTTTTAAAAAGTGGCTAGGGTCTTGCTTAGCACAGTCTTTAAATTGCCATTGTCCAGCAGTCCGTTGCCTTGGACCGAATGTACTTGTTAAGAATAGTTATTATCAGGATATTGATTTTACTGGATTAAAAACAAAACTAACTCAAGCTTAAGACGCTGAGTTAGTTTTTGTTTATTTTACCTAGGCCGTTCTGAAGCAAAGAATCCAAATGACACATGATCTTGAAGTGGAATCCATGCACCTACTCCTTGTGAAGTTACATTTTTAATAATGATCATTTTTTTATTTCCTTTAAGCATTAAATAAACTTCACCATAAGTAACCTTCCCTTTTTCATTAACGGCTGGTGCGTATGCATAAAGGTAGCCTAATCGTCTCGGAGGAATATTGTATTTATTATCCTTTTTCGTGCCTGCTCCAACGATCGTCTCAAACGCAAGCGGAAGTCCTGATTTTTGCATTGCCTTTAAAAGCATCATTTTTTTGACATCTTCTGTATTTGGCACCTTGGCTGTGAGGCCGCCTCTAACTATTTTCTGTGCTTCTTGCACATAGTGAATTTGATATGGTGCATTTCCGCCACGGTTGTCAAAATAATTCGTGTTGATTCTTTGATATTCCCAGTTCGGTGATGTTTCGGTTGACTCGTAATTTAATGGCCACTGCCCCAAGTAGATAATCGCCCTATATCCAAAAGCAAATGGGGTGCTGTTCACAGTCGTTTCATTTAACATCCGAATTAAATCCGGGTTTTCAATTTTGACTTTAGACGTTTCAAGCAGACTTTGAGTTAATTCACTTGGCTGCAGTGTCGGCATATCTTGAGTCGGATTCGGATATGTGTTTTCCTTTGTAATGGTTAACACAGAATTAGGCACATTAATCAATTTCTTTGCTTCAACCGCTTTTTTCTCATCTGTTTGGGCTAAAGCATCATGCTGGAAAGATAGCAAAAATATTATAGCTGTAAGGAAGATGGATATGTACTTTTTCATGTTGCGAACTCCTTTCAAAATCACTATCTCTTTCGATTTGTTTATAGTTTTTTCGGAGAGTAATTATATTATCCATTTAGAAAAAAATTTTTTTGTTAGAAATGTAATATAATTTTAATAATCGGAATATTTACAAATATCAATCATCAGTGTATAATAAACTTACTTTCAACTAAAAAGGAGGGCAGCTAAGTCGATTCGCTACTGTAAAGGAGGATGGCAATTTATTAAAGCATCATCATTCCGAAAGGTTTTCATGGTCCAGTAACTTTGAAAAGGCTGGTGATAAATGCCTAAAGAGCGAGTAGATTTACAATCCTTTATTTAAAGTCTAATAGGAATTTGAACGACTCTGAAGCAATTCAGAGTCGTTTTTGTCCTTATAATAAGTAAAATCCAATTCCCATAATTAAATAAGCTGCAAGTAATGTTGCTCCTTCAAACCAGTTTGTTTCTCCATCATTTGAAATAATAATCATTAATAGTGCTGCTGTCACCATAGTGATTAGTTCTGGCAGCGTAAACACTAAAGGCATGGAAACAGGAAACATTAAGGAGATAAGCACAAGCAGTGGAGCTACAAACATAGCCACTTGCAGCGTGGAACCGACTGCAATTTCCACAGTAATGTCCATTTTATTCTTAAAAGCCATAATGATCGCTGAAGCATGCTCTGCTGCGTTACCGACGATGGCAACAATCACAACCCCAATAAATAATTCCGTCCAGCCAAATGCTTCCCCAACAGCTTGAAAGGTATGGACTAGATTTTCCGATACATACGCGACAGCCACCGTTGCCAACGCAAGGATTACCAAAGATTTACCTTTCCCCCACTCAGGCTCTTCATCCCCATGTTGATCTTCTTTTACATAATCAGTTTGATAAACTCCACGATGTGTAACGAGCTTAAAGAACAACGCCGCTAAATATAAAACAATTAAAATAATAGATATGCCAACACTGAAACTAAGCGTATCACTCTCTGACATGTTTTTTGAAAAAATTTCAGGAATCACAAAAGCAACAATAACCCCAAACATTAGCAAACCTGAATTATGTCTTGCATCATATACATTGAACGTTTGGCGTTTGTATTTTAGACCGCCAATAAAAAACGATAAGCCCGCAACTAAAAGGAGATTTCCAAGCACAGACCCCGTTAAGGATGCCAGAACGACCCCAATTAAACCTTCCCTTAGTGCAAAAATAGAAATAATTAATTCAACCGCATTTCCAAAGGTTGCATTCAGCAAGCCGCCAATTCTTGGACCAGCAACAATCGCCAAACTCTCTGTTGCTCTCCCCATAAAGCTTGCTAATGCAATTATCGTAAGGCAATAAATGATAAATAATATAACACTTGGCCAATGCATAATTGTACCGATTACAGAAATGGGCACACCAATAAAAACGAGCGCCGAGAATACTTTGTTCATCCTATTTAAACCACCTTCCATTCAAAAAACAATCTATCTAACATTCCGATATTTTATGAAGCATAGTGTGCCTCTTTCCTCTTCAATACATTCATTTCATAGTGGGGTTTTTTCGCTCAAATGAGGTTTGCTACTCTTTTTTAACCGTTTCTCAGAAATCTGATCGCACTTCGCTCTAGGTAAGAAAAAATAATTTCTCTTGCCAACAATTCTCATTGCTTGTTAGGATTTATAGAAAAGACGTTTACTTACAAATTGTTCACAGCAGAGGTAATGGAAATGAAAAAAATTGAAAATGTACGTTTTTGGATTTTAGTTAGTATTGTGGCCATTTCAGGCTTTAGCCAAGGTATGCTCCTTCCGTTAATCGCCATCATTTTTGAAAACGATGGCATTTCTTCCAGCTTAAATGGACTTCATGCAACAGGATTATATATTGGCATCCTGCTTGTAACTCCCTTTATGGAGTATCCGCTCCGCAAATATGGATTTAAACCAGTCATCGTCTATGGCGGATTGCTTGTTGTCCTATCGCTTTTCCTTTTCCCGCTCTGGAAAAGCTTCTGGTTTTGGTTTTTATTGCGGTTATTGATTGGAATTGGCGATCACGCCCTGCATTTTGGTACACAAACATGGATAACTACTTTTTCACCGGATCATAAAAGAGGCAGAAATATATCTTTATACGGGCTCTTTTATGGAGTTGGATTTGGGGTTGGCCCCTTAATGGCGCCGCTTGTAAAGGTGAATGAATCTCTTCCATTTATTCTTTCATCGGGATTATGTCTAATTGCCTGGTTTTTCTTATGGACATTAAAAAATGAATTCCCTGAACAAACAATTGCAGTTAATTCATTTCGAGATACTATGAAAAGATTTTCAACTGCCTTGAAATTTGGCTGGGTCTCCTTTCTCCCTGCCTTTGGCTATGGATTCCTGGAATCTTCATTAAATGGAAGTTTCCCAGTTTATGGGTTACGCATCGGATTAGAGGTTTCTAGTGTATCTCTTCTTTTGAGTGCGTTTGCCATTGGCGGAATTGTTTTTCAATTACCTTTAGGAATATTAAGTGATAAGCATGGTAGAAAGAATATATTAATGTTCATTCTTCTAACTGGTGGCTTAAGCTTTGCAGCAGCAAGTTTTTTAGAGGAATGGCTGATCGCCTTAGTTATGTGCCTTTTTGTTGCTGGTATGTTTGTCGGATCGACTTTTTCCTTAGGCATCAGCTATATGGCAGATTTATTGCCAAGAAATATGCTGCCTGCTGGTAATTTGCTTTGTGGGGTCGCATTCAGCATTGGAAGCCTAACTGGCCCTTATTTTGGCGGAGTATTCATTCAGCATTTTAAATCGGTTAGCTTTTTTAATATTATAAGCATGATGCTATTCCTGATATTCTTGACTGTAGTAATTTTTGGCCAGAAACAGGTAACATCAAACAAGGAATCGTTTTCATGAAATAAAATTATAATAAATTAATAATAATTATAAAAAACCTCAATATCCCCCTTTTCAATTTATAACCTGTGTAGTAAACTATGAATAACATTAAAATACAACACTACTTTACTACTTATTTTTTGCTGTCGCCTTCCAAGGCGGCAGCTTTCGTTGTTTTTTACGGGTAATGATTGTGATTATTTTTCTCAATTAGAAAAAGTTAATTGAAAATTACTATCAATAAGGGGAGGAAAAAAATGAGTACTGAAGCTAAAGCATTATTGAAAAGTGAAAATCAAGAACATGAGGGCTTTCTTCAAAAGCTCAAGCCGCATGCTGAGTTAATGGCTGCTCTGTTAAGTGGTGTTCTCATTGCCGTTGGTTGGATTTTATCTAAAAATGAGCTTGATACCCCTTCTGTTACTGCATACATCTTAGCATTTTTGATCGGGGGTTATGCGAAAGCAAAAGAAGGAATCGAGGAAACAATTGCTAATAAGGAATTAAATGTAGAAATGCTGATGGTGTTTGCTGCAATCGGATCTGCCATTATTGGCTACTGGACGGAAGGCGCCATCCTAATTTTTATTTTTGCTGTCAGTGGTGCACTAGAAACGTATACGATGAATAAAAGTCACAAGGAAATATCTGCTTTAATGGAGCTTCAGCCTGAGGAAGCTTTACGTATTAATGATGAAATAGAAGAAAAAGTCCATGTATCCCAACTCCAAATAGGTGACCTTATTTTAGTAAAGCCAGGAGAAAGAGTCCCTTCCGATGGAAAAATTATTAAGGGGCATTCTACCATTGATGAATCTGCCATTACGGGAGAGTCCATTCCAGTTGGAAAAGGATATGATGATGCTGTTTATGCAGGAACAGTCAACTTAAACGGATCCATTACTGTTCAAATTACAAAGCCGAACAGTGAAACACTCTTTCAAAAAATCATTCAGCTTGTTCAATCAGCTCAGAGTGAGAAATCGCCTTCCCAGCTGTTCATAGAGCGCTTTGAAGGCACCTATGTTAAGGTTGTTTTGGCCATTGTTGTTCTTATGATGTTTGTGCCCCACTTCCTATTAGGATGGAGCTGGACTGAAACGTTTTACCGGGCTATGATTTTACTCGTTGTTGCTTCACCATGCGCCTTAGTTGCATCGATAATGCCAGCGACTTTGTCTGCTATATCAAATGGTGCAAGACATGGCATCCTATTTAAAGGCGGCGTTCATTTAGAAAATCTAAGCCATTTAAAGGCAATTGCTTTCGATAAGACAGGTACACTTACGAAAGGCAAACCAGAAGTAACAGATATGATTGTAGCTGAATGGCTTTCTAAATCAGACATTTTATTAAAGGCTGCCTCTATTGAGAGTCACTCCACTCATCCGTTAGCAAATGCCATTGTTCAATATGCAAAAAATGAGTTGGCAGAGTCCCTTCTGAATCCAGAAAGCATTGAGGATGTATCAGGCTGGGGTGTTAAAGCTTTCTTTGATGGAGAAGAGTGGAAAATAGGGAAAGCAGCTTTCGTGGGCTCTGAATCTGCAAAACGCTTTGCTGAGGGTGCAGCTACAAGAATGGCAAGTGAAGGAAAGACAGTTGTTTTTGTAGAAAAAGCAGGGCAAATTGCGGCCATTATTGCTCTTCAGGATGTTGTTCGTGAAGAAACCAGAAATGCGATTGACCAATTAAAAGAACAAGGCATTTATACGATCATGCTCACAGGTGATAGCCAAAATACGGGTATGGCCATCGCAAAAGATTCCCATGTGGACGATTATATTGCTGAATGCCTGCCTGAAAATAAGGTAGAGCATCTGAAGAAGTTGCAAGAAAAGTTTGGTACGGTTGGGATGGTAGGAGATGGAATTAATGATGCTCCTGCATTAGCCACAGCCAATGTTGGTATTGCCATGGGAGAAGGCACGGATGTTGCTCTTGAAACAGCAGATATGATTCTAATGAAGAACGATCTTCCGCGTATTCCAGAAGCAATTAATCTTTCAAGGAAAATGAATCGTGTCATTAAGCAAAACGTAATTTTTTCTATATCGGTTATCATGCTTTTAATCGCCTCTAACTTCATGCAATTTGTTGACTTGCCATTTGGGGTTATTGCGCATGAAGGAAGTACGATATTAGTTATTTTGAACAGCTTAAGGCTGCTGAAATCATAAAGTGAAAATCCCGGGGCTGTCCCCGGGATTTTATTAGTGATATCCATTCTGTCCGTTAGCCGAACCTGAAGTTTTTTGGTTTGGTTTGTTTTTTCCTTTTTGCTTTGTTCCGCCATCTTTCTTCGATTTCTTCGACATTTGCATAAGCCTCCTTTAAATACAAAAATGTATTTCCCCTGTCTTATTCTTTGATAAAGCGGGCCTTTTATGAAGGAAACTTATAGCAGTATTTTTTTAACAGCCTTCCTTTTTATATTTGCTGTATACAGCATTTATTTCCCCACCAAGGATGATAATGATGCCCGTCATGTAGAACCAAAACATGAGAACAATAATCGCACCAATGCTGCCATAAGTAGCTGAGTAATTTCCGAAATTCGTGACATAAAATGAAAAAGCCAAGGATGAAAGCTCCCAGCCCACTGTTGCAAAAATGGCACCTGGCACTACGGTAATGCATTTTAATTTAGTGTTCGGAGCAATCCAATATATCCCGGTAAAGACAATGAACAAAATAATCGAACTTAACAGCCACCGTAGTGTATTCCATATTGTCATAAACTCATCAGATAATCCAAGCTTGGCAAATAAATAACTGCCGATGATTTTCCCGAATACCGGGAGCAATAAAGCGACGATAAAGACAAAAATCATCGCAAAGGTAAAAAGAATAGCCATTCCTCTAGCGACAATAAATGATCGGCTTTCCTTCACCTCATACGCCTTATTAAAAGCACGAACAATCGCATTAATCCCGTTCGACGCTGACCAAATGGTTGCGATAATTCCAAAGGAAAGCAATTTCACATTCTTATTTGTCAGTTCATTTAAGTTTGTCTCGATTAATTGAATGGTTTCTTTCGGCGCAAAATCACGAATAACACCGATTATATCCTCTTGGGTAATTGGCAAATAAGGAAGCAGTGAAATTACAAATAGAAGTAAAGGAAAGAGAGACAAGAGGAAGAAATAAGCAAGCTGAGCTGCTAGTCCAAATAAATCATCCTCCACAACTCTCCTCTTTAACTGCGAAAACAAATTCGAAAAGGTTAGTCCCATCCCATCACCTCACAAGTATTTTTTAATGAATAGGAGCAGCACTCTCTTCTTCCTTTTCAAAAAATGCCTCTTTTGTTTCTTCTACAAGCTCCACAACCTCAGCTGTTGAATCCTTTAATTCATCAACTTTTTCCATAATAAAGGACACTTCCGAGCTAACCTGCTCATATGTCGATTGAACTTTTTCAGTCATATCCTGAATTTGACTGATGACTTCATCAGGATTCTTAACATAGTAAGTAATTTGTTTTGTAGCCTTTTTGCAGTTAGCAGCCACAGATTCTCTAGTTGTTTTGTCAAGCAGACTTAATGCCCCACCTGCAAGTGCTCCATAAAAAACCCCTTTTAAAAATAACGATTTCCCCATTTGTAACCACTCTCACTTTCTTATATATTATGGGCTTTGCGAATCTCTTTTAACAATTGTTCACAGCCTTTTTTAACAAGCTTGTACACTTCTTCAAAGTTCCCAGTATAATATGGATCAGGAACATTCTTGTCGGCTGCTTCTGATACTAAATCGAGCAGTTTGATTACCCGTGCATTCGAATTTATCTTGTTCAGCTTTTCGATATTCTGTACATTCGATGCATCCATCGCCACAATATATTGAAAATCCTGAAAGTCATCACTCTTTATCTGCCTAGCCTTCAGCCCATCCACAGAAATATTATGTTTCTTTAAGATGTTCCTTGTCCCTTCATGAGGCGGCTCTCCAATATGCCAATCTCCAGTTCCGGCAGAGTCAACGGTAACGGTCTGTTCTAACCCTTCCCTTTTTACAAGGTCCCGAAACATCGCTTCAGCCATAGGGGATCGGCAAATATTCCCTAAACAAACAAATAATACGTTTATCATTTTAAGACAACCTCCTTGACAACATTTTCTTTCAAAATCTATTGTTGTGCAACTTATATTATTGACTTTTCATTCGTAACATGGAAAGATGGGAATACTTACGAATGAAAACGGAGATATGATTAGGGGAGGAATTCGGATGGACTTAGCACAGAAATCAGTAGAGAACGTAGAGTTCATGATTGAAAAAATTAAAGAAAAGCTGAAGGTGTTAAACTTTGGCGCTATCAAACCATCACATTTTGATGAAGAAATGTATGAAGAACTAAAGGATATTTATGACCTTGTTATGAAAAAGAACAATTTCAGTCCAAATGAAATGCAAGCACTAGCTGAAGAACTTGGAAATTTAAGAAAAAAATAAAAATGCAGCCGCTTTGGCTGCTATTTTATTTTCCGGATATCATTTGTAATATTTTACAATCCCTTTTCAATGTATTGAATAATGGATAAAATAATTTTGATAGATGCAGACTCGGAGGAAAAGAAAATGAGAGAAATCAGTGTTGAACAGCTTCTTGAGTTAAAAGACTCTGTTCCGGTTGATGTCAGATCGCCTGGTGAATATGACGAGTTCAGCATTCCTGGAGCGGTTAATATCCCATTATTTACAAATGAAGAACGTGCCTTGATCGGAACGATCTATAAACAGGAAGGCGCTGATATTGCAAAATGGCGAGCAATGGAAATTGTATCCCCTAAACTTCCTTCCATTTTAGGACAAGTTAAAGCCCTGCATGACGAAGGCAAACATCCGGTAATATACTGCTGGAGAGGCGGAATGCGCAGTAAATCAGTTGCTACCTTTTTATCATTCGCTGGCATATCTGTTCCACGCTTAATTGGCGGATATAGAGCCTATCGGCAGTATATTTTAGAGGAAATTCCTCGTTTAATTCCGTCGAAAGCTATTTCTATACACGGAATGACTGGCGTTGGAAAAACAGAAGTGCTGGAAAAATTAAAAGAAAAGGGCATGCCTGTTATTGACTTGGAGGCTTGTGCAGGACACCGAGGCTCCATTTTCGGTACCTTAGGATTGTTCGAAGGGAATAATCAAAAAAACTTTGATTCCTTGCTTTTTCAAGCATTAATAGAAATAAAAGATTCTCCTTTTTTCTTCGTTGAGGCCGAAAGCAAACGGATCGGAAAAGTAGTTCAGCCTGATGAATTACTAGACGTTAAGCATCATGGATATAATATTAATTTGCAGGCATCATTAACTTCACGGATTGAGCGCATTTACCGTGATTATGTCGAGCCGTATATTCAAGAACAGTGGTTTCATGATAAAGTTCTTGAACGTTTATCCATTATTTATAAACGAATGAAGGATCAAGAACTTGTCGCATCACTTAATGGGGCAGCATTAAATCAAGATTATAAATTAGTGATTCAAATTTTGCTTGAAGATTATTATGATCCGCGTTATGCGCATAAGCAGCTTGAATACGAAGGGGCTTTTCACCATTTTGATGCCGAGGATCCTGATAAAGCAGTTGAAGAAATTTTGCAGTTTTTGGAATCAAAAAGTGCTCTCATGAAGCAATAAGAGCACTTTTTGATTTTCCACAGAATATTTCTATAATCGGACATAAAAAGTATATGTTATTCGAATATTTATGATAAGATGTTAATATATTTTTTGAACAAATCGTTCTTAATATGGAACCATTGATCTAATTTTGGTATAATTATTTTATATTGATATAAGGTGTGTGAGATTGGATGATCGGTGATCGCGTAAAAACACTGCGTAAAGAAAAGAAGATGTCGTTATCCGAGCT
Source organism: Bacillus sp. S/N-304-OC-R1 (assembly GCF_019749375.1). Taxonomy (GTDB): domain Bacteria; phylum Bacillota; class Bacilli; order Bacillales; family Cytobacillaceae; genus Cytobacillus. Next base: position 78,121 of record NZ_JACWFE010000016.1, read on the forward strand.
TGCAGAACAAGCTGGCGTCGCTAAGTCCTACTTAAGTTCACTGGAAAGAAACCTGCAAACCAATCCTTCCATACAATTTCTTGAAAAAATTGCTGCTGTCCTCCATGTCCCGGTTGATCACCTTATTCATGAACAGCCGAACACAGATGAATTGGATGCTGAATGGATCGATATTGTACAAGAGGCAATGAACTCAGGTGTTACAAAAGACCAATTCCGTGAATTTCTTGAATTTAATAAATGGAGAATCGATCAGAATAAATAGATCTCCAAGGAAGGCGCTATAATCAGCGTCTTTTTATTTTTTGGCAAAAATAAAAAGCATTTGCATTTCCTAATAAGAGTTCAACTCTTTAGAAAACACTTAGCTTTCTTTTCATCTATCTCTATTCGGCTACTTTTAATGTAAGCTCTTTAACTTCTTGTTTTAATAGAAAGTCCCTAATCTCTTCTTTCTTAATGCCCATTTTCTTTGCTTTCAATATGAGCTGCATCCATTCCCGGTCTAATAATTCCAAATTAACTGCCTTTTTCCCCACACTCTTCCCCCCAAAATACGAATCGTATCCCAGGCAATCCAGCCATCCTAGTATTGAATCCTATCTTTTTAAGAGAGCTGCTGCTTGTTATATTTTAATTTATGCAACAAAATCTATAAAAAGAACTATTATTCCATACTTTAGACCTGTGACTTTGCGTCCCTATCTTTCGGTAGGTTTGCCTTTTTCTGAAGCTTATCTCATAGGTAAATTTGCGTCTAGTTGTATTGTAATGGATGATTGTTAATAGAAATGTAATATTTTGTCATTGGGATAAAAATATTTTATTCAATTTTCTGCAAACTTCTTCCGAAATTACAATTAAAATAAAATATTTGGCTAAAAAATATTGAACTGAAAGGAAAAAGGTAATGTTTTCTAAAATACCCTGTCGGGAAACGTCGAAATGTTTTCTGAAAATTACATACTTTATGTAACATTTATCATGGATATTTTTTTCTATGTCGTTTCAAGAATGGTTGTTTAAATAGCTTTACTTAACCACACACCGTGATAGATACACACCAATGTATATAGAATTGAAGCAGTAAATGCTAATTTCTTTATGGAAGAACCTGTTGGTAACTTGTTAAATAGCAAAAAAGCAAAAAGAAAACAAGAGAGGATTGCCTTTAGATAAAGGAAATAAAGTGGATTTGATTGATAGAGGACATCCATTAAGCGGTTGCTTTCACCAATTAATGAATTTTGAAGTCCCCAGAAGGTCGCGACTGCATCAACTAGATTAAGAATGGCAAGATAGATGAAAATTTTCTTCAATTACATCTCCTCTTCTTTCTATATGTAAAAACCCTTCATCTTTCTGGAACTATATTATTTGTAAGGAAATCAAATACTTCCTCTTTTGGTATTCCTAAGTTTTTTGCCTCTATAATTAACTGCAACCAATCCTGATCCAAATTAGCTATATCAATTTCAAGGTTTACACTAAACACATTCTTACCCCCAAATAGAGTTCATATTCAAAACTTTTTCTAAGAGTTAATTGGCTGTTTGTTGATAACTGTTTAATTTCTTTTTTACTGGTAGTGCAATCATATGAATTCGTTCCATTGTCATCGCATCAAAAAAAGGATAAGCCGTCAAATTATTGCCGCAAATTGGACATAACCATTCCCCTATTTCACTGCTGCTAAAAGAGGGCCTTATACACCGGTCACAATTCTTTTGATACATTCGGATACCACCTTTTTTAGAAATAATAAGGCCATAAGATACTATATTCTCTTAGGCCTTGGATTATTGGTCACGACGCAATCTGCGGAAATAAAAAACGAAAAGGATACTGCCGCATCCAAGAAGCCCCGCGCCGATTAAAAGAATGTTATAAGTATTAATGGCGGTATTTGGGAGCAAGTTTTCCGTCATTTCTGGAGAAATGATGATTTTGTCGCTCGCATCTACTACCTTTGTTTCTTCAGGTGTTCCTTCTTCTGTGTTATTTTGTTGTGCTCCTTCATTGCTAGGTGGTGTGTTATTATCTGATGGGTTCTCTTTTCCTGGTGAATTTGTTTCGTCTGATTGCTTGTCATCTTTAAGTGAGTTTGTATCATCTTGTGCGCTTTCATTATTTGGTGGCTTTTCTTCATCCGGCGGATATTCCTCTCCTGGTGGTCCAGGTGGATCCCCATCACCAGGTTCACCCAGTGCTTCCGCAAAAAATAATATTTCTACTTCTGCTCCCGCGCTTTGATAGGCGTTGCCAAGGTCATATGGCATTGTTACTTGGAAAAATAATATTTCAGAACTTCCAATCTTCAATTCCCTAGGAGTAAAGCCTTTAAATTTATCTAATTTACCCTCATATAATATCTTTTCATCCTTTTTGACGATTAATTCTAATTCCCCGAGTAGGCCTTTAACCGATTTCTTCTTCCCAAGAGTAGCCATATATCTAAAATCCTGAGTGCCCTCGTTTAAAATTGTGATGTCTCTTGGCATCCAGTCGCCGGGTTTTAGGTTGCCGACTTTAAAAAGATACCCGCTTGGGTTGCTTGTATTGATATCGATTTCTTTTTTTGCTGCCGAAATGTTATTTTGCCCCAATAATAAAGAGAAAATAATAATAGGTAAAACCTTTAATAAGAGCCGATTTTTGTTCATATACTGTCCTCGCTCAAGGCTATTTTTCTAAATTGGATTAGTAAAAGGTGGGGACATTTTATTTGCCCTCACCTTTTTCTCAAAGTAATTAGTTTCTTTCTTCCCCAGCTGTTTGTCTTCCCTCAAACGTCCACTCTAAATTTAGTTTTAAATCTTGCAGTTGGTTTTGTGGTGCATCAGTTTCATTAAATCTAAATTTCACTTTAAAATCATCAACAGATTTATTTCCTGAGTTAGCTTTAATTCCATCTGTTAATACAAATTTTTTTGTTACAGACGGAGAAGGAACTACTGCTTCAAATTCTTTTGCAAGTTCTTCCGGTGTCATATCTCTTAATTGCAATAATGATTTAGATGCTACAACTTCAATTTCATGGTCTTTACCATCGTCCCCAGTATTTATTAAGAAGTCAACAATGATTTGACTAGCAAATTCGTTTGCTAAAGCGTTACTTATTGTATCTCCATTACTTTTTGTAACATTAAATTTAGTATGGAGTAGTACATTTCCAATATCTATAGTACCTCCATTAATAAGCTGAAATGTCTTTTCTGTCCAATCACCAGGTTTTAGATTTGAGATATTTACATTTGTAGTAGGATTTACAGAAATATCTAACGTTCCAGAAGAGAAGTGGTTCATTTGAGTTGCTGTGTCACTAAAGTATGCAAATGTCCCTCCACCAACTAATGACAATCCAAGTGCTGCTGATGCGATTCCTAAACCTAATTTTTTCTTAATGCTCATTTTCCATTTCCTCCTCTTACCCTTTTTGGGTATGTATAATAGTTTTTTATATTGACCCTTGTATAACAAGGAGTGCAATCACATTAAGCTGTTTTTTCTTTGGTGTCTTTGTCTTTCGATTTTGGATCAAGTTCTCTAAGTGCTTGCATGATGCTAAAGGCTGCGTATCCGAGAAGAAGTACACCAGGACCGATTAGCAATATGGCGCTGCCCTCTTTGGATTGGGCGAAATCTATAAAATATCCTATATAAGGAATAGTGAAACCAGTGTATAGTGCTGTTACATTATCGGAAAGGACCGGATTCATGTCAGCTGCATTGTTGTTATCCCCTTTGGTTTCGTACATAACATGTTCTCCGCTTTTCGTTACATCCATAATTCTGTGGGTGATCAGCTTATCTTCCCCCTCCATAAAAGTAATGACGTCACCTTTTTGAAGGTTTTCTCTTTCTGCTTTATCTAGCGGCTTTACTGCGATAATGGACCCTGTTAAAAATGTCGGTTCCATCGAGCCAGATAAAACGGTTTTTAGTTGATATCCAAGCACCTGGGGTTCTCCACCTGATGCTTTTGATGAAATAACCAATATGGCCATAATGATTAAATTGATAAATAATACTGTAGTAATGATATTGCTTATGACCTTTCTTACTTTCTTCCAACTAAATTTCAAGGTCGACCACCTTCCTTTTTCACTCACTGTTCTTTAAATTTTATTTTTTTGTTCTTTTTATAGAACTTTATGATCTGAGTATAGTCCAAATGGATTATTTTGCAAAAGTCCAAATTCGGCCGATATTTCGTTTTAAAGAACATTTTCCTCGCTATTTCTTTATTTACCTAAATTTATCTCAATATTTTGTATTTTTTATTGAACATTACGTTCGTTATAATGAATACATAAAAATACGTACTCATAAAAGGGGATAATGAATATGGTTGGGATGCGAATTAAAAGGTTAAGGATTGAAAAAGGATTTTCTATCAATGAACTTTCTGAAAAGGCTGGGGTATCAAAGTCTTATTTGAGCTATATAGAAAGAGGAATTCAGCAGAATCCCTCACTGCTAGTTCTGTCTAGGCTGGCTAAAACACTTGATACAGATGTGGAAGATTTATTGGATCAAACTGAAAAGAGTGAGGAAGTAGAGTTTATGAATGTAGATAGTGAGTGGATCGGACTTGTGGTGGATGCGATAAAAACTGGAATAACCAAAGAGGATTTCTCCTATTATTTAGACTTTATTAAATTCAAGAAGAAGAATGGAGGCAAAGATTAGGTGAAACATGAGAAAAAGTTATTAATTACTATTGCTTCTTTATTAATACTAATTGGCTGTTTTCTAGTTCTTTTCTCATTAAATGACATTTACACTCTTAAAAACAATAACAAGCACGCATTAAAAATAGCAAAAGAAAGATTTATTGTTGAAAATACGACAAGACAGGCAGATATGAACACTTCTGTTCTTCAAAAAGAACAAACAATTGACTACATCTTCCGAAAAGGGGATGTCATCGGAATCCTAGAAATTCCCAAACTCAATTCAGAACTCCCAATTGTCGAAGGCACTAGTGAAGATGAATTAGAAAAGGGAGTTGGCCACTATTCCAGTACGGCTCTACCAGGACAGCCGGATCAAATTTTGCTTTCAGGCCATCGGGAAACAGTTTTTCGCAAGCTTGGCGAACTTCAAAACGGGGATATTTTTCAAGTCAAAATGCCTTATGGTACGTTTAGTTATGAAATCATCCACTCCCAAGTTGTTGATGCTGACGATCCAACTGTTATTAAATCAACCGCTCCAACCGAAACACTGACAGTATCAACCTGCTATCCCTTTTCCTATATTGGCGATGCTCCTTATCGATATGTACTAACAGCGCATCGAGTAGAAAATCCCGTTACAAAATAAAATGGCCAATCCTATGATTAGAGGACTTGGCCATTTTATTATGATGATTTTATTTGCTATTCAAGCTAACCGCAATTCGCGATCCCACTTCAGCATTATTCTTCACAAGAGCAATATTAGCAATTAAGCTTGTTCCTTCTGTAAGTTCCTTCACTTTCCCTAAAAGGAATGGAGTTACTTCCTTACCAGCGATATTGTTTTCCTTCGCTTCTTTTAACGCTGTTTCAATTACATTCGTAATGAATGATTCTTCCATTGCATCTGCTTCTGGAATTGGGTTAGCAATGACAACACCGCCGTTTAGGCCAAGTTCCCATTTTGTACGGATAATTGCCGCTGCGTCTTCAGCCGTGTCTACACGTTGGTGCAAGCCGAAAGGACTAGTCCGCGTATAGAATGCTGGAAGGACATCTGTTTCATATCCAATTACAGGAACACCATGAGTTTCTAAGTACTCTAATGTTAGGCCGATATCTAGAATTGATTTCGCACCTGCACATACGACTGCAACATTTGTTTGTGCTAATTCTTGAAGGTCTGCAGAAATATCCATTGTTGTTTCTGCTTCGCGGTGAACCCCACCGATACCGCCAGTAACGAATACTTCAATACCGGCAAGCTCGGCACAAATCATTGTCGTAGCAACCGTTGTCGCACCATTTTTCTTTTGCGCTACTAAGTACGCTAGATCACGGCGGCTAGCCTTCGCTACATCCTTTGCTTGTCCTAGGTATTCTAACTCTTCATCAGAAAGACCGATTTTAATTTTCCCATTTAAAATGGCAATTGTTGCTGGAACAGCGCCGTTTTTACGGATAATCTCTTCTACTTCTCTAGCCGTTTGCACGTTTTGCGGATATGGCATACCGTGGGAAATAATTGTTGATTCTAATGCAACGATTGGTTTATTTGCTTTCTTAGCTTCTTGAACCTCGCTTGAAAATTCTATCCAGTTTTCCATCATGTTGTCAAAACCCCTCTATTAAAAATATTGATTAAACGTATCCTGTAAGCAAACTTGATTTAAATTTGGATTTACTGTTTCGTGGGATTGAAGCGTAATAATTGAACAAGCTATTCCTATTTTGCAAGCATTTTCGGTATCTAACCCATTCATATGAGCATACATAATGCCAGCTACAAGGGAATCCCCTGCTCCTGTCACATCCTCAACTTGGACCTTTGGCGGGAGAATAACGCCTGCCTCTCCATTTTTTGTAAAGAAAATTAACCCTTTATCGCCTCTAGTAATTACAACTTTTTCTACTCCCTTTTCCAGCATCTTTTCTGCCGCTTTAAAAAAATCACCTTCATCCTTAATTTCAATTTCGGATAAGGCTTCTGCCTCTTCACGGTTAGCAATCAGCCAGGTGACTCCAGTAAGATTTTTCGGCAATTTCTTAACTTTTGGAGCAGAAACTGGCGTGATGCAAAGCGGAATATTTTCTAACTGGCAACGCTCAATTACTCTCTTCAGCACATCTGCAGGGAAATTCGTGTCAATAACGACTAATTCAGAAGAAGCCAGATATCCCCACTTTTTTTCGATAAAATGGATGTCAACTAAATCATAGATGGACATGTCAGCTAATGCTATTGCCATTTCTCCCTTATTGTCTAAAACGGCAGTATAGGTTCCGGTAGCAGCCTCAGAAAATATTTGAGATGGCCCGATATCTGCATATGATTTTGTGTGGTCAAGCAGCCAATGACCTTCTTGGTCCTCGCCAACTACAGTCATAAGCGCAACATCACAGCCAAGTCTTCCAAGGTTCTCGGCAATATTTCTTGCAACACCTCCGAATGATTGTGAACTTTCCGCAGGGTTCGAGGTGCCCATCTGGAGTGAATGCAATGTTTGTATTTTTCTATCTACATTTGATCCTCCAATGCATAAAATCTGCTTTTTATTCGGAAGAACATATGCCCTTCCAAGAAGCTTTCCTTCCTTCGTTAATGAAGAAATATAGCCGGCAACTGCTGATCGAGATAGCCCTGTCTTATCAGAAATCTCATTCTGAGAAATGAATGGGTTCTCTTTTATAAGCTGCAAAATTAACGACTCTTTTGGATTCATCATTATTCAGCCCTTACAATTATAAACTTTTGTTTTCATTATAAACATTTGTTTTTTATCTTGCAATCATTTTTAAATAAACCTTCATCTCTAGACAGAAAAACAATGATTGTATATAATTAGCTAGGTAACTAATTTCGAAGGGTGATTTTTTTGAACAATATTTCCAACAATCTTTTTCACTCCATTAACCAATTTACCAGGCATTTTTCTAAAATTTTGAATGAGGCTCTTGTTCCGCTTGGGCTTTACTCTGCTCAATGGACTATTGTTTATTTACTCAAAACAAACGGTTCATCTACTCAAAAAGAATTGTCCTTATATCTTGGCGTCGAAGCCCCTACGATGACACGCACCCTGGCGAGAATGGAAAAATCAGGGTGGATTACAAAAGAAATTGGGACAGATAAACGGGAAAAACAAATCATTCTGACTGAAAAATCGAATGAAATGTACGATAAATGGCTTGAGGCTGTTCGGGCATGTGAAGCTAAGGTGTTACAAAATATTCCTGAGCAAGAAATGGTAAATATGCTGTCAATCATAAGTAAAATGAATGCCAGTCTATAATAATTGGCTAATATGTCATAAAATTTTTCGGAGGACAACAATGAAAAAACAATCACTTTGGACGAAAGATTTTTTAAGTATTTCTTTCACAAGCTTTTTTATTTTTATCGGTTTTTATATTTTGCTAACAACATTGCCAATTTATGTACTTGACAATTTACACGGAAACGAAACACAAGTTGGACTTATACTTTCAGTGTATCTAATCGCTGCTGTGCTATGCCGTCCTTTTACCGGAAAATGGCTCGATGAATTAGGCAGGAAAAAAATCCTGCTATTTGCTGTGTTCATCTTCGCTATTTCTTCTATTTTATATTTTTGGACAGATTCCCTGCCCCTATTATTGGCTTTAAGATTTGTTCACGGAATTGGCTTTGGAATGGCAACTACCGCAACGGGAGCAATTGTGGCGGATTTAATTCCTAATGAGCGTAAGGGAGAGGGACTTGGTTACTATGCAATGTTTATGAATTTAGCGATGGTTATTGGTCCTTTTACCGGGTTAACTATTATTCAATACGCAAGCTTTTATTGGATTTTTGGACTCTGCTCGATCCTAGGTATATTTGCGTTGGCACTATCATTAATTGTTCGTATACCAGTGAATAGTAGCAATGCTGGTAAGAAAGCTGTTGCAAAAATCACTTTATCTGCTCTTTTCGAGAAAAAAGCAATACCAGTTTCAATCGTCGCTGGGGTGCTGGCAATGGGATACTCTGGGATTCTTTCTTTCATTTCCGTTTATGCTAAACATCTTGGATTACTATCAGCAGCAAGCTTCTTTTTTGTCGTTTATGCTGCATCGATCTTAATTTCTCGTCCGTTTACGGGAAAATGGTTTGATCTATATGGAGAAAACCGAATTATTTATCCATCCATCATTCTTTTTGCCCTTGGTCTGCTGCTGCTTAGCCAAGCAAATAATACATTTTTATTTTTACTTTCCGGTGCTCTAATCGGGCTAGGATATGGAACACTTTCTCCTGGATTACAAACAATCGCTATTCAAAAATCGGATCCATCCAAACGAGGTTTAGCTACATCAACATTTTTCACGTTTCTTGATTCCGGTATCGGTGTAGGCTCCTATGTACTTGGCGTGATTGTTGTATATACTGGCTTTTCAACTCTTTATTTAATTCTTTCCGTTTTAATTGTCGTTGCCTTTTTTATCTATTATTTATTGCACGGCAAGCATTCCACTGGCCGTCAGCCAAAAGCTTCAAAGGCAGATTTACCAGCTTAAATATAGGTACGGTCACATACTCGTATCATTGTGACCGGTACTTTTCGATAAAATCCTAAAACAAAAAACTAAACCCCTTGAGGTTTAGTTTCCAGTTCTAGGTAATATTAAAATCTCTACTCTTCTGTTTTTAGCTCTTCCTTCACTTGTGTCATTCGAAGCAACAGGCTGGAATTCTCCAAATCCTTTTGCACTAAACCATCTAGGATCTAGCTTGTCATTTTGCAAAACGATTTTCATAAAGTTTACCGCCCTCATGACACTTAACTCCCAGTTTGACTCAAACGGAGCGTTGCCGATTGGCACATTATCTGTATGACCGCTAATAATAATATTTCTTGGTGGATCCATAACAAGAAGCTCTGCGATTTCAGTCGCTACCTTTAAATCGTTTGACCGAACATCTGCACTCCCCGGCGAAAATAACACATTATCTCTAATAGAAACTAGCAATCCTTCATCCGTGAGTGAAGTTTTTAGCTTTTCGGTTAAATTATTATTTTCAATATAAGAATTTACTTTATTTTGTATGGTTGCTAACTCTTGCTGATCAGCTTGCTTAATTAGCTCTGCATCAACTTTATTTTTGTCTTTTGCTTTTGTATCATCGCCTTTTACATCCGAAGACTGCATTTCTCCTTCAGGAAGGGGGCTCGGGAATTCAAAAATTCCTGTTCCACCTGAAAAAGCTGAATTTAGTGCCCTAGAAAGCGCCTCAAATTTTTGTGCATCTACAGAACTCATTGCAAATAAAACGATAAATAATGCTAGCAGCAGAGTTAACAAGTCAGCATAAGGCAGTAGCCAAGATTCATCGATATGACCCTCATCGTGAATTTTCTTTTTCTTTTTACTCACCTTTATTCACGCTGCCTTCTTCAAGAATTTTTTTCCGTTCTCCTGCAGGTAAATAGGAAGCTAATTTTTGTTCAATTACTCGCGGTGCCTCTCCTTCCAGAACTGAAAGAACTCCTTCAATCATCATGGCCTTCAGCTTTGATTCCTGTTTGGATTTTCTTTTTAGCTTATTGGCAAACGGATGCCAAAGTACATATCCGGTAAAAATCCCTAACATTGTCGCAACGAATGCTGCACTGATGGCATGCCCTAAAGTATCAGTATCGTTCATATTTCCAAGTGCAGCAATTAATCCAATAACCGCCCCTAATACCCCAAGTGTCGGGGCATAAGTTCCAGCCTGGGAAAAAATTTGTGCTCCTGCGGAATGCCTTTCCTCCATAGCTTCAATTTCTTCATTCAGAACGTCCCTTATGTAATCAGCACTTTGCCCATCTACAGCAAGAGAAAGGCCATTCTTTAGAAATGGATCATCTATTTCACTTGTCTTAGCTTCAAGTGCAAGCAGCCCTTCCTTTCTAGCAAGCTGTGCCCACTCAGAAATCATTTTTATTAGATCAACTGGATCCATTTGTTTTTTCTCTTTAAAAATAATGCCAAACAGCTTGGGAACCCGTTTAATTTCACTCGTCGGGAATGCAATTGTTACTGTCGCCGCTGTCCCAAGTAAAATAATTAATAAAGCCGCTGGATTAATTAAAACAGATGGACTTACTCCTTTAAAAACCATCCCTACCCCAACAGCAATGATCCCCATGATTAAACCAATTAACGATGTTTTATCCATATGTCCTCACCCATCTTTAAGATCCTTCTAAAAAAGTTATTGTTAAAATTAAGCATTTTCTTGTAAACATTTAACCCTTCTCTTCTTATTTCGACATTTTCTCCCAAAGATTTAGGTTATGACACTTATTTTTTTCTATTAACCTGCATTTTCTAGGAAATAATTACTATTGTATAAACATCCGGCAGGAAATAAGTTTTTGTTGAAAATAAAAAAAGCATTCCCCATTATCTTTGGGTCCTGCTCAGAGAGGAATTAAAATATTTTTTTATTAATTTTTTGCTCATAGTTTTTGAATAGAGATGAGTTTGTTTTTTTGCCTCTTTTAGCCATCACACTATTAAATCGGAGCATTTTTTCATTCCATTTCTTCTTTAATTGCTCCTTTTCGTCTGGATCTTCACATTTTCTTATTAAATCTTCAATGGTCAGTATTTCTTGTTTAAGGTGATTATCTTCTTCAGCAAAGCCCGAATTCTTAAGAACTCGGTACGCCATTCTTAAATCTTCTGGAACTGAAGCTAAATCATCATATGGCAGTGGCTTTCCGAGACCAGGTAATTTTTCAAATTCTTTATTCTCATAGGCTTTTTTAATCCGATCTTCTGAAATGATAGAGAAAAAATCCACCAGCTTGCCCCTTCCCTTTTTAAAATTCCTGTTAAGTACTTCTATTATATACTTTAGTACTGAAAGAAAACTCATAAAATACATAGGACATTTTGAAAACGGGGAAGATACATGAAGAAATACGAAAGGAGTGGAAAAAACTTTGGCACGAGGAAAAGATTTCAACCATAAAAATAAAAATCATCCCGGTAACTTCCCTGAGCACTCCATGATTGAAAATCCTAAAGCAACAGAGGCTCAAGAGGATGAAGAATTTATCGTAGTACAGGAAGCATTCAAAAATCGAATTGAAGGCCATGATGGAACCGAGTTTAGGGATAAATAATAAATGCACTTAAATATTGTCCAATTACAGCCTATTGGACAGGTTTTGGAGTTTTCTTAAATTCTTGTCCAATAACTGCTGCTTATTGGACAGCTTTTTTGCTTTTCTTAAATTCTTGTCCAATAACTCTGTTTATTGGACAACTTTTTGCATTTTCTTAAATTCTTGTCCAATAACTGCTGCTTATTGGACAACTTTTTGCCTTTTCTTAAATTCTTGTCCAATAACTACTGCTTATTGGACAGCTTTTTTGCTTTTCTTAAATTCTTGTCCAATAACTACTGCTTATTGGACAGCTTTTTTGCTTTTCTTAAATTCTTGTCCAATAACTCTGCTTATCGGACAGCTTTTTGCCTTTTGTTAGTTTCTTGTCCAATACGTAAGAAGTATCCATCTTAAATAGATTAAAAATGGCTGCTTCCCTCAACAAAGAGAAAGCAGCCATTCATATGCTTAATTATAATGAATGAACCTCAAATCCTTTAAGCCAAGAAGCACAAGCTGCTGTATCCTTGGCGAAAATACGATCTCTCGTAATAGAAGGCACAACCTTTCGTGCTTCTAGATAAAACTTCTTCGTCTTTTCGCCCATTTTTTCATATCCTTTAAATTCTGCCGCTTGTAGTGCGCAAATTAGCTCTATCGCCAGTACATTGTTTGCATTTTGAATAATTTGATATGCATGTCTGGCAGCGATTGTTCCCATGCTCACATGATCTTCTTGATTAGCAGATGACGGAATAGAGTCTACACTCGCTGGATGTGCTAACGTTTTATTTTCAGATACTAATGCTGCTGCTGCGTATTGTAAAATCATCGCACCAGACTGTAGCCCTGGTTCCGGACTTAAGAAAGGCGGCAGGTCATTCAATTGTGGATTAACTAATCTTTCAATTCGGCGTTCCGAAATATTAGCAAGCTCCGCTACAGCTATTTTCATAAAATCCATCGCGAAAGCTATCGGCTGTCCGTGAAAGTTTCCGCCAGAAAAAATATGCTCCCCTTGATCAAAAATTAACGGGTTATCTGTAGCCGCATTCATTTCAATTTCAAGCTTCTCTTTTACATAGTCTAAAGCTTGCCATGAAGCCCCGTGAACCTGTGGAATGCAGCGAATGGAGTAGGCGTCTTGAACCCGGATCTCACCTTGTCTTGTAATGAGCTCGCTACCCGTTAGGTACTCCCTAATTCTTTTAGCCGTTTCAACCTGCTGCTTGTAGCCTCTAGCTAAATGGATTTTCTCATCAAACGCATCAATAATCCCATTTAGCCCTTCCATCGTAACTGCTGCGATTATTTCACTTTGATAAGCAATCTTTTCAGCTTCTAAATACGCAACAACCCCCATTGCCGTCATTGCCTGAGTGCCATTTATTAGCGCCAAGCCTTCTTTTGCCTCTAGGGTTAATGGTTCTAAGCCTTCTTCTTTAAGAACTTCAAGGGACGGTTTTCGCTCCCCTTTATAAAAAACCTCTCCCTCTCCTACCAAAACTAGGGCCAAATGAGAAAGCGGCGCTAAGTCCCCACTTGCTCCTAATGAGCCTTGCTGAGGAATAACGGGATGAATCTCTCTGTTCACAAGTTCCAGCAATCTTTCGATTACAACAGGTCTAGCACCTGAGAAACCTTTTAATAATGCATTGGCTCTTAATAGAAGCATAGCCCGTGAGACAGATTCTGGAAACGGTTCGCCAACTCCGCAAGCATGTGATCGAATAAGATTTAACTGAAGGTCCTTTACATCCTTTTGATCAATAAGGACATCGCTAAATTTGCCAAATCCAGTAGTAATTCCATAAATCACTTTTTCTTCTTCAACAATTCTTTTCACAGCATCATGACTTTCCTTAACTGCGACCATACTTTCTTTTGAAGCCTCTACCTGATCATTATCAAATAAAACCTTTCTAATTTCCTCTAACGTTAAAGTATTCCCTGTTAAAATAACCATTTCATTTCCTCCTCAGTACATTAGTGAGATAAAGAAAAGGCTGTACTTCAAACAAGAGTTTGAAATACAGCCTTTTTATATAATGCAGACATTAATTCCCTATGGAGCATCATTGTCATCATTCCCACTATAAAAATTTTCCGAATATAATTAATTGTAGGGTTTGGGTTATGGAGATGTCAATGAAAAAATGTCATTTTTTAACAAATTAGATTATTAGCGTGATAAAGGAACAGAGAGAGGAGTTTACTGTCTCTAGACTGGGACAAGGGACCCGTCCCCGCATCCCTAATCAAACTTCAATCCCTTTAACGCTTCTGCTAAGGCATTATTAATAGGTTCTTCCTCTTTGCTTTGGTTTTTCAAGTACTTTTGGACGGTACGTTTATCGACTTTGCCTTTGGATTCTTTTTTGCGGCGCGCTTCGAATGTCGATAATTTTTCACGATGGCCACATTTGCATACGAAAATTTGACCTTCTCCTTCGCCACGCAGCTCTAGTTTTTTATGGCATTGCGGGCAACGGGCATTTGTCACACGTGAGACATTTTTGCGATGTCCGCATTCTCGGTCTTGGCATACGAGCATTTTGCCCTTTTTGCCGTTCACTTCAAGCATTGGTTTTCCACAGTCTGGGCAAGATTTTGTGGAGATATTGTCATGCTTATATTTTTTATTACTCCCCTTAATTTCCGAAACTATTTCTTTCGTATAGTTTTTCATTTCACTGATAAACACTTCTTTTTTCAGCTTGCCTTGGGCAATTTTCTCTAGCTTTTGCTCCCACTCTGCTGTTAAAGCAGGTGATTTCAGCTCTTCGGGAACTAAATCTAACAGCTGTCGGCCTTTAGAAGTAAGATAAATATCCTTGTCACGCTTTTCGATTAAAAATGAGTTGAAAAGCTTATCAATAATATCGGCACGAGTGGCTACTGTTCCTAAACCACCTGTTGATTTTAACGTTTCTGCCAATTGTTTATTCTGAGTGTCCATATACTTCGCTGGATTTTCCATTGCAGAAAGTAAAGTGGCTTCATTGAAGCGTGCAGGCGGCTTTGTTTGTCCTGTTGTTTGGACAATTAATTTTACATTTAAAGTTTCGTTTTTTTCTATTCGCGGCAGGAGTTGTTCCTTCAGATCGTCCCCAGCATCTTCATCTTCAAAACGATTTTCATATACTTCCTTCCAGCCTGTCGATAAAATCGTCTTCCCTTTAGCCACAAAATTCTCATCACCGATTTTCGCCCGTAGCGTTAATTGCTCATATTCAAAAGCCGGGAATAAAACGGCTAGGAATCGTTTAACAACTAAATCATAAATTTTCCGTTCTTTATCCGTAAAGGATGAAAAATTCACATATCCTTCTGTTGGAATAATCGCATGGTGATCAGAAACCTTGCTGTCATCCACAAAGGCTTTCGATGTTTTAATTGGCTTGCTCAATATTTTATTAGCTAATCCGCGGTACTCCCCAATTCCACATGCTTTTAACCTTTCTGGAATCGTTCCAACAATATCTGAAGAAAGGTAACGTGAGTCGGTTCTTGGATAGGTTAACACTTTATGCTGTTCGTACAGCTTTTGCATAATGTTTAACGTTTCTTTTGCAGAATAGCCAAAAATTTTATTGGCATCACGCTGCAATTCTGTTAAATCATAAAGTCCCGGAGAAAATGACTTTTTGGGTTTTTTCTCAATTTCCGTCACAACTGCATTTTTATTGCCCAATTTTTTCACAATGCCGTCGGTTTTTTCTTTATCAAAGCTTCTGCTGTTTCCTTTTCCATCCTGCCAAGTCAGCTTTAATCCATTTGTGGTTTGAGCTTCAATGCCGTAATACGTTTGTGGTTTAAAATTTTTAATTTCCTCTTCACGTTCAGCTATGATTGCAACAGTTGGTGTTTGCACACGTCCACAGTTTAGCTGAGCATTAAATCTTGTCGTTAATGCACGAGTAGCATTAAGACCGATGTACCAGTCTGCTTCTGACCTGGCAACTGCTGAAGCATATAAATTTTCATAAGCCTTGCCTGGTTTTAATTTCGCAAAGCCATCTTTAATCGCTTTATCTGTAACTGAAGATATCCACAGTCGTTTAATCGGCTTATTCACTTTCACTTTTTCAATGACCCAACGTGCGACTAGCTCCCCTTCTCTTCCGGCATCTGTCGCAATAATAATTTCATTAATATCTTTTCTTGTCAGCTGAGCTTTTACTGCTTGAAACTGTTTGCCTGTCTGCTTAATGACTGTTAATTTCAAACGATCAGGCAGCATGGGAAGATCCTCTAAATTCCATGTTTTATATTTCACATCATAGCTCTCTGGATCGGCAAGTGTGACTAGATGTCCCAATGCCCAAGTAACGATATATTTATCTCCTTCAAGGAAGCCATTTCCTTTTTTATTACACTTCAGAACACGTGCGATATCACGTGCCACAGAAGGCTTTTCAGCAATTACAACACTTTTGGCCATTCTTCAAACATCCTTTCTAATTCCGTAAGATAAATATAACATACGTTGCAGTTCTGCAGAATCTATAGCCGCTTTATGACATAAACTGCTTGTCCGCTCCATAGCATGTACTAACAAAAGAAAGGAGTGTGAGTGATTGTATTTTACTTGGCGTTTGGCTTGGAATATTGATTACTTTATTAATGTTATTTGTCTATTAAGATTAGGAAAAAAATGTATTTTATATTTTGGGAATGCACAAATAAATTTTACGGGATAAAGGGATTTCATAGAGCCTTCATGACTACCTTCATCGGCTCTTTTTACAGAAGAATGGTCTTATAAATAATATGTATCTATTAAAAGAATTCACAAAAAGAGCTGTTGCACATGGGGACGTCCCATCACACAACAGCTCTTAACCATTGAAAACAAACAGCTTTACAATGTTTTTATTAAAATACTAGCAATGACAACGGATCCGATTGTAACGGTTGTGAAGCCTCCTACTAGCATCGGAGTCAGGATTTCATTAAAGATCTTTTCTTGCTCTTCTTTTGTTCTTCCGACACTTCGGCTAACTTCCTCACAAACGATATAATCTCCTGGGAAACCAAACATCGCTGTTAGGGCAACGGGGATTCCTTTCAAAGGGTCCCATTTAAATATTTTCGATCCAATATACCCGCCAAGAATAATACCAATCATCCCAACAATTATAATTAGGAAAACTTCAGGCAGATAGCTGACAAACATGTCGAAGGTAATGTCGTTTAACATCGTAATAATTAAGAAAATGATCCCCGCCATCCCTACCGTGAAAGCGTTCGCTTTTTCCATCACGCGCTCTGGGTAGAAACCAATTAACCGTCCAACCATACCAATGGCAAGAGCCCATAAGCTATATGGAATGCCAGTAAATTTATCAAGAACGACTGCAATCGCTCCACCGATAAACAGCATGAACAATAGGACTAGATTTGTCTGATATTTTTCAGGAATCAAATATTTGACTTTTGCTGCTTTTTCATTGTTTTCAACGATTTCTTCCTTCACCATATCAGCCAATGCTGCTGCAGCTAGAGTTTCGTTATCTAAAGTACCTCTAAGCTTTAGAGCAAATCGGCGCAGTAAATTAATCGCTAGAGGGATACCGAACATAGATTGAAGTGCGAGCACCAATACCGGAATTGTCACTAAAGAAACAAAACCAAGATCTTTAAGTCCTTGAGATGTGACTAATAAAGCGACAATTCCTCCTGTTAATGGACCCGTTCCAGAAACAGCAGTAGGGTAATCGTAAATCCAAGTAACTAGAGAAAGAATTAATGTGGCAGAAATGAGAATACCCAATAAAGAGATTGCGACCGCTCTCCATTGACTTTTGATGCTTTTTAAAGGAATTACTGTTCCCATATGGACGAGGATTGGTGCCGTTCCCAACACCATTCCAACTGCGGAGAACTTTGAATCATCAATTAAATTCTTTGGCATTACTCCAATCCATACTAGGATGAGATACCCGATAAAAGCTACAAACAGCATAGGAACTCTGGCTCTAGTGATAATTGAAACAATTTCTCCGACAGCGATTAAAGCTAAGATGATGACTGCAGCAATGACTGGTTCATGGATCATATTTTTGCCCCCATTTTATTTTGAAATTTAAGAATATAAATATATTGCTAGCTTTACTTACTTCAGAAGATGAAACGGAGCATGAACTAACAGCTTAAGACCAATCCCAAGTGCTCTTTCGTCAATATCAAATTTCGGATGATGGTGCGGGAAACTAACATCATTATTTGGATCAGCAGCACCGATTCCAATAAAACAGCCTGGAACCTTTTCCAGAAATGCTGAAAAATCTTCCCCACCCATAAATGGCGGCAATTGCAAAATATACTCTGGCCCAAATTCTTGTAAAACCAATCCTTCAACTTTATTTGTAACTATCTGATCATTATTTACAGAAGTGTAGCCATAAACAAAATCATATTTATAAGATGCTTGATGAGCTTCCGTCACACCTTTTACGATTTGTTCTAGTTGCTTCGCAATCTTCTCTCGAACATCCTTAGAAAAGCTTCTTACACTCCCACCGATTTTGATCGTATCTGGGATAATATTTTTAGCTGTTCCACCATGAAATTCTGTCACCGAAACAACAGCTTGTTCTAATGGATCGATATTCCTAGCCATAATGTGCTGTATATTATTAACGATTTGTGCGCCGATCGCAATTGGGTCAATCGTTACATGCGGCTGCGAGGAATGACCGCCTTTTCCGATCACTTCAATATCAAACACATCAGAATTGGCTGTATATGGACCATATCCTATATGAATTTTGCCAGTTGGAAACATTGAAAATAAATGAAGCCCAATGATTTCATCTACTCCATCCATCACGCCAGCTTCCACCATTTCCTTTGCTCCGCCTGGAAATAATTCTTCAGCATGCTGAAAAATGAATCTGATTTCACCATCGATCTGATCTCGGAATTGTACAAGAATTTTTGCGGCCCCAAGAAGCATCGCGGTATGCCCATCATGCCCGCAAGCATGCATGATTCCAGGATTTTTCGAAGAGAAAGACAAGCCGCTCTCTTCATGAATCGGCAGTGCATCCATATCAGCACGCATCGCCAATACCTTCCCTGGGCGTTCTCCAATTAAACGAGCGACAACACTAGTTCTAGTTGGACGTGTTACTTCTAATCCTCCATAAGAAAGAAGAGTTTCATAAACAAATTGAGATGTTTTCTCCTCTTGATATGATAATTCAGGATGCTCATGAAATTGTCTTCTCCATTCAACGACTTGCTGAACACTAGCTTCTACTAATTCATTTAAATCCTTTGTTTCAGTCATACTTTCACTCCTTTTTAAAAACATAGAATATTCTGTATTTTTTAGGTAGTTAACTCCTAATTTTACATTTATAGTAAAAAGAAGTTGTTCATTTTTTCTTTTTTAAGACTAATGAACAACTTCTTAACACTTTCTACTTTAATACATCTTCTTTTAAAATAAACTGAGCTAACTCTTCCATTTGATCTGAAATAGCACGATCACTTTCTAGTGGCGGGCAAATTGCTCTAACTTTTTCTAGAAATGCTCTCGTTGCAGGAGCTAACTGATTTTCAGCCTTTTCAAGGTAAATAGCCTGTGACGCACAAATCATTTCAATTGCGATAACTCTAGCAGCATTATGAACAATCTCTCTAGCCTGACGAGATCCGCTCGTACCCATACTTACGTGGTCTTCCTGGTTCGCAGAAGTTGGAATAGAATCCACACTTGAAGGATGTGCAAGAACTTTATTTTCAGAAACAAGTGATGCTGCTACATATTGAGCCACCATTAACCCACATTCAAGACCAGGATCTGGTGCTAAAAATGGAGATAAACCACTTAATTGCGGGTTTACTAGTCTTTCTGTTCTGCGTTCAGAAATATTTGCCCATTCAGCAGCTGCTACTTTTAAGAAATCCATTGAAAGAGCAATTGGCTGGCCATGGAAATGCCCTCCAGAAATTACTTCTCCGTTTTCTAATACGATTGGATTATCAGTAGTAGAGTTCATTTCAACGCTTAATCGCTCATCCACATAATTAAATGCTTGCCAAGAAGCACCGTGAACCTGTGGAATACAACGAATGGAGTATGCATCCTGAATACGGATTTCTCCCTGACGAGTAATGCGCTGGCTCCCTTCTAGCCATTTTCTCATCCGTGAAGCAACAAATTCCAGCTCAGGATGTGGACGAACTGCTAATAAATCACTGTCAAAAGCAGAGATAACTCCATGTAGAGCCTCCATTGTTAAGCATGCTGCCATATCCGCCGCCAAACCAACTCTTTCAGCTTCATTCAGAGCTACGACACCTACCCCGGACATACATTGTGTACCATTAATTAAAGCAAGGCCTTCCTTCGCCTGTAAGGAAACCGCTTCCAATCCAGCTCTTTTTAAAGCTTCCCCTCCGGAAAGAATTTCACCTTTGTATTCTGCTTTTCCCTCACCGACCAATACGATCGCAATATGAGCTAGTGGAGCTAAATCTCCGCTTGCTCCAACAGAGCCTTTGCTTGGTACAACTGGATGTACTCCTTCATTAATCATATCTACAAGCAATTGAAGAGTTTCTTCTCTAATTCCTGAAAAACCGCGAGCGAGTGCATTTGCACGCAGTGTCATCATGGCTCTTACAATTGGAGTTGGAAGAGGATCACCTACACCAACAGCATCTGCTCTTAATAAATTTAACTGTAGCTTTGCAATATCGTCTTTTTCGATTTCGATATCACTTAATTTACCAAATCCTGTATTTACTCCATATAGAATCTTTCCATCGTTTATCTGTTTTTCAATTCGGTTTCTGCTTTCACGCACTCTAATGCGGTTTTCTTCTGGGATCGATACTTTAGCAGTACCGTTCACAACCTTTTGAACCTTATGTCTATCTAATGTCACACCATCTAATTCGACTAAATCTAATCCTGCTACTCCACTGTTACTCATAAGTTGCACACTCCTCTATTTGAATATAATAAAAATTCAGACTCTGAAGGTTATTATAAAACTAATACTGCCATTACGCTAAAATAAATAATAGAATTCCAAATTGGAATAATTATATTCTATTTATGAAATTTATTGATCTATACACTAGTGTTCAATCTGAGCTGCTGTCATGGTAATTAGGTTTTCAATCTTCCTTCATCTCAACCTTACATTCTTCTAACGGAATCACTTTCGTTTTCTTGATAAATTTAAAGCCAAACCATAATAAAAGAAACACTGGGATTCCAAGATAGGCGGCAAGGACGTTTATCCAATCGATATGGCCACTAATAAATCCTTGATAGTTTTGTCCGACTAAGATAACACTACAAACGATAACGGCAAATATTGGACCGAAAGGATACCATTTTGCGCGATAAGGAAGATCTTCAAGCGAAAAGCCTTGTTTTACATATGCTTTTCGGAATCGATAATGGCTTACAGCAATTCCGATCCAAAAAATAAATGTAGTGACTCCGACTGAATTCATTAACCAGATATAAACCTTTCCGTCGCCGAAAATGGAAGCTAAAAAAGCTAGCATTCCGATCAAAGTTGTCGCGAGAAGGGCAAGAACAGGAACGCCTCGTTTATTCACTTTAGCGAAAAAACGTGGAGCTTGTCCGTCTTTAGCCATAGCATACATAATTCGGCTTGTCACATATAAGCATCCATTACCAGCGGACAATACAGACGTTAATATAACTGCATTCATAATGGAAGCTGCAATAGCAAGCCCTGCTTTTTCAAATATGATCGTAAACGGGCTGTTAATGACCGCATCACTTTGTAGACTTTCGTTTGTGTAAGGAACGAGAAACGCTATCACTAATAACGCTAGTACGTAAAATAATAGAATTCGCCAAAAAACGCTTCGAATGGCACGAGGAATTGTTTTTGTAGGATTTTCACTTTCTCCGGCTGCAACACCAATGGACTCTGTTCCTGAGAAGGAGAATCCTGCAACTAGAAAAATGCTAAAAGTACCGAGGGCCCCTCCTACAAACGGTGCTTCACCGATGGTAAAGTTTTTAAAACCGGTTGGCTCTCCATTCATGATTCCAAAAATCATCAATATCCCAACAGCAATAAAGATAATAATAGTTGCTACTTTAATAAACGAAAACCAATACTCCCCTTCACCAAAACCTTTAACAGATAAAACATTTAAGAAAAAAAGTAATCCTAAAAACAAACTGCTCCACAATAATGATGAACTATCAGGAAACCAGTATTTCATAATCAGTGCAGAAGCCGATAGTTCCGCAGCTAGCGTCATCGCCCAAGCGAACCAATAGTTCCAACCAAATGCAAATCCGAGGGCCGGATCGATAAAACGTGTTGCATACGTACTGATCGATCCGCTTGTCGGCATAAACGAAGCCAGTTCCCCAAGACTTGTCATGATAAAAAATACCATGATACCAATGATTCCATAAGCGAGCAAAACTCCACCCGGTCCTGCTGTATGAATGGCAGGGCCGCTTCCAAGGAAAATTCCAGTTCCAATTGTCCCACCTAATGCAATCATAGAAATATGGCGTGCTTTTAATTTTTGCTGCAAGTTAGGTGATGACTCGTTTTGCTCCATTTTTGGTGGTATTTCCTGCTGTGGTATTCCCAATACTAACACCCCTTTAATCGTTACTTAAGATGCAAATAACTTCCTGTCGTTAATAAGTGAGTTAACCGCAAATATGTAATTCGGTTAGTACACAAAAAATATTAAGAATCGTTGTATATTCTTAAGTAACGACTATGACAAACACAATGGCTCTCATTAGAATCACGTTGGATGTTTTAATTCCTTTTTACTAGGGTAACAGCTGTATTTTTTATGTTAATTTTTATTAAGCGTTTTTATGATTTACATACCATTGCTCAATAAGAGCAGCAGTAAGTCTGCCTGTATTAACTAAGTTTTCGATACTAATACACTCTCTAAAGGAATGAATATTTTGGAAGCCTAAGCCGAGTGTTAAACATGTTAATCCGTTTTCATTTAGAACATTTGTATCCGCTCCGCCAAGTGTTTCTGTTATCCATGGCTTTACTCCAATATTTTTTGCCGCCTCTTCTGCATTTTTTACTAGGATATCTTGAGTTGGGATATTAAATCCACTGTATTTTTTCTCAATTTTCACATTTACGTTTCCGCCTTTTTTCTCAGCAGCTAGTTTCATAGTTTCTGCCATATGCTCTAACTGCTTGTCGAGTTTTTCTTTTGAAAAACTACGAACCTCTCCTGCAACCGTTACACTGCCTGGAATGATAGAAGTCAGTTCCCCTCCTTTAATAATTCCAATGTTGGCAAGTGTCTCTTCATCAATTGCGCCAAGCTTCATGTTAGTTAGGCCTTCCGCAGCGATTAGGAATGCACTATTTCCTTCTTCTGCATTTAAAGCGATATGGGCTGCATTTCCTTCTACTTCCATCCAAATCCGTGAGCTGTATGGACCTTTTAGAATAATTTGTCCTACGTCACCGCTGCTGTCGAAAATATAGCCAGTTTTACTTTTGGCTTTTGAGTAGTCCATGTATCTGGCACCAACTAATCCAGGCTGTTCATTTACTGTCAGGATGAACTCGATTGGGCCATGTGGAATTCCGCCTTCAATAATTGCTCTTAATGCTTCTAAATAAGCCGCTAAAGCCGCGCGATCGTCTGCACCTAAAATCGTTGTGCCGTCAGTATGAATCACACCATCTTTAATTACTGGCTTTAACCCCTCGGTTGGCAATACTGTATCCATATGTGTCGAGAAGAATAGCGGCGGGATAGATGGATCTGTGCCTTCATGCCAAGCAATTAAATTTCCAACTTCACCATTGAAATTTTTGTGCGCTTCATCAAACTCTAATGTAAAACCAAGCTCTGGCAATGCCTTAATTAAATAATCAGCTACAAGCTGCTCTTTTGTACTTGGTCCATTTATCTTTGCTAATTCTAAAAATAACTCCTGCAGGCGCTCCCCATTTACACATTCTGCAGCATTAGATGTATGTTGCGTAGTCATATTTGAACCCTCCCAAAGTCAATTAATCTATGAAACTAGCGGTTTACGACAACTTTTCCCTTTTTTATGACCGTTTCAACTACATTTGTTCCAAGCTCGTAAGCGATATGCTTATACGTAGGGACATCCCAAATTTGCAAGTCTGCTAATTTCCCTTCTTGAATAACACCGCGGTCATCTAAATCGAGTGCCTTCGCTCCTCCATAAGATGCTGCTTTAATTGCCTCTTCCACAGAGAATTTATATAAACGGCATGCCAAATTAATGACAAACTGCATAGACTCTGTGTAACACGCTGGACAAAGATCTGTCGCAAGAGCGATTTTCATACCTAAATCGAGCATTTTCCGGGCATCAAATGGCTGCTTATGGCCAACTGCAAAGTCCAATGCCGGCATTAAAACACCTGTCACTTTTGCTTCAGCAAGCTTCACCATGACATCTTCAGGCGTATAATTTAAATGATCAATCGATACCATTTTCATTTGGGCTGCTAGATCTGAACCGCCGATATAAGAATAAGCATCCGCATGGATTTTCGGCTTCATCCCATACTCTAAGCCAGCCTCTAGAATTAATTTTGATTCCTCTGCCGTGAAATAGCCATCATCACACCAAACATCACAAAACTCTGCTAATCCGCGCTCTCCCACTTTAGGGATCATGTCATTAATAATGACATCCAGATATTCAGCCTTCGTTAAGTTCTCCGGAAAACCGTGAGCCCCTAGGAAAGTATTTACTACATCAAGCGGAGTTTCATTATCCAGCCTTCTGCCAACTTCCAGAATTTTTATCTCACTATCAGTAGTCAGTCCATATCCACTTTTGCTTTCAATTGTTGTAATCCCGTGCTGGAGCATTGTCATTACACGCTTTTTTGATTGCTGGAATAATTCCTCTTCTGGTTCATTACGTGTCAGCTCAACGGTTCTGCTCGGTCCTGTTGTCATCTTTAACTGCTGTAATTTTTCAGGTTTTCCAGTTAATTTAGCTGCATATTCTTCAACACGTGTGCCGTAAAAAACTAAATGAGTGTGTGAATCAACAAAACCTGGAGCAACTACCTTACCAGCTGCATCTATGACAGCCGATTGTTCTATGTCAAAATTCCCCGTCACTTCTGCTTCGGATCCAACACCGACAATTTTGTCATCTTTGATAGCGACCCACGCATCCGTCAATACACCAATATCCTCCATATTGTCTCCGATACACGTAAGAACCTCTGAAGCATTTTTGATCACTAAATCTACCTTTGTCTTGACTTTCGTTTCAGACACTTTGCAAAACCTCCCCTTCTGTAAAACAAGCTGTAACATGGCCGTTAAAAGAATGGAGGTGACTCAAAGGCTTTTTCTCCCTTAAGTCACCCGATCTATTAGAAAATTAAATTATGCTTCTACTTTTTCTTCTAAATCCTTCGGTCCAAATGTTGCCTTTGGTGACCACCATAATGGAACCTTAATGCTTTCTTCCGTTAACTTACCTTTACCATTCGCAACATCACGAGCAATATCGTAACCGGCTTGAGCATGGCGGATTACCCCAATACCAGAGTCAACGGTCATTGCTACATCTAGTCTCATATCCGCTTCATCAGTTCCATCAGCAATCTGAGTTACTCCAGTATGAACAGCTTCACCCATTGAGTAGTTCGCTTGAAGTGCGATCAGATCACACATTCCAACTGCGTTCAATAGACCGTTCAATACCGGCCAGTCAGAGATTAAGTCTCCGCCGTCTTTCATGTTTTCAGATTCGAATGTTGGGTTCACGATTGAACCAGAGTCTAAGTTGTCACGAGAGAATGCAACTGGACCTGCAAGTTCACCTTTGCGGATCATGTCATTTACTTTTAGAGCAAATTTCTTACGCTGACCGAAGCCCATATAGCAGATACGTGCAGGAAGTGCTTCGATTGGGATATGCTTCATTGCAAGCTTGATCCAGCGAGTTACTAGATAGTCATCAGCGAACTCCTCTAGAATCATTTCATCAATTTTGCGCAGGTCATCCGCTTCTCCTGATAGACATACCCAACGGAAAGGTCCACGGCCTTCACAGAATAGTGGACGTAAGTATTCAGCTACGAAACCTGGAAGACGTTTTGCTTCCTTCTCATCAAATCCAGCATCAATACACTCTTTACGGTGACTTGTTCCGTATTCAAATGAATGAACGCCTAAATCCATAAACTTGATTAAAGCTTTCAATTCACGGACCATTGTTTCACGAGCTTTTTCTAGGTAAAGTGAACGATCTGTATCCCGAAGTTTTTCTGCTTCTTCAACTGTGTAACCAGCTGGCAAGTAAGAAATTGGATCATGACCTGGTGTCATGGATGTAGAAATGTCTGGCAGCCAGCCTGACTCTAGAACGGCTTCAAAGATATCTGCAGCATTTCCAACAACTGCTACTCCAAGCGGCTTGCCTTCTGCTGCAGCTTGCTTCGCCATAGAGATCGCTTCATCTAAGTCTTTAGCTACACAATCAATAAATCCTTTTTCAATACGGCGGTTAATAATTTCAATGTTAGAGTCTGCTAGAATACAAACTCCGCCGTGCATTGTCATCGCTCTTGTCTGATTACCGCCCATTCCGCCAGCACCAGCTGTTAAAAGGATTTTCCCAACAAGAGAATCATTATAATGAAGGCGAGCAATCGCTGATAAAGTTTCAAATGTACCTTGGATAACTCCTTGTGTACCGATATATTCCCAAGGAGCAGCCGTATAGTTTGCATACATCGTTAAGTTTTTATCTTGTAAATCATAGAAAGTTGGCCAATCAGCTTTCATAATGTTTGTTGTTGCCATTACTACAGTTGGCGCATACTTATGAGTTTTGAATACAGCTACTGGCATACCAGATTGAACAACTAGAGTTTCGTCATCCTCTAATTCTTTTAAAGATTGAACAATCGCATGGTAAGATTCCCAGTTACGAGCAGCTTTCCCGATCCCGCCGTAGATTACTAGCTCTTCAGGTTTCTCAGCATTTTCCATATTGTTTTCTAACATACGAAGGATTCCCTCTTGTCTCCACCCTTTACAGCGAAGTTCTGGGCCTCTTTGTGCTTTAACTGAATATAAGATTTCTGGTTTTGACATGTTTATTTCCCCCTATATTAATAAAATCAATTCTATTTATCTATAATGCAATTACTGTGCCAACTTAATCTGAGAATATAAAATTTTCTAAAATCATTTGATAACAGTGGAAATGTTTATTTATTTTTATATGTTATAACCGAA
This sequence comes from Bacillus sp. S/N-304-OC-R1, assembly GCF_019749375.1. GTDB lineage: Bacteria > Bacillota > Bacilli > Bacillales > Cytobacillaceae > Cytobacillus. Next base: position 105,194 of record NZ_JACWFE010000016.1, read on the forward strand.
TAATTTTTTTAAATATGAGATTTGGCCCTGAAAAATCGCAGATGAATTTTGCATTATTTTACGGATAATTCCGAAAATACAATCAAAACAACTGTAAGCGATTTCAGCTAGTCGGTGCAGATGTAATTTGCGTGCAGATATTTATAATAGTAAAAATGCAAGAGGAGTGATTAGCACCAGTGTAAAGACTGTTCTCCAGAACCAAATAGCCAGGATATGGCTCATTTTAATAGGAATTTCCGTCGAGAAAATACAAGGTATTAACGCTGAGAAGAATAGTATTGTTGAAATTGATAATGATCCAATGATAAACCTTGTTTCTAAGCTTGCATCTAAGACGACAAGCGATGGCAAAAACATATCGATTAAGTTAATTGTTGCCGCTTTTGCAGCAAGAAGAGGTTCAGGAATTTGCAATAAAGCTGTAAGTGGGTAAAAAATATAGCCGAGATAATCAAAGATTGGTGTATTGTTTGCCAAAATCAGCCCGAATAACCCGATAGACATAATGGAAGGGAGTATCCCCATTGCCATGACAAATCCATCTTTCACATTCTCTAGAATATTGTCTTTTAGCTTTGGAGCATTCTGTGCGGTTGTCATAGCTTGTTCCCATGCATACTTAAGGCGCTGTTCCTTCACAATCTCTTCAGGTGAACCTTCTCCCGTATAATAGTCATCAGGCATTTTATTAATTGGCCAAATACGAACTGTTATCGCAGTTACGACAAAAGTGACTAAGAAGGTAAGCCAGAAGTATAAATTCCAAATCTCCATTAGACCTAGAGTTTTTGCCACAACAATCATAAAAGTGGCAGACACTGTTGAGAATCCAGTAGCAATAATGACTGCTTCCTTAGTTGAATACTTGCCTTCCTTATAAATTCGGTTCGTTATAAGCAGACCAATTGAGTAGCTCCCAACAAAGGAAGCAACTGCATCAATAGCTGATCTTCCAGGTGTTCTCCAAATCGGTCTCATGACAGGCTGCATTAATACCCCGATAAACTCAAGTAATCCATAGCCTACAAGCAATGCTAGAAAAATAGCTCCAATCGGAACAAGTACACCAATTGGGGTAAGCAGCTGATAAAACCAGTACGGTCCCATATCTTCTGCCATCATCCAAGCTGGCCCAATTTTAAATAGTACGAGAAAGGCAGCAATGGCTCCTAGCACCTTAAATAAGGAAATGACTATTTCGACTTTACTTTTATTCCAGGTCTTTTTATAAAACGGATAAATTGCCCCGAGAATCACAACGATCATAATATAATAAGAAGTAACGTTGCCCGCTGTTTGCCGGAGCCATGTAACTAAATGGTCTAACGGGATAGAGTTTTTACCATTAAGTTCAATTGGAATGAAAAACATAAAAATTCCAATCGCACTGTAAAGCGAAAATTTAAGTACGTTTTGAATAGTATAAATAGAATTTGATACTGAATAGTTTTTTTCTACCGCTGTTTTTTCTTGAAGCTCACCCATAAAGATACACCCCTTATCCTTTTTTAAATTTATAAATTTTGAAGACTTCTAGGTATATAGCATTATGAATCCACTCTTTGCATTCCCCCATTCCAAAAAAACTATTATTTCCTATATATTGCAAATTCTGTGCCAATTAGGCGGTAAGTTTCCTTTTATAAATGATAAAAACATCGACCGCTTTTGGCCGATGTTTTTGTCATTTATAAAACTTTGCTTAAGAATGCTTTTGTTCTTTCGTGCTGAGGGTTCTCAAAAATTTCTTTAGGTTTATTTTCTTCTACAATGACACCTCCATCCATAAACAAAACTCGGTCACCTACTTCTCGGGCGAATCCCATTTCATGCGTTACAACCACCATTGTCATACCCTCTTTTGCCAGCTGCTTCATTACTTCAAGCACTTCTCCAACCATTTCCGGGTCAAGAGCAGAGGTTGGCTCATCGAAAAGCATAATTTTAGGCTTCATCGCTAGTGCTCGCGCAATCGCGACCCGCTGTTTTTGTCCTCCTGACAAGGAATCTGGATATACATTCGCCTTTTCGGCAAGTCCCACTTTCTTTAGAAGCTCTAAACCTGTTTTCTTCGCTTCATCTGCCGATATTTTTCTAACCTGCATAGGTGCAAGCATAATATTTTCGATAACTGTTTTATGAGGGAATAAGTTAAATTGCTGAAAAACCATTCCTACTTCGGTTCTTACTTTATTAATATCTGTTTTTTTATCGGTAATATCGACACCTTCAATTGTAATATGACCGCCTGATATCGATTCAAGCAAATTGATGCATCTCAAAAAAGTAGATTTCCCTGATCCTGATGGCCCAATAACGACCACAACCTCTTGAGGATGAATAACAGCATTGATATCTTTTAACACTTCATTTTGTCCAAACGTCTTTTTTAAGTTCTGTACTTGAATCATTCAGTTGCCAACCTTCTTTCTAGACGATTTAATAAGAATCCTAAAGTAGTCGTTAAGACAAGATAAATAAGTGCGGCTGTTAAATAAGGCTCCCATACACGGTAATATTGGCTTGCCAATGCCCGTCCATAGTACATAAGCTCAGGAGTGGCTACTATCGCTGCCAATGAAGATTCTTTAACTAGAACGATAAATTCATTTCCTAAAGGAGGAATCATTCGTTTAAAGGCTTGTGGTAAAATAACATGTTTCATTGCTTGTACATGCGTGAGGCCTAATGAACGAGCTGCCTCCATCTGCCCCTTATCAATCGACTGAATTCCAGCTCGAAAAATTTCTGCAATATAAGCACCAGCAATTAAGGAAAGAGCAATAATACTGGCTACTATCCCATTTGTATGACCAAGGATTAATGGTACTACCCCAAAATGTATTAATAGAATTTGGACGAATAAAGGCGTTCCGCGAAAAAAAATAATATAGCAATTAAATAAGAATGCTATTGTTTTATTTTTCATCATTTTCCCTAAGCCAATTAATAGTCCAAGAATCGTTCCAAACAATATGCCTAAAAGTGATAATCCAATTGTCAATAAGGTCCCCTTAAAAAAGAAAGGGATATAATCTACTAAGATGTCGAATCTGAAATCCATCGCTTATCCTCCTGTGTAACCCAAGATTGCGAAACTACCGATTTTGCATCGCAATCTTGGATCAATTACTTATTTTTGCTGTGCTAAAATGGTTTCAACATCTGGTTCTACATGGAACCACTTTTTATAAATTTCTGCATATGTTCCATTCTCAAGCACTTTCGTCACAGCCTCATCAAAATCAGCTTTTAATTTACTGCCTTTTGGAAACATCAAGCCATAGAATTCTTTTTCGAAACCCTCGTCATCTTTAATAATATCTAGATTAGCGTTTGGATTATTTTTAGCGTAGTCCTCAACTACTGCATTATCTGCAACAACAGCATCAGCACCGCCACTAGTTAATTCCAGGATAGCAAGATTATTATTATCAAATTTTTTAATATTTTTATTATTTTTCCCTAGAATTCCTTCAACTGCTTCTTGGCCTGTCGTCCCGCCAAGAACGGCTACGACCTTATCATTCTTTAAATCAGCCGCGCTCTTAATATCGCTTCCTTTTGGAACTAATATTTCATTCGTAGATAGATAGTATGGCACAGAAAATTCATACGTTTGCAGACGTTCATCATTTATCGTAATCGCGCAAATTCCTAGATCAGAAAGCTTGTCTTTCACCTCAACAAATAGAGGATCCCAGCCGACATTGACCATTTCAATGTCAAATCCGGCTTCCTTTGCAACCGCATTCATAAAATCGACGTCAAAGCCCTTCATTTCTCCCTTATCTAGAAATACAAATGGAGCATAGTTTGCCTCTGTTGCTACTTTTAATTTTTTCTTTCCGTCACCTGCAGCAGCACTTCCCCCTTTACTCTCAGAAGAAGATTGACTAGTACCACAAGCTGCTAGAATTAGAGATAAAATCATTATAAAAGTTAGTAAGGTGAATTTTTTCATTTCATTGCCCCCTTGGATTAAAATAACTACTCATACAGACCAACTATTGTTTTAATTAGAAATATTCCGTAAATTTCGATAGCAGTTTTCTATTGCCCATCCTTCCGACAAGTTTATTGTGTAAAAAAATTCTATCCCCTCTCATAAAATTTTCTAATCGATTACTATCATTGCAAGGATTATGCCAAATTAACTAATTGTTATAAAATTCTAATTTAAATAGCTACTTTGGACTCCTTTAGACCAAATATTCCCCTTTTTCTGTAAATTATAAAATTATTAGTGCAGATGTTTTTTGCTTTTTTGCATCTCAAATCATATGTATTTCCAATAATCATTTAATTCTAAAAAATTTTAATAAGCAGATATATTTGGCGGTTTTTTAGATATAGATTTTTAAACATCAGCAATAATTGGTACTAGAAAATATGTATAAACCATTTATATCAACTATTACTCATTAATGAAGTGACCTTCTGCATAAATGCAGATAGATTTTGCTGCTGTGTGCAAAGCTCGAATATTCCTTCTCTAACAGCACAAGAAAATTTGAGTGGTTCTTCCTAATAAGCCTAAAAAAAATAGCCCACTTCTCCATCCAAGGGAAAAGCAGGCTATTTAATAGTCAAATTATTAAAGTGGTGTATGAAGTTTTTTAAGGTTTTTAAGCTTTTACTTCTTCTTTTTCAAGATCCTTAGGACCAAATGTTGCTTTTGGTGACCACCATAAAGGAACCTTGATGCTTTCATCTGTTAGTTTACCTTTACCGTTGGCAACATCACGAGCGCTCTCATAACCAGCTTGAGCATGGCGGATAACTCCGATACCAGAGTCAACAGTCATTGCTACTTCCAGTCTCATATCTGCTTCCTCTGTTCCATCGGCAATTTGAGTTACTCCAGTGTGAACTGCTTCACCCATTGAGTAGTTCGCTTGAAGTGCGATTAAGTCACACATTCCAACTGCGTTCAATAGACCGTTCAATACTGGCCAGTCAGAAATTAAGTCTCCGCCGTCTTTCATGTTTTCAGATTCGAATGTCGGGTTCACGATTGAACCAGAGTCTAAGTTGTCACGGGAGAATGCAACTGGACCTGCAAGTTCACCCTTACGGATCATGTCATTTACTTTTAGAGCAAATTTCTTACGCTGACCGAAGCCCATATAGCAAATACGTGCAGGAAGTGCTTCGATTGGGATATGCTTCATTGCAAGCTTGATCCAGCGAGTTACAAGATAGTCATCAGCGAATTCTTCTAAAATCATTTCATCAATTTTGCGCAGGTCATCCGCTTCTCCGGATAAACATACCCAACGGAAAGGTCCGCGGCCTTCGCAGAATAGTGGACGTAAGTATTCAGCTACGAAACCAGGTAAGCGTTTTGCTTCCTTCTCTTCGAAACCAGCGTCGATACATTCTTTACGGATGCTTGTACCGTATTCAAATGAATGAACACCAAGATCCATAAATTTGATTAAAGCTTTTAATTCACGGATCATCGTTTCACGAGCTTTTTCTAAATAAAGGTCACGGTCTGTATCACGAAGCTTTTCTGCATCCTCTACTGTATAGCCAGAAGGCAGGTAAGAAATTGGGTCATGAGCAGGTGTCATGGATGTTGTGATATCTGGAAGCCAGCCTGATTGAAGAACTTCTTCAAAGATATCAGCAGCATTTCCAACAACTGCTACTCCAAGCGGCTTGCCTTCTGCTGCAGCTTGCTTCGCCATTGCAATTGCTTCATCTAAATCCTTAGCTACACAATCAATGAAGCCTTTTTCGATACGGCGGTTAATAATTTCAATGTTAGAGTCTGCTAGAATACAAACCCCACCATGCATTGTCATTGCTCTTGTCTGGTTACCGCCCATACCGCCAGCACCAGCTGTTAATAGAATCTTACCAACTAACGAGTCATTATAATGTAAGCGAGCAATCGCTGATAAAGTTTCAAATGTACCTTGGATTACACCCTGTGTTCCGATATACTCCCAAGGAGCTGCTGTGTAGTTTGCGTAAATTGTTAAGTTCTTATCTTGTAAATCATAGAAAGTTTGCCAATCAGCTTTCATAATGTTTGTTGTTGCCATTACTACAGTTGGCGCATACTTATGAGTTTTGAATACGGCCACTGGCATCCCGGATTGTACTACAAGAGTTTCATCATCTTCTAATTCTTTTAAAGATTGTACAATTGCATGATAAGATTCCCAGTTACGAGCTGCCTTACCGATACCACCGTAAATGACTAGCTCTTCCGGTTTTTCCGCATTCTCCATATTATTTTCTAACATACGAAGGATTCCTTCTTGTCTCCATCCTTTACAGCGAAGCTCTGGTCCTCTTTGTGCTTTAACTGAATATAAGATTTCTGGTTTTGACATGTAAATTTCCCCCTAAGTTGAATTAATTTATGAAACTTACTAATAGATAATGCAAGGAGTGTGCCAAATTAATTTAACTAGAGGGAATTTTCTTTCAATTAATCCCGAAATGCTGTTATATCAAGCTTTTTATCTATTAAAAATCTTTTTTATTATTTGGAATTATATCGTTTCGAAATAACTTTTTAAGCCAATGTGCAGATAAATTTGGCATGTTTTCAGATTGCAGTTTTCATAAGCCTAATCAAGCATAAATCCTTACAAATCATACGAGTGCAGAGAAATACTGCATGCAGACTATTTAAAAAATTTTCAATTAATGTTATATTCGAAAATAACAATATGAAGTCAGGAGGGACTGGAATGATTGCAGCATCTATTGGAAAGTTAATGAAGAGTTATACGGATGGAATCATGATCTTAAATGATAAATATGAAGTTGTTTGGCAGGACATGAGTCAGATTAGTTCATTTGGTGTCACAGAGGGAACTCACGTTTCTGAATTTATTCCGTGTGATCATGTGCGTTTTATTGAAAATGAGACTTTCTCCATTACATTAAACCAAAAGAAATTATCCGTTGAAGTTAAGACTTTTTCTGCAGATCATGACTATATTATCCTTTGTTTTGAGGATATTTCTGACTTATTGCACAATCCGAAAATGAGATTGTATTGCCTAGAAAAAATAGTTGAATCCCTTGGCGAAGGAATTATGATGAGCAATCAAGAGGGAGAAATTATTTTATACAATTTGGCTCAGGAAAAAATGGAAGGACTAAATAGAAACGAGATCATTGGCAAGCATTTATGGTCCGTCTATAATTATAATCCGCAAAATTCTGAGCACAAGCATACCTTTAAAACAGGGAAGCCCATATTTTCCCGATACAGGGCCCATTCTACTATTAATGGCGTTCCAAAATATGTGAATTATAGTACATACCCTATTCAAAAGGACGGCGAAACCATTGCAGTCTATTCGGTTAGTACAAATGAAACAAGATTGAAGGATATGCTTTATCAAACAATTGAGCAAAAACGAAAAATTATCTTCCAAGATAAGAATGACCAAGAATCAAAAAATGGGACAACTTACACATTTGAAAATATAAAAGGCCATAGCCTCGCCTTAAAAAATTTAATAAAGGAAGCACAAAATATAGCGATTCACAATACAGATGTTTTAATTGTTGGAGAAACCGGTACGGGAAAAGAACTATTTGCTCAAAGTATTCATAATCATAGCCCGCGAGCCAATAGTCCGTTTATTGCCATTAACTGTGCTGCCATACCTGAAAATCTCTTAGAAAGTACGTTGTTTGGTACCGTAAAAGGAGCTTTTACTGGTGCAACAAATCAAGTTGGTCTGTTTGAGCATGCAAAGGATGGAACTCTCTTCCTTGATGAAATTAACTCCATGCCCATGACGTTACAATCAAAGCTTATGCGGGTTTTACAAGAAAGGCTAGTAAGGCGGGTAGGATCAAATGATGTCACACCTGTTCAATGTACAGTGATCAGTGCATCAAACGAAGACCCAGAGAGACTGATTGCTGAGGATAAAATGAGGCTTGATTTATTTTACCGGATTGCCCGTACAAGCTTATTCATACCGCCTCTAAGGGAACGGACGGAAGATATCCACTTTTTCATTGATTATTTCTTAGAAACGTATCAGGAAAAATTCAATAAATCAGTGCCTAAATTATCGAAATCATTAATGACTACCCTTCTGCAGTATCCATGGCCAGGGAATACGAGAGAGCTTGAACATTTAGTTGAAAATCTTATTATTCGTGCAAGTGAAACCGATCAAACAATTGATGTAGAACATTTACCAACCTATATCCGAAGAAAAATATTTTCTAATACGAAAAATAAATCAGAGGAAATGAAGGAATTAGAGAAAAAACCGATTAAATCGATTTTCGCCAACTCCAAAGAGCATTTCATCCAAACTACTTTAGAACAGACCGATTGGAATATTTCCAAAGCGGCAAGAAAGCTTGGAATTACTAGGCAAAGTCTTCAATATCATATTAAGAAATATGGTTTGGAAAAACCAAGCTAAGTTTTTAAAATCGGCGCCTGCGCCGATTTTTTTGTCCTTTTAACTAGTAAGATATCCTTGTATACGCTTCTAATAAATGGTAATATTATTTAGTTATTCTTAAGAAATCGAGGATGCATCATGAGAATTAGAGATTGGGATTCAAATCTTAAAGTCAGATTATTTGGGGAAGCCGCAATAAATATTACTTTCTGGATGTTCTTTCCGTTTTTAACGATATATTTTGCAGGTGAATTTGGGAAGGATAAAGCCGGATTACTTCTTATTTTTTCTCAAGTGTTTTCTGTATTAGCGAATTTAATGGGCGGGTATTGTGCTGATCGTTTTGGACGGAAAACGATGATGGTTTTGTCAGCATTTGGGCAAGGCTTGAGTTTTTTAATTTTTGCACTAGCTGATTCTCCATGGTTCAGCTCGCCATGGCTTGGCTTTATCTGCTTTGCCTTTGTCGGGATTTTCGGTTCTTTTTACTGGCCCGCAAGTCAGGCAATGGTCGCAGATGTTGTTGAAGAAAAGCATCGCAGCCATGTGTTTGCCATCTTTTATACATCCATTAATATTGCAGTCGTCGTCGGCCCAGTGTTAGGAGCGATTTTCTATACGAACTATCGCTTTGAACTTCTTTTATTTGCAGGTATCATCTGTATCATATTAGCAGGAATCTTGGCAAAAATGACAAGGGAAACCGTCCCTGAACAGTCTCAGATTGTAAATGAGGATGACAAATGGTATTCGTTTTTAATAAAGCAAATGAAGGATTACGGAATTATCTTTAAGGATAAAACCTTCCTCCTCTTTATTATTGCAGGTGTATTAGCAGCACAAACCTTTATGCAGCTGGATTTGTTATTCCCTATTTACACAAGTGAGTTTGTGCATAACCAGCCTTTGCTTAAGTTTGGTGATTGGGTCTTTAATGTTAGCGGTGAGCAGGCGTTTGGCATTATTCTTTCAGAAAACGGTTTTTTAGTTGCGCTGTTTACAGTAGCTGTCACTAAATTTATGGTTAGATATAAGGAAAGAAATGTCTTCGTAGTATCTTCCCTTACATATGCAGTGGCCATCTACATGTTTGGACAAACGAGCTGGATTTGGGGATTGATTATCGCGATGGCGATTTTTACCCTTGGAGAACTCATGACCGCAGGTCTGCAGCAAAGTTTTGTTTCAAAAATTGCCCCTGAACATATGCGCGGTCAATATTTTGCCGCAGCCAGTCTCAGGTTTACATTCGGCAAAACTATTGCCCCTATCTCCATCCCTTTAACGGTTTGGATTGGCTATGAATGGACATTCTTAATCTTAGCCGTTCTTGCGGTTTTGAGTGCTGTGCTTTATTGGCTAATGTTTGCCATTGCGGAAAAACCAAATACAGTAATCACGAAAAAGGAATCTGTTTAGGGTTCCTTTTTTCTTTGATTTCAGATATATTTGGAGTCTGGCGGATATCCTCTCTTCAAAGTATCTTTTTTTTCACAAAAAAGTTACAATTAAAAAGAAGATTTTGGCAAAGGAGAATACATAATGAGTGATTTCCAAAAAAACTTAGAGAAATATGCAGAGCTTGCCGTTAAGGTTGGCGTTAATGTTCAAGAAGGGCAAACATTAGTCATCAATACTTCCCTAGATGCAGCCGAATTAGTACGTCTTATTGCAAAAAAAGCTTATGAAGCTGGTGCTTATAATGTAGTCGTGAATTGGAATGACGATGCTGTATCCCGCACGAAATATGAACTGGCTCCAGATGAAGCATTCAATGAATATCCAGAATGGCGCGCAAAGGAATCTGAAGAGTTGGCTAAAAATGGCGCAGCTTTCATGTCCATCGTTTCTGCAAGCCCAGATCTGCTGAAAGGTGTTAAGCCTGAGCGCATTGCTAATTTCCAGAAGGCAGCGGGGAAAGCGCTTTCTAATTATAGAAAGATGATGATGTCTGATAAAGTCAGCTGGACTGTTATCGCGGCTCCATCACCTGCATGGGCTGATATGGTATTCCCTGATGCACCAGCAGAAGAGAGAGTTCAATTACTATGGGATGCTATTTTCAAAGCAACTCGTACAGATGTGGACAATCCAGTTGAAGCATGGAAAAAACATGACGAAACATTACATGAAAAGGTAAATTATCTGAACAGCAAACGCTATAAAAAGCTTCATTATAAAGCACCTGGCACCGATTTAACGATTGAACTGCCTGAGAAGCATCTTTGGGTTGGAGCTGGCAGCATCAATGAAAAAGGGCATGAATTTATGGCGAATATGCCTACTGAAGAAGTATTTACGGTTCCACACAAAACAAGTGTGAACGGCACTGTTTCAAGCACAAAACCATTAAGCTATGGCGGCAATATTATCGATAATTTCACGCTAACGTTTGACAATGGTCGCATCGTCGACGTTAAAGCTGAGCAAGGAGAAGAAATTCTTAAACAGCTTGTCTCTACTGACGAAGGCTCTCATTATCTTGGTGAAGTGGCGCTCGTTCCATATAATTCGCCAATTTCACAATCAAATCTTCTATTTTACAATACATTATTTGACGAAAATGCATCAAACCATTTGGCGATCGGCAGTGCTTATGCATTCTGCTTAGAAGGCGGAAAGCAAATGTCGAGTGACGAGCTTAAAGAACATGGACTAAACGACAGCCTCACACATGTCGACTTCATGATCGGTTCAGCAGAAATGGACATTGACGGTATTACTGCAGATGGAAAAACAGAGCCTGTCTTCCGCAATGGCGATTGGGCATTCTAAATAACATGATTCAAGGCTGCTGAAAAAGTTTCAGCAGCCTTTATCATGCCAATGTAAGGAAAGTTCAAATTTCTACTTCTTCGCTAAATAAATTGTGCTTACTTTCCCGCTTTCTCCTGATAAAATTTCTACAATATATTTATCCGCATTGTAAACAGACTGTGTTTCTCCTTCAGAAGTTTTCTCCTCACGATCAGGCTTGCCAAGTAATTGTTTCACATTTTCTATGGTTGTTTTCACCCGTTCTCCAGGGATCGAGACGGCTGTGACAGTTCCCGTTGATTTTTCGTAATAATACGTAATTTCCGGGTACATCAAATAGGGGGTCTCTTTAATAAACCCTTCCTCCATGAAATTAGGCTCAGATTTCTTGATGTTTGCGATATTCGTTCCGATTGGATATGGACTGCCTAGTGGAATGCCGTGCTTTGCTTTTTCCACGATATCACTGCTTAGCTCAATATTGTGGAATGGATAGTAAAACTCTTTCTGCTCGCTCCATTTTTGATACCAGTCTTCTCCTTCTGAGATTTCCTTTTCGTTTAATTGGGATTCATCTAATTTGTTGATTGTTGATTGTGCTTCATTGTATTCCCACGTAATAAATTTCCAAACTTTATTTTCCTGTAAGTGTGCTGTTTGCAAATAATTTTGGTTAATGACTTTTATTTCTGTACCAAATATAGTTTTCATCTTGTCTTCGGTACTAATTTTCTTCAGCTCACCATCTTTAATAGTATATAAATACACCTTCGAGCTGCCATTTTCATTTGGCTGCAATACAACAATGATCGTATTATTGTCTAAATTTATAGAATAAGCTTGGTTTAGGGAAGGATTGAATGTGAAGGCAGAAGTGTCGTCCCTTCCTACTTCAGCTTGCTTATAAGCAACATCAGATCCTTTTTCTGCAAGATACAGAGAATAGTCCCCTGTAAATGCCTGATTTTTCGAGCTTGCGTTTTTGTCCTCATTTAAAGTAGCTTGTTCATCATCAGCATAGATAAATACTGTATATTCATCCGAACCTTCAACAGCTTCAAATTGATATAATGCTTGATCCTTTAGCCAAATCGTATCTCTTTTCTCTATATTAGATAACTCTGCAGATGCAGCTTTTAATTGTGTATTTTCAGCGTCAAGAGCTTTTGTTTCATTTGAACAAGAGGCTAACGCACTTGATAACATCATTAAAGAAATAATATATATAAATTTTCTCATTAAAATCTCCCTGTAAAAATAATGCAAATTTGTTTTTCAAATGTTAATTTTCTTTTACAAATATAACAATTTTATTTGTATGTTAAAAGTGTAACAAATAGCTTGCCATTCTACAAATCTCCCAATATACCCATTTTTCGAAAAACTCCATTAAACAAAAAAGAGCATTAACCCTAATTAGGCTAATACTCTTCACTTTCAAGAAATTATTTTCATTTCAGCTGTTTTTCCTGTCGTGATACTAATAGCAATAAAAGATATCAAAGATAATAAAATGGGCATAACGACTGTATGCATGCCGAAAAGATTTGGAAGATACATATGAAAAATGATATAAGAGCCGATTCCGATGATCATTGAAGAAATTGCTCCAAATTTATTGCCCCGGTCCCAATACAAGCCAAGAACGACCGGCCAGATAAACGCAGCTTCCAAACCGCCAAAGGAAAATAAATTAAGCCAAATAATAAGATCTGGCGGGCTAAGTGCCATTAGAAACACAAGAATTCCCAGAATGGTTGTAACGCCAAAGCTCATTTTCTTAATGGTCCCTTCTTCCGCATCCGGCTTCATGTAATTAATGTATACATCCTTTACAACTGCAGAGCTTACGAGCAGCAATAAGGAATCAACTGTAGACATGATAGCCGCCATCGGAGCTGCTAGAACGACACCGGCTAGCCAAGGCGGGAGTACTTTAAGGGCAATGAGCGGCATAACCTTGTCACCAATTTCGATTCCAGGAAGAATCGGGCGTGCAAACACTCCAATTAAGTGCATACCTAACATAATAAAACCAACAACAATCGTGCCAATAATAATCGCCCTATGCATTGCTTTGGAATTCTTATAAGACATCGCCCGAACTGTAACCTGAGGCAGCCCGACAACACCAACCCCAACTAAAATCCAAAAAGACGAAACATATAGAGGAGTCAGTCCCCTGTCAAAACCATACGGACTAATTAAATTCGGATTTTCTGCAGCAAGTTCCTTAATAATATTCGGGATTCCTCCGCCAGCAATGATAACACCAACTAGCAGAATGAGCGTACCTATAAACATAATGGCACCTTGAACTGCATCCGTTAAAGCAACCGCACGGAATCCTCCGATAATGACATACACCATAACAGATATAGCAAAAATAAATAAAGCCGAAAGATAACTAAGGCCAGTGAGCGATTCAATTAGCCGCGCACCGCCGACCCATTGTGCAGCCATTGCTGAAAATAAGAAAACAATAATACTAAAAGCAGATAACAGAACAACCCACTTACTTTTATACCGTTCCTTTAAAAAGTCGATTAGCGTCACTGCTTGATATCTTCTTGCCGTAATGGCGAACTTCTTCCCAAGAACCATAAGGACAAAATAGCCTGTGACCACTTGAGACATAGCAAGCAGCACCCATCCTAGCCCCTGTGTATACGCAACACCTGGACCTCCGATAAAACTGCTGGCGCTTCCGTATGTCGCCATCATCGTCATCGCTAAAATAAATCCGCCAAGCTCTCTGCCGCCAAGGAAATACTCCTGCAGAAAGGAATTCTCTTTATTCATATGTTTGCTTGCCCAAAATCCAACAATAAAGATTAGAACTAAGAAAATAACTAATGGAGTCATAACTTGCCAGCTCATTTAGACGCCCCCCTTTCTTCCTCTTCCTCGAACGAGACGTCCTTAAAGAAAAACTTTACAACGATGATTACAAGGATGACCATAATAATAATTCCTGCCACACAGCTATAGAAAAACCAAGCCGGAAGCCCAAAGATAAATTCGTATTTTTCTACTGGGCCTGAGCCCATTCCATAGGCAAATCCAAACCACCAAATAAAATTAAATACTACGAGACCAATCCCAATCCATGCTTCTCTTTCAGCAATTTTAAACCGGGGATCTTTTTTATGGCTTTGCTTCTCCATTCGGTACTCCTTTAATTATTGTTTTTAAAATGCATAAAAAGGCAGATTGCTCTGCCTTATCTATATTATATAGTTGTTTTATCAATGTACACAATTCCCCATTTACTAACGATTATCTACTGTCTCAGGATAAAGATCATGGTTCATCATCCGGTACTCAGCCATTTTTTCATACTTTGTACCAGGCTTACCGTAGTTGCAATATGGATCAATAGAAATGCCGCCCCTTGGCGTAAATTTACCCCAAACCTCAATGAAGCGCGGGTCCATCAGCTCTATTAAATCATTCATAATAATATTCATACAATCCTCATGAAAATCCCCATGATTGCGGAAGCTGAATAGGTACAGCTTTAATGATTTGCTTTCCACCATTTTTTGATCGGGAATGTAGCTTATATAAATGGTCGCAAAATCTGGCTGCCCCGTTATCGGACATAAACTCGTAAACTCAGGACAATTAAATTTCACAAAGTAATCGCGATATGGATGCTTATTATCGAATGATTCTAAAATTGACGGTGAATATTGAAATAAATATTTCGTTCCCTGATTACCTAAAAGAGTAATGTCTTTTAACTCTTCTTCTTTTCTTCCAGTCATAAAAAAAACCTCCCCTAATGATCCCGATCAAAAGAGAGGTATAAACCAAAGCTTTATTATAGAAATGATTCATTCCACCATCAAAGCCATAGTTTTTTATAGAGGGTATTGCTATGAACCTCTCCCTTTAACAGGGACTCATTTAATTATCATAGTTACTATAAGGAAAATGCGGTTATCTGTCAATGCCAGCAATCATTCTTAGTATTGAAGACTGGAATCTTTGTGGATGATCATAGTATAATAGACGATAATTTTGAAATGAAAGGTGTTTTTTGACCTATGCTCAATGAGTTTAAAAAGTTTGCATTAAAAGGAAATGTATTAGATCTTGCGGTCGGAGTTATTATCGGTGCTGCCTTCGGTAAAATTGTTTCTTCTCTAGTAGAAGATATTATTATGCCGCTTGTCGGTCTTCTTGTTGGTGGAATTGACCTAACTACACATCTTATCATCAAAGTCGGGACAGCTGAAGTGAAAGTTGGCGCCTTTGCCCAGACGATTTTAGATTTTGTGATCGTTGCATTTTCGATTTTTATTTTTATCAGAATGATTAACAAACGCTTTAAAAAGCATGAGAATCCGAAGCCGCCAGAAGTGGATAAGAAAGAAGTACTCCTGACTGAAATCCGGGATCTATTAAAAGAAAAATAATTTTTTGAAACTCTTTTAAAGGACAAACGTATATTTATATAGACAAAATGTTATGAGGTGAAAAAAGGATGTATGTACAACAAACAGCAAATCATAGTCATCTACCTGCCGTTTTAAGAACGTTTGCGTTTTCACTCGGTATTGCCTTTATTGGGACAATGGCCGGAGTCTTTGTTCCACCTGCTATGTTTTTGCCGCTTATGATACTTGAAATCGGAATGCTCCTATTCGCATTTATTATCCGCAGAAAGAAAGCGATGTCTTATTCATTCCTATTTGCTTTCACGTTTATTTCAGGAATGACGACTTATCCAATTATTTCTCATTATCTTGCTGCAATTGGTCCGAATCCGGTCTTGCTTGCTCTTGCAACAACGACAACCGTTTTTACTGGCTTAGCTGTTTACGCAACAACGACGAAGCGCGACCTTACTTTCCTAGGCGGTATTCTGATGGCAGCCCTTCTCGCACTAATTGCCATCTCAATCTTTAATATTTTCTGGCCATTAAGCTCAACAGGGATGCTGGCATTTTCATTTATTGGTGTACTCGTATTCAGCGGATATGTGCTATTCGACTTTAACCGCATGAAGCAGCACGGTGTAACAGCTGAAGAAGTTCCATTAATGGCTCTTAACCTGTACTTGGATTTTATTAACTTGTTTATTAATATCCTCCGTATCTTTGGAATTCTTGGAAGCAGAGATTAATTATTAGTTTTGGCTTTGCTATACGTTGCTGTTGATTTCCGCTGCAGGCACTCGCTTTCCGCGGGCGGTCCGGGAGCCTCCTCGTCGCTATTGCTCCTGCGGGGTCTCCCTTTGACTCGCTTTTCCCGCTGGAGTCTCGCGCCTTCCGCTCCAATCAACGACTGCAAAAATCAATATTCTGCTTTAACATAGCCTTTGATTAAAAAACCTCGTCAACTGGAAGCAGCTTTCTTCCATTGACGAGGTTTTTTTAATGACTGGAGTATTCGTCTCTCAGAATACTGTAATAGGTTAAATCTACAGGCTTATTTTCTTTCATCACATGATTGCGCAGTATTCCTTCATGCTTCATTCCGCACTTCTCCATAATTCTCCAAGAGCCAGGATTATCTGTAAAAGCTAATGCATAGATGCGGTTAAGCTTCAATACTTCAAAACCATATTTAATGATGAGTTTGGAAGCTTCTGTCCCATAGCCTTTCCCCCAAAATGGCTTGCCGACCCAATAGCCAAGCTCAGCTCTTTTATGTTCTGCTACAGGGCGAATCCCAACAAGACCAATTAGACTAGAGTCCTCTTTTCGGACAATCGCATAAGTGGCAGTCTTGCCTTCCTTTTCAGCCTCCAAAACATTCTCTATAAAGCTTCTTGCAGAGCCTTTAGGATATGGATGAGGAATATTTAACGTTGTTTTGGCTACTTCATAATCACTTGCGTATTCTTCTACCTTTTCTGCATCATCAAGTGTAAGAGAACGTAAGATAATTCGCTCTGCTTCTAGAATTTCCATGATTGTACACACCTTTTTCTACGAAAGTTCCTAAATAGTACACTATTACATTACTCTACCGTTACAGCTAATTCTTTAACTAGCAGGGAAGGTGATCCAATATATCCTGGTGCAACAAAGGAGAATGAAAAGTCCAGGTCTGACCCAATTCCCTCAATGCTTTTCAGAATTTCATAGAAATTCCCTGCAATCGTCATTTGCTTTGCTGAAAATTGAATCTTTCCATCCTTTACAAAATACCCTTTAGCAGCTAGCGAAAAATCCCCAGAAACAGGGTCAGCGCCAGAATGTAATCCCTCTAAGCCGGTAATAATCATTCCTTCCTCTATGGATGTCTGCAAGTCTTCAAAGCTTTGCTCAGAAGGAACAATATAGAAATTAGTTGGAGAAACAGAAAGTGCCCCTTTGTAGGAAGGCTTATAGGCATTTCCGGTTGATGCGGCATTTGCTTTTTCAGCCGTTTTCCGATTATGCAATAAGGTAACGAGCTTCCCATCTTTAACAATGTCTTTTTTTGCTGTCGCAACCCCTTCACTATCAAATGTACTGCTAAATAATCCGCTTTCCAGGAAAGGATCATCAACAATTTGTAAGGAAGAAACGGCTATTGGTTCTCCGGTCCTGTCTTTTAAAAGAGACTGGCCCATTTGTGCTTTTTCTGCTGAGAAAACAGGTGAAAAGGTTTGAAGAAGGCTTGCTGCCGCTGTATTACGCAATAATACAGGATAACGCTTGCTTTCTACCGTTTTGGCATTCAATTGTGAAAGAGCTTCCTCGACAGCGTGTTTCGCAATCTCCTCTGGAACTAAGGAATCAATATTTTGAGTTATCTTAACAAATAATCCCGTTTTAATTTCTTCATCCTGCTTAACAACTACAGAGATATACATCCCTATATAATTTTTCTTTTCTTTCAGCTCAAGCCCTTTGCTGTTCATAATCGCGCACTCTGATTCAGCACTTTCAAGCTTAAAATAATTTGTTCCTGTTACCCTTTCGTCATAGGCATAAATTTGTTTTTCAATCTCTTTTAACAGGTCTATTTTTTCTGGAATAGTCACTTCTGCCAGCTTAGCAGAATAAAAGCTGCCATCATGATAGCTGTCACTTCCTGAAAACATTTCAATTTTTATTTCTTCCTCACTTAATTCAGCATTTTCCTTCGCATTCTTAACCATATATAATAACGATTCTTCATCCAGTTTTTCCGTGTAGGCACTGCCGAATTTCCCATTAATGATACCACGGAAGGAAACTCCAGATACTTCAGAGCTTTCATAGGAATCTAGTTCCCCTTTGAACAAGCTGCAGCTGAATTTATCTTCCTTTTCGTAATAAAGCTCCATGTCAGAAAAGCCATGCTGTTCACTAAGTGTAAAAAGCCTTTGCTTAAAATCCTGGATCAACATC
Source organism: Bacillus sp. S/N-304-OC-R1 (assembly GCF_019749375.1). Lineage (GTDB taxonomy): Bacteria > Bacillota > Bacilli > Bacillales > Cytobacillaceae > Cytobacillus. The sequence continues at coordinate 123,693 of NZ_JACWFE010000016.1, forward strand.
CTATTCAGCCTCCTTACTGCCGCCAACTGTCATTTCACTTACCCGAATCATTGGCTGGCCAACATTAACTGGAATGCTTCCGCTTAAGGATCCACACATTCCTTCTCCATGGGCTAAATTATTCCCTACCATATCAACAAGCATTAGAGTTTCCGCACCATTTCCGACTAGCGTTGCTCCTTTAAGCGGTTTGCCAAGCTTTCCGTCTTGAACCATATACGCTTCCATTACAGCAAAATTATAATCCCCAGTAGCTGGATTCACTGATCCGCCGCCCATATATTTTGCATATATGCCATGCTCTGTATTGGCAATGATCTCGTCTGGAGTAGACTTTCCTTCCGCAATATACGTATTGGTCATACGGGAAGTCGGGGCAAAACGGTACGATTGCCTTCTTCCAGATCCTGTAGATGGCATCCCCATTCTTCTGCTATTAAACTTATCAATCAAGTAACCTTTTAATATTCCATTTTCGATTAGAACATTTTTCCGCGCCTTTTCTCCTTCATCATCTATTGTGATGGAGCCCCACTCATTCTTTAGTGTCCCATCATCAATATATGTAACGACGTCAGAAGCAACCTTTTCCCCTATCCGATTAGCAAAAACGGAGTTATTCTTTGCAACTGATGTTGCTTCAAGACCATGTCCGCACGCTTCATGGAAAATGACTCCTCCAAATTCATTATCAATAATGACAGGAAATTTCCCGCTAGGGCATGGATCCGCACTAAGCATGGTGACGGCTATTCGGGAAGCTTCATTTGCATAATGGTCCAGATTTAAATTCTCAAAGAACTCAAATCCCTTATGAGCGCCTGGACCATAAAAACCTGGCTGCATTTGTGTGCCATCCGATGCAATTGACTGGATCACCAATCTGCTTCTCACTCTCTTGTCCTCAACCAATTTACCTTCACTATTCGCAATAAGTACGTTTTGCTCTTCGTCCAGATAGCGAACAAGAACCTGCTGAATACTAGTATGATAGTTTTTTGCTATTTCATATGCCTTTCTCATGACGTCTGCTTTACGGGTTTTATTTGCTTCACTTGGATAAATTTCGATTGGATGGGCATATGTGACAATTTCTTTTGTAAGGGATGAAGGCTGAATAATCTTTTCTCCGCTGATTGCATGAGCTGCATTTCGTGCGGCTTTTAACAATCCTTCCTTTGAAGCATCTGTTGTATACGTATATACACTTTGTAGGCCTTTAAACACACGGATTCCAATCCCAAAATCTCTTCCTGACAAGCTGTTTTCGATTTGACCGCTTTGCAGTGTTATCAGATTATTAAATCGATCCTCAACGAACACCTCCGAAAAATCACCGCCAGTTGCAAGTGCAGCAGCAAGTACATCTTCAATGACAGATGTGGAAAGCATAAGCCCCCTCCTTATTGAATAGATTATTCTAAACAGTCTAACTATTTAAGTATACTATTTCCTTCCTTTTTTTACTACTAAGGACAAAGTTGGTTTGTTTGCCCTAATTCATTATTTATTCAAATAACTATTTCTCATAATCGGCTTTAATTTGACTTAGGACCTCTTCCCAAATTGTTTCATGATCTGTTAAGAAATGACCTGCTCCCGGTATAAAATGGTTAGAGACTTTAGGGATTGCTTTTGCAACTTTTTTAATTTCTTCAAAAGGAGCCATTCGATCATCCTCTCCATGCCAAATATGAACCGGAATACTAATATCGTTTAAATCAAAACCCCAAGGCTTCGACAATAGATTCACTTCCTCAATGGGCCCATCCACTCTTAACCGAAGTGCCTCGCCCAAATGCGCCTTCATTTCTTTAATGACTGCATCATTTTGGGCAATTTTACGATCCGACTCGATTAAATGTTTATTTCCCCTTTTCATCGCCTGTATAAATTTTTCCGGCTTCTCCTCCATCATTTTTTTTTGCATTTTATAAGAATATTTCATTAGCCAAGGCACGTATTTACTCAATGTAAAAGCAAGGCGATTTTCTTTTACCATCGTTTTCGGTGGCTTGCCGTTAATAAAGGGTGCTACACTAGCAATCATCGAAACATGATGTAGACGCGCTGGAATTTGATATGCACAGGCAGCTGCAAATGCACCTCCACCAGAAACACCTATGACGGAGAACTTATCTATTCCAAGTCCATCAGCTAATTCCTGAATATCAAACGCCCAATCAGCCAGACTTCTATTGATCTTTCGGTCTGATGTTCCAAAGCCCGGACGATCAGTTGCAATCAGCCTTACTCCCAATGATTTCGCTATTTCATCATCTTCCGTAAACCATATTTTAGACCCTGGAGTTCCATGAAAAATCAACACCGGAATTCCATCTTTTTGTCCGTACTCGATATACCCTAATTGACGTCCATCCTTCAACCGAAATAATTTCCCTGCCATTTTTCTTCTCCCCCTATCAGTTGTTACCTTCATTGTAAAAGATCACGCAACGTCAGGTTCAAGCACTTTTTTTCGGGACATAGGGACAAGTGCATTGTCCCCAAAAAAACAGGAGCCCACTGTGATTCCCCTTATATCTAGGGTCTATTTCACATAGGGCTCCTCCGTTATAAAACACCTGAAAATAACCGGGCAAAAGATTCCTTTGATCTCTCAACAAAACCTCTTTTAAAATTTTGAACAGGACTGATTTTTTCGCTGTACTCCATATCCTCCTCGTAATGAGCAACAAGATCACGAATCGAGCTAGTCCCATAGAGGATGACATTCACTTCAAAATTCAAGTGAAAGCTCCGCATATCCATATTGGCCGTTCCTAATGAAGCAAGATTGCCATCCACGATAATTATTTTCTGATGCAGAAATCCTTTTTTATAAGAATATATTTCTGCACCGGAACGAAGCAGCTCAGGAAAATAAGATCTGCTGGCATATTGGGTTAGAAACCCGTCATTAATTTCCGGAACCATCACACGAACCTCTATCCCTTTTGCAGCCGCAACCCTTAAAGCAGTCCGAATGGATTCATCTGGAATAAAATATGGGGAGGCAATCCAAATAGACTTTGTCGCTGAAGAAATCATCGTGAAATAAAAATCACTTATTAACCCTTGCTGTGTATCTGGACCGCTTACCACAACCTGTACAGCTCCATCAAGGACATCGTCATTCATTTTTGATTGGTATGAATCATAATTCCCCAAAACTTTATTTCCGGTAACATATTCCCAATCAAGCAAAAAGACTGTGTGAAGAGAGTAGACAGCTTCCCCCATTAGCAGCATATGGGTATCGCGCCAAAACCCCGCCTTATCATCTTCCCCAAGATACTCAACACCCACATTTAACCCGCCTACATAGCCATACTTTCCATCAATCACAATAATTTTCCGGTGATTGCGGAAGTTAATTTTCTGATTGAAAAAGCCATATCTCAGCGGAGAAAAGAGCTTGACCTTTATTCCTGCATTCTCCATGGCTTGTATATCCTCTGGAGAGATTTTCCTGCTCCCCACCGCATCTGCCATAAACAAGACTTCAACACCATTTGTCGCTTTTTCAATCAGTATTTCAATAATTTCTTTTCCTAAGCGATCAGAGCGGTAGATATAGTATTCCATATGGATAAACTCTTGGGCTTCTTTCAACCTCTTCTTTATTTCGGAAAAAGTAGCTTCTCCGTCTTTTAATATGAATGATCTTGAATCTGTGCTGATAGGAGTAGGTGATGCACTGCTCGCATATTTTAAAAAAGAATGCTGCGTGTCTTGTAAAAAAGAAAAGTCTGGAGACGACTCTTTCTGCAAGAGCTTCTTCCATTCATCTCGATCACGCTTTCGCTTGCTTTTAAATAAATATCCTTTCAAGTATAGCTGTCCGGAAAATAAATAAAATAAATAACCGAAAACAGGAAAAAAGATTAACACATATATCCATAAAAGGGTGTGCTGTGGCGATCGGTTCTCGAGCATTAATGAATAAATACTAATCATAAGTGCAGAAATATATAATAGACCGATGATAGCCTTGATTTCCAAAACTAAATGACTGAAAAGAATAAAATAAAGGGAACAGATTAATATTGCTGCAATTAAAAATTCAATCCGGCGCTTTCTCATCTCATTGTTCTCCATATCTAAACGTATTGTGTATATTATTTCCTTTATACCCAATTTTAATATAGAAAAACAATGAAAATGTTGTAAAATAAATAGAATCATAGAATGGTGGTGATTTAATGATTGTTAGGCTTTTAAATCCAACTGATGCTGAAGCTTATCAAAAAGTAAGATTAATCGCATTACAGAATCATCCAGAAGTCTTTGCCTCCAGTTACGAGGAGGAAAAAGACCGCCCGGCAGAGTTTTATGGACAGCGATTTCAGTCAGAGGAAGCCTTTACTTTCGGGGCGTTTGAGGATGAAACTTTAATTGGAACAGTTACTTTATTTATTGAATCTAAATTAAAGCTTAAACATCGAGCTAATATTTTCGCCATGTATGTTTCGCCGGAAAAGCGCAAAATAGGTGCAGGTAAATTGCTAATGACTGCAGCACTTGAAAAAGCAATGGCGTTACCTGACATTGAACAAATTCACCTTACAGTAGAGGCATCTAATGAACCTGCTAAAAAACTTTATGCCTCATGCGGGTTTGAAACATACGGAAAAGATAAAAGAGCTTTGAAAATTGATGACCAGTATTTTGATGAGGAACATATGGTTTTATATTTAAATAAATAAACGCAGAAAACCAGGTATCAAAAAACCTGGTTTTTGAGCCTTATTGATACTTATTAATAAGTAGACTTTTTCTCTTTCCTACTGCATCCTTAATGCTGTCCTTAAGCCATATCGGCGATTGTGGATGAAGAAGAATTTCATCAGGGGTCATCCAATATACAGCATCCACTTCATCAGGACTTTTCGCAAAGGCTTCTCCACTTTCATATTCACATAAAAAAACTACATCAATTACATGGACTCCATCCTCTGTCACGAATGAAGTACTTCTGACATATATCATCTCGTCTTTTACGTAAACCCCAACCTCTTCAAAAATTTCCCGTTTTACTGTTCGCTCAAGGATTTTAGTAGAGTGTCCCTCCTGCTCCACTGTTCCTCCAACAAGAGACAGCAATCCCCCTGCATGTTCTTCCTTCTTGCTGCGCTCGATAATAAGCCATTTATCATCTTTTACAATTGCACCTTCGACATTAACATAGAACATATCATTCACCTCTCCTAAATATATTTCAACTAGGCTTAGTGATTTTCCTGCAATAAAATGAACTGCAATTCATTTTTATTTCATAAAGAATCAAGCGCCATCAAAAAATGAGTGGCGCTGCCTAATCAGCTCTATTTTTTCTTTCCTTTTGGATTGATCCCAATGGCTGCCCCGTTTCTGCTGGAGTCAGCAACTCCTTTAAATAATCCATTTTTATGGTCAATGTAAATGCTTTGAACGTTTCCAATCGTGACAGGCTCCGACCCGAAATTATGACCCATACTATTTAAACGGGATAAAACATTCTTAGGAATACCTGACTCATAACGATAAGAATTCATGTTATTTGTATAAATTCGTGGTTCTTCAACCGCTGCTTTCAGTTCCAAATCATATTCAATGGCATGAAGTATCGTTTGCAGTACTGAGGTGATGATCGTTGGACCGCCTGGCGAACCTACTGTCAATACAGGCTTTCCATCCTTAAACACAATCGTAGGGGTCATACTGCTTAATGGCCGCTTATTTGGCTGTACTTCATTGGCGCCCCCAGGAATGGCATCAAAATCTGTCAGCTCATTGTTTAATAAAATGCCATACCCTGGAACCATAATTCCGGTGCCAAAAAGCTGCTCAATGGTAGTCGTATATGATACGACATTTCCCCACTTATCTGTTACAGAAAAATGTGTAGTCTCACCATACTTACGATCATTTGGCTGCTGTTTCACCCCATAATTAGCTGAAACTGTTTCATACTTCCACGGATTTCCTGCAGCAGGATTTTGATTTACTCCATTTAAACTAATTAGTCTTTGGCGCTCTTTAATATACTCTGGATGTAGAAGCCCCTTTAATGGTACATTAACAAACTCTGGATCTCCCGCATAAGCAGCACGGTCTGCATAGGCAAGATGCATCGTTTCAGCAAGCAAATGATATTTCTGCCATGACTTCACATCATATTGAGATAAATGAAAACCATCTAAAATCTGCAGCATTTGAAGCAGGAACACTCCACCGGAGCTTGGCGGCGGCATGCTTGCGATTTGATAGCCTTGATAATCCCCCCAAATCGGTTTATCAATCGTTACATGGTATTTCTTTAAATCACCAGCAGTCATAGAGCCTCCAAATTCCTGTACAGTTCCAGCAATTGCCTCAGCAATCGGTCCTTTGTAAAAGGCATCCGTGCCTTTTGACCGAATTAGCTTGAATGATTTAGCTAAATCCTTTTGAACAAGAGTATCCCCCTCACGCAATGGCTTTCCTTTAGGTAGAAACACATTTTTGGCCGCTGTGCGAGAAAGCATTTCTTTATTTTCCTCAATAGCTTCAGCAAGCACAGAATCAATTGGGAAGCCTTTCTCCGCAAGAGTAATGGCAGGATGAATCAGCTGTTCCATTGGACGAGTGCCCCATTTTTCTAAAGCTTTTTCCAAGCCCTTTAACGTTCCTGGAACTCCTACTGCCTTTCCTCCTGTAGAACGTTCAGCAAATGGAATCGGATTACCGTATTTATCTAAAAACATATTAGGAGTTGCGCCTTGTGGGGCTCTTTCACGGCTGTTAATAATTGTTGTCTCCTTCGTTTTGCCGTCATACACCATCATAAAACCGCCGCCGCCAATGCCTGACATCATTGGCTCCACTACATTTAAGGCAAACTGAATAGCAACAGCCGCATCGATCGCATTTCCTCCCTTCTCCAGTACCTCAGCTCCAATTTTCGATGCTACAGGATGAGCAGTTGCCACCATGCCATTTTTTCCAACGGCAACCTGACTATATGGACCATAGTCCACTTTTTTGTTTTTTGCCTCAGCATGAAAAGGCAGTGTCCCGATTAATAAAAGAACACTAAATACCAATATGAAACTAGATTTTAAAATTCTCCCCATTCTTCTCCCCCTTGGTAAACTCGTTCATTTTTAAATTTATGACAACCAAAAAAGAATATGAAAATTTACGTATTTCTATTAATGAATTGAATATTATGTCCTATATCCTAATCTAAGAAGAGAATTTTCTCCTATAACGATCCTTTTTTACAAAATAATGACCATCAAACACGTGCATACTAATAAAAAGTGTTATTTTCAACGAGGATAGCAATAATTTTATAAACATTTAAAAAAAATAAACTTTAAACAGAATTAATATCTTTTTGATATGATTATTTTGATCAAACAGATAAGTACCATTAGGAGGACATTATGCTAGAAGCAAAAAGATGTAAGGAATCCTATGTAGTGAAAACCAGTATCGTTTTACCGCCGGATACGAACGCATATGGGACGTTATTCGGAGGAAAATTAATGGCTTACATAGATGATGCAGCAGCCATTTCCGGTATGCGCCATGCAAGAAAAAATGTAGTCACGGCCTCAACAGATTCAGTTGATTTTCTGCACCCTATTCATCAAGGAGATGCTGTTTGCTTAGAAGCATTTGTTACATATACAGGAAGATCATCCATGGAGGTTTTCGTGAAAGTAACAGCAGAGGATTTATTAACAGGGGAAAGCAATATTTGTGCTATGTCTTTCTTAACAATGGTCGCTGTAGATAAAAATGGCAAACCTACACCAGTGCCACAGGTACTCCCGGAAACAGACGAAGAGAAAAGCCTCTATGATTCTGCAAAAGAACGTGCAGAGATTCGTAAAAAGCGTAGAAAAGATAGTGTAAGCCTAGTAGAAGCTTATAAAAAAGAGGATTAATATTATAGAGCAGCCATTAAACTTGGCTGCTCTATTGATTTGCAACGAGATACTCTATTTTTGGCCGAAGATAATTCTTGGCACGTTTCATTCTAGTCTTTACAGTCGAAATTGGTGTACTAGTTAAATCGCTAATCTCTTTTAAAGATTGCTGCTTGAAATAAAACAACCAAAGCGGTTCACGATACTTCTTTGGAAGAGACTGGAGTGTAGCCTCCATTTCAATTTTGCTGCATACTTCCAAAACTGCCTCTTCAGGTGGACAAGAAATTGTTGAATTCTCGGTAAACAGAAAAACCTTTTCTTCCCAGAATTGTTTTTGCAGTTTTTCTTTTCTCCAATAATCTCGGCATTTATTCATGGCAATTGTATATAGCCAGCTCCTAAGCTTTGCTTTTTCTTCAAATCCAGGAAGTGCTGAGAAGGCTGAAAGCAGCACCTCTTGATAAAGATCCTCCGCTAGCTCCTTATGTTTGACTAAAGAAAAAATGTAAAGATACAAGGACTTTCCATAGTTAACGATACATTCCTCAAAATATTTCTCTTTTTCTAGATTGGCCTCTCTTTGGTACTGCATTTGAACTTTCTCCTTGCCTTTAATATCCTTCATATGAATAGACGGAAAACAGGGATGCTCCCCCTACAGCTTTGATAGATTTTATGACTGGAAGTTTTTTTCTGGAGATAGCAGCAGATTAACACCAATTTTCTTACAGATTGTCAGATAGTGCATTAGGAATAATATAAGAGCACCCGCATTCATACCAATGATGATACCATCCATCTGGAAACTATGCATGGAACCAAGGACATACATAACCGAGAAGGAAACGATTGTGGACCAAACAAAATGATAAAAAGCCTCTTTCATAAGTCCTAAACCAATTAAAAATGCCTGCATCGGTATAATGAAATAGTGCAACAGAAAAAACGGCCATAGCAACTGCAAGTAAATAGCAGCGTCAGTGGAATGGAAAAAGTTCAATGTCAGTGGTTCTGCGAAAAAGTAGAATAAGATAACTGCCGGAATTCCATATAGACAAGTAATGATAAATACTTGCTGCAGCAGACTTTGTAGCTTTTCATGATTTTTCTCGGCATAAGCTTCAGAAACAGTTGGAATGAGCATGATGAGGAAGGAATGTGCAATAAAAGCTGGGAAGAATCCGATTGTCATCGCAATGCCAGCAAGCATGCCGAAATGCTCAGTTGCCACCACACCACTTACACCAGCTCGTAATAAAGCTGCCTTAATAAGAAACGGTTCTATTGCGTGGGTGAGAGCATGAAAAACTCTTAGCGCAGTTGTAGGGACGGAAACAGCAAGTAAGCTTTTTCGGACGGAACTGCCGCTAATTCTTTCACTCGGCGCCCTCTTCACCTGCTGGAATTGCAGGATAAACATATGCAATAAATAGAAAAAGACAATAATTTCACTGCCTATGAACGTACAGAACGCAATGAAAACAGCGGTTTCCATATCAAACTGGAAAAATTGATATAAAAATACAAGTAATAAAAGCTGGACCAATTTTCTTACTAGATTATAAGTTGCTATTTTCCCCATCTGCTGCTTGCCCATAAAAAATCCTCTCGTAATGGAGGAAAAAGAAACGATAGGAATAAAAGCAATGACAACCCATCTTAAGTAAGGATGATACTGATCAAAGACAGAGATAAACGGAATAATCATGATTGCCAATGGCAGTAAAATAACTGTAAATAGAACGGTTAATTTAATGACGTGGTTGAGCATGCTATAATGATATTTCTTGTCTTTTTCAGCGATAAATTTTGAAATAGCGATTGGGAGTTCAAAGCTTGCCAGTAACACAATTAAAAAAATCGTTGGAAGAATGGACATATACAGCCCCAGCCCTCTCTCCCCCAGTTCCCGAGCCAATACCATATTAACGATAAATTCAATAATTTCACCAGCAAAGGCCGCAACCGCCAACAACAATGTTCCCTTGAAAAATTTATTCATTTTGCCTCTCCTTATACATCTGCCTAAATGATCGACTAGTTACCAGGTTCATATTGTATAAGATATGAGACAAGTTGTTAGATTATTATTTTTGTTGCTGGGAATATGAAAATTAATATTTGAATGAGGTGATGAAGTTAATAAGGCTAACTTTTCTTCTTTTTCTTTCTTGCACTTTTTTTAGTCTTAGATCGTAACCGATCCCTCGAAGAAAATATGTGGTGCCTCAGAATTTATCGGACAGTACTTGTGGAGAAGGTTGTGAAGCTGTCCAATATCTTGCTTTATCGGACAGGAACTGTGGAAAAACTGTTGAAACTGTCCAATATCTTGCTTTATCGGACAGGTACTGTGGAAAAGCTGTTGAAACTGTCCAATATCTTGCTTTATCGGACAGGTACTGTGGAAAAGCTGTTGAAGCTGTCCGATATCTGGCCTTTATCGGACAGGAACTGAAGAAAATCATCTCACCCAGGCATAATAAAACTCTTCCCTATAAAAAAAGAGACCCGCCATATAGGCAGCTCTCCCCTAAATATATTTATTTCTCCAGCATTAATTTTAAAATAAGCTCATCTGTTTGACGGGTGCCTTCATTGCCTAGCTTGCAGAAGCTTTCGATGCTTTTTTCTACGTCATCGTGGATGAAGCCATCTGTGGATTGGATTTCTTGGTGGTTAAGTGCTAATAATGCTGATTGAACTGCAACGTTTGAGCAGGTGGATACTTTCATCGCACAGCCGGCCTTTGCTCCGTCGCAAATCATGCCTGATACATTTCCAATCGTATTTTGGACAGCTGCTTTTACTTGCTGCAGATTGCCGTCTAGCAAATAAACGATTGCTGCACTGGCTCCCATTCCCGCTGCTGTTACACCGCATAGAGCTGACAAACGGCCAAATTTCGATTTAATATGGATGGTAACTAAATGACTGAGCGCAACAGCTCGAATCATTTTGTCTTCAGAGACTTGCAGCTTTTCAGCTACTGCAACAACAGGCAATGTTACAGCGATTCCTTGATTTCCGCTTCCAGTATTGGCCATGACCGGCAATGTCGACCCTGCCATTCTTGCATCAGAGCCTGCTGCAGCAAGCGACATAGCTGCTGTTGCAAGATCAGCGGATAGAAAGCCTTTCTTCACATTCTCTTGTATTGTTCTTCCAACATTGAGGCCGTACTGACCTGATAAACCTTCTAATCCAATGGTTTTATTTAACTCTATACTTTTTTTGACAAGAGTTAATTCCTCAACGTTGGCCTCAAGTACCCAAAGATAAATTTCATCTATCGTTAAGGCCTCTAATTCTTCTTCCTCCGTCTGAATGCCGATATTTTCGCAGCCCCCAAGAAAAACAGGCTTGCCATCAACTTCAATTAAAGTGATATTGCTATGATTATCTGAAATCACAACCTTTGATACATGCTGATCAGTTTGCACCGTAACTTCAATATAAAGCCTCTTTGGGGAGTCTGCTTGTCCGGCTTTCACCTTGCCCTCGGAGATTAATTGCAGAGCAAGCTGTTCATCTTTCTTTGTTAATCCATCAAGCAATTCTAACTTTTTGTCTGGATCTCCGGCAACTGCACCAAGAGCTGCAGAAAAGTCTAAGCCTTTTCCTGACATCCCAGGTATGCCAACTGACTTAGCATTTTTAATAATATTTCCGCTAGCTTTGACGATAATTTCTTGAATGGTACCGTTCGCATAACTTTTTGCCGTTGCCGCAGCCAATGCAATCGCAACAGGCTCCGTACAGCCAAGTGCTACCACAAGCTCTTTTTCTAAAATAGATAAAATTTTATGATTGTTCATTGATTATCCACCCGTTTTCATAATAATTAGTTAGATTTTAACATATCTAAATGCAAAAAAGACCCTCTCATTTTTTGGGAGCTGGCCTTTCAACTAATATTATTGGGTAAGAGAATGTTTAAAAGCATAAATAACAGCCTGAGTCCTGTCTTGGACCTGGAGCTTGCTTAGAATATTGCTTACATGGGTTTTTACCGTTTTTAAGGCGATAAATAATTCATCTGCAATTTCCTGATTCGTTTTCCCTTCTGTCATAAGAAGAAGAATCTCCATTTCCCGGCTCGTTAATTCTTCATGAGGAAGCTGCTGATGTTTCTGCCTCATTTTCACCATCATTTTCCCAGTTACTTCTGGCTCTAGAACTGATTGTCCTTTAAAAGTAGAACGGACGGCTTCTGCTATTTCACTAGCTTTTGAGGTTTTTAGCATATAGCTTGTAGCACCCGCTTCCAGTGCTGGATATACCTTCTCATCATCTAGAAAGCTTGTAACAATAATGATTTTAGCTTCCGGCCATCTTTCAATAATATTTCTAGTCGCTTCAATTCCATCCATTTCCTTCATAACTAAGTCCATTAAAATAATATCAGGACGTAATTCTAATGCCATATCAATGGCTGTTCTTCCATTGTCAGCCTCACCCACTACTTCAATATCAGGCTGTGCAGACAAATATGACGAAACCCCGATTCTTACCATTTCATGATCATCTACAAATAAAACTCTAATCATTAGCTTCACCCTCTTGCTTAATAATAGGAATCTTCACTTCAAGCCGTGTTCCGCTATTTTTCAAACTAATAATTTTGATCGTTCCTCCGATCTCTACAGCTCGTTCATGCATATTCTGAAGCCCATAAGAACCTGCTTTGGCTTCCTCCACATCGAAGCCAACCCCGTCATCCACAACACGTAAAATGACAAAATCATCTCTTTGAATGAGCAAGACTTCGAGCTTCGATGATTTTGCATGCCGAAGAGTGTTCGAAACCGATTCTTGGAGAATGCGGAATAAGTGGTCTTCAATTCCTTTGTCGAGAGGGAAGTCTTCTACTTTCCATTTAATATCCATTGTAACCTTTTGTGATAATTCGACTAGCAATTCCTGAATCCCTTCCTGCAGGGATTTCCCTTTTAAAGCAGCAGGTCTTAAATGAAGAAGAAGAGCTCTCATTTCAAGCTGAGATTGGTGAATCATTTCTTCCACCATTTTCAACTGCTTAGTCTCTCTTTCATTTGTCTCTTGCCTCGCCTCATTAATAGCAGACATTAACATAGAAGCAGCAAACAGCTGCTGACTGACTGAATCGTGCAATTCTCTGGCTAAGCGATTTCTCTCTTGAGAAATCACTTCCTGGACACGATTCTCCATATCCTCCGCTTTTTCCGTTGCCAGCTTTTGTGATAGCTTTGCCTGTTCGGCAATTTGCTTTTGAATTTTCCCTACTCTATTTACGATCGAATGTAAATCAGGAGAGGATTCCATTTCTTTTGTGTCAATTTGACGGCCTTCTTCTATATGATATAGCAAATTATCTACAGTTTGAATTTGCTTTTTCCAATTGATTCCTGAGACCAATCCAAAAAGGGTTCCAATAAAAATACTGACACTTGGAACAAAGATAATATAGGGGATATCCATTACATGTGTATCCCATAGCTCTTTCCCATCAATGAGCGGAAAACGAAATAGGAAAGACAGAATGAAAAGACTGCAAATGAGAAAAGCAACTGCAACTCCTAAGATAATTTGACGCTGAACTATACTCATACGCGCTTCACCTCTATATCGCCAACAGGTATCGAAGTAAAGATTTTTACACGCTGTTCAGCTTGCTCAAACCCTGGAGTTTGAACTTGCACAGTCTGATTAAATACTTTTGATTCCTGATTACCAAAGATTTCAATTGAGCCCGCTAATACAGAATGATTTACACTTATTTCAATATCATAAGGCACAAGAACTTGTATGTTGCCAATAATATTACGAATAAATATGACAGTTTCCCCTTTAGGAAGCACCGTATAGCTAAAATCTACTACCGTATCACCAATTCCTGTCTGGATATTAATATCTCTCCATTCGTACACGTGATTCGGTGTTTTCTGCTGCCCAAATAGCTGATTAACAAAAAGCGGTTTATTTCGAATAACGGTTTCTTTTTCTAAATTGACTGTAGATTCCTGAATAATTGGTTTAATATGAGCAGGATTTCGTTTTGCCTGAACAAATTGAATCAGAAAGTGTATTAAAATAGCCAGCAGGAAAAATTTCAGCGTAATCATACTAAAAACACTGATTACTAAAAAGATAATGCCAAGCCAAAAAAGGATTTTTCCGGATTTACTCGGCATCCATTTTCTCCCGAAATAAATCATCCCTGCTTCCACAAGGAGGGAGAAGATCAATCCTCTATTAAAGAAAGAAAACTCCAAGAAGAGAACGACTGCCCCTAGCAATAATATCCAGCTAATATATTCACTTTTTACTTTATTAATCATGGGGTCTCCCTCCCTTTCTAAAAGCGGAATGCGATCCTGCCTCTAAGAACTTCAAATACATATGCTACTAAACTCCTAAAAAGGCGCAGTTGTCCACGCCTTTTTAGAATACCATGTTTTCCCTATGAAATAGAATGGGTTTCTTCTTTTTTCATATCTTTTTCTAATTGAGCAATGCGTGCATCAATTGTACTGCGATAGTATGAACTATTTACTTCGTTTTCTAGGTGATCTAAATAAGATTCAATTTCTTGAAAACGTGAAGTTGATTTATTTGATACATTTTGCTGATCAAGCACCTGATTCATTTTCACTTGAGCTCTAGTCATGTTCTCACGGCCCATTAGCTCCATACGACGAATATGCATGTCTTTCAGCTTATGCTTCATTTCTTCATATTTTCTTTCAAGTTCATTTAGCTGCTGTACTGCCTGATTCAAGACATCCTTTAGGCGAACTGCACGCTCCATGTACTGTGCCTGTTCCTCAGAAGCAAATAAGTATAGATCTTGTTCTCCTGCCTGTGAGGCAATTTCTGCTTGGCGTTTTCTCTTGGCAGCTAATTCCTCTGCTTGACGATACTCTCTGCTGAACTCTTCCTTCAATGCATATTGGCGTTCTAACAGCTTACGAACCTTCTCCGTTTCTTTCTCACAGTCACGTAAATACTGATTTAAAAGGGTAATTGGATTTTTCTTTTCTTTTTGATCAAGCACCTCATTGAGATCGGCTAATACTGTGTTTTTAATACGAGTGAATAAATTTGTCATCTTCATCTTCTCCTTAAGGTTATTAGTTTTTCTTTATTTCAGCCCATTGTTTTTCAAAATTTGTGAATGGGTCGTTTTCTTCAACAACTGCTGTCTTTTTTTCATTCCATTTTTTATACACAATGTAAAGGACATATGCAGCGGCAATTCCTAGGATTGCTGGTATATTTGAAGCAGAGGCCATTAGTGCGATAAAGCCGATAATCCCCCAGCCAATTTTCATAAGTGTTGAATCTGCTTTTAAGAATTGCTTAAACACGAAGTACAGAATTACGACGCTTATGCCTAACGCCACCATTGGTCCCAGATTTGACAATAATACAAATGCTGCAATTCCTCCTGCTAATAGTAAACCGAATTTTTTCATTTTCGTTTCCTCCTTTCTTGATATCATCTTACCTTCATTTCAGGTTTCTCATAACGAGCCTGAGCTTTATTTTCAACTAGGACCAGAGACCGAGTGAAGCAAGGTCTGAGGTAATACATATAAGAAAAAAAATAATAGGTGTATTTACATGGATTCTATACTCTTATCCATACTAGAATTAGGAGGTGTGCGTTTACATGAATTTAGCGTGGCTATATGGAATATTACTGTTTACCCTGCCTGGTCAGCCAGCAGATAGTCTTTCCATCGAAAATGAAGGAGAAACAGTTCTTACTGTTTACCGGCAGGATTATTCAGTTCCTTTTCCGGATTTCCCCTTAATAGACGAAAAGAAATTAAATGTACTTATGGATATAGTTGATAAACAAACATATACAGCTTCAAAGAATGCTTATATAGACCGGACAGGCAACGTAGTTGAAGAAGAGGTCGGCAGCAGGCTGCACAGGAGGGCTTTCACTGAATTGTTTTATACATATTATTACAATACAAATGCATCGCGGATAACGGTACCGCTGCTTCCCATTCATCCTCGCGTAGATCGGGACTTATTATTACATATTCGGGTAAAGCAAATTGGCAGATATGTAACGTTTTTTAATTCAAGTAATAGAGCACGTTCTCATAATATATCGCTTGCTTCAGAGGCTATTAATAATCATGTCGTATTTCCTGGTGAAACTTTTTCCTTTAATCGTGTCGTAGGCAAGCGAACGAAGAGCAGAGGATATATGCAAGCTCCTGTTATTGTTAGAGGTGAACTGGCGGAGGATATTGGCGGTGGGATTTGTCAAGTTTCCTCCACCCTTTATAATGCGGCTGACCGGGCTGGGCTGAAAATAACCGAACGCTATTCTCACTCCAAGAGCGTTCCATACGTGCCAACTGGAAGGGATGCAGCAGTTAGCTGGAATGGACCCGATTTTAGCTTCAAAAATGAATACAGCTTTCCTTTATTAATTCGTGCCAGGGCTATTGGCGGACAAATGGTTATAAGAATCTTTTCTTCTGATGAAATTGAATATGAGCCGAGAATTGTCCCAGGAGCTTCGAATATCTTGCCAGAAGAAGTACCTAGTAACAGTGAGGAAAAATAAACTTAAAAGGATAAATGTGCATAGCGAAAAGAAGCGAAGAGGAAAAAAAACCTCTTCGCTTTTAAATTAGTTTTTTACTACTGACAACAATTCCATCCTCATCAGCATATATATAGTCCCCTGGATTCCAGTCTACCCCGCCAAACGTAACTATCAGATCACGTTCACCTTTTCCATCCTTTTGACTTCGCAAAGGATTGCTGCCAAGTGCAAGAATTCCAATATTTAAATCGGCCAGCTCAGCAGTATCCCTGACACATCCATTAATTATAACCCCTGCAAGCTTTCTGCTAACGGCAATTTCACCTAAACGATCTCCAAGTAAAGCACATCTTCTTGAACCGCCACCATCCACGACAAGTACATTTCCTTCTGGAATCGTTTCTAGAGCTTGCTTAACTAACACATTATCTTCAAATACTCTCACTGTTGAGATTGGACCAAAAAAGCTTTTCTTCCTTCCATAAGAACGAAATTCCTTCTGGCAAACTTCTACTTCCTTGCCAAATTCATCACATAAATCAGCTGTTTTTATCATGTTCCTCTAACCTCCCGTTACCTATTTTATGAATAAATTCAAGATGTACAGCCTTAATCCCTTTAAGATAGGAAAAAATTGTACTTTCCAAGCATATAGCTTAATTGATAGACCTTTTTTTAAAAAACGATAAGCAACTGTATTTGTTACCTGATAGCTTATTTAAGGGGAGGTATAATATGATTTTAATGGCTGTGACAACAATTGGATTTGTCATTTCATTAGGGATTGTCGGTGTCCTTCTGCATTTCTTTACGAATGAGGCATTAAATCTAGAGGACTCAACCTCCATTGATTCTGTTCCTAAGAATGAAGTAACCGGGGAAAGCGATTGTGAGAACTAGGATAATAAATTAAAGCTGGCTAGATTATATGTAGCCAGCTTTTTCTATCTATAAGTAACGTTGCTGTCATTTCCTTCTGCCGCTAGTATACAAACAACACCAATTGGAAAAATTATGGATGATTAAACCTATAGGAGGAAAGGTATGTCATCGAATAATAAAATGCCCCAATTTCCTGAGTCTTATTGGAGGGAAGTCCCTCTTCCATCTTTTGAAAAGCTTACCGAACATACTTCTGTCGATGTAGTCATTGTAGGTGGCGGAATTACTGGAATTACAGCTGGATACCATCTTGTAAAGGAAGGGCTAAAGGTGGCCATTTTGGAGGCTGGAAACATCCTAACCGGTACATCTGGCCATACAACAGCAAAGCTTACTGCTCAGCATGGATTAATTTATGATGAATTCATTAATCATTTTGGCATCGAAAAGGCAAAACTTTATTATGAGGCACAAAGTAGAGCGATAGATTTTGTCCGGAACCATGTGCAGGAGAAAAATATTGAATGTGATTTTAGTGAAGAAGATGCCATCATTTATGCTACTTCCGACAAGTACGCTAAGAAAATCGATACTGAAATGGAAGCCTACCAAAAGCTCGGAATAGATGGGAGACTTAAAGAAGGCATACCGTTCAATATTGATACAAAAGCAACAATCGTTATGCATAATCAAGCTCAATTTCATCCAATAAAATTCTTAAAAAACTTGCTCCAAGATTATATCGAAGCTGGGGGACTCGTTTATGAAAACACAACCGCAGTTGATATAGGGGAAAACGATCATCCAGTTGTTATTACTAATGACGGACATCGAGTAAAATGCAAATATGTAATTTCTGCTTCCCATTTCCCGTTTATGGATATGAAGGGCTTTTATTTTGCAAGAGTCTATCAAGAACGCTCTTATATTATAGGAGTAAAAACGAAAACGGATTATCCTGGGGGCATGTATTATAGTGCAGATGAACCAACCCGTTCACTTAGATATACACCATATAATGGAGAAAAGTTAATACTCGTTGGCGGTGAAGGACATAAAACCGGACAAGGAATTAATACTATCAAACATTATGAAGCATTGGAAAAATTCGCTGAAGAGGTGCTTGGCATAACAGAATATCCTTACCGCTGGTCCGCACAGGACATCATCACATTGGATAAGCTCCCTTATATCGGCCGAATTACAGCTGACAGCAAAAAGGTTCTCGTCGCTACTGGATATCGGAAATGGGGAATGACGAACGGAATAGCAGCGGCCATGCTGCTAAAGGACATTATCACCGAACAAAGAAATCCTTACGAGGAGTTATTCGATCCAGCTAGATTCAAGGCAGACCCAAGCCTCAAGAAAGTCATTTCTATTAATACGGACGTTGCCGGTCATCTAATAAAAGGAAAGCTAGAGGTTGCTCCAAAAAGCCCTAATGATTTGGAAAAAGATGAAGGTTCGGTCGTAACCGTTAATGGTAAAAGGGCCGGTGCTTATCGCGATAAAGATGGCACTCTTCACCTCGTCGACACTACTTGCACTCATTTAGGCTGTGAAACTGAATGGAATGAAGGCGAGAGAACATGGGATTGCCCATGCCATGGTTCAAGATATTCTTATGAGGGTGAAGTTTTAAACGGTCCGGCAAAAGAACCGCTTAAAAAGGTTGATTTTAAATAAAAATAGAAAAATCCTCTGAAGAATAGAGGATTTTTCTATTTTACTGTCTACTCCTGCGGGCGATTTTTCTGAGGATTATTGTGGCCGGTAGTAAACTCCACTAATTCAGAGCTCGTTCGATTGCCCCTTTTTTCATTTGTATTGCGCTGCGCATTAGCATTTCCTTGCTTTTTTCTGCCCATAGCTGCCTCATCTCCTTTTTTCAATTTCAAAGAGTAGTATGAGCGATATAAGAATCTTTATGCCTAGATTATTTAGTTACGCTTGGTTCAACAATTTTACCTGCCCGCATCATTTTCTTAGCAACAGGCACCCCAAGCTCCTTCGTAAATTTTCGCAGCTCTCTTTCCTCTCGTTCTGTAACTAAGGAAATAACGGTTCCGCTTGCCCCAAATCTTCCTGTTCTTCCTGAACGATGTATATATTGCTTTAAATCCTTTGGAAAATCAAAATGGACAACATGTGTGACGTCCTTAATATCTAAACCTCTGGCTGCCACATCTGTAGCAAGCAGCATATTTGTCTTTCCTGTACGAAAATTCTTTAAGGCATTTTGGCGGTCCATTTTATTTAAATCACTGTGTAAAATGCTTGTTTGGATGTTTTTATAGGCTAATTTTTCGGATATTACATTAAGATTGCCAATGTCCCTAATAAAGACTAGTGCTTTAATCTCTTCTAACCGAGATATTTTTTCAAGCATCATAATTTTGTCTCTCTGTTCAGCGATGAAATAAATATGGTCGACATTTTCAGCTATAATTGTTTCATCTTTTTCAACTCTGATCACCTCTGGATCAGCTGTCAATTCACGTGCCAGTCGTTCTGTGCCTTCTGGTAAGGTTGCAGAAAATAATATCGTTTGGCGGTCACTTAATGCCGATTTTATAATATTTTTGACTGTGTCTAAATGCTCAGGTACGAGCAGCTGGTCGCCTTCATCAAGCACAATCGTTTTGACTTCGTGCATCTTTAATTTTTTCTGCTTAATTAGTTCAAGCATTCTTCCAGGGGTACCAACAGCAATATGTGGGTGCTTCTTTAGCTTCTCTAACTGTCTTTTAACATTGGCACCTCCAATAAAAGATGCTGACCCAATGCCGCTTCCCTCTGACCATTTTTGAATTTCCTGAAGGATTTGCATGACAAGCTCTTGTGAAGGGGCAATAATGACTGCCTGGACACTTCTTTTGTCACTTTCAATTTTTTCTAGTATAGGAAGTAAATAAGCTAGCGTCTTTCCCGTCCCTGTAGGTGATTCTGCTATTACATCTTTTCCTTCTAAAGCTGACGGTATCGCTTTTGACTGAATCGTTGTCGGCTGATCGAAATTCGACTTTTTCCATACCTCTTGTATAAATGGCTTTAAACCGCTAATGAGAGTTTGTGTCATAAAGTACTCCTTTTTATATCAATTGTATATGTATCCTTTTATTAAACACATTATCGCTACTGATACTAGCTTATCATGCAAAAGATGTCTAGTCTAAATCCGTTGTATTGTAGGGATAACCCTCTATTGACAAGGGAATATTAAGTATGAGGTGTATTCCAATGATCCGAAAAATTAACAGCATATTATTAGTAGGATTACTTGTTTTTTCTGCACCTATTCATGCTCAAAAAGGAAACGATAAGATTGAAGTATTTCATATAG
Organism: Bacillus sp. S/N-304-OC-R1; assembly: GCF_019749375.1. Lineage (GTDB taxonomy): Bacteria > Bacillota > Bacilli > Bacillales > Cytobacillaceae > Cytobacillus. The sequence continues at coordinate 144,382 of NZ_JACWFE010000016.1, forward strand.
AAGAGGGAAAGGTTATAAATGAAGCAGCTCTCTCTTCAGACATTCAAGATGAAGCTGAAAAGTATTTAGCCAATATTTCAGATGTTTATAAAAAAATTAACCCCTTCCCTAAAAAAGGATTTATTGTCAAGATCCCTCTCCAGCCTTCTATTTTAGTAAAAAATCAATGGATTTATACGCTTGCAGATGAATTGACAATTATTTTTCCAGTTGAGGAAGAACCTTTTATTATGATTTATGATGATGAACACCAAGTATATTTCTTTACCATTGAGCATCAATTTAATCATTATTACTTAAAGAAAAAGCTTGGATTAGTCAATGAAAAAAGGTGAGACCTATATTCTATATAGGAATCACCTTGAACTTTATTGTACTATAGCATAAATATTATGCAGCAGTATTAGCTTTCAGTGCTTTTTCCTTTGCTCTGATTTGTTTGAAAGCTTTCGTTTCAGCCACAACAACACCAGAAAGGAATAGAAGTCCAATTAAGTTAGGAATCGCCATTAACGCGTTGAAAATGTCTGCAATTGTCCAAACTAATCCAAGACCCGCAACTGCTCCTAGTAAAACTGTTATTGTATAAATAATACGATATACAGCAATGGATTTATAACCAAACAAGTATTCAAAGCATTTCTCACCATAATACGCCCAGCCTAATACCGTCGAATAAGCAAAGAAAATTAAACCGATAGTAACAATCCAGCCTCCAACTCCAGGAAGCAATAGATTAAACGTTTGTGTAGTTAAAGCAGCACCAGTTGCTTCACCTTTTGCATATAATCCACCCATTACTAAAGTAATACCAGTGATCGAACATACAACAACTGTATCAAGGAATGTACCTGTCATTGAAATAAGAGCTTGACGACCCGGGTGGTCTGTTTTTGCTGCTGCAGCTGCAATTGGTGCAGAACCCATCCCAGCTTCGTTGGAGAATACTCCACGCGCTACCCCATAACGGATAACTGATCCGATCGCTCCACCAGCCATTGCTTGTCCAGTAAATGCATCAGAGAAAATAAGACCTAAAGCAGCTGGAAGTTCACTAATATTAGCAAAAATAATAATTAGTCCGCCTAAAACATAAAATATAGCCATGAATGGAACCATTAGTGAAGTAACTTTTCCGATACTTTGAATTCCACCTAATAAAACTAGTCCTGTTCCAATTGTTAAAATAATACCTGTAATCCAAGGGTTAATACCAAAGCTTGACTCTACTGCAGCAGCTACGGAATTGGATTGAACCGAGCTTCCGATACCAAATGCAGCAATTGAACCAAATAAAGCGAATAAAACAGCAAGCCATTTCCAGCCTAAACCTCTTTCAATATAATACATCGGTCCTCCGGCCATTTCGCCGCGTTTTCCAACTGTACGATATTTTACTGATAGAATTGCTTCAGCATATTTCGTTGCCATTCCCACTAGAGCTGTAATCCACATCCAAAATACTGCTCCTGGACCTCCGAGTACAACCGCTGTTGCAACCCCCGCAATATTACCAGTTCCAATTGTAGCAGCCAGGGCTGTCATGAGAGATTGGAAATGCGAGATATCCCCTTCTGAAGTTTTGTCCTGATTTTTTGAGAACGCTAGTTTAAGAGCATATGGAAGATTGCTAAACTGCATAAAACCTAATCTTATTGTAAGATAAAGACCTGTTCCAACTAATAAAATGAGCAGGGGTGGTCCCCAGACAAAATCTGCAATTTTTGATAAAATATCTGTCATATCGTTTCTCCTTTTTGTGTATTAGTTACTTTCAAAAGATGATCGATGAACAAAAACCAGCTGGAAAAATCCCCCTTTGATATTTCAGAATATTATTGTAATTATGACTATTAATCATATTACGATAATTATATATTATTCAAAAAGTAGACACAATATTTTTTTTATTTTTATATTTCAATTGACTCAATTTTTAATTCAATTCTGTTGCCAATCTATTGATACAAAAGGGTCTTACGAACTATAAATTTTTTAGAAAAAGAAAATAAAAAGAGGTGCTTAGCATCTGCCAAGCACCTCTTTTTGTCTATTAAGATACCTTCTCTTTTTCTTCTTGGTAGCCATTCTCCCAATACTCAGCATTTTTAATGCCAAGCTTGGTTGAGTTAAATACAGGATCAAGTCCTTGTTTCTTTTGTTGCTCGTAGTCTTTTAAAGCAACTATTGCTGGTTTTGCCAATATGATTATTGCAATCATATTTAACCAAACCATTAGCCCTAATCCAGCATCCCCAAATGCCCATGCAAGATCTGCTGTTCTGATAGCACCGTAGAAAGTTGAAACTAACAGGACAATTTTCAAGATAAACGTTGGCCATTTTGCATTTTTGAATAAATAAGCAACGTTTGTTTCTGACATATAATAGTACGCCATAATTGTAGTAAAGGCGAAGAAGAATAGAGAAATCGCAACGAATCCAGCTCCAAACCCTGGGAAAGCGGTTTCAACTGCTGCCTGAGTATAGCCAGGGCCAGCAGCAACACCAGGAATATTGTTTACGATCATTGTTTTACCATCTGTACCAACTGTATTAAACATTCCCGTAAACAAAATCATAAAGGCTGTAGCTGAACAGACTAATAATGTATCAATATAAACTGAAAACGCTTGCACTAAACCTTGTTTAGCTGGGTGAGATACTTCAGCAGCTGCAGCAGCATGCGGACCAGTTCCTTGTCCAGCTTCATTCGAGTAAATTCCACGTTTAACTCCCCAAGCAATAGCACTACCTACAAGGCCGCCGAACATTTCTTCAGCACCAAAAGCACTTTTGAAAATAAGAGCGAAAACATTGCCTACTTCGCCGATATTCATGGCCATAATAATAAGTGCTACAAGTATATATCCAAGAGCCATGAATGGTACTACTAATTGCGCAACATTTGCAATACGTCTTACTCCACCAAAAATAATAAATCCTAATAATGCTATGATAAATAATCCAGTAACCCATGTTGGAATATTAAATGCATTCTCCATACCTGCTGCAATTGAATTTGATTGAATACCTGGCATTAATAATGACAATGCTAGAACAGCAGAGATAGCGAATAAAATGGCAAACCATTTGACACCCATACCTTTTTCAATATAGAATGCAGGGCCCCCGCGATATTGACCATCTTTCTTTACTTTGTAAATTTGCGCTAATGTCGACTCTACATACGCAGTTGCTGCACCGATGAAGGCCATAGCCCACATCCAGAATACCGCCCCTGGTCCTCCCATTGCGATTGCAGTTGCTGTACCAGCAATATTACCAGTTCCTACGCGGCCAGAAAGAGCAATAGATAAGGCCTGGAAAGAAGAAACGCCCGCTTCAGAACTTTTTCCTTGAAACATGAGCATGATCATGTCTTTAATGTGTCTAACTTGCAGGAATCTAGTAAAAATCGAGAATAATAATCCTACACCTAGACAAATGTAAATTACTGGAGTACTCCATAAAATATCATTCAACCCATTTACAAAAGCTTCCAAATAAATTCCTCCTTTGTATAGTTAATTCTGAATCTTTTTCCTATTACGAATTATAGAACAAGTACCTAAAGAAAACAATAATTATTTTTTTATTTTTTTACACATGTCAATAATTATATTGTACTATCCTTTTTGGCTTGTAATATCCGATATATCACATTTTTCATACAAAATATTACGCTTCATATATGCTCTTCACTACTTTACACTTGACAACTGTAAAGTTTGAAAAAATGCCCAGTTTGCATATTCCTTCATATTTTCAAAAACTTCGTTATAATATATTTAGGGAAGCGAAATAAAAAAGCAGAAAGAAGTGTTTAAAGCATAATGAAACCAGATTCAAAACGGAATTTATTCATCATGTGGTTTGCTAATTTTTTCGTCGCAGGCAGTATGACGATGGTCTTGCCATTTATTTCTTTGTACATTGAAACGTTTGGAAATTTTTCTGCTACTTATGTGCAGCATTGGTCAGGCTGGACGTTTGCCATTACATTCGTCGCTGCATTTCTCTTCTCACCGATCTGGGGAAGAATTGGAGATTTATATGGCAGAAAGAAGATTTTAATAGCCTCCGGACTAGGAATGGGGTTATCCATTTTCCTTATGGGATATGTCACATCAGTCTGGCAGCTCTTTATGCTTCGGTTATTTATGGGAATATTTACAGGATTTATTCCAATGTCACAGGCCTTTATTTCAACACAGACACCAAAAAATATCGCAGGCAAAGTCATGGGTACTTTGCAGACCGGCAGTATTACAGGTTCCTTAATGGGTCCTATGCTTGGAGGTATCTTGGCCGATCAATTTGGTTTTGCCCATACATTTAAATGGACTTCAATCTCGATTTTCCTTTCGGCATTGCTCGTGTTATTTACAAGAGAAATTATTCTGCAAAATAAAGATGACAAAATAACAAGCTATTCTAGCAAAGCAGTCATTCTTCATATTATTCGCCACCCTATTCTCCTGACCGTCCTGCTGATCTCGGCTCTTATTCAGGTCGCACATTTTAGTATCCAGCCAATACTATCTCTATATGTGAGTAAACTTCATGGTTCTGAAAATCTTGCATTTTTTGCAGGAATAGCATTCTCAGCCGGAGGACTTGGCAACTTAATGATGGCTCGTCAATGGGGAAAAATTGCTGATCGTTATGGTTATATTAAAATACTAATCATTTTACTTTTTATGGCAGGGCTCTTCTATTTACCAGGAGGATTTGTCACAAATTATTGGCAGCTCGTAATTATTCGGTTTACTCTTGGTGTTACAATTGGCGGGATTATTCCTGTCCGAATTGCTTATATTCGCCAGGAAGCACCAATTGCCATGCAAGGAGAGGTTCTTGGCTACAATACGAGCCTTCGCTTTTTCGGGAATATTATTGGTCCTGTTATGGGCGGACTCATTTCTGGCTATTTTGGCTTTTCTGCGGTATTCGTCACAACCAGTTTATTGCTTATATTAAGCGGACTTATCTTATTGCTAGCCATGAACCGGCATACCCAAGTTGCCGGAATAAATTTGGAGAAAAAAAGAATGCCCCTTTGATTTTTGGGGCATTTTTTCATGTTTATTACTTCTACAAAATCTATTTAAATTCGGATATCTAAATAAAATGATATCGCTAAAAATCCCCCTCAGCCAATGCATCTCTTAGTATTATCAGCGCAAGAGAATGATCGTTCATGATATTTTGGACTTCATCTGGTTCAACCAAGATTCGTGATGTTGTTTCATTTTCTTGCTGAAAAGGAAGATATTCTTCTACATTCATTCTATAGTAAAGCTGATAGCCTACTAAAGGGTATTTCCCATTAGGATCAAACAATGGATTTTCTTCATGACTTACTTTAATAGCACCTAAATATTTTATTGTCCCCTTTACGTAAGCTTCTTCAAGTGCTTCTCTATGAAATGCTTCTTCTGGAGTCTCTCCATTCTCTATATGTCCGCCGGGGTTATTGAATCCCCTCCCTTTCACATTCACTAAAAGGATCTTTCCGTTAAAAAAACAGTAGCCATGAACACTTGTCACTATCTTTGTATCAGAAATAATTTTCCTGGGATGCCATGAAAGTTTAACATGATGACCTCCCCAATTAACATATATACTGTGCTCCATAGTACTCTCCTGTTACTAAAGCTGAATTTTTTCGTACCAAATTGGCTTTGTATTTTCAAAATATTTATGGTCCTCTAAAATTCCATACAGCCGAATTATCATCTCATCTAATTTTTCTGGTACGACATTTTTCGTCCATACTACTGAGGAAAAAATATTCATAGCTAAATAGATTGAATATAGCATCCAAAACCCATCAGGTATTTCGTTATTAAAGTAACCATCCAATTGACCAATAGAAAAAGGAATGCTTACTTCTTTACTGAACAAACCGACCTTTAAGAAATCATGGATTGGATCACCCCAATCAAATCGGTTAAAATCAATCACTCCTGCATATTGTTTATCATTCACAATTAAATTCCCTGCATGGAAATCATCATGCTGAAAACGATTAGGACGGTTCTTAAGAAAATGAAGATTTTCTTCAATAAAGTTTATAATCCTATCATCGCCTGCAAGCTTGACTCCACATGTTTGGTAAGCATTTAAATACTTTGTATATTTTGCTACAATTCTGTCGTTCCAAGGCTTCATATTTGATGGAGCAGGAAGTGAATGCATCTTCTTTAAATCCTTGCCTGCATCAAGGCCAATTTGATATTGCTCTTTCTGGCTTAATGAAGGGAGTGCATCTCTTGCATCTATTCCTTCTATATAAGTAAGTATATAATAGCAAAGCTCTAAATCTGCCAAGCAGCCATATTCAATTGGCTTCGATGTCCTTATGTTATATTTTTGTAAAATACTAATTACATCGTATTCAGCTTTTTTCCTTTCCGATTGGCTAATGTTTGAAGTACGCAGTATACACTTTTCATTGCCATCAAAATGGATGATATAAATCCTATCGCTTGAGAAACCTTTATGTATTTCTTCTATTACTATATGCTCAGTAAGAATTTGAATTTTATCTATTAAATTTTTTGGATCCATCATAATTTACTCCTCAATTTTTATCATATTTTAAAGGGAAGCATTTATTTGAAGCGAAAGTATTATATATTCTCTTCAAAAAAAGAATAGGAGGAAACTATATGTTTTTTCAAAATGGTCCGCTGCTCATAAGAGAAATAAGAATAGATGATAATCATTTGTTAGCCAAGTGGCTCTCCGACCCTATTATTCTAGAATATTATGAAGGAAGGGATAATCCGTTTGATATAAAAAAGGTAAATAAAAAGTTTTATAATCGTCAGGATGGAGTTAACAGATGTATAATCCAATTCAATCAAACTCCGATTGGTTATATCCAATTTTATGAGTTAGACCATGAAACAAGAGAAAAATATGGATATATAAGTGATCAACGAATCATTTTCGGAATGGACCAATTTATCGGAGAACATGCCTATTGGAACAAAGGAATTGGAACAATGCTTGTAACATCCATGATCAATTATTTGATAACTGAAAAACACGCAGATTTAGTTGTCATGGACCCTCGAGTACAAAATGAACGTGCACTTCGCTGCTATGAGAAATGCGGATTCAGAATTGTAAAACTGCTCCCCAAAAATGAGCTGCATGAAGGAGAATACAGGGATTCTTGGCTAATTCAATATCAACATACGAATTAAATCGTTTTCCCTCTAATCTATTGATGATTTTCAAAAAATTCGATTTCAAACTCTGGATAATCGGCTTCCGTTTCTAATGGTTTTAATCCTAAACGTTGATAAAACCCTGTCGCACCGGGACTTGAGTACCATTGCATCCAAGATGTTCCATTGCCTCTTGCCCATTCCTTTACTGCGCCGAAAAGATTGGCAGCAGCGGATTGATGACGCCAGGCTGGATGAACGAACAAATCATGCAGCCGGCTAATCTTTTTGCCCGTTCTCAGATGAAATCCATAATCTTGAGCCCATGAATAACCAACAATTTTTTCATTCATAATAGCAACAAGTATAAAATGTTCATCACTTAAGAGTTTTTGCTCAAAACGAATCTTAGTATTCTCTTTTGAATCTGTTTTCCCCATCAAGAAGAGTAATTCCCAAAGCATAGCGAAATCTTCTTTCCTGGCATGTCTAATCTCTATGATGTTCAGCTCCTTTCATCAAGTAGTCCTGCTGTCTTTAACCTCCCCTCTGCAATTCTTTGTAGAAGTTTAATGCTTCTATTAAAAACTGTTTATCATAACCGGTTTTTGAATGAATTCTCTCTACCCACGCCTCAGTCGTTTCAAGAGACTGATCAGGAACTAATCCTTCTGTTGTACTGAGGAAACTCTCCCAATTATAGAATTCCCAATGTGCTGTTTCACTTTTATAAGGAGTTCTCACTTCTAAAAGCGGCTTTGGTCTAATTTGAATTTGAGAAAATTCAGCCGCATCCATAAATAAATCTAAATCTATTGGTCTCGTATCATAGGATTGGCGCGATATTTTTCCATTTGGCCGATAATAGGTTACTTCTAAAGAAAATTTATTTGGCATTATTTCGACATCGACTGCTGGGAAAAATCCTGCCAATTTCTCTCCACTAAATCGATCGTTTTGAGAATCTATTAATATTGGATTGATCCACTGATCTCCTAAATCACATAAGTATCGGTCTCCCTGTTCATCAACTGCAATTACAGCCCCGTGAGCCTTTTCCGTTTTCAAATTGTGGCCAATCGGATAACTCTCGATACCAGCTTGTCTAAATTCACCAAGCAGCCAGATCGCTAAATCAAAACAGTTTCCTGATATTCCATACTGAATTCGATGCTCCTTCATTAAGGACAAATCTCTTTGCTTTTTATGAATTGTTCTCTGAGAAAACCAAGCCTTTGTTAATGTTTCCATTGGAAATTTATCAAACTTCCTCCATACAGATAGAATATAATCCGGTGCATTCATCTTTTTCATCCTCTCAAATCGGTTCAAAGGAATATTCTAGGGGAAACATATAAATTCCTGTTTTAGGAAAAAGGTTTTTGATTAGATTTAATAGGGGATTAGTTTTTGAGCGCTTCATATAGTTGGGGATAGCGGTTTATCGGACAGCTTCAAGCCTTTTATTGGAGAACTTGTCCGATAAACGGATTTATCGGACAACCTGGAGCATTTCGTCTGAGAACTTGGCCGATAAACGGTTTTATCGGACAGCTTGAAGACTATTCTCGAAAACTTGGCCGATAAACGATTTTATCGGACAACCTGGAGCCTTTCGTCTGAGAACTTGGCCGATAAACGGTTTTATCGGACAGCTTGAAGACTATTCTCTGAGAACTTGTCCGATAAACGGTTTTATTAGTTATGAAATCAAGAATATCCTCCAAAAAACTCAAAAAAAAGCCTAGTCCAAAAGAAGAAACCTCCTTCCCCTTCTGAACTAAGCGCCTAAATATATTACCGAGTAATAATAATCGGTTCGCCCTTTGTTACGATAATTGTATGCTCGCATTGAGCGACTAAGCTTTTATCTGGTGTCACGAACGTCCAGCCGTCTCCAAGCTCAATGACCTCTTCCGCTCCCATTGAAATAAATGGTTCAAACGCAATGACCATGCCGTCCCTTAATAATTGTGAGTCCCATGGTTCAAAATAGTTTAAAATATGATCTGGCTTTTCATGGAGTGATCTTCCAATGCCATGTCCAGTTAAGTTTTTTATAACGGTATAGCCATTTTCATTGGCAACTCGGTTTACGGTTTTTCCAATCATGCTAAGCTTTGATCCGGCTTTTATTTTTTTCAGCCCTTCTTCAAAAGCCTTCTGTGCTGTTTCACATAGGTGCTGAAGCTTTTCATCCGTATTTCCCACTACAATGGATAAGCCGGTATCAGCAAAATAGCCATTTTTAGATCCGGACACATCAATATTTACAAGATCTCCATCTTTTATCACACGATCCCCTGGGATTCCGTGTGCAACTTCCTCATTTACACTGATACAAGTAAAGCCTGGAAAATCATATTCTCCTTTAGGACCTGAAACCGCTCCGTATTTTTCAAATAGTTCACCAGCGTAGTCATCTAATTCCTTTGTCGTTACGCCAGATTTTGTCCGTGCAATTAATTCGTCACGGATAACCGCAACGATTTTTCCTATTTCTTTTAAAGCTGCTAATTCTTCATCATTTTTAACAATCATTACATTCCTGTCCCTTCAATTGTAGGTTTACTTCTTCTATTATATTCTATTTTTCGATTAACGTAAAAACACCCCAAAGATTTGAGGTGTTTACCAAAACTTAACTAATACTAAAGCCAATTTTACCAAATTGATCAGCTTGCTCCATTCGCATAAAGGCTTGCTCATACTGATCTAATGTAAAAATTTTATCGATAATCGGTCTTAATGTATGTTTCTCCATAAATTTGAGCATATCCTTATATTCTTCCGCACTTCCTAATGTAGAACCGAGAAGGTTCTGCTGAGCATAGAAGAACGTACGGAGGTTAATTTTAACCTCATCCCCTGCCGAAGCACCAAAAGTTACAATGGTACCTCCTGTTCGCAAAACTTCAAGTGATTTATTAAAAGTTGCCGCTCCAACAGATTCAATCACTAAATCCATCTTCTTCCCTTGGAGTGCAGTATTCCAGTCTTCGTTGCTATCAATCGCTTTATCTGCACCAATTTCCAAAGCCCTCTGACATTTTTCCTTTGAACGTGAAGTTACATAGACTTCAGCTCCAGCTGCTTTTGCAAATTGGACTAAAAAAGTAGCAACCCCGCTGCCCACTCCAGGAATAAATACCTTCATTCCCGGCTGCACTTTTCCTCTTGTAAACAGGGCACGATATGCTGTTAAGCCAGCTAATGAAAGCACACCCGCTTCTTCCCATGTTAAATATGCTGGTTTGTGCTCTACATTATCTACCGGCAAAATCACATACTCTCCGAAGGTTCCATGGAAAGGATGACCAACAATTTCAAAGCCAGCAGGCGGTGCATCACTGTTTTCTTTCCAGCCGATCCCTGGATTGACCATAACTTCATCCCCAACTTGTACATGAGTCACGCCGTCACCGATTGCATCTACTATTCCTGCTCCGTCTGATCCAATTACTAAAGGTGGATCAGTTGGCTGATGACGTTCTAAAACGAACAAATCACGATGATTTAACCCAGCTGTTTTAAGCTTGACTCTTACTTCTCCAGCTTTAGGCTCCGCTGCCGTTATTTCTCCATATGAAAGTCCTTCTCTTCCCGTTTTCTCTGCATGAATAACTGCCTTCATCTTAACACTCCTCTATTTGAAAATAACTATTAAATATATCATACTTGTAAATGAATAGAATTTGAAATATTTCAACTTTATATCAAATCCAATTTTCCCTAAACAAATGGAGGTTTTACGATGGGCTGGGCTGAATTTGAACATGTCAGAAATGAATATAATGAGGAATTTAAAAAGATTGATGAACAAATTATTAAGTTAATAACCGAAAGAAAAGCAGCAGCAAAAGGCAAGCGCTATTCTCCTCCAACTGAACTGTTAGAGGAATGGTCAGAGAAATATGATATGAAGGCAGGTGAAATCGGCTGGCTAATGCATGAATTAAATGATGGCAGTGGTCCATTTTATTTGCCAGATGGCCCAGGGGATCTTCTTGGAGTAGTCCAGATTATGCAGAAATCAACAGTTGGCGATTTTGAATATGTGTTAACCCATGCTATGCAGCACGAACTAGGCAGTATTGTTACCCTTGAAATCAACTATAAACATAAAGATACTGAAAATATTGGTCATATTATCCCTCATTTAATGCTTGAAGTAACAGGTCCGATCAATTACAAAGTGGGAAGAAACGGATCTCGGGGCGGTGGCGGTAATACTCAAATGGGTTTCATTGTTTCTCCTGCTCTTCCTTCTGACTTGAATGAAATACATTTTTCCTTAGTTCCATATGCTCCTCCAATGGAATTTCCTCAAAAGGAAATTATTCTTGATAAAGAGGTTCTTTTCAAAAAATAAGTGCAGCCGTAATGGCTGTTTTTTTATATTTTCTTAATTTCCATTTACTCAAAAAAAACAGATTCAACAAAACCCTTTCAAAAAAGAGAAAATGCTTCGTTTTATTTTCTTGTTTTGGACATATATTGTACAAAGCCCAAAAGAATCAGGAACAGAAAGAACAACTCGAATTGGAGGGTTTTGTTTTGATTAGAAAAAGAAGAAAGAGATGGAAGATCAAAAAGGGACCGCTTCCCTTTAAATATGTGTTACTTATTACTTTTATCATTTTTACTTTTCTATCTATTTTTAGTGTTGTGATCATCAACAGAAATCTGGAACCGGCATTAATGAGTATTGCTGAATCTAGAGCACGTCAATTCGCAGTTCAGGCAATAAATGATGCTATTGCGAAAAAAGCCACAGAAAGCATTGATATAAATGAATTAATTATCAAACATGAGAATGCTGGTGAAGCGAGCTACAGCTTTAATCCGCAATATAATAAGGTTATATCAGAATTAACAATTAGAGTTCAGGAATATTTAGATTTAGTAGAAACCGGAGATATGGAGAGTATGGAAAATTTCAGAAACGACCTTAATATTGATAAGGATAAAGCAAAAAGCACAAAAGGAATTGTGTATCATATCCCATTAGGTATGGCCACGAAAATGACCTTACTCTCCAATTTTGGACCTAAAATCCCCGTAAGGCTAGAAATACTAGGTGATGTTACTTCCGATTTAGAAACTAAGATTGTGGAGACAGGGATTAATAATACTTATCTAGAAGTTTATATTAATGTAAGAGTCCAAATGAATGTAATCATCCCTCTTATTGAAAAACCGATCGAGGTATCGAATCAAATTAAAATCGGTGACTGGTTTCATCCTGGTAAAGTACCGCAATATTATAATGGCAAAGGGTCAGAAAATCCCATTCCGGCTTTAATACCACCGCCAGGAAATTAAGTTTTAAAACAAGTTTATTTAGTTATGTTATTATTTTTCACAGCAACAATTATTGTAAATAATGAAACTATTATTGGTAGTAGTAAATCTACTCAGGAGGTATGTAATTTTGAGAATCTTAGTCGTTGGAGCAGGAGCAGTTGGCGGTTATTTTGGAGGACGTCTAGTAGAGAAAGGAGAAGATGTTACCTTTCTTGTTCGTGAAAGAAGGAAACAACAACTGCACCTTCATGGCTTAAATATTGAAAGTGTTCATGGAAATATGAACCTAAAGCCGCAAACCCTTTTATTTGGAGAAAAAGCTGAACCTTTTGATGTCATCATTTTTTCAACTAAGGCTTATCATTTGAATGGAGCAATTGATAGTATTCGCCCCTATGCTAGTGACCAGACTATGATTCTCCCCCTTTTAAATGGAATTGCTCATATCGAAAAGCTTATCGAAGCTTTCGGAGAAGAACGAGTGATTGGAGGCTTATGCTTTATTGAAACGACACTTGACGAGGATGGCAGAGTCCTGCAAAAAAGCACAGCACACGATTTAGTTTATGGTGAACGCAATGGTGAGAAAACAGAGCGTATATTAAAACTTCAGGAAGCCTTATCTGGAACAAATGCGAACTTCCGGCTCTCTGAAGATATCATCCAGGAGATGTGGCATAAATATTTATTTATCACGACTATTTCGGGGGTTACCTCTCTTTTCCGTTCACCAAGCGGCCCTATTTGTGAACAAACACTCGGACTCCAGACGATAAAAAAAGTACTTAATGAAACAATCCGCATTATGACAGCTATTGGCGCACCACTATCAGATCAAGTGGAAGAAGTTCAATTAAAACGAGTATATGATCTTGGATATAACTTTAAATCCTCATTGCAAAGAGACATGGAAAAGCAGCTCCCAGTCGAGGCTGACCATTTTTTTGGCTATTTACTAAAGCAAGCACAAGGATACGGCATACACGCTCCTGCACTTGAAACGGTTTATGCGAATTTAAAAATCTACGAAACTTCTTTACAAACAAAATAAATATTGTGCTTCCACTCTAAATGAATATAACTAAAGAAAAGCCTGTCCTCCATTGGATCAGACTTTTCTTTAGATATAAAAAATTTTATAATCTATAGTTCCTAAGTGTGCTGGCATTGGACAAAAATCGTAGATTTCGCAAATAATTATCCAAATGACTAATGATATTAGATAGGAATCTTTGAAACTATGAAAACTTGTCCAAAAGAGTTTTTATTTCTTATTCCCTTGATTCGAGTTGTAATAGAATTTTGCTGTAATCGATCCATCCTCATTTTCAACAATATCAGTTACATGGATTCCGGAATCACCTGGTGTTGCGTTATGTCCTTTCCAGAAATAATAAGAGCCTGTATGAACATTGCCGGAAACCGGTGTAAGCTTGCTGCCTGATTTGAAGAAGTCACCCGCATCTCCACGGTTAACATTTTTCTCTAAATCATATTTGCCATCAGCTTGAATGACAGAAAGTCCGTAATGAGTGACGACTGTTCCATCACTCGCTGTTTGAGACTGATTATACTGGAATCGTTTATTCATCCAGTTTTCAACGTTATTTGGACGGAATCCAGCTGTTTGATAAAGATTGATTACATTTTCATCTACATGCCAGGCGACTAGACCATGAGCATCACTTCCTTGACGAATTAATCCTTTATTAACGCCATCCTGCTGTATATTTTCAAATAAGAAGTACTCTGTTCCGTTTGAGCCCGGCACCTCCATCTTTACAATGCCATTGTCAGTAGATGTTTGATTTATTGGTGGCAGAGTGATTTCTTGAATTCCATCTTCCGGTTTTACCTCAATTGGATTTGCCCATCCTAAGAAAACCTTTGAGAATGGATCAAAATGGGTTGGTGAATTACCTGAATACGCTGCATGGTCCGGATAACGCATCCATGAACCGCCTGCCATCATCGAATAATTCCCTACCCCTTCAGAAGAATAAGCTGTATCATAGAAATCAGGCAGTCCTAATGCATGACCAAATTCATGCGCGTATACTCCAGTTTGTGCTGGGAAAGGGCCGGTTTTTTTCGATTAATCATACTTTCCTGTAGCAGCATCAAAGCCTGCGACATTTCCGCCAATTGCTGGCTGAATATTATAGTTATTCACAATCACACCGTCATAGGTCATATCTTCAGCAATCGTTTTATTAATCCAATCTGCTTGGTTCATTCCCGCATAAACATCTGCTGGTTTCCCAGTTTCATAGTACTTTCCATAATACAGGGCGCTTAACAGACTCCATTTATGTGACCAAATCTGTGCAGGATCTCGGCTAAACTCTGCACCCGCTCCTTCATGGACTATAAAAACATTTGGAACCTCTCCATTTTCAGCATATTGTGAGAAGTCAATTTGCTCATCTGCTACCTTTAATAAATCTCGGATAAATTCTCCCATATGTGCGTCCCCATTTTCATTACCTAGAACATATTGGCCGCTTTCTGCATATTTGCCTTCCTGGTCTAGACAATAGGTAGCACCGTGTGGAAGCTCTACCCAAACAAATTCTGTATTTTCTTTTCGAACGAGATTAACCTTTCCATTACTTGATTCTTTATACACATTTTGCATTGTCCGATCAGTTGGGTCAAGCTGTCCATTGTACTCTGCGTATTGCTTAAACTCATCAAGTTCATATGGATTATATTCAGTTCCAAAAATTAAATCTTCATAATAGTGGGCAGGTACTTGTCCAGCATATCTCCTATTGGCTCATCCCCATCCTTATACTTGGCAAGAATAACAAGAACAGGAATATCCCCTTCAGCCTTTCTATAGGAAAAATGGTTGTTCCCTGCTTGTTGAAATTTTGTTCCATGCTTGGCCCCTTTTTCAGCAGGGTCCACCTTTGATAAATCCACCCCAAGTCTTTTTGCCTGCTCTGCTAATTCCGGAGAAGCACCAACATAATGTGCTAGATTTAAATTATATGTACTTTTTTCTTTTGCTGTTAAATCTGCTCCAGCTCCTGCAGAAAAAATTGTACTTCCTACTAATGTTAGTGCTAATGCAGAACTTGATAGAACTTTTAACAAATACACCACTCCTCTAATTTATTTCTACACCCTAAATAAATAATACAAAATAGTCTTTATTTTCCGAATAAAGAATCAGTACCTTTTCATTGGAAATTAGACATGTCTTAAGGCTTATTTAGAAAGAGACTTCTATTCTTGCACGTTCAATCTATCTAGCTTGCTATTATTTATATATAATTAGGAAGAGATTGGTAAAGGGGGACTCTTTATGTGGGGACTTATTAGTACACAAATCATCATTTCTGTTTTATTTTTAATAGTGGGTTGGGCCGTGCGCTACAAGAAAGCGTATTATTTAATTTCAGGATTTTCCTCTCGGTCTAAAATGGAACAGCAGCACATAATAGCAAATGGATTACCGCAAAAAACTGGGAGTTTGCTGATCACAACAGCATGTGTAATGCTGATTTTGCTCCCGCTCCATTTCACTTCCTTTCTATATAATATGGAAATTCAGTTTGGAAGTATGCTTGTCATCTTATTAGGCGGATTCATCTATTTATCTAAATATGAGATTCCTAGTAAAAGAAAACGCAGCTTTACCATTAGCATTAGCCTTTTTATTATCGTTTTAGGCTCCATAACCGCTCTTTCTGTATTCAGCTACCAGGGATATGAAATGACGGTATTAGATGATCGCTTCGAAATTACCGGGATGTACGGAAACGAATGGAGTACAAAAGATATTAAACAGATCGAATTAATAGATGAAATGCCGAAAATCATTACGAAAACCAACGGAGTTGGTCTCCCTACTTTAGCAAAAGGTTATTTTAAATTAAATGATTTCGGGATTTGCCTGTTATTTATTCATAATAACTCCTCACCCTATATCTATATTGAACTGCAAAATGAGAAAATCTTTATTAACGACAGTGATCCTTTGAAGACTAAACAGTGGTTTGAGGAATTAAGAAGCAAACAAAGTCTTTAAAATATAACTTAAAAAAGGTCTTCATTCTCATTCGAACGAAGACCTTTTCCTATTATTCTACTTTATTAAAATATTGGAACCAGCAAGATCAGATTTGCCCTTGTAAGTAGCATAGGCGTAAATATTATAATACTGCCCTGCTTGAACCGTTTTTCCATCTGCGAACTTTCCATCCCAATCGAATGTTTTGTAGCCCGCCTGAACATTGTTGTAAATACCGATGTCACCCACATAAGCTAAAGGCTGCCCATCTTTATTAGAGAGGTAAACAAATAGTTCAACTTCTTCTGCTCCTCCAGGGAAATAGCCTTCAATTTGAATGTTTCCATTACTTTGCTGACCAACACCTAAGTATTGAACACGAGGATAATCTGGCTCTTTAACGAAAAGAATGGTTGGAACATGAAGAGTGTCTGATCCATTGCTAACGATAATAGTTCCTTCGTAATAGCCAGGATTTAGAGCACCAGCATCAACCTGTACATTTAGATTAACATTTTGAGTTTGGCCAGGGTTTACCTTTAAATTATTACTTGTTGATACTTTAATCGCTGAATTATCCATTAGCACTTCAAAATCATAATTTTGGCGCTCAGAGGATAGGTTTTTGATTGTAAAATGCTGCTTTTCTACCTGCTTCCCTTTATCCTTGTAGAACGTTCCAAAAGAATGGCTTCCAGGCGTAACTAATGTTTTTGTTTGGATAGCATCCACTACTCTAATGCTTCCAGCTCCTTGCGTATTATGTGGATACGCTTGGCCGGTCGCAGGATTTGTCATTGTTTCAGCTGTATTCATTAATGCTGCTTTCACATCTTGAACACTCCAGTTAGGATGAGCTTGCAAAATAAGAGCAGCTGCACCAGCTACATGTGGAGAAGCCATACTTGTACCCTGCTTTGCTCCATATCCATGCGGATTGGCTGGATCATTTGTTGGAACAGTACTCACAATATTTACGCCAGGTGCAGATACATCCGGCTTAATCATCCACGTTGATACAACTGGCCCACGTGAAGAAAAGTCTGCAACGGTTTCACCAACTCGGCTGGCAAAACTAATGTCAAAGGACACTTTATTATTCCCTTGCTCTAATTGAGCTAAAAGCTTTTCTCCATCTTCAAGTGATACTTTAATCGTCGGCACATCCGTTCCAGGAACGTCTGGCTGTTCTCCCGGACTATGGTTAAAAATAATTGCTCCAACCGCACCTGCATTTTTTGCGTTAGTTGCTTTATCAACAAATGGGATGTCGCCACGCTTTATTAAAGCAATTTTTCCAGTAAGATCTTTACCAGCAAATTCATCTTCTGTTCCTAAGCCCACATATTCAAATTCAAATTCTTTGTCATTTAATGATAAAAGTGCTTGATCATTCGGGAAGCCCATTACCTTTGCAGAAGGGTAGCTATCACCATTTAATGTTGAAACAGCTGCATTGTATACATTATAAGGCAATTGTGTAGCTCCAACAGAAATCGCATCACGAGCAGTTCCAGGGGAACCAACTGTCCAGTTATTCGGACCACTGTTACCGTTTGAAGTAACAGCTACTACGCCTTCAGCCATTGCCCAATCTAATGCAATACTTGTAGCATAGTCTGGATCATTTAGGGAGTTTCCTAGTGATAGATTCATAACGTCTGCGCCGTCTTGGACAGCTTTTTCAATTCCGGCGATAACATTTTCAGTAGTTCCTCGACCACCAGGACCTAATACGCGGTAAGCCAATAATGTTGCTTCAGGAGCTACCCCTTTAATATAACCGTTAGCCGCAACTGTCCCTGCCACGTGCGAGCCATGGGTTGTTGCTTCCCCTCTTGGGTCGCCAGCTGGTGTTTCCTGAGGATCTGCATCATTATCAACTAAATCCCAGCCTTTATAGCTTCCAAATGCATGCTCTAAATCTGGATGTTTGTAATCAACTCCAGTATCAATAATTGCAACTTTTACACCTTTCCCTGTGTAGCCTGTCTCCCATGCCTCATTAGCCCCAATATACGGTGCACTGTTCAGCATGTTCGGACTGTACTCTTCTGAGGAAATAACTTCCCCTTCTCCTAAACTAGTAGCTTGGTATTCAACATCAGGATATACCGCTTTAACACCTGGTACAGAAAGCAAAGCAGGGATTTCATTTTCTTCTAGCTCTACTGAAAATCCAGAGAATACATAATCATATTCACGATTAATTTGTGAGCTTTTTACTGCTTTACTTACCTCAGATTTTACTTGATTACGCTTGTTGGCAAGATTGGCTTTTGTTTGGCTTTTGCCTGTATGCTTTGCCTCAACAATAGATGGTTCAGTGAGCTCAACAATAACACTCGTACGGTTGGAAGAAGAAAAATTAAACTCTCCGACTAATTGTGCCAATTGAGCAGCAGATTTATTATCTGCTTTAGGAGCAGCGCCTGCACTCATTGGTGAAAACGCTAACATTAATACAAGGGCCATGAGAAAAGTTTTAATACTTCGTTTTGACATGATTTACTTCATCTCCTTTTAAATTAAGGTACTGCCGACTAAGAAAGTCCACCTCCGCTCTGAGCTTATAATTTTTTAATATGTATAACAGTAGAAATATTCTGTGTTTTATAAAAATACCCTTGAGTCCTTCATCCTGATTTATCTAGGAAATTTGAAGCGTTTTTCGTACAAAAACTAATATTTAGCAATAAATCCGAAACTAAACACCTAATATCTATAACTCTATAAGATTCCAATACGTATAAGATATCCTTCATTGACACGTCATAGATAAAACTACTGAAGACATTTATGATGATCTGGCACAAGGGGGAATACTTGCTCTGATTTTTGAATAGATATTCATGTAAAGCATCGATGAAAATTCAAAATAAAGGGGAAGGGAAACAATGCCAGTTTATAATCATCAAATAGAAGTAAATGTGCCTATTCATACGGTTTGGAACTTTGTAAGCAATATGAATAATTGGGCTCCACTTGTTCCGGGGTATATTGATCACAAAATTATAAGTGATACAGAGTCTACGTGGTGCTTCAAAAGTGATATTGGTTTTATGAAGAAAAAAATTGAATTAAAAGTGGACATTACAAGCTGGGAGGAACCTCATAAAGTAACATTTAACTTAAAAGGTATCAACGAAAAGTTTTCGGGACATGGATTTTTTTCAGCAGAAGAGTCCGGCAAATCAAAGGTGCTTATGACAGGCTGCCTCGATATAACTGCTGAAGGACTGATGGCTAAGGTGGCCAATTCAATATTAACCTCTTCTCTTCCTGAAACAACCTCTGAATTAACCGAAGCAGTTGCAGCCAAAATTGAAGAATATGCACTACATTAAGCGGAAATTAAATAAAATGAGCGCTCTCACTGTGAGAACGCTCTTCACTTCTTATTTTACATTGTGGTTATTTAAGAAATTGACAATATTGTCAACAAGTCCTGAAGCTAATGGCAAATCTGGATTAGTATATGTGTCCATATTTCCTTTCTGGTCCTCTGGTGACTCTTTCAAAATATGATTCATTTTATCAACAATCAGATAGTCAGAATCCTTTTTTGCTCCATGTAATAATTCTGCCTCTTTCACCGGAACTTGAAGATCACGATCGCCATTAATAATGAATACGGGACAATCTAATTTTTGCAGTTGCTCCTGCGGGTTATATTGAAGCCATGAAATCAAATATGGCTGTACAGATAGGCGAAATAAGTTCTGGAGGTCAGCGCTAAAGGATTTAACCTGCTTCCCTTGCTTTAATTGTTCAAAAATATCCTTTGATTCTTTCATCAAGTTTTCCGATAACTGACCTTCTAGCTGCTCTAGAATAACTTGATCAATTGTTCTCCCAGCACCTGATATAGAAATAAAGGCATCCGCTTTTGCTTCGTCAGCCGCTGTCATCCCAATTAATGAACCTTCACTATGACCAATAATACCAACCTTCGAAAAACGTTTATCAGCTTTCGCAAATTGAACCCATGAGGCAGCGTCTTCTATAAAATTATCAAAAAGGACATCCTCTTCTTTGCCGCCTAAGCTAATATTTTGGCCAATTCCTCTCTTATCATAGCGAATACTTGCCACTCCTTGAGCAGCTAAATCTTCCGCTAACATTTTTAAACTATCATTCTTTCCTGATAAAACATTTGAATTTCCATCTTTATCAGTTGGACCTGAGCCGGAAATAATAACCATAAGAGGATAGGGTCCCTCACCTTCCGGAATGGTCAATAGCCCCTTCATTGTTCCATCCTTTAATTCCATATGGACGGCTTCACCAACTTCTTTTACTTCTTTTGTAGCTTCACCAGTCCCTTTCTTTAATTCAAACGGGAAAGATTGTCCACTCTGCTTAAATGTTCCAGTGATTTTTTCACCATCTACTTTCCCATTAAACGTAATTTGCTGACTCTGAATATCCATTGCAAAAGCTACATTATTGTTTTTTATATTAATGTTAGATAACGGATGCTGATCGATTCCTTGTACTGGAATACTAATTGTACCGCCGTCGCTTGTAAATACAATAATAATTGGCAGTGGCTGATTAGGTATATTAATCGATCCTTCCCATGTTCCAGCGATTCTTTCCAATTTACTCTCTCCAGAGTCAGTTTTTTTATCCTCTTTATTATTCTCCTTACTGCAGCCTAATAATAGGAAAGCAACACTTAGCATTACAAAAAGGAGATACGCTAATTTCTTCATCTTTTAACCCCCACAATTATTTATCCAAACCATGAAATGAGCAGTATAATGACAATTGGTACAAACATAAGAATATAACCTAGTGGATTTGCAAAATTAATTGTCCATCCAATTCCAAATCGTTTTTCTACAAAGATAGACGGATCGTTTTTATTAAAATAAATCATACCGCCAATCCAATATTGATCTTCATCTAAATCCGAAATGCCATCTCCATATTCATTATCAATCTTCTCACCTGCTCTTCCTACTTTTACAGCAAAAATAACAGAACAAATCAAAATAATGAGAATAAAGACAATAGGTATTGCCATTAAGACAACCCCATCAGTAATATTAGGGTGAATCATCTGCAATTGTAAAAATGAAAACAGCATTGTGACAAGAACATTTACAAAAAACATAAACCAGCTTGAGTACTTCCTTAATGTAAGCTGACGAATTCGAGAAGCTTCTGTTCTAGTTGCACTTAATTTAATTCCAGAACGCCTAGTCGACTCATTAATCCCTATAAACATGAATTGCAAAACAAGTAAAATAACCGGCAGTGATATAGAAGAAAAGAGATTTTTCTCTGTAAAAGCGTCTGGCTTCCCGCTCGGCCCCCAATGAGTCGGTATTTGTTCAGGCAGCATGCTGTAGTTCATAAGTGTATAACCGATTACACCCAAGGATACTGCTATTGGCAGCAAGTATAAATACCAGGGGAGCATTTCATCCAGAGAACGGACGGAAAAATCCGTTACTTTAACTTGCTTTAAATTTTCTCCCCATTTCATCGTTTTTTTTCGCTGCAAAGTTTTCGCATGGAAAAAAAAGTATAAAGCAAGACTAATAAAAATGATACTAAACTGCATTGCCTGTCCCAATAATGGATTGTCTCTTACTCCTAGAAGTAGGTATAAGCCAATTGCGATTAAACCAATTATAAGAATTAGCAGCGAATACATTTTTTTAAAGAATGCTAGTTTTTCATCTCGCACAAACTCATCAGGAATATACACACCAAATACAGTATTACGTTTAGCAAGAAATGGGATTGCCATTTCAATTGCTACTAAAAAGGCAATGATGACTAAAAATAATATGGAATCCATTTGTTACCACTCCTTATAGGAAGAATCGTTGCTGTTAGGGCTTACCCTTAATATCTAAAATAAGGGATGTTACGAGTTCAAGAATCTGTTCCATTTCTAGCCCTAAAGCTAACGCTTCTGCAATCATGGGTTTAAATTCATCTTTGAGGCGATCTATAAAGTGATTCATTTCTGCCGGAGAATTAATTACGGCACCCGATTTTGGAATAATGCTGATAATGCCCTTCTTTTCTAACTCATGGTAGCTTTTGTTGACTGTGTGCATATTCACACCCAGATCAGCTGCCAAGGAGCGTACAGAAGGAAGTGAATCTCCAGCATGCATATATCCTCTAGCTACCCCCTCAATTATCACATTCGTTAATTGAGTATAGAGCGGAACTTCAGACTGGGGCTCTATTCGAATAATCAAAGGTATCCCCTCCATTCTGTTCTAATAACAGTATAACAAAGTTGTTATAGTTTGTATAGAACAAAATAAACAAAAAACCCCATTTTTGGGGTTTACTTAATAAGAGTTTATTTTGTATAACGATTAGCATAGCTTGAAGCTACAAATGCGTCCGGCTTTATTTTTGGCTTAACTCCCATTGATTCCATTCTTGAAACCATCTCTTTTACAAATTCACGTGTTTTATTCCTTTTACCAATCCCGATGTCCAGATGCCCTTCCATTGTAAAAGTCGCACCGTGATAAATATAAGGAAGAATCAGATCAATGATTTCATTTTTCTTTTCTATCGAAAACAGAGCAACCACCTGTTCAGTTAATGACGTTTCATATGAGATTCTCTCATGCAGATGGAGCATTTTCCTTGGAATGATGTGTTTCCTTATACAAGCCCAGGCCCCTTTCCCTTCATTTTGGATCACAATTCCTGTAATAAAAACAGTCCGATCACAATGAACCTGGGAATCAGTCCCCACCATTAACCGGTAGTTCCCACAAGGACTTCTGCTAATGAACTTTAAAATTCTAGAGAAGACAGTATCAAACGTCATATTCCGTTCCTGAAGATTTTCAAACTCAATGTTTTCTTCATTATGATCATTTTTCACCTTTTATCACCACATTATGTTTGGAATAAAGTGAAACTTCAATCAGTGGGGTTTCCGACGTACATGGCGTTCTAGTACAAACGCTGCGACATAGACGTCAGTACTCAGTCTGTCCTCATTACCCACTGATTGTTAGTTGAACTAATCACGTTCAAAGCGCCACGTCCTGTGGCTTTCACCTGACTAGGACATCCTGTCCGTCGTCGGGCTTTTACGGGCTGTTGATCTCCCACAAAGAAATTTTTTGTTTTATCCAACTTCTTAAAGTGGGAATCTTACAGCCCGTTAATCTGCGATAAAGTGAATGTTCAAATTGGCACTAATCCTTATGCACCTAAATTTACTATCAAAAGTCGGTCGAGGATTACCAGCAAAAAAATGTTGATTCATTGACATGTTCAGTTATTCCCTTGTAAATACGTGTATATTATCAGTATATTAAGTCGTGGAATCAGGTTTCCCGTTTTTTAAGTTTTCCCACAATAATTTCAAATTAGTCATTTTTATCCAGAAGTTTATGAGCATCTTTCAAGTGAATATCGAAGTAAATATGCTAGTATGAATTAACTACTATTGAGAGGAGCTTTTTCATGAAAATTCAGGTATGGTCGGATTTTGTTTGTCCATTTTGTTATATAGGGAAAAGAAGATTGGAACAGGCAATTGCCCATTTTCCACATAAGGATCAGGTAGAGGTTGAATTTAAAAGCTTTGAGCTTGATCCAAATTCATCAAAATACAACGGTAAAAGTATCAATGAAATTTTAGCCGCCAAATATGGCATGAGCATTGAGCAGGCTAAGCAGGCAAACGAAGGTGTAGGCAGCCAAGCGGCGAGTGTAGGGTTAAATTTTAATTTCGATGGAATGAAACCAGGTAATACATTTGATGCTCATCGTCTGGCAAAGTTTGCAAAGGAAAAAGGGAAAGAAGCTGTGATTACCGAAAAGCTGCTTTATGCGTATTTTACAGAATCAAAGGATATTGGCGATGAAGAAGTTCTCGCTGATATTGCAGCTGCTGTGGGAATTGACCGAGGAGAAGCTTTAAACATACTTCAGGACAAAAACGCTCTTGCTAACGATGTTCGAATTGATGAAGCAATCGCTCAGCAATATGGGATAAGAGGAGTACCATACTTTATTATTAATAATAAGTATGCCATTTCAGGTGCTCAAGCTCCTGAAACATTTATGGGAGCACTCCAAAAAGTATGGGAAGAAGAGTCTGCTGCTCCTGTATTCCAAGATCTTTCTGGAGAAGCTGCAGATGAGGCAGCCTGTGTTGATGGCAGCTGCGGAATTCCTGATAAAAAGGAATAATAAATACCTAAAATGGCCTGAATCCCTAGTGCAATACTGGATCAGGCCTTTTCATGGTGTGTAATAGCACATCTCAAAAACTTATCCTGTAAGTTTTTAAACCTCTTATCGCTTTCTAGCTTATCGCTACATTCTTATGCTGTTTATCTTCCTTTAAATACGGAGTAATTGTTTTCTTTTTAAAGTGGTAAATGATTAATGCCATAATACTTAATCCACAAACAGCAAGTAAAAGCCAGACAGGCATCCTTTCAAGAGCAAACCCAAAGATAATAAATCCTAAAGGAGTCATGGCACTTGCCCCTGTTTCTAGCAGCGACATTACTCTGCCACGATATTCGTCAGGTGTGCTCTTTTGCAGTAGAACCATAATAGGCATATTGATAATCATAATAAAAGTGGCCAGCATAAAAACCATAATGACTAAGTATGGGAAGAATAATGAATTAGAAACATTCATCATGCCAGGAAAGTTCGGAAGCCCTAGTAAAATGAGAACTGTTGACATTGAAATTAACCCGCCAAAAATACTTAGTTCCTTTTTCTTTATTTCTGGACGGGCGGATAATATTATCGCCATTACCATCATCCCGACTGAAAATGTCCCTTCAATAATGCCTAACTGTATCGACTCCATTTTCCTGATTGTTAGAACTAAATATGGAATGGCAACTGGAAACACGGCAAACCAGAAATTAAGCCAAATACTTATTAAAATTAAATTTTTTATAAATGCCTGCTGTTTCACATAAACCAACCCTAATTTTAAGTCCGTAAAGATAGAGTTTCCATTTTCCTTCTCTTTTTTTTCTGAAAATAGGTTGTATTGAATGAAAATGCTGGCAATACCTGAAATGGAAAACGTAACAATATTTATAATCATGAAAGTGGTTATGTTAAATAGGCCGAAGAAAACTCCTCCTAATACTGGACCTAAAATAGTGGAAAGGGACCCTGCTGCCTGATTTAATGACATTGCCTTCTGCAAATAATCCGGGCCAACCATGTTGAAGATCGCTGATGTAACGGCATTGGAGTAAAATGTGTTGAGGATGCTAAGAACAGCAGTTGCTGTATATAAAACCCAAATTTCCGGATAAATAAATGTAAAAACAAAAAAGACAATCGCTAGCCATATGGCACAAGCAAAATCAGATGTTATAATAATGAGCTTTCTGCTCATTCTGTCACTTAAAGTACCCGCAATCGGAGAAAGAAGAATTCGCGGCAAAGCACTTAATAATAGGGTCACCGCAAAATTAAGACTTGAGCCTGTTTTAGCTAAAATAAATAATCCGATCGCAAATCCATATATAGATGACCCAAGAACTGCAGTCATTTTACCGATAAGAAATAGGATAAGATTTCTTTGAATAGCTCCAGCCATCTAATTTTCCTCCTCTTCATCAAGTACTTCGAACTGGCAAGAAACTTGATATGAAGCTCTTTCAATATGATCATGAACCGATTTCTTTAAATACTTTAATACAAGTTGATCCCACTCTGCTTCAAATTCTTTTAGTTCGATTTCTGAAAGCGATAAACTCGTGCCCCTCTTTCGTGTTTTAATTTCGTGTTTCGGTGCAAGTGGATCCTTTAATCTAAAATGAGTAGCTTTTGCTTGGTAATATTTTTCAATGATTCCCTTGTTCTCCCTCGTTTCTTTGATTTCAAGAATTCCTCCATTATAAAGCTGCTGAATATGGTAGTGTATGCTTCCGGCTGTTTTTCCTAGCTCATCAGCTACCTGCTTTGCAGTCATTGCATGTTCATGAAGCAAATAAATGATCTTTACTCTTAAAGGGCTTGAAATTAATTTTTGCTGTTCTAAATTGATTTCCATCCATTTTTCTTTAATATCCATCGTCTTTCCTTTCTAAACTTACTAGTCGTTTTATTTTTATTATATGTTCTATTTTTTTAGAATGATACCTTTTTTTGGTTTATTTTCAACATATTTCAAAATTGTTGTTCTTTATGTCAAATACCTAACTCTATTTATTCAACCAACATAAATAAAGACTTAGCCCTTGAACCGGAGCTAAGTCTTCTTTTTGTTAAACTAAATTTTGTACCCAGTATTGGCTTTTACTTTTACCTCTGCAAAGCGTTTTGCATCATGCTTACTGGATAGAAGTGTTCCAATAATACCCCCGATGAATCCAACCGGGACAGATACCAATGCTGGATTTGTTAGAGGGAAAATTGGGTTCCCCGTAATAAGTGTTGCTCCTTCTACCGGTGACATTACACTTGGACTAATTGCCACAAGAACAAGTGCGGAAATTAATCCAGAAAGCATAGCTACCATGGCACCTGTCGTATTGAAGCGCTTCCAATAAATCGTATATACGATTACAGGCAAGTTAGCACTTCCTGCTACACAGAATGCAAGAGAAACTAGAAAAGCTACGTTTAGATTTTGGGCAAATAGAGCTAAAAGGATGGATAAAACTGAAACGCTTAGTGACGCATATTTTGCCGCTAGCATTTGCTGCTTTTCTGTCGCTTTGCCCTTCTTAATAATTTGTCCGTAAATATCGTGCGCAAAGGCTGAGGCTCCTGATAAAACAAGACCTGCAACAACTGCTAGAATAGTAGCAAACGCTACTGCTGATACAAACGACATTAATATATCGCCGCCAAGTACTTGAGCTAGTAATGGAGCAGCCATGTTTCCAGCTGCGTTGCTCGCTTTAATCGCTTCTCCACCAACAAATGCAGCTGCACCAAAGCCTAGGAAAATGGTCATCACATAGAAGATACCAACAATCCACGTCGCCCAAATAACAGAGCTGCGCGCAGTTTTCGCATCTTTAACCGTAAAGAAGCGCATTAAAATATGCGGCAATCCAGCAGTTCCAAGGACAAGTGCAATCATAAGTGAAATTGTATCTAATGGTACTTTGTATTTAACTCCAGGATTTAAATATGCTTCACCTAGTGGTGTAGCTGTTTTCATTGTTGTAAACATTTCAAAGATATTAAAATGGAATTTGGCCAAGACCATGAAAGAAATGATGATTGTACCAAGCATTAATAGGACAGCTTTAATGATCTGTACCCAGCTTGTTGCCGTCATCCCTCCAAATAGAACATAGATCGTCATCATAATACCAACAATAAGTACCGCAACCCAATAATCAATGCCAAACAATAGTTTAATTAACGCTCCAGCACCAACTAATTGAGCAATCATATAAAAAATGACAATTGTAATCGTATTCAACGCTGCAGTTGCTCTAATCTTCTTCGCATCAAAGCGGGCATTAATCATATCCGCTAAAGTATACCTGCCAAGATTACGAAGCGGCTCTGCCACTATAAACAATACAACTAAGTACGCTACTAAATAACCGATACTAAACAAAAAGCCATCAAAACCGCTTAGGGCAATTGCACCGGCAATACCTAGGAAGGAAGCTGCAGATAAATAGTCACCTGCAATGGCAAGACCATTTTGCCAGCCTGTTAAACCTCCACCTGCCGTATAAAATTCACTGGCAGTATTCGTCCTTTTGGCTGCATAATAGGTTATTAAAAGGGTCATTGCTACAATTAGTAAAAATAGGATAATAACGGTTGCATTCATTACGCCTTTCTCCTCTCCGGATCCTCTTCACTCCAAACTTTTTCTGCCAGGCGATCAAGTTCCGCAGATTTTCTCATATAAAGTGTAGCCATTGTCCATGTCATAATGAATAAGAACAAGGAGTAGATCCATGCCCATGAGATATCACCAATTGCAGGAGCTTCCATCCAGTTTGTATAAGATATTAATATAGGAAACAACAAATAAAGACCAAAGAAAATAATAATAGATGGAACTAGAAACTTCCTTTTCGCAGTCAATAACGCCTGAAACTCAGGACTGCTTGCTATTTCCTCAAAATCCTCCTTTTTGTTATAGTTACCTTGATAATCAACTTGTGCCATTCCATCAACTCCTTTTTAATTTATATTCGAAATTGTTCGAATATAATTAAAATTTAATAAAAAACAGGACGTATGTCAATTTTTATTTTACTAATTCACCCTAAATATCCAATATTAAGAAAAAATGGTTTATAATTTCCATTAAATTCCTTTATAATTGTTTTATTCTTATAAAAGATTTGTTAACCAAGGAGCTGATAAACGCTGATAAAAAATATACTGAAGGCTCAGACACACAATCGGATATTAATTTTAGGAATTGATGGATTAGGAGGGGCTGGAAAAACAACGTTAACTCAACATATTAAGCAGGAATTAGAAGAAGCCGGAAAAAAAGCTGTCGTCCTGCATATAGATGATTTCATTCATCCGAGAAACATCCGATATGACCAAGCGAAATGCGAATGGGAATGTTACTATTTTGCGCAATGGCGTTATGATTACCTAATTCATAATATTTTGTTACCTATTCAAAATGGAGAAGAGATTGATAAGGAAATAGAATTATATGATAAAACAAATGATCAATACATAGAAACTCATTTGAAAATTGATGCTGAATCTGTGTTAATCATCGAGGGGGTATTTCTCCAACGGAATGAATTAAGACGTTTTCTAGACTATGTCATTTATATTGACGTTCCTAAAGTAGAAAGATTAAAAAGGGTGCTTGAAAGAGATACCTACATCGGGGATAAATCGAAAATTGCAGAAAAATATGAGAAACGCTATTTTCCTGCAGAGGACAAATATATTATGGAGTATTCCCCTTCCAAAAGTGCAGATTTAATCATTAATCCTAACTCCTAATGTAGCGCTGACAATTTATACTTTTTTAAAGTGGACTGACGGTCAACTCAACTATGAAATCCTTCCTTCTTGGCCGTCATCACCGGAATGACGGACAACTCAACTATGAAAACCTTCCTTCTTGGCCGTCATCAACGGTATGACGGTCAACTCAACAATGAAACCCTTCCATCCTGGTCGTCATCACCAGAATGACGGGCAACTCAACAATAAAATCCTTCCATCTTGGCCGTTATCAGTGAAATAAAAAACAAGAGACAAATATAAAAAACTTATTTGTCCCCTGTTCTTTTCTTCATTAATAATGCTATTATTCCTCATCGTCGATATAAGTAAATTCGTAAAGCAAGTCACTATCCTCTAGGGTAATCGTGACAATTTGCCTTCCATCAGCTGAAACTAATGTCGTTCTAGTACCTTTTGAAGATTCCTTTTTCCAATAGCCGCTTGAAATTTTATCTAAATACATCTGGTAATTGGCGGTAGAAGCATATTCCCAACGATATCTTTCCTCGTTTGAAGAAATGGAGATCGGATCTAAACCGACAGGGAAAAGCATCGATCCATACCCATGCTTCACGTACAGCTGCTCATTCTTCTCACTAGGTGTTAGACCTGCTATATTCAAAGTTGCCATTGCTTGAAATATTTCAGCATGCTCAACCTTCGGATAATCAAATGAAAAATGAGCAATCTTTTCATCTTGAATTGGGACAAAGAAATGATAGCGAATAGCAGTGTCCATCATTTTCACATGCTCAATATACATGGTCATTGGATAAGGAAAGCCTTCCAGCTTTTCATCCACAAACATAGGCAATGATGATGTGATATCCTCCATTTCTTCTTGAGTTATGACAGAAATTTCGCCTACTTTGCTTGATGTTTTATCCGATATAATATTCCAGCCAATGGCTGACTTTTCAATTCGAGCATTTTTTAGCTTCCAGCTAAATTCATCATTTATTGGTGCACCCTGTTCATTAGCATTTCTTGGTATGGTTTGATTTTGAAGAATACCATCTGAAACTACCTTCCAGATACCCCCGCCGCAAATTAGTAAAAACAGGCATGATGCTAACAGTCCAGTCCATTGGTACCTTTTCTTTGGCTTATTTTCCATAGATTCATTTTTTAAGGTATGCAACAGCCTTGCTCTTAAAGCATCTTTTTCCTTTTGAGAAGGCTGGATGTGTTTTAATTGTTCCCATTGAATATCATACCGATTTTTCAACTTGCTCACCGCCCTCATCCTCCGTCATCTTTCGTAATGCCTGTAATGCTCTTGACAGTGTTTTTCGTACCTTATCCTCAGACCAGTTGAGAATATCCGCAGCTTCTTTTGTAGAAAAACCCTCAATCTTTCTTAAAATAATGACAAGTCGATAATTGGACTTTAACCGGAACAAAGACTCTATTAACTGCCGTACTGTTTGTTTATTTTCAACATATTGCTCTACATTGAACGAAGAAGGAATATCCTTTTCGGGAGCAAATGATAAAAATAGCTTTCTGCGCTTTCGTTTTCTGATTTCATCCATAACAATGTGCTTGGCAATACTAAACAGCCATGTTTTAATACTGGAACGATAATTAAAATACTCATAAGCAGTGTAGGCACGAACGAATGTATCATGAACAAAATCTTCGCAGCTTTGCTTGTCATCCATCATAAATAAGATAAAACGATAAATATCTTCATAATATAATTCATACCACTCCATTACGAGTGCTTCCCTGTTCTCGTTCACCTTCTTTTTCACCCGCCTTTTCCCCTGTTATATAATCAGTCGTTCCTGTTAAATAAATGTGACAGTGTTTCTAAAAAAATTCACATTCCTTGTTTTGAAATTAAAAAATGCAAAAAGACAAAGAGCATTTTTACATTCCACTCTTTGTCTTTTTTCTATAATATCGTTTTTGTTAATACCAATTTTAGTAAAATCATTACAATTACAATGAGAATCGTATTTATCCAGTGAATATGAATTCGTTCGTTTTTCATTTGAAGCATACCTATTGATATAAATTTCCAAAACTTTGGGGAATCTGTCCATTTTCTTCTCTGATTTGGAGTATCCTGACCTGCCCTCTTCTTGTTGTTCTCATGCTTCGCCCAAAGTAAAATAATGATGATGTCTAAAACTGAGGAAATGCCAATAGCAGTTATGGCAAATGATTTCGATGGCTTCCACCGGTTATGCTCTCCGTTCGTTTCTTTTAGCTTTTTTTCATCTTTATACCTGTTTAATTCTTTACTAAAAGTTTCAGAAACTTCATTTGTTTTTATATAAGTGTCCTGTTTGTTCGTTTGACTAAAATGGGTTGCAAAAAAAATGAGGGATACCATTAAGCTAGAATAAATTAGAAAAAATATGAAGTTGAATTTTAGAGTAGAAACTGTTTTCATAAGCTGTCTTCTCCTCTATGAGCCTAGTGGTTTAGTAGAAAAATATCAACTGAACTGCTGCACAACTATATTATAATTTTAATGGAAAATTAATGGGTTACAAAATAGTAACAGCTTATTGACATAAGCTAACTATTTATAGAAGTAAGCAAAAAAACATGATGGAGCCTTTATAAATAGACTCCATCATGTTTTATTCTGCAGGAAAATCCGCAGAACTCAAATATTGGTCTTGAAGAATTTGGCAGTGGTGCAGCTCATGGCCAGCAATAATATAGGCGATTCCACGAACAGTTACTCCTGCCCCATTTGCATTACCTTGACGACCCCATGAATCAGAAGGCAAGATCTTTAGCAGCGAAATTGTTGACTGGCGTACAATCATTAAATTATCTAGAAGCTCTTGCAAAGACAGTCGATTAAATTCAGCATTTTGTACATAACTTATGTCATCGTAGCCCGGCAGCGGAATAGTTTCTCCCCTGGCAATACAGAGCATTCTGTACCCCATAATTCGTTCAGTATCTGCAATGTGCCCAATTACTTCTTTAATTGTCCATTTGTCTAACCCATATCGAAAACGACCTTGTTCCTCCGTTAAATCTTTAAGTGAATATATCCATTTATTGAGCTGGTTTTCTAATAAATTTATAATGTTTCCATCTGGAACTCTATTCACATAGGATGAATAATAAGCTGCATACTCATTTGATTCTGGCCTTTTTAGCATTCTTGTCATTCCCTTTTATTAGTATTCTCTTCATTAAAATTTAGCACAAAACAATGATCGCTTACTATTATTAAATATCGCCCCCTTCAACAAACTGTGTCTTTCCGTTATGATAGAAACGGATATCATCTACTTTTTTGACCTAGGAGGATTAAATGTTATCATCTCACAGTGTTAGCTTAAAAAATACTCGTAATGAGTGGTTTGCATTAATCCTTACTGCTGTTCTAACTGCTATTGCCAGTGAAATAAAGATGATTCCCTTTAATGGGGAAGCATTTCGTTTTGGTTTAGGCAGTATTTCTTTTTTTCTTCTTATCCTTATAAGGCCTCCCGCTTCCATGATAAGAACAGGTTTCGTCACTGGTGTAGTTGTCATTTGCTTCCGGATTACAGAAGATATTTTGTTTTACTCCGCTGCATTCGGGACGAGCTTAATCAATCATATTCCTGCGTTTACTTTTTATTTTCTGTATGCTGCAGGCTTGCATTTTGTAAAAATAGATCAATACAAAACCTCCCCTCTCCTACTAGGGGCCATAGCTGCTGGAATGGAGTTTACCGGAAATAGTATAGAGCATCTCTTGCGATACTTATTATTAAGCCACGAGAATGTAGGCTTACGTGATTGGGCGCTCGTTTGCGCAGTAGCCTTGTTTAGAAGCTTCTTTGCAGTAGGACTGTATAGCTCCATTACTGTTTCCGAGCAAAAAAAGCGAATGCAGGAAATGCTTAATATTGGTTCAGAATTATATGCGGAATCGCTCTATTTACAAAAATCTATGGATCAAATTGAACAAATAACAGCTTCTAGTCATGAACTGTATCGCAAATTAAAAAAGGAAGACTTGCAGGAACTAAGTTCACAGGCATTGCTTATTGCACAAGAAATTCACGAAGTAAAAAAAGATTCGCAACGAATTTTATCTGGGCTTTCGAAAGTCTCCATACAAAAAATAAATAATGTCGTTCTATTATCAGATGTACTTGACATTGTTCTAATAGGAAATGAAAAGTACAGTGAACTGCTGAATAAAGAAATTACCTTTCCTTGTACTATGACGGTTGATTATGAAACAAATCAGCAAATTCCTCTTCTTGCTTTACTAAATAATCTCATGGCTAACTCGGTAGAAGCTATTGTGAAAAATGGTGAAGTTTCTATTGCTATTTCTGAGGAATTAGAATTTACCACTTTTATGATTAAAGATACTGGCAAAGGAATACATGATGACGATTTATCCTATATCTTCGAACCTGGTTTTACAACGAAATATAACCATGAAGGAGTTGCGTCAACAGGAATTGGATTATCTCATGTAAAATCCATTATTGAAACTCTGGAAGGAAAAATCGATGTAACATCTTCCTTAGAAGGAACTGCTTTCCTCATACAAATTCCAACTAATAATATTAGAAAGCGAGGCGAATGAAAGTGCGTTATTTTATTATTGATGATGATACTGCAAGCCGCAGAATGTTAGAGAGAATTATCGTCGAAGGTGGACTTGGAGATGTCATTGGTGAAGCAGAAAGCGGCTTAAAAGCAATTCAGCCCATCTTGTCTATTCGGCCTGATTTTGTCTTAATTGACTTTCTAATGCCTGAATTAGATGGAATTGAAACGATTGAACAGTTAAAAAATCATGGATTTCAAGGGCAGTTTATTATGATTTCTCAAATCATAAACAAAGAGATGGTTGGACAAGCATACGAAAAAGGCGTCGAGTTCTTTATTCATAAACCGATCAATCGGGTCGAAGTGCACAGTATACTGAAAAGAACAGCCGAACAATTCAATCTTAAGCATTCATTACTTACTATTCGTGAATCTTTGGCACATATTGAATATTCTCAAGTAAAGCATAAACAGCAAAGTGTAAAGGAAATTGTATTATCTATATTAAATGATATGGGGATCATAGGTGAATCCGGAAGTGATGATATAGTATTGATGATGGAATATCTCATGAATCAGAAAAACCAAGGCACGCTTTTACCGCCTTTAAAGGAATTATATGAAGCAGCTGCGATTTCCAAAAATGCAAGCGCTGACAATATTAAGAAAGAATCGAAATCAATAGAACAGCGTATTCGAAGAGCTATTCTATCTGCGCTAAATAATATAGCTTCCTTAGGAACCATTGATTATACCAATCCTAAGTTTGAATATTATGCGCCGCGATATTTTGATTTCCAGGAAGTTAGACTGCAAATGAAGAAAATTGAATCTGACAGTTCCGATTCTGCAAAAGCAAAAATTAATATTAAAAAGTTTCTACAAGTTTTATACGTTGAAGTATCGGACAAAATGACCAAAGGATTCTAATTGCTTTCTAAGCATTTCCCCAACTTTTATAACTCCAATGATCATTCATCCATGATTCCATTAGATTAGCCAGCCTTTTAACATGAGGCTGGTTTTATTTTTTGCAGTTTATGTCGGATTTTGTAGGATTTTATAATTAAGTCATATACTAAACTTAACGTTTTTATTTTTGAATCGTAAGCGTTTTCATTTTATTGGAAGAGGTGTTTGAATGAAAAAAAAGTTTAAATTTGGGTTAGCATACCAGATTCTTGTTGGACTTATATTAGGAATTATTGTTGGAGCCATTTTCTATGGTAATCCAGCGGTCTCCACATATTTACAGCCGATTGGAGATATATTCATTCGTCTGATTAAAATGATTGTTGTCCCAATTGTTATTTCTACACTCATCCTTGGTGTAGCTGGTACTGGGGACATGAAGAAGCTTGGAAGACTTGGCGGCAAAACAATTCTTTATTTTGAAATTGTAACGACTATTGCTATAATCGTTGGTTTGCTTTCTGCGAATATCGTTAAGCCTGGTGCTGGGATCGATATGTCCCACCTTACAAAAGGGGATATCCAGAAATATGTAGCGACTACTGAAGAAGTTACTAGCCATAGTTTTGCTGATACGTTTGTAAATATTGTTCCATCTAACATTATTCAGTCATTAGCAAACGGCGATATGCTTGCCATTATTTTCTTTGCTGTTATGTTTGGATTAGGTATTGCAGCTATTGGTGAAAAAGGAAAGCCCGTTCTTGCTTTCTTCCAAGGTACTGCAGATGCCATGTTCTGGGTTACGAATCAAATCATGAAATTTGCTCCATTTGGGGTATTTGCTCTCATTGGAGTTACTGTTTCAAAATTTGGTGTAGATTCTTTGATTCCGCTTGGAAAATTACTAATTTGTGTATATTTAACAATGATTTTCTTTGTTGTGGTTGTTCTTGGCTTAATCGCAAAAATGTGTGGGACAAGTGTTCTAAAGATTGTAAAAATCTTAAAAGACGAGCTATTGTTAGCCTATTCAACTGCAAGCTCAGAAACTGTATTACCTAAAATCATGGAAAAAATGGAGAAATATGGCTGTCCTAAAGATGTTGTCTCCTTTGTCATTCCAACTGGTTACTCATTTAATTTAGATGGATCCACTCTATACCAAGCATTAGCTGCTATCTTTATCGCACAAATGTACGGTATCGATATTAGCATTACACAGCAAATTACATTAATGCTTGTACTTATGGTGACATCAAAAGGAATTGCCGGTGTGCCTGGCGTTTCGTTCGTTGTTCTCTTAGCTACATTAGGATCTGTAGGTATTCCTCTAGAGGGACTAGCATTCATTGCTGGGATTGACAGAATTCTAGATATGGCACGTACAGTTGTTAACGTTATTGGCAACTCATTGGCTGCGATTGTCATGTCTAAATGGGAAGGCCGCTTTGACAACAAAAAAGGAAATGAGTATTTGTCTGAAATACAGAAATCTGCTTAATAAAAAGCCTGTTTTGAAACTTTTTCAAAACAGGCTTTTTTTAGTTAAAAGTTATCTTTGATAACTTCCTAGCATATTGAAAAACTCATTGAGGAATTCATGAAAGAGCTTGGCTGTTGGAAGCATTTCACGGTCGGTTGGAATAATGACTCCAACTGTTCTCGTTACCTGAGGCTCGATAACTGATATTTTCACAGTATGGCGAGGCAAACTGTCAATCAATGTAATCTCAGGAATAAGGGTTACACCTAGACCGGCTGAGACTAAACCCTTTATTGCGTCAATGTCCTCCCCTTCAAAAGTTACATTCGGCTGAAACCCTTGCTGCTGGCACGCCTTCACAGTAATCTCCCGCAAAATATAGCCATTCGGAAAGAGAACAAATGAATCATCCCTTAATTGGCTAAGCTTAATAGACTTCCGATCGGCAAGCGGATGTTTGGATGGAAGTAGTGCTACAATTTTTTCTGTAAATAAAATATTGCCCAAAACTTTTTTTTCGTCCTTTGGTACCGGCCCTAAAAGAGCCATATCAATATCACCCTTAATAACCCCATCTATTAAACTTTGATAAGATCCTTGTCTAAGCTGATATTTCACATCAGGATGCCTGCGGCTAAAAGCAGAGATGGCAGTTGGGAGTGTATAAGCGGCTAAACTGCTGGGAAAGCCAACACGAATTGTACCTTTTTCAGGGTCTAAATACTCGTCTACCTCTCTCCTTGCATTCTCGATGACATTCATCGCTTCCTCCATATGCTCAAGGAATATTTTTCCGATTGGGGTTAATCTTACATTTCTTCCCTCTCGAATGAATAAATCCACACCTAGCTCCGCCTCTAAATTAAAGATTTGCCGGCTGACAGCTGATTGTGCTACATGAAGTGCATCTGCAGCTTCCGTTACATGCTCTCTTTTTGCAACCTCCATAAAATATTGAATTTGTCTTAATTCCATTTCTGCACACCTCACCTGAATGATCTCAAAGCGGCATTAAACTTATCTAAAATTCATATTGTTTAGATTATTTATTCATTATAAAATTTCCTTAATACAAAATCCATTTATTTGGATAAATTTTCAAAAAGAATACAAAACATGTTAACAAATAAAAATTAATTTTTATATAGAAAGGACATGATGCTATATGCAAACTATAGAGGAAGTGAAAAAAAACGAATCCCAAGTTGCAGTTAATTATGTAAATGAAGTATTTGAGAAAGTAAAGGTAAGAAATCCATATGAAACTGAATTTCACCAAGCCGTTGAAGAAATTTTTGATTCACTTTTGCCCGTGTTTTCTAAACATCCTAAATACATGAATCAAAATATTCTTGAGCGAATTGTTGAACCTGAGAGAGTCATTACTTTCCGTGTTCCATGGACCGACGATCAAGGCAAAGTTCAAGTTAATCGCGGATTTCGCGTACAGTACAGCAGTACACTTGGCCCCTACAAAGGCGGTATCCGTTTCCACCCTACAGTCAATGCAAGCATCATCAAATTCCTCGGTTTCGAGCAAATCTTTAAAAATTCCTTAACCGGTCTTCCAATTGGCGGAGCTAAAGGCGGAGCAGATTTTGACCCCAAGGGAAAATCAGATGGTGAAATCATGCGCTTTACCCAAAGCTTTATGACTGAGCTGTATAAGCATATTGGCCCTGACACAGATGTTCCAGCTGGTGATATTGGTGTTGGTGCAAGAGAAATTGGCTATATGTTTGGTCAATATAAGCGACTGCGCGGGGCTTATGAAGCAGGAGTATTAACTGGCAAAGGACTTGAATATGGCGGCAGCTTAGCTCGGAAGGAAGCTACTGGCTATGGACTTGTTTATTTTGTACAAGAAATGCTCAAAGACAAAGGCCATAGCTTTGATGGCAGTACTGTTATTGTTTCTGGATCAGGAAATGTCTCCATTTATGCTATTGAAAAAGCCCAACAGCTAGGTGCCAAAGTTGTAGCATGCAGTGATTCAAATGGTTATATATTTGATGAAAACGGCTTAAATCTTGATACAGTTAAACGTCTAAAAGAAGTCGAGGGCAAACGAATCTCTGAATATGTTTATGAGCATCCGCAAGCACAATACGTTGAAGGCTGTTCCGGTATTTGGTCCATTCCATGTGATATTGCCCTGCCATGTGCAACTCAAAACGAAATTAATGAATGCTCAGCAAATATATTAGTAGCCAATGGCGTAAAAGCAGTCGGTGAAGGCGCTAATATGCCATCAAATTTAGAGGCCATTGATGTCTTCTTAAAAAATGATATTCTATTCGCTCCAGGAAAAGCAGCAAATGCTGGCGGAGTATCTGTTTCAGCATTAGAAATGTCACAAAACAGCGCAAGAATCTCATGGACATTTGAAGAAGTAGATGAAAAACTTCGTCAAATTATGACCAATATTTATCGAAATTCAGTAAATGCAGCTGAAGAGTACGGCTACCCAGGAAACCTTGTAATCGGCTCAAATATTGCCGGTTTCATTCGTGTAGCTGATGCAATGATTGTGCAAGGGGTAGTATAAACTTATAAGGATGTGGCAATTTTTTGCCATATCCTTTTTTATTTTGGCTGTTTTCTAAAAGATTATTGCTTTGAATAACATTGGAAACGCAGAGTGGATTGGAGCGGAAGGCACTTGACTCCTGCGGGAAATAGAGGAAAGGTCGAGACCCCACAGACGGAACGGCGAGGAGGCTCGACTTCCTCCCCGCGGAAAGCAAGTGCCTGTAGTGGAAAGGAACGGTTCCCTGTTTTGTCTTAAATAAACAAAGTTTACGAAAAGGGCCTCTTATTTAAATAATCAATTTCCAACAAAATATCATATTTTAAAGAAAACTGTTGCATTTTTCTTTTACATGTAATAAATTTATTACATATGAAAGATATATTATTTGGTGACGATTTGTTAAGGTCATTGGAAGCATTGTCAAATCCCTATCGGATTAAGATTATTGGCATACTTCAGGCTGAAAGGCAATATGTAAGTCAGTTAGCTCGGATGTTGGGGATTAGCAGACCATTACTTTATC
Organism: Bacillus sp. S/N-304-OC-R1; assembly: GCF_019749375.1. Lineage (GTDB taxonomy): Bacteria > Bacillota > Bacilli > Bacillales > Cytobacillaceae > Cytobacillus. The sequence continues at coordinate 183,828 of NZ_JACWFE010000016.1, forward strand.
TGCATCTACAAAAGCTTGAGGATGCGGGTCTTGTAATTGGTCAGCATGAACTTTCTGATTCTGGAAAAGCCATGAAATATTATGAGCTTGTCCCATTTAACATTCAGTTAAATGAACACCTAATTGCCATAGCCGCTGAGAGCATTACTTTAAAAAATAGAAAGGAATAAAACTAGCATACATAAAAATTCAGGAGGTTTATATGAGTGACGTTCTATTTCAAATGATTGCTTTTGGATCACTTACTATTCCAATTCTTATTACTATTATTGTTGTTATTTTTATCGTTAGGATTGTTCGCCGGATGGAACGCCGGGCAGATGAGCGACTAAAGCTCGATAAAGAAAATGCTCAATTTCAGCAGCAGCAAATGCAAGCCATTCAGGAATTAAATCTGCGACTTACAAATATAGAAAAATTGTTGAAAGATGTAGAATAATTTTATTGCAAAAAGCGAGAATTATATAATAATTCTCGCTTTTTTGTTATTTTAGTATAATTAAAATTATTATTAAGAATTTAATCCTTTCCTCTACCGATTTATTTATTTTTCAATATTATCAATGGTTTCTACATAAAAAAGAGTAATGAATAATAATTATTAACATTACAGATATTATTTAGGAAAATTATACATCGCATTTTTTGTCGATTAATGTTAGAATACAATTAGTTTTTTTTCTACTTTTTTTATAAATATCGAATAAATTGGAGGGATGTACATGTCAGATACTGGTCTTCAGCTTGTTTCCATTGGTATTTACATGGCTGCCATGCTTATTATTGGATGGTATTCATATCGGAAAACAAGTGATCTGACAGATTACATGCTTGGTGGCCGTTCACTAGGACCAGCGGTTACTGCTTTAAGTGCTGGTGCTGCTGATATGAGTGGCTGGCTATTAATGGGGTTACCAGGCGGAATTTATGTAAGCGGTTTAGCGGATGCTTGGATCGCTGTCGGGTTAACAATTGGTGCTTATTTAAACTGGCTGCTTGTTGCACCAAGACTTAGAACTTACACACAAGTAGCAAATGATTCTATCACCATTCCGGGTTATCTTGAAAACCGTTTCAAAGACACAACAAAATTATTAAGAATTGTTTCAGGTATTGTAATCCTTATTTTCTTTACATTCTACGTGTCTTCTGGAATGGTTGCAGGTGCTGTATTCTTCAAAAGTTCATTTGGAGCATCCTATCATACAGGTCTCTTAATTGTTGGTGGAGTAACAGTTGCCTATACTTTATTCGGTGGTTTCCTAGCTGTTAGTTATACTGACTTTCTTCAGGGATTAATGATGTTAGTAGCATTACTACTTGTTCCAATCCTTGCATTGTCAGATACAGGTGGAATAGCTGCTACATTTAATACTGTTAGAGAGATTGATCCATCATTACTTGATTTCTTTAAAGGAACGACGACTATCGGAATCATATCCGCAATGGCGTGGGGACTTGGATATTTTGGCCAGCCTCATATTATCGTTCGTTTTATGGCCATTACTTCAGTTAAAGAAACAAAAGCCGCACGTCGCATAGGTATCGGCTGGATGATCTTCTCATTAATTGGAACCATCGCTACAGCATTTATTGGTCTTGCATTTTTCCATAATAACACTCACTATACGCTAGACAATCCTGAAGCTGTATTCCTTACTTTAGGACAAATTGTTTTCCATCCTCTATTTGCAGGATTCCTACTAGCTGCTGTTCTTGCAGCAATTATGAGCACGATTTCGTCACAATTAATTGTTACATCTAGTGCCTTAACAGAAGATTTATATAAAGTCTTGTTAAGAAAAGACGGTACTGATAAAGAGTATGTCCTATTTGGCCGTTTGGCAGTATTAGCTGTATCAATTATTGCTGCAGTGCTTGCTTGGCAGCAAAATGATACGATTCTTGGCCTTGTAGCTTATGCATGGGCAGGATTCGGAGCTGCATTTGGTCCAACCGTTATCCTAAGCTTATATTGGAAGAAGATGACAAACTGGGGAGCAATTGTTGGTATGATCTCAGGTGCTTTAACAGTAATCATTTGGAAGAACGTTGGCCTTGGCGATACACTATATGAAATCGTACCAGGATTCATTATTAACTTAATTCTTACCTATGTTGTCAGCTTAATCACATATAAGCGCAACGAAGAAATTGAAAAAGAATTTGATGAAAGTGTCAGATTACTAAAAAGTGAATCATAAAAAGTGATCCTCCTTTAATAAGGAGGATTTCTTTTTTATCAGCAATTAAGTTACAATTATCGAACATTTTCCCAGGAAATAAGGAGATCCGTCAAGGAATTACAGCCTTTTTCGACAGTTGTTTTTCCATTTTTTTATAATTTTGTATTAAAATAAAATAAAAGAGGGGGATATTATGACAAAGGAAAAAAACATAATAAACTGGATAAACGCTTACAAGCAAAACGGTTATCTTCATGGGTCAATCCTAGTGGCTATAAATGGCGAGATAATTATGCATGACGGCTTTGGAATGGCGAACTGGGAACACGAAGTGCCAAATACGGCTTTAACTAAATTTAGAATTGGATCGATTACAAAAGGCTTTACAGCAATGGCTATTTATCAGCTTCATGAGCGTGCCCTGCTGCATATCGATGATACAATCAGCAAATTCTTACCCCACTACCCTAATGGAGAAAAAATAACTTTATATCACTGCATGACCGGGACAAGTGGAGTTCCAGATTTTACAGGAATGCCAGATTTTTGGTTTAAAACAATGAGACTTCCCGCAACACTTCAAGAAATAATAAATTCATTTAAAGATCTACCGTTGAATTTCGATCCAGGAAGCGATTACGAATATTCTACTTCCAATTATATGCTGCTCACAGCTGTAATCGAAAAAGTTACTAGTCAAGCCTATTCAGACTACATGCGAGAAAATATCTTTCTTCCCCTTGGTATGAATGATACAGGAGTAGATAATGGCCGAGAAATCATTCACGGTCTTGCATCTGGTTATTCATTTTGGGAAAAACCAATTCATGCTGAATTTGCTGATTTATCGTTTCCATTAGGCGGCTATGGCCTATATTCAACAACAGGCGATCTCTATAAATGGAGTCAGGCTCTTCGTAAGCCTATTTTAATAAGTGAGGCGACGCTAACTCAAATGCTTGCTCCTAACTTAGAAGACTATGCATGCGGTTTAGTAAATGCATCATACTTAAACAAGAAATACGTAGGACATTTCGGTGACATTAGCGGTTTTACCAATGATTTCCTAGCATTTCAAGATGATGAAATAACGATCATTCATTTAAGTAATATGAATATCACACCTGTTATGAAATTAACTCGCGAACTCGCGAAAATTGCTTTCGGCGAATTTGGAGTGCTTCCTGATCCGGCTCTGCCGATTTCGTTAAAAGAGCCCATATCCATTGATGGGACGTATTATTTTAACAATAACCCTGAAGCAACAATAGACATATCATATAAAGATAACGAATTCTATCTGACTGTACCAAAAATGTATGGGGCCATCTATAAATTTAAGCTAATCCCGATCAGTGAAAGGCCAGGAACACTCTGTTTTTTAACTAACATGATTCATGAAAAACTCTACATTCACTTTACTAATAAAAAAATAGATCATGTTGAATACATAGATTACTATGGAAATAAAAATATGTTAATAAAAAAAGCATAAATAAAGAGGCCTATTCTCTATGCAATCCGATCGGATGCATAAGAATAGGCTCTTATCCTTCTATGTTTATTTCTTTATCTCTCTTAGCTTCCAACTGTCTTACAAGTAATATACTTAGTTCATACAACAAAGCCATTGGTGCCAGAACAATTAACTGACTAATAAAATCAGGCGGTGTAATGAGGGCTGATACTATCGCAATAACTAAGTATGACCATTTCCTTACTCTTCTTAATGTATTTGCTGTTAAGACTTCAATGGAATTAAGGAACATAACAATGATGGGCATCTCAAATAACAATCCTAACGGAACTGTTGTTAAAATAAGGAAATGAACGTATTCAGATGCAGATATTAAAACGTCAAAATTCATAGCACCCATTTTTATTAAAAACTGATAGCTCAGAGGATTGACGATGAAATACCCAAACGCCAATCCTACAATAAATAGAAAAAACATGGCAGGTGCATATAACCCGAGAAATCTAATTTCTTTCGGATTTAATCCAGGTTTCACAAATTGCCAGATAAAGTGAATGAGAAATGGCAGTGATAGTCCAAGAGATATTGTCAAACATATGGATGTATACAGCTTGATTACCTGAAACGGACCTAGTACAACTAAATCATTTTCTCTCGTCACATAAGGCAGCCACCAATTAAGCGTAGCAAAGGAGAATATCAAAAAAAAGACAAAGACAAATATACTTTTAATAAGCTGTCTGCGTAGATCGCCAAGATGATCCGAAAGTGTCCCTCCATTGCCTGCTTTTTCTGATACATCAGAAACATCATTATTCTTCTGCTCTTTGTTATAAGTCATAAAATCACCTAATCAGATTTTTTAACGTCGTTTGAAGGTGTATCCTCATCATCCAATATCTCTTTTGTTGATTTCTTAAATTCGGTTAACGTTCTCCCAAATGCTCCCCCAATTTCCGGAAGTTTTTTTGGACCAAATATGATTAAAACAATCACTAGGATGATGATTAAACCTGGTATTCCAATTGATGATAATCCCATAGCAATGCCTCCTTAAATAGAAAAACTTGGATGTTGCCAAGTTTTTCAAATAATAATTGAACTTTTTTGTTATAAATTATAGTCTAAACAAGACTTCCGCCAGTTTTACTATACTTAATAACTCCTTCAGCACAACGATATGCCAGTGCTCCTACTGTACCAGTCGGATTATACCCGCTGTTGTGAACAAAATTCCCTGCCCCAACTACAAATAGATTATCGGCATCCCAATGCTGCAAATAGGTGTTAACAACACTTGCAGCAGGATCCGTTCCCATTATCGTACCGCCTGTATTGTGAGTGGTCTGATATGGAACAATATCATATTCTTCTATAACATTTTCAGGTACGACTGTCTTGGCACCCATCTCTTTCATAATTTCTTCTGTTTTATCGTTTGAAAATTTAAAGAGGGCACGGTCTTGGTCAGTGAAATTATATGTAAGTCGCAGCAGCGGCAAACCATATGCATCTTTATAAGTTTCATCTAGCGACATAAAGTTTTCCCTATGCGGCATTGTCGCACCTTGTCCGCCAACATATAGTGTTCTTGAGTAATTATATATCGACGATTTTTTAAATTCCGGACCCCAAGATGGAACATCAGGAGTAACGGGATTATTAGAAATAGGACGAGCACCTGACTGAGTAATCCAAATTCCTGAACCATGAATAAAGTCTAAGTTACTATGATCAAAATTATCTCCGTTCCAATCGTCTAACGTCATCCCCAGTGCTCCAGCACCCATAAATACATTCATTTGATCATCGAAAAAGCCTGTTGAACCTGCGTTTAATTGGTAACAATAATTTTTTCCCAAAGTTCCTCTACCCGTTTCAGGGTCGTATTGCTCTCCAATCTTAGAAACCATTAGCAGTTTTGCATTGTTTAATACATAGCTTGTAAGAACAACAACATCTGCTGGCTGGATGATTTCTTCTGAAGTAAGAATATCGATATATTTTACACCTGTGACTTTGTTTCCTTGTTTTAAAATCTCAACTACATTCGAATTAAATCGGACTTCATAATTTCCTGTTTTTAATGCAGTTGGAACAACTGTCACCTCAGGAGTTGCTTTTGCTCCATACTCACAACCGAATCTTTCACAAAATCCGCAATATTGACATGCATTAATTTGTTCACCATCCGGATTCGTATATGTTTGGGAAATCGTAGCTGCCGGCATCATATAAGGTTTAAGCCCCATTTTTTTGGTTGCCTTATCAAACCTTTCAAGTATCGGAGTCATTTTCATAGGGGGTGTTGGATATTCGTCAGAGCGCTTCCCTCCGTAAGGATTTTTTTCACCTGAAATTCCAGCTGTTTTTTCAAACTTATCATAATAAGGCTCCAAATCATCGTATGTTAATCCCCAATCTTGCAACGTATAATCTTTCGGAACTTTGTTTGTCCCATATTTCTTCTCAGTAAGCGTTTTTATTTCAAAATCATATGGTAAGAACCGATAGGTCCAACCATTCCAATGCGTTCCTGAACCGCCTAAACCTTCCCCCAAAAGGAATGAACCCATCTGACGCATAGGCAGTGCCTTCATTTTGCGGTTATTTCTGAAAGTGATTGTTTCTCTTGCAAGATTTTGCATTAATTCATAACGAATCGCATATCGATATTCATCATGAACATGTAAATAATCAGCAGTTCCTCTTTCTCTTCCTCGCTCAAGCCCTACAACCTTAAGGCCGGCCTTTGCACATTCTGCTGCAACAATTCCGCCTGTCCAGCCAACACCTACTGTTACAACATCAACCTTATCCATTGTTTTCGCCATAAACTATTCTCCTTTTAATGCTCCATATTCGCTAACGATAGCGGTTCTATCTTCTGAAACTTTTTACTATCAATGACATTGAGGTATGACATTTGGTTTCCTGGGAAGTCTTTCATTCTCCAGCCATCCATATTATTATTCCCGCTGTATATTGGATCAGCATATACCCCTTGAATGGTGGCAGATCTCAGCATCCTAAAGAAAAAGTCGGATGTGATTCCTGTCATTTTCACTTCTCCTTTTTCAAATGCCGTAAGTATTTCATCCATTTGCCCGCCTTCGAGATCGACAAAGCTCTTATTAAATCGAGCATGCGCTTCCTTATCCAGGGCAGCTATCCCTTGTCTGTATGCATCTGCACGTGTTAATGAAGCCTGATACCCCTGTGTGGGAGCACCAATAAAGTGTGGTCCCTGCATATACTCTCTTGCATTGCTTCCATAATTTCCTGCTAGCTGATTATCGATAAAATATGGGACCCCAAGCTCAATCGCTCCTGGGCCAAGGTCGTCCTTTGGAAAAATTCTTTCTGTTGCTTTAGATAGGATATTGAAATCCAGCTCTTTTGTAAAAAACATTCTTCCTTTTGGGCTTGTAACATTATGTATTTCTTCCACTTTCTTCGGTGCCGTTTGCTTATTTATTCCATAGCCGATAAAACCGCCAATCAAGCCGCCACCAATTAAAGTTCCTGTCGCAATTCCAGATGTTTTTAAAAAGTCACGCCGGGATATATTTTTTTCTTTTTCCTCTGACATGCGTTGATCCTCCTTCATAGGTTTTTTATGTCTTAAAGCGGTAAAAAGTAGTATTTATAGAAGATTTCTCTATCCATAAGTTAGCTATCATTATAGACAGATATTTTTTGCTTTAATCATGGGTTTGCATGGATTAGCTTGCACATTCCAAAAAGCCCATTCCCGTACATGCCTGGAAATGGGACATTGAGTTCAATCAATTAATTATCATTGGTTAAACTAGAGTAAAAATGACCAAATAAAAAACCCTCTGTTCATAAACAGAGGGCTTGTGCTAGCTATTTTTTAATTCAATTTGTTCCATCGAAGACCAATTTACGACTTTTTCCAAAATAATCGATAGAAGAACACCCATAATTAACCCATTTGAAATAAATGGCTGGACTAGAATGGGCAGATTACTGAATAACGATGGTGTAATATTCATTAAGCTAATACCGACAAGTACCGGAATCGCCAATCGGAAAATTGTATTTGAATTAAATACTTTTCCATTTAAACTGCTAAAGGCTGTCCCGAAAAGCTGTAAATAAGCGACGAACAGGACGGCATCTCCTACTGTTACTGGCATGGTTGCTAAAAATGAGCCCATCTGTGGGATTAAACCGATAATGGTAAGCAAAGCTCCGCCAATATAGAAAGGTTTCCGATCCAGTATTCTTGTACTCTGTAGAAATCCGATCGCAGAGGCAAAGGGAGAATACGGGACAAGTCCAAAGCCAGCTCCAACAACCGTAAATAATGCCGAAATAAAAATGGAGAAGCGATATTCCTTGTTGCCTGTCTTTCTATGAAACACTCTTTCCCCCGCATTAATCGCAGAAAACGTATTGCTTAAATTCATTAATCCCGCAAAAAATGCCACAACGACTATACCAATTTCTAAATTTGGTTTTCCTAATGGAAATAAAGTAAAGGCCACACTCGCAGATGATGTAACCTTCGCGACGGAATCCATAAATAATAGATCATAGAAAACCCAACCGACAATTAAACCAATTAAGATAGAAAAATTGCTAATGGCTTTATTTCCTTTTATTTTTAACAGAATCACAAAAACGACTAGTCCAATGGAAAACAAACTAACAGGAACATCAATTGTTCCATGCTCCGTTACCTTCAACATCCCTTTTGAAAAAATTAATACGAGTTGAAAGGTTAATAAAAATAAATAAACCGACATCACCATCGGATTAAAAATTGATTTTAATAGGGGTATTCCATTAAAAAGCGCCAGGATAATAGTTACTAAGCTTGCTAAAAGAACACCTGTTGCAATGCCCCCGCCAATGGTTGTGAGACTCATTCCCAGTGACGAAGCAGAGAGGCCAAGATTTAGGATCAATCCCCATAACAAACCTGAGTGTCCTTCAATTAAAGGATATCTATGTCCTTTCCACCCTTGAAAGATGCTCGCCAACCCTGTAAATATTAAGGACATTCTTAACATCATCGCCATCGTTTCAGGCGGCAGATGAAATACATTTGCTACTGAAATGGGAACCATGACTGTATTCGCAAATATAAAAAACAGCCATTGAACAGAAGAAAAAAGAGTCATAGATGAAAACCATTTGTTCATATGAATCACCACTTTCTATTTGAAACAATTGCGGATAAAGATTGGAGATTGCTAATTTATCTTGATAGTTGCCGATATATCTCGAAAGTTGCGGATATATTCTCAAAAGTCGCGGATATATCTCAAAAGTTGCGGATATATCTCAAAAGTCGCGGATATATCTCAAAAGTCGCGGATATATTCTCAAAAGTCGCGGATATATCTCAAAAGTTGCGGATATATCTCAAAAGTCGCGGATATAACCTCAAAAGTCGCGGATATATCTCAAAAGTTGCGGATATAACCTCAAATTTGCTGACATTAAGCTTAAAAAACATTCCATCCATCTGCAAACTCTTCAATACTCACCCAAAGTTGGCATAATTTATAACAAAACGAGCTTTTACCACGGTTTCAGCCGAATTCTATTATAATATAAACATAGCCTTTTGATAAAAATTTTTTCATTTTGTTTCTTGGGGTTATTGGCATTATTTCCCCATAAAAAGGCCGCTTCCAAATTCGGAAGCGGCTTTAGCAAACATTATTCAATATTAATCTCAAATTCTTCAAACATAATAATCTTCAGCAATTTTGTTGTTTTCAGCTGTAAACCCCTCTTCTGTTCAGTGGGAAATTCCTGCCTAAAATGGTTTCCTTCAATTCTTTCTGCCATTGGATTGTCCTTCGACCAGATCCGTTTACCATTCGCATCCTCGAGCCAAATCCCATTATAAGAAGCATGATTGTCAATAATCGTATCGCTTTGAACTTCAAAGCTGACTATAGTCTTATCATTTTCATATTGAATATCTGTAATAATAGTTTTCCCAGATTCTCCTTGGTCCATTGTAATAGGCAATGTTGCATCATCTAATTGAACAGCCACTTCCTCATATCCATTTTCCACTGTAGGGACCATGTACGGGAAAATCTTAACCTTTTTAACACCTTCTTTTAAAGGTGAGTATAAAAACTGAAGATTTGCCTTTTCTTTTCCATCAATTGTTTCTCCAGACCCGCTTGCAGTCACAGAGTCTAATACATCGCCATTTTCGTCAACTACATAAAAATTCAAAGAATACGGATCGACTTTTTGATTATTTTTATCAGCTGAAATCCCAACAGTCAGATCAGTTCCAGCTGGCCCTAGCTTCAGGGATTGGATGGTCACCTCTGCATCATTAATTAATTTCACTTCATTCGGTCGGACAACTGTCACTGTATTCGACTGCTTCATCTGAAATTCAAATTCCCACTTTCCAGGGATTAAGCCCACTGCATCAATCCTGATTTTCATATCAAACTGCTCTGGCAGCTCCTCCGTTGGGGTAATATCGATAACTCCTTTATATTTCTGCGGAGTGATAAAGTCTCCCGAATAAGAAGAACTAAAATTGATTTCCTTTCCGTTCACATCAATTGTTGGCCGCTCAATGTCCCCAAATGCAAATAATGATTCTTGTGTATACCCAATAGTAAAGCGGGTCCCATCATAAAACACTTCATTGATCGTTAAAGTTATGCCATTATCCTTTGAAGATTGATCAATAATCTGTGTTAAGCCCTTTTGACCTACAATTCTTAAGCCTTCATCAGCACTTTCATTGAAAAATGTTCCAACAAGTGGAATATGAGAGGCCACCTTTGCCATTGCTGGGGATACAATAGCAGAACCCATAAATAATCCAAACCCTACCACCGCCGCACTAACCGAATAGAGACCCACTTTCCTCTTTGATTTCTTTCTTCCGTTTTCCTTAATGGTATGAACAATAATTTGATCTAGTTTGTCTATTGGAACCGAAATTTTGTCCATTTCCTTTTTAAATTCTGGAAGTCCGTTATTCATTTACACAATCCTCCTTTATCTTTTCTCGCAGCAAATTAATCCCTCTGTGAATATTTGTTTTCACCGTACCTTCCGGATAATCCAAAAGATCTGCAATCTGTTTTACCGTGTAATCCTTATAAAATCGCAGAATTAACACGGTCTTATATTTTTCATCTAATTCCGTAATTGCTTGGAGCAAATCTGAATCTTCTTCATGTGGCAAATAGGAATTTGCTTTACTCTCCAATACTTCTCTTTCCATCGGAATGACTCTCTTCTTTTTCTTCAACAAATCAAAAGCTGTATTTATCAAAATTCGAGTCAGCCATGTAGAAAAGTACCTTTCATCCTTTAAGTTCTTTATAGAAATAAAAGCTTTGTAGACCGTCTCCTGAAAAACCTCTAGTGCGTCATCCTCATTTTTCATGTACAAATAGGCAATTTTATAAAGCTTAATCTTTTCATCCTCCATTAGTTCCTGAAAAGCTTTATGGTTTCCTTTCTTTGCTTTTAACACTTTCTTTATATCTGTCAAAACTTGTGCCCCTCCCTTCTTCTAACTGTTAGATAGCTTAGGTATGTAAAACGTTTCATTTTATATAAATTTCCTTTTTACCCTTTAAATTCTTAAAGTGCAAAAAGAGCCAGTCCTTTCGAAACTGGCCCTAAATTATAAAGTTTTTTCTAAGTTTTTCATTTCGTTTACCAATAATTCTACATGCTTTTCAATAATGTCTTCTTTCCTTCCATCCTTCTGCTCTTTTTGAAAAATGATTGGTTCACCGAATACGACTATTGACTTTTCTCCTTTAAATAATTGAGAAAAATTAGTCGGACCTTTAAATACTGCCGGTAATAATGGAGCATTGGCTTTTGCTGCAATGGTTACAGCTCCTCTTTTTAATGGCAAATCTTCATTTGTTCTCGTGCCGCTTGGGAAAATGCCAACACACTTGTTTTCTTTTAATAGCTTCAAAGGAATCTTTAACGTGCTTGGCCCGGGATTTTCACGGTTAACTGGAAAAGCCTTTATTGATTGAAAAAAACGATTCTTCCATTTTCCCTCAAATAGTTCCTTTTTAGCCATATAATGAACAGGAGTAGGATATAAAGCAATCGCAAGCATAATCACGTCTACCCAGCCTTTATGTGAGCAAGTCACTACATATCTTTGACCAGAAGGAATATTTGCCTTCCCCCTGATCTCTAATCGGTTGAAAAGCTTAATTAGGACAAACAAAATACTGCTGAATATATGATATAACATTATAATCCCCCAATAGTTTTATTCTTCCATTTTAGAACAATTCGATCAATAACTAAAGTTTGATATTAGGAACAGGTACTAATTTTGTGTATGGATATATTTGACAAAGTGATTCCTACTCTACTATTCTACCTTTATTGAACATTTTACAAGAGGGGTGTTTAAGGATGGCGTGGGTATATTTAATGGGAGCGATCCTGCTGGAGGTTGCTGGAACTGTCTCGATGAAGCTTTCAGAAGGGTTTACAAAATTGCTTCCTTCTATATTAATGGGAGTATTTTATTTATTAGCCTTTACATGTCTAAACTTTTCACTAAAACAAATTCCTGTCAGTATGGCCTATGCCATTTGGTCTGGTCTAGGCACAGCAGCCATTGCGCTAATTGGTTATTTTGCTTTCCAGGAATCACTCAATTTAATCAAAACGATTTCAATTATTCTCATTATATTTGGAGTTATTGGGCTTAATATTGGGGATAACGAAAAGAAAAAGATTCAAGAGCATTCACAAAATCCTGCTGGTATGGAAAATCAATAATTTTTAAAACGCTTGTTTCTTCAAATAATGTAAAAGGGCAAGCGTTGTATTTAGTCCTTGGAATTTTTTATCGAGATAACAATAGCTATTAACAATGATAAGACAATAAAAAACAAAAAGGCTTTAAAAACATAAGAAGTCCAATGTGTTTGTGCTTTATGGACAAACACTGCCTTTTTCCACTTCCCTTCTTCCACTACAACCGCTAAAGCATCTGACGGGGAAACTCCGCTAATTTCGTAATACTTCGTTCCTACAGGGTAAATGTTTGATGCATCGCCAATATAGTCCCCTGTCCGATCATCAGGCTTACTTTTTACTTCCCCTATGACATTTTCAACCTTTATAACGTCTTCATCGGTTACTTCATAAACATTCCCTTTCCAAACAACAAATGGATATGCCCAAGAAAGTGCTTGGGTGGTTGAACAAAAGGCAAAAAACATAAATAGAATAAATATGGATTTTTTCATTGTCATCCCCATTTTTCTTTTATTACTTTATACTATTCTCTTTATTCGGGAATTCCCCTTTAATATGTTATTGAGTCGTTAAAGATACATTGGAGCATATACAGAAATGCGGGGAAATTTTTTATGGCAGCTATTTGAATAAGTGTATTAAAAAAGCCCTTCTAAGTATCTTTCCTTCGCTGCCAATCACGCGGGGTAATATGCATGATGTAGTAACCAATGATGAGGATGACAATGACCAATGAGTAAAAAAAGGTATGAATTGGATTTTCATGATCTACAATAATTAGTCTGAGCATGGCAGTAATCCCAATGTAAATAAAATACCGTAGCGGAAAATGATAATTTTCCCTGAAATACTTCACGATCATCGAGATAAATTCAAAATACAAAAAGAAAATTAAGATGTTCGCAAGGAAAAGCCTATAGTCATTACTATTATTTTCAAACAGCAGTCCGAAAAAAATAAATAACTCCTTAACAAGTAATATCGTTAAAATGAAAGCTAAGATAACAAGAGAGGTATTCAATACGATTTGAAGAATCTCAGGAATCCAGTTAAACCACGCCAAAATACGCCTGTTTTTTACATTCATTAAAATCCCCCTTTATAAGGCAGTATTTACTTTACAAACATACCACGCTAGTTTCAATTTAATATAAACTCACTGTAAACAATCTGAAAATCGCAAATTTGGAAAAGAAAACCTCATCCCTCCTTCTTATAATTTAAATACAGGAGGGACAAAAATGAATGTATTCAAAACAAAAAATCCTTATAACGTCTACATCTATACGTGTTTTTTAGCACAATTTTTCTTTACTTATATCTTTACTGTGAACTTGCTTTATCACGTACAAATCGTGAAACTTAATCCGTTCGAGCTTGTATTAGCAGGGACGATTTTAGAGCTGACCGTTTTTCTTTTTGAAATTCCTACTGGCATTGTTTCGGATATGAAAAGCCGGAAGCTTTCTATAATAATTGGTTACGGGTTAATCGGGATCGCTTTTGTTGTTGAGGGATTATTCCCGTTATTTACTGCTGTTGTTATTTCTCAAATCCTGTGGGGAATTGGCTATACTTTTACAAGCGGTTCACAGCAGGCATGGATTTCAGATGAAATTGGGGAAGATCGTGCTTCCTCTGCGTTTCTTGCAGGTGCCAAAGCCGGTAGCCTCGGAAAAGTCATTGCCATTCCTTTGAGTATGGCAACTGGCTATTTTATGATAAATCTCCCGATTGTCATTGGCGGTTTATGTATGGTTGGTCTTAGTGTCTCTTTAATCTTTTTAATGAAAGAAGATCATTTCAAACCATTACATGAGCTTACTCGTATTTCAACCTTAGAAAATATGAAGGGGAACATTAGGAAAATCTTTGCCTACTCAAAGGCAAGTCAATTAATGAGGCTGCTCTTTCTAATTGCACTGTTTGTCGGATTTTATAGTGAAGGATTTGACCGGCTTTGGATCTCGCATTTCTTTGAAGCATCTAATTTAGCACATCTAACAGATCAAAACATGGTGATCTTATTAGGCGGAGTTCAATTTATAGTTGTGCTTCTGTCCTTTACCGTTCTTCATTATTTAAATCGCAGCTCTATTCATGGGGAGCTTAAACGAATTTATACCGCACTCTTAATTGGAAGCGGACTAATCGTTTTTTCGTTGCTTGGCTTTGCCTTCTCAACAAGTATCATAAGCTTGCTCGCCTTTTATATTCTCATTCAAGTTGCCAGACAATCTATGTATCCTTTGGAGAACATTTGGCTAAATAAGCTAATTCCTGATTCTACAACGCGGGCCACCTTCTTTTCCGTAAAAGGTCAAGTTGATGCCATTGGACAAATTAGCGGAGGGCCTGTAGTCGGGGTTATTGCTACCGGCTTTTCAATTAAAACAGCTATCTTAGCAAGTGCCCTATTTCTGTCACCTGTCTTAATCTTATATAAAAGAGTGCTAAAAAAATCTAGAGGGTAATTAATTATCCTCTAGATTTTTCTTTAATAGGCAAATGAATTTCCATATAGATTTTTTCATAGTTCCAGTAATGGCAGTACTCATCATAGTACTCAAAATCATAGCCTTTTTCATCTACTTCATAGGATGAATGAGGCAGCCAGTCTTCTAAAATATATCTCCAGGTTCCTTTAATGGCAGATACAAATTGCTCCTTTTCCACTGCCGGTGTTTTGAAAATTGCATAGGTGGATGCAGGTATTTTAAACGGCAGAAATTCGTTTGATGGTTTTACCTGTTCATCTAAATCCACTGCAAATAAATAAGTAAACTCTTCATCATTATCTTCTTCCGTTAAATTAATGCAATATTCCCCATGCTTTTTTGGAGCTAGAGCTGCATATAATGCTCTCTCAACTGACCCATCATTTAAACCTTCCTGATCCCAAAAAGCTGGGGCATCCCTTGTATAGGATACATTTTTTACGCTGCTTTTAAATGTTTTTCCCGCTACCCAAAATGATGGCCTTGAAACAATCATCGGCTGTAAAACAATGCCTCCTAAATTTTTTTCATATAAATCTACTAAATTTAACTTTTGAGGAGGCGAAATAGGGCAATGAAGTTTATATAAACTTGGCGGGCTCCCAAAGCATCTTTTAAAAGCCTTTGTGAAACCGGCATGTGTATCAAATCCGTATTCCAGAGCAATCTCAATAATTTTTTTGCCGCTTACTAATTCATAGAGAGCATGCTGAAGCTTTCTCTTGAGCACATAGTCCATAACCGTGTAGCCTATTTGCTTGTGGAATATTCGATAAAAGTGAAATGGAGAGTACCCTGCCATTTTGGCGAGCTCTTCTGGATCTATTTCCTCTTTTAAATGGTCATCAATGAAATCAATAACTTTTTGCAGTAGTAACAGCTGTTGAAAAGGTATCGCCTGCCCTTTAGAATTTTCTAAAAAAATCATATCAATTCGAAAAAGATTTGTGTAGTATATTAATAGGATTTTTTTACTATAAAAGGAGAAATTGCTATGATTGTTTTCGGTATTATATTGCTTATCTTTCTAATTGGGATTTATCCATTCTGGGACAAAAAATATACAAAAAGATTAGAAGAAACATTGGATGAAAAAGATCGTATTGCCTATTTCAAATATGTCATTTACTCTGAGTGGGCTGTTACTTTCATCATTTTAATTGCAGTGTATTTATCAGGAACCGCTTTTGCACAAATCGGTTTAGGACTTCCCGGCGAAGATGCTTCTCAATTCTCTGGAATGATTGTTGGATTTATTATTGGTATATTGGTCATGATATTTGTGTTAATGAGGCTTCCCTTCTATCGAAAGTATCAAGAAGCACAAACATCATCTGTTTCCTATCTAGTGCCAACTGGAAAAATAGATAAGCGACTAGCCATTCTCGTTGCTCTTACAGCAGGAATTTGCGAGGAAATTATTTATCGGGGATTTTTATTGCATTTGTTAGCTCTTCCGCCATTCCAGCTTGAAGGCAATCTTATCCTCATTGTGGGAGCTGCCATATTTGGAATTGCCCACTATTATCAAGGCTGGAAGGGAGTCCTTTTAACCGGTTTAGTAGGATTTGCGCTTTCCAAAGTGTATTTACAGACGGGAAGTCTAGTTTTTCCTATTATTATGCATGCTTTAATTGATTTGCGCTTTATGTTAACAAAACCAAAGAAATAATGCTTGGAACCAAGAGGCTCCAAGCATTTTTCATGCCTCCATGGAATCACTGCCGAGGTATTGATGCTGAAACATACACATTCTAATCGCGTTATGATATTCCCCATCTACGAAAAACTCGTCAATGAGTTCACCCTCAAAATAGAAACCGAGCTTTTTATAGATATGAATGGCTTTTTCATTATTTTTATCAACAATTAAATATAGTTTATATAGATTTAAAACGGAAAAGGCATAATCCATGGCAAGCTTTGTCGCTATCGTTGCATACCCGTGTCCTTGATGCTTCGGATCAATAATAATTTGAAATTCGGCTCTTCGGTGAATATAGTCAATCTCAACTAGTTCTACAAGACCAACCATTTCTCCATCATGTTCGACAATAAACCGCCTTTCGCCCTGATCATGGATGTGCTTATCGTATAAATCCTGTAATTCAACAAACGCCTCATATGGCTCCTCGAACCAGTAGGACATAATATTCCCATTGATATTTAATTTATGGACAAAACCTAAGTCCACCCGTTCTAATGGTCTTAATCTAACGCCATGACTCATACTTTCATCCTCCGCATCTTCTCTGCTTTACTTTATTATTATGACCAAATTCCGGTAATTATCATAATCAATGTTACGAAGGATGAATTTTTCTTTAGCTCTCTATATAATTTTTAATCTCATATTCTTTATATTTTTCTTCCAGCCAATCTGCATATTCTGATTCGAGCTTTGAATCGATAATAGTAGCTTTAATTTCATCTTTTACTGCATCAAAGTTTGCTTCCTTTGCTTTCTTTTTATCCGTTACTTTAATAATATGGTACCCATACTCCGATTGAATTGGTTCACTAATCTTTCCTATATCGAGTGAAAAGGCCGCATCTTCAAATTCTTTTACCATTTCACCTCTGCCGAAATATCCTAATTCCCCTCCAGAGGCGCTGCTCGATTCATCTGTAGAATATTCCTTAGCTAATTCACTAAAGTCCGCTCCTGCATTTAATTTTTTAATGACTTCATTTGCAGTTGCTTCGTCCTTTACTAATATATGACTCGCTTCAACCTGTTCAGGCTGAGCATAGTTATCTTTATTTTCTTCAAAATATGTCTTTATCTCGTCATCCGTAATCGAAATCCTTGGCTCCAGCAGTTTCTTTGTCGCTAAATAGGTTTTCATATTTTTTTCAATGGTGGACCGTTTAACACCACTTGAATCTAAAAGATCTTTAAATGCGTCTTCCCCGCCATATGCTTCTATATAATCAGCCATCTCCTCATTTATTTCGGACTGGCTTATTTTTAAGTTTTCTTTTTTCATTTCTTTTTCAATGATCTTATCAGTTATTAACTTGTCCACTCCATCTGAACCATATTGAGATACTAACAGATCATATAATTCATTTTTGCTTATACTTTCTCCATTGACACTAGCAACTTTTTTGTCATCCATAAAAGTGAGTGAAAGGGCAATGGCTAGAGCAGATCCTAAACCGATAATAAAATAAATGACTTTCTTCCTTCTCATTTTATCCCCCTATGCTTTAGTATTTTTATTGCTTTGTAATGTCACTTCAACCGTTTTTAATTCTCCTTGGCGATAAAATTCAACCTTTACCTTATCCCCAATTTTGTATTGACTATATAATGTCTTACGGAAATCATTTGAATTAGTAATTTCCTTGCCTCCGATAGAAACAATAATATCTTGTGATTGAAGTCCTGCTTTTGCAGCTGCCGAATTAGGATCAATCGTTGCAATAATTGTTCCTTTTGAAATAGTCGCAGGGAGATTTTGTCTATAAAAGCTTGGAATTTCGTCTAAATCAGCTAAACTAACCCCAAAATAAGGGCGGACTACTTGTCCATTTTCAATGAGCTCATTGATAATCCTTTTTACTTCTTTGCTTGGAATCGCAAAGCCGAGACCCTCAACACCACTTTCAGAGATTTTCATGCTATTAATCCCGACTAATTGTCCTGCGGTATTAATAAGGGCCCCTCCACTATTTCCAGGATTTATCGCTGCATCAGTCTGAATAACCTCTAAATCCCAATCTCCTGCAGAAGTCGAAACTGGAATAGTCCGATTTACAGCACTTACAATTCCTTGAGTAACAGTTCTTGATAAATCCAACCCAAGCGGATTTCCAATTGCTAGAACCTGATCACCTGCTCTTAGCTGTGATGAATCGCCAAAAGTTAAGGGTTCTGCTGCTGAAACATTTCCTGAAATTTTGAGAACTGCAATATCTGTTAAAGAATCAGTCCCTATTAATTCAGCGGTCATTTTATCTCCATTATGAAGAGTCACTTCAATTTTATTAGCATTTTCAATAACATGGTTATTGGTTACAATATATGCAGTGTTCAGATCCTTTTTAAAAATAACCCCTGATCCAGATCCCGTTTCAACTTCATTATTTCCTTGCTGAAAAGGATTGCTTTGCTTCTGATAATTCACAATGCCGACGATTGCTTTAGACGCCTGTTCAACCGTATCAGCCAAAGAATGGGAAGTTGTTGAAACCTGCTTCACATTCACTGCTGGTACAGCTGATGTATTTTCCACTGCCTTCGTTTCACTAGCAGCTTCTTGATAGTTTGGCAAATAAGGTACTGCTGTAAGAGTGATAGCAGACCCTAGCACACCACCTGAAATTGCCATAAGCAAACCTTTAAATCCAGTCTTTTTCGGCGGTTTGATCTGTGTCCCATTCATTTGATAGTTTTCTTCTGTTTGTTTAAATTGACTTTGATTAGTATTTTCGTTTAATTGATCTTCTTGGAAATGCTTATTTTCTTCGTACATATATATACCTTCTTCCTTTTATTAAGGTTTAAAGTTTTATTTACCTTACAAGACCCACTTTAAACACCTAATGTGTCAGGAAGATGTCAAAGGAAAAAAGTTTAATAAAAAAACCGCTGACCGAAATCAGCAGTTTAATATCTACACTTTAGGTAATATTATTCTAAAAGTCGTTCCATCCGGTGAGCTTTCTAACAGCAATAAATCTCCTCCAAGTGATTGAGCGATCATCTTGCTGAAGGGCAGGCCTAAACCGAGCCCTCTCACTTTAAACTTCTTTCTCTCTCCTCTAAAAAAGCGTTCAAAGACAAGATTTTGTTCCTCGGCTGGGATACCGCAGCCTGTATCTCTTATATCAATAAAAATTTGCTTGCTTGTTTCGGATAATTGAACATGAATCTTTCCAGCACCTTCAATGGCATGCTTCGCATTATTGAGTAGATTTGTTAAAATTTGCTGCAGCCTGATTGGATCTACATCCACCTCACTGCTTATTCGGAGTAACGACACTGTTAACTCAATTTGTCTATCCTCCTGAACCGTTTCCCATTGATGTGTGAAATCACTGATTAGCTTATTAATATGGTATCGCTCCTTAGTTACAGGAACAGCATTTGCCGCGAAAGTATTAAAAGCTAAAAGATCCTCAACCAGCTTTTTCATCTTGGCGGTCTCGGCTAATGATAGCTGAAGAAATTCCTTCGCATCTTCCCCTGTAACCACTTCATCGTTTAGTGCCTGAAGCAGTCCGCTTATCGAAGTCACCGGTGTCTTTAATTCATGGGTCACCCCTGCCAAAAGCTCAGTTCGAAGCGTTTCTAATTTTTTCAGCCTCATTGACATCTCTTGAAAGGAATGAACAAGTTCATATACTTCTTGTTCTTTAATATTCTTTGGGAGATGAATATTATAATCTCCCTCTTGGATTTGCTTGGCAGCTCTTGCTACATCTTTAATCGGATTTGCTAAGCGGCGGGATAAAAAATAAATTGCTGCCCAGCCAAGAAGGGCAAGACTTACAATCATAATTGCCAATTGCCGGTACTCTTGATCCACTCTAGTCAAGTTTTCTTCTGTTTCAATGATGACAACCCAGCCAAAAAAGGTTGTTTCTGTGTTTATAGGCGATTTCACAACATAATATACTTGATTATTTTCCAGCTTTAATTTTTGGGTACTTTCTTTATTCGTGAGTATCGCACCTGGAAATTGACGAAACATTCGATCCGGAGATCTATTTGTTGAAAGGATCGTACCTGAACTATCAACAACATAAATCGAAGGATCACTTTTTATATCCAAAAATTTCCCGCGATTTAATAGGAACCCTGGAAGCTTCTCACGTGAAATCGGTCTTCCCTCACTTATTTCAACAAAACGGTCTGCCAATTCATCAGCCATTAGCTTTGTTACGTTTAATCGATGCTCTAAAGTCGTATGTCTAATCCATAATGCTGATACAATGGCGACCACAATCAGACCAATACATAATGTCATGACATAACGACTTGTCCAATAACGAAGCAATGATATTTTCTTATTACTTTTTGTAAACACTGAGTTGATACCCCAATCCCCGTAATGTCTTAATTTCGCCTTCTGACTCTGGCCATTTTTGAAGTGACTTTCTCAACCGTTTTATTGCTAAATCAACAGCTCGGTCACTTCCATCATATTCCCATCCCCATACATGTTCAATTAGCTGGTCTCGAGTAAATGTTTGATTTGGATGTTCTGCCATAAACATTAACAGTGATAAATCACGCGGAGTCAGTTCAATCTCTTTATCGCCAATATTCACCCGATGTGATTTTAGATCAATTTGCAATTGGCCAAATGTTTTCTTTGGTCCTTCATTTATTTCTGACCTTCTTAAAACCGCCTGGACTCTTGCAATGACTTCATCTGCTATAAAGGGCTTCGGAATATAATCATCCGCTCCGCTATTCAAACCGTTTAACCGATAATTCACATCCCCAAGAGCTGTCAGCATAATAACCGGGCAAGTACTTTTCTCTCGTATTTCCTTTAATATTGTCCAACCATCCTTCCCAGGCAGCATGACATCCAGCAGGACAAGAGCAGGATTAGCAGCATCGAATTTCACCATTGCCTCGTGCCCGGTAAATGCCTGCTCCACCATAAAATTAGCTTTTTGCAAATATACCTTTAATACTTGGCTTATCGGAAGTTCATCTTCTACTATTAAAATAGTTTTCATGGATTTCAACTCCTGAAAATCTTAAAGATTTACCTTTATTATATATAGATTTCACTCTTCAAAAAAACATAACATGTAATTAAGTCAGGATAATGTCAAAAAAAATAAACCAACCCCGATCTGGATTGGCTATTGTCCTATTATTTAACTCTTTACAGCAGCACTAATCATTTCCCACTCATGAATCTCCATCCCTCTAGCTCCATGAACTATATACGGATCAGCCTCAACGTATGATTTTGCTTCTTCTAAAGATTGTGCAATATAAATAACCAAACCACCTGCACCGTCAGCAAATCTTCCTCTTGCAAAAATTTTTCCTTCATTACTCATTTTCTCAAGAAATTCTAAGTGCTGGGGACGATACAGTTGGCTTTTTTCCTCATTTAGCATCGGCAATAGCACAGCAAAGTATTTCATTCCGTACCCTACTTTCTTATTATTTGGGTTCAACTCCCATTATCCAAATTCCTGTTATTTCCCAAAATTATATCAAATGATGGAGACACACACCATAATAAAAACTGTAGAGTATAACTTTGCAGCAAGTGTATCGGCATTTTCTCGAGCAGGCATTTTCTTGCCAATGAGGGAATTATGCTACAATTGGAAGAGAAATCAGTTTAAATTGAGCGGTACCTAATTAATAATCATTTTATCAAACTGAAAGGTGTGAAGCTTAGTGAGCAGCATAGAAAAAGATTTAAATAAAAACTATATTAATGGAGATTGGATTCGGTCAGACTCAGCCGAAAGCATTGAAGTATTTAATCCTGCTACAGGGGAGCTAGTTTCTCTTGTTCCAAATTGTGGACAAATTGAAGCAAAACGGGCAGTAGACTCTGCATATGAAGCTTTCAAAAGCTGGTCTCAAACTTCTGCCTATGAACGTAATGAATATATAATGAGATGGTATCATCTTATTCAAGAACATAAAGAAGAAATTGCCGAAATCCTAGTAATGGAACAAGGAAAACCTATGGCGGAAGCGATCGGAGAGATCAATTATGCGGCAAGCTTCCTGTCATGGTACGCCGAGGAAGCAAAGCGCATATACGGTGAAACGATCCCTGCTTCTTCTACAGACAAACGCCTTCTCGTAATTAAACAGCCAGTAGGTGTTGTTGCAGCGATTACCCCATGGAATTTCCCAGCAGCCATGATTACTAGAAAGGTTGCCCCTGCTCTTGCAGCAGGCTGTACAACGGTAATCAAACCGGCTGAACAAACTCCTTTAACGGCAATTAAACTTGCGGAGCTTGCGGAACTTGCTGGTATCCCAAAAGGCGTAGTTAATGTTATTACTGGTGATGCAAAGCAAATTGGACAAGCTTGGCTAGAGGATGAACGAGTTGCAAAGATTACCTTTACTGGATCAACTGAAGTCGGCAAGGTTCTTATGCGCGGTGCTGCAGATACGGTGAAAAAGGTTTCCCTTGAACTTGGGGGACACGCTCCAGCTATTGTTTTTGCTGATGCTGATCTTGATAAAACGATTAGCGGAGTGATTGCTTCCAAATTTAGAAACAGCGGACAAACTTGTATTTGTACGAACCGCATATATGTTCAAAAAGCTATACTGCCAGCGTTTGTTGCTAAGCTTTCTGAGGCTGTCTCAGCTCTGAAGGTCGGGATTGGCACTAATCCAGAAACGAGTATTGGACCACTAATTAATGAAGCAACCTATGAAAAAGTAAAGCACCATATCGATGATGCCGTTGAAAAAGGAGCAAGAATTGAATTGGGCGGAAAGCGTGTCCCTGATTTTCAAAACGGCTATTTCATGGAACCAACGATTATTAGTGGTGTTAAAGAGAATATGGTCGTCATGCAAGATGAAACCTTTGGTCCAGTAGCACCAATTATTGAATTCGAAAAGGCAGAAGAGGCCATTGAAATGGCCAATAACTCCCGTTATGGTCTTGCTGCCTATGTGTATACAGAAAATTTAACAACAGCTATCAAAGTATCTGAAAAACTAGAATTCGGAATTGTTGGGATTAATGATGGCGTTCCTTCTACAGCACAGGCTCCATTTGGAGGAGTAAAGGAAAGCGGACTTGGCCGTGAAGGCGGACATCATGGCATTGAGGAATTTTTGGAAGTGAAATATATTTCGATTAAATTATAATTCATTATAGAAGGAACCCTGAATGAAATTTTAGGGTTCCTTTGACATCTAACTTATTTTTTCAAATGATACGGCACCGTTGTAATAATAACGTTTCTTCGAAAAAGTAAATACGAACGAATAAGCAGACTGGATTGGTTGTGAAGAATATGATGCCAACCCTTCTTAGGAATAAATTGAGGAATAACTACTGTCACCTGGTAGTTGGATTCTCTCGCTTTATGTTCAACGATATCAATAAATTTCGTTAAAGGATGAATAATGCTTCGATAATATGATTGAAGAGTGACAAGTCGAATATCAGGCTGCCATTTCATCCATTTATCCTCAAACTTTTTCTCATCTTCTCTTTCGAAGGAGACATATACGGCAATAATTTGGTCAGCATTTAATGACTTTGCATAGTTTAATGAATTTTCCACAACCTGAGTGATGCCGGCTACCGGTACAATGATAATATTTCCCTCGATAGGACTAATAGCCGCTTCTGGATTGATTCTTAACTGTTCACCAACGGAATTATAATGCTTTTTAATTCGATGAAATAAAAGAATTATAATGGGCAAGAAGATTAGTATTGGCCAAATTTGTTCAAACTTTGTTAAAAAGAACATAATTGTCACGATAAAGCTAATAAGGGCACCTATCGTGTTAGTTATTAATTTTACTACCCAGCCCTCAGGCTTTTCTCGTATCCACTTCACCATCATACCCGTCTGAGACAGTGTAAAAGGAAGAAATACGCCCACTGCATAGAGCGGAATAAGATGTTCTGTTTGCCCTCTGAAGGCTACAATCAATATGATCGAAAACGTAGCTAGAAAAAGAATACCATTTGAATAACCTAGACGGTCTCCCCTGACTGTAAACATCCTTGGAATAAATCTATCTTTTGCTAAATTTACAGCTAATAATGGAAAAGCAGAGTAACCTGTGTTGGCAGCAAGAATTAAAATCAGAGCCGTTGTTCCTTGAATGAAAAAGTACATGAAGTTTCTTCCAAAAACACCTTCTGCAATTTGAGAAACGACTGTTACTTTTTCATGAGGAGCAATTCCGTAATAATAGGCTAAAATAATTATCCCTGAAAATAATAAAGCAAGCAGGACGCCCATCGCCATTAAGGTTTTTGCCGCATTCTTTGGAGCGGGATCCCTAAAATTTGGAATCGCATTAGAAATGGCTTCAACTCCTGTTAATGCCGAACTTCCCGATGCAAAGGCTCTTAGCAAAATAAAGAGACTAATTCCCGCAACAGGTGTACCAATAGGTGTGTGTAAGGCTGGCGTAACGCTGCCTGTTGCGATCTTATAAATACCAACCCCAATTAAAATAAAAATCGCTAAAACAAATAAATAGACTGGGTAGGCTAATACCGAAGCAGATTCTGTTACCCCTCTTAAGTTTAATATCGTTATAAATAACACAAATAAAATGGCAATCGAAACATTATAATCATGCAGAGAAGGAAAAGCCGATGTGATTGCATCCGTTCCTGCAGAGACACTTACTGCAACTGTAAGGATATAATCAACTAGCAAAGACCCGCCTGCAATTAAACCAGCATTTGTGCCTAAATTATTTTTCGAAACGACGTACGCTCCACCGCCATACGGATAGGCAAAAATAATTTGTCTATATGATAAGATAAGTGCCGTCAACAGAATTAAAACGCCAATAGCTATCGGAACCGAATACCAAAACGCCGCTGCACTAATTGTGGCAAGAACAATTAGAATTTGTTCAGGCCCGTAAGCAACAGATGAGAGAGCATCGGATGAAAGTATCGCTAATGCTTTCGTTTTAATAAGCTTTTGTTCACCTAACTCATTTGATTTTAACGGTCTTCCAATTAATACTCTTTTTAATAATGAAACCACCTAGGTGCACCACCAAATCGTCGAAATTATTCTATAAAGCCAAAAATTATCACTGTATTGTATGTTTTTAGGAAATACTTTTTCACAAAAATCTTTTCCTTATTGTTCCCAACCTTCTTAAACATATGGGAAAGATAATGAAAAATAAAAAAGCCTACAAGTCATCACGAAATAGACCTGTAGGCATCAATATTTTGACACAACAAGCTCCACCTTCCTTCTCATCAACGCTTACGAGGTTAGCTGCCGGATTCGGACTATGAGTAGCCCTACCTTAAAGGATTCACCCCTTGGATTACAAATTATCCAATATGTGGTTCCCCCGTACCGTATAGGTTTCAGCGATTTAGAAATATGAAACTGCTGTTTATCATACTCCTGTGTTTTCGTTATGTAAATATATTTTTTTAATACACATTCTTAATCGAAAAATTTCAGAAACATACATAATCATTCATCAATTGAAAAAAATATAAAGAAGGCTTAATCGATAGGAGGCAACCTATGCCAAGACATACTCATCCTCTGCTAACAGATGAATTTCTAGATAGAGTGGCAAAAGAGATCTCTCAGCTCAACAATGTTTCGCCGATAGAAGAAAGAGAAGGAATAAGACCTCAGAATAAAAAGAGACAATCATAAAGAAAACTCTGAGCAGTTTGATATGCTCAGAGTTAACAAATTTATTTATTCTCTACTAATGTTTTTAGCATTGTTCCATTTTTTGCAAAATCAATATGCCATGAAAGAGCTTTTTCTAGTACATGAGGAGTGTGTCCGCCTCTTGTAAGAGCTTCTTGATAATATTCGCGAAGGTGCTCCTTGTACATTGGATGTGCACAATTTTCAATAATTAATTCAACCCGTTCTCGAGGTGCCAACCCGCGAAGGTCGGCATATCCTTGCTCTGTCACGATTACATTCACATCATGCTCTGTATGATCGACATGTGAGACAAATGGAACGATACTTGATATCTTACCATCTTTAGCAATTGATTTTGTTACAAAAATCGCCAGACGAGCATTTCTCGCAAAGTCACCAGAACCGCCAATCCCGTTCATCATTTTCGTTCCAAGCACATGAGTAGAGTTTACATTTCCGTATATATCTAATTCTAAAGCCGTATTTATTGAAATTAAGCCGAGTCTGCGGATAATTTCCGGATGATTTGAGATTTCCTGTGGCCTCATCAAGATACGATCACGATATTGATCAAAGTTTGCGAAAACTTGCTTCATTTTTGATTCGGATAAAGTAATCGAACAGCATGAAGCAAATCGAACCTTTCCAGCATCCATTAAGTCAAAAACCGCATCCTGCAATACTTCTGAATAAACTTCCAAGTCCTCAAATTCTGAATCGATCATTCCATGAAGAACCGCATTTGCGACTGAACCAATTCCTGATTGCAGAGGTGCAAGCTTTTCAGTTAATCTTCCCGCTTCTATCTCTTTACGAAGAAACTCCAATAAATGACCAGCCATGATTTTTGTTTCTTCATCTGGCTGAACAATGGTTGAAGGTGAATCTTCTTGATTAGTAAAGACAATTCCTTTAATCTTCTCTATATCAACTTTTATACCTTTAATGCCAATACGGTCATCCGCTTTTCTCAGCGGGATCGGATCTCGCTCCCCTTGCTTTCCAGGTTCATATAAATCGTGTAAGCCCTCAAGCTCAGGTGTTTGCGCCAGATTAATTTCAATAATAATCGACTTGGCATGCTGAGCAAATGTTAAGGAATTTCCTATGGACGTCGTTGGAATAATCAGCCCATCCTCTGTTATCGAAACCGCTTCCAAAATTGCAAAATCAATAGAATCTATCACATTTGCACGAACTAATTCAGCTGTGTGCGATAAATGCTGATCAACGAATAAGAAGTCCCCTTGGTTAATACCCCTTCTCATCGTTGGATCTGCTTGGAATGGCAACCGTTTATTAATAATTCCCGCCTCTGCGAACAATTTATCCACATCAGAACCTAATGATGCCCCTGTATACACATTCACCTTGAAGGATTCGGTTTTTGCTCTTTCAACTAATGCAAATGGTACCGCTTTCACGTCACCCGCACGTGTGAAGCCGCTTAAACCAAGTGTCATTCCGTCGTGAATCCATGAAGCAGCCTCCTCAGGTGTGACAACACGATCACGTAAACGAATGTCCTTAATACGTTCATACCCCTTATTCATTTTCCCAACCCTCTCCCACTATAGATAACTATATATAATCATTTTACCTATTAAAAATATGGGAAAGGAATTTTAGGATTAAATAGTACAAAATAAGGATAGAACATAAAATATTTTATACAAGGCAGAAAATTTAAAAACCTAGCAGCTTTCGGAAATAGCTGGAATACGATTGACTAACCGTTAAACGTTCACCATTATTCATAGCCAAAATAAAGGTTGAATGCGAGTCAGGATAAATTTCTTTAATATGATTAACATTGACAATATATGAACGATGACAGCGAATAAAGTAGTCTTTAGGCAATAAATATTCAAATTCCTGAAGCGAATATTTATGTGTTCCAGTAAATCCTTCTGTATGGATATACGTTTTTTTATCCTTAGCTTCTATATACACAACCTTTGAAAACGGAATAGGCGTCCATCCATCTTGGCTTCTTACTGTTACTACAGTCTTTCCATCTGTTAAGGCAGGGTAAATCGCGGTAACACAGCCTTCCAATATACCATCATGGTGGAATGGTACGGCCATCCCATGATAAGGCACTCCAAATAATTCCCGATTAATAAACTCTGAAGCCTTATGACCAGATGCAATAGCCTTATAGGCAATGGTCCCTTCCTTCAAAGGGTCACCAGGCTTTATTTTCAAATCCACCCGTTTACTTGGTCGATAATAAATGTATTCTTTTGTATTTGAAACGGCAATTGAAATTTCATCTGAAAATAATTCACCAATTACATCCAATAGCGAAATAATCGAGATCCCTTTCATGTTCCTAACGTCCTTCCAGTATGAGAAGTAAATAGAATAAATTAATCTTACAATGTTTTAAGAAAAGTTTCTATTCCGATTACTTTTCCCGGCAAAAATATCCTGGAATAGATTGTTGCTTATACACAGCATTTGATATACCTTCGCTTTCCGTTGGCGAATCGCTAGCCTCCTAGCCCGTCCCTCGCTGCCAGTTTCTCAATATATTCCACTAATTCTCGAATAGATCTGCCAATTCCCGTATATATCCGCCAATTCCCGTATATATCCGCCAATTCCTGATTATATCCGCCAGTTCCCGATTATATCCGCCAATTCCTCAATATATCCGCCAGTTCCTAATTATATCCGCCAGTTCCTCAATATATCCGCCAGTTCCTGATTATATCCGCCAGTTCCCGATTATTTCCGCCAGTTAATCTCGCAGGAATCTAGGTGTATATCAACTACTGAGATTAGACTTTTTTATTAAAACTCCTATAAAACAACATTCATTTAGAAAACAGCCTTCTACAAAGAAAAAAAGCCCTCAAGGCTTCCTGATATGCTCCCCATTAGGTAGACAGATTAA
>NZ_JACWFE010000017.1 GCF_019749375.1 Bacillus sp. S/N-304-OC-R1
AATCTGTCTACCTAATGGGGAGCATATCAAAATAGCTTTGGGGCTGTTTTTAATATCCGCATCCGATATGCATTTTTCGCAGTCTCACCGAGATGCTCCATTAAATTATTATTTGCGTACGCTCCTACCGCTGCTCCAATGCCAGGCACGAGCTGAAGCATTTTGACAAAATCAATATAATCACGATACTCTTGCTGAAATTCTCTCCAGTCCATTTCTGAAATGACTGCTTTTCTTGCTTCCCATTCCTCTATAATTTCAAGAGTTTCCCTTCTCTTCTCATCACTTGAGAATGCGAGCTTGAATACATGTAGAAGGAATAAGCGTTCCTCATATTCATTTGTATCAAAACCATAAATAGCTGCTGCCTCAAAGAGAAATTTCATTTTAATCGTTAACAATAGAGGAAAATCTGCTAACCCTAGTAGAAAGCCCCCTGCACCTGTCCCTGCTCCCTCTACAATCGCTGTTTTTTTATAGGCTGATAGCTTCTCAGCAAACTTCT
The DNA here is from genome assembly GCF_019749375.1 of Bacillus sp. S/N-304-OC-R1. Taxonomy (GTDB): domain Bacteria; phylum Bacillota; class Bacilli; order Bacillales; family Cytobacillaceae; genus Cytobacillus. The sequence continues at coordinate 506 of NZ_JACWFE010000017.1, forward strand.
TATCCATTTGCTCAAGAGAGCCAGCCTCTTGTCCCTTTTTTGTCGTTAAATTTGATCCGACAAGTGTGGCCTTTACCATATTTTTAATACTATCTGTTAAAATTTGATGAGCCTTTTCAGGAAAAAAGCTATTAACTTTCGATTGTGCCTTCTTTGATAAACGGTTCAGAATACCTGATTTCTTAACCATTTTATTCTTCCACTCGGCTATTTCGCTATATGCTCTTAATTCATATTCATTCATTAGCTACCCATCCTTTTGGTTTCTGCTATTTAATACGGTAACCTTCATGAATAGTTTCACTTCATATTAAGTCTTTTCGAAATATACATATGAATAAAAAAGTATGCAAAGCCAAATCCGGCAATAAGGGTAATTAATGCTGCCATCCCCTCACCTAATGTGAAAACCGCAACCGCTAATAGCAGCGTCTGGATATATAAAATCTGAGAGAGCAAACGCTTAAATGCTTTTTCTTTTAGCTTCTCATCTATCGGATATAATCTTATCCAAAGCTTATTTTGATGATGATTCCATAACGGGATAAGCTGAAATCCTGTTAAATAAATAAACAGCAATGCAACAAAAGCTTGCCCCAGCCCATATGAAACGAAGTACATAACAACGATACAAATAAGAGTCAGCCGAATAAATAAACCGAAGTAATCACCAGCACGAAGAAAGGTTCTTATATAAAGATGGCTGAAGGTCTGGTCTTGTCCAAAAGTGAGCTTTCCGAACACCCAGTCAAGCCATTTCCGCCTCTTTACACTGTCCCTAAGCTTTGGAACATCGGTAAATAAATTGGCCAGACGATAAAAGGAAGTCATTCTTCTCTCTTCAAGCTCAATTAAATATTCCCATTTCAAGCTTTTATTCTTTGTATTTTTTCGATAATACAGCAGTAAAACAACTAATAAAATTGCTTCAGGAATTAGATACATAATACCCGCATTCGAAAATAGCAAGAACAGGAATACAATATTAATCGCATATCTTACACAAGAGTCAATAATATGCACTCTATTTTCAACAATGTACTGAACGTTCCAGCGAATAAAGACATTAATACCCTTCATAATGAGAATTCCGAATAAAAAAGGCAAATACTTTTTAAAGTCACCATCATTGACTCTCGCATACAAAGGCATAAACACGCCAAGCCCAAGAAATAGAAGGTAAGCATGAATCACAAAACTTACAATGATTGACTTTCCAAAATACCCGGATAGCCTGCTTTCTAACGGAAGCAGAAATATTTTATCTGCTTCAGATAGAAAAGTGCTAATTGGACTATAGGTTAACAGCAAACCAAGCACAAGCGCCATGATAGCCGCTGCCGGGAACTGCTCTGGTACCGTTTTTAGCCACTCCTGATAATAATAAGCCGCAGTTCCAAGCAGAAATACTAAAACAATAACGATATGTCCATTAAAAATATAACGCGAATATCGAGCAAGCTCCTTTATTCTTTGATTAACCCGCTCTCTCCATAACTTTTTCTCATCAAACATAATTTTCTTCCTTTGTCAGCGCAATATATATGTCATCAAGTGTTGCATCCGGCATCGAAAATTGCTCCCTTAGTTCATGAAGTGTTCCTTTCGCACGAATCTTTCCTTCATGCAATATAACAAATCTGTCGCAATATCTTTCCGCAGTTGCCAGAATATGAGTTGACATTAATATTCCTGCACCGTTTTCTTTCATTTTTTTCATCAAATCCAGCAGTGATTGTATTCCTAATGGATCAAGCCCCACGAACGGCTCATCGACAATATATAGGGCTGGCTGAACTAAAAAAGCACACATGATCATGACTTTTTGTTTCATTCCCTTTGAAAAATGAGCCGGAAACCATTTTAGGCGTTTTTCCATGCGAAATTCCTTTAATAGCCTGTTTGCCCTTTCATTGTACTCGTCTGGCTTTAGGTCATACGCCATGGCTGTTATTTTTAAATGCTCTTCTAAAGTCAATTCATCATATAAAATAGGTGTTTCCGGTACAAACGTAAATTGCTTTCGATATGCATACTTATCCTGGGAAAAACTTTTTCCATTTATTGTGATATGACCGCTATGCGGCTCCATTAATCCAATCACATGCTTAATTGTCGTACTTTTTCCAGCACCGTTCAACCCAATTAAACCAACCAATTCGTTTTCCCTTACTTCAAAAGAAATATCTTTTAGCACCGGATTTTTTGTATATCCGCCTGTAACGTGTTCAATTTTCAAAAGAGCCATGATTTATTAACGTCCTTCCCTATTTACTACTACCATTGTAAAAAACACTGTACTTAATTGTCCAATAAGCTTGTCTATTTATTAAAAAATTCTACTAAGGTTTGTAAAAATTCTTTTCAAATCATGTATATGAAATCTTAAAGCGGGTATTCTAATCTTTGAAGGGGAAACAAGCTTTTTGATAACCGCAAGATTATCAAAACTTTGAAATGAGGTGTCTGTCGCAGACAATTAACATTTCAATATAAGCTGCTTCACACGTTCTAATGATAAGGGGATGGTTGCATTGGGCAATGTACTAATCGACCAAGAAGATCTAACAAGTAACAACACTCTGAAATGAGGTGTTTGTTAAAGACAATATCCTGCTTTATACGTTTAGTAAAAACTTATAAAGATTAGGGGATGGTCAGCTTGAACAAAGATCAGAAATCTCTAGAAGTAAACACAACATTCAATAAATGAGGTGTTTATCAAAGGGAATAACCTGAAATAGACGTATCTATAGAAGCATTCCCCTTCAGGAAGGCGGGATTCCCATGCGGATCCTGCCTTTTATCCTTTTATTAATTATGGTAGTATAGGTAAAAATATGTATTGGGAGAAGGAGTGTTCACAATGAGCAATTGTATTTTCTGCAAAATTATTAATGGGGAAATACCTTCAGCAAAAGTTTTTGAAAATGAACATGTGTTAGCCTTTTTAGATATTAGTCAGGTAACAAAAGGGCATACACTAGTCATTCCAAAACAACATCATGAGAATATTTTTGATATGAGTGCTGATATAGCAAAAAACGTCTTTGAAGCAGTTCCACAAATTGCAAATGCGATTAAAAAGGATCTTGAGCCATTAGGTATGAACATCCTGCAGAACAGCGGCAAGGATGCTGGCCAGGAAGTATTTCATTTCCATTTGCACTTAATCCCGCGATATGGAAATGGCGATGGCTTTGGAGCCGTTTGGAAAACTCATAACTCAGAATACACGCCGCAAGATTTGCAGGAAATTGCTAAAGGAATCAGCAGTAAATTAAGTTCAAATTAATTACATTCAATACATAACCGATGTAAAGACCTTTCTTTTTTAGAGAGGTCTTTTAAATTGGGCACTTTTTACAAAAAGGAGTTATTCATAACTTTTTTCAAAAAGTTCTAATTCCTTCTGTACAAAAAGATATTTTTTGTTACCATAAGAATATCTTTTATCTCATTACAGCGTTAAGGCGAAATTGCCTTAGCTAATTAGTTTGGAGGGGCTAACATGAATAGAGCACTAAACTTTAATGCAGGACCAGCTGCTCTGCCGTTATCAGTTCTAAAAGAAGCTGAAAAAAACTGGCTAGATTATAACGGCAGCGGTATGGCTGTGATGGAATTAAGTCATAGAAGTAAGGAATATGAGGCAATTCATCAAAAAGCACAGGATTTATTACGAAGCATCCTTTCTATCCCAGACAGCTATGACGTCCTCTTCCTTCAAGGCGGAGCAAGCCTTCAATTTACAATGATTCCGATGAATCTGTTATCAGAGGGAAAATCTGGAAACTATGTATTAAGCGGAGTTTGGTCCGAAAAGGCGTTAAAGGAAGCTGAAAAAATCGGACAAACCTATATTGTCTCCTCCAGCAAGGAAGAAAACTATCGTTCAATTCCTGTCTTCAATGAAGACATGCTATCAAAGGATGCTGCTTATCTTCATATTACAAGCAATAATACTATATATGGCACACAGTGGAGTCATTTCCCTTCAAACGGAAAAGTCCCTTTAATAGCAGATATGTCGAGCGATATATTAAGTAAAAACATTAATATTGAGAATTTTGATCTCATCTATGCTGGTGCGCAAAAAAACCTTGGACCATCTGGCGTTACAGTTGTGATTATTAAAAAAGATCTTTTGGCCAAATCAAAAAGTTCATTGCCGACTATGTTAAACTACAATACATTTGCAAAAAACAATTCTCTTTATAACACCCCCCCTACCCTGGCCATTTATTTATTAAAGCTTGTTCTTGAATGGGTTGAAGGAGAAGGCGGACTATCTGTAATCGAAAAAAGAAACGAAGAAAAGGCAAAAATTCTTTACGACTGCATCGACGAAAGTAATGGCTTCTATATCGGGCACTCTGAAAAAGACAGCCGATCCAATATGAATGTAACCTTTAATCTAAAAGATGAAGAAACTTCAAAGCAATTCCTTGCACAAGCGAAAGAAGCGGGCTTTGTCGGCTTAAACGGACACCGGTCAGTCGGCGGATGCCGCGCGTCTATTTATAACGCCATTCCAGTTGAACAAATTGAACAGCTGGCAGCCTTCATGAAAGCCTTCAGAAACAACTATTGACAGAAAATTTATTCTTTATTAAAGACTAAAGTATGATATAATAAATGAAAGTTTCTTGCTGCAGGCAATGAGTGCACTGCAGAAGAAGCAAATTTTAATAGCTTAGTATAGCAGAGGAGTAGATGAGAAATGAATACGAAGAACCTTGTTGCGTTGTCCTTATTAGTAGGGATGGGAGCAGTCTTGCATGCGGTAGTTCCCGGATTTTTCTTAGGAATGAAGCCAGACATGATGTTAACGATGATGTTTTTAGGGATTGTTCTTTTTCCAGATAAGAAGAGTGTCTTGCTGCTTGGCTTAGTCACAGGCTTAATTTCTGGTTTAACAACTACATTCCCTGGCGGATTAATTCCAAATATTATTGATAAACCGGTTACTGCTTTTGTATTCTTAGGTTTGTTCTTAGCGTTTAAAAAGTTCCAAAAATCAATTGTTAGTGTGGCCATTTTAACTGCAGTTGGCACCATTGTATCAGGCATCGTATTTTTAACATCTGCCCTATTAATTGTTGGCCTGCCCGGACCGTTCACAGCCCTTTTTGGAGCAGTAGTTATTCCAGCAGCAGCAGTTAATACAATTGCAATGGTTATTCTCTATCCAGTAGCACTTTCAATTGTAAAAAGAACGAAATTATCAAATCAGCAGGCAACCTATATCTCTAAATAATTTAAAAACCCGCGAATGCGGGTTTTTTACTTTAGACTATACATAAATGCTCCCATCAGTAATAAGACAATTCCTATCGCTCCAAATGAAGCAGCTCGCTTCTTTAAAATATATTTAGGCGGGTAAAATCCTGGCTTTTTTATGGCTAGCATAAAATAAATTCCTCCGGCTATCAGTAAGGTCCCGATTGTAAAAAAAAACGCTGATATTCCTGACATACGGACCCCCCTCCCTTTTTACGATTAATCCTTTTATTTATTTTTATGCGGCCATGTGCAATCATATGAAAATGAAGGATTTATAAAATATAGAACAACATATACCAAATATTTTTTGAAGAATCGTTTACATTCATAGTAATATTGGTATAACGATAAGGACGAGGTGATTAAATGAAGACAAAATCATTGCTATTAGGGTTTTTAATAGGTGGTGCTGCCGCAGGAATTACTACTTTATTAACAGCCCCGAATTCCGGAGTACAAACTAGGAAAAATTTAAAAGAAAGCACGGACATAATGAAAAAACAAATGACAGAGTTAAAGGATCAAATATTGGATATAAAAAATGCCGCTGTTAAAGCTTCAAAGGAAGGAAAAAATATGATTGCAGCATTTTCCTCCGATATGAAAGTCGTCATTAGTGAATGGAAGCGTGATATTCTTCCCCACCAGCAAACTCTGCAAATGGAAATTCATGCAATTGAAGCAGCCATTTCTGATCTTGAAAAAAGCCTAGATATAAAGAATGAGAAAAAATAAAAAATTCATAAAAAAAATCCTTCTTTATGCAAATAAAAGAAGGATTTTTACTTTTTAAGCCGAAAATAAATATATTAATAAAGTGACATTGTCCAATCATAATTTTTTCAATTGTACATACTGCATTGTAGAGTAATTTTCAAACCTCGTAAATTGTTTCAAAATTTTCAAGGAAAATAGCCATATGAAATAATTTCTAAAAATTTAGTAAATTTTTTTCTTTATTAATTTTTACTTTATTGGCATAATGAAATTAGAGAACTAGAAAAGTAGGTGAATAGTTTTATGTCAGACAAAATGTATACGATGAAAGAAGCGATGCTTTTCAGCCAAAGAATAGCACAATTGAGTAAGGCACTATGGAAATCAATAGAAAAAGATTGGCAGCAATGGATTAAACCCTACGACTTAAACATTAATGAACATCATATTTTATGGATTGCCTATCATTTAAAAGGGGCCTCTATTTCTGATGTCGCAAAGTTTGGGGTTATGCATGTTTCAACAGCATTTAACTTTTCAAAAAAACTGGAGGAACGCGGTTATCTAAAATTTTCAAAAAAAGAAAGTGACAAGCGAAATACCTATATCCAGATTACTGCTGAGGGAGAAAATGTATTACTGAAATTAATGGAGGCATATGAGCCTGACCAGAATGCTGTATTCTCTGGTGCAATGCCTTTAAGAGATCTTTACGGAAAGTTCCCTGAAATTATTGAAATTATGGCCATAGTCAGAAATATCTATGGAGATGATTTTATGGAGATTTTTGAAAAATCATTTAATAATATCGAAAATGATTTTGTGGAGAAAGAAGGAAAACTTCTGAAGAAAGAAACTTATCTTCAAGAATCATTATGATCCTTACAGATATTTCACAAATTCACTCATAAGGGGTTTATATAATCCTTGTTTTAGGCATGCCTGTATGGCTTCCCTAGGCTCAATCTCCTCAGGAAGAGAATCTTTAAATTTGTTGTAAAGCGGATGAAAATATACAAAGCCTTCCGCTTTTTGTTCTTCTAATTCCATGCTCAGTATTTCACAAGTTTTTTCGAATCCTCTTACTTCCTTTTCATCAATCGATTTTCCCACAATTAATTTATAAAATTCCAAATTCTTATTATCAACTAGCTTGAGCAGCAGCTTTTGATGATACTCTAACATTTTTATTCTGTTCATCATATCTTTTATATCCATAGCCTTTTCCCCCAAATACATCACCTATTTGAATATACATCCACTTATATTTTACTGTTTTAGCATTAGTAGAATCAATTTCCCTCAAAAATAAACTATATCACATATTCGACAAAATCCATGGTTATTTCCTATTGATTTTTTTATTCTTTCGTCGTAAAGTATCTTAGTAAGTTTGGAGAAAAAAAGGATAGCAGATTCTTGTTTTTGTATATGAACAGCTAAATTTGATAATAAGTAAATTTTCTCCTTTTGGAGGTATGATACCATGAATTCATGGAAGACGATTAACTTTTCTAGACAGTATGGCTCCCAGAGACTTTTCATTTTGTCTTCCTTAACTATGTTGCTAACATTTATTTTTGTTTATGTGCCTGCCCAGTTTCTTTTTAACGCTTATACGTTCTATGACAACTATTTTATTTTGTTTATATTCGGGCTTTGGCTAATCTATCCGCTTCATAAACTACTGCATTATTTACCGATCGCACATCATGTGAATAAAGTAAAAAAAGGACTTTCTTTTAGATATGGTTTTGTACCTAAAATTCATGTAACGGTTTTTGAACCGATTTCAAAATGGCAATTTATTTTGGCTCTTTTTACTCCTTTTATCGTTATTAATAGTATGCTGATTTTTGCCTGTTATATTTATCCTCATTACTTGCATTATTTTACAATCATGCTGGCTTTCCATGTTGGACTTTGCCTTCCAGATTTAATTTGTGCAAAGAATGTGCTCTTCGCACCAAATTCTTCATATATTGAAGAAGACGATGATGGTATTCAAATATTACTGCACAAAAATTAAACAACTATACGATAAGGTATCCTTAAAATGGATGCCTTTTTCGTGAAATCATAAATCCAAGTATTACAAATCTTAAAGACTATCTTTTTTCTGTAAATTTTGTTATTGTAATTAACATACAGTTGGATTAGGCTGTCTGAAATGCTATGTATGCTTTATAGCACAGACCCTACCTTTTTTCATAAAAGTAAAGGAGGGAATCTTCGGTGATCTCCATTTTTTTCATTATTTTTGCCGTCTTTATCCTTTTTAATATTAACAAAATGACCTATTCACTATGTCTCCAGAAGGAAATCCCTGAGGAACGACAGCCTAAGGTATTTCGCACTATAAATATTTTGATAACGATACTTCTTATTTCATCATTCGTAGAAATTCTTTATACGTAATTAATTACATGGAAAAAGCGGCGGGAAGCAATCCCGTCGCTATTTTAATTGCACTATTAGGATGGATGAATCTTTATGTCACTCTACAGCCAAGATGCTCCGATGATGACTAATAAGATAAACAGTACGACAATTAAAGCAAAGCCTCCGCCGTAACCGAATCCAGCTCCTGCTGACATATTGTTTCCTCCTTTCCTATTGACAATCTTATTGTTTTATAGCCAAGCAGCGCCAACGATAATTAATAAGATGAAAAGCACTACAATTAGTGCAAATCCTCCACCGTAACCAGCACCCATGAGTTACCCTCCTTTCATGTTGCTAACATATACTATTCAAAAAACACTTTATTCGAATAGGCATTTAACATTCATTTCTTAAAATAATTCGCCTATGTCTTTGTTTTATTTAAAAAGTGTCTTGGTATAATATGCCACGCTCTTTTATTGGCTTAGTATCCTACCTAATTTCTTGTCAAAATCCTTAAATTATTTTTCCCTTCCATGGGTTATTATTTTTGTTCTATATTTCTTTTGTGGTATAGTAAGGTTTATGAAATTGGTGTATTGAAATAAATTTTCTAGGAGTGTTCAACATGAAAAAATTGATCGTTTCCCTCACTTTAACAGCTGGCGTATTAGCTTTAAGTGCTTGCAGCGGTAATAATGCCAACGGCTCCGATGTAGTCGTACAAACAAAGGCTGGAGACATTTCAAAGGACGAGCTCTACAATGCAATGAAAGCAAAGGCTGGAGAAGATGTTCTCCGTGAGCTTATTTATGAAAAGGTATTAAGCAAAAATTATAAAGTGACCGACAAAGAAATTGACCAAAAAATTGCTGACCTTAAGGAACAGCTTGGTTCTAATTTTGAAATGGCGCTGTTACAGTATGGTTATAAAAATGAAGACGAATTAAAAGATACATTCCGTACAGGCTTAATGCAAGAAAAGGCGGCTATTAAAGATGTTAAGGTTACAGATAAAGAAGTAAAAGAATACTACGATAATTATAAGCCGCAAATTAAAGCTAGACACATTCTTGTAGACGATGAAAAAACAGCTAAAGAGGTCAAGAAGAAGCTTGATGAAGGAGCTAAATTTGAGGATTTAGCGAAGGAATATTCAAAAGATCCAGGTTCAGCTGCTAATGGCGGTGATCTTGGCTGGTTTGGTCCTGGAAGAATGGTTCCAGAATTCGAAAAGGCTGCTTATGCACTAAAAGTGAATGAAGTTAGTGAACCAGTAAAATCCGAGCACGGCTACCATATTATTCAAGTAACTGATAAAAAAGAGAAAAAATCCTTTGATGAAATGAAAGACCAAATGGAGTATGAATTAAAGGTATCTAAGCTTGATGCTGATAAAATTCAAAAAGCGATGGATCGTGAATTAAAAGCTGCTGACATCAAAATAAATGATAAAGATTTAAAAGATGTTTTAAAGAGCTCTGATAGCGGTAAGTAAGTATAAATGCGCTAGGAGCTAAGCATTTCTCAGACTCGAAGAGTTATGCTTTCTTGCCTTGTAAAAACAGACCCCGTACAGCTTTAAAGCTATGCGGGGTTTTGATTGTAAAAAACTCTCTGCTATATCTGATTACTAGTTCTTCTTAATTCTCTTTCCTTCTCAATTCTTTCCATATACACTCTACCTTCTAGTTCAATGCTTTCATTTTCAATTTTTCGTTCTTCCCTGCCCGATTTAATCGCCATATAGGCACTGAGCAGAATGCCCACAGCCACAAAATAAATCCATAGTGGGATGATCATGACCGTTTCCCCCTTCTAAACTGGTTGTCCTATTTAATAACTATGTTTTCAAATGAAAAATATGAACAACTAGTAAAAAAATCGCCCCAAAGGACGATTTTTTTATTTATGAAAAATAGGTTTATAGAATGCCCGGTTATCTAATGCAAAAACTCTTTCTGTGAATTCTCCCGGTTTTACTCGCTCAAGGGCACGATCAAGCATATTCATCTTTGCATCAAGATTATCAATATAATGAAGGATTTCCGCTTCTTTGATTAATGGAGGCTTAGGGCTACCCCATTCAGCCTTTCCATGATGCGAAAGCACTAGATGCTGCAAAATAACTACTTCCTCACCCGCAATAGAGAGCTCATCCGCTGCTTTACCTATTTCATTCACCATAATTGTTATATGTCCAAGCAAATTGCCTTCAACCGTATACACCGTAGAAATAGGTCCTGATAATTCAATGACCTTACCCAAATCATGCAGAATGATGCCAGCATACAAAAGATCTTTATCAAGGCTTGGATATAGACCAGCTATTGCTTTCGCTAGGTCGAGCATTGACACAACATGATAAGCTAGACCAGATACAAATTCATGATGATTTTTCGTAGCTGCCGGATATTCTAGAAATGCCTGCTGATGCTTCTTTAATAAGTGGCGAGTGACTCTTTGGAGATTTGGATTTTGCATTTCAAAAATATATTGCGTAACTTTACTCATCATCTCGTCCGTGCTTAATGGAGCTGTTTCAAGGAAATCAGCCAGCTTAACTGGATCACTTGGCGACGCAGCGCGAATTTGTTTAATTCTAAGCTGATTGCGCCCCCGGTAGTTTAATATATCACCAGAAACTTTAACGATTGTTTCCGGAAGATAAATTTTCTCATCCCCATCTGATACATCCCATAGCTTTGCTTCAATTTCTCCGCTCTGATCTTGAAAAATTAAGGTTAGAAAAGGCTTTCCATTGCTTGCTATTCCCTTTGTTGCATTTTTGATAAGTAAAAATTGTTCAATATGTTCACCAACATCATAATAGACAATTCCTTTAGACATAAGTGGCTGACGCTCCTTTCTATTAAAATAGTATATCACACTCAAAATCTCTTCTGGTCAGAAAATCAAGGAGGATTTGGATTATCTTATTCCGCCTCTATATTAATGTAATTTTTTCTGTATTAGCCACACTAATAATTTGCTCCTCTGTAAAATGCGGCAATAAATGCTGATGGCAAGTTAAAAAGAAAATTTGCCGCCCTTTTATGCTCTTAAGGAGGCTTATTACCTTATTTGTTCTCTTTTGGTCAAAGTTAACAAAGCTGTCATCAATAATAATCGGAAAAGGAAACTTATCGTATACTGTAACCGCTAACGCGAGCCTAATCGCAACATATACTTGTTCAGCCGTAGCCTGGCTAAGCTCATTTGCTTCAAATAATATTTGATCCCTGCTTTGAATATGAAAGCCGCTTCCTTCATTTTTAGGGAATATGCGAATATAATTTCCATCTGTTAATAAATGTAAATATTCTTCTGCTTTTTTTAATAATCGCGGTAGCCGTTCATTTTTGAAACGTTCAATCGTCTGATTAAGAATATCTTGAGCTATGGCAAACCTTGACCATTCTTTTGCCTCTAATTCAAGCTCTGCCTTCTTTTGTTTAAATACATGCAAAAGCTCCGTGTAAGTCCCGCCTTCCTCCAATATATGAACTTCATATTTTTTTTCGGCAAGGAGGCTTTGACAAGCAGGGAGTGTCTTTTTTAGACTCTCCAGTTTTTCAGTATGAGTGGAAATAAGATCCTCGAGATTGATAATGGTTTCAAAACCCTTTATTTCTTCCTCATTAATTGAAGACATGTTCAACTGACGCTGCAAAATATTCAGCTTTTCCTGCAACTCCAGTTTTTTTTCACCGAGCTTTCCAAGTTCTCTAAATTTCTCTTCATCATATACGCCAGCAAGCTGGAAGAGCATTTTCTTCTCTAATTCAAAATGCTTAATCTCTAGCTCATATTGATGACATTCTTCTTCTAGGTCAGCTACCTTTGCTACTTTCCCATCTAGCATCATTTTCTTCTCTGTTTCTTCCTTCAATAATCCTTTCAGCTTATAAGCAATCTCCTGAATGCTTAATTGCATATTTCCTAGAAACTCATGGTTGAACAGCTCAAAAGCCTGAATTATTTTCTGCAGGCGTTCCTTTATTAGACTGTGACGCTCCGCTATTATTCTTTTTTCACGGAATAGCTTTTTTAACTGTTCGATTAGATCAAAGGCATCTAATAAGTGAGCAAGTGCAACTGCTTTTGGTAAAAACAATTTTCCGCCTATCTCGATTAAGGTTTTTTCTTCTTTAACAAATTCTCGTTCCCATGACTCGAAATTCAGTAATACTTTTTCATATTGGTTGTTTCTTTCGTTCCATTTAATTTTGAGATGATGCAATTGTTCCAGTATTTCTTTATTCTTCTGAAGACTTTCTTCAATCTTAACGTATTTGTCGTTTTCTGGATCTTTTATTTTCTGCACCAAAATTTGTTTTTTCTCTTCTAAATCGATAATTTCCTGTTTAAGAATATCTTGGTCCGATTTTGCAGACCTTTTCAAAAACAAATAAATAGAAACAATAATCCCAAGTCCGCCTATGACTATAATTGGCCAGCTTAATTCAATAATTCCCCATCCCATTACTGCTGCAAAAAGGAGTGAAATCATTGTAAATTGAGTTCTTTCCTGAGCTTTTCTACTTCTCGAGTTTTGTTTTTGCTGTTTTTGGCTCCGATATAAACGCTCGAGCCTCTCTTCAATCTGTTCGGCCTCTTTTTCTAACTCCTTTATTCCAAGATTCATGCATAATACATCTTCAAGTCTTAGTCTTTCCTTTTCCGGAAGGAGCTGCTGTTCAAGATCCTTTATGCTATCTTCAATTTCTTCAAGCATTTTCTTATCTTCATTAAATCTGTCATCTAGATCCAGTTTTTTTGTTTGCAGGCGCCGGTATTTATCTTGTGCATTAATAATTTCTTCCTTTAGGAAAATACTAGTATTAATGGAGTTCACTTGCTCTTCTTCAATTGATAGGTGTAGCTTTTCACGTAATATTAATTCTTCCTGCTCTATTTGCAAAAGCTTGTGTTGAAGTTCCTTATCTTCCTGATTTAGATTTTCTAATAACGAAAGATCTTCAACTGCAGCAATAATTTCATGCTCTCTGTTTAGCAAATACATATTAGGTGTATTTTGGCTAATCTCTTCCTTTATCAAATGAATCCTTTTCTGCAGACTTGATATCTGCCCTTCTAATGGTTTTAGCGTATCTTCTAATCGTTCTAATCTAGTAAGACCATCGACTGGGAATACAAAATCATCAAATTGATTTAACTCATCGATGAGTCCTTTTTCTTCGAGCTTGAGCGGCTTAATTTTTCGCCATTCCTCCAATTTCACCTTTAACTGCTGCAGATAAGCTTGTTCCTTTTGTTTTTCTTCTATCTCTTTTTCTATGCTTGCTTTTTCCTCTAGGAGGACCCAATATTGTTCATTTTGCCCTGCCGCTTTATTTAATTCAGTATGAAGCTGTTTGAGTTCCTTCAGTTTTTCATTTATAATTGGTTTTTTCCCGCTCGGTTTAAATCGGCTATCCATTTCCCTCTGAAGTACATTTTCTGCCTGTACAAGCTTGTCTGTTCCTAATGCACCAGCTGAGAATAAATACCGGCCAATTTCTTCACCTTTCATTTGATGAATATTTTGCAGACCATGTATATTGAAAGAAAAGATAGATTGGAACAAGGCTTTATCAACATGATTAAGGAGATTTTTCAATAAGTCCTCTCCGCCTTTTGTTCCATCCTCTAATATGACATTTACATCTCCTGTGGCCTTTCCTTTAAAAACCCGCTCAATTAGAGCTCTGCCCTTTTCCGGAAAAATAGCAGTAAGCTGCCCCCCATATTTCGTGCCATCCTTCGGTTCATATCTAAGCTCTGTTTGCTGTTTTGTAGGAAAGCCAAATAATACACTGTGAATAAACGACATGATTGTAGACTTTCCTGCTTCATTTTCGCCAAACAAAACTTGAAAATCATTAAGATTTGTCATTTTATAATTGTAAAGCTTCCCATAACCATAAATATGTAAGGCGACTATTTTCATGACTTCACCTCCTATTCCTTATTCAATAAATGAACTAAGAGATTTTCAGCCTCTTCAATAAGCACATTTCTTTCTTCTTCTGATATAGACTGAAGAAGATTTTTGGCTCCGGGGTGATGATATAAAGCGGATATACTGCCTTTTTCAACGCTATAGTCCATTACTGTATGAAATAGCTCAGAATAAAAATCAGATTCCTTCGCAAATTGCTCCCGATCCCAGCGCCATTTTTCATTAATCTTTAGATTAGAAACCCATACAAAAGCTTCCTCATCTTTTTCCTCTTCCTGAAGGATTTCTAATAATTCACCATTCGCGATAATCCTTCTATCATGATCAGCCAGGTCAATATTATCAATCGAAAGCGAGAGAATTATTCCTTTGTTTTCCTTTCGTACCGACTGAATACTGTTTTTGCATAGCTCATAAATTTCTTGAAAGGAAGCAGCATTGGAGGCATCTAAAGATTGTTCTTCCCAAACAATAGAGGAGGCTTCAATGAACTTTATATTTGCTCCTTCATCGTTTAATTGAACTAAATAACATCCCTTTTCCCCAGTCTCTTTTCGATGTCGGCCTTGGGTATTTCCTGGATAAATAATTGGGGGATTTTCTTGTAAAGTTTGGCGTTTATGTATATGTCCTAGCGCCCAATAATCAAACCCCTTTTCATTTAACTCTCGTATTGAAAATGGAGCATATTTATCATGCTCAGTGCTGCCCTCAAGATTTCCGTGCAGGATGCCTATATGAAAATCAGCTCCCTGTTCCTTCTTATAATCAGCAATCATTCGTTCGAATACATGCCGTCTAGGATAGCTAAATCCATATATATGAACAGAGATGCCATCCAGATTACAAAACCGAAACACCTCAACCTCATGTAAAAAAGTATAGACATGACCTGGCAATGATATATGTGCCCAGCTCCCTCCCAAATGATCATGGTTTCCATGGACGACAAATACCGCAATATTACTGTTTGCCAAGCGCTCCATTTCATTACGGAATCTAATCTGTGCTCGTATGCTTCGGTCTTCGCCATCAAATAAATCTCCTGCAAAAATTACAAAATCCACTCCATGAAAAATTGCAGCATCAACAATTCTAGCTAAAGCTTCGAATGTGCTCTCTTGTAGCCTCTTAAATATAATTGGGGGCAAGTTCTTTAAGCCGATCATTGGACTGTCTAAATGCAAATCTGCTGCATGAATGAAAGTCACCTTTTTCATATTCTACCCTCCTTCTCTTTTTTCCTATTTTAACCTATTTCAAATACGAATGCACGTTCTTATCTTTTATTTTGTTATTCATTTTTCGTTATTTGCAGTGCTTTTTTAATATCCTTAAACGAATTTGATTTTCCGTACATAAGAACTCCGCCTTTATATACTCTTGAACCAAATATGGCGAGAATAACAATCGTAATGATGAGAATTGCAATCCCTAATAAAGGCTCCCACATTGGCAATGTCAGCATTCCAACACGCATAAACATAAGCATTGGCGTGAAAAAAGGAATATAGGACGCAATCGTTATGAAGGAAGTATCCGGCTGACTAAGTCCAAACATGGAGATCATAAAGCCTGCCACAACTACCATAGTCATTGGCATGATCATTTGCTGAACATCTTCAATCCGGCTGACAAGCGAGCCAAGAAAAGCAGCTAATGTTGCATATAAGAAATAGCCTAGTAACAGAAATACTAGAGCATAAATAATCGTTGAAATAGGAATATCACTGAATCCGAAAAATTCAAAAACGCCGCCTTGCATCGTTTGCAAATTACTTTTTACAAAATAATAGCCTACTAATAGGATAACACCCATTTGCGTTAAGCTTAGCAGAGCGATTCCAAGAATTTTTGCAAACATTTGCTTTACTGGAGCTACACTTGAAATCAGAATTTCCATCACTCGTGAAGATTTCTCTGTTGCCACTTCCATTGCAATCATATTCGCATACATGAGTACAGCAAAGTAAATGATGAAAAGAAGAACATAGACAAGCCCTCTTGCCTGGTTCAATTCTTCCTCTGTTTTCGCGTTTTCTTCAAGGGCTACTTTACTGAAGGAAACAGGCTCATACAGCTTGCCTAATTGCTCCTGTGTTAAATTTATTTTGGATGCGGCCATCTGCGTCTTTATTTGCTGCAAAGATTGCTGAATTTCAGATGGAAGTGAAGAATCAGCGATACTTCTTGCCTTATAAACTGCTTGAGGCAGATTATCCTGATTATTAGAGAGGATTAGCAATCCATTATAATCAGCAGACTTTACTGCATTTTCTCCCTCTGCAATAGAGCCGCTAAAAGCCTCAAGCACTATCTCGCTATTATTCATTTTTAGCTGCTCCATTAGCGGATTGAACAGTTCCTTCGTCTCGTCTATTACAGCAATCTTTTCTCCTGAATCATCACTATTAAAAAAGTCGAAAATTTTAGACATGTTCGTTAAGCCAATCATAAATAAACAAGTAATCAAAGTCGTAATAATAAATGATTTTGTTTTCAGTTTAGACAAATATGTATGAGAAAGGATAATCCAAAAATTACTCATAAGAAGCACCTACCTTTTCAATAAAAATATCATTCAAAGAAGGTTCTTCAAGGACAAATTTTCGAATAAAACCTTTACCTACGATCTCATTTAAAACGCCTTCTGCAATTTTTTCGCCTTCAATTTGCAGATGAATACCTTCCGTTGTTTGCCTCGCCTTTGTAACACCTGGGTAACTCTTTAGAAACTCCAAATCAAAGTCAGCGTGAATTACCAAATTCTTCTTCCCGAAGGAACGTTTAATCTCCTTTAATGCTCCCTGAACAACAGGCTTTCCTTTATGCATAATACATAAATGCTCACACATTTCTTCCACATGCTCCATTCGATGGGAGGAAAAAACAATAGTAGTTCCTTGATTTTTCAATTCGATTACAGCATCCTTAAGCTGTTCAACATTTACTGGATCCAGCCCGCTGAACGGCTCATCCAAAATAAGCAATTTCGGCTTATGAATAACAGCTGTAATAAATTGGATCTTTTGCTGATTTCCCTTTGATAGCTCCTCTACTTTTTTGTTTGCATATTCAGGTACTTTAAAACGCTGCAGCCAATAGTCTAGCTCCTTTACTATTTCCTGTTTTTGCATGCCTCTTAATCTTGCTAAATAAACAATTTGATCTTTTACCTTCAGCTTCGGATACAGTCCCCTTTCTTCAGGTAAATATCCGATTAGCGGACTTGTTGAATAATCAATCTTTTTTCCATTCCAAGTAATGCTTCCTTCGCTTGCATCAATCAAACCAAGAATCATCCGAAAGGTTGTCGTTTTTCCTGCTCCATTTGCCCCTAGAAATCCGAACATTTCTTTATCTGGAATCGAGAGCGATAAATCATCTACGGCAGTAAACTTTCCAAAACGTTTTGTTATATGTTCTAATTTTAATCCCATTAGTAACTCCTCCACTCTTCCTAATAATACGAGTATAAATGAAAAAAGGTTCAAAAAAATGAGGTTTTATAAAATCTTTGCACAATCAGTAGAATTATGGAAAAATAACATTATAATCTGAATCTTAGAACAAGGGGGGCACCTCGAATGAAAACATATAAACTGACTGTTTTCGAAAAAAATGGGGAAAAGCTGCTGGACGAAGCATTTCAGGCTAATGATGATACCGATGCAAAAGGTATCGGGGAGCAAGTGCTAAAGGAAAAGGGCTTAGAAGATAAAACATACCGCTGTACATCACCCGCTGGAAAACTAATCTTATTTCATTCCTAAAAAAGCAATAAGAAAAAAGCAAAGAAAAATATCTTTGCTTTTTCTTATTTTCCTGTAAACACAGGTTTTCTTTTCTCCATAAAAGCGCGAATGCCTTCTTGGTGATCCTTTGTTTGTGTCATTTTATACTGTCCAGCCCTTTCAAGCTCAAGCACATTTAATAATTGGGGCAGATTCTTTTCAGCGTAAATTTTTTTCGTTTCAATCATCGCTTTAATTGGGCTGTTCAGCCATTTTATTAATATTTCTTCTAGAGCACTATTTAACTCTCCTTCAGCTACTTCGTGGATTAACCCTATTTTGTAAGCCTCCTCAGCAGTTAATGGCTTTCCCTCCCAAATTAAATGCTTTGCTCGATCCTCTCCAAGACGCTTTTCTATGAAATAATGTCCAGCCCCATCCGGAATTAATCCTATTCCAATAAAATTCATAGCGAGCTTACTAGACTTCTCTGCAATGAGATAATCAGTTGCTAAAGCTAGACTAA
Organism: Bacillus sp. S/N-304-OC-R1; assembly: GCF_019749375.1. GTDB lineage: Bacteria > Bacillota > Bacilli > Bacillales > Cytobacillaceae > Cytobacillus. The sequence goes on from NZ_JACWFE010000017.1 coordinate 19,119, forward strand.
GGCCAAGCCCTGCCGCTGCACCTGATATTGCACTTATAGTTAATTTTGGCATTGTATAGAGCTCTGTGACAGCTGCACTAATGCTATTCATAACAGCTGGGAAGTCATTTTCATTTGCTGCAGCCAGCATTGTTTTAATGTCTCCGCCGGAGCAAAACGCACGGCCCTTCCCTGTTAAAATAACTATATCCACTTCTTCTTTAGAGCTAATGTTCTTTAATACACCAGATAGCTCATTTAGCATTTCTATGTTCAAGGCATTCAATGAATCTGGCCGATTCAACTCTATCGTTGCAACTCGCCCTTCAATCTCCATATTTACTGTTTCTGTTAAAAATTCCAATTTATCCCCTCCCATAAACTTATTATAATGGCTTATATTATACTTAAAAACAAAAATGAACATCTATTCATAATTTTATAAAAAATAACAGCCGTCAAATGATTACGGCTGCTATTTTTCTATTCATTTTTTCGTCTCCGATAGATCCTTTTGCACTACATCTCTTAATGCCATTTTCAGAAACTTCCCTACAGATGTTTTGGGAATTTCATTAAGAAATAGGATTTCATCTGGAAGCCACCATTTGGCAAATTGCGGCTTTAGAAATTCAAGCAGTTCCCCTTTGTCTACTTTCCCTTGGTATGCTTCCTTTAATACAACACATGCTACTGGACGCTCTTGCCACTCTTCATGTGGAACTGCAACTACGGCTGCTTCAAAGACAGCCTCATGAGCCATGAGCGCATTTTCAAGATCTACAGAAGAAATCCATTCACCGCCGCTTTTAATTAAATCCTTTGTCCGATCAACTATTTTCATGAAACCTTCCTCATCAATGGTAACGACATCTCCGGTGTATAGCCAGCCGTCACGGAAAGCCTCTGTTGTCCGTTCATCTTTATAATATTCGGAAGCAATCCATGGGCCACGAATCGCAAGCTCGCCCATTTCTTTCCCATCCCAGGCTGCTTCTCCATCCTTTCCGACAATTTTCATTTCCAATCCCGGAACAAGAATCCCCTGCATAGCCTTCAGTTCGAGACGATCCTCATAAGATAGCTCTTCTTGATAACTCTTTAAAGTTGAAATGACAACTAACGGACTTGTCTCCGTCATACCATATGCATGCATGAATGGAATATTATGCTTTTGCTCAAAAGCTTTAATCATTCCCTTTGGCGCTGCAGATCCGCCGCATAGTACAGCACGAAGCGAACTCATATCATAGCTATTTTCTTCAAGCTCTTTTAATAACCCTAGCCAAATCGTTGGCACTCCAGCTGTGATCGTTACCTTCTCTTCCTGGATTAACTCAGCTATGAGCTTTGGTGTAAAATAAGGTCCTGGCATTACTAAATTCGTTCCAAACCATACAGCTGCAAATGGCAACCCCCATGCATTTACATGGAACATTGGAACTACAGGCATCGCAATATCCTTTTCACTAACTCCTGCGCTATCAGCCATTCCCAATGCCATACTATGAAGAACGATTCCGCGATGAGAATAAATAACCCCTTTCGGATTCCCAGTTGTGGCAGATGTATAGCACATCCCCGCTGGTGCATTTTCATCGAGATCATCTGGATATTCATAGTCTCCTGATGCTTCTTCAAGCAATTTTTCATAGTGGAATACATTTGTCAGACTTGTTTCCGGCAGCTCTTGGTCATCTGTCATAATCACAAATGCCTTAACAGTTGGTAACTTATCCTTCACTGCTTCAATTAAAGGCAAAATATCCAAATCTATTAATAATACCTTATCTTCAGCATGATTGATGATGTAAACAATATGCTGCGGAGAAAGACGAATATTAATCGTATGAAGGATTGCACCACTGCACGGAATTGCAAAATACGCTTCTAAATGGCGATGATGGTTCCATGCAAGTGTTCCTACTTTATCTCCTCTCTCAACTCCTAGCTTTTGCAGACTTTGAGCGAGTTTTCTCGTCCGTTCAGCTATTTCCTTATATGTAAATCGCTGAATACCACTAGCTGTTCTCGATACTACTTGCTTCTTAGGAAAAAACTTTTCTGCTCTCTTGATCATTTGCGTCATTGTCAAAGGTGTTTGCATCATCATATCCAATTCCTCCCTTTCAAAGTGCGCTTTACATCCTATCAAAGAAGTGTATGATCGTTTGTACCTAAAACATTCTATCTATCTCGAAAAAACCCTTTTATTTTTCATAATATTCAAAATTTTATTTTCAAAAGAAATCCCCTGCTTATGCAAGGGATTGTTGTTTATCGAATAATTCACTAAGAAGCTTTAATTTATCATCTGTATATTTTTCGAAGCTTTCATTATAGGTTTTCGGATCCTTTGGATTGGCAAAATGCGTTATTTTTCCTGTTTGCGGATGGACAAATTTGCTCGCGGCTCCGCATCCTAGACCAATAATTGTCTGCTGTTCTTCCATAATCATAATGTTATAGATACTGTCTTGGCCAGGTAGTGAATAGCCAACATTCTCAAGGTTTCCAAGAATGTTTTTTTGTCTGTATAAATAATATGGAGTGTAGTTATGCTGTTTTGTCCAATTTTCAGCCATTTCCATCATTTTTTCAATTTCACTGCGTTCGGCTACTTTGTATTTCTCTTTATTCTTTGTCATTTCAGACGCACGCTTGAATGATAATGTATGAACAGTAAGCGATTCAGGCAACAGTTTCTCCGTTTCGTTAAGGGTATGTGTGAATTCTGGAACACCTTCGCCTGGAAGCCCAATAATTAAATCCATATTAATATTATTCATTCCCATACTTCGTGCAAGATGAAATTTTTCAATTGTTTCTTCAACTGTATGGTGCCTGCCTATCGCTTTTAATGTTTCTTGAATATAGGACTGGGGATTAATACTGATTCGGTCAATATTCCACTTTTTCAGCACCTCTAGCTTCTCTGGTGTAATCGTATCAGGTCTGCCAGCTTCAACAGTAATTTCTCGGATATTTTTCACATCTGGGAAAGAAGTGTACATTTCTTCATAGAGCATATCCATTTCTTCTGCGGTAATGCTTGTCGGTGTACCGCCACCAAAATAAACAGTCGTAATCTTAACATTGTTTTCCTTCAGCCATTCTCCTACCTTTCTCATTTCATAGTGAAGACCGCCGAGGAAGGAATCTACTGATCCTTGCCGCCCGTTGATCGCATAGGCTGGGAATGTACAATAGGCACATTTTGTTGGGCAGAAAGGAATACCAATATAAATACTAACCTCATTTTGAAGCTCGTATAAATCCGGGACAACGGATAGCTGGCGATCAACGATATGCTGCATGAGCTGGATTTTTTCATCCGTAATTAAGTAGTCTTCTTTTAATTGCTTGTGGGCAGTATCGATCGGAGTTCCATTTTGCATATGACGGTGCATAAGCTTTGTTGGACGAATTCCCGTTAATATCCCCCATTTTTGAATCATGCCGGTCCAATCTTGCAGTACCTTTAAATACACATGAGAGATTGCATATTTAACCCGTTTAAAATGTTCCTTTTCTGATTCTGCTGCGATTGAGGCAGTCTCATAAACTGCTATTTTTTTATTTCCGTCCTGATCTGTTAATTGAGCATGAACAGAGATCGTTTCTTTTTCCTGTAAAATAATATTTATTGTTAGATCCACATCTTGTACTGGATTTAGGGTTACTTTACATTCTTCAAAAAATAAATTCGCTATGAGCTGAAGCGGACGATGAAACCGCTCATCTTGTAAACCTGTCACTGAAATATGCAATACAATCACCTTTTATTTTTATTTATGTCTGTTTTCTAAAAGATTGTTGCTTTTAATAACATTGGAAACGCAGAGTGGATTGGAGCGGAAGGCACTTGACTCCTGCGGGAAATAGAGGAAAGGTCGAGACCCCGCAGACGGAACGGCGAGGAAGGCTCGACTTCCTCCCCGCGGAAAGCAAGTGCCTGTAGCGGAAAGGAACGGTTCCCTGTTTAAAACAACAAAGTTTACGAAAAGAGCCTTTTTATAAAACTGCCTGGATGGCAGCTGAAATAGTCTTTATTCAGAACTTATTTAAGTGTACAGAAATGGCTAAACAAGGTCAATATAGTGGAAAACATTGATTTTTTTATGACACAGAAAAGAGCCGAATCAATAGGATCCCGCTCAATGTAAGGAATTATTTTAATAAGTTCATTTTTCGCAGAAATTCAATTGGTTGCTGCTTTCTAAAATGCTCTTTTACCATATAAGTAACACCATGCTGATTATTTGGACGAGTTACCCAGTCAGCTGCTTTTTTTACCTCTGCTGGTGCATTTCCCATTGCAACACCTAGCCCTGCTGACTCAATCATGCCAAGATCATCGATACCGTCGCCAATCACTACCATTTCACTGCGTGCAATTTCTAAATGATCTGCTAAATACAATAAGCCATTAAGCTTTGACACACCTGCAGGCAAAATATCCATACGGAGATTGTTCAGCTGGAGAATATCTATTTCCGTAAACATTCCTTTCATTGCTGCCTTTGCATCCTGCAAATCCGTTTCATCTTCAAAATATACTTCAATTTTTGGAGGATTGACCGGATCATCAAGAATGGTATCGCTTAAGGAATCAACAAATTGCTGAGAGTAAAAGATCGGATCACCCGATGAAAAAACAGTTTTAGCGAGCATATTGTTGTTTAGCCTCGACTTATTCGCAAGCGCAAATTTTTCATGAACCAAGCGAATTTGGCACGAAAACCCTTCGAGCAGCCTAACAATTTCATACGTAATATCCTCTGCAATCCGCCGGACAAAAATAGGCTTATCTCTTGAGCTGGCAATATAGGCTCCACTATGAGCAACAATTAATGAACCCAGCTTTAATGCCTTTGCCACCTTTTTCGCAGATGGAAAGCTCCTGGATGTAACTAATGTAACATATATCCCTTTTTGCTGGACATATTCAATTGCTTCTTTCGTTGATTTATGAAGTCTTCCATTTGATTGTAGAAGAGTGCCATCAATATTGATTGCCAACAGCTTGTATATCATCATATTTCCCCCTTACGCGAGAGTAAAATTGTCCTACTACACTTTTATGAAAAGAAAAAAAGGAATAGAACAATCCTTGGAAAAACTTCACAACTTGGAATAATTACCAATTATTCTGTTGAATAATTTTCTCTTAACCAATAAAAAATATAATTGTAATATTTAATACACCAAAGGAGATGATTTACATGGCAAGAAGCAACAATTCAAATCAGCTTTTAGTACCAGGAGTGTCTCAGGCAATTGAGCAAATGAAGTACGAAATCGCAACAGAATTCGGTGTAAACCTTGGCCCAGAAACATCTTCAAGAGCAAATGGTTCAGTTGGTGGAGAAATTACGAAGCGCCTTGTGCAAATGGCTGAGCAGCAGCTTGGCGGAAGATTTTAAAGAAAACTAAAGTTTATATAGGAAAACCGCTCTCAATCATCGGAGCGGTTTTCCCATATATACGTATCAATTTAGCCTAAAGGTCCATATAACTCCTCAAGCGGCTTCATAATAATTTTATTCAGCTCTGCTATGATCATGCTCATTCTTTGTTCGGCTTCCATTAGCTTCGCAATTTTGGCGTTTTGCTGTACTTGTGCTACAGTTTGTTGCGCCTGCTGAACTTCAGCTTGAGTAATTTCTTGCCCCATCATTTGTTTTTGCTGAAGCTGCATTTGAATGTGACGGAAGTTTTCAAACATTGCTTTTGCAGTTGGATCCGCATTCACTTCAGCATACGCTTGCTTCAAAGTACTGTATTCACTGCTTTGTCTAACAGCTTTTTCTAATTCATAGGCAGCATCATATAAGTTTACTGGCATAGTTCATATACTCCTCCCTATTTGGGTAATCACTTCACTATATCAAACTATGCAATCCAATGCGAGGCGTGTTTGAAAAAATATTTCACTTACGCTAGAGAATAACCGCGATAATTCCTTGAAATAGCCCGATTAGACCTCCAAGCAATGCCCCTAAATAAGTAATCATTTTTAATTCACTCTTTGTTATGGATAACACCATTTCTTCCAGTCTTTCAACAGAAAAAGTCTCCACTTGTTCCTGAACAATTTCCTGCAGACGAAGTCTTTCCATTAGCATATTTACGCGGCTTGATAACCATTCTCCGAAAAGCTCAATACTCTTTGGCACAATGCTTTCAATTATATTTTTACGGAAAGGTTCACTCAATTTAGAAAGTGGAGCTTGGAATAGTTGGTCCAGTTTTAATATGTCGTGAATTTTTTCTTTCAAAAAAGTGAGAAAAGCTTCTTGATTAATAAACTCTTCAATTTTTGCACCTTCCCACTCTAAAATCTTTTCCCATTCTTTACTTAGAAGAGAAGTAATAATATCGGCAGTTCCCTCATTTTTTAGGAATTTAATAATTTCTGGCTGAATTTTTTCGGCAATATTGATATTGCCCATAAACATTTGCATCATGCTTCCAAGAACACCGCTTCTTTCCTTTAAGAAGTCATCGGCCATTTTCTGGATTCTCGTATATCCTTCAAAGCTTGAAAAATAATCAATTCCTTTTTGAAGGATAAACTTACTTACTTCAGGGATTTTTCCATTAACCTTTTCTATCATAGGCTCTGGAATAATATTTTTTAAAGGTTTATGACGATAATTCTCCATCAGCCCTTCATATTTTTTTTCTATGATGTCATTTAATCGTTGTTCTGATTTATTTTGGAGATTTTCTATTCCAAGAGTATCTAATAATTGTGCAGGAGTTTTCTCTGATTGTAAGAAATTACCCAATTCATTTTGCACAACATTCGTCATTTCCTTTTGAAAGCTTTCATTTAGAAATTTCCGCTGAATACTTTCTGGTGTTAGCAGATGGTTAACAACCATTTTCCCCATTTGTTCTGCTAGCTCATCCCTTCGTTTCGGAATTAAGCCTGGTGTAAATGGAACTCTCCATTTTCCAATATATAGTGTTCGATAAGGTCTGAAGAGCATTTTTATAGCAAGAAAGTTTGTAAACCCTCCAATTATAGCTCCAATTGTGATCATTAATAAAATTGTTAGTAAAATTTGCATATGAATAAACATCTCTCTTCCATTCTGGACTTGCGCACCAATTTAACCTTTTTTACATACGATACTTTATCAGCTTTTGCCTATTTTTTCATTATTAATGCATTATAATCTTTAATAAATGAGGAATGATCATGACTTTATCATTAATACCTATTACGATTGTTCCAGCGAAAGTGTTTCAAAAAACGGACAATACGATAAAAATTAGCCATCCCCTTATTCAATATTGGAGGCTGAATACTGCAAAACCTGTAGTTCTGGTGGCAGGCAAAAAACAAATAATAGCCAATATTGAGGCAGCGCATATTTCTAAAGAAGAAATATTTATCAGTGAGTCCATTTTCGAGGAACTAGAGCTTCCTGCAAAAGAAACGCGTTTAATCACTAGTTTTTCACATAAAGAACATCGCATTACATTCGGGCCTATTATTGGACTTCTGACTGAAATCGAATATTTAGAAAATACACAACCTCATTTTCGCTCAATACACAGCTTTTGCAAAGAGATGCATGATGTAATCTCACAAATAGGCGGCTTTTTCTATGTTTTCTCATTTATGGACTACTCTGATGGGACGATAAATGGATATTACTTCGATCATGATAACTGGATTAAATTCAGTGCCCCATTGCCTGATGTGATATACAATCGTATCCATTCACGAAAACTCGAGGCAAGTATATCTTTTCAAAAATTCAAAGCTAATATGTTTGAGAACAATATTCCTATATTTAATGATCAATTTCTCTCTAAAGATATCGTCCACAACCTATTAGCTGCTGAAGAATATTTACACCTCTACCTCCCAAAAACGGTTTCTGCATCAGAGAAGACGATAGAAGATTTGATGAACCAATATGATTCCATTTATATAAAACCAGTTCACGGGAGTCAAGGGAGAAATATAATTAAGGTTTCTCGATCCAATCATGTAATCCAAGCAGAACTGTCTACCGCCAGAAAAAATGAACACATTCATAATTTCAATTCATTCGATCAATTCTCCAAATGGATCTCTCCTTTTCTAAAAAAAAGAACCTATATTGCTCAGCAAGGGGTACCTTTAGTGAAATACAAAAATAATCAGCTTGACTTCCGCATCCTTTGCCATCGAAATTTGCATAATTCTTGGATGGCAACCTCAGCTGTTGCCAGAATCTCTGCTGAAGACCAGTTTGTTTCTAATATTGCGAGAGGCGGAGAGATAATGAAGCCTATTCATGTACTTTCTAATCTCTCTAGCCGAAAAACAGCTATTCAGCAGCTCGCTCTTATGAAAGAGCTTGCTGTGGAAACGTCATCTATTATTAGTCAAAGGATGGATGGATTAATTGGCGAGCTAGGAATTGATATCGGGGTAGATGATAATGAAAAGCTCTGGATTATTGAAGTCAATGCTAAACCTTCGAAAAACTTTGAGGAACATACGAATAAAATTCGCCCCTCCTCTAAGGCTTTATTACAATACTGCACCTATTTAGCGTTCTCCAAGAAAAAATAAAAAACCGCTCCTTTAGAGCAATGTCTTACTTTAAGGAGGTAAAACGATGCTTTCATTTGGACTAATGGCACTGCAAACAACTAGCGAACAAATGTATTTTCATGAAATAGCGAAAAGAGCGCATTTACATGAAATGGCATGTTATCGATTTGTTCCCTCAAATATTAATCCAATGACTGAAAATGTAAAAGGAGATTACTTTAATCCCCAGACAAATGAATGGGAAACTAGTGAATTTCCACTTCCTAAGATCCTCTACGATCGGTGTTTCTATAAAGAGGATCCTCATTCACAACAATGTAAAGCTATAGTTAAGTGGCTAAAGACGAAGGAGGATTTAATCTTTTTAGGGTATGGACTTCCTAATAAAATGGAGCTTTACAATAAGCTGGCCGATTCAGAACTATCCCCTTACGTACTAAAATCATCCCTTGTTTCCTCAGGAGAGAGTGTCATAGATGAGCTAAACTCCAATAAGCCTTTTATCATAAAACCAGTAAACGGCTCACAAGGAAGAGGGGTCTATTATTTAGAGAAGCATAATAATGAAATTATTGTTCAAACAGATAAACAAAATAAAACTGTCACACGAACATTTGCCTATAAAGAAAAAGCAATTTCCTTAATCAATTACCTGATTAAAGACAGAGATTATCTAATCCAGGAATACAAAAAACTAACAAATAAAAAAAACCAGCCTTTTGATATAAGAGTCCTTCTCCAAAAGGATGAAAACGGCGACTGGAAGGAAGTTGCAAAAGGGATACGAACCGGCAAGGATAAAGGGATCGTTTCGAATATTAGTGCCGGCGGAACAATTTCTCCCTTCCAGGATTGGTTAGCAGCTTATCCATCGGCAAAAAGAGATTATTTAAGGAATGAAATGAACGAAATTCTCCGCTCTTTACCGCAAATTTTAGAAAAGCATTTCCCGCCGCTATTTGAAATAGGCGTTGATCTCGGGGTAAGCGAGGATTTATCTATCTGGATACTTGATGTCAACTCAAAACCCGGACGAAAGGTAGCTTTAACGATTAATCCTTTTCTTGAAGATTATTTATATTCTTCCCCACTTCTTTACGGTAAACGATTAGATTTTGAAAGGAGAAAGAAAAATGAGACAACATTATCAAGTTGAAATTCTTCATGATCTCTCCCAAAAAGTCTATATTCCAGCGGCAGCAAATCTAGAAACGCCATTATCCAAAGTCGCTTTTGGATCTCAATCTATTGAGGCTTCAATCGAAATTCACGAAAAACCATTAATCAGTCTGAGCCATGATGTAGCAGATAAGCTGAAATTTCCTGATTTAAAGGTGCCTCTTCATATTTTTAGTGATCAGGAATCGCTGTATATCGGGCCGCTTGTTGGAATATTCACATCGGGATTTACTCCCTTCCAGATGCGGCCGATTGGGGAACGAAGCCTATTTTTTGCAAAGCTGCTTTCCGTAAAAAAATCAGTCGGTGCCATTCCTTTCGTATTCGGGGAGCAGCATATTAATTGGGATCTAGGAACGATAAATGGATTATTTTATGATGGAGGCTGGAAAAACTTTGAGATTCCTTTTCCAAACGTCGTATATGATAGACTCCCAAACCGAAAAAGCGAAAGAAAAGCTGAGCAAAAAAATATTAAAGAACGTCTGCAATCAGAATATTTAATACCTTGGTATAATCCTGGTTTCTTTAATAAATTAGATATTTACGATCGGCTTATTCAGGATGATCGGATTGCTAAATTTTTGCCCGAAACTTTGCCTTTTCTATCTTTTTCAGAAATTGAAAGAATGCTTAGTGAATATGGGCATGTCTATATGAAACCGATACATGGGAGCCTTGGGCTAGGAATTCATCAAATCCTATACGAAAAGTCAGATAGCTATTATTATTGCCGTTATCGCAATCATCAAGGAGAAAATAAGCTGCTGAAATTTAACACCCTTGAAGGATTAATGAAGCAAGTTTTTGCAGGAAAACGATTAAATCGGATGCTCGTTCAGCAAGGCATCCATCTTCTTCGAATAGATCAGCGCCCAATCGATTTTCGAATTCATACGAATAAAAATAATCATGGTGAATGGGTTGTTACAGCAATTGCCGCTAAGGTAGCTGGTGCTGGAAGTGTTACCACTCATGTGAGAAGCGGCGGCGTAATTAAAACGATTGCGGAAGTGTTTCCTTCTGAGGAAGAGGAAAAGCAAGTCACCGAAAAATTATCAAATGCGGCTCTGCTATTAAGTAAGGCATTAGAAGAAAATATGGAAGGAATCATAGGTGAAATAGGCTTTGATCTCGGTATTGACAGGAAAGGCAATGTTTGGTTGTTCGAAGCTAATTCCAAACCAGGACGATCGATTTTCAAACATCCCCAAATGAAGGAATTTGATTTTCTAACAAGAAAACTTTCCTTATCCTTTGCTGTTTTTTTAGCTGAAAGGGCTATAATCAAACCAGAGGAAGTTTTTGGATGAAAATTATCTATGATTTAGAACAAAAAGAATGGTTAACCACATCTTCAATAGATTCGGTTACTTTTGGAAAAAGGAAGCAGCCTATAAAAAACATTGGTTTTTCGCCGTCAAAAAGTATTACGTTTCATATAGAGGGAAAAAAGGATATTACGTTAATTGGCATATTAACTGGAAGAAAAAAAGATAATAAAGTAACTGGAAATGGCCGACTTTTTAAAGAGCTTCAAAAAGAAATTATGAAAAGCGGCGGGTTATCCGTTGTCTTCACTCCGCAAAATATTAAAGATGATGTAATTGAAGGCTTCCTTTACCAGCCTGAGAGAGATAAATGGTACCCGGTCATTTGTCCTTTGCCTCATGTTATTTATAATCGAGTGCCGTTTCGCAGACTAGAAAAATCAAAAGCTTTTAAGGATGTTCATCAGTTTTTTAAAAATAATGATATCCCCTTTTTTAATACATGTTTTCTTGATAAATACGAATTATACCAGATCTTATCACGAGACCCTTATTTTCAGGAGCTCATTCCCGAAACAATGCTCATTAATGGGAAGGCTTCTTTTCAAGAGTTTCTGTATAAGCATCGGAAGTTATATTTAAAACCAGCCTTAGGATCAAAAGGAAAGGGCATCTACTGTGTTCATCTAAATCTTGATCAAACTATTAGTATGAATGGACTTGAAAACTCCTCAGTACATGAAAGTTTTCATCATTTTTGGATGAAATGGAGCCAAATTCTATTAAAAAAATCCTATATTGCTCAAAAAGAGATAAAACCGATTTTGTACAAGGGAAAACGATTTGATTTTCGAATTCTCGTTCATTATTGTAAAAATCGGTATACAATAACTGGAATTGGCATTCGTCAATCAGAGGAACAAGATATTACTACCCATATACCAAATGGTGGAAAAATGATACCTTACGAACACTTACAAACGACAGAACATGATCAATTTATAACTAATTTGGCAAAGAAAGCTGGAAAGCTGCTATCAAAACAATTAGGATTTTTTGGAGAGTTTTCTATTGATGCAGGGTTAACTGAAACTGGAAAATATGTCATTTATGAAATTAATTCAAAGCCAATGCAATTCGATGAACAGGAAATAGAAAAGAAACGTTTTCCAGCATTAGCAAACCTTTTCATGGAACTTGCAGGATATAATTAAAGGGGCAAATGCCCCCTTTTATTTATCTTTTGGCTGGACTAGCTAAAGAACGGAATTGTTCTTTTAACTTTTGGCGGGATTTGTCGTTTCGTAATAAATAGGCAGCTCCTAGTGCTAAAGTTGTTAATGCAAAAGTATTTCTACTCATAAGAGCATTCCTCCCTTATTGAAATATGTGTACATACTTCTTCTTCCCTTCATGTCAAAGAAATACACTGGAAAATTAGTGAGTTTTAATTTATTTGTTAAACATGAAGGTGTAAGATGTAGGAAAGGAGGCAGTGATATGTTAACACATTTTCAGTACAAGCCTTTATATGAAAATAAACAATTGCCTGGATGGAAAATTTCCTTTTACTACAACAAGCAAAAGTTCAACGGCATTTATCATCAAAATGGAAAAATTGAATGGACATCAACTGCTCCATACAGGGAAGATGAAATGATGCTTATGGAGCAAATTCATGAATTAATGCTCTTCCACGTTTATGATCAATGATGGTATGTTTTCACCTTTCTTTGGAAAAATAAAGCTTGTGATAAACAAAGGAGGCAAAATCCATGACTGATAAGTATAAATTTAAAGAAGACTCCCACTATGAAGGAAAAGACAAAGTATTTTTAGATGTTGATCGTATTATTAATGAAGGTTTGTCTGGCGGTTCTGTCCATATGAGAGAGGATTCGGCTAATATCGAAGAGGCTAGAGACCTTCATGAAGAATCCCCTCCAAACGATAATTGAGAAAAAGCACTTGCTCTCAAAATTAGAGCAAGTGCTTTTCTGTTTACGTTGACTATTCTTTAATAAACTTCACTTCATTATGGCCACATACTGAGCATTTCAATAGGTGCGGACACTCTTTATTAGCGTAATCAGCCCCATAGCCATTCTCCATTTTCATCAGATCAATAGGCATATATGCACTATAATCATCATAGTAATCCATAATTCTACCCTGATCGTATATAGAACCGCCGCAAGCTGAACAATTTTCATTGATCTCTTCAAAGCCATTGCAGATTGGACAAACAGCCATTCCTTGACCCTCGCTCCATTCTCTTATTATTATTCCTCTTCTTATCGTACCTAAATCCTTTTCTAGTTATGTGACGATTGACAGGAAACAATTTCCACTATAAAAATCGAATAAGCCTTGAGAAAATCTCCATAATATAGAGTAAACACCGCGACACACATTCAACTTTCCCACTAACCGATGGGTTAGACCAGTTAGAGGTAACAAGTTAAATCTTGTGTCGGTGCAACTCCGGCTAACCCAACCATACTAAAAAAATTTATGAGGAGATGAAACAATATGAACAACAACACATCAAGCAGAAGCAATTCCTCAAACCAATTACTAGTACCTGGAGTAGCACAAGCTCTTGACCAAATGAAGTATGAAATTGCAAACGAATTTGGCGTAAACTTAGGTCCAGATACTACATCTCGTGCTAACGGTTCTGTTGGAGGAGAAATTACAAAGCGCCTTGTTCAAATGGCTGAACAACAGCTTGGCGGTTATCAACAATAATATTTGTTAAAAACAATTTAATATGATGGCTTTAAGCCCCCCTGTTTAGGGGGGCTTTTTCATTGTTTAACCCTAAACCATTTTGGATGGATCAACCCACTCATCAAATTGATCGCTTGTTAAATAACCTGTTTTTAGTGCAGCATCTTTAAGGGTGCTATTTTCATTAAACGCGAGTTTGGCAATTTCTGCTGCTTTTTCATAGCCAATATGAGGGTTTAAAGCGGTAACAAGCATTAATGATCGATTTACATGCTCAGAAATGACCTCTTTGTTTGCCTCTAATCCTGACATGCAATTTTCATTAAACGAATTCATGCCATCTGAAAGAAGGCGAATACTTTGGATTAAGTTAAAAATAATTACCGGCTTAAAAACGTTTAATTCAAAATTACCTTGACTTGCTGCAAATCCAATCGTGGCATCATTCCCAAATACCTGACAAGCGATCATCGTCAGTGCTTCACTTTGCGTTGGGTTTACTTTTCCTGGCATAATTGAGCTTCCGGGCTCATTGGCAGGGATCGTTAACTCGCCGATTCCGCTTCTTGGACCGCTTGCAAGCCATCTGACATCATTGGCAATCTTCATCAGATCAGCTGCCAATGCCTTCAATGCTCCATGAACATGGACAATCTCATCATGGCTCGTTAAAGCATGGAATTTATTCGCTGATGAACGAAATGAATGTCCAGTTAGTTTCGATATTTCACCAGCAACCTCATCCCCAAATGATTTATCTGCATTTATCCCTGTACCAACTGCAGTTCCGCCAATAGCGAGATCTAGTAAATGATCTATTGCTTCTGAGATCATTTTCTCGTTTTTATCAAGCATCGCACGCCATCCGCTTATTTCCTGTCCTAGAGTTAATGGCGTTGCATCCTGCAAATGAGTTCTTCCAATTTTAACAATTGATGAGAATGCCTTTTCTTTTTCGTTAATCGTCTTTTTCAAACTGCGAAGTGCGGGAAGCAGCTTTTCAGCCAATTCAATATATGCTGCGATATGCATTGCAGTTGGGAACGTGTCATTCGAGCTTTGTGACATATTAACATCGTCATTCGGATGTATTTTCACAGTAGGCTCACCAGTTGTTCCGAGTAATTCATTTGCTCTTCTTGCCACCACTTCATTAACGTTCATATTTGTTTGAGTACCACTTCCTGTTTGCCATACAACTAGTGGAAAATGTTCATCAAATTTTCCTTGAGTCATTTCATCTGCAGCCTGGACAATTGCCTGTTTTTTTTCATCGGACAGTTTTCCCAGCCGATTATTGACGATCGCAGCCGCATTTTTTATTTTGGCAAATGCATAGATTAACTCCATCGGCATTTTTTCAATCCCGATTTTGAAATTTTCTTTACTTCTTTGCGTCTGCGCTCCCCAATATTTTTCAGCTGGAACCTTCACTTCACCAAGTGTATCTCTTTCAATCCGAAAATTGGTCATCACTTTCGTCCTCCATTTTTCAAAATAAAAAATACATCATTATAATCTATTCCCTATTTTCGAGCTTTTATGGTCAAAAAAAAACCACTTGCATGAGCAAGCAGTTTTTAGTGTTTTACTACCGTATAACCTATAAAATATCCTAATACCATAATACTCGCAATAACTAATGTAATTGAAAGCTGTTCCATCCCTACATCCCCCTAAAACTGTTTATACTTTTAAATTAGCATAGAAAAAGGGAGAGGATTATTATGAGTTAGTAACAATTCGTGACAACAAAGTGACATATTTTTGAACTTTTTATAGGTTATTCCACGATTACAGCCGTTCCATAAGCAATGATCTCCGATGCATTTTGCATAACAGCAGATGACTGAAGTTTCATGCCAATAATTGCATTAGCACCCTTTGATTTTGCATCATCGACCATTCTGCCAATAGCCTTTTGTCTTGCTTCATCCATCATTTCTGTATACTCACTGATTTCTCCGCCGACAATTGTCCGTAATCCAGCCATTATATCCTTACCAATGTGTTTTGACTGAATGCAGCCTCCACGGACAAATCCTTTTAATTCTTTAATTTCTTTTCCAGGCACTGAATCAATAGTTACGATAATCATCTCTATTTTCCTCCTCTTTATCTTTCTGTCTCTCATTTATTAAGATAATAATAATAATGATAAATAGAACACCATAAATAACATATATCAATATCGCCATTTTAATATTTATGAACAGCATTACGATTCCAAGCAATTGACTAATAACAGTGAGCAAAAGAAGGAATTGCTTAATATTTCCCAAACATCATCATTCCCCTAATGTTTTGTTTTTTTCTTTTTCCATATTTTCCTCACAAAAATAAGGTAAAAAATAGTAGGAGAAGGAGCCTGTATTAAACCAAGAATTCCCCATAGCCAGTAGTTATGGCCGTGTTTTCTCGCGTTAATAAACAGAAAGGTACTTTGACTAATTAATATAACTGCGACTAAAACAAGTATTGGGACTGAAATTTCTTCATTCATGTTTCCTTCACCTTTTTAAAATGCTGAACAGATACATGTGCAATGATAAAGATAATAGCCAGCCCTTGTACCGCAACGAAAACCATTGGAACACTGTAAAGAGCAAAGAGAATTCCACTCAAAATAAGCAGTGCTACAATCGCAAAAAGGGATACATCAAAAATAAGTTTCTTTTTTAATTTTTGCTTTTCTTCCTCAACTAAATTCTCAAACCATTCTATATTTGGGGAATTCATATTAATACCTTGATCAACTGTATCTAAACCTCTCTGGATTTCCTTCATAGTAAATAAAAATTCTTCATCTAATTCCTGATCATCTATTATGTCTTTCTCATTAGTCATTTAATTTCAGCTCCTTCCTGACAGCCATGATTCCATTATGAACTCTTGACTTTACCGTACCAGCGGAAATTTTCAGCAACTCTCCAATCTCATCATAAGAATATCCATAATAATGCCTTAAAATGATAGGAACCCTTACATCATCTGATAATTTACCTAAAGCAGATAGAGCATCGTTCCATTCCTCATTCCTTGACTCCAGATGCCACTTCAACTTCCGATATTGCCCCTCTTCTTGCTGCCAAGCTTTTTCTCTTTTCTTTCTTCGCTGCTGATCAATGTAAAGATTAGTAGCAATTGAAATCAGCCAAGAGGAAAACTTTGATTTGAATTGATATAACCGAATTTTTTCTACACATTTAGCCATTGTTTCTTGAGCTAGCTCTTCAGCTATATCTGGATTCATCGTTACTTTAATTAAATACTTAACTAGAAAGGGATAATTTTTTTGAAAAAGCAAGGCAAGCGCGCGTTTATCTCCAGACTTTGCGCTTAAAATGAGCTCTTTCTCCTCCATCTGATCTGGTTCCTCTCCTTCATATCATCCCGCTTCTTCACTTTTATAAGATGCAGCAAGTTAGCTGCTTTATAGATAAGACGCTTGATAATAAAATTCGTTCATTCATATTATAAATTTTTTTTCCAAAAAAGTATGGAAAAATAAAAAAAACTTGGCGTTTAATGCCAAGTTTTTTGCTCTAATCATGTTTCTTTCCTTTATGTTTCTTCATTTTCTTTTCCCATTTTTTCTTTTCTTTTTCTATTTTCTTTTGCAATTTATCATTATTTTTCAAAAAGCCTTTATTGAATGGAGCAAATTGCTCCTCCCGCTTTTTCTTTTCCATGAATGAGTCTATATGCGGAACCCCAAAGGAGACAGCCTCTTGATTTAGCAAAGCCTTCGCCATAATATCTTTGAAAATGGGTGCCGTTCCTACGCCTCCAGTTGTTGTTAAATAATGATCTTTATCTGTTCGGTCATATCCTACCCATACTGCTCCAACGAGCTGGGGGGTGTAACCGACAAACCATTGATCCTTTACCCCATTAACTCCTTCAATTGGCACTTGAGTTGAACCCGTTTTACCTGCTATCTCTCGTCCGGGAATTTGCGCGGCCTTACCAGATCCATGCTCTACAACGCCAAGCAGCATCGTTGTAATCTTATCTGTTACCTCTTTTGTAGTCACCCGAGTTTTCTTATCTTCCCATTTACCAACAGTATTTCCATGAGAATCTACGATTTTAACAATAGCATGAGCATCAGATTTTTCACCGTGATTGGCAAAAACCGTATAGGCTTCAGCCATATTCAGAGGAGAAACTCCTTTACTTGTTCCGCCAAGAGCAAGAGCGAGGTTGTGATTAATCGCGTCCTCAGGGATACCAAACCTCTTGGCAGAGTCAATTCCCTTTTCAATGCCGATTTCATTAAAAAGCCAGACGGCAGGAATATTTAATGAATCCTTAACCGCTTCATACATTGGAACTCTACCTCGGAATTGGAAATTATAATTATTTGGCTCATAATCGCCAAACTTCATCTTCTCATCCTTTAATTCATCTGTAATATCCCAGCCGTTCTCTAGAGCAGGTGTATAGGGAACAATAGGCTTCATTGTCGATCCTGGCTGGCCGACGGGATGAACAGCACGGTTGAGGCCAAGTAGTGTATGCTCTCCCCTTCCTCCAACCAAAGCCCGCACGCCTCCGTCTTTCGGATCAATTAGAATCGCCCCGCTTTGAACTAGCCGATCATCCGAACTAGGAGGAAACAGCGAATCGTTCTGATACGTTTCTTCTACTCCCTTTTGCATTGAAGGATCAAGCTCTGTATAGATGTGATACCCTTTTGTTAATAAATCATCCAGAGATAGACCGAATTTCTTCATCCCTTCCTCTAAAACAAAATCAACATAATATGGGTATTTGCCTTTATAAGGGTCTCCGCCTTTGTCATCAAAAACAAGTTGCTCGTTTTTCGCTTCTTCCCACTGTTTTTCTGTAATAAAACCATATTCTTTCATTTTTGAAAGAACAATGTCACGCCTCTCAAGTGCAGCTTTTTCATTTTTGTAAGGATTAATAACAGATGGAGCTTTAATTAATCCAGCTAATAGGGCAGACTCACTAATCGTTAAATCCTTTACATCCTTCCCATAATACTTCATAGCTGCACGCTTAATGCCCCATGCACCTTCACCAAAATAAATTTGATTTAAGTACATTTGCAGAATTTCATCTTTTGTATATTCCTTTTCAATTTCCCTTGCCAAAAAGAACTCTTCTATTTTACGTTTATATGTTTTTTCCGATGATAATAATGCATTTTTCGTTAACTGCTGTGTAATCGTACTGCCACCTTCAACTACTCCGCCCGCTTTTATATTGCGAAAAAACGCTCTGCCAATACTCTTGAAATTAACACCGTTATGCTCGTAAAAACGATGATCTTCAATCGCAATCACAGCTTTTTTCATATGTTCTGGTATTTCGGAGATGGATGCCCCTTCCACTTTATTGGCTGAAATTTTGCTGGCAATTTCTCCATTGGCATCATAAATAACTGTCGACTGTGCAAAACCTTCTTCTAATGATTGAATATTTGCTCTGCTAGCGTAATAATAAAAAAAGCCCAAAAATGCTAATGCTGCAATTGATGCAGTTAATATAGCAATTTGAGTCAAATGCTTCTGTTTCCATAGTTTTAGGAATTTATTAAAAACAGATTGTTTCTTTCTCATAATTCCTCCAATTGTCAATCTAAGATGTCTATCACAATGTCATTTATAAAAGGATTCGATTAGACGATGGCATTTATGAGGGTCAAATTTATTATAAATATTAAAAAGGGCAGCCCTATGGATCAAGCTGCACCTTCTTTTACATTATTTAACTGCTTTTTTCCATTATTAATTCGGCAAATCTCTCTCTTGAGGAAGCTTCATCAAAGCTACTATAAATTCGAAAATGATCCTCATCAATTATGCGAAAATGCTGGCTAATCAAATTTTGCTGCAGCAATATACCGTTTCTCTTTTCAATTTCTCTCCACCAAATTTTTCCGCCCATTGTTTTTTCTTTTCGATAATCGATGCCTTCTCTCGCAATTGTTTCCAAAACCTCCAGAGGCTCATTCCCAAATAAAAAACGGACCGTCTCCGTTTCCCTAAATAGCGCGCAAACAGTCACAACTGTAGACCAGCCCGCTTCTACTCTTCCCTTCTCGATCTGTACTAGGGTTTTTTTCGAAACACCGACTATCTCCGCCATTTTATCCTGTGTATATCCTGCTTCTGTACGGATAAGACGCAGCTTCTCTGAAACTTTATAAATTATTTCTTCACGAGTCAAGTAGCCTTCATTCCTTTAATATAAGTGTATTTTTACACTGCCTCTTTCATTATAAAAGAAAGAATTCATAAATGAAATAAAAATAAAACTGCTTTTAATAAAGCAGTTTCAAAAAATATTATCGTTCAATTGAATGATTGGTGTTATCGTAGACTGAACTGCATGAGCTTTTACATGATTTTTTTATTGCGCAGCTAGCGCATTTGCCTTGCTTCGATTTATTAATAAATTTAAACAAGGTCCAGCCTGCATATCCAAAAATAATAAGTCCGATCAATATATTTATAACCATTTCCCTCACCCCGTTTAATGAAATCCAAGCAGCTTGCCGCCATGAAAGATAATCAATGATAATACATATGCTATAACAAATGCATATACAATCGAGAAAACCGTCCATTTCTTCGATCTAGTTTCTTTGTATATCGTCGCTGTTGTAGCAAGACAAGGAATATACAATAGAATGAAAATCATGAAACTAAAAGCTGACAGTGGTGTGAAATAATTGGATAAGAGAGCCTGTAAGCTGCTCTCATCAGGAACGAAATAAATGATATTCATCGTTGAAATAATTGCTTCTTTTGCGAGAAAGCCAGTAATTAATGAAGCACCGGCCTGCCAAGTACCAAACCCAAGCGGCTGAAATATCGGTGCTAGAATACCCCCAATGGAAGCTAA
Organism: Bacillus sp. S/N-304-OC-R1; assembly: GCF_019749375.1. Lineage (GTDB taxonomy): Bacteria > Bacillota > Bacilli > Bacillales > Cytobacillaceae > Cytobacillus. The sequence continues at coordinate 39,723 of NZ_JACWFE010000017.1, forward strand.
ATAACTATCATCCATATCAACGGCTAATCCGCCAGGTCCTGCATAGGATAAAAGCCAAATAAAAACAGAGCCTGCAAAAATGAATGTTCCTGCTTTTCTAACGAAGCCCTTCCCTTTATCCCAAGTACTTCTCCACAATGTACGAAATTGCGGAAGACGATATGGTGGAAGTTCAATTACAAATATTGATGTCTCTCCTTTTAAAATCGTTGACGAAAAAATCTTTGCCAAAATAAGAGCAACAGCAATACCGATTACATAAATAGACAGTACAACTAAAGCTTGATTTTTAGCAAAAAATGCGCCGATAAAAAGTGCATAGATTGGCAAACGTGCTGAGCAGGACATTAATGGTGTTAACAATATTGTCAGAAGTCTTTCCTTAGGTGTTTCAATTGTCCTTGCCGCCATAATTCCTGGAACATTACAGCCAAAACCAATGATCATTGGAATAAAGGCCTTTCCGTTTAGTCCAACTGCTTCCATTATTCGATCCATGACTAATGCAACTCTAGCCATATAACCTGAATCTTCAAGGAAAGAAATGAAAAAGAAAAGGATAAAAATTTGCGGTACAAATACAAGTACTCCTCCAACTCCAGCAACAATTCCATCAAGAATTAATGATTGAATAAATTCAGACGCACCGATAGATTGCAGCAAGTGTCCAACACTGTCAGAAAATACACCTGTTATGAAGCTGTCTAAAAGGTCAGATAATGGGGTACCAAGACCATTAAATGTGAGCATAAACAACAAATACATAAATAATAAAAAGATAGGGAGACCTAAGAATTTATTAGTGAGAATAACATCTATTTTTTCAGATAGCGGTGTCTTCTCTTCGCTTCTTGTAATATTAGATTCCTTTAAGACCTTTTGAATAAATGTATTTCTTTTTTCAAAAATAAAACGATCTAAAGTTGTTTTGTAGTTTGTATATATTGTCTTTTCTACATCGCTAACAAAATGTGAAAGTGCCTCATCGCCTATATAGCCTGCTAAATATTCCTTCACATACTGATTACCTTCAAACAATTGAAGAGCAAGCCAGCGAGAAAAATCTCCGCCCTTCAATTCAATTTGATCTGCCAACTCTTTGATTGATTGTTCTAACTCGATGCCATAATCTACAATCTGATTGTTCGGGTAAGGGGATACTCCGCCTGTAACCAAATCAGCGAGGTGATCACATCCCTTTCCTGTCCTAGCTGTAATCTGTACAACAGGAATTCCTAAAGTTCTTGATAGCTGTTCAGAATCAATTTGGATTCCCCTGTTTTTGGCAACATCCATCATATTAAGACCGATCACTGCCGGCTTGCCAAACTCCAATAGCTGAATGGTTAAATGCAAATTTCTTTCTAATTGAGAAGCATCTAATATATTTAGCATTTTATCTACTGATTCTGATAAGAAAAACTTCGTTACAACACCTTCATCCTTTGATAATGGATTTAAAGTGTAAATACCGGGCAAATCAATTAGCTTTGCTTTTTTATTTTTTAGTACCCCTACCTTTTTTTCTACTGTAACCCCGCTCCAGTTACCGACATATTCATAGGAGCCTGTTAAATGATTAAAAAGTGAGGTCTTACCGGTATTTGGATTCCCGATTAATGCAATATCCATTATAATCTCTCCACTGCTATTTGACTTGCTTCCTTTTTGCGGATACCAACACATTGCCCGCAAGCTTCAATCATGACTGGGCCTCCAAAAGGCATAACACATTTAACACAAACTTCCGTCCCCTCAATAAAGCCCATGTCCTGCAGTCTGCGCTGCACTAGTCGATCAATATCAGATATATTTACAATCCGGCCTTTTTCACCTTTTTTCATATTTCCAAGCATAATAAACACCAGATCCTTTATAATTGAGAATGATTATCTTTATTATACTTTATAAAAAAACTCTCTGAAAAGGGTTTTTTAAAAAATACATAAATCTTTCATTTTTAGATCAATCTCCCCTTTTATGACAAAGAAAGAGTAGTCTCGAAGAACTGTTTTTTTATTCGTTTTATTTCGACAAAGGAAATTCTCAAAAAAAGTAGAAGTTTATATAACTATGGTAGATGATATTTTTATTGATAAAGAATGGAGAGACTAATGTTAACGAAATCCAGTAAGCAGGTTGTTGAGATACTGTACAAAGAAAAACTAAATATGTTAGATGTATGGGAAGAAAATATTCAAGTATCAACAGATGATCCTTTTAAAGATCGAATGAAAGAAAATGGAGAAGTAATGTTTTATCTTCTTATTCAGTGCTTTTCGAGCAAAGAAGAGGATTTAGTAAAAATGATTCGTAAATTTGCCATTTCCATAGCGGATCAACGGTTAAAGGCAGGCATTAATATTGGGGAATTTGTGTATAACGTCAATCTGGGAAGATCAATATTTCAAGAAAGCCTGGATAAGATGGATCTTGATTTGGAGGAACTAAAGGAGTATACACAGAAGGTTCAATTTTGTTTTGATCAGTTTTTATATTTTTCAGTTACATATTATAGTGACGCCAAAAATCAAATTATAGAAGAGAAAACTCAATTTATTGATACGAGTCATAAAGATCGTCTAACACTGCTAGGGCAAATGACATCTAGTTTTATCCACGAGTTTCGAAACCCGCTTACCTCTGTGCAAGGCTTCATTCAATTATTAAAAGCTGAGAATCCAGAATTGAAATATTTAGATATTATTTCAATTGAATTAGAGCAATTGAATTTTCGCATATCCCAATTTCTTTTACTTTCAAAGAAGGAATTAATCGGTAAAGAGAAAATCAGATTTTCACTAAATGAAATCATTGAAGAAGTTTTAGTCTTCTTATACCCTAGTATTCTGGACGGGAAGGTAAAAGTTGAGAAATATATAGATGATGAAATATTTCTTTTAGGCTATGCCGATGAAATTCGTCAAGTTTTCATTAATATTATTTTTAATGCGATCGATGTCCTACATGCATATTCACCAGAACCGTTAATAAAAATATCAAGCCATTTCCAAGAGAATTCATTTATTAGGCTGGAAATAGCCAATAATGGACCAAAAATACCACAACATCTAGTAAAATCAATCTTCGAGCCGTTCGTCACAACAAAATCACTCGGTACTGGATTAGGATTATTTGTTTGTAAAGAAATTATTGAAAAACATAAAGGAACTCTAGCGTGTGAAACAAAAGGAGACTTAACTGTATTTAGCATTATCCTCCCAATCTCCAAAAGTAGACAAGGCTGACTCTATCAATATGAGTCGGTTTTTGTTCATTTGTATTTTGTTTATTAGGTATAACTCCTGCCCCTTTGGAAAAATCTTATGTACTTCTATAGACTTTCAGATTAAAATGGGGAATAATCTCAATTTACCAAAAAAGGGGAGTTTTATCATGTTCGTCTTAAAAGTTGATCAGGACATTGAGCTTCAGCTATTTCAATTGCATCATTCTGAAGAGCTTTACAATTTAGTAGATAGTAATAGACATCATTTAAGAGAGTGGCTCCCTTGGGTGGATAATATGACCTCCCCTGCTCAGTACCATGCGATTATTCCGATTTGGCTTAGACAGTTTGCAGATAATAACGGGTTTAATACCGGCATCCGATATAAAGGCCAGCTTGTTGGTTCTATTGGCTTCCATAACATTGACTGGAATAATAGACAGACTAGTATTGGCTACTATCTTGGTAAAGGCTTTGAAGGTAAGGGAATCATGACAAGGACGGTCCAAGCACTCGTAAATTATGCATTTTTAGATTTAAATTTAAATAGAATAGAAATTCGCTGTGGAGTCGGCAATAAGAAAAGCCGCGCTATTCCGGAGAGATTAGGATTTGTTCAAGAAGGAATTATTCGAGACGTTGAATTTTTATATGATCATTATCATGATTTAGTTGTTTACGGAATGCTTGCACGGGATTGGAAATAGAAGAAGGTCCATTTTAGAGGACCTTCTTCTTATTTTGCTGTTTTCTTATACTGCTCCAATCCACTTTGTGATTTTATTATTGAAAAAAGCAACAATCTTTTAGATAAGTAGTTCCGTTTCGGTGGAGAAACATACCAAATAATATGCTAATTAGCAGACCAAATCGCATATGATTTGGTTTCCTATTATCCTCTTATATATCAACGATTATGAGATTTTACAACTTTACTTAGCAAGCGAAATTGCAAACTAAAAAATATCTTGACAATTGTTGATGTCAACGTCCTAATTACTTTGTTAATTCATCTGGTATTTACTATGTTGATTTTTTTCTTAAGTAGGTAATTGATGTCTTTTTTTTAGTAACCAAAGATAATTAAAATAAACGGAGATTTTCCGGTTAGACAGCAGAATAGAGTTCGGTTCGAGGTATATAAGCGGAGGTTTTCCGATTAAGCAAAGCAATATTACTCATTTTCACGTTTTTCAAGTCAATAGTCGGAATCTTTCCGTCTATTTTAAGCTATTTTCAGTGCTATTTCCTAATTAAGAGAAATTTCTTCGCTTATTTCAAACTCGCTAATGAACTTTTACAACTTCTCCTTTAAGCATAAAAAAGACAAAAGCTTGGAAAACCCAAGCTTTTGATATTGTTATTTACTTGTTATTCAATGCTACGAAATCTTATGTTATTTGTGCTGCGTTTTTAGATTTCCTCCATTTTATAGGAACTACTTATTTTTTAGAAAATTGCATATTATTTTGTTCCCTTGACTCTTAGCAGTCTTAAACCATTTAATGTGACAATTAGAGTAGCCCCCATATCAGCAAATATGGCAATCCATAAGGTGAGCCAGCCAGGAACGACAAGCATTAATGCCAGGAGCTTAATACCAATCGAAAAAATAATATTCTGTTTAATGATAGTTAGTGCTTTTCTGCTTAATTTTATAGTAAACGGCAGTTTCGTTAAATCATCACTCATTAAGGCAATATCAGCGGTTTCAAGTGCAGTGTCTGTCCCTGCACCGCCCATTGCAATACCGACGGTAGCAGCAGCAAGTGCTGGTGCATCGTTCACACCGTCCCCCACCATAGCAACATTCACATATTTAGAACGAAGCTCGTGGATATAAGTTAATTTATCCTCTGGAAGCAATTGAGCTGCGATACTTTTGACTCCAATATGCTCAGCTACCGCATTGGCAGTTCCATGATTGTCGCCTGTCAGCATAATTGTTTCTTCAATACCTAATTCGTGAAGTTTTCGAATGACCCCTCTGCTGCTCTCCCTTATTTCATCAGAGATTGCAGCTATTCCGATCATTGTATCCTCATTCCCTAGTATCACAACCGTCTTACCTTCATTTTCTAATCTTGAAATGTCAGCAGAAACAGATTTAATGTCAGGATGCCCGTCAAATAGCCTTGGACTGCCAAGCAGATAATTCACTTCATCGATCTGACCTTTAATTCCTTTTCCTGTTATTGAAGTAAAATCAAACACTTCAATGCTTTTATAAGAAATTTCCTCCTGGTCAGCCCTATTCATGATCGCTTTTGCAAGTGGGTGCTGAGAGCCTTTCTCTAATGCGGCTGCAACCCTCAATAGCTCTCCTTTTCCCGCATGATGGTACGTGAGGATTTCTGTAACTGCTGGAATTCCTTTAGTTAATGTGCCAGTTTTATCAAAAGCAATCGCTCTTAATGCTCCCGCCTCTTCTAAATGAATACCGCCTTTAATAAGAACACCGTTTCTCGCGGCATTTCCTATTGCTGTCACAATTGATACTGGCGTTGAAATAACAAGTGCACAAGGACAGCCGACGACTAAAACTGCTAAGCCTTGATAAATCCACTTATCCCAATTTCCATTGAATAATAACGGAGGAATAATTGCGACTAGGAAGGCAATCAGTATGATGACAGGCGTGTAATATTTAGCGAACTTATCGACAAACGCCTGGGATGGAGCTCGTTCTCCCTGGGCTTCTTCAACAAGATGAATAATCTTTGCAAGTGTCGTATCCTCTATCGTTTTTGTTACTGTAATTTCTAGTAGTCCTTCAACATTTAACGTGCCGGCAAATACTTCATCACCAATCGATTTGTTAACAGGAATGGACTCTCCTGTAATCGGAGCCTGATCAACAGTCGAAGTTCCGGTTAGAACTGTTCCATCCATCGCAATTTTTTGCCCCGGCTTTACGATCATAATATCCCCAATAAGAATATCCTCCACAGGGATGAACATTTCCCTTCCGTATCGTTTGATCTGTGCTTCCTTCGGGGCAATATTCATCAGCGTTCCTATCGATGCTCTAGCTTTATCCATGGAGTAAGCCTCAAGCACCTCACTAATCGCAAATAGAATAACAACAGTTGCCCCTTCTCCCCACTCTCCAATAAGTGCTGCGCCGATAATCGCTATCGTCATTAATGTTCGCATATCGAATTGCAGTCTGAAGAGATTTTGTATTCCTGTCTTAAAAAGGTTGAAGCCGCCAATAATTATGGATAAAGCATATGGGATAACAGACCCGATATATCCTTCTCCATAATTAGATTGAATTAGCCAGCCAGCTAAAAGGAAAACACATGCAAGCAGCACATTCCAATTCTTTTTATAAAAAGGGACTTTTACAAATTCCACCTTTTCTTTCTCAGGAATAAGCTTAATACCTTCAAAGGCACCTGCCTCTTCAAGCTTTTGTATTGTTGTTTCACCATAAACCGTTAGCTTCGAAGCTCCAAAATTAACATTCGCATCAATCACACCATCCAGGTGCTTAACGTTCTTTTCGAACTTTTGGGCGCAGCTAATTCAAGAAAATCCTTGAACACGGTAAACAGTCTTATTCGATTCCTTTTCGATTGCCTGTTCCACGCAAAGCCACCTCCTTTTGATGGATAAATGCAATTTTGATGAGCTGGCGGACATGATCATCATCTAGCGAATAATAGACTAGCTTGCCTTTTTTCTCATACTTAGCGAGGCCAAGTTTTCTAAGTGTTCGCAAATGATGTGATGCAGATGCAATAGAACATCCAGCAATATTAGCCATATCACATACACATAAAGGCTCCTCTAGGACTAATGCATATGCAATCTTTATACGAGTAACATCAGCAAGAGCCTTGAAAATTTTCGTTACATCTTTTGTATTCTGATCGGTTATCTTTATTTTTAACCGCTCCACCTTCTCCTCATCCACGCAAGTAATTTCACAAACATCCTGTTCTGTATTCATTTCTCACCAACATTCAAATGTATATTTGAATATTAGTTTATTCTATACTTTCGATTACTGTCAAAGAAATTTGCAAAATCTTTTATTTATTTCAAAAAGATAGTAAAGCACGATGATATGTTTATTTTCATTGTACATATAGGTATATATCTAGAATGGCTCCTTTTTCTAATAAATATAGTTCGTTTCGGGAAAAGTAAATTTCAAAGGAGGTGAACGCTCCTTACATATTGTAGGGACCTATTTTATGCTGCTTAATCTTTTTCTTCTATTTTTATTAATTGCACTAACAGCTTTTTTTGTTGCTTCCGAATTCGCTATGGTTAAAGTTCGCTCTTCCCGAATTGACCAATTGATTGCGGAAGGGAATCCAAAGGCTCAAGCTGCAAAAAAAGTAACCTCCAATCTTGATGAATACTTATCTGCTTGTCAGCTTGGAATTACTATAACTGCTTTAGGGCTGGGCTGGCTTGGTGAACCAACAATTGAAAGCTTGCTTCATCCAATCTTTGTAAAGCTCAATTTACAAACGTCTCTTACAAATATCATATCGTTTATTATAGCGTTCTCTCTTGTTACCTTCTTACACGTCGTTATTGGCGAATTGGCTCCAAAGACATTTGCCATCCAAAAAGCAGAAGCTATTACATTGAGTTTTTCAAAGCCGCTAATTTGGTTTTACAAAATCATGTTTCCATTTATATGGGCATTAAATCACTCAGCAAGATTTGTTTCGAGTCTGTTTGGCTTAAAGCCTGTTTCAGAACATGAAATAGCACACTCTGAAGAGGAGCTGCGAATTATTCTTTCGGAAAGCTTGAAAAGTGGAGAAATTAATCAGTCAGAATATAAATATGTAAATAATATTTTTGAATTTGATAATCGAATTGCTAAGGAAATTATGGTTCCTCGTACTGAAATCGTAAGCATTGATGAAAATGCCACTCTTTCTGAAGTACTGGACATCATTATGAATGAACGATACACAAGATATCCGGTTACTGGAGGTGATAAAGACACCATTCTCGGCCTTATTAATGTCAAAGAAATTTTAACTGACTGTATTCGCAATAAATGCCAAGAAGAAAAAACAGTCGTGCAATACATTAAGCCAGTTATTAAAGTCATTGAAACGGTTCCCATTCATGACCTGCTGTTAAAAATGCAGAAAGAAAGGACTCATATGGCAATCCTTTTTGATGAGTATGGCGGAACAGCAGGTTTGGTTACAGCCGAGGATATTCTTGAGGAGATTGTCGGTGAAATTCGTGATGAGTTTGATACCGATGAGCTTCCTTTCGTCCAAAAGCTGGACAAGGATCATTATATATTGGATGCTAAGCTTCTTATATCTGAAACGAATGATTTATTAGGAACTAATATCAACGAGGAAGAAGTAGATACAATCGGAGGGTGGATTCTTACACAAAAATTTGATCTTGAGCCAGGGGACAGCATTGCGCATGATGGATATGAATTTATTATAAAAGAAATAGAAGGTCATCATATTCTTTATATTGAAGTGAAGAAATCAATAACAGCACTTTGATGAATAGACCATTAGGAACGCTAATGTTTACTTTGTTTCCTAATTGCGGTCTGTTCTTTTATTTATTTTCTGAAAATTCAAATACATATTTGTGATATGTTGTAAATAAATTAAAGTAATAAAATGTTATTAAACTGTTACGTTTGACTGTATGGTTTTCCCTAACATATAATAAGCTTAGGGAGCTGTACTCAATTTTAAATGTACTAGAATGTTAGAGATGGGTTTTTTCACTTTTATTAGATGCAGCTGCAGATCCAGATTTTTTAAAAGCTGGACTTTAATGTTAATTAAACCCGAAAATCTCAGCAGTTTATTAATTATTGATGGGGTGATAGGATGGGGCAGTTTATCGCATCGGTGAATTAGCTAGGCTTGCAAACGTGTCAAAACGTACTATAGATTATTATACAAACATTGGGCTTATTGTAGCACAGCGAACAAAATCCAATTATCGGATGTATTCTGAAGAGGTGCTTTCCGATTTAAGATTTATTGAAGAATGCAAAACGATGCATATTCCATTAGACGAGATTAAGAGAAAACTAGAATTAAGATCAAACACTGTTATGCATACAAGGGATGTTGAGAGACAAATTGATGCAGTTACACAGCAAATTAAGCAGCTTCATAATGAAATTGCTGTATTGCTGCCACTGATCAACCGTCTAGATGAAGAACAAAAAGATGACCTCTCAAAAAAGCTTAATACTGAGGGCAATACATTAATAAAATCTCTTGTCAGCTTAACAAGTTAACAATTTTCTACTATTTCAGGAGGTGACTCCTTACCCGAATCTAATCGGGATAAGGAAATTATTTGGACATATTAAACTTGGTTATTATAGCCATTTTAATTGCTTTGACGGCATTTTTTGTTGCTTCAGAATTTGCCATCGTTAAGATAAGAAGTTCAAGAATTGATCAATTAATCGAAGAAGGAAATAAAAGTGCAATCCCAGCAAAAAAAGTGATTAGCAATTTGGATGAATATTTGTCAGCATGCCAATTAGGGATAACCATTACGGCTCTTGGAATCGGTTGGCTTGGAGAACCAACAATTGCCCATATGCTTCGCCCCGTTTTTAATAGCTTACATGTGCCAAGTTCAGCATCACATATTATTTCGGTTGGAATTGCCTTTGGGATCATTACCTTCCTACACGTTGTTGTCGGGGAATTGGCGCCAAAAACTCTAGCAATTCAAAAGGCAGAAAAAGTTACATTGTTGACTGCCCGTCCATTAATCTTATTCTATAAGATCATGTATCCGGCTATTTGGGCATTAAATGGATCAGCTCGCCTATTTTCTGGGTTATTTGGATTAAAGCCTGTTTCTGAACACGAATTAGCCCATTCTGAAGAAGAACTTCGCATCATTTTATCTGAAAGCTATGAAAGTGGCGAAATCAACCAATCTGAGTTTAAGTATGTAAATAAAATCTTTGATTTTGATGACCGGATTGCGAAAGAAATTATGGTTCCACGGACCGAGATTGTTTCATTCTCAAAAGATGACACGCTTGAAAGCTTTTTGCAAACGGTTTATGAAGAGAAATTTACACGCTATCCAATTATTGATGGCGATAAAGACCATATTATTGGTTTAGTTAATATTAAAGAAGTTATGACTGATCTGATTAAAAACAAACAGTTGACTTCAAATAAGCTCGAAGCTTATACTCGTCCAATTATTCGCGTTATTGATACAATTCCAATTCATGATCTGCTTCTTAAAATGCAGAAGGAAAGAATTCATATGGCGATCCTCATGGATGAATATGGTGGTACCTCCGGGCTTGTAACGGTTGAAGATATTATCGAAGAAATCGTTGGTGAAATTCGCGATGAATTCGATATGGATGAAGTGCCAGAAATTCGAAAGATTAACGATGAGCACTATATTATCGACTCTAAAACACTTGTCAGTGAAGTAAGCGAACTGCTGAATATTGATATTAATGATGAAGATGTTGATACGATTGGCGGATGGATTCTTACAGAAAATTACGAAGCCAAGCAAGGTGACGTCATTTGCTTAGATTCCTATGCCTTTAAGATCATTGACATGGAAGAACATCACATTAAGTATATTGAAGTGACAAAGCTTAATGAAAATGAACAACCACAGACACTTCCATTAACTGAATCACAAGTTGTATAAGACAAGAAAAGCGCAAGCGCCTTGCTCACCCCCGACAAGCACAAGACGGTCCTCACGGAAAGGTGTTCTTTACCTTTCTGGGAGGAACGGCTTGTGACCTCGAGGGGGTAGGCGCTGGAGCTAGCCAGTTCTCAAAATGAATCGGGTCAGCCCCTGAAAAGGAGCTGACCCGATTTTTAATTGTTTTTCGGAAAGTAAATAGTGAATTTTGTTCCGATTCCCTTTTTACTGCTTACTTCTATTCGTCCGCTATGAAGCTGTACGAGCTGCTTTACGATTGACAAACCGATGCCAAATTCACCAAATGCCTCACCTGTTCTTGAAACATCTGCTTTATAAAAGCGGTGCCAAATCGCTTCAATTTCATCCGGGTCAATTCCAATCCCTGTGTCCTCTATTTCAATCACCGTTTCATTTTCTTTCTCATAGCCTGTTAAATATATTTTTCCGTTTTCCGTAAATTGATTGCTATTTTTTACAATATTTATGAGAATTTGGATGAGCCGATCATAATCTGCAATCACATTAATTCGTTCATCGCAATAAATTTCTAAATGATTTTTTTTCTGCTCAGCTTGCATGATCAGCTGTTCTTTAACTATTTCAAGCACTTCCAATAGATTGATTTCTACCTTATTTAGCTTTAGCTGGTTTGAACGGATTTTTTCATAATCTAAATTTTCGTTAACAAGACGAATAAGTCGTTTTGCTTCACGATCAATAAGGTTCATGCCCTGTTCAATACCCTCTTCAGGTATTAAGTGATTTTTTATTCCTTCCGCTAGACCGCTAATGGTTGTTAGCGGCGTTCTCATCTCATGTGATACATCTGCAATAAATTTTCTCCGCCTGTTTTCAAGTCTTTCAATTTCTTCATGTGATTCCTTCAATTTGGCTGCCATATGATTAAAATCTCTAGCCAACTGTCCGATCTCATCTATCGATGATTCAGGAACATGAACATTATAATTCCCTGCAGAAATCATGGAAGTCGCATTACGAATATCTTTAATGCGTTTAATCAAACTTTTTGAAAATACAAGACTGATCAGGATAGAAGCCGACAAAGATATCACAATTGTATACAATAAAAACTTGTTTAATTGACTGATCATTTTCATTGTTCCAGTGATAGGGGCGAGCAAGAGAATCCCCCCGCCTAAATGTTCACCATGCATATATGGGACAGCTACAAGTGAAACTTCCTGACCAAAACGTTTAATATCATGTTTAACGGAAACTGTATTCCCTTTAGAGATTTCAGCCCATTCTGATTCTGTTAATTGAATTAATGGAGAGCTTTGCAATTTGGGATAAACGACCTTCCCATCATAGTTAAAAAGAATATATTTAATATGCCTCGTATTTAACAGCTGACTATATTCATTAAGGAATTGTTCATCCCCCTCAATTCTTACTGTTAAATCCGTTAAGATTTGCTCTCCATATCCTTCAAGCTCTTCAACCTTATTTTGAAAAATATAGCTCTCAACAAAGTGTGAAAAGGACACACTCAAAATAAGAAAAGCTAGTATTAGGATACTAATATGGCTAATTAACAGCTGGTAAAAAAACTTAATCCTCATTACGAGCAACCGTTTCATCAAATTTATAGCCTATTCCCCAAACGGTTTGAATAAATGGCTGATCTGGGGTACCGATTTTTTTTCTTAATCGTTTAATATGAACGTCTACTGTTCGTTCATCTCCATAAAATTGATAGCCCCATACTCGATCTAATAGCTGCTCCCGTGAAAATACTTGCTTTGGATTTTTCACAAAATAATAGAGCAAGTCAAATTCCTTTGGAGTTAAATTTTGAAGAGGAAGCCCATTAAAATAAACCTCGCGTGAATCCTTGCTAATTCTAAAATACTGACTCGTAATCACATCCCCTTCTTCTTTATTCTCAAAGATATCTGTTTGATAGCGTCTCGTTACAGCCTTAATTCTTGCCATTAGGGCAAGCGGGCTAAAAGGCTTAGTGACATAATCATCAGCACCCATTTCAAGGCCGAGGACTTGATCAGAATCACTATCTTTTGCAGTCAGCATAATAATTGGCACCCCGCTAAGCTCACGAATTTTTCTGCAAAGCGTGACACCGTCCATTATTGGAAGCATCCAATCTACAATAATTAAATCCCATTTTTCTTTATTAAATCGATCAAAGCCATCTTGTCCATTATGAACAAAAACTCCTTCATACCCCTCCTTCATAAAGAACATCTCTAGCATAGAACAAACACTTTCATTATCTTCAACAACGAGAATCCTCATTTAAAATGCACCTACCGATATTAAATACTTTTTTCTTAAATGTAATCGAATCTTCTCCTATTTTACAATAAATATATCTTAATACCTTCGTTTTTACCCTTCAGTCCATTTTTTACCACATTCATTTATAATTTATGGACATGCTAAGCATATAAACGAATAAATGATAAAGGAGTGCGTAAGAATGAAAAGAAATTTATTAAGAAAATGGATAATCGGGGTAATGGTAGCCGGTTTCCTGCTTGTTCAAGCATCCCACATTACATATGCAGAAGTAAATCCGCAACATGAAGGAAAGCATCACCACCAGTTTATTAGTGAACAAGATATGGAACGTCTGTTAGATCAAGGATTTTCCAAAAAGGAGATTTTAAAGGCTGCACATATTGCAAAATATACAAACAATAAGGTTGATGATGTTCTAAACGTTTATAAGAAAAATGACTCGTCATGGGACAAAACCGCTGAGCATTACGGGTTAGATATGAAAAAACTTAGAAAAGAAATGTGTGAGCACAAGGAAAAATTTCTCCAGGAGCATAAAGAAGAAGTCATCGAAAATGTAGCAGAGTACTCCGGTAAAAAGGAAAAAGATATTGAGCAATGGGTGAATGACGGCATCCCCTTACGTTTTATCGTAATGGGTGCAGCTATGGCAAAGGTTAGCAATAAAAACTTAGAAGAATTAATTCAAATGAAAAAGGAAGGAAAATCCTTTAGAGAAATAAAAGAAAGCTTAATGATTGATAGAGAAAAACTCCGTGAAGAAAAAAGATCATTAATGAAAAAAATTAAAGAAGATATAAAGGACTAATCATACCCCAATTGGCTGCCGTGTAAATATGGCAGTTTTTTTTCGCATTTACATTTCTATATGCATTATTCCTTAGAATCTAACATATATATTTTGCATATTTTTTACATAATAAAATAAATATCTTCTGTATTTTACAGATCCCTTCGGTGAATTTTTCCCTTCATGTTCCTTCATTTGAGTAATTTCCATATAATATGGAAGACTTTCGAACTTTTTCAAGCTGCATTTCACAGAAATAAGTCGAAGAATGTTATAATTAACTGTATTGACAGCTCATGCTATGACTTAATACTAGAATCCAACAAAGTAATTGGGGGAAACTATATGATTGATTCGACAGAAAATATTGGAGTTCAAGCCGCTGTACATAAAGGCTTGTCAAAAACTAAATTAGTAAAAATTATTTTCTTTATTTGTTTTGGTTCTGTCCTTATGGGGGTAGGAATTGAAGAATTTCTCGTTCCAAATAAAATTTTGGATGGAGGAATTACTGGTATCTCGATCATCCTTTCACATTTAACCGGCATGAAATTAGGTTTATTTATCTTCATCTTAAATATCCCCTTTTTCTATATAGGTTACAAACAGATTGGTAAAACCTTCGCTTTGTCCACTTTATTAGGAATTACTGTTCTTTCTGTTTCAACCGCACTTCTTCATGATGTTCCAGTTTTTACGACTGATCCCCTGCTGGCAACCGTTTTTGGCGGTATTATTTTAGGCGCAGGTGTAGGAATCGTCATCCGATATGGCGGATCTCTAGATGGAACAGAGATACTAGCTATTATTGTTAATAAGAAGCTTCCTTTTTCAGTTGGGGAAATTGTAATGTTCTTTAATCTATTTATTTTCACGTCTGCTGGATTTGTATTTGGCTGGAATCGAGCCATGTATTCAGTTCTTGCCTATTTTATTGCATATAAAACGATTGACATCGTGATCCAAGGTTTGGATGAATCGAAATCAGTCTGGATCATTTCGGAGAATCATAAAATTGTTGGGGATGCAATCCTTGCTAGACTTGGCCGTGGAGTGACGTATTTAAACGGTGAAGGTGCTTACACTGGAGATGATAAGAAGGTCATTTTCTGTGTAATTACACGACTTGAAGAAGCAAAATTAAAAACAATCGTCGAAGAGCTTGATCCTCAAGCATTTTTAGCCATTGCCAATATTACTGAAGTGCGCGGTGGCCGATTTAAGAAAAAATCGATTCATTGATGGAGAAAAGGTGCCAAATACGGCACCTTTATTTTTGATATAGATTATTAAACATCCGTTTCATGAAATAATCATCCTCACACTTTTCTCGTATAAACGGGATTTTTTTACCCTTTTTGATTTTTTTGTCCTTAACAACCCATTCATTATTGCTGCGTTCTAATTGAATAGCAATATTTTGATGATCTAAATTTTTATAGAAAATATATGCGGCTTCGGGATTGCCATGGAAGAAGTAAATTCTTTTTTCCCCATTCGAATCTCCGCCCATATGGTCTTTTAAGCTTTCCATTTGTACATCCCGTTTTCCTGTAATGACGCTATATTTCATTAGATCGATAAAATTCAAATACATACTTTGATCAATAATCTCTTCATACTTATGTCCAAAGCTTGAAAAGATATCTTTCATGACTGCTTCATTATATGCTTTATTTCTCATATCTTTCTTCTGTGCACAGTCAACTGCTTGCTTGTCAGAGTTTAATGCTAGAGCTGTGTTTATGTTCACTGAAAAAAACAGAATGGTTAAGATACTAAGAATAAATCGTAACTTCTTCATACTTTCACCTCATGTGTATTTTTCCAGTGTTCATCAGAAATATTCAGTGCAAAAAAACAACGGTACATTCTATGCCGTTGTTTTAAAAGGTTGTATTCGTAAACTTTGTTTTTTAGACTAACCCGTGGACCGTTCCTTTCCGCTACAGGCACTTCCTTTCCGCGGGGAGGAAGTCGAGCCTCCTCGCCGTTCCGTCTGCGGGGTCTCGACCTTTCCTCTATTTCCCGCAGGAGTCAAGTGCCTTTCGCTCCAATCCACTCTAGCTTTCAATAATGAAAAAAAACTACAATCTTTTAGAAATTAGCCTTTTTAAAAGTCTAATTCGTCTTTTGAGCGGTGAACCTTTTTTGACTTCCGGTTACCTGACATATCTTTCTTTATACCATAGCGCAGCTGCTTCTACCTCTTCAATAGTCAGTTGATGTCCTCTATTTCCCCAATAAATAGAAACGCTTGCATTAGCTTCCTCAAGTAATGATTTCAATTCCTCAGATTCCTCAGGAGGACAAATCGGGTCATTCGTTCCTGCAGCAATAAACACTTCCTTACCTAATAAGACCGGAAGCTCTATTCCTTTTCTTGGAACCATTGGATGATGAAGAATTGCACCCTTTAAAGCATTTTTATAGTGAAATAATAAACTAGCCGCTATATTAGCCCCATTTGAATAGCCAATTGCTATTATATTATCACGATCAAATCCGTACTCTTGTGCTGCTTCATCAAGGAACTGATTTAATTCAGTCGTTCGAAAAATCAAATCGGCTTCATCAAACACTCCTTCTGCAACTCTACGGAAAAATCTCGGCATTCCATTTTCCAGTACATTCCCTCGAACGGTTAATACCGAGGCTTCCCCATCGATTCTTCCTGCTAAAGGCAACAAATCTAATTCATTTCCCCCAGTTCCATGTAATAGCAGAAACGTTGGCTTTGTTAGATCTTTGCCTTTGTTAAAAATATGTTTCATTTTTATCATCCTCCATATTACGAACCTCTACATTCGGTAAGGTCTCTTCCAACTCTCCCCTTTTTGATTCTAACCACGACGGCAGCATCAATTTTTCACCTAACCTGTTAACCGGTTCATCCACTGTAAAACCAGGCTGATCTGTCGCTATCTCAAAAAGAATGCCGCCTTTTTCATGAAAATAAATGGACTGGAAATATTTACGATTAAGAACTTCAGTCGGATAAAATTCTTTTTCTTGAAGAGATAATTTCCACCTATTAAGCTCATCCTCATCACTTGCCCTCCATGCTATATGATGAACAGTTCCTGCTCCCATAAGTCCCCTAACCGATGGTGTTAATTTAATATCTACTGTATTTCCATGCTGTACATCAGATTTAAATCTAAGAATTCCATCTTCGTCACCTAAGCACTGAAGACCTAAAATATTTTCCAATACATCTGCTGTTTTATGAGGCTGTGTTGAGATTAATGTTGCACCGCTAAATCCTTTAATCGCATAGTCGGGAAGGATGCCTCCAACATTCCAATGATTATTTAACCCATCATTTCGTTCTGTTAATTCTATTTGCAGACCGTCTGGATCGCTGAATGTCAAATACTCTTCTCCAAAGCGGAAGGATAAACGATAATCAATACCAAATTGATCCAAGCGAGCTTTCCAAAATTCAATAGATCCTATCGGAACCATGTAACTTGTCACACCAACCTGACCAGTACCGATTCGTCCTTTTAACTGCTTTTCCCATGGAAAGAGAGTAATGACTGTTCCCGGATTACCTGTTTCATTTCCAAAATAAAGATGATATACTTCCGGACGATCAAAATTTACAGTTTTTTTCACGAGTCTTAAACCAAGTACCCCAGCATAAAAATCAATATTCCTTTGGGCATCATTTACCATTGCTGTTATATGATGAATCCCTGCTGTTTTAAGCAACCGTATCATCCCTATTCTTAAGAGAATTGTAAAGACATATTAGAAATTGTGCCTATATTACTGCAATAAAGAGTACTTGCCATGCAAATAAATCTGTTTCCTAAAAACTAGTCAAGTTCACGCACTTCAATTGGTAATAACTCTCTCTCAATCTGTCCTCTAAATTGCTCATATTGGCTTGGCAGCATTAATTTCTCTCCCATTGTATTTTGTGATTCATCATGTGCAAATCCAGGGGGATCAGTGGCAATTTCAAAAAGAATCTCGCCATGTTCTCTGAAGTATATGGCATTAAAATAATTACGATCACGTACTGATGTCACACCATATCCATAATCAGAAACATATTTTTGCCAATCTAATTGGTCCTGATCATCACTAGCTCTCCAGGCAATATGATGTACCGTTCCTACACCCATTTGTCCGGGTCCATTTGAATTTACTTTTAGATCAATTACATTTCCAATATCGGCTGAAGAGCGATAACGAATATAATCTCCTTCTTTGCCAACAAGGTCTAATCCCATAATCTTTTCCAATAATTCAGCAGTTTTGTTTGGCTCAGCAGATAATAGAGTAGCTCCCCCAAAACCTTTAATCGCAACTTCAGGGGTTACATCGCCAAATGTCCAGAAGTTAACCTCCCCTTCCTCTCGCTCAACAATTTCTAAACGTAGACCATGTGGATCCTCAAATGCCAATGCCTGCTCTCCAAAACGCTCTGTTTTAGTGTAGGAAACATTAAACTTATTCAATCTTTGTTCCCAGAACACTATGGCACCGATTGGCACAGCATAGGATGTAACTCCAACTTGGCCTGCTCCGATTTTTCCTTTGTAGGCATTCGTCCATGGAAAAAACGTAATGATTGTTCCAGGCTGACCAGCTTCATTACCAAAATACAGATGATATGTGCCTGGGTCATCAAAGTTAACTGTTTGTTTAACTAAGCGTAAACCTAAAATTCCAGCATAAAAATCTACATTTTCCTGGGGATTACCTACGATTGCAGTTATATGGTGAATGCCCATAGTTTTTTTCTTCAATTTTCTCACTCCCTTTTCTTTTAAATGAAATATACTTTCGATTTATAAATAGGGGACATATTCCAGCCCTGTATAACAGTCCCGAGTGGTTTTCTTCATTCTCTCATTTCTTTATTTATTGTGATCATAAGCATCTATTTTTACTTTCTAATCAATTAAATACAGTGCAATTATATTTAATTAAAATATCTTGAATTAAAGATAATTTTAATACCTAATGTTATTTATGTCAATAATTATCTCAAATAGAACGGCAAGCATCTCAGCTTGCCGTTCTCATGTATTTAGATTAAATTATAAATACTTTCGATGAATCCCTTTCCCATCATACGTAAACAGCATATTTTTTCCTTCTACAATTGTTTCCATGTGGACACTTCTTCCCCAAAGCTGATGAACATACGGCAGCACCTTTTCCAAATATTTCAGGTCAAGTTCGATACCTTCAAACCCGTGCTTTAAGTAAAGCTCACCATTTTTCAAATAATCCCCATCATTTACTGTTAAATAAGGGAATCCTCCGTTCACACGCATACTTACGAGCTGATCCCGAACATTCTCCCATTGTTTATCAACTACTTTATAATCCTTCCCTTGCTTTTGGAAAAGGTACATATCTTCTCTCATTACTAAATCCTTTGTTAAATAGTTGCGAAGGAAAGAAATATCGGATTCAATTTCACGAACCTCGAACATTTTTTCTCGCCCAGATCCTGGCTGTACTCCGCGCTTCTTCATTTCATCTGTTGGATCATTATATCTTTCTTCGATATCTTCAAAGATTTTTAAACCAAGGTAATAGGGGTTAATGCTCGTGCGAGATGGCTGAACAACTCCCGCATTTAGCTTTGCAAACTCCAATGCCTCAGCACTTGTTAGATCCATTTCTCTAAGAATCCGCTGATGCCAATACGATGCCCAGCCTTCATTCATGATTTTTGTTTCGAGTTGAGGCCAGAAGTAGAGCATTTCTTCCCGCATCATCGTTAGAATATCACGCTGCCAATCAGAAAGCTCTCGACTATAGCTTTCAATAAAGAGTAATAAATCCTTTTCAGGCTGTGGAGGGAATTTTTTCTTCCTTTTTATTGGGTCAGGCTTTCTTCGATTCTTTTCATCTAAACCCCATAAATCATCATATGGCGTGGATAGGGTTTGTTCTTCATCTTCATATTCTTGTTCATCTAAATTCCACGCTAGCTTTGGCCTCATTAATGAAGGATCAATATGCTCTTCAATAGCGAGGACTGCATCTAAGAAGGTTTCGACTGCTTTTTTTCCATGCAGTATTTCATATTGTCTAATTCGTTCCGCAGTTGCCGCCATACTTTCAACCATATCTCTCTTTGTATTTTGGAAACGAACATTATTTTTGAAAAAATCACAGTGTGCCAGTACATGGGCAACGATCAATTTGTTTTGAATTAATGAGTTGGAGTCGAGCAAAAAGGCATAGCATGGATTAGAGTTTATAACGAGCTCGTAAATTTTGGAGAGCCCCAAATCATAATGAAGCTTCATTTTATAAAATTGCTTTCCAAAGCTCCAGTGAGAAAAACGGGTTGGCATTCCATAAGCACCAAATGTATAAATAATATCTGCCGGGCATATTTCATAACGCATCGGGTAAAAGTCGAGGCCAAAACCTTTTGCGATTTCCGTAATTTCTTCGATCGCATAATGCAGCTGCTTTCGATCCTCTTCCATCATAGCCATTCCCCCTTTTTGTTCTTATCACAATCTATGAAAAAACAGGCGGAATGATGTGTCTTGAATTATAACAAAAAAGCGGAAGATCGAATCCCCCGCTCCCTGCTTTACTTATCGTTATCATCATCGGCATGATCATATTCAATATCCAGTACTTTACCTGTAACCGCATCAAGCTCAAGTTCGGCTTCACCTTTGCTTGTTTTCAGTTCAATTTCATATATCATTTTATTGTCGTCTTCATCAAGTTTGATTTCAATCACTTTTCCATTTACTTCTTTTTGGGCAATTTCAATTGCCTTTTGTACGGACAAGTAATTTTTTTGAATAACTGAAGCTCCCTTCTCAAAATCATCACTATCATCGGCATCTGCTTTTACTGAAAGCACTTTCCCTGTTTGAGCATCAATGCGAACTTCTACATCCTTAGTCTTTCCTTTTATATCAACTTCGAAGAATTGCTTTCCATTTCCATTTTCTAATTCCACACTCTCTACTTGGCCGACAGCCTTTGATAGAGCAATTTTAATGGCTTCATCGTGAGTTATTGTTTTTTGACTGTTAGTTTGCATTTCTACCTTTGGCAAATCATTTTTTGCAGCTCCAGCAGCTACTGCCCCTCCAAGAATAACAGCTGCAGAAACCGCTCCAATTATTAATTTATGTTTCATTATTATTTCCTCCTTTATTCTTTTCCCTGTACATCTACAATATAGACCTGCAATATTAGAGAAAAAGAATAGGAAGATTAAAAATTGATGAGAATTGCTAATTGAATCTTAGTCATCCCATGTTATCGACAATACTTCCCCTGTTAAAGCATGAATTTGGACTGTCGCTTCCCGTTCATCAGGTGTGTCTATTTCAACGAGGTAATAGCTTAAATCATTATCTGTTTCTAAATCAACATCATCGATTTGTCCCTTTACATGTTTTAATGCAATTTGTTTAGCTTCATCTTCGGTAATAATTACTTTTGCTTCTTTTTCGGATTTTTGAAAAACGATACTTCCTGTAACCGTGTCAGCCTTTAAGATTGTTTTCTTTTCTTTTCCCTGTATGATTACTTTGTATAACTCTCTTCCTTGTTCATTTATTTTAATAAATAAAGCAATCTCACCAGGAAACTCCGAAAGAAGATTTTTTTTAATTTCATTTTCTGTTAAAGACTTGGTCTGTGTTGAGTCTGAAGTTTCTTCCTTTACGCTATTCCCTATGTTTGCTGATGCGACTTTTTTAGTAAAGGAGATGACTTCTCCACTCCCCGCATCTAATATTATTTCATAGTTCGTTTTGTTCCGATCCATTTCCATTACATAGTGATTATTCTCCATCCCAATATCAGTCACAACTCCATTGTATCTTTCTTCCATTAAAGCTTTCGCTTTTTCTTGGGAAAGAGTTTCAGCTGAAGTAGACAGCCGAGGTCCAAATGCTTTAAAACCTATAAATATTATTAAAAGAGCTAATAAAACGATGGATATCCATAGCACTCGTTTGTTATTCAATCATGTCACCCCCCACCTTTTCATCCCTCTATTTTCCTATATGAAAATGAGAATAAGATGAGAAAAAGGAAATTTATTATTTTTTTATATACAGATTCACGATTGTTCCAATACCTTCTTTACTATCAAGAGATAACTGTATATGTATTGCCTCAGCAATTTCTTTTGCTAACGAAAGACCAAGCCCAGAACCGCCGCTTTTACGGCTTCTTGCCTTATCAACTCTATAAAAACGATCAAATACCTTTCGTAAATCAGCTTCAGGAATACCCATTCCCTTGTCAATAATTTTTATAATCACTCTTTCCCTTTCGTTCTCAACAGAAATCGTAATAGGAGACTCACTATATTTTCTTGCATTATCAAGAAAAATGAATAGAAGCTGTTTTAGCTTTTGCTGGTCTGTTTCAACTTCCAGAGAATTTACATGATCACCTTCAATGATTATTTCTCGGTTATACGCATTTTGAAAACCCTTGGCTGTTTGCTTAATAAGATCCATTAAGTTCACATTGGAAAGCTTTAAATTCCATTGTTCATGATGTTTTGCCAGCAGTAATAATTGCTCAGTCATTTCTCTCATACGGATAGACTCTGAAAGAATTGCTTCAATCGACTCATTAAATAGCTCAGGCTCCTTTTGTCCTCTTCGCTTTAGAAGACTGGCATAACTTTCAATTACCGTTAAGGGGGTTTTAAGCTCATGAGATGCATTTGAGACAAATTGTTTTTGCTTTTTGAAATTGGTCTCCAGCAAATCAATCATATGATTAAATGTCTCACCCATTTGGTGAAGCTCATCCTTTGAGTTTTCTTCTAAGGGCAGACGCTTGAATTGACCGCTCTCCCGTATCTCAGTCATTGTTTTAATCATGCTTATTACTGGATTAATCATGAGATTGCTAAGCAGTCTGCTTGATATAAATACTGGTATTAGGGCAAGTAAAGTTACGATAATAAGAACAGCCCTGAGTGTATGTAAATTTTCTATTGATTTCCCCAAGCTTTTTGTAATTTGCAGATTGGCGATATTTCCATTAGGCAAAATAATAGGCATGGAATTAAAAGCGTATATCCGCTTATGTATGATCATTTTCTTATTGACCTCACCTGAGAAATACTCAATCTTTTCATTCCTTAATTCTTGCTCATGTAAGGTTATAGAAGAACGAGTCTTTTTTTTGTCAGGGCTGACAATTCGAATCATTCCTTCCACGGGCAGATAGGTTCTTAGGAGATCATCTTCGGGAATAGTACCAAGATATTGGTTAATCATCTTTGCTGAGATTGCCATTTCATCTTGAGCCGTTTCAAGCTCACTATTTATTACTAAATTACTAAACAAAAAATAAATGGAAAGATTCATTAATACTAACAGGGCAGTAAACATAACAGCAGTATTTAAATTAATCTTATTGCGCAGTTTCATTTTACTTCCTTCAATACATAACCGACGCCACGGATTGTATGAATTAACGTCTGTTTTTCGGGGAGATCAATTTTCTTCCGTAAATATCGAATATATACATCTACTACATTCGTATCGCCAAAGAAGTCGTAGCCCCATACTGTCTCTAATATTTGATCCCGATTTAACACTTGTAATTTATTCTTTAATAAATACGCTAAAAGATCGAATTCTCTTGGCGTTAATTCAATGCTTTCGTCTTCGCGTAAGACTTCTCTTGTTTTTTCATTTAGCTTTAAATCAGCAAGCTGAAGCCAATCTGATTCTTCTTCGATATTTTCTATCGCTTTATTTCTTAATGCAGCCCGTACCCTTGCAAGCAATTCTTCTATTTGAAATGGTTTTGTTATATAATCATTTGCTCCTAAATCGAGCCCTGAGACTTTATCCTCAACTGAATCTTTCGCAGTTAATAATAAAACTGGTGTATAGCTGTCATTCATTCGAATTCTCCGTAGTATTTCAATTCCGCTTAAGCCCGGCAGCATTACATCTAATAAAATCAAATCCCATTTATTCATTCGGTATTGCTCAAGAGCAGATATCCCGTCCATTACCTTTGTTACATGATAGCCTTCATATTCTAATTCCAGCTCAAGGAGGCGGGCAATTTTTTCTTCATCCTCGACAACTAAGATCGATTCTTTATTCACAGTATTCCTCCTTTTGGTTAATCACCAATTATTTAACAAGATTAGCAAAAATATTAAACTAATTCATTATATAAAGAATTGACTTTTTAAAAATAGGCATAAAGAAGGGATAAGGAGCGTCGTACTCTCTTATCCCAGTTACTGTCTAGCTTCAGTGCCTTATTCAACAGTCAACTGAAGAAGCTTCTTGTTTGTTAAGCTATGTGAAACCTTAACTGTTACTTTTTTCAGTTGATTGTTTTCTTTTACATTAAAGATAAAAGAATCCACTACATCTGTTTCAGAAATATTTTGTCTGCCTGCATATTGATATTCAACTACATTTTCTCCAGGATAATCTTCTTTAACAACTGCAATGGCTATGCGGCCATACTTTTCGTATTCATCAGCATTATTTTCCGCAAACGCTAAAGTTTGAACATGCAAGAATAAACAAGCAGTTACAAAAAGATACAGCAATTTTTTCATTACTTTTCCCCCAGTTTGAGAGTTTTTTCTTATTATCTGTTTGTAGCTGATTTTTATGTACCTCTGAAATTCATACGCAAATGTCTTATGTTATACAGGTAAAAGATGAAAACACGATCATATCAGCATGTCCAACATTTACAGTGTAAATTATTTTTTCAAACACATAAGCTATAATCAACTCCTTGAAGAGGAGGAAAAGGACAAATGAATAAATTAGATTATGATCGAGCTCTATACTATGTTCACCGATCAGAGTGGGACAATTTGCTCATCTTAATGGTTAGAACAGAAGACCATTTTCTTTCAAAAAAAATAGAGCATTTCCTTCATTCGTATAACTTTGAGAAAGATTACTCCGTCATTGAGAAACACTTATATTCTTTACTTAGATACATCGACCATGCAAATGCCTACAATGCGATTGACCTGCCTGAAGATTTATACCAGTTACCATAATGAATTCCACCAAAAAAAACACGGTTTTTCACAACCGTGTTTTCCTTTTGCTGACAGATTATTTCTTTCGAAACCCATTTCTCTAACGGCGATAAGAACAATTCTTCAAAATCAGCCCTTTATTTGGACATACATATTCATATACATTTGCAGCTCATTCATTAATTGATCAACTTGTTTTGCCGGTTCTTCATGCAGCCAGTCATTTTCATAATCAAAGCAGTGCGGGTCCAAGACTAGTTGACGAGGAATTACATTGGCATATACTCCCCTGCCAACGGTTCTCATATTTCCTAAAGCATTAATTCCGCCTTTTCCTCCTCCTGCTGCTACAAGTAAGGCAACAGGCTTGTTAGCAAATTGCTCATTCCCAAGGAAATCCAGCGCATTCTTTAGCGCACCACTCATGCCGCTATGATATTCTGGTGATGCAAGAATAATTCCATCGGACTGTGAAACTGCTTCACGCAAGGCTTTAACTGCAGGTAATTGATGCTGTTCCTCTTCCCCATTGTATAATGGAAGATCTCCTTTACTTAAATCAATTAATTCTGCTCCGTATTTCTTCGCAATATATCTTGAAGCAATCCCAGTTCTTCCTTTTTTTCTGGGACTGCCATTAATGATTGTCAATTTCAATTGTATCTCTCCTATCGAATCTTATTGAATGCCGCATTTTTAGTATGGAAGAGATTGTACTTTATCATCGTCGTTTATGTCCATTGTTTTGTTAATATTACTTAAATAATAATAATGCTGTGTTTCATTTTAAAGTAAGTATAAGTATAAGTATTATTACGATTAGATGAACAGGCAATAGGAACTTTGTTCTTGTCAGCATTATTTCATTATACCATTTCTTACTGCAAAGAGGGCTGCTTGAGTCCGGTCTGCAAGCTCAAGCTTGGATAGGAGATTGGAAACATGTGTTTTCACTGTTTTTTCAGTAATAAATAAATCAGCGGCAATTTCTTTATTACTTTTCCCCTTTGCAATTTCCTGTAAAACTTCAATTTCTCTTTTTGTAAGCTCATCGATGGATTTTTTTTCAGAACTGTTTTTTCCAGATAAGTGAGATAGTAAATGGGTTGTTGCTTTTGGATGAAGCTGATTTTCTCCTGTCATTAAATGCCTAATTGCTTTGACAAGCTCATCCGGTTCAATGTCCTTTAACTGATAGCCAGACGCCCCAGCTTCTAAAGCAGGGATTACATGATCCTGGTCAGAAAAGCTTGTTAACATCATGACTTTAATTTCTGGACAAAGTTTTTTTATTTCGCGTGTTGCCTCAATACCATTTAAAACCGGCATCTCCAAATCCATTAAAACAATTTCCGGCTTCAAGCTTACTGCCAATTCCACTGCTTCTTGTCCATTTTTTGCTTCCCCGACTATTTCAATTTCCTGCTGAGTTTTTAGAAAAAAAACAAGTCCGCGTCTTACAACATGATGGTCATCTGCAATGAGAACACGTATGGCCATTTTCTTTTCCCCCTATATCGGAATAATAATTTCTATTTTTGTTCCGTTTTGTTCAGAGCTTTCCAGCTTGAATTGTCCATTTAATGACTCTGTCCGATCACGCATGCTCCTTAATCCTAAAGAAGGTATATTTCTTACATTCCCATCATAATAAAAACCACAGCCAAAATCAGAAATCACCATCATTACTTGATTATTTTCTATCGCTAATGTAAATTCAACCTTAGATTGGCCAGAATGCTTCTTACAATTCGCAAGTGCTTCTTGGCCAATTCTCCATAAAGCTTCTTCTACCTTGCCCGGGAGTGAAATGACGCCCTTTACCTTTGATTTCACATCCAATTCAAGCATTTCTCCGTAGCTCAATAATGCACTAATTATCCCATTCTCGAGCCCTCTTGGACGGAGCTGCCAGATTAATGCTCTCATTTCGTTCAAAGCTTCCTGCGCTAAGTCTTGAATGTATGAAAACGTTTCTTTTATTTCTATATCGTTTGCCATTTCGGCACCGCCTCTAGCTGTTAAACTTAAAGAGAAAAGAAGCTGATTGACCGAATCATGCAAATCTCTGGCAAGCCTGTTTCTTTCAGCAGTTAATGCGTTCTCCTGCTCTCGCTCTGTCAGCTTGATTCGCTTTAAGGCTGTGCCAATTTGAAAGGCAATAGATTCAAGAAGTGCCAATTCTTCATTTGAAAAATGGGTCTTATTAGGAGAACCGACATTTAATATACCAAACCTCTCCTCACCTGCCCGAAGTGGAACAGAGGCATGGTGAGTGAGTCCATTGGTGCCAGCTCTTTTTTCAAGTATGACATCTTCAATTCTTTTGCATTCAATAATATTTATCGCCTTATGCAACCGCCCATTATTAAAGCGGTCAATGCACCAGCAGTCTCCTTTACACATTGGCTCATTATGTTTGGAAGATAAAGCAGGAGGCAAATTTTCATACGCAGCAAGATTATAATTTCCATCAGGCTCTATTAAAAAAATCCATCCTGTTTCCAAACCAGTGACATGCAGCAATTTTGCAAGAACCTCTGATAGGATTGTTTTTATTTCCGTTCCTTCATTTAATAATTCAGCAATTTCTTTTAAGATCCAAATTTCTGAATGATGATTCTCTAAAGCCACCTTTATTCCTCCCAATGGATGCTTCTCCCATTATTATAATACTTTTATACTTTTGCAGCCTTAGCAAATAGATTGAAAACCTCTCCGACTAAAGTTGTAGAAACATGTTAAATGGCAATAAATTTGAATATTATTCGTCTTTTCTTTAAGATAAAAAAGAACCTAGAAGATGGCTAAACTATGACGAAATTTAGAACAAACAATGATAAAGTTTAATTGTTAATTTACAAAATCAAACAGATGGCCCTATAATTTTCTTAGGTATCTAAGATTAAGGAGTACTTTATGAATAATACGAAAGATAATCGAGAATCCCTTTTATTTATTGCTTGGGCTGCCTCTGTTATTGCCATGTTTGGAAGCCTTTATTTTTCAGAAATTCGCCAATATGAGCCTTGTGCATTATGCTGGTACCAACGAATTGCTATGTATCCTTTCGTCATAATTTTAGGAATAGCCGTCATTACGAAGGATTATAGAATTAGCCTATATTCCATGATTCTATCTGGAATAGGTGCCTGTATCTCACTTTATCATTATTCCATTCAGAAGGTGTCATTTCTTGCAGATCATGCTGCATCATGCGGGAGAGTACCATGTACAGGAGAGTACATAAATTGGTTAGGCTTTATTACCATTCCTTTTTTAGCGTTAATTGCATTTATCATTATTTTTATCTGCAGCTTGTTATTATGGAAAAAAACGAAAGAGGTTAAATAGGATGAAAAAGGTTATTATTTTTCTTGCTGTTATTATAGTCCTTTTTGTGGCAGTTGGATTTCTCACAAAAATGCAAAATGAGGAAAAAGTATCTGAGGAAAATCCATATGGGAAGGATACTCTTCACCCTGAAACGATTGCCCAGCTAAATGACCCTAATTATCAAAATCTGATCCTGCCCGAGGAATTAAAAAAGAAATTAGACAATAAAGAAGATGTAACGGTTTATTTCTACAGCCCTACATGCCCCCACTGTCAAAGAACAACGCCCGTGGTAGCGCCATTAGCAACGAAAATGAAGGTGGATCTTGTTCAATTTAACTTGCTTGAATTTGACAAAGGCTGGGATCAATACTTAATTACAGAAACACCGACGATTGTACAATATAAAGCTGGGAAAGAAGTAAATCGTATTACTGGTTACCAGGATAAAGAAGTTTTTGAACAATGGTTTAAAGAAAATAGCCAATAAGAAATAAAAAAACGCCTGCGGATCCATTTTGCAGGCGTTTTCATTGTATTAGATTAAAATCTCATTAGCTGCTTTTGTATAAATGCTGAGGACATCACTCTTCATAATTTTGTCTTTGCAAAAATGTCTGAAAGAAAATGGGAAAGTCAAACCATAATCATGTAAAGTGTAAACATTTTTTTCAAACAAGCCTTCATATTTAAGATCTAAGTGAGAAAGTTCTAATATTGCAATAATTGTTTGTAAACTAGCTATAACTTGATATGCTTCTTTTAATGTTCCAAAATATTCTATATGTCGTGTTGTTGTATGTAATACTTGCTTGCGCTCAAATTCCTTTATTTCTTCATCAAAAAAATAGAGAGGAAACACTTTTGAATAGATTTTTTGAATCAGTTCTTGTATTTTCTGTTCTTGTTCAGGAGTTGATGCAAAAACAACTTTCACATGGATGACCACCTTTTAATCATTGTAACCTGTTCGTAATATATAGAATTAGAATATCATATTTAATAGGTAATTTAGGGTGGTAATTAAACCCAAACAGCTTCCATTTTTGCAATAAAGAAGGAGATGAAACATGATAAAGACCAAGAGGTACGGAGAATGGTTTGAATTAACTTTGCCCCATGAATGGGAAGGTTTTACTATCGATTATATTCTTAGGAATATTTGGAAATTACCAAAGAAACAAATACATTTTATGCGAATGGAAAAACAAGTAAAAATAAATGGAGATCATATTAGCTGGACCTCACCATTAAAAGAAAAAGATAAATTGCAGCTAAAATTTTTTGCCCATGAGGAATTTGGGGTCATTCCAGCCTTTCATGACGTGGAGATTTTGTACGAGGATGATCATCTTATTGTTTTTAATAAACCTGCAGGGATGGATACTCATCCAAACGCCCCTGAACAATCTAACACGCTTTTGAATGCTGCTGCCTATCATCTGCAATCACAAGGAGAAATTCAGGGAATAAGGCATGTTCATAGGCTAGACCGTGATACATCTGGTGCTGTTCTTTTTGCTAAGCATCCGTTTGCAGGCAGTATCTTGGATAGAATGCTGGAGGAGAGAATTATTAAACGAACGTATGTAGCACTTGTTCACGGTATCATTGAAACAAAGAGTGGAATGATTAATGAGCCAATTGGACGAGATCGCCATCATGCTACAAGACGTCGAGTATCCTCTGGCGGTCAGCCGGCTATTACCCAGTACAAATTAATAAAAACATACGGAAAACAGAATTTATCATTAATTCAATGCCGTTTAGAGACTGGTCGAACACACCAAATCCGTGTTCATTTAAGCCATATTGGCCATCCGTTAGCAGGTGATCTTTTATACGGGGGCAAGCCCATTTTCAATCGTCAGGCGCTGCATGCAGCAAAGCTTGAGTTCCCACATCCTTTTACAATGGAAAAAATTATCTGCTACGCAAAAGTTTCCGATGATGCAAAGCTAGCTGATTTTCTAAATGTCGCACCAATTGATTTGAAATAAAAATAAAGGCCGCCTCATCTGCTGAGACGGCCTTAAAATATAATTAATCAGTTGTTTTTCTAAATGCTCTCATAACCATGCTTAGTAAAAAGACTAGAATGACTGCACCGATTATCGCAGGAATAATGGCAAAGTTCGCAATTTCTGGACCCCAGTTACCAAAGATAGCAGTTCCTAGCCATGCCCCAATAAATCCAGCAATAATATTACCAAATACTCCTCCAGGAATATCTTTTCCAACAATCATTCCGGCAATCCAACCAATAATTCCACCAATAATTAGTGACCATAAGAAACTAAACATAATTACACTCTCCTTACTTTTTAGTGTAGTTTTGCTCTAAATTGTCTCTTTCATTCAGCTTAATGTTGTGACCAAATATTACTTTGTACAAGCTTGAAGCTTTATATGTAAGGTACCCAGTTCTGAGTAAATTACACTTTTTTCTTTAAAAAAATTTGAAAACAACTGATCCTCATGAAGAATCAGTTGCATAAATAACACTTCCATATATGTAAAAAATAATAAAGCGATTGCCTTCATGCAATCGCTCAAATCTATATAAACGGCTACTGCCGGGATTTATATATCTAATACCCGAGAAGCATTTGTCCAAAACTGGGCATTCACTAAAATGATTATAATTGGTTAAGTTTCGCATACTAAAAAAAACAATTAAAATCAGCCTAAACATTAATCAGCTCCCAAATTTGTAATAAAAAACAAGTATTTTGCTGATTTATAATAATTTTTTATCTTTTTACGACTTAAAACTATCTAATTCGCCAATTTTCGTATAAAATGATTTCGTTTGGGTGATATTTTTTCAAATGGAGGTTAAAGAATGGCTTTTAAAAAGAAAGATAAATTTAATACACTGTTAAGTAACATCGCCGTAAATGTGAAAGAGGGAGCAAATTATTTTGCCGATTATAAACTAAACAATGTAAGTGATTTAAAACCATTTGCTGAAACAATGAAGGCGTATGAATCAAAGGGAGATACATATGTTCACGAAGTAATAAAAGAATTAAATAATGCTTTTATTACACCTATTGAACGCGAAGATATTCTTCTTCTTGCTATGAGTATGGACGATGTAATTGATGGAATTGAACATTGTGCCGCTTTATTTGAAATGTACTCGATAACTCAGGCAGATGATTATATGCTGAAGTTTGTTGATGCTATAAAAAATTGCTCATACGAGATCGAAAAATCAATCGAGCTGCTAGCAAATAAAAAATTACTGCAAATGCGTGAGCATGCCATAAAAATTAAAGATTACGAATCACAATGCGATATCATACTTCGCCAATCAATTAAACATCTGTTCTCTGTGGAGAAGGATCCTATCAGAATTATTCAGTATAAAGAGATTTATGAGAATATGGAAGAGATTGCAGATAGCTGCCAAGAAGTTGCCAATACTCTTGAAACCATCATCATGAAGAATGCGTAAGGAGCCATAACATATGGATGGAATATTTATTATTACAGTCTTGATTGTCATCGGAGCCTTGGCATTTGATTTTATTAATGGCTTCCATGATACGGCTAATGCCATTGCTACAGCTGTATCAACGAAAGCTTTAAAGCCTAGACATGCTATTATCTTAGCTGCATTCATGAACTTTGCTGGAGCCATGACATTTACAGGTGTTGCAAAAACCATTACAAAAGATATCGTTGACCCATTTACACTGCAAAATGGATCTTTAGTTATCCTGGCCGCACTTATCTCAGCTATCTTTTGGAACTTACTTACATGGTATTATGGCATTCCTAGCAGTTCTTCTCATGCAATTATTGGGTCGATTGCAGGTGCCGCCATTGCAGCTGCAGGGTTTTCTGCAATTCATTATCAAGGATTTCTCAAAATTCTCGAAGCACTCATTTTCTCGCCAATCCTTGCATTTGTCATTGGATATATTGTATATAGTATTTTTAAAGTCGTTTTCAAGCATAATAACTTACCGAAAACAAATCGAAATTTCCGTTTATTCCAGATTTTCACAGCCGCTTTGCAATCCTATACTCATGGAACGAATGATGCTCAAAAAGCAATGGGGATTATCACTATGGCATTAATTGCCAATAATTATGTTACAAGTACAGATATTCCATTTTGGGTACAATTCTCCTGTGCACTTGCAATGGGTCTAGGAACTTCTGTTGGGGGCTGGAAGATCATTAAAACCGTTGGCGGAAAAATAATGAAGATCCGTCCAGTAAACGGAGTAGCTGCTGATATAACAGGAGCAATGATCATTTTTGGTGCTACCTTTATTCATTTGCCGGTAAGTACAACACATGTTATTTCTTCATCAATCTTAGGGGTTGGTTCAGCTCATAGACTAAAAGGAGTTAAATGGGGCACCGCTCAAAGAATGTTAATTACATGGGTTATTACTTTACCTATTTCAGCAACAATTGCTGGGCTTATTTATTTACTATTAAATGCAATATTCTAGAACCCAAATGGCTGGTTTTAAGAAGTTCGGAATACTTCCATGCTTCTTAAAACCATATTTTTTTTACAAAAAAATAGCAGGCTCATTCTGCCTGCAATAAATTAAAAGCTTCCTGGAAGGGAGTCAATTCTCCATCCTTTATCTGTCTTCTTTAATACTACATGCACCATTACCGTAACCAAACTATCACCTAAAGGAATCTTTAGGTCAAATTCTTTCTCTGAACCGACATCCTTTGTTAAATAAATTGCTGATTTCTCATAACTTGCTATTGAACCGCCGTCAGCATTAGGCTGAGCAAGCTTACCATTATGTTCAACGATTCCTGCACTCTCCATATATTGATTTATTGCATCAATTGAATACGCACTTGATAAATATTCAATTAATTTTTCTTTCGTATCCAAATCGCTGCCCATATAACGGTAATCCATATCATTGATTGGAAAGTTTTCAATTAAACCTTCTTCCATTTTTCCGCCGCTAGTCACATACCAGTATTTCCTTACTGCTAATTGAATCAGTTTAAGCAAGATTTGCTCTTCTTGGCTTTTTAATTTCGGGAAATATGCTCCAGGTCTAATAGTTGCTATAATTTGATTTGCTAATTCTAAATCTTTAGGATCTTTAATATTCTCCTTACGAATGCCGTAAGATAATTTTTCAGTCTCTAATAACGGAGTTAATCCGTAATCTTCTATGCTGCTAATCCATTCTTTTGGATATACTTCAATCGTGAATAATAAATCTGTTTGTCCCGTTTCCATGGCTTTGCTTACTCCAATGATATAATTACTCTTCACTCCTTCAACCCCATTTATCATGAGATTATTGGCAAATTTTCTCGGAATATCCATAGTAAAATCAGCTTCTTTATTATAGAAAGGAACCGTCCCGTTGTTTTTAAGTCTATCTTCTATCTTCAGCTTCAAATCTTCAAACTCTGTTCTGGATGGAAAAGTTATTTTTAAATTCATTCCATTTTCAATGGCCTGTAAAGCAAGCTCTGGATATCCCTCTTTTAGCCTTGCGTCTGCAAGATAATACCAATAATAAGGTGCACTGGGAACATGCTTCGCTCGTTCTTCATAATAATCAGAAACGTTAGCAAAATAAGCCGGATAATAGTCTAAATCAGAATGAAAAGCTGTTTGTTCCCACTTCAAAATATCTGTCTTATAGACGTCTGCCATCTCCCTGTTCCAAATAGCAAGTCTAGCCTGTGAATCCTTTTTGTCTTCTGGTAACAGCACTTCCAGTTCATGATAATTAAGCTGAGCTAACTTCTCCAGTCCAGATTCGCCCCATGAAAAAATATCAAGAACATTTCCCGCTGAAGCACCAATTTTCCATCCTAATAATAATTCAGGCTTGCCATCACCCGTTATATCTGCAGAGCTTGCCCAGCTTACTTCATATCCAGTCCCTTTAATTTCTGCAGCTTTGTTCCATTCTCCTTTATCATTCATTAATATAAAGGCGCCAATTTGCTCTTTATTCCCAATAGACTGGTATAGATATATCATTTCATTTGTACCGTCACCATTTAGATCGGCTTTTATAACAGCTTCACTTCCTGCGGGCTGACTGGCGGTCGTTAAGACAGCTCCTATTGGCAATAAATCTTTTGATTTTATTAGCAATGTTTTTTCTAATTCACTTGCAGCTTCTGCATATTGTGGTGCCTGTATTAACGTAACAGGTTCTTGTAGAAAATTACATCCTCCAATCATAAACACACTACAAAGAAGCAGAGTATAAAAACGCAAGCCGCCTTTTCCCATTATTCCACTCCTTTCCCTTCTGTTAAATCCTACATTACAATAGATAGCTCCGAAAATTGTTATTTACTGGTTACTAAATGATTAAAAATGATTACAAATCTAATAGAATAATATAGGTTTACTTCTTGCCATTATCCAAGGAAATGACCGCTGTTGTTCCTTTTCCTAATTCACTTTTTAGCTCAAGAGTTCCACCGTGGGCTTGAATTATTTCATTGCAAATGGCTAGTCCAAGACCTGTTCCTGACTCACGTAGCTTTCCTTTATAAAACTTTTTCGTTATTTCTGGCAGGTCTTCTGGGGAAATACCTTTTCCTGTATCAGCAATTTCAATCATCGTAAAAGCTTCTTTTGTATAAATCTTAACTGTGATCTTGCCATACTGGGGCGTAAATTTAAGAGCATTATCCAAAATATTGATTAAAACTTGCTTCATTCGGTTTCGATCCAGCTTAACGATTAATGAATCAGGCATAGACATTGTTTCCAAGCTAACCTTCTGCCTATTAGCACGAGGGATAATCTGTCCAGTTACTTCAGTTACCAACTTCGACAAATCTTCTTCAGCAAAGACATATTCCACCTTACCAGTTGATAAACTGGACAAATCAAGCAAATCCCCTAGCATCATATTGAGCCGGTCACTTTCATTTGAAATAATCTCAAGACCTTCTTTAAACATTTGATCTTCTGATAGGGAATGCAAAGTAACTGCCCACCCTTTCACTGATGTTAACGGTGTTCTCAATTCATGAGAAACAGATGCAATAAACTCATTTTTCAACTGTTCATGCTTTTCTACCTCTCGGGCCATGAAGTTTAACGTATCAGCTAGCTTGCCAATTTCGTCATCTTTTTTCTTCGGAATCCTAGTTGAAAAAAATCCAGCTGCCATTTGCTCTGCAGCGAACGTAATTTCACTTATCGGCTTTGTAATCGAAACAGCAAGGAAAAAGCTAAAAATAGCAACAAGCACGATGACAATGAATCCGATTCCAGCTAATATCAAAGAGTTGTGTATAAATACTGAATATAAATTGTCAATTGAAGAAATTAAGCGAATGGCACCAATAGGCTCATCATGAACGAATAAAGGCTCTGTGACAGCAAGCAGTTTTTCTTTTCCATTACTTCCTGTCCAATATCCGGTTGTTCCTCCCAAAGCTGCCTTTACATCCTCAAGAGCCGTCAAAATGAGCGGCCCTTGTTCGTGTGTGTTCGCCAAAACACTTCCATCCATATCAATAATTTGCACCTGTGCCCCTACATTAAAGTGATACTGCCTTAGTAGCCCTTCAGCTTGATCTGATAGCATGCCCGTCTCGAAATACTGCTCGTAAAAAGAAGAAAACATCTTTCCTTGATCCCGAAGAACTTGTTTTACTCCCCCCATATAATAGGTGTAAAGAGCTGAAAGAATGATCGTTTCATATAGAACAACTGTAAATATGATTAACAATAAATAACTCCATACGAGGCGCTTTTTTATTCCTTTTTTCATCCAAGTTTCTCGCCTTCCTCAAAGCAGTACCCAAATCCCCATATCGTTTTTAAATATAATGGATTTGATGGGTCATCTTCTATCTTTTCTCTTAATCTTCTAATATGAACATCCACGGTTTTAGGATCTCCAAAGTAGTTTAAACCCCATACTTCATCAAGAAATTCATCCCTGGTAATAGGAATATTTATTTTTTCAAAGAAGAATTTCATAATTTGAAATTCACGAGGTGTTAATTTTAACAGCTTCCCAGATTTGTATACTCTTTGAGTTATTAAATCTAAAGAGTAAGGACCTACTTCTAATTTTGTCTCTTTATCTTGCTTAGATAAAAAGGTTGTGCGTCTTAATACAGTTCTAATTCTAGCTACTAGCTCCAGCGGATTGAATGGCTTAACAATATAATCATCTGCACCTAATTCAAGACCCATTATTTTATCCATATCCTGTCCTCGAGCTGAAACGATAATAATCGGCAGCTGAGGATTCTTTTCTCTAATTGTTGTACAAATCTCAAATCCATCCATATCCGGCAGCATTAGATCAATTATCACGAGTAAAGGATTATGCTCCTCGACAAGCTTAATAGCAAGTTTTCCTTCGCCTGCCTCTATTACGTCGAAATTAGATCTCTGCAAATTAAATGCAATTAATTTACGTATAGACAGCTCATCTTCAACAATTAATATTTTTCCGTTTGTTGTCATCATTTTTCACCCTGTAATTTATTAAATTTTTGACATCTTATATTAGACGTAAGAAACACCAATAATGTAACAACTTCCCATTAATATTTTTATGTAATTAAAATTCCCTCTTGACCTCCCTTTTTCCCCTTTTATTTACATGTACTTCCTGTAGAATAGAAAATGAAAGATATACATGAGGGAGGATATTCATAATGCCTGACTGGTCCTATCACCCGTTATTTAAGCATTGGATTACTGCGCTGCCAGGTATTGCAGGCAGAGAGTTTATTCATCGGGGAATGAATATCATTTCAGCGTTGCCTGGTGGAAAACAAATGATTGAATTTTTAGGCCATATGAAGCCTTCCCCGGCAATTAGCAAGCAGCTATTTAACTGTACCTTTGCCAGCCCGGTCGGTTTAAGTGGAAAAATTGATCCATTACTATCTGGAACAAAGGCTTTTTCTTATCTGGGCTTTGGGTTTATTGAAGTCGGCCCTGTCACACTCAAGCCTTCTAATTCAAAAGAAGCAGCCCGATTTAATCGTAAAAAAGGGTTGATTCACTATCCAAAAATGCCAGAATCAATAGGTCTTAAGGAAACAATAATAAGAATAAAAAAACAGCAGCCGACTATCCCATTATTATTTCGGTTGAGGATTCATAAAGATGAAGGATCAGAAGAATTAAAGAAGCTAACAAATCTGCTGAGCCCCTTTGCCGAAGCATTTATTATAGAGTTAAATAACCTAGACAACTGTATAGATCTCCTTAATTTAGTAGCAGAAGAAAGCAGTAGACCAGTTATTCTGGCTGTTAGTCATCATAAAATTTTGGATCACCTTCCCTCCATTCAATCACTAATTAGCTCACAATCACTAAAAGGATTATTAGTTGAACTGGCCCAGGAAGCTTCGTTTGAAAGTAAGCAAACAGATGAATTAACTGCTTCAGTAAAGATACTCTATGAAAACGGGCTGACAGGAATTCCAATAATTATCTCTGGCGGAGTATATGAACCTGAAGATGCTGTTGTTCTTCAGCAATTAGGAGCCGATTTAATTATGTTAGAGGATGGCTATGTTTCTTCTGGTCCTGGTCTCCCAAAACGGATAAATGAGGCACTACTGGATTCTATTACCCCAACATATGGGAAAGATGAAATTCTTGGCTGGAAATGGTATTGGCTATTTGGGATGATCATTTTCTGCGGAGGTCTTCTTGCTCTTTTTTTCAGTATGACAAGAGTAATTCTGCAGTACGATGAAACATTTTTAAAAATGACAAGAGATGAATTATTTGCTATAAATCCAAGTATAATTAAATTTATGGCACATGATCGAATGACCCTTGCAGGCACTATGATTTCCGGGTCAATTCTTTATATGCAGCTAGCCAAAAATGGTGTACGATTTGGTTTGCATTGGACAAGGAAGGCCATTAATATTGCGGCAATTTCTGGATTTTTGGGGATTCTCCTATTTATCGGTTATGGATATTTTGATTGGCTTCATGGGTTGTTTTGGCTAATTCTTCTTCCCTTTTTTATTGTGGGGTTTATCAAAACAAATAGAGTCTTCGATTCACCAATCTCGAAAAATCGCAGAAATACGTCTGAATGGAAACGTGCTCTGTGGGGACAACTTTGCTTTGTCATTCTTGGTTTTTCATTTGTTATTGGAGGAATTGTGATCTCAATAATTGGTACAACAAGTATTTTTGTACCGACTGATATTGACTATATATGTATCCCTCCTGAAATACTAAGTGAAATCAATAACCGTCTTATTCCGGTAATTGCCCATGATCGAGCAGGCTTTGGCAGTGCTTTATTTAGTGTAGGATTACTAGTTCTAATGACCGCCTTGTGGGGATATAATGAAGGTGCTAAATGGATATGGAATACATTATTATTTGGAGGCATTCCAGCATTTTGTGCCGGAATATTAACACACTTTTTTATTGGTTATACAACTTTTATCCACCTTCTGCCTGCTTACTTTGCCTTAGTTATTTATATTTTGGGACTAATTCTATCGAAAGATTTTTTACAAGCTAATGAAAAAAGAGACACTATTTACATGCCTGAAAGAATAAAAAAATCTTATTAAACAATATAAAAATCGGCAGATGCCCTTCGAAGGCATTTGCCGATTTTTTTTATATTATTATACTTCAGCTTCAACTTTCTCGTTCATATTGCTATATAGATTTGAGTCAATTTCACCCGTAATGCGGCTAGTTAAAATTCCAGAAGTCATAGACCCGCTTACATTAAGAGCGGTACGTCCCATGTCAATTAGTGGCTCAATAGAAATTAATAGACCAGCCAAAGCAACAGGAAGATTTAGCGCTGATAATACTAAGATTGCAGCAAAGGTTGCACCGCCACCAACACCGGCAACACCGAAGGAGCTAATTGCTACAACAGCAATAACAGTCGCAATAAAGGATGGAGTTAAAGGATCAATACCTACTGTTGGTGCTATCATCACTGCAAGCATTGCCGGATAAATACCAGCACATCCATTTTGCCCAATAGAAAGGCCGAATGAGCCAGAGAAGTTGGCAATTCCATCCGGAACACCAAGAGACTTTTGCGTTTTGATATTTAATGGCAGAGCCCCCGCACTTGTACGAGAAGTAAAGGCAAATGTTAAAACAGGAAATGCCTTTTTCACATATGTTACTGGATTTAGTCCAGCAATCGTCAGCAATAATAAATGGATGATAAACATAATGATCAAGGCAGTATATGATGCAAGAACAAATTTACCGAGCTTAAGAATAGCATCAATATCACTCAATGCAACAGTCTTCGTCATAATCGCTAGAACACCATATGGAGTTAAACGTAAAATAATCGTTACAACACGCATAATGACTGTATATAAAGCATCAACAATCTTCGAGAAAAGCTCCGCTTGCTCAGGCGCCTTCTTTCTAACACCTAAAAACGCAAATCCAATAAATGCCGCAAAAATCACGACAGAAATGGTTGATGTTGGGCGAGCCCCCGTTAAATCTAAAAATGGGTTGGCAGGCAGTAATTCAATAATCTGCTGTGGGAAATTCTTTCCTCCCATTTCTAGATTTTTCTGTTCAAGCATCTGACCACGAGCTACTTCAGCATCCCCTTGGTTTATCTGGATAGATTCTAAATGGAATCCAACTGTAGTCGCAATACCGACTGCTGCTGCAATAGCCGTTGTTCCAAGCAGTAA
Organism: Bacillus sp. S/N-304-OC-R1; assembly: GCF_019749375.1. GTDB lineage: Bacteria > Bacillota > Bacilli > Bacillales > Cytobacillaceae > Cytobacillus. Next base: position 79,719 of record NZ_JACWFE010000017.1, read on the forward strand.
ACCAAGAATAAGTGTACTAATTTTGCCAATATTATTGCTTAATTTCAATTTTGTAAATGCAGTCAAAATCGAAATAAATACAAGAGGCATAACGATCATTTGTAGAAATTTCACATAGCCTCCGCCAACAATATTGAACCAATCTGAAGACTTCGTTACTACCTCAGATGTTGGACCATAAATGAACTGTAGTGCAAAACCGAAAACAATTCCTAGTCCTAGAGCAGTAAATACACGTTTAGAAAATGATACATGCTTTTTCTGCATGAAGAACAGGCCAATAATAATTAATAACATAATTGCAATATTCACAATAACAAGCCCTGTTGTCACTTTAAAATCCTCCTTGAAAATCGATAATGATAAAAATATATATCATGTAATCCTATGAGTCAAGTAGGAATTAATGATATTTTTATTTTGTATGATTCTATCATGCTATTTAGCTAATTGAATGTCCTTTTATCCTAGTAATATACTGGGGTTTAATAACAAGTTTTTATTTTTTTCTCATTTATTATTTTTCCCCATTTTTACATTGCATAATACTTTTTTTATTTTGAGGTTTATTTTACAATTAAAAGGATATATTCTTTTTATAATATTAAAAATTTATTCATGAAAAGGATGGTGTAATAATGGCAGATAGCAAAAAGGATAAAAACGAAAAGGAACACGTAAATATTGGTTCAAAAGTATCCCTTAATGGTCTTGTTACTGCTGTTTTTGACAACATGGTACACGTCCAAATTGGTGCTAAAATTGTTACTGTTCAAATGAAAGATCTATACTCAGGCTTAAATCAATCTTTAGTCAAAACAAATATTGGCGGAAATTCATCCCTATAATAAAACAGGAGGAGCAGCTTTTATTCACTGCTCCTCCTGTTTTATGTACGATTAATCTTTTCCAAGTGCTTTTGTCTTTTCTGTACACTTTTCCATTGCAGATAAAACTGCTGCACGAAAGCCTTTTTTCTCGAGCTCTGCAACAGCCTCAATCGTTGCTCCTCCTGGTGTACAAACTTCATCTTTCAGTTCTCCAGGATGCTTCCCAGTTTCAAGGACCATTTTTGCAGCTCCTAAAACGGCTTGTGCTGCTAATGTATATGATTGATCACGTGTTAATCCGTTTTTCACTCCGCCATCAGCCAATGCCTCAATGAACATATAGACATAAGCTGGTGATGAAGCACTAATTGCAGGAATTGAATCCATTAGGCTTTCCTGCACAACTTCTGCTTTACCAAAGCATGAAAGGATGTCAACTACCTCTCTTAGCTCCTCCTCCGTTACAAACTTGTTTGCACAAAGAACAGTCATTCCTTCCCCAATTAACGAAGGAGTATTTGGCATTGAACGGATTGCCTTAATATTACGGGCAAATGCTTCTTCTAGAAATTTCAAGCTAATTCCTGCTGCTATTGTAATAACTATTGTATGTGGTTTAATGAACTCTTTAATTTCTTCAATTACAGCCATGTGAAGATTCGGTTTAACAGCAAGAATAAGGATATCAGCATGCTCCGCGACTATTTTATTATCTGTTGTTGTATCAATTGAAAATTTTTGTTGAACTTTTGAAATAGTTTCATTTGAAGCTGCACTGGCCACCAGATCTTCAGACGAGACAGTTCCTGCGTGGATTATCCCTCCTATAATTGCCTGAGCCATTTTTCCTGCACCTATAAAGCCAATTTTTTTACTCAAAACTTTCACATCCTGACTTTTTAAACTATTATAATATAACAACAAGTAAAGCAATATAGAGTTGCTTCTAGTAATGAAATTATTGAAAGCGCTATTATAATCTAACTCCATATTGTGCTATTATAGTCATAAATAATTAATGTAGACTAAGTACCTCTACTACTAATAACTAAGATTTCAGTTTATCATGATCACCCATAATACGAAAGAACAAAGGTTACAGGGGGATTCAAATGGAGTATCAAATAGGCAAGAAAATAAAAGAATTGCGAAAGTATTGGCATATGACACAGGAAGAGCTCGCTGACGGAATCTGTTCTCAAGGATTAATCAGCAAAATTGAAAAAAATGAAGAAATTCATTTATCAGCCCAGCTTCTGCACCAAATTAGCCAACGGCTAGGTGTGTCTATTGAATACTTCTTCCTCGAATCTGATCTGCCAAGACTTAGTTATATTAATGACATATGCGATCAGATAACGGAACTGATTCGCTCTAAACAATATGAAGAAGCCTATCCATATGTTAAACTGCAAAAAAATAATCCTAGTTTCGAGAAAAAACCTCATTTAAAACAATTCTTATTATGGCGTGAAGCCATTTGTATTAACTATGTGGAAAAAGATAAAGAAAAAGCTTTAAAGCTAATTAATGAGGCTCTTTCTTATTCAAAAACTGGTGACAAAATATACTCATTACGCGAACTTGATATTTTAATTAGCAAAGCAATTATTTATGGGGAATTAAATCAATGGGAGCTAGCTCGTGAGTTATATACGAAAATATTAAACTATGCGGACAAACTTCCTTATTTAACTGACAGAACGATCTTCATCAATATTTATTATAATTTTTCACAAGCCTCTGCTAAAATAAAAAACTATGACCATGCTCTTTATCTTTGCAATAAAGGCATAACGATGTGTAAGGAAATAAAAACTTATTACTTATTAGGCAGTCTATATTATCAAAAGGCTCAAATTCTATATGACCTTGAACAGCAAGTAACAGCCGATGTAATAATGAATTACAAGCAGGCATTATGGGTTTTTGAAAACAGCAATGATCATAAAAATTACGAGGATCTTTGTAACAAGCTTAAGAGTTTAAATATTGAACTTTCTCTAAGTTAATCTAAATAAGGAGATGATGCCTGCAATGCATCATCTCTTATTTCTTTGAAGTGAAAAAATTACAGTCGGGACCTTATTTATTTAGTTAGCCTATCAGGATTGGACGATTTCGATAAAATGTTTAAGTACTCTTGCTGTTAATCCCCAAATTACCCTGTCCTCATAATAATAGAAACATTCCTCCATATTGCGAATTTGCCAATTATAATTTTCGCCTCCTGCAATCTGGCTGAAAGGGAAACCTTTTTCGGGCTCTACCCGGTATTGAATTTGAAAAGTTTCAGGCTTCGTATTCTTTAGAAACGAAAGCGGTACAGTGAAAATCTCTTCCACTTCACTCCGATTGAATTCAATCTCCTCAGAATCTCGAATTAGTCCGACAAAAGGATAAATCATAGTTCCAAATGGTGATATCATATAGTCTAACGGATAAACATCATCAATCGAACTCTCACTAATCCCAAGTTCCTCAGAAGTCTCCCTAATAGCAGTATGACGTTCATCTTTATCTGTCTTATCGACTCGTCCTCCTGGGAAACAAATTTCTCCAGGCTGCCTTCTTAACTGTAGAGAGCGGACCTCAAATAAAATATGAAGGCCATCATCCCTTTGAATTAATGGGATTAAAATGGCATATTTAGAGAACTTATCACTTCCTAAAATGGCAGGTGTACGATTTTCAAGTTTATTCATGATTTTCTTTAGCTCCATGATCCACACCTCCATTTTTTATTATTTATTATAATTTAGCTAAATAATCCAGCATTCCCATCGAGCAAACATTTAAGTCCAGCCCAATAATGTCTAAAATATCCCCCTCTAAAACAATATTATTTTCTTCAGCATAACGGCTAACCTCTGAAAATAATAATTGGAAAAGAGCATGTTGCTTAGCATCGAAGGAAGCATTTGCATATTCTTCCCACACCTTTTTCCCAGCAGCCACAAAAATAGGAAGCCAATACTGAATTTGCTCATATACATGAGCTGGATGTTCTGTCATACCATAGTGGCCAAAATAGATCCTATCTACATGAAGTTTAGAAACTCTATCTATTGACTGGAGCATGGCATCAGGATCAAACTGATTTGGTGAAGTTGAGGGAAGATATAATTCCATTCCATGTTCAATAAGCTGCGGGTAGTAAACACCAATCGTATCCCCTGTAAAAATTCCATTGCTTAAGGAATCATGAATTGAAAAATGATGCTTAGCGTGACCTGGTGTATCGTAAAAAGTTAGCGTTCGCTCTTCATCAATTTTTATAATATCTCCGTCCTCTTTAATCATTAATCGATCTTCTGGAACAGGTAAGATGGGATCAAATAATTCCTTAAATTTATCTCCATATACGGCCTGTGCTCCAAGAATGAGCTTAGCTGGATCGGCAAGATGCCGTTTCCCCCTTGGATGGACAATGACTTTTGCATTTGGACAATGCTTTAGCAGCAGCCCAACTCCGCCTGCATGATCCAGATGTATATGTGTGACGATGATATTTTTTACTTTTTCTAAATCAATTCCTAGCTGATCTAACCCTTTTAACACATATGGGATCGAAGGACTCGCACTTGTTTCAATAATGGTTAATTCTTCTGCGTGAAGAACATAAGAGCCTGTTCTTCTTTCTTTTCCAAGATCAAACGTATCAATAAGAGAAATATTGAAACCTAAATCAATGACTTGCATCAGTTAACACGCCTTTCAAAACTCTATTAATAACTATATTGAATGGTTCGATTTTTTCAGAGGAAAATCCTCTATTCTAAACACCTATTTTTTTCAAAACGGCACGCACAGGACTGCCATCCCCATTTACAATTGGTAAAGGCAATGCAACAAGTTCATAATCTCCTTCGCTAATTGAGTCCAAGACTAGCCCCTCTAAAATATGTATTTCACAATGATGAAGTGCATGATGGGCAGGCAATTCTTTGCTGTCTAATGGATCAACGGAAGGCAAATCCAAACCTAGTAACTTCACACCTATAGTTGAGAGATATTGGGCTGCATCTTTTTCAAGATAGGGGATCTTGTCTGGGAACACTGTCCGGTTTCCCCATGCACCTGTATTAATTAATAGACGAGTTACTCCTGATAATTCATAGTTGCTTAACTCCTTTTCCCCTATACTAGACACGTCCTGTAAATGAATCACACGTGCCGGTCCAATGTACAAATTAATATCAAGATCGATGACTTTTTTCCCTAAGTTGTCAAAATGAAATGGTGCATCAATATGTGTCCCAGAATGTGTGCTCATCGTTAGTTCCCCGACGTTAACAGATGAACCTGATGCAATACTCCATTTATTTTGAAGAGAAAAAGGAGTATCACCTGGCCAAACAGCAAGTCCATTATCTAGCCTTTGTGAAATATCGATCCACTTGTTCATTTACATTATCTCCATTCTTAAAGTTTTGTTCTTAAGCTCCATAACTCTGGAAAGAATTGATATTCTAGCAGTCTTTTTAAATAGGTTACTCCTGAAGACCCGCCTGTTCCTTTCTTATTTCCTATAATTCTTTCGACTGTACTCATATGCTGATATCGCCAGAGCTGCTGCTGGCTTCCAATATCAACTAGCTTCTCAGCTAACTCGTAAAGATCCCAATATTGGTCGACATTGCGATATACCTTTAGCCATGCTGCCTCTACATGTTCATTCAGCTCATACGGCTGTGACCAGTCTCTGTTTAGGGAGGAATCATTTATGGAAAAACCGCGATTTGCTAAGGCTTGAATAGATGCATCATAAATACTAGGTTTATTAAGGGAATTCTGAAGCTGTGAATATAATTCTTTATTATGCTGATAGACTAGGAGTGTTTGTGGATTTTTTTGTCCAAGCAAAAATTCAATAAGCCGATTTTGATAGGATTGAAAACCTGAGGAATGACCAAGTTTCGAGCGAAATTGTAAGTAGTCGGCTGGAGTTAATGTTGATAAGACTTGCCATGATTGTATTAATTGATGCTGGATTCTAGATACACGGGAAAGCATTTTAAAGGAAGAGTCTAAGCGGTTGTTTTGGATACATTCGGTCGCTGCTGAAAGCTCATGAATGATTAGCTTCATCCAAAGCTCACTCGTTTGATGGATTATAATAAATAGCATTTCATCATGATGATCGGATAAACGATGCTGACTGGATAAGATTTTTTCTAAGCAAAGATAATCACCATATGACATATCATTTTGAAACTCTGTTTTAATTTCCTTTTCTAAATCTGGTTGGTGCTTATTTTCTTTTTCCATTGAACCCCTCTTTCCTTCTATTATATTTAGCTTATTAGCGGTTGAAAAAGCCCTCTCGAAGAGAAGGCTTTTTTGAAAAAGATCAATAATTTGCTTTTATTTTAGAGAAATCTATCGTACCGTCTTGCGCTAAATGACAAGCTGCCTGATGATTTTGTCCTGGAAACGTATGCAAAGCAGGCTCTTCTTTCGCACAGCGATCAAATGCATAAGGACAGCGCGTATGAAAACGGCAGCCTGTTGGCGGATTAATCGGTGACGGAACATCCCCTTTAAGAATAATCCGCTCTTTCTTCTCTAATATATTCGTACTCGGAATAGCCGATAATAATGCCTTCGTATATGGATGTTGAGGATTATCAAACAAAGATTTTTTATCAGCGATTTCAACAATTTTCCCAAGGTACATAACGATAATTCGATCAGATATGTGTCGAACAACCCCAAGGTCGTGAGATATAAATAAATAAGTTAATTTGAATTTTCTTTGTAAGTCCTTTAAAAGATTCAGCACCTGAGCTTGAATGGACACATCAAGTGCCGAAACTGCTTCATCACAAATGATAAGCTTTGGATTAACAGATAGAGCACGAGCAATTCCAATGCGCTGACGCTGTCCTCCACTAAATTCATGTGGATAACGATCAATTTGGTGAGCCCCTATTCCTACAGTTTCCAAAAGTTCAGTTATTTTTTGTCTTCTCTCTTTTGGAGGTACAACATTTTGTATCTCAAGTGCTTCTTCTAAAATCTGACTCACAGTCTGACGAGGATTTAATGATGCATAAGGATCTTGGAAAATAATTTGCAGGTCCTTACGTTTTTTCCTCATTTGAGACTTGCTTAGAGAAAGTAAATTTTCACCTTGGAAATATACTTCACCAGAATAAGGATTATCCAAACGAAGGATCGCTCTGCCAGTCGTAGATTTCCCACAGCCTGACTCTCCGACGATACTGACCGTTTCTCCTTCAAATATATTGAAGCTAATATCATCAACTGCTTTTACATGATTAACTGTCCGTCCAAGAATACCGCCTTTAATTGGGAAATACTGCTTTAGCTGTTTTACTTCTAATAATGCTTGCTCACTCATGGCTAGCTTCAACCCCCTCTTGTTTCTCCCATTTATCTGTATATATCCAGCAGCGGACTTTATCTCCGTCCTTAATTTCCTGTAGCTCAGGCAGTTGTGAATGACAAATTTCCTTGGCGTGAGGACATCTTGGAGCAAATCGGCAGCCAAGCGGCAAATTAAATGGGCTCGGCACTTGTCCCCGAATAACTGATAAATCTCCTTCAATATCTTCATCATGCTTTGGAACAGAGTTTAATAGACCAATAGTGTATGGATGCTTTGGATCAGTGAAGATTGTTTGAATATCAGCATATTCAACAACTTTTCCACAATACATAACCGCTACCTTATCACACATCTCTGCGACTACACCAAGATCATGTGTAATAATCATCAATGAAGTTCCAAGCTCACGCTGAAGTTTTTTAATTAACTCAAGAATTTGCGCTTGTATCGTTACATCAAGTGCAGTAGTCGGTTCGTCTGCAATTAGCAATTCTGGATTACAAGCGAGTGCGATAGCGATCATAACACGCTGACGCATTCCACCAGAAAGTTCAAATGGATATTGTTTCGCTCGTTTTTCAGGTGATGGAATTCCTACTAAACTTAACATATCAATCGCTTTTATCCATGCTTCTCTTCGATTCAGCTTTTGATGAATACGAATGGATTCAGCAATTTGTTCGCCACATGTTAATGTTGGATTTAATGAAGTCATCGGCTCTTGGAAAATCATCGAGATATTATTTCCACGGATGTTCATCATCTGCTTCTTCGTTTTTTCTAATAAATTTTCTCCTTTAAAAAGGACATCACCACCAACAATTTTACCTATTGGCTCTTGAAGCAGGCGGAGAATGGAAAGAGATGTAATACTTTTTCCTGATCCTGATTCCCCTACAATCCCAAGTGTCTTGCCTTTTTCGATTGAAAAGTCAACACCATCTACTGCTTTAACTTCGCCTTCATCGGTAAAAAAAGATGTTCGAAGATTTCTTACTTCTAAAATATTTTCAGTCGTCATAAGTCCTCACCAGCCTTAATTCAAATCAATCCGTTTGTTAATAAAACGGTATGTAATATCTACAAGTGTATTAACGAATACGAATAGCACCGCACATACAAGAATGGTTCCTTGTACCATTGGGAAATCATGCGCCCTTATGGAATCAACAATTAAACGCCCCAAACCGTTAATAGCAAAAACGGTTTCTGTGATAACCGCTCCTCCTAAAAGACTCCCAAACTGAAGTCCGACAACCGTAACAACAGGAACTAAAGCGTTTCTCAAAGCATGCTTATAAATAACTAATCGATCGTTGACACCTTTTGCATAGGCTGTACGGATATAATCCTGATCAATAACCTCTAGCATACTGGAACGAGTCATCCGGGCAATTATTGCTGCACCGACGGTTCCTAATGTAATGACCGGCAGAATAATATGTTCAAAAGAACCCCATCCAACAACTGGAAGCCAGCCTATTTTAACAGCAAAAAGATATATAAGCAGGATCCCTAATAAGAAATTGGGCATTGAGAAGCCTATTAATGCAATTAGCATTAAAATTAAATCAAGAAATGAACCTTTTCTAGTTGCTGAAACAATTCCGGCAATTAATCCTCCGATAACTGCTAATGCGGTACCAATGACCGCCAGCTGAACAGTAATGCCAAATCGTGTTTCAAAGATTTCCTTCGTTACATCCCTATTCGTTCTAATTGATGTTCCTAAATCACCTTGTACCGCATTGGCAATATATCTAAAATATTGCTCGTATAATGGATCATTCAATCCAAGCTTTTCTCTCATTATTTCAACTTGCTCTGGATTTGCATTCTCCCCTGCCATAATTTGTGCAGGGTCCCCGGGAATAAGATGCATCAATAAAAATACTGCCAGTGTTACCCCAATCATGACAGGGATTGTTTGAATAATTCTTCGCAAAATATATATAAACATATCGGCTCACCTTCTCTCAGATTATTTCTTAGATTTTGGATCAAGTGCATCACGTAATCCATCACCAAATAAGTTAAAGCCCACAACTACTAGTAAAATTGCAAATCCAGGAATAAGAGTAACATGTGGTGCTTGGGCTAGATAAGATCTTCCTTGCGCTAGCATCGATCCCCATTCAGGTGTTGGAGGCTTTGTCCCCAAACCAAGGAAGGAAAGCGCACTGGCTGTAATAATAGCTGATGCAATATAAAGAGTAGCTTGTACAATAATTGGCGAAAGGATATTTGGAAGAATATGTTTAAATAAAATTCTAAAATCACTTGAGCCCATTGCTTTGATCGCATCAATGTATTCGAGCTTTTTCACACTTAAAGTTGAGCCGCGAACAATCCTTGCAAAAGTCGGTACAGCAAAAAACGCCACAGCAATAATCACATTTGTAGTACTAGCTCCAAGCACACTAACAATGGCTAAAGCCAGTAAAATACCAGGAAATGCCAATATTACATCGCAAATTCTCATAATCAAAGAATCCATCCCTCTGCCGTAATACCCGGAAATGAGTCCTAACAAAATACCTACAAAAGCTCCTAAAATAGTAGATAGAAATCCAACTATTAATGACACTCTCGCTCCATACAATAGACGGCTTAAAATGTCTCGTCCTTTATCGTCTGTTCCAAGCCAGTGGTCAGATGAAGGCGCTTGCAATTTTTTGCTCATGACAATTTCCGTTGGATTATACGGTGCAAGCAGAGGTGCAAAAATGGCTAATAAAATAATGATAATAACAATGGCTGCTCCACACATTGCTGACTTATTTTTCGCCAGTTTTTTGTAAAAAGCCTTTGCTCTTGCGATCTTATGGTTGTACTCTTCAACAGGAATAGCTGTAGTCGTTTGTAGCTGCGGCTGCTGATTCATATCCTATTATCATCCTTTCACAATAGATTTACGTTTTGTAAATTCAGAAACCTTAAAAATATTAAATATAGTTTAGTTTTATTTTGCATTGCCTTTTAATTAGCGGGATTTTAATATCCTTAAATCAAAATGCGCTTTTATCACCGCTTTCACCATTAAATGGAAAATGATAGAATTGATGGAGATAGATTACATTTTTATGACAATATTAACATATAAATTAAATTTTTCCAAAAAGAATCTTGTAAATTAATAATTTTTAAACTATTATAAAAATTGTACGACTAAACAAGGGGGTCATTTTTTTGAAGAAAAGGAAAAATCTTCTACTCATGTTAGCGCTTTCACTTGTGTTAGTGCTATCAGCATGCAGTGGAAAAAGCAGCAATACTGCTGAAGAAGCAGCTCCTGCAAAAGAAGGCGAAAAACCTAAAACAGAAGAGCCATCAACTGGGAGCAAGGACTTTGTCTATGTTACAGGATCAGATGCACCAACTTTAGATCCGCATGGAGTGAATGACACTGCATCTAATACTGCAACAACTCAGCTTTATGAGCGTTTGACAGATTATGCAGCAGATGGATCTGTTGTTCCTTTACTTGCTACTGAATATAAATCAGTAGATGATACTACTTGGGAATTCAAGCTTCGTGAAGGAGTTAAATTCCATGACGGCTCAGATTTCACTGCTGAAGCTGTCAAAATGAGTTTTGAGAGAATAATCGATCCAGAATTTGCTTCACCAAAAGCGGTTATTCTTAACATGATTTCTGAAATTAAGGTTATTGATGATTACACAGTACAAATCATTACAGAGAAGCCTTTTGCTCCGCTGCCAGCTCACTTAGCACATAACGCTGGTTCTATCATCGCTCCTGCTGCAATTAAAGCAGAAAACGATGGCGGTAAGACGATTGCCGAAAATCCAATCGGTACAGGTCCTTTCAAATTTGAATCTTGGAACCGTGGTGCAGAACTTAAGTTTGTTAAAAATGATGACTATTGGGGAGAAAAACCTTCAATTGAAACAGTGTCGATCAAAGTTGTACCAGAGCAAGCTACACGTGTAGCAATGATTGAAAAAGGCGAAGCTCATCTTATGCTTGTCGGTGCTTCTGATGTTTCTCGTGTAGAGGCAATGGACGGCATTACAATCGACCGTGTTCGCGGTACTCGTATGGACTACGTAAGTTTCAACTTGAATAAAGCGCCTTATGACAACGTTAAAGTTCGTCAAGCGATTGCAATGGCTATTAACAAAGATGATGTCGTAAACGGAATTCTAGATGGTCAAGGGGTTCCAGCTGTTGGTCCACTAGCTCCTAATGTTGTTGGTAACTCCCAAGACTTAAAGCCGCTTCCATATGATGTAGAAGCAGCTAAAGCGCTTCTTGCTGAAGCTGGTTATCCTGATGGCTTCAAAACAACAATCTATGTAAACGAAGGAAGTAAAGAGCGAGCAGATATCGCTGAACTAGTTCAAGCTCAATTAGCTGAACTTAATATCGAAGTAGATATCGAAGTTATTGAGTGGGGTACATTCTTAGAGAAAACAGCTGCTGGCGAGCACGAATTATTCGTTCTTGGCTGGACTACTGTAACAGGTGATGCTGACTACGGCTTATACGCATTATTCCATTCTGCTAATCATGGATCAGTTGGTAACCGTTCATTTTACACAAACCCTAAAGTGGATGAGTTACTTGACAAAGGACGTACAAGCACAAATCAAGATGATCGTAATGCAGCATACAAAGAAATCTCTGAAATTCTTGTAGAAGAAGCACCAATGGTATACCTGCATCATCCTGACTTCGTTCATGCTACAAACGGAGTTGAGTCTGGTTTATTCGTAAACTTCAGTGGAACTCCATTCTTTAAAGATATTAAATTAAAATAATATCAACTAGGAACACCCCCATTTCATTGGAAATGGGGGTGTTCTATTAAAATAATTTAAGAGAGGTTTCCCCCTCTTTTTTAGGCGTACATCTTATCCTCTTCCTTCTTGAAAAAGCTCCTCATCGCATGGAACACATCCGACTTTTGTTTCAGAATATAATAGCGGAAGTCATCATGCTTGATGTTTTTGTAGGCTGACATAAGGGTGGAGTGACGGTTATACTGGTTTACCTCTCCATACCCGAACATATTCGATACCTTCATTAACTCCTCAACAAGCTTGACACAGCGGGCATTATCAGAAGTTAAGTTATCACCATCTGAGAAGTGGAATGGATAAATATTAAATCGTCGTGGATTATATTTTTCTTCGATGAGTTCAAGTGCTTTACGGTAGGCCGAGGAACAAATGGTGCCGCCGCTTTCTCCTTTCGAGAAGAAGTCTTCCTCTGTAACAACTTTTGCTTCTGTATGGTGAGCAATAAATTCGATCTCGACTGATTCATATTTTGTTCTTAAAAACCTGGTCATCCAGAAGAAAAAGCTTCTTGCCATATATTTCTCCCATATTCCCATAGAGCCGCTCGTATCCATCATCGCTAAAACGACTGCTTTTGATTCCGGCTTAACAACTTCATTCCAAGTTTTGAATTTCAAATCTTCCTTATAAATTGGATGAAAGCTCGGTTTTCCGGCCATCGCATTTCTTTTGAAGGCCGTCATCATCGTCCGTTTTTTGTCGATATTCCCCATTAATCCAGTTTTTCGAATATCATTAAATTCAATATTTGCGATGAGCAATTCGTCTTGTTCTTTTCTTTTCATATTTGGCAGCTCCAGCTGTTTAAAGAGTGCCTCTTCAATTTCCATTAATGAAACTTCTGCTTCAAAGTAATCTTCACCTGGCTGATCGCCTGCTCCTTGACCTTTTCCAGGTCCTTTTTGACTGCTTGATCCATCACGGGCCACAACGTCACCAATCCGGCTGTCTCCATCTCCTTGGCCAACATGTTTATTCTTATCATAATTATAGCGAATTTTATATTCGTCCAGTGATCGAATCGGGATTTTCACTACTTCCCTTCCATTCGACATTACAATACTCTCTTCTGTTATTAGATCAGGTAAATTATTACGGATGGCATCCTGTACTTTTTCCTGATGGCGCTGCTGGTCATCATGGCCTTTGCGATGGAGGGACCAATCTTCTTGAGAAATCACAAACTGATGGTTATTCATATCGGTCATATTAAGCCCTCCTTTATTAAATTTTTAGCGCACATTTCGTACGAAACAACATACAATATCGAGAGTGTCAAAAGAATGGCGACTTAGCTTTTCAAAAATAATTTCATAGTAGCTAAATTCACCTTGCATCTAAACAGTGGACAAATGAGCTAATAAACTAAACGTTCTGCTTTTCTACAAATCCAATTGACAGTAACCATCTTATCCCCAACTCCTGTTGGACAACTTAGGGTTAAGAATGTTTATTACTTTATCCTATGCAACAACTAAAAATAATTTACAAATAATTTTGATAATAGATAAATTCACGTAAATATAGTGGACAAGCCTGCTGACAAATAAATCTCTCATATACAGACACCAAACATAATAAACTTTAATAATTATTCATTTTTGAGGTGATTTCATGAGCGAATTTCTTTGTTGTGATCAGTGTGGGGAGCTCTCAATGTTTTCGGTAGTTGTTTATATTAATGACAAACCTGTTTGCGTTTCTTGTCAAAAAGAAAATAACTTAGTAATACAATCTACCCGTTGTGAAGTGATTAAAAGGTAAATAGTAATAAGTTGGGGATTAACATCGAATTGATGAGAATCCCTTCTTTTTTGAAGGAAAAAGGACCGACAAATGTCAGTCCTTTCTATTTTATCTATTTAATAGGCTTCCTACATAACGAAGCAATTCATTTGCAGATGTTGAATTGTAGCCATGCTCATCAATTAAGCGTGCTACAACTTCATTAACCTTCTTCAGCTGCTGTTCATCTGGTGTTTTAGTGGATGTAGTTATCTTTACGACATCCTTGAGATCGGCAAATAATTTTTTCTGTATTGCTTCACGCAAGCGATCATGGGAATTATAATCAAACCTCTTCCCTTTGCGTGCGTAAGCTGATATACGGATAAGAATTTCTTCTCTGAATGCCTTTTTCGCATTTTCAGAGATGCCAATTTGTTCCTCTATAGAGCGCATCAGCTTTTCATCTGGATTAATTTCTTCACCTGTTAATGGATCACGAAGTTTAGATTTATTGCAATATGCTTCTACATTATCTAAGTAGTTATCCATTAAGGTTTTCGCTGATTCTTCATAGGAATAGACAAATGCCTTCTGTACTTCTTTTTTGGCAATTTCATCATATTCCTTCCGGGCAAGAGAAATGAAATTCAGATATCTTTCTCTTAATTCTGACGTAATGGATGGATGATGATCAAGCCCTTCTTTCAATGATCTTAAGACATCCAATGCATTAATCGAGGTAACCTCTTTACGAATAATTGTAGAAGAAATTCGGTTAATCACATATCGCGGATCAATTCCACTCATGCCTTCATCTGGGTATTCTTTCTTCAGCTCCTCGACATCAGCACGATTATAGCCTTCAACATTTTCCCCATCATATAAGCGCATCTTCTTAACTAAATCAATATCGCCTTTTTTCGGCTCCTTCAAGCGAGTCATGATTGTGAACATCGCAGCTACTTTTAATGTATGCGGAGCAATATGAACATCATAAACATCACTTTCGCGAATCATTTTATCATAAATCTTTTCTTCTTCTGTAACCTTTAAATTATATGGAATCGGCATTACAATAATCCTTGAGTGTAGTGCCTCATTTTTCTTATTCGAAATGAAGGACCGATATTCTGTTTCATTCGTATGAGCGACAATCAATTCGTCGGCTGAAATGAGCGCAAATCTACCCGCTTTGAAATTCCCTTCCTGTGTTAAGGATAATAAATGCCATAGAAACTTTTCATCACATTTCAGCATTTCCTGGAATTCCATCATTCCGCGGTTAGCTTTATTTAACTCTCCGTCAAATCGATATGCTCTTGGATCAGATTCAGATCCATATTCCGCAATGGTTGAGAAATCAATGCTTCCCGTCAAATCTGCAATATCCTGTGACTTCGGGTCTGACGGACTAAATGTCCCTATTCCTACCCTGCGGTCTTCTGAAAAGAAAATTCTCTCGACGAGTACATCCTCAATTCTGCCGCCATATTCTTGCTCTAAACGCATCATATTTAATGGCGATAAATTTCCTTCAACACGGATACCGTATTCTTCAAAGAAGTCCTGTCTTAAATGATGCGGAATAAGATGGAGAGGATCTTCATGCATTGGACAGCCTTTGATCGCAAAGACGGCACCCCTTTCCTGGTGAGAATAAGCTTCTAACCCTCTTTTTAACATCGTCACTAAAGTTGATTTACCTCCGCTGACAGGTCCCATTAATAAGAGAATTCTTTTTCGAACATCCAATCTTTTAGCTGCCGGATGGAAATATTCCTCAACGAGCCTTTCTAACGCTTCCTCTAAACCAAACAATTGGTTGCTAAAAAAACGATATCGTTTCTGCCCCTTCACATCCTCTACACCGGCATCTTTTATCATATTATATACCCGGGAGTGCGCGGACTGGGCAACCCATGGCTTCTCTTTAATAATTTCTAGATACTCTCCAAATGTCCCTTCCCATTTAAGCTTTTCCTCTTCATGGCGATACATCTCAATTTTTTTTAGAATATCCATAAGGACCTCCCCTTGTCGCATTATCAGAGACGATTAATATACTGTATGCGCTCCTGTAAATGAACATGCTAACGAGAGATTAGATTGAGTTGTCCTTTTTACAAATCAAATAATGTATAAGTTTAATTATCAATAGAAAACTTAAAGTGTTAAAAATTTTCCACAGATTTTGTTCACACTTTCATTTTATTGGGCTATAATATATTTATATGCTTGATTTTACTTAAAAAATTAAGGAGGAATACATAAACATGGGTTTAGTAATTATTCTCGGTGTTATGGTTGCATTCCTTGCTGCAATTTTCACAGCTGGATACGAAGACAAGCCAGGAACAAGTAATAAATAAAAAGCTGCCGCGGCAGCTTTTTTTATTTGAGGTTCATTTCTAATTTTTCTACAAAATCCCTCATATACATTCTTGTTTGCTTTTCAAGCATATTTGCCATTTGGCCTGTCCACGTATCATTTCTTCTACCATTTGTTCTTTCGAAATAATACTCTGATATTCCTTGATTATACTCTTCAAGCAGCTGGCGAATTTCGTCCTCATTTTGTGTATATTCATTTTCATGATAGACAGATTTAAGCGGCAATCTTGGCTTTTTTGCAGTATCCTGAGCAGGATATCCAACAGCCAAGCCGAATAATGGAAGCACACGTATAGGAGTTTTAAGCAGCTTGCATACTTCTTCAAGATTATTGCGTAAACCGCCAATATAGCAAATTCCAAGACCCATTGATTCTGCCGCAATTGCTGCATTTTGAGCCGCTAAAGCCGCATCTATTAAAGCAACCATAAACTTTTCAGTGCTTTCAATGGATGGAATGACATCTTTATTTTCCATTTCTCCAATTAGCTCGTGCCTTGATAAATCTGCACAAAACACAAAGAAATGCCCATTTTTGGCAACATAGCTTTGTTCACCTGCGAGCTCAGCCAATTTATTTTTCTTTTCCTGGTCTGTTACACCTATAATGGAGTATGCTTGAATAAAACTTGAAGTAGAAGCAGCTTGTGCACATTCAACAATCGTCTCAATCTGTTCTCTTGTCAAAAGCTTGTCTTCAAATTTCCTAACGGATCGATGATTCAGAAGAAGCTCTATATTTGGATTCATACATTCCCTTCCTTTCATTACATCCATTGTAACCAAAATTCCCTAAATTCTCCAAAAGAAAAGACCTGAGTATACAGGTCCTATTCCTTACGCAAATGTATATAATCCTGCTGGCGCAATGCTTCATATATTAGAATCGCTGCAGTATTCGACAGATTTAATGAACGTATATTATCGTTCATCGGGATCCGCAAAGCACGGTGCTTATTATTTTCGATAATATCTTTAGGCAAGCCTGTTGTTTCTCTGCCAAATATAAAATAATAATCCTTTTCCTTTTGACTATAGTCAAAAGATGAATGAGGCTTTGTGCCAAATTTCGTTAAATAAAAATATTCCCCGCCAGCTGTTTTTTCAAAAAATTCATCTATTGAATCGTAATATATAATATTTACAAATTGCCAATAGTCTAAGCCGGCACGTTTTAACATCTTATCATCAGTCGAAAAGCCAAGTGGACGGATTAAGTGCAAAGTCGTATCTGTCCCCGCACAAGTACGGGCAATATTTCCTGTATTTGACGGAATTTCTGGTTGATATAATACTACATGCAAAGCCACGTTTTTCACCTCTAAATAAATTAACTATATTCGTTATTATAGCACTGATTATTATCTCTCTACAGGAAAAGGTGACTCTTCGCGTTATTAAAAATATGGTTCTTCTATTTTAGTCATCCTTAATCGTTAAAAATTTATATTTAATATTTGGAGTATAAGCGGTCGAGTCTTCATAGGCCCAATATCTCATCCGGCTGTTTGTTGTGTGCGCATTAACTAAAGGCATTCCATCTGCATCCATAGCGGTAACAATAGTCGTATGGTCAAAACGGCCATCGCCTTGAAAATCATAGCAGATGACATCTCCGAGCTGCAATTCCTCAGGACTTGAAACCTCTATTGCTCGAAGCCCTCTTTTCGAGCCCGGCAAATACGATCTTAAAGAATTAGCGACCGACCAGCTAAAGCTCCAATTCTGATTCATCATCCACCAGCCCCCGCTCCGGTTTGGGTATCCTCTCATAGGAGCCCCTCCAGCATGGAGACACTGTGAAATATAATTCGTACAATCAACTTCAAACGTTTTATAAGCTGGATTGTAGCTGTTCCACCATCTTTCAGCATATTGAATTGCTTTCAGACGGTCATATTGATACGTTATTCTTTCATCCGAGTCTTCAACTTCAATTCTTATCTCATTTTCATTAACAGCTTCTTCAAGACGAAGGATCTCTTTATCTTCCACCAAAATACCTTTATAAAATTCAGCTCTTCGCTCCTCAATTTCTTCCTCCAAGAAAAGAATACCCTTATGATTAATTAAATATTTAAAGTGAACATGGTAGTGAACAGCACTCTTTTGGTCCTCTCCATGGTCAAGGGACTTTACTTTTCCCGTAGCCAAAGCTTTAACGATTTCACCAGTTCGCTTTGTCAGACTCTCTTTTTTTTGTTCAATTTTCGGGCAGAAATGAGTTGAGCCCCTATATTTTTGAGTAACACATTGCTGAGTCCTTTTTTCTAAAAGCTCTTGAAGCTGCTCTCTCACTTGCAACCTCTCCTTTCATCTATATATATATGAAAGGAGTTAGATGTTTTTCATATTAAATTTGGAGAATTTCACATGCGTTGCTCGTAACTAGAAAATTTGTCTTTCTTCTTTTGTAGAAAAAAAGTCGAATACAAAATGATGACTATTATTGGGATTTTTTCCAAAAAATAAATATTTTTCTATAAAAAACTTAATCCTACATTTATTTCATTCAAAACTGCTTCGTCTTTTTCTTCTTGTCTCGCTTTTTCCAATGCAAGACGTGCGTTAGTTCCGCCAATTTTCCCTAGAGCCCATGCAGCTGTTCCACGAATAACTGGCCTAGAATCTGTTTTCAATAATTGAATAAGTTCATCAACTGCAGTTTCGTCTTTAAAATGAGCTAACGCAATGATGGCATTACGCTGAATCGGCTTTTTTCCTCTCCAAGATCCTGAGATTGGACCAAATTTTTCTTTAAAATCTCGATTGCCCAGATTTAGGAGAGGCTTAAGCAAAGGCTTCACAACTTCAGGATTTGGCTCCATTTCTTCATGGAAGTGAAAATCCTTCCCTTTATTTTCAGGACAAGCCGTTTGACAAGAGTCACAGCCATATAACCGGTTACCTAATTTGTCTCGAAATTCTTCGGGAAGAAACCCTTTAGTCTGGGTAAGGAAAGCGATACATTTTTGGGAATTAAGTTGTCCCCCTTGAACTAATGCGCCGGTCGGACAAGCCTCGATGCATTTATTACACGTTCCACATCGATCCTCCATTGGCTGATCGGGCTCAAAGGGAATTGATGTAATCATTTCGCCTAAATAAACGTAAGAACCGAACTCGGGCGTAATTATAGAACAATTCTTTCCGCTCCAGCCTATGCCAGCACGCTCGGCAACGGCCCTATCCACCAATTCGCCTGTGTCAACCATTGACTTGCATTTGGATCCTGGAAGTTTTTCTTTAATAAATTCTTCCAGCATGTTGAGGCGTTCTCTTAAGATATGATGATAATCGACTCCCCAGGAAGCTCTGCAGAAAATTCCTCGTCTTTCTCCTTTTTTACTAATCACTCTTTCATTCATTTTAGAAGGATAAGCAAGGGCAATAGAAATAATAGAACGAGGCTTTTCCATTAACAAAGAAGGATTTACTCTTTTTTCGATATCCTTCTCTTCAAATCCTGATTGATATTGAAGTTCCTGCTGCCGAATGAGACGATTTTTCATTTCTTCAAAAGGAGCAGCGGTTGTAAAACCGATTTTATCGATTCCAATTTGTTTACTGTACTGGATGAGTTCTTTTTTCAATTGAGACGTATTCATATTAAACCCTCCTCTCTGTAATGGGGTATCTATAATTAAGGTTTATAATATTATTGAATCATCGCTTCTTATGATAAACTATTTTTAATTCATTTTGGAGGTGGAAAGCTTGGAAATTCAAATTTCTTCAAAGCTTTGCGAGCTTGTTCCCAATTTTAAAATAGGGGTTATTCGTTATACAAATATAGAAGTAGGCGAATCCCCACAAATGGTAAAAGGACGTCTGCAACTATTTCAAGAATCGCTTTATTTTGATTTAGAAGATAAAAATGTAACCGACTTAGAAGGTATAAAAGAGTGGAGACAGATCTTTAAAACAGGGGGAAAAGATCCAAACCGTTACCGCCATTCGGCTGAAGCGCTATACCGTAGGGTAAAAAAACAAAACTATCTACAACCCGTCAACAGCGCAACTGATTTGAATAATTTTTTCTCCTTACAGTATCAAGTGCCGATTGGCATTTATGACGCGGACAAGCTTGAAGGAAATATAATAATGAGGGTTGGTGAAGAAAGTGAAGAATACCTTGGACTTAACGGAAGACCAAATTCATTACAAAATTTAATTATTACAAGTGACGATCAAGGTCCTTTCGGCAGTCCTTTCGTTGATTCAGAAAGAACGTGTGTATCCGAAGCAACCAAGAACGCCTTACATATTATTTATTTACGTCCTTCCCTAGGATTAGAAGAAGCAAATGAAATGACGGCATCATTAATGAACATGTTTAATCAAATTCATGGCGGTCAAGGCGAAGTAAGTATAGTCGGGTGCTAGCATGCACCTTTTTTTTACATAAAAAAACGCAATACCTCGTTTAATCTGTGAAACGAAACACTGCGTTGATATGTATGGAGCGGGTGATGGGAATCGAACCCACGACAACAGCTTGGAAGGCTGTAGTTTTACCACTAAACTACACCCGCATATTAGAATAAATAAAAAAACAGGTTACCCTGTAAATTTTGTTACTGAATAATAACAACTATTACATAATATAATCTTTTTTATATAAGGTCAAGGTTTTTTCGACATTTTTTTCGCTTTTTCTTACCTGAGTAGGTCTTTTGAACTGAAATTAGTCGAATTCTAGTTATAGACGGACATCTTATTTACTGTTCCCTTCCACTTGTCCGTCATCACCTCAATGACGGACACATCCGACTACTCTTTCTACCCACTTGACCGTCATCACCAATGACGAACACATTCAACTACTTTTCCCTTCCACTTGACCGTCATCACCACGATGACGGACACATTCAACTACTTTTCCCTTCCACTTGACCGTCATCACCACGATGATGGACACATCCGACTACTCTTTCTACCCACTTGACCGTCATCATCCAAAAAAACGGACACTTCTCCCCAATTTCGCTTACGAAGTGCCCATTCTAATTGCATTTTCCATTTCAATTCCACTTAATCCATATTTGCTTTTATTTTCTGCAGCTGGATAAATCGACGATCCCGATTGTTTATTTTTTCTAGTGCTGTTGATTCCTCATATGTAAAAATTCCATTACCCGTTTTAGTACCCAAATTTCCTTTACTGACTAATTCTTGAATAATCGCCGGAGCACCATTACTGTCATCCAATTCCGGAGCAATATTATCGAAAACTCGCTGCCATGTGTCTAATCCTCCAAAATCGGCAATTTCAATTGGGCCAGTAAACGCCCATCTAAATCCAGGGCCCGCTGTAATTGCTGTATCAATATCTTCTGCACTGGCGACCCCTTCTTTTAATAAATAAAAGGCTTCACGCATTAATGCGGTTTGCAATCGATTAGCAATAAAGCCATTAATCTCTTTTTTTAGCAGAATAGGTGATTTACCAATACTGCGAATAAGCTCAATTGTTGTTTTAACCACTTCCGGCTTTGTTTTCTCATGCTGAACAATTTCAACTAATGGTACTAAATGGGCTGGGTTGAAAAAATGAGTGATTACCATGCGCTCAGCAAAGCCCGCTTTTTCCATTAATCGTGAAATTAATAGAGTAGATGTATTAGAGGCAACAATCGCATCTCGTTTCATCATTAGCTCTAATTTTTCAAAAAGCTCCCACTTTAGCTCGATCACTTCTGGGATCGCTTCTATAATGAAATCTGCCTCCTGAACCGCAGTCCTTAGGTCTTGTGTGAAATAAATATTGTCTAATGCTGCCTGTTTTTTCTCCTCATTTACTACACCTTCACTCGCAAGCAAAGTTAAATTGTCTATGATTCTTTCCTGCGCTTTAGATAAGAACTCATTTGTTACATCATTGAGTGTAACCGTATAGCTTCTGACCGCAAATGCTTGAGCAATACCGCTCCCCATTACACCTGATCCAATAACTGCTATTTTTTTTATCACTACTTTCCCTCCCACTGGACAAATTTTCATTCTTTCTATGAAATTAGCAAAAGTTGTTAATTATAGGTTACCATATTCAATTAAGGAATTATCTGAAAATCCACCATTTGATAAGCAGTTCCGTACATTCATAGGGTATAGCGTAAACAATCATAATCACCATTTCATGGAATAAAGTGTAAAGAACATAAATAAAGGAGGCTATCTATGCAAATACATGTCGTGCAGCCTGGAGAAAGCCTTTGGATAATTTCGCAGCGTTATGGTGTGAATTTTAATCAAATTTCTTTGGCTAATCAGTTGGATAATCCCAATTTTTTAGTCGTCGGCCAAGCGTTGGTCATTCCCACACCTTATCAAACATACTTGGTTCAACTCGGTGATACTCTTGCAGCCATTGCAAGGCGTTATGGAACAACCATTGAAGCAATAGCAGAGGCAAATCAAATTTCCGGCCCATCTATTATTTATATTGGTCAAGTGTTAACCATTCCTGTTATTTTTCATACTGTAAAAACTGGCGAAACCCTTTGGCAAATTGCTAGAAACTACGGGACCACAATCGAAGCCATTACTGAAGCCAATCAGATTACAAATCCTTCCCTTATTTATCCTGGCTTGATATTAAGAATCCCCGAAAGAGCACGGCCTATTATTGAAGTCAACTCCTATACGACCTCATCCTCAGAATCAGGCCGGCAAGAAGTACTTAATTTAGGAAGATTTTTTACCTATCTTTCCCCCTTTACTTATTCAATGAAGGAAGATGGCACGATCACAACAAGAAATGAAGAAGCCATTATTGAAGCAGCACGCGCAAGACATGTAGCTCCGAAGCTTGTTCTAACGAATTTTTCCGGTAATAAGTTTAATTCTGATTTGGCAGCAACGATCTTACGCAACCCTAATCTTCAAGAAACTCTATTAACGAATGTCCTTAATACTATAAGAGCAAAACGCTATACTGGCTTGAACCTGGACCTGGAATATGTTTATCCTGAGGATCGCGAAAACTATAATGCCTTTTTAAGACGGGCTGCAGCAAGACTACGGCCTGAAGGTTTATCTCTCTCAACAGCCCTAGCTCCGAAAATTAGCGGAGATCAAAAAGGACTATTATACGAGGCACATGATTATCAGGCACATGGAGAAATTTGTGACTTCGTTGTGTTAATGACTTACGAATGGGGATGGGCTGGTGGAAAACCATGGGCAATTGCCCCAATAAATGAGGTTCAAAGGGTGCTTGACTATGCAGTTACAGTCATCCCGCGAAATAAAATTATAATGGGTTTCCCATTATACGGACGAGATTGGAATATCCCATGGGTACAAGGCACCTTCGCTCGGACAGTCAGCCCGCAAGAAGCCACCCGTCTTGCTGCTAAATATGGAGTAGCCATTCAGTACGACCAAACCTACCAATCCCCGTTTTTCCGATATACTGATGAAACTGGCCAGCAGCATGAAGTCTGGTTCGAAGATGCCCGTAGTGCTCAGGCAAAATTCGATACGGTAAAGAGATATGGGTTAAGAGGTGTTAGTTACTGGGTATTAGGAAGTCCATTTCCTCAAAATTGGCTTGTACAAGAGTGGAATTTCAGAGTACTAAAGCTTATATAAGTAATAATCCCTTAGCATTGTCAAGCTAAGGGATTACCTATTAATAAGAAATGCAAACTATTTTAATAATCTTCAATAAGCTAAGACATCCCTGGTGGAATATACAAATTTAAGAAAACAAATACAGATAAATTCCCAAAGTCGACAAGCATATGGGAATAAACACACCACCTTAAACTCTTAGTTCTATAACGAATAAGTGACCAAATGACCCCCATTACAAATAAACTAATATACATTTGATATGACCGGTTTGCTATTGAAAAGACTCCCCACATGAAAGGGTGACTCAAGACAAAAAATAAATAGATTATAGCTGTGATCACCCAGCAAAAGTTAGGGGAGTACTGATAAGTAATGGTGGCTAACCAATGGACGATGAAAATAATGAATATGGGGGACAATAAGACGATTGTTCTATTCCTTGTTGTATCTAAAGTAAAAATAGAAATCACCCTTTTATATATAATGAAGGTTCAAGATATTGTATATAAGTGATCAAAAAGTCAGGAGGAATGATTATGGATACATGTGAGCTTTGTGAGCGAGAGGATGTTGAGACAACTGTTCATCACCTAGTCCCAAAAGAGATGGGTGGTACATTTGGACCGACTGCTAATTTATGTATTCCATGCCATAAACAAATCCATGCTCTTTACACAAATCAAGAAATTGCGGCACGATTAACGACAATACTAGAATTAAAAGGAGATGCACAAATTTCTAGCTTCCTCAAATGGATTCGCAAGCAGCCTTCAACGAAATTAATGAAAATAAAAAAATCTAATAATCGTAGGAGGAAACATTAAAAAGCCTGTCCTTACCTTTTTAAAAAAGGCGAAGTATAGGACAGGCTCATAAAAGAATAGTGTATGAATAAACCTTGTTGATCATTGTCCGTTTTGCAAAAATGAAACTTCTGCTTCTTTCATTACCCAAAGAGACACAACCTTCTCTTCCCCAACATTTACATATCTATGAGGAGTTGAACTCTGAAAGTAAATACTATCACCAGCTTGAAGGAAAATCTCATCCTCCCCTAAAGCCACCTTCATTTTCCCTTGAATCACATTTTTGAGGATCTTCTATTTATTTATGAATATATTTGAAATATATTCAGATACTAGAGGTTCTCTATTGAGATAAATATCAATTACAGTCCCTTTTCCTACCTCACTGGCAATATCTAATCTGCCTCCATGGGTTTCTATAATCTTTAAGGTCGTCAGCATTCCAAGTCCTGTTCCTTTTTCCTTTGTTGTATAGAAAGGAAGACCAACTTTATTCAATAGTTCCTCAGGGATTCCACATCCCTCATCAGCAATATGTATGCAAATTTCCTGTTCTGAGATTTTCTTTAGGTGAATATTTATTTCCCCGCCTTTTGGCATTGATTCAATGGAGTTTTTTATGATATTAATCAAAACTTGTTTGATTTGACTATCGATACAGCGAATTTTAGGAAAATCATCATACCTAGTATTAATCACTATATTATTAATTAAAGCCTGAGAACTAAGGAGAACAACAACCTGTTTCGTGATTTCTGTAATGCTCTCTTCCTGAAATTGATGTGCCTGTGGTTTTGCATGCAATAACAATTCTCCTGTAATGCTTTCTATTCTTGATATTTCATCCGTCATTATGTCAAAATATGCGGGAACTTGGTCCATTGAGGATTTAAGCAATTGTAGAAAACCTTTAAGAGAAGTTAGAGGATTTCTTATCTCATGTGCGATGGAAGCCGATAGTTCTCCAACAACTGACAATTTCTCTGAACGAATTAGCATTTCTTCTGACTTCTTCTGCTGTGTCAAATCTTTTGCAATTCCATATACACCGACAACCTTATTATCAACGACTATTGGAATATTTGTTACACTCACCGGGACCTGGTGACCATTTTTATGTAAAGCAATCGTCTCATAGTGCTGAGTAATTCCATCAGTAGCTTTTGCAAAGTATGTATTTGTTTGTTCCAAATATCCTTCGGCTACTAATGGTGCGAAGGACAATGTTAAAAATTCACGAGCAGTATAGCCTAGTAATCTTTCCATACCTTGATTAACGCTTAAATATTTCCCTTCAAGATCCAATGAGAATACTGCATCAGGATGATTATCAAACAACGACTTATAATGCTGTTCATCTTTTAATGCAGCTTGCTTCTTATCGGTAATATCCTGGAAAAATACGGATAATCCATTTTCTGATGGATAAGTTCTTACATCAAACCATGTTTGTAGAGGGGGAAAATATGAATCAAAGGTTACCGAACTCTGTTCGTTCACAGATTTATGATACATATAATAAAATGGCAATTGTATCGCTTCTGGAAACTCACTCCATATATGCTTTCCAATTAGATCTTCACGGTCTCGAAACTACAGCCTTGCCGCCTCTTTATTTACATATGTAAAATTCCACTCATGGTCTATCGAGAAAAAACCATCTGTTATCCTCTCTAGTATTTGAATCGCATTCAATTCTGTATTATTCAAAAAGCTCACCACCTACATTAACATCCAATTATTTTGAGTTTTATTATAAAGATCAACAATTGTTTAATCCTTCATTAGGAAGAAAATTTATAAAATGAATTCCCCCCATTAACTCATTTTAACATTTATTCCTAAATATTCTTACAATATCTTTCTAAATATTCCTACTTTCAAAAATTATTTAAGAGAATAAAAAAACACCGTTTTCATTGAAAAATAGAAGTGCATATTACTTAACTTCTACCTTCTTCTAAAGAAAATGAAAACGATGGCATATTTATTATTGAAAAAATGTAATGGTCACGTATTTTTATTTATTAAATAACAAGCCTTTCATCAATACTCAATATTTCTCCAGTACCAACTATCGGTTGCCTTTTGTTTTTAAATCCCAATTTTATTTCTGTTTGCAAACTATTAAATGTCTTCTTACTGATGAATTAAGAATATCAGTTTCAATATGCATTCCAACAATTGACATAGAATTGCTTATACTATAAACTCCTATTAATTCAGAAATGAAAACATTTGAAATGAAAGGATGTTTTGAAATTAATATGGATCAGCAAATTAAGTCACCGGCTTCTCTAAAAGAAATTGCCATGTCATTTCTTCAACTCTCAGCATCTGGAAATGTTCGAGAAGCATACAGTAGATACATAGGGCATAACTTTCGACATCACAATCCCTTTTTTCGAGGAGATGCAGATTCACTCATGCTTGCGATGGAACAAAGTGCAACCCAATCTCCTAACAAGACAATTGTTATTAAACGAGCTATTCAAGAAAAAGACACTGTTGTGGTTCACTCCCATGTAAAGCAACATCCAAATGATGTTGGAGGCGCTGTGGTACATATTTTTCGATTCCAAAACAATAAGATTGTTGAAATGTGGGATATTGGCCAGCCAATACCTGAGGATTCCCCTAATGAGAATGGCGTGTTCTAATTTGAAACGGCTTCAACGAGGCTGTTTTTAAAGATGGTGGTAATATAAAAAGGATTGCAGTTTTAGTCATAAAGACCATAAGTGCAATCCTTTTATACTTATAATGAATCTTTACATCATAACTTCTTTTAAATAATTTAACTTACTCTTCGTCACTGCCTCGGTAGCGTTTGTATGGAAGCGGATTCCAAACACGATATTGCAGGTCCTCAGCACGAAGCGGAGACGGGATATCGTCAAAGATTTTCCGGGCGACTTCTAGTTCGCGCTCAGCTTCGCCCTTATCTTGATACATAAATTCATCCGATGCTTGATCAGGGGCTTTATCCACCTTTTCTTCTAAATACTCGACAACCATTTCTTGCTGCTTATAAATAGATTCACGAGCAGCCGCCACCCAATCAGGCTGTGTAGAACGAAGCGTATCAGCAACATAGCTGAACTCTTCAAAAATGCCTTTATAAATCTGGTCGGCATTCGCCCTTACATCCATAATAGCTGTTTCTAGATCTTCTATTGTTAGCTGTTCAACCTGAAGTGGAGTATTTCTTTCTGGCCCACCCAATCTAGATCTATTTAAGTAATATGGGAAGATACTTTTGATTGTTTTGCCAACTGGTGATATAGCTTGGAAGTTCTCATCCACACCTTTTGGCTGAACTCCCTGCATGGCAATTCTAGCCGATTCCGGACGAACAATTTCCTTCGGCGGCAGTACTCCGTAACGCAGTAATTCCCTAATACCAGTACCAGAAATATTAATCCGGTACTTCATATCATGCGGACACGTTTGCTCACTTGCCAAACTATCACATCGAGTACAATAAAATACTTCATGGAACAGACGAATATCAATTCCTAATTCATCTGCAGTAAACTCATCAAAAATCGTATGGCTCGCATATTTATCGTAGAAGTCACCTACGCCAGCATGATCCCGTCCAATTAGCGCATGAGTACAGCCATAGTTTTTCATAATTAAAGCATGAAGAACCGCTTCACGAGGACCCGCAAAGATATACGTAACCCTTAATGGTGCAAGA
Source organism: Bacillus sp. S/N-304-OC-R1 (assembly GCF_019749375.1). Taxonomy (GTDB): domain Bacteria; phylum Bacillota; class Bacilli; order Bacillales; family Cytobacillaceae; genus Cytobacillus. The sequence goes on from NZ_JACWFE010000017.1 coordinate 107,940, forward strand.
ATCGTTCTTTCTGTTGGGTAATATGTATCCAAAACACTTCGGTAAGATAACATCCGAAACTCATGACGGGTATATTCACGCTTAGCCAGCTCAACTAACGGCTGTACGAACAAGCCATCTAACTCTTCTAACGCATTTCTATGAATATACTCATGTCCACGGTGTAAAGGATTTGCTCCAGTAATAAATCCTCCAACTGTTTTAAACTTTTTATCTTCGTAAAATAGTTTCCACGTTTCTTTTGGCTCCATTCTTATATTCTCAAAGGGACCCCAATGCACTCTTCGCAGCAATGAAATGGGACCAGCTAAAGCAGTATCACCCATGCGGCGGTAAATGGCATCTACACCTGGATGATTGCGGTCTGTTGTACCGAAAAGGTGTGTTGCACGGAAGTCACGGTCGTAATGAAAAATATCATCCAATTTTAGTATGGCAACTGGCTCTCTCGAATCATCTACGAGAGCAATTTCATCTCCAACTGACAACGACTGAATAATCTGTTTATTCCGGTCGCCAATTGGCGCAAAACTCAATGGAACTGGCCAGACTACTCCATTTTTTAAGCGGCCATTTAATAGAACGGACTTATAATCCTCTTCAACCATGAACCCTTCATTAGGAGACAATACCCCTGTAGCGATCATTTCAAGTGTTATGACAGCCTCCAGGTCTACCATAATCATTGGCAGCTGCTTCGCTTTCTCCATCGCTTCATCAAGTTCTTGACCCGTAAGAACACGATTGACTAATTTCCCACCATGAGGTTGCTGTGGGTAACTCGCAAATTTTTCCTCATCCAACACATCAGTATAGTGATTCATCCAAACACACTCCCAATACACTTATATTCCATAAATAATATTCTATATAAACGTATAAAATCCTCCTAATATTTAGAAAAATTAGATAATATATAGGAATAGTGTTAGCTTTTCTAATCACGATAATAAATTACGGAAGAATCCTCAAGCCTTTAAATAGTGTTTAGGGAGGACTTTAGTCAAGAGGTAATTAAAAAAAGGCCAGGATAAGTCCGCGGCCTTTAGAATTTTGTTTTAGAATATAATTTTTAATGCTGCTTATTAGGCAGCTTTTTCTCGGGATGCCCCTTTCCTTGGCGCTTTCGGTTTTGCTCATCCTTTTGCTGCCGATCATGAAGCTTTTCTACAAATTCATTTGTGCTTTCCATGATAACCCCTCCTTTACAGTAAGCATGGTTTTAATTTCTCCTATTGTGAGGGAATCATTCGTGTAATTAAGTTATAGATTCTAAATTGAACTATTTGAGTTTTAAGCAACTGTTAACTTTTAATAATAACTAATCTAACGATAATAGGTCATTATTATTAATCCACGTGTTTTTTGTAGAGTTTATAGTAATTCTGTATAAAGGTACAATTCCTTTTTGGAAATATTTTTTCCTCCTGTTTACTTAACTTAAACCCATTGCTTTCCATAGATAGACATGAATTAACGTTGTTCTCCCATGCCTGAGCATGAATTTCTTCAACATTTAAAGTGTTAAATGCGAAATCATAAACATCTATTAATTCTATTATTCTTCCTTTTTAATCAATAAAACAACTAATAAACTTAAGCATTAGCACTACCTAAAACGCCATTAGTTGCAGCCATAGCTATAATTACACACCCCCACATATGTTTATACGCTGTAATCATATCATCACAAGTAAACTTAATTCTTGTTGAACTAATTTTTTGCACAGTAGGAAGAGTTGTTGTCATGTTTGCTTGCTGAGGGCCTTTAAACTCAATTTCAAAAGTTATCGGTCCTTCCATTGTTATCGGTTTAATTTCATTTGCCTTTTTGAGTGAACATGCTACCCTTTTTTCAATTTCTTCATGGACAACTTGTGGATGAATAAGCTCTGCCGCTAAACGGTCTCGTGCATATTTTACTACCACTGATTCTACATCAGGTAAGGTTTCTTTTACTTCAGATACATATTGATCGTCACCACTTATAAAAATTGCAGGAATTTTTAAACTACCGGCTACCAAGGCATTCATTTCAGTTTCACCGACAACTTTATTGTTAATCATTATTTCTTTAACGCAAATACCAGCTAATGTATGGCTAATTACCGCTTGGCTTGCACTTTCTCTTCCATGATGGCCAATAAAAATAATACCATCAAATGTCTCGTCAAGACCTTCTAACTGACACATTACACGGTTATTTCCTGAAACCAGACGTGCTCTTGGATCCAAATCCTCGATTATTATGTTTGACATATTTCCATGACCATCAGCCACAACAACTTCATTTGCCCCCCCATTATGGGCGCCTCTTATCGCTGCATTAACTTCTTCAGTCATGAGCTTTCGAAAGCGCTGATACTCAGAATTATTTACTAATTGTTGAATGGTCGCAACACCTGAAATCCCTTCAATATCTGCAGAAATATATATTTTCATAGACTAATTCTCCTTATAAAGTTTAGTAGAAAACACTTGACCAATGGCCAAGTGTTTAATGTTAATCAGTTTAACAAATAAGAGATTCCAAATCCCTAGGGTAGTAAGTTAACATTTCCATCCCATTTTCAGTCACCAAAACTGTGTCAGAATGTCTAAATCCACCTAATCCTTTTACATAAATACCTGGTTCGACAGTAAATACCATTCCTGGCTGTATTACCGTATGATCACCTAAATCAAAAAATGGAGCTTCATGGCCAAGTAATCCAATATTATGTCCAGTATGATGGCTTGTTAATTCTGTTATTCCTTCTTCTTTAAAATATTTTTGAACAGCCTCTTCAACTGCTGAGCAAGGTATACCTGGTTTAATTGCTGAAAAGGCCACATTTTGCGCTTCATACATATAATGGAAATATTTTTCTTGTTCTTTATTTACTTCTTCTACAAACATTGTTCGTTCCAATTCACTTGTATATCCAAAAACATCTGCTGCAGCCCCTGTGACTAAAGTGTCACCTTTTTTCAATACAATATTTTGAGTAACAGCATGCGGAAATGCAGATTCCGGTCCAATTTGTCCTCTAAAAATTGCATACGCAGTGCTTCCATGAGGCTTATAATCTTGACCTAATGTTTCAATCATAGCCATTGTCGCTTCCATAGAGGCTTTACTCGTAATTTCAATTTCGCTTAACCCAGATCTAGTGTATTTTTGTAGTAATCTATGGGCTAGATTCCCCCAACGACATGATTCTTTTATTAGTTCGATTTCATTTTCAGATTTAATAAAGCGTAACTCCTCAACTATTCCTTTTAATGTTACAAATTCCTGAACGGAAATTAATTTGTCAATAGAAGGTCCACGATATCCCATTGATGAACCATAACCAATTGCATCATACCCCACTCTCTTATTTTCAAAACCATATTGTTTTAATAATTCTTTAAAATACTCCATTGGATGTTTAATTCCCGGATATTCTGGATAGGAGTGAACATAATCAACTACTCCATATTCCTCTGCATGTTCATGTTCCAATGCAGGTACGAATAAATGAACTTTATGATTTGTATCGAATAATAAACCAATTGGTCGTTCCGTGGGATAAAAGTGAAATCCTGATAAATAAAAGATATCTGTTACTGCAAAAATTATTGCAGAGTCACATTTATTTTCACTTAACTTTTCAAAGAATTTTTTCTGACGATCCTTAAACTCATTTTTAGGAATAGCTAATAGCATGTGAATCTTCCTCCTTGTATTGGGAATATAAATGGCAATTTGCCGTATGGCCTCTTTCGAATTCTGTCAAATTGGGTATTTCCTTGCGACAAATATCCATCGCAAACTGACATCTAGGATGAAATGTACAGCCTGATGGTGGATTTACTGGGCTAGGAACATCTCCTTTTAATATAATTCTTTCTTTCTTTTCATCCGGATGGGTGATAGGTACAGCAGATAATAAAGCCTGTGTATATGGATGTTTTGGATTTAAAAATAAATCTTCTGTTTTAGCAACTTCCACAATTTTCCCTAAATACATTACAGCTACGCGATCAGTCATATGTTGGATCACACTGAGGTCGTGCGAAATAAACAAATAAGTTAAATCAAACTCTTTCTGTAGCTCTAGCATTAAATTTATTACTTGTGATTGTACTGATACATCCAAAGCGGATACTGGTTCATCAGCGATAATGAAATCGGGTTGAAGGATAACTGCTCTTGCAATTCCTATTCGCTGTCTTTGTCCACCAGAGAATTCATGAGGATAGCGATTTAAATGAAAGTCAGATAACCCTACAATCTGAAGCATTGAGATAATTTTTTGTAGTCTTTCTTCTTTATCAAATTTATTATGAACTCTCAATGGTTCCATTAAGATTTGACGAATGGTTTTCTTCGGATTAAGTGAAGCATATGGATCTTGAAAAACCATTTGCATCCTACTTCGCAGAGATCGCATTCGTTCATAAGGTAAAGTAGTTATATCTTGCCTATCAAATATGACCTCCCCATCCGTTGGTTCAGTCAATCTTAAAATTGTTCTACCTGTTGTAGATTTACCACATCCTGATTCTCCCACTAACGCAAAGGTTTCACCTTTAATAATTGAAAAGTTAACATTATCAACAGCTCTTACAATAATCTTTTCTTTGAACATGCCCTGGGGAATTTCATAATATTTTTTTAAGTTTTTAACTTGTAACAAAACTTGGTTTTCCATTAATGCTTTACCTCCTCAGAGGTAGAATTATATAACCAACACTTACAAATATGCATTTCCTTATTAAAAGATGGTGGATCTTCTTTGAAACATCTTTCAAATGCAAATGTGCATCTATTAGCAAATGCACAGCCTTCACTAATTTCTGACGGTCTAGGAACTTGTCCGTTTATAGAAAATAGCTTACTCTTCCGAGCATTATTTGAAGGTAATGATTTCATTAATCCTTGTGTATATGGATGTAGAGGTTGATCAAATAATCTTTTTATCTCTGCCTCTTCTACTACTTCTCCAGCATACATTACTACTACACGATCACACATTTCAGCAACAACACCTAAATCATGTGTTATCAGCATCAAACTCATATCATTTTTATTTTTTATTTCTTTCAATAACTCCAAAATTTGAGCTTGAATTGTAACATCTAATGCTGTTGTAGGTTCATCTGCAATCATCAGTTTTGGTTGGCATAATAAAGAAAGTGAAATCATCACTCTTTGCCTCATCCCACCTGATAATTGATGAGGGTATTCATCAATTATCTGTTCAGCCCTTGGAAGGCCAACCTGTTTTAACATGGCAATAATTGCTTTCCGTGTTTGGGATTTTGTCATTTTTTTATGTTGCCTTAATGGCTCACTTAATTGTTCGCCTATTGTAAATACAGGATTTAGAGAAGTCATAGGCTCCTGAAAAATCATAGAAATATCATTTCCTCGAAGTCTACGAAATTGTTTTTCTTTTGATTTCGTTAAATCTTTCTCATTAAATAAAATCTCTCCTGAAACTATTTCACTTGTTTTCTCCGGTAGAAGCCCCATAATTGCTAAAGAAGTTACACTCTTTCCACACCCAGACTCACCTACAATACCTAGAGTTTCTCCCTTATTAACGTGAAAATTCACACCACGTATGGACTGGACTTTTTCCTTGCTACTATTAAATTGAATTCGTAGGTTTTTGACTTTTAGAATTTCCTGAGTCATTATCATTCCCCCTTCAATTCTGGATCTAACGTATCACGTAGCCAATCTCCGAAAAGATTAACACCAAGAGCAGTAATCATAATAGCGATTCCAGGGAATGTTATTAACCACCAAGAACTAAAAATATAATCTTTACCTTCATTCAACATGTTACCCCATGCCGGTTCGGGAGGTTGAACTCCAAATCCTAAAAAGCTTACTGAGGCTTCTGCAATAATATATGTCGCGATTTGAAGTGAAGAAAGAATAATTATAGGTGTAAATAAATTAGGAAGAATATGTTTGAATAATATTTCCACTCTTGAAACACCTGTTGCTATACAGGCAGTAATAAATTCTTTCTCACGCAGTGCCAGAACTTCACTTCTAATAACGCGTGCAAAAATCACCCATCCTCCAATTGCTAATGAAATGATTATATTTCGAAGACCCGAACCGATAATGGCATTAATGACCAGGACTAAAAGGATAAAAGGAAAACTTAATTGAACATCAACAATACGCATTAAAATAGCATCTATCCATCCTCTGAAATAGCCTGAAATAATTCCTATTATTGTTCCGAATGTTCCTGCAATTAACACTGTAGTAATGCCAATTATTACAGATATTCTTGCACCCATAATAATTCGTGAAAGAATATCTCTCCCTAATTGATCTGTTCCTAAAAAATGACCATCTGTCATTGGAGGCGTAAGTTTCTTGCTAAAATCTGCATAAAGTGGATCGTAAGGAGTAATCAACTGACCAAAAATACTAATTAAGAGTAAAAAAATAATAATTAAAAACCCGATCATCCCCGTCCAACTTCTCATCAAACTAGAGAATAAAGTAGATATTGCTGATTGTTTAATAGATTTCAAATGGACTTTATTTTGGTCGTGAAGTACTTTCGGAACATTAACTGTCATACTCTCACCTACTTCACTCGAATTTGCGGATTAACATATGCATATAAAACATCCGCAATAAAATTAATAACCGCATAAATTAGAGCAATGATAAATACACCAGCTAAAACTATTGGAAAGTCACGATTCAAAAGAGATTGCATTAATAGCCTGCCAATTCCCGGCCATGCAAAAACAACTTCTGTTATAACAGCACCCCCAAGTAATGTGCCTAAATCAAGAGCTACTAAGGTGATAATAGGAATTAATGAATTTTTAAGTGCATATCGTGAAACTAACCGAAATGTTGGAACTCCAGAAGCTTTTGCGGTACGAATGTAATCTTTTCTTAACACATCTAACATCGTGGATCTTGTAAAACGAGTAAATCTTGCTATGCTGTAAGCAGCAAGTGTAATCGTAGGAAGAATTAGATGAACAGGTGAACCCCCGCCTCCGGAAGGAAGAAAATTTAGTTGAGCAGCAAATAAAAAAATGAGTAATAGGCCCAGCCAAAAACTTGGTACAGCTTGCCCTACCACGGTAAGAGCTACGCCAATACGGTCGAAAATTGAATTTCTTTTAAAGGCAGTAAGTACTCCTAAAGGAATGGAGATCAGTAAAGATAGAATTAATGCTGATATGGCCAACTGAAATGTTGCAGGTAAACGATCTAACACTAGAGGTAGTGCATCATCTCGACTTCGTAAGGATTGACCAAAGTCACCCTGTACTGCATTTAACATGAATTCTCCATATTGAATATAAAGAGGACGATTAAACCCTAACATCTCACTATATTGTTCAATTTGTTCTCTAGGTGCATCAGGAGGTAAAAACAGAACTGTTGGATCTCCGGATAACCTTATTAAAAAAAACACTACTGTAAGTGCTAATAAAACAACAACAAGAACCTGTATCAGTCTTTTTATTACAAAGTCAAGCATACCTAACTCCCCTCTTATAGCGATATGACTTGTTCTTATTTAATTAGTGGAGAGGCAACACCTCTCCACTTAATTAGTATTTACTCTATTAATTCCATGACATTTCAAAAACTTGCATTTTTTCATCTACCCGAGGTTTGAAATTCAAGTCTTTCCGAACAGCATATAAATCAGCCTGTTGCCATAATGGAACCCAAGCAGCCTTTTCAACTAAACGCTTTTGAAGTTCTGCATAACCTGCAAATCTTTCATCTTCATTAAATAGATCATTTGTTTCATATATTTTTACTTCGATATCTTTATCATAAAAGCTGCTGTAAGGAGCAACTTCTGTAAAGAGATTTTCAATGGTTGATTGAGGATCAAATGCAGGACCCCATCCTAATATAAACATGTCTTTCATCTCTCTATTTCTAATTTTCTCCAAGTGATTACCCCACTCATTCACTTGAACGTTTACTTTCACTCCAATTCTTTGAAGCTGAGCAGCTATAGCTTGAGCAATCTGAGAATCCATTGGATATCGTCCATTTGGTGTATCTAAAGTTAGAGTTAAAGATTCAGGCTCATATCCTGCTTCTTTTAATAAAGTTTTTGCTTTTTCACCATCGTAATCATAACCTTCAGTTTCAATATAGCCCGTATTAATTTTTGCAAGTGGACCTGTCATTTTTGTTCCATGACCATTTAAAACTGAATTAAGTAATTCATCTACATTAATTGCATGATTTATCGCTTGTCGAACTTTTTCGTCCTTCATAGGACCATCATAAAATGTATTTAATGCAAGATAATTAATACGTGCTGATGAAGTTTCTTCAATTTTTGACTTATCATTATTTTTGATTTTTTCAACGGAGTCTACTGGGATGTTTTTAAATAAGTCCACTTCTCCACTTAAAAAAGCAGACAAACGTGAACTGAATTCAGGTATATATCGAAATTCAAGGGTTTTAATCTGTGGTTGCCCTTTCCAGTAATCATCAAAAGCCTCTAATTTCAAATAGTTATCACGGGACCATTCTACAAATTTATAAGCTCCAGTTCCTACAGGTTTTTTAGCAGCGGCATCTATTCCTACTTCATTTACGTAACCTGGTTCCATTATTAATACATCTTCAGCAATACGCTGAATTAAACTTGGAAAAGGTTTAGAAGTAATAATCTCAACTTCTGTAGGTGAAATAATTTTAATTTCTTTTACATTCACCCATCGGGATCTATAAAATGATTGATTAGCTTCATCTAAGATGTAGTCAATACTGAATTTAACTGCATTTGCATCAAAATCAGCCCCATTATGGAATTTAATTCCTTCTTTTAATTTTAATCTCCAAGTATATTCATCAACGTTTTTCCATTCCTCAGCAAGGACTGGAACAAAATCTCCAGTTTGTCCATGTCGATCAATAAGAGGATCATAAATATTTCGAATTTGTGTATCAGTAACATAGTTAACATCAGTATTTGCAATTAATGTAGCAGCATCTGATTCAAATGCAATAATAAGGTTATCTTTTTTCGTTACAGGAGAGTTATCTTTTTCACTTGTATTATTTGTATTAGTTTTATTACTAGAGTTAGAGTTTCCTGCCGTCCCAGATGTACAGGCAGTTAAAATTAGTAATAAACTTAAAACTATTAATATAGAAATATTCTTTTTCATTAATTTCTCCTCCTTATTTAATTTTTTTATGTAAAATTGTTTCGATTTTTTGCATGGACTTAATTAACTCTTGAATTTTTTCTTCAGAAATTCCATCAATCATTTTTTCAACAGTAGAACTTGCTTTTAAAGCTAGAGAATTCAAAGTGTTAATTCCTAACTCTGTTAAATCAATATATTGTATGCGACGATCTTCTTCTGAAGCTCTTTTTACAATCAGCTCCTCTCGTTCAAAATGTTTAAGAATTCTACTTATATAACCTTTATCTAAAAGAAAGAAATTAGATAAATATGCTGCTGTACAATCTTCTTGGTTAGAAATTTCAAAAAGTATTAATGCCTCTGTAGCAGAATATGAGCTTTCGTCAGTGTATATATTAAATAGTCCTATAGCTCGAGTGTAAAAACGATTAAATCCTTTAATTTCTTGTATGTAATTTTCCAACATATTATATATATACCTCTTTTTGTATAATTAGATAAATTGTAAAAAGATTAGTAGCTTTTGTCAACTATATTTTTAATAATATTTAAAAAATTCCAAATATATTACGCGGCTCTTGTTTTATTTTACATAATAGGTTTCACTCTATCATTCTTAGAAAAATACACGCTAAGCAAATTTCGACATGAAACTTTTTCTTCCAATAAAAATTCTCCTCTACATCTTCCCATCACATAAGACCCTTGTTAATTTGATAGTTTGGGGACAACAAAAAAAGACCTTCAACATGAAAGTTGAAGGTCTTAAGTATTAAGGATTCTCGCCTAGTAATTAATACCGGTGGTCGGGGTCGAAATTAAGTCGGAAAGCCTTATTTTACAAGGCTTCCGATTTTTCATGTGTAAAATTTGTGTAAAGTAACTTCACCCCTATTATATCTTGCAACTTACATTGCTTTAATTCTTCTTTCAATATGATTGATTTCTTCATCAGATAATCCATACTTTTTATACAACTGATTATCCACTTCTTGAACTGAAACTGACCAATCAATATCAGAATCATTAGAAAAATCTTGTATAGGCACAAATCTAAAAGTCCTAGATGTGGCATCCTGACTACCTTTCGCTAAACTGTGAAGATATCTAGAAAATCGTGTTGTAAGATACGTTGAAAGGTTTTTGCACGAAGCTTCATCTAAGCCTGCCTCTGCCCCAATTACAAGATATGATTCTGTACAAATTGTTTTTGGTTCACCAACAAAAGTGTTCAAATTGTCATCGTTTAATTCTGTACCGATATTATTTGCTCGGGGAGTATATAATTTCCAAACATCAATCCATTCAGGGCGAACTGTAACCTCATCTCTTTCAAGATATCCAACTGCTTTCCCTTTTCCGTAACATATAATTGGATCAGACAGTCCTGAACTTGTTGGTCGGAATTTCTCATCTTTTGTAAAATATCCTCTAAAGCCAAATGGTCTAAGTGGTGAAATATAGCTAAGCATTATTTCAGTATTTTCATCTGCAAATACTTTAGCAAGAATAGGAACAGACTTTCCATCACGAACAAAAATGTTAGCGCCTTCGATTTTCATTGGTCTAACAACATCATCAATTACAGCATTATTTTCGTGAGTAACAACTCGTGTAAAGTTTTGTCTATTGTCATAATTTTTATCCCACAAGAAATAACAAACACCACCACGAATATTAGTATTAGGGAAAATATCTTCAGGAGTTAACCAGTCATGAAGCTCTCGAAGATGAATATCGTTTATCATTTCATCTCTGAAATCATCAAGACCTTTCCCTCCTGCGTACCACCGTGTCGGCATAATGAATGAAACTAATTCTGGATTAAGTTCTTTTGCCAAACGAACAAAATGGTGATAGATTGGGCTAGCACTTGCTTGCGCTCCACCATCCATTTCTTGATAAGGTGGATTACCAATAATTACATCAAACTTCAAATTCTCATCTCCAAAAACTTCGAGTAATTTCGCTGTTGCATTATCTTTTTTTGCATAATCGGTTAAATCACATTGAACAATATTTTTGCTCGAAACATCTTTGAAATCAGCAAAAATATAATTTTTTGCTATGTTGTAAATGATGTTACTTGGAGCACAAGCGTAAACTTGATTTTCGAGAATCCACTTAATTCGTTCTTCAGAATTAGGAATTTGTTCCTTCAATCCTTCATTCAAGCGTTTCACGATTTCAGTGATATAAAGTCCACTTTTCGTATATAAATCAATGAATTTAACATTATAGTTGCTAAAAATACCCGGGTTATTTTCTTCAACTATATCAGCCATCAATTTCACTACTCTTCTAGGAGTAAAAATTTGGTTTGTTTGTTGTGGCGGAATATAATCGAAAATATCTTCGGTAAGCGTTTCGTCAAAATAGTTTGATAATCTGTTCTTCGTATTGAAGAACTCTTTGATACTAGCGTTAAATACCACTTCATTGAATAGACCAGGCACTTTACGGTTATTCCCATCTTCGTCTACATAGTCAAAACCATCACGAAGTTTCTTGAACTCATCTATGGTAATACTTGTTAACTCCTTAAAAGTCGGTTCATCAATGTTATCTTCAAACGTAGACAAAGTCGTATCAGCATCACCATAAGCCATCAGAAACGCAGGAATAGTTCTAGCAAATCCACGCAAGTGATCCCGAACATCATCTTCAGTAGTCTTTTTCTTCTTCTCTTCCACTTTGACAATTTCTTTTTCAACTGCAGTTTCAACTGTTGCACTTACTTCTGTATTAAGTTTTTCAGTGAACGTTTGTATTACTTCAACCTTTTTCTGTTCAAATTCCGTTTTTAGTTTTTCTATTTTAACTTCATCATGAGCTTCTTGGGCGGTTTGAATTTGTTCTGTAAAATCAAGTTCGATTTCTTGAACCCGACTATGATACGTTTCTACATTTTCTTGAACCACGTCTTTAATTGCTGAAGTTACTTCATTCTTTGCTTTATCCGTCTGAGTTTTATTCAAGTTGAATGTTTCTTTCAACTTACTGAATCCTCTATCAAGAGTGTCTTTGATTTCAGTAGTGATAGTTGTAACTTCAGGTATTTTAGGAATATCACTTGTTTCCATAACCTTATAGATTGCGGCTCCAAATATATCTTTTGTATGGTTTATAACAATATCTGTAGGAATATCAACGTTTCCATCATCATCAATCATCGGTGTTGTTACGTTAACTTCTCTACGGTCAACCAAACGCTTATTCTTTTCAGGCTTAATCTTATCTAGGATTTCCTTGAATGGTGAATTTCCACCAAAAATACCTGCGATATTCGCAAATAAAAGGTTACACATGAACCCACGTTTAACTACCTCTGTTGAAGTGATATGTGTTGGAATAGTTAAGACTTCAGTTGCGTCCAACTCATGCATATTACCTTCATCATCTTCCCCAATAACTGGGAAAAAATTCAATAACTTTTTAATCTTTTTCTTGCGTTCCTCACTCGTTTTTGAGCTGCCACTTGACAAGTTATTAGCAAATTCGTCAAAGAGCAATAGCGTACGTTCTGGAGCGAAATCAAATATATAGGCGTTTTCTTTTCTATAAAGCTTACCATCCTGAACAAACTCATAAGGGTTTTGGGCACGGAAAGCGGCTTGGAAATATAAACTAGGCGACTTAATGTTGCTAAGCATAAGCACGGCAGACCATTCAGGAATTGTAATACCGGTTGTAAGTTGACCAACGGATAAAGTTATAGTTTTTTTATTTTCAGAAATTGCCTTTTTAACCTTATCGAAACTCTTCTCATTCTTTTTGTAGTCTTGTCCTTCTTCTTCAAGGTCTGGATCCTTGTCAACACTTATTCCGTCACCAGCCGCTAGTACAATCTTATACTCACCAAAAACATGGTGAGATTTCAACATCTTTTCAAGTGCTTTCGCAGAGTTAACACGAGGTAAAAGCCAAAAAGTATGGTTTAATTCACCTCTGTGCTCATCTGTCGCAAAAGGAAACTTACCTGAAGATAGGTTATCAAGAAACTTTTTCACACTTGCTTCATATTCAAACTTGCCGTCTTCATTAACCCTGAAGAACTCATTTAAGTCGAAAGCAAAATCAACATTACTATTATCGTCTAACGTTAAGCCTTTAGAAACTCGATCCTCGATCATCTTACTCATTTGATATGTGAATAGACTTAGTGTCGGTAGATTTTCATATGGATTGCTTCCTATTGTGTAATCCCAATATTTTTTGGCTTCTTGTTCATCGACATACGACCAATTGAAAATTTGGTTTTCTTTAAATTTATTGTTTGCCAATGCTTTAAATGGAGTACCAGACAAATGTAGAGTAAAGTTCCGTTTGATTTTATCGAAAGCCACATCAGTTTTTGCAGTATCAACACCCTCATGCGCTTCATCAATGATTAGTACATCCCAATTCAGTTGACCAACCCATTCAAGTTTTTTATAACTACCACCTGCAAATTTCGCACCCTTCAAGTCTTGTAGTGAAATGAAGGTGATTTGTGAAGGGTTCTCATGGTCAGTAGTATTTACAAAATCAATGAAATCCTCACGTGATAATGCTTTGTCTTTCAATGAATCCGTTTCAGAAACAAATTTCATTCCAGATTCTTGCCAAGAAATGAACTTCTTAAAATCATCAAACCAAGAATTCGCTATTGCAGGTCTATTAGTTACGATCAGCACATTTGTTGCATTGATTTTTCTTACAAAATCGTATGAAGTGAGTGTTTTCCCAAAGCGAGGTTTTGCATTCCAAAGAAATTCTTTTGGTTCTTGTCCACTATTATAATAATCAACCGTTAACTGAACCGCTTTACTTTGTTCATTCCGAAGTAAGTATTCTGAATGAGCTTCATCAACCTGAATTTCATCATAATCGCGGTTGATATATTTGTCTGTTAAAATTTCTGCTCTTTCTGGTGTTCCATTAAAATAGAACCACTCGTCTGCATAACCATTAAAATCCTTTTTCTGAACTCCATTTTGTTGAAGGAAACGGTGAAGTGACCTATCGTGAAACCATGTTCCATCAGACCTCTTTGCAATCTTTTCAAAAAGAATTTTTGGGTTAAGTCCTGCTGTTCCAATCTGTTCAAAAATACGTTTTTTGACTTGTCTATTCGTATCACCTATTTTGACGTAACCTTCATGAGAAGGGACTTCAGGTAAGGTGTAGGCATATATCTTCAAGTCCAATTCTTCATAAGGGTTAATGATTGTTTTATCCATCGACTTCCTCCATTTCTTCCTTATAGACATCAGTAATCTTAACTGGAACATATTTCATCCGTTTTTTTTCTTTTTCAATACCTTCTTCATCATCAAAATAGTCAAATAGATCCAGTTGCTCTGCTTTTACTGAATGAGTTAAAGGCTCTCCATCTTCTTTTTTTATACCATCAAGAATATCATTAAGAGTGTATTCAGTTCGTTGAACCTTAATTGTTTTGCCATCTTTACGAAGGTTTACAGGATGCCACTCACTAAACACGATAGGATTGCCATCAGGAGATAATCTAGTAAGAAAGTTCCCCTGTGCAATATTGTTAGAGATGATCAATTTTGCACTGTCTAAAACCTTCTTTTTGACTTTTGCGCCATGTTTAATTGCTTGTTGCTGATAGGCTTCATAGTAGACTTGATACATATTCATAACACATTTTTGAGAGTTATCTTCAAGCAATTCAACTCCATATAATGTTGATAATGCAAGTAACGAATAGTTCTCATACCGTGTTAAATCTCCACCATGATTTTTCACTACCATCTTCATCTTTCTATCCAAAACTTCAACTAGGAACGCCCCTTCTCCAGCAGCAGGCTCTAAAAAAGTAGAAGTTAAGTTCTGACATGCTTCACGAATGTTAGGCAAGTCGAGCATTTTATTAACAATCCTTTTTGGTGTAAATACTTCACCGTGATTTTGGATGCGTTTTTTACTTTTTATTATTTTTTCGTCAGCCGATTCAGATGAACCACTCATTTTCTCATACCTCCATCACAAGCTATCTGACACCTTGGCAGAAACGAATTCGCTTGGAATATATCTAGTTTCTATTATACTGTTTGTTTTTATATAGCGGTACTTTTTAACTACAAGATTTTCTCCTCATCCACATGGGGAAACGGTCGCTTTGCTCCCTCTTTTTAAATTAGATATATTTAGAGAGATATAGAAAGTAAATTTGGTGCCAAACATCAGTACGAAAAGGCTTTATCCTCCCGGAAGTCACACCGATATCCTCGATATTAAGCATGAAGTAAGGATCAATAATAACTACTTTCTTCTTAATTATTTCCACTTTTTAGCACCCTGTATTTTCCTTGCAACCGTTCTATTTACATAAAAATTTAAAATTTGGATTCGATGATGAGAACTCTGAAAACTACTAATTAATGCTGCTTTTTCTTCATGAGTAAAGTGATTTAATACTTGATTGAAAGAACTTAATGATACTATACTATTTGTCTTAAAATCATAGTTTCTTGGATACCTCCTCTTTTGGTTTATTCTTGACAATTCTTTTCTAAAAGTAGATTCATATTTATCCTTATTACAACAAAGGTAATCATTCACTTCCTTTTCATCTATGTGATTTAGAAAGACATAAACACTATTACAATAGTATTTCCTTGCACTATGCGGTGTTATATTGCTCAATCCCAAATTTGCCCCAGCTTCCCGCACTGCCTTTTCAAAATCACTTTTTATAGTTGATATCTTTTTGTTTACTTCCATGGTGTTTCCATCAATCGTAATCTCCTTTTTAAAGCCATCAAAAATTCTTCTTTCTTGTTTATGATTAATATAGTCATTTGCAAAATGCTGTATGTATTGGGTGACCGAAGAGACATAACTATTCATGTCCTTTATTTCCTTATTAATCAATACTGGATTAAGTAAATGAACATCACTTCTCTTGCCTGCTTTTCCATGCTCAATGTGTAAACACTCCTCTTGTATATCCTTTTTTTGGAAAAGTAGTGCTGATTCTAGCCTCATACCGGTTGTACCTAAAAAGCGCCATAGTTTCTTATTTTCACCACTTAGTTGGTTTTCGATTTTCAAGAAGGTATTATCATTCCAAATTGGTCTTGATTTTTTCATATCTTCAATATTTCGGTAAATTTCATTCTCTTTTAGGGTCTCCCGTACTCTCTTATCGGCAATAACCCCGAATTGTACTGTTTCCCCTTTATCGTGCCGCCATTTTGCTTCTAATATATTTTCAAACTTAGTCAAAGCCGCTATTTGTGTAAATATGGATGATACAGAGGTATTTTCCTTCCCAATATCCGAAATTTTTTCTTCTAAATATTCCTCATACCATTTCTTTTTAAAATACCTTAAATTTGATTCACCTTTCTTAGTATAAACCCACTTAACGTACTGTTTTACTTGGGATACATAACCCTTTTTTGTATTTTCCTTTGTAATGATATGTTTAGGTAATTCCACTTTTTTATGTCTACGTCTATCATAACGATTAATTTTAGACACATAAGCCCAATCAAATAAACGATCGATATATTTTTCAAAGCTTTCCCAATCAGTTTTCTTGGAAAAGTTCTTTTTATTTCTTTTCTTTTTCTTACCAGCCATCAAATCCCCCCATTCCAATGCAAAAAAGCCCAATTGCTGACTGGTTATACAATTCATTTTTGAATTGTATAACCGTCCGCCTCTCCCCCTTATTTCAGCAAGTACAAGAATGTTTGCTTCGCAAACAGATAAAAGAAAATCCTGAAGCATTTTCTTTTATCTGTTCTTATATTTGAATCATTGGTTTCACCGAAACCAATGATTCAAATATAAGAGATCTTGTACCAATCAATTGGTACCTTGATTCCCTAATGGTAATCAAACCCCATGAAATATCAGTGAGGGGAGATTAAGGTATGCGGCTATCGTTCCGCATATTCTACAAGACTTAAGACTTGCAGCACCTAAATGGTGTAATCTTTTCATTATCACAGTGAGCGTAGGCTCTGTCTTAAGTAAAATTGAAATAAAGGTAAAGCTTGGGATAATAAATATTTGCAAACACCGATGACGGTGTTTGCTTTTTTATATGTGACCCTTTTCTTTAAGACTTGAGTATTTTCCATTGTCCCCAACAATAATGTGGTCAAGGAGTTTAATACCCAATATTTTACCAGCTTCTTTGATTCTCTTACTTATCTCAATATCTTCTCGTGACTCGATCGGACATCCGCTGGGATGATTATGTGCCACAATCAAAGAACAAGAGTTTGCAAGGATAGCCGTTTTAAAAATTTCTCTAGGTGTAACTATTGCAGCATTAAGACTACCGATTGAAACGGTATTTAACGCCGTAATCTTATTTTTTGTGTCTAAGCATAGGAGAACAAAATGCTCCCTATCCTCTTTCCCTATAAACTCCCGAAAAAGATCAACCGCATCTATAGGAGATCTAATTACATTAGTGATATATGGGAAATTTTTTTCTTTCAACATTTGTAATTTAACAACATTTAACCTCCTCATTCGTACTTTCTTAGTTTCTTCACTTTGGGCATGTTGCACTTTTGCAACCTCCTTAAATTTATTGTCTTTTTTCATTTAATAGTGCGAACTAATAAATGTCGTCACTCTGCTCGCGCATTTTTGGTGACCGGTTTTAATCCAACAGATAATAACAGAGAATTACGAAATGTGTGAAAAAAATTTAATTTTTTTGATTTTATGATATATAGCTTAGGAATACTTTGGAGGTGATAGAATGAAAAAGGTTAAACAGCAGCTATTAAGAGCAAAAAATATACCTGAATTAATAATTGTTAATAAGCCGTTGGATAAAGAAATAATAAAGATAAAAGAGTTTAGTGAATTGGCTTTAAAGCCTTATATAAAAACGGGGGCAAGATTAACAGAAAATATTGTTGAATTACCTGTATGGGATGATATGGATCAATTTAATGATCTAATTCCACCCTGGGGATTTCATAAGTTTTGCAATTACCAAGTAAGTGAATTTGGTTTAGGTATGGTACATATCATCTTCAATGTGGGAAAAAAGATAAGAAAAAATAATGATTTTCGTTTTAGGGATGAGATCAAAACTGATACTAATAATTATTATTTTCTTTTTGACTTTCAAAAAAGACATTATATAGAAGTGAATCCTGAAACAAATCAAGATTGGATAACACGAATTGAACAAATGGAAAATTTGGAAAAAGATTCGTTCGGTTTTATCCAAAATTATTTAACTAACATAAGACCCGAATTTAATACAAAAATTACAACTTTTATAAATAAAAACAGAAAAACTTATATTGAAATAAAGAAGTATTTTGAAGCTGTTGACACCTTTTTAAATGATACATGGTTGTATCTTGACTTGCTTCTAATTATTTATGGCGACATATCTTCCGAGGAACATTGTTATTTGGAGCAATCAATTAGAAATTTAAAAAGATTAATGAGTGAAGCAAATTCATACATTGAGGTCTTTAACGAAAATTATCAATATGATCCAACTGCTGATTATTTAAATAGGACAGATAAAAGTTCAGGTTTCGGTATTGTTACGGAAACTTTTTACGCCCTTGAATCAAATTTTTCAGGTAGAAAAGAAAAAATAGAAGATGGTGAATGGTTTGTTTACAACCCTTCAAGAGGGTATTTATCAGCAAAAAACAATAAGTTATTTCCAAATATTGCAGAAGTAGAACGACGTAGATCACTTTACGAGAAAGGAGCTAATAGTGAATCTGAATCAAATTTAACGAATGAAATATTGCGGCGTTTAAAAAAATGTTGACATTTGCAAAAAGAAGAATATAATTCCTGTAAGTATGATTATCATACTAGTAACAACAATATTTAACTCCATTTAAGTTCAGAGGAATGGCTAAGAGCCGTTCCTTTTTTATTGTAATCTAACCAATCACAAAAATTATTAATATTAAAAAAGGGTTTCTTATAAATAATGAAAATAAAATACTACGAACAATTAAAGATCATTGGCAGAGAGCCTCATTTCAGTTATGGAAGGCATAACTAAATGGAAAAAAGACGTAATAAATTTGTGTGAGTTTCCCGTCATCCTCCACCTCGCTTAACCAGCGTGATTCGTCCGTTAGAGGGACATTTCATTTTCTCAGATATATACCGTCCCTGTGCATTTATGCAGTAGATCAAAAGTGTACCTTGTGGTGAGGTGGTTGGTAAAGCAGGACCTGAGCGACTTATTTTCTATTTGGTGAATAGGAAAAGCACTTTTTGATGCGAGTGATATACGGCGGCTCCGTTACGCAATATATTACCCCTTTCTACCCTCTTAAGGGGGTAGTCTGCTCATTTCAACCAGCCTCCACCCGCAATTGCAGCAAACGTGCCCAAAATCCTTCATCTATTTTTTAAAATTTCCTATTAATAAATAATCGCTCATAAAAAAAATAAAATAATTTCTAGTAAACTACAAATTACAAATTTTAATAATTGTTCATTATAGATTTTTATATAAATTTCCTATGTAAAAATTTCCCGATAATAAAGATTCGGGAATCCCCTAAACCTTATCATTCCTTGTTAACCAAGTAATCCAAGTAATCCTTGATACTGTTTAATGATCGTTTGTTAGTTTCCTCTAGAAAATTCAAGTTCACTACAACATCCTTATGACGTTTTAGAATTCCATGAAACGCCGATAACATATCAATATCCATTTGTTCAATACTTTGCATTATTGAGTTAATCATTTCAACTTTTTGAGATTCTTCGTTCATTTGAAATAGCGCTCTTACACGATCCTTCTTCTCAATAATATTAAATTCGATCATTACATCTGTAATGCTTTCAATTGAAAGTTCTTCTAAGATTTTTTTAGCAACCGCCGGTGATGGTAGCTTTGTTCTTCCATTCTCTAAACTTGAAATATAGTTACTACTTTTCCCAATACGTTTACTTAATTCCCTTGTTGATATTCCTTTTTCCTCACGTTTATTACGTAAAAAAACGCCAAATTCCATTAATATTACCTCCAATAAAATTTATATTATCTAATTACTTTCATTAGATACTTTAAGTTTGTTAGTTGTATGATTTAAAAACAATATTACACTATACAGTTTACACAAGCAACTATAAATTTATACAAGTAAATAAAAACTAACAATAAATCCATAAAAAATCCTATTTTTTTAAATTTTTATATCCTGCATTATGTATAACTTGTCCTTAAAAAATCTATAACATCGAAGGGTAAGTGCTTCTGCCCGTTGCGATTTATTCCAATTCCTCCAATTAAGCGAGCCTCTACCCTTGGAACCCGAAGAACATGGGGAACGGAAGAAAAACGCTTCCGCCCCCCATAACCTCCGGATTATAACGCCAATGGTTCTCTCTTCTTAATAGGATTTTCTCGGCATAAATTCTCACTGAAGTTGGTTGAAATCAAGGTAGAAACATTAAGAAAGTTTTTTACACATTACAGTTGACACATTACAACAAAGCTAGCTATACTATGAATATATTTTTATATTACACATTACACTTTACATTCGTTCCTTGAAAACTAAATAACATAACAAAAATCCAAATTGAAATCTCAAAAGGAAGAGGGATATTTATGACAACAATAGCAGCATTAAATAACGAATCACTATTATCTAACACCCAGGAACTTTCGGTTAAGTTAAATATACCAATCCCATCCGATTCCGTTCTTATCTCCAAAGTTGAACTCTACGAATTACAAAAAGCTCAACTGTCAGGTGTATATTGGTCGATGAAGGACCTAGAGAAAAAAATAAATAGAAAAAATGAATGGATAAAAGAAAATATTCTTTATCCATCAAAGTTCCGAAAGATTCTTGATGTACATAATGGTGGATTTGTTTTCTACCCAAAATCAAAAGGGCAGACATGGTCATTCCATGCGGCAAAAATGGCAAAATTTTTAGATGATAATTTCCACAAAATTTTCTCTAACTAAAAACATAAAAATTTCAAACTATACAAAACAAAATTAAACCATTAAGATAAGGGTGACCTACCGATCACCCTTATCTATTTTTTTGATAGGAGTGACCAACATGGCTAGCATTACAAAACGAGGTAAAACGTATCAATATACCGTGAGCAGAATAGTAAACGGTAAATCAAATCCTATTAGAAAGGGTGGATTCAGCACTAAAAAAGAAGCACAAATTGCTGCAGCTGAAATAGAAGCAAAATTAGCAAAAGGCATAAGCCCTATCTTAAAGAAAATCCCTTTTGACGAATACTTTAAGAACTGGATTGAACTTTATAAAGCACCTAAAATAAGTTCAACTACATTGAAACATTATGAATACTCATTGGGAGCTGTCAAAAACTACTTTTTGGATACACCTATTCAAAATATAAAAAGACAGGATTATCAAAAATTCCTTAATTGGTTTGGAACAAATAGGGCAAAAGAAACTGTCGCTAAAGTTCACGGGCATATTAAATCATGTGTAAAAGATGCCATGGAGGATCAATTAATCCAAATTGATTTTACAAGAAAGGCTCAACCAACTTGGACCATTCAAGCAAAAAAATCGGAAGAAAAGCATTTGAACTATTACGAAAGTGAACTTCTATTAAAAAGCATTTGGAAAAAGATTGACGAGGGAATAGGTTATAGTTTGTTACTTCTTGCCTTAACTTCAGGAATGAGGTTTGGTGAACTTGTGGGTTTAACCAGAAAAGATTTCAATTTTGTAAACAACACCATTATCATTAATAAAACTTGGGGATACAAGAAAGATTCCGAAGAAGGTTTTGGTGCAACAAAAACCGAACAGTCTAATAGAATCATTAAAATGGACCAACATACGATGAATTATTTTAAGGAGTTATTTAAAGAAACTCCAACTAATCTTCAGCAATTGGTTTTCTACAGTCCAGGATCAAAGTATAAAGTCATTAGCAATACCAACGCCAATAAGTTGCTAAAAAAGCTTTTGAATGACCTAAACATTGATCCAATAACTGTTCACGGATTACGCCACACTCACGCAAGTGTTTTGCTTTACCAAAAGGCGTCCATTCATTACATCAGCGAACGTTTAGGTCATAACGATATTGAAACCACCTTAAAGGAATATACCCACGTTCTAAAAGAATTACGCTTGGAAGACGAGCAGTTAACAGTGAAGACATTTGAAAATATGATTGTATAAAAATTGTGTAAAAAATGTGTAAAACCAACCAAAAACATATCGTTTTCTATCTGATACTAAAAAAAGAAAAAAAGCTCATAAACCCCTTCATATCAAGGTTTACAAGCTTATCAATTACTATTAATCTTAACTAAAATTAACGTAAAGATACCGGTGATCGGGGTCGAACCGACACTCCAGAAGGAACACGATTTTGAGTCGTGCGCGTCTGCCAATTCCGCCACACCGGCGTATTATTAAGTTTTCAAAAGTGCCGAGGACCGGAATCGAACCGGTACGGTAGTCACCTACCGCAGGATTTTAAGTCCTGTGCGTCTGCCAGTTCCGCCACCCCGGCATATATAAAAATAATAAATTTAATATTTGGAGGCGGCAACCGGATTTGAACCGGTGATCAGGGTTTTGCAGACCCATGCCTTACCACTTGGCTATGCCGCCTTAAAAATTATTGGAGCGGAAGACGGGATTCGAACCCGCGACCCCCACCTTGGCAAGGTGGTGTTCTACCACTGAACTACTTCCGCAAATGGCTGGGCTAGCTGGATTCGAACCAACGCATGTCGCAGTCAAAGTGCGATGCCTTACCGCTTGGCTATAGCCCAATAATATGATTAATTTAATTTTATTATTCCAAATATGATGCACAAATTTTTATTATTCAAACAATGGGGCGACAGATGGGAATCGAACCCACGAATGTCGGAACCACAATCCGATGCGTTAACCACTTCGCCACTATCGCCATAAATCTTAATTAATTTCAAAAAATATTATGGGGCGGCTGATGGGAATCGAACCCACGAATGTCGGAACCACAATCCGATGCGTTAACCACTTCGCCACAACCGCCATAATTAATGGCAGGGGTAGTAGGAATCGAACCCACATCAAAGGTTTTGGAGACCTTCGTTTTACCATTAAACTATACCCCTATAAATGGTGGTGGGGGACGGATTCGAACCGCCGAACCCAAAGGGAGCGGATTTACAGTCCGCCGCGTTTAGCCACTTCGCTACCCCACCAGAAAAACAGATAATAAATATTTAGATAACATGCCGGCCAGAGGACTCGAACCCCCAACCTACTGATTACAAGTCAGTTGCTCTACCAATTGAGCTAGGCCGGCATAATTAAATATGGTGGCTCAGGACGGAATCGAACCGCCGACACAAGGATTTTCAGTCCTTTGCTCTACCGACTGAGCTACTGAGCCAAATGTTATATACATTACTAAAGTTTGATTAGCTTAAAGACGTGCTCCAAAGTACTTTGTTCTTTGTCGCAGATTTAAAAAATTGCTATTCAAGCAGCTTTGCTCCGTAGGTAATTTTTAAAATCCTCTACCGACTGAGCTACTGAGCCACTAAGTAATAATGGCGGTCCGGACGGGACTCGAACCCGCGACCTCCTGCGTGACAGGCAGGCATTCTAACCAACTGAACTACCGGACCGGATTGCGGGGACAGGATTTGAACCTGCGACCTTCGGGTTATGAGCCCGACGAGCTACCGGACTGCTCCACCCCGCGATAATAAAATTGCCATGTCTCTATAATATCAACATGGTGGAGGATGACGGGATCGAACCGCCGACCCTCTGCTTGTAAGGCAGATGCTCTCCCAGCTGAGCTAATCCTCCAAAGTATAATATTCTATGGTGACCCATACGGGATTCGAACCCGTGTTACCGCCGTGAAAGGGCGGTGTCTTAACCGCTTGACCAATGGGCCATTATAAAATTCGTAATGGCGGAGAGCAAGGGATTTGAACCCTTGATACGCGGTTAGCGTATACACGATTTCCAATCGTGCTCCTTCGGCCACTCGGACAGCTCTCCATATGGCTCCGCAGGTAGGATTCGAACCTACGACCGTTCGGTTAACAGCCGAATGCTCTACCACTGAGCTACTGCGGAATAAAGTTTAAGCCTAGCGACGTCCTACTCTCACAGGGGGAGAGCCCCCAACTACCATCGGCGCAGAGAAGCTTAACTTCCGTGTTCGGGATGGGAACGGGTGTGACCTTCTCGCTATCGCCACTAGACTATTTTTGAAGACAATATTTATTATATCGTCTTTTTAAATTTTTTCAAGAGAAATTTTCATTCCCTCAAAACTAGATAATGCTGAAGAAGT
>NZ_JACWFE010000018.1 GCF_019749375.1 Bacillus sp. S/N-304-OC-R1
AGTAAGGAGCTAGTTTCGTTCATGATAACTCGCCGTTCCGTCTGTGGGGTCTCGACCTTTCCTCTATCTCCCACAGGAGTCAAGTGCCTTCCGCTCCAATCCACTTTGTGCTTTAAATATTTCTAAAAATGCAACAATCTTTTAGAAAAGAGCCTAATC
The DNA here is from genome assembly GCF_019749375.1 of Bacillus sp. S/N-304-OC-R1. Taxonomy (GTDB): domain Bacteria; phylum Bacillota; class Bacilli; order Bacillales; family Cytobacillaceae; genus Cytobacillus. Next base: position 160 of record NZ_JACWFE010000018.1, read on the forward strand.
AAAAAATCATAAGGAGAGTCGGATACATATAGTCTGACCCCTTTTTCTCATTAATTAATGTACAATAGAATTTCTAAACGGTTCAGTGCCTTCTTCAAGCTTCATTTTTAGTTGCTCTATAATATATTCAATGTCCTGCTTACAGTAATTACGTAAAGGAAGCTCCTCTCCATAAGCATGAAAGTAAAGGATTGAAGCATATTTAAGCTCCTGATCCGTGGCACACCTTAATTGTTCTGCTTTTTTTAACAGTTCCTTCATTTTTATAATCAAACCAGATTCTTTATCCTTATTCTGTTCTTCATTAAAGACTTTTTCCAGTAAAATATTTATTTCTGCTGTTAAATCATCGCGGAAACTCGGATTCTTCTTTATTTCATCGTTAACAAAAGAATCATGATTTAAATATTCAATCCACATATTTATAAATTCATGAAACCTAACTTGCTTCACTTCCCAATTAATGCTTCCCATGTATTGTTTAAATACGATTATAATAGTTTGAGTAATTTTGGTGTCCCAAAGATCTTTAAACTCCATCCTTATAAAAGTCCTCCTATCTATTTATTCGCCATACTATAAAGTTACATTAACATGTTAATAATAACATTTGAAATAATTCTGATTGTTAGAAACAAAAAAAGGACAGGAATTTTTCCTGCCCATAAAGGATTTATTTTATATTCCGGTCAATTTATCTCTACTTTAATCGTTATGATCCTTCATCATATTCTTATTATGATCGTTATTCATATCATGACCATTATTGATATCATTATCATTGATGATATCATTTTTATTATTGTTTAGGTTGCCGTTCATGTCATCATTACGGTCTTGATTCGTATCGTCGAGACCTGGTGCATTTTTATTATCGTTCGTGTTGAAGTCGCCATTGTCACCATTTGGCGTTTTAATATTATTGTTTTGGTTTTCCGGAGGTGGTTCTTGGTCATTTGTAGCACATCCGGACAGTAACATCGCTGCAAGAACAGAGCCGCCAATAATCTTTAAAAGCTTTTTATTCATTCGAAAAAGCCCCTTTCGAAATATTATTGTTGTTGGACCGTTTTTACGGGTCTCCTGTTATATTTCCCAAAAACCTCTGCAACTTGCATAAAAAATAAAGCCAGCATGATAGATGCCGGCTTTAGGATGGAACATTATTATTGTAACGCAAACATGATTTCTGTTTCACAAACTAGCTCTCCGTCTACAGTGGCAACTGCTTTACCTTTTCCAACCGGCCCTTTCAGACGAATAATCTCAACCTCTAAACGCAATTGGTCTCCAGGCTTTACCTGTCTTTTAAAACGACATTTATCAATCCCCGCGAAAAAGGCAAGGCGGCCTCGGTTTTCTTCTTTCATCAGCATAGCAACCGCTCCAACCTGAGCTAACGCTTCTACAATTAGAACCCCAGGCATCACGGGATAATCAGGAAAATGCCCGTTAAAAAACTCCTCATTCGCTGTTACATTTTTAATTCCAATCGCCTTATGACCTTCCTCCACCTCTAAAATTCGATCAACAAGCAAAAACGGATAGCGGTGAGGAATAATTTCTTTAATTTGATTTACATCTAGCATAATTAGTACCTCCTCCTAATATTAGGTTATAGTTATTTTACTAAAAAATGAGTGAAACGGGAAGTTTTAAGAGTAGGATAAGTTTTTATATCATTCGGCTTTGGGACAAATTTTTATTGGATGTGTACTTTTTGTTGAAAAAACTTTCTAATGGTAGCATTTGGATCCTTCTTTTTATAAAACGAGTACATTGAACATTCCTATGTAGCGATTCATTCATTCTTTTCTTAAAACCAGTACATTGAGCGCTCCTATGTTGGCGTTTTACTCATTCTTTTCATAAAACCGTTACATTGAACACTCCTATGTTCACGTTTCACTCATTCTTTTCAAAATACGAGTACATTGAACATTCCTATGTAGCGATTCATTCTTTCTTTCTTAAAACCGTTACATTGAACACTCCTATGTTGACGTTTCACTCATTCTTTTCAAAAAACGAGTACATTAAACGCTCCTATATTGACGTTTCACTCATTCTTTTCATAAAACGAGTACATTGAACACTCCTATGTTACCGATTCATTCGTTCTTTTCTTTAAACCAGTTCATTGAACGCTCCTTGTTGACGTTTCACTCATTCTTTTCAAAAACGAGTACATTAAACGCTCCTATGTGAGCGATTCATTCGCGTTCTTTTCTTAAAATCAGTACATTGAACATTCCTATGTGAGCGATTCATTCGTTCTTTTCTTAAAACCAGTTCATTAAGCGCAGCCAGGATAGATTCCAACCCTGCACCCCCTGCCAAAGCAACAAGTACTAACCACAACACAAAAAAGAGGCCCCAACAAGGCCCCGTTTTTCCCTATTCTTTCTCCACTAAGTCCCTAATATGCGTCCAAGTAGATTTTTGGAATATATCTTTCGCATCGCCGCCGCCCATGACCCCATACCCGAATGCGGCTCCGGCGATGCCGCTAATCGTAATGAGCATCGCAACAATGATAATCCGCAGCCAAATAGGAATTATGCGCACCCGGATGCGGCGGTTGCGCCTTGCTTCCGCTAAGCTTTTGCGTTCTTTTTTTAATTGTCCACGCGTATTTGCTGCTTCTTGATTATTGTTGTTTGTTGACATTTTCCGTTCCCCTTTAACGAATTCCATTAACGAGTCCCATCATTTGATCAGCAATGGAGATCGATCTTGATTGGAATTGATAAGCACGCTGCATATTAATGAGCTCAGTCATCTCCTTGGACATATCCACATTGGATTGTTCAAGTGCGCGCTGCTGCATTGAAATTTGGTTTCTCAATGGGCCATTGAGTTCAGTTAAAATATCCTCAATTGGTGTATTTAACTCTCCAGCATTTTCTGGCAAACCAAGGAGATTGCCCCCCTTTTGCTCTAAAAACTGAGACTTCTTCACACGGACAACGCCGAGATTAAATTCACTCGATCCACCATTCCCCAAAGAAGCGGTTAAACGGCCGCCATCCTGTAAAACAAATTCCTTCACATCACCGTTAATCGTGATCGGATTATTATTTTCATCCAGAACCGGGTAGCCATTGCTCGTTACAAGCATATTCTCGTTTGCTGATAGAGGAGTCAGGTAGAATGCTCCGTCCCTTGTGTAGCGAATTGCAGAACCATTTTCACTCTGCTCGAGCACTTTAAAATATTGCCCCTCCGCTGTTAAAGCCATATCCAGTGACCGGTCCGTACTCTTTATGCTGCCTTGGCTTCCTACCATTTGAGATTGTGCCAGTTTCGCTCCGACTCCTTGGCGAACGCCATTCGGTGTTAAGCGGTTCACCTCGAGATTCGGGATAGTCTGATTATTATATTGCTGAAACAGCAGATCCGTGAAATTCGATTCTCTGCGTTTATAGCCGGTTGTGTCGATGTTCGCCATATTATTACTAACAATATCCATTTGCTTTTGCAGCTGGGTTAATGTGTTTTGTGCTGTAATCATCGTTCTATTCATGATTATTCCCCCTTATTCGCAAAATAACGTATATCACTTTGCGCATAAATTAGCCGATACGACCAATTTCGTTCGCAGCCTTTTCCATACTGCGGTCGTATGCCTGCAGCACCTTCTGATTCGCTTCAAATGCACGGTAAGCCGATAGCATCTCAGTCATCGTTCTTCCGACATCTACATTAGATCGCTCGACAAATCCTTGCTGAAGCTTAAATTGAGCTCCTGCCTCATTATAAGCGTTAGCTAGCGGGTTGCCATCCTCTGTGCGAAATAGCCCGTCTCCTAGCTTCATAAGGCGGTTGGCGTCCGGTGCAAAAGCGATTCCAAGCCTAGCTGTTTCGCCGCCCTCTCCTGTCACTACACCATTTTCATTAACAGTAAAAGTATCACTCGATAATTGAATCGGATTGCCCGCAACATCTAACACGTAGCCCCCGCTTGCTGTTGTTAAAAATCCTTGCCCGTCGACTGTGAAATTGCCGTTTCTCGTATACTGCCGCTCACCGTTTGGACCAGCCACTGTAAAAAACACACTGCCCTTTTCAGGCATGGACACATCAAGCAAAGCCATGTCAGTCTTAATGCCAGTTTCCTTTAAATCTCCCTGCAAAAAGGCTGGCATCGCTTCCTGCATATACACCCCTGTATTCAGCTCGCCAATGCGGCGGTTAATTGGCAAACGAAGCCCATTTTCTGTCGGGATGACTTCCTGATCAAAGCGCTGCAGCAGCATTTCTGGAAATGCACGCATAGCTGACTGATCAGCTTTAAATCCAGGTGTATTCGCATTGGCCATATTATTCGTTAACATTTCAGTCCTTTTCTGCTGTGCCAGCATACCGGACGCAACTGTATAAAATCCTCTGAACATAAGTCCACCTCATTAGAAGCTTTTCATTATATGTAAGTATCGTTTATTCCTATTATAGAAAAAATTCGCAGAATAAACATTAGTATTTTGAAGAAAAAAGTAAGAACTAACAGATTTTTGTAGAAAGTTTCCTAATATACATCCTATTTTAACATGTTCTTATCGGCTGGAAAGGTTTATTTGGATAAAAAAAAACGAGCATAAAACCAATAACGATTTTATTATCGGTTCTCTTTTGAAGTGCAAAATCATAAATATCAGTACAAATAACGTAGTAAAAAGCATGGTGATTGCAATATAATCATCATGCTTTTTCGCATCCGAATATTAACGGTGAAAATTCAAAGTCATTTATATTATCAGTTTAAGCGGGTAGTTGTTAGCACTTTCGATGGTTTTTAGTAAATGCCTATCATTAAGGTTTGGGAGACTAGAAAGATCCGCTATTATCAGTTGGGTGATCAGATAAGCACTAGATCTGATAAATAGACGGAATAATTTCGCTTAATGAGTAAATTGCATTGGAAATAGATTAAATAGCCGGAGGAATTCCGCCTATTGACTCGAAAAAAATAAAAATGGGGGATTTTGCTTGGCATAACCGGAAAACCTCCGCTTATTTTGCTTGAAACAAGCTCCATTCTGAATTTAACCGGAAAATCTCCGATTATGTTACTTTCGCTAGTTACTTAATTAAGGACAAGACTTCTTATTGTACAGGAGCCTTCGTTCAAAAATTGAAAGCCCTTCAGCCCTATCCCTGTCGCGATATAAATAAGAGTTCTGAAACTTGTAAAATAGTAACAACCGTTTTAGCCTATGAGAATGTTTATATAAAATTGTCATAAACGTTTTTATAACAATAAAAAATAGCATGCAAATCATACGCGATTTAACATGCTATTTGTACTCAAAAAGTGCACCCGTTACGGTTTTATACTCGACTTTATCAAAAAATTATCCAAGCTTGCGCTTTGGCAGCTTATCAATATTATCAAGCATGATGCCTGTTCCAATCGCTACACAGTCCATTGGGTTCTCAGCAATTAAGACAGGTACCTTTAGCTCTTCAGCAAGAAGGGTATCGATGCCATGCAGCAGCGCACCACCGCCTGTTAAAATGACACCGCGATCGATGATATCTGCAGATAGCTCTGGCGGAGTGCGTTCAAGTACACTTTTCGCAGCTTGTACAATGACAGCAACCGATTCTCTTAATGCTCTTTCAATTTCTTCAGAACGGACAGTAATTGTTCTTGGCAAGCCTGAAACCATGTCACGTCCGCGAATTTCCATTTCTTCATTTTTTAATCCAGGGAATACGGTTCCGATGCTTGTTTTAATATTCTCAGCCGTTCTTTCCCCGATTAAAAGCTTGTATTCACGTTTAATGTACTGAAGAATTTCGCTGTCAAAAGCATCCCCAGCCATTTTAATAGAAGAAGAAGTAACAATATCGCCCATTGATAAAACGGCAACATCTGTCGTTCCGCCGCCGATGTCAACAACCATGTTTCCGCTTGGCTGGAAAATATCCATGCCCGCTCCGATTGCCGCAACTTTCGGTTCTTCCTCTAAATAAATTTTCTTTCCGCCGCTCTTTTCAGCAGCTTCTTTAATAGCTTTCTGCTCAACACTTGTGATATTTGTTGGGCAGCAAATTAAAATACGAGGCTTTGAAAGAAAGCCTTTAACATTCAATTTATTAATAAAATGCTTCAGCATTGCTTCTGTTACATCGAAATCCGCGATCACTCCATCACGAAGCGGACGAATCGCTGCAATATTGCCTGGTGTACGTCCGACCATGCGTCGAGCTTCCTCACCAACAGCAAGCACCTTGTTCGTATTACGGTCAATTGCCACAACAGATGGTTCATTTAATACAATTCCGCGGCCCTTAACGTGAATGAGCACGTTAGCCGTTCCTAAGTCTATTCCAATATCCCTCGCAAACATTCTCTATTCTTTCCTCCTTAACTTCTGCCTGCATTGTCCGCCATAGGCTTATGGACATAATCAAGCACTAGGCAGAAAAACCTAGCACATACCCTATGTTTTTTAGCTATACTAAGCGAACGTCGCTATATTCACAATTTTTCAACATTTACTCCAAAAATAGAGCTCTACTTCTTACATAACAGACTTATTGATCATACGAATCAAGTTCTATCCTAATTCAATATTCTACCACACTCAATAAGAATTAAATAATTTTTTGTCAGTATTTGCGAGGGTTTTTGATGAATTTTGTCGTGACTAAGGGAAGGGTCTATTCTCCTAATAACTTTCGAATTAAAAAAGCAACCAGTCTGCCATGTGACTGATTGCTCTTTAGTAAGGTTAGTACAATTTTTGCACGCGTGTAACCCCAATTATTTGGCTTCTCTACTTGATGACCTCCTCCTCCGCTTCTTCTTTTTTATACTTCATTTTTGTCGCTTCTCCCCCGCGTAAATGTCGGATTGATTTATGGTAATCTAGAATTTCCTTCACTTCATTCGCCAGTTCAGGGTTAATTTCAGGTAGTCTTTCTGTTAAGTCTTTATGGACTGTACTTTTGGATACGCCAAACTCCTTCGCAATCACGCGAACTGTTTTTCTCGTCTCCACGATATACTTTCCAATCTTGATAGTTCTCTCTTTGATGTAATCGTGCACACCACTCGCCCTCCCTAAATTGGATGTGAGAAGTGTGAAATGAGACTCGCTTTTCGCTCCGATCTATACTCTGTTCCGCATGGGATTTGTCCCCACACGGCAGAAAGCGTTTACTTTCTGAACTTGCGGTGAATAAACATGTCCTAAGGCACATTCAGTACTATCTGCAAAACGACTCCTCACCTCAACCACTCTCTTTGTAAGGTTTGTAACAGTCTATTAGCTTGGTTGCAGATATATGCACGAAAAACATAATAGGGACAAGGTATCTTAATAATTTTTTGAAAATTCAGCCTAAATTTATGATTTTAGCTAAAATTAATCACATTTTTATACGGACATCTCTTGTTCCTTTGTAAATATTTTGTAATATTTATTTCAATTTTATTAAAAAAAGTACTTTTCTAACATTCAAACTTTATATATTATTAATTCATGTATCCTGCAAATTTTGTCGAAATAAATTATAGGAGTGGTTATCAAAAAAGCACTTTATTTTTTTTACGTTATCATTCCATTTAATGAATAAAATACAAAATAATTGTTTAGTTTTTATAAATAGAGCCATGTGTCGTGACTTGAGAGGGGAATACCAATGAGATGGTCATTGCGTAAAAAGATTTTAACCATATTCGGAGCTTTACTACTATTAATAGGGATTATTTGTGTTTCCTCATTTTTTACTTCTAGCAATCTTAATAAAAATGCAAGCACAATTAACTCAGAAGTACTGCCCCAAGTAATAAAAATTGGAGACATCAATTTTATTACTGAACATTATTTAGCAACGACGGATAAGTTATTATTATCAAAAGATGAAAAGTTTATGAATACATATCAAAATGAGTTAACCCAGCTTGAAAAGGAAACAAATACCCTTTTAGATGATTATGAAAAGTCATTGAAACAAGCAGATGCGATGCAAAACACTGGGGAGCTTAGAAAAAAGTGGAATGACTATATTTCCCTTTCCAAAGAACTTATTGCACTGAAAAAAGGGAAGCGTACAGATGAGGCGATTTTAAAATCCTATGAAGCGGAAATTGCTTTTAATAAAATGCAAGAAAACCTAGATAACTTAGTCATTATTCATGAGAACAATTCAACAGCTGTGGCAAACGAAGGGAAGAAGCTTTCTGACTTAAATAACATTGTCATGCTAAGCCTTGTTGTTTTCGCCATTATTTTCGTTATTCTTGTAAGCCTTTTCTTGCTTCGGATTATCCAAAGACCAATGGTCATGATGTCTGAGAAGTTTAGCAGAATGGCAACCGGCGACCTGACTGTTGGTGAAATCCATTTAAAAAACCGTGACGAAATTGGTGATATGGCGACAAGTTTTAACCAAATGCTAGAGAACTTAAAAGAGATTGTTCATAATATCGATTCCAATGTTGCCCTAGTGGCATCGACTTCTGAAGAATTAGCAGTCAGCTCCGAGGAAACAGCAAAGGCGCTAACACAAGTCACGGAAGCAATATCAGAGATTTCAGAGGGATCTTCTGCACAGCAGACAAGTACAACGATGAGTAAGGAAATTATTCAGGAAATTAATAGAGGAATGGATCAGGCTTCAAAATCAGTTGGGCAAGTTTCAGCTTTAGCGACCTCCACTACTGAAGCAACTGCAGACGGTACATCGGTCATGCAAAAGACGATGGATAAAATGAATGATATCCAGCAATCATCCCAGTCTACTGCCCAGCTTGTCACGTCTCTTGAGGAAAAATCGAAGGAAATTGAGCGTATTGTAACACTAATTACGGCAATCACGGATCAAACGAATTTATTAGCACTAAATGCAGCGATTGAAGCGGCTCGTGCTGGTGAACACGGTAAGGGATTTGCTGTTGTCGCAAATGAAGTTCGTAAGCTTGCTGAGCAATCAAACGGTGCGGCTAACGAAATACGTTCCCTTATTGAGACAATTCGTTTTGAAATCACGGAAGCAAATGATGCGATGGATAAATCCCTTCAAAATGTGGAGGAAGGCATTGAAATGGCAAAATCCACGCAAACAAGCTTCCTCGATATTGCTAGGATGATTGAAAATGTTTCTTCACAAACAGAAGAAATATCAGCCGTTATTGAACAAGTGAATGCCAGCACCCACAATATGCAGCAAATCATTGAAGAGGTGGCTCAGCTTTCCTCAGATGCGAATAACCGGGCACAAAATGTGGCCGCTGCAGCAGAGGAGCAAAACGCAACGATGGAGGAAATTTCATCCTCTACAAATGTCCTCAGCAAAATGGCCGACGAATTGAAGATTATAGTCAATCAATTTAAGGTACAATAATATATAAAAAAAAACCGCTCACAGCTTCACCTATTCTGGTGTAAGCCGAAAGCGGTTTTTTTATTCCTTATTAATACTATGCATTAGAGGAATCTTTGTTGTCCTCTTTCATTTTATCATCTGCTTTATCTTCTTCGGATTTTTTATCTTCATCGATTGTACCATCTTGATCTGCTTCATCCTCAGAATCTACAGCTTTTTGATCATCGGCTGCCTTAGTTTGATCTTCCTCTTTCAGCTCTTGTAGCGTACTTAATGGCTTTTGGAAGAAATCATGCGGATTCAAGGCTACATTGTCCTTACGAATCTCAAAGTGTACATGGACACCTGTTTCTTCATCAAACATGCTTTGGCCTGCTTTTGCAATCACTTGACCTTGCTTTACTTGATCGCCAACCTCGACACTGACCTCTTTAACAGATTGATACTGCGTTACAATTCCTTTGTCATGTTCAATTTCAATGACATTTCCCAACAGCACATCTTCATCAACCTTTGTAACAGTTCCGCTTAATGAAGCAACAACATCAAATGTTTCGCCGTCCTTCGAACCAATATCAATTCCTGTGTTTGGATGATATTGATTTTCGTATAGGACTAGAGCTGCCTCTTGTTCCTTTGCATCGCCATTCATATCATAGAAATGTCTTTTAATAACGGCTGCATCGGCATCTTTAACAGGCATCATGAAGTTTTCCATCGAACGGTTTACTTCGATTGCTGGTTCATTAAACTTTTTCCCCGGTACATCTGTTGCATTGTAATCCACATCTGGATTCGCTGCATTATTGTTTACATTTTGGTACCAAAGAACCCCGGTTAGAATGATTGCTGCTGCTGCAATGTAGATCGCTGGGAATGCCCAACGCTTCTTTAAAAAGCGCTTAAAGCTGGAATTTTGAGAAGATCGTTTCTTTTCTTCCTCTCTCATTTATCATCACCTCAGCAATCATTCTGAACAGATTAGAAGAATTATATACATTTGTTTAAAAATATTTTTTTGGTTTATTTTTCGACAAACAAATAGAAATTATTCATAGATTTTTTTAAAAAGTGAACCTGATCCCTGCTTTTCCTTTTCCAATGATAAAAAGTGAATTATGATAGGTGTAAAGAATAAGTCCAAACAGGGATGTTGAAAGGGGACTATTATTAGTTGAGTAAAAATAAAACAGTTGTGCGTTCCATGGATATTCTAAATCTATTTATTGAGCATCCTGAATTAACTTTTCAGGAGATTATCGATTTAACCGGGATTCCAAAGACCTCCGTTTATCGGATGCTTATGTCATTAGAGGAGATGGAGCTTCTGGAAAAAGGCAAGGATTCGAAATACCGATTAGGACTATTGTTTCTTACGTTCGGTCATCTCGTTTCGAGCAGGCTTGATATTCGCCAGATTGCCTATCCATTAATGAATGAGTTACATAATGATGTAAAAGAAGCGATTAACTTAATTGTTAGAGATGGCAATGAAGCTGTGTATATTGAAAAAATTGATGCAAAACAAAAGGTTCGGCTTTATACAGCAATTGGAAGAAAGAGCCCGCTTTATGCCGGGGCATGTTCTCGATCGATTCTGTCCTTTTTGCCAGATTCGGAAATACATGCTTATCTCGAAGCAACTGAGCTCAAATCGTTTGCTCTTGGGACTATTACCGATAAAGAAAGGCTCTATGAAACGATTAAACAGGCAAGAATCGATGGTTATACCATTAGCCATTCCGAATTGGAGAATTATACATCAGCAGTAGCAACGCCCATCTTCAACCACAAAGGTGAAGTAATTGCCGGCATCAGCATCGCAGGCATCGAAGCAAATTACAAAGGCGAAAACGTTGAATTATACGCAACTAAAGCAAAACAAGTTGCCAGGGAGATTTCTAGACAATTAGGATATGTAAAATAAAAAAAATGGGACAGTCTTTATATAAAATAGACCGTCCCGTTCATTCTAGTTTATCCTGGTTGCTTCATATTATAGGTTTCAAGAAAATTCGTGTTAAAATCCCCGCTTGTAAATATCTCATTTTCTAATAAGGATTGATGAAATGGAATAGTTGTATGAACACCTTCTACCGAAAATTCATCAAGAGCCCGTTTCATTTTCCGAATTGCTTCGTCTCTCGTTTTTCCATGCACAATTAATTTTGCCACCATCGAATCATAGAACGGCTGAATGGTGTACCCTGTATAGACAGAGGAGTCAACGCGAACACCTAATCCTCCAGGCGGCATATATTCCGTTATTTTTCCCGGTGATGGCATGAAGTTATTCGCAGGATTCTCTGCATTAATTCGGCATTCGATTGAACAGCCTGAAAGTGTAATATCTTCCTGCTGAAGGAGCAACGGAAAACCGGAAGCAATTCGAAGCTGTTCTTGAACCAAATCGACGCCTGTGACCATTTCAGTAATTGTATGCTCCACTTGAATACGTGTATTCATTTCCATGAAGTAGAATAAGTCATTCTTATAATCGTAAATAAATTCAACCGTTCCAGCCCCAACATAGTTGACTGCTTTACTAGCTTGAATCGCTGCCTCCCCCATTTTTGCACGCGTCCCTGCTGAAAGAGCCGGGGAAGGGGTTTCTTCAATTAATTTCTGCATTCTGCGCTGGATCGTACAATCTCGCTCACCAAGATGAATGACATTTCCAAATTTATCAGCTAGAATTTGAATTTCGACATGACGGAAGTCCTCAATAAATTTTTCTAAATAAACGCCAGGATTACCAAAGGCTGTTGCCGCTTCCTGCTGGGTAATTTCAAGCCCTTTTCTTAAGCTTTCAGCGTCCCTGGCAACACGAATTCCTTTTCCGCCTCCGCCTGCTGTTGCTTTAATAATGACTGGAAACCCAATCTCTTCGGCAATCTTGATGCCTTCCTCAAAATCATTAGTAATTCCGTCAGAACCTGGAACAATCGGAACCCCCGCATCTTTCATCGTTTGCCTAGCAATGTCCTTGATCCCCATTCTGCGAATAGAATCAGGTAATGGACCGATAAAGACAATACCAGCTTCCTCACATAATGCTGCAAACTCCGCATTTTCTGCAAGAAAGCCATAGCCGGGATGAATTCCATCGACATTACTTAATAGCGCAATATTCAAGATATTTTCGATATGTAAATAGCTATCTTTTGATGGTGCTGGTCCAACACAATAGGCTTCATCCGCCATTTTTGTATGGAGTGCCTCCCGATCTGCTTCCGAGAAGATAGCCACCGTTTTAATATTGAGCTCCTTGCACGCCCTAATAATTCTGACAGCAATTTCTCCTCGATTCGCAATTAATATTTTTCCAAGCATTTCATTCACTCACCTTCACGGTAAACAATGGCTGCCCGTATTCAACAACTTGTCCGTCTTCTACTAAAATCTCAATGATTTCCCCCTTGACGCCAGCTGCCACCTCATTCAATAGCTTCATGGCCTCAAGAATGCAGACCGGCTCACTTTCGGTAACCGTTGATCCTACCCCAACGAAGGGCTCAGCCTCTGGATTTGGACGTGCATAGAAGGTACCAATCATCGGGGCTTTAATGATATGGAGACTGTCTTCTTGAATGACTGGAAGCTCTGCCGCTTCTATTGGAGCATGCTGCTGTTTCTCATCTTTATTTTCTATACTGATCGAAGCATTTCCAGCACCTTGCTTTTGGAAAAAAAGCTTAAAATCCCCTTTCTCCAGCTTCAATATATCAATAGAAGATTTTTCAATGATCCCTACTATTTCTTTTAATTCGGCGATATTCATCTTCCCTTGTCCTCTCTTTCAAATAAGGCTTTAATTCGGATTCCAGTTGCTACTTTGCGAAGCTGCTGCTCTTGTTTCAGCAGTTCGATTTCCGCTTGCTCTAGTGATACTTCTTCAAACAAAATCATAGAGTTGGGCTGGAGCTGGGCTAAGCTTGGCAAATCCGCAGAAATAACTTGACCGATTTTCGGATAACCGCCAGTCGTTTGGCGATCGGCCATTAAGATGATTGGCTGACCATTCGAAGGTACTTGAATGGTGCCGTATGTCACTCCCTCTGATAGGAGTTCGAATTTCTCGGATAGTCTGATCGTTTCTCCTTCTAACCGGTAGCCCATCCGATCTGCTTGGGTTGTTAATGTATACGGCTTCGAGAAAAACGCTTCTTGACTAGCTGCATCGAAACGCTTGAACTCGGCCCCTTGTATGACTCGAATCGTTTGTGTTCTATTTAGGTTAATAAACTCTGGATAATTTACCGACCATGTAAAAGAAGAGGGTCTTTTTTCCAGCTGTTGAATGAGGGACTGGCTTACTGTACTGTAGTTGCCAACACAATCAAACACATCTCCATTTTGCAAAGCTCTTCCTAGATATCCGCCAATCGCAGCTCGTAAATAAGTGCTTTTGCTTCCCATGCTTGCGGGAACATCAATTCCGCCAGCGAAGGCGACATACGCCCTGCACCCTTTAATAGCAGATTTGAATTGTAAAATCGACCCTTTACGAATAAGAATTGGCCGCCACATTGGGACAGCTTCCCCATCAATCATAGGCTGCAAATAACCGCCAGTAATGGCGATTAACCCATCACGATCAAATTCGAGAGTTGGCCCCAATAGGGTAACTTCAAGAGCCCCTTCCCCTTCACCGTTTCCGACGAGTAAGTTAGCGATTCTTAGTGAAAGTGGATCCATTGCCCCGCTAACGATCACACCAAATTTCTGCGAACCGAATCTCCCTAAGTCTTGAATTGTTGTCATTAATCCAGGATGAAGGACTTTCACACTCATTGTTTCATCTCCTTATACTCTTCATGGGAAATTGGCACAAAACGAATTTTATCTCCGGATTGCAGCAGGGTCGGCGGTGTAAGCTCCGGAAGAAATAAATCAAGTGGAGTGCGGCCGATAATTTGCCATCCACCTGGTGTTTCCAGTGGATAGATGCCTGTTTGTTTTCCAGCAATTCCAACCGATCCAGGTGTGATCGCAAGACGGGGAGATTCCTTGCGTGGAGTAGCTATTCTCTCATCCATCCCCCCCATGAACGGGAATCCAGGCGCAAAGCCAATCATATAAACTAAATATTCATTTCCAGAATGAATTTCTATGACTTCTTCAACCGAAAGCCTATTGAACTCCGCAACATCCTCTAGATCCGGACCAAACTCTCCTCCATATGCAACTGGAATCGTGATAAGCCGTTGATCAGTTGCTTCATCTGATGATAATTCATCCATTAATCGCAAAATGAAAGCACTTACTTTTTTATAAGGACTAACGAACTCTTTATTTTCATTAGAAAAATAAACAGCAACAGGATTATAGTAAACAGTCAGACTATTATAAGACGGAACCGCTTCAGTCAATCCGGCAAACGGCTTTTTTTCTAACAAGTTTGCTAAACTTTTCACCTTTTCATGTGTGGTAGGGCATATCCCCTCGCCTAACTGAATCACTATTGCAGAATCCCCAAGAGGCCTAATTTGTGCATTTTTTTTCTGATGTATCATTAAAACAGCTCCTCTTAGTTTCGAATTTCGGTACTTACGTTCTGATAGACGGATACTAATCACATTATAATTTACTGATGTTAAAAAACAAGTACGAAAATAGTGAAAACGACAATAAATTCAATTTTTCTCACTATTTTGTAAATACATCTTTTCAAGAAAAAATAATTATGCTAGAATCGGTTTATGTTTCAAAACTCAAGTTCCGAATAACGAAACTTAGAGATGATAACGCTTACTTTTTAAAAAAATATCTGTCATTTCGGAGGGGAGAAAAGATGTTTCAGGTCGATTTAAATTGTGATATAGGGGAAAGTTTTGGTCGGTACAAGCTTGAGAACCAGGAAGAAATATTGAAATTCGTTACATCTGCCAATATTGCTTGTGGTTTCCATAGCGGAGATCCAACTGTGATGCGAGAAACGGTAAAGATTGCGATTGCCAATGGTGTCAAAATTGGAGCTCACCCTGGCCTGCCAGATTTAAACGGCTTCGGGCGTCGGGAAATGGCAATTACCCCACAAGAAGCCTATGACATGGTCGTATATCAAATTGGAGCACTGCAAGGATTTTTATCGACATTCAATGAAAAAATGCAGCACGTAAAACCCCATGGTGCGCTTTATAATATGGCAGCAAAAGATGCAAAACTTGCTGAGGCCATTGCACAGGCTGTTTATGATGTTTCACCCTCATTAATTCTATTTGGACTTGCTGGCAGTGAACTAACGAAAGCAGGTGAAAAGCTGGGTCTTCGGACAGCTCATGAAGTATTCGCTGATCGTACATATCAAGCGGATGGAACCTTAACTTCCCGGTCACAATCAGATTCAATGATTACTGATCAAGAGCATTCCGCTTCACAAGTTGTGAAGATGGTGACAGAGGGGAAAGTCATTTCCCAGCAGAAGACAGAAGTATCGTTGCGTGCAGATACGATTTGTATTCACGGTGATGGTGAACACGCACTAGACTTCGCAAAGTATATTAACGAAATGCTGGAAAAAAACAATATTACAGTATCTGCGATCTGTAAGTGGGAGGCTTAACATGGGAGTGCCAAAAATTGATTCCACACAAAAAAGCAGTGGAAGCTCAGTAAAGAAAAAAGCAACTAGAAGCGTCTTACTTGGTGCAGCCTTTTTAATGGCTACTTCATCAATTGGACCTGGATTTTTAACACAAACGACTGTATTTACGCAGCAGCTGGCAGCAAGCTTTGCATTTGTTATTTTAATATCATTATTACTCGATGTCTTTGCCCAAATTAACATTTGGCGCATTATTGCTGTATCAGGATTGCGTGGACAAGAAATTGCCAATAAAGTTTTGCCGGGACTCGGCGTTTTTCTAGCTATCCTTATCGTTTGTGGCGGCTTGGCTTTTAATATTGGAAACGTAGCCGGCGCTGGTTTAGGTCTAAATGCAATGCTAGGAATCGACCCGATTATCGGTGCAGTCATTAGTGCTGCCGTAGCCATCTTTATTTTTGTCGTTAAAGAAGCCGGGAAAGCAATGGATAGATTTGCTCAGTTTGCTGGAGGAGTTATGATCCTTCTCATGCTGTATGTTGCATTCACGACATCTCCCCCTGTAGGGAAAGCCTTGGTCAACACATTTGCACCTGAACAAATTAGTATCTTCGCGATCGTTACGCTTGTTGGCGGTACAGTTGGCGGTTATATTACATTTGCTGGCGGACATCGTCTATTAGATGCTGGGATTAAAGGTGTTGAGTCTTTGCCTGAAGTAACAAAAAGCTCGGTTACCGGGATTGTAGTTACAGGTATTATGCGTGTCGCACTTTTCTTAGCAGTTCTTGGTGTAGTTTCAAAGGGACTTGCCATTGATCCTGCCAATCCACCGGCTTCTGTATTCAAACTAGCAGCAGGTGATATCGGATTTCGTATGTTCGGTGTGATTATGTGGGCAGCTGCCATTACCTCTGTTGTCGGAGCAGCTTACACGTCCGTTTCATTTATCCGCTCGTTCCACCCAACTATTGAGAAATACAAAAACTGGGTCATTATTGGATTTATCGTTGTTTCGACTGCAACATTTGCCTTTGTCGGCAGACCTGTCACGATTTTAGTAATCGTTGGAGCGCTAAATGCGATTATTTTGCCACTAGCTTTAGGAACTCTTTTAATTGGTGCCTATAAAAAGAATATTGTCGGTGAATATAAGCATCCGTTATGGCTTACCATTACAGGCGGAATTGTTGTTGTGATTATGGGATATTTAAGTGTAGTTACTTTAATCGAGCAGTTACCTCAGGTTTTCAAGTAATCAAATAAAAATCCAACCACTTGGGGGAATCGCTAATGGAAAACTATGAAATGCTGGAGCCTCACGAAATAAGAGCACTTATTCGAAAGCAAGTCATTACTGGGCCAACAGCTGGCATGTCAAAAGGAAATACACAGGCGAATTTAGTTATTTTAAAAAAGGAGCATGCTTTTGATTTTCTCCTATTTTGCCAACGGAACCCGAAGCCATGTCCTTTATTAGACGTGACAGAGCCTGGCTCCCCAGTCCCTGCTATGATTGCTAAGGGTGCAGATATTCGTAAGGATATCCCGAAGTATCGGATTTATAGAGATGGTGTTTTTACTGAAGAGGTTTCTGATATTACTGAGTATTGGGAAGACGACATGGTTGGCTTCTTACTTGGCTGTAGCTTTACTTTTGAAACACCGCTCCTTGAAAATGGCATTCCCATTCGCCATATCGAGGAAAATTGTAATGTTCCTATGTACAAAACAAATATTTCGTGTGAAAAGGCAGGAATATTCGAAGGTCCAACTGTCGTTAGTATGAGACCAATGTCACCAGAGGATGCCATCCGTGCCGTTCAGATCACATCACGTTTCCCTGCTGTTCACGGTGCACCCATCCATATCGGCGATCCAAGCCTAATTGGCATTTCCGATATTTCAAAACCTGACTTTGGAGACTCCGTAACATTGAAGGAAGGCGAGGTTCCCGTATTCTGGGCTTGCGGTGTCACGCCACAAGCAGTGGCCATGGAGAGCAAACCCTCCATCATGATCACTCACGCACCAGGCTGCATGTTCATTAGTGACATCAAAGATAAGGAATTAAGCATCCTTTAGGATGTCACCTTTATGGTGCCTCTCTATGGTGTCAGACACCCTTTGTGGACATTTAAGCTTTTCGTCCTTCTGGAGTGGACTCCTGTTGTTATAATTTAATTTCTTCATTCATTTTTTTGAGGCGATGCACCATTCATCGTCTCTTTGACCTTTTCCGATTCAATCACGGCATATTTAATCGTCGTTGAAATGGGGTAGAATATGTTTACAAAATCAAATATCATGCTTTACGTCCTTATTTTACTCTGGGGAGCCAGCTGGCCAATTAATAAAATCGCAGTACCCTATTCGCCTCCCCTGCTTTATGCTGGACTACGTGCACTACTAGGCGGTTTATTGCTGGCTTTAATTATTTGGAAGACAAGAAAGGCAATCAAGTGGAAGAGCAATTGGAAAAAGTACCTCATCACCACACTTTTCAACTCAATCCTTTTTTTCGGCCTTCAAACAGCAGGCTTACTCTTTTTACCCGGTGGATTGTTTTCCGTTCTTGTTTATTTTCAGCCGATATTACTCGGCCTTTTCGCTTGGCTTATACTTGGTGAGTATTTGTCATTTATTCGTATAATTGGCTTGTTACTTGGTTTTGCTGGAATTGCTGTTGTAAGCGTAGATGGACTGATCGTCCATATTTCAGCAATTGGGGTAACGCTTGGATTACTGACAGCGATTAGCTGGGCTTTCGGTGTTATTTATGTAAAGAAGATTAGTAATGAAGTGGACCCGTATTGGATGGTGGCCATTCAATGCATAATCGGAGGCGTTGTCCTTTTAGGAATCGGTACAGTGTTTGAAAGCTGGTCTGGCATTGAATGGGGACGCCCACAATTCCAGCTCGGGCTAAGTTTCGGGGCTACAATCGGCATCCCGCTTGCCTATATTCTTTATTACAAGCTTGTCAGCGCTGGTGAAGCAAGCAAAGTGGGTTCCTATACGTTTCTTATTCCGATTGTTGCCGTTCTTCTAGGAGTGATTTTTTTAGGTGAAACAGTCACGTATACCCTCATTATCGGCCTACTCCTTGTAGTCATGAGTATTCGCTTTGTCAATCTTCAAAATAAGCCCCAATATAAAGCGAATTTCACTTCCCTTATTCTACCGAAAAAACGGAAAAAGGAAGAGGAATGTTAAAATGCAAAGGGACGGTTCGTTAGCTTCTTATTTATATAGAAGCTAAGACCGTCCCCTTTTTCATATTACTCTGTAAATCTGTTTACCCCTAATGTCCTCCTGAAAAACACAAACCACCCCAACTGTCTTTTTACGGTGTCTGACACCCTAAACCTATTTTTTCGCCAGGACTTTAGTTAAGTAGTTATCAGAATTAGCGATCTCTACTCCTTTATAGTAGTAGAAAATAATGTCTTTATAGCTTTTACCTTCCGCTGCCATTCCGTTGGCCCCATATTGGCTCATGCCGACCCCATGGCCATATCCCTTCGTATCAATGACAATTTTGTCACCCTTGCGAATCCAAGTGAAATCAGTAGATTTAAGTCCGAGCTTTTCCCTAATGTCCTTGCCTGTCAGAACCTTTCCGTTAATATCAACCTTGCCTACACGTTTTCCAGTTGTTCTTTCTGTTATGGTCCCGATGGTGTTACCCGACTTCAGCTTTACACCTAGTCTGTTTTCAAATTCTGCAATCGTAAAGACTTTTTGGTCACTAAACTTTGGGGACTTTAAATCCCATGGGCTCTCCACGCTCTGTAAGTACGGAACTGCATGTAACCAAATCGCTTCGGAATTCTCCGTATACCCGTTACTAGTAGAAAAGAAGCTCGCATCAATCGGGGAATTATTATAGACGATAATTTGCCCTCTCGTCTCATTCACCGCTTCTTTAATTTTGTCAATGGCCCATTTATAATCGGCTCCAAATGTTTTTCTAATTTCGTCTTGATCCATATAAACTTGGTGCTCCACCGTATCCGTCACAAGCGCTCCACCCGGCAGCCCAGATTTATTTTCTTTCATCATTTGATTAACAATATACGTTCTTGCCGCTAACGCCTGCGCTTTTAATGCTTCCTTTTCAAATTGCCTTGGCATTTCGGATGCGACAACCCCAACAACATAATCCTCAAGCGGAAGCGACTCCACCTGCTTAGTTTTCATTCGAAAAACAGCCACTTCAAGAGCTGGTCCATCAGATATTTCCGCTGGCTGTACCTTGCTCTCCTTCTGCTTTAACCGCTCCCCAAGCTTTCCCGTCACCTGATCTTCCTTAAACGGGAGGACTAACAAAGAAGGAATTAACAAAGTAATGAAAATAAGCAGTGCACCTAGTACGATGATTGGTTTAAATTTTGTCATGACTATGCCTCCATAAAAATGTAATCCTAGAACTCTGTTTGAGCCCCATCTCTCTTCATTCTTATGGTGATGGACAGGCTATTATGACAAGAAAATATTATGAGTGCAAGTAAAGGTTGTTTGCCAAGATGGAGCTCTATATTTGTATTCAACTGGCCGTCATATCCTCTTTGACGGTCAACTCCTCTCTGTTTTCGACTTCAACTGGCCGTCATTACCTCTTTGACGGTCAACTTCACTCCACTTTCGGCTTCAACTGGCCGTCATCTCCTCTTTGACGGTCAACTCCTCTCTGCTTCGACTTCAGTTGGTCGTCATCTCCTCTTTGACGGTCAACTCCTCTCTGCTTCGACTTCAGTTGGCCGTCATCTCCTCTTTGACGGTCAACTTCACTCCACTTTCGGCTTCAGTTGGCCGTCAGCTCCCCTTTGACGGTCATCTCCTCTTCATTTTCGGCTTCAACTGGTCGTCATCTTCACTTTGACGGTCATCTCCTCGCGACTTTCGACTTCAGCTGGTCGTCATCTCCCCTGTGACGGTCAACTCCTCTCTGCTTTCGACTTTAGTTGGTCATCATTTTCCCTTTAACGAACCTTATAAAAAAAGAAAAAACGCAACCCCCACTCGTCAGAGGTCTGACGGGTGAATTCTGCGCTTTTTCTCAATTATTCTTTATTTCACTAAACAAAAATTTATGCGTTCATATCGGAAACGTAAGTCTCTACTGACTTAACTGATTCTTCAATATCTTTTACTCGTTCAATATCTGCACCGATGCCAGCTAGTTTTTCATGGAAGTTGACATAGCCGCGGTCTAAATGTTTTAATTCCGTTACACGGGTAACGCCGTCTGCAACCAATCCTGATAAAATAAGTGCTGCGGCAGCGCGAAGATCGGTTGCGGCTACTTCTGCGCCTTGAAGATTCGATGGTCCATTCATAATAACCGAACGTCCCTCAATCTTAATATCAGCATTCATGCGGCGGAATTCCTCTACATGCATGAAACGATTTTCGAATACAGTCTCCGTGATTACACTGGTACCGTTCGCATGGAGCAATAACGCCATCATTTGAGATTGCATATCTGTTGGGAAGCCTGGATGAGGCATTGTTTTAATATCAACTGCCTTAAGCTTCTCCGGACCAATAACGCGAATTCCTTCTGACTCCTCGATAAAAGTAACGCCCATTTCTTCCATCTTGGCGATTAGCGAAGTGGAATGTTCAGGAACTGCGCCTTTCACAAGGACATCTCCACCTGTAATAGCAGCGGCCACCATAAAGGTACCTGCTTCAATACGGTCAGGAATAATATGATGCTCAGCGCCAAATAATTGGTCGACGCCTTCGATTTTGATTGTACCCGTACCCGCACCTCTTACTTTAGCACCCATTTTATTTAAGAAATTAGCAAGATCCACAATTTCCGGTTCTTTTGCGACGTTTTCTAAAATGGTTGTGCCTTTCGCAAGGGTCGCAGCCATCATAATGTTTTCCGTTGCACCTACACTTGGAAAATCAAGATAGATTTTTGCTCCGTGCAGGCGGCCATTTGCTGCTTCTGCCTCGATGAAACCATTGCCAACCTTCACCGTAGCTCCCATTGCTTCAAAGCCTTTTAAATGCTGGTCAATCGGGCGAGATCCAATTGCACAGCCGCCAGGCAATGCTACACGGGCACGGCCATTACGAGCTAGCAAAGATCCCATAACTAAAACAGAAGCACGCATTTTACGGACATATTCAAAAGGTGCCTCTTCTCTTAACTCTCGTGATGCATTAACAGTGACCTGATTATTATTAAACTCCACTTCGGCGTTTAAATAGCGTAATACCTCATTGATCGTGTATACATCGGAGAGAGTCGGTACATCACGAATTACGCTTTTGCCATCACTTGCTAATAGTGTTGCGGCGATAACCGGTAAAACAGCGTTTTTTGCTCCTTCAACTTTGACAGTACCGCTTAACCTATTTCCGCCGCGGACGATGATTTTTTCCAAAGTGTATTCCCCTCCGCGTCCAATTTCTCTATATTAATATTCAATCGTAATGATGGGTGTGCCAACTACAACCGTAGTCTTTTCGCCCAATCCATGATTTCTTATACCTATTTGCAAGTTCATATCCTCGCTATTTGTTTTAAGAACATTGCCAAACAATGTCGAATAGGCGGATGCAGATATGAAATTGTCCTCATTTAATGCTTCAATTTCTTTTGCACGAAATACAGCTAATAAATGGTTAATTTCTTCAGGCAAAGTCTTATCAATTTTATCACTGAATTCGCCTTTCAAACAAGAGAAAATTGTGGTATTTTCATGGAATATGTCAGAAATTCTGCTGCCTAAAAGAGACGTGATCTTTTTCTCTGATTCAGCTTTCCAACTATTTCCCTTCACTTCATAAATGACATACGTTTGGACATTTCTGTTTATGGGGGTCGATACGATCTTTATTGTCTCTTTTTGAGCATCTGTATCTAAAACCGCCATCGTTTCTGAATGTTTTGCTGACGAATTCGTCGTCCATTCCCAGTCTGGAAACAATGTCCTGAGCTCATTCGTAAACTTTTTCACATCATCTGCACTTTGAAGATTTTCCATTTTTTCTCTTGCATGTAAAGACCATTCAATGATCAAAATATCTTCGTCCTGTAAAATGGAAGCTAGCTTCGTTAGGTCAAGTTCCGATTTGGCCACAGTCGTTTTATTCCCAAAGTTTAAGACAATAAAACCAAATGTGCCAACAATTACTAAAAATATTTTCAAGTACCGCATTTCGCTTCCTCCCCCTTACTACCATTGTTACCAAGGAGGGCTCCTGCATACTTGGGAAATGTCGCCACTTTTTGACAATTTAAAAAACTGAAAGCCAACTTGTCGGCAATCTAATAACGAGCCAGTTTCCGAAACGAGACAAGAGAACGGTGTCCCGAAAAAAATTGAGGTTATTGCCCAATTTTTAATATCCTATTCAATTTTTCTCATTTCGGGAATCGTATTTGTATTCCATTTTTTTAAAAAACTTTTAATTAGCACAACACATAGAATTGTACTTAAAAAAAGGACAGTTGAAAACATGTACGAAGACCCATATTACGGCCATTTATTTAATTAAGAATAGTTTGTAGTATAAGGGGCAATTGCCTGGACCATAGCAAATAATCAAGGAAAAAATTACTGACTGCAGACCCGATTGCAATAGATAATAATATGTATAGGACCCTTGCCTGTACAACACGGTTTGGCCGCAAAATTTGATCAATGCGAATGGCTTGAAGCGCCCACCACGCAACTGCAATAAACACCAAGTGTGATATGATGCTAAGCAAGGCCTGTTGTCCAAATCCCGATACCATGAATACAACCCCCTTCACCATTCTTGGCGAAATTTTTAATGCCTTTCAATTCACATGCAGTTAAATAACCTGCTTTCAGAAACCAATAAATTGGCAATCCGCTTTATATGATAGCATCTTTTAATGCTTTAGAATAGGGAAAAGCTCTAAATTCCTTTAAAATAAACCGTTTTGCTTAAAATTTTTCGAAAAAACGCCATAATCCTTTTATTTCCGTTCATTTTCGTATGATTTCCGTAGCTTATAGGTTTTATTTGCCAGTTCACCATACATATCCGCCATTTTAAGGTTATATCCGCCAGTTCATCATATATATCCGCCAAATTTTAGTTATATCCGCCAGTTCACCGTACATATCCGCCAACTTAAAGATTTATCCGCTAGTTCATCATATATATCCGCCAATGACCTTTTTCCCCACAAAAAAAGAAAGGGGATGAAATCCCCTTCCTAAACGTTCTATATATAACCCCTTGTTTAAAAACATTCCCCTATTATTGAAAGAAATCGTTAAATTGATTGAAAGTCCCCTGTAAAAAGTCGAATGCAATACTTGGTGCAACCCCGAACAGAATCGTTGCAAATACGCAAATGCCGATTACGACTCCAAGACCTGCTGGCAGCTTGATATTCCCCTCATGGGCTGCTGGTCTGAAGAACATTTGCACCAGTACTCCGAAATAATAGAAATATGAAACGACAGTTGTTGCAATCATAATGGATACTAATACGTAGCGTGCAGGCTCAACAGCAAGTGCACCCATAAAGATGTTGAGTTTTCCGATAAACCCAGCAGTTCCCGGGATTCCCGCTAAGCTCAAAATAAATACTGCCATCGCCACAGCCAAAATCGGTGCTTTACGATATAATCCGGCAAATTGCGTAATATCTTCTGATCCGGTTTTTTGCGTAATCAGCTGGATGATCGCAAATGCTCCAAGGTTCATGAACAAGTATGCTCCTAAGTAAAACCAAAGCGTATCAAAGATAAATACGGATAGCGATGCGATTACAACTAGCAGATAACCTGCCTGCGCAATACTGGAGTAAGCAAATAAACGCTTAATATTTTTCTGTCTTAGCGCCACAACGTTTCCAATAATCATCGTCGCAGCTGCCAGGAAAGCAATATAATCCTGAACCTTCATAAACAACGGCACTGAATTTGGTATGTCAGACGATGGTGTGCTCAAGAATACAACGAGCATGATACGGACAATAATGATAAAGCCAGCTGTTTTCGAAACAACGCTCAAGAAAGCCGTAACAGGTGTCGGTGCTCCTTGGTACACATCCGGTGCCCACATATGGAACGGCGCTGTTGCCAATTTAAAGGACAATCCAACGAATACCATAAATAAAGCTAGACCCATTAGATAAATGTGCTGCGGATTCGAAAGCGAGATTAATCCCTGTGCCATTTCGAGTAAATTCGTCGTTCCAGTTAATCCGTACACATAGCTCATCCCGAATAAAGTAATCGCTGTTGAAATTCCGCCATTAATGACGTATTTCATTGCGGATTCATTCGATTGAATATTTTTCTTGCGGAGGCCCGCTAGAATATACGATGAAATCGATAGAAGCTCTAAACCTACGAATAATGTTATTAAATCGCGGCTGGACGCCATCATCATCGTACCTAATAGAGCGGCAAGGAAAAGATAGAAGAATTCCCCTTTGTAATCGCCAAGCCCTTCCTTCGGTTCATAGCTCGTTGCTAGAATCATAACGAGCGCTGCTCCCATTAGCAATAACAGCTTAAATGCCTTCGCGAACGAATCTAATCTAAATGTATCATATAGAATCGATTCCGAAGCATGCCCGAATAAGCTGAATAATGAAGCTAATGCGACTAGGATTCCGGCTAGACCAATCCAGCCGAGAATTTTCCGGTTAACAGTCTTCGGCATAAATAAGTCTAATAATGATAGTAAAGTAGCTGCACCTAGGATGATGAACTCAGGTGTCATGATGCTCCATTTATATGATAATAGTTCAGCAAGATCCATCCTTCATCACCCTCCTATCCCAAGCATGATTGTTTCTAGTGTCGAAGTTAGCGGTTCGCTTAGTACACTTGGGTACACACCAATTAATACGATAATCCCTAGTAAAACTAATGCTGGAACCCATTCCGTACCGCGAAGATCGGTAACACCGGCAAATTCGCGATGGGCTTTTCCATAAGTAATGCCTAGAACTGCACGAAGCAGGTACACAGCAGTTAGAATAATGCCTAATGCCCCAACCGCTGCCAGGACTGGCATTTCTTTAAATAGACCTAAGAAGGACATAAATTCACTGACAAACCCGGACATTCCCGGCATACCTAGCGAAGCCATTGCACCTGCTAGCAGGAATCCGGCTGTAATTGGCATCCCCTTTGCCAAACCGCCAAGATTCTGAATAATGGAGGTGTCAAAACGCTCATAAAATACGCCAACAAGGAAGAATAGAAGAGCCGCAATTAAACCATGAGATACGACTTGGAAAATCGCTCCCTGAATTCCTGCCTCATTCATCGCGCCTAAACCGATTAATACAATTCCCATATGGGAAATCGATGAGTACGCCAGCACCATTTTGAAATCGGTTTGAATCAGTGCTAAGAAAGCACCGTATAGGAGATTCACAACACCTAGCACGGCAATTAATACAGCCAAGCTTTGGAATTGCTCTGGAAAAATCCCCATTCCGAAACGGATAATCCCGTATGCACCTATTTTCAGCAAAATCCCTGCGTGAAGCATAACAACAGAAGGAGATGCCTGTACGTGAACTCTCACCATCCAGCTGTGCAGAGGGAAGATCGGCAGCTTAACGCCAAATGCGATTAATAAAGCAATAAGCAAGCCCATTTTCGTTCCTTCTGAGAAAACAGCATGATTCGGATCAGCCTTCAAAATAGCCATAAGTGCATCAATATTGGACGTACCTGTACGAGAGAACAGCACCATAATCACAATAAGCAGGACAGCAGATCCTAAACCGTTATATATAAGGAAGCTAAACGCTGCTTTTTCTTTTTCAAAATAACCCCATTTCCCAATCAGGAAGAATGTCGGAATCAGCGTAATTTCGAAAAAGATGAAGAATAATATCAAGTTTTCTGCAGCAAATACACCTAGCATACCTACTTCTAATAGAAGGAACAGCATGAAATAGCCTTTCCATTCCTTTTTAATATACATAGAAGCAATCGCTGCTAATGTAGATAGAATTGCTGTTAAAACAAGCATAATCAGTGAAAATCCATCGACTCCAAGTTCATAATCAATAGAGAACAAGTCTCCTAGACGGTTCGGGTCGCCAAATTGCACCCAGTGAGCTCTTTCACTTAAATCAGCAAGAGAGGCCCCTGCACGATATTGGAAAAAAGCCAACAGCGACAGAACCAGTGCTGGAAGAGTAGCTAAAAACCCGACTGTTTTAATCAAAGACTCATTTGTCTTCGGAATAAACGATAGGACCAATACACCAATTAAAGGGGAGAACACTAAGATTGATAAGAAATAAGCGATATTCATCTTAAATACCCCCCTGTCACTGCAAATACAACTACTAAAATGGCTAAACCTACAAAGGCGACTGTTCCATATCTCTGTACCTGTCCATCCTGGAACTTAGAGCCTAATTTTCCTAGAGCAAATACAGTTCCGGAAACCCCTTTTACAATGCCTTCAACAAGGAAGATTTCGATGTAACGGAGGAATAGACTGAAGAATTTTGTCACCTTTAAGATTGTCAGCTCGTAAAATTCATCAATAAAATATTTGTTATATAAAATCGAGTGCATCGTTTCAGCACCAAGCCAGTCGCGTGAAAGTAAACGCTTGCTGTAAATCATCCAAGCAAGGAAAATACCAAGCAGCGATACAACTGTTGCGACAATCATAATCCATGCAGGACCTTCGATATGTCCGTGTCCAAGTGCTGGATTGCCATCTGTTAGCCAATCTCCAAGGAATGTTCCGAACCATGGCGTATTAACATAACCTGCAACAACTGCCAGGACTCCTAGAATGACCATCGGGAGTGTCATCACACTTGGCGACTCCTTCACATGGCTCATATTGCTGCGGGATTCTCCCGAGAACACCATGAAGAACAGGCGGAACATATAGAATGCTGTAAAGAATGCTGCTACTACTGCCAGCCAGAACAATACAGTATTCCCATGAGCCCAAGCCGCAATTAATATTTCATCTTTACTGAAGAACCCTGAAAATAACGGTACCCCGCTAATTGCTAATGTTCCGATTAAGAACAGAGGTCCAGTGACGCGAAGCTTTTTCCACAGACCACCCATTTTTTCAATATCCTGTGTATGAACGGCATGAATAACACTTCCGGCAGCAAGGAAAAGCAATGCCTTAAAGAAAGCGTGCGTCATTAAATGGAATACACCAGCAACATAACCAGCAGATCCAAGCGCGAGCATCATATAGCCAAGCTGACTGACAGTGGAGTAAGCTAGTACTCTTTTAATATCAGTTTGAACAAGGCCAATACTTGCTGCAAAAATTGCCGTTATGGCCCCGATTACAGCCACTGTCATTAGAGCTGTTTCACTAGCTGTGAATAACGGGAACAACGCCGCTACCAAATATACCCCTGCTGCAACCATTGTTGCGGCGTGGATTAAAGCAGAAACTGGCGTCGGCCCTTCCATTGCATCTGGAAGCCACGTATGAAGCGGAAATTGACCTGATTTTCCGACAGCCCCAATAAAAATTAGTATTGCTGTTAATGTAATCATCGTTGGTGAAATCGCTCCAGCACCTACAGCTGCAAAGATTTCATCATATTCAAAGCTGCCCACTTGCCAGAATAAGAGAATCATTCCGATTAGAAGGCCCACATCCCCAATACGCGTCATAATGAACGCTTTCTTAGCTGCCTTCTTCGCTTCTTCTTTATAAAAGTAGAAACCGATTAATAGGAATGAGCCTAAACCGACAAGCTCCCAGAAAATATACGTTTGCAATAGGTTCGGTGAAAGAACAAGCCCTAACATAGCAAAAGTAAATAATCCTAAATAGGCATAAAAAATATGGAATCTGTCATCCCCGTGCATATATCCCTTGGAATACGTGTGAACAAGGAAACTTACGAGTGAGACGATTACGAGCATTAACGCATTTAACTGGTTTACTTCAAAACCCGCTGTTAACTGAACATCCCCAATTGTCAGCCAAACAGCTTCTGTCTTATGTGTGGGCTGAGTAAATCTTTCAAACAGCACCAGCACCGAATAGACAAGAGATGCAAGCGAGAGCAGAATTCCTATGTATGCACTCGCATCCTTAAGCCGTTTGCCGAAAAAGACTAGGAATAAGAACGATAGTAGCGGGAAAAGCGGTATGATCCATGCATTCTCCATCAATATCACAATCCCCTTTTTTGAACACGCTGAATAGTTTTGTTCATCTTTCAGCCAAGCGTGTTAGATTGAGGGCAAGTTATACTTGGGAGATTAGCGAAAAAATTGTAACTTATTTCCTATAAAAATTCGCATTATTTCCCGGAAAAACATTTTACTAGCATAACGAGCAGCCTCTTTATTTTTCAAAGCATTTCTAGTGCTTCATTGTATTCATTTCATCAACATTAACCGTTTTTCGATTGCGGTAAAGAGCAATCAAGATCGCTAAGCCTACAGCCGCTTCAGCTGCAGCAACCGTCATCGCGAATAAGGCAAAAATTTGACCTGTAATCGCTGGTGCTGCACCAAACTTACTGAACGCTACTAGGTTAATATTGACTGCATTGAGCATTAATTCAATAGATATTAAGACTATGACCGTATTTCTCTTCGTTAAGGCACCATATAAACCGATACAAAACAAAATTAAAGCCAAAGCCAGATAAGCTGAAATGGGAACTGAACTCATTCTTTTTCCGCTCCCTTCTCATCATCTTTCCTTGCCAGTACGATGGCACCGATCAGTGCTGCCAATAATAATACAGACGTTAGCTCAAATGGAATAATATATTTCGAATAAAGCGCCACTCCGATTTGCTCTGTATTATTTTCGTGCAATGTATTCGGCAGCCCTCCGAAATCAAGATTATAAATGCCGATGTAGACGGTAAACGCAAAACCTAATACCCCTAAAAACAGCAGCACTTTACGAAGTGATCCTGTTTTCGGCTCACTGACATCATCATGACGGGTAAGCATGATTCCAAATAACATGATGATTGTAATGGCTCCGGAGTATAGCAAAATTTGGGCTACTGCCAGAAATTCAGCAGATAGTAAAACAAAGATGCCCGCAATGCTAATGAATGTAAAAACAAGCGCCACTACCATATGCACAACTTTGGTAAGGTTTAATAAAAGCACGCCGCCCATGACCGCTACAATGGCAAGTGCCATAAACGCAATAAATTCACCTGAAAACGTCATGCTTTATTCTCCTTCCGTATATTCTCATCATTTTCATCAAGCCATTCCAAGTTTTTGAACAATTCGTCCCGGCTGTACTCTGCCAATTCAAAGTTATTCGTCATAATAATGGCCTCTGTTGGACAAACCTCTGTGCACAAGTCACATAGAATACATATTTCAAAGTTAATATCATACGTATCAATAATTTTTCCTTTTTTCGCCGGATCCGGATGCTTTTTCCCTGTTAGCTGAATGCATTCAGTCGGACAGATGTTGGCACATTGATTACATACGATACATTTTTCCGGATAGAACTTTTGTATGCCGCGAAACCGGTCTGGCAGCGGAAGCGGTTCATTCGGATAATCATATGTAACCTTTTTGCGTGTTAAGTTTTTTAGGGTATATGATAAACCTTTCGCTAATCCAAGCATGTTATTTCACCCCTTGATTTTTAGAAGTGTAAGGCTTTTTAAAATAGGTGGAGCAATTCCTTTAATAATGCGGTTAAGAAAATATTTGCTAATGCAACTGGCAATAGTACCTTCCAG
The DNA here is from genome assembly GCF_019749375.1 of Bacillus sp. S/N-304-OC-R1. GTDB lineage: Bacteria > Bacillota > Bacilli > Bacillales > Cytobacillaceae > Cytobacillus. The sequence continues at coordinate 30,759 of NZ_JACWFE010000018.1, forward strand.
CCAAATTCCATTAATTGGTCAGCACGCACACGCGGGAATGTCGAACGGAACCACGCTAATACGAAGACAACTAGTGTGAATTTAAGCGCAAACCATACAGCTCCTGGAATGAATCCTAAGAACGGAAGCGGCAGCCATCCGCCTAAGAACAAAACCGTTGTCAATGCAGCCATTGCAAAGAAATAGACATATTCAGCAAGCATGAAGAATGCCCAGCGGAAACCGGAGTATTCAACATGGAAACCGGCAATCAGCTCAGATTCTGCTTCTGGCAAGTCAAACGGCACACGGTTTAATTCAGCAACAGATGCGATGAAAAACACGATAAACGCAATTGGCTGCCAAACGATAAACCAGCCATTTCTTTGAGCCTCAACGATATCATTTAAATTTAAGCTGCCTGATAAAAGAATAACCCCAACAACAGACATTACAAGCGGGATTTCATAAGAAATCATCTGTGCTGCTGCACGCATTCCCCCAAGCAGGGCATATTTATTGTTTGATGCCCAAGCTCCTGTTACAATTCCTACTGTAGTAATTCCGGATACTGCGATATAGTAAAGCAACCCTACTCCAATATCAGCAAATTGAAATTTGTCTGTAAAAGGAATCGTTGCTAAAACCATGAATGCTGGTGCAAACGCAATGACAGGAGCAAGGATAAATAACGGTCTGTCTGCAAGCTTCGGGATCGTATCCTCTTTTAATAGAAGCTTTAGAACGTCAGCAACAGTCTGCAGCAGTCCCCATTTTCCACCAACTTGATTCGGACCCATCCGTCCCTGCATAAATCCCATTACTTTACGTTCTGCTAAAATTGCATACGTAACAAACCCTAAAACGACTAATAGTAAAACGACGGCCAGTAAGAAGAAAATACCGAAATTTAATAATCCGGGACTAGAGTGCAATAGTTCTTCTATCATTAACCGTCCACCTCCCCGAGGACAATATCAATTCCTCCTAAAATCGCAATCATGTTTGCCATGTTTTCGCCTTCAAGCAGCTTAGGGAGAATTTGCAGATTATAGAAGGACGGTCTTCTGAACTTTAAGCGATACGGCTCTTTTTTCCCGTCACTGTAAATATAGCAGCCAATTTCTCCACGTGGAGATTCGATTCTGACAAATGCTTCTCCTTTTGGAGCCTTAATAATTTTAGGAACCTTGGCCATGATTTCTCCCTCTGCCGGGAATTGTTCACACGCCTGTTCAAGTATTTTCAGAGATTCTTCGATTTCTGCCAATCTGACATGATAGCGTGCCCATGCATCCCCTTCTTCACGGGTCACAACATTAAAGTCAAAACGATCATAAATTGAATAAGGCTCATCCTTGCGCAGATCCCATTTCACTCCCGTACAGCGCAGGGTTGGACCGCTTAATGAGTAATGAATGGCATCTTCCTTCGTATAAGCTCCTACTCCTTTTACACGGTTTATAAAAATTTCATTTCCCGTCACAAGCTGATGGTAGCCGACGAGCTGTTCACGCATGTAAGGAATGAATTCTTTTACCTTTTCAATCCAGCCTTCTGGTGCATCCCATTTCACTCCGCCTACACGCATATAGTTGAAGGTCAAACGCGCTCCAGAAAGCTCATTCAGCATATTGATAATCATTTCCCGTTCACGGAAAGCATAGAGGAAAGGACTTGTTGCTCCAAGGTCTAGTAAAAATGTACCCCATGAAACTAGGTGACTTGCAACTCTTCCAAGCTCCATCGCCATAACACGCAAATATTCGGCTCTCTCTGGAACCTCGATGCCCATCATCGTTTCAACAGCATGACAGATCACATAGTTATTCGTCATAGCAGACAAATAATCCATCCTGTCTGTATAAGGAATGATTTGTGTGTATTGGAGATCTTCAGCCAGCTTTTCCGTTCCGCGATGCAAATAACCGATGACTGGCTTCGCTTCTTTAATGATTTCCCCATCTATTTTGACGACGAGACGAAATACACCGTGCGTACTAGGATGCTGAGGTCCAACATTTAAGAGCATTTCTTCAGTACGTATCACTGGTTACACCTCCACATCATACGGTTCATAGTCTTTTCTTAACGGATGGCCAATCCAATCCTCTCCAAGGAGAATCCGATGCAGATTCGGGTGACCTGTGAATGTAATGCCCAATAAATCATAGGTTTCGCACTCTGGCCAATTGGCTCCTGCCCATAAAGGCACAAGCGATTCGATGGTTGGTTCATCACGATCAATTTTTACTTTTAACGCAACAGACTGCCGGTTTTTATACGAGAATAAATGAACATATACTTCCATATGTGTTTCGAAATCTGTTCCATGGGTTTCTGATAAGTAATCAAACCCGAGCTGTTCATTATATTTCAAGAATTCTGCCAGTTTGAAGTAGGACTCTTTCTTCGCCACTAAAGTAGGAACATCTTTAGATAAACTATTGATATAGTAATCTTCCAGCACATCTTGTCCGAGATGCTCTCCAATTACTTTTACATACTTATCGAGATATGGCTGGTTTGGTGATGGTTTCGTTTCCTCGGCTGGTTCTGCGGCGGCTTTCCCACCTGCCTTAGCTTTCGCGGCTGCAGCAGCGGCGGCTTTTGCTTTTGCGGCAGCAATGGCCTTTGCCTTTTCGTCATCACCAGCTCCACCACCTGCTTTCGCATTGGCAGCAGCTTTTGCCTTTGCAGCTGCAGCAGCCTTTGCTTTTGCTGCGGCAATGGCTTTCGCCTTTTCATCATCACCAGCATCTGCTTCTCCCGATTGTTTTGCTAGTGCAGCAGCTTTCGCTTTTGCAGCTGCTGCGGCCTTTGCTTTTGCTGCGGCAATGGCTTTCGCCTTTTCATCATCACCAGCATCTGCTTCTCCTGATTGCTTTGCTAGGGCAGCGGCTTTCGCTTTTGCGGCGGCTGCGGCCTTTGCCTTCGCAGCAGCGGCAGCTTTTTGTTTTGCTATATCAAGGTCTTCGGCTGGCGGCTCCACTTCCGCTTCGCCTGATTCCTTGGCTTTCATCTTTGCAAGTGCAGCAGCCTTTGCTTTCGCTGCGGCAGCGGCTTTTTGTTTTGCTATATCAAGGTCTTCAGCTGGAGTCTCTTCCTTCGGTTCACCTTGCTCTTTTGCTTTCATCTTCGCAAGTGCAGCAGCCTTTGCTTTCGCTGCGGCAGCGGCTTTTTGTTTTGCTATATCAAGGTCTTCAACTGGAGTCTCTTCCTTCGGTTCACCTTGCTCTTTTGCTTTCATCTTCGCAAGTGCAGCAGCCTTTGCTTTCGCTGCGGCAGCGGCTTTTTGTTTTGCTATATCAAGGTCTTCGGCTGGAGTGTCTTCCTTCGCTCCACCTTGCTCTTTTGCTTTCATTTTTGCGAGTGCAGCAGCTTTTGCCTTTGCGGCAGCCTCCTTTTTTAACTGTTCCAGATCTTTTTCCCCGCTCATCGGTTACATCACCTTCTTCCCAGTTTTAGCCTCATAGCGGATTTTTTCCTTTAATTTATTAATTCCATATATTAATGCAGCCGGATTCGGGGGACATCCCGGTATGTACACATCCACAGGAACGATTTGGTCAACGCCTTTAACAACCGAATAAGATTTTACATATGGCCCCCCTGCAGTAGCACAAGATCCCATCGCAATCACCCATTTAGGTTCTGGCATTTGATCATAAAGGCGGCGAACGATTGGTGCCATCTTTTTCGTAACTGTCCCTGATACAATCATGACATCAGATTGGCGAGGGGATGTCCGGAAAAACGAGCCAAAACGGTCTAAATCGTAGTGAGCTCCGCCGACGCCCATCATTTCAATGGCACAACAAGCAAGCCCGAAGGTCATTGGCCATAATGAGTTACTCCGTGCCCAAGCTTTTATTTGTTCTAAAGTTGCCATAAAGACATTACGCTGCAACTCTTCCATCTCTTCAGGTGATATATTTTCCAATTTTAAGTCCATTTCAACACCTTCTTCTTCCATGCATAAATAAGACCGATTACAAGCATACATACAAAAATCAGCATTTCTATTAATGCAAAGATTCCGAGTTTTTCATAAGCAACAGCCCATGGATATAAAAACACAGTTTCCACATCAAAAATAACAAACATCAGTGCAAAAATATAATAGCGGATGTTAAACTGCACCATGGAATCATGGAATGGCTCAATCCCGCTCTCGTACGTAGTATACTTTGCCTCATACGGCTTATATGGCCGAAGTAGCTTCCCCAAGAACAAAGCAACCACAGGTAACAAAATTCCCAGACATAGGAACACAAACACAATCAAATAGTTATTTTGATATAAATTTAGCATCTCCATGTCTATCCCCTCCAATTTTATGAATTTTCTATACCCAGTTGTAACCGTAACCATTATAGCATTGTTACCAATTTGTGTCGATAAACCCAATAATTTTACTGGAAATTCTCTTGGGTTCAAAATAGGCATTATGCAGCCTTGGGCATCTCCTGAATTTATCTTCCTCAAGCAACATCAAAATGCCTCAAATGCGAAATATAATGTAGGACTATAGGAGAGAAATTTACAATGAGCAGCTCAAGAATTTGGAAATCCCCACACACACATTTGGAAAACGGAATGGAAGGAGTACCATATTTAACTATAAAACTCCTCCACGAATCACGGCACCCCAAAATTCTCTTTAGAAGTTACAATCCAGTGAACTCATTGATTACCATTTTCATTGAATCTCACATCATTCCTTCTTAAAATCGATTTCAACCTAATACTACATTTATTAATAAAATCTCTAAAAAATGCCCAAGCGTTTAAAAACTAAAAAACAGCTCTGCATTTAGATTGCAAAGCTGCCCTATTTATTAACAGATACAGGTCTTTCTTTTTAAACCAATTCGCTCTTTATCTTCTATTTTTTGAATATACTCAGTTGCTAACGGTACCTTACAAGCAGTATTCCCTACGTCTACGTGAACTTTTCCAATATGTTTCGCCACTCTCTTTGCCTCTTCCGATAATGCTTGAACATAGGCACCTGTCGAAATGACAAACCCGTTCATAACATAGCGCACACGATTTCGCTCACTATGAATGGTTTTCTCAATCTGTTTGAGCATTCCTCTAATTTCATCTAAATCTAATTGTTCATCAGGGGTAATTGATAAATAATTTGAATAGGTACTCCAGCCGCATACTGCAATCATTTCTTCTTCAGACTGCATCCAATCTTTTGCTAATTCAAGTGCATATTCGCTCTCCGCTGCCACACTGGCGACTGTGTACTCTGCTGGCATATACCAGTACGCCTTCTTTACCCAACCTTGTAAAACTTCCTTCGTCATTAATTTCGGGTTCACCGAGAGACCCGCTAAATACATGGCATCATGATTCCCGGTTTCATAAAGAGCAAGCGCTAAATCATGATCTTTCTTCACATATTTAACGAGCTTCTTTAAATCCCCAACCTTCACCCCGAAAAACGGTTCCTTTGCACCATGACGGAGAAATGTTTTTTTTGTTTGTTCGGACCCCATCTCCTCAAGCTGCTTCATAATCTCATCTAGCTTCACTTTTTCTCATCCCCCTTTAACTTTTTAAATCATTAATAAAATGATAGACAATTATACTTATTAATTCTTTTATTATTAAAAAAACCCTTCATAAGATTATTGTGCAGATTTACTATCTTATTTTTATTTTTGAACTAAACATAGGTTATTGGACAGCTTAACTCCTTATTAGCCAAAACTTGTCCAATAAAACTAGTTATCGGACGGCTTTCTCCCTTTTGAGCTCAAACCTGTCCAATAAAACCAGTTATCGGACAGCTTCCAACCTTTTCAGCTCAAACCTGTCCAATAAAACCACTTATCGGACAGCTTCCAACCTTTTCAGCTCAAACCTGTCCAATAAAGCCAGTTATCGGACAGCTTCCCACCTTTTCAGCTCAAACCTGTCCAATAAAACCACTTATCGGACAGCTTCCCACCTTTTCAGCTCAAACTTGTCCAATAAATCCACTTATCGGACAGCTTCCCACCTTTTCAGCTTAGACCTGTCCAATAAAACCACTTATCGGACAGCTTCCCACCTTTTGAGGACAAACCTGTCCAATAACCCAGTTATCTCCAGTTATCTCACAATTCTCCCTCTTTTAATCAAAAATTGTCCTTTCCGTCCACACTTCCTCCAATACAAAAGCCCCCCAGCCAGAGGCTGAGGGGCTATTAAACATCTATTAAAAATGTTTTTCTGATACGTTAATACGATTGATGGCACGCTGAAGAGCTAGCTCGGCACGCTTGAAATCGATGTTGTCGCGCTTTTGTTCGTGAAGGCGCTTTTCGGCGCGTTCTTTGGCACGCAACGCACGCTCGATGTCAATGCTATCTGCTTGCTCAGCTGACTGTGCTAAAATCGTTACTTTGTCAGGGCGAACTTCAACAAAGCCGCCGCTAACAGCTACAAATTCAGTATTTCCTTGTGTTTTTAAACGGACAGCTCCAATTTGTAACGGTGCAACCATTGGAATATGGCCTGGTAAAATTCCTAGCTCACCGCTTTGAGCCTTCGTACTTACCATTTCCACATCTGCTTCATACACCGGGCCATCGGGAGTAACAACACTGACTTTAATCGTCTTCATTTTTTACCCTCCTGGTCCGAAATTAGACCTCTACGCCCATTTTCTTTGCATTCTCGATAACCTCTTCGATTTTACCAACGAGACGGAATGCATCTTCTGGAAGGTGGTCATATTTTCCTTCAAGAATATCTTTGAAACCTTTAACAGTTTCTTTAACTGGTACGTATGAACCTGGCTGACCAGTGAACTGTTCAGCAACGTGGAAGTTTTGTGATAAGAAGAATTGGACACGACGCGCACGGTGTACAACAAGCTTATCTTCATCAGAAAGCTCATCCATACCTAGGATTGCGATAATATCTTGTAATTCTCTGTAACGCTGTAAAGTAGACTGAACTTGACGAGCTACTTCGTAATGCTCTTCACCAACGATTTCTGGTGATAATGCACGAGAAGTAGAAGCAAGCGGATCCACCGCTGGGTAGATACCCATTTCAGAAAGCTTACGCTCAAGGTTAGTAGTAGCATCTAAGTGAGCGAAAGTTGTAGCTGGAGCCGGATCCGTATAGTCATCGGCAGGTACATAAATCGCTTGGATAGATGTTACAGAACCTACGTTAGTAGAAGTGATACGCTCTTGTAATTTACCCATTTCTGTAGCAAGAGTTGGCTGGTAACCTACCGCAGAAGGCATACGGCCTAATAGGGCAGATACTTCAGAACCTGCTTGTGTGAAACGGAAGATGTTATCCATGAAGAAAAGAACGTCTTGTCCTTGCTCATCACGGAAGTATTCTGCCATTGTCAAACCAGTTAGAGCAACACGCATACGTGCGCCAGGCGGCTCGTTCATCTGACCGAATACCATCGCTGTTTTCTTGATAACGCCAGAATCAGTCATTTCATGATAAAGGTCGTTTCCTTCACGAGTACGCTCACCTACACCAGCGAATACAGAGATACCGCCGTGCTCTTGAGCGATGTTATTAATTAATTCCTGGATTAATACGGTTTTACCAACACCGGCACCACCGAATAGACCGATTTTTCCACCTTTGATGTATGGAGCAAGAAGGTCTACTACTTTAATTCCAGTTTCAAGAATTTCAACTTCAGTTGATAGTTGCTCGAACTTCGGTGCTTCTCTGTGGATAGAATCACGGCGTGCATCGGCAGGAATTGGACCATCAAGGTCAATTTTCTCACCTAAAACGTTAAATACACGGCCAAGAGTTACGTCCCCAACTGGAACAGAGATAGGAGCACCAGTATCTAATACTTCAACGCCACGCTGTAAGCCATCAGTTGAAGCCATCGCAATGGTACGAACTGTATCATCACCTAAATGAAGGGCAACTTCAAGGGTTAAGTTGATGTCAACTTCAGATTCGTTACGCGCTTTGTTAACGATTGTCAATGCATTATAGATCTCAGGAAGCTGACCGCTTTCGAACTTTACGTCAACAACTGGACCCATAACTTGAAGAACGCGTCCTTTGTTCATCTTTTTCCCTCCTAAATAGAAATGCGTAAGGCGACCGCTTATCGGCGACAAGCACAAGGCGAGCCGGCTTGGAGGTTGTTCTTTAACCTCCTAGACGGATTGACTTGTGACCTCGAGCCGATGTCGCCTGAAGCTAGACAGCTTCTGATTTCAAAGGTTATATTTACAAAATTCAATATTGAAAGAATTGATCGTTCTACTATTCTAACGCAGCTGCCCCGCCGACGATCTCTGTGATCTCTTGAGTAATCGCTGCTTGACGAGCACGGTTATAGCTTAGGCTTAGAGATTTAATAAGCTCATTCGCATTATCCGTGGCATTCTTCATAGCCGTCATCCTTGCAGCATGCTCAGAAGCTTTACTATCTAAAAGAGCTCCGTAAATTAAGCTTTCCGCATATTGAGGGAGCAAGACTTCTAGAATCTCTTCAGCTGACGGTTCGAATTCATAAGATGTAAGCTTTGAAGATGAAGCAATATCCGTAAGCGGAAGAAGCTTCTTCTCTGTTACATCCTGCTGAATGGCACTAACGTAGTGGTTATAGTACATATATAGCTCATCAAATGTCTGGTCTGTAAACATGCCAACCGTCTTGCTCGTAATATCTTTAATCTCAGCAAACTCAGGCTGATCCGGAACAGCAATAATGTCAAGAATGACATTCATGCCGCGCTTTCTAAAGAAATCACGTCCATTACGGCCGATAGCAATGATTGCATACTCATCATTTGATTTATGGCGTTGTTGAATAGTTTGGTATACATGCCTTAAAACGTTACTGTTAAATGCTCCAGCAAGACCACGGTCAGAAGTGATAACAAGATATCCAGTCTTTTTTACCGGACGGCTAGTTAGCATTGGATGATTTGCATCCTTGCTTCCAAGTGCGATGGAGGCAGTAACCTCTTGAATTTTTTCCATGTAGGGAACGAATGATTTAGCATTCATTTCTGCACGGTTCATTTTCGCAGCAGATACCATTTGCATTGCTTTTGTAATTTGGCTCGTTTTCTTCGTAGAAGTAATACGAGATTTTATATCGCGTAATGATGCCACAGGTTCTCACCACCCTTTTTCAAAGAATGTCCAGCAGAGAGTACCCGGAGTCCTCCGGGCACTGCCTGCTTTCCTAATGTCAGACCCTCTAATAGAGATTGCTTAATTACTTATCAGATGCTGCAAAAGTTTTCTTGAAGTCGTTAATTGCAGCAGCCATATCGTCATCAGCAGGAAGATCTTTAGTAGTAACGATCTGGTCTAACAATTCTTTGCGGTTATGGTCTAACCATGAAAGGAACTCAGATTCGAAACGACGAATATCGTGTACAGGAATATCATCTAAGAAGCCGCGAGTAAGTGCGTATAGAATCGCAACTTGCTTCTCAACTTTTAACGGCTTGTTAAGATCCTGCTTTAGAACCTCTACTGTACGGGCACCGCGGTTTAATTTCGCTTGTGTTGCTTTATCAAGGTCAGAACCGAATTGCGCAAATGATTCAAGCTCACGGTAAGAAGCAAGGTCAAGACGTAATGTACCTGCAACCTTCTTCATCGCTTTAATTTGCGCGGATCCGCCTACACGTGATACAGATAGACCTGCGTTGATCGCTGGACGTACGCCAGAGAAGAATAGGTCAGATTGTAAGAAGATTTGTCCATCAGTAATAGAAATAACGTTAGTTGGAATATAAGCAGAAACGTCCCCTGCTTGAGTTTCGATAAATGGTAAAGCTGTGATAGAACCAGCACCTTTAGCGTCACTCAACTTAGCTGCACGCTCTAATAAACGGCTGTGCAAGTAGAATACATCCCCTGGATATGCTTCACGACCTGGAGGACGGCGTAATAATAAGGAAAGCTCACGGTATGCAGAAGCTTGCTTTGTTAAGTCATCATAAACAACAAGAACGTGCTTGCCATTGTACATGAACTCTTCACCCATTGTTACCCCAGCATAAGGAGCTAAGAATAATAATGGAGCCGGCTGTGATGCAGAAGCTGTAACAACGATTGTGTAGTCTAATGCACCGTTTCTGCGAAGCATTTCTACTGCATTACGAACAGTAGATTCCTTTTGTCCGATTGCAACATAGATACAAACCATGTTTTGATCCTTTTGGTTCAGGATTGTATCGATCGCAACAGATGTTTTACCTGTTTGACGGTCACCGATGATTAACTCACGCTGTCCGCGTCCGATTGGCACTAATGCGTCAATCGCTTTAATTCCTGTTTGAAGCGGCTCGTGTACAGATTTACGATCCATAACACCTGGAGCTGCAGCTTCAATAGGACGAGTTTTTGTTGTGTTAATTGGTCCCATGCCATCTACAGGCTGTCCAAGTGGATTCACCACGCGTCCGATTAGCTCTTCCCCAACCGGAACCTCCATGATGCGTCCTGTACGGCGAACTTCATCGCCCTCACGAATATCTGTAAATGGTCCTAAAATAATGATACCGACGTTGTTTTCTTCAAGGTTTTGTGCCATACCCATAACGCCGTTTGAAAATTCAACAAGTTCTCCAGCCATGACATTGTCGAGGCCATGAGCACGAGCGATACCGTCACCTACAGAGATAACCGTACCTACATCACTCACTTGAATTTCCGACTGATAGTTTTCGATTTGCTTTTTTATCAGCGCACTGATTTCTTCAGCTTTGATGCTCATGAGTTTCACCCCTATCTACGAATCTTAGCCTAATAATTGACGTTCTAGACGATCTAGCTTACCGCGCAGGCTGCCGTCGAAAATCCGGTTTCCGATTCGAAGCTTAATGCCGCCGAGTAAATTAGAGTCAACAATATTTTCAATACGAAGTGATTGTTTCCCAGCTTTTCCTGCAAAAGCTGCAGATAAAGCATTCTTTTCCGCCTCTGTTAATGGACGGATGGAATACACTTTCGCCTCTGCAATGCCTCTTTCATCATTTGCAAGGCTTATAAAATGATCTGCCACATCAGAAATATGATCTTCACGATGGCGTTCAATTAAAATCATTAGAGTATTTAACACATATGTGTTAACAGATGCGAATGCACCCTTGATAATCTCTTTCTTCTTCTCAATTGGAAGTTTCGGAGATTTTAAAACCGCTTTTAATTCGGAGTTATGGTTGACTACATCCTTAACTACGCGAAGCTCTTCTTCCATTTGATCTAGAAGCTGGTGTTCTTTTGCAAGCTGGAAAAGAGCTAGCGCATAGCGCTTTGCTACTGTGGAGCTAATCATCGCTCTTCTCCTGCCTCTTGAATATATTCGTTAATCAGCTTTTCTTGATCGTCTGCACTTAATTCCTTCTCAATCACTTTAGAAGCAATTAAAACAGATAGAGAAGCCACTTGTTCGCGAATAGCTGCAACAGCTTTTTCCTTTTGCTGTTCAATTTCAAGCTTAGCGGATTCCTTAATACGATCAGACTCAGCACGAGCGGCTGTAATAATCTCTTCACGCTGCAGGTCGCCTTGCTTCTTTGCACTTTCAATTAAGCCTTGTGCCTCTGTACGAGCTTCCTTTAGAAGATTTCTTTGCTCTTCTAAAAGCTTCTTCGCTTCTTGACGGCTTTGTTCAGCTGCCTCAATTTCACTTGCTACGTGCTCTTCACGCTGCTTCATAATGCCCATTAACGGACCCCAGGCAAATTTCTTAAGAAGCGCCATAAGAATGGCAAACATAACAAGCTGGAATAAGATATCTCCACCGTTAAAAGAAACACCTAATACTAAATTGCTAGCTAACACCATCGATTCACTCCCTTCAAGAGTCTCTCAAGTTTATCTGTATATTAAAACGAAATTATTTCTTTTCAGGAATTTAGACATAAAGGAAAGGCGAAGGTTCTCATAGAATGATCTTCGCCATTTTGGAACATTTTTACCCGTTATTAACCACCAATAACCATGAACGCGATAACTACAGCGATGATAGGAATCGCCTCAACTAATGCAACCCCGATGAACATTGTAGTTTGAAGCATACCACGTGCTTCTGGTTGACGAGCGATACCTTCAACTGTTCTAGATACGATAAGACCGTTACCGATACCAGCACCTAGTGCTGCTAAACCGATTGCGATTGCTGCTGCTAAAAGACCCATTGTTAAGTTCCTCCTTAAAATTGTATATAAAATATTGGTTTTTATTTATTTGTTCAAATGAATGAACAGGTATATATTAATGGTCATGACTCACTTTGTGAGCCAAGTAAACCATTGTTAACATAGTAAAGATAAACGCTTGGATAGCGCCGACGAAAATTGAGAATCCTTGCCAAGCAAGTGTTGGAATTACAGCGGCAAGTATTCCGCCTACTCCCATATGAGCAAGACTACCAGCAAGAAGCCCTAGTAAAATCTCACCCGCAAAAATGTTACCGTAAAGACGTAAACCAAGTGTTAGAGTATTTGCAAATTCCTCAATGATCTTAAGAGGAAATAAGAACGGCATTGGTCTGAAAAAATCGCGGCCGTATTCCTTAGCACCTTTGATTTTTATTCCATAATAGTGCGAAAGTGCCACAACCATTGTTGCAAGTGTTAAGGTAATAACCGGATCGGCTGTAGGTGATTTCCACCATAATTTATCATCAATTACAACAGAAAACGGTAGTCCTAAAAAGTTAGAAATTGCAATATACATTAATAATGTGATTCCTAGTATGTGGAATCTGCCACCCGTTTTCCAATCCATCGTACTATTTACAATACCTTTAACAAAATCCATGATCCACTCAAAGAAATTCTGCATTCCAGTAGGCTTCATGGCTAGACGACGGGTAGAAAGCACGGCGATGAGAAAAACAACTAGACTTGCAATTGTAATCATCAAAATGTTTGCTAGGTTAAATGATAAGCCCATTAATTTAACTATTGGAGCCTCATGATGCATATGTGTTTCACCTCTCTTCCCCACTATTTACGTAAATGAAAAGATTGAAAAAAATAATCTATCATAATGACAATGTAGGATGTCATTAATCCAAAAACAACACTAATCAGGTGCACCTTTTCTGGATATTTCATCGCAATCATGACAGCTAATACCGCAGATGCCATTCTAGAAAGCATCCCTAGAGAACGCACCCTTTCCCCTTTTACTATAGCCTCTCCAAACCGGTCTACTTTTCTCGTCATAAGCCACAAATTAAATAAGCTCAATGATGTCCCTAAAATAAGCCCGAGAAAAATAGGTTGATGAGATGTAAATCCCCAGCCAAGAACGTAAATGGACAACAGTAAAAATATGTACTTTCGTTGCCTGATAAACATTAGTTTAAATTCTGGCATAGTCATTTATTCTCCTGAAAAAAATGTTTGATTAAGCTAATCATAGCGAATGTCCCCGCTGTCAATCCAAGCAGCAGTCCAATGATGAGAAATAGCGGCTCGGTGCCCGCCGCACGATCCAGCCATCTTCCAATGAAAATGCCAATTAGGACGGAACCGACTAATTGTGAAAGGATAGCAGACATTAACCCCATTGCTATATATGGGTTGCGGCTTTTTTGACGCATGAAAACACATCCTCTCTAGTAAAAGAGAATGATAGCGGATATAATGAATGCCATAAGGGTTAAATGACTTATTCTCTTTGAAAACCCAACCATTTTACACCCTTTGTAAGCATACAATAGGGTCTTGTCAATGTCAATGTGTTTGTAGTGAAAAAAGTCACAAACAAAAACAGGAAAATGTGGTATGTTCACAGTTTGATCACAATTTAATTTTGGCCTAAACTATTGAAAAAGGAGCGCAGTTTTGCTACGCTCCTTGTCCTCTGTCATAATCAGCCAATTGTCCATTTGGATTGACGAAAAGATACGATTCGATAGAATCCTCTTTTCCCGCCTTTTTGGCAAAAACCTTCATGATGTACAAGCCTGGATCCGGAAATTTCTCACTCCCGATCTCTTCCAATAGCTGTCCCTTTCCAACGTTTCTCTTCCAGTCTAAAAATCCTATAAATCGAAGACTTTCCGCATTAAACATCGCAATTCCAAATTCCTCTGCTCCTCCTGGCAAATACACCTCATACCTGTAAATATCCTTTTTATCTCCTTTTCCTATACCAAAACCCATCACACGCGGATAATTGGGTTCCTCAAGGACATATAGATAAGGAAGTGTAATACTTTGTGTTCCTGCATTTAAAATAATATTGCCATCATAGATTTTTTTCTTAAGTAGACGAGGATCTACAGATAGTCTTATCTGCACTCGTTTCTCCTCCCCGGGCTTTAAATAAAAAGAAAAGGGAAACTTCCAGCTAAGTCCTTTTTCCGCATGCGGAATGGAAAATGAATAAAATTGCTGTTTAGAACTAGTGTTTTTAATGGTGATATAGTTTGAATGGTCGTGCATCCGATCAGCAAGCTTAAATTTCCCAAACTGCAAGGATGCTGGCATAGCTAATGTGTTTGTCTTGATCGCCTTTTCTACTTGGATTCTTCCTGCCCCTTGTTCGAATGTCCTGTACAGCTTTCCCTTTTGATTAATGATAGGTTTAGCTGTATTCATAAGGGCTGCTTTTATTTCTTCCGGACCCCAGTCAGGATGTGCTTGCTTAATTAGCGCACAAGCTCCTGCGACATGCGGGGCTGCCATGCTCGTGCCCTGCAGCGGTAAATATCCGCCGGGAACCGTACTATTAATGGCAACACCAGGAGCCACTACATCAGGCTTGATTTCCCAAGTGGATGTTACTGGACCACGGGAACTAAAGTCTGCAAGAATGTCCTTCTCTTCCTTAATGAAGGTTCTCGCCAGTAGCTTGGTTTTCGTTAGTTGTTTTTTAATTCTCTCCCCGTTTGCTTTTGATAGAGCTGTGACTGGTATCGCTACCTCTGTCTCTAAATTTCCAAAAAACGCTCCCTTCGTATTATTGTAAATCATGACTGCTTCTGCTCCCGCTTCATATGCATTAATGGCTTTTTCCGTAAAGGTAAGCTCCCCTCTTTCGAGAAGCACAATTTTTCCTTTTGCGTTCTTTAATTCTTTCTTTTTCCCTAAACCGCCAAAGACGATTTCGTATGATTTTGTAAAGTCCCATTGTACAGATCCTTGAAGGGGCTCAAGCCTTAGGATCTGCCCGGCTATATCAATATAAGGGATATTCATTGTAGGAGTTGAGGCGCCAACCGAGATTGCCTTGGAAGCAGTACCGGGGGACCCGACCGTCCAGCTGTTTGGACCTGAATTTCCTGATGAAGTTACCGCTGTAATTCCCTGATCAACTGCCTTATTTAAAGCCAAACTAATAGGCAAATCCGGTCCGTTCACATTATTTCCAAGTGATAGATTTAATATATCGACCCGATCCTTTATGGCTCTATCAATAGCGGCAATGACCTGTTCAGTTGTTCCACTTCCGCCAGGTCCTAGTGCTCGATAGGATAATATCGTTGCTTCAGGCGCCACTCCGCGAATTTTTCCGTTTGCGGCAATAATTCCAGCCACATGTGTACCGTGGAGCGTGCTGGCACCTTCTGAAGGGAGCGTTTCCATCGGATCAAGATCCTGATCAACGAGGTCGTACCCGCCCCCATAATTTGCTCTTAAATCTGGATGAGTATAGTCAATCCCTGTATCAATGACGCCCACCTTTACCCCTTTTCCCGTTAATCGCTGATTTTTCGCATCAAATAAACCTCTGACTTCCTCTCCGCCAATCATTTTGACACTTTCTTCCGCATGAACCCTATACATATTTACCGGAGAGGCCAGTCGTGCTCCAGCAAGCTGGGAAAGCTTTTCTATATCGTCTTCTCTTCCTTTAACAGAAAATCCATGTAAAGCGTATTTGTAAATATGTCTCAATTCCAAATTCGGGACAGATTGAACTAGTTTTTTGATATCTTGTTCACTTTTTTCCTGATCTAAAATAATGATAGATACCTTTTCTTGATTTGCAAATTCAGTTGGAATAGGAGGGTGATGCAGCGTTCGTGCCTGAGCTGCCGGCTGGAAAAATAATATGAGGATGAGTGTTAAAATGAAGCTTTTTGTTTTCATGCAGTATCACCCTTTTTTACATAGGGTTTTCTTTATGGTGGGGAAATATGCGGATAGTTTGTACTTAAAAACCGGTCCTGATCTAGAACCGGTTCTTCAAAATTCAGTTAAGCTTTACTTCGTACCAAACAGACGGTCTCCAGCGTCACCTAGTCCCGGTACAATATAGCCGTGGTCATTTAACTTTTCATCTAGAGCAGCGATATAGATATCTACATCCGGGTGAGCCTTTTGAAGTGCCTCTACTCCTTCTGGTGCTGCTACTAGACACATAAATTTAATATGAGTAGCGCCGCGTTTTTTCAAGGAGTTAATCGCTTCAATCGCAGATCCGCCTGTTGCCAGCATAGGATCGATGACGATGAAATCTCTTTCTTCTACATCGCTAGGCAATTTCACATAATATTCTACTGGCTGTAATGTTTTTGGATCGCGGTAAAGTCCTACGTGTCCTACTTTTGCAGCAGGAATTAGCTTTAGGATTCCGTCTACCATTCCGATACCTGCACGAAGGATTGGGATAATTCCGATCTTTTTCCCAGAGAGGACTTTTGATTTTGTTGTGCTGATTGGTGTTTCAATTTCAACCTCTTCTAATGACATATCTCTCGTAATTTCGAACGCCATTAGTGTTGCCACTTCATCAACTAGCTCACGGAAATCCTTCGTCCCTGTTGATTTATCACGAATGTATGTAAGTTTATGCTGGATAAGAGGATGATCAAATACGTATACTTTTGCCATGAAAAATCTCTCCTTTTTCAATTAAGAACTGCAGTCAGCATTGTCCATTTCAACAATAGGGTTAGCAACTATATAGAAGCTATTCTATCTTCGACAATTTTCCTCAACATGCACTTCGTCTAATTTTACAGAAAAACTTTTACTAGAGCAACTTAGAAAATAAATTGTTAGTTAATCGTCATAATAAAGGGTCAGACCCCACCAGGGGGGTCTGACCCTTTTTACAAAATATTAGTATTCTGGATATAAAGTGAAATTGCTTGTTAATGCTTCTACACGATTTCTCGCTTCTTCAAGCTTGCCTTCGTCTTCGTGATTTTTCAGTGTAAGAGCGATAATAGCTGCGATTTCTTCCATTTCTTTTTCACCAAATCCGCGAGAAGTAACAGCTGCTGTACCGATACGGATACCGCTTGTTACGAATGGGCTTTGCGGATCGAATGGAATCGTGTTTTTATTGACAGTGATGCCAACTTCATCAAGGACATGCTCAGCAACTTTTCCTGTTAGGCCAAGTGAACGCAGATCAACTAGTAAAAGATGATTGTCTGTTCCGCCTGAAACAAGATCGATGCCTTCTTTTTGAAGGGATTCAGCAAGATGCTTCGCATTGGAAATGATGTTGCTTGCATATGTTTTGAAATCATCTTGAAGCGCTTCGCCAAATGCAACAGCTTTTGCAGCGATAACATGCATTAGAGGACCGCCTTGGATTCCAGGGAAGATCGATTTATCAATTTTCTTCGCGAACTCTTCTTGGCAAAGAATCATACCGCCGCGTGGGCCACGAAGTGTTTTATGTGTTGTTGTTGTAACAAAATGTGCGTAAGGAACTGGGTTTTGATGTAAGCCAGCAGCAACAAGACCAGCAATATGAGCCATATCAACCATTAAATATGCTCCAACTTCATCAGCAATTTCACGGAAACGCTTGAAATCAATCGCACGCGGATATGCACTTGCACCTGCAACGATTAGCTTCGGCTTATGCTCTAGCGCTTTTTCACGAACGACATCATAATCGATTGTATGAGTCTTTTCATCGACACCATACTCAACGAAATTATATTGAACACCACTGAAGTTTACAGGGCTTCCGTGAGTTAAGTGACCACCATGAGATAGATTCATACCAAGAACTGTATCGCCTTGCTCTAAAATTGTGAAATATACAGCCATGTTCGCTTGTGCACCAGAGTGCGGCTGAACATTGACATGCTCTGCTCCAAAGATTTCTTTCGCACGGTCACGAGCTAGGTCTTCTACAACATCGACATGCTCACAGCCGCCATAATAGCGTTTGCCTGGATAGCCTTCCGCATATTTATTCGTAAGCACTGATCCTTGTGCTTCCATAACCGCTTCACTAACAAAGTTTTCAGATGCAATCAATTCAATTTTTGATCTTTGGCGTCCTAATTCTTCTTGAATGGATTTGAAAACTTGCTCATCTTGTTTTGCTAAATGCTTCATCTAGTAAGCCTCCCTTTTCCTCTTCAAAAAATATGTACACACTTCTATTTTTGAAAATTCTATTATATCTTATCATGTTTTCATAGTGAAAAGAAGATTATAAATTCTTCAACAATTTAAAAAGGAAACGTCCTGCATATTACAGGACCCTTCCTTTTTTACTTAGCTGCAAGATTCATTTTCAGGTTTTCGCTCGTAGACTGCTCTTGCTCCGCCGATTAGCTTCGGTCTTACTTTGGCTAATGTGACATGGGCGTCGCCGACCATTTTTTGAGAGGTTCTTATTGGAACAGCAACATGCTTTAGATGCATGCCGATAAAGGTATCACCAATATCGATCCCTGCATCTGCCTGAATATGTTCAACAACAACCGGATCATTAAAATGTTCATAGGCATAGGTTGCCATTGCACCGCCCGCCGTTCGAACTGGAACAACGGTCACTTCTTCAAGGTTTTTAGCCTCCGCTGTGGCCCTTTCAACGACAATGGCTCTATTTAAATGCTCACAGCATTGGAAAGCAAGGGCAACACCCGTTTTTTCACTGAAGTTCATTAGTTTCGTAAAAATCATCTCTGCCACTTGTTCCGTTCCGGCTGTTCCGATTTTTTTCCCTGCTACCTCACTTGTACTGCAGCCTATAACAAAAATTTGTCGGGAATTTAGTGAAACTTGCTCGCTAAAATCATCTAAGATATTAGCAAGCTGTTTTCCCCAATCTTGAATGATTTCACTCATAAAAGCTCACCCTTTCGGAAACTTTCTATTTCTCGCAGATTAACAGGCTGTACGTTGGAAAGCTTCCACTGATTGAAGTTTCACCTTTATTTATTTTCGTAGTTTTTAATTTTGCCTACACGGTTTTCATGGCGTCCGCCTTCATAGTCAGTCGTTAGCCATATTTTTGCGATTTCGCGCGCTAATCCTGGTCCAATGACACGTTCGCCCATTGCCAGCATATTGCTGTCATTATGCTCACGAGTAGCCTTTGCACTGAAAGTATCATGCACAAGTGCACAACGGATGCCCTTCACCTTATTAGCCGCAATACTCATGCCAATCCCAGTACCGCAAACAAGGATTCCTCTATCAAATTCACCGTTCGCTACTTTTTCCGCAACAGGAAGTGCATAGTCTGGATAATCAACAGATGTTTCACAGTCACAGCCAAAGTCTTCGAATTCAATGCCCATTTCTGTCATGAGCCCCTTGATTTCTTCGCGAATATGGATACCGCCATGATCAGAAGCGATTGCTACTTTCATTTATAATCCTCCTATTTGTCAAACAACCATTATTTTGAGTATAGATTTATTTTGACATATAGATGGAGAGCAGTGCAAGGGGATAGAAATGTGCAAGCCCTTTGGAAATGAAAGTAGCTGATATATCTTGTAAGTGACCGATATATTCTGAGAGTCGTCGATATATCCCGAAACTCGCCGATATATCCCCAAACTCGCCGATATATCCCCAAACTCGCTGATATATCCCGAAACTCGCCGATATATCCCGAAACTCGCCGATATATCCCGAAACTCGCTGATATATCCCGAAACTCGCCGATATATTCCGAAACTCGCTGATATATCCTGAAACTCGCTGATATATCCTGAAACTCGCTGATATATCCCGAAACTCGCCGATATATCTTGAAAATCACCTAAGAATATCCCAATAATAGCCTGGCCTAGACCATTTTCAACTCAATACCGGCAAAAAAAGAGAGCCTTCCCATAAAGAAGACTCCCCCATTTTAAATTTGAAACCTCGTAATTGTGTTTTTTAATTTTTCAGCTTGCTCTTTTAATTCATTTGCTAACGTTTCTACATTAGCCATAACTTCATTTTGCTGATCGGTTGCAGAGGCAACTTCCTGGGCGCCAGCTGATGTTTCTTCTGCAATCGCCGCTACCTCTTGAGATTGTGTGGATGTGTGCTGAATGCTTTCCATTTGGCGGTCTACTAAATCAGTAATGGCGGAAACGAAGGAAGCCATTTCATTGACGGTTTTCGTCATTTCCTCAATAACTAGATTTGTTTCCGTTCCTTTTTTCGCCTCATCGTTAGCTGTTTCCACTTGCTCCGAAATTTGCTTCACGACATTTTGAACTTCGTCTTGGATATTTGTAATTAATTCAGAAATTCCTTGGACCGCTTTAGCACTTTCATCAGCCAGCTTTCTGACTTCTTCCGCTACGACGGCAAATCCTTTTCCATGCTCACCGGCACGTGCAGCTTCAATTGAAGCGTTTAGGGCAAGTAAGTTTGTCTGAGCCGCAATATCCCCAACAAGCTGGATAATTTGTTCGACCTTTCGGGCATTCTCCTCCAAACGGATAACCGATTGAAGCGATTCCCTGTTTTCATTCGCAAGCTTTTCAATCCCTGAAACGAGAGAATGAATGACTTTTTTCGAATTATGGAGATCCTGAACCATTTCACTAGAAACTAATTCCGAAGCTTTCGCTTTCTTTTGAACCTCATCCGCAATATTAATTACATCTTCAACCAGCTCCGCTGTAGACTGAATGGCAATAGCAGAATTATCAGCCCCGATTGAAATTTCATTAATCGTTCTGGCAATCGAATTTGCCTGTTCAGCCGCAAACGAGGATTCTTTAGAAATCGCAATTACTTTTTCATTCGTATCGCGGAAGTTTTCGTCAATCTTTTGAACCATTTCTCTTAAATTCGCAAGCATTTCATTAAAGGCAACACCTAGTGAACGAATTTCATCATCGGTTTTGGCTAATTCGACATCCTCTTGAATATCGCCTTGTGCTGCTTTTAATGCCATTTTCTCAAGCTTCTGCAATGGCTTAATAATGAAGCCTGCTGCAAAAAAGGCTAATATCCCAGACCAAATGATTCCCATGCTCAATGTAATAATGGTGAAAATCACTTCATTAAATGGCAAGGAATCCTTTACGATTGGAAATAAAAAATAAATAAAGAAAGCACTTGTTGAATACGTTATGATTGCTAGAATTGTAATGAATAATACTAGTTTCTTCCTTAGACCAAATTTGTAGCGTTGCTTCTCTCCCATTACGCTCCCCCTGCACTTACAATTTATTTATTATATCGGATATAGCCGCTTTCATTTCAATGAAGGTTTTCCGGTACACTTCAAGTGATCCCCCAAATGGATCGATAATGTCCATGTCCCCTGAATGATCGGCAAATTCCTTCAGTGTAAAAGTTTTCTCTGAAGCATGTGGATACATCCGAATAACTGCAGCTTTATGGCTTTCTGTCATTGTAAAAATATAGCTTGTCCACTCGACTAAGCTTTCGTTTAACATGGCAGCTCTGTGATCAATGTCAATTCCCTCTTCTGCAAGAACCTTCCGTGTATGTTCTGACGCATCGTTCCCATCAAACGCGTATACGCCTGCTGATTTCACCTCTACACCTGGAATGCCCATGCTTCTTAAAATGGCCTCAGCCATCGGGCTCCGACATGTATTACCTGTACATACAAATAAGATTCTGGTCAAGCTAACGCCTCCTTTTATCCATTATAAGCCAAAGTCCCCAGATTCAATAGTATTGTATGTGAAAAATTACTGAAATAATTAAGTGTTTTTGGGGAGCAGGAATTGAGGGAAATAAAAAAAAGAAAGGACTCTCATCCTTCCTTAAACTTCCCTATCCTAAAAGCAGCTTCAGCCCGAACGCTAACAAGATGCTTCCCCCTAGTGCCTCACTGTAGGATCCGAGCCAACCCTGAACCTTTCTGCCGATTAGCAGACCGAGCCAAGTTAAAATCGTAGCTGTAATTCCAAAGCAAGTTAAGACTAGCAATGTTTTTGCACCGTATATCCCTAGCGTCAAGCTAGCGGAAAAACTATCTAGACTAACAGTAAAACCAAAGAGCATTAAGCCCATCCCGACCGGCGTAATCATGCTGCTTTTTTCCTTTTGAAATCCTGACCAGATCATTTGAAGCCCTAATATAACAAGGAGCCCACCGCCTACATAAGTCGCGATGTCACCAAATTTTTCAGATAATAATCTCCCTGCAATGATTCCAAAAAGAGGCATCCAAACATGGAAAATACCAATTGTGATTCCAATTTTAAAGATCTGTCTAAGGCGAAGCTTAAGCATTCCCATCCCTAGTCCCACCGAAAAAGCATCCATTGCTAGAGCGAATGCCATAAGTGTGAGTGTTAGTATTTCTCCGAATAAATCTGCCATCTCTTCTCCTCCTTGGACTTGCTAATTAAACATATGCACGTCCAAGAGGTTTTAGAATCTAATAAGAAGGGAGGACTTTGTTTCAAAATATTTTATCTAAAAAAAATAATGGGACGAGAGAACCGTCCCTTAGTCCCGACTAATTACGCGATGTCCGGCTGCTTTCATGAGGCGGTTCATGATAGCTACTCCTACGCCTTCATTTGGGAACATTTCACTGTAGATGATGTCCGCTTGTGTATTGTTGAAGGTTCTTAGTGCTTCATATAAATAGGCTGCAACGGTTTCAAGATGTTGACGTTGTCCACAAGTGATCACGTAGTCAGCTTGATAGAATGATTGATTTTCTTCGGTTGTTATCACACCGACTTTATGGCCTTCTGCCTTTTGTTTATCCACAAGGCTCTGGATAAATTCTCTTGATCCGTCGACTAAATAGAGAGGAGCATCCGGCGCATAGTGACGATATTTCATTCCTGGGGATTTCGGTGCCTGTGATGCATCTGCCAGTGCAGCATCGACAGAAACCCCACCAATCACGGCTTCCAGCTGTTCCTTTGTCACTGCTCCCGGCCTTAAAATCACTGGGATAGGCTCCGTGCAGTCTAAAACGGTCGACTCAACGCCGACACCTGTTGGTCCTCCATCCACAATTCCCGCAATTCTTCCATTTAAATCTTCCCATACATGCTCAGCCGTTGTTGGGCTTGGCTTGCCTGAACGATTGGCACTCGGTGCAGCAATCGGAAGTCCGCACTCCTTCAAGAGAGCTAACGCCACAGGATGATCCGGCATGCGAACAGCCACTGTGGATAACCCTGCTGTTGCCAATTCTGAGAGTGTCCCCTCTTTCCTTTTAAAAATAAGAGTAAGCGGTCCTGGCCAAAATTCCTTTATTAACAGCCTTGCTCCATCCGAAATATCTTCTACAAAGTCATAAAGCTGGTGTTCTTCAGCAATGTGGATAATTAACGGATTATCGCTCGGTCTTCCTTTAGCAGCAAATATTTTACCGACAGCCTCACTATTTTCAGCATTTCCGCCTAATCCGTACACTGTTTCTGTTGGAAATGCTACCACTTCATTTTTTATTAAAAGATCAGCTGCCTGTGTAATTTGTGGATAACTCACTGAATTGTCCACATTTTTATCCACTGACCATCTTTTTGTATTCATGATGCTCCACCTTCTTTTATCATCAAAATTTCATATAAAAAATCGTATTATGACGTGATTCTTTTGTTAATTACTTTTGAAAGTATAAAAGAAGATAGAGGATAACTCAAGTATTGTCCACAATTTGTGGATAGTTAATCCACTTTTGTGTATAACTTCGTAAATTTATCCACATTTCACAGAGATAATTTCAAAAAGAACGAGTTGTCCACAGTTAAAATGTGTTTTACATGATCCGATTCGTAAAGCTCATCCGGCAAACTTTCCTTTTTCGCTTCCTTAAAACCTAGTAATTGAAAGAAGGACACCGATGCTTTTTTATTCGATGATAGATAAAGCTCTTGCAGCCCCCTGTCTTTTGCCAGCATAAGAATTTGCTCAAAAAGAATAAATACATCATTTTCCGACATATCCTTTGTCATCACAAGAGAACGAAGCAAACCAATCGTTCCGAGCGGCTCAATTCCAAGTGTGGCTTTAATCTCCCCTACATTACTTTCCATTATTAAAAAGTAATCAATAGCACTTTCTATTCCTTCACTATTTAATTTTGCCTGATCCAAAAAATCTCTTAATTTTTCCACATCATCCACTGCTGCACACCTTATGAATGCTGTCACTTTCCTACACCCCATTTTTTCAAATTCTATTAAAAATGATTTACTATATTCTTATGAAAAAATAGAGAGAGTAGAACACCCTTTACCCAAATATTTTCTCCCAAAGCTCAACTAAGAAAAATTTCACCTTTACCGGCTGTTCATCTTCCTCTGTATACACTGGCGGTGTCTTTTCTTTTTCAGTCTTAGACTCAGCCGCAACCTTTTCCGTTTTCTTCCCATCTTCGAATCCGTCACTGACTGCTACCCCATTTGAAAAATCTAGGAAGCATAGCGGCGGGAACAACACACACCACCAGTTAGCCCCTTTGCCTTCCCCTAATGTAATGAGGATGGCCTCGTATTCACCGGCAGGATAGAGGAATTGCCCATAAAGCTTCGTAGGGAAATCCACCTTTCCGAAATTGGCTTCAACAGCTTGATCAGAGTGATTGTCTGCTACAACCTTTTCTGCGATTTTCTGAATCTCCGGCAGCTTGGAACGAAGAATGCTTCTTGCCTCTTCAATAGAAGTAAGCTCTCCTACCCACTTTGTAATCTCTTCATTAACTGCATCCCTTACTTTTCTTTTCAATTCTTGATCAGCTTCTCTATCACTATTTGCTAGAATTCGTAATCGAATGGCCTCACTCGGAATCATGAGTTGTTCATCAGCCATCGTTTCACTTTGTGGTATATATAAACTTAGGATTGTTCCTAAACATAATAGAATAATATATAATTTCACCGCTGTTTTTGTTTTCATTTTCAACACGCCCCTTCACTAACACATTGTGGACAAAGAGACGATTTCTTAAACTAGTAAAATGAAAAAAATCTATTTTTCCCGTGCAAGTGTTTTTCCAGCAAAAGGCCAACATTACTAATGTATAAAAAAGATTGACGGAAGTTCACGATGGTACTATATTTTGTTTGATAGCTTAAATTTTACACGATAAGTAAAGTCTTGAAGTTTATTAATATAGCAGTCTAATAGTATAGAGACAAAACAAAAAATCATATTCAAAGCAGTCATTTTCATTTCAATTAAATGAAATAATTGCAGGTCTCTTATTTAGCTAGACTAACGTAACCGGCCTTTTCATTTGTATGGACCGGTTTTTTATTTTTTAGTCCCTGAATTAACACGAACCTATTACAACTATGATTTACTTTCGCTTTGTGTTCGTCAAGCCCGTCTACAACAATGAAGCACAATGAGGTGGAAACGATGAAATTAAAAAAATATAAGGATCTCCTTTTTCAAAAAATAAAAGCTCAGCTGACTGACTGGTTTGAGCAGGATACCCAGACAACAATATCTACAGAAGAGGTTGACCGCTTTCTCCATTCAATAAAAGGAACAGCCGGCACTCTTCAGCTTGAGGAGCTTCACCAAATGGCGTCCAAACTAATGGACGAGGCTGATCGTAAAAATGAGGTAAGCTGGCCGGTCGAAGATCTCCGTAACTTTCTATACGAATTATTAGAATTCAGCTATGAATATGAACACCTTTATCAATTAGAGGAAAATGAGGCAGAACCGCGAATTGAAAACGTCCCACTCATTCAATTAATTGACGACGATGTTTCCATGCTTATTCTGCTTAAGGATGCGATGGAGGGAATGGGCTGGATGGTGCTTGCCAATACAGATCCAATCAAGGCAACAGAGCAATATTTCGATATGCGCCCTGATTGTCTTATTATTGACATTAACCTCCCGCGCAAAAATGGATTTCAAATTCTGGAGGATATTCAAAGACATGCGAACAAAAAGTTCGTTCCCAAAATCATGATTAGCATTCAAAACGACAAACAGACAAGAATCCAGGCTTATAAAATGGGGGCGGATGATTTTATCGAAAAACCGATTGACCTTGAAGAGTTCTTAGCCCGTATGGAGCGACATATTGAGAGGAAGAAAATCTTCGACCAATCTGTACTCATTGATGAGCTGACCCAAGTGTATAACCGGAAGTTTCTTCAGGATACGATGAAAAGAAGCATAAATGAGTTAAAACGGTCAGGTAAATATTTTACCCTAGCTGTTTTGGATCTTGATTTCTTTAAACAGGTAAATGATACATACGGTCATATTGCCGGAGATCGGGTTCTTATTGCTTTTGCACAATTTTTAAAGGAAAATGTCCGAAGCACAGATACGGTTTTCCGCTTTGGCGGGGAAGAATTTATTATTTTGCTCCCTTCCTCCACAGATATGGAGGCAAAAGAAGTACTGACAAGATTATTAAAGGAATTCTCTCAAGAAACGTTCATTGAAAACGGCATCGAGTTTTCCGTTACCTTTTCAGCTGGGGTCTTTATGATTAAAGATCCGGAAATTACCATCCAAGATGCGATAAAAATCGCGGACTCTGCTCTATATGAGGCGAAAAATAATGGCCGTGCCCGGGTCGAAAGTGCCAATAAGATTGAAGCTGCTATTTCAAGAAAGCAGTTAAATGTTTCCGTCATCGATGATGATGCGATTATCCGCACGGTGCTCAAGAAAATTCTTCAAAATATGAAATTTGAGCGGTTTGATTTAAATATTGAAGTGTACGAGAACGGGCTGAAATTCTTCCAATCTAATAGACTTGAAGAAAAAGGCGGACATTTCTTAGTTCTAGATGGAATGATGCCAGTAATGGATGGAGTTGAAGTATTGCAAAAAGCAAAACAGGCAAAAAATGCAAAAGATATTACAGTCCTCATGCTGACAGGCAGAAAGAGCGAATTTGATATTGCCGAGGCTCTAAAGCTTGGGGCTGATGATTATGTGACGAAGCCATTTAGCATTACAGAGCTGGAAGCGAGAATAAAGCGGCTTATTCAAAGGCTTTCTTAATATGTTAGTGCCTGAATTAGTCGCTTTATCCTATGCTGCTGTGTCCATACTGATTCTTTTGCTCCTATTGTTTATATATTTAGTCATTAGAAAAGTAATCGAAAATACTCGCAGAGCGAATATTAATTTGTTAAAAGAAAAGCTGAGTCCCCTTCTTTTAGAGTTTTTGACAGAGGATAAGATTACAAGAAATCTTCGTCTCCATTCTGAGCTAAAAATGAAAGCTGCTGAGGAGGTTCTTACTAGCTACTCAGCCATTATCGAAGGCGAAAAGGAAAAAGAAAATCTTTTTTCCTTTACAGAGCTTCATTTAAAAGATTATTATGCAGCGAAATTGAAAAGCCGCAAATGGAGTAAGCGCATGAATGCACTCTATCATATAGAAGGCTTTCGCTTGCTTAGTCTGCAGGACGATGTTTTGGCGATTGCACAAAATCCCCGGGCATCCCACGATGAGCGGGTACATTCTTTACGAATTTTGGCCTCTTTTCAATATGCCAAGTTTTACACCGTAGTTACCGGTCTTCAGCCGCTAGCTGATTCTGAATATAGAAATATTCTTATGCGCTTAAACGAAAAAAGCTTTGAACAATTTATCCTTGGCTTCCATCATTGTCATGAAGCTTTAAAATGGGCCATATTAGATGTAATTGCGATAAGCAAGGAGCTTAAATACACCTATTTTGTTGAAAAGGTTTTCGCCGCAAATGAAGGAGAAATTCAGCTTAGAGCCATAAAAGCTCTATCTGCAATCGGCTATGTAAAGGATTTGAAGCCATATTTGCCTTTGTGCCAATCAGGGCATTGGCAGCAGCGGATGATGGTGGCAAAATTATTTGGCTCCCTTAAGGACCCATCGCTGCTTCCCATTTTGCTGGAGCTGCTTCATGATGCATCCTGGTATGTTCGTTCACAGGCTGGACAGTCAATCATGATGTTTCCAGATGGAAAAGCCGCATTACAAAATGTGCTCAATACGTCTCAAGACAATTTCGCTAGGGATATGGCATGGGAATGGATGATTAAAGGAGACTTATACACTTAAAATGTGGACAAATATTGTTGTTTTTTTTGGCTGGTTTATTGCTGTTTATATGTGTATCATTATTAGTTTTTATACGATTATTCTCTTCTTTTCGGTCATTCAGCTGCGAAAAGGGTATTTGCTGGAACATGAACATACGTATGAAGACTATAAAGATGAAATCTATACAAAGCCGGTTTCTATTATCGTTCCTGCCTATAACGAGAGTGCCGGCATCATTCAAAGTGTGAGGTCGCTGCTTAGCATACATTATCCACAGTTTGAAATTATTGTTGTGAATGACGGATCCACAGATGACACGCTTGAAAAAATGATCGAGCAGTATGATATGAAGGTTGTGGATAAAGTCATCCGCAAGCAAGTAGAAACGATGCCGATTAAAAAAGTATATCAATCTAGAAGTCTGCCAAAATTATTTTTAATCGATAAAGAAAATGGCGGGAAAGCGGATGCTCTGAATGTGGGGATAAACATCTCCCATTATCCTTATATTTGTTCATTAGATGGTGATTCCATTCTTGAAAGAGACGCCTTCCTTAAGGTGATGAAGCCGATCATTGACTCTAATGAAGAAGTTATTGCTTCAAGCGGCAGCATTCGAATTGCGAATGGATGCCAAATTCGGGATGGGCAAATGCTGCAGGTTGGCTTAGCTAGAGAGCCGATTGTCATTATGCAAATTATCGAGTACTTGCGAGCATTCTTAATGGGGCGGATTGGATTAAGCCGGCACAATTTATTGCTCATCATTTCAGGCGCATTCGGGGTTTTTTCGAAACGCTGGGTACTGGAGGCCGGTGGGTACAAAACCGATACAGTTGGCGAGGATATGGAGCTGGTCGTCAGACTCCACCGCTTAATTAAGGAAAGAGGACTTAACAAACGCATAGTTTATGTGCCGGATCCAGTTTGCTGGACAGAGGTTCCGGAGAGCATCACCTTTTTACGAAAACAGCGACGCAGATGGCACCGGGGATTGTTTGAGAGCCTATGGACGCATCGGAAGCTAACGTTCAATCCTAAATGCGGAAGCATCGGCTGGATCTCCCTTCCCTACTTCTGGATTGTTGAATTTTTCGGACCGATAGTCGAATTAATGGGCTACCTGTTTGTGATTTTATCACTATTCTTAGGTGGCATTTATATCGAGTTTGCGATTTTGATTTTTTTACTTTCCTGTTTGTACGGGTCGATTTTTTCCATGGCTGCTGTTTTGTTGGAAGAATGGAGCCTGCGTAAATATCCAAAAGTAGCGGATTTATTTAAACTATTCTTCTATTCTCTGACTGAAACACTGTGGTATCGGCCGCTAACTGTTTTATGGAGATGTGAAGGCATTTGGCAGCTGATCATCGGTGATAAAAGCTGGGGAGAAATGAAGAGAAAAGGTGTTTCCGAATGAAAAAACGACTAACAAGATCTCAACGTATTGTCTTTGGCTTTATCGCTGCCCTTTTGATCGTGTTAACGAGCCCTTTTTGGTTATGGCAGCTCAAACAGGATCTGCCATTGAACTTTGCTATTCTAAGCAATCAGTCTGGGAATAACGGGCTAATTTGGCTATTAAAAAATGAAAAGACAAAAAATATTTCAGCACATAAACAGCTCTCTTCTGATCATGATGTTTATTATTTATCTGATCCGGAAGGAAAGCTCAGTGAGGATGGAATCAATAACTTAGAAAAGACTCTTATTCTAAACGGCGGCAAGACGCTTATCTCGGAATATAGCACGCTTACAAATGCTATGACTGATACATCTCAGAAAAGAATTGAGAATCTATTAAACATTAGCTGGAGCGGCTGGTCAGGTAAATACTTTTCGAGTCTTGAAAGTAAGGATATTCCCGCTTGGATTAAAGAAAACTATTCAAAGGAATGGAAGTTTACCGGTCCAGGGATTATTTTAGTTAATCATGATGGATTTGTTATCGTTCTCGATCATAAAGATTTAGAGGGAAATGGGTTAGCCTTTCAATCGACAGAAAACGGAAAAAAACTCCTGGGAAGCGGACTGCGAGCAGATTATCAAGGCTGGTTTAACCTCGTTGATACTAGCGATGAAGATGAAATACTGGCAGTCTATTCTCTTCCAATATCAAAGAAAGCCAAATCTCGACTAAAGAGTTATAACATTCCGGATGAATTTCCTGCCGTTGTTTCCTACCAAAATGCTAGCTATACTTCCTATTATTTTGCCGGGGATTACTCCAGCGAGAGGGATGTCCCTGGAATCTATCAAACTAGCGGTATTTCTTTGTGGAAACAGTTTTCTAATGACTCGTTTTACTGGAAGGCATATGTTCCGATGATGAAAAAGCTATTATCCGATGGACTTGATTTGCGGACCAATCAGGAAAAGGTTGAGCTTGTTCAAGACAATGGTATTAGAACAAATAGCAAAACAACCGGGGCCACAATCCAAATCCGGAAAAACGGCAAGTGGGAAGATATGCTTGTAAAAGGCGTAAATATGGGGATCGCCAAGCCCGGAGCATTTCCAGGTGAAACGGGGATTACGAAGGAAGAATATTTCCGCTGGTTCAAAGAAATTGGGAATATGAACGCCAACGCGATCAGGGTGTACACGATTCATCCCCCTGCCTTTTACGAGGCGTTTTATGAGTACAATCAGATTGCGAAAAAGCCGCTCTATCTTTTTCATGGGGCCTGGGTGAACGAGGAAAATCTTGTACACTATCAAGATGCGTTTCATCCGGAAGTGACTGATGATTTCAAACAGGAAATTAACAATATGATTGATATTGTGCACGGACATGCCAGTCTCCCAGATAGACCTGGCCATGCTTCCGGCGAATACACCTATGATATTTCCCCTTATGTCCTTGGCTTTATTCTGGGCATTGAGTGGGATCCTGAAGCAGTTGTGAATACGAACTCGAAGCATAATGGAATGAAACCACTGGATGGGCCATATTTCAAGACGGATCAAGCATCTCCATTTGAAATATGGCTGGCGCAAATGATGAATGATGCCACTGCCTATGAAACGAAAACCTATCAATGGCAGCATACGATGAGCTTTACAAATTGGGTAACGACTGATCTGCTCACCCACCCTGCTGAACCGAGTAAAAAGGAAGATCTTGTAACAGTTGATCCAAATCATATTATTAAAACAAACGATTTTCATGCCGGATTATTTGCTTCTTACCACGTGTATCCCTACTATCCGGATTTCATGAATTATGAAAAGAAGTATACAGAGTATATCGATTCTGAGGGCAAAAAGAATAATTATGCCGGATATTTACATGATCTTCTTTCCGCTCATACAATGCCTGTTCTGATTGCAGAGTTTGGCGTTCCAGAGTCTCGCGGGCTCACACATCTAAACGTTGATGGCATGGATCAGGGGCTTCATTCCGAGGAAGAACAAGGCCAAATCAATAAACGGCTATTTCAATCCATCGTAGATGAAGGAGCTGCTGGCGGGCTTGTCTTTACTTGGCAGGACGAATGGTTCAAGCGGACATGGAACACGATGGATTATGATAATCCAGACCGCCGTCCCTATTGGTCAAATAGGCAAACGAATGAACAGCACTTTGGTCTGCTTGGCTTTGAGCCAGGAGCATTTGAACCTCCCATCTATCCAGACGGCCAGATAACGGATTGGGAGAAAATAAAGGCAAAGCCAATCTATGAATCTTCCAATGGATCGATTAATAAAGTTTTTGTTACGTCTGATGAGGAAAATATTTATTTCCGTCTTGACTATGAAAAGCCAGTGGACCCGAATCATATGAATACTGTGCTTCTCATTGATACAATAAGAAATCAAGGCCAAACTAAAATTCCGCTTCCAAACGGACAATTCATTCAGGCCAATTTTGGCGCTGATTTTCTAATAAACTTAGCGAATCAAAATCAATCTTCCATTCTGGTAGACAGCTATTATGACACCTTCTATTTTCATTACGGACAGCTGTTAAAGATGATACCGACACAAGATTATGCAAGCCGGAAAAATAACGGGATCTTCCATCCAATCAGACTTGCTTTGAACAAGGAGCTAACCATCCCATCAACTGGAGAAAAACTGCCTTTCATCTCCTATGAGACCGGTAAATTAAAGTTTGGAAACGGCAATCCTCTTTATCAAGATTTTGATTCCTTAACCGATATTAGTATGGGCAAAGATAGGAAAACCATTGAGCTTCGCCTCCCATGGGCTTTATTAAACATAAAGGATCCGAGCCAAAAGGAAATGATCGGCGACCTTTGGAAAAATGGATTAAACGCCAGTGAAAAAATGGATGGAATTAGACTAGCGGTCGTCACTGTAAATAAGGACAACAGCATGAGCAGTTTCCCAAGTCTTCAGGACGGCAAGCTCATGGCTGAAAATACCGCCTCCTACTCATGGAATAGCTGGGAACAGCCTGCCTATCATGAAAGATTAAAAGATTCCTATTTCATCATGAAAGAAGTTTTTAGGAAAAATTAAATGCGATGCATTCCAAGATGGAGGATATTAAATGAACAAAATTTTATTTGCTGAGGATGAAGAAATTTTACGAATGCTCGTTGTCGATACGCTTGAAGACGAAGGATATGAAATTGACGAAGCAGCGGATGGTCAAGAAGCACTAGATTTATTCAATCAGCATACATATGACCTTGTGATCATTGACTATATGATGCCAGTTTTTACAGGATTAGAGGTAATTGAGAAAATCCGCTCAAGCTCTAGGAATCAAGATGTAAAGATTCTCATGCTGTCAGCGAAAAGTCAGCAGTTCGAGCAGGACCGTGTGTTAGCAGCAGGAGCTGACTATTTTATGGCCAAGCCATTCAGCCCCCTCAATCTATTGAAAAAGGTTGGGGAGATACTCGATGAAGCTTAATCAATACGTAAAAAAAAGCTTAACTAGGCAGTTCATTACAATTTTTAGCCTATTCACCCTTCTCTTTTCTGCAAGTTCTATTAGCTTATTTTTTGCACATCATGAGATAAATGATACTTATTATAAGGAACGGAAGGCACTTGTCGAAAAGCAGCAGATTCTAGCCCAAATAGATGACGCCTTTAACCTGACTGTCCTAGATACCCGCAGTTACATCGCTTTTGAAAATAATGATTTTAAAGATGGTGCACTCGCACAATTGCCTATTCTTAATAAGCTTCATAAAGAATTTGAATCCATCTCCGTAACCCAAGAGGATAAGGCTTATGCAAGAGAATTACGGGAAATGATTGATTTTTATTTTTCCGAAAGACTAGCAGATACGATTACTTCTATTGAAAGCGGGAAAAAAAATGAGCTAATTCAAAAGGCGAATTCACTAGGTTTTGAAAAGGTAAGTAACTTCCAGAAATACTCTGACTCTTATTTAAAAAGTGTCCAGAATTCCTTAAACAATACGGCTATAGAGCTATCGGAGAAACAGTCTTTTGTTCAATATGTGTTTATTGCTTTACTTGTTGTTCTACTGTTCATTTTCTTTTTATTAATACGAATCATGCTGAAAAGAGTTGGCCAGCCGCTTGCCCAGTTTGCCAATGCGGCAAATGAAATTGCCCTTGGAAAAGAAGCGGTCATTGAGGTAGAAGATGGCCGTGAAGATGAGCTTGGTGCATTATCGATTGCCTTCCGTAAAATGATTAAAAGTATTCAAGATAATGAACAGGATCTTCTTGCACAGAACGAAGAGCTCATTGCCCAGCAAGACGAGCTTCAGGCACAGCAAATGGAATTGGAATCGATGCTTGAAGCTGTCCGGGAAAATGAAAGAAAACTGGAACGGAGAAATAAGCTGACTAATGAAATATCAAACTCCCTCCAAAAGGATGTAGTGCTGGAGAGTATTGTATTTAATATGTGCGACGTTCTTGAAGCTGACCGTGGAGTTATTGTCATGCTGAATGAAGAAGCAACAGCATCTTTCGGGGTCTCCAAGGAAGGCATTCATCAATTTAGAAAATATATCGAAAATGGTTTACATGACCGTCTGAAGAAAACGAAAAAGGTTTTTACTATTAAGCGTGAGCTCCAGGCTGAAGAAAAGGGTTACCATACAGCAATTGCATATGGATATGATTTATATTTGCCTGTTCTCTCATCCCTTAATGAGGTCGCAGCTATTATGGTCTTCACCCGATTCGGAAGCCCCTTCCACCAAAATCAAATGGAAGAAGAATATGAGGCCCTATCCAAGCAGATTGGCATCTCACTTGAAAAAATTAGACTGTTTGAAGCATCTGAAGAAAACCGCAAGCTCAACCAAAGTATTATGGATACGGTGAAGGAAGGCATTCAATTAATTGATTGGAGCGGCAGAGTCATTCAGGTGAATAAGCAATTGAGTGACATATTCGGCTGCCATGAGGGTCTAGACAGTTTAATTGGACTTCCATGGGAAACATGGACAGATTCTATGAAGGAATTTGTGGAGGATGAGTCAGGTTTTATTTCATTCCTAACATGTGCACTGAATAGCTCTGAAGCCACCTCAGAGGAGTATTCTTATTCGTATAGAATGAAAAATTCCAAGCAGGTCATTAAGATGTATTTTGAAGGCCTCTATCACGGAAACGAGCGGACAGGCACCGTAATTGTTCATCGGGATATTACAAAGGAATTTGAAGTAGACCAGATGAAATCTGAATTTGTAAGTACGGTTAGCCATGAATTGCGGACACCATTGGCTAGTATTCTTGGCTTTACCGAATTAATGCTAAATCGCGAATTAAAGCCAGTCAAACAAACGAAATATTTAACAACAATCTATAACGAAGCCAAACGTCTGACTGCCTTAATCAATGACTTTTTAGACGTTCAGCGAATGGAATCAGGAAAACAAACTTACGAAAAGAAATTCATTAAGATTATTCCAATCCTAGAAAAAGTTATTGAGACTCAGCAATTCCAAACGAGCATTCATCAAATCGAACTGCAGCAATCGATTAATAATGATATTATACTTGGCGACCGTTCCAGAATGGTGCATGTCTTTACGAACCTTCTTAACAATGCCATCAAATATTCACCAGATGGCGGGGAAATTAAAGTAAAGATCTACCAAGAGGACGATCAGCTTAAAGTAGATATTACCGATCACGGACTTGGCATTCCAGAAGATGCACTCGATAAATTATTTAATAAGTTTTTCCGGGTGGATAACTCGGATCGAAGAACGATTGGCGGAACAGGATTAGGCCTTGCCATTGTTCAGGAAATTATGAAAGCCCATGATGGAATGGTGTATGTGAAATCAGAATACGGCAAAGGAAGCACCTTTACTCTTTCATTCCCAACAGTGGAGACAACTCATATTAGAGAAAATGTGATTCCCCCTAGTACAGAGAATAACGAATTCAACATCATGGTAGTAGAGGATGATCATAGCCTTGCCGAACTGATTTATAATGAATTATCCGAAAGCGGGTTCCATGTGACAAGCTTTGCAAAAGGAGAAGAAGCTCTCGATTATATTCAGAAGGAAACACCAGATGCGATCGTTCTGGACATCCTCCTTGAAGAGGAAATTGACGGTTGGTCCATTATGAAAAATATGAAACAAAATGAACGGCTCCAAAACATTCCGATCATTATTTCAACAGCCTTGGATGAAAAGGAAAAGGGATTCTCTCTCGGTGCCAACGACTATTTGATCAAGCCGTATAAACCGAGCCAGCTTTCTCATGTCATTCACCAAACGCTATCAAAAACAGGAAAAATTGGTCAAATCCTTATTCCAGAAGAACATTTAAATAAATAAAACAGATGAAGGGGAGCCTCTGTAGCCGGATTTTCGGCTATTGAGGCTCCCCTTCTATATGATTAAAAACCAATCTCAGCAAAAACCATTCTGTCTTTTCCATTAATATCAAATTCAATTTCGATGCTTGCATTAGGAAAAGCTTGCTGAAGCAGATGTCGGACGGCTTCACTTTGGCCAGTCCCTACCTCAAATCCGATTATTGCTTGCTCATTAGCAACAGCGGGCAGCTCTTCAGCGAATCTTTTATAAATATCCAGCCCGTCCACACCAGCAAATAAAGCACGATGAGGCTCATGCTCTGTCACAACCTCTGACATCCATTCGATATCGCCATCAGGAATATAAGGCGGATTCGAAATTAGACAATCAAACTTTTCACCCTTTTCGATAAAGGGTTTTAAAAGATCTCCTTGAATAAAACGAATATCCGCACCAAGCTGACGTGCATTCTCCTCCGCTAAAAGGAGAGTCGGCTGATAAATATCTGTGGAAGTCACAGAAAGGTCAGGCTTCTCAAGCTTAAGCGTAATCGCAATAGCCCCGCTCCCCGTCCCAATATCCGCTAATTTGAGCCCTTCCCGATTTCCAAAAAGCTTTTGAATTCGGTTTAATGTATGATAAACCAATTCCTCTGTTTCAGGGCGTGGAATCAAAACATCCTCATTTACCTGAAAATCACGGCCATAAAAAGATTCATAGCCAATAATATATTGCACCGGCTTTCCTTCACGATGAAGGATAACCGCCTTTTTAAATTTTTCGAAAACGGATTCCTCCAGTTCCTCCCGGAGACTTCCTAGAAATTGGGCCCGATCTAATCCCATATAATGCCTCAATAGTAATTCTCCCGCATTGTCGTCACGATTCTTTTCCTTTAAAAAAGAAGAAGCCCAGTTGAGGGCTTCATACACTTTCATAGATGGATTACTCATTTGAAGCACTTTCAAGCTTCGAAGATTGTTCTTCAAGGATTAACGCATCGATGACTTCATCTAGCTTCCCTGAAAGAATTTGGTCCAGCTTTTGAATCGTTAAACCAATGCGGTGATCAGTTACACGGTTTTGCGGGAAGTTGTACGTACGAATACGTTCAGAACGGTCACCTGTACCGACTGCAGATTTACGTGCTTGATCATATTCAGCCTGTGCTTCACGCTGGAATTTATCATAGACACGGGCACGTAAAACTTTCATCGCTTTTTCTTTATTCTTAATTTGCGATTTTTCATCCTGACAAGATACAACTGTACCTGTTGGAATATGTGTTAAACGAACAGCTGACATTGTCGTGTTAACACTCTGTCCGCCTGGTCCGCTTGATGCAAACGTATCGACACGAACATCTTTATCGTGAATTTCAATTTCAACTTCCTCAGCTTCCGGTAATACTGCAACCGTTGCTGTAGACGTATGAATACGGCCGCCAGATTCAGTTTCAGGCACACGCTGAACACGGTGAGCGCCATTTTCAAACTTCAGTTTGGAATAAGCACCATTTCCGTTTATCATGAAGATAATCTCTTTGTAGCCGCCCACTCCCGTTGAGTGAGTTTCAATAACTTCTGTTTTCCAGCCTTGCGTCTCAGCAAAGCGGCTGTACATACGGTATAAATCGCCGGCAAACAAAGCAGCCTCATCCCCGCCTGCTGCACCGCGAATTTCCATAATAACGTTTTTATCATCGTTCGGGTCTTTCGGAATAAGAAGGATTTTTAAACGAGCCTCTAATTCCTCTACCTTTTCCTCTAGCTCATCAAGCTCTTCTTTAACCATTTCGCGCATTTCCGGATCCAGCTTCTCTTCAAGCATTGCTTTTGCATCTAAGAACTGCTGACGAACATCCTTATACTCACGATAGGTTTCTACCGTTTCTTGAATATCTGATTGTTCCTTCGAATACTCACGTAATTTTTTTGGATCATTGACAATATCAGGATCACTCAAAAGCTCATTTAGTCTTTCATAGCGGTCCTCAACAGATTGAAGACGATCAAACACAGCATTTCACCTCTAATTTCCATAACACTTCGGACTATTATTTCCGAGCTATCTATATTCAATACGTTCACACTATTAGCAGCGTCCACGCTTTTTAAAGATTAAAGTCCATAACATTATAATTATAGTATAGGTAAGAGGTGCAGTCAAAACCAAATTGGTGTATAGGACGCAGAAAAGGCTATCGCTTCCAGAACGATAACCTTTTACATGTATCTTATCCAAATTTTAGCCCCATTGTTTAATCAAAACAATAATGAATCTTTTGATAGCCAGAACGCATGTCTATGAATCTCATGCGACATCCCTGTAATAATTAATATTCATTTGCATTTGTATCTCCAACAAGAAGTCTCCCAAGGCTCAGCCAGTTTTCCTCGACTAAAGAGCTAGCTATATTCAGATTTTTCGATCGGCAAGCCTCGATAATTTTCTGATGCTCTTCAATGGATTTCATGGCATCTAAAGAGCTAAACTTTGAAAATTCTAATCTGCGCACTTTCGACATGATTCGCTCGAGTGCAAGCCCTATTTCCTGATTCCCTGATACTGAGAGCAACACTCCATGAAATTCATCATCCGCTTCAACTGCACTTACAACATCTTTATTTTCTAACGCTTTTTTCAACCTAGCATTGCTATCTTCCATTAGATGAATATCTTCTTCTGAAATAGAAGGTACCGCGAGACGTGCCGCTAAACTATGTAAAGCAGCTACAACTGTAAATGCGTTTTTCGCCTCCTCCAAATCAATTTGAGTAATGCGGGTTTGCGAACCTGGCAATGATTCAACGAGACCTTCATCTTCAAGCCTCTTCAATGCCTCTCTAACAGGCGTGCGGCTGACGCCAAATTCCACTGCTAGATCTTTGTCCATAATTCGCTGGCCAGGCTCTAATTCCAAAGTTATAATCGCTTTTTTCAATGAGTCATACACTTGATCTCTTAAGGCTGGACGAGCAATCGTTTTAATTATCTTCATAAAACCAATATATCAACGTTGGATATGACTGTCAATTTAACTAGATTTAGCTCTATCTGCCACAACTTTGATTGGTTTTTCCCGATTGGACACATAACTATGCAGCACCATGCCAGCAATAACTAAAAGAATTCCTGCCCATGAAACAAGCGAAGGAACAGGTGCTGATAAAATAAGCATTTCCCCAGCAACCGCAAATAACACTTCAAACGATTGTGTCGCCTCTACTGCGGCAAGTCTTTGCATATCCCCTTTTACAATGTCAGTAGCCTTGAAGAAGAGGACAGTTGCAATTACTCCAGAAAATAATGCTACGAGGAGAGATTGAACGGTTTGTCCGACACTTGGAGGTCCAACTGTTGCAGCTCCATAAATCGATAAAAGCAGCCAAAATGGAAGGCTTGCTACCGTCATGCCTAACACCCTTTGATAGGCATCCAATCGATTCCCGCAAACCTCCATCATTTTTCGATTGCCGAGTGGGTATGCAAAAGATGCAATGATAACAGGTAAAACTCCTAATATGAGAACATGAGTTGATAAGCCGTTTGCCTGATCAAGCTGCATGAGCGCTACCCCTAGAAGAATGATCAGGGACATGGCTAAGCCTATAAATGGAATTTTCCCTCTCACCTTAATTGGACCGTTTGCCGTTTGTCTCGTTTCAAAAAATAACGGTGAAAGAAGGGCTCCTGATATGATAGTTACTTGCCAAGTTCCCGCAATCAGCCATCCCGGTCCATATGCTGCTGCGAAACTTAAAGGAGCATAAAATAGACCAAACCCGATAAAACTCCATAGAAACCAAGCACCTGGATTTCTCTTCATTTCAGCAAACAGCTGCCCTAAGTTTTTTCTGGTCGCGACGATGATGAAAAGGAATGGAACCATGAAAAAGTAACGTAAAGACGCACTCCAAATCCAGCTGCCCCCAGAAAGCTCCATCGATCGGTTTAAAATAAATGTAAAAGCAAAAAAGAAAGCCGCAAATATTCCTATTATGATAGGCCGCATGATGTTCTCTCCTAAAATTTAAAATATTATGTAAAATTCCTATAACTAATATATCGCATTTCGGTTTTTTAGCAATAGTTTTTTTGACAGGAGGTACTTCTTTTTGGTCTTAGAAAAGTCCGGTATCTTTATTGGTGATAGACTCTCCAATTGTTTTGTAATCTAGAGAAATTTTGTTTATCGGACACTCAAGGACACTTTTCTTCATTTCTTGTCCAATAAATACCTTTATCGGACATCAAACAGCTCTTTTTCATAAAACTTGTCCAATAAACCCTTTTATCGGACATCAAACGGCTCTTTTTCATAAAACTTGTCCAATAAACTCTTTTATCGGACATCAAACAGCACTTTTTCATAAAACTTGTCCAATAAACCCTTTTATCGGACATCAAACGACACTTTTCAATAATACTTGTCCAATATCTTTTTAATAAAAAAAAATGCCCTGCACTAAGCAAGGCATTTAACGGCGATCCTCTTGAATTTTTATTTCGATATGATAACGTGGTAAGGCATTTTCTAGTTTGTCCCGAACCTTCTTTGACTCTTTTCTTCTTTCAGTGTCTGACAGCATTCCTTTTTTATATGCCGTTACCCACATGTCATCCCCATTGATCCATACGGGACCTGATCGATAGCCGTTCATCCCATCGATTACCTTACGAGCCTGTTCAATATCTGACTGTTGAGTAACTCGATTCGTCCCAGGGGTATTCGGGAAGTTCGGATTTTGCTCATCCATCGTCCAGGCCCTTGTGTTATACTCGGCGTCATCATTGCGGGTAGATACATTTCGAAATCCGTCTTCCTTTTCATTTGGACCATATAGTTTTTCAACCCCGCGGTTAAAATTCGTATTACAGCCTGCAGCTAAAATAAGTAGCATAATTATTACAAATAGTCTTTTCATATGCTGCACCTCCATTATTAGCATGTCCGCTATAACTGGAGTTAGTACTGTCCAAATTCAACCAAACACAAATTTTTTTCTAAAAATAAAAAAACTGCCTGAAACGTTTCAGACAGAGTTAAGTAATTTATAATGGCTGTGTGGTCTGCTGTTCCTCACCTAATAAGCTGGGTGATTTGGGAACTTCATGATGATGGCGGCAACGAGCCTCGTACGCTTCCGATGCACCGACTAAAATAATTGGATCATCATAGGACGCAGGCTTTCCATTAATTAATCTTTGGGTACGGCTAGCGGGTGAGCCGCAAACTGCACAAACTGCCTGAAGCTTAGTCACTAATTCTGCAATAGCCATAAGGGCTGGCATTTGACCAAAAGGCTCTCCGCGGAAATCCTGGTCAAGGCCTGCAGCAATAACACGGTGGCCGCTATTCGCTAGATGTTGAATGACCTTTACAATTTCTGAGTCAAAAAATTGTACCTCATCAATGGCAATGACATCAATATCTGAATGAATATGTGCAAAAATATCTGTAGAATTAGAAATCGGTATCGCTGTAAAGGCTGTCCCATTATGTGAAACAACTGCTTCCTCACTATAGCGATTGTCAATTTGCGGTTTGAACACGACAATTTGCTGTTTAGCAAATTGAGCTCTGCGCACACGGCGAATCAGTTCCTCTGATTTTCCGGAAAACATGCTTCCGCAAATCACCTCTACCCATCCATGATGCTTCATTACATACATAGAAGGCCATTCCTCCTTATAAGAAAAGCGCAAGTGCCTTGCTCACCCCCGACAAGCACAAGACGAGCCTCCCGGAAAGGTGTTCTTTCCTTTCTGGGAGGATTGACTTGTGACCTCGAGGTCGACAAATACGCGACGTCCTGTCGCATTGTCGACACTAGTACGTCCTGTACGTCGGGGGTAGGCGCTGGAGCTAGACATTTCTCAAAGTCCTGAAACTTAAAATCGAAATAAAAAACAGGCAAGAACGAAAACTTGCCTGTTTTGGGTTGTTATTATTATTGCTTGATGCCGTATTTTTTGTTGAAACGGTCAACACGTCCGCCAGCTTCAGCGAATTTTTGACGTCCTGTGTAGAATGGATGGCATTCTGAACAAGTTTCAACACGGATTTCTTTTTGAACAGAACCCGTTTCAAATTCATTACCACATGCACATTTAACTAATGCTTTATTGTAATTAGGATGAATTCCTGCTTTCATTCTTTTCATCTCCTTCCGCCCTGAATCATGCTGAGACAGAGTTATATATTACGGGCCATAAAGACGACCGTATAATCTAAAGCACACTGGAATAATTATAACAAGGCAAATCCCATTTTGCAATATTTGATTATGCGTTCAAAAAAGGAATTTTTTCCTT
Source organism: Bacillus sp. S/N-304-OC-R1 (assembly GCF_019749375.1). Classification (GTDB taxonomy): domain Bacteria; phylum Bacillota; class Bacilli; order Bacillales; family Cytobacillaceae; genus Cytobacillus. The sequence continues at coordinate 72,959 of NZ_JACWFE010000018.1, forward strand.
TACTTAATGTGAACGCTTTGATTTCATTTCTTCAGCTAGATTAGCGAAAAAGTCTTCATTTGATTTCGTTTGTCTTAGCTTACGCAAGAATTTCTCTGCGAAATCAGGTGAATCAGTCATAGACTTGCGAATCGCCCATAGCATATCAAGCTGTTCCTTCTGGATAAGCAGCTCTTCTTTACGTGTTCCGGAACGGCGAATATCAATCGCTGGGAAGATTCTTCTTTCCGCAAGAGCACGGTCAAGGTGAAGCTCCATATTACCTGTTCCTTTAAATTCCTCATAAATGACATCATCCATACGAGAACCTGTGTCTACTAAAGCCGTTGCTAGAATCGTTAAGCTTCCGCCTTCTTCAATATTACGGGCCGCACCGAAGAAACGCTTCGGACGGTGAAAGGCAGCAGGGTCAATCCCCCCAGACAGCGTTCTGCCGCTTGGCGGAATTACCAGGTTATAAGCTCTCGCTAATCTAGTAATACTATCCATTAAAATGACAACGTCACGCTTATGCTCGACTAAACGCATCGCACGCTCAAGAACAAGCTCAGCTACTTTAATATGATTTTCCGGAACTTCATCAAAGGTTGAGCTTACAACATCTCCAGCTACAGAACGTTCGATATCTGTTACCTCTTCTGGACGCTCATCAATTAATAGAACAATCAGTTCTACTTCTGGATGATTCGTCGTAATGCTATTGGCAATTTCCTTTAAAAGCATTGTTTTCCCTGCTTTAGGAGGGGCTACAATCAGTCCGCGCTGGCCAAAGCCGACTGGGGCAAGCACGTCCATAATTCGTGTTGATAGGTGTCTCTGTGTTGTTTCAAGCTTCATATGGCTATCAGGATATAGCGGCGTTAATGCAGGAAAATGCACACGCTCTTTAGCTGATTCCGGATCGTCTCCGTTTACCGCTTCTACTTGAAGAAGACCAAAATAGCGCTCATTCTCTTTAGGAGGACGAACCTTTCCAGAAACTTTGTCTCCATTCCGTAAATCAAATCGGCGAATTTGCGAAGCCGAAATATAAATATCCTCAGAGCTTGGAGAATAGTTAATCGGTCTTAAGAAGCCAAAGCCTTCAGACTGAATAATCTCCAGGACACCTTCCATGAAAAAGTATCCTTCTTTTTCAGCTCTTGCCTTTAAAATAGCAAAAATTAATTCTTTCTTTGTTAATTTACTGTAATAGGAAACTTTATATTCGCGAGCTAGCTCATAAAGCTCCTTTAACTTCATATTTTCTAACATAGATATATTTAATCCCATAACGACACCACACTTTTGAATTTTCAAACTCTTCCCCTAAAGACAAAAAATAAACAAATATAAATAAAAAATAAAAACGGGAAAAATATGATTGAGGCAAAACTATTAGTATATATTTAAAAAACCTGAGGATAAGTCCAAAAGGAGCTAATTAAATCCTGCTGTTTTGAAAGGTTATTTTGTTGAGGTCCCTTACAAAATTCAAAGAAATCTAATATTAACTATAATTTATTTACAAATTGGAAACAAGTCAATTTTGGCAGGAAATAAGAGGACAGGTCTGACAATCGTAGCCAGACCTATATTTATATCCTCTTTAAAATGGCTTGGAAATATACTTTCCAATTGTATGAACTAGCATTCTGAAGAATTAACGAATGACTAGATTAGGTTTTTTCGTTAAACTGTGACGGCCCTCAATGAAGCGAACGGTTCCGGATTTTGCACGCATAACGACTGTGTGAGTAGATCCATAGGTGCCTTTAAATTGAACACCGCGAAGTAGCTCCCCATCCGTAACACCTGTCGCTGCGAAAATTGCATCATCGCCTTTTACTAGGTCTTCCATAAGAAGAATCTTATTCACATCAAGCCCCATCTTCTTGCAGCGCTCGATTTCAGCATCATTTTGAGGCACAAGCTTTCCTTGGATTTCTCCACCTAAGCATTTAAGCGCTACAGCAGCTAAAACTCCCTCAGGTGCTCCACCAAGACCGAATAAAATATCCACTCCAGTATGATCAAATGCCGTGTTAATCGCACCCGCTACATCTCCGTCATTAATTAGCTTAATTCTAGCGCCGGCTTCACGAAGCTGAGCGACAATATGACTGTGGCGATCACGATTTAAAACCGTTGCCACGACATCTTCAATGTCTTTATTTTTCGCTTTTGCGACAGCTTTTAAATTGTCAAGAACAGAAGCATTAATATCGATTTGGCCAACTGCTTCTGGACCAACCGCAATTTTATCCATATACATATCTGGAGCATGAAGCAGGTTACCATGATCTGCTACAGCTAGTACAGCAAGTGCATTCCAGCCGCCTGATGCAACGATATTTGTACCCTCTAGCGGATCTACAGCCACATCTACACGTGGGCCGTAGCCAGTGCCAAGCTTTTCTCCGATGTAAAGCATTGGTGCTTCATCCATTTCCCCTTCACCAATAACAACGGTTCCTTTCATAGGCACAGTATCAAATACGTTTCTCATAGCTGTTGTTGCTGCATCATCAGCTTCATCTTTTTTTCCGCGGCCCATCCAGCGTGCTGATGCTAAGGCAGCACCTTCTGTCACACGGACAAGCTCCATTGTTAAACTGCGTTCCATCCTTATTTCCCCCTCAAGTCTATGCTGCATTCATTTTTATGATTAAATTTTGACAAGCCAATTGGGCACGCGTCAAAAAGCGATCAGCATTTTGACAGCATACCCTACAAATTAAGCATTTTTCATTTGTTCTAGTTCTTCTTTTGTTAAAGTTTCTCGCCAAACCGTTGCACCGAGACCATTTAACTTTTCAACTAGGTGGCTGTAACCGCGGTCGATATGCTCAAGACCTGTTACTTCTGTTACTCCCTCGGCCATCAATCCGGCAATGACTAATGCAGCACCAGCCCGTAAATCACTTGCCTTCACCTTGGCACCTTGAAGCTTAACCGGACCGTGAATAATGGCAGAACGACCTTCCACCTTTATGTTCGCATTCATTCTTCTTAATTCATCAATATGTTTAAAACGGGCACCATAAATAGTGTCAGTCACCATACTTGTTCCTTCAGCGCTTGTTAAAAGCGAGGTAAAAGGCTGCTGAAGATCTGTTGGGAAGCCTGGATATACGAGTGTCTTAATGTCCACAGCTTTTCTTTTTACAACAGGATGAATATAAACATGGTCATCCCCTGCTTCAATATGGGCACCCATTTCTCTTAGTTTTGCAATCAGTGATTCTAAATGCTGAGGAATTACATTATCAATAGTCATTCCTTCGCCTACAGCGGCACCAAGAATCATATAAGTGCCTGCCTCAATCCGGTCTGGGATAATCGTGTGCTGACAGCCATGCAAATGTTCTACGCCATCAATGCGGATCACATCAGTTCCAGCACCTTTGATTTTTGCTCCCATATTCGTCAGCAAAGTAGCTACATCAATGATTTCCGGCTCTTTTGCCGCATTTTCAATAACCGTTCTGCCCTTTGCACGGACAGCTGCAAGCATAATATTGATTGTTGCACCAACACTGACCACGTCCAAGTAGATCCGAGCCCCTCGCAGCTCATCCGCGCGCAGATAAATGGCACCCTGTTCATTCGTAACAGTAGCACCAAGAGCTTCAAACCCCTTAATATGCTGATCAATAGGTCTTGGCCCTAAATGACAGCCGCCTGGTAGCCCGATTACCGCTTTTTTAAAGCGTCCCAGCATAGCCCCCATTAAATAATATGAGGCACGCAGTTTTTTTACTTTTCCATTCGGCAAAGGCATGGAAATCATAGAGGATGGGTCAACAATCATATCGTTGTCTGAAAAACTGACGCTTCCCCCTAGTTCTTCAAGCAGCCCTTTTAAAATCTGAACATCCGAAATATCTGGCAACCCTTCAATTGTGACAGGCGAATCAGCTAGAATCGTAGCCGGTATCAATGCCACTGCGCTATTTTTTGCTCCGCTAATCCGAACAGTTCCTTTTAAAGGGTAACCGCCTGCTATCATAAGCTTTTCCATTATTAGCTCCCTTCTACGCCGTAAGTATAAGAAAAATGCTGCGTGGGTAATAAAATGTACACACTTCAACGTTGTAGCTTGTCCTCTAGTACTGTATGTTTTTTCCGTAATAATCCCATCTTCTAGTTTACACGAAAAAACCATTCCCATGTATGAATATGTAAAGAAAGTTATCATTTTATAGTTGGAACTACTAACACTTTACCCCAATTTGGCAATTGATAAAACCCAAAGTTAGGTAAAAAATGATAATCCGACCATTTTATTATCGAGCATTCCAATCTGCTAGGAATGCTTCAATTCCTTTATCCGTTAAAGGGTGTTTAAATAATTGCATAATCACTTTATAAGGAATTGTCGCAATATGAGCACCTTTTAAAGCTGCGTCTGTTACGTGCTGAGGGTGGCGAATAGATGCAGCAATAATTTCTGTCTCGATATCATGGATTGCAAAAATATCAGCGATTGTTGAAATTAGGTCCATCCCATTATGACCAATATCATCAAGTCTGCCAAGGAATGGAGATACGTATGTTGCACCTGCTCTAGCTGCAAGCAATGCTTGGTTTGCACTGAAAATAAGAGTTACGTTTGTTTTAATGCCTTCTTTTGAAAAAGTACTAACAGCCTTTAATCCATCTGGAGTCATTGGGACCTTAACTGTAATGTTTGGAGCGATTGCTGCAAGCTCACGTCCTTCTTTAATCATTCCTTCAGCATCAAGAGCAATAACCTCTGCGCTAACGGAACCTGGAACAAGCTCTGTAATTTCACGAAGTCGATCATGGAAGGTTACGTTTTTTTCCTTTGCCACTAAAGAAGGGTTAGTTGTTACCCCGGATAATATCCCTAGTGCGTGTGCTTCTTTGATCTCTTCCATATTTGCTGTATCAATAAAAAATTTCATTGTAAATCCTCCTTCAATACTTTAATAAGTCTATTATTTTTATGTAATGCTCTATTAGTAAAGTTATTTAAAACGAAACAGTGAACCGTTCCTTTCCGTTACAGGCACGCAGCGATCGCGGGGAGGAAGTCGAGCCTCCTCGCCGTTCCGTCTGCGGGGTCTCGACCTTTCCTCTACATCCCGCAGGACATTGATTAAACATCCCTGGATTAACACCGCACGACAAAATACGGATGTATTTTGGAGGAGTCAAGTGCCTTCCACTCCAATCCACTCTGTGCTTTCAATATTGTATAGATTAAAAATCTTTACTATTATTTCCTGGTTCTTAACAAATGAATCGAAACCGCCTCTAACATAAAGGCGGTTTCCTAACGCTGTTTATTAAGCTTTCCCAGATGAACCAAACTCGCGCATTTTGCCGATAACTGTTTCCTTAATGACTTCTCTTGCTGGTCCTAGGTATTTGCGCGGATCATACATTGATGGATTTGCCTCTAATACTTCACGTACCTTTTTAGCAGAAGCAATTTGGTTTTCTGTATTTACATTGATTTTAGCTGTCCCTAGAGAAACCGCCTTCTGAATATCCTTTGTCGGGATTCCAGTTCCGCCATGAAGAACGAGAGGAACGCCTGTAAGGTTTCCGATTTCCTCCATTTCAGCGAATCCTAGCTTCGGCTCGCCTTTGTAAGGACCATGCACAGATCCTAATGCAGGAGCTAAGCAATCAATATTTGTTCGTTTTACTAGCTCTTCACATTCCTTCGCATCTGCATAAATAACACCGTCAGCCACGACATCATCTTCTTGGCCGCCAACTGTTCCTAATTCCGCTTCTACAGACACTCCGCGAGCATGTGCGTATTCTACTACCTTAGATGTAGTCGCCACATTCTCTTCAAAAGGGTCATGAGATGCATCAATCATAACAGAAGTAAAACCAGCATCAATTGCCTCTTTACATTTATCGAAACTTGAACCATGATCTAAGTGAATAGCTACAGGTACAGTAATTTTATAATCTTCAAGCAAGCCTTCTACCATTTTAACAACGGTTTTAAATCCTCCCATATAGCGTGCAGCCCCTTCGGACACACCTAGGATGACAGGGGATTTTTCTTCCTCTGCTGCTTGAAGAATCGCTTGAGTGAACTCAAGATTATTTAAATTAAATTGACCTACTGCATAGCCTTCGGATTTTCCCTTTTTAAGCATTTCAGTCATTGAAACTAAAGGCATCGTTCTTCCTCCTTCATGAATCATCGTTTCTTATTTTCACAGGATAATCTTCCCTCAGGTACTTCCGTTTATGTATCATCCTGCTTAAACTGAACCGATCGTATGGAATTCATTTGTATCATACCAAAACCTAATAAGAAATTCCATTACTCCAACTAAATTTTCATGTTTAAAAAAAGCCTGCGGGGCACGAATACAGATGTTTATTAATAGATCTGTATCCATACCCCACAGGCTGCTTTTTCACAAAGCATATAGATTTAATTTGTAATAGGGACATATTTCTTAACTGCCGCCCGGATATCATCAATATCAAATGGCTTGGCAAAGTGTGTTAAGGCTCCTAAGTCCCGCGCTTCCTGAATCATATCAAGCTCACCATATGCCGTCATAATGATCACACGGATATCCTTATCAATGACTCTCATTCTTTTTAATATTTCAATCCCGTCCATTCCAGGGATCTTCATATCGAGAAGAACTAAGTCAGGTGAATGCTTGGAGACAATTTCAAGTGCCTGAATTCCATTTGCAGCCTGGTATGTATCGTACCCTTCCTTTTGCAGTACTTCATTTAGCAAAATCCGAATACCAAATTGATCATCAACGATTAATATTTTCCCCTTCAATCAACCCACCTCTTCCTTCGTATCAAAAATTCTGTCATGTTTAATAGACGATTGTTTAGCTACGCTACCCATTATTATACATTCCCCTTCCCTTTATTTCTATTTCTTGGATAGAAATTCCTTCTTCTGAAAAAACTTTTGATCACCGTCTCTTTCGTCAATTTTACCTTTCTGCCCATTTTTCATATAATGAACTCAGCGAATCTACGAAATGATAGGAGAGAGATCATGCTAAAAATGTTTTCTACACAGCTTACAGGGCTGTTTAAAAGAATTCAGGAAAAAGAAGAATTTTCCATGGAGGATAGTGCTAGACTGCTTGCCCAGGCAGCAGTTGGAGAGGGAAATATATACATATTTGCTACAAATGAAATGAATGCAGTTGCCTATGAAGCAACAGCGGGACAGGAACCATTAAAAAACGCTGCCATTTGGCCACTTGACCAACCGCTTGATGATCTTTCTGAAACAGATCGGTTCCTCATCGTGACAAGAAACTCCACTGATGAAGAAGCTGTAAAAATGGGAGAAATCCTATCCGAGAATAGAATTCCGTTCGTAGGCATCTCCACCGCTCAAGAAGGGCATGGCTTAACTGATCTTGCCGATGTGCATATTGACTTAAAACTTACAAAAGGATTGCTGCCAGATGAAGAAGGCAACCGGTTTGGATTCCCCGCTTCTATGGCTGCATTATTTGCGTATTATGGAATCCGCTTTACGTTGGAGGAAATTTTTGAGGAATATGAATAAGAGGACATAGTTGGAGGCAGGGATTTTTAAGGCTTTGAGCTGGATACTGATGCTTTCTGCAATGCGTTGAACTTGGCGGTAGCTATGAATGGTTCATAGTTACCGGTTTATTGAGTTTAACATTAAAATAGTTACATTAAATGGCTCTAAGTTGCTGTTTCACTGGCTTTCACTTAAAAACGCGTACATTAAATCGTTCTATGTTCCCATTTCAACAACTTTTCTCCCAAAACAAACTCATTGAACCACTCTATGTTACCGTTTCACTGACTTTCCCCTTAAAACGCGTACATTGAACCGCTCTATGTTCCCATTTCAACAACTTTTCTCTCAAAACAAGCTCATTGAACGACTCTTTGTTACCGTTTCACTGACTTTCCCCTTAAAACGCGTACATTGAACCGCTCTATGTTCCCATTTCAACAACTTTCCTCTTAAAACAAGCTCATTGAACGACTCTTTGTTACGTTTCACTGACTTTCCCCTTAAAATGCGTACATTGAATCGCTCTATGTTCCCGATTCAACCACTTTTCTCCCAAAACAAGCTCATTGAACCCCCCTATGCTACCGTTTTACCCTTCTACCCCCCTCTGCAATAAAAAAAAGACCCTGCCAAGTACCAGCCCCCCCACACTGGAGAGCTGATACTCAAAGAGTCTCAAAAATCTATTCTTATTCACTAAATTTCAATGATGCACCAACGAAGTCACGGAATAATGGTTGTGGGCGTGTTGGTCTTGACACAAACTCTGGGTGGAATTGTGAAGCGACAAACCATGGATGATCTTTGATTTCAATGATTTCCACTAGGCGTCCATCTGGGCTTGTGCCCGAGAAGACAAAGCCTGCCTCTTCCATTTCTTGACGGTAGTGATTATTAAACTCGTAACGATGGCGGTGACGCTCATAGACAACTTCATCTTGATAAGCTTCATAAGCATTAGTACCCTCTGTAACTTTACAAGCCTGGATACCTAATCTTAATGTTCCGCCTAAGTCTTCAACATCCTTTTGCTCAGGAAGAAGGTCAATGATTGGATGCTTTGTTTTTGGATCAATTTCTGCTGAATGTGCTCCTTGTAAATTCAGTACATTGCGAGCATATTCAATAGAAGCTAATTGCATACCTAGGCAAATGCCAAGGAATGGTTTTTTATTTTCACGAGCGTATTGAATTGCAAGGATTTTCCCTTCAACTCCGCGATCTCCAAATCCGCCAGGAACAAGAATTCCGTCTGCATCGCTTAATAGCTCAGTAACATTCTCTTCTGTAACGTTTTCTGCATTGATCCATTTAATATCAATATCAGAATCATGTGCATAGCCTGCGTGCTTTAATGCCTCTACTACAGAAATATAAGCATCTTGCAGCTCAACATATTTTCCAACAAGAGCGATTTTTGTTGTTTTTGATAAGTTTGTCACTTTATCAACTAGCTGCTTCCACTCCGTCATGTCTGCTTCGCTGCATGCTAGTTTTAAATGATTGCAAACTAAGCTATCAAGATTTTGTTCTTGAAGAGCAAGTGGAATAGAATATAATGTTTCAGCGTCACGGCATTCGATAACAGCCTCTTTATCAATATCGCAGAATAAAGCAAGCTTGTCCTTCATATCCTGTGAAATTGGCATTTCTGTTCGAACAACTACGACATTTGGCTGAATGCCTAGGCTTCTTAATTCCTTTACACTGTGCTGAGTTGGCTTTGTTTTCATTTCGCCTGCAGCTTTAATATACGGAACTAGCGTACAATGAATGTACATTACATTGTCACGGCCGATATCACTTTTAATTTGGCGAATCGCTTCTAAGAATGGAAGGGATTCGATATCCCCTACTGTTCCGCCGATTTCAGTAATAACTACATCTGAATTCGTTTCATGTCCCGCACGGAAAACACGGTCTTTGATTTCATTCGTAATATGCGGAATCACTTGAACCGTACCGCCATTATATTCACCGCGGCGTTCTTTTCTAAGTACAGTTGAATAAATCTTCCCAGTCGTTACACTGCTGTATTTTGTTAAATTTACATCAACGAAACGCTCATAGTGACCTAAGTCTAGATCTGTTTCAGCTCCGTCCCCTGTTACAAACACCTCTCCATGCTGATATGGGCTCATTGTCCCTGGGTCCACATTGATGTATGGATCAAATTTTTGAATCGTCACGCTTAATCCTCTGTTTTTCAAAAGGCGTCCAAGGGAAGCTGCGACAATCCCTTTACCGAGTGATGAAACAACGCCACCTGTTACAAAAATATACTTTGTCATTATTATTCCCCCTCATTTCAGTTTGTGCATATTCGCCTTTATTTAAAGACTAAAAATAATGAATTTTGATTATGGCGGGTATAGTCCCAACTTAAGGATGCGTGAACTTAAAGTAGCATAGGAAATACACTTAAATCCGGTACATAAGCTATATTTCTTACTTGCCAAAAAATAAATAGCGCCCCGCTTACTTTATTACAAGTAAGGGAGCGCTATACGCGTCTAATGATTCGTTCCTTTTTAAGGAGCCCAAAAAGTATTCTACAAGCCTGCAAAAAAAAAGTCAAGATGGTGTGCAGAAACTTCTATGAGGAAAAAATTAATCTAAATCTTCCTCTTCTATGTCCATATCATCATCTTCAATTTCCTCATCTTCATCGCCAAGATCATATTCTTCGTCACTCTCGATAAGGTCATCGTCTTCATCTTCCAGGTCTTCATCATCTAGAAGTTCATCATCTTCTTCTAATAACTCTTCATCTTCTTCGAATTCATCCTCTAGATCATCAAGATCATCGTAATCAATATCTTCATCATCTAATTCATCATATTCATCAAGCTCATCATCAGCAGCCTTCTTAGCCTTTTTCTTCTTAGGCTTAATTTCTGTTACAACGTCCTCTTCCTGCTGCTCAATTGGATACCATACACGAAGTCCCCATTTATTGTCCCCTAAGCCTAGGAAACGTCCATCAATGTTTAAATCTGTATAGAATTGGGCAATTTTCGCTCGCACCTGATCCTCTGTCAGATCAAGGAGAGTTGTTAGTTCATCCATAATATCCTGAAATGCCAATGCTTCTTTTTTGCCTTTTAATAGTTCATAAGCGACTTCAATGAAAGACATTTCCTGAAGCTCTTCTTTTGAAAGTTCATATAAACTCATATTTGCACGTCCTTTCTCTATGTCACGCTTTTAAGAAAGCGAAAATAAATAACTTTTGGAAAATCAGTTTAGTAGCTTTATCTTTTTATGTATTTGGGAGCCGTTTTAACAAGGATTTCTATGTCCTTTTACAGCCCCGTGAATGCATATTCTTCATTATAAACAATAATTTAGTGTTTATGCCAGCTATATCTTTCGCCCATTATCTTTTTCATTTTTATCCGTGTTTTTTATTTTTCGGGAGAGCTGGCTATAGGCGCGAGTAAAGGAATAAATGGATATTAAAAAGAAAGGAATGGCGCCAAGCTGCATTTGATACAAATAATAAAATCCGACAAGAGTTCCTATTATCACAATCAACATAAAGATGTTTTTCACATTCCCACATCCTGCAACTAATATCCAAGAAGCTAAAGGGTCCCGCTTTCTGCAATTACTTCGATTATATATAACTTGGCAATGATTGTATATTACTTAAAAAGGCCCAAGCGCCTTGGCAAGACAATTTTCATACTAAAAAAAGTTTTACACTCCTAACATGGAAAAAAAGAAATCGGCGTTCTCACCGATTTCCTTCTATACTTACAACGAACCTACATATTTCTTCTATATTGTCCGCCCACTTCATAAAGGGCTCTAGTAATTTGGCCAAGGCTTGCTACTTTCACTGTCTCCATCAGCTCTGCAAAAATATTACCGCCGGATACGGCTGCTTCTTTTAATCGCAGCAGCGCTTCCTCTGCTTGATCTTTATTGCGTTCTTGGAAGCTGCGAAGATTTTGGATTTGCATTTCTTTTTCTTCTTTTGTTGCCCTTGCCAGCTCCATATTATTCATCTCTTCTTCAGAAGGAGGGTTCGGATTTAAATACGTATTGACTCCGATAATTGGAAGCTCGCCTGTATGCTTTAGCATTTCATAATGCATGGACTCATCCTGAATTTTTCCACGCTGATATTGCGTTTCCATGGCGCCAAGAACTCCTCCGCGATCATTGATGCGTTCAAATTCTTGAAGCACCTGCTCCTCGACAAGATCGGTTAATTCATCAATGATGAAAGCGCCTTGCAGCGGATTTTCGTTTTTCGTTAAGCCGTGTTCCTTCGTAATAATCATTTGGATGGCCATTGCGCGGCGCACAGATTCCTCTGTCGGCGTTGTAATCGCCTCATCATAAGCATTCGTATGAAGGGAATTACAGTTATCTTGCAATGCCATTAGTGCTTGCAATGTTGTACGAATATCATTGAAATCAATCTCTTGAGCATGAAGAGAACGACCAGATGTTTGAATATGATACTTAAGCTTCTGGCTTCGCTCATTGGCACCATACTTATCTCTCATCACCGTCGCCCAAATTCGGCGAGCTACACGGCCTAGAACGGTATATTCAGGATCTAAGCCATTCGAGAAGAAGAATGATAGGTTTGGTGCAAAGTCGTTAATATCCATTCCCCTGCTCAAGTAGTATTCTACATACGTAAAGCCATTAGCTAATGTGAATGCTAATTGTGAAATCGGGTTAGCCCCTGCTTCAGCGATATGATAGCCTGAAATGGATACAGAATAATAGTTACGCACTTTATGATCAATAAAATATTGCTGAATATCCCCCATCATGCGAAGGGCAAATTCCGTCGAGAAGATACAAGTATTTTGCCCTTGATCTTCTTTTAAAATATCAGCTTGAACTGTTCCGCGAACCGTTTGTAAAGTTAGTGCCTTCACTTCCATAAATTCTTCTACTGTTAGAATGCGGCAAAGCTCTTTTTCCTTCGCTTCTACCTGCTGCTCAATCGCAGTATTCATGAACATGGCTAGAATGATTGGAGCTGGGCCATTAATTGTCATTGACACTGATGTAGATGGATGACACAGATCAAAGCCGGCATAAAGCTTCTTCATATCATCCAGCGTACAGATGCTGACGCCGCTTTCGCCAACCTTTCCGTAAATATCCGGACGATAATCTGGGTCTTCTCCATATAATGTAACAGAGTCAAACGCTGTACTTAGGCGTTTAGCCGAGTCGTCCTTAGATAAATAGTGGAAGCGGCGATTCGTTCTTTCCGGTGTTCCTTCTCCAGCAAATTGTCTCTTTGGATCTTCGCCTTCACGCTTGAACGGGAACACCCCGGCCGTGAACGGGAATGAGCCTGGAACATTTTCTTTATAAACCCAGCGGATAATTTCCCCATAATCCTTATATTTAGGAAGGGCCACCTTAGGTATACTTAATCCGGATAAGCTTTTCGTTTTTAAGACCGTAATAATTTCTTTGTCACGGATTTTTGTGACGAATTGGTCTCCCGTATATTTTTCCTTTAACGACTCCCAGCCATTCAGGATTTTCTTCGTTTCCGGAGTCAGCTGGGATTCAACGTTAGACTTAACTGCTTCAAGTGACGCAAGAACCTCTTCGTTTGCCTCCTGCTCCTTAACGGCAAGAATAGCTCCCTCCAGCTGGAATAGCTTACGGGCAAGATCTGCCTGTTTTTCGGCCTTTTTATGATATTTACGTACCGTTTCTGATACTTCTCTTAAATAATAGCGCTGCTCATTCGGGATAATGACATTTTGCTTTTCGACTATTGCATGCTTTGAAAAGCTAGTTTCCCAATCTGTACTAGCCTTTTCATTTAATTTTTCAATAATCGCGGCAAAAACAGCATTTGTTCCCGGATCGTTAAATTGACTCGCAATCGTGCCAAATACAGGCATTTCTTCAATATCCTTTTCAAAAAGCATGCGGCTTCTTTGATATTGCTTTTGCACTTGGCGCTTCGCATCTTCAGAGCCTTTGCGCTCAAACTTATTAATGACAATTAAATCGGCATAATCGATCATATCGATTTTCTCAAGCTGGGAAGGCGCACCGAATTCACTCGTCATCACATACATAGAAACGTCACAAATTTCAGTTATTTCTGCATCCCCTTGCCCGATTCCGCTTGTTTCTACAACAATTAGGTCAAAGCCTGCAGCTTTTACAACAGAAATGGCATCCTTAATCGCCAGTGAAAGCTCACTCTTTGAATTTCTTGTCGCTAAGCTTCTCATATAAACACGCGGGTTAAAAATTGAATTCATACGGATACGGTCGCCAAGAAGGGCTCCGCCTGTTTTTTGCTTTGTAGGATCAACCGATAAAATAGCCACTTTCTTTTCCGGAATTTCATTAATGAAGCGGCGAATCAGTTCATCTGTTAATGAGCTTTTTCCAGCTCCACCTGTACCTGTAATTCCGAGGACAGGGACTGACTTTTCCAATGATTTCACTTTTTCCATTACCGAATCAAGTGCTGCCGCAGCTTCTTTGTCAACCGTCACATGATGCTCTGCTAACGTGATCAGCTTCGCAATAGCATTAGTGTTTCCTTCTTCAAGCTTTTCAATTTGCTCGGTCGCTTCTACCGTAAAGGTTGGAAAATCACATTCTTCAATCATCATGTTAATCATGCCTTGAAGTCCATGCTGACGTCCATCCTCAGGTGAGAAAATTCGGGCAATCCCGTATTCATGAAGCTCTTTAATTTCCTTAGGAATGATAACTCCGCCGCCGCCTCCATAAATGCGGATATGAGAAGCGCCTCTTTCTTTTAACAGATCATACATATATTTAAAGTATTCAACGTGTCCTCCTTGATAGGAAGATATCGCAATTCCTTGAACATCCTCTTGAATGGCTGCATTCACTACTTCCTCCACCGAGCGATTATGTCCCAAATGGATCACCTCTGCACCGCTCGCCTGAATGATCCGTCTCATGATATTAATAGAAGCATCATGGCCGTCAAAAAGACTTGAAGCAGTAACAAATCGAATATGGTTCTTTGGCTTATACACTACTGCTGAACTACTCATTATTCTCCTCCTGTTCGTGATAGCGCAGGTTTTCTAATCCCTTGAAAAAGCAATTCTGTTTGCAGCTCAATATACTCCTCAAGCGTATACATTTTTTTCAATGACCACCGGCGGAAAGCCCACATTTGCCCTTGAACAAAAATATTGTGTGCAATCATTTTTATCCTATCTTCTGTAAGATCAAATTCTTTATTTTCCACACATCTGCTGATAATTTGTTCAAACATCTCAACCATTTCGATTTCTTTCTTCAGAACATATGGAAGGGCGTCCTTTGATAAGGATTTGACCTCCTGGTACATGACAAGAACTTCATCCTGCATTTCATCGACCACTCGGAAGTAATCAGCAATCCCCATCTTTAAGCTTTCTAATGTTCCTTGATTTGTATCAAGATCCTTCTGCAGCCTGTCGCTTACCTGGTCATAGATGCTGTCACAAACGAGATACAGCACATCTTCTTTCGTCCTAATATATTCATATAATGTGCCAATGCTAAAGCCTGCTGCTTTCGCAATTTCTCTTGTCGTTGTGCGATGGAAGCCCTTCTGAATAAATAGGGTTACAGCCCCTTTAATCATTTGATCTCGTCTCTTTTTGACAAGGCGCTCATCTTTTACGGACGCCTGCACTTCGCGTTTTTTCATTTTACCTACCGTCTTTCTTAAGGCAGAGAGGAGAAAGTTTCACGATCGGCTCTCCTCTCAACTCGCCTTTTTCTTAATAGAATAAATGATAGGGACCTATTTTGTCAGCATACGAGAAATAACAAGGCGTTGAATTTCCTGTGTTCCTTCATAAATTTGGGTGATCTTGGCATCACGCATAAAGCGTTCTACCGGGTAATCCTTTGTATAGCCGTAGCCACCGAAGATTTGAACAGCATCTGTCGTAACCTTCATCGCTGTATCGCCAGCTAATAGTTTCGACATCGCTGATTCTTTTCCATATGGCAAACCTTCTGATTCTAGCCATGCAGCCTGGTATGTTAATAGTCTTGAGGCTTCAATGCTTGTTGCCATATCTGCCAGTTTAAAGCCGATTCCTTGCTGAGCCGCAATTGGCTTACCAAATTGAACGCGTTCTTTCGCGTATTCAATCGACGCATCTAAAGCACCTTGGGCAATTCCAACAGCCTGTGCAGCAATCCCGTTGCGTCCGCCATCAAGCGTCATCATCGCAATTTTAAAGCCTTCCCCTACATTGCCTAGTACATTTTCAACCGGAATCTTACAATTATCAAAAATAATTTCTGTTGTTGGTGAAGAACGAATTCCAAGCTTTTTCTCTTTTTTGCCCACTGAGAAGCCCTCGAAACCTGCTTCCACGATGAATGCCGTTGTTCCACGGTGTTTTTCATTAGGATCTGTTAATGCAAAAACAACATAAATATCAGCAATTCCACCATTTGTGATGAAAATTTTAGAGCCATTTAATACGTAATGATCTCCTTCTAGACGCGCTGTTGTTCTCATCCCGCCGGCATCCGAGCCGCTGCCAGGCTCTGTTAACCCATAAGCTCCAATTTTCGTACCTTCTGCCATTGGACGTAAATATTTTTGCTTTTGCTCTTCACTACCGAATTTGAAGATTGGCCAGCCTGCTAATGAAGTATGAGCAGATAAAGTTACACCTGTTGATGCACATACTCTTGAAAGCTCTTCTACAGCAATACAGTACGCTAAATAATCACTGCCGATGCCGCCGTACTCCTCTGGCCATGGAATCCCTGTCAGACCAAGCTCCGCCATTTTATCAAAAATTTCACGGTCAAATCGCTCTTCCTCATCACGCTCAGCTGCCGTTGGGGCCACTTCGTTCTTTGCAAAATCTCGTACCATTTTTCTAATCATTTCATGTTCTTCTGATAATTGAAAGTTCATGTCCCTGTCCCCCGTTAATCTATTTTTGTAGAGCCTGTGGGGCAATGCGAAAGTCCCCTTCAGGCTGATTTATTAAAGCTGTTTGCTAATTACTAATCGCTGAATTTCACTTGTGCCTTCATATATTTCTGTAATTTTTGCATCGCGGAAATATCGTTCTACCGGATAATCTTCTGTATAGCCGTAGCCGCCTAATACTTGAATCGCTTCTGTTGTAACCTCAACTGCTGTTTTAGAGGCAAAAAGCTTAGCCATGGATGCTTCTATCCCGCACTTAACCCCTCTTTGGCGAAGATCAGCTGCACGGTAGATTAATAGCTTTGATGCCTCAACTGCTGTTGCCATATCTGCTAGCTTGAAGCCTATCCCTTGCTGAGCGGCAATCGGTTTTCCAAATTGTACACGCTCTTTCGCATAAGCTGCCGCTGCTTCAAGTGCCGCCTCTGCAATTCCGAGTGCCTGTGCTGCAATACCGATTCTGCCGACATCGAGATTTGCGAGGGCAATTTTGAAGCCTTCACCTTCTTCGCCTAGTAGATTTTGGGCAGGCACCTTCATATCCTCAAAGCTAAGCTGCAGCGTTCTAGAGCCATGCAAGCCCATTTTTTTCTCGTCTTTTCCAATCACAAGTCCCGGCGTATCTTTTTCAACGATAAAAGCAGATATTCCTTTACTGCCAAGCTCAGGGCTAGTCGAAGCAAAAACAATATACACATCTGCTTCGCCGCCGTTTGTAATAAAGACTTTGGAGCCGTTAATGATATAATGATCCCCGTTTTTTACAGCCTTTGATTTCAGGCTTCCCGCATCAGAACCGGCGCTAGGCTCTGTTAGGCAAAAGGCACCTAGATACTCCCCGGAAGCTAGCTTTGGCACGTATTTTTGCTTTTGCTCTTCTGTTCCGAAATAAAGAATTGGATTCGTTCCAACAGAGGTATGAACGGAAAGAATAACGCCAATCGTCGCGCTCACCTTTGATAATTCATGAATTGCGATAATATAAGAGGTAAAATCCATTTCCGACCCGCCGTACTGTTCCGGAACGGGAATCCCCATTAAGCCAAGCTCCCCCATTTTTTTTAGTATTTCACTAGGAAACTCACCTTGTTCCATTTTTTCAACAAATGGAGCAATTTCAGACTGAGCAAAATCACGAACCATTTTCCTCATCATGTCTTGCTCTTCGGTAAATCTTAAATTCATATTCAGCCCTCCGTTAAACCTCTCGGATGATTATTTTCAAATGGACTTTATTCATAAACGTAAAAGCCTCTGCCTGTTTTGCGTCCGAGCCAGCCAGCCTTTACATATTTTCTTAACAGTGGACAAGGGCGATATTTATCGTCGCCGAATCCTTCGTGAAGGGTTTCCATAATATATAGACAAGTATCCAGGCCAATGAAATCAGCTAACGTTAGCGGGCCCATCGGATGATTCATGCCAAGCTTCATCACTTCATCGATTGCTTCTTTTGTAGCAACACCCTCATAAAGGGTATAAATCGCTTCATTAATCATCGGCATGAGTATTCTGTTTGACACGAATCCTGGGAAGTCGTTGACTTCAACCGGTACCTTTTTAAGCGTATTGGTCATGTCCTCAATTGTTTGATACACTTCATCCGCTGTAGCAAGGCCGCGGATAATTTCTACTAGCTTCATAACCGGAACAGGATTCATAAAATGCATGCCGATTACTTTTTCAGGACGCTTGGTCGCTGCAGCAATCTCTGTGATCGGCAGCGATGAAGTATTACTTGCCAGGATGGTATGTGCTGGTGCGATTTCATCGAGTTGGCTGAAAATCTTTGTTTTGATTTCCATATTTTCTACAGCTGCTTCAATCACGAGGTCAACAGCCTTCGCATCCTGAAGATCTGTTGATGGAGTAAGCCTGCTTAGGATCTCTTCCATCTGCTCAGCAGTCATTCGTTCTTTTTCAACCTGACGAGATAAGTTCTTCTTAATGACTCCTAATCCGCGATCAATAAATTCTGGTTTCAAGTCGTTTAGCAGGACACTGTAGCCAGCCTGCGCACATACTTGGGCGATTCCAGAGCCCATTTGGCCAGCCCCGATCACCATAATTTTTTGTACGTTCATATTTGGTCCTCCGTTCTTCGTATAGGTGCTGGATTAATTGCGAAACTTATAGATTTGTTTGCGAAAACTATTAGTTTGTTTGCGATACCTACCGCTTTGTTTGCGAACTATTAATTTATTTGCGATACCTACCGCTTTGTTTGCGAAAACTATTAGTTTGTTTGCGATACCTACCGCTTTGTTTGCGAAACTGCTAATTTATTTGCGATACTAACCGCTTTGTTCGCGAAAACTATTAGTTTGTTTGCGTTACCAACCGCTTTGTTTGCGAAAATTATTAGTTTGTTTGCGTTACCAACCGCTTTGTTTGCGAAACAGCTAATTTGTTTGCGATACCTACCGCTTTGTGCGAAAACTATTAGTTTGTTTGCGATACCTACTGCTTTGTTTGCGAAACTGCTAATTTGTTTGCGATACCTACTGCTTTGTTTGCGAACTGTTATTTTATTTGCGATACTAACCGCTTTGTTTGCGAAAACTATTAGTTTGTTTGCGTTACCAACCGCTTTGTTTGCGAAACTGCTAATTTATTTGAAATACCTACCGCTTTGTTTGCGAAAACTATTAGTTTGTTTGCGTTACCAATCGCTTTGTTTGCGAAACAGCTAATTTGCCTGAGAAACATACGAATTCTGATTATTAAAATCAGCTCTTCGGAACCTCAATCATAATCGCGTCACCTTGGCCTCCTCCGCTGCAAATGGCTGCAATGCCAAATCCTCCGCCTCGACGCTTTAATTCATGCATTAACGTTAAAATAATTCTAGTGCCGCTCGCTCCTATCGGATGTCCAAGCGCTACCGCACCGCCATTTACGTTTACTTTATTTTCATCTAAATTAGCAATCTTGCCGCTTGTTAGTGCAACAGCTGCAAATGCTTCATTAATTTCAAAAAGATCAATATCCTCAACTGTTTTTCCTGTCTTTTTTAACAGCTCATTGATTACGATACCTGGTGTTTTCGGGAAATCCTTTGCTTCGACCGCAATCTCCGCATGCCCCAGAATGATCGCTGCAGGTTTTCTGCCTTCTCGAGCTGCTCTCTCCTCACTCATTAGAACGAGTGCTGCTGCCCCATCATTCACTCCTGGTGCGTTCCCAGCTGTAATCGTTCCGCCTGATCCGAATGCCGATTTAAGCTTTGCCAGTTTATCAACCGACGTATCTTTTCTCGGTGATTCATCTTCTGAAATAACGACTGAATCTCCTTTTCTTTGAGGTACCTCTACTGGTACAATTTCCTCTGCCAATTTTCCCGCTTCCATTGCTGCAATTGCCAGCTCATGGCTTCTAAGTGCCCAGCGATCCTGCTCTTCGCGGCTGATCTCCATCTCCTCAGCAGCACCATTTCCGTAAGTCCCCATATGAACACCAGTGAAACTGCAACTTAATCCATCGTGAATCATTAAGTCCTTGACCGCTGAATCCCCCATGCGAAGTCCCCAGCGTGCGTTTGGCAAGAAGTAAGGCGCCTGACTCATAGACTCCATTCCGCCAGCCACGATGACCTCTTCATCGCCAAGACGAATGATTTGATCACCAAGCGTCACACTGCGCATACCTGAGGCACAAACCTTATTGACCGTTTCCGTTTTTACATTCCATGGTAGTCCAGCTTTTCTGGCTGCCTGACGGGAAGGTATCTGGCCTTGCCCTCCTTGAAGAACAGTTCCTAAAATAACCTCGCCGACCTCTTCCGGTTTTACACCTGCACGTTGAAGTGCTTCCTTCACAGCAAATCCTCCAAGATCTGAAGCAGAAAAGCTGCTTAATCCACCAGCAAATTTACCAAACGGCGTTCTTGCACCGCCAAGAATTACGGTTCTTCCCATCAGTATCGCTCCTTTTTCTAATTGTGATTTTCATCATCATTTAAAGCGGACAATCCGAGCGACTGAACGCTCGCTCAACCTAAGCCGAAAAAAATAACCACCAAAATGTAAGCGCTTTATCTATAATTCTATTTTACTTTAAAAATAGTAAAAATTGAAACATTTTACGCAAAATTCATAAAGTTCAACTTCAATCTGCACAGAGTACAAATTGAAGTTGAACTAAATTTCTTAAGAAACTAATGTTGATTTTCTCCAAATACGGACTTTTCAAGGATTTCCGCAACGTCGTACGTATGAACGGTTTCCTCTACTTCTTTCGCCTTTGTTCCATCTGAAAGCATCGTTAAGCAGTATGGACAGCCAGAACTGATCACAGATGGCTTAACAGCTAATGCCTGTTCTGTACGAGAAACGTTAATGCGATGGCCTGTTTCTTCCTCCATCCACATCAAGCCGCCTCCTGCTCCACAGCACATGCCCGTTTCGCGGTTTCTATCCATCTCCACAAGCTTCACGCCAGGAATCGATTTCAAGATTTCGCGTGGAGGATCATATACCTCGTTGTAGCGGCCTAAATAGCAGGAATCATGGAACGTAATGGTTTCGTTAACCAGGAACTGCGGCTTGAGCTTTCCTTCTTCAACAAGCTTAGCAAGCAGCTCTGTATGGTGATAAACCTCCGCCTCAAGTCCAAAGTCAGGGTACTCATTTTTGAAAATATTGTAGGCATGAGGGTCGATCGTAACGATCTTCTTCACTTCTGCCTTTTCAAATTCCTCAATATTCTTTGTCGCAAGCTCCTGGAATAAGAACTCATTTCCAAAACGTCTTGGCGTATCTCCGGAGTTCTTTTCCTTATTTCCAAGAATTGCGAACTTCACGCCAGCTTCATTCAATAATTTTGCAAAAGAAAGAGCTATTTTCTGGCTGCGGTTGTCAAAGGAACCCATGGAACCTACCCAGAATAGGTACTCGAATTCTTCCCCAGCTTTATTCATTTCTTTTACAGTTGGCACATGAACATCCTCACGTGTTTCTCTCCAGTTCTCTTTCTCTTTGCGGTTTAATCCCCAAGGATTTCCTTGGCGCTCGATATTTGTCATCGCACGCTGAGCATCAGCATCCAGCTTTCCTTCTGTTAAAACAAGATAACGGCGAAGGTCGATGATTTTATCCACATGCTCGTTCATAACTGGACATTGATCTTCACAGTTACGGCAAGTCGTACATGCCCAGATTTCTTCTTCGGTAATAACTTCACCAATTAAGCTTGGGCTGTAAGCCAATCCAGCAGCCGCTTCCTCTGCCCCCTTGCCTGTACCAGCTAATGCAAGCTGGTTACCCATTGTGTTTGAAAATGCGAAGGTTGGGACCCAAGGCTGCTTAGATGTAACAGCGGCACCGTGATTCGTTAAATGATCGCGTAGCTTCAAAATCAAATCCATCGGAGACAGCATCTTGCCAGTTCCCGTTGCCGGACACATATTTGTACAGCGTCCACACTCCACACAAGCATAGAAATCAATCATTTGCAGCTGTGTAAAGTCTTCAATTTTTCCAACACCAAAGCTCTCTTGCGTTTCATCTTCAAAATCAATTTTTGTTAATTTACCCGGCTTTTCAAGTCGGCTGAAATAAACGTTAGCAGGTCCAGCAATTAAGTGCGCATGCTTGGATTGTGGAACATATACTAAAAATGCTAGTAAGAAAATTAAATGAATCCACCAAGCTACATAGAAAACAACAATTGATGCGGTTTCACCCATCCAGGAGAAAGCACCAGCGATAACGGAGGCAACGGGCTCTGACCATGAAGCTTCATGACCGTTCCAGATCATACCCATTCCATTTCCAAGTAAAACGGAAAGCATTAAACCACCGATAAAAATAAGGACAAGACCTGATTTAAATCCTCTTTTTAAACGAACAAGCTTTTCCACATAGCGGCGGTAAAAAGCCCAAATAACCGCAACCAAAATCATTAATGTGACTAGCTCCTGAAAAAACGTAAAGCCTGAATATATTGGCCCAAATGGTAAATGGGCACCAGGCTTGATTCCTTTAATAATGAAATCAATGGCACCAAATTGGACAAGAATAAACCCGTAGAAAAACATAACGTGAATAATTCCACTTTTCTTATCCTTCAAAAGCTTTTTCTGACCAAATACGTTTACCCAAATCTTGTTCATCCGCTCTTTTACGTTGTTATCGAACTCTACTTTTTTACCAAGTTTGATATATTCGATTCTCGTTTTCACAACATACACAAACAAACTGATTGCGTAAGCGGTTACAAGGAGAAATCCAATTAGATTTACCCATAACAATCCCGTCATAAACGTTAGCTCTCCCCTCTTAAATGGATTGTCCTTCTTATAATTCAAAAATTTTTAACACAATATAATATTCAGAAATTATTCTTTGATTCTATTATATAATGAATGAGCATTCAGTCAACGTTTTTTTATATAATTTTCAAATTACATTATCCATATTTATTACATAAAAAAGACATTAATAGAAATCGTTATGCCGGAGATAATAATTGGAAACAAAATCGAGGAGCAGAAAACAATGAAAGTTACAACAGTAATTTGGATCATCATTCTTTTTATTGCTCTTTGGCTATTCCTTGACTTTTACTTAGGAAGAAAAAATCAACTAAAAAGATTGGAGAGGAAGGACTATCCTTATTGGCAGAGCAGCTTGAATATGTTTACGGAAGGTCCAGAGCTATTCGCTGATCTTTTTTCCGAGCTTCATCGTGCAAAGTATCATATTCATATACTATTTTATATTGTAAAGGACGACAAAATTAGTACCGATTTTTTAAATATCCTAAAGGAAAAAGCGAGAGAAGGTGTAGAAGTACGACTTCTGCTTGATCGGATCGGGAGTCATCGATTTAATAAAAAAATGATTCAATCGCTTCGGGAGAATGGCGTGATGTTTTCTTACTCCCATACGCCAAGGCTCCCATTTCTTTTCTATTCACTGCAGGCACGAAATCATCGCAAATTAACGATTATAGACGGCAAAATTGGATATATTGGCGGCTATAACATTGGCAAGGAATACATTAATTTGGACCCAAAGCTCAGGCCATGGAGAGACTATCATTTAAAAATAATGGGTGAAGGAGTTGCAGGGCTGCAGAAGGAATTTTTAACGGATTGGCATTTGGACACGAATATTGATTTACTTGAGAATCCGGAATACTTTCCTAAGCTCCCGAAAGGGCCATACCGTCATCAGCTGATCCCTTCTAAAGGCGCTTATTTAGAAGACACCTTCTCCGCTATGATTCGTAACGCAGAAACAAACATCATCATTGGTACACCATATTTTATCCCCAGCCAAAGATTGCTCAACGACTTGTTAGACGCGCTGAAAAGAGGTGTCACTCTCACCATTCTTGTACCGAAAATGGCTGATCATCCTCTCGTCAAGGAAGGCTCCTACTTCTTTTTTAGAAAGTTAATGGAGCAGGGTGCACTTGTCTATGAATTCATGAATGGCTTCTACCACGCTAAAACCATTATTATTGATGATAAAATTTGTGATATCGGAACAGCGAATTTCGATCATCGAAGTCTCTTTCTCAACTATGAGATCAATTGTTATATATATGACTATCAATTTATTCAGAAGGCTCGAGCGGTTATGGAAACGGATATTAGCTGTTCAGAACGAATGACACTGGAGCACTTGAACCAATTTGATCCTGTCCGGTCGATTAAGGAATGGCTGGCTCAGTTGATTATATTATTTTTGTAATCAGTCATTTCGAAAGGAAATTTATTTTTAGAAAAAGTGCTTAGTTCATTGTGATTCATGGAGACCTTCGTTCTTGGCTTTCCCCGGCGAAGGGTTCCATGAACTCTCCTTGAAGACCTTGGTCCATAATTTTCACCTGCGAAGGGTTTCATGGACACTTCATTCCAAGCCCCACTCATAATAAACTCCCCCAAACATTGACTCATACCTCCAAACCCAAACAAAAAAAGCCAGCATGTCAATTAGGAGGGAGAATCCCTTTCCTAATTAATGCCAGCTTTCCTATTACATTTTTTCCGGAGCAGATACACCGATCAGTGCAAGTGCATTCTTCAACGTGATTTGTACAGCCTTGATTAACGCTAATCTTGCTTTTGTTCTTTCAGGGTGATCCGTGTCTAACACTTTTTCTGCGTTGTAAAAGCTGTGGAATGTGGATGCCAAGTCGAAAATATAGTTCGTGATTCGATGTGGCAAACGTTTTTGTGCAGCTTCACCAACAGCTTGCGGGAACTCGCCAAGCTTCTTCAGTACATCCATTTCTTTTTCAGCTGAAATTAATGAGAAGTCAGCATCATGGCTTACAGTTAACCCTTGCTCTTCTCCTTGACGTAAAATGCTGCAAATCCGTGCATGAGCATATTGCGCATAATAAACTGGGTTTTCATTAGACTCGGAAACCGCTAAATCTAAGTCAAAGTCCATATGTGTGTCAGCGCTTCTCATAGCGAAGAAGTAACGTGTTGCATCCAGACCTACTTCTTCCACTAGATCACGCATCGTTACTGCTTTACCAGTACGCTTACTCATTTTCATTTTTTCACCGTTTTTGTATAAATGAACGAGCTGAATGATTTCTACTTCAAGTGCTTCACGGTCATAGCCTAGTGCTTGGATAGCTGCTTTCATACGTGGAATATAGCCGTGATGGTCTGCTCCCCAAATATTAATCAGCTTTTCAAAGCCACGCTCCAGCTTATCCTTGTGGTACGCAATATCTGGTGTTAAGTACGTATAGGAACCGTCGTTTTTAATTAAAACACGGTCTTTATCATCGCCAAATGTTGTAGAGCGGAACCAAGTTGCACCGTCCTCTTCATAAATATGGCCATTGTCTCTTAAAGCTTGTAAGGCTGTATCGATTTTTCCATTATGGTATAGAGATGTCTCGGAATACCACACATCAAATGGAACACGGAATTCTTCTAAGTCAGCCTTTAGCTTCGCCATCTCATATTTTAATCCGTAATCACGGAAGAAATCAAAGCGCTCTTTTTCATCCACATTGACATATTTGTCGCCGAATTCCTCAGCAAGCTTTTTCCCAATCCCAATAATATCCTCGCCGTGGTAGCCGTCTGCTGGCATTTCTTTTTCCAATCCTAGTGCTTGGAAGTAACGAGCTTCAACAGAATACGCTAAATTATTGATTTGGTTACCTGCATCATTAATATAATATTCACGTGAAACATCATAGCCTGCCTTCGCTAGAATATTACTTAGTGAATCCCCTACTGCCGCTCCACGTGCATGTCCAAGGTGAAGATCTCCAGTCGGGTTAGCAGATACAAACTCTACTTGAAGCTTTTGATTTCCGCCAACATTCGTTTCCCCATAACGGTCCCCAGCTTCGAGAACCGCTGGAATTAAACCCGTTAAATAGCTATTATCCATATAAAAATTAATAAAGCCTGGTCCAGCGATTTCAATTTTTTCAATTGATGCTGCGGACTTATCGAAGTTAGCAACGAGCTCTTCTGCGATCATTCTTGGCGCCTTCTTCGCTACGCGTGCAAGCTGCATCGCCATATTCGTGGAATAATCTCCATGAGCCTTTTCCTTTGGTATTTCTAGCACAACGTTAGGAATTTGTTCTTCAGTTGCTAAATTTGCTTTTAAGACAGCGGCTTTTATCTCTTGTTTCAGCATGTCTTGCATTTGTTCTGCACTGTTCATTGTTCTTCCTCCTCTTCGAAAGTTATCGATAAATGGTATGTACCTGAATTTGCCCCTTGCATTTTTAATTCATATAAAAGTTCGATAGAGCCACTTCCGGTTTGTGCATCAAACTGGTGGTCCAGCCTTTTTGTCATTGTATCCATCTCAAACACGCCATAAGGTGTATGGTAGCTTCCTTTAAGCTTTTTATTCATGATGAACGGAAGCCTCATTTTCACAGCACCGCTTCGTAAAATAAGACCTTCGTTATCAGATACTTTAATGATCGTTTTTGCCATTCCTTCATCCATTGCTTCATCATATTGAAGAAAACGGGCATTTTCCTTTATATAGTATCGACCAAACGCAACAAGTTCAAAAGTATCCTTATTGCGTCCATCCCGAATGTCTGTCTTTACTTTAATTTTAACAGGCAATTGCTCCGCTGGTCTAGTGGACAACCGCTACACATCCTTTTCCCTGCAATCTATAACTTTATAAAGTATAAATATACTGCCTAAAAAGTGCAAATACAATTTCCTTGAATTTATTCAATTGCTTAGTAAAAAACGGAGACTGTTCACATATGTGCAGTCTCCGCTTTTCTTATTATTTCACCCAGCCAAGAATCATTTCGCGGATGAGTTTGCTTGCTGTGTTAGCTGTTTGCTCGGATGGGTCATAGATAGGGGCTACTTCTACAAGGTCGCAGCCGACTACGTTTACGTTAGAACGGGCAATTTCATGAATGGAAGCTAGAAGCTCCTTTGAAGTAATCCCGCCTGCGTCTACTGTACCTGTTCCAGGTGCATGTGCAGGGTCAAGTACATCAATGTCGATCGTTACATATACTGGGCGTCCTGCAAGTGTAGGCAAAATTTCTTTTAACGGCTCTAGTACTTCAAATTTTGAAATATGCATGCCGACTTCTTTCGCCCATTGGAATTCTTCCTTCATTCCAGAACGGATTCCAAATGAGTAAACATTTTGCGGCCCCATTAAATCACATGCTTTACGAATTGGTGTGGAATGAGAAAGTGGTTCTCCTTCGTAATTCTCACGCAAATCTGTATGCGCATCCATGTGAATGATAGCAAGATCCGGATATTTTTTGTACATTGCCTTAATAACTGGCCATGACACTAAATGCTCTCCGCCCATGCCGATCGGAAATTTATTTTCTGCTAAAAGCCCATCAATAAATTCCTCGATTAAATCAAGGCTTTTTTGGGCATTCCCAAATGGAAGTGGAATATCACCTGCATCAAAATATTTCACTTCTTCTAATTCACGATCCAAATACGCACTGTACTCTTCTAGTCCAATAGAAACTTCGCGAATACGAGCAGGACCAAAACGAGAGCCTGGACGATAGCTAACAGTCCAGTCCATTGGCATTCCGTAAAGTACTGCTGAACTTTCCTCATAATTTGGATGGCTTTTTATAAAAACATTACCAGAGTATGCTTCATCAAAACGTACCACGAATTATCCCTCCACTAGATCCTTCACAAATTTCGGTAATACGAAAGCAGCTTTATGAAGCTCTTTTGTGTAGTATTTTGTTTCAATTTCATGGAAACGTTCTTCGCTTACAGCTAGTGGATCATGCTTTTTAGAGCCAAGAGTGAACGCCCACATGCCGCTTGGATATGTTGGGATATTCGCTACATAAAGACGTGTAATCGGGAAGATTTCTTTAACGTCTTTTTGAACGTTGCGAATTAAATCAGCTTTAAACCAAGGGTTGTCTGATTGCGCAACAAAGATTCCGTCTTCTTTTAACGCTTTCGCAATTCCTGCATAGAAGCCTTTTGTAAATAGGTTAACAGCTGGACCTACAGGCTCAGTTGAGTCAACCATAATGACATCGTATTGGTTTTCGCTTTGGGCAATATGCATGAAACCGTCACCAACTTGAACATCAACACGAGGATCGTCAAGCTTGCCAGCGATTTCCGGAAGGTATTTTTTCGAATACTCGATTACTTTTCCATCGATATCAACAAGAGTCGCCTTTTTCACACTTGGGTGCTTAAGAACTTCACGAATTACCCCTCCGTCACCGCCGCCAACAACTAACACATTCTCAGGGTTTGGGTGTGTAAACAATGGTACGTGAGCAACCATTTCGTGGTATACGAATTCATCTTTAACAGACGTCATTACCATGCCGTCTAGTAAAAGCATGTTGCCCCACTCTTCTGTTTCTACCATTTCAAGCATTTGAAAGTCTGTTTGTTCTGTATGTAAAGTGCGTTTTACCTTCATCGTAATGCCAAAATTCTCTGTTTGTTTCTCAGTAAACCAAAGTCCCATTTATTTAACCATTCCTTCCGAAAAAATCGTATTTATGCTTTTCTTGTCCAGCTCCAGCGCCTAGAAACTATTGGACTTCCCACCCCTTCCCTACGATAAGACAAGGGTGGTCCAGTCCATACGTTGCTAAACAAGGCGCTTCCGCTTTTCTTTTTATACTTCCCAATCTAAATAATTACAAACATGAGAAAAAGTATAGATGAATCTAGCAAAAATGCAAGAAAAAATTGCAATTAGTGATTCAGAAATGTTTAAAACGGAGGTATTTTTTCAATACTAGTGAGAGATGAATTTTTTGCCAATAGAAAAAGTACTGAATTCTAGTAATAATCACTAGAAAACTTTGGAGAGGTGGTGGTGTTCACGATGGAAATTATGACAAATCAGCGTTTTAAAAAGGCTGGAAAATATTTGCGTGCGATGATTATACTAAGCCTCATCGGCATGGCGATTGCGACTATCATCATTGCCGGCATCCTGATTTATGCAAAGATATTAGGACCTCCTCCGCTGGCGGTTCCACAGTCAACATTATTTTATTCTGATGATGGTACCGTAATTGGGGAAAGTCATAACGGTCAAAAGCGATATTGGATTGAGCTTTCGGAAATTAGCCCCCACTTAGTGAATGCCACTATTTCGATCGAGGACAGAAAGTTTTATTCCCATCACGGGTTTGATTATACGCGAATTGCCGGAGCAATTATTGCTGATATTAAAGCAATGGCAAAGGTTCAAGGTGCCAGCACCATTAGTCAGCAATATGCACGTAACCTGTTCCTTGAACATGAAAAAACATGGAATCGAAAATTAAAAGAAGCCTTTTTCACCATTAGACTAGAAATGAATTATACAAAAAAAGAGATTTTAGAAGGCTATTTAAATACAATTTATTATGGCCATGGCGCCTACGGTTCAGAAGCGGCAAGCCAATTTTATTTTGGCAAGCATGCTAATGAATTAACTCTTGGAGAGGCTTCGATTCTAGCAGGAATTCCAAAGGGGGCTGGCATTTATTCACCTCTAGTCTCAATCGAAAATGCGAAAAGCCGGCAAAAGGTTATTTTGAATACGATGATTGAAAATGGCTATATTGACAAACAGTCGGCCACAGCAGCACTTCATGAACCACTTACCATTGTAGGCAAGCATCTTCATACAAAATCGAAAATAGCTCCTTACTTTCAAGACGCTGTACGGCAAGCTTTAAAAACACAATTACATTTGGACGACCGGATCATTGAGCTTGGCGGATTAAAGGTTTATACGACCCTTGATTTAAAGCAGCAGGAAATCGCGGAGCAAACAGTAAATGAGTTAATTTCTAGAGAATCTGAGATACAGACAGGACTTGTTTCAATGGATCCAAAAAACGGTCATGTGAAAGCAATGGTTGGCGGAAGAGATTATGAGGAGAGCCCTTTTAACCGCGCCGTGCAGGCAGTCCGGCAGCCAGGTTCTACTATGAAGCCTTTGCTGTATTACGCAGCGTTAGAAAGCGGTTTTACCCCTTCTACAATGATGAGGAGCGAGCAAACAACATTTCGCTTTGATGACGGCAGACCTGATTATACACCGAAAAACTTTAATAGCCAGTACGCAGATGGCGACATTACAATGGCTCAAGCACTGGCACTATCAGATAATATTTATGCTGTAAAAACCCATCTATTTTTAGGATTAGACACACTTGTTAATACGGCAAAGAAATTTGGCATTTCGACAAAAATGAGTATGGTTCCTTCACTGGCGCTCGGCACATCAGGTGTACGGGTTATTGAGATGGCAAATGCCTATAGTATTTTTGCCAACGGCGGAAAAAAGGTTTCACCCGTCTTAATCACAAGAGTTGAAAATCCTAAAGGCGATATTATCTATGAACAGACAAAAGAGGCTATTCCTGTACTGCGTCCGGAATTAGCCTACGTCATGACCCAAATGATGACCGGTATATTTGACCCGAAATTAAACGGATACACGAGTGTTACAGGGAGATCGATTATTAAAGACATGACACGCACATACGCAGGAAAATCAGGCTCAACAGATACAGACAGCTGGATGATTGGCTATTCCCCACAGCTTGTGACAGCCGTTTGGACCGGATATGATAAAGGAAAAACCATCACTCTTTCAGCTGATAAATCGTATGCAAAAAATATTTGGATTCATTTCATGGAGAAAGCTCATGAGGGTTTACCTGTAAAAGGCTTTAAACCTGTAAAAGGAACGGTCGGTGTGTATGTGAATCCTGAAAACGGCAAGTTAGCGACTGATCAATGCCCTGTAAAAAGGCTGACATACTTCGTCGAAGGCACGGAACCAACTGAATATTGCACAGACCACTTAATGTATAAGGAAGAAGTGCCAAATAAAAAAGAAAAACCAGCTAAAAAGCCATGGTATAAGAAGTTGTTTGATTGGTAAATGGTATTTATTGTAGAAAAATGAAAAACCTCGTGCCAAAAGGCGCGAGGTTTTTCGTGTCCTAGTTCTATACAGTGTATTCACACTGTTAAATAGTTTACTTTTTTTCTCGGATTTGGGCAAGTAGTTCGAAATTTTAGTCAGGAATCTGTCACAATTTCGTCATAAAGTCAAAAATTTTTGTTAATTCCCTTGTAAATCATCTTTCAATTGTTGTATGGAACGTTCCCACATGCCAGCGTCATGATTTTTCAAGAAATCTGCAAGCACCTTTTTCGATTTTGCATCCATATGATCCACCATGATATGGCGTTTAATGGATTTATCCATTTTATTCACATGCTCAGGCAGTGACTTATAGCCTCTGCGAATCTCTCTGTCGACTGTCATTTCACATGCCGTAACTCCTGCATAATAAGGCCCTTCCTCTTTACGGTCAATTGTAACCCAAATGAGCCAATACGGCTTTCCATTTGGCACCTCTTCTTTATTAGGAAGAAATTTAATACCTCTCTCTACAGGACTGCGTGCATGCAGGGCCCCCACTTCGATCGAAGCCTCACCTGCTTCTACATCAATAATAACTGGTGACACATTATCAAGACTTAATGAACCTGTGCCAAAACCCCCATGACCCTCAGTCGGGTCACTTTTAATAATATTAAACCCTATATTTTTCTTCTTTTTTTCTTCCACCGTCAAGTTCCTCCTTTTGTAAAAAACTTATTATAAGAATATGCCGCTAAAGAAATTTCCCAAACCATTAGCAACAATAGGCAGCACTACACGGAAAATTGGCCCAATCGTATATTGATCAAGTGGCGTTATAACAAGAATTAAGAAAATCACCGATCCGTAAGCCTCATACTGTGTTAATTTCGGCCTAATCGATTTTGGCATCAGATCTTCCACTATGCGATAACCGTCTAAAGGCGGGAGCGGGATTAAATTAAAGATAAACAAGACTAAATTAAGATGGATAAACATATTAAGGAAATCTGGCACAAACGCTGGAAGTCCTGATGCTACGCCAGTTCCAACCATTGCATACCAAATTAAAAACCCTAAAGACGCCATAAGCAGATTGCTTATTGGCCCAGCAATTGAAACCAATATTCCTGCTAACCTCGGATTCTTAAAAAAGAATCGGTTCACCGGAACAGGTCTCGCCCACCCAAACCCAGCAATAAAAATGAGGATTGTTCCAATTGGATCTAAATGATGGATTGGATTTAATGTTAATCTGCCCTGATTTTTCGCTGTCGGGTCGCCAAATTTATAGGCGACATACGCGTGAGCAAACTCATGAACGGTAAAAGCAATCATTAATGTAATCGCAACATAAGGTATTTCCCCTAACGAGAAAGCTAGAAATTGTTCCAACCGCAAAACCCCTTTTATCTCACTCTAGAAAAAGTATACACGAAATACAAGCTAAAAGGAAAACGCACCCACCTCTTGCACATTTTTCTGAAATATGAAAAACTACAAAGAAAAGCGGAAGCGCCTTGATCACCCCCGACAAGCACAAGACGATACTCCCGGAAAGGTGTTCTTTACCTTTTTGGGAGGATTGGCTTGTGACCTCGAGGTCGACAAAAACGCAACGTCCTGTTGCATTGTCGACACTAGTACGTCCTATACGTCGGGGGTAGGCGCTGGAGCTAGACATTTCTCAAACACGAGAAACGTATTAATATTTATTTTACAAAGGAGAGATTACAAATGCCATATGTAACTGTCAAAATGCTTGAAGGCCGTACTGAGGATCAAAAGAAGTCACTCGTTGAAAAAGTAACAGATGCTGTAAGTGAAACAACAGGCGCTCCAAAGGAAAACATTGTTGTGTTTATTGAAGAAATGTCTAAGAATCATTATGCTGTTGCTGGCAAGCGTTTAAGCGACCAGTAATTGCGAAAAAAGCCGGGCTGCTCTAGTGCCCGGCTTTCTCTTTCAAGCTTACAATATATTGATAGGCAGCTTCCACTTCCTCGTCCGTGTATCGCTGCTTGCTTTTTAATGTAAAGATCTTCTCTTTCACTTCATCTTTCGGAAGTGTATCGAAGTACAGCACAGTCGATACAAGCTCAAGAAATCTCGCATTTTGATTATTCATATCAGTCAAGCAAACTTGCAGGTTCGGCATGGCTACCTCTTCATTAAGGCCCAAAAATTCCTTTCCATTCTCCGTTAGCGTATATCGATATTGATAATAGCCGCCCTTCTTTTCCTTCACTTCATTAAGGAAGCCCATATTGCACAGCTCCTCTACTCTTAGCGTCAGCTCTTCAGAATAAGGTCCATAGAAGTGAAATTGGAATCTTTCTTGAAAAGGAAAATCTAACTTCTTCGCAATGTACACCATTTTCTGAAGCCTTTTCCGCCCAATGATTTCTTCTGAGGCTGCAATGGCATGAATGATTTTAGCATGATCTTTCAACAAGATACGTCAACTCCTACTCCATTTAATACCGTGACTCGTCTATTTCTAGCAGCTTGCAAATTTCTTTTTTAATTGATTGTGCATTGGAATGATCTTTAACAAAGTCAGCCGGGTAGTACAATTTATGATCGGTCCTTCTTTTACCTGAAATCGCATCAACTATTTCAGATTCGCGGGAAAGCTCCCGAATTTCCCCATTTTTCATTAATAAATGGATCGGCAGCCTTTCCTCCTCTTCTCCCGGACGATAAAAATCATATGGAAGATCAGAAGAAGAATCGACAACAAGATAATACTCCGGATCCATTCCTGCTTTTTGGAACAAAACCGATAACTCCGCTAGCTTTTTATATTCTTTTGCTGGATCAAATTCAGCATATTTAAATAGATTTCGGTTCATAAATCGGCAGCATAGATCTCGTAATATCGGATCCTCTTCGTCCTGCCACATTTGGAAATAATACAAAATAATAGCTTCATCCAGTTTAATATAATCTTCGAGTGACATATCCCCATTAAACATAGAGGCAAAATGATGAGGATATGATTTGAAAGCATAGCCCTGCCTATGTAAGTCCTTGGCGCGATGCAATATTTTCGTTAAAATCACCTCAGCACTTCTAGTAACCGGGTGAAAATAGACCTGCCAATACATTTGGTACCGGCTCATAATATAGTCCTCTACCGCGTGCATGCCGCTCTGTTTAAAAATGACCTGGTCTTCTCCGGGCTGCATAACGCGCAAAATTCTTTCCATGTCAAAATGGCCATAGCTAACCCCAGTATAATAAGCATCTCGCTGCAGATAATCCATGCGATCCGCATCAATCTGGCTGGATATCAGGCTGACCACTAGTTTGTTTTTTGAGGTTTTTGCAATTACTTCCGCTACTTTAATAGGGAAATCTGGACTGATGGTTAAAAGCACTTTATTAACTTCGGTTTCTCCGAGAATGATAGCTCTTGTAAAATGCTCATGATCGAGGTCAAACACTTTTTCAAAGGAATGGGAAAACGGCCCGTGTCCTAAATCGTGGAGTAATGCAGCACATAATGAAAGGAGGCGGTCATCTTCATTCCATTCAGGTCTGCCCTGAAAGACATCATCCGCAATCCGCCGGATAATTTCATACACACCTAAAGAATGATTAAATCGGCTATGTTCAGCTCCATGGAAGGTCAAGTACGTAGTCCCGAGCTGCTTAATCCTTCTAAGGCGCTGAAACTCTTTTGTTCCAATCAAATCCCAGATTACGCGATCCCTCACGTGAATATAACGATGTACAGGGTCTTTAAAAACCTTTTCTTCACGTAATTTCTCCACCGGATATGCCATCTTTTACCTCCGATTTTCTAATGTGTCTCTATTATATCCCGATTCCCTCACCAATTCACTACAGAAATTCTGTTAATTCCCCAGCATTCGACTCAAAGCCTTGGGGGATATAGCTTTTCTTTTTGGTGCAAATTTGGAATTTATTTACGGATTCTTAAACAAACAAAAATCACCCTAAGGCAATGTTAAGGTGATTTTATTTCTTAAGCTTTTTATCGATTTTTTCCTTTAATTCTTCTTCTGTTAATCCAGCTAATGGACGATTGTTAACGAAGGCAAATGTCTTCTTTCGGCCAGGTCCACAATAAGACTGACAGCCTATTTCTATTTTTGCATCTGGATCGATTTTCTTTAATAGTGGAATTAAGGTCTTTAGGTTAACACCTTGACAATCGTCGCAAACTCTAAATTCGTTTGCCATATATATTACAACCCTTTCTGCGGTCTAACTTGAAAATATGAAACGTTCTCCTATAAAAATTGGCAAATTGCCGCTGTTATATTTAAAAATATGAAAAAAACCATTTTCTAGTAAAAGAACCTGCTAGCATAAGCACATTTGCATTCAATTACTCCTTGCTGTATTTTACAGCTTCTCTCCAGCTAATGCAAGTTGTTGCTTTTATTAAGCAGTAGAGGAAAAATCCGTAACATATGAATCTAAAGTGTTTACATTACCTATCTAGTGAAAAATAGAAAAATGTAAAAAATCTACTATCCTTTTAATTTTCCTTGTATATTTTTCTTCTGTTCTGTCCATCCTGAGACTAAGGTAATTAAAAAATGTAAAATAATTGGGAGTTGAAAGCAAATGAAAGTTCGTCAAGATGCATGGACTGAAGAAAATGATTTATTACTAGCTGAAACCGTTCTAAGACATGTGAGAGAAGGGAGTACACAATTAAATGCTTTCGAAGAGGTGGGCGATCGCCTGGACCGTACCTCTGCAGCCTGTGGATTTCGCTGGAATGCTGTCGTCAGACATCAATATGAAAAAGCACTTCAACTAGCAAAAAAACAGCGAAAGCAACGTCAGCGTTTACTAGGAAAAGAGCAAGGCGGAAAGAAAAAATTACTATACTCACCACCGGTCCCTTCTCTATCAGAGGTGGAAACTATTACGCCTACTCCTGCTTTAGTGGCCCCCTCCTCATCAGATGAAGAGGCGGAAATTGTGGAAGCAATTGAGACAAGACCAGTTCCGGTATACTCAGAGGAAACCAGTTACACAGGCGGATCTGATTTAAATCTTGACCGAGTGATCTCTTACTTACAAACTTTAAAACACTCGAGCATTCAATTAGATATATTAAGAAATGAGAATGAAAGATTGAAACGGGAAAACGCGCAGATAAAGAGCCGTAATAATGAACTGGAAGAGAAGATTAATCATCTGGAAGAAAACACGGAAACGATCCAAGAAGATTACGAGACGCTAATGAAAATTATGAACCGTGCAAGAAAGCTTGTCCTTTTTGAAGAAGAAGAAAGGCCCGCAACGAAGTTCAAAATGGACCGAAATGGAAACCTAGAAAAATTAGCTGAATAAAAAAGAAATGCGCAAGCGCCTTGTCCACCCCCGACAAGCACAAGACGAGCCTCACGGAAAGGTGTTCTTTAACTTTCTGGGAGGATTGGCTTGTGACCTCGAGGGGGTAGGTGCTGGAGCTAGACAATTCTCAATTTCAAAAAGGTATTTTTCTTATAGTGTAATGAATATATATAAAACTTCCAATTTTGGGAGCAGGAGAAGAGAATAATATCCTCGATTAAAAAGAAAAGCCGTAACGTCTTGTTAACGGCTTTTCATTATTTTACTTCCCTTAATACCTTTTCATTACGTTCAGCTATCCGACTATAATACCCTTCAAACAAGGAGATTTCTTCCTCGGTTAAATCGCCTGAAAACAAGTGATTCGAATTATTTTTCAAGGCATGTAAAAACCTAATCATGACATCTTGAATCGATAGATTTTGCCCCAATAGCTCTGATAAAGAGGCCATTACCTCAGGTTTAATATCAGGAAAAGAAAATTTCGTTTCCTCATTTTGTTTGGCAATCTTATAAAAGCGGCCGATTCTTTCTGCACGTTCACTTCCGCTTCCATTCACGCAAAGATAGATTTGCACAGCGACTCCATTTCGCAGACGCCTTTGGGAAATGCCGGCAAACTTTTTCCCTTCGATACTCAAATCATAGCTGCCCGGACAATAAGACCCAACAATCTCTCTTGCTTCAATATCTTTATGAAAGTCAGAAAACATCTCTTTGATCAGCAGCCACATCGCATCATAGCCTCGATTGATATCAATGCCTTTATGACTCTCAGAAAAAACTAGTGTTAGATTCAAAACCCCTTCATCTAGGACAACTGCCAAACCGCCAGAATTTCTAACAATGACACGATAGCCTTCATCCTGCAAATATTGAATTCCTTCTTTCAGAAAAGGAAGCTTTGTATCTTGAATGCCAAGAACTACTGTATTATCATGTACCCACGATCTTGCCGTCGACGGTGCTATTCCGTTTCCTACAGATGCACAAAGGGTATCATCCATCCCAAATGAATAAATAGCATTATAATGAACAGCCAAAGCTGATTGATCGATAACTCTCCATTGCTCCTGCTGTAATAAATCACTCATTTTTGTTCTCCTTTTAGGAAATCTACTGGTCACATTTCGGCCAAACCAAATTATATCATAAGAAAAGCGCAAGCGCCTTCGGAACAATTAAAGATCAAATTGTTCCTGCGAGGATTATTCAGAGAAGCTTTCCCTTGTGCTCACCCCCGACAAGCACAAGACGGTCCTCACGGAAAGGTGTTCTTTACCTTTCTGGGAGGAACGGCTTGTGACCTCGAGGGGGTAGGCGCTGGAGCTAGACATTTCTCAGACTCGAAAAGTTATACTTCTTATCAATAAAAAAAGAGACGGACAATGTCATCCGTCTGCGATCTTTTAACAAGGCTCTTTTCGCATAATTGTTGTTTTTAGTCTTTGGCATTTGCCCGTTGATTTCCGCTGCGGGCACTTG
>NZ_JACWFE010000019.1:0-8908 GCF_019749375.1 Bacillus sp. S/N-304-OC-R1
CGGGAAGTAGCTCAGCTTGGTAGAGCACTTGGTTTGGGACCAAGGGGTCGCAGGTTCGAATCCTGTCTTCCCGACCATTCATACTAATATGGGGCCTTAGCTCAGCTGGGAGAGCGCCTGCCTTGCACGCAGGAGGTCAGCGGTTCGATCCCGCTAGGCTCCACCAATTTTTTTTATTTGGAGGAATACCCAAGTCCGGCTGAAGGGATCGGTCTTGAAAACCGACAGGCGGGTCAAACCGCGCAGGGGTTCGAATCCCCTTTCCTCCTCCATAAAGCATTTAAATATTATCGTCGCGGGGTGGAGCAGTTCGGTAGCTCGTCGGGCTCATAACCCGAAGGTCGCAGGTTCAAATCCTGTCCCCGCAATCATGGTCCGGTAGTTCAGTTGGTTAGAATGCCTGCCTGTCACGCAGGAGGTCGCGGGTTCGAGTCCCGTCCGGACCGCCATATTTCTTCCAGTAGATTTTCTACTGTTGATATATATAAATATTGTTAGTGTGGCTCAGTAGCTCAGTTGGTAGAGCAAAGGACTGAAAATCCTTGTGTCGGCGGTTCGATTCCGTCCTGAGCCACCTTTATTTTTTTTTGGAGGGGTAGCGAAGTGGCTAAACGCGGCGGACTGTAAATCCGCTCCTTCGGGTTCGGCAGTTCGAATCTGCCCCCCTCCACCATTTATGGCGGTTGTGGCGAAGTGGTTAACGCATCGGATTGTG
This sequence comes from Bacillus sp. S/N-304-OC-R1, assembly GCF_019749375.1. Lineage (GTDB taxonomy): Bacteria > Bacillota > Bacilli > Bacillales > Cytobacillaceae > Cytobacillus. The sequence continues at coordinate 716 of NZ_JACWFE010000019.1, forward strand.
GTTCCGACATTCGTGGGTTCGATTCCCATCAGCCGCCCCATTTTGTTTATTCGTTTCATTATTGGGCTATAGCCAAGCGGTAAGGCATCGCACTTTGACTGCGACATGCGTTGGTTCGAATCCAGCTAGCCCAGCCATCTTTACAATGCGGGTGTAGTTTAGTGGTAAAACCTCAGCCTTCCAAGCTGATGATGAGGGTTCGATTCCCTTCACCCGCTCCAAATATGGGCCTATAGCTCAGCTGGTTAGAGCGCACGCCTGATAAGCGTGAGGTCGATGGTTCGAGTCCATTTAGGCCCACCATATTATTCCGCAGTAGCTCAGTGGTAGAGCATTCGGCTGTTAACCGAACGGTCGTAGGTTCGAATCCTACCTGCGGAGCCATACATATAAAGCAATGCGTCTTTAGCTCAGCAGGATAGAGCAACGGCCTTCTAAGCCGTCGGTCAGAGGTTCGAATCCTCTAAGGCGTGTAAAAATAGCGAAACAAAAACTCCCGACTTGAAGGTCGGGAGTTTTTTTATTAAACAACGAACGAATAGAGATTTTATTCGAATTTCTTCTTTTATTCTCTCTTTTTCTTAATATAGAATTCCAAAACAATTTCAAAATTATTACAAAGTTGTGAATAATTGGGTATTTTGGAGGATAAAAAAGGATTCTGTCGAAATAACTAAGAGTCCTCGTTTTTATCCTCATGTTTAAAAAAAGCCCATCTGAAAAAAGGAAAAAACCCCTATCGAGTTTGGCGGCTCAGGGGTTTTCAAGAGATTGTGAAGGAATCGCATCCCTCGCTTTTACCTTTCTATGTTCATATGCGATTATCCTTCCATTAGGGGGATATTGGTTGATTAAGAAGGTAGAAAACAAGGCAGTAGATAAGGCAACACGTCATGTATTGCATCATCATCATGAGGCAAAGGGCTATGTGACCCTTGCCTATAAAGAGGAAAACGGAAAATGGAGGCAATATCATTTTAAGCCGGACGAATTGGCGCGAGAGCTCCCTAATTGGCTCGGGAAGGACACGTTTTTCAGTCAGAATACCTTTTATAGGCCTCAGCGGAAAAATGGCACAGTCAAGGAGCTAAGGGCCTTATACGTCGACGTTGATTGTCATAATTTGAATTATGACCCCCATTGGGTGCTGGGGAAATTAAAATTAGAAGTATTTGAAGAATCGATCCCCGTTCCGAACTATGTCATCTTTTCAGGAAGGGGACTCATATGCATCTGGCTGATTGAGCCTGTGCCTTCGCATGCACTGCCGCTTTGGAAAGCCGTTCAGACTTATTTCTATCAGCAAATGGTCTACGTTGGGGCCGATAAGAGCTCTATCGATCCGACAAGGGTTTTTCGAATCGCCGGAAGTGTGAATTCAAAGAATGGAAAAGAAGTTTCCATCAAGCAATGTCATCATAACAAATATGTTCTGAGAGAGATACAAGCCGAATACTTGCCCGAATTAGAACGAAAACCGTGCAGGAAAAGGAAGCCGAAACCGAAATTAGCTCAGTCCATCGTTCCATTATGTAATCTGCGCCATCTGTATGATTCAAGAATACGGGACATTGAGAAGGTGGCGGAACTCCGTAAGTATGATTTAAAAGGGTACCGGGAGCTGTTTTGCTTTCTTTATCGGTACTGGAGCTGCTGCGTCACCGCGGATACGGAAGATTCATTAGCACAAATGCTTGAGTTTAATAATGAATTGAGCGAACCGCTGTCAGTGAGCGAGGTCATTCGGGCGACAAGAAGTGCCGAAACAGCCTGGATGAACAAGAATGATGAAAAAGCAAACGAAGCAGCGATCGCCAAAGGATATCCAGGGGCCGGCTACAATTTTAAAAATGACACGATTATTCGTTTGCTTAATATCACCGAAGAAGAGCAGAAGCATATGAAAACGATCATCGATTCCCGTGAAAAGCGCAGGAGAAAACGAATCCGGGATCAAATGGTGCACAGAAAAAAGAATGGATCTGTGAGCCGCGCCGAATACATACAAGCACAGCAGGAACGGACGGAACACAAACTGAGTCAGCTGAAGCAAGCCATCAAGCGTTATCCGGACGCATCCAACGTAAAATTAGCCGAAAAATTAGGGATTAGCGAAGGCTACATCCGAAAACTAAAGAAAAAACTCGCTGCCGAATCGACTCGTACTGGTCCTCGCTCTTATATTAGGGGCGGTAGCCTGTATTCTCTCGAAAATAAAAAAAGAATCGTTAATGGGTAAGGGAGTATTTGATTTTGCTGTTGGGGGACAAAGCCTCGCAGCGAGGGGAGCGGGCAAGCGATAGCGCGCAGGGCGTCTTACAGACATTGCTAGACAGCCGAAAAATATATATAATCTCTATATGGTGTACCGTACACTTTTGGAGGTTTTATATGAAAACAACGATCACCGGAATCGATTCCGTAAGTAAACAGATTATCGATGCTCTCGCAAGCGGTTTAAGGGTTTCTGACGTGCCTCTTCACTATCCCGTGTCACTCGATCAAGCGAAACGGCTATCCCGTTTGAAAAAAATGCTGCTACTTGCAAAAGAAAATTTAGCAGAAGATCAATATGAGCGATTTTATGCACTCGGTTTAAAAAGCCTGCCTCTTTCGCCTCTATTCAAGCAGCGCGACTGGGCTGGCATCACCGAGCTCCTTGCTGTTACGACAGAGAATACAACAAGGGATGAGCTCCAGCTGTTAATTAGCGGGCTAGAGGAGAAAAGACAGCGGATAACGGAGTTTAAAGAAAACACCGAGCTCCAATTAACAGGGCTAGAGAAAAGCGATCGTGAGCTGCAGAAAAGGGAAAAAGAGCTTTTACAGAAAGGGCCGGCATTCCTTCAGGAGCTGGAGGAGATCCAAAAAAAGCGGTCATCCATCCAGCAGGAAATCGAAGGAATCAAGAAGAATCTAAGCCGCACTTATATGAAAGTGGCGGACATTCCGGAGTTTATTTCTGCTGAGCACCTAAAGCTTCATAGAGATATACAGTTTAAAGCCCTTAAATGGCTGTTTAAGCGCGGATACACCGCTGTAGGCGACTATCCCCTTCCGAACGGGAAAAAAGCCGATATATTCGCTTATAATGCGTCTAGTGAGCTCCTTATCATCGATGTGAAAGTATCACAAAGCGATATTTGGACGGATAAAAAATGGGCGGATGCCCTCGCTTTCTGTCATGATTATTATTTTTTGACGCCTGCACATCTATCGAATGCGGCTGAAGAGAAGGCACGGGAGGGAAATTGCGGCCAATTGATCGATGCAGGGGAAAGCATCCGATTAGTAAGGCCAGACAGCCGTGAAGGCGTAAAAGTAGAGCATCAGGAAGAATTGATCTTCGCTGCAGGACAGCTGCTGTCGAGGAAATGGATATACGGATACTAAGCAAAAATGCGAAGGTGAATTATTTCAACCTTCGCATTTTTTAAAAAAAACACCATTTTTGTTATATTATTTCGCTGCTCTCTTTTAATTGTTTAATAATGTCTTTTATCTCAAGCTTCTGTTCCTTTTTATCGGAAGGTTGGGATTTGTAATCTGTTACGCCTAGAATATCAAACAGCTCTTCTCTTATGCTTTCGAACATGAGCCCAGCTTCTTTGGCATCGACATGAAAACGGGACTGAAGCTGTTCAATCGACTTCTCCTGGATAAACCAGCCAGGCATCGGCTCTTTAGACTTTCGGAAATTCGCAATTAACAAAGGTAAAATGAGTTCACTTTCAGAGGAAGCAGCACTTTTAGCCGCTGTCTCTTCTTTTGACGCATTTAGTACGGTTGTTATGTAGCCAATTGGATTGTCTATATCGTTCCGGTCCTGCATTTTTTCCATGAGATCCACGACTTGTTCATACCCGAACTTTTCCCAGGAGCGAATGATTTCATTTGAAAGCTTCACGCCAAGCATGAGCCCGAGCTTTTTAATTCGAGCGGAAAAGGAATTAGGCTGCTGAAACTCTTCTAAATTCTCTTCAAACAGACTGAGCTGTTCACCGTTCTTTTTCACGGATTGAATCATGAACTTCACTTTCGATACTCGTCTGCCGTCTTTTATTTCCTCGATTTCAAACGAGATGTCGGTTTTCTTCTTCAGTTCTTTCTGAGCAGGCACTAACACGCGCTGCTTAAAATTTCCGTATGCAGGGTATATATCTTCGGCGCCAAGCATTTTTCGGAGTGTATGGAGAGGGAATGTGCGCTCTTGGAGTTTTTCATATTGCTTCAGCAATTCGTAAATTCGGATGGCATATGAACTTTTCAGTTTGACTACATTCTCTAGTTTATAGCTTGTAAATTCCTTTTTCAGTTCTAATAGATACGGCCGTAAAAAGGGATCAAACCGGATGTCGATCGTTCCTTCGGTTTCGTTATAGGCGACATAGCTTAGCCAGGCAACCTGAATCACTTTCTTATTGATCCGCACTTCAAACACTTTTTGCATTAATTCTCTCGTCGTCTGCCTTAATTCGGTGTATTTAGGCGTCCCCTTTAACCCGAGTAATTTCGTGAATTCCTTAATTGGCAGCGTATATGTTTTAAAATCCGAATCTGTCGGCTGTATATTGCTAGCAAGACAGAGGATAATTTTCTGCTCCACAACACCAAGCTTGTAGTTGGCCTCAATGAGCATATTTGATTTCGTCACAAGGTTGCTCGGCCTTGTTTCAACTAATTCTATTTTTGGCATCTATCCGACTCCCTTTCACCTAGACACCTATTATGCCAAACTTCGAACTATAACAAAAGACTCTTTTTGTTATAGTTCGCACCAAAAATGTTATAGATGCACCATTTTTGTTATAATTCACACCATTTTTGTTATATTAGTGGCACCATTTTTGTTATCGTTCGCACCATTTTTGTTATGATTCACACCATTTTTGTTATAGTTGGCACCATTTTTGTTATATTTAAACGCCCTAAACCCTTGCGCCCCAAGGGATCCAGGCCTCCGAAAACAATTAAAACAATTAAAACATATAAAACAATATATATGTAAAACAACAAAACAGAGCTGTGTGTGTTAAAAAATTTATGATAAGTTTCTATCTCAAAACACATATTTACAAAAATATTTACCCTTTCAGGGTCAGGAAAATGCAGATTGACAACGTTAAGGAATTTAAAAAATGAAAAAGTCCAATTTCTCAGTATTGGATTGAGAAATTGGACTTTTTTCTTTACTCTAAAAAAGCACCCGATTGTGAAACAATATCTTTATCTTGAATATGTACAGCAATAAATGATCCCGGGCGTTTCCATATTAGCGTTTCGGCATTTTGCTCTCATCCATGAACAGCAGGTTCCAGCGGTGACCGTCCAGGTCGGCAAATCCTGCGCCGTACATCCAGCCATCAATTTCACTCGGCTTGCCAAAGATGCTTCCTCCGGCAAACTCTACTTTTTGAATAAATGCATCTACTTCTTCTCTGCTTTCAGCCCCAATGGAAAATATTACTTCTGCGCTATAGGCAGTATCTGCGGTTTTTGAACCTGTAAATTTCTCAAACGCCGCATCCGGGAACAGTAGAATCGTTGTTTGTCCTATGGCAAGCTTGGCTCTCTCATTACCAACGCTCACCGCATGAAATCCAATCTCATTGAAAAAGGCAGTGGACCTCTCAACATCTTTAACCGGCAGGTTAATCCAAATCTCCTGTGACATGGCCGTATCCTCCTAGAATATATTTTTTAACTACTCCTACTCTACTCTACTTCTGGCAACAGAAGCGAATCGTATAAAAAAAACCTATTGCAACACTTTTGCACAAGGCCAACACATGGGGAGAGCAGGTAATAAAAGTTGAAGTATCGCAAAATTGATGACAAATAAAAAGAGACTACCCTCCATTGAGATAGCTCTCTTTGCGTTTAGTGTGCACCCTTGTTATTAATGGTTTTTACCCCGTTTTCGGATTTTTATTTTCTTTTATATATTTTTCTATCGTTCTGAAAAGATTCAAAGGCCTGGACAATCAGGTTTTCCGTTTTCTTGGAGATCGGTTTGTTGGTTGCATGGGAAACTCTTCGAATAAAGACTCGAATCTCTTGCTCCTTTTCAAAATCCGTTTGTTTAAAAAACTCCATCATTTTGATGAGATCGTTCATTTTTAGCCCTAGTTTCTTTTCAATTTCATCAAACATGAACACCCCTCCTTGAAGTTTTAGTCACTAAAAAAAGCCTTTGAAGAGACCTTTGATTAGGGGAAATGGATATAGTTTCGCAGTAAGCGCCTTCCTTAGATTTTTATGCCTTTATAGTATATTCTTTCGTATTTTTCATGGGATGGGTCCTTTGACTAGTGCGATCTTATCCTTGCAATCATTGAGAGTGAGGGAATAAAAGAAGGAAGGAAGAAAACAACGTTTCTTCCTTCCTTTATTCGCTGGTTCGGGGTTAAAATTTCGGCAAACCTTCAACCGCATCTGCTAAATCACTATATGAATCCTTTAAATATCTGATTGTTGTCGCAATATTACGATGTCCAGCGAGCCGTCGGACTTTTTCAATATCATTGTTGGTCGCTTTTAGCATCCACTTGCAAAACGTATGCCGGAACATATGGGGCGTTAATTTTTTATCCGGCAGGCTGTAGCCTTCAATCATCGTCTGGATCCCGCGGATGCTGAACTGCGGAGATCGCTGGCTGTAAAAGACATACGGAGAGTCCATGACGTGTGGCTTGGATTTAATCATTTTTGCCCGAAAAGTGAGCCAGTCCTGGATTTCCGCAAGCAGCGTATTGGAAATTGGAACTGTCCGAACCTTCATCCCTTTTCCGACAATGCGGATGCGCTTCAGTACAAGATCAAGGTCGGTCAGTTTTAAGTTAGAAAGTTCCTCGACGCGCAGACCTGCATACGTCAGCAAATAGACGATTGCCCGGTCCCTCCGATACTTTTCCTCCGGATTGACTCCTCTGCTTCTGACAGGCTTCCTCCGCATGATTTGGAGGAGACGCTCGAACTCATCCTCCGTCAGCCACATGATTTTTTCATGATCCTCATCAGCCGATTTCAAATCTTGAATATCGCTCATTGGACTTTGCTGCAGCCTATTCGTTTTCGTTGCCCAGGCATAATAGCTCCGTAATGCATTAAGGCGCCGATTGATCGTTGAAATGGCGAGAGGCTTCGTCTGGACGGGATTTAACATCATCCCCATCCATTTTCGAACATCCGCTGCAGTCACGAAATCATCTGGTCCAATCTGCAGCTCATCAAAAAAAGACTGAAGATCATTCATATAAGAGATGATCGTATTTTGCGATTTCCCTTTTTCCTGAAGATAGAGAATATAGTCTGAAAGCAATGTCCTCAATCCTTTCACTTATATGACGAGTTTAAGAGTGAAAAATGATTATGTATGTCAATCAAAAACTTACATTATACGACGAGTATATCATGAAAGAACAGTTAATGAACGTATATAATGTATATTATATGCTTAGTTGATAACACTCCGATTCACTACCCTTCCGAATCACTTCCGAACCATTCGGAGGGTCCTTTCGGAACCCTCTGATGCTCTTCTTCATACAGAAATCCAAGGAAAAACTGGCCGCACTCCCTGCCGCATGAGCCGTGAAGCCGGCCTCACAGCATTAAAAGCATGCTGAAGAAACGTGAAAAAATCACGTTAATTTTGTTCTTGATTTTCTGTACCCGAATTTTTAGGGTATGGTTCGTTTTAGTGTTTCGGGAGCTAAAACAGCTTCAATGGCTTATTTCAAGTCTTTTCGTTGTAAATCCGCATTTTCGGAATGGTCCCCCTAAAAACACTAACTTTCAATCCTGAAGGGGAAGTTCGTTTTTTATTATCATTATTATTTATATCTTTTAATAAAGGATTTTTATTTAATAAAGGCTTTTAATTACCTCTTTATTTTGAGGTCTTGAAAATCAAGTCTCCAACTACCACCGTACTTTTTGAAGTAATAAACATACTCTCACTCCTTGCCGATACGATAATTATTCGATGATGTAGTTGGTAACCACTAATTTTGGAAGATAATCTTTTTAAAAAAAGTAATAATAAGATAATTTTACATTCATTACATATGTTTGTATGTTTTATATCTGTTTTATATTTGTTTTTAATGTTTTATATGTTTTATAGGTTCGACAAATATTGATATAGCAAGCTTTATTAGCATTAACTATCACAAATTTAACGCTAACTAT
>NZ_JACWFE010000019.1:9013-18325 GCF_019749375.1 Bacillus sp. S/N-304-OC-R1
AATTTAACGCTTAACTATCACAAATTTAACGCCATATATTCATTGAATCTAGCATCACAGAATGGTAAGTTAGTGATAGAAACTTATTGGGTTGTCCTATCAGGAGGAATCGTTGGAAATGATCAAACAGTTAGAAACTGATATTTATGAAATCGATACTAAAGATTGGATTACTAAGTCAAATTCTATCATCGAGTCACAATACAAACTCACGATGCAGGAACAGAGAATTTTATTAATAACAGCTAGTAAAGTGCAGCCTAATGATGAGGACTTTAAGCCTTACAAATTTCGAGTAACAGATTTAATAGACAAAATAGGTATAGGCAATCAAACAAGTATGTATTTTTACATAAAAAATGTGGTAAAGGGATTACAAGGAAAAACAGTTGAGTTCCAAAAAGGAAATCAGACCATGATTGCTAACTGGCTCGTTACTTCCATTTATGAAGAACAAGAAGGAACAGTTATCCTTAAGTTTAATCCTGATTTAAAAGAGTTTTTTCTTCAGTTAAAAGAGCGTTTCACTACCTATCAGCTAGAAAATGTTATTCAACTAAGCTCGGTTTATTCTATTCGTATTTATGAGCTATTAAAACAATATGAGAGTATAAGAAAGCGAAGCTTTACGATCAGTGAATTACGGGAAAAATTGGGGATTGAAAAAACAAAATATAAACAATATGGTCACTTGAAAGATCGAGTTATTCATACAGCACAAAAAGAATTAGCAGAAAAAACCGATATTACGTTTACGTTTGAAGAGGAAAAAAAGGGGCGAAAGGTGGACAGTGTTGTTTTTTATATTCAAAGCAAAAAGGGAATGATTAAACATCCTTCTACTAGTTCCTCGCCTAAACAAACAGAAACGGAAGAACTGAAAGAGCGATTGAAAAAATTAAAGGTCAATGAGCGTTTATTCGAGTTTATCTTTAAAACTTATCCCTTAGAACAAATCAAACGAAATATCATGTATGCAGAAGAAAGAAAAGCAATTATAGCGTCTATTGGAGGATATACATATAATGCGATAAAAATGGATTATGCTTTAATTAATGATGATCCACATCAAAAAGAAGAAAATGAAGATTTAATAGATGAAGTGGATATTTTATTCCATCTTACTAAATACTGGCGTAAAACAAAGGAGCCTCTTCCTGATTGGTTCGTAGAAGAGGTTTCCATAGAAGAAATACAAAGACTTCTTCAAGTGTCTATAGAAGAGGCAAAAGCTATGTATAAACAGCTAAAGGAAGAGTTGTTTTTAAGTATTAAGACTCCAAAATCCATACCAAGCAAATAAAAAGCACAATAGCAGACCGATGAAATACTGAATACAAAAAAGCCAACCGCAAAACCGTTAGAAAGATCCGGTATTGGTTTTGCGATTGGCTTTTTGTATATTTTCCCCTTCTAAAATACGCATCCCAAAACAGCCAAATAAGCTCAAGAATTCACAAAATGTTCAAATTATTAAGTTTAATAAGGTGAAAATAGGTGTATCATATACGTAAAGAATATTCTGACTAATACAAAAAAGGGTGTATCAACATGCGAAAAACACTAAAAGAGCTGATTGAAGAAAATAAGCAAGAGCTATTGAACGATAAAAAAGCGCTAGAAAAAATCGAGAAACGGATAGAAGCACGGCACGAAATAAAAAAGTTAGCGTAGAGCTAAAGAATGTTTTGAACGGCTAAAAGGGCTGCGGGTGATCCAGACGAATCATCCGCAGCCTTTTTTGTGAAGCAACAAAAAACACGCTTTGTTCAGCGTGTTCAAGAATTTTTATCCTTATCTCTAAATTGCAAAACGGCGATTACGAGCATCCCAAAGCTGATCATTAATGACAAAGCTTCAAACGTCTCCATGCATGATCGCCTCCTCACCTAAAGCCTTCCCACATCCCAGCTTGTCCTATACTGAGTGCTTGGTCCTAAACATGTTAATAAAAGAAGAAAGGAAGAAATAAACGTTTCTTCCTTTCTTCCTTCCCTTTCGATATATAAAATAAAAGGGCTCCCTTTTTAGGGTTTCTTTCCCTGACTGACGCATAAGTTAGATATTAGCAGCCAGTATCCAAACCGCCATAATGATGTTACCTCCATACAACTTGAATAGAGCAAAAAAAAAAAGCCTGTAAAGGCTTTTTTTTATTTCACAGAATCTAAAGGGCTTTGATCAACAAACGAACGTTGCTCCAATGATGATTAATAAAATAAACAATACGATGATTAAAGCAAAGCCGCCGCCGAAACCTACACCACCATAGCCATAACCACCGTAACCACAACCGCAACCACCGTATCCACCATAGCCAAACATAGGCATCCCCCCTTTCGAAGAACTTTAAATTTTAAACTTTAATTAGTAAAAGCCGCCGCCCCAAAAGGACGCGCCGATAATAACAAGCAAAATAAACAATACAATCAGCAGAGCAAAACCTCCGCCGTAACCTGCGCCAACTCCAGCACCCATACTGCATCCCTCCTTAAAATGTCTCTATATAAAATATGATTAAATGTAAAAGGTGTAAGGGCTTGTTAGATGGGCTATGCTTTAGTCACAAGCATTTTGGGTGATCTTTTTTAAAAAAAATAAGCATATAACCCAATTAAATGAGATCTTACTGGGTGCTTGCATCTATTTGGCACTCGAAGAAAGAAAAGAAGAAAGAAACGTTTCTTCCTTTCTTCTAAAAAATAAAAGGAATCAAAAAGCTGATTCCTTTCGATCCCTTATCCTATTTTCCGTTCTCCTTCAAATACTTCTCCAGAGCTTCTTCAATTAAAATATAAATATTCTTCTCCTGCATCAATGCCTGCATTTTCAATTCCTTATGCAGATCTGTTCGTAAATCGAAGGATACGCGCTTTCTTTCCACTTTCTTTTCTTCCTTTCTTGTTTCGTTGATTTCTTTATTTAAACCAACGTTGTTTTCTTCGTTGTTTTCCTGTCCGACCATTTCCGTTAACGCCTGGGTGGGAGTCATGACTCTCTGCTGGCGCTTCATGTTCTTGATGTCATTCACCTTTGACACGTTCAATCAACTCCTTATAAAAGCTTTTATAGGGATCTAGCGCTTGTTTCAGTTCAGGATTTTCATTAAATCCATACAGAGCTAGCCGGCCAACGGGTGCTTTTCGGGTAATCACCGTTTGAAACACCGCGTCCGGATAATCCTCTTCAATCATTTCATTGAATGCCTTGGCATCCGTACGCCTCACATCGTTCAGCGTGCGGAGGATCCCGATGACTTTCGTATCGCGATTCCCAAATTCATTCGCACTTTCAACAGAGTCCATAAAATTAGGAATGGCGGAGTAGCACCAGTTGGAGCTTTCAAATAGCACCACGACATATTCGCTTGCACAAAGAGCGTTTGTGGTCTGCTCGCTCAAGGATGGCGGTGTATCGATAATAATAAAGTCATATCCGTCCCGAACCTGCTCTAACACTTTATCTAATATTAAACTTGGGTTTCCGCTAAAAGGGATCGTTTCGCCCTTGTACGTCTTCCCTGTATAAATCCAGCGAGGCAGCGTGGCTAAAAAGTTGGTGGCTGGAAGCAGATCCAAGTTCTCGCCGATCGGCACCAAATAGCTTTTCACATCATGATGCTGCATCGCTTCAAGCACAGATCTCCCAATAAACTCATTCGATGGCTGCCCGGTCAAAAGCTCCGTCAAATTGCCTTGGGAGTCCATATCAATCGCCAGCACACGGTAACCGTCTTCTCTTAGCAAATGCCCAACAATGCCGGTTGTCGTACTCTTCCCGCAACCGCCTTTTTGGATGCCGAAAGTGATCACTTTACAAGACATCCATACCACCCCCTTTAATTTTCGCAAAAATTCCTCAAGAATCTTTCTTCCAACGTTGTTTTCTTCTTTTCTTTCTTTCTTCTTTTATTGTAATCTTCCTTTTTCTTCTTGTTAAGGGAATTCGCTTGTTTCTTGGGGGCTTTAATTCTCCCTTTTTCTTTTTTACTCGGATGATATTTTTTCAATATATTTATTCAGTACTTTATAAATATTCCCACAATAGGATTAATACTATGAATATAGTAAAAAGGTGCTATAATCTTGTGAGGATTAAGGAAAATATATTGAATTTTGTATAATTTTGGTTCTGTGATTAGAGTATTTTACAAAAATATTGATGCAGGCAAATAGGCTTAATCATGGGGGATAAATCGTACATAATTCATGGTTACATCAAAATAAGGAGTATGTAATGGCATGAAATTTAAAGGATTTAAAATAGGGACTAAGTTCAATCTTTTAATGATTGGCATTATTCTTACTTTGTCGATCACGATTAGTTTAGTCGCGAAGTACCAGATTGAAAAAGCAATGATGAACATTTATACAGATCAGGTCAGCATGGTCTCTGATATCGGCTATAACTGGCTAGATGCGACTTATCCGGGAGACTGGTCGATTCAAAACGGGATTCTGTATAAGGGAGATCATAAAATTAATAGTGATTATGATCTGGTGGAGGAACTCGGGAAGATCACAAATGGTGCAGTCACTATTTTTCAGCGAGATATTCGAATATCAACGACTGTAAAGGAAAATGGAAACAGAACAATCGGAACAAAAGCAGATCCGGAAATAGCGGATATTGTGCTGAACAAAGGAGAAATTCATACAGGACAAACCGTTTTGAAAGGTCAAACCTTCTTAGCGATGTATAAACCGATAAAAAACGCGAATGGGGAGATTATCGGCATGTGGGTGGTCGGACCACCTATTCATTCGATTAAAGAAACGGTTCTATCCGTATTATTTATGATTTCAATCGTATTGCTGATTTCTACCGTGATTGCGATAGTATGCAGCCTATTGTTTACTAGAACGATTGTGCGTCCAATGAAAACGATTAATATGCAATTAAAAGAGATCGCTGAAGGAGAAGGAGATCTCACGAAAGAGCTTTCGGTTACATCGAAAGACGAGATCGGGGATTTGGCCAGCTCGTTCAATAAAATGCTCTATAATCTCAGAAGCATGATTCAGCAAATTAGCTTAACATCTGAGCAAATTGCGGCTTCTTCTGAAGAGCTGACAGCGAGTGCCGAACAAACCACACAAGCAACGAACCAGATCACAACTGCTATTCAGGAAATAGCGATCGGAGCAGAGATGCAAGGACAGGGAGCCGTTGAAAGCTCAAAGTCCATGCAAGTGATGACAGAAAGCATTCAGCAAGTAGCTGAAACGACTGCTTCTGTATCAGAAGCTGCGATGGAAACGAGCAAAGAAGCAAACAAAGGCAATGAATCGATTCAAATGATTATGAAACAAATGGATATCATTCATGAATCGGTAGATGCATCTGCTTCTGTTGTGAATCGCCTCGGTGAACAATCGAAAGAAATCGGCAATATTACCGAAGTGATTATGGGCATTGCCGATCAAACGAATTTATTAGCGCTGAATGCGGCGATTGAAGCAGCAAGGGCAGGAGAACAGGGAAGAGGCTTTACCGTTGTCGCTGATGAAGTGCGGAACCTTGCGGAGCAATCGAAAGAATCTGCTACTAAAATCGCCGGTTTCATTAAACAAATTCAAGAAGATACGTTACATGCTGTGAGTGTGATGAATAAAGGAACGCATGAAGTTGCAGTCGGAATGGAAGTTGTTCATAAAACAAGCGAAGGCATCCAAAATATTTTAAGCTCGGTTGAACAAGTCGCTTCCCAGATTCAAGAAGCTTCAGCCGTCACGGAAGAAATGGCAGCCAGTGTAGAAGAAGTGAGTGCTTCGATCGAAGAAATGGCAAGCATTTCACAAGTGGCCGCATCGAATACCCAAAATGTCGCTTCATCATCTGAAGAACAGCTGGCATCGATAGAGGAAATTGCTTCAACTTCTGCTTCATTATCCAAAATGGCAGAAGACCTGCAAGAATTGGTGAATAAATTTAAGGTGTAGAATCGCAAAGAGCAGAGCTTCTCGTAGAGGCTCTGTTTTTCTTTATTCTTTAATATTACACTGAATATTCAAACTTTTATTGTGTTCTATATGATATGATAAATAGATAAGCTTTCTTCCAACGTTGTTTTCTTCGTTTCTTCGTTTATTTCTTTCTTCTTAGAAAAATGGTTTATATGCTATTGCCTTCAAATCAGACAACAATGGGACTATTCGCTGCACTTTGGGGCCGTTTTGCCGTGTTTTTCGGTGTTACCGGCGTATGAGACAAGTCGCCCCAAATGCAATAATGGTCTACTTTAACTTTATAGATTGAATGGGTGGAAAGGAATGATCTTGTGGACTGGAGTAAAATTGAAACCTTTTTAACATCAGGACAAGCATTTATCCCCGTTAATTTGCATGATAAAGGTGATTGTATCGAGATGTATATGAAAGACGGATCGGTGCAGGCTTTAGAGATTCAAAGTGAACAGTTTCTAAAAAAACTCCTCTATTATTTCGGTACGAGTGTTTCCGCCAATAAAAGACGATACGGCAAGCTGGTCGGCAAAACGAAGCTCGTTCCTATTGTTCTCTCTTACGGAATTACCTTAATTCCTTATTTGGTGAGGGAACCAATCGGGCGCCAAAGCCGTGTAGGCTGGTTTATTGCGAGGCAAATTCTAGGCTTTCAAAAGGAATCGCCGCATAAAACGAGTATTCAGCTTTCCAATCATGACATCTCTGTTTTCCATTCCGAGAAGTTTTGCTTTGAACAATTAAAGAATGCCCGGTGTATTGAGCTTTGCTTTGGGGAGATTCATGAACCTCATCGAAAAAGCTGGCTATTTTCGACAGGATAATTTCCTGTCTTTTTTTATTTTGAACATAAGACGTCGTGAGCGTCTCATGAAGGAATCAAAAGCAGCAAAACTAGAGCGAAATCCCCTGTTTTCACTGTGTACCAGCCTTTTGGCCGCTTTGATGGGCAGACAGAAGGGCGGATATAGTGTGTGTAATAGAAGGGAGGGATTCTTAGTGAACAGAGAAACACTGATCAAAAAAACGCTTGTTTTAGCGATTGAAGAGGGCCTGGATGAGAAGGGGAAGCCGATTGTAAAGCGCTATTCGTATGCCAACATCAAAAACAGCGCGACGGCTGAAAATCTGTCTGCGGCAGCTCATGCGCTTGCAGATTTGTACAACGGCACACCGTATGAATTTACGACCGTTAACACGAACGTCTTAATTTAATAGACGATTTTAAAAAGATGAGAAAGGAGGCTGTCCGCGATGAGCAAAACGTTAGAGCTGAACTTTGAAGGAGAAAAGGGGCCTGTGAAGGTGTCTGTTCGAAACCCAAAGGATCCCATTAGCCCAGCTGAAATTAAGGCAGCGATGGAAAAAATGGTTCAGGCGAATATTTTCACATCAAGCAACGGAGATTTAGTTGGTGTGAATAGCGCCCGATTAGTCGACCGCACGACTCAGGATATTGAATTGTTCTAATTAGAAACGGAAGGTGCTCTGCCTTCCGTTTTACTTTACGAAAAAGGGAGTGGAAGAAGTGGAGAACATGGATTGGGTTACGATGATAGGCCAATTAGGATTTCCGATTTTAGTGAGCTTGTACTTGCTGCATCGGATGGAGAAGAAGCTCGATCAGCTGTCGCAATCCATTCAGGAACTGGCGATGTCCCTTAAATAGAAGGAGGATCTAAGGATGGATGTAAACAATCTTCTTCAGCGATCTGAAGGGAAGCTAATTGGCGTGCATGCGGCGGTATCGGAGAGGGCTAGGCTTTTAATCGAAAAAGCGCATGCGGAAGGGATTTTTATTATTGTCACGCAAGGGTTACGCACCTATGCGGAGCAGAATACGCTATATGAGCAAGGCCGCACAAAGCCAGGGAAAATTGTGACGAATGCACGCGGGGGGTATTCTTTTCATAATTTCGGCCTTGCGTTTGACTTCTGTGTCTGTGATATTGTCGGCGGCAAATTAGTGCCGAATTGGTTCGTCGATCAAAGGTGGAAGCGAGCTGGTGAAATCGGCAAATCCCTTGGGCTCGAATGGGGCGGCGACTGGACAAGCTTTAGAGATTACCCTCACTTCCAGCAAACATTCGGCCTCACCCTAGCACAATTGCGAAATGGGGTGAAACCAGCAGTGACGAAGAAGGAAGAGGCTAAAAAATACCGTCTATGGACGGGAACATTTAAAGATAAACAGGAAGCCGAGAAAGCAGCTGAACGGCTGCGGAAAACATTTGGCTGGCTTGTCTATGTGAAAGATGCTTAATCCGCCGAAACTTGGCGGTTTTTTTTCTTAAAAGAAAGAATCTTACATAAGCTAGTTATGTCAGATTTTTAATAATAGAAGGAAGTGTTCATCCATAAGGGGGTAAAGAGCGCTTCGAAGTGGGCTGTTTAGGCGTGAAAATCTTTTTTAATGTCATTTTTAAAAGGGGGGAGGTCAGATTTATGAATACGGTTCAGCCCATACGGGACAGGGAGAAAATTGAGGCGATGAAGAAGATTTTACGCGCATCCTCGCTTAGAAATGAGCTGCTGTTCGTTTTAGGCATCAATACAGGCCTGCGGATCAGTGATCTTCTAGCTATTCAAATAGGGGATGTTTTAAAAGAACAGGGAGCTGCGGACCGGCTGGAACTAAGAGAAAGAAAGACGGGCAAATCTCGTTATATCGCTTTAAATAAAAAAACTAGAAAATTAATAGAACGATATATAGAAAGAGAACGGCCTGGCGCAATCTCCACTGATCCTTTGTTTTTAAGCCAAAAAGGAGGAGGAATCAGCCGGCAGCACGCCTACGCGCTACTGAATGATGCGGCGCGATCTGTTGGGATCCGTGAACGCATTGGCACGCATTCACTGCGGAAAACATTTGGCTACTTCGCTTATAAAAACGGTGTTGATTTATCCATGATCCAGAAGCTGCTGAATCATTCGAGCCAGGCGGAAACGCTAAGGTATATCGGCATTACGCAAGACGAAATGGATGAAGTGACGCTGAATCTGGATTTATAGCCATATTACTCTAGTAAAAAAACTATTTAAACTGTTGACTTAATGAAATTATGATAGTAATATAGTAAATCTCACCGCGAAAATGCAGTGAGGAAATAATTTTTTAAAAAATATCAATTAAGTTATTGACTTTAAGGAATAAGTCGTGTAAAATTTATTCTTGTCGCTAACGAAAATTAAAAACTATTTTAAAAAAGTTATTGACGAATCGAGAACAAAATGATATATTATTATTCTGTCTCGAAAAATTAGTTCTTTGAAAACTAAACAAAGCAGAAACGTCAACGTTTTAGTCTTTTTACTTAAAAAAAGACATTTATGAGCTAATCAACTCACA
>NZ_JACWFE010000002.1 GCF_019749375.1 Bacillus sp. S/N-304-OC-R1
AATAAAAACTCTAACTTTAAGGGGTCACTACCTTTTGACTTTACTTTCTGTAGCCTTTTTTTGAGTAACGGAAGAAACGAATCAAGGGATCAAGTGATAGCTGGACTGGATCTAACCTCGTATAACGGACATCCTCCACTGATTTTCTTCAGTATCTGTCCAAAATGGGACGAAAGGTTCCCTTGTCCTACTAGAAAAAATATTATCTATTTTCTAAAAATTGAATTGACACAATTTTAGCAATACATTATATTTCTAATTAGGGACCATTTAGAGACAATTGTCACTAAATAAAAGGAGAATTCATTTTATGGAAGTTAATATTGCGGCTTTTGGTTCAAGGGGTAATATGCAGACAGTCTTAGAAAGTGTTCCTCATGACAATATAAAGATTACTCCCTTCATATATGAAGACCCAAAGGAAAGTCCTGAATTGGTGCGGAAAGCCTATGGTTTTGATGCTTTATTTTTTACAGGTCCTGTTCCTTATTATTTCTCGCTTAAAGAAATTGAAGACAAAAAGCTTCCATCTGCTTTTATTCCTTTTGATGAATATGTTGTATCTCTATCACTGTATTATGTGAGGCATCATTTAGGTATTAATTCTAGTAAGTTGTCGTTTGATATTCATGATTCTCGATATATTTATAGTGTTTTAAAAGAACTAAAGGTGAATCCGGAATCTGTATTTATTAAGGAGTACCAAACGCTTATTAAAGAGGAGCTTCCTTTTAGCGACGAGCTTGTTCAATTTCATTATGATCTATGGATAAAGGGAAAAATCGATTTGGTGATCACTAGTATTAACTCAGTTTATGAAAAGCTAACGGGGCTTGGAGTTAATTGCTTTCGGATGATTGTTCCTCAGAAGAATATTTTAGATACATTGAATACTACATATACTCGAGGCGAGCTCATGCTAAGCAAGAAGTCACAAATTGCGGTTGGATTTGTCTCGATTAAAGAGTACGACGAAATCATGAAGAGAAAAGGGAAACTTGGCAGTCAAGAATTAGTGTTAGAGCTTCATCAACTGCTGCTTCAATTTGGTAAAGAAATAAATGCTTCCATTCACTATCTTGGGAATAACCAATATATTATTTTTGGGACAAGAGGACCTTTAGAGTATATTACAAATCAATACCAGGAGCTGTCCATTTTATCTAAGATTTATGAGTTATTAAATATTCATGTGAGTATGGGCTTCGGGTTCGGCATTAATGCAAATGAGGCGGAAGAAAATGCTCAAATTGCTTTGCATTACGCAGACCAAATACGAAACAAGGGAAGCAGCTATATTATTACGGATAGCAAGCTAGTTATTGGACCTTTAAATGAGAAAGTAACAGATTTCCATCTTCGCAGTGAAGATGACCAGACATTGGGCATTTCAGAAAAAACAGGTTTAAGTGTTTCGAATATTAGTAAGCTAATCAAGTTTTGGGAAATTCGTGATTATAAAGGTTTTACATCAAAAGATTTGGCGGAATATTTTCAGTTTAGCAAAAGAAGTTCCGATCGGATGCTAAAAAAATTATTGGATGCAAATATCATTTATATAAATGGGGAAGAGCAGCCTTTTTCAAAGGGAAGGCCACGCTCAGTTTATAAGGTTAAGAATAACGATACTCAAGTTAACAAGAAAGATAAGAGTGAATTCCTTTCCTTTCCCTCATAGATGAAAGCGTTTACGTTATAGTATTTCAGGAATTCTATAAATCCTTATTGAACATAATTTTTTTACAAAAAAGGAGATGTTTTTTCTTGTACTTATTAAAAGCAGCTAAGGTTATTTTAGGCTTCCCAGGAGATGTAATTAAAAACGGTGCCGTACTTGTCGAGGGGGACAAAATTATTGCAGCTGGGGAATACAGCCAGATTTCTTTTTTAAAAGATGACCAAACAAAGGAAATTGATTTAGGGGATGCTACTCTAATGCCAGGACTCATTGATGCACATGTCCATTTAGGATTTGACGGCAGTCCCAATCCGGTAAAAGAGATGATGGAAGCAACTGATTACCAGCTTCTTACGCAAATGATCTATAACGCAAAATTGCTTTTGCGATCAGGGGTTACTACCGCACGTGAGCTAGGTGCACGAAATTTCCTTGATCTAGTTGTAAAAGAAGCGATTGAAAAGGGAATGGCTGAAGGACCTAGCTTACTCGTTTCAAACCGACCGATTACGACTACCGGCGGACATTGCTGGTATATGGGCTGTGAATGCGATAATGCGACTGAGGTACGGAAAGCCGTTCGAGAGCATGCGAAGGCTGGGGCAGATTTAATTAAAATTATGGCTACTGGTGGAGCTTTAACAAAGGGATCTTCTCCTTGGGAAGCAAGGTTTACATTAGAGGAAATGCAGGCAGCAACGAATGAAGCCCATACTTTAGGACTGAAAGTAGCGTCCCATGCACATGGAACACCGGGGATTGAAACATCCATTGAAGCGGGAGTGGACACGATTGAGCACTGCTCGTGGTTTACAGAAAACGGTATTCAGTATGATGAAGATCAAGCAAGAAAACTAATTGAAAAAAATATATATGTTTGCCCAACGACCAATATTAGCTGGAAGATCGACCAAAGGCGAATTACAGAGCGAATTCCTCAGTTAAAACGGATGCATGAAATGGGTGTGAAGTTTATCTATGGCACAGATGCAGGGATTCCTCATGTGACACATGATAAATATGTCGATGGCTTGGAAGTATTAACGTATGCGGGAATGACTAATGGAGAGATTCTTGAATCAGCAACATCATTAGCTGCGGAAGCACTTGGCGTTTCTGATGTTACCGGATCTATTCAGGCAGGGAAACGTGCAGATCTTATCGCCATCGAAGGGGATCCACTGACAGATCTCGCTGTACTCCGAAATATTCAGTTTGTTATGACCAATGGAAAAATTCCAAGCTTTGTTTACGGGCTAGCAGCTTCTAAGCAGGCATTAGGAAATCAAATATAAAAGGGGGAAATTGAAATGAGAAAGGTTTTATCATTAGTACTTTTAGCAGTCATGGTTTTTGCATTAGCAGCATGTGGAGCACCTAAAGCACCAGTGACCAATCAGAGTGCAGGTGAGAAAAAGGAAGAGTCTTCAAAATCAGGAGAAGTAACAAGTATCACGGTTGCGGGGAACGGCGGAAAAATTGAAACGCTGATTCGTGATGAAATCGCACCAAAGTTCACAGAAGAAACAGGTATTAAAGTTAACTATGTTGCTGGATTATCAGGTGAAATTTATTCCAAATTGGAGCTTCAAAAGGATGCACCACAAATTGATGTAGCGACCTTTACGCCTGGAGATGTGATTAAAGCGGCAGGTGCTGGCCTAGCGGAGCAAATTGATAAATCGAATTTTCCGAACTTAAATAAAATGGATCAAAAATACATTTACAGTGATTATGGAGTACCGATTTTCGGATACACGGTAGGAATTGCTTACAACACAAACATTTTTAAGAAAAATGGGTGGGCAGAGCCGACTTCTTGGAATGATTTATACCGCGAGGAGTTCAAAGGTAAAACAGCTTATCCAGAAGTATCGAACGCATGGGGACATGCTGCTTATTACAATCTAGTAATGGCTAATGGCGGGGACCTTGAAAATATGGATCCAGCTATTGATAAGTTAAAGGAAGTTGCCGCTATCTCAGATACATTCTATAAAAACTCAACACAATTATTACCTGTTATTCAGCAGGAAACAGCAGCTGTATCGATTCTAGCAAACTATGTCGTTACTGACCTAGCGGATAGTAATTTACCTATTAAAATGATTATTCCTTCAGAAGGAGCACCATTGCAATCGCTTACAGCAGTAGTTGTGAAAAACACGCCTAAGAAGGAAGCAGCAGAGAAGTTCATCAACTTCGTTATTACAGAAACGTCACAGGAAGCAGTTGCTGGAGGCGGTTTCTACCCAGTGTTAGAGGGTGTATCTCTTCCTGAAAAATACGAATCTGTAATTGGCATCAAAGAATCGGATAAAGTCTATACACCAGATTTCAATAAGATTGCAGAAGTACATGAAATGTGGATCGAACGCTTTGCGAAGGAAGTTGTGCCAGAGCTGGGCAAAAAGCTGAAATAGCAGCAGGAGGAGGAATCATAGGAATATGCCTAATATTCAGTATGATGTAGACATTCAAGGAGTCAGCATGAGTTATGGTAAAAATACTATTTTGAATCAAATAGACCTCCAAATCAAGCAGGGTGAGCTATTGACCCTGCTTGGCCCATCAGGGTGCGGAAAATCAACAACTTTAAACATTATTGCTGGTTTTCTACATCCTGATCAAGGAGAGTTATTGATAAAGGGAAAGAAAATGAATAATGTCCCTTCTTATAAGAGGGATCTGGGCATGGTGTTTCAGGCATATTCGTTATTTCCACACATGACCGTTTATGAAAATTTAGCATTTGGTCTTAAGCTTAGAAAAATAGACAAGCAGGTCATCGCACAAAAAATCGAAAAAGCTTTAGCTTTAGTTAAAATGACGGGATTAGAGCAAAGATACCCAAGAGAATTATCAGGTGGTCAGCGTCAAAGGGTAGCCATCGCCAGAGCCCTCGTGGTTGAACCTACCTTATTATTGCTGGATGAGCCGCTTAGTAATTTGGATGCGAAATTGCGTGTTGAATTACGTGCAGAAATCAAACGGATGCAGAAGGATGTTGGGGTGACAACCGTATTCGTTACCCATGATCAAGATGAGGCATTATCTATGTCTGACCGAATTGTCGTCATGAATGCAGGGAAAATTGAGCAAATTGGCACACCTACAGAAATTTATCAGAATCCAGCATCGGAATTTGTTTTTCAATTCATCGGCAGCTCTAATTGCTTGGAAGGAACAGTTACTAGTATTGAAAATGAAGAATTTCATATTCGAATTAATGAAAAATGGAATATTCAGCTGCCTAAGGATTCCATTATCGGAAATGCCCAAATTGGAGTCAATGATGAGGTTAAGCTATATATAAGACCGGAACAAATCCATGTTGGCAGCAGCGTAACGGAAAAGCATCATGAGCTTACACATCTTGCGAAAATCGTCCAGATGAACTATTTGGGCTCTGCTTGGGAAGTAGAGGTGTTGATCGAAGGCGAGTATGCAATTAAAATTACTTGTCCAGAAATGAACCCGGCTTTTGCAGTGGGAAATGAGGTGGTCATCGGATGGAAACAATCAGACATGCGGATGACAAAGAAGTCGTAATGCCAACACCTCCAATAAAAAAGCCAAACTCCAATCGCTTGAAAAAGTTTTTACCTGGGTTTTTGCTTTTGCTGCCGCTTTTGCTATTTGTGCTTAGTTTTTTCGTTGTACCGATGCTTTATATCTTTTATTTGAGCTTTATTGATGTAAAAGAAGGGTTAAACGTCGATAATGCCGTTTATAGCTTCAATAATTATGTGAAGTTTTTCTCGGATCCGTATTATTTAAATTCGTTATGGCTAACGATTAAAATCAGCTTCTATACAGTTGTTTTCTGCTTACTGTTAGGCTATCCAGTTGCCTTAACAATGGCTAAATCATCAGCACGAGTACGCAGTATTTTAACATTGCTAGTCGTTTCACCGTTATTGATTAGTGTGGTTGTTCGTAACTTTGGCTGGTATTTATTATTGCTGCCAAATGGAACGATTAACACGTTTCTGATGAAAATGGGGATCATTGAGCAGCCAATTAAGCTGTTATTCTCTGAGATTGGTGTTGTTATTGGCTTAGCGAGCGCTTATCTGCCATTTATGATTTTAGCGATTGCGACAAGCCTTTATAATATTGATCCTTCACTGGAGAAGGCGAGCGGAATTTTAGGAGCAAGCCCATTAAGAACCTTTTTCTCCATCACGCTTCCCCTTAGTTTGCCTGGAATTGTGGCAGGAACAACATTAGTTTTCAGTGTATCAATGAGTGCGTACGTAACACCTGTTTTAATGGGTGGTGCAGGTGTACCAGTATTGCCTGTCGTCACATATGAACGAATCATGACCTTGTTTCAATGGACGTTCGGTTCAGCTATGTCTTACATTTTATTAGCCGCAACACTTGTAATCGTCATGATGTTTACACGATCTTTAGAAAGAAGCAAATTTGGGGAGGTGTTTCGTTAAATGAAGCTCATGCAGCCGTTTAGATTATTTGTTACAGGTATGTGTATCTTGTTTCTCCTATTACCTATTATTGTAACTGTTGTATCTTCCTTTACCGAAACAAGTTATCCAACCTTCCCACAGAAAGGATTTTCATTGCAATGGTATACAAAAATATTAGAGCGTCCCGAGTTTATTACCGCTTTTCTTAACAGTATTAAGTTTGCAGCGCTGGCTTCCTTTTTCGCTGTTATATTAGGGACATTGTGCTCGATCGCCATCGCAAAATATAATTTTTACGGAAAGACATTTCTTATCTCCCTTTTCACGGCACCCTTAACGGTACCGCAAATCGTTCTTGGTGTGGCATTGCTTATTTATTTTACGCCAATGGGACTGTCCGGGACATCGGTCGGTTATGTCATTTCCCATATAATCATTTGTGTTCCGTATATCATCCGGTTTGTCTTAACAGGGTTAAGCGGGTATGACTATACAATTGAACGTGCAGCCGTCATTCTGGGAGCCAAGCCGCTCGTCGTATTTTGGAAAGTCACATTGCCATTAATTCGATCAGCCATGATCTCAGGCGCGCTCTTCTCGTTCCTGATCTCATTTGATAACGTAACCCTATCCATCTTCATGGTATCACCAGAAGTACGCACCTTGCCGCTAGAACTATTTTCAAGAATGCAAGACTCCTACGACCCGCTAATCGCTTCCGTATCCAGCATCGTCGTACTCATAACAGTCATCTTCATTGCCATCCTCGAAAAAGTCTACGGCGTCGGCAAACTTTATGGAAGCCAATAGGGACGGTTCCCTTGTCCCGAATTAGAGTTTAACAACTGACCTGATTATTATTGTCCAAAGAACATGTGAATTTTAGCATGTGTTCTTTGGACTTTTTAGTTTGAGCAAAAACTTTTTCTTTGATTTCCCGGTTTATTTTTAGCTCCAATCATTTCCTGCATATTATAAATCTAGTTAAATACTCATAATAGTTTCCTCTTTAGTAAAAAACACTCGTCCTTGTTATGTGTCTTATAAAGAACAAAAAGATATCTTTTCTCTTGTTTTATTCTATATAAAGAAATATAATTATTTTAATGTTCTTTATAAAGAACTAATTGAGCACAGGTTTTGCCTATTAAAGAACATAACTTGTTTTGTGGAAGGGAGGCAAGCAAGGAAGTTAACGCAAAAAATCTAAAAATACTATAAATAGGGGGAAAGCACATTGAAAAAGAAAATTAGTCTAAGTCTATTTGCGGTTTTATTTGTGGCAATTGCTATTATGGGAACAGTTGCTTATTTTTCTAAGAGCTTTACTAGTACTAATAATACTGCAACAGCGGCTAAATTTGAGGTAGATGCTGTGAATAAAGATGGGTCTACCATTGGGAGTGCTGAATTTAATTTAGATGGTAAGCTATATCCTGGTATGAAAACGATTGAGGCCTATAGCTTCCAAATTCATAAGAATAAAACGGAAGTGCCGGTAGAATACAAGGTAAATTTAACTCCTGACGGGGAGCTTTTTCCTGAAGGAGGGGGTTCACCTATAGCTATGACTTTACAAAGAGAGATTGAGAATGAGTGGGTTAATATTGATTATTCAACTGCCTTTAGACCAAATAATGACATAGAAAGCTTCAAAATTTTAATTGATTGGCCACATGGCGATAACGATATTGATTTTCAAGGAAAGACTGGCAATATTAAATTAGAGGTCGTGGCTACACAAGTAGATGGCGATGAAACTGGTGGACCAACTGATCCTGAAAATCCGAATGACATTACCGCCAATTTAGCAAATACTGTTGAAGGTAAAGCAGCAAGTGAGGGGCAAAGTGCTATTTATAGTTATAAATTTGAAGAGGGATATGCTCCAAAAATGAGCAACTTCAAATTCAATATTTATGATGGTGATGGGTACGTTAATGAATGGTATATGGGTGGAACACAAAAAGTGGTGAACGGGGTTGTGTATCCAAGAACAGGTGCCGAAGTAGCAGAGGCCATTGTGCAGGATTTTTATGTAACACTAAAAGGCTCCTTTACCTCATTAACGAATAAATGGGATGTTACAAATGTAGGCAGTGAAGTCGTTTTTACTTCCAAAGCTAAAAAGGCCTACGATGGATTTAAGATTGTTGTTCCTGAAAAGGACAATCGTTCAGAAATTAAAGGTGAATTTTTTGCAAAACAAGAAGGTTCTGCAGGGCATAGCGGGATTCAGCAAGTGAGCACATTAACAATTCAAGGAACCGCTCAAAAAGCTGGAGCGCTTGATGTATCTTTCTTTGACGGAGTAACTAATGTTACAAAGACTATTAATCTAAATGCCGGTGACACTCCTGAAGCAATTGCTGCAAAAATTGCAAGTGAATTTGGCAGTTTAGCAGATTGGCATACAGCCCATGCAGAAGGTTCAGCAAACGTAGTCTTTACTGCAAAGGCCGCTGGAGAGAACAAGGAACTTACTATTACATTGACAAATAGGTAAATTAAAAAAGTGTACATGCTTTGTAAAATGTACCCTATAGAGTAGACACTTAAAAAAAGTGCTTTCTATAGGGTACTTTTTTTATATAATTTAATAACACAACTAGATCATACTGGAGACGGAGAAACATGAGTAAAAAGACTTTTACAGAGAAAGAAATCGTAATTTTATCTAAAAACCCCTATGTTAAATCTGTTAGTTCAAAAGGAATCACTTATTCAGATGAGTTTAAACAACATTTTGTTTCAGAATATAGTAAGGGGAAGTTTTCAAGGCAGATCTTTGAAGAAGCGGGTTTTGACGTTGATATCATCGGAATGAAAAGAATTAAATCTGCTTCCGAACGTTGGAGAGCTGCTTATAAGGCTGAAGGCGTATTGGGGTTTAGAGACACCAGAAAAGATAGCTCTGGAAGGCCACGATTAAAAGAACTAACAATTGAGGAGAAATATGCGAGATTAGAAGCTCAGATGAATCTTGTAAAAGCAGAGAATGAACTCTTAAAAAAGATTCGTATGTTAGAAAGGGGGCTGAAAAGCTAAAGCTTCCAATTAGTCAAAAGTACATTCTTATTCGTGAAATTATTGAAAAATTCAACTTGAAACACATGGTTAAATACCTCTGTGAGGTTGCCGGTGTGTCAAGAAGTGGTTACTACAATTATTTCTCAGCTAAGGCAGAAGAAAGACGGAAATATCAAGAAGTGAAAGATGAAGAGGCAAAAGTCATAATCTTAAAGGCTTTTCACTTACGTCAATCCATGTCCAGAAGAGGAAACTGTTGGGACAACGCACCTATAGAATCATTTTTTGGTCATCTTAAAGATGAAGTTGATATAAAATTATGTAAAACAATTGAAGAGCTTCAACGGGAAATCGACAAATATATCCGCCACTATAACCATACAAGATATCAATGGAACCTAAAAAAGATGACTCCTGTTCAATACAGAAATCATCTTCTTCAGGTAGCATAGGCCTTTTTTAAAAATGTCCTTTACAAAGGGTACACTTTATTGTAAAGTGTACCCTTTTTATTCTCTTTACATCCTGTCAGAGTGGGACAAATGGGACCAGACCCTATGTCCCACTTTTAAATTCCTGAATCGACATCCGATTTTCATCATATCGCTCAGTATATTTATTATTGGTATATTCGGAAATGACACTTCTCCAAAAAGCTTGGGCAGGATAGTTTTTCTTTACCTGTGTAACAAACCAGTTTCCTGGGAATCTATTGAATAATTCAACCGCTGCCATTTTTCCGTATCCTTTTCCTTTATATTTTTTAATGATAAAAAACTCCTCCATCGCATTTGGAGAGGTGTCTGTTTCACTTTCAACTAGAGCAAAGCCAATAAACTCATCTCCAAGCTTCACAAAAAAAGCATGATACTGATCTTCCGTCCAATATTTATCTAAATCAAACGGCTTATAAAGCCCGTTATCTTCTAATGTAATAGATGAAAGATATTGACTAAATTCATAAATATAAAATTGAATCAGATTTTGTAATATATTCTGCTGGTGCATTTCGACTGGAACTATTCTTAACATATTAATTCTCCTTTTTTGATGGAATAGGGTGACTGGCATTGTACTATACTACCATAATTTTACATCTTACATGTTAACTAGTGTTAAAATGAACTTTTATGTAAAAACAATAAATAACAATATAACCAATTAATAGAATCATAGCGTTATTCGTACTTGGAAATCAACACATGGCCCTATCTATATATCGAAAAAAGCTAACAATCACGGAGTTTTTTATTTTCTCCATTGTTAGCTCTAAGGTTAAGTCTCGAATGAAACTTAATTTTGCTTTTATACAGTGGTTTCCGAAGTATTAGACACCGGTTTATTATCTTCAACGTCTTTTATAAATTGTTTAATATAGTCAAAGTACGCATCTGCGTCATCCCACATGGAGAGGTGACTGCCTTTTTCGCAAATGCAGACACGGGAGTTTGGAATGCGGCGTCCCATTTCTTCTTTGTCTTCAACAGCCATTGTATCGTATTTGCCGCCAAGGAGAAGAGTAGGTACTGTTATTTCTTGCAGGTTATCCCAACGATCCCAGTCCTTAAAAGTCCCCGTCACTAGAAATTCGTTTGGCCCTTGCATTGTATTGTAGATTTGTTCATTAATGTTAGAGAGACCCCTAACAACAGGATCCGGCCATGGGTCGAGTCTGCAAATATGCTTTTTATATAAATGCTCTTCTAAAAGTTTTTCGTATTCTGGGTGTTTATAGTTTCCTTGTTCTTCATATACTGCTAGTTTATTAATGATTTCTGCCGGAAGCTTATTTCTTAAATGATTTATACTTTTTACATACGAAGGAATACTAGCCGTCATATTAGAGATAATTAATCCTTTTAAATTTTTCTGGTATTTAAGAGCATATTCGATGCCGAGAAAACCGCCCCATGAGGAACCAAATAAATAAAATTGATCTAAATCTAAATGCTTTCGAACTTCTTCAACCTCTTCCCGGAATCGTTCCACATTCCATAACGATGGATCATTAGGCTGATCGGAATGATAAGATCCTAGCTGATCATAAAAGTAAATCTCAATACCTTCCTGTGGTAAATAATCTTGGAATGATAATAAATATTCGTGAGTACTTCCAGGGCCGCCATGCAAGAGAAGAATTTTAATTGGGCTATCTCCCACTTTTCTTGTCCAGACATGAAAACCTCCGCTGATTGGAACAATTTGTGTTTGACCTTTCATTCCTAACACCTCGTCATTTGAATTTTGATTTTCAAAAAAATTATATTAACCGTGGCATATTATTAATTTTAGGCATTCTAAATCGAGCAATTACATCTATTGGAGAGGGTTTGCAGCATTGGCACATTTGGACATCCCCAGCGACCGACATAAGTAAATAGGCATCAGTAGGAGAGAGATTCCATTTTTTTACTAAGAGATCCTGCATATCTTCACATGCGATTTGGATTGCACGAGTGGTATCATCACTTGATGCGACAGTATACCAGCTATCATCTGTTTCTACTAAAGGCCGTGAAAGGGATTCTCCCTTTAGAGTAGAAATAGTTGTTTCCACGATCCCTGCCGTCTCCACGCCAGTCCCGCAGATTTCACCATCCCCCATGGAGGCATGAACATCTCCAAGACTAAACAAAGCTCCCGGAACATTTACAGGAAGGTAAACGATTGAACCTTTTGTAATCACATGATTATCAATATTACCGCCGTGATCACCAGGTAAACCGCATGGAACATCTTCGTCAGCGGGAGCACAGCCAATGACACCGATCATAGGTGTTGCATCAAATGAAATTTCCTCATTAAAATGTATAGTTCTGCTGTTTTCGATTTCTACTATTTTTGTCCGGGTTTCTGCTCGATGGACTAATACACCTATATCTGGAAGGGTGCTGATTACTCCCCAGCTCCTTACTGTCACATCATGAATTTCAACCTTCAAAATATCACCAGGACGAGCATCCTCTACAAAAACAGGGCCGGTTGCTGGGTTTACTTTTGAAAAATCGATCGATGTTACAAAATCTTGCTCTGTTTTAATCTGGTTTGTAAAACAATCATAAGTTTCAAAAACTACCTTTTCCCCGCTTCTAATCGTTAACTTGGGCTTATTATTTTTTGAAAAGCTATAAATAGATTGTTCAGGCTTTAACCTATGCACTTTTTCCCCTCCCATTGTTAAAGTACGACAGAATACCGACTAAGATGTCTTTTCGGAAATAACATTAAGGGAGGTGGAAACATTAGTCAATATATTTAGATAAATAAAACTATTTTAAATATTATGATGATTAAATATTTAAGATATCA
Organism: Bacillus sp. S/N-304-OC-R1; assembly: GCF_019749375.1. GTDB lineage: Bacteria > Bacillota > Bacilli > Bacillales > Cytobacillaceae > Cytobacillus. Next base: position 12,451 of record NZ_JACWFE010000002.1, read on the forward strand.
TGATTCATATTTGAAACTTTATAAGTTTCATAGTTGCCATAATGATGACAACATCAAATATAGAAAAAGGAGCTGATTTGTTTGAAGAAGGTAAACTTAGCATTTTTTGCAGTTATTCTTGTACTATCAATCTTTTTAAGTGCCTGCAGTAATGACAACAAAGCCTCGACAAATGATAAAGAAAAAGGGGAGGCAGGATCTGGGGGGACTGTCACGTTTGGATTACCAGGTGATATCGTTTCGTTAGACCCAGCGTTTTCTTATGACTTTACAACAAACCCTGTTGTAACACAGATTACTGAAGGATTATTAAAGTTTGATGAAAATGGACATCTGCAGCCGTTGTTAGCTGAAAGCTGGGAAAATCCCGATCCACATACTTATATTTATAAACTAAGGCAAGATGTAAAGTTTTCTGACGGAACGCCAATGACAGTAGACGATGTTATTTTTTCAATGGAAAGGGTAAAGGAGCCAAGCACGGCATCCTATGTTGGATGGATGTATGCGAATGTTGATAAGATTGAAAAGGTTGATGATTGGACAATTAAAGTAACATTATCTCAGCCGGACACACTATGGCGCTATGTACCTGCTACAACAGGTGGTCATGTTATTAGCAAAGCTTATTACGAAGAACATAAGAATAACTTTGGAAAACCAGACGGCGGCGTCATGGGAACAGGACCGTTTAAATATGTAAGCTGGCAAACAGGTTCTGAAATTGCACTAGCTAAAAACGAGAATTATTGGGATAAAACTGGAGGGCCATATCTAAATCAAGTTGTGTTTAAAGTACTTCCTGAAGGAACTACAAGAGTCACTGGTTTAAAAACAAACCAAATTACCGCTACGATTGGCTTGCCGCTTGATTTAATCCCTGTTGTTCAAGGAATGGAAAATGTAAAGATTGATATGGTAGACAGCTTTTTAAGTGACTTTATTGCTATGAATGTTGAAGTAGAGCCTTTTAATGATGTTAATGTTCGAAAAGCACTTAACTATGCTTTAGATAAGAAAAAAATTATGGATGAAATTGTAAAAGAAGCAGGTTCCCCTGCAAAGGCAGTTCCAATTGGCCCTTCACAATGGTTATTTGCCGAGGATAAATGGGAAAAGGCATATAATGAACTGCCAGATTACACATATGATTTAGCGAAAGCGAAGGAATATATGGCAAAGTCATCGGTTCCTAATGGATTTAATGCTACAATCCTTACTGACAGTGACACTCTAAGATTAAACTCTGCGTTGGCTCTACAAGCTGCAGCTAAAGAACTGGGCATCAATCTAGAAATTGAGAAGGTCACAAATGAAGAGCTAAATACTAGGGCATTTGGTGGTGCTAGAGATTACGATATATTAATGATTGTTTGGGGATCAGATTTCCCGGATCCTGTAGGAAATCTCCAGCCTGTATTCCATTCAAATAATCGTGGGGATGGCGGTTCTAACTTTGCTAATTATAGCAATCCAACGGTTGATAAATACCTAGATGAACAAGCAGTACTAACAGATGATGAAAGACGAACAGAATTGATGATTGAAGCTGAAAAAATTATTGCAGAGGATACACCGTGGATTATGATTGATCATCCAAAGCAAATAATGGCCTCGAACAAAGATTTAGAAGGCTATAATATTTCATCATTCTGGTATTGGGATGCATTTACTAAAAATATGAAATTGAAATAATTCCTAAGAAAGGGGAGGTTTGTAAAAATCTCTTCTTTCTTTTTTGGGTCTAAAGATATATGATGTAATTAATATAATATTCTGACAAAATAAGGGGAATCATGAATGGTTTTGTCACTTTCTATGTTCACAGTTATTATTGTTTTTGGAATTGTTGGCGGTATAGCCGGACTAACGATTTTTGTGTCCCTTCTTATATTTGAACAAGAACATGAATATTTAAAAATAGATAAAAAGAAAACAGAATTAGAAAGTTTATTAAAAGAAGCACAGTTAAGTCATTTAGCCTCCCAAATCCATCCGCACTTTTTATTCAATTCATTAAATACCATTACCTCGTTAATTAGGCTTAATAAAAACCATGAAGCTGAGGATGCAGTCTATGCCATTTCTTCGCTATTACGGTATACCATTAGGGAAAATCACCAGCTTGTTAAAGTTAGTGAAGAAATCCAAAGTATTCAAATGTATTTAAAAATTCAGCAGCTGCGTTTTGGAAGCCGATTAAATTGGGAGATTGATCATAGTAAGGATTTAGATGACTTTAAAATACCAATGCTGACTATTCAGCCTTTGGTTGAAAATGCCTGTAAGCATGGAATCGAACCTAATATAAGAGGAGGGTTCATTAAGATTTCAACTTATAAAAGCAATGGCAGGCTGCGAATTCGAATTATGGACAACGGAGTTGGGATGCCAATAGAAAAGATTGAACACTTTAATCAATGGAAAGAACGTGGAGGAGAGGAAGGGGATTTTGGTATTGGCATTAAAAATACTTATTTGCGATTGAAACATTTTTTTGGTGAAGCAGCTGACTTAGCTATTGTTAGTTCTTCAGAAGGGACTAGCTGTCTCATTTCGCTTAAGGAGGGAATAGAGTATGAAAATTCTGCTAGTTGATGATGAACCGCTAGAACTTCTAAATCTAAAGAAAATCCTGAATGACTTTGGCGAGAGAGATGTGATTCTTGTTGAAAACGGTCTAGACGCTATAGATACTTTAAAAAACGAACAAATTGATATGATTTTTTTAGATATAAAAATGCCAGGATTATCTGGGCTAGAAACATTGGAGATTATTAGGAAGGATTGGCCGGATAAGGTTGTTGCCATCGTCTCTGCCTATAGTGATTTTCAATATGCCCAAAAGGCAATCGAATTAGGGGCAAGCTCCTATTTATTAAAGCCTTTCCGTAAACAAGACTTTATTGAAACCTTTATGAAGCTGCGTACTCTTTGGGATGAAAAAAGGTCTAGGAATATGCTGTTCAAACAATCATTATTGGAAAATTTAATTTACGGAGAAGGACATCTTCCGAATAGTGAGGTTTTGCGTTACTTTACGTTTATTCCAAAAGTCGTTGTCACCATAAAATGTGAGCTTGCAAATTGGAAGGAGAACTTCGTAAACTATTTCTCGCAGATAGAGGGATATTTAACTCCTGAGCCTATCGGGGATGTCTTTTTGTATATTACAAGCAAACAAAACTTAGAAATCACGATGGAAAAAATCCTTCAGCTAGAAATTGAATTAGGGGATTCGTTTGTTTACGGTTATGGAGTGTCTAATCAATTAAAGAATTCTTATCAGGATGCTCTGAAATATATGGATACGAAGGATGAATCCATTGTAAACCGCAGTATGCAATTTATTCAAACTAATTATTACAAGGCCCTTACCTTAACTGATGTGGCGCAAGCAGTCCATGTTAGTGTCTCTCATTTAAATCGCCTTTTGAAAAAAGAGAAGGGGAAGACATTTACGGAGATTCTATTAAATGTACGAATCAATAAGGCTAAGGAGCTGTTAAAACAAAATTATAATGTAGAGGTTGTCTCCGATATGGTTGGCTTTAATAGCCCAGCATACTTTGCTGTTAGCTTTAAAAAATTTACCGGTATATCGCCAAGCCAATATAAAAGGGGAATTGGGTGAACGGATCATGGCGACAAAAATGCTTAATAAATTGGCTGCTTGGATCACTCCTGTCATCTTCCTATTATCAGCTCAAATTGCTATAGAGCATGGTGTTTTTGGCCTCCTCGGCTTTTCTTTCTTAGGTGCTTTGTCATTTTTGCTCATTTACTTTCTGCAAAGACGACACCGATATATGCTATTGGATGAAAAATTTAAAAGTCTAATTTATGTTTTACTATTATTTGAGATTACCGCTTGTACCATTAATGTCGTTGAAGTGATTGTTTCGAAGTCGTTTCAAAACTTCTTATCCATTATTAATGTTTCCATCATTCTGTTTATTGTAGTTATTATCATGTTCCTACAAAGTAAAAATAGGAATTGGCTTTATGTATGTATGATTATTCTAGGCTTAATTTTTTCCTTTTTAATTCCTACGTTGGTGTATTTGAAAGTAAGCATTCCGACAGTCTATTCAGGGCTGCACTTTCTGGCGAATGACATGCTGCGCTTTGATAACCATTTGACATGGCAGTTACTTGTTGTTATAGGCGTTATTTTCCTTTCTCATCAAATTCTTTATCATTTATTTTTTATGAAAAATGAGAGTACGGCTAAGTTCGGAATATATCTTGTATCGTCCCTAATTTGGCTAGTTGTCCCAATTTCAATAGGGTCTCTTGCTTTTCTAGCAAAAGCTCAAGCCATCTGGCCCGAATTAAGTGATCAAGTAAGTGTCCTTGTTATCAATCAATTTGGCGGCGCTTTTGGTCAGACGATATTATATGTCACCTGTTTCTTTCTTTTAATAAGCCAAAGTGTTGTTATTTGGGATAACTTTAAGAAACGTTACCAAGATAAACTGCCATTTATATCGATCCTTTTAGTGGTTATACCTTTAATTATCGTGCTAACTTTTAAAATCACACTCCTTGATATTCTCCTTTTCTTCGGATTGTTATGGGGTCCTTTATTAGGTGTGATCGTTTGGCCGTCACATAAACATCTTATCAATCGGTTTGTGTTTTCAGTGGGAGTCTTAATTGCCTTTATTCTAACCGCACTATATTCAACTATGATTGCAATAGTAGTTAGCACTCTATTTTCATTCATGATAATGATGATATTCCATTATGCAGGATCGATTAAAACATATGAGAAAAGAGAGGTTTTTCATAAGGGCTAAATCCACAGGTTAACAAAAAGAGCTTTCCAGAAGTCAAAGGATGACATGATGGAAGGCTTTTTTTATTTGGCTGTTTTCTAAAAGATTGTTTCTTTTTTTACAATCTTGATAACGCATAGTGGATTGGAGCGGAAGGCACTTGACTCCTCCAAAATACATCCGTATTTTGTCGTGCGGTGTTAATCCAAGGATGTTAATCAATATCCTGCGGGAAATAGAGGAAAGTCGAGACCCCGCAGACGGAACAGCGAGAAGGCTCGACTTCCTCCCCGCGATCGTTGCGTGCCTGAAGCGGAAAGGAACGGTTCACTATTTAGTGTTAAAACAACAAAGTTTACGAAAACAGCCTTTTATATTGTCAGGTTGGATGTCCTAACATTTAAGAACTGCTAATGAATTAAATATTTAAGAAATAATGATTAAATTTTTAAAAGATGTAGGTAAGGATGTTGTTAAAATAATTATTAATATTCGGAAAATTATATCAATAGGAGGTTAAGTCAAATTGTGTTTTCAAAAGTTTAATAGATAAAATTTTATTATAAAGGTGGTGTAGTGATGTTTTTTTATATTGTTCGAAGGTTATTGCTTCTAATCCCTGTGTTGTTCTTAGTTTCGATTTTAATATTTGGGATGTCCCATTTAAGCCCAACAGATCCTGCTTTAGTAATGGTTGGGGGCAAACAGACGACGCCTGAGGTACTGGAAAGTATACGAGAGAAATACCATTTGAACGAAGATATTGTCACTCAGTATATGTATTGGATTAAAGATGCTATCCGGGGGGATTTAGGAGAAAGCTTTAAGATGAAACAGTCAGTTTCCAGTATGATCGCTGACCGTTTGCCATTAACCATCCAGCTCGTACTTATGAGTGCAGCCATTACCTTTTTAATAGCAGTGCCCCTAGGGATTATTGCAGCTGTGAAAAAGAATACATGGGTGGATTATGTATCTTCATTATTTGCTCTGAGTGGGGTTTCATCTCCTGTATTTTTCACAGGGGTTTTACTAGTACTTTTATTTTCTTATAAACTTGATATTTTACCAGCGTTTGGGACAGGGGATAACGTGATTGAGAACTTTAAATATTTATTCCTGCCTGCCCTTGCTCTCGGAGTGAATATGATTGCTCTTAGCTCACGGATTACGAGGAGCGGAATGATTGAGGTATTGAACACAAATTATATTCAAACAGCTATTGCAAAAGGAATGCCGAAAAGCGTCATTATCATTAAGCACGGGTTGAAAAATGCACTCATTCCATTACTGACGGTAACAGGACTGCAGCTTGGCTTTTTAGTTGTAGGGACCGTTTTAGTCGAGTATACATTTGGGCTTGGTGGAATAGGGAGTTTAATTATTAATGGGGTTCAAACAAGCGATTATCCAGTTGTTCAGGGGACAGCCCTATTTATGGTTACGATTTTCCTTTTAATTAACCTTTTAGTAGATGTATTATACGCAGTTATTGATCCTAGAATTCGATATTAATATTTTCGGAGGTGATTGCATTGGCGCAGATAGAACCATCTCAATCCATAGCCATAGCAGCAAAGCACAAAAGGCCTTTTTTTCGATCCTCTTTCTTTAAGAATTATTTAGCAGTTGCAGCAGGGGTTGTGATTATCATGATTGTCCTGCTTTCGATTTTTGCTCCAATTGTTGCTCCGTATGGTCCAAATGATCAAGATTTATCCTTGTCTTTGCAGCCTGCATCAGGGGAGCACCTATTTGGTACTGATAAGCAGGGAAGGGATATTTTTAGCCGGGTAATCTTCGGCGCTAGAACTACTCTTCTTGGTGCTGTGTTTGTTGTTGGGATTGCGACAGTTATTGGTGTTCCTTTAGGGTTGATTGCCGGGTATTACGGCGGCCGAATTGATAGTCTAATAACGAGAGCATTTGATGTTATATTGGCTTTTCCTGCATTGCTTCTTGCATTCATTATCGTTGCGGTATTTGGAAGAGGCTTAGAAAATGCTGTTATCGCGCTGGGGATTGTTTACATTCCTATGATTGCGAGAGTGGTAAGATCCGTTACCCTCGTACAAAAGGAACAAACTTATGTGGAGGCAGCACGTAATTTAGGTTTCTCGAACCTTCGTATAATTTTTATTCATATATTACCAAATTGTATTTCGCCTATAGTCGTACAGTGCACTATTGATTTAGCCTATGCCATTCTGGATTTAGCTGCGATGAGCTTTCTTGGATTAGGTGTTCAGCCTCCGACAGCTGACTGGGGTGCAATGCTAGAGGAAGGCAGACAGTATCTTCTCATTTCTCCAAACACTGCTTTGGCATCAGGTTTTGCCATTATGATAACGGTTATTGCCTTTAATCTATTTGGCGATGGTCTACAACAGCATTTTGATCCAAAGCAGAGAAAGGTGTAATTAACCTTTTCATTCGGAACAGCTTATTGATGATTGGAGGAATAAGAATGACGAAGCTTATCGAGGTTAAGAATTTATCAACAAAATTTAAAACGGAGAGAGGTCTAGCCCATGCGGTTCGATTTGTTAATTTTTCGATTGAACGAGGCGAAACTATGGGACTTGTCGGAGAGAGCGGCAGCGGGAAAAGTGTAACGGCAAAGTCCATAATGAAACTAATTGATTTTAGCAGAGCTTCTATTACGGGCGAAATCCAGTTAGATGGCATTGATATACTATCGAAAAAAGAAAAAGAAATGCAGCATATCAGAGGGAATATTGTTTCGATGATTTTTCAGGATCCTATGACCTCGTTGAATCCATTGTTGACTGTTGGAGAACAAATTGCAGAAGTATTTCGTTATCATAAAAAATTAAATAAAAAGCAGGCAAAAGAAGAATCGATTAAATTGCTATCGCTTGTCGGTATTCCCTCGCCAGAAAATCGATATAGCCAATATCCTCATGAATTTAGCGGAGGGATGCTGCAAAGATTAATGATCGCAATTGCCTTGGCGTGTAAGCCCAAGCTTTTGATCGCTGATGAGCCTACGACAGCATTGGACGTAACCATTCAAGCCCAAATTCTTCGGATCATTAAACAATTGCAACGGGAATTTAATATGGGCGTATTAATGATTACTCATGATCTTGGGGTAGTAGCTGAAGTGTGTGATAAAGTATCTGTCATGTATGCGGGAGAAATTATTGAAAGCGGTGATGTAAATACGATATTTGAGTCATCGATGCATCCATATACACTTGGCCTCATTGCCTCAATTCCAAAATTAGGGGGAAGATCGAAAACGTTACAGCCAATCGAAGGAAGCCCGCCTGATTTACATTTGGAGCTTAAGGGCTGTGCTTTTGCGCCGCGTTGTCAGTATAAAACGGATGTATGTGAAAGGGAGGCACCATCCTTGCGCTCTATGAAAGATGGGCATTTAGTTTCTTGTCATCATGCCGAGAACCTAATTTCGGAAAGAGGTGCAGTCGTATGACGGAGACGCTTTTAAAGGTTGAAAATGTGAAAAAGTATTTTCCTACGGGGAAGCGGAATTTTCTCGGTAAGCATACGCAAATTTTAAAGGCTGTTGATGATGTTTCGTTTACCATTCAAAAGGGTGAAATCTTTGGTCTTGTTGGGGAAAGTGGATGTGGAAAGTCGACATTAGGACGCTGTATTACAAGAATCGTTGAGCCAAGTGAAGGGAAAGTCATATACGATAATGAGGACATTACTTCTGCAGATTCTAAAAGGTTAAAGTTATTGCGCCGGCAAATGCAAATGGTTTTTCAAAATCCGCATTCATCATTAAATCCTCGCAGGACTATTAGACAAACCTTTATGGAAGTGCTAAAGGTTCATCAGCTTGCAAGTGGTAAAGAACAGAAGCGGATGGAGGAGATTTTAGAGAAGGTTGGTTTACCCGTAGATGCTTTGGACCGTCATCCCCATGAATTTAGCGGCGGGCAGCTGCAAAGGATTGTTATTGCACGTGCTCTGCTTGTAGAACCTGAATTTATTATGGCAGATGAACCAGTTTCGGCTCTTGATGTATCCATTCAAGCTCAAATCCTAAATTTATTGGTACAGCTAAAGGATGAATTAAATTTAACAATTCTCTTTGTTGCTCATGATCTTAGCGTCGTTGAACATATAAGTGACCGGGTTGGAGTTATGTACCTTGGGCAAATAGTGGAAATGGCGGAAGTAGAGGAATTATATCAAAATACCTTGCATCCTTATACAAAAGCCTTGATGGCTGCAATCCCTATTCCCGACCCTAAGGCAAAAAAGGAAGATTTAATCCTTGAGGGTGACTTGCCGAGCCCAATTGATTTACCAGCTGGCTGCCGCTTTGCGAGCCGGTGCAGTGAGTGTATGGACATTTGTAAGAATGAAAGTCCCGCTTTAAGAGAGGTAAAACCAGGACATTTAGTTGCCTGCCATTTATATAACGAATAGGAGGGTATTTTAAATGTATAAAGTAATACCGATGACAAGACTGGGTCTTGCAACATATCAGGGAAAGCTTTCAAACGTTTATAAGCAGATTAATAGAATGCTATATAAGGGTGAAGAAGTATACCGCGTTCAGAAAAAGGCAAAGTGTGCAACAGAGCAATTTCCAGAAGGACATTTTATTTATCCCGGCAGCTTTATTGTAAAAGGAGAAGCTGTGTTAGAGGGGGTAAAATCAGATACCTTAAAGGATGGGATGGTACATGAAGCTGAGCGTCTTTTACTAAAATCTAAAATTGCTTTTTTAGATGGAATGAACTGCGCTCCGTTTTGTTCAGAGCCGTTTATTCAATTTTTTAATGCTTATGGACTTAAGGTTGATATTATTTCTGATCAGGATGTGAGGTCTGGAATTTTAAAAGATTATGAAATTCTAATTGTTCCGGGAGGACCAGATGCGGGGGAGTCGTATTATGAGGGATTAGGGGAACTCGGCTTTAATGAAATCAAGTCCTTTGTTGAAGATGGCGGCTTATATCTTGGTTCGTGTGCAGGGAGTTATTTTCCGCTTTCTGCGATGAAGGATACACTAGCCCACGATGTATGGCTCAATATGCTGCCGGTTACAGATTTGAGCGGGTTGGATTACTGGCGAACAGGGACTGGTTTTGTACGCGTTGAGATTGAAGATCCTGGACATCCTGTAACCTTCGGATTAGCAATGGGGAGTCCTAGTACGGTTGATATGATTTATTGGGAAGGTCCAGCATTTGAAATCCTGCATTTAGAAAATATCCAAGTTATAGCACGATATAAGGATTTTATTGCATCAGGAAAAGAACTGCCATCCTGGAGCTTGGAAAATAATCCAATCGCAATTGAAGCGATGAAGTGGTCGAACCCACTTACGAAAGAAAGATTTAAGAAACATTTAGAAGGTTCCCCTGCTATTATTGAAGGCACTTATGGAAAGGGACATATGGTTCTCATATCTCCGCATGCCGAATTTGGAGACTGCGGAACAGAGCATGCAATGGCAGACAACACACACTATCAACTATTAATGAACAGCCTATATTACTTATCGGGGATAAAAGGTGAATAGGGAAAGAGCAGCGAATTATTGGGACATTGGGACGTGTTTCTTGTCCCATAAATTTTAAGGTGATGGTGGAATAAGGGGCACTTCCCCTATGTTCCACTCCATTTATCGATTTAGGGGGAGGAATTTTTATAATGGTAGTGTTAAGTCGAGAAAAAGGGATTATTTATGATTTTAACAAAAATCACAAACCAGTTATGTCGGTGCCTTCAGGTACTACACTGGAAATTGAGACATACGATTGTTTTAAGGATCAGATCGAATCTAGTGAGACAGCTGTTACAGAAATTGACTGGAATCAGATTAACCCAGCGACAGGGCCTATCTTCGTAGAGGGAGCGATGCCTGGTGATGTGTTAAAAGTAAAAATTGAAAAGCTAGAGGTTGGGAATCAAGGGGTTATGGTAGTTGGACCAAATTTGGGTGTAATGGGGCATCGAATTGGCAAGATGGAGTCCAAAATAATCCCTATACGAGATGGAAAGGCTATATTTAACGAGATTGAGATTCCAATGAACACGATGATTGGGGTCATTGGGGTTGCGCCAGAGGGAGACGGTGTCAATTGTGGTACTCCAGGGCCACACGGCGGCAACATGGATAACAAGATGATTACAGAGGGTGCTACACTATACTTCCCCGTCTTTGTAGAAGGGGCTTTATTTGGATTAGGTGATTTCCACGCTGCCATGGGAGATGGAGAAATTAGTGTATCTGGTATTGAGGTTCCTGGTAAGGCTACAGTCACTTTGGAGGTTCAAAAAGGGGTAAAGCTTCAACACCCAATGCTTGAAAATGAAGAGGTTGTCACACAAATCGTCTCCGCAGAAACACTAGACCAGGCAGTAAAACTGGCAACTGAAGAAATGGTCGATCGACTCGTAGACAAAACAGGTATGCCTATAAGTGAAGTAACTATGCTATTAAGTGCTGCTGGCCAAGCAGAAATCTGCCAAGTTGTTGATCCCCTCATCACAGCGCGATTTGTTGTACCTAAATGGCTGTTACGGCAATTGAAGGTTGATCTTATTTAATTGGGATAGGGGACGTAGTACTATGTCCCAAAATCGTGTTTATTGGAGCAGAGTGAAGTAATGTTCATAAATAGTAGGGGATGTTAAGAAACGAATATGCATTCCATAAAATTTTTTACTATGTACTAAAAACCTTTATCTCTTCTGCTAGTAAGAGATTTGAAACAAATTTAACCTCTCATTGCGGGAGGTTATTTTTGTTTTAATTTGCCTACTTCCATATGGCTAGTAGCACTCTTTAAGGTCTGTTTATTTCTTGGTGACATCCACATTAACATTATTGAAGAGTAAGCCTTGTAAAGTGCTTTTTCACTAATAATATGGGAGAATTGGGAATAAAGGTCACTTTCTATTGGAAGTGGTTATTACTTAGAATGAGATAAGAAGCTATAAGGCGATGGTTGAAGTATTTTGTGAGGACCCTGTAATTTTTTTTATCTAGGAGTGTGAATGATGAAATTATTAAAATTTTTAATTGTGACGTTTATTTTATTAGGCGGAATTGGTTATGGTGTTTATCACTTTGGTACAAAGATTGCATCAGAAAAGCTAGTCTCAACGATTTCCACTGAGCTTGAAAATAGTGGAGAATTAGAGAATATCAAAAAAACGATTGAAAGCGACCCCCAGCTCAAATCATTTGTAGAGGAGGCAAAAACAGCCGATAACAGCAAATTGCCATTTACAACAAAAGAAGAGGCTACAAAAGTGCTTATCAAAAAGGTCGGTATTTCAGAACTAAATGATATTCGGGTACAAGTCCAAAAAGGAACCATTTCTAAAGAAGAAATCATTCAAGAAATGGAAGGCAAACTAACAGATGAAGAAATTATGGCCTTGAAAGTTATAGCTTATAAAGAGCTTTATAAATAGAGAGGGACAGATAAACTGTGCCAAAAACAATCTAAAATAGGATAAAAAAACGAAAAGAGGCGTAGGGATGAATAAGGGATTTACGTCTGTGGGCTGCTTTTTCATTGGTATTGCAGCTTTTTTGTACGCGTCTAAGCATATGACAGCTGCCATTATGTCTTCCTATATAAATACACCGCAGGTTACCTATTTTAAAGGGGCCCATAAATTAATTGGATTTGGAATGACATTCTGGATAGCGGCTTCCTTTTTGGCAGGAATAATCTTTTTTGTTGTTGGGATAGCGCCTGCTATCCAAGGACTATTTCGGGTGAAAGGGATAAAGACACCAATTGATAAAGATTTGCATTAACTAATTTAGCCCCCATATATATTATGGGGGCTAAATTAGTTAAGATAGAGTCCATTAATTTTTTGTAAGGGAATTTTACATGGACTATGTAACCTTTTTACTCAAAAGAAACTGGTGATCCTGTTGAAGTATGCTCGTTTACCCAGTTGAGAGAAAGTTGGGAGATCCCCTGCCAATCTGGTATCTGTGATTTATGCTGTTCTACCCAGCTCATGCAATATTGCGGGTCGATCCCTTGCTCAAGGCACTGTTCTAAGAAGTCCTTTATGCTGGTTTCCGTGCAATTCTCCCATGATCTAAATGTATGTTGAAAAATTTTCTCCATTTTATTTTGAATAGAGTGGTCGTTTGTACTAGACATTGGTGGTATCCTCCTTAATGAAAAAATCGATACTGCTAACAAACAGTTTGTCCAGATGCTGTTTATTTATGTTTTTAGGTAAGATACTTAATTGTTTATTGTATGAAGGAAATTATTAAAATTGTATCTTTAGATATATTGCCTACATATTATTTCCGCATAGAAAAAGAGCATTCAATCAAAACTAGTTTGGTCTAAAACCTACCGCTTTTGGAATACTAATACCGCAGCTAGAAAAACAATTGGAGGTATTTTCATGGATGAAAGACCAATCGAAGTAACAGGGGATGAGCTGGACGAGCGTAATACGATAACCGGTCCGGATAAAGGGAAGGCATCGTTTCCTAGACGTCCTCAGAATGTAGAAATTCAAAAGGAACGCAAACACCCCCATGCTTAGGTATCCGCTTGGATGAGATGGGGATTATGGCCTATTGCTCAGGAGCAACTATCTTTACGAATTGTAAGGACAGTTGCTTTTTTCTATTAATGAGGCCGTTTGTTACCCTTGAAAAATATTTTTTCTCCCCTATTAAATATTTTATCAGTATACCGATTACATTAAAGTGATATGAATCTTATATTGGGGGAAAACAAACAGATGAAGAAAACAAAAAGTATAGCGTGGAGATTGTCAGGGTTAATAATAGGACTCTTCTTACTATTATTCCTGCTATCTTCCATTGTGACGAATGTTAAGTTATATAATAAAAGCATTCAAGATGCCGAGCTGAATGCGAATGAACATACGCTAGTTTATGCCTCTGAAATAGCGCTTCATTTTAATGAAACAAGAGAGACATTAACAACAAGCAAGTATTCGCTAGAAGCACTAATAAGAGAGGGTACATTAACTCCGCAAGATGCAATGAATTTGATAAAAAATGTGGTAGCTGAGAATAAAGAAATTATTGGTATGGGGCTTATTTTAGAAAAAGGGGTTTTATCTGACATTTCTTCTGTTGATCCAATGTTGGTGGATAAGCAGCAGCGTTTTATTCCGTATATGTTCAAGAAAGGCGGCGACATTGGTATCCAACCGATTCTAGGCTATGATTCAGAAGAAAACGGACAGTGGTATATTGTTCCCAAACGAGAGAAGAAGATGATTTTGACAGAGCCTTTAGAATATAAAGTAGGAGATCAGGAGATTAGTATGACTACGATGGCTGTTCCCTTGCTTTCGAAGGATAATCAATTTTTAGGGGTATTGACAGCTGCCTTTTCGGTAGATTATTTAAATGAATTAGTCATGAATATGAAGCCTGATGGTGGCTTTGCAAGCATTATTACAGATGAAGGAACTGTAGTGGCCAATAGTATAAATCCGAAATTGGTTGGTACCAATATGGCTGATGCCGTCGATTGGAAAAACATTAAATTAGGCTTATTGGAAGGAAAACCAGCTAATTTTTATATTGAATCTAAGCAATTAAAGGAGCAGGCATTTAATGTCATTGCGCCTGTTTCAATAGATGGATTTGATGAAGTCTGGTCCGTGCAGACGGTTATTACAAAGTCAACGATTCTTAAAACCTTTAATTCTATTGTTATGTTGACCATTGCAGCCGGCATCGTTATGATCTTGCTAATGGCGTTTGTTTCATCTATGTTTATCCATCGCCAGTTAAAGCCATTGACTTATTTAAGAAAAGCAATGGAAGTTGCAGCATCTGGTGATCTAACAAATAAAGTAGATGAATCCAAGCTGCGCAGAGATGAAATTGGAACGGTGGCAATTGCGTTTAATGATATGTTAGAAAAAACGAACGCTGCCATTCATACGGTCAGACACTCGTCAATTCATTTAAATCAATCCTCTAATGAAGTGTTTCATACTTTCGAGGAAGTTTCTGCCTCTAGTGAAGAGGTAGCGTCGGCAGTAGAAGAAATTGCACAGGGAGCTTCACAGCAATCAGCGGACGCGGAGCATACAAACCAGCGAATGACTGAATTGGCCGGCCAAATTGATTTGCTTTCTAACCTGTCGAATGAAATGAACCAATTATCACATGAGGCAAGACAATCGACTCTAAAAGGAATAGAACAGGTCAACCAGCTACGCGAACATAATGGAGCTACAAATGAAATGAATGAAAAGGTTCAGCAGCAAATTCAGACACTTTCACAAAAAATTGCTGATATCGATGCGATTATCACTTCGATTAATGAGATTACAGCGCAAACGAACCTGCTTGCATTAAATGCCAGCATTGAAGCTGCCCGTGCCGGGGAACATGGGAAAGGCTTTGCTGTTGTAGCGGAAGAAGTAAGAAAGCTTGCTGAGGAATCGAAAAGAGAAACAGATATTATCCAGAAGACGGTTCAGGAAATCCTGGATGAATCTCAGCAGACGGTTGCACTGATTAATGAGAACATGAAATTGATGGAAGTGAATAATCAGTCTGTCTCTAACACAGAGTCTTCGTTCAAACATAATGCTCTAATTGCTAAACAGCTCGGTGAATATGTTGTGCAGTTATCTCAGAAATTAACGGACATGAACAATCAAAAAGAACAAGCGGTTGAGGCGATTCAAAGCGTATCCGCTATATCAGAAGAAACCGCTGCATCCGCTGAACAAGTCAGCGCGTCCGCAGCCCAGCAGCAAACCGAAATGGAAAGAGCCGCCAAGCTAACCGAAAAAATGAACAATATTGCAGGAGAACTGCAGGAGGTTGTGAATCGGTTTAAATTATAAATTGGGACAGGTAATTCGCCAAACGACAATGTTAAAAACGGAAAAATTGAATGTAAATAAAGTTTGCAGCCAAGGTCCTTGGCTGTTTTTATTTTGAAATAAGAGCAATCGTTTCAGTTTTATAAATAAAAATAGCGTGGATGAAAGCCCAATTGAACTGGCTGATACAAAGAAAAGACCTAACTTTCAAAAGGTCTCTAAACGTTAAAGTCTAATAGAACGAAACAGCTTGTTCTAAGATATCCGCTTAGGTGAAGGAAGCATGGTTAATGCTGTGCTTTTTGGGTTAACCTGCAGAAGGGATAAAGGGAGAGCAATCCTAATTCTTGTGTATTAATTAGAAACACATAAATTCTCAGTGCATGAAGCTGATAAAGGAAAAGGGGAGCAAGGGCCATCTTGCTTCCCTGAACCATATTTATTTTAATTTAAATTATTGTTATCGAGCAGCATATTGGCAATGCCTACCCAATCGTTAATCGATATCTCACCATTGTCATTCAAATCGGAGTTCCATTTTGCTTGTGCATTCGGAGTGGACTTATGCAGTATAAATCTCGCAACCAATTGCCAATCGTTAATATCTACATCTCCATCTAAATCTGCGTCACCTTTTAACCCAAGGGTTACAAAAACAGTATAGGTTTTTACTGTTACCCCATCTTCCGCAGCTACTGTCACTTCGATTTTGTTTAATCCGGGCTTTAGTGTTACAGAAGGAGGAGATGGAACAACAACCCCATTTACCTTTAAAGCCATTGTCGCTTTCATATCTGATTGGAATCCTTTAACATCTACTTCATACCTTGTTGGATTATTCAAAGCATAGGTAAAGGTTGTTTCTCCATTAGCAAGGCCATTTGAAAAGTCTACAATAGGTGTCTCTTGATCATTAAGTGATAGATGGCCTAAATTTGCATCTGAGCTCTTTGGGGCTTCTTTTGTAACTGAAATCGTATAAGTTTTGCTTGAATTGCCACTCTCTGATGTAACCACAATTGTGACCTCTGTGTTGATCCCATCAAAAATTACCGGGAAGCTTGTCTGACTGTTTGTAAGTGCATTTCCATTACCTGTAATAGTTGACCTGCTATAATCGACTATTGGAGTGACAGTGAAACTAGTTAACTGCATATCTCTAGGGATTGTAACCGTGTAATTTAGGTTATCCTTATTAAAAGTCTCATTTAATATTAGACCTTCCGATAGGGTTAGTCCTCTTAAATCTGCATTATTATTTTTTTCGATTGAAATTTTTGCTGAGCTGTTCGAGTATTGACTAGCTTTACCGTTAATATCTGAAACTTCAATTCCAGATAAATTTACTAGAGCATCTTGTCCTCCAGCAACCCCATCTTTTACCTTAAATTCTAATACAGCAACCTCACCATCAGTGATAGATGCATTGTTTGACGTTCCCCCAAGAGTAAGGATATCACCGTTTTCTTGTGGATCCGAATTGCCTAAGATTAACCCTGTATTATGAACGGTGGAATTTTTGATTCCGATAAACTCTAAATTATTGGTATCGAAACCAATGTTAAATTTAATCGCTACAGGCTCGTTTCCGTTGGATAAAACAACTGGAATATCAACTGCTTCTCCAGCTTGGGCTGTTTTATCGATTATGTTTAATTTTCCTGCTGTAATATTATTCGTACCGGATGCATCTGATGGGTCGCTATCTAGAATCCATGTGCCATTGCCTTTATCAATTACCGTAAATGTATAGGATCCAAGACCCTCACTAGTAATAACTGAAGAGAAATCATAGCTTTTCTGTGACGAATTCACTGCTTGTCCTATAGGAACGCCATTTTTATATAACTGAACAATATAAGGGCCAGCGCCGCCATCAGTCCATTTGGCGATATTGCCCTTCCATGATAAATTGCTAACTATAGGCAGCTTTATAATTTCTATTTCATTTGAAGCCTCTGAAACTGGCCCATCGGTGTATGTCGTACCATTTCCTTTTGCCTGAACAGTTACTTTGTATAGTCCAGGTCCCGCACTTTGAATTTCATTAATTAAGTTAATGTTTGATTCAATTGTATCGATGCTAGACCCTATTGGAGTACCGTTTTTATACAATTGCACATTATAACCAGTTGCATGGGTTACTGCTGTCCATTCCGCAGCTACTGATAGGGCTAAACTAGGAGTTAGAACTTTTTCCAATGGCATTGGTGGATCAACCGGAACAACCGGAACAATTGGATCATCCACATCAATATTTAGGATATCAATTGATAACATATATGCTTCTTCATCTTTCAGACTAATTCTTAGTTCATCAATATTATTCCATGTATTTTCATTAAAGGTAACCTTTGTACCAGAAGAATTTTCAGGTATTTTTAATGTTTTTTCAGCTCCTGGAACAAAGGTATTATCCTTGTACCCTGTTACTATTAAGTCATTGATATTATTAAACTGAAAGTTATTAATGGTGAATGCATTTAATTTAAATGCACCTTTAGCTGATTTAATGGAGGCAATTGATTTACCTACAAAAGGTTCACCTTCTAACATAATCCCATTATTAAAAGAACTAGGACCTATAGTGGTACCATCCATAGTTAAAGATCCATTCATGTCTATTATTGAAAATTGCCAATCCCCTGAAGTACATGGATTCATAGGTTTCTTTTTATTATGATCATAACAGTCAGATTCTAATGAGGTAAAATCGGCAGGCGTTTCCCCCTCCACTGCTTCAACCGGTTTTTGCGGTATCATCCCTAAAACCATCATCATAATTGCTATGCAAATCAATAATTTACTTTGTTTCATTCTCATCTTCCATTCTAGTTTAGTGTCTTTCTATCTATTGCTCTAACAATCTATTAGCCAACGAAACCCAATCCCCTAAGGAAATTTCCCCATCATCATTAAGGTCAGAATTCCATTTGGCTTGTACACTTGGTGTCTTTTTCCCGACGATAAAATGTGACATGGCGACCCAGTCATTCAAATCTATTTTTCCATTCACGTCTGCATCGCCTTTAAGGCCGACTATAAGGTTAACTGTATAGGTCGTTTTTGTACCATCTTCAGCAGTAACGATAATGTCAATTTTATTTTTTCCTGGAACAGGAATAATCGCTTCAGAAGCGGATGTATCGTTTAACTTATAACTAATTGTTGCCTTGTTGTCTGCCTTGATTGCTGTTATTTCAATAGGTTCATTCGGCGGGGTAAGAAGTTTACTAGAATACGTTAATGTATTTGGTGAAAACTTCTCATTGAAAACAACGCCTGACAGAGAGAGTTGGCTTAAATTTGCATTAGTATTTTTCTTAATCGTAAAAGTCGCTGACTGTTCGGAGTAATTCTTTTCCAGACCCGATTTATCTGCCATTTTAATTTTATTTAAGGTTGCTTGAAGTATTTCATCACTTGAAAGGTTGTCGTCAACTTCAAATTGCAAAATCGCCACTTCGCCATTTTCAATCTCCTTATTACTCGAACTTCCAACAAGAACCCTGGTTATTCCATTACTTTGCATATGTGACTCAATTGTTAGCTCATTATTTATAATCGAATTTTGTACTCCTTTAAACGCAAGGGCAGAAGAAGATTGAACGTCAAACTGTAAAGCTACAGGTTTTATATCACTTTCTAATAAAAGAGGAACGGTAATGGTTTGTCCCGCTTGAACAGCCTGGCTTTCCATGTATAGACCTTTATTCACTGACGGTTCCTCATTTTTAACTGCCACAGAGATTGGATTAATCTCATCATCTGTGAATAGTAGGTTTGCAGCTTTTGTTGAATCAATTGTGAGCGGTTGGCTTACATGTCCATTTTTGACCTTTAAGGTTACTTCAAAAAGCTGTGTATCCGCTGAAATCAGGTTGTTTCCTCCTGACTCATCTACCCACATAGCACGAATCCACCCCTCATTGTTACTATAGCGGGAGTCAAAACAGGAGGAATCGCTGTTATAGCATTGGCTCCCACTTGTTCCGTAGTTTGGGGTTACAGCTATTACCTCTACATCCGCCGGATTAAAATCTAGCTGCATATTATAGGCGGCAACATTTTTACTAACGTTATGAAGAGCTACTGGAACGGTAACTTGTTCGTATGTTTGTACATGGCCACTGCCAATGAATACTTCCATAGAATTATTGTTTATCGCTAAGGCTTTGAAGGGGGATTGACTTAAACCAACACTTATCAGCAAAATAGCTAGAAGACATTTTGCATATTTATGAAAAGACATCTTAGGCTTCACCTCATTTATTCCAAAGTATGACTGCCAAAATAATTGAATAATTGACTGCCTGAATGCGATTCCCACTCATTAGTGTGATATTGTTTATTTCCGGCTTTAATACCTGATTTACGTACCATTGTTTGTCCCTTTGGCAAAATATCAGTCGTTCCGCTTGGATTTCCGACAAGGTCGATCACGTTACCTGCTTCATCCTTTAACACTAATGCGGTAATGACTTCGTCAAAATAATATTCATGATTAAAGTATGGTGCATTTGTTTTATCCATAAGCTCGTAAAAACGGCCATCAATAGTAATATTCATTCCGCCTTTGAGTAGCATGATGGAAACAACACTCTTATTTCCCTTTGATGGATTATATTGATGAACCTCCAATTTATAATTAGAAGGTACCCAGATTCCGCTTGTTTCTGGGAGATAAACCTCAATCCCCGTCTCATTATTTCCGCCATTCAAGAATTCGGAGATCAATAAATTAGGTACCGGATTCACTGTTTTAAAATTCCAGCCGCTATCATCTGAAAACCCGATAAATTCCGATCCATCCTCATCTGCAAAAGCTCCAGGTTCAATTACAATCGAATATTGGCTGTTATGGGCAAGACCAGGATTTTTAATCGTTACTTTGTTTTGATCGATAAACACATACTGTGTGTCATTAGCATGATACTGGGCTATGACATTGCCAGTTTTCACGATTTTGATCAGCTTATTTGTCGGAGTCACATTTTTATTAAAAGTAATTGTAAAATCATCGGTATGACTCGCTTCAACCTGATCATCCTGTGGTGATAATGACTCTAAGATCAGAGGGGTAGACTGAACAGCTGTAATGAGATTGCTTGCTGCACTGATGACTGTTTTCCCTTGTTTTATTCCTTTGCTTGCAATAGGTGTCACTTCAAAAAATACGTATTTGTCTTTATCTAAGTCTGTTAATGTGTATGTCAGTTGCGTTGCTCCACTAATTTGTTCCTTATCAGAACCATCAGCGTTTGATCCGCGATACCATTGGAACAGGCTATGTCCTTCAGGGTCGCTTTCTATATCGCTATACTGGTAAGAGCCAGTTACTACTTCGCCAACTCTGCTTGTCCCATTAACCTTCGCATTTTGTGCGACGGGAGCGTCATTTATATCTTCAAGCTTAATATAATATTCATCAAAGCTTGGTTGATAATTTGGACCAGCAAGAAAAATATCCTTTAATTTGATCGCATCATTACGAGTAATGGCGCCATCTTTATCAATATCATATTTAATCTTTTCTTCCTCACTAACTGTTATTCTTCCACTAATAATCTGATTAATAAATAGAATATCAGCAGAGGTGATCACACCATCCCCATCTCCGTCGCCCATTCTATCAACTTGGATATGGAATGTTTCGATTATAGTGTTTCCCGCTGAATTTTCTGCCTCAATTTTAATGGTGGATTTTCCACTAGAATGAACGATTAGGTGAAGGTTTTGTCCGCTCATTTCAACAGCAGCGGCTCCATTGTTACTGGAATCTGCATGGACTATGCTTAAGCTTCCTGCGATTTGAAAATGCCCGTGTAAATCAATACTTATTGTGTCATCATTGACAGCAAGCTTTGACTTTGCCCATTCCATATTAGGAGCAAATGTGATATTCGGCGGGGGGGTTATATTTTCAGCATATTTTATATCGCTTCCCTCTATATTTCCTAACAAAATGGTTGAAACTAATGCTCCGCATGTCATTGCTAGAAATCCTCTCTTCACGAAAGGAAATAAAGTTTTCCTCACTTTCTCACATCCTTTATACTTTTAGGTATTTCTTACTAGTAGTTTAGCAACTCATTCTCAACAAATTCTGCACAAATAGACATAAGACGACAAAAAACAAAAAACTAACTCCCAAAAAAATGCGGAGTTAGCTTTCTTTAAAATTTTTAATTTAATAGCATATTTGCAATTAACACCCAGTCGCCAATGCCTACGTTATTGTCATGGTTTATATCTGCATTCCATTTCGCTTGAGAGCTTGGCTTCTTTTTATTTAAAATAAAGCGTGCGGTTTCTTGCCAATCGAAAATATCGACATCCCCATCGACATCGGCATCTCCTTTGAGCCCAACTGTTATCATGACAGTATATGTTTTTACTGTTCCATCTTCTGCAGTAACAATTACTTCGACTTTATTTTTACCTGGGCTTAACTCTAATGTGTCTGTAGATTGTTCGTCATTTAGTTTATAAGCTACCTGAGCTTTGCTGTCTGACTTTGTTGCTGTGAGTGTTACTGGGCCTGCAGGGGGCTGGGTTATATTTGCTTCGTAATTTAATTTCTCTTTATCAAAGAATTCAGTTAAACTAATTTGGTCTGAAAAGCTTAATGCACTTAGATCGGCATTGGAGCTTGCTTCATAAGCTGTTTCGTTTACAGTAATTGTGTAGGTTTTTTTGGTTCCATTCGCAGCGGTCACTAATACAGAAATAGTAGTCGAACCATCGGGATCAAGGGTTACTTCCTGACTTTCTGAATTTATATTATTAATGCTAATTGATGCATTCGGATCTGTTGCGGTTGCATGAACGTTCACTTTTTCAGTGCCATATGGAACAGCTGCAAAATAATTTTCTTTATCTGATGCAAAAGGCTCTGTAAATGCAAATGGTGAAATTGTTAAATTCGATAAGGCTGCATCCGAGCTTCTCTCATTTTCCCATTTTGCGTACAAGGTAATATCACCGTTTACGGCAGTATTAAAATCAAACTCTGTTGTGTATTCATTATCTTTGTACCAGCCGGCAAAAGAATACCCTTCTTTTATTGGATCTTCTGGTTTACTTACTTTTCTATCTTCCTGAATAAGTTGAGAATCGATTGAACTGCCACCGTCAACTTCAAAATGTACATTATAGCTGTTCACGACTTGGACAGCACCATTTATTACATCTGAATGGATATCTTTTATATCAAAATCATTAAAATTAAGGTTTTCTTTTTTACTTTTATCAACAGTCATGAAAGAATTCCCTAGTTCAGCACCGAGTTTAACCTTAACTTTAATCTTAAATAACTCTGTTTCATTCGTTATGAGGGAATCCTCATCAAAAATATCAACCCATCCAGCTTTAAACCAATTTTCTTCCTTTGGAATATTTGAGTAAAAGCCTAAATCATCAGGACTATTCGGAATAATCTTCAATATTTCTAGAACAGCAGGGTCATAATCTATTTGAATTCCATATGACCCTATTCCTGTAGGAGGGGTATTGATTGAAACTGGAATTTCTCCTGTAAGTCCTTTGCCAATTTTAACATTGCCAATGGTTACGATGATACCGGGTACAGACACCTCACTATGGGTTGTTACCTGTTTCATTGAATAAGCACTTTTATTCCCGGACTGATCTTTAACGATTACGTTAAAATAATAGGTTGTGTTTGGGGATAGGCTAGTAACATCAAAGCTTGAGATATCTTTCGTAAATCCACTTCCTAACAATATCCCGTTTTCTTCAATATTTGAAATGGTATCAATATTATTGCTATCAGATTGATAGACTTGATATTCTAAGTCACTTTGAGCTGTAATGCCATCAGTTGCCTTTGCCCAGATCAATTTCGCACCTGATGCAGTAATGTCTGCTGAAGAAATCTCACCGCCGTTTCCTGCAGTTGGTGCTGTTGAGTCTGCAACAACTGGTTCAGAAACAATTAAATCGTCAAAATCCAGCTTAATTGTTTCATTCGCATAAATTCGAAACTCATCAATATTTTGCCAAGCAGGATCATTTGATACATCTACTGTGTAAAAACTACCTGTTGGGGGACTAAAGGTCTTTTCAGCCCCATCTACCAGGTTTCCTATAAGATATCCTACTATTCGATAGTTATTTGGGGTACTATTCCGTTCGATGACCTGAAATGAATTAAGCTTGAATGCGCCTGTGTTGGACTGAACACGACCGTACTCACTTGCTGAAGCCTGAAAATTCCCCAAAAATAACAAGTCATTCGTAAAATTAGGACTTACCTTTCTGATTTGAGTCCTAGGCGCCCCCCCAACGGTACTAACCATACTAAACGTCCAATCATTTATGATCTGAGGTGATGAAATGCCTGTTCCTGTCGATACGCTATCAAAGTCCTCACTCAGCGGTGTCGTTGCTGCGTAAGCTGATGTTGAGTCAAAAAATAATTGTACTGGTGTGACAATAGTTAAGACTATACTAAACAAAGTCAACCATATTACCACTTTCCAAGATGACTTTCCTTTTCTCATATCAATCTCCCTCTAAACATTGTAATAATAAAACAATTTCTAATTAATAATTCCTCAGAAAAGCGGTGAATGTTGGTCCTGGGTTATTCTGTAGCCCCTACAGTTTAAAGCAGAGGGAAGGAGGAACCCTGTCCCTCTGGTTTCCCCTTAAATCTCAGGAAAAGTGTTATTCAGTAACAAGTTGGCAATTCCAACTATTCACTAAGGGGAATTTTATTAACGTCATTTAGGTCTGCATTCCATTTTGCTTGTGCATTAGATATAGCTTTTTTTAGTTTGGCTACTAGTTGCCAGTAAAAGTTGATGTCGACATCGCCATCTGCGTCGGCGTTACCCTTTAATAACTTAGTTATCGTAATTGTAAGCATCACCTGAATACTGGGGCAGCTTTGTTTGATCAATGGGCAACGAGTCTTTATTCTTTCACATCCTCTGAATATATTCTCAATAAAAATTCCTGCATTATTGGAATACAATAGACTTTTAGGAATTCTTTACTAGTAGCCTAGCACCTGATTCTCAACAAATTCTTAACAGAGGAAGCAAAAAAACCGCACCCACGCTTTTTCCTCAGGAGTAAAAAAATAAACTATCCTAGATACCGAAAGTTATTGATAGCCACCCCGAATGGACATAAAATCAAAATATCGACCTAGAGTTCGGTGAGAAACATCATTTTTAAATATGTATGGTAAGGAAGCAAAAGAACTGTCCCCGTGTTTCCCGCCATGGTTAGGAAGTATATATGAACATAAAGCACTATAAGTTCTTAATTTTGATTGTTATTTTACTTATTGCATTAAGCGGTTATCAATATTTTTTTCATCAGGATAAAGTCATTGAGGTTAAGGCTATCGATGGAGTTTTAGACTTGCGCCAATACGAATTAACAGAACTTGGACCAATTAAGTTGGACGGGGAGTGGGAGTTTGTTCCGGGCAAGCTTGTTAAACCTGAGGAGTTTGATCAACAGAATGTTCATACAGTTCCCGTGCCATCCCTGTGGAAAAATTACAGCCTAGAAGGGAAGGAAGTTCCTAGGCATATGAAAGGTACATATCGGCTGAAAATTTTAGTCAGTCATCCTAATCAAATCTTTGGTGTTAAGACAAGCAATATTCGCATGTCAAACACAGTTTACGTGGATGGGAAACTGGTGGGACAGAGTGGGATGCCGGATGAGAAGCGAACCTATGTACAGCATAATATCCCTTATGTTGCGTATTTTTCCCCTAAGGGTAAAGAAATTGAAGTACTTGTGCATGTGGCTAATTTTGATTATGCCTCTGGAGGGGGAATTATTAGTTCCATCTTTTTCGGGGACCAAGCAGGGATTGGATCCATGAGGGAAAACGCTCTTGCTTATGATTGGGTAACCATTGCAGCTTTTTCAACTATGTTTATTTATTTTTTAGGGACTTATTTTCATGCGAGAATTAGGATTGAGCAGTTGTACTTTGCTTTGTTTTGTTTTGCCAATGCTTTATATACGTTATGCCACGGGGAGAAAGTTTTTCTTTCTGTTTTTCCCAATACTCCATATGAAATCTTTGAGAGACTGCAATCTATTTCCAGCATTATTATCGGTCTATTTATGCTGTTGTATTTCTATCAAGAAATGAAAGATTTTGCCCACAGAAAAATTGCAAAAGCATTATACATAACAGGCATTACGCTGAGCTTCACGTCTCTACTGCCTGTATCTATTAATTCTACCTTGCAAATCTATTACTCTATCTATATTTTTCTAGTGTTCGTTTTTATTTTTTATATCGAAATTATTGCCATCAATAGGCGTGCTAAAGGGGCCATTTATCTTTTAATGAGTTCAATGGCCATATTTGTTTATTTCATTGTTGGCACACTAAATGTCATGGTAAATGTGGAGCTTACCCTTCTGCCGCCTTTGCTGCCGTTTATTTGTTTAGCTATGCTGTCCTTGTTTATCTCCGGCCGATTTACAGATTCCTATTTAGAAAAAGAGGAATTAACAACGGCATTAATGAAGGTAGATAAATTAAAGGATGAGGTACTAGCGAAGACCTCTCACGAATTTCGAACGCCTCTGCATGGGATCATCTCTATTTCACAATCCCTGCTGGATAAAAGGACAGACGCTTTGACAGATGAGCAGAGGGAAAAGATGACGTTAATTGTTAATATTGCAAGGCGTTTGTCTCTTCTAGTTAATGATATTTTAGACTTTTCAAAATTAAAGGAACGCGAACTAAAGCTTCATATAACTGCAGTTGATTTATTTTCATCCACACATATGATTGTTGAAACATTTGCTTATATGTTGAAAAAGGAAGTAAAGATTTTTAATAAAATTGAACGTGGCCAGACAGTTCTTGCAGATGAGGAAAGACTTAGACAAATATTATACAACGTGATTGAGAATGCGATTAAATACACATCACACGGCTATGTAGAAATAAGCAGCTATGCACAAGGAGAAAGTATTGTGATCCAAATTAGCGACACTGGTGTAGGGATTCCTCCTGATAATATGGGGACCTTATTTGAACCATTTCGGCAATTTGAAAATTCAGTTGGCGGTACAGGGTTAGGGCTTAGTGTAACGAAGGAGCTTGTAGATCTGCTAGGTGGCTCCATCTCTGTTCAATCAACGGTTGGAGAAGGTACTAGCTTTTTTATTACACTTCCTAAGTCGGGAAGAAAGACATCCGAAAAGGAGAAGAGAGATCAGCTCTCCCTTCAATTAGCCATTCCATATGTAGTGGAGAAAACCGGCAAGAAAAAGATTATTGTGGCAGATGATGATCATGTCAATCTAAAAGTGTTAATTGATACATTAGCAGATGAGGAATACTTCATTATCGCAGTTGACAGCGGCGAGGCAGTATTGAGTCAATTACAAAAACATCGAGATGCAGACATAATGATCTTAGATATTATGATGCCTGGAATGTCGGGGTATGAAGTCTGTAAGCTGTTAAGGAAATCCTATCTTCCTTCTGAGCTTCCGGTCCTCATGCTAACCGCAGCCGTTCGCCCAGAGGATATGGTTGCTGCATTTCAATCAGGTGCCAATGATTTTCTTCATAAGCCACTAGATTCTTCTGAGTTAAAGACGAGAATTCGGAACCTTTTATTAATGAAGGAATCTGCACAGACTGCAACGAAGATGGAAATGGCCTTTTTACAGGCTCAGATTAAGCCGCACTTTATTTATAATGTACTAAATTCCATCCTCTCACTGAGCTACATAGATTTGGATAAAGCCCGTTCCATGATTACGGATTTTGCTCAGTTCTTAAGAGGAAGCTTTTCATTTGAGAATACGAATATGCTTGTGCCGCTGGAAAAGGAACTTTCACTTGTGCAATCCTATGTTAATATTCACAGGGTGCGGTTTCCGAATCAGCTAAATTGGGAAATTAGAATGGAGGCGGAAATAAACAGTTTGATTCCGCCATTATTGCTGCAGCCCATCGTAGAAAATGCCATTCTTCATGGCCTAAGTCAAAAGCATGCTGGCGGAAAGGTAACCCTGAGCGTGAAAGAGGAAAAGGGAATGGCTATTATTCAGATTACCGACAATGGAAAAGGCTTATCCCAAGAAGAGATACACCAACTGATATCAGGGGAACAGAATGAAAGACAAGGAGTGGCTATTCATAATATTATAAGACGGTTAAAGTATTATGAGGATGCTTCCATTCACTATTATAGTGTGGAAGGAGTCGGCACTACTGTAGAAATAAAATTTCCGCTTAATCCAGTTTCAATGGGGAGAAAACAGGGAGAGGTGCAATCGTGCTGAAAGCTACATTAATAGACGATGAAATACTAGGATTAACTTTATTGGAGGCCATGTTAAAAGAAATAGAAGGCATAGAAATAGCGGGAAAATTTATGAATCCGTTAGACGGTTTAAAGGAAATAGAAATTGTAAAACCCGATGTTGTTTTCTTAGATATAGAAATGAATGAAATGAACGGAATTAAAGTAGCTGAACAATTAGAAACGATTGCAGAGCAAACAGAAATAGTATTTGTGTCTGCCTATGATCAATATGCTCTTGATGCCTTTAATGTGCGTGCCACAGATTACATCCTGAAGCCTATTGAAAAAAAAAGATTGGAGAAAACGGTAGAAAGAGTTCGGCAAAGAAAGAATCAAGGTAATTCATTGCCTAAAGGAGAATCCTTTTTCAAAGCTCATCTTCTAGGAAACTTTTCATTTAAATCGGGGAATGAGCTAGTAAAATGGAGGACCAAAAAAGTGAAAGAACTCTGTGCCTATCTTATATACTGTCAGAAGCCTGTACATAAGGATAATATTATGGAGGAGCTTTGGCCTGAGCAATCATTGGAAAGAAAAACGGCTATGCTGCACACGACAGTATATTATCTTCGCAAGGAATTAAAAAGCCGCGGCTTTCCCGAAGGAATTAAGTATGAGGATGAAAGATATTCACTTGTCATCGAGTTAGATTATGATGTTAAAGATCTAAACAGTCTCTTAAATAAAGCAG
This sequence comes from Bacillus sp. S/N-304-OC-R1, assembly GCF_019749375.1. Lineage (GTDB taxonomy): Bacteria > Bacillota > Bacilli > Bacillales > Cytobacillaceae > Cytobacillus. The sequence goes on from NZ_JACWFE010000002.1 coordinate 41,085, forward strand.
CTGATGCAAATCAGGATATAGATAAATTGTTAACTTGCTATAAGGGAGATTTTCTAGCTGAGGAGGATTATCCTTGGTCTACTGGCGAAAGGGAAAACCTGAAAAGAAGGGTTTCACAAATTTTAAAAGGTTATATTGACAAGGTGCGGCCATCAGGAACTGTTAATAGGGAAGTATTCATAGCACTAGAAAAGCTAATCGAAATAGAGCCTTGGGAAGAGCAATATATAATTGATTTAATCGAATTGTATATCTCCCAGGGAAAAGGGCGAGAAGCATTATCTATCTATGAACACAACAAAACAGAGCTATCTAAACTTTTAAAGGAGGAGTCCCATAGAAAATTGAAAAACCTAATTGACATAAATAGATAATTTCAAAACCCGCTTTCTATTGATAGAGAGAGGGTTTTTTGTTGTATTGTGATGAAAATTGTTGAGAATTTGTCGAGATGCAACTACTACAATAAAAACAAATGATTTCATGCAAGTGAATTTTTCAAAGAGAAGGAGAATGAAAATTGAAAATGATACAGAAATGGGCAATTAGTCTAATCGTAGTCATTTTAGCGATAGGGATTGGCCTTTCCCCAGCACATGCTTCAGAGAATGTTGGGCAATTAATTGCCGGAACGAAAACTGGAAAGGCTAACGAAACGGTGAACCTTCCGATTATATTGTCAAGCAATGGGGAAGTAGCAGCCATGCAGTTTCAGATTAAATATGATTCAAGTGCTTTAGATTTAAGAGAAGTTAAATCAGGTTCGGGTTTGAATGGTTTTTCTGTTTTTTCCAAAGTAGAAACAGGGAAAGTTTTAATTGGTAATATAAGTGGAAAGACAATTCCCGCTGGCAAAAATGAAATTATTTATGCAACCTTTAAAATTAAAGAAAGTGCTCCTTTAAAAACTTATAATATCACCCTTCAGGATGTGGCTATTTCAGATAGTGATGCAAAAGATATTACAAATCAATTTTCCATTTCTACGGGGGGAATCACCGTTCAAAAGGAGCAGTCTCCAACTCCGCCTCCAGTATTGAATGATAATGAGAGTGAACAATCTCAACCGCCAGCAAATATTGAGCAAATCAAGGTTGACGTAGAAGGTGAAAATGGAAAAAACTTAACTCAAACACCAATTACACGTACAACTGAAGCTAACGGCAAAGTTAAAGACTATGTTTCCATGTCAGAAGCAATTGCCAAAGATACAGTTGAAAAAGCAAAACAACAAGGCGTGGATACTGCACGTATTGTGATTCCAGATACAAATGATAAAGTATCTGAGGTTATGGTTGAGATTCCGAAGTCCGCTTTAAGAGAATTAAATAATGGCAAAATGAAGCTTGAAATTGCAACAGACAATGCGATCATTTCGATTCCAACAGAATCAATTTCTTCTTTCAATGACAATTTATACTTCCGAGTTGTTCCGCTCAAATCAAAGGAACAGCAAAAGCAAGTAGAAGAACGGGCGAAGAAGGAAGAAGCAGTTCATAAAATCGCACAAAATCAAATTGTTCAGGTTTTGGGAAGACCAATGGAAATTGAAACAAATATGCAAAGTCGTGAAGTTTCTATTGTATTGCCATTAAAAGATAGCTTGCCTGCAGATGCAAATGAGCGTGAAAAGGTCCTTAATAATTTGACTGTTTTTATCGAACATAGCGATGGGACGAAGGAAGTTTTACGAGGAAAAGTGATTTCATTAAAGAACAATGGCGAATTAGGACTCTCATTCAATGTTAATAAATTCAGTACCTTTGCGATTGTCTATATGGACGGAGCTCAAGCATTCTTTGATGGAAAAGCGTGCGGGAAAGATATAGCTAATGCAATCGGCTGTTTAAATGCTAAGAAGTCAGTACCATTATATGAATTAGTTAACAACCGATTGAAAAAAGTGGATGTACTTAAAGCAGGACAAACAATACCAGCATATGAAGCAATTTCACCGATGCTTGGACTAGGTGGGGACGTTTGGGTTGAACGGACAGGTGCGATTAAATATGAAACTCCATCCAAATCGATGCTAGTGAAAAACGCAGCCACAGGGTCAAAACGCACAAAGCAAATTTGGAAGGGCCTTGAACTGCGACCAGGTCAAATTGGAAAAGTAACGGTTTTACAAGACACGGTCGTATGGGAAAAGATCAATAAAACCCAAAAGCTACCTCGTATATTGAAAAAGGGAGAACAATACCGTGTATACCGTTATGTGCCGGGTATGTACGACCTAGGGAATGGGAAATACGTAGTCCAGGATGAATTTTTAAACTTTAAAAGCTTTTAATAATGGGACGGGGGGACAGGTACACTGTCCCCTTTTTAAATAGGGAAATTGGGTAAAGCTGCTATAGATTATGAAGAATATAATATAGCGTAATCAAGTTCCGTTTCCAATTTAGGCTACGAACCCGTCTGTTTCTTCATTACTATTTCCTAGCTAATCCTCTCCGGTGTTGAAGTATACAAGGGAAATATGATTAAATTAAACCGGGATATAATGTAAGGGAACATGACGAGCAGTGAATTCTAGGGGGGATTATTTTGGATTTTAAGCAGTCCTATAATAGATGGTTACAATTCGAAGGCCTAGAGCCTGAATTAAAAAATGAATTACTAACGTTTGGAGATAATGAGACTCTCATCAAGGATGCTTTTTTCAAGGATTTAGAGTTTGGAACGGGCGGCATGCGTGGGGAAATTGGCGCAGGTACGAATAGAATGAATACGTATACTGTCAGAAAAGCTACGCAAGGAATGGCGGAGTACATAAAGCTTTCAGGCGCAGCATCCATGTCACGTGGTGTCGTTATTGCTTTTGATAGCAGAAGGAAGTCACCTCAATTTTCACAGGAGGCGGCAGCAACATTAGCAAGGAACGGAGTGAAGGTGTATTTATATGATGGTCCGCGGACAACTCCGCAGCTATCTTTTTCTGTTCGAAAGCTGAATGCTTTTATGGGAATTATGATGACGGCTAGTCACAATCCGCCTGAATATAACGGATATAAGGTGTATGGAGAAGATGGGGCACAGCTTAATTTAGAGCAAGCTGATGCTGTCATCGGGCAGGTACACAATGTGGGGGATGAGCTGGCGGTTCCTTCTGGCGAGTTCGCTGAATTAAAGGCAGACGGAATGATTGAAATCATCGGCAAAGAATTAGATGAGGATTATCGTGCGCAATTATTAACGGTTCAAAAACATCCAAGTATGGCGGAAGCTTCTTCATTAAGAGCAGTTTTTACTCCGCTGCATGGAGCTTCGGGACAATCAGTTCGTGATTTATTTGCTCATACAGGCTATAAGCATATTTACTATGTTGAAGAGCAAATGAAGCCAGACGGTGAGTTTCCGACAGTGAAGTCACCAAATCCGGAGGAAGCTTCGGCATTTGAGCTTGCCATCCGTGATGGACAAAAGCACGGAGTGGATATTTTATTAGCGGCAGATCCTGACGGAGATCGCGTAGGGGTAGCAGTTCGTAAAAATGATGAATATCAATTGCTGACTGGGAATCAAACAGGTGCGATATTAATAGAGTATTTATTATCTCAAATGCACGAGAACGGTGATATTCCTGCCAATGGGCGAATTTTTAAAACGATAGTTACTTCTGAGTTAGGGCGCGTAATCGGAGAGCATTATGGTGTATCTACAGAAGATGTGTTAACCGGTTTTAAGTTTATTGGCGAGAAGATCAAGAACTATGAAGCAACAGGCGAATTTTCGTTCCTATTTGGGTATGAAGAGAGCTATGGATATTTAATAAAGGATTTTGCTCGAGATAAAGATGCGTTGCAGGCGTTACTTGCAATTACTGAGGCGGCTGCTTTTTATAAGGAAAAAGGGAAATCTCTACTTGATGTATTAGATGAACTTTATGATCGTCACGGTTATTATTTGGAAGGTTTAGTGTCTGTTACCAAGAAGGGGGCAGAAGGGGTCCGTGCTATACAACAGGCAATGGATGCGCTTAGAGAGCAGCCGATTAAGGACATCGGCGGGCTTAAAATAGCCTCTCAAGAAGATTATTTAAAACGGGAAAGAACTTTTGGAAATGGCCAAGGGGCTGAAGCTCTGCATTTACCAAAGTCCAATGTCATGAAATACTTCCTTGAAGACGGTTCATGGATATGCGTGCGTCCAAGTGGAACGGAGCCGAAGATTAAATATTACTTTGGGGTTAGAAGTGATTCTAAACAAGGCAGCGAAGAGCGATTAGCAAATCTGAAAGAACTTTTTACAGCACTTATGGAGAACCTGTAAAAATCTAAAAAGGCGAGGTCGGGAAGTTTCTGACTTCGCTTTTTTGGGACATGGGGACAGGTTCACTGTCCCAAATTCCCTCATAAAACACAACATCATTTAGCCTGTTCTAGACAATCTAATGGTTTATGATGTTGAGGTATACTTAGTACACATCATGTATTATGGATTTTTCACATTGCTAGGACTAGGAACACATCCCTCTGTCCCATGTAGACTCAAAGGTCTGTATTCAAGGAGGTTTACCTATGAATTTTAAAGGGCAAGTGGTAGTGATTACTGGTGCGGGGAATGGGATTGGTAAGGAGCTGGCTAAGGTCTATGCGGAGCAGGGAGCCATGGTCGTTTTGTCTGACATTGATGAAGCGGCAGGAAATAGGGTGGCTGATGAAATTAGAGCGAAGAAAGGGCAGTCGATTTTTGTTCAAACGGATGTCCGGAAGGAGGAAGATGTTGTTCGACTTATGGGGGCAGCGAATGATACATATGGAAAAATTGATATTCTAATAAATAATGCAGGGATTTCTAAAAGAAAGTCACCCTATGAGCTAACAATTGAAGAGTGGGATGATGTTCTTTCCACCAATCTTCTAAGTGTTTTTCTTTGTTCTCGGGAAACGGCAAAATATATGAAGCGGAATGGTAATGGTGGAGCAATCGTTAATCTTGCTTCTACACGAGCGCTAATGTCAGAACCAAACTCAGAAGCCTATGCAGCTTCAAAAGGCGGCATCGTTGCTTTAACCCATGCCCTGCCATGTCATTTAGTGATGACAGAATAAGGGTAAATGCCATCTCTCCAGGCTGGATTGAGACTGGTGACTTTCAGGACTTAAGAAAAATAGACCACGAACAGCATCCCTCCAAGCGGGTTGGAAAGCCAGAGGACATTGCAAAGGCATGCTTCTATTTAACATCAAAGGAAAACGACTTTGTCACCGGCATTAATCTCGTTGTAGACGGTGGAATGACACGAAAAATGATATATGAAGAGTAGGGACAGTGTACCTGTCCCCCCGTCCCAATGAAGGACTTTCTTACTTTGTGTAGAATACTGATGTTTATAATTGCATTGCTGAAATGCAGGTACTACCTCTTTAGTTCTCCTCTCAATTACCCCTTGATTAATTTTTTCTTTTCCTCAAACGATATCTAGTTTATTTCCTGTTTATGATTTCAGGCTGCAAGTCATTTGTTTATGAAAAATTTGAAGGAGAAACAATTAACAATTTCAATTGTTCTTCTGAGAAGATAAATAATTTAGTCCTAGGTGAGTTTCCTAAAAAAATGTTTTTTTTTAATAGTGGTGCAGAGGCTGTAGAAAATGCAGTTAAAATTGCTAAAAGGTTTACAAAAAGAAAGGCAGTAATTTCCTTTGAAAGAGGATTTCATGGAAGAACCCTGTTGGCGATGACACTAACAGGGAAGGTGAAGGGATTTAGGAATGGGTTTGGCCCGATTTCCACTGATGGTTACAGGGCTCCTTTCCCTTATTACTATCACAATAAACTGGATGATGAAAACGCTCTAAAACAAATTGATAAATTGTTTCAAAATGATGTTGATCCATATGATATTGCGGCTTTTATAATTGAACCCATTCAGGGGGATGGAGGGTTCATTATTCTTTCTGAAAATTTTATGAAAGGCTAACATGAGATTTGTGTAAAATATGGGATTTTATTGATAGCAGATGAGGTTCAGACAGGCTTTGGAAGAACGGGAAAATGGTTTACGATGGAGAACTTTGATGTAGAAGCGGATATGACAGTCATGTCTAAATCAATAGCTGCAGGGCTGCCATTAAGTGCTGTCAGCGGCAGAAGTGAAATTATGGATTCCCCTGAAGTAAAAGAATTAGGCGGAACACTAGGGGGAAACCCACTAAGTTGTGTAGCAGCGATAAATGTAATAAAGATGATAGAAGAGCAAAATTTATTAGATCGGTCCAATTTAATTGGTGATCAAATCCGCAACAGGCTAACCTTTCATTCAGAATACGTTGGTGAGGTTAGGGGGATTGGCGCAATGGTTGCGATTGAATTTGTGAAAGATAAAAATTCAAAAGAGCCATTTCCTGCATTTGTTCAAAATGTTGTTCGCCGCTGTCAAGAAAAAGGGGTAATCCTAATAACAGCCGGACCGAATGGGAATATTATTCGTTTGCTTCCTCCTTTAGTAATTAGCGAGGACGAATTGACGTTATCGTTGAAGTAATACAGGAAGTTGAACATGCGAGTGTCATGACTGTTTAGGAAGGGTGTATAAAATACTTAGATGTTAGTAGTTCTGGTAGAATCCTTTTTGTGAGGTAGTAAATATAGTGGTGAAATGCTTAATCTTTATAGAGATAATATTTGGTTAGCTTAGACAGCCCTGCAGTGAGAATGAACTGCCCCCTGTCAAATAGACAGTGGAAATAATAAAAAGTGACTTAAGCGGCCTTAGCCCTATATTCCATTGGGCTAAGGCCATTTAATCGTTTTTGTAGTCTTTCATTATTATA
>NZ_JACWFE010000020.1 GCF_019749375.1 Bacillus sp. S/N-304-OC-R1
TTAAAAATGTCCTTTACAAAGGGTACACTTTAGTTTAGGACAGCCCCTTTTTTATATTATTTCGTATAGTTATCAAAATAACCTTGGATAAAGATAATCGGTGTTCCTTTATCGCCGCTTCCTGAAGTCAGGTCAGATAGAGAGCCGATAAGATCAGTAAGTTTTCGTGGAGTTGTTCCTTGAGCTTCCATCGCTCCTACTAAATCTTCACCTTTGTTGTTAATGTATTCTGAAATCGCTTGTTTAAGCTCTTCGCCTTTTAAGTCTGCAAAGTTATTATCAGCAAGATATTTTAACTTTACTTCATTAGGAGTTCCTTCAAGACCAGAAGTGTAAGCTGGTGATACAACCGGATCAGCCAGCTCCCAAATTTTACCGACAGGATCTTTGAATGCGCCATCTCCGTAAACCATAACTTCAACAGTCTTGCCAGTTTTTTCTTTCAGCTCTGCTTGAATTTTATCAACGATTGGCTGGCAGTTACGTGGGAAAAGCTTCACGCTATCTTCTGTCGCCTTATTGGATCCAAGTAAACCGTAATCTTCGTTACAGCCGCTGCCATCAATTGACTCTGCTAAAATATTATCAAGGCTATAGATTTTTTCCCCGCCGTTAGCTTTTAAGATTCTTTTTGTTCTAAATCTTGTATGAATATCACAAGTTAACACATTCTTCGTGTATTCTAAAATAGTTTTAGGATTGTTAGAGAAGATAACTTCACATTCAACCCCGTACTCTTCAATTAATGATTTATAGTAATCGATGTAGTCTACACCTGTAAATGTATGTTTATTGTAGCCAAAAAGGTCACGGAATTGTTTTTCTGTTAATACATCTGTCCATGGATTAACGCCCTTTTCGTCTAATAAATCAATATCAACTAAGTGGTTGCCCACTTCATCTGATGGATAGCTAAGCATTAATACAATTTTCTTTGCCCCTTTTGCAATACCGCGAAGACAGATGGCAAAGCGATTACGGCTTAAGATTGGGAAAATAACGCCAACCGTTTCGTCACCGAATTTTGAATGTACATCTTGAGCAATATGGTCAATCGTCGCGTAGTTTCCTTGCGCACGGGCCACGATGGATTCTGTTACAGTTACGATATCTCTATCTTGAATGCTAAAGCCTTCCACCTCAGCAGCTTTTAACACACTATCTACAACAATGCTTTCAATATTGTCCCCTTGATTGATGATTGGGCCACGAAGACCTCTAACAACAGTTCCAACTACTCTTTCCAAAATAATCGCTCCTTATAACTACTATTAAGCTTAATTTCCATAACATTCTCTTGTACTATACACCTCTTTAATGATATAAGTAAAATTAATATATCTAATGGTGGATATAAGGAGTGGTTATATGGTGAGTAAATTGGATTTATATAAAGTATTTTATTCTGTCGGAAAGTGTAAAAGCTTTTCTAAGGCGGCGCAAGACCTATATATGACACAGCCTGCTGTCAGTCAATCAATTATGCAATTGGAGAAAGAATTGGACACACGTCTTTTCAATCGAACACCGAAAGGCGTCCATTTTACAGATGAGGGCAGTCTGCTATATGAATATATTTATTCCGCTATCAATTTAATAGATGTTGGGGAAGAGAAGATTCAGGAATTTAAAAATTTAACAACAGGCGAATTAAAAATTGGCGTTGGCGATACGATTTCCCGCTACTTTTTATTGCCCTACTTGGAAATTTTCCATAATAATTACCCAAATATAAAATTTAAAATCGTTAATGGGACGACATTTGAAATCTGTTCCTTGTTAAAGTCAGGAGAGGTGGATGTAGCGGTTTGTAATTTTCCGATTCATGATACAGCGTTAGAGCTGAGGCCATGTCTGGAAGTCCATGACATCTTTGTGTGCGGGGAAAAATATAAACATCTATTATCCGGCCCTATTAGCTTTCAGGAATTAGTCAAGCAGCCGCTGATATTGCTCGACAACTCCAATTCCAGAAATTATGTCGAGGACTATCTGCTATCAAAAGGGATACCTATTTCCCCAGAATTCGAACTTGGTTCACATGAGCTGCTTTTGGAATTCGCAAAGATTAACTTAGGAATTGCCTGTGTGACAAGGGAATTTTCACAGGATTATTTAAATAAAGGATTATTGTACGAAGTAGGGTTAACAGAGGAAATTCCCAAACGGGATATTGGAGTCTGTTTCTTAAAAAGCGTGCCATTGTCACCAGCTTCAACTAAGTTTGTTGAGATTTTGGAGAAGAAGCAGATAAAGTGAATCCTCCAAAAATTGAAAATGGTTTTTATGGTATGCCATTTGTTCTTCGTTTATTTGCAGCCATAACTGTTCAGAAGAATATTAGAGATACAAAGAAGGCAAGAGAAAGAGATTGAGATTTTTCGTTTTTATTACCTAAGCAGCGTATTAAAGAGTTGAAGACTCTAGTGCAATCTGATATGATGATATCAATTTTAAAAGGCTATGTGTAACTGGCGAAAACGGAGAACCGTGGGGGAGCACATAGTATCGATTAGCCGTTCGCCTGGGCAGAGGTAAGGGAAAATAGACCCTTACCTCTTTGTGCATATAAAGGGGATGGTTTAAAAATTTTAGGGTTGATTACGTGTTAAATTTCTATTATTGTATTATTAAGATTTTTCGTGAAAACATCAAAAATTGAATAAGAAGAAAGCTATGATTGTTATGGATCACACTATAACAGGAGCAGCTTCTGGAGAGACTGCAAATGACTGCAGCGCCGAAGGGTTCAAAATCTCAGGCAAAAGGACAGAAGAATAACAAATCATTTATTTATTTGTTATTTTTTAACGTCTAATGAGATTGGAGAATACCAGTCTCTTTTTTTATTTTGTTAATAGCTTACTATAATTGAAAAAAACATGAAAAGAGGAGAAATGAAGATGAGCACAACAATGTTAAACAAAGTAAAAACGATTAAGACGTTAAATAATATTGCCCAAAGCGGACTAAATGAATTTAAGAATGATCAATATACAATCGACAATGACAGCACGAATCCAGATGCCATTGTCGTACGCAGTTTTAACATGCATTCATTTGAACTTGGTCAGCACTTAAAAGCCATTGCTAGAGCAGGGGCTGGTGTTAACAATATTCCTGTTGAAGCGTGCACGGAAAAGGGAATTGTTGTTTTCAATACACCAGGTGCTAATGCCAATGCTGTAAAAGAAATGGTCCTTACATCTTTAATGGCCTCTTCACGTAATCTATTTGCCGGCATCAGCTGGGTAAGAACATTAGCAGATCAAGGTGACCAAATACCGAAGCTCGTCGAGGATGGAAAGAAACAATTTGTCGGTAAAGAAATTAAAGGGAAAACACTTGGTGTCATTGGATTGGGAGCAATAGGGGCTCTTGTTGCAAATGATGCAATTGAATTAGACATGGATGTTATTGGGTTTGACCCATTTATTTCTGTAGACCTAGCTTGGAAGCTATCTCGTAAAGTGCAGCGTGCAATGACGATTGAAGAGCTGTTTGCAAACTCTGATTATATTACCGTTCATGTTCCGTCAACGGGAGATACTAGAGGCATGTTTAACGAAGCCACTTTCAGCCTAATGAAGGATGGCGTACACATCATGAACTTCTCTCGCGGTGATTTAGTCAATGAAAAGGATATGGCAGCAGCATTAGAAAGCGGAAAAGTTGGCAAATACGTGACTGACTTCCCGAACGAAAATGTATTAAAAATGAAAAATGCTGTCCCAGTTCCTCATCTAGGTGCTTCTACAGGTGAATCAGAGGAAAATTGCGCGATCATGGCGGCTCGCCAGCTAAAGGAATATTTAGAAACCGGAAATGTGAAAAACTCCGTGAATTTCCCGAATGCGGCACTTCCTTATACCGGAAAACAGCGTGTCACGGCTTTTCATAAAAACATACCAAACATGGTTGGAAAAATTACATCTGCCATTTCAAATTACCATCTTAACATTGCAGACATGGTAAATAGAAGCCGTGGTGAGTATGCTTATACAATTATCGATCTTGATACACAGGTCGATCAGGAAATTATTACGAGCTTAGAAGAGATTATTAGCCAAATTGAGGGAATCGTAACGGTTCGAATGATTTAATAGAATGCTAGACTAGTCCTATAAGTAAGGGACTAGTCTTTTCATTTCCTCGCTTTTCATGTTTAGTGGCAATTCACCCTATTATCCAATATACTTGAAGGCGATGGATTGAGGCCTTCATGGGCGCTGATCCTGGAATAATGGGAAATAGGATTTAGATTGGGGGATATGAATAATGTCAAAATTGCCAAATTGTCCAAAATGTAATTCGGAATATACATATGAAGATGGTAGTTTATTGATTTGTCCGGAATGTGCATATGAATGGAACCAGGAAACAGAAACTCAAGGTGAAGATGTAAAGGTTTATAAAGATGCAAACGGCAATACTTTAAACGATGGTGATACTGTTACGGTTATTAAGGACCTTAAGGTGAAAGGAAGCTCCTCCGTCATCAAGATCGGAACAAAAGTAAGAAACATCCGCCTAGTGGATGGGGATCATGATATTGATTGTAAAATTGATGGCTTTGGAGCAATGAAGTTAAAATCAGAATTTGTTAAAAAGGTATAAAATCTGCAGAAAAAGCGCCAACTTGGCAGCTTTCTCTATTATAGTCAATATAAGGAAAATAAGCGGGAGGAGCCGAATATCTTAATTCAGCTCCTCCTGCTTTATTCATATCTCTATTCGACCTTCACTTTAATTTGATCAACTGCGTTATACCCATAGCCCTTTCGGTTCCAAAAAGCCTTTGCCGGCTGAGTTCGAGCTAATGAATCTGTTGCTCTTGACATGATTGCGTATTCCCCTGGCTCTGAAACGGACCATTGATAAGACCACGACACCAAGCCATATTTATTTCTATCCTGACTTAACACAGCATTTGTCCATGTTTGGCCATAATCTGTACTAACTTCGACCTTTGTTATATAGCCTTCTCCTGTCCATGCAATGCCTTTAATTAAATGTTTCCCGGTATCTAAAAATTCCATATGTAATGGCAGCTGTATAGTGGAATTGATATTTAGTGTTGTGACTGGGAATGCATCGTTGTCATTTTCTTTATAGGGATAATAAACATAGTCTGTTGATTGAAAGGGCCCTTCAAAATGTGTTTGAATAACGGTTATTTGTTTTACCCATTTTACAGATGCCATGGCGTACCATTGAGGAACAATTAAACGAAATGGGTATCCATGTTTAAACGGGAGAGGCTGATGATTATATTCATAAGCAATTAATGTGTCCGGGTGCAGTGCTTTTTCAAGAGGCAGACTTCGAGCGAAAGTATGAACTTGATCAGAATCTGTTCTTTTTCCATAATCATAGCCTTCTGCAACAACCTCCGCAGCTCCTTCTTTAAGACCAGCTTGCTCAAGCAAGGTTCTAAGAGAGACTCCCTTCCAATTGCCTTGGTTTATTGCCCCCTTTTCCCATTGCTCCCCAAATACTTTAGGTTCAAATAAGCTGCGTTTGTTTCCTGAGCATTCAAGAGTCACTTTTATTGTCTTTGACGGAAGGCGCAGGATGTCTTGCATTGAGACCAGCAAGGGTGTTTTAACATGTCCATTAATAGGGAGCCAATGATTTAACATAGCAGGATAAGAAAAATGGTTTCTTCTATAAAATAGATTTGTTGGAACTAAGGCAGTTTGAATAAAGCGAAACGGTGTTTCCTGATTTTCAGGCACTAAACTATGCGTCTTTAAGTAAGGCTTTATAGAAGGGTGTTTAAACATTTTTTCCTCCTTACTAAAAGGTGATTAGTAATTATTATGTTAATAATTGATATTTTAGGTGTTTAGAATAAGTGAATTTAACTTTAATTTGTATTTATGTAACATTATGCCTATAATATATTAAATTTAATATTTTGAATATTCAAAGGAGGGTGTATGAAAAAGAACTCTATCATTTTCGTAGGGGCTATTGTCATTATTATTCTTGCTGTTATCTTGATTAATAACAACAATAATTCGATACAGGTAGGTGGAATTAGTGATGAATCTCAGGAGCCTGAAGTTGAGGAAAAAGAAACCGAGATGACTGATCAAGACAAGGATGAATCATTCAAGGTAATATCTAACACGGATCGCCTAAACCGTATGCCGCAATATGAAGAAGAGGGTAAGGTTTGTAAGGAAATAGCAGAAAGTTTGGAACGAGGTGACTGCTTCCAAAAGCTCCACGATAATTATTTATTACTTAGCGGACGGACAGCAAAGAATAATTTTTACTTCCCTTATGTAAGAGGCGGTGTATGGAATCATATTTTGCATGTTCCTATAGATGAAAATGATCAATTAGGCGAGATGCAAAAGGAGGATTATTTTGATCAGTACGAAGATAAGCTGTCGACAACTGGTAATAAATATCAAAGAGGTTTGGATCGAATCCGTGATTTCTGGTATGTCTTTTCAGCGTTGATTCCAAGGGAAAACAGAGAAGAGCTAAAGCAATTGTACTGGACGGACAGCGGGGAGGCATATGTCTTTGCTCTTGGCAGGCTGGAGTACAATGTGGATGAATACTATATGGTCATTCCCCAAAATTTCATGAGATATGAAGGTGTGGAAAAGTTTACAATGCTCCATGAGTATGCTCACATGCTGACAATGAATCTTAACGAGGTAGATGATATGGAAGAGCTTCCTGACGGTGCAACTGAAAATGAGGTTTGGGAAAAAGGGACGGGGCATTGCTCGACCTACAACACTCGAAACCGATGTGTAAAGGAAGACAGCTATCTTTATAAATTTTACGAGCAATTTTGGAAAGATTATGAAGACGAGTGGATGAAAATCGATTGGAATAGTGAAACGGCATATAAAGATTTTTTTCATAAATATGAAGAGCGATTTTTTAACAGCTATCAAGGAACGAGCCCTGTAGAAGATATTGCTGACTCCCTGGCATTCTTTTTCATTACGAATAGTGCCGATGTAGAAAAAAGCCCGGAAATGAAATATAAAAAGCTGCAATTTTTCTATCAATTTGAAGAGTTTGTTGAGCTTCGAACGGCAATTTTAGAAAACTTATATGATTTATCTGTGAAGGATCGGGAGTTTTATTAAAAAACGCCCCGTGAATATTCCGGGGCGTATCCATATTATTTTAATAAATTTATGCTCGTAATAATGATAGGCATGGCGAAAACGTCAATGAGGAAAGCGCCTACAATAGGTACAATAAGAAAAGCTTTTCTCGATGGACCGAACTGGGCTGTAATCGCTGACATATTAGCCATTGCATTAGGAGTTGCGCCAAGTCCGTGACCTGTGAATCCTCCGACCATTACAGCAGCATCATAGTCTTTGCCCAATAATTTAAATAGAACAAATACACTGAACAGAACAATGAAGATAACTTGAACAAATACGATAATGAGCATCGGCAGGGCTAAACCAGCTACTTCCCATAGTTTAATGCTCATGAGAGCCATAGAGAGGAAAATGCCTAACGTCACATCTCCAATTAAATTGATGCTTTTCATATCGATTGCATCTTTTTTGAAGGTATCAAGAATATTTCTTACGATAACCGCTAAGAACATGGCTCCAACATAGGCAGGAAGGACAAATCCTGTTGCTTTTGAAAAAAGATCGCCTAAGTAAGAACCTGCAGCCATACATAGAGTAATAATGAGAATTTGTGTCATGAACTTTTGAGAGTCCAAGCCTGTATCTGCTGCACCTGATTCCTTGGCAGCAGAGATCTCGTCCATTGCATCTAATTCTGTAGGCTTTAACTTGTATTTAGTTACTAAATACTTTACCGTTGGTCCTCCTACTAATCCTCCAGCAACTAAACCAAATGTAGCAGCAGCAAGTCCAACTGATAGGGCTGAATTTATGCCAAGCTCTTCTAAAGTACCGCCGAACGCAGTAGCAGCACCATGTCCGCCTTCCATCGAAACAGCTCCCACCATAATGCCAAGCAGCGGCTTTATTCCGAGTACTTTCGCAAGGGAAATACCGATCAAGTTTTGTGCTAAGGCTAGGAAACCGCAGGCGATCCAGTAGATTACAAGAAGTTTACCCCCAAGCTTGACTAGTTTAAAGCTCGCTCCTAAACCAACTGTTGTGAAAAAGGTTAGCATAAACAAGCTTTGTAAAGAGGTGTCTAAAGTAATATTTATAATACCTGTTTGCTTTAATATCGTAACAAGAATAGCAAATATTAATCCACCTACAACAGGTGCCGGAATGCAAAACCGTTTTAGAAATGGGAGTTTATTAAGCAGCAGTCCGCCAGTCATTAATAAGGCCACGGCAAGAAAGACAGTTGTAATTTGATTCAGTTCTAAGTTCATATGTTACCCCCTAAGATGTCATTATTTATGAAAATTCATGATGGCTTCGTTTACTAGTTGTGCAGCTAAGGCAACAGTTCGATTGTTTTCATCCACTGCTGGATTAACTTCAGAAATATCAAATGAAAGGGCTTTCTCATTTGAGACAATATGACGGATAAGAGAACGGACTAATTTTGGATCTAGGCCAAATGGTGAAGGTGCACTAACTCCCGGAGCAAAGGCAGAATTAATGACATCCGTACATAAAGTAAGAATGATATAATCATGTGCACTAATAAAACCCTCGATTTTCTGTTGAACAGGATCCATATTAGTAAGACACATATCCTCTTCTAAAACATATTCAACGTTATAGTTGCCGGCAGTTTCGAAAAGGGACCGTGTATTCCCATATTTTTGAATCCCTAAGCAAAGGTATCCGCTATTTGAGTCGCTGTCTAAAATTTGTTTAAACATCGTACCTGATGAGGTTTGTTCATCATAAGGCCTCATATCGAAATGAGCGTCTATATTTATGATGCCAAGCTTTGCTTCTTGTCCAATAAATTGTCTGGCTCCAAGGTAATGGCCGTAAAAGGTCTCATGTCCACCACCTAAAATGATGGGGCTTACATTTTTGTTTAACAAGTCTGTAATAGAATGCCCTAACTCAGCTTGAGCTTCTTCCATTTCATCCTCGATACAAGAAATGTCTCCTGCATCAAGTACATCCGTATCTTCAGGTAAATGCCAAGGCAGCTTCCCAAGCGCTTCTCTAATTTTTTCCGGGGCTTCTGCTGCTCCTAACCGCCCTTTATTTCGCTTCACCCCTGCCTCACACTTAAAGCCAATGATCCCGAATGTTCCTTTTTTGGCTGATTGAGATAAGGCTCCTGATGTATTTACTTTTTGGTGATAGCGAAAACTTAAAAAGTCAGTTTGACTGTCAGTTCGTCCAAACCAGTGCTTTTTTGAAGGTTCTGTATACATAGATTCTCCTCCCTTTTTAAAAAATTCTGAGTAGTACGTGTAAAACTATTATAATGGTGCTAATATATAAAAAACCAATACAGAAATATTATAAAATTATAGTTTTAGACTATAAATTCAAATTGGAGGTCTCCATGGATATTCGTCATCTCCGTTATTTTGTTACCGTCGTTCAGGAAAAAAACTACTCAAAAGCGGCTAACATCCTTCATATTTCACAGCCATCCTTAAGTAATGCCATTAGAAAATTGGAAGATACTGTTGGATTTCAGCTTTTGGAAAGAAATACACGCCGGCTGGCTCTAACAGACTCCGGTAGAATTTTCTATGAGAGATCTTTACAGCTGATTAGAAACTTTGACAATATGCTTAAGGATCTCGATGAAATTAAGCAGCTGGGAACAGGGAAAATTTCGATTGGGATGATTGAATCAACTAAATTTTGGCTGCCAATTGTCGTGAATGAGTTTAAGAAAAGCTTTTCTAATATCCAGTTTGAGTTAATTGAAATACTTGGACAAGACAGAGTGTTTCAGGCGCTTCTTCAATATGATGTCCATTTCACGATAACCAACCAGCCCATCGACAAAGACGAAGTTCACATTGTGCCCATTTATGATGAAAGGCTAATCCTGCTTACCCATCAGGACGATAGCCTGAACCAAAAAGAAACCATTACTCTTCATGATTTAAAAGAGAGGGATTTAATTATTAGTAAGACTGGATTTCGAACGAGAGAGGATATTCTACGGGCATTTGAAGCAGAAAACATCGTTCCGCAAATTATGTATGAAATAGAGAGATTCGAAACAGCCTGCAGCTTTGTAGAACAAGGGCTTGGTGTGACAATCCTGCCGGAAAGCTACACAAAATACACACCGAACACGAAGCTTACCAGGCATACCATCGAATCCAAGCATTTAAAAAGGACTGTCTACCTCGCATATCTTAAGAATCGCTATCTCTCTCCAGCCGTTTGTGAACTGATTGAGGAAATACGAGGGTTTTTTAAGTGAAAAGGGTAGGCTACATTGCCCGCTCAGAG
Source organism: Bacillus sp. S/N-304-OC-R1 (assembly GCF_019749375.1). Classification (GTDB taxonomy): domain Bacteria; phylum Bacillota; class Bacilli; order Bacillales; family Cytobacillaceae; genus Cytobacillus. The sequence goes on from NZ_JACWFE010000020.1 coordinate 10,377, forward strand.
AGAAAAAGGCAGTTGGTGGTAAAAGAGAGCGAGTTTCATTGCCCGCTCAGAGAGAAAAAGACAGTTGGTGGTAAAAGAGAGCTAGCTACATTGCCCGCTCAGAGAGAAAAAGGCAGTTGGTGGTAAAAGAGAGCTAGCTACATTGCCCGCTCAGAGAGAAAAAGACAGCTGCCGGTAAAAGAGAGGAAGGTCTTCTCGTCTGTTCAGTAAAAAGACTCATATAAATTACTCCTCTCCAAGCTTCTAACTGACTCTAAGTTTTTCAAGAATTCTCTAATTGTCCCTTTAATATTTTGTATTATTTATGAGCATAATCTGTAGTGATTATTTATTTATACTCCCCTTTACTTTTTTATTACTTTAAATTAAAATATCTCTAATTCGAGATGTTTTTCGCGATGCGCTAACTACTTTATTTTAGGCATATTAATAATATATATATTTTTAAAAGGAGCAAAAAAATGAGTAAATTCCATAAGGAACCAAATGTTTATGTCGGTGAAGTTCAAATAAAAGTTAGGGATTTAACAGCCTCCATTGATTTTTATCAGAATTTAATGGGGTTCAAAGTGTTGGAGCAAACAAGCAGCAAAGCGGTTCTAACAGCTGACGGAAAAACGCCGTTAGTTACGCTGGAACAGCCTGCTGATGTTATACCGAAGACGGGAAGGACAGCTGGTTTATATCATTTTGCGATTTTGCTGCCTAGCAGAGCAGATTTATCGGCCTTTTTAAAGCATTTGCTTCATACAGGCTACCGGTTTGGAGCTGCTGATCATTATGTAAGTGAAGCTTTATATCTGGATGATCCGGATGGCAACGGAATAGAAGTGTATCGTGACCGCCCTTCTGATGAATGGACTTGGCGAAACGGATTAGTTGATATGGCCACGGAGCAGCTTGATGGAGAAGGAATTCTAGCGGAGAGCCATGAGGAGTGGAATGGTCTTCCAGCCGGAACATTAATGGGACATATTCACCTTCATGTAAGTGACCTGAAGCAGGCGGAGAAATTTTACACGAAAGGGCTTGGCTTTGAAACTGTGAGCTATTACCCTCAAGCTGCTTTTCTTTCAACAGGAGGCTATCACCACCATATTGCCATCAATACTTGGCAAGGGGCGGGGGCTCCGACACCGCCTGAAAATAGTGTTGGCTTGAAATGGTACACACTCGTGTATCCAAATGAAGCGGCAAGGGAAAAAGCGATTGGGCAGTTGAAGGATTTTGGAGCAACAGTACATGAAGAAGCCGGTCATTACGTAACAAGTGATCCAGCGGGAAATCAAATTCGTTTAGTGTTATAAAAAAATAGTGTTTGAGCTGACCTGGAAGTGATCAAACATAATCCCTTTAGGCCAGCTTGCTCTTTTTGCCATAATAAGCGTGCTTGTGGCGACGCTTTATTTAATAGCGATAAGATCTAGAAAAAAGGCGGCCATGTAAATATTTGATAATAGGCGAGGGAGTGAACCTCGTCTATTTTTTTGGCATTTGGTGTATTGGCAAGGTATGATAAAAGTATCCTCAGAAAGGAGCAGTGCATATGGAATTACAAATTAATCAAAAGATGATAAAAGATATGTGTGGTGCTGTCTCCTTTAAAAGAGGGGACTCTTTTTATCGTGCAGGAAAAGTAAATATAGATAAATTTAACGATACACAATGTGAAGCAACTGTAACAGGAACAGAAAATTTTCACGTTGTGGTTGAGATAAATCAAGATGGCAGCATCCAGACTGATTGCAGCTGCCCAAAGCTTGCTTCCGTAAAGCATGATTGTCAGCATATAGCAGCTGTTTTACTTGCAATGAAAGAACATCAGAAGCCAAAGGAGAATAATGAGATTTCTGCTGATTTGCTGCACCTTTTCAATGACCAGCCTGTTCGATCGATTGGTGGGCAGCTTCATTTTGAAAATAGACAGGTTTTGAATGCTGAGTTTATTTGCAGACCGGTACGTGTGAATACGGGATTCTGGATGATGGGGATCGAAATCAGGCTTGGTCCTGTTTTTGTACAGGATATTCGTGAATTTTTAGGAAAAGCAGGGGCGGGGAAAAGCTGCAGGCTTTCGGCCCTCTTTATCTATGACCCCGTTATCCATTGTTTCCAAAAGGAAGCAGATGATGTGCTTCAGGAGCTTATTCAAATAAGGCTGGATGAAAAAAACTCTGTCCGGACGCCCTCGAGTGAACCGGATGATGGCCCGATGATATTGATTCCAGCTTCGTTTTGGGGTCGGCTACTTCTCCTTCTGGTAAAAGCGCCTTTCGTTAAGTTTTTAGACGTAGACAATACGTTTAACGGAATTCACTTATCAAATGAGACCCTGCCCCTTCAATTTCAATTTGAGGAACGTGCAGGAAAAGGATATGTACTACGGATAAACGGAATGGACCGATTAATCATTTTGGATGCATATAGAGCTGTTATTTTTAACGGACAAATCTTTCAGTTGAACGAGGAAGATGGCAGACGTCTAGTTGAATTGAACAAAATGCTTCAATCGTCAGGATCAAATGAGATTTCTATTCCGAATAGTCAAATCGATTTTTTCCTGGAAAAGGTTGTTCCCGGCTTAAGAAAATTAGGAGCTGTGCACATTTCTGAGGCGATCACGAGCCGGCTTGTCCGTGCACCGTTAATAGCAAAACTCTACTTAGATCGGGTGAAAAACCGTCTGCTGGCGGGGCTTGAATTTCATTATGAAAATATCGTGATCAATCCACTAGAGAGCAGAGAGCCTCATATTAATACGATGCTCATAAGGGACATAGAAAAGGAAGAGGCAATCCTGCAGCTCATGGATGATAGCTCCTTTGCCAAAACAGATGGCGGCTACTTCCTTCAAAATGAGGAGCTTGAGTATGAGTTTTTATATTACACCGTTCCAAAGCTGGAGAGGCTTGTACAGATTTATGCTACGACTGCGGTAAGAAATCGGATTTTTCGGGAAAGCGCCCGTCCGCAAATTAGAGTAAAGGTCAAAAAAGTACGAACCAATTGGCTTGAATTTAAATTTGAAATGGATGGCATTCCTGAAAAGCAAATAAGGGATCTATTAAAAGCATTAGAGGAAAAAAGAAGATACTATCGTTTGCGCAACGGGTCAATGCTCTCCTTGGAGACAAGGGAATTTGAAGAAATTCAACGCTTTCTGCGTGCTGTGCCAGCTCAGGATGAAGATTTAGAGGGTGGATTGAATGTTCCAATTGTTCAAGGGTTTCGACTGCTGGATGCATTAGAGGGAAGCGAGGCTCTGACAGTAGAAGAATCATTTAGGGGGCTTTTAGATAAACTTAAGAACCCGGGGAGCTTCGAAGTTCCGGAATCATTAGCGACGGTTCTTCGAGACTATCAGAAATTTGGCTTTCAATGGATGAAGGCCCTTGCAAGCTTTGGTTTTGGCGGTATTCTTGCTGATGATATGGGATTAGGGAAAACGCTGCAGAGCATTGCCTTTATTTTATCCGAGCTCGTGGACATTCGTGCTCGAAAGCAGCCTGTTCTGATTGTATGTCCTTCCTCTCTAACGTATAACTGGCTTAGTGAATTGATGAAGTTCGCACCTGAAATAAAGGCAATGGTGCTGGATGGAAGCAAGGCAGAGCGGGTTCAGCTGCAAAAGGATTATCTCGATATGGATGTTGTCATCACCTCCTATCCCCTTCTTCGGCGGGATATTAAATGGTACGAGAAACAAACCTTTCATACTGTATTTTTTGATGAAGCTCAAGCCTTTAAAAATCCGATTACGCAAACAGCAAGAGCGGTTAAAAAAATTCAGGCAGATCACCGTTTTGCTCTTACAGGGACTCCTGTTGAAAATTCACTTGAGGAGCTCTGGTCTATCTTTCATGTGATTTCCCCAGAATTATTTATGGGGCTACAGGAATATAGCCATTTGTCTAAAAAGACAATCTCTAGAAGAATTCGGCCATTTTTACTTCGCAGGTTAAAGGAGGATGTCCTGTCCGAGCTACCTGAGAAAAGTGAGACAGTGGAATCAGTGGAGCTCCTCCCTGATCAGAAGAAGCTATATGCAGCGTATTTAGCAAAGCTGCGCCACGACACTCTTAAACATTTGAACAAGGACACATTAAGGAAAAATCGCATCCGGATTTTGGCGGGGTTAACACGATTACGCCAGATTTGCTGTCACCCAGCTCTGTTTGTAGATGGCTATAAAGAGGGTTCAGCGAAGTTTATCCAGCTTATGCAGCTAATTGAGGAAGCAAGACTTTCCGGCAGAAGAGTCCTGATTTTCTCTCAATTTACTAAAATGCTCTCGCTCATTGGAAGAGAATTAGCTTACCAGGGGCTGCCTTATTTTTATCTGGACGGGCAAACTCCATCTGAGGAACGTGTTGCACTATGCAATCGGTTCAATGCCGGGGAACGGAATCTCTTTTTAATTTCCCTGAAAGCTGGAGGAACAGGTCTCAATTTGACTGGAGCTGATACCGTGATACTATATGATCTCTGGTGGAACCCGGCTGTTGAGGAGCAGGCAGCTGACCGAGCCCATCGGATGGGACAAACCAAACCAGTACAGGTCATCAAGCTTATTTCCCGCGGGACGATTGAAGAGAAGATGAATGAATTACAGGAGAAAAAACGGCATTTAATAGAGGAAGTAATCGAATCCAAGGACGGAGTCATGTCTGCGTTAACGGATGATGATATTCGCGAAATTTTAGGGATAGGCCAGTCGTGAGGCTTATCCTTTTTTTATTGTAAAAATTTGTATTTTTTAATAGAATGGGTTTATTAATGTAAAGGAGGTTGTCATGACTATGAAGTTTCGTTGTGAACCAGCGGAATTAAAACTAATGAGGTATTTAAGTCCTCGTATGAAGCTATCAGACAAAGACATTAATCAATATGAAAATCTCGAAAAGGGCTTTCAAGGGGAGCTGCAGTTTGATGATTGGCAGCGGGAGCTGTCTGGGAAATGTCTGATTTTGAATGACTTAATGCTGGAAAGTCAAAATACGGTTATTCAAATCGATTCGCTGCTCATTTCGTATGATAAGATTTATTTATTCGAAGTGAAAAATTATGAGGGTGATTTTTATGTAGATGGTGATCGTTGGTTTACAATAGCGCGTAAAGAAATTCAAAATCCGTTGCTCCAATTAAAAAGAACTGAAACCGTACTTCGCAAAATTCTTCAAGAATTGGGCTGTTCCTCTCCAATAGAATCTTATCTAATCTTCATTAATCCTGAATTTCAATTATTTCAAGCACCACTAAACGCTCCAATGATATTTTCTTCACAGCTTAATCGATTCAAAAATAAATTAAACAGGAATTCTATTAAAAATAATGATCGTCATCATAGATTGGCCGAACGTTTATTAGCGCTGCATTTAAAAGAATCCCCTTATCTTCGATTACCCCAGTATAGCTATGAACAGCTGCAAAAAGGAATGGTGTGCTCAAGCTGCAGCCACTTTTTTTCTGATTTCAATACGATGAAAAAAGAAGTAGTCTGTGACAAATGCGGGTTTATAGAAAGTGTTCGGCATGCATTTCTGAGAAGCGTTGAGGAATTTCGGTTTCTCTTTCCCGAACGGAAGATCACCACAAGTGCTATTCATGAATGGTGTAAGATTATTAAATCTAAGAAAGTAGTATGGAACCTACTCTCTAAAAACTTTAAAGCCATGGGGCAGTTCAGATCAACTTATTATGTCGAGAAGTAACTTTTGAGGAAATAGCAAATCGCTTACTTACTTTCCCAAATTGGATGGAGTAAGGGAAAAGGTTGAATATAGAAGTTGTTTACTTTCCCAAATACGATAGAGAAGGAGAAAAGGTTGAATATAGAAGTTGTTTACTTTCCTAAATTCGATAGAGAAGGAGAAAAAGTGGAAAATAGAGGCTGATTACTTTCCCAAATTCAATAGAGCAGAAGAAAAGGCGGAAAATAGAGGTTAATTAATATTCCTAAATTTGGTGTAGTGGGAGTAAGGCCGGAATCCTAATGATATTAATCTTCAAAAGCACCGCCCCGACGTCTCCCCTCCAGAAAAATCCATCCTGAAACATTATTTCAAAATTTTGTTGTTTTCGGAAATTTTATTTAATATAATGTAAATTAAGAAGATTCAGAAGATGGTGATAACTTGATGAGCACAGAGATAATCTTCATTCAGGAAAGCATACATACGTTTAAGCCTACGGAGAAAAAGGCGGCAGAATACATTCTTAAATATCCGGATGAAGTGGTAAACCAGTCTATTCAGAAATTAGCGGAAAAAGCGAAGGTAAGTGAGGCTACGATTATACGATTATCGAAATCATTAAAATGTAAGGGGTTTCAAGAGCTAAAGCTAAAAATCGCCTATGAGCTTGCGAAATTGGAAAACGCCAATAACCTTTATGAGGATATTCCTAGTGATGGTTCCATGAAATCATTTATTCAGTCGGTTTCACAAAACAATATACAGTCAATCCAAAATACGCTGCTTGTCCTTTCTGAAGAGGAGCTTGAAAAGGCAGTCACTTTAATTTCGAATGCCCGGTTAATTGCTGTATATGGCTTAGGGGCATCAGCGATTGTCGCACAGGACTTTAAGCAAAAACTGACTCGAATCAACCGATGGTGTGAGGCTGCTTTTGATGGAGACACACAATTAACAATCTCCGCCAATCTAACTAATCAGGATGTGGCTTTTGGCATTTCCTATAGCGGGCAGTCAAAGGATGTGTATGAGTCATTAAAAGTGGCGAAGGAGAATGGAGCCAGCATAATTACTCTTACAAAATCAGGCGATAATCCTGTTTCTTCCCTGGCAGACGCCAAGCTAAATACAACATCTTTAGAAAGAAATGTCCGCAGTGGAGCGACTAGCTCTCGTATCGCACAGCTAAATGTCATTGATATATTGTTCCTAGGTGTGACAAAATCCGATCAAGAGAGAAATATACGTGCATTAGAAAGAACCCGAAAAGCTGTAAAGGCATCGAAGAAAAATGGTTGAACAATACTTAAAACAATTAGTTGGAGATCGACATATTCCTGGGGCTGTACTGTATATTTCAAAGAATAACCGAACAGAATTTTTTCAGTCTTTTGGCAGTTATTTAGATGAAAATAATCTAGAGCAGCCAATCTATAAAAATACCATCTTTGATGTTGCTTCCTTGACGAAAATCATGGCAACACTCCCATCCATTTTAGTATTAACTTCACGCAAAGAGCTGCATTTAGAAAGCTCTGTCCATTCTTTTTTACCGCAATTTACACATAAAAACATCACTCTAAAACATTTATTAGAGCATTCTTCGGGGCTTCCGGCTGATCTTCCCTATAAAGATCGAATGGAGTCAAGGGATGTTATGTCAGAAATATTTAATACGAATCTAGGAAATTTGCCGGGAGCTCAAACCGTATACAGTGATTTAGGCATGATTCTATTAGGAAAAGTGATTGAGAAAGTATCGGGTCAGTCGCTTGATCTTTTTGCAAAGGAAAGTCTATTTAAACCCTGGGGGCTTTCGGAAACTTCCTACCTGTTGCCTGATAACAAGAAGCATCTCGCCGCTTCAACGGAATGGTATAAAGATCGCTACCTTCAAGGAGTGGTCCATGATGAGAAAGCGTACCAGCTTGGCGGTGTAAGTGGGAGTGCAGGAATATTTTCTACAGCAGAAGATATAGTTAGGTATGCTAGCCATTGGCTTTATCCTGAAGAACAGAGCTTAATTGCACCAGAGCTAATGAGAATGGCTGTCCAGCATAGAATGCATAACAGGGGACTTGGTTTTGAGGTATGGAGCGGAGCTGGCGAACCGCTCTCCATTGGCAGTCTCTGGCCATCAGGATCCTTTGGGCACACTGGATTTACGGGAACTAGCGCATGGATTTGCCCGCAAGAGAAACTGGTTATCGTTTTTTTAACCAATGCTGTTCATTTCGGCAGGGGAACTTTGATTAGAAGTATTAGAAAGCAGCTTCATTCATTAATTTACTCCGCGTATAACCCGCCTTCACAATAGCATTCACGCAGAGGGGCTTTATCGGGGAGATAAATAATAAAAAATATTCTAAGGAGGTCATATGCAATGAAAAAGTTGGGAAAGGCGTGGTTGGCAGGGTTATTTTCATTTTCTTTAGTGTTTGCAGCAGCATGCTCGAAAGACACTGGAAGCACTGAGACACCGGAGAAAAAAGATGACGAAGTGAAGAAAGAACAAGTAACGTTAACGATTGGAAGCTGGAGAACCGAGGATACGGCAGGCTATGCCAAAGTCATCGAAGCGTTTAACAAGCAAAATCCTGATATCAAAGTTGAGTTCAAGCCTTCGAAAAACACAGAATACAATACGATTCTGAACACAGCCCTGCAAAGCGGTGAAGGCCCGGATATTATTCATCTGCGTCCATACGCACCCGGAATTGCTTTGGCAGATGGCGGTTTTATTGAGCCGCTTGACGGGCTTGAAGGATTAAATGCATTCCCGGAGTCCACTTTAGCTGCTTCAAAGGGATCAGATGGAAAGCAATATGGCGTGCCTTTAAATATGAGTACAACTCAAATGTTTTATAACAAAAAGATTTTCAGTGATTTAGGCTTAGAAACACCAAAAACTTGGGATGAATTTATTGCATTAAATGAAAAAATTAAAGCAGAAGGCATTACGCCGATTGCACTTGGTACAAAAGAGGGCTGGCTTCTATCCGCGGTGCATGGAATTATTGGGCCGGCACATTATGGAGGAAATGATTTTGTAGACAAGATTACTAAGGGAGAAACGAATTTTACAAGCACGGAGTTTGTTAACTCGATTAAAGCGATGAATGAATTAAAAGCCTATTTCCCTAATAACTATGAAGGTCTTGGCATGGAGGATATCCGTACACTGTTCTTTACAGGAAAAGCGGCCATGTTCCCGATGGGAAGCTGGGAAATTGAAGTTCTGCGCGGAATGAATCCAGATCTAGAGCTAGGTTTCTTCCCAATGCCGTCTGCAGTTGGAAAAGATCCGACAATTACAGCTTGGGTGGACGGATCCTTTGCGGTAAATGCAAACTCTAAGCATAAAGAAGAGGCGAAGAAATTTGTTCAGTTCTTAATGACGAAGGAATTTGGTGAATTATTTACAAAAGAATTCAAGATGATTAGTGCTAATCCAGAGGTTAAATCAGATGATGAGCTAGTTAACGGATTGAGTGAAGCAGTAGCGTCTATTTCCACACCATATATGATGGTTGTTCATTTTGCTGGAGGAAATCCAACGTCAAAAGCAACGTTAGAGCTTGAGCTTCAAGGGATGTATTTAGGTCAGCAGACACCAGAGGGCGTAGCTCAAAAAGTTCAGGAAAGTGCAGAAACTTGGTTCAAGCCGTTTCAATAGGCGCTAAGCGCTCCTCCTAAAAGCTATTGCTTTTAGTCGTGCAAAGATAATGCTGCTGTAGTTCTCCTTGTGGAGCTAGACCATTCGAAATACAGAATTATTAAAGTAAGGTGGCGGTGAATATGCAGACAGAGCCGAATGCCGTTGTCGTCAAACAGATGAAGCAAAGGAAGCGGAGAAGATGGAATATTCATCTTTTCCCTATTCCCGCCCTCGTAATATACGGTTTATTTATTGTATATCCTTTAATTGCGGCGCTAACATATAGCTTCTTTGACTGGAAAGGCATTAAAAGGGGCGCTTTTATCGGATTTGAAAACTATAAAAACCTATTTACCCTTGAGCCTTTCAGCGGGATGTTCTGGAATGCGTTTCAGCATAATATTTTATATTTTGTCGTGCAAATGGTTTTCCAAAATGGGCTGGCCTTTTTGTTAGCGTTTATTATTTATCAAAAAATCCGCGGAGCCGAGTTTTTCAAAATTGCATATTTCCTGCCGCGTTTATTATCTGTCATTGTTGTAGGTTTTTTGTGGAAGCTCATCCTTAATCCTAATTTCGGTGCTTTGAATGTTCTATTAGGGAAATTTGGACTCGAATCCTTGCAGGAAGCATGGCTGGGAAATCCGAAGACGGCGCTGATTGCCATTATTTTAGTCAACTGCTGGTTTGGGATTGGCTTTGCTGTTTTGATCTTCTTAGCAGGCTTTCAATCGATCCCAAGAGAATTAATCGAAGCGGCCACTATCGATGGAGCTAAAGGAATTACGATTTTGACTCGAATTATGCTTCCGTTAATGGTTCCGTCCATCATGATTATTACGGTTCTCACATTCATCCAATCATTTGAAGCATTTGAACTTGTATATGCGATGCAGGGGTCACAAGGTGAGCCTTACCGGTCAACAGATACATTAGCTGTTTATTTCTACCGTCTAGCATTTGGAGGCTCGTCTGGAGATTCTACGGCAATTGGTCTAGGATCAGCACTCGCTGTCGTATTATTTTTTTTCATCTCAACTATAACGGCTGTTTTATTGAAATCTATGAAGAAAAAAGAGATAGAGATGTAGGAGGGAAATAAGGTGAAGCACACAATCTGGACTAGACCAATCTACTATATTATTGCCTTTTTATTTGCCTCTATTAGTCTATATCCGATTATTTTAATGATTCTATCCTCATTTAAGCCAAGTGCGGAAATCTTTATGAGTCCGCTTTCCCTTCCAAAGAGCCTGAGTTTGGATACGTATCGAAATTTATTAGATCAAATTCCGTTCATGACTTATTTCTATAATAGTGTGTTCGTCAGTGTTGTTTCGGTTTTGCTTATTCTTGCCACGACCTCATTAGCTGCTTTTTATATTGCTAGATATACATTCTGGTGGAATAATTATCTATTTTTCTTCTTTCTAATGGGCATGATGATTCCGATTAAATTAGGGATTGTTCCTTTGTTTTTACTAATGAAGGATTTGGGCCTGACGAATTCACTATGGTCGCTTATTATGATGTACACAGCACAAGGGATTCCGCTGTCCATCTTAATACTTACAGGATTCTTCCGAACGATGCCGGTTGAGCTGGAGGAGGCTGCCCGGATGGATGGAGCGAGTGATTTGCGCATTCTTTGGAATGTTGTGCTTCCATTAATGCGCCCTGCCCTAGGAACGGTGATGATTATTAACTTCATTACAGCCTGGAATGATTTCTTTTTTCCATTAATTTTTATTTCAGATGAGTCGAAAAAGACGATTCCGGTTGGAATGATGAAGTTATTTGGCGAGTATTCGGCAGATTGGGGAGCTTTATTTGCGGGATTAACCCTGTCGTCTCTTCCAATGATCATCCTATTCTTTATCGCATCCAAGCAATTTATGGAGGGACTGACAGCTGGTGCCGTTAAATGACGAATTATTTATAGGAATAGATGGCGGAGGTACGAAAACGATCGGCATTATTGGGGATTCCAAAGGGACAATTATAGGCTCTGCAACAGGTGCTTCTACCAATATTAAATCGAGGCCGCCTGAAAAAGTAAAAGAGGCCATACACGATTTGCTATCGGAATTACTAGAGTTTAAGCCCTCTCCACTCCACGAAATAAAGGGCATTTTTGTTTCTACGGCTGGAGGTGACCGAGAAGAGGATCAGGAACGTTGGAAGCAATGGATTTTCGATTATGGAATGTGTCCTGAAAATATATTTGTAGAGAACGATGCGGTTGGAGCTCTAGCGGCAGGAACGAAAGCCCGAGATGGAATGGTTTTGATTGCGGGAACCGGATCAATTGCTTACTTCGTCAGAAAAGGGAAAAGTAAGCCAATCCGTGCTGGCGGCTGGGGTTATCTTTTAGGAGATGAAGGCAGCGGCTACGATATTGGGCGTCTAGCACTTCAAACAATTTTGAGAGCCCATGATGGCAGGGAAGAGAAAAAGGAGGAGTTGACGGAATCTATTCTCCAAGAAGCAGGATTAGAAAGACCTGAACAAATCATTACTTATATTTATGAAGACCCCTACCCAAGGAAATTGATTGCCTCTTTTGCCAAGCATGTAATTTCGCTGGCCGAACAGGGAGAGCCGAATGCAAAGAAAATTACCCAAGAAGCGATCCATCAACTAATAGATTTAGCAGCTTCAATTATTCGCCATGAAAAGGATAACAGCGGCTTTCCATTAGTAGTATCGGGCGGTTTATTCGAATCCCATTATTTTAAAAAGACTTTTGAACATTCAATGAGGGAAAGAGGTTATCATTCCCCTATTATTTTACCTAAATATCCGCCTGTCATAGGTTCGTATATTAGTGCCCTTCTAGAAGTGGAAGCTGCCATTTCAAATGAAATAGAGCAAAATATCGAGAAGTCATGGCAAAAAGTTCTGAAGGATTGTAAATGATTTCTAGGGGCTTGAACACTAGTTTTTCTAAAAAATATGGAGGCTGAAAAATGAATGAAACGAATCCTGCATATTTAACTGAAATGAGAAATGAGAAGTCGGAAAATCTACATCAGTTTTCGACAATAGACATTATTCGGTTAATGAATCAAGAAGATAAACAGGTTCCATATGTAGTAGAGAAGGCGCTGCCTCAAATTAGTAAGGCTATTGATGCGGTTGTTGAAAGATTACAGCAAGGAGGGAAGCTATTTTACATTGGAGCGGGAACAAGCGGCCGCCTCGGTGTGCTGGATGCCTCTGAATGTCCGCCTACCTTTGGTGTAGCACATGATTTAGTGAATGGGATTATTGCTGGTGGGGAAAAGGCTGTTCGTTTTCCAATTGAAAACGCTGAAGATAATTGGGAGGCTGGTAAGGAAGAAGTTGATTCTCATATTAGCTCCAATGATATAGTAGTTGGGATTGCTTCGAGCGGCAGTACTCCCTTTGTGTTAGGGGCAATTGAAAGGGCAAATGAAAAAAACATTCCGACGATTGGGATTTCATGTAATATAGGCTCTGAATTAAGCAGAATTTCTAAATATCCAATTGATATTCCGGTAGGGGCTGAAATCATAACAGGTTCAACCCGTTTAAAAGCAGGGACTGCCCAAAAGATGGTTTTAAATATGATTTCCACTGCCAGTATGATTAAGCTAGGCAAGGTGTATAACAATTTAATGGTCAATGTTCAGGCTACGAATGAAAAGCTGAGACAAAGGTCAATTTCCATTATTCAAGATTTAACAGGCGCGGATGAAGTGACTGCAAAAGAAATGAACGAAAAGGCAAATGGGAATACACGAGCAGCGATATTAATGATCCTCTTTTCCGTTGAATATGAAACGGCTAGCTTAGTATTGGAGGAACAACAGGGGCATTTCCCTAATGCAATGGAACAGCTTCAAAAACTAAAAGGCTGAAAGATTCCAATTAGTTCTTTTGGAATCTTTTTCTTTTTTCTCATCAAACTCTAATTTTCCTCACAGAAAAATCTCATAATGCTCCTTTAGGATAAAAACACGCAAGAAAATAGTTCCAAAAAAGGAGAGATTTTTATGAAAAAATTAATGGTTACAGCAATGGGAGCAGTATTGTTAGCATCAGGAGGAATGTATGCAGTACATGGAAGCCAAGTGGAGGCGTCCGCACAAAAGGCAGAACCTTCTTATTTCTCACAAAACGGAATAGTGCAGCAAGATGTGACACAGCTTCCCGAGTATGAAACGCTTGCAAGCCATGTTGAACTATCAAAATTCAGCTTAAGAATTGTAGAGGATAATGGATCAAAGCGTGTTATGGTCTTAAAAGATGCGAATGGCCGTGATCAAATGAAAAGTATGTTTATGAAAGAAGAAAATCGATTAAAGATTGTTAATTTCCGTGGCGGTTTACTATTTAATGGAATCATTCCTGCTGAAGATGCCAGCACTCCGTCACCTGAAGACCAAAGCAATGCGTCAGAATCAACAACTATTATAAATAGAAATGCTCAATTGCCGGAATATCAAGCCCTCTCTGCGTCTGTAGATTTAACGGGTTATCATGTTGAGATCATTGACGATAATTATAATAATAGAGTGTCCCTTTTCAGAGATTCGAATGGACACATTCAGTATAAAACCATTTATGTGAAAAAGACTGGGCTTGTAAAAATAATTAAAATGTAATGTTAGGAAGACAAAAGGGGCTCTCGGCAGATTTATCTGCTTAGAGCCCCTTCAACCGACAAAGAATCTCCATTACTTAAAAATGGATACCGATTCCTCCAGTTTTTGTGCAAGGTCTTTTAATAGTAGTGTTGTTTCTGCCATGTTATTCATTTTTTCCAGTTCTTCCTTCGATGCATGGTCCACTTCTATTGTGTCTTCTACTGTTTTCTTTGTTATATGAGCAAAGTGCTCTAAAGATGCAAACATTTCCTCTGAACCCGCACTTAACTGCTCTGTTACAGCAGAAACCTCGTGAATTTCTTCATTTACCTTTTGTACAGAGAGTAAAATCTGATTAAAAATTTCTCCCGTATGTTTTACAGCTTCTGTGCCATTGCTCGCCTTTATCATGCTTTTGTCCATTTCGAAAATAATATTGTTCGTTACATTCATAAAATCATGAATATGATGTGTTATTTCCTTTGCGGAAGTCTTTGACTTTTCGGCAAGTACACGAACCTCTTCTGCAACAACTGAGAATCCTCTGCCATGTTCTCCAGCACGGGTTGCTTCAATCGCTGCATTAAGTGCAAGTAAGTTAGTCTGTTCGGAAATCTCAGTTATCACCTTTGTCATTTTGCTAATTTCATCGACTTGGCTGATCATGCTCTTTACATTATGGGCGGTATCATTGATAGATGATTCCACATCTTGAATCTCTTTAATTAAATCGACGATCTCCTGATTACCTGATTGTACGGTTTCTGTAACATGGTTCGAGGATTCTGAAACCTCTGTTGAAGAATCGGCAATCTTTTGAATACCAGTCGACATTTCTTCCATTGCTCTGACTGATTCTTCTAATTGGTGAAGATTGCTTTGGCTGCCATTGGCAATGCTGCTTATTTTAATGACATTGTTTACGTTTGATTCTTTCGAAGTCTCCACATCGTTCGAAAGCTGATCAGATGTTTGCATTAAGTGGTTTGATACATCAACAATATGGGATATTAATACATTAATTTTCTTAGTCATGTCTTTAAAGGATTCAGCCACCTGATTAATTTCATCATTTCCTGTTATCTTCAGGCTATTAATCAATTGGTTAGCTTCTGTTAGGTTTCCTTCTTGAATTTCTATTGCGGTTTTTGAAATGATTGATAAAGGAGCAAGCCGCTTTCTTGTATACAAAAGCATCATAAACCCTGTGAAGGCTACTAATGCAAGTAAAATAGTCAAGTAAAGGGGCAAGGATTTTGAAACAACATTCTTTTGGATGATACCAACATCATCAGCCATAATATCGACTCCCAGTATGCCTATGACCTGGTTGTTTTTATTTTTTATAGGAGCAAATGTGGATAGGTATCTTCCGTATTGAGGATCATTAATAATATCTGTCGCTGTATAGTCCCCCTTAAGGACAGGTTCAATATCTTCATAGCTCGTTCCCGTTGTAGGGGCCCCAATCTCCGCTGCATCTTCAGCGCCTTTAGCCGAACTGTCTACAAGAATAGAAATGTTCTTGCTGTTTTCTTGAAGTATATAAACATAAGCGGCACCTGTTTTTACTTGGTAGTCTCGTAGCTGTTCTCTTAACTTCCAATAGTCTTTAGACTCCGTCATATCATTTAAAAACTTCTCAAAGGTATCAGTATCTAAGCCGGTAGTAATATTCTTTGCTGTATTAATACTGAAATTGGCGATAGTTTTTTCAACTGTCATTTTTGTATTTAGAAATAGTATAAACGCCGTAATAATAAGAATAAACACCATGGCTGCCATTAAAGATAGGATTAATGTAGTACTTAGCTTTCTTACTTTTTGTTTCATGGTCTCCCCTCCAATCTAAAGTATTTTAAACAAGTAATATATCGTCGAAAAATAGCTAATATTAAGTTTTTGGGAATAAAAAAGTTATTCTTTTTATTAGATATTCAATTTGTTAGAAATAAATTCCGTATAATGGAATAAAAATAATAACCTTTTGTGTAAAATTTTCGGAATTAAGGAGGCTTTCATGGCTCGAGCTGAGAATACATTAAATAGAAGAAATCAAAAAAAATCTTTACCCAAATGTTTAATAGAGGAAATAAGGGGTATAAGTGGCTTGGCGGTATTTTTTATTATCTAGAATTAATAAATAGGCTAAAAGGTTGATTGATTAATAAATATTAAAACTATTAACATGGTGATAAACTTAGTAGTAATGAACCATATTTTAGCAATAAAGTCTTGGAAAGATTGTAAGAATTGGCAATGAAACAAGAGGAAGGACCTCAATTTAAAGATAATTTACAAAATTTTTATAAATAGATTTTTAGTCAATATTTGCTTCTCCGACAAAGAAAGCAAATAAAAAATAATGGGGGCATGTTCATGGTGAAGGAACAAACAAGATATTCTCGTCTTGCATACATTACAAAGCTGATCAACACAAAGCTTGATCTCCGGGAAGTCTTGCAGCATGTGACGACAGCCATTTCTGAAGAAATCGTCCAATGTGATTCTGTCGGTATCTATTTGCCACAAGAGGATGGATCATTTAGAGGCTATGTCGGAAAGCCGGAAATTATCAATGGAATGACCTTGGATATGCATGTCATTGATACTGATATCGATTTACTGGCAAAAGAAGTAATTGAAACGCAAAAAACGATATACATACATGATACGTCAAAGGACAGCCGCCCAGATCCAAGAGCTGTGGAAGCGTTCAAAATTAAATCCTTGCTGGCTCTGCCGATTTCCTATGAAAATGAGCTTTTTGGCTTGGTGTTTTTGTTTGATTATGGAATTCCAATGAACTTAACGGAGGAAGAAATTCAAACGGTTGAAGCTTATGTGAATATGGCGGCTGTGGCTATTCAAAATGCAGCCAATCTTACACGTAAGGAGAATCTTATAAAGGAAAAGCAATTATTGCTCGATTTAACACGCGAGCTCTCGTTGTGCTCTACGATGCAGGAGGGAATGGACAAGTGCTTCTTCTATGTTGGAAAAGTGCTGAATAACCCCAATGTTGGTGTTCATATTCTTGACCCTATTGCAGGTAAGAAGATTAAGCCGGTTAGTTTAAGCAAAGATAGTGATTGGCCGGAAGAGGATTGGGTGAGGACGCACAACAAGTTTCATATGAATCAAACGAATGATGCTGTGTTTAAAGAGGTAATAGAAACTAAGAAGGCCCTTCTTATTCCTGATGTATTCGCAGACCATCGGCCAAATCATGAAGTCTGCAGATATTTCGGCATTAAAGGAATGTTTATGCTTCCATTAGTTTCAATGGGGGAGGTTTTGGGTGTTATTGCGGTTGTGAATTTAGAGGAGTGTATGAATTATAGTAATGCTGAAATTCTGCTCGCTCAATCAATAGTGGATGCTACCGCATCAACTCTATCCAACCTATTATATATGGAAAAACAAGAGCTGATTATCGAGGAGAGGACTTCAGAGATTCGGATAAAAAATCAGGAGCTGGAGAGAGTCGTTGCTGAATTGAAGCAGCTTAGCCGTGAGAATGAATTAATTTTAAATTCTGCTGGTGAGGGGATTTTTGGGCTAGACCTTGATGGAAACATTACCTTTTGTAATCAAGCGGGAAAAGAAATGCTAGGCTACGACTCCGGGGAATTAATAGGAGATTCATATAAAACCATTTTTAAAAGACATAAGGGAGAAATGCAAAAAAGTATATTGCCTTATACTGGTACAGATCAGCAGTTTTTTAGAAAGGATGGGACAAGCTTTCCTGTTGAATACGTTATCTCACCAATTACGGAGGGAGATACAAAGCTAGGGGAAGTTGTCACATTTAAGGATATTACACAGAGAAAGCAGCTTGAAGAGGAAATTACTCATCTAGCTTTTTATGATAGTTTAACAAATTTACCTAATAGAGTGCTTTTGAATGACAGATTGCAGCAAGCATTGGCATATGGGAAGAGAAATAACGAAAAAGTTGCTGTTCTATACCTTGATTTAGATCGTTTTAAATTAATTAATGATAGTCTTGGTCACAGCTTTGGCGATCTTTTATTAAGGGAAGCGGCAGACCGCTTAAGCTCGAGCATTCCTGATCATGCAATTATCTCACGGCAGGGTGGGGACGAGTTCACAATTATTTTGCCTATTATACATAGCAATGAAGATGTGCTTAAAGTCGTTAATCAGGTGATCCAAGCTTTCTCTAATCCATTTCATCTAAAAGAGAATGAATTATATGTCAAAACTAGTATTGGAATTAGTCTATTTCCTGAGAACGGTGATTCAGTAGAGACGTTAATAAAAAATGCAGATGCGGCTATGTATAAGGCTAAAGAAATATCAGGTAATAGCTACTACTTCTTTAAATCGGGAATGGATAACCGAACTTTGGCAAGTATGAAGCTGGAGAATGCACTATATAAGGCGCTAGATCAGGATGAGTTGGTCATTTACTATCAGCCGCAAATGAACTGCAGAACGAATGAAGTATTTGGGGCAGAAGCATTAATTAGGTGGAATCACCCGGCAGAGGGGATGATTTCGCCAGCAGATTTCATTCCGATTGCAGAAGAAACTGGATTAATTGTTCCAATCGGGGAATGGGTTTTAAGGAATGCATGCAAGCAATTAAAAGAATGGCATAACCAAGGACATACATTTATGAGTGTCTCGGTAAATTTATCTGTTCGCCAGTTTGAAGAGAATAATTTATTTATGATCGTGAAAGAAATCCTTGAAGAGGTAGATCTGCCCGCAGGCTGCCTTCATCTTGAACTAACAGAAAATCAGATTATCAAAAACACAGAAATTACATTAAGTACGATGGGCCAGCTTAAGGATTTGGGTGTACATATTGCCATCGATGATTTCGGGACAGGATATTCTTCTTTAGGCTATTTAAGAAACTTCCCAATCAGCACGCTAAAAGTAGATAAAACCTTTGTGCAAGACATTATAAATGATGAAGATAACGCAGCCATCACAGATACAATCATCACATTGGCTCAAAACTTGAAATTGGACGTTATTGCAGAAGGTGTGGAGACAAAGGAACAAGTGGAGTTTTTATCCTCGAAAAATTGTTATCTGATGCAAGGATATTATTTTAGCAAACCGTTAAAAGCTGAGGATTTTGCTGAGCAATACCTTCCTCAACATACAAAACTGACATTCGGAGGGATCTCATGAAAGCGATTCGTGCTGTATTAAACTATTTAAAAAGCTGTGGTGTAACTCATATATTTGGAATCCCTGCTGGTTCTGTTAATGCTCTATTCGATGAACTTTATGAAATGCCGGAAATTACACCGATTGTAACAAAGCATGAAGGAGCAGCTTCTTACATGGCTGCCTCCTATGCAAAGTATTCGAAGCAGTTGAGTGTCTGTGTTGGCTGCAGCGGTCCAGGTGGAACTAATTTAATAACAGGGGCTGCAAATGCGATGAGAGAGCATTTGCCTGTATTGTTCTTAACGGGGGCTGTTCCTGTCAATACAGAAGGGCTAAATGCTTCTCAGGAATTAAATGTGGAGCCTGTCTTTGCACCGGTTACGAAATATAGTGTAAAGGTGAAGGAAGCGAAGGATTTGCTTCCAGAAATCGTAAAGGCAGTACAGATTGCGCTATCTGGTGTTCCTGGCCCTGTTCATGTGGCCATGCCAATCGATGTTCAGCAAGGAAAGGCAGGAAATATTGAAATCCCTGCTCCACCTTCACGAACACCGCTCCTTCCTGAAATCGAAACGATTAAACAGGTTGCGAGAGAGCTAATAGAAAGAGATAGCGGCTATATTTTTGTTGGGCAAGGAGCAAGAAATTCAGTCGATACGCTAATAGAGCTTGCTGAAATGTTAGACTGGCCCATTATTACGACTCCTCAGGCGAAGGGGCTTATCCCTGATAATCATCCGCAATTAGCTGGAGTATTTGGGTTTGCTGGGCATGAGAAGGCTTCATCCTTAATGAATGATGGGGATGGTCAGGTGTTATTAGTGATCGGTTCAAGCTTAGGTGAAACAGCAACGAATAATTACAATACCAATTTAACTAAAAACCGCTATACCATCCAAATGGATTTTGACGAGTCTGTGTTTAATCGAAAATATGACATTAATATTCCGGTTTTAGGAGACATCCAACTCAGCTTAATGTATCTTATTGAAGAACTAGGAGCACTTGGCTTAACAAGGAGCCGGAAGAAGTTTGCTGATCGAGAGGATTATTTAACTGATGATCAGGTATATAATACAAAAAACGTTCTTCTAAAACTGCAGTCCTGCCTCCCTTCAAATACAAGATATACAGTTGATATTGGCGAGTTTATGTCATATGTAATTAACTATATGAAGGTTCTGGATTCGGGTACATTTGATATTAATGTCCATTTCGGTGCGATGGGAAGTGGAATTGGAGCAAGTATAGGATCGGCACTGGCAGACCCTGAACGCCCAGTTGTTTGTATTACAGGGGACGGCTGTTTTTTCATGCATGGAATGGAAATATTAACGGCTAAAGAAAATCAGCTTCCGATCTTATTTGTTGTAATGAATAATGCTCGTTTAGGTATGGTATATCACGGACATACATTGCAATATCATCGAGCTCATTCTTCATTTGAGCAGGAGCCTGTCAATATAGCAGCAATGGCAGCGGCGATGAATATTCCAAGCTTTAGGGTAAGTCAAATGGAGGATTTGAATGAAGGGATCATTCATAGTCTGCTTGATTTAAAGGGGCCGGCTCTATTAGAAGTAGCCTTAGTTGACAATAATATTCCACCTATGGGCGACCGTGTGAAATTTTTGTCTTCTTTTTCTAAATAATTGGTTGGATGGAGACGAATCTCCATCCGTTTTTATATATCCATATGTTCAATTGCATTCATAATGGCACCCATTGTTTTTCTTTTAAATGCATCAGGAACAGCTTGTCCGCTCGGATTAGCGTAATAAAACGCACCAACTTCTTCATCGTAATAGAAGCCAAGAGAGGATAAGGATTGCTGTAAATTTTCCGGTAAATGATCTGATCCTGTTTTTTCTGTAAAATAGGCAGTAGGGATAACCTTAACATCTATATCGCCAATACCGGTATGAACTACAAATAAATCGAAATCCTGGCGGGAAATCCATTGACCTTTTGAATATAATGATATCCCTGAGTTTTCTAGAGATGATATGCCATCTAGATTAATCCCAAACAATTGATTAATCATTTTACGAATTTCACTTCCAGTCAAGTTGCTGCTACATCTATTAAGATATTGATCAATTGCCAGCTTTGGAGTAAGGTCATTCCCTTCCAAGGTAGTTAAGCTGGCTATTGCATCAGGCAGCATAAGTTTCGTTAATAGATCTAGGCCGAAAATTTGATTGACAGCCCGGCAAATCTCTATTGTGCCAATTGTTCCTTTAAGTGAGTTCAGATAATGATCCATCACTTTCGATTTTGAAAGCGCTTCTATTTGCTCGTTTATTTCAGCATCTGAAAGTGTTCCTTCTAAACTCTGCATAAGCATAGTTCTAACTCCTTCCATGATTTCAGAAGGATATTTCCCAATAGATACCTCTGACATAAAAATGACCCCTATCATTGTTTTTTTACATAATTATAGCGTAAATATTGGAAAAACTTCATTTTTTCATCCAAAAATTTTACAACTTTTTAAAAGATAGTCTAATACGGTTGTATCGCTCGCTGGTAATTAGTATTATAGGAAAATATATATTGATGGAAAATAATCAAGTATAAGATATATTTCTTCACAAAGAACATTTTTGAGGTGGGAGGGGAGAGTGCGATGAGTATAAAAACTATTACGATTCAACAATTGGTTCGTCAGTTTTCATTAGAAGTTTTGGCTGGAGAAGACCAATTAGATCGTACGATCACGAAACCAAAAACGGTTCGTCCGGGACTAGAATTTATTGATTTTTTTGACTTTCTTCCAGTGGAATATGTTCAAGTCCTAGGCAAGCATGAAATCAATTACTTAAGAACGCTAGATGATCATGAGAGAAAACGGCGTGCAGGCAATATCGTAAAATATAATCCGCCTTGTATTATCGTGACGGCTCATCAGGAGAAGCCCAAATATTTGGCCGAATTTTGCAAGGAAGAGAAGATTCCTTTACTTCAAACCGAGGAACCTACTTATGAATTTATTGCGAAGCTCGATGCTTATATGGTGAAAACCCTGGCGCCTGAAATTGCGGTTCATGGTGTTTGCGTGAACGTATCCGGCATCGGGATTTTACTTCGCGGGAAGTCAGGTGTAGGGAAAAGCGAGACTGCTCATACGTTAATTGGCCGGGG
This sequence comes from Bacillus sp. S/N-304-OC-R1, assembly GCF_019749375.1. GTDB lineage: Bacteria > Bacillota > Bacilli > Bacillales > Cytobacillaceae > Cytobacillus. Next base: position 32,642 of record NZ_JACWFE010000020.1, read on the forward strand.
CCACCGATTAATTGCTGATGATATCGTTGTCCTGAAAAAGCTAAGCCCACAAACGCTTCTAGGTACTCATAATGACATGAACAAAGAATTTCTTGCTTTAAGGAGTATTGGACTTTTGAACGTAGTGCGGTTATATGGTAGAAAGGCTTTCCAGGAAGAGACGCGAATTGCTCTTGATATTGAATTAACGAAATGGGAGAAGGATTCTCTTAATAATGAATTAGAGTTAGAATCTAAATTTACGGAATACATGGGCGTTCAAATCCCGCATATCCAAATCCAGCTTCAGCCTGGACGAGATGTGGCAGGATTAATTGAAGCTGCCGCAAACAACTGGTATTTGAAACAGCAAGGCTACAGCGCCGCAGAAGAATTTATGAAGCGGCTTGAAGGAGAAGGACCGGAAAGCAGCTGGAAGTGATAGTTTTGACCGAAATATACTCTTCACCTAGTTTTATCATAGGCGAAGAGTTTTTTATGTTAAAATGAAGCCAAATCACCCAATCTTTATTACACTCAAACTAAAGAATAGGAAGTGGAAAATGAGTAAGAAGTTTCGGGAAGAACCATATGAATTAACATTATTTCGCTATTTAAATGTTCGAACTAATTTATCGGATAAGGAGAAGAATTATTACTTAAGTCTTGAAAAAGGATATGAAGGAGAGTTGCGATTTGATGAATTTACTGCGCAGCTTGCAGAAAATTGGCTGATCATAAACGATTTAATGCTAGAACATAACCATGCCGTCTTTCAAATTGATACTTTGTTCATCTCTTCAGAAAAAATCATTATGTTTGAAGTAAAGAATTACGAGGGTGATTATGTTATCAAAACTGAAAGGTGGTCCACATTATCAAATGTTGAAATCAGAAATCCGCTGCACCAGCTAGAAAGGAATGAATCCCTTCTTCGGAAAGTGCTGTTAGAATGTGGAGTTACTACCCCAATTGAAAAATACCTCATTTTCATCAACCCCGATTTTTATTTATACCAAGCACCATTAGATCTTCCGATTATTTTTCCAACACAGCTGAACCGCTTTATAAAACAATTAAGTAATAGCTTTAAAAAAGTGAATGAAACACATTTGAATTTAGCCAAAAAACTAGTAGCTATACATTTAAAAAAATCACCTTATATGCGTTTACCAGAGTATTGTTATGACCAGCTGAAAAAGGGAATAACTTGTGGTTGCTGTTATTCGTTTAATGTTGAAATTAGGAGCACTCAATTGGTCTGTACACAATGTGGATGGAAAGAAAGGCTAGCGGATACTGTGCTTCGAGGAGTCGAGGAGTTTTCATTTCTTTTTCCAGATCACAAGGTCACCACAAGTGAAATGATGAAGTGGTTTAAAATTATCAATTCTAAGGTCACGATGAGAAGGTTGCTTTCGGAAAACTTTATACAGGTTGGGCGAGGCAGGTATTCCTATTATACGAAAAAGTAAATTTAATTTGCTTGGTATATGAATGATAGGAAAAATACTTAGATTGGGTGATTGAGAGGTAAAGGAGAAGGTTTAATGTACGCGTTTTGACAGGCAGCGGGTGAAAATGCGTACATCGGTGTATTTAATGTGCTTGTTTTTGGGGGAGGAGAAGAAAACCGATGACATAGAGAGGTTTAATGTACACGTTTTAAAGAACCTTGGTTAAAAACGCAAACATGGGGTTGTTCAATGTGCTTGTTTTTGGGGGAGGAGAAGAAAACCGATGACATAGAGAGGTTTAATGTACACGTTTTAAAGAGCCTGGGTTAAAAACGCGAACATAAGGTTGTCCGATGTACCATTTTGGTAAACTATCCAAGCCTTAATTGAACCATATCTAATATTGCTTTTAAAAGACAATTCCCCCCATATCCGCTAAACTAAAAGAAGTAAAAAGATTGTACTAGGTGAGGGGAAAAGGATGCGTACACTTGCACGATTTGTAACGAAAACGTATAAATATATTATTTTGGCTTGGGTTATTCTTGCGGTCGTTATGGCGTTTTTCGCTGTTCGGCTCCCGTCTATGCTGCAGGGAGATGGCTTTCGAATGAATGGGGAGCATTCGGAAGTGATGGATCTTGCGTCTGATACATTTGATATGCCGGTTGAAACGATGTTTCTTGTCTTTAATAAAGTCAGTGATGGAAAAATAAAAGATACGATTGAGGAAATAAAGAAGCTTGATGTTGCCTCAAAGATCGTTTCACCTTTAGAAGATCCTTCTCTTTACAAGGATGATGTATCTTATGCTCTGCTTCAATTTAATGATGAGGACGAAGATACGTCTCAAGTTGTTACCGACATTCGTAATGCGGTTGGGGATGAAAAGGGAATTGTTTTAACAGGAGCCCCAGCCATTTCTAAAGATATTAACACTGCTAGCCAGCGGGATTTAATGATTGCGGAAGCGATTGGTCTTCCGATCGCGATCATTGTTCTGTTATTTGCGTTTGGTACCGTTGTGGCTTCGTCTATTCCGATTATGATTGGGATCAGTACAATCATCGTTTCGTTTGGAGTACTAACGATTTTGGGTGGTCAAATTGATCTTTCAATTTTCGTGCTTAATATTATTCCGATGCTGGGTCTCGCTCTCAGCATTGACTTTGCGCTTTTGTTTATTAGCCGTTATCGGGAAGAGCGCAGAAAAACTTCACTTTTAGAAGCGGTATCTACGACAATCCGCACTGCTGGTCGTTCCGTCATTTTTTCAGCCTTTTGCGTATTTATTGGATTAGGCGCCATGATGCTCATCCGAGTTGAGATTTTTCAAAATATCGCGATTGGCGGCATGATCGTAGTAGCGATGTCCGTTCTTAGCTCAATTACGCTTTTACCATCGGTACTAATCCTTCTAGGGGACAGAATTGATAAGTGGCAAATATTAAAAGTAAACCAAAATGGTACAGATCGCTGGCGCCAATTTGCAAATGGGGTCATTAAGCGTCCGGTTATTATTACGATATTGGCAATTGCTGTATTAGGGGTTGCACTGATCCCTGCGAAGAATATGAATTTGACGATACCGCAAATAGATTCATTGCCTAAATCCTATGATTCTCGTCAAGCCTATGAAATGTTGGAGGATAAGTTTGGACTCGGAAAAAAAGCCAATGTTTATGTTGTAGCAACTCGCAAAAATGGCTGGGAAGATCCTAAGGGATTAAAGGAAATGAAGGAAATTGAACAGGATTTGAAAAAGGACCCGCTTGTTGAGGAGGTCAAAACTATCTACGAATTGAGCGGAATCAATACACCTGAGGAGTGGGAACAGGCATGGGCTGCACCAGGAATGGATGCCCAGCTTAAACCATTAATGGAGTCCTTTGTTAAGGATGATAAACTGTTAATTCCAGTAACATTATCTGTCTCTGGAACGTCAACAAAAGCACGTAATTGGGTTCGAGATCTTTCTGAAAAGGAAACCGATTTTGATTTGCTCGTTGGCGGACAGCCTAAGTTCAATCAGGAAATCTTTGATGAAATATCGAATCAAATTTGGCTCGTGCTGACAGTCATTCTCGTCTCAACCTTTTTCATTTTAATGCTTGCTTTCCGGTCAATTTTAATTCCAATTAAGGCGATTCTAATGAATATTATTGGATTGGCGGCCACGTTCGGAATTCTCGTGTACATCTTCCAATATGGTCATTTTGGTCTTCAAGCAGGAACGATTGCGCTTATAATACCGGTGCTTGTCTTTAGTTTAGTGTTTGGATTAAGCATGGATTATGAAGTGTTCCTTATCTCGAGAATGCAGGAGGAGTATGCAACTTCTTTTGATAATGATCGGGCTACAGTAGAAGGACTTGCCACAACGAGTAAAATTATTACTTCAGCTGCCCTTATTATGATTGTTTTAACAGGTGCCTTTGCTTTTACAGATGTTATCCCAGTAAAACAAATCGGGGTGGGTATCGCCATCGCGGTTGCGATTGATGCAACGATTATTCGTCTTCTACTCGTTCCAAGCTTAATGAAGCTATTCGGGAAATGGAACTGGTGGCTGCCGTTTCGAAAAGGTCCGTATAAAGCAGGAAGCTGGCATTAAAATACTGATCAGAACCTGCTTTCATCATCGGCAGCTGCTTAGCTGTCCCATACAAAACCAACCCTATCACGGAGCACAAACAGAGTGCTTCGTGATTTTTTTTACATATCTTCCATATAAATATTAAATGCATTAGACAAAAGAAAAGTTAGACAGGCGAAAAATAAGGAGTATAATAAAAAAATAATTTAAAGCAAATAGGGGTAGAAGCTAGTGGAAAAACAAAATAGCAAGTATAGGTGGATTGTCTTTGCTGCGGCATTGTTTACCTATTGTGTCATCGTGACTCAAAGAACAGCACCAGGATTAATTACAGATCAAATCATGAAGGACTTTAGCGTATCTGCCTCAACTATTGGGTTACTGACAAGCATTCAGTTTCTCGCTTATGCCAGTCTCCAAATACCGGTTGGAATCCTGTCTGATCGTTTCGGACCGAATCTTTTTATTATAGCCGGAACTTTATTAAATGGTGTCGGTACGCTGATTTACAGTCTTGCTCACCATGAATATGTTCTTTTGTTTGCGCGATTACTCGTGGGAGTTGGCGATGCCACGATTTGGGTTAATTTAGTTCTTATTTTAAGTTTATGGTTTAAGGGAAATGAATTTGTTGGATTAATTGGGATAGCCGGAATGGTTGGAAGCTTAGGTTTCTTGCTGGCGACTGTTCCTTTTTCAGAGTTAATTACGTTATTTGGCTGGAGGAAACCGTTTTTTTCAACAGGGATATTACTGTGTCTCAGTGCATTAGTCCTTTATTTTATCCTTGTTTATAAACCGAAAAAAATGTTTGCCAATACTAAAGATTCACCGCCAAAGGTTGAAGTAAAACGAGAAAAGACGATTATTTTATTACGCCGCATTTTAACAAGCCGCCAAGCATGGGCTACATTCTGCTGTCATTTCGGTATTGTTGGCACGTATGTAGGATTTATCGGTTCATGGGCAGTTCCATACGGAATGCATGTGTATGGAATGACGCGATCTGATGCAAGTCAGCTTATTATGATTGGACTAATTGGTGCCATTATGGGGGCTCCGCTATCAAGCTGGTTAGCGAATCGGTTAGGTACGATCAAACGTCCCTATGTGGTTGTTCACTTTGTTACCTTTGCCTGCTGGGTAGTGTTTTATGTCTTGGGGGCAAAGCCGCCTCATTTTATGCTGATTCTGCTATTCTTTATTATTGGTCTTTGTAATGGAGCTAACACACTTACATTTGCGGTTGTTCGTCAATCTTTTCATGTAAAGGAAGTTGGGTTCGTTTCAGGATTTGCCAATACAGGCGGATTTTTAAGTGCGGTTCTCTTGCCAAGTATTTTTGGAAAGGTTTTGGATCATTATCATACAGAGACTAGTAACATAGGATATCATTATGGATTTCTAATACCTGTTCTATTTTCCTTTGTTGGAGTAGTTGGTGGAATTTTAATAAAAGAAAAGTATCAAAAGGTACAAAAACATAAGGAAGCTGTTATGTAGAGAAAGCAAGATCTATTTGCTTTCTCTTTTGCTGTACCCATTACTTACCTGTGTTATCGATTACAGATTGATTTGACAATAAATAAAATCAAATGATATTCTTAATGTGTAATCGGTTACACATTTTAGGTTGGCCCTTTACATTAATGATGGATGGATAGGTGGTCAAATTGAGGCAAAATATTGTAGTAATTGGCAGTTTAAATATGGATGTCGTCATTTCTGCAAAGAGAATGCCTAAGTTAGGTGAAACGATACTTGGCGATAGTGTTTCCTATTTGCCTGGCGGTAAAGGTGCAAACCAAGCGGTCGGCATTGCGAAATTAGGCGGAGACGTGAACATGATTGGTGCTGTTGGAGACGACTCATTTGGAGAAATTATCATCGAACAGCTGAAGAACCATAAGGTCAATACACAGAAAATTGAGAAGTTCCAAAATGTAGCGACAGGTGTAGCTACTATTTTTCATACAGAAATGGATAATTGCATCACAGTTATTCCAGGTGCTAATTACATGTTTAGACCAGAACACATTACGAAAGAAATAGAACAAATTATTTCACAGGCAAAAGTTGTCATTGTACAGCTCGAAATTCCGCTTGAGACAGTTCAATACGTTCTATGGATAGCAAAAAAACATGGCGTTAAGACAATCTTGAATCCAGCGCCAGCTCAAAAATTATCTGGACAGCTTCTTGCTTTAGTTGATTATATAACACCAAATGAAACCGAATTAGAACTATTAATCGGATACAGTAATTCGTCCGATCAGGAATTAGAAAAGGCAATGAATGAGTGGCAGGAAAAATACAATAATACGCTCATTGTCACCCTTGGAGAAAAAGGCTGTGCTTATTTAGAAGAAGGACAGATCAAAGTCATTCCTCCTGAAAAGGTTACCGTTGTCGATACGACAGGAGCAGGCGATTCCTTTAATGCTGCATTAGCTTTTGGGATTGCATCCGATTGGGATCTTGATCAATCAATATCTTTTGCTGTTAAAGCATCAGCTAAATCCGTAACTAAGTTTGGGGCGCAGGAAGGGATGCCTTATTACAACGAGGTTACCGAATAAGCAATTGTTAAATTAGTTAATCAGAAAGAAGGAAAAGCAATGGTAAACAACATTTCACTTAAATGGATAGAAGAGAATATGGAGTCCTACTTGCTTGATACTTACAAATATCTTCATCAGCACCCTGAATTAAGCACGCAGGAGCAGGAAACTCAAGTCTTCATAAAAAAAGAATTAGACCGATTAAACATCTCATATAAAGTGATGGCTCAAACAGGCTTATGTGCAGAAATTCATGGGGCTGAGCCTGGAAAAACCATTCTTCTTCGTGCAGATATTGATGCCCTTCCTATTCATGAGCAGACAAGCCTTGATTATTCTTCGAAAAAACCAGGAGTAATGCATGCTTGTGGTCATGATGCTCATATGACAGTTGGTCTAGGCGTTGCTACTCTTCTAAAAGAAAGAGTATCCGAATGGAAAGGGACAGTTAAGATTATGTTCCAGCCATCAGAGGAGGTACATCCCGGCGGAGCTAAACCGATGATTGAAGAGGGCATTCTAGAAAATCCAAAAGTGGATGCAGCAATCTGCCTTCATACGAATCCTTACCTAGCACCGGGAAAATTTGAACTGAAAAATGGTTATATGCTTGCCAATTCAGATGATGTGCATATCACCCTTATCGGCAAGGGTGGACATGCTGCAGCTCCTCAACAAGGCATTGATGCTGTTGCCATGGCAGGACAGTTCCTTTCAGGTGTGCAAAACATCGTATCCCGCCAAACTTCTCCTTTAGATCATGCTGTCATTACATTTGGAAAAATCAACGGGGGCACTAAGTCGAATGTTATTTGTGATCAGGTGGAAATTGCCGGAACGGTTCGGACAATTAAAAAGGAAACACAAGAGAGAATCCAAGCGCAATTAGAAGCATTAGTGCAGTCAGTGGCAAGCTTCTGGGGCGGATCATACTCATTCAAATTTGAAAAAGGCTATCCCGCTGCTTGGAACGATCAAAAAATAACAGATATTGCTCGTGCTGCATTGAAATCTTCTTTAGGCAATGAAAGTGTCGTTGAGATTGAATATCCGTATATGAGCGGAGATGACTTTGCTTATGTGGCTCAGTCAGTTCCTTCCGTGTTTATGTATTGGGGGACTGGATCACAGGATCGTGAAAACTATCCATGGCACCATCCGCGATATCACCTCAATCTTTCTGCATTGAAATATGGAGTGACTGCAGCGACGCAGTGTATTTTGAACTTATTACAAACAGAAGAGGTGGGTAAATAATGAAAAAGGTCATTATTGATGTTGATACTGGTATTGATGATGCAATTGGCATTTTACTTGCTGCTAAAAGCGGACTTTGTAATATTCTTGGCATCACAACAGTTTGCGGTAACGTTTCCTTAGATCAAGCAACAATGAATACAAAGAAAGTTGTTCAGCTGCTTGGCAAAGAAAACGAAATCAAGGTTGTGAAGGGTGCGAGCCGTCCTTTATTAAGAAAACCATTCTATGAGCATAGTGTTCATGGAAATGATGGGATTGGCGGAGCTCTTAAGGATATGGAAGTGAACATGGGCGATGAAGGTTTTGCGCCTGATTTCATTATCGAGCAAGCCGAAAAACATAAAGGTGAAATTACATTTATCCTGCTAGCTCCGCTTACGAATATGGCGCTTGCTGTTCGTAAGGAGCCAAGATTAAAGGAATGGATTAAAGAGCTTGTTATTATGGGCGGCGCTGTGAAAAGACCTGGCAATATCACACCGACAGCGGAATTTAATATGTACGTGGATCCGGAAGCAGCTAAAATTGTGCTGCATTCAGGTATTCCGATTACGCTTGTTGGATTAGATGTGACAAGTGATACGCTTCTTACAGATGCAGATGTTGAAAAAATGCAAGGGAACAGCATCGGTGAATTTGTTAAGGACAGTACGGAGCATTATATTAATCGCTACTTTGAATTAAACGGAATCAGAAGCTGTGCCATGCATGATCCGTTAGCAGTTGGTATTGCTTTAGACAGATCTCTTGTTAAAACAGTAAAGCATTATGTGGATGTGGAGACAAAGAGTGAGCTATGTGACGGATATACAATGTGTGATTTCAAGAACATGCTGAAAAAAGAACCAAATGCAGAGGTTTGCTTAGAAGTTGATAGTGAACGATTCATTAACATGTTAGTGGAAACGTTAAAAAAATAAAAATAATGGCTAAAGGACTGGCTAAGGTCCGTCAATCCCGTTTTAAAGAAGCGGAATTGGCGATACCTGAATCGGTCCTTTGCAATTTTCATTCAAACAGAAAGAAGGAAGGAACGATGCAGCACTTATCTAAAACAACACTTGGCATTGCGGGTGTACAGTGGCTCTTTTTTATTTTTGCGAATACGGTTGTCATTCCTTTATCAGTTGGAGCCGCTTTTCATTTGCCGCCTGAGGTGATAGCTGCCACTTTAAGAAGCTCGTTTATTTTTACTGGAGCAGCTAGTATTCTGCAGGCCCTCATCGGGCATCGTTATCCTCTTATGGAAGGCCACTCCGGCTTGTGGTGGGGGCTGATTCTTAGTCTATGCGCATCAGCTCATTCTGTTGGTATTGGCTATGCAGAATTAGGGGGCAGTCTTGCAGCAGGAATGATATTGGCCGGACTGATGACTATTATTTTAGGGATGCTTGGGTTTACAAAAGTGCTTAAGAAAATATTTAATCAAGCGGTTATGAGTGTGTATTTGTTTCTGCTATCCTGTCAGCTGATTATTATCTTTTTTAAAGGAATGCTTGGCTTGTCTGAGGGCACGACCATTGACATGAAACCCGCTCTCCTTTCTATTCTATTAGTCATTTTAGTTGTCTTTTTGAATGTGAAAGGAAAAGGGAAGTTAAGTAATTTCTCCATTCTCATTGGTATTTTGGCGGGATGGTTAGCTTATAGTCTGCTATTCCCTGTACATCAGCAGGTGAAAAGTGAGGATGTTGCGTTATTTACAATTCTTCCGTGGGGTTCTTTAATGTTGGATATGGGGATTATGATTACGGCCTTTATAGCTGGGCTTATTAACATGACAAATTCAATTGTTTCCATGAATACAGCCCAAAAGCTTTTTAATCGAGAAACGAGTGAAAAGGAATATAAGTGGTCTTTCGTTCTGACAGGATTTTATTCTATTGCCGCTGGACTGTTGGGACTCGTGCCATTTGGTCCGTACACGTCTTCAATCGGCTTTTTAGAAAGTACAAGAATTTTCCGTCGTGCCCCATTTATCATTGGCGGTGCTATATTGATTGTTCTTGGCCTTGTGCCAGCATTAGGCGCCTTTTTCTCGTTGCTTCCTGTTAGCGTTGGAAACGCAGTGTTATTTGTAGCGTATCTTCAGTTGTTCGGGACGGCATTAAAAAACATTCAGACGATTCATATCAATTCCAAGACAATTTATCGCATTGCGATTTCGGTTCTAGTTGGGCTTAGCATTATGAATATCCCAGCAGAAACATTTGCTCCATTTCCAATGCTTGTGAGACCGCTAATTAGCAATGGATTGCTTGTAGGAGTACTTATATCGATTTTATTCGAGCTGTTTGGGGACTGGCAGAAGTATGAAAGTAGGGAATTAAGTAAATCGGCTTAATTCGTCTAATTATATATAAAAGGCGTACAACTCAGTTGTGCGCCTTTCCAATTGTGGATTCTTTCTGTATCAATTCTACATCAAACTCATGCAGCTGTTTTTCAAGGGATTCCCCTTTAATTAACTGCATTAAATATTCCATTGCGTACTTGCCAATTGAATAAATCGGCTGCGAAATGGTCGATAATTCTGGATAAACCATATCCAGTTTTATACCGTCAAACCCAATCACTTTCACTTGCTCGGGTACAGAAACGCCAAGTCTTTTAAGAGCTTTTAATGCGCCTGCAGCCATTAAATCATTGCCGGCAAAAACACCATCTAGATCAGGATGCTTTTCGTAAAGCTCCATCATTGCATCATATCCGCCTTTAACGGTGAAATCGCTGTATGAAATAATGCTCGGTGTAAACCAGTCCATTTTGCCGCAAACCTCTTCATAGCCAATCGTTCTTTCTCGAACAGTTGAAATATGAATGGGGCCGCAAATGTGAGCAATTTTTTTACATCCTTGTTCGAGTAAATGCTGAGCTGCTAAACGCCCGCCTTTTCTGTTATCCGAGTTGATTGAAACGATTGGATGATGTGGGAAGGCTTTATCTATAAGAACAACAGGAATGGATTGCTTCTGCAGCTCAAGAATCTGTTCAGGTTCAATCGTATAGGAAGAAATAATGATTCCATCTATTTGTTTGTTGACTAAGGTTTCAATATATTGCTTTTCCTTTGTTGGATCGTTGTCTGTGTTGCAAAGCATAACTGTATATCCAAATTGATTTGCGGTATCTTCCGTTGCACGGGCGATTTCCGGAAAAAAAGGATTAAGGATATCGGGAACCATAAGGGCAATTGTCGCGGTTTTTTTTCCTGCCAGGCTTCTGGCGATATTATTCGGTTTATAATTCAGCTTTTTGGTAGCTGCAATAATCGCTTGTTCGGCTTCTTTACTTACATAACCGCTTTGATTCAAAAATCTTGAAACTGTTGCGACTGAAACACCAGCCAGCTTGCTTACATCTTTAATCGTTGCCATAATTACCTCGTTTAATTTTATGTTATCGCTTACATAAAATATACAGAAATTGTGAAAAACAGTCAAGATTATAGTAGTACAGAAGGTATTTTATGTTTGTATTATTTAACAGTCAGAAGTTATTGACAGGAAAATAAAAATTGTGATAATTTATATGTAACCGATTACACATAATCTTACCTGGAGAGGTGCAAAAATGAATATTTTATGGGGTCTTATGGGGTGTTTCGTCATCCTGTTTATTGCCTTTTTATTGTCAGAAAATAAAAAGAAAATTAATTATCGAGTTGTGTTAGGCGGAACGGTTCTGCAAATCCTTTTCGGATATATCGTCCTCAAGTCAGAAACGGGAAGAATAATTCTTGAAAAGATTTCAAAAGGAATCCAAAGCGTTATTCATTATGGGAACGAAGGTTTAAGCTTCGTATTTGGCAGTTTAGCTGATGCATCTCAGCCAACTGGGTTTATTTTCGGTATTCGAGTTGCATGTATGGCCATTTTTGTTACAGCATTAATTAGTGTTTTATATCATTTCGGCATCATGCAATTATTCGTTCGCATAATCGGTGGCGGACTCCATAAATTACTTGGGACAAGCAAGGTAGAATCCTTAACAGCAGCTTCAAATATTTTCTTAGGTCTACAGGAAGCACCGGTTATCATTAAGCCTTATATTCGTGCATTAACAAAATCAGAAATTTTCGCCGTAATGGTAGGGGGACTCGCTTCGGTTGCAGGTGGAATTCTCCTTGCTTATGCAGCACTTGGTATTCCGATTAACTACTTGCTATCAGCGAGCTTCATGGCTGCACCAGCAGGATTAGTTTTCGCGAAAATGATGATTCCTGAAACAGAAGTGCCTGTTGCTGCCGCAAACGAAGGAGCAAAGGCTACAGAAGAGAAAGAAGAGAAGCCAAATATTATTGATGTGATTGTAAAAGGTGCCATGGAAGGATTGAAAATGGCAGGTTTAATCATTGCGATGCTTATTGCGTTTATTTCTATTCTTGCTCTTTTAAATGGAATTCTTGGCTCTATCGGTGAATGGTTTGGAATGAAGGATCTTTCCCTTCAATTAATTTTAGGCTATATTTTCTCGCCAATTGCTTTCATCATGGGTGTTCCTTGGTCTGAAGCAATGATTGCCGGAAATCTTCTTGGTCAAAAGTTAATTTTGAACGAAATGGTTGCCTTTACTGCATTTCAGCCATTGATTGAGACGCTATCACCAAAAACCGTAGCGATTGTGACGTTCTCACTTTGCGGATTTGCTAATCTTGGCTCTCTTGGTATCCTAATTGCCAGCATGACAGCATTTGCGGAAAACCAGCGCCAAGTTGTTACTAAATTAGCATTAAAAGCAGTACTTGCAGGAACACTTGCTAACTTAATGAGCGGTACGATTGCAGGAATGTTTATGTAATAAATAAAAAGCTGATTTGAAGGATTAATTCTTTCGATCAGCTTTTTTGTATGGAAACGGTTTTATATTATAAAAAATTTAAACACCCCATTCCGGTTTAATTTAATACTAAAACAATAAGTTTTGGTATATAATCAAATATATTTCGACTATCGAATGGAATTTGAGGGGAAAATTGGATATGTGGCGTAATCGAAACGTTTGGATTATTTTATGCGGGGAATTAATTGCAGGTTTAGGATTATGGATGGGGATTATCGGGAATTTAGAGTTTATGCAGGAGAAGGTACCATCAGATTTAATGAAATCGGTCATAATGGCAATAGGACTACTTGCAGGAATATTGGTAGGGCCAATAGCAGGAAGAATTACCGATCAAAAGAGAAAAAGGACAGTGATGATTTATGCTGGCCTTGGGAGAATGGTTAGTGTAATCTTTATGTTTATTGCTTTGTATACAGGGTCTATTCTATGGCTTATTGCATTTATGATCAGCATTCAGATTGCTGCGTCCTTCTATTTTCCGGCGCTTCAAGCGGCTATTCCATTGATTGTGGATGGGAAAGAGTTATTAAGAATGAATGGTGTTCATATGAACGTAGCTACCATTGCTCGGATTTTGGGAACATCCCTAGCAGGCATTCTTCTTGTTGTTATGTCACTGTTTATGCTTTATTTATCTTCTTTTATCGCATACTTTTTATTATTCTTATTTACATTATTCCTTAAGATTGATGAACCGGTTAAGCAAAGTAATCAGAGTTCTTCGAAGTCAAAAGGGAGCTTTAAAGAGGTATTGCCTGTTATTAAAGGACTGCCGATTGTGTTAATGACCCTTATTTTATCACTTGTTCCACTGCTGTTTTTAGGCGGATTCAATTTGATGGTGATCAAAATCAGCGAAATACATGCCGATCAATTAATTAAGGGAATAATTTATTCTGCTGAAGGAATTGCTTTTATGCTGGGGGCATTAGCAGTGAAAAAGATGAGCGAACGCTGGTCTCCTTATAGTATAATGTTTTTCTTTTCACTCATTGTTGGGTTTGCGCAAATATCATTATTCTTTGTTGATTCGAAAATCGTAGCTGTAGCAGCATTTGCGATTGTTGGTTTTTCAGTCGGCTGCTTTTATCCAACTGCTGCAACGATTTTTCAAACTAAAATGCCAAAGGAATTTCATGGACGCTTCTTTTCCTTCCGCAGCATGCTAGAACGTGTCATGTTCCAGGTTGTTCTGCTCGGTACAGGTTTCTTATTGGATCTTGTTGGATTGAGGATTATGGCTGTTATATTCGGAATCATTTCGGCAGGACTGACCACTTATTTCTTTTTCCAATTTAAGCGTCGTATCGTACAAAAGGACAATCAGAAGGCAGTTTCATTTTAACTTTGCATAAAGCATACCTATTTGGAAATTCTATATATGTAGTTTTATATATAGGGAAGAGGGGTATGCCGATGCGCCGAAAGTTTGATGGATCAGAAGAACATCAGCGAGTCATCCAGGCTCAAAATCAAACAGGTCATTTTGATAAAACCGATACAGAGTTTTCATTAGAAGAGAGTGTACAGGAAGCGATAGCGAAAAGCCAAGCTTACCAGGCTCAAAATCAGCAGCCTACTTATGAGCCAAATAAACCGTTTTAATACGCAGGACCGACGAGAGGCAAACGCTCTCGTCTTATTTTTTATTATTAACTAATCAGTAATAAGGAGATGGAGATATTGTCTGAAAAAAGGGAGCTGGCAACTTTTGCAGGCGGCTGTTTTTGGTGTATGGTTTCGCCATTTGATGAACAGCCAGGGATCAAAGAGGTAATTTCAGGCTATACAGGTGGCCATAAAGAAAATCCAACATATGAAGAGGTATGCTCAGACATGACTGGGCATTATGAAGCTGTGCAAATCACATTTGACCCTGCTATTTTTCCATATGAAAAATTACTAGATTTATTTTGGCAGCAAATTGACCCGACAGATGAAGGTGGTCAATTTAATGACCGAGGGCTATCTTATCGAACGGCCATCTTCTATCATACCGAAGCACAAAGGGAAATGGCCGAACGATCTAAGAGGGAACTAGAAGCTAGCGGACGCTTTAAAAAGCCGATTGTAACGGAAATACTTTCGGCTAGCGAGTTTTACCGGGCAGAAGACAAGCATCAGTATTATTATAGAAAGAATCCTTTTCATTACAATTTATATAGAGAGGGATCAGGAAGAGCGGGCTTTATTCGGGAAAACTGGAAAAAACGCAAAAGTGATGAGCAATTAAAAGTAGAGCTAACTCCGATTCAATATGAAGTGACAAGGAATAATGCGACGGAGCCTCCATTTCAGAATGAATATTGGGATCATACGGAAGAGGGAATTTATGTTGACATTATTTCCGGTGAGCCTTTGTTTAGCTCTAAGGATAAATTCGATGCGGGCTGCGGATGGCCAAGCTTTACAAAGCCTGTGCGCCGAACGGAGCTAGAGGAAAAGTTTGATACATCACACGGGATGAGGCGGATTGAAGTCCGTTCGAAATCATCAGACTCTCATCTTGGTCATGTTTTTGATGATGGGCCTGGTCCGGACAGAGCACGGTACTGTATAAATTCTGCAGCTCTTCGATTTGTTCCAAAAGACAAGCTAATCGAAGAAGGGTATGGACAGTTTTTGCGGTTATTCCATCAGAATGAGGGAAGTTAATTTAACGCGTTTAAATCCACGTAAACTTGTTTACTAATCGTAAACAAACGTACACAAATTTGTGTACATGTTTACAAACGCGTACACATCCAATGATGGCAACATGTGTACGCGTTTGTTACGAAAGTATACTAGTTTGTTTACAAAAAATCGCTTAGTTTACAGGATGTTTACAGATTTACAGTTGTATTTAATTTCCTCAATCACCATTGAACAATTGCAGTAACCCCTTTAATCTTTCAATATACATAAAAGATTACTAGAAAAGGGATGATGGTTATGATGAATAAATCACGAATTGCTGCGATTGATGTTGGGAACGATTCTGTTAAAGCTATTTTTGGGGAGCTGGACTACGAATTAAATATTCCGAATATCATTGCTAGAGATACTGAAGATCGTCCCGTTATTGGGATTGAAGAATTAGATCATAAAAATCCGCTAGATGGCATTCATATTAAGGTTCACTCACCTGCATTAAAAGAGAATAATAGTATTTACCGTGTGGGGAACTTGGCAACGAAAAGCAATAGTACAACAGAGCTAGACCCTGGAAGCAGCAAATCAGAGGAAGATCAAACGTTGGTCATGCTGTTTGCGACATTAGCTTTAGACGCGGTTAGGGTAGAAAACAATGGACTATTCAATCGAACAAAAAATATAGTCGATGCTGATTATACACTTGGTACAGGACTTCCCCTTCGTGAGGTGAAAGAAGGGAAGGATGCGGGCTATCGTTCTAAATTATTGGGCTCCGTCCATCAGGTCGAATTTCTTGTAACACCTAAGTATCAAGGGTTAAAGGTAAACCTTAAATTCAGCGAGGTTAAGGTGTATCCAGAGGGCTTCGCTGCTTATATTAATCTCGTAATGGACAATGATTTAAAAATTATTAACAAGGATTTAATCGACAAAAGAATCATTATTCAAGATATCGGCGGTTTATCTACGGATATTGCTGTCATTAAGAACCGCAATGTCGATGATGATAAGGCTCAAGGCTTTAATCTTGGCGTATCTGAATCATTGGAGGCCATTAGGGAAGAAATTCGCTCTAAACATGGAGTGGAATTGGATAGCCGCAGAGATGTCGTCGAAATTATCACGAAGAAAAATGACCGTAACCATATAATGGTCAAGGGAAGCCGGACAAGCGTCCATGATATAACCGATCGAATTCTGCTTGATTTAGCGAAGAAACAATATCGCTTGCTGCGGAACGTTTGGCAGAAAAACTCGCAGACTGAAATCTGCTATTTTGTCGGCGGCGGAGCTAATGTGTTGAAGGAATATATTAAAGCGCTTAATAATAATTTAGACGGGTATAACATTGACTTTTTTGAGGATGAGAAAGAAAGCATTTGGATGATGGCCAATGCTTACTATAAGTTAATTAAGGATTATGTTAGAAAGATAGAGAAGGCAAAAGCGGTCAAGGAACCTGTGAAAAACTAGGGTGATCCTATGGAGAAATCAAGTTCAAGCAGTATTAAAAGGGGACAGGCCATTTCTTTTCGTGTCCCCTCCGATACTCCTGACCATCTATTAAAGCATTTGCAAAAGCTTAAAGAAACGGAACGGCGAAACTTCTCCAGCAAGATGGCTGAATTCGTTCTTCAAGGGGTGGGGACGTCCTATTCAAGGGATAGGGAAACAATTACCATTCCTCTTCCTCACAGCTTAAGCAAATCCCAGCGAGATTGGTTAAAGCACGAGCATTCAGAGGCTCTATTAGGCAGCATTATATATCATTTGCTGACGGATCCTGTTCGAGCGACATCCTTGCTTGCTTCACTCAATAGTAAGTCTGTTGATATTAACGAGGCGTTGTACCTTCAAGAGGAGAATGTATTCAATACGGAGGCAATTGAGGAAAATACGGCTGATTATGAGCAAGAATCGGCTGCAGGTCTAGATGTAATAGATGATGATCTCGCTGATTTCGATTGGGAATCAGCCAAGCAAACTCAGGAGGAAACTACGGAGGAAGACAATCCGGAAGTTGAACACGATTTAGATGATCTGCTTGGTGACTTCCTTTCAAAAATGAACAAGTAAAAGAATAGAAAAAAGTGCCTTTTCGATGGAGAAGGCACTTTTGTTTTGGCAGCTAAAGCACAAGTTTAAACTTATATTTGAAGGATTTTATTTTGTTACCGTATCTAATGCCACTTCAATCATATCATTAAACGTTGTTTGGCGTTCTTGAGCAGTTGTTTGCTCGTGTGTAATGAGATGGTCACTTACAGTTAAAACAGATAGAGCTTTCACACCGAATTTTGTTGCTAAATAATAAAGTCCAGCTGTTTCCATTTCAACAGCAAAAACACCTAATTTTCCTAGCTTAAAAAATGTTTCCGTATCGTCTGTATAGAAAAGATCAGAGGAAAGTACATTTCCTACATGCAGGTTTAGTCCTTTTTCAACGCCGATTTCATAAGCGCTCTTCATTAAATCGAAATTTCCGATTTGTGGGAAGTCATATCCAGGGAAATCATTACGGATGATAGCTGAATTTGTTGCTGCTGCTTGGGCAATGATCACATCACGAATTTTCACATCTTCCTGAATAGCTCCACATGTACCAATACGAATAAGGTTCTTAGCACCGTAATCTTGGATTAATTCATGGATGTAAATGGATGCTGAAGGCATACCCATTCCAGTTCCTTGGATGGAAACTTTTTTTCCTTTATATGTTCCTGTAAACCCTAACATGCCACGTACCTGATTGTAGCACACAGCGTCCTCTAGAAATGTTTCTGCAATATATTTTGCGCGCAGGGGATCTCCTGGTAATAATACCGATTCTGCGATTTCTCCAACTTTTGCCTCAATATGAAAACTCATCTTTTTCCCTCCAAAAAATTAATAGAAAGCTTTCTTTTATTGTCTGACTTCTATCTGAGCTCTGAACAAAGCTAGATAGAATTGCTATTCGCTCGTAAGCGATTCCAAAAAATCATAACATAATAAAATTTTGCGTTCTGTAAAAGGGATAACGACAAAAATGTGAGCTAGTTAACAAAAAAACCGTTAAAGGGATAACTGAATTCCTCTGCACTCATTTGCTATATTTGCTCATATCACGGCTTAAAGAGTATGCCATTTCCGAAGTGATGGAATTTCTTCAGTCTCGTTACAAATTAATTCAAGTTTGGTTTTATCAAGGAGGTAAAAATACTTTCCATTGACATCAATAATGCCTTCATCTTGAAAATCACCTATTGTTTTGGAAATTGATTCTCTTGTTACACCCAGCATATTGGCGAGTAGTGATTGATTAATTTTTAGATCTATTTTGTAACCGTTATCACAAGCTTTTCCAAAATTATAAAATAGATCCATGAGTAAATTGGCCACTTTTGTACGGACATCATAAAAAGATAGATACCGAACGAGTCGATTAAGAATTCTGGTTCTTTCAACAAGAATCATATAGGCTTTTCGCAGGACTGATGGGTATTTTTCCACTATATCTAATAAATCATTCCTGGAAATAAGCCAAGTTGAAACATTTTCCAATGCTTCAATAGAAGAGATTCGATACTGGTCATTAGACAGTGCCTCGAATTCACCAATGACATCGCCGGGCATGGCAATGCCAAGTACAATTTCCCTGCCTTCATGGATCCGGCAGACTTTTGCCATTCCTGATCGAATAATGTACACCTCATCACCTTGATCATTTTCAAACATGAGGACATGGTTTTTCTTGAAGTGACGTTCTTTCAGCAAGGGAAGGATTTGAGGCAAATCCTGCTCGGGAATATCAGAGAAAATGGCGCAGTCCGTGATTTTGGTAATCAAGGAAATCAAATCCTTTCAGAAATAAAATCATGTGTATTTAGTATCTTGAAATAATAAAAAACATTATAGCATGATTTAACACTAAAGATAGAGTATAAAAAAACAGGAAAAATAAAAGATAATTTTGGATTGGTCTTTCAAGGTTGGACAAATTAAGAATGTAGATATTAGTACTTAAGGAGGAAGTTTGGATGAAAAAATGGCTAGGAAAACTATTACCAATTGTTTTAATTCTTACACTAGTTCTTACAGCTTGCGGACAAAAAAATAATAATAATAATAATACGGGTACTGAAAAAGGCAATGAAGAAGGAGTTAAAAAGCTAAAAGTCGGAATGGTTACAGACTTAGGAAGTGTTAATGACAAATCATTCAACCAAAGCGCTTGGGAAGCACTTCAAAAGTTAAATAAAGATTATGGATTTGAAGTAAAGTACTTAGAGCCAAAAACAGATGCTGATGTTATGCCAAACTTGCTGCAATTTGTAAAGGGTGGTTATGACTTAACTTGGGCAACTGCATTTACTCTAGCTGATGCTGTTACACAGCTGGCAAAGGAAAATCCAGATGCTAAATTCGGTATTGTTGACTCCGATATCGTCGTGCCTAACGTTGCGGCTGTATCTTTTAAAGAGCAGGAAGGAGCATTCCTTGTTGGGGTTATTGCAGGGTTAACAACAAAGACGAATAAAATTGGATTTATTGGCGGAATGGAAATTCCCGTTATTAAACGATTTGAAGCTGGATTTAGAGCAGGGATTCAAGCGGTTAATCCTAAAGCGAAATTAATTGTAAATTATACAGGTTTATTTAACCGAGTGGATATGGGGAAATCAGCTGCTTCAACGATTTATAACGATGGCGCAGATATTATTTTCCATGCAGCAGGTTTAACAGGAAATGGTGTATTTAACGAAGCAAAGGAGCGTCACAGCAAAGGTCAAAAGGTTTGGGTTATTGGGGTAGATAAAGACCAGAGTTTAACATTCGGTGATGATGTAACGTTAACATCGATGATTAAGAAAGTTGATGAAGCCGTATATAAAGTTTCAAAAGATTTAGCGGAAGGAAACTTCCCGGGTGGAAAAGTAACGTTAATGGGATTAAAGGAAAATGGTGTTGATATCGCACCAACATCTAAAAAGAACGTAGCTCCGGAAGTACTTGATAAAGTTGAAGAATATCGCCAAAAAATTATTAATGGTGAAATTGTCGTACCTGAAAAATAAATCTTATTTTTAGGGTTGTCTCAAGATAAGGGGGTCTAACTCTTATGATGAGGCAGCCCCTAAAATGTTTAAAGGGAGGTATCCGAATGACAAATACCGATATTGTGCTCGAATTAAAGGGGATTACAAAACGGTTTCCTGGTGTAGTTGCGAATGACTCCATCAGCTTTCAGTTAAAGCGTGGAGAAATTCATGCATTGCTTGGGGAAAATGGTGCGGGAAAGTCTACCTTGATGAGTATTGTATTTGGGTTATATCAGCCAGATGAAGGCGAAATCTATGTTAATGGCAAGCCTGTCCTCATGGATAATCCCAATAAAGCAATTGACCTGGGAATCGGAATGGTCCATCAGCATTTTAAGCTGGTGGAGCCTTTTACGGTAACTGAAAATATTATTTTAGGCATGGAACCTAAGAATGGCGTAAAGATCGATATTAAAGGAGCCAGTCAAAAGGTTAGAGAGCTTTCTGAGCAATATCATCTGGATGTAGATCCTATGGCTACAATCGAGTCTATCAGTGTAGGGATGCAGCAGCGGGTCGAAATTATCAAAACGCTTTACCGCGGAGCTGATATTCTTATTTTTGATGAGCCAACAGCTGTTTTAACTCCACAGGAAATTAGTGAATTACTTGAGATCATGAGACGTCTGGTTGCTGAAGGGAAGTCCATTATTCTCATTACCCATAAATTAAAGGAAATCATGGAGATAGCGGATACGTGCACGATTATTAGACGAGGAAAAGTAATCGAAAGCTTAAAGGTGGCTAACACAAATCCTCAGGAACTCGCTGAAAAAATGGTAGGGAAGGCCGTTAAATTTAAAACAGAAAAACAAAAGGCACATCCCGAGAATGTTTTATTAGAAGTAAAAGATGTGGTCGTGCCTGGCGAAAAAGGAAAAAATGCAGTTAACCATTTGTCCTTTTCAGTGCGAGCTGGAGAGATCGTAGGTATTGCAGGTGTAGACGGAAATGGACAAACGGAATTAATCGAAGCGCTAACAGGGATGAGGCAAATTCAATCAGGAGATGTTTTACTCGAAGGGAAAAGCATCGTGAATCATTCACCTCGCGACATTTATGAAGCGGGTGTCTCTCATATTCCTCAAGATCGCCATAAGCATGGTCTCGTTCTTGATTTTTCCGTCAGTGAAAACACTATTTTACAAACGTATTACCAAAAAGGGATTAGCCCAAATGGTTTTATTAATAAAAATGCAATGGATGATTTATCAGAGCGCCTAGTCAATGAATTTGACATCCGTACATCTGGCATAGAAACAAAGGTTAGGTCCATGTCAGGAGGAAATCAGCAAAAAATTATTATTGCGCGTGAAATTGATCGACACCCTCAAGTGTTAATTGCGGCACAGCCAACCCGTGGACTGGATGTTGGGGCGATAGAGTTTGTACATAAACAGCTTATTTCCCAGCGCGATCAAGGAAAAGCAGTACTCTTAATATCCTTTGAGCTAGAGGAAATTTTAAATGTTTCTGATCGGATTCTTGTGCTGTTCGACGGGGAGATTGTAGGCGAAACAACTCCAGAAACGACGAGTGACCAGGAACTCGGCTTAATGATGGCAGGAAGACATGAAGGAGGGAGATTGGATGGATAAATTATACAAGGGATTCAAGAGTGAGCCATTATTGGTTCCGATTGTTGCCATTATCATCGGCCTGCTCCTTGGTGCCATCATAATGTTTATTGGAGGCTATGATCCAATTTTAGCTTATCAATCGCTAGTAACGAAGATCTTTGGAAGCAGCTATGATATTGGGGAAGCGCTGCGCACGATCATTCCGCTTGTAATGAGCGGACTTGCAGTAGCCATTGCCTTTCGATCTGGTTTATTTAATATCGGGGTAGATGGACAAATTGTAATGGGTTCATTAGGTGCGCTCATTATTGGAACTAAATTAAATCTGCCTCCATTTTTACATGCGACATTAGCGGTATTATTTGGTGCCTTTTTAGGTGGAGTATGGGGAGCTTTAATTGGCTATATTAAGGCGAAAAGAGGAATAAATGAAGTTATTACGTCCATCATGTTCAACTTTATTGCTCTTTATATAAGCCAATTTCTTATTCGTGTTTTTATGGCGCAAGAAGGAACACAGCGCTCTGCCATGATTAAGGAATCAGCTAGTATTCAAATCGGCTGGCTGTCTGAGGCAATGGGCGGTGCGAGAATGCACTGGGGATTTTTTATTACGATCTTAGCGATTATTTTCTACCACATCTATTTAAATAAAACAAAATGGGGTTATGAGCTTCGCGCTGTTGGTCATAATCAGCATGCAGCACAATACGCAGGAATGAAGGTATCTAATGTAATTGTTCGGGCGATGTTTATTTCCGGTGTATTTGGCGGATTAATTGGAACCTTTGAGGTTTTAGGTGTTTTTAAATATGTGGCGATTAGCTCTACTACATCAGGAATTGGCTTTGATGGGATTGCGGTAGCGTTGCTTGGAGGAAACTCGGCTCTAGGTGTCTTATTATCCGGCATTTTAATAGGTGCACTCACATACGGATCACAAGGCATGAGCTTTGGAGCGAATGTACCAGGAGAAATTATTCGAATGGTTATCGGATTTATCATTTTCTTCGTTGCTGCACCGGGAATTGTGAGGACATTCTTCCCATCAGCAAAAAAGAAATCTAAGAAGGAGGCGTAGCATATGGAGGTCATCAGTAATCTTCTTAGTGGCATGTTGGTTTTCTCTACCGCATTTATTTTTGCCGCACTCGGGGGGCTTATCTCGGAACGATCAGGCGTTATTAATATTGGTCTTGAGGGATTTATGGTTTCAGGGGCCTTCTTTTCAGCGGTCATCTCGTATTATGCTGAAACGGCAGGATTCGGTGCTCTTTCTCCTTGGCTTGGTTTGCTTGGAGCATTTATTTTTACGGTCATCTTTTCAAGTATTCACGCCGTAGCATCCATTAAATATAAAGCGAATCAAGTTGTGAGTGGGGTAGTAATTAATATTCTTGCTGCAAGCTCAACCTTCTTTTTAGTAAAGATGATTTTTGAAGGATCAGCTGAAACGCCAATGTTAACAGAAGTGTTTCATAAGGTGCACATTCCTTATTTAAGTGATATTCCGTTTATAGGGAACGTAATATTTTCCGCTTATCCAACTACGTATCTTGCCATTTTATTAGTGATCGTTATTTTCTTTATTCTATTTAGAACTCCAAGCGGTTTGAGACTTCGTGCTGTTGGAGAACATCCAAGTGCTGCGGATACGGCTGGAATTAAAGTGGAACGGATACGTTATATGGCGGTTATTTTTAGCGGTTCTCTTGCGGCGTTAGGCGGAGCGACCATTGTTCTTACTTCTAATAGTAACTTTGCTTTTAATACGATTTCAGGTCAAGGGTATATTGCCCTTGCAGCCGTTATTTTTGGAAAATGGCATCCGGTTGGTGCCATGCTTGCGGCCTTATTTTTTGGCTTAGCTCAAGCTGTGAAGGACCAATTCCAAATATTAGAGTTTGCTAAACATATTCCAACTGAATTTTTCTATATGCTTCCATACCTGTTAACGTTGCTTGTCCTTATTGTTACAGGAAAAGCTCGTGCACCAAAAGCGCTGGGAGAGCCTTATGACGTTGGAAAACGATAAGTATTTTCCTTATGGATAAAGGCTGGAGGTCAGTGAGACATCCAGCTTTTATTTAGTTTTTTTAGTGGAAAGAGGTGAATGACGAATTGATCAAACAATTTAATCAGTGGTTTCATCTTCAGGAAGAAGGTACAAGTATCCGTACGGAGATGATGGCAGGCCTCACTTCGTTTATCACAGTTGCCTATATCATAGTAGTAAATGGAGCGATTTTACATTTGGCAGGCATGCCGTATGAAGCTGTGACTCTTGCAACAGTCATTTGTTCCTTTTTAGGATGCATGCTTTTAGCCTTTTGGGCAAACTCGCCTCTTATTATCGTTCCAGGGATGGGGGACAATGCGTTTTTTGTTTTTACCCTCGTGTTATCATTTGGACTTTCATGGCAGCAGGCCCTTGCCGTTGTTCTGATAGCTGGCATCGTGTTTGCGATAACAGCTGTTACGAAAGTGGCTGTTTATTTATCTACCTCTATTCCGACAACGATGATACATGCTATGACAGCTGGTATTGGTTTATTTATTGCTTTTTTAGGCTTGAAGAATGGAGGAGTTATTGTCGCGAGTGAAGGAACCTTTGTGACACTTGCGAAAATCACCGACCCTTACGCATTGACTACCTTATTGACTTTGATCATTTTAGTGCCATTGTTTCAGAAGAATATCAAGGGGAACTTTTTAATAGGAATCTTGATCGGTACCCTTATTGGGGCTTTGTTTGGGATTGTCGACTTTTCGAAATTAAAGGACTTTCATTTTTCGTTTAGTGGGTATGGGGAGATTTTCTTAGCAGCTGACTTTAGTAAGCTCGGGACGTTTCACTTTTGGACAGCCGTATTTTCGCTCTCGATGGTCATCATTTTTCAAAATATGGGTGCACAGTTAGGTATGCTTCCAGATAAAGCGAAATTTCGAAAGTCCTTTCAAGCTTTATCATTCTCGATTATGGGGGCAGGTCTGTTTGGATCAAGTCCAACGACAACTGCTGCTGAGGCTGCTACTGGGATTGCTGCTGGCGGCAGAACGGGTTTAACTGCATTTACAACAGGGATTCTTTTTATTCCAGCCTTATTCCTGACTCCGCTATTTAAAATTATACCTAATAGCGCGATTGCTCCCGTATTAATTATTGTAGGCTGTTTAATGGTGCAATCGATAAAAGAGATACCATTTAATGATTTTACAGAGGCTTTTCCAGCTTATTTGATGCTTGCGATCATGCCGCTATCCTTTAATATTGCCAATGGCATTGCTTTCGGTTTTATCGCTTATCCGATTCTGAAATGGGCAACTGGAAGATTAAAGGAAGTAACAGTGACTATGTATGTGATTGCGATTTTCTTTCTTTTATACTTTATATTAGGTGCTTTTTAATGGCGATTGGAATGGATCCAATCGCCTTTTCCGATAAGATTTTCTTATAGATCTCTATTATAACTGCCGAATTTCCATTATCTTCTTGCTGATCTATAATGAAGGGAGTGGAAGGTGGTCATCGGAATGGAATATATCGTACTCTTTTTTATCGGGATCTGTGCAACGACGCTTGGCACACTTGCTGGAGGAGGCGGACTTATTAGCCTGCCAGCTATGCTATTAATGGGGGTTCCGGTTCATTCTGCGATTGGTGCTAATAAAGTGTCGAATAGCTTTAGCTCATTCTCTAGCTTCTTTCATCTTTACAAGAGAAAGCAAGTTTCAATGAAGAAATCAATTTGGATGATACCGGTCAGTTTGGCAGGAGGAATAAGCGGCGGCCTCATCGCATCAAGGCTATCAGAGGCCAATATGTATATAATAGCTATCATCCTGCTTATTTTTGCTTTTATTACGTCCTTTATTAAAAAGGGGGATTTTACTGGTGAAGAGTCATTTGTTTTAAATAAAAAAAGCATTCCGGGCCTTTACGGAATTGGTCTTTATGATGGCCTTTTTGGTCCTGGTTCTGGAACGTTAATGCTCTATTTGTTCGGATATTTAAATGTGGCGTATATACAAGCTGTAGCGTTGGTGCGTCTTGCTACTTTTTCAAGCTGTCTAGGTGCATCGATTTCCTATATTGCCAGCGGTAAAGTCATTTGGCCATTAACCCTTGTACTCTTGCTAGGGTCATTAACGGGTGCCCAAATAGGCGTACGGATTGCTCAGAAATTAAAACCCCATCAGATTAAGCCTATTCTTCGTGTTGTTACTGTGGCATTAATTATTCAAATATTTGTTGAGAATTTTCGCTAATATAGAAAGCACACCCCTCTAGGGATGTGCTTTCTTTCAAATTATCCACAATTCACAGGATGTACTGTTTTTATTACGTCTTGCAATGCGTTAATTTCATCATTATTTAAAGGAACTAATGGAAGACGGACTCCGCCAACATGGATGCCTTGTAAATTAAGGGCTGCTTTCACCGGTGTTGGATTAGGGGATGTGAATAAAGCCTTCATGATTGGAAGCAGCTGACGATGTGCGGCTGCTGCAGCTTGGAGCTCACCTTTTTTAAAGTTGTTAATCATTTCTTGCATTTCATTGCCGATGATATGGGAAGCAACTGAAATAATTCCTGTTCCGCCAATGGCTAACACCGGTAAGGTTAAGCCGTCGTCTCCGCTGTACAGTGAGAAATTTTCCGGTGTTCCACTAATAATTTGTGCCATTGCATCTAAGTCTCCACTAGCTTCCTTAATGGCTACAATATTTTCAATCTCAGATAATCTAACGACAGTTTCAACTGCCATATTTACCGCGCTGCGGCCTGGAATATTATAAAGCATAACAGGTAAGGAAGTGGATTCAGCGATTGCTTTAAAATGCTGATACATGCCCTCCTGAGATGGCTTGTTATAGTATGGAGTTACAAGCATAATGCCGTCGACTCCGGCTTCTTCCGCTTTTTTAGTTAAGCTAATAGAAGCTCTTGTATTATTGGAACCTGTACCAGCAATAACCGGCACTCGTCCGCCAACAACCTCAACAACAAATTTAAATAGTGCAACTTTTTCCTCTTCTGTTAAAGTCGGCGATTCACCTGTAGTTCCTGCAACAACTAATCCATCTGAACCATTTGCAATTAAATGGTTTACTAAATGTCTTGCAGCTTCAAAATCTACCTCACCGTTATGATCGAATGGCGTCACCATTGCCGTTAACACTTGACCGAAATTCATAACTTACACACCCTTTTTTAATTTTTTATTTTAAAAAATAGAGGTGGCAGGGCAATTTCAAACTAAACGCAAAAAAGCAACAACGAGGGACTCGCTGTTGCAGTAGAAACAATATACGAAAACAATCGTCGTTTCTTGTGCGATAGCCCTCCATATAGTCACCTATATGACAGTCCTGTATTTATTCAACACAGGCCCAGCTTTAAGAACATGAGATTCCTAAAACTTCGGCAAATTCCCCTTTCGACAATCATCGATGGACCTCATCATCCTCCGATTGTGTACTGATGGTTTTTGCTCCTCTATCCTCACTTCAAAAAGATCTTGAAATAAGAAATATTAATTTAATCTAATATAACTGAAAGTTTGTTTTATTTCAAGGCTTATTTAGAAATATATTTCCAGTAGTCTGAATTTCTATTTTAACACTCGATTTAAGAAGGCTTTTGTCCGATCAAATTGTGGATTTGTAAATAATTCATCCGGGTGCCCTGATTCAGCAATTTCTCCGTTATCCATAAACAGAACTTTATTAGCGACTTCTTTCGCAAAGCCCATTTCATGTGTAACAACAATCATCGTCATTTGTTCTTCTGCGAGATTTTTCATCACTTGAAGAACTTCTCCAGTTAATTCAGGGTCTAAGGCTGAAGTGGGCTCATCGAATAATAAAATTTCAGGCTCCATCATTAACGCACGTGCAATTGCCACTCGTTGTTTTTGTCCGCCTGAAAGGTTTCCGGGATACACAGAGGCTTTATCGGCTAGCCCGATTTTTTCCAATATCTCCATGCTTCGCTTTTGGAGAGTTTCGGGAGATTCCTTTTTCACCATTTTCGGTGCAATTTCTAAATTTTCTTTTACCGTTAGATGAGGGAAGAGGTTGAAGTGCTGAAATACCATCCCCATTTTAGCGGTAATACGGTTGATTTCCTGGGGTTTTGAGTAAACTCCATCTTTTACAAGGAAATCTCCATCAATACAAATGCTGCCGCCGTTGATTTCCTCAAGATGAATAAGGCTTCGAAGCATTGTGCTTTTTCCTGAACCTGATGGACCGATTACAGCGATCACATCGTTTTTATGAACATCAAACGTAATTTGTTTTAGCACGTTTAGATTTCCGAATGATTTTTTTAGGTTAGAGACTTCTATGATAGCCATCGATATCAATCCTTCTATTCAAATTTATAGCGTCGCTCGAGCCATTTAAAAAATAATGTTAATACAAGTGTAATCAACAGATAAATAACTCCCGCAAGGAAAAACGGCACGATGGTGAAGTCACGGTTGACGGCTGTCTGAGCGAAGTGAAGCAGCTCCGGAACAGCGACAGCATAGAGCAGTGCGGTATCTTTTACAAGCGTGACAGATTCATTCGAAACCGCCGGTAAAGCAATACGGAACATTTGCGGCAAGATAATTCGTGTCGTTGTCTGCCATTTATTCAATCCAAGAACCTGTGAAGCCTCGTACTGCCCCTTGTCAATCGCTAAAAGTCCGCCACGGAATATTTCAGCAAAATAAGCAGCGTAGTTCAAAATAAATCCTAAGCATGCCGCAACAAAACGATCTAACACTAGATATTCTCCGATGACAGGGATTAATGGCAAGCCGAAGCAGATAAACAATAGCTGCAGCAATAGAGGGGTTCCACGCATCACATAAATATAAACCTGTGCAAGCCAAGATATCGGTTTTATACTGCTTTTTACAGCTAGTGTAAGTAGAAATCCTAAAGGAATAGATACGATAATTGCAATAATAAA
Source organism: Bacillus sp. S/N-304-OC-R1 (assembly GCF_019749375.1). Taxonomy (GTDB): domain Bacteria; phylum Bacillota; class Bacilli; order Bacillales; family Cytobacillaceae; genus Cytobacillus. Next base: position 61,605 of record NZ_JACWFE010000020.1, read on the forward strand.
TAATAGAATAGTCATCTGAGCCCCTTCAAGCATGGGCTTAAGGATGGTTAGGATATAGTCCATATAGTATTCCTCCAAAAACAAAACAGGCTTTCCTAGGGAAACCCTGTTTGCTTCATTTTTGTTTCTCCAATTAATTTAAAACTTTGTTTTCACCAAACCACTTTTCAGAGATTTTAGCAGCTGTTCCATCTTTGCTTAACTCATCGAGAGCTTTTTGCAGGTCGTTCAATAATTGGTCGTTTCCTTTTTTCACACCGATTCCATATTCTTCTGGTGCAAGTGTTTCATCAAGAAGCTTATAGGTTCCTTCTTCTTGAGACATATAGTAGTTAATAACAACTTCATCAATAATAACGGCATCTACGCGGCCGGCTTTTAAGTCGCTAAGTGCAAGTACGTTATCTGCATATTCTGAAACTGATTTGATTTTGTCTTTAAGCGGGCTAGCATCTAGTGCATCAGATGCAGATGATAGACCTTGAAGGCCAATTACTTTGCCTGTTAAATCATCAAGAGATTTGATATTAGAATCCGATTTAGTAACGATCACCTGTGCGTTTGCTAAGTATGGCTTTGTGAAAAGTACCATTTTTTTACGCTTATCAGTAATGGTATACCCATTCCAGATAAGGTCAATTCGTCCGCTGCTCAATTCTGATTCTTTTGTTTTCCAATCGATTGGCTGGAACTTAGGTGTTTTCCCCATTTTTTCAACAGCTGCTTTTGCGTAGTCAATATCAAACCCAACAAGATTATTATCCTTATCTCGAAAGCCTAATGGAGCAAATTTATCATCAACGCCAATAATTATTTCATTATCTTTATCTTTTGCACCGTTTGAAGAACATCCAGTTAATATAGCAAAAACTGTTAAGAACGCTAGAATAATAGCTGTATATCGTTTCATCAGAAGTAATCTCCTTTTGTTAAAATCCTTTAGTGCGTTACCATATTATCATGATAGCATGATAAAACAGAAAAAGTAAATAGAAATATTAGGAGATTTTATTCTAGTAGAAAAGTATTTTAGTGTGTGATTCTCGTTTTAGGGCAAAAGAAAAGAGGAAGCCGAAGCCTCCTCTATGTATTAAGCATTTAAAGCCAATTGCAGCACTGTTTCGATGCCTGCAGGAATGGCTGCTTCATCGATATCAAATTTTGGATGATGGTGAGGGTATGCGCTTTTCTCGCTTTTCATGCCGATATTCACAAAGCATCCTAGTTTTTCTTTTAGATAGAAGGAGTAATCTTCCGCGCCTAATACAGGTTCAATTGCCAAGAAGGCATCCTCGCCAAATGTTTTTTCAATAATACCTTTCGCATATTCGCATGCTTCCGGATGATTGTAAAGGGGTGGAGTTCCTTCAATAAAGTTGTAATGACCTTTAGCTCCAAAGCTTGCACAAATAGACTCAGTTAGTCCAGCAGTCTTTTTGTGCATGAGTTCTGCTCCTTCAAAGGTTAGAGCACGAATTGTTCCCTGCATTGTGACTTTATCAGGAATGACATTATAGGAATTGCCTGCCTGCAAGCCTCCAAATGAAATGACGCCTGCGTGTAAAGGATTTAAGTTACGGCTTACGATCGACTGAAATGCTTGGATAAGGTGAGTCGCAATATAAATCGGATCCACGGTTTCATGTGGACTGCCGCCATGTCCGCCTGTTCCTTCAATGACAATGTCGAAGTCATCACTAGATGCCATGGCATAGCCAGTGGCAAAGCCAATTTTTCCAAGAGGCACGCTGGACATATAATGAATGCCATAGATTTCGTCTACGCCGTTTAATACACCTTCTGTTACGAGCTGCTTAGCACCGCTCGGAGATGCTTCCTCAGAGCTTTGAAAAATAAAGACAATATTATTCTTCACTAATTGAGGGTTACTACTCATCCATTTTGCAACAGCAAGAAGGGTAGCTGTATGACCATCATGGCCACAGCCGTGCATGACACCAGGAACCTTTGAAATATAAGGCTTGTCTCCTTCTTCATGAAGAGGGAGAGCATCCATATCCGCTCTAAGTGCGATTGTTTTCTTTCCTTCTGTTCCTTTAAAATAGCCGACCACATTTGGAGCTGAAAAGCGATCATCAACAGAAATTCCGAACTCGGCTAATCTTTCTTTTACATAGGCAGCTGTGTTATATTCCTGTCCTGAAAGCTCGGGGTTCATATGAAAATGTCTGCGAACTTCAATCGCCCAGTTAGATAGGGCTGAATCTACTAATTTTGTCTGAAGCATGAAATTACCTCCATATCGTTTATTAGAAAAACGGTCTTAAAAAGGACCGTAGTGAATCGCATGTGCAATGAGAAGGAAGACAATGGCTAATCCCACTTCAATGAAAATGAATGGAAGCACCCATCTTACCCATTTTGTATAAGGAATCCCAGCCATAGCTAATCCGGCAATTAACACACCGGCTGTTGGGAAAATAGAGTTGGAAATACCGTCTCCAAGCTGAAATGCAAGAACAGCTGTCTGTCTCGTTACACCTACTAGGTCTGACAATGGAGCCATAATCGGCATTGTAAGGGCCGCCTGTCCGCTTCCTGATGGAACGAGGAAATTAAGAAACAGCTGTACAAAAAACATGCCGACTGCATTTAATGCAGGTGAAAGATGGCTAAGTAAGGAAGAAGAGTAGTAGAGAACAGAGTCCATTAGCTTCCCGTCCTGAAATACAACTAGAATGGCTTGTGCAAACCCGATAATGATGGCACCGCCAACTACTTCCGTAACCCCGCTCATAAAGCTGTCCGCAATTTTATTCGGACTTAGCTTGCCGATGATTCCAATAATAACACCAAATAATAGAAACAATGCGCCGATTTCAGTAATGTACCAGCCAAATTTTAAAACACCAATGATGAGAACGACAAAATTGATTAGAAATGCTACTAACACCCATTTATGGCGGGTTTCCAGTTTAGCTTCCTGTGTATTTGTGTTCTCTTTTCCATCATAGAAGTTTCCTAGAAATCGAAGCTCTGGATTTTTATTGATTTTTTTAGCGTACCGATATATATAGATGACCCCAGCAAGGTAGAATGTGGCTAAAAGGACGAGACGAAGCCCAATTCCTGAGAAAGTAGGCAATTCAGCGATGCTTTGGGCAACCCCGATATTAAACGGATTCATAACAGCACTCATGAAACCAATATTAGCTCCTAGAGAAACAATGGCAAATCCGACAATAGCATCGAATCCTAGAGCAACGGCTAACGGAGTAATAATCGCAATGTAAATGACCGTTTCCTCCGCCATCCCCATTAACGTTCCGCCAACTGCAAAAAATAGCATAATCACAGGAATAAGCAATAATTCTCTATTTGCTAGTTTATTAGAAATCGTCACGATTAAGGCATCGAGGGCCCCAGTCGCTTTCAAAATACCAAATGCACCACCAACTAGTAAAACGAAGAAAATGATGCCTGCTCCTTGAACCATGCCTGTATGAATACTTGTAAAAATTTTAAAAAATCCAACAGGGGATTGCTCCGTTAAATGAAAAGAATCTGGTACGACAATCGTTCTCCCAGCTTCTTCTATTCTATCATATTCACCTGCTGGCAAAATATAGGTCAGAATAGTAGAAATAACAATGACAAAGAAAATAAGGACAAAAGCATTGATGTTGATGCCTTTTTGATCTTGTTGTATTGGTTTGCCCATTTTAAAGCTCCTTTATATAATGAATTGGTTTTTAGTAATGAATTTTTATGCGTTTAATTGTAATGTTTATTCAGTTATTTTGCAATAATAATTTAGGGGTTTTTTGTTTGTATTTATTTGGAAGGTTAATGAAAGTGCTTGCAAATAGAATGGCTGGTTTGACTTTCACTATTTTTATGTAAAAATGCAGTTATTTCAAGATAATAATAGGTAGGCGAATGAGCTTTGGGTGAAACGGTTTTCGGCATAATAAAAACACACTGCAAAAAAGTGTGTTTTTATGAAAGGGTATTTTTATATTAGGAGGAAAGCTCACTCATTAATGCGTGTGTGTTGCCCTCTTGATCTTGGAAAAAGGCCATCCATGTTTCTGTTTCGCCCACTTTTGCTATGAAATGAGGTTCGTCGATAAATGACACTCCTTTTTTCTTTAACTCTTCATAGGTCTCATGAATGTGTTCAACTTGATAATATATAATTGAGCTCGAATGCGCAAACTCGTCTTTTTCAGGAGGACTTAAAAGCAGACGCAGCCCATTGCAGTCGAAAAAGGCTAAATTACCAGCTTGAAAAAGAAGATCAAGCCCTAAAATATCTCTATAAAAACAAATTGCCCTGTCTAAGTCCTTTACTGGTACCCCAACTTGTCCAACTTTTTGAATTCTCATATCAAAACTCCCCTATATAACGATTTTTATCATACGAAAATTATAGCAATTTCAGCATGTAATAACCATTTTATTTCTAAATATTCTAAATAGTAGTTTTGAATTCTTTGCAAGCTTAATAGTTTGATATATAAAACTAATTAATTTACTATATTGTAAAATTTTGTCTAAGTCGTTATCATGATGATAAATCAATTAGGAGGTAGATCATGGAAAATAAGGTAACAAAAAAAGTATTAATTGCTAGTCTAATAGGCAGCTCGATTGAATGGTTTGATTATTTTTTATATGGGACTGTCGCTGCTTTAGTATTTAATGAGATGTTTTTTCATAGTGCGGACCCGACAGTAGGGTTAATGCTAGCCTATGCTTCCTTTGCACTTGCCTTTTTTATCAGGCCGATTGGGGGAGTGATTTTTAGTCATATTGGGGATCGAATTGGCAGAAAGAAGACCCTTGTCCTAACTCTTTCTCTAATGGGGGGGGCAACTGTTTTGATGGGATTCCTGCCAACGTATGACTCCATTGGGGTGATGGCTCCGGTTCTATTAATAATCCTGCGCCTTATTCAAGGCATTGGACTTGGAGGAGAGTGGGGAGGTGCGCTTTTACTTGCTGTAGAATACGCGCCAAAAGAGAAGCGTGGATTTTTTGGCAGTATTCCACAAATGGGGGTTACAATTGGGATGCTTCTTGGAACCCTTGCGCTCTCAATTATGACACTTCTTCCGGAAAATGCATTTCTCACATGGGGCTGGCGTGTGCCGTTCATATTAAGTGCTTTACTAGTTATTTTTGGGTTATGGATTAGAAAAGGAATTGATGAAACTCCATCATTTAAAAAGGCGCAGGAAAAAGGGGAGATTGCTAAAGTTCCATTCGTGGAGACGATGCGCACGCATTGGAAGGAAGTATTAATTGCCATTGGAGCTAAAGTCGTTGAAACGGCGCCATTTTATATTTTTGGAACATTTATTGTCTCCTATGCGACAACGCAGCTTGGTTTTTCGCGAACAGTCACTTTAAATGCAGTGACAATCGCGACAATTGTGACTACGCTGTTAATTCCGGTTATGGGAAATCTCTCTGACAAAATTGGCCGAAAGAAGCTTTATGTCGGTGGAACAGTATGTATGATGATTTATGCTTTCCCGTATTTTTGGCTTTTGCATCAGGAATCAGCACTATTACTCATTGTGGCAACTGTTTTAGGTTTGGGCATTATTTGGGCCCCTATCACAGCTGTGCTTGGAACAATGTTTTCGGAGATATTTAAATCGAATGTCCGTTATACTGGTATTTCACTAGGCTATCAAATTGGAGCTGCAGTAGCGGGAGGAACAGCTCCGCTCGTTGCGACAGCCCTTCTAAAGGCATATAACAACTCCTATGTGCCTGTGGCATTATATATTATTTTAACCGCGCTTATTTCTCTTATTGCCATTTCCGCGGTACGTGATCGTAAAAATCAGGAATTGGATTCAGAAGCAGCATAAAAAAATTAAAGGGGGTTGCGGCAAGTGCCCCCTTTTTCAACAGAAAGAAGGTTCATCATTTGCTAGTTTTATCAGAAAAAGAAATACGCTCTCTCTATTCAATGAAGGACGCTATACAGGACTTAGAACAAGCTTTGAAACACTACATAGAAGGGGAAATCCTAAACCCGCACCGGACTGTTCTTGAATTTCCTGAAAAAAATGCATCGGCACTCTATATGCCAAGTGCGATGAAGCCGATCGGAAGAACGGCTGTGAAGGTTGTAACGATATTTCCGAATAACCCGTCCATTGGGAAGAAGACTACCCAGGGTGTGATTATTCTAAGTGACACAAGTAATGGTGAGCATCTTGCTTGCTTGAATGCCTCATATTTAACAAGACTTCGTACAGGTGCAGTAAGTGGGATTGCAACAAAGTATCTAGCAAAAGAAAGTGCATCATCCGTTGCCGTTATAGGCTGCGGGGGAATGGCGGAGGAACAGCTGCAGGCTGTCCTGGAGGTCCGTGCAATACGAAAAATTCTGCTGTATAATCGCACGAAGGAAAAAGCACATGCATTTGCAAATAAAATTGCGGCATTAAGCCCCAATTATAACGGCGAGATTCAAATTATCGAGAATTCGGATGAGGCTGTTTCACAGGTTGAAATTGTTATTTGCAGTACCCGCTCTGAAACACCAGTATTTTCAGGCAAGGCATTGAAGCCGGGGACGCATATTAATGGTGTTGGGTCATATTTGCCTCATATGCAGGAGGTTGATCTTGATACATTGTTAAAAGCGTCAAAGATTGTCGCAGATACTGTTGAAGGCGTGAAAGATGAAGCAGGAGACTTTATCATTCCTGTGAATAATGGAGATTGGAGTTTTTCGAAGCTGCACGGCGAGCTTGGTGAATTAGTAACCGGGCAAATTCCAAGCAGGGAATGGGATGATGAAATTACTTTCTTTAAGTCAGTGGGCGTTGCTTATTTTGATTTAGCAGTTGCAGCAGCGGCTTACGAGAAAGCACTTCAAGCTGGAGCTGGTGTAGAGGTCGATATTTAATGCTAGAAAAGGATCAGACTCGTCGTGAGTCTGATCCTTTTTGTGAAAATAATTAATGAATACCCTTCATAAAGCCTTGAATTTTCGGCGCTAATGCGAAAAGAATGATCGCAAGTACGATAGATGCTCCTCCGATGATACCGAAGTACGCCATTTCTGTTGCAGGTGAGTAGAATTTAACAATTTGCGCATTAAGTGCTTGAGCTGCTGCATTTGATAAGAACCAAAGGCTCATCGTTTGTGCAGAGAAAGCTGCTGGTGCTAATTTTGTTGTAGCAGAAAGTCCAACTGGTGATAAGCATAACTCCCCAAGTACACAGACAAAATAGCTTAGAACGAGCCATAATGGATTCACCAATGAGTTGGCTCCTCCGAAATACGCTGGTAATAAAATGATCAGGAATGATAATCCTGAGAACAGCAAGCCAAGTGAGAATTTTTGCGGAATGGATGGCTGGCGTTTGCCTAGTTTTACCCAAAGCCAAGCAAAAATCGGTGCAAAGACGATAATAAACAATGGGTTCAATGATTGGAACCATGCAGGTGAAATATGAATGCCTGCGAAGTCTAATTGTGTTCGTTTATCTGCGTAGTTAGCAAGAATGGTTGATCCTTGCTCCTGAATAGCCCAGAACATAACAGATGCAATGAATAGTGGGATATACGCAATGATTCTTGAGCGCTCAACATCTGTTGTATTCTTGCTTCGGTACATGACAACAAAGTATGCTGTTGGGATTAATAAACCAAGAATTCCTACAAGGGCAATAAAGCTTTTAAATGTTAATAGACCATTTGGAATGGCAATCGCAACAAGAATAGCGATAATCACAGCTACGATTCCAAATCGAGTAAATGCCTTTTTCTTTTCCTCAGATGATAGCGGGTTGTGAACAATTGTACCTGCTAGACCAAGGTTTTTCTTTTTTGTGAAAATAAAGACCATTAATCCTAAGAACATTCCGACAGCTGCAATAGCAAAGCCTAAATGGAAGCTATAGCCCATCACACTTCCGACAATTAACGGCGCAAGGAATCCACCAAGGTTGATCCCCATATAGAAAATACTAAATCCGGCATCACGGCGGTTATCTGCTTCACTATAAATTTCTCCGACCACACTCGAAACGTTTGGCTTCAATAATCCAGTACCAAGAACGATCAGAACCATGGAAATAAAGAATAATGTCACATTACCTGGAATAGCTAAAGCGATATGACCAAGCATGATTAATATTCCGCCATAGAATACGGCTTTTGATGTACCAAAAATTCGGTCAGCTAACCAGCCCCCGATAATACCTGACATATAAACTAATGAACCATATATGGACATAATGGAAAGAGCCGTTGACTCATCAATCCCTAAGCCGCCCTTAGAGACTTCGTAGTACATATAGTAAACAAGGATTGCTCTCATGCCATAATATGAGAATCGCTCCCAGAATTCTGTAAAGAAAAGAGTAAATAATCCCTTAGGATGACCAAAGAATCCTTTTTGGGGAACGCTTTCAACAATTTTCTGTTTATTTAAATTGGCCATGTAAATACCTCCTTATGTTATTCTATAATACTTTTGATAGTTTGAAATTGTCAAAAACAATTTTTTGTAAATCGAAGGAAATAGAGCGAGTGTCCTATTAGATCAAGGATTTGCAAAGTTTTTTCAGAAAAAGAAAGTTTTTTTAAAATAATGAATAAATTTTGATATAATTGAAAATTGATGAATTTTAACCATTTTTTTGTAAATCATTTCATTAAAATCCGTTTCCTGCCGATACCATTCCTGAAAGGATTTCAACCTTGATTTCCCAAACTTTAGTCCTGAAAAGTTGGAAGCGCTTTCTGTAATTGGGCGAATGTTATATAATATTCTGAAAAGGGGGAGAGGAAATGGAAGAAAAAGTACAACACGCAGTGCAGGATATTTATCCAGATGATATCGCTTGGTGCTATGGATGTGGTCGCTTAAATGAGAAGGGGCACCATTTTAGAACAGGATGGCAAGGGGACCAAACAGTAACGATTTATACACCTGAAGAGGAACATACAGCCATTCCAGGGTTCGTTTATGGCGGATTAATTGCCTCACTAGTTGATTGTCACGGAACAGGATCCGCTGCGCTGGCTCTGCACAGGAAAAATGGGCATGAGGTTGGAGATGGTACAGAGCCGCCTCGCTTTGTAACAGGATCCTTAAAGGTTGATTTTCTGAAGCCAACTCCTCAAGGTATACCTTTAAAAGCGGTAGGAACTGTAACGGAAATTCATCCGAAAAAATGGAAGGTGGACGTTGAAGTTTTTGCCAATGAAACAGTATGTGCCCGCGGAGAGGTACTAGCTGTTGTCATGCCAAGTACATTTACGAAGAAAGAATAGTTTGGGAATGAAAGAAGCAGGTGGGAATCACATCCACCTGCTTTTATTTGGAAATCGGTAACAGAATTTCAATATTCGTCCCGTTTGCGGAACTCTCGATAACAATGGAACCTTTGTGCTCTTCAATAATATTTTTACAAATCATGATGCCGAGCCCGGTTCCTGTCTCTTTTGTTGTGAAAAAAGGCTCCCCAATTCGGTCAAGTAAATGATTTGGGATTCCGGTACCTTGGTCGTTAATCTTAATCATAATCCAGTCAGGAGTTTTTTGGGAGACATATGTATGAATCATTCCGCCTTGTGTCATTGCTTCTATAGCATTTTTAAAAAAGTTGATAAATACTTGTTTTAATTTGTTTTCATCGCAATCAATAAGAGGAAGATCAGGTTCAATCCTCTTAATAATTTGGATTTTATTATGCTTTGTTTGGGTTTCTAATAAAGTAAGAACATGATTAATAATCGCCTCTATGTTTTTCTTAGCAAATTTTGTTTCCTGAGGCTTGGCTAGCAATAGCAATTCATTGAGTATCGTTTCCATTCGAATTATTTCTGATTGGATGACGTCAAAGTATAACTTATTTTGTTTTGAATCCTTCTCCATCATATGAAAAAATCCTTTAATTGCCGTTAAAGGATTTCGAACCTCGTGTGCAATCCCTGCCGCTAGTTGGCCAGCGATTTTTAGCCTTTCCGAATTTATCATTAATTCCTGGGTTTTCTTTCTCTCAGTTATATCTCTCATCATCATGTGTACGGCCGGGGCATTTTCATAAATAGTCGGGATTGTTTTTAGTTCCACATTCATGCCCATCCCGTCACTTCTAAGAAATCTGATTTCAAATGAACCAATTGAAATTTTATCTAGTTCACGGCTTTTAAATCGTTCATGGTCTTGATAAACAATGAAGTCATAAATCGATCTTCCGATAATTTGTTCTTTGTGCTGCAGGCCAAGGATTTCTAAGCCTGTACTGTTAATAAAGATGCATTTTTCACCTTTTAAAATGATAACCCCATCTGGAGATTCCTCTACTAAGCGGTGATACCTTTCTTCACTTTCACGCAGCTTTTCCTCCGTGTATTTCCGATCGGAAATATCTTGAACCTGACTAATATAGAATAAAGGGGTTCCTTGCTCGTCTCTTACTAAAGTTGTGCTCATTAAAGTCCATATATAGTATTGATTTTTATGAATATAGCGCCTTTCAATTTCGAATGAACTCTTCTTTCCCTCAGTAAGAAGTTGCACAATATACTCGTCTATTTCTGCATCATCAGACGGAACAATATCATCAACAGAAAGCTGCAAAAACTCACTTTCCTGGTAGCCCATAATATCACATAAAGATTGATTGACCTTTACTATTTTTCCATTTACAGAGACGATAGCCATCCCGATACCGGCATGTTCAAAAGCATGGATGAATAATTGCTGATTATCGAAATTGATCTTATTCATCATAAAAAAACCCCTCTATTATTAGGCTTATATTATATCTACAATGGTTACAGGATTAATTTGGAAAACAATAGTTTTACAGATTTATATATTATTGGCAGAAAAGGCTTATTATAATAATACTATTTTTTACAAATATTTCAAAGGTAATCTCAATCTAATACACTCTTGTAATGGACTTTATAGAAAAAAGTTTTTATTTAATTTTAGGATTTGGTCAGAAAATTTGAAAATTATGTTAAAATTTACTTATCTTTCACAGCTTTTATTAAAGAGATGGAAAGTAGGTGCTCTTAATGGCTACAACTGTTTTATTTATTTTTATTATTTTATTGGCCTCCATCCTGCAGGCAAGTACAGGGTTTGGCTTTTCATTAATGGCCACACCTTTTCTTCTTTTAATATTTGAACCGAGGGAAGCTGTCCAAATTAATTTGATCCTTTCCCTAGCCATCTCTCTTACACTTATCCCAAAACTAAAGAACGCAATAGATTACGGATTATTAAAACGAATCATGCTTGGCAGTGTCGCTGGGTTACCTGTGGGTCTTCTTATTTATTTAGGATTAGATATCGGAAAATTAAAACTGACAATAGGTATCATTATACTTTTGTCAACCATATTGTTAATGCTTAAATTCCGGATTAAACAAACAAAAGGAAGAGATTACTTGGTTGGAGGGATTTCCGGAGTTTTAACCGTCAGCATGGGTCTTGCAGGGCCTCCTTTATTGATTTATTTGACTGGTACAGACACTGAAAAGGAAAAGCTCCGCAGTACTGCTCTTGCTTATTACCTATTTATCTATTTCATGAGTTTAGTTTCCCAGATTATCTTTGCAGGAACGGCAAAAATAACCTGGTCTTCTAGTGCTTATGCTATTCCGCTAATCATAATGGGGCTATTATTAGGCCACTTCCTATTTAAGCGAATGAGTGAAAAGGTGTTTATGGTCGTCATTTATATTATTTTGCTGTTTACGGGTTCACAAATGCTTTATAACTCTTTCGGTTGATAGATTACAGCTTTTTACGGTAATAATGATAAAATAGAGAAAAAATTTGCAAGGAGTACGAATATGGCACAAGGGAAAACGAACGCAATGCGGATTCTCGACACTAAAAAAGTGAACTATCATTTAATGACTTACGACAATCAAGATGGGAAGATTGATGGTGTCTCAGTTGCACAAAAAATTAACAGAAATGTGAAAGAGGTGTATAAAACCCTTGTTGCACACGGAAGCAGTAAACAGCTATATGTGTTTATTATTCCGGTAGAGGCCGAGCTAGATTTAAAGAAAGCTGCAAAAGCAGCAGGAGAAAAGAAAATTGAAATGATTGCTGTCAAGGATATTCAAAAGCTAACAGGCTATATTCGCGGCGGCTGCTCTCCTGTTGGCATGAAGAAGCAATACCCGACCTTTATTGCTGCTCAGGCTGCGGAGCTTGAAAGCATCATTGTGAGCGGCGGCAAAATCGGTGTACAAATGGAATTAAGAGTAGAAGATCTTGCTGCAGTCATTCAAGCAAAGTTAGAGGATATTTGTAAAGAATGAAGGTAGCACAAAAAATTGCCACAGACATGTTGTCCTGTGGTATTTTTTTGTGCTTTTTGGAATGTATTTTATAAGTAGGGAGCGGTTTGCTGTAAAAACTTTATTGGACAAAAAACATCTTCCTGCTCGAAAACCTGTCCAATAATTTTGCAAAACTCAAAGACTTTCAAAAACATATCGGCTCCACTAAATAGGCATTCACCCATTACCCCAAATGTGCATATGGTAAAGGTGAAAACAATCTAGACAATGAACGGGAAAGGACGTGTAATAGTGGCTGGAAAAATATTAAATTACTTTGGTGGCGGAAATACAGCACGTGGTTTTTACAGTTTGTTCGAGTCTAATCTGCAAGGACTGGAGCGGATATTCATTTTAAAAGGCGGTCCTGGAACGGGAAAGTCCTCTCTTATGAAGGCCATCGGATCGGAATGGGCAGGGAAGGGATATGATCTTGAATATATTCACTGCTCATCTGACAATAACTCCATCGATGGTGTAATTATTCCTGCTCTTAAAGTGGGGATTGTTGACGGAACAGCCCCGCATATTATTGAACCGCAGACACCAGGTGCAATTGAGGAATATGTGAATTTAGGTGAAGCTTGGGATTCAAAGGCTTTGGCTGAGCAGAAACAAGAAATAATCCAAATAAATGAACAAGTAAGCCGTTCCTTTCAAACGGCCTATAGCAAGCTAGCTGAAGCGCTAAAAATACATGATAGCTGGGAAAATATATATATAGAAAATATGGATTTTGCAAAAGCGGATCGGCTGACGACTAAATTGTTAGAGGAATTCTATGGAAATATGTATTTAAATAAGTCTTCCAATGTGAAGCATCGTTTCCTTGGAGCAGCAACACCGATTGGAGCGGTCGATTTTGTCCAAAACTTGACTGAAGGACTTTCTAAGCGTTATTTCATTAAGGGCCGTGCTGGAACGGGCAAATCTACTATGCTAAAAAAATTAGCAGCAGAGGCCGAAAAACGCGGATTTGATATAGAAATTTACCATTGCGGCTTTGATCCGCACAGTTTGGATATGTTAATTCTCCGTGAACTGGGTCTTGCGATCTTTGACAGCACGAGTCCGCATGAATATTTCCCAGACCGAGCAGGAGATGAGATTATTGATACGTATGATATTATTGTTTCGCCTGGCACTGATGAAATTTTTGCCCAACAAATTAAGGAAGTCAGTCAGCAATATAAAGCAAAAATGAAAGAAGCTATTTCCTATTTAGCTCAGGCAAAAGCTCAAAGGGAAGAATTAGAAAAGATTTATATAAATGCCATGGATTTTACAATCGTAGACAAACTGCGTAACAATATCAGATCCGAAATATTGCAAATAGCTGAAGAGGAAAATTGAAAAGCCGTTGCCTCCTCAATAATTCCAATGAGATGCTAATTGGAAAATTGTTCATAGTCAAACACCAACCTAGGCGAATTGCATACATTAAAAGGAATGCATTGCGAGAGGAGATCAGCATAAATGGATTTTAGACATTATCCCTATTCTATTCCTTTTGATGTAGAGTCGCTTCATAATAATGATCGAACATATCCGGGTGAAAGTGGAGGGTTCCCGTTAGTTCCCCTATCGGGCGGGTCTAACCCAGGATCCTTTCCAGGCCAGCCGTCAGGATTCCCTTCAAGCCAGCAAATGGGGTACCCTCAAGGCCAGCCGTCCGGATTCGCCCCAGGCCAGCAGATGGGTTATCCTCCGGGCCAACCGTCCGGGTTCGCCCCAGGCCAGCAGATGGGTTATCCTCCGGGCCAGCCGTCCGGATTCGCCCCAGGCCAACAGATGGGGTATCCTTCAGGCCAGCCGTCCGGATTCGCCCCAGGTCAGCAAATGGGTTATCCTCCGGGGCAGCCGTTAGGGTTCGCCCCAGGCCAACAGATGGGATATCCTCCGGGGCAGCCGTCCGGATTCGCTCCAGGCCAGCAAATGGGGTACCCTCCAAGTCAGCCGTCCGGATTTCCTCCGGGTCAACAGCAGGGTAACCCGTCAGGTCAGCAGCATGGAGGAGGACAGCAAGGGGGACCACCTTCCACACCGCCGCCTGCTTTCACCCCGCAAATGCAGCAAGTTACTCCATTTGCTGTTGATCCAGGGGCAATAAGAAGATGTTTAAATAGGTTTACTTATATTTGGCTAAATACTGGCCGCAGCTTTTGGTTCTACCCAGTCTTCGTTGGAAGAACATCCATTGGTGGATGGCGGTGGAGACGAAATCGCTGGGTCTACTTTGGAACTGAACTCAATAGCATCCGCTCCTTCCAATGCGTCTAAAACAGTGACGTGTTCAGATTGTAGAAGGTCGAGCGGAAAACATCCCTTTAAATGAAAAAAGACGGACATTTTCGAGTCCGTCTTTTACTTTGTAGAATAATATGAGCTACCAGTACAATAACTGGCAACAACTTGCCTTTGTTTAGAAAAACGTTAATCCGATTGAAATAATAATTCCTGAAACGACGAGTGTAAGTACACAATAACCCATAATATCCTTTGCTCGAAGACCAGCAATCGCTAGTGCTGGCAGTGCCCAGAACGGCTGAATTAAGTTCGTCCAAGCATCTCCCCATGCGACGGCCATAGCTGTCTTTGGAATGGAGGCATTTAATACTTGAGCTGCTTCAAGCATAATAGGTCCTTGAACGGCCCATTGTCCGCCTCCAGAAGGAATGAAGATGTTGACAAGCCCTGCACTGATAAAGGCGAAAAATGGAAAAGTAAATTCATTAGAAATAGAAACGAATGCATTTGAAATAACAGCCGCTAATCCGGAAGCTGTCATCATTCCCATAATCCCAGCATAGAAAGGGAATTGAACGATAATCCCACTTGCTCCTTTTACCGCATTTAGCACAGCATCTAAGAAATGCTTAGGTGTTCCATGGAATAAGATACCTAAGAACAAGAATAAGAAGTTAACAATATCAAGATTTAGTTTAAATCCATTTGTTGCAAAATAGTAAAATAAGAAAACAAGACCAAAGATCCCGATTAACAAAGAAATTAGACTGCTGTTTTCAAGTCTTTCTGCAGGAGTCATTGCCCCTTTTTCTAATGTGGCAGCCTGTACATCATCCTGTAATATCGCAGGATCTACTGTAACTGTTTGCTCCTTTGATGGCATCATAAGCCTGTTGACAATAGGGATAATCACAAACAATGCTGCAATAATGACAATATTAAAGACAGAAAAGATTGTCTGCTCTGTTGAGATAACACCAATAAGATTCTCTGTGAAATGTCCGCTTGTGGCAATCGTTAATGGAACAGAGCCTGAAATTCCCCCGTGCCAAACAACAAACCCTGAGTAAGCGCTTGCAATTAATAGCCGGTAATCAACACCCTTAACTTTTTTCGCCAGCTCTTTCGCGAATAGTGCTCCAATAACAAGTCCAAAACCCCAGTTAATTAAACTGGCAATAATTGATACAATCGTAACAATTATAATGGCCTGACCAGGTGATTTAGCGGTGCCAGCCAGAGCTCCTAATCCCTTTTTGAAAATACGGCTGCTAGCTAAAACATGTCCAGTTACTAAAACTAGTACCATCTGCATGGAGAATGTGAGAAGCTGCCAGAATCCTGTTCCCCAATGCTGTACCATTTTGTATGGTCCGTTGTCTGTGAAAATAAGTCCTAATCCAAAAACGACAAAAGTAAGAATGATGACAAATAAGAATGGATCAGGTAAGTACCGCTGCATTAGGCGGTTAAAAAATCCTACTAACGATTTCACCTAATAATCCCCTTTACTGTTAATATTTTTCTGTTACTCATCAATATTTCGACAAAAAAACCAATATTCCTCTTATTTGGAATATTTAGATTAACTATTTTTACATAATATGCATATACTACTGGGTAAATGTCTAAAAGGAGCGAGTCCTAAATGTATCCTGTATATCAGTACTATAGTGCTAATAAGGAGTGTAAAGAGGTTCCCGTTGCCTTTCCTCCTCAGCATCAAAACATTCAGCCAGGCTATGAGTATATGATGGCTCCAAGACCTATTTCGGAAAATCCGGCTTATAACGGTTCTGGAAAGTTAAAAGACAAGGTTGCTATTATAACAGGCGGAGATAGTGGAATTGGCCGTGCTGTTGCCTATGCATTTGTAAAAGAGGGAGCAAAGGTAGTTATTGTCTACTTAAATGAACATCAAGATGCAGCGGAAACTGAGCAAAGAATAAAAGAGTTGGGCGGAGAAGCCCTATTCATTGCAGCAGATTTAAGAGATGAAAACACCTCTTCTTATGTAGTAGAACAAACGCTGAAAAGGTTTGGGAAAATCGATATATTAATCAATAATCACGCTGTACAGTTTGTACAAAATTCAATTCTTGATATTACGAAAGAGCAGTTGGAAAATACGTTTCAAACAAATATTTTTTCTTATTTTTACTTAACAAAAGCAGTGCTTCCTCATTTATCTGCGGGAAGTGCCGTTATTAACACTGCATCCGTTACTGCCTATGAAGGTCAGAAAAAGCTAATTGATTATTCAGCTACTAAAGGGGCTGTCGTTGCTTTTACTCGTTCTCTGTCCTTATCATTGGAAAAACAGCAGATTCGCGTTAATGCAATAGCTCCAGGTCCCATCTGGACTCCGCTCATTCCAGCGAGCTTTTCGGAAAAAGATGTGATGAAATTTGGAACGGATACACCGATGAAAAGGGCAGGTCAGCCGTTTGAGCTTGCTCCGACTTATATTTACTTGGCTTCAGATGATTCACGCTATGTGAGCGGTCAAGTGCTTCATGTGAATGGCGGAACGATGGTCAGCTCTTAAGTTAAAAAAGGAGGTTAACTAGTCTGTGTTAGCTAACCTCCTTTATACATCACAATCAGGCTTTCTTATCCATAACGATTCCCATTTTCTTTATATAGATTTCTATTGCTTTTGCCAGCCAATTCTCCTCTTCTGCAGTAAATGGGGAGTGAAACAGGCTTGGTTCATCTTCTATGTCTATTCCGCTATCGTACAAATCCTGAACGAGTTTCAGGTCATCTCCCGTCAATTCATTGACAATCCCCATATAATCTTTGATTAATTCCTGAACGTCTTTACTTGCTGGATCCTGTCCATATAGCTCCTTAAGCTCTGAAAAAATTTCAAGAGTTTTTATATTCATTTCTAGCTGTTTTTCCTCAGGGATACTATATAGTTTTTCGACCTTTTCTTCATGAATGAATCCTTTCAGCCATTCCTTATGTTCATCCTCCATTTGAATATTTTTAATGAGGGAAATAAAAATGGAGGAATCGACTTTGCCATGACTGTCCATCATAAGCAGAGCGTGATCGAGAGCTCGAATAACATTTTCAAGCTGCTGTTTCTTTTGTAGCATTTCTTTTTTTTGAAAGGATAGTGAATCTTTTAAGCTCCAATCCTGTAAATGAATAAACTCACTAATTTTTTCTAGGGAATAGCCTAAATATTTCAGTGAAACAATCTTTTGCAGCTTAACTAAATCATCGTCAGAATAAAACCTCCGTCCAGAATCAGTTGTCAAAGCGGGCTTTAATAAACTAATTTCATCGTAATAATGGAGTGTTCTAATCGTTGTCCCAGTTCTTTTAGCAAATTCGCCGATTGAATATTTAGCAGTCATTATCATTCCCCCTACTATTTTCTAACTCCATCATAAATCCTAACGTAACAGGAGATGCAAGCAAAAAATGAAAGGAATTTCTTTTTATATTTTCAAAATAATGTTAAAATTAAGTAAGGAGGGATAAAAATGTGGTATTTGCTCATTTTTTGTCTATCACTACTCGGATTTGGTGTTTTAATGGACTGGCGGAATAAAAAGAACGGATTAAAAGGCTTTGACCCTGAAGAAAATCATAAGCATGTGTCAGAATCTGAAAGAGCTTATGTTGAATCTTATATGCATAATTTGAAGAATGACCATAACAATGGACCATTTTAACTTGAACAGGCATGGCTGCAGCGAGCGGTCCTGCCTTTTTTCTTAGGGGAATAATCGGTTAAAATAAACTAAAAAAATGTAGCGAGGTACATAAAATGATTCAATTATTAGTTGATTTATTTGAGCAGAATCGTGACCCTGAAAAAGCTATACCGATGGAAAATTACATGAAAAATCATTTTCCTTTTCTCGGGATAAAATCACCAGAACGAAAAGTGCTGGTCAGGCAATTTTTCGAGGAAAGCGGGATCTTAAAACAAGATTTTCAACCGGACTTTATTTTAGCACTATGGGATATGGAGGAAAGGGAATATCAATACGCAGCTATGGACTACATCGATAAGGTTTCGAAAAAGCTGGGGAAGAATCATCTCGCTTTAATGGAGCATTTAGTTGTAACGAAATCATGGTGGGATACTGTTGATTTCCTTGCTGCAAAGCCAGTAGGCATTATTGCAGCAAAGCATCCGGAAGTCATCACGGAAACAATCGAGAGCTGGGCTTATGGTGATCATCTTTGGCTGCGGAGAACAGCAATTCTTTTTCAGCTGAAGTACAAGGAAAGAACAGATGAAAAGCTTTTATACCGTTATATCGAGCAAAATAAAGACAGTAAAGAATTTTTTATTAGAAAAGCTATTGGCTGGGTCCTACGAGAATACTCTAAAACGAGTCCAGATTCAGTGAGATCCTTTATACAATCTACTAGTTTGCCGAGCTTGAGTGTACGAGAGGGCAGTAAGTATATTTAGTTAACCAAGGATGACATAAGTATATGAGTGTAAAGGAGGAAAGTGATGGCGCGTATAGCAGCAATTTTACTGCTGGCGGTTGTTGTCATGACGGGGTGTTCTAACGTGGAGAAGCGGGAGGAGGTGAATCGGGAAGCGGCTGTTCCTATATCACAGCCGCAAGTATTGGCAGATGATTTGCAAATACCTTGGTCGATTGCAATGGTTGAAGATGTTATTTATCTATCGGAAAGACCTGGCACAATTGTAAAGATAGAAGATGGGAAAACAGAGAGGCAAAGGGTTGAATTGGAAAAGCCACTTGCAACTGCCGCTGAAGCAGGATTATTAGGCTTCCTGCTTTCACCGGATTTTTTACAAACGAATGAAGCCTTTGCTTATTACACCTATTCCGATCAAGCGGGTCAATTTAACCGCATTGTTGTTCTTCAGTTTGAAAATAATGTTTGGCAGGAAAAGCGGCTGCTTCTAGATAAGATTCCGAGCGGTCAATATCATCATGGCGGAAGACTTAAAATCGGACCAGATGGCAAATTATATGCCACAACAGGTGATGCCGCTGCCAATCCGGAAATTGCTCAGGACCTTGGTTCGCTAGGGGGAAAAATATTAAGAATGAATTTAGATGGCTCGATTCCTCATGATAATCCGTACCCCGATTCCTTTGTATACAGTTATGGTCACCGGAATCCTCAAGGTCTAGCTTGGACATCAGATGGGGAGCTATATGAAAGTGAACACGGTCCTTCAGCCAATGATGAAATCAACCAGATATACGCCGGGAAAAACTATGGCTGGCCGATCATTAAAGGTAAGGAGAAACGATCGGGCATGGAAACTCCATTGTTTACTTCTGGAGCGAATCACACATGGGCACCTTCCGGAATGGCTTATGCTAATGGAAAGCTTTATGTTGCCGCATTAAGAGGAAGTGCTGTTCTGGAATATAATGTTCAAACAGGGAAACAGCGAGAAATTATTACAGGTCTAGGTCGGAATCGGGATGTATACATAACGGATCACCATCTTTACTTTATTAGCAATAACACGGATGGGCGCGGCAACCCCCAGACGAAGGATGATAAACTTTATCGAATACCATTGACAGCGCAGTAAAAAAGCTGGGGCTAGCCCCCAGCTTCTTACTGCATTTTTTGATTATAATATTGCACTGAATACACTGCCCCTTCATCGACCATTTTATTATCCTCAATATCCTGTGGATGAGGATTTCCTGCCTTTTCAACGGGGAGATTTTTGCTTTTATCTAAAGGTGAAGGTTTAATTTTTCGTTTCCAGTCTCTTAGAAGGATCATCGTCTTTAATCGATTGGGTTTAGATGATAACCATAATGCGGCTGATACTCCGACTCCTGCTGCCATTGCAGACTTCATGCTCAAGGTTTGTCTCATAGTAAATCCTCCTTTTTTCATGTTGGATACTCCTATTCGATGTCACCTCCTGCTATTTTTTATATGTTTACCCCGATTAAATCTTCTAAAACATGATATCTATTAAACTATCTTTACTAGCAAATGACACCTATTACAAAAATATTAAACTGGAGAAAAATAGTTTTATATGGGACAGACTGTGGTAGTAACTAAGCAAGGCTGCAGTGAGTAGCCGGAAAACACATTTTAAAAATAGCGATGGAGGGATTTCTATGAATACAAAATTAATAGTTAGAGAATGTGATAATGCCATTGAAGTTCTTAATGAAGTAAAGGCTTTTGAATTCAGTGGAGTCCAGCCGGATCAAATGTATGTGCTAGCACATGAAAGGGATCGGACAAATGAAATGGCAGACCAATTAGGTATTAATACGATTGGTTTAAAGGAAGAAGGACTGGGAACTGCATTAAAGAATTTGTTTGAAGGAAGGGGAGATTCCCTTCGCAATAAAATGCAAGAGATGGGGCTTTCCAAGGAAGAAGCAGATGTATATGAAATGAAACTAGACCACGGGAAAATCCTATTGTTCGTTGAAAATTGTGGCGGTATTGGCAGCCGAATCCACAGTTAATCTATTTAGTGACGATACATTACAAAAAAAGAGAACTGCCCTTCCAACAAGATAGGGCAGTTCTCTTTTTTGTCTATTTAAATGTCCTCTCCCTATGGAAAAAACTATCAATTGTCCACAAACGGTGTCAGACACCAAGAGCGCGTAAAAGGAATCCAATTGTTGCTTCTATTTCCTCTTCGTCGTTCCAATTCGATTCTGGAAATAAAATATACCTTCCGAAAAGATAGCCGATAATCGTGGTTAAGGTTAATCGAATGACTTGTTGTGGCGGAATAGAAATGATTTGCCCCTTTTCTTGATAATACTCTGTTAATTTGACGTAGCGTTCAAAAACCTTTTTCGCGATATGTTCGAAAAATTGCTCCTTTAGCTCAGGGTGAAAAGGGATTTCTTGAATCAATATTTTAATAAGAGGCAAATTCTTTTTTACAAAAACAACTCTATTTTCCATCATTGCTCTAAGAAAATCTTCAAACCGCTCATACTTCGTATCTAGCACCTTATACAAATCTTTGATGACAAAGGGGGCCAGTAATTTTGCCATTGTAGGAGCAACAATCCCCAGCAGCAAATCCTTCTTAGTTTTATAATGCCGGAAGATAGTCCCTTCCGCTACGCCAGCTTTCTTTGCAATTTCACTTGTAGAGGTAGCTGCATAGCCCTTCTCTGAAAAGGATTCAATCGCGGCTAGAATAATTTTTTTTTGTTTATCTGTTAACTCATCTTCATTATCGAAAAGTTGAGTAATCAATGAATCTTGCTCTGCTATGATTAACAACTCCTTTTTTCACTTATCCTATTAAGTTCATTATAAATGAAGATATGATAGGAAAGGAAATTTAGCAAAAACTATATACGGCGATATTTTCTGAGTGCCATAATATTCAGGATCATGAATAGCAGCGAAAATCCCGCTAATATGAGCAGGTCCTGATAAATCATATCCCAGCCGTATCCTCTAATCATGACATCCCGTAATGCTTCATTGGCATAATAGAGAGGAGTCAATGGACCAATCCAGCCTAGCCAATCTGAAATTGTTTCAGGGTTAAAGAGGCCCGAAAAAAACAGCTGCGGAACAATTACGAGTGGTATAAACTGAATCATCTGGAACTCATTATTAGCAAAAGATGATAGCAATGTTCCTAGTGTTAAGGCTGTAAGGGAAACGAGCAGCGTAATCAGGAGAACAAACCCGAAAGCGCCCTCCATCATCATATTCAGCACATAAATTGTATACCAAGCAATAATTGCAGCCTGAATCGTTGTAAAAATTCCAAAGCCAATTATATATCCGGTAACAATCTCCCATTTTCTAAGCGGGCTGGATAGCAGTCTTTCAAGTGTACCTGTTGTTCTTTCACGTAAGAAAGAAACGCCAGCAATTAGGAAGACAAAAAAGAAGACGAAGTACCCTAATAGGATGGGACCGAAGTAATCAAACTGCCCCATATCACTTGAACCATACAAGTAATCTATCTTTATTTCTTTTTGAGGACCGCTATGCTGTAATGGCTTTAAGGCATCCTGCAGCCATTTTAGTACAGAGCTGTTAGCACTAGGATCACTTCCTTCTAAGAAAACAGAAGGCTGCTGATTTTCGAATAGCACATATCCATCGAGGGCTTTTTTGCTTAAATCCTTTTCAGCCTGATTTATGGAATCGTATCGAGTAATGTCAGCATGCTCCAAATCTAGCTTATTCTCGATTTGTTCAGGGATGTTGACCAGTCCTACCTTTGGAATATAATCGTTCCCATTAAAGACTAAGTAGAGCATTGATAATACAAGAATAGGTGCAAATATTAGTAACGCGATTGTTCGCTTATCTCGAACTATCTGGCGAAGAATTCGAATAACTAAAGCTGTAATTCTCATTCATCAGCACCTCCATATACTAAGAATGCATCCTCAATATTATTGGTCTTTGTTTTTTCCTTCAGTTCATCAGGTGTGCCAACTGCAATTAGTTTCCCATCCCGAATCATGCCCAGCCGATCACATTTCTCCGCTTCATCCATCACATGGGTTGTCACGATTATCGTTGTTCCACTGTTTTTTAATTGATAAAAGGCCTCCCAAATACTTTTTCTCAAAACGGGATCAATGCCAACTGTCGGTTCATCAAGAATAAGCAGTTTAGGCTGATGAAGCAGAGCAATTGCAAGAGATAGACGCCGTTTCATCCCGCCGGAATAGGAGGAAACAAGCTTATTCATATGCTCAGATAAAGAGACAATTCCCATAACCTCTTGAATTCGCACTTTTCGTTTTGTTCCTTTTAATCCATAAAGAGATGCGAAAAATTCAAGATTTTCTTTAGCAGAAAGTTCACCGTACAGAGCATCTGATTGTGCCATATAACCGATTTTTTCAATGAGGTTTAAGCTTGGCATTTTTTCTTGAAGGATATAATTTTCACCTTCTGTTGGCAGATCTAGCCCCACAAGCTGTTTAACTAATGTCGTTTTTCCAGCACCAGAAGGGCCAAGGAGTCCAAAAATTTCACCTGAAACTATTTCTAGATTTATGTCCTTAAGAACCTGATGTTTTCCAAAAGCTTTAGACACATGGAGAATAGAGACAATATTATTTTTCACGATCTTCACCTCTTTTTTAAAAAGTGAGTAATCACTCACTAATAGTGTATGCGCCTTACAAATTTTTGTAAAGTGAGTAATCACTTATCTTGGGAAATTTACAAATAATAGTCATGCAATGGAGAGCTAAATACCTGTTCAGCTCTGTTTCTTATGTACAGTGGGTACTGTCATAAATTTAGAACCTTCATGTATAATAGAGATACTAATAAAGGACAGAGGTGCATGTATGGCAGATTTCCGTTCAAGTGTTATTATTCATAAACCGTTGTCAGAGGTATTTCATTATATGGCAAGCATGGAAAATGTCTCTGAAATGATGCCCAATGTTGTGAAAATGGAAAAGCTGACAGAGGGACCGATAGGAAAAGGGACAAAATTAAAAGAGACTCGTTCAGTAAGGGGAAAAACGGTAAACGCGGACATTGAATTTGTCGAATATAAACAAGACCAAACCTTTATAACTAGAAGCAACTCAAATGGGCTGATTACTGAGTATGTCTACAACTTTCATGAAATTGAAGAAGGAACCCAAGTGGAGTTCGATGCGTTTGTGAAGACGAGCGGCCTCGTCATGAAATTAACCAAACGCTTCATTGTGGATATGATCAAAAAAGAAGATGGATTTCAGCTTGAGTATTTAAAGGAAATGCTTGAGGGCAAGAAGGAAGAATAATGAGAAGAAAGCAGCTTTCCCTGAGTTTGTGAAGGAAAGCTGCTTTTATTTTTTTTGATTATATCCATAGGCTTAAAACGGATATGTCCAAAATCTTTCATTATGGAATCGTGCTACATATTCTGGATCCTGGTTTTCTAAGTTAATCGCCATTTGACTGACGACAAGCTGAGTTTGGGAAACATGGGCTTTAATGGTAGCGAGCTTTTTATCAACAAAAGCTGCTACATTATTAACAATATCCGCCTGGCCAATTTCCGCTTCGCAATTATGAGAAAAGGCGACGCAATGAACCTTTGGACGCTCTTCAGCAGGCATTTCACGAACTGCGCGAATAACGGCTGCACCTGTAGCATCGTGGTCAGGGTGCACGGAATATCCAGGATAGAATGTAATGACTAAAGAAGGATTGACATCTTTAATGATGGAAGTAATGTGAGCAGCAACCACTTCCTCATTTTCAAACTCCACTGTTTTATCCCGATAGCCAAGCATTCTTAAGTCCTTGATGCCTAATATGGCCGCCGCGTTTTGTAATTCCTGTTTGCGAATTTGCGGCAAGGACTCTCTTGTGGCGAAAGGTGGGTTACCCATATTTCGGCCCATTTCTCCTAATGTCAGGCAAGCGTAGGTTACAGGTGTCCCATTTTCAATATGGGCTGAAATCGTACCGGATACACCGAATGCCTCATCATCTGGATGAGGGAATACGACAAGCACATGTCTTTCTTTTTCCATTTTGGCAGCTCCTTTCTGTTATAGTTTCTAATATCCTTGTCATTAGAATGGGGTTTCGCCAATTTGCAGCGCGACAGCCAGCTTGCCTTCAAAATCGTGTCCGGCTAAAAGGAGACGCCCCTTTTCATCTACTTCAAAGTGGGTAATTCCCTCTGCATACACCCAGCCGAAGTTCATCTTTAGCCCAACCCGATAAGGTCCTTTTCCGACAATCTTTCCATGCTCATATTGAAGCAGGGCATTTCGTATATAAGCTCCCGAAGAGAAAAAGGACTTATCAAAGTGGGAAGCATAGGCACCATTTGTTGTTTCTAAATGAATATACACATCTTTTTTTGCGAAGCGGTCTATCTCTTTTTGTATTTGTTCTATGTTCACTGGTTCCATAATGGGCCTCCTTTCCGATTTAATATATTAAAAAGCAGATTTTTAATAGTTCAGCAATACCCATTTATTTTACTAAAAACTGCTTCTAAAAGCGAAATTAACGCTTCAAAAAAACAGAGCCCACAGGGACTCTGTTTTATGAATGCTCTTATTCATTATTTGCCTTCCGTGCGTCCAGCACCATATAGGCGGTATGCGCCGTGCATAGTCGGACCAACATACTGATTTAATTTAAAACCATGGTTGATAGCAGCAGTAATGAAATCTTTAGCTGTTTCAACTGCTTCTGCAACTGACTTTCCTTTAGCTAGCTCAGCTGTAATCGCTGATGCAAATGTGCAGCCTGCTCCATGTGTGTAAGTTGTGTTGATAAGCTCAGTTTCTAATAGCTTAAATTCTTTTCCGTCATAGAAAACATCTACAGCTTTATCGTGGTTTAGCTTGCTGCCGCCTTTAACGACAACATTTTTAGCGCCAAGCTCATGGATTTTAGCCGCTGCTTTCTTCATGTCCTCCACTGTTTTGATTGGACCTGTTTTTGCCAACTGTCCTGCTTCAAAAAGGTTAGGAGTAACAACTGTTGCGCGAGGAACAAGAATATTTCTTAATGCATCAGCTGTTTCAGGGTGAAGAACTTCATCTTCGCCTTTACATACTAAAACAGGGTCGATGACCACTTTATCTAATTTATTTTCATCAATTGTTTTTGCTGCAACCTCAATAATTTCAACAGAACCTAGCATACCTGTTTTCATTGCATCAATGCCTGTTGAAAGAATTGTTTCGAGCTGCGCCTTTAGTGTATCGATTGCAATCGGGAACACATTATGATTCCAGTTGTTTTTCGGATCCATTGTTACGATGGTTGTAAGAGCTGTCATCCCGTATACGCCAAGCTCCTGAAATGTTTTTAGGTCAGCCTGAATTCCGGCACCCCCACTTGTATCTGAGCCTGCTATTGTTAGAACTTTTTTCATTGTCATGTAGCATTTCCTCCCAAAAAATTCAGGTGTAATGATCATAAACCTTTCCATTTTTTATTATATCAATATTTATAACCTGTCGAAACTTTAATGTACAGGCTTTTATTTCCAGAAGGTCTTCACTATTATGACCGAGAATGAGTATTTAGGAGGATGTTTTTCTGTCTTTGGAAAAGTTACGTATAAAAGAAAATGCGTCAAGGTCACTCTGTCCATCCTATAAGCGAAAAAGAAATACATGCCTGATACTATAGTAAAGAGTAT
Organism: Bacillus sp. S/N-304-OC-R1; assembly: GCF_019749375.1. Taxonomy (GTDB): domain Bacteria; phylum Bacillota; class Bacilli; order Bacillales; family Cytobacillaceae; genus Cytobacillus. The sequence goes on from NZ_JACWFE010000020.1 coordinate 88,289, forward strand.
ACTTAGGAAAAGAGATTTGAAGGTTGATACAGAGATAGGTAAATTGAGGGTATTATGCCTATAAGAAGGTGAGAGCATGCAGGCTACCGGGATTATTATGGCTGGCGGCAAGTCAAGTAGAATGGGGACAAATAAGGCTTTGTTAATGATTGACGGCAAAACAGTGATCGAAAGAATAGTCCAAGAGCTTAGCAAGACTGTCTCCGATATTTTGATTGTTACGAATACCTTTGAAGAATATCAATTTTTAGGGCTTCCAATGGTTCAAGACCAATGGAGGGATATGGGGCCATTAGCTGGGATTCACGCAGGGTTAAGCGCATCGCAAACAGTGAAAAATCTCGTTGTTGCTTGTGATATGCCGTTTGTTTCTGCAGGGTTAGGCGGCATCCTCCTCAATCTTTTGGATCAATATCAGGCTGCAGTGCCCGAGATTGATGGGCAGCTTCATCCATTGTTTGCAGCTTATCGAAAGGATGCACTGGGCATCATTCTTCAATTTTTGCAAAAGCGAGAGCTAAAAGTCAGACAGTTTTTAAATCATATTCATTGTAAGCTAATGACAGAGGCTGATTTTCCTATATTACAGTATACCTTTCAGGAACAGCACTTCTTTAATATGAATCATCCGGAGGAATTCAAAAAGGCTTTAAAAATAGCCGCAGATTTAAACTGTAAATAAAGGCATCCTTTTTGGATTCCTTTGCAAAATTTGGTATGTTGGTAGTAATAAATTTTAAATAAATGGGAAATTAAAACGGATATCTAGGGAGGGGATAGCTTGAAGTTCTATGAAATTTCAAAAGAGCCGATTGTTATTCAAGAGGTCATTGACAAGGTTATCCAGAGAGAGGCCGGGGCGATTACAACCTTTATCGGGACGGTTCGGGAACTCACTCATGGGAAAAAGACGCTGTACTTAATTTATGAAGCTTATGAATCAATGGCGGTTAAGAAGCTTGAGCAAATTGGCAATGAAATAAAGGAGCGCTGGAGCGGGGCAGAGGTAGCGATCACTCATCGTGTCGGCAAGCTGGATATTACAGATATCGCAGTAGTCATTGCTGTTTCAACTCCACATCGCGCAGATGCTTACGAGGCAAATCGCTATGCTATTGAGCGGATTAAGGAGATTGTTCCTATTTGGAAAAAGGAGCATTGGGAAGATGGGGAAGAATGGATCGGAAACCAGCTTGAAACCGTTGCTTATCCAAAAGGAAAACCGGAGGAGAGTGACTTAAATGAATAAGATTTTGTTTTTTGCCCATTTACGGGACGCCGTTGGAGAAGAGTCTATTGTGCTGGAAGCGAGCGGTAAAACCGTTGCAGAGCTGAAAGGGCTACTAGCGGAAAAGTTTGAGAAGGTTAATCTAGAAAATGCCATGACGGCTGTTAATGAAGAGTTTGCTTCTAATGATGAGGTCATTCAAGATGGGGACACCATCGCATTTATTCCTCCAGTTAGCGGGGGATGATAAGGAGTTTTGTTCATGGATGAAAGATATTCCCGGCAGACGCTTTTTCCATACATCGGGAAAGTGGGACAGGAAAAAATCCGTTCAAAGCATGTATTAATGATTGGTGCGGGTGCATTAGGTTCTGGAAATGCTGAAATTTTAACGAGGGCTGGTATTGGAAAGCTGACCATTATTGACCGTGATTATGTGGAGGCGAGCAATCTTCAGCGCCAGCAGCTATATACAGAGCAGGATGCCCTTGATAAGCTTCCGAAAGCCGCAGCGGCGAAGCAGCGTCTGCAAGCAATCAATTCAGACGTCACTATTCATGCAGTGATTGCGGATGCCACTCCTCAATTGGTGGAGGAGCTGATTCAAGATGTCGATTTAATGATTGATGCTACGGATAATTTTGAGACGAGAATGATGATGAATGATCTATCTCAAAAGCATAAAGTTCCTTGGATTTATGGCGGATGTGTCGGCAGCTTTGGGATGAGCATGACCATTATCCCTGGAAAGACACCATGTTTGAATTGCTTGCTTAAAACAGTTCCTATCCAAGGAATGACGTGTGATACCGGGGGAATTATTGCGCCAACTGTACAAATGGTGATTTCCCACCAGTCTGCAGAGGCTTTAAAAATGTTGGTAGAAGATTGGGAAGCGATTAGGACATCATTCGTTAGCTTTGATTTATGGAGAAATCAATATACAAGCATGAAGGTATCGAAGGCAAAGGATAAGGGCTGTTTATCCTGCGGGGAAACGAGAACGTATCCGTATTTAGATAGTGAAAACATGACGAAATCAACTGTTCTTTGCGGAAGAGATACGGTTCAAATCCGCCCTCCAAGACAACAGAAACTTCAGTTAGGGGAGTTATCCCGCCAGTTACAGTCTCTTGGTTATCAGGTGAAGGGCAATCCTTACTTACTTTCTGTTGAAATGGGTGAACAGCGTTTGGTTGTTTTTAATGACGGACGAGCACTTATCCACGGTACAAAGGATTTAAACCAGGCGAAAACCATTTATCAGCGTTTGCTCGGATAGCGATAAGAGGTGTGGTTCCTAACCTTTATGGTTAGGACTATTTTTTGGGCTTTTTCAACAGAATTCGCCCTGTTTCACGTGAAACAGACAATATTTGCTAAATTGTGCATCTAAGACAGTCTAATCGAAAATCCGTATGCTATTATGTATAATGAAAATGAAAATTTGGGGATTGAATAGATGAATTCGAAGAGAATTGACTGTTTTAAATGTAAATATTTCTATGTTACTTGGGATCAGAGATTTCCAAAAGGCTGTAAAGCATTTCAATTTAAAACGGCGAAGCTGCCGTCTATGGAAGTATTGAAGGCGTCTGGACAGCCTTGCCTGCGTTTTGAAAAGAAGGAGAACTAGTAAAAAACTTGGCTTTGTCAAGGTGTTTATTGGGAATTATAATAGCTAAAGGGTGATGGAATTGAACATTTCTGTACAACAGCTGCTTGGAAAAATAGAAAAGGAATTAAACGAAGCAAGGAATAGTTCAACAACGGCAAGACTTCGGGAAAGAGTTCAAGCAATGAAATCCTTGTGTGAATTAATTCTCGACGAACCTGCAGATGAAAAGGAAGTATCTTCTTCAATTAGTACATATATTGCCCCAGCCCTGCAGCCGGTTCAGCCTGCATCTATTGGGCAGCCAAAGCGAATGGAAATAGATGAGAGTGCAAATGGAGAATCATTATTTGATTTTTAAAGAGGAATGTGAGGGATAGCTATGAAATTATTTATTATTTTAGGTGCTATAAATGCTTTTTTATCAGTAGCGCTAGGAGCTTTTGGTGCTCATGGTCTTGAAAAAGTGGTAGAACCGAAGTATATGGAAATTTGGAAAACGGGTGTGCAATATCAAATGTTCCATGCTACTGGTCTTCTAATTATTGGCGTACTGCTCGGCAAACTGCCGGCGAGTTCCTTATTAACATGGTCTGGCTGGACGATGTTCATTGGGATCATTCTTTTCTCAGGGAGTCTATACTTGCTGACAGTCACAAAAATCAGTGTACTTGGCGCCATTACACCACTAGGCGGTGTATCCTTCTTAGCGGCATGGGTGCTGATAATTATTGCAGCCGTTAAGTATTTATAGGAGTAAACACAAAGGAAGCTCTGACGACAGATGTCAGAGCTTCCTTTGTTTTATATATTTAGTATTACTTTTTTGAGTTTGAGAAATGTCTAGCTCCAGCGCCTAGCGCCTATTGGACTTCCCTCCCCCTCCTACGATAAGTCAACATCGAATCACTATCGCTCTTCGTGTTTCCTTTATCTCGTCGGTGGCGGTCCAGTCCATACGGCGCTGGTCAAGGCGCTTCCGCTTTTCGTTTATCTCGGGCTAAACTGAGACAGCATTCCGGACGGTGTGAATCCTGGGTATTCATATTCAATTTCTTCAGGGAATGTAACATAATCTACATAAACCATCGGGATTAAATATCTCATTCCTGTTTGAGGATCACTGATGATTAAGTGATCTCTGCCTGCCGCCTCGATAATTCCTTCAAACTTTTTAGCATTCCATTCTCTATTGTTCTCAAACGTAGCGTATACGGTAGCAAGCTTTCCTTTGTTCAAACGAAGGATGTTCTCAATATAAGACTGCTCAATAGGAAGCATGCCAGGGATTTGAGGACCTGAAGCAGGTGCGCTCATTCCAGTCGGCGGCATAACTCCTCCAGTGGGGGCCATTCCAGCCATTTGCGGAACTGTTGGCATCATTCCTGTTGTTTGAGGAACGGTACCCATTTGCGGCATAACCGGTTGGCTTCCATATGTTGGCCTTTGTGATTGTACTCCAGCCATAGGCTGCCCATAATAAGGTGTACCATATTGATTAAAATTTGATTGACTCATTTTTTCCCCTCCCAAAACGATAAAGTCTTATTAATGATGTTTAGAGCACCCCCATTTTATAAAGAGTTTTATTCTATATTAAAATGGCGGCGCAAAGCGGAGCCTGTAGCCAGCATTAACTGTAAGCTCCACTTCCTTTTCTTTCATAAAAATAATAACCTTGAAGTATAGTGGAATTTTATTTCCTCAAGGGAAGAGAGAATATTATTTAATAGATTGCCGGATATTTTATCTAGATGCCTTGATGGAAAAAATGCAAAAACATACTAAGAATAGGATCATCACTCACTATTTCATTAGTATGTGCCAGCCTGTTTTATTATGCCAATTTTTATGAAAATAATGGGGTAAGGGGATGTTAGGCGGGAGGGGCTAGAAAAGAAAAAAGAGGCTAACCCAAAAGGTAGTTAAAATTGAATTTCTTTATAGTAATGAAATGATTTTTGCCTTTTTGCACTAAGTTGATTGGAGTGGAAGGCGCGAAGACTCCTCCAAAATGCATACGCATTTTGTTCGTGCGGTGTAATTTCAAGGATGACCACTCAGTATCCTGCGGGAAAAGCGGACAGGTGAGACCCCGCAGGAGCGTTAGCGACGAGGAGGCTCAACGTTTGCCCCGCGGAAAGCGAAGCGCCTGGAACGGAAATCAACGGAACATGTTAATAGGCTAAACAAAAGAGGGTGCCCATAAAAGTTATACTTTTGGGACACCCTCTTAATAAATTAATTTACATGAAGCAATTTGCCTACTTGGTTTTCTTCAAGCAGATTTCCTACGAAGAAGGAACCAAATTCGCCATAGCGCGCACTTACTTCATCAAAGCGCATTTCATAAACAAGCTTTTTGAATTGTAGAGCATCATCAGAGAATAATGTAACGCCCCATTCGTAATCATCAAAACCAACAGAACCTGTAATGATTTGCTTAACCTTCCCTGCATACTGGCGGCCAATCATTCCATGGCTGCGCATCATGCTGCGGCGATCTTCCATCGGAAGCATGTACCAGTTGTCATTGCCTTGGCGGCGTTTGTCCATTGGATAGAAGCATACATGCTTAGCCTTAGGCAAAGTTGGATAAAGACGAGCAAGAATTTCAGGACTTTGGTATGGATCTTGGTCAGAAGGCAGGTAATTACTTAGCTCTACCACAGATACATATGAATAAACAGGAACTGTATATTCTGCTAGCTTCGTCTTATTGAACTCATTTTCAATTTCATTTAATTCTTCTAATGTTGGTCTTAATACCATCATCATAAAATCAGCTTTTTGCCCTACGATTGTATATAATGCGTGGCTGCCTTTTTTCTCGCTTTGAACTCCGTTCCACTTATCAACTAATGATAAGAACTCATGGATAGCTGCTTGGCGCTCATCACTAGAAAGCAATTTCCAGGATGTCCAATCAATTGCACGGAAGTCATGTAAGCTGTACCAGCCTTCAAGCGTTTTTGCTGCTTCACTCATTACGATCACTCCTAATATGTACTAAGAAATGCTTTAGCTAGACAGTTGTCTAACAAGGTATACTTTTAATACACCAATACTATAACATAGTTTTCCCATTTAACCATCTTAATAAAACTTTAAAAAGTATTAGAAAACCGTATAGTATGGCGAATTTGTGGATATTTTGTTACAGGGTGCAAATAGTAAGATTGTTATTTGACGTTACGAGCATCGAGTCGTAGATTAAATATAAGATTAATAAAATATGAAATGGAAATTAGCCAAACGGAGATGATAACATGATCAAGCTATTTAAAAAGCTGCAGGAAAAAGTAAAGGGAAAGAATATTAAAATTGTTTTCCCAGAAGGAACGGACAATCGCATTTTGGCGGCGGCGGGAAGGCTAGCGGAAGAAAAAGTAGTGACTCCCATTTTAATAGGGAAAACGAGTGAAATTGAGGAAAAGGCAAAGGAATCCAATATCTCATTGGAAGGTGCAGAAATCTATGATCCAAGCGAATATCCAGAAATGGATGAAATGGCTGCTGCCTTTGTGGAAAGACGAAAAGGAAAAGCAACAGAAGAGGAAGCAAGAAAAATCCTCTTAGATGAAAACTACTTTGGCACGATGCTTGTCTATATGAAAAAAGCAGACGGGCTTGTTAGTGGGGCCGCCCATTCTACAGCAGATACCGTTCGTCCAGCTCTGCAAATTATTAAAACGATTGAAGGAGTCCGGAAAACATCAGGTGTCTTCATTATGGTTCGAGAGGACGAAGAGTACGTCTTTGCCGATTGTGCTATTAATATAGCCCCGGATAGCCAAGATCTAGCGGAGATTGCGATAGAGAGTGCTAAAACAGCGAACATGTTTGATATAGAGCCAAGGGTTGCCATGCTCAGCTTTTCGACTAAAGGATCTGCGAAATCTCCGGAAACAGATAAGGTTATTGCTGCTTTAGAAGAAGTGAAAAAGAGGAATCCGCAGCTCTTAATTGATGGAGAATTCCAGTTTGATGCAGCGTTTGTCCCTTCTGTTGCCAAGAAAAAGGCACCAGATTCGCCTATTCAGGGAGATGCCAATGTGTTTATTTTCCCAAGCTTGGAGGCAGGGAATATCGGCTACAAAATAGCTCAGCGCCTAGGGAATTTCGAGGCAATTGGACCGATTTTACAAGGGTTAAATCAACCGGTCAATGACCTTTCCCGCGGGTGTAATGAGGAGGATGTTTATAAACTGGCGTTAATTACGGCAGCTCAGGCGTTAAATCAATAGGCTTTTTTGTTAAAGGCTGTTTGAAAAGAAAGAATCTTTATTTGAATACTGAGTTGGTTGGAGCGGAGGGCGCTTGACTCCTGCGGGAATGGAGGGAAGCGGGAGACCCCGCAGGCATTATGCCGAGTTATCATGAACGAAACTAGCTCCTTACTCGTAACATCGTAGGTTAATTTGGTTAGAATGTTACTGAAAAAAACAAACCAAATCAGAGCTACATTACGGAAGGA
>NZ_JACWFE010000021.1 GCF_019749375.1 Bacillus sp. S/N-304-OC-R1
CCACTGTCTATTTGACAGGGGGCAGTTCATTTACACTAACCAGAGCTTCATACATTATTCCTTATTTACACCATAAATCGGGTCGTCTGCCCACCGTTTTTCTAGTTCTTCTTTTGTATAAATGACCCTCATCGGATTTCCTCCAACAAAGGTGCCAGGCGGGACATCTTTATGGACAAGCGTGCCTGCTGACACGATCGCTCCGTCCCCGATTGTGACGCCAGGCAGAATAGTGGAATTGGCGCCAATCATGACTTCACTGCCAATCTCCACATTTCCAAGCCTGTATTCCTTAATTAAGTACTCATGGGCAAGAATTGTCGTGTTATAGCCAATGACGGTATTTCGGCCAACACTGATTTTTTCCGGAAACATGACATCCAGCATAACCATGAGCGCGAAGGATGTTTGGTCCCCCACCTTCATTCGCAAAAAAGTCCGGTAAAGCCAATTTTTCATACCCAGAAACGGGGTATAGCGTGCCAGCTGAATGACAGCGAAATTTTTCACGACTTTCCAAAATGGAACGGTTTTGTACACATGCCAGAGGGAATTTCCCCCCTCTACTGGAAAACGCTCCGTTCTCCTCATCTTGACTCTACCTTAAGAATATCGAGTAAATCAGCCATATTGTCTAACATATAATCTGGCTGGAATCCTTGTAAAAACTCTTTACCCTTTACACTCCAAGCAACACCAGCTGTTTTCGTGCCGGCATTTTTTCCGCCTAAAATGTCATGAGAATTATCTCCCACCATGATAGCCTCTTCCGGCTTAGATTGCAGCAGCTCCAATGCTTTTAATATCGGCTCAGGATCTGGCTTAGGTTTTTGTACGTGATCTAATGCAACGACAACATCAAAAAATTGATCCAGTTTCGTTAGGGAAAGGCCCATTTTAACGGTTTTTAACATCTTTGTCGTCACGATTCCAATTTTATAGCCGGATTCCTTTAACGTTTTGACTGTTTCAAATACACCCGGGAACTCTTTTACGAGCAGGTCATGGTTTCCAATGTTGAATTCTCTGTATGCCACAATCATTTCTTCCACTTTTTCCGGATTAATAGATTCAAATGTTTCCCTTAATGTCGGTCCGAGAAAAGGAATGACATCCTCTCGCTTATAGCAGTCTGGGTAATAGTTTCCTAATACATGCAAAAAAGAGGAAATGATGAGTTCATTCGTATCGATCAGTGTTCCATCTAAATCAAATAAGATTGTATTAACTTGTGTGTTCATATACTGTTTCCTTTCTTTTATTGGCATGGACTCGATTCCAGATGAGTGAAACGATTAACGTTAACAGAATGGCGACTCCTAAACGAATGAGCAGAAGCGGAAGCACCGGTATGCCGAGCGGCACAAATATGAGCGTGTCCTCAACGACAGCATGGCAGGCCACAAGAAAAATAAATGCAAGAGTAGCGTCCTTCTTGCTGACTCCATCCTCTTTAACCGCTGCAATCATGACGCCCGCTCCAAGTGCTAAACCGAAAAGTAAACCGGCCGCAAGCGTTGTCGAGGTATTTTCCTTCATGCCCAGCAGTCTTGTCACAGGTGCCATCCACTTTGAAAAAACAGCCAGCCAGTTCAAGTCTTTTAATAATTGAATCACAACCATAAGCGGGATAACGATAATGGCAAGCTGAAAGACGCCAAGTCCTGCTTTTTGCAAAGCATCCAGCACAATGGAGCCCCAGCCAGACAGCTGTTCTTCTTTTGCCGGGATTATTCCGTACTTGGCTATTTCCGATCCGCCGTGCCAAACTAAATGGATAATGATCGCTGAAATAATAGCTAATCCAAGTCTTACAGCAATCATAATCCACAGCTTTACTCCAACTTTGACCGCGACGCTGGATTCAATGAGCAAATTGTGCGAAAACGACAGCATAACGGCAATAATGAATACTTCTTTTACTGTTAAATCGAGAGATAGAATTGCTCCAATCCCCGCATATAAATTAAGCAAATTTCCTAAAACGATCGGAATGGCTGCATCTCCTGACAAGCCAATAAGGTTCATAAGCGGAGTGATCAGCTTAATGATCCATGGCAGGACAGGCGTATGCTGCAGGATTGCGACAATCAATGTGACGGGAAAAATAACCTTCCCAAGCGTCCAAGATGTCTTCAACCCGACCAATATCCCTTTTTTGGACGATTGTAGTAACATTTCTATTCTCCCTTAATGTTATATATTTTAAGCTCCATTATCTAAATAACGGACATTAGAATAACCCTTCATCCTTCTTAACACGAGCAAAACGACTGATCCAATAATAAGAACAATTGAGATCGTCTGGGCGATTCTTAGGTGTTCTGTAAGCATCAAGCTATCCGTACGCATGCCTTCAACAAAGAAGCGCCCGATGGAATACCAGATAACATAAGTTAGGAATAGCTCGCCGCGGCGCAAATTTACTCTTCTTAATAATAGAAGAATGGCGAAACCGGCAATATTCCAAAGCGATTCATATAAAAAAGTAGGATGATAGTAAGTGCCGTTAATATACATTTGGTTAATAATAAAGTCCGGCAAATGCAAACCCTCTAAAAAAGAACGTGCTACTTCTCTCCCATGGGCTTCCTGATTCATAAAGTTGCCCCATCTGCCAATGGCCTGCCCTAAAATGATGCTCGGTGCAGCGATATCAGCCAGCTTCCAAAATGAAACACTGCGCTTTTTCGCAAAAACATAGGTCGTAATGACTGCGCCAATCAAGGCACCATGAATCGCGATGCCGCCTTCCCAAATCTTAATGATGTCCCCTGGATTTTGACTGTAATAATCCCATTGAAAAATAACATAATAAATTCGTGCTGAAATGATCGCGATTGGAATAGCCCATAGCATTAAATCTGCAAATAAATCCTTTTGCAGTCCCCTTCTCTCTGCTTCTCTCATGACAAGAATTAGAGCCAAGGCAATACCAATGCCAATAATAATTCCGTACCAGCGGATTTCGATCGGCCCTAGAGAAATCGCAATTGGATTTAGTGGCTGAATTGTTGATTCCATAGTCATTGCTCCTTTACATCTTCATTTTTTACGATAAAAGCTATGTCCATCACACAGAGACAAACCCTTCAAATGTCCACAAAGGGTGTCTGACACCTATTCTTTGCCGTCGTCAATGACATCTGCGAGGCGGCTCGTAAATTGTTCCGCTGCGTTGACACCCATACGCTTTAACCGGAAGTTCATCGCTGCTACCTCAATAATAACAGCTAAGTTCCGGCCGGGGCGAACCGGAATGGTCAATCTCGGAACATCAACATCAATAATCTTCATTTTCTCCTCATCCAGCCCAAGGCGCTCATATTGCTTTTTTGGATTCCATAGCTCTAAATCCATCACAATGGAAATTCGTTTATTGCTAAGAACCGCTCCTGCACCGAACAGCGTCATAACATTGATAATGCCGAGTCCCCTGATTTCAAGCAGATGCTCAATTAGTTCCGGCGATGTGCCGACAAGAGTGTTTTCATCCTCCTGCCTAATCTCCACACAATCATCTGCTACAAGGCGATGGCCCCGTTTGACAAGCTCAAGGGCTGTTTCACTTTTACCGACACCGCTTTTCCCTGTAATCAGTACACCTACACCATATATATCCACAAGAACCCCGTGAACAGCTGTAGTTGGAGCTAGTTTGCTTTCAAGATAATTTGTCAGCAAGCTCGAAAATCTAGTTGTTTTTTGCTTTGTTCTAAGTAGTGGAACCGCCTCACGCTCAGAGGCAACAATTAACTCTTCAGGAATCTCTAAGCCTCTGGAAATAATAATGCCCGGAGTAATATCCGTACATAATCGCTCGAAGCGAAGCTGCCGTTCAATTATACTTAATTCCTTCGTAAACGTGAGTTCTGTTTTCCCAATTAGTTGAATTCGTTCAGCCGGATAAAATTCAAAATATCCCGCTATTTCAATGCCAGGCCTGGAAATATCACTCGTAGTTATCGGCCGATTGATTCCCTCTTCCCCGCAAATTAACTCAAGGCCAAAATTTTCTACTATGTCTTTCGTACAGACTTTAGCCATTTCCATTACCTCCTCTTGAAAAAAGGTGGAGCTTTTATTTTCTTATTTACTAGGAAAATCAGTTAACCCCATTGCGAATCAATAATAGTTATTTTTGTACTTTTGATTTACTAAAGGCTGTTTTATCTATTGTAAACCGCCTTATTAAAAAATGATCCCATCAGTCACTTGCGGCTATAAAGTTTTTCACATATCACCTATTTTAGCATTTTTTAAGACAGAACCAAATTCTTCGTTCTGAAACATTCGAAAAATTAATATTGACTGGATGTCAGTCCCAGTTCGAAATAGACAGCATCATATAAATGATTTTATAATAAAATGAATATGATCATTAATAGATTTCTTGATAAAAGATAAAAATGATGACAATCTTCACTAAATGAAAATGAAAGTATAATGAGTAAAAATGTAGTATTACATCAAAGGAGGAAACGAATGAAAATTATTCGAACCGCTAACTATGAAGAAATGAGCTTGAAAGCAGCAGAAATGATGATTGACCGGATACGAAATAATCCGGAAATCACTCTTGGCCTTGCAACCGGCAGTACGCCTAAAGGAGTTTACAAGAAGCTAATCGAAGACCATGTTCAAAATCAAACCTCTTATAGTAAAATAACAACTATTAATCTTGATGAGTATGTTGGAATCGATGAACATGACCCGAATAGCTACCATTATTTTATGAAGGAAGAGCTTTTAGATCATATTGATGTCCCACATTCCCAAACCCATCTTCCGAATGGTACTGCTGAAGATTTACAAGCAGAATGCGATCGTTATGAGGCGTTGATCCAATCCATTGGAGGAATTGACTTGCAGCTGCTTGGCATCGGAGAAAACGGACATATTGGCTTTAACGAGCCCGGAACTCCTTTTAGCAGCAAAACACATATGATCGAGCTTGAAGAAAATACCCGTCAGGCAAATGCAAGATTTTTCAATTCGCTTGATGAAGTTCCTACTCATGCGGTCACTATGGGAATTGCAACAATCATGGCTAGCAAAGAAGTAATCTTACTCGCATCTGGAGCGTCTAAAGCAAAAGCCATTAGTGAGCTGATTAATGGAGAAATTAATGAAAGCATACCTGCATCTGCACTAAAAAATCATCAAAATTTTACGATTATTGCAGATGAAGAAGCACTTAAGCTTGTATAGGATGTTAAGGAGATGGTGAAACAGCCATCTCCTTTTCTATTTTTTATGCTCCATGTCCATTTATAAAATCTATTTATATGGTAAAGATGAATAGATAATTTTTTAAAAGGAAAGGACCAGACTTATGAAAATCATACTGGACGCTGGCCATGGCTATCATACGCCCGGTAAGCGAAGCCCTGATGGAATGCAGGAATATGAATTTAACCGAGCTGTTGCTCACTATGCTAAACCATTATTAGAAAACTATCAAAATATAACTGTTTATTTTGCTCACTCTGACGTTCAAGATGTCCCTCTTAAAGAGCGGACAAATAAAGCGAATGTGCTCAAGGCAAATGTTTATGTGGCGATTCATGCAAATGCGTACGGTTCAACATGGAACGAGGCAAATGGCATTGAGACATATGTATATTCGACTAAGCCGAAAGAGGCGGTTGAACTTGCTCAAAAAATTCAAAGAAATTTAGTCATTGCCACAGGATTGAGAGACCGCGGGGTGAAAACAGCCGATTTTCACTTGCTTCGAGAAACAAATATGACAGCAGTCTTAACAGAATGCGGCTTTATGACAAACCGTGAAGAAGCCGCTTTACTGAAATCGGAAACGTATCGAAAGACATGTGCGGAGGCCATTGTAAAGGCTCTTGCTGATCAATACGGCTTTGTTCTAAAAACAGCAGCAAATAAATCGAGCGGCTCATCCCCATCAGCTCAGGTAAAAGAAGGGCTATACAAAGTTCAAGCAGGGGCTTTTAAAGAACGAAAAAATGCAGAAGAGCTTGTGCATGCATTAAAGAAGCTTGGCTATTCGCCATATATATATTTTGAATAGAAATGGGGCAGTTCCAAGCTGAAAAAATCGGCTTAGAGCTGCCCCTTTAGTGTTTTAAACTACTATTTGTCTTTGGCAGGGTCAAGTATTGCTTTTTGGATAATGAGATTTGCAATGGACATGACAACCGCCATGAGCAGTGCAGTCCCAAAGCCAGCAATTTCAAATGAACTTCCCATGATTTCATCTGTAATCAACAAAGTAATGGCGTTAATCACAAATAGAAATAACCCGAGTGACAGTAAGGTAACCGGCAACGTTAGGATAATTAATATCGGCTTTACGAGGATATTTAATATCGACAGGATCGCGCTTGCCCCAACAGCAGCTCCGAAGCTCGATACGTAAAAGGATTCATCTAAAAAGCCAGCTATAGCGACAAATAATATAGCATTAATTAATATTCCTGCAACCCATCTCATCGAAAAACACCTCGTAATCGCATACTAAAATTTGAGTTTAAAAAAGTACAGATTTTGCCTTATTAATATGAATGGCGCCAGTTTTCGTTTCAGCATTCAATCTTAATGACTGTTCTGATTGGTTAACAGATTGGAAGCGCAGCACCTTTTGAATGACATCGCTTTTATCCTCAACAATCTGAATGCCATCAAGATTGACATGCAGGCTGCCAAGATTTGTTTTCAGCTCACCATTAACAGTTATACGCTCAGGCAGCTCGAGTTCAATCTTGCCAGCAACCGCCTTCACATCAATAATCTCACATTTTCCTTCATTCACAGCACAGAAAACATCACCATTAAAGGATTGAAGATCAATTTTTTCATATGCCCCATCAACATGAATCGAACCATTAAGTGTCTCCGCTTCAATTTGGTCAATGTGGCTCTTCAGAATAGAAATTTTTCCGTTTGCGGTTTCTACTTCTGTATATTTGCTGTTCATTTCTTGCAATGAAACTTTTCCATTTGCTGTTTTCGCTTTAAATGTTTTTACGTTTAAGCGTTGGCTGTCAATGGCCCCATTGAACAAGCGCACTTTTACTTTATCATATTCGGATTGAGGAATATAGGCAACAGCTTCTACCTTCATCCACTTTTGCTGTGTGGCAAAACGAAGCTTTTGTCCATCAATTGCAAACGCAACATCATTTAAAAAGTTTCTGCGCGCTTCTTCCTGTGTTTCTACCCGATATACCTTCGCCTTACACTCAATTCGAACGTCATTTTGTCCCCACGGGATCACTTCAATTTTCCCATTGGCAATATCAATGTCTACATCTTGTATGGATACATCGCTTTGCTGAAAAATATGTGTGATGTCAGCAGAATGGCCAAAGTTAAAATCTAAATCCATATCCTTGATTTTCTTAAAGGCTGTATCAACAAAATCAAGAATCTTATCCTTCGCAGATTGAAACTTGTAATTGAAAGCATCCTCTTTTTTAGCTTCTTCAAATTTGACGGTAGTGGACAATTCCTGAACAAGATCACCCTTCTTTTCCTCGGCTACTTTATTCGTCTTTTCCAGCTCTTCTAATAAGAAAAGAGCCTCATCCACCGTAAGTTTTCCATCCTCAACCATTTTCAATATCCGTTTGCGCTCTGCTTGCATCATAATCCCTCCACATCGATTTTATGTTTCTTAAAAATTGTCTGATGTAAAAACCTGAATGCCTTTAATAATATTCCATATAGCCACAATAAGGCTTACAACTATAGTGAATAGGACGCTTACCAATAGCATAATAGGTATTTCGGGTGTATTCGTCCTGGCTGCATCAATCGCCGCAAAAATAACAAAAGGCAGTGGGATAAGTACAATTAACTGTGATAAAAAAGCCTTTTTCGCATGCTTTTTCGTACGTTTATCCTCAGTTGCCAAAAATAAAACTAATGGAAAAAGAATGCCTGCAAACAAAACACTCAAATAACCAAGCCCTGAAAGCACTTTGCTTGTTTCCATTTTCAACAGCTCCTTTGTCAATATGTACGCAAACGGAAAGAGAAGGTTTCATTTTTAGGAAGTTTTATTTTTCAGCCAATTACTTTTTTTTGCCGAGACGTAATTTCATAGATGGCATCCACATCGTCAACCGTAAACTCCCTTAATAAAATTTCTCCGCAATCAATCATGAGTACATCTTTCATTGTGTTTCAGCCCCATTTTAATAGTTATCTCAATTCTACATAAAAATTCCTTTTTCTACATTTTACCACGTAAAAAAGCTGATATTGAAATTTGAAGATGGCATTGGGATGTATTTTTTTGAATATAGAAGCGCTATTTTTATTTGATTAGGGTTTCAATGAAATTAAATAGGTTTTCATTTCATAAATAAAAAGTTTCTTTTTTAGTAGGGTGAATATTAGGGGGTATCTTCCTAAATTTGATAGAGCATTTGAAAATCGGGAAAATAATTGAGGGTTATCTTCCCAACTTTGATAGAGCATTCGGATTTCGGGAAAATAATTGAGGGTTATCTTCCCAACTTTGGTAGAGCATACGAATTTCGGGAAAATAAAATGGAGGTCATCTTCCCAACTTTGATAGAACATGCGAAATTTGGGAAAATAATTGAGGTTATCTTCCCAATTTAATTAGTGCATGAGAAAAGCTTTATACCAATCTAGAGTTTATTTAAAAGCAGCGGCGAGGTCGATTCGCGGGGCTTCCTTTCTTTTCACTTCATCAATTTTATTTACGAACATTTGAAAGACTTTTCTTTTTTCATCGAGGTCTTTTATGTATTCTTTGAGCTCGCTGTATTTCTCTTCAAATGGCTTATGGTATCTTTGACGGATATTCTCAATGATTTCTTCATTCACCGTGGATTGAATGACTTGTTTCGTAATCCCATATTTATAGGTGTACACCTTTAGTTCCTTCATGACTTCCTCATATTCGAGATTAATCTGATCCAGAACTTCCGAAATGTCCTCCTTCCACTCCTCTAACGACTTTTCTAAGTATGCTTCCATATATGCCCCTCCTCTTACGATAATTTTTTATTAACAAAGTTATCCTTGGGGAGAGTATAACGGAATATATTTACAGGGACGTTTCTATTCGTTTACAATGCGTTTTCATAGATATTTCTTTTTGAAGCGATCCTTTAGAGAACATTAACAACATTTAGCAGCTTTTTTCAAAAAAAGAAGCAATGCCGTAAAATAGACACTGCTTCTTACAAAGACTAGACTTGTGTAACGCTAGCCACTTTTTCTTCAATTCGTTTTTTCATTCGTTCCCGGTCGCGTTCAAGGATAGGCTTTAAATATTTTCCGGTATAGGAAGCTGGAACTTCCGCTACTTGTTCTGGTGTACCTGTAGCAATGATCGTTCCGCCTTTATCTCCGCCCTCTGGACCAAGATCGATAATGTAGTCTGCCGCTTTAATAACATCAAGATTATGTTCGATAACTAGGACGGTATCGCCATTTTCTACTAGACGCTGCAGAACGATAAGCAATCTCGCAATATCGTCGACATGAAGTCCAGTCGTTGGCTCGTCCAAAATGTAGAGTGAACGGCCAGTTGAACGGCGATG
Source organism: Bacillus sp. S/N-304-OC-R1 (assembly GCF_019749375.1). GTDB lineage: Bacteria > Bacillota > Bacilli > Bacillales > Cytobacillaceae > Cytobacillus. The sequence continues at coordinate 9,558 of NZ_JACWFE010000021.1, forward strand.
CAGTTCAGATGCGAGCTTCACACGCTGGGCTTCCCCTCCAGAAAGGGTTGTTGCTGGCTGTCCAAGCTTGACATAGCCTAGTCCAACATCATATATCGTTTGGAGCTTGCGGCTGATCTTTGGAATGTTTTCGAAAAATTCTACTGCGTCTTCCACAGTCATATCAAGTATTTCGGAAATGTTCTTCCCTTTATATTGCACTTCAAGCGTTTCACGATTATAGCGTTTTCCGTGACATACCTCGCATGGGACATACACATCCGGCAGGAAGTGCATTTCAATTTTAATAATTCCATCCCCACGGCAGGCTTCACAGCGGCCGCCTTTAACGTTAAAGCTGAAACGGCCCTTCTTATAGCCGCGGACCTTCGCTTCATTTGTTGATGCAAAAACATCGCGAATATCATCAAAAACGCCTGTATAGGTTGCCGGGTTCGAGCGAGGTGTTCTTCCAATCGGTGATTGGTCAATATCGATCACCTTATCTAAATGCTCAATTCCTTTAATTTCTTTATGTTCACCAGGCTTTGCTTTTGCATGATTAAGCTTTTGAGCCAGCGTTTTATGAAGGATTTCATTGATTAACGTACTTTTCCCTGATCCAGAAACACCGGTGACAGAAATAAACGTTCCGAGCGGAAATTTCACACTGACATTTTTCAGGTTGTTTTCCTTTGCTCCTTTGATTTCCATAAAACGTCCGTCATTTTTTCGGCGCTCAACTGGAAGCGGGATGAACTTTTTCCCTGATAGGTATTGGCCAGTTAAAGAATGTGGATCATTCATAACCTCTTCAGGAGTTCCGGCCGAAACAATTTCCCCTCCGTGAACACCAGCCCCCGGACCAATATCAATGAGATAATCAGCTGCGAGCATTGTATCCTCATCATGTTCAACAACAATAAGGGTATTGCCGATATCGCGCATATTTTTCATCGTATCGATTAACCGGTCATTATCACGCTGATGCAGACCAATGGATGGCTCGTCAAGAATGTAAAGCACACCTGTTAATCGTGAACCGATTTGGGTGGCAAGCCTGATTCGCTGTGCCTCCCCACCTGAAAGCGTTCCGGCAGCACGGCTTAACGTCAGGTAATCCAGCCCGACATTCACTAAGAAGCCAAGGCGTTCCTTGATTTCTCGAAAAATAAGATTCGCAATCTTCATTTCTTTCTCTGTTAAATTTAACTCATCAAAGAATTTAAACGCTTCCTCTACAGAAAGCTCTGTAACATTTCCGATATGCTGGCCGGAAATAAGAACAGCCAACGTTTCTTTTTTCAAACGGTAGCCTTTACAAGTTGGACAAGGCTGCTGGGCCATGTACTTTTCCATTTGCTCACGAATATAATCTGAGCTTGTTTCCTTATATCTGCGTTCGACATTTCGGATAACTCCCTCAAATTCTATGAGATTTTCTCTTACTTGGCCAAAATCATTTTCATAATGGAAGAAGATTTTCTCCCCATTGGACCCATATAAAATTTTATCAAAAAGATGCTCAGGAATTTCCTTTACCGGAACATCCATATCAATACCGTAATGGGTGCAAACCGCCTCAAGCAGCTGTGGATAGTACTGCGAGCTTGTTGGCTCCCATGGGGCAATGGCATGCTGGCGTAGGGATAAATCCCGATTAGGTACGACAAGGTCAACATCTACTTCAAGCTTAGATCCAAGTCCATCACATTCTGGACAGGCTCCAAACGGACTGTTAAAGGAAAACATCCGCGGCTCAAGCTCTCCGATTGAAAAACCGCAATGCGGACATGCATGATTTTCACTAAATAGAAGCTCCTCTTCACCGATCACATCAATTAGCACCTTTCCGCTTCCAAGCTTTAAGGCGGTTTCAATCGAGTCAGCTAAGCGAGCAGTAATCCCTTCTTTTATGACAATTCGGTCTACAACTACTTCAATCGAATGCTTTTTATTCTTTTCTAACTCAAATTCCTCACCAAGGTCGTGCATCTCCCCATCAATGCGGACACGGACAAATCCTTGCTTCTTCACTTCATCTAATACTTTTACATGAGTGCCTTTTCTTCCTGAAACAATTGGAGCAAGGACTTGAAGCTTTGTTCGGTCTGGATATTCCATTATTCTATCAACCATTTGTTCAATTGTTTGAGAAGAAATCTCGATGCCATGATTTGGACAGGTTGGTCGCCCAACTCTGGCAAATAATAATCTTAAATAATCATATATTTCGGTCACAGTTCCGACAGTCGAGCGCGGATTTCGGCTCGTTGTTTTTTGGTCGATAGAAATCGCAGGAGACAAGCCTTCAATCGCATCTACATCCGGTTTGTCCATTTGTCCAAGAAATTGGCGTGCATAAGCAGATAATGATTCTACATATCTTCGCTGCCCTTCAGCATAAATCGTATCGAAGGCAAGCGAGGACTTCCCAGATCCAGAAAGTCCTGTCAGCACAACTAATTGATCTCTCGGAATGGTGACATCAATATTTTTTAAATTATGGGCTCTGGCGCCTTTGACAATTAGATTTTCCATCGCCATCTTTACGTCATCCTTCCGCTTTCAGCTCTAGAATTAAATCACGAAGCTCGGCAGCACGTTCGAAATTGAGCGCTTTTGCCGCTTCCTTCATTTCTTTTTCCATATTTTCTATCAGTTTTTCGCGTTCCTTCTTATTCAGCTTGCCAATTTTCGCTGATGCTTTATATTCTTCCGGGTTTTCCGCAGCAATCGTGGCCCGAATGACATCACGGATTTCCTTTTGAATCGTCTGTGGTGTAATTCCATGCTTTTGATTGTATTCCTTCTGAATCGCACGGCGCCGTTTCGTCTCGCTGATTGCTAATTCCATGGAGTTTGTCATTTTATCCGCATACATGATGACATGACCATTCGCATTACGAGCTGCCCGGCCAACTGTCTGGATAAGTGACCTCTCTGAACGGAGGAAGCCTTCTTTGTCTGCATCCAAAATGGCCACAAGCGAAACTTCCGGAATATCAATCCCTTCTCTTAATAGGTTAATCCCTACTAGAACATCATAAGTGCCGAGACGCAGCTCACGAATAATTTCAATTCTTTCTAACGTTTTCACTTCAGAATGCAAATATTGCACCTTGATGCCAATTTCCTTTAAATAATCTGTTAAATCTTCAGACATTTTTTTCGTTAAGGTCGTAATGAGAACACGTTCATTTCGCTTTATCCGATCATGAATTTCACCAATTAAATCATCTATTTGTCCTTCAATTGGACGGACATCGATGGTTGGATCGAGTAGTCCAGTCGGTCGGATGATTTGCTGAATCATTTCAGGCGTATGCTCAATCTCATACGGTCCTGGTGTTGCCGATACGTAAACAATTTGTTTAATATGCTCTTCAAATTCATTAAACATAAGAGGACGGTTGTCTAGGGCCGATGGCAGACGGAAGCCATGATCAACAAGAACTGATTTCCGTGCCTGGTCTCCATTATACATTCCGCGGATTTGCGGTAAAGTCACATGTGATTCATCAATGACGATCAAGAAATCTTCTGGGAAAAAGTCCATTAATGTGTAAGGTGTAGATCCTGGGGGTCTTAATGTCAGATGTCTTGAGTAGTTTTCGATCCCGGAGCAAAAGCCCATTTCCCTCATCATTTCAAGATCATAGCGGGTCCGCTGTTCAAGGCGCTGAGCCTCGAGAAGCTTATCATTATCTCTTAAATCCTTCAGTCTTACTTCTAATTCTTCTTCAATGCTTTTAATAGCTAGACGCATCTTTTCTTCACGGGTTACGAAGTGGGATCTTGGAAAAATGGCTACATGCTCGCGATCGCCAATGATTTCACCAGTTAGTGAATCCACCTCGCGAATACGGTCAATTTCATCCCCGAAAAATTCCACTCGAATACAGCGTTCATCTTTAGAAGCAGGAATAATTTCGACGACATCTCCTCGCACCCGGAAGGTTCCACGCTGAAAAGCAATATCATTTCGTTCATATTGAATATCCACAAGACGATGAAGAAGCTGATTTCTTTCGATCTCCATCCCCGTTCTCAGTGAAAGTACGAGCTCCCGATATTCCTCAGGAGAACCTAAGCCATAAATACAAGAAACGCTGGCAATGATAATAACGTCTTTCCGCTCAAATAAAGAGGATGTTGCTGAGTGACGAAGCTTATCAATCTCATCGTTAATACTCGCATCCTTCTCAATAAATGTATCTGTCTGGGGAACATAAGCTTCGGGCTGATAATAATCATAGTAGCTGACGAAATATTCAACCGCGTTATCAGGGAAAAACTCTTTAAACTCACTGTACAGCTGCCCTGCAAGTGTTTTATTATGTGCAATAATCAAAGTTGGTTTGTTCACTTCTTTAATAACGTTTGAGATTGTGAAGGTCTTACCAGTACCTGTCGCTCCCAATAACGTTTGGTGCTTTTTGCCGGAGTTGATCCCCGCTACTAGCCTTTTGATCGCTTCTGGCTGATCTCCTTGGGGAGTATATTTTGAGACTAGTTTAAATTGGTCCTTCATACAAAGCCTCCCGTTTCTTTCTTCTATATAGAAAGGATTAAATAATCACTTTAATCACAGAAACATACTATACACATTCTACCACAAAGCATTAAAAACTAACCACTAATATACGAACGGATATTCGATTATTTTTTAAATTAATCCTGTTGGAGAAAAAAGTCTTCCTATTTTTCCGATCATTTTATTAATTAAACGTTTGTTTAAATGCTTCTATTCTTATTAATCAAACGTTTGTTTAAATACATTTAACCCCAGACATATCAAGGTAAATCTTTATTAATCAAACGTTTGTTTAAATTGATCTTTTACTAATTAATCAAACGTTTGATTAAAACCTTCAAACGTAGAATATATCCGCCAGTTCCAGGATATATCCACCAGTTCCCGATTATATCCGCCAGTTCCCGATTATATCCGCCAGTTCCGGATTATTTTATTCCAATCCGAAATACTTCCCTCCAAATAAAAAAAGCCTGCCTCAATGAGGGCAGACTAGAGTGACAACTATTCTTCTTTCTGACTTTTTTCATTTTCTTGCGAATCAAAATAAATATTAATCGCTTCAAAGACATTCTGTCGGGCGATGCTGGCTGCTTCCTCTTTATTCCTATCCTCGAATGCTTTCAATATAGCATTATGCTCCTCAATAGACTTAGGAGTGAGGATGATGGAATTGTGAAAATATAGCCTTCTAACATGGGATTGGAGTGTAGATACTGTACTAGAAATATACGAGTTTTCAGTAACCTCTACAATGCTTTGATGAAAATCCTCATCAAGCTTTAAGGCTGTATACGAATCACCTGTGTTAACCGCCTGTGCAAATTGCTCATTAATTTCACGAAGGGAATCAATTTTTTCCTGTGTAATAATTGGTGCAGCTAATTCTGCCGCTAAAGCTTGAAGGACCCCTAATGGAGGCAAAATTTTGCTAATATCTTCTTTATTTACTGACGTCACTTGAGTGCCAACCCCTGGGTACATTTCAACGAACCCTTGAAAGCTAAGGAGCTGTAGCGCTTCTCTAATAGGAGTTCGGCTGACCCCTAATGCCTGTGCTAGATCGGCATCATGTAATTTTTCTTTAGGGTGCAGAGTCCCATCAATGATCCATTCTAGAAGTTGCGAATATGCACGCTTTTTTGCAGACATACGAGCAGGAGTCGAGTAATTAGCTGGTATTGGCATATTCATACCCCCTTCGTCACATTAACTAAGTTATTTTTTTACAATTAAAACGCTTTCACTATACATAATAATGCTTTTATTATATTGAACTAATAATATGAATACAATATATTACATATGATTTTTACATAAAAATATTTTCATATAACTTTATTTTCAGAAATATATTGCATACATATAGTTCATATGGTATATTTTCTTCAATAAAGACAACTGTCTTTTTAATATTAAAATAATTTTTATTCATTCCAACAACTGAAATCTAGTATCAGAATTTATTTTCTTAATATTTTTTAAATGATTCTGTTTGAGATTCATAGAATGATCGGTCATGTACACGAGCATTTTATTTTGGAAGATTCTACAGGAGGGAAATTAAATGTCATCGAAAGGGTCATTTTCATTTACAATCGCGGTTGGCTTTATGCTATTCGCTTTATTCTTCGGAGCAGGGAACTTAATTTTCCCGGTTATGCTTGGTCAAATGGCCGGTGAGCATGTTTGGGCAGCGAATGCCGGATTTATCGTAACAGGTGTAGGTTTGCCATTGCTTGGTATTTTAGCGTTAGGCTTTTCAGGTAAAAGTGATTTACAATCATTAGCAAGCCGCGTGAATCCCTTTTACGGAATCCTATTTACAGTTGCTTTATATTTATCAATCGGTCCTTTATTTGCAATTCCTAGAACAGGAACAGTATCTTTTGAAATCGGGATTAAACCATTTTTAGGTGAAACCGACAGTTTTCTGCCATTATTCATTTTTTCGATTATCTTTTTTGGGGTTACTTTATTCTTTTCATTAAAATCCTCTAAGCTTGTTGATATCGTTGGAAAAGTGTTAACGCCATTATTATTAATTTTCATCGGTATTCTTATTGTGACTGTATTCATTAACCCAATTGGCAAAATCCAAGCACCAACTGAAACTTATATGGATAATGCTTTCTTCAAAGGGTTCCAAGAAGGTTACTTAACGATGGATGCATTAGCTGCATTTGTTTTCGGGATTATTATTGTTAATACAATGAAAGACAAAGGAGCACAATCGAAGAAACAAATTATGACAGCGAGCTTAAAAGTAGCTTCCATTGCCGCAATCCTATTAGCGATTATCTATTCTTCTCTAGCATTTATGGGAGCTTCTAGTGTTGAAGGGATTGGACATTTAGAAAATGGCGGCGCGGTTCTGGCAGCTGTTTCTAATCATTATTTTGGTTCATTCGGTAAGGTTATACTAGCCGTGATCGTAATAGCGGCGTGCTTAACAACTAGCATCGGCCTTATTACGGCATGTGCCTCTTATTTCAATAAGATCGTTCCTGCTTTTTCTTATACAAAATGGGCAGTAATTTTCTCCATCTTTAGCGCTGTGTTCGCAAACTTTGGGTTATCTGCTTTAATCTCTATTTCTGTTCCGGTTTTAGTAGCACTTTACCCGTTAGCTATCTGTTTAATGGCCTTAACATTCCTGCATCCTCTTTTCAAAGGGAAAAAAGGTGTTTATCAAGGCAGCATCATCATGACCTTTATTGTAAGTGTATTTGATGGATTAAATGCGGCTGGAATTAACATTGAAGCCGTAAACAATTTATTTACAGCCATCCTTCCTGGATATGGAGTTGGTATTGGCTGGATTATCCCGGCAATCGTAGGCGGTGTGATTGGATCGCTATTTAACTTCGAAAAGAAGGAAAGCTACCAAGCTAAATCGATTGAAGGATAAATTACAAGTGATTTTAAAGAGGCGACTCTTCGATAGGAAGAATCGCCTTTTTATTTTTACGCTCTTTTTCGAGTTTGCTGCTTCATGCGGTTAGCGTACCAGAAGCCAACCGTTAATGAAAATGCATCAACGACAATTAACCATAACGCATCCGTGTAGCCTTTATAAACAGAAGCTGCAATTAATGCGACCGTCAGCACAAGACCAATCACATGATTGTAAGCCACTCTCGTAAACAGCACCACTAACAAGCCAGGCAGCAGCAGAGCTGATAAGAATTTTAATAACATTGATTACACCTTCTTTTACATAATAATCAAATAGAAAAGCCGTCATTTTCTATAAGATAACATAGAATACCCTATCGTGATAGGTTTTACATGATTATTCCTCCTAGTACGCAGGATAAATCCATTATCTCCGTACACACTATTTGTAAAACCAAAGGAGGATGTAAATCATGGCTAGAAGAAAGCGCAGACCTCTCGTTCCCGATTCCAGAGGTGCTCTCGATCAGTTTAAGAATAAGGTAATGGCGAATGAAGGCTATCAAGTGGACAAAGAGAATCCTGACAATGTGAAATATGAAGTAGCAAGTGAAGTTGGGGTTCCTTTGCAGGAAGGCTATAATGGCCGTCTGACTTCAAGGGAAGCAGGTAAGGTCGGCGGAAAAATTGGCGGCAGTATGGTAAAGGAGCTTGTCCGCATGGCTCAGGAGCGAATGAAGAAATAGAGGCGTTCACAACGGGACTGCGGAACCGTCCCTATGTCCCATGCATATAGTGGATGGCATAGGAGGGTTCCGCTATGTATGATTTCAAAAAAGAGATCTTGCAAATCCAAACTGCATTTGGAAAATGGCCAAAAGCGAAGAAGATTGTGCTCGTTGCGCTTTTAAGCAGCATTGGGGCCATTTTTCAATCTGCAGGAGGGTATTTACCTGCTGTTGGTTATTTTATTAGCCCCTTGGCGACCGCACCTGTCATCCTTTGCTCTATTTTCTCCATCCCGATTGGCTTTCTTTCCTATATATTAATCACTCTATTACTATTCATTCTCGAGCCGTCTGAGCTCATTATTTTCCCTTTTACGACTGGACTGCTGGGCCTATTTATCGGGGGATCTTTTCATTTATTCAAAGGGATCTGGAGCCAAGTATTATGCGGTGCAGCAGGATTAATAATCGGGATAAGTGTTTTGTTGTATGCTGTAAAATTCCCTGTTTTAGGACCTGCTGTTTCAAGTTCATTTAGTTTCCTTGTTTTTGCCGCAGTATTCATCTGTTCTATTTTTTACAGTTGGATTTGGGTAGCTTTAATCCGCAAGCTATTAGGAAGATTTAAAAGGATCATCTTTTTGTCACCTTCCAAATGACGCCTGTTTCTGGCGGCTTATCCAGTATTCCGAAATCATATCTATCAGTCTTTCCAATCCTCCGCCATTCTTTTTCGAGATGACCTTCCTCTCTACTCCTCCAGATTTATTTCAATTAAGGTTAACTCATTTTTCCTCAATGCTTCATCAAGCATTTGTTCAAATTCATGAATATCGGATGGCCTCATTCCTCTTATTCCAAAGCTTTTCGCCAGCTGAACGTAATCAGGATTGCCAAAATCCGTTCCATACGTGTGAGAAAAAGATTGCAGCATCATTTTCTCTTCTAATTTCAGCTTGGAATCGTTGAGGACAATGATGATAAAAGATAATCCCAATCTAACCGCAGTTTCGATTTCCGCAAAATTCATAAGAGCTCCCCCATCACCCGTTATACAAATAACAGGATCAGCAGGACATGCCAGCTTCGCTCCAATCGCACCAGGAATGGCGATTCCCATTGAGGCAAGTCCATTAGAAATCATCAATTTATTCGGGTTCTTCGGCTGAAAGGTACGAGCTATCGAAACTTTATGAAAGCCAACATCTGATAGGACAACGGTATTTTCATTTGTCAGTTTTTCAACAGCTTTCAAAATAGCTGTAATAGATAAGGATGAATAGGTTGTTTCATTTAACCCATAGGCTTGTATGATTTTCTCACGTAATTCTCCTGAGGGCTTCCATGGCTTCGGGTTAATATCAAGCTCATTCATAGATTGGCATGTTTTCTGTATAGCCCCAGTCAGTTCCATTCCAATAGGATAATATTCGTCTGATTCTGCAGGAACGGCATGAATATGAATTACTGGCACCTTCTTTTTGTTCCACTCCTTTGGAAGCCGCTCCACAAAATCGAATCCAATAACGATAAGCAGATCCGATTCCTCGATTCCAGGCAGCACCTCATCGTGCTCGTTGAATCCAAAGGTAAAGTAGTTGCATGGATGATTTTTAGGTAAAATACCTTTCGCCTTCATCGTATGAGTTACCGGAGCCTGAAGATAGTCAATAAATGCTTGCACCTCTTTCTCAGCCTTTCCCCTCATCACTCCATTCCCAATGATGATAAATGGCTTTTGGCTATCATTAATCCGCTTGACCGCTGCATGGATATCCTCTGTTAAAGGTACATAGGTCGGGGGAGGCAGAGATTCCATTGCATTATCAGGAATCATTTGAGGCGCTAAATTCTCCGGCAATTCCAAGATTACCGCACCAGGCTTTTCTGTTTTTGCGATCCGAAACGCTTTGTGGACCATTTCTACAATACTTTGCGAATCTTTAATTTGTGCGCTCCATTTCGTTGCAGGTTCAAAAAGCTTTACCAAGTCTATATATTGATGTGATTCTTTATGCTGTCTATCTAGTCCAGCTTGACCAATAAACGCGACAACCGGGGAAAAATCCAGTGTGGCGCTTGCTATGCCTGTTAATAGATTGGCTGCCCCTGGTCCGAGCGTGGCTAGACAAATCCCCGGCTTATGAGAAAGTCTTCCATACACATCTGCCATAAAGGCCGCTCCCTGCTCATGTCTCGTATTTACAAACCGAATTTGCTTTGATTTCGAAAGAGAATCCATTAGATCTAACGTTTCTTTTCCCATTATTCCGAAAACATATTGCACACCTTCTTTTTCTAAACAATGAACTAGAACATCTGTCGCTTTCATATGAACCTCCCAATGCATGTAGATGACTACTCATAGTCTTTACCTAATGCATCGGAATCATTTATCGGGGCTGAACTAGTTTAATTCTTTACTAAACATATACTCTGGTGTAAAAAAACAGACGGAGCTGTTATCAACGCCCCGTCCGTCCTTCTTTGCTCTATATAACCTACCAGCCAATTTTGCTTAATGGAACAAATGTAGGTATTTGATTTCCTTTATACTCTTTATTGATAAATTCAGCCACATCATCCTGCTGGAATAGCTCAGCAATCTTTTTCAATGTTGGGTTATCTTTATCTTCTGTTCTTGTTGCGATAATATTGATGTATGGTGTAGCTGTCGCACTTTCATGGAAAATTGAGTCTTGTGTTGGGCTAAAACCTGCATCTACTGCAATTCCATTATTAATAACAGAAGCAGCCACATCCGGAAGAACTCGTGGAGTTTGGCCAGGCACGACTGGTACAATTTCTAAGTGTTTCGGATTGTCTGTGATTTTATCAATCGCTCCTAATCCGTCAAAGTCTTTTGGAAGCCCAATTAGTCCAGCTTCTTGAAGAAGAAGCAGCGCTCTTCCCATGTTTGACGCTTCGTTCGGTACCGCGATTTTTCCGCCGTCAGGAATTTCATCCACTTTTTTATACTTATCAGAATAGATGCCCATAGGTGCAATAATCGTTGTAGCGATTGGCGTTAAATCTAATTTATGCTCTTTTATGAAAGCATCGAAATAAGCAACTGTTTGGAACGCATTTGCATCAAGCTCTCCCTCTGCAAGTGCCATATTCGGCTGCACATAATCAGAGAAGCGGACAATTTTGATTTTGATGCCTTCCTTTTCAAGCTTTTTAGCCATAAACTGCCAAACGCGATCATCTGCACCACTAATTCCAATCTTAATGACTTTTGATTTTTCATCGCCTGTTTTTTCACTAGAGCTTGAACATGCTGCACTAAAAATCGCGAATGTTAAAATAATAATGGATAGTAATAGTTTTTTCAATTTTATTTCCTCCCTTTATCGTCTTCTAATTCTTTTTGCTAATATATTTCCGAATGACTGCAAGCCTTGAACCATCACGACTAAAATTCCAACCGTGATCAGCATGACAGTCGTATCGAACATTTGATATCCATACGTAATCGCTAAATCGCCGAGACCGCCGCCGCCGACTGCTCCAGCCATTGCGGAAGCTCCAATTAATCCAATCGTTGCAATCGTTAGTCCTAAAACGAGCGAGCTGAGCGCCTCTGGAATGAGGAACTTGAAAATCACTTGAGCCGGTGTTGCGCCCATCGCTGCTGCCGCCTCAATAACTCCTGGGTCTACTTCCAGCAAGGAGTTTTCTACTAATCTTGCAATATAAGGACCTGCGTAAAATACGAGCGGCACAATCGCAGCCGCCGTTCCAATGGAAGTCCCCACTATAAATCTAGTTACAGGAATAATAGCCACTAATAAAATAATGAATGGAACAGAACGTAGAATATTAATGATGATGTTCAGCACATTGAAAACTGGCAGATTTTCAAGCAGCTGCCCCTTCCTTGTAACAACGAGCAGGACTCCCAGCGGCAGACCGATAATCGCTGAAAACAGGAGCGAGAAAGCAACCATTTGTATCGTTTCCATTAACGCTTCAATGATTTGATCTTGATTAACTAGCATTTGGTTTCACTTCCTTTATTGAAACATTCTCTTGGTGAATGAACGTTAGCGCCTTATCAATCTCACTCTCAGTACCCTGGAATTCTACAACCAGGTTCCCGAATGGCGTTCCCTGAAGCTCGGTAATATTGCCAAAAAGCACATTCACATGAATATCAAATTGCTTGGCTAATTTTGATAGAAGTGGCTGGCCTGTTGAACTGCCGACAAAATTAATCTGGTATACCTTCTGCAGCCCGCTTTCAACGATTTTCTGAATAGAATCAGGGATTCCAACATTCATAACAGTGCTGACGAAATTTTTGGCTGTTTGCGTTTGCGGTGACGAAAATACATCAAAAACGGAGCCTTTCTCAATGATCTGTCCCGCCTCAATAACAGCAACCCGGTCACAAATTTCTCTTATAACAGCCATTTCATGAGTGATTATTAAAATCGTGATGTTATATTCCTCGTTTATTTTTTTCAAAAGTTGCAAGATAGAGCTCGTTGTCTGCGGATCCAGTGCTGAAGTTGCTTCATCGCACAAGAGAATGCTAGGCTGAGTCGCTAGTGCTCTTGCAATGCCAATTCGCTGCTTTTGACCGCCTGATAGCTGATCGGGGTAATTATTCGCTTTATCAGCAAGCCCGACAAATTCCAGTAATTCAGTTACACGCTTTTTAATTTCATCTTTCGGCACTTTCGCAAGAGTAAGCGGCATCGCAACATTCGCAAAAACAGTTTTTGAGTTTAGCAGATTAAAATGCTGGAAAACCATTCCGATGTTTCTTTTTATCTCTCTGATCTCCTTTGCGGAAAGGGCCGTCAGATCATGGCCATCGACAATTACTTTTCCTGAAGTTGGACGCTCGAGTAAATTCACACAGCGAAGAAGGGAGCTTTTTCCGGCACCGCTAAAACCAATGACCCCGAAAATTTCGCCTTTGTTAATTTTTAAATTGATCCCATTCAGTGCAGCAAACTGCTTTCCACCGCTGTCATACACCTTTCGTAAATCCTGAAATTCAATCATGAACCTCTCTCCTCTTTTCATTAAACAATCGACCTCAAAATAAAAAACCTCTTCCATAGACAAGAAGAGGCTATCCTTTAACGAAAAAGGCAAAGAACTCTTCTTATCTCCCAAGCATTGTGCTTGCTGGATTTGGCACAGTCTCCTAAACGGATTCCGCTGCCGAGGCTTCATCGGGCCAGTCCCTCTACCTCTCTCGATAAGAATTGAATATTATTAAATTTTTCAAAAATAAAAAACCTCTTCTACAAACAGAAGAGGACAACATACTCATAAATGGCCTCTTCTTATCTATCAAGATCATCTTGCTGGATTTGGCACAGTCTTCCGAATGGATTCTGCTGCCGAGGTATCATTGGGCCAGTCCCTCAACCTCTCTCGATAAGAAGTAAATCGTATTCATCTTTTACATAATTAACACTTTACAACGCGAAAGCATAAAAGTCAAAGGTTATTTCAGAATAATTTTTCAAATAGTAATATTGTCTTATTTTGAAGATAGCTAATTGTAACTTAAAGAGGCAGAATCATCTTCTGCCTCTCTCTGCATTATTTTTGAAATACCTTTTCTCCGTTCATATACGTTGCTTCTACACTTACTTCATCAATCTTTTCTGGGCTGACTTCAAGGATATCCTGATCAAGTATAATGAAGTCTGCATAATAGCCCGGCTTTAATTGTCCCACATCAGGGATGCGTGTAATCACCTGTGCTTCTCGAGTGTAGAGCTCAATAGCCGTTTCTATATCAACTCCCTGATCTTGACCTGTATCAGTGCCATCATAAGCTATCCGTGTAACAGCAGCCTTTAAGCTAACAAAAGGGTCAACCGGATCTGCCCAAGCGGTTGCTGGAGCGTCAGAAGAGAACGCCACTTTAATGCCTGCTTCAAGCATCTTTTGAACCGGATAGGTTGTTTTTGTTCGTTCTGCCCCTAAATTATTTAAATAGCTCTCAATTTCTGCAAAAAGGAAAATCGGCTGAGGAACAAAGGCGATGTTTGTTTCCGCTGCTCGCTTGATTGCCTGCTCAGTTGGCATGGCCGCATGCTCAATGCGAATAGAAGGAGCATCCTGCAGCCAGCCTTTTTTACCGTAGAATGTATCAATAATCTGATCAATCGCTCTCTCACCCATGGCGTGAACGACTAGCTGAACTCCATGCTTTTCTGCTGCCTCAGCCGCTTCAAGTAATTCCTCTTGAGAAGTCGTAGAAATTCCATAGTTTTCATCATCACCAAGGAATGCAGGGTTTACCCATGCGGTTCTCCCGGATACACTTCCATCAGCAAACAGCTTAATGCCCCCGATATGAACCGGATTTTCCCTATTCGTCTTGTTCTCGTCCAAGATCATTTCCTTCTTTAGATCTTCCCATATATAATAAAGGACTGTTCGCTGTTTAAGGCCATGGTCACGTGCTTCATTATACATGTCTAAATAATCAATCGGCTTCCTTAATGCCATCAGATCTGTAATCGCTGTAATTCCACGCTGAAATAAAAATGGGCTTAGCTCTGCGAGAAGTGTTGCATTTTCCTCAATTGAGCGTGCAGGCATTGCATTTAAGACTAAATGCTTTGCATTTTCTCGCAGTATTCCAGTCGGTTCCCCGTTAGCATCACGGTCAATTTGGCCGCCTGGCGGATCTGGTGTTTCCTTCGTAATCCCTGCCAACTCTAAAGCCTTGCTATTAACAGAAATGATATGTGCACAAGTCCGAGTCACGACAACAGGCACATCAGCTGCAGCTCTATCTAAATCAGAACGAAGGGGTGCACGTTTGTCTGTTAGCTTCCCTTCATCATAGCCCCAGCCTTCAATCCATTCTTCTGCTCCTGTTAATTCACGCTGTTTGCGAATCTCATTTACCATATCATCAATTGAATGAACTAGTGGTGCTGTACAAGCTATTTGCTTTGCAGCATTAGCTAAATAAACCGGGTGAAGGTGGGCATCAATGAACCCCGGAAGTACTCGGCGCCCTTGAAGGTCAACACGCCCTCCTTCCATTTCCGCCATATCCTTTTCATCGCCAATCCATTCAATACGCCCCTTACTAACGATCATAGCGCTTGCATATGGCTGATTTGGGTTAGATGTGAAAATACGTCCATTATGGAAAATAGTTTTTTCGACAATCATTAAAAATCTCTCCTAACTTTTTATGCCTCAACACAGATGAATGATTTGCTGTTAATCATTATTCACTAAAGCAGAGTCCTGACCTTCTTTAGCAGAAGTAAATTTATAGATGATGCTTCCCGCAATAAACCCAATAATAGCTGGGACGAGCCAAGAAAATCCATTTGCACTGAATGGTAGTATGCTAATAAATCTCTGTACGGCTGGAATATTTACACCAATTACCCCTAATGTCTCGAGCACGCTCACGATAAACGTTAATAGAATGGCGCCACGATAAGAACCTGGATTCGGGATCACTTTTCGAAATAGACCAAGGAACACTAGTACGATGGCAACTGGATATAGAGCTAGGAAAATTGGAAGTGCATAATTAATAATCTTCTCCACTCCTAGAGACCCGATTCCGATTCCCGCTAGACATACAACTAATACCCAAGCACGATAGCTAAATTTGTTTTTCGTTAAATCATTTAAGAATTCCGCAATAACTGCAATAACACCAATTGCAGATGTTAAACAAGCTAAGGCAATCGCAATGGATAGAGCAATTGCTCCGCCGCTGCCTAATAGGGTATTAACGATTTCCGATACAAGCGTTGTACTATCAATATCTTTTGGGAACATTCCGCTGCCGGAAGCACCAATATAAAGCAAGCCTCCGTAAACAATTAACAGGCCAAGACCGGCAATAACCGTACCTGTTAGTGCAATTTTGCGCATCCCTTTTCCTTTATAGCCATAGCTTAATATCGCTGCGATAAAAATAGGGGCACAGAAGATTCCAGTTACAACATCTCCAGTTTGATAAGCACTGATAAATGCATTAGAAAATGGCGACTTTAAGTCTGTTGCCACTGGCGTACCAATCGGATCAAATATTCCTTTTCCAACAATAAACAATAGAATGATTACTAACACCGGTGTTAGAAATTTTCCGATTTTTTCAATTACGTTTGATTTATCCATTGCAAAATAATAGCTGACCGCAAAGAATACAACGATCGTGACAATGGAAGGAACTTGTGGAAATAAAGTGTGAACACCAAGCTCATGAGTCGTTGCTGCCATGCGCGGAATCGTAACAAACATACCAATGCCAACCATTAGCAATAGATTAAATGCCTTATAGAACCATGGGCTAATCGGTCTTGTTAATTCTTCAAATCTCCCGCCAGCGTTCAAGATTGCGATAACCGCTAATAACGGAAGAGCAATACCTGTAACGCAGAAACCAATTAGAGCAGGAATCCAATTCGTACCTGATGCATTTCCGATCGATGGAGGAAATATTAAGTTACCTGCACCAAAATAAATCGCAAATAGAGCAAAACCTAATATAAGACTGTGCTGTATTGTTTTGTTCATATTTCTCATACCCTTCATTTTTTTTAGGAAACGTTTCCATTTCCTTTTATTACTTTCGCGAAAGTTGCTTTGAATTACTATTTAGAGTGCAATTTTTATGCCATATTTTTATGAGAGTGAAGATTTTATTTTAAATTTAGCCTTTTTTGAATACTCTCTGACAACTCGCGACTGGATTTAACAAGCTTTTTAACTTAAAAATTTTTTCAGTAAGCCTTTCCACTTTTTTAAATTATGGAAATATTTATGCTTTCGTCATAAAATAGACAAAAAAAAGAGAGGGAAAAATTTTTCCCTCTCCATAAAAATATTTTTACCACAATTATTTTATGTTGTATTTCTCCAGCTTGTATTTTAAAGATTGCTTAGAAAGTCCTAAGCGCCTTGCTGTTTCAGCAATTTTTCCATTTGTTTGAATCCATTCGTTCATAATGATGGATTTTTCATAGTCTTCAACCGCATCTCTTAAAGACTGCACTTTCGGAACCTTTTCTATTACATTCGCTTTACCGGAAAAGTTTCGAATTCGATCTGGTATATCATCAATGGTAATCTCGGATGTGTTTACTTGGTTAAACGCATTTTCCACTGCATTCTTCAGCTCGCGAATATTCCCCGGCCAGCTATATCTTTTAAAGCACTGGAGAGCCTCCTCGGTCATGCCTTCCACATAGATATTCATAATATTATTGTAAAAATTAATATAGTATTTCAAAAGCACTTCAATATCATCCGGCCTAACTGAAAGTTTAGGCAGGTTAATTTGTACAACCCCTAAACGGAAAAATAAGTCCTGCCGTAAGCGTTTCTCTTCAACGAGAAGGTCCGGGTCTTCATTGGTTGCTGAAAGAACACGGATATCAAGCTGAATATTCTTCTTCCCACCAATTCGGCGAATCGTTTTTTCCTCAATCGCCTTAAGCAGCTTTACTTGAAGATTAATGTCCAGGGAGTTTATTTCATCTAAAAATAATGTGCCGCCTTCTGCCTGTTCAAACAGCCCGGGCATATCCTCAGCCCCTGTAAAGCTGCCTTTCGTCGTACCGAACAACGTACTTTCCAGCAGGCTCGCAGGAATCGCTCCACAGTTAAAGGAAATAAAAGGCTTGCCAAACCGATCACTTAAATTGTGAATTGATTGGGCTACAACCTCTTTTCCCGTACCGGTATGACCGTAAATTAAGACAGTTGAATCCGTTCTGGCTACCTTTTTTATCTTTTCTTTAACAGCCATCATTTGTGGATTGACGGTGACAATATCGTCAATGGTGTAGATCGTATTATTTTTTCTATACATCTTATGCCCAGCATATTCGTCAAGAAACTGGATATTTTCTTTCGTGAAGTAATGTTTGGAAAACTCAATCGCCCCAACAATTTCATCGCCTTGTTTGATCGGATATGTTGAACTTTTTGACACATAGGAGCTGCCTGTTTTCGAAATCATTTGCTGCTCCACATTAATTAAGGCTTCCCCAGTTTTTATCGCCCGCATAAGTGTGCTATTTTCTTCTGTCAGGTTTTTATAGAAGCTTGTAATATTTTTCCCAAGAAATTCTTCAGGCTTTTCACCTAGCTTCTTCAAAATATGTAAATCCGCCAAATCATAAAAAATCGTCTTCCCCGTTTTATCTACGACTAATACATTATCAAAATCGGACAGTTGCTTTAAGTCCGCAGTCTCCATTTCCAATTTGGTCCCCTCCCATCGAAAGTCCTTGTTTACGACTATATATAATTTCAGATTAATCAAAAAAAGATGAGAACCGACATAGGTCGATCCCCATTTTTAATTTCCCGCACAGCCTCTTATTTATACCGCCTCACTGCCATTTTTTATCTCATCCGGAATAAAAAGAATTCCAAGCTCATGATGATCGCCTTCGTATAGAGCTCGTTGAGCAAAACGGATTTGTCCATTTACATCAAAAACCTCTAGCTTACAATGCGCGCGATTTTTCAAAAGGGCTTCATAGAAGCTTGTCCGGTCATGAACAACAAGACCATTGACCTTCGTGATCAGCTCTCCTACCTTCAAACCCATATTGCTTGCCGGAGATCCAGGAATAATACCTAATACCATAACACCCTGGTTTCTTTTTGAAAAGTAAAACGGAAGATTTTCCTCTTGGATTCTCTGCCTTAATGTAATCATTTCGCGTCCAATAATCGCAATCGTCACGACCACAATCGATGCGAGCGGATACCAGTAGCCTGAAATCGATAATAGCGCGATGAAAACACCTAACCAAATAACCTTTTTACCGATTTTCTTCACAGCACCGGCTGGCAAATTGCCTTGCATACGCTGAAAAAAGCCAATGGCAAACGGAACAAGAATAATAGAATATGTACTTCCTCCAACCGTAAAGACCGGCCACCATTCAAATGGCGCCTTCAATGCTTCTCCAGGGATCAATAGAAACAGCGGCAGCATCCAAAGCCTTTTTACCTCATGTATGCCCACTCTCTGGCCGCGCTTACTCGTTATTAGTTTTGGAGAAGAGCCTTTCCGTCCATTTTTGAAAATCAAAATCCCTTCACCGATTAATAGTAGAGCTAGAAGAACAGCGATCGATGGAAAAACAGTTTCCTCTGAGTCTTTGATTGATGTCAAAAATGCCGGTAGCTGCCATTGTTGCTCTGCAGCAAAAATGGTCGCAAAAAAAGCAAAACCTAGCGTGTATGCAGGTGCCATCCACCGAATCCTCGTTGTGATGCTCCACACCAATGTAAAAATAGCAGTAAATACAATCGTTTCAAGCGGAACAACTAGACCGGCGGTGATAGAAACGAGTGACAGCACTAGTCCAATGATTATGCCTAACGGAAGCAGCTGCCTCAGCTCAAAATAAGCATTCTCCGCACGAACATGAAAGTTCTTTCTCTCCCGCTTCACACGTGAAACGCCCAATAAAGCTACTATGAAGAAAAGATAGTAGAAAACCGGATTCAAAAAAAGCTTGCCTGTCCCTTTCAATATTTCAATAAGCCATTCAAGAGCCAACTTAGCCACCTACCTCTATGTACAAAACCAGAAAATAATTTATTTGATCGTACTATTTTAACCTATTACTCTATATTCTATCAAAATGTCCACTTAAAGCCTATTGCTATATTTTTGAAATGGTTTTCATTTTGAGAAATGTTAGAATTCAAGCTATTGGAAAAAGCAAAAAGCCACCGTTCGATTGAAACGGTGACTATATTTAATCGCAGTAAAAGGGCTGTACGTACTAATTTATTGACGAGCTAAAAACCTTAAAGCAGTTTGAAGCTGCATATCATTTTCCTCTTTTTTCATTTCAGCTATTACTGCCTTTTCGAGTGTGGAAGCTGTTTTCTTGTCAATTTTCCCGGATGGTGTCAGGTCGTGCTGCTGCTGAAATGCGCGAACCGCCGTTACAGTCGACTCACTAAAGTATCCATCGCTTCTGCCAGGAGCATAGCCTAAACCATCAAGCATTTCCTGCGCATTTTTCACTTGCTCATTATTCATATCCTTGGCTAATGCATCCTCAACCTGAAGTGGATGGGTATGAAATATTTTCGGCTGCTTCACTTCAATTGTTGGCTTGATACCTTTGTTATGAATCCAGTTTCCATCCGGCGTGAGCCATTTATATAAAGTTAATTTAATATTGCTGCCATCCCCCATCGGAACCGGCTGCTGGACTGTCCCTTTTCCAAACGTATTCACCCCAATAAGCGGATACCCTTGAGCTTCTTTTAAAGCACCTGCCAGTATTTCTGATGCAGAAGCACTGCCATTATCAATTAACACAGCAATCGGATAGTCTTTTGCCTTTTTTAAAGTAGAGAAATAGCGTTTCTTCTCGCCTTCACGCTTTTCGATTTGAATATACGGCTTTTCACCCGTCACCAGTTCTCTTAAAATTTCCTCAACCGAAATCAAGAGCCCTCCAGGGTTGCCCCGGACATCAATCACTAAGCCCTCTAATCCCTTTTTCTCCAACGACCTTAAGCTCTTTCTGAATTCATCCGCTGTGTCTTGAGAAAATGAAGTAATTTCAATATAGCCAATCGCTTTTCCATCTTGTCTTTTCAGATCAGAAAACACGGTCATATGAGGAATTTCGTCCCGCTGGACCTGCACAGTGATCGGCTCTTTTAACCCTTCCCTGCCAATTTCTAATTTCACCATCGTGCCTTTTTTTCCGCGAATTTTAGACGTTGCCTGGTAAAGGTCCAGCCCTTTTATGCTCTCCCCATCCACCTTCAAAATTTGATCACGCGGTTTTAAACCCACTTTTTCAGCAGGAGAATCTTTAAATGGCGATACGATAATAATTTTTCCATCCTCCATGCCAACTTCAGCACCAATTCCTTCAAAGGAGGACTCAAGCGTCTCATTAAACTGCCTAACCGTTTCCTTGTCCATATAAATGGAATATGGATCGGAAAGCGTGGCCAGCATCCCCTGAATCGCCCCTTCGACAAGCTGCTTTTCCTCTACTTTTTCCACATAACTATTCAGAATAAGGCTGTAAGCTTGCTCGACCTTTCCCAAAACCCCACTGTCTAAGGCCTGTGGCAACATGTTGTCCGATTTATGGGAAGTATCCATTTCCGCTCCATCGAGGAGTGTCCCTTGATTCAGCCATTTCATCCCTGCATATGTACCGCCCGCTCCTGTCAAAAGCGAACCGGTCATCAATAAAGCCATCCATTTTCTATTCATCCCATCTTCCTTTCTATTCGCTGCACATTCAAATGATATTTAACGACGTGAATGCTTGGCTTTTTTCCAGTATCATGCCTGCCTTTTTTGTTAATAGGGATGCCTTAGTAATTCAATATATGTGGGAAGTGGACGGGTTATGAGAGATTTTATGGGTGGGGGGGGTTGTGTGAGTGTTTTTTGAGGGGAGTGGGGATTTTGAGGGCATTGATGCGGGTTATTTGACCAATTTTCTTAGGAGAGGGGATTTTCGGGTATATTGAGGCGCTCTATTTGACCTATTTTCTTAGGAGAGGGAATTTTCGAGAATATTGAGGCGTTCTATTTGACCTATTTTCTTAGTAGAGGGGATTTTCGGGAATGGTGAGGCGTTCTATTTGACCAAATTTCTTAGGAGAGGAGATTTTCGGGTATATTGAGGCGTTCTATTTGACCTATTTTCTTAGGAGAGGAGATTTTCGGAAATGGTGAGGCGTTCTATTTGAACAAATTTCTAAGGAGAGGAGATTTTCGGAATATTGAGGCGTTCTATTTGACTGTTTTTTTATTAGAATTGCAATAACGGGAGCATTAGAACATTTCTGAATGTTTTTCAAACAAAAAAAAGAAGAGGACTCGGCCCCTTCCTTCTGCATTATCATTATACTTTTAAAAACTTTCGAACTGACATCATACTTCCCCAAATACCGATCAAGGCGCCCATTAGGAGCAGCAATCCAGATATTTGGTATATAAACGGGTTAACATGGAGCAGCTCGATAAAGTTTCCTGAAAGCTTTGGCTGTAATAAATCGTAGAGATAATAATAGGATGTGGCAACCAGCGCGATTGGCAGAAAAGAGCCAAGAAGCCCGAGCCATAGGCCCTCTAGGAAGAATGGCCATCTGATAAAGGCATTTGTTGCCCCTACTAATCTCATAATCTCAATTTCTCTTCTTCTTGCAACAATTGTAATTTTAATTGTATTGGAAATCAGGAACATCGCTGTAAATAACAGTCCAATGATTAGAACAATCCCAACATTACGACTAGTTTTGATGATTGAAAAGAGCTTTTCAATTTTTCCTTGGCCGTATTTTACTTTCGACGCATATTCCATTTTTTCGATCTTTTTCGCGACCATCATGGTGTCCTCAGGCTTAACCGTTTTCACAACAAACACATCATTTAGAGGGTTGTCCTGTTCAAAAAGCTTATACGCTTCCCCTTCGTCTCCAAAACTCTTAATTAAATTGTTAAGCTCCTGATCCTTTGGAGAGTACTTGACTGATTTCACCTCAGGAATCTTTTCAATCTTCTGACCTAAGATTTTTTGATCCTCTTTACTCGCAGCCACGTCAATATGAACACGAATTTCTACTTGAGCCTCAAGATCAGTAGCTACTTTATTTAAATTCATCATGATGACAAAAAATACACCAACTAAAATGAGCGTAACTGTAACAGCACTAGCAGAGGCAAACGTCATCCAGCCATTTCTCGCCAAACTCTTAAAGCTTTCTCTTAAATGACGTCGTAAAGTTCTAGCTTTCATAGCCATAATCACCTCGCTGCTGATCACGAACAATCTTTCCGCTTTCAATGGCAATTACACGGTGTTTGATCGTATTAACAATCTCTTTATTGTGTGTAGCCATCACGACAGTCGTGCCCCTTGTATTAATTTCTTCGAAGATATTCATAATTTCCCAAGATGTATCCGGGTCTAGATTTCCTGTCGGTTCATCCGCAATGACAACCTTTGGTGCATTCACAATCGAGCGCGCAATCGACACACGCTGCTGCTCTCCCCCTGATAATTCTGTTGGAAGCATGCGTGCTTTATGCTTTAAATTAACAAGCTCCAATGTTTCCATTACTTGCTTTTTAATATATTTCGGCTGTTCCTCTGTCACTTCAAGTGCAAAAGCTACATTTTCATAAACTGATAGCGTCGGCAGCAATTTAAAGTCCTGGAACACGACACCAATATTACGGCGGAGAAGTGGAACCTTGCTCGCCTTTAATTTCCCAAGATTGACACCATTGATCATAATCGTCCCGCTAGTTGGCTTTTCTTCTCTATACATCATTTTAATAAAAGTTGATTTCCCGGCACCGCTTGGACCAACTACATATACAAATTCTCCGGCTTTGATATGCACATCAATCCCGTTTGCCGCGACAACTCCATTCGGATACTTTTTATATACATCCTGCATTTCTATCATATACATCACCTAATTTTTTGTGGTTTAATTCGACTGAATTGGCAAAAACGTCTATATAAAAACAACATTCGATAAAATACGACACCCAGAAAACGACAATTATTGAATCATACTTTTCCATTATAACATCAACACTTGCCTAATTACTTTGAAAAAATATTACATTTTCTTTTCATAGAGGGAAACGTGACGAGGGGACGGTTCTCTCGTCCCACATATGAACATCAAAAATAATAAAAACGTTCCGTCGGGTGGACAGAACGTTTTCGGAAACCTTATTTCTTAGCAGCTAGCCACTCTGCTACTTTTGATGCTTCATCGCCTTTAAGAAGTCCCGCAGGCATTGCACCTTTCCCGTTAGCTAGAATGTTTTCAATATCTTCCTTAGAAAGCTGGGAACCAATTTTGTTAAGTGCAGGTCCTACGCCGCCTTCAAGGTTCGCGCCATGGCAGCTTGAACATTTTTGATTAAACAGCTTTTCCGCATCTCCTGCTCCAGCTGTTGTTGTTTCTCCGCCTGTTGTTGTGCCCGTGTCCTTCTTATTGTCCGCATTACCTCCGCCGCCACAAGCTGCAAGGACAAGAGAAGTACCCATTAGTAGTGCAAGAAGCTTCTTTTTCAACGCAATATCCCCCTCTGGAAAAATTACATACTACAGCTATATTATACCAATACTCTACACCCGTTTGAAACCCTCGCCAAGCACCTCAGAGGCATCTGTAACCACGACAAACGCTGTCGGGTCAATGGTTTTGACCAATTGTTTCAACTTTGTGAATTCTGTCTGGTCAACAACACACATCAACACTGGGCGCTCATTATCAGTATAACCACCGTATGCTGTTAGTTTTGTCACACCTCTGTCAATTTTATTCAAAATTCCATCACGAACTTCATTTTGATTTTCCGTAATTATCAGCACCATCTTGGATCGGCCGAATCCGATCTGTACAATATCAATTGTTTTACTCGTCACATAAAGCGCTAGGAGCGCATAAAGCCCTCTTTCAATATCGAATACAATTGCAGCTGTAAGTACAATCAATCCATCGATGATCGCTACACAAGTACCTAGTGTAAGCCCCGTAAACTTATTAATAATTTGTGCAGCAAGATCCGTGCCGCCGGTTGACGCTTTTCCGCGGAATACAATCCCCAAGCCAAGGCCAACACCGATTCCGCCAAATAAGGAAGCGAGCAGCGAATCATGTGTCCAAGGCTCAAACCCTTTTGTGAGAAACACGACAAACGGCAGAAATACTGTCCCAACGAGCGTTTTTATCCCAAATTGTTTTCCGAGAAAAATAACTCCCGCAACAAAAAGCGGAATATTAAAAGCCCACTGCACATACGCCGGTTCCCAGCCTACAACCGCAGCCAAAATCGTACTAATCCCGCTGACGCCGCCTGAAGCAATTTGGTTTGGCAGCAGAAACACATTAAATGTTATTGCAATTATGGCTGCGCCAAGGAGGATTAAGAAGTATTCTTGAATGGTTTCTAAAGTTGATTGGGATGAATTATGTTTTTTTGACATGGTTTTCTCCTTTGATGTTTGCGCTGGTTTTGTTATGGTTTATGTCTATTAGGTAACTAATATTTCTTGTATATGTATTACTATGAACTTGGCTGTTTGAGAAAGATCACTTTCGGGCTTTGTTATGAAGCTGCTTATTGGACATCACGTGATGTTTTATTTATAGACTTGTCAAATAAAGTCATTTATTGACCCACTTTGGGTTATTTTTCTATGTACTTGTCCAATAAAATTGTTTATTGACCACTTCGGGTTATTTTTTCTATGTACTTGTCCAATAAAATTGTTTATTGACCACTTCATGCTATTTTTCCATTGTTCTTGTCCGATAAAAAAATGCTTATACAAGTCTCCGTGTTGCTTAACTCTACACTTTCCGACAGTGAGTATAGCATGGTGGGAATTATGTGTAAATGCCAGTAGATTGCTGTGTTAAAGGGGTAAAATAATGGAGAGAGTATCTCCGTAGTAGGTTGTGAAGCGTTGGCTTAAACTATAAGGAGAAAGTTATTATTTAGTTAAATCAAGTTTTTTTCTGCAAATTTGCAGTATGTCTAGAGTTCTTGTCTAAATGAAATCAATTCCCACTTTTTATCCAATTGAACAACATTGCTTGCCAGCTTTCTGTGTTATAATCACGATAAGGAGGTGACAAAATGGAGAGAATTCTTAAGGAAATATTAGACCAGTTAAAGGACCATTCGAAGAGATTTGATTCTATTGATCAGAGATTCGATGTGGTTGACCAAAAATTTGATGCTGTCGATCAGAGATTTGA
Source organism: Bacillus sp. S/N-304-OC-R1 (assembly GCF_019749375.1). GTDB lineage: Bacteria > Bacillota > Bacilli > Bacillales > Cytobacillaceae > Cytobacillus. The sequence continues at coordinate 35,460 of NZ_JACWFE010000021.1, forward strand.
TGCGGTTGATCAAAAATTTAAAGTTGTTGATCAGAGATTTGATGCGGTTGATCAAAAATTTAAAGTTGTTGACCAGAGATTTGATGCGGTTGATCAAAGATTTGATGCGGTTGACCAAAAATTTAAAGTTGTTGATCAGAGATTCGATGCGGTTGATCAGAGATTTGATGCGGTTGACCAAAAATTTAAAGTTGTTGATCAGAGATTCGATGCGGTTGACCAAAAATTTGATGCTGTCGATCAGAGATTTGATGCGGTTGACCAAAAATTTGATGCCGTCGATCAGAGATTTGATGCGGTTAATCAAGAATTTAGTTCTATAGCTCAAAGATTTGATATGGTTGATCAAAGATTCGATACGGTTGAACAAAGTCTTCACAGGCTGGAAGAGACTGTTCAGAATCATGCGACGGAGTTTAGAAGCCACTTGAAACATATTGAATCAAAATTAGATCAGCATGAAGAAGCTTTTCAAATTATTTCTGATAAGTTAGATATTAAAAGAAACAAAAACCGTACACATTGATCGAACGGAATAATCGTAAAGAATCCACGTAATTGCTCCACTTTCATCATAGGCAAACGCCAATTTTTCCAAATAAAAATGCCTTTGCCTCGATTAGCTGGCAAAGGCTATTAATGTTTAGCTTAATTTTGAACGTAAAAAAGCATCGATGAATTGATCGAGTTCCCCATCCATCACTGCCTGGACGTTTCCAGATTCCGTGTTTGTGCGGTGGTCTTTGACCATGGAATATGGATGGAATACGTAGGAACGGATTTGGCTTCCCCAGCCGATTTCTTTTTGTTCGCCGCGGATATCAGCCATTTGCTGCTCTTGCTCTTCAATTTTCTTTTGGTAGAGCTTGGCTTGGAGCATTTTCATGGCGCGCTCGCGGTTTTTAATTTGGGAACGTTCGGTTTGGCATGTTACAACTACACCTGTTGGAAGATGTGTAATCCTTACCGCTGAGTCTGTTGTATTGACGTGCTGTCCGCCGGCACCGCTTGAACGGTATGTGTCGACTTTTAAATCCTCTGTACGAATATCGATATCGATTTCATCATTAAATTCCGGCATGATCTCACAAGAAACAAATGAAGTATGGCGTCGGCCTGAAGAGTCGAATGGTGAAATCCGAACCAAACGGTGTACACCTTTTTCCGCTTTCAAATACCCGTAAGCATTGTGTCCCTTAATACTTAAAGTGACACTCTTGATTCCAGCCTCATCTCCCGGAAGGTAATCAAGGGTTTCAACCTTATAGCCTTTCTTTTCCGCCCATCTTGTGTACATACGAAGCAACATGGAGCCCCAATCCTGTGACTCTGTTCCGCCTGCTCCAGGATGAAGCTCTAGGATGGCATTATTTTTATCATATGGCTCGCTTAGAAGAAGCTGAAGCTCAAACTCATTGAAACGGTTAGACATTTCCTTTAACTCTGTCTCAAGATCTGCCTTAAGCTCCTCATCATTTTCTTCCTTCACAAGCTCGTAAGTTAACTCAAGATTGTCATAAATTGCATTTAAATCATAAAGCTCATGAACTTGATCCTTTAAAGCATTCATTTCACTAATCACAACCTGTGCCTGTTGCTGATCATCCCAGAAACCAGGCTGAAGCATTGTGTCGTCAAGCTCTGCAATACGTGCCTCTTTGTTTTCTAAGTCAAAGAGACCCCCTAAAGTCCGCCAATCGCTTAGCTGCTTTTTCTAACTCATGTCTAATATCTGCTAATTCCATTTCGTCACCTCATAATTTTTATAACCTTCATTTTTACAAACATGATATTTATTATACTGTCTAAGATAAAAATTTTCACACCTAAAATCAATTTGACCTAGTAAAATTGCGTCCATATTTTTATCAATTCGCTCATTCAGTATGAATTTAAGTCTATTTTCAACATTAAAAGTAACCACAAGAAAGCCGGCTTACCAGTTATCAACGGCTCGCCGGCCTCCTCTTTTTTAAAAATTAAACGCCACAGCAGTTTTTATACTTTTTGCCGCTTCCGCAAATGCAAGGATCATTTCGACCAACGCTAATTTGCTTTACGACAGGCTTTTTCTTTACCTTTTCGCCGTCTTCCTTTGGATTCACGGCTTGCCCTTTTGCGACCTCTTGGCGCTCAAGGTTATTGCGAATTTCAGCCTTCATAATGTACTTCGCAACATCTTCTTCAATGGCAGCAACCATATGCTCAAACATCGCGAAGCCTTCATGCTGGTATTCTCTTAATGGGTCAATTTGACCGTATGCACGAAGGTGAATACCTTGACGAAGCTGATCCATTGCATCAATATGGTCAATCCACTTAGAGTCAACAGCACGAAGAACGATAACCTTTTCGAATTCGCGCATTTGCTCAGGCTGAAGCAATTCTTCTTTTTCATCGTAACGATGCTTCACTTTTGCAAAAATCGCATCTACGATTTCTTCTGTTTCCTTGCCGCGAAGGTCATCAATTGTAATGTCACCTTCATGAAGGAGGTTTCCATTTACATAATCAACGAGACCTTGGTAATTCCATTGTTCATCATCGCCTGTATTCGGTGAAAAGGCTTCAACATTGCGCTCGAGAGAAGTTAAAATCATTTTTTCAACGATTTCACGAAGATTTTCTGATTCTAAAACTTCATTACGCTGCGTGTAGAGAATTTCACGCTGCTGGCGTAGAACATCATCATAAGATAGAAGCTGTTTACGGGCATCAAAGTTATTGCCTTCCACTCGTTTCTGAGCAGATTCAACAGCTCTTGATACCATCTTACTTTGGATAGGCTGAGTGTCATCCATGCCAAGACGTGCCATCATGGATTTCATATTATCAGAACCGAATCGACGCATCAGTTCATCTTCCATTGAAAGGTAGAATTGAGTTACACCAGGATCTCCTTGACGTCCGGAACGGCCGCGAAGCTGGTTATCAATCCGTCGGCTTTCATGGCGTTCTGTACCGATAACAGCTAGTCCGCCAAGCTCCTTCACGCCTTCTCCAAGCTTGATATCCGTACCACGTCCTGCCATGTTCGTAGCGATCGTAACAGCGCCTCTTTCACCGGCATCTGCAATAATTTCAGCTTCACGACCATGGTTCTTCGCGTTCAAGACATTGTGACGAATGCCTTTTTTCGTTAAATATTTTGAAATAAGCTCTGACGTCTCAATCGCAACTGTACCAACGAGAACAGGCTGTCCATTTTTGTGGCGCTCCGCAATATCTTCACAAACCGCGCGGAACTTTCCATCCATTGAAGCGTAGATTAAATCCGGACGGTCGTCACGGGCAATTGGACGATTCGTCGGAATCACAACAACATTCATATTGTAAATATTGCGGAATTCCTCTTCTTCCGTCTTCGCTGTACCTGTCATCCCGGCAAGCTTCTCGTACATACGGAAGTAGTTCTGGAATGTAATTGTTGCGAGCGTCATGCTTTCATTTTGAATTTCTAGACCTTCTTTTGCCTCAATCGCTTGGTGAAGCCCATCGCTGTAGCGGCGGCCCTTCATCAAACGACCAGTAAATTGGTCTACAATGACAATTTCGCCCTCTTGCACAACATAATCCACATCAAGATGCATGCTGGAATGCGCTTTTAAAGCCTGTGTAATATGGTGGTTTAACGTTACATGTCTAATATCAAAAAGGTTTTCAATGCCGAAAGCACGCTCAGCCTTTGTCATTCCTTCTTCTGTCAGCTGAACCCCTTTAGTTTTTTCATCATATGTGTAGTCTTCATCTTTTTTCAGTGTGCGGACAAAAGCGTTCGCTTGAATATAAAGTGCTGTAGACTTTTGCGCAGACCCCGAAATAATTAACGGTGTACGGGCTTCATCAATTAAAATCGAGTCAACCTCGTCAATAACAGCATAATAAAGCGGGCGCTGAACCTTTTGCTCTTTATACAGAACCATGTTATCACGGAGATAGTCAAAGCCTAGCTCATTATTCGTGCTGTACGTAATATCTGCTGCATAGGCTGCCTGCTTTTCTTCCTTAGTTAGCCCATTTAAATTCAACCCAACAGTTAGGCCAAGGAACTCATACAGCTGACCCATTTCGTTGGCGTCACGGCTAGCAAGGTATTCGTTGACTGTTACAACGTGAACCCCTTTGCCTGAAATCGCATTTAAATAAACCGGCATAGTCGCTGTAAGTGTTTTACCTTCCCCAGTCTTCATTTCGGAGATGTTTCCGTCATGCAAAGAAGCTCCCCCCATGATTTGGACAGGGTAAGGGTATAGACCTAACACACGGCGTGAACCTTCTCTTACAACAGCAAATGCTTCAGCGAGTAAGTCGTCTAAAGATTCGCCCTTTTGAAAGCGCGCTTTGAACTCTTCTGTTTTCCCGCGGAGCTCATCATCCGAAAGCTTTTCCATATCTGAAGCCAATGCCTCAACTTGTTCTGCAATTTTAGTTAGGCGTTTTAGTTCGCGTTTATTCTGATCGAACACTTTATTTAAAATTCCAAGCATTAAAAACGCTCCTTTATATTGGATATGAGAGGCATTGTAAAAAGCCGCTAGTTTAAAAAAAGATTCGCTGCAAAACGGCTGAATCCTCCCATGAACTCTCACATTATACCTATTAATATTACCACTTTCACTAGGGGGTGACAACTTATGGGGGTGAGGCGAGGCATGTTGACAAATTTTTCAGTTGTAAAAGGAGTTTCTAATTGCACAGGTGGGGTTAACACATTCCTAAAAATCGAGAAAAAAATAGCGGAGAATCCTCCCCGCTACCTTCCTTGTTTTTTCATAAATTCTACCACGTCAAGGTCAATTTTCCCCTTCGCTTGTTCACGTGCTTCAAAGTTTTCTGTATGAATATATGTGGTTAACGCTTTATGGAACAGTTCATCGTCATGCTCAGTCTCTAAATATTGTAGGCGGACCAATTCCCGGGCTGCCGTCTCTTTTACTTCCCCCGCAATCTCTACAATATTCCCTTCCTTTGCAGGAGCGAAATAAAGCTGCTGCAGCTCATAAATCCGAATAAGCTCCTTAATCGGTTCCGGGTGTTCGTCAACTCGGAGATCGATATAGCGATCATTGAATCCGCCGTAGCCTCCTTTATCTTTTACTACAAGCAGCGCTGCGGATTGCTGACCACGGCTATCCCCGCCAGCTTCCTGTCCGGCATCTAGTGCGGCAAGCAAGCGTTCTGCCAATGATCCTTCTGCACTTTGGAAAGTGTCTGCCATCGCCTTCACTGTTTTTTCGTCTACTAATATATTTCCTTGAGCTGCAAAATGGGGACCTGCTACCCCTCCAGCCCAGTCGTAACAGCCTGATCCCGTGAAGGTCGCCGTGTTCCCTTCAGCATCAATAATTCCAACCTGACGCAGATCTTTTTGCGGATCTTCCCCAGTGATGATGTCCATTACCTCTTGCGCTGTTTTCCCTTGAGCCATTAACTGGAGCGCCCTCGGTCCATAGGATGTATTCGCATATGATTGAGTGGCAACCGCACCAACTCCTGCTTTGGCAAACGGTACAACCGCTCCGACACCGAGAAACTTAGATTGAACAGCAATGCCCCATTCTTTTTCCTTTGGATCGTAACCAACAATTGAAAATGTCATTTAAATGCCTCCCCTTTTTTTGAAAAAATATTTACCAAGTCGCAATCGCTCCGTCCGTACGCGATTCGGTTCCTCCCATATAAACGCCCGTTTCTAAATCACGCCAAATGATTTGTCCGCGGCCAAATCCGCCTGTGTCGGCCATCATTTCAATTTCATGCCCTTTTCTCATCAGAGCCTGTGCCAACGGAAGCGGAAAATGTGGTTCAACTCGAACTTTTTTATCTGTCATCCACTGCCATCTCGGCGCATCTAGAGCAGCCTGAGGATTAAGGTGAAAATCAACGGTATTCATTACTACCTGCATATGTCCCTGCGGCTGCATAAATCCGCCCATTACCCCGAAAGGACCGACAGCCTGATTCCCTTTTGTTAAAAATCCAGGAATGATCGTATGGAATGTCTTCTTCCCTGGCTTTAAAGCATTATGGTCGCTAGGATCTAAAGAGAAATCATGTCCTCGGTTTTGCAAGGCAATGCCTGTCCCTGGAACGACCAAACCTGAGCCAAATCCCATGTAATTGCTTTGAATGAACGAAACCATATTCCCTTCTTCATCAGCAGCAGCAAGATAAATCGTTCCTCCGCTAACAGGCTGATACGGTTTCGGTATTAGAGCCTGCTCGCCAATTTCAGCCCTTCTCTTGGCCGCATACTCATCTGAAAGGAGCTCCTCTATTTCAATTCTCATCTCTTTCGGATCGGTAATATAAGCTTTTCCATCTGTAAAAGCGAGCTTCATCGCTTCAATTTGTTTATGTATCGTATCCACAGAATCCCGGTGATTAAAGGAGTAACCGCTTACAATATTTAAACCTAATAACGCAATGAGCCCTTGTGTACTTGGCGGGATTTCCCACACATCATAGCCACGGTAGTTAACCTTTATCGGTGTTACCCATTCCGCTTTATACCCGGCTAAGTCATCTATTGAAAGAAATGCATTATATTTTTTCGCAAATGCATCGATCTTTTCTGCTAATTCACCCAGATAAAAACTTTCACCGTATGTATCACCAATGGATCTCAATGTTGCCGCGTGACCTTCTGAACGCCACATCTCACCAATCTTTGGCGCTCTTCCATTTGGAGCAAAGGTATCAAACCAATGCTGGAATTCGTCCCCCTTCAGCACCTGCTTGAATCTGCGGTAAGCAAAATCCCAATACTTCCCTAAAACAGGGGTTAACGGGTAGCCACCCTCCGCATAATCAATAGCTGGCTGAAGGACTTCCCGGAGTGAAAGCCTGCCAAATCTTTTCGAAAGCTCAGCCCATCCGGAAGGAGCTCCCGGCACCGTAACCGGCATCCAGCCATGAACAGGCATTTTTTCATGTCCTCTTTCCTTAAGCGCTTGGATCGAAATACTTTGTGGCGCAGGACCGCTAGCATCAAGCCCGTAAAGACTCCCGTTTGTCCAAACGAGCGCAAACGCATCTCCACCGATTCCATTTGAGGTCGGCTCCAAAACGGTTAAGGCAGCCGCCGTGGCAATCGCTGCATCAATGGCATTTCCGCCTTTTTTTAATATATCCAGTCCAGCCTGTGCGGCAAGCGGCTGTGAGGTCGCAACCATTCCCCTCTTTGCCATGACAGTCGTTCTTTGTGATGGATACGGATGAAACTGAAAATCAAAATTCATTAGCAACACCCTCTTAATCTTATTATTTAGATTATACCAAATTATTTTAAAATTAAGGTGTATCTGGAAGATTTTTTTCGTGACTCGAAGGAAATGTAAAAACCCCGCACTAGGCGGGGTTCTGAAACTTTATCGTTATTGAGCTTCAATCAGACCATAACGGCCATCTTTGCGCTTATACACTACGTTAGTTAGACTTGTCTCAGCATTTGTAAACACATAGAAATTGTGACCTAACATATTCATTTGAAGGATCGCTTCTTCGCTATCCATTGGTTTCAAATCGAAGCTCTTTTGACGAACCACTTCAAGCTCTTGATCTTCATCAGCTGGCATTCTTTCAGATTCATCCAGAGTGACGAACATCGCTGGGACATTGCCCTTCTCACGGAACTTGCGGTTCACCTTTGTCTTATGCTTGCGAATTTGACGCTCAAGCTTATCAGTGATTAAATCAATCGCTGCATACATATCATCGTGAACTTCCTCTGCACGAAGCACTAAATTCGGCATTGGAATTGTAACTTCCACTTTAGATGTTTTATCTTGATACGTTTTCAAATTAACATGTACAGTTGATTCAGGAGTTTCAGTAAAATACCTTTCAAGCTTAGCAATTTTCTTCTCGACATACTCTCGAATTGCTGGAGTTACCTCAATGTTTTCACCACGAATGTTAAAATTCATAAGTGAGCTCCTCCTTTTCATTTACAAATGCTACGCCATTTTTAAAGTAAGAAAAAGGCGCTAAGTCTTTTAAATAAGACTATATGTTTACAGTTCTATTTTACCCCATAATTCTCCTGCTAGTACAGCGAAAAAGTTTGTGGAATTTGTCGGTTTTTTGAAACTTACCTAAGGAGTTGAAGTGTGTTTAGTTAGTGGACATAAAAGAGGCTATTGATGATTGAATTCACGAATTTTCCGTTCATGCTGCAAAGTCTTTTTCGAGACAAAATCAACCGTTTCCTGTGTTTCAGTTAACTCCACACGAAACCCATCCATTTTCTTCTCCATTCGGTCTAAGCGCTCGTCCATTCGGTCTAAACGTTCTTCAATTTGTTCCATTCGAGTTTCAATCCGATCCATTTTTGTTTCAATTCGATCAAATCTTTCATCAATTTGTTCGAATCTTGCCTCCATTCGGTCGGAGTGTATTTTTAATGCACTTAAGATTTCTTTTAGCATTGTGCTATGTTCCATTTTATTCACCTCCTTTTATATGATTGCCTGTGTGAGATTAATGATTGTAGACAGGCATTGTATTGATTATAGACATTGTGCATTGTAATTACTAGTTGGGTGTTAATTCATAATCGGTGAGAAAGTGCAAAAGATTCATGCCCAACAGCCCATCATCATGGATTCCAATGGAGATACCCATACTAGTTAAATCTAGTCGTTTTGTTTACCGTTCTTCAAAACATTGCAAGTGGAAAGCAGACCATTCAAAGCAAGTTGAATCATCTTATGTAAATCCGCTAGCGGCATATCTTAATTGATTAATATCCTTCTCCAGACTTGAGGGCTTGCATGCTGCAGGGTAATTTTTAATTGATAGATCAAGTAGGACACCTCTTTCTTTTATTTTTATTATTACAACTACTTAAATATTTGGGCGAGAGAGAGGAAGAGGAGAGAAATTGCAATCCAAAAAAATATAAAAACAGCCGGAGAAAAACGATTAGTTATTCTCTAGCTGCATTATCTTTGAAGCAATAAAAAAGCCTCAAGTCTCTGTTCACAATTTTATATCGATATTTCCACCTAAATGCGGCTGTGCAGCTTGTTGGATAGCTTTAACATCTGCTTCGGACAGCATTTTGGTTAGTAAATCAGCATTTCCTTCTCCTTGATCCATTGCTTTTTTTAGGATGGAAATAGAGGCTTGCTGCTGTATTTGGCCTTGGTTTAAGGCAACTGACAGAAATGCAATATCCATATGAACTCTCCCTATTAGAACCTATGTTAAAAAAGTTTACTTCTTCTTATCTAAAAACATTCCATCAATTGAAATATTCCCATAAGGGTCTGCATATTGATGGGTATTTTTCTTTTGTTTATGCAATAGTTGTATATCTTTTTTAATAACATTTTGATGATTAGATATTAAGGTCTGCATTCGTCCCTCTAGTTTAGCTAATTCTGCTTTGCTATCTTGATCAAGTGCTTTTAAATCAGGTAATTGTTTTAGGATTTGCTCCCTTTCATCTAAAAGCTTCAAAGTCGTTTCAATATATTCCTCACGGCCATTTACAGGTAAATCATTTTCAAGATGCGTTAATAGCTGCTTTGTTTTTTTTATAAATTTAACTAACGCCTCCACTATGCCTGTCCACTCTCAGCCATTTGTGGTTTTTTAGCAAGTCTTATGGCCTCTTTCCATGTATCTCGGAATTCGGAAACAAACCCTTCTACTTCATCGAGAATTTCTATGCTGTTTTTTGTATTAGCTTCAATTAACCGTCTATTAATATAATCGTACATCTGCATAATGCTTTTAGAAATCTCAACATTCATATCTAAGGTAATCATTAATTCATTGATTACATTTTGAGCTTTTACAAGATTGATATGACGTTGTTCAATATTATTATTTTCAATCCCCATTTTGGCTAACTTAATAAATTTCAAACAGCCATTATAAAGCAACAGCGTTAATTCCCCAGGAGAAGCGGTATTAACTGAGTTTTGTTTATAAGCTTGATAAGGTTGATTCATCGCCATTCTACTCACCCTCTTATTCTATATTCCGCTAATCAGTGCTGTAATCACTGGGTTGAGTTCTATCATTTATTGTTCATTCCTAATTGTGCTAAAAGCTGTGAAGATTGATTGTTCAGTTGTTGCATCGCTTTTTCCATGGCATTAAATTGATTCCAGTAGCGTTTTTCTCTTTGCTGTAATCGATCTTGCAATCGAGTAATATCGTCTTTAATTCTTAATAAATCCTTACCCATTGAATAGTTGTGCTCGGTTTTAAATGTATTACCTGCTTTGTTTTCAACTTTTTGCATTGTCTCAGCTATAGTATTACGCAGTCTCCGTGCAATCCCTAAAACAGGAGTAGTATTTTTATCGTTTGCATTTAGTTCTGATGTTCCGTCTGCCATAAACAGTTGGTAAACAGCCTCTGGATTATCTTCAATGGCTGCCCTTAATTTATCTTCATCAATTTCTAACTTTCCACGATCTAAGTAATCTTTCGTTGTTTTTATTCCAATTTCAGAAAGTTGATTGTATCTATTATCTGTCAAGGTAGCTGCTGTTGATTTTACCTCTGTATATAAATCCATCCGCATTTTAGAAAGTCCAGAAGTTAAAAGTGAATCACGGCGCAGCATTCCGTTCTTCGCTTTCTCTTCCCACTGTTCGATTTCCTTTTCTTTCATTCCTGCTTTTTGTTCATCTGAAAGTGGGGTAAACGTTTTATAGCGCTCTTCGTTTAGTTTACCGTTAATTTTACCAATCATTTCATTGTATTTCTCGACGAATTCCTTTATTGTTTTGACGATTTCATCGGTGTCAGTTTTTATATTAATAGTAGCACTATCTGTTGATGCAGATGAATTCTTTTTAAGTGTAAAGGTTACATCATTCATGGTAAAGGTATTCGATTTTCTTGTTGTTTCTAAACCATTGATTGTAAATTTAGCATCACTACCTGATGTTTCAGTACTATTATTTAGCCCTAATACATCATTAAAAAATGTATTTAAACGATTAGGGTCTGTATTTTCCGTTACCTTACCATTAGCATCACGAGTAACATTTACAAACTCCATTTCAAATCCGCCATTAGCCTGGTTAAAGTCTCCTGTTTCTGTTCTCATAGCTACCACTTTATCAGTACCGGAATCATAGAAAAGATTAACACCTGTATTAGCTTGATTTATTTTTGAAAACATGCTATTTAGTGATGTTGTACCATCAAATTTAAAATTTTTATATTGTGGTTTGCCATTTTCATCGAAAGTTTTAATATCAAATTCTAAATAATTTTGTTTAAATTGGACACTAAACTTGCTATCTTTAGCTAGGGCTGGGCCACCAAATACCATTTTACCTGTATTGGTGTCTATATAAACGTTATTATCGGTTCGGTCCACCGCTTTGGGTATATCACCAGTAATGACTGAGTACTCCTTTGTTCCCCCATCACTAAGATTAACAGTTATCTTACCTTCTGTAACGACACCTGAAATATCTGAGATTGCACCTTTAGTTAGTTGAAATTCACTCCCCCCTTTTTCAGGTACAGTGAAATTATTCATAGTAAATGATGCATCTTGTTTCCAAGACATGCCACTGTTTGTAAAGTTCGCTTGCTGTGACCACAAACTCTTTGAAGGATCAATCTTAGTCCCTCCACTAATTGAAGTACTTTCTCTTCTTGCAGCAGTAGCCAATGTAACATTTTCAATTTTGTAAGAAACATTCCCAGCAGAAGCAGAGGCTGTAGCAGTAACAAAATCCGAATTGGAACTAGTTGCAGTTCTCTTCAACATCTTTGACTGCCGAAAAATATTATCAAATAGATAAGTATCAAAGTCTTTTAATAACGTATTCATCGAACGATAATCATCACGTTGCCATTCGAGGACTTGCTTTTTTTGGTTTAAGCGGTCCAATGGCATTCTTTCAGCCTTCATCATTGCATCTACGATAGACTGCGTGTCCATTCCACTAGCTAAACCGGAAAAACGAATCGATTCCATTTTTATAACACTCCTTGCTACAACTTTTTATCAATAAAAATGCCTAGAAACTCAGTCATTTTTGCATACATATCTAGCAATTCCTTTGAAGGGATTTCCCTTATTACCTTCTTTGTTTCCTGATCGACTACTTCAACATAGTATCGATCTAATTCTTCATGCATTTTAAAATTTAGAGAGGTGAACTTCGGTTTTAAAAACTCATTCATACCCTTAATTACATGTTCTGCTTCTTCTTTTGATAATTCTTTTTTATCATTTTCCATATGTATACTTAGCTGTTTATCTTGTTGTTCGGTTAATGATGTTATCTCTACTCTATTAGTTACAAAATCTTTCATACCTTTATCTGAGAGAGTAGGTGAGGACAATCCATCAATTTTCATAGTGAACAACTCCCTGTTATAATCCTAAAAATTATATCGGCTTATATAGGAAATTGTTAAATAAATTGGGGTTTTTTATGTAGTTTATTAAGTAGAAAGTTACAGAGTAAAAATAATCTATTTTAATTGAATATAGGCAGTTTTCTCTTTTCTAAAATCACCTTTTTAAAAAAGAGAAAACTTGAAATACAAATTAAAGATGACACTAAAAAAAATATTATTTTAAGTAATAAACTAATACCTTTTTTATCCCATTAATCACAGAATCTATGTCTTCAAAGGTCATTTTTGGAAACAAAGGTATAGTTAACGCCGTTTCATACCAATTCTCCGCAACCGGACACAAGCCCTTCTTATAACCAATTTGTTGATAATACGGGTGTAGATAAACAGGAATGTAATGGACATGAACCCCAATATTTTCCGCACGAAGTGCTTCAAAAATTTCTCGTCGCCCAACACTAAATTTTTCTAAATCCAGGGAAATCATATATAAATGCCAGCTTGAATTTGTTCCTTCTAACTGAAAAGGAATTTTTACACCATCCAGTTCAGAAAAAGCCTGATTATATAGATTCGCTATTTCTCTTCTTTTTTCAACAAACATGTCTAATTTTCTCATTTGCGAAATGCCAAGAGCTGCATGGAGGTCTGTCATTCTATAGTTATACCCTAATTCAACCATCTCATGGTACCAAGGGCCTTCATCCTTTGATAAATCATAATTTTTTATCCCATGTGAACGAAATAGACGAAGCTTCTCTGCATATTCAGATGAATTCGTAACAATAATTCCACCTTCAGCCGTTGTAATGTGCTTAACTGGGTGAAAGCTAAACATAGTCATATCAGCTAGAGCCCCCACCTTCTTCCCCTTATAGGCTGCACCTAGCGAATGGGCCCCATCCTCAATGACTACTAATTTGTATTTGTCCGCAATTTGCTTGATAGCCTCCATATCAACAGGCTGACCTGTAAAGTCAACAGGAATAATGGCTCTTGTGCGAGGTGTTATAGCTTTTTCCAATTTATTTGGATCAATATTATATGTGCGCTCATCGATATCAACAAATACTGGTTTCCCTCCACAGTATAGAACGCTATTTGAACTTGCAGCAAATGTTATAGGAGTAGTAATAACCTCATCTCCTTGTCCAACACCAGCTGCAAAACATGCTCCATGCAAGGCTGCTGTTCCATTCGAAAAAGCCACAGCAAACTTTGTGCCCGCATAGCTTGCTACCGCCTGTTCAAATTCTTCTATTTTCGGTCCTTGTGTAATGTAAGGACTTTTTAAAGTTTCTAAAACAGACTGAATATCGTCATCATCAATCCATTGCTGGCCATATGATAAATAGGCATCACGGACTGGTTTACCGCCTAAAATCGCCAAAGTCATAAACTAATCATTCCTCCAAAAAGAGCCACCTAAATGAGGTGACTCGTCTTAATCCATTCTTCCGTTTTACTAATTCCCTCTTTAAGACTTACTTTTGGTTCCCAGCCTAAAAGAACTTTGGCTTTGTCATAATTGCATAAAAGCTTCTGTATTTCACTTTGAGGATGAATATGCTCAACATGTTCAATTCTAGACTCATCATTCACTACTAGCATTGCTAAATCATTAATAGAAATATCTCTGCCTAACCCTGCATTAACAATTTCTCCATTTACTGAATCTGAATACCCTGCTTGAACTACAAATTCAGCACAATCATCAACATAGAGTAGATCTCTCGTTTGGGTACCCTCTCCATAAATATTTAATATTTCACCAGCTAGCTTTTTCTTTATAAAAATGGCGACAACTCCGCCTTCTCCACCTGTTTTTTGGAAGGGACCATATGTATTAAATGGACGAATGACCACTGTCGGTAGCCCATACGCATAATAATAAGATAAAACCATATTCTCCGCGGCAATTTTTGACCCAGCATAAGGAGAGGCTGGTTTAATCGGATGATTTTCAGTAATACCGTTCACATCTACACAACGATCGTAAACCATACAGGTGCTCATAAAAACTACCTTTACTTGGTGTTTACGGCATTGCTCCAAAATATAAAATGTTCCTACTGTATCATTATTAAAAGTCGTTCTCGGATCATCAATCGAATCTTGAACATTAATGGAAGCACCTAAATGATAGCAAATATCAAATTTTGTCTCATTAAATAGCAGTTCAAGTAATTCCTCATTTTTAATATCACCTTTAATAAAGTCTTGTATGTCATTTCCAAATTCTTCAATATTTTCTTCTCTTCCATTTGACAAATCATCTAATATCCAAATCTCATGCCCATCAGCCAGGAGCCTTTTAGCAACAGCTCGTCCAATGAATCCAGCTCCACCAGTTATTAATATTTTCATTTCTTCACCAACCTTACAGTAACTCCCAAGATAATGGAGTTCCTTTCTTTATATCCTGTTTAGCCGTTTTACCTAATATGCTTTTCAAATGCTTTGGTTTCAATCCATGCCCTGGTCGAATGGCGCGAATATTCTCTTTCGTAAGTTCCTGTCCCGCAAGAATATCTTCTGCTACATATAATGAGCGACGATCCTTTAATGAAGGAATTTCTGCACTTGTAGGGCCATAACTAATTTGTCCAAGACTCTGCCAAGCTCTTTCTGTTTCGATTACAAGAGCTTTTATTTCATCTGGCTCCATCGAGAAGGCTGCGTCTGTACCTCCTTCTGCTCTAGACAGGGTGAAATGTTTTTCAATCACAGTGGCACCTAATACAACACTTGCCACCCCAACGCCAATTCCCATCGTATGATCAGATAAGCCGACTTCACAGTTAAATAGCTCTCTCATATGAGGGATTGTTAATAGATTTGAATTATCCGGTGTTGAAGGGTATGTGCTTGTACATTTTAGAAGAATAATATCCTTACAACCTGCGTTTCTAGCAGCTCTGACAGTCTCGTCCAATTCAGCAACAGTTGCCATACCAGTTGAAATAATTAAAGGTTTTCCAGTTGAAGCAACCTTTTCAACAAGTGGAATATCTGTATTTTCAAAAGAAGCAATTTTATAACAAGGGACATCAAGCTCCTCAAGAAAATCAACAGCTGTTTTATCAAATGGGGAACTGAAAACAATTAATCCTAATTCACGACACTTATTAAAAATCGGTTCATGCCATTCCCAAGGAGTATATGCCTCTTTATATAGTTCATAATAAGATTGTCCCTTCCAAAGACTATCTGGATTATTAATGAAAAACTCACCCTCGTTGATATCTAAGGTCATCGTATCAGCCGTATAAGTTTGTAACTTTAATGCATCTACACCTGCTTTTGCTGCTTCCTCCACAATCTGTAAAGCTCTTTCCAATGATTGATTATGATTGCCCGACATTTCTGCGATAATAAATGGCTTATAGCCTGTACCAATTAATTTTCCGGCAATGTTTACTGTGTCAGTTGTCATTCTAAAACCTCCAAAATAGCCTCTACAACAGGGTGTGTATGATAGGTAATTTCTGAATGCATCAATCTCCTCGCTCGATTTGACATTCCTGTGAGCATTTCAGGAGAAGCTAAAACTCTATTGATTATATCGACATAATTAGACATATTTACACTTTCATGCCACCCAAGGTTCCATATAGCTCCATATTCGGCTGCAGCATGAGTTGATCCTATTTGATTTTCTGCTACAACTGTAACAATTGATGGCAACCCAAGAAAACAACGTTCCCACATCGTAACCCCGCCTGCACCTAATGCTAAATCTGACTTTCTCATTAAGGAAGCAATATAATCTATTTGTTCATAATAGGAATATTGTGTTTCCGCGCATATTTCTTTGATATGATCACGTTTCCCATTTGATAATCCTACGACAACATGGACATTTATATTTGAAACCTCCAGCCTATCAAATGCTTCCAGCACTTTTAATGTTTCGTTTGTTGGATCGGATCCCCCATAAAAGACAAGGATATCTTGAATGGTTTTATAAGCCTTTTTTACTTTGTCACCCAAATAAAACTCCGGCCGTAATAAAAGATATTTAGGTCCAAGGAGCTTCCTGCAATGAGCTGGAATGAGATGATCATATCTGTTATTAAGATTCTTGAAATAGTTTTGATCTAAAAGAAGGTCACACTCATGCTCTCTGTTTGCTAAATCGTCTATTACCATAAGTTTAATTGAATAATATTTTTCCTTAATAGTTTTTTCCCAGTTTGAGTCTATTTGATAATGATCAACAATAAGTAAGTCAACTTGATGCTCGTTCAGTATATCAATCGTAGCCTTTGCATCAATAACATTTCCAAGTCCCTTACCTATTGGAAACACTTTATATCTATTTTCTCTAATAAAGTCAATCATATTTCCCTCTAGATTAGCACATATAAAGGCTACCTCTGCTCCTTTTTCCTGAAGAAAATCCGCAAGAGTCAGGCAGCGCATAACATGACCTGATCCAATTTCAATGGATGCATCGACCCTAATGATTATATTCATACAATACTGCACATCCTGATCCCCACAAATTGAATTCAATTTCTACTTACAAAAGACCTTAATAGTGGATTATACAACAGGCTTCTGTGGGATATGGGCATTAATCTTCGCGATGTCTGGGTTCTGCTTTAAGAACTCAACCACCTCTTTTGCAGAAACAAAAAGCTCACATTTAAACTGATCTGCAATCCTTTTACATAGTTCATAATCTTCATCTGTATCTAACGTAATTCGCAATTCAGGGCGAAGAAGAGCATCATGAGCATTCACAGATGACCAAGAAAACTCCTCTTTATGTTCATAAGCATAGTAAGTTACATGTTCACGATGGCGGTGCTCATGACCGTGTTGATGAATGTATTGGAGGGATTGATAGGTAAACAACTCGACAGCTAACCCTCTCGGAAGTTCCCCCTGAATGCTCATAAAATCCGCAGGGGATTCGGACATCTTTTGGACCAATTCAGAAGCAAGTTCATAATCAACAAAAGGACAATCCGCTGTGACCCGGATAACGTAATCAGGCTCATACTTTTTGGCCGCTTGAACATAACGGTCTAATACATCCTCCTCTGAACCCCTAAAATAGGCAATTCCTCTTTCCTTGCACCACTCTTCAACCCGATCATCTTGTGGCAGATTTGAAGTTGCAACGATTACTTCGTTAATTCCTTGAATTTTTTTACACCGCTCTACGACATAGGTTAAAACATCTTTATTTCCTAATGGCTTTAAGATTTTACCTGGCAAACGGGATGAGCCCATGCGTGCTTGGATGATTGTGATAATATTCATATGTCCACACTCCATTAATATTCTTTCTCTTCCCAGACTAAGATTGGAATTCACTATACGGCAGTACATAAATACCTTTGTATTCTTTTTTTATCTCTCTTAATGGAGTTTGTTTAAATTGATCTAAGGGATTTATTATTTTTGTTAAATAATAGTGATAATCAACCTTACTTCCCCAAGTTTTCTTATATTTAAATATTGGAGAATCAACTCTATCACAGGATTGCCAATTATAAAATAAAAACTGATGTTGCCTTGCGTATTGAATACTCCAATAATCAAGCATAACACCAGCATTTGTATTCATATATTCAGTACCAATAACTCTCATAAAATTATCTAATGATTTGTTCTGCTTCAGAAAAATCCCTGCACCAATAATGTTATTTTTTTGCATGGCATATTGGATAAAAGCTCTTTTACCTCCCATGATTCTTCTTAGTTCATTAAAAACAGAAAACGGGTAAACTGTACAATTTGTTTCAATCATTCGAGGTACATAAATTGAATCATACCAATATGAGAGCGACGCTTCAGTATAATCTTCTTTTAAATATACTTCATTATTCTGGGCTATCTTTAAATTTCTCTTTAAGTTATTTCTGTTTTTACTATTCATACCATTAAGAAAGTCATCATCTAAATCAATATATTGATAAAAATTTTCATGAATAAAGTCCGGCTTGATAATTTCTTTAATAATAGAGATATCCTCTCTTATAAATGGAGGTGTACAGATAGTCACAAGAAGTACATTACATTGTTCTGCATATTTATATAATTTTTCAATCAAAGATTTTAAAACTTTAAAATCTTTGTTGATATAACAGCCACCACCATAACCTATATAAGGCATAGAATGGATAACATCCCCTAATTTTGAATGGTAGTGGACAAATGGGAAAACTCCAGCAACTTGTCCATCTTTAAAACAACAAATATATTTATATTCAAAATTATATTGTTCCTTATAAATACTTTTCAGACTAAAATCTTGTTGTACTAATCCATAACTATCTACAAAGTTTTGAACCTCAGCCCTTTTGGCATCTTCGATAATAATTGAATATAGCATAGACTCTCCCCATCGCTAACTTACCTATACAAATTTACTCAATAAAAGTAAATCATGAAATTTCCCGTCACGATAAATTTCTTCTTTTAAAACGCCTTCTTCAATATAACCATTTCGTTTAAACAATGTTAAAGAAGGTTGATTAAATGCTAAAACTTGGACCGTAATTTTTCTAATATTGAACTCTACTTTTAATAACTCTTCTAATAATTTTATGGCTTGGGTAGCTATTCCTTTTCCTCTATACTCAATTTCACCGATAACAATCGATAATAATACCTTCTGATTTCGGTAATCTAAATTTGAAAAAGAAACAAAGCCCACTTTAGACCTATTATTTTTATATTCTATTAAAAATACTCTACTTGTTGGATCAACTAGTTTTCTTTCATACCATTTTTTTTCTTCCTCCAAATTTCGAGGAAAAAAAGAAGTTAATGTTGTATTTTTAGTCACTTCATAATCATTATGCCACTTTTGAATAAACTGTATATCGTCTTCTTCAATAGTTTTTAAACTTATCATCTCATTTTCCAGCATTTAATCGACCCTTTTGTAAATTCTATTTTTGATACTCTAGTAATTGCTTACGAAGTTCTCTCTGCGTAAATTTATACTTTATATTATTTTTTTCTAAAGATGATAAATTAAACCGTGCGTCTTGGTAATTCGTTCGCATAGCCAAAGCTTTTTCAAAGCACTCCCTTGCATGATTAATATTCTCTAGGAGTACATAGCAGCAGCCCATATTATTAAAGGCCTCAGATAATTGATTATCCAGGTGTAGCGCTTTTTCATAATAACTAATAGCATCTAAATAATTCTTATTTATATACGAGATATTACCTAAATAAAAGGAAACATATGCATTAGGAATTTTTTCAAAAGATTTTAAAAGCTGCTCAGCTTTATTATAATTACCAACCTTGAGCATAATTTTTGCCAGCATAACTACCTGAGTTTCGTTATCGTAAATGGAGGAAAATACAATATTCTCTATTTTCTTCTCGCCTAAAGATTTTATAATATTAATTTCAGATTCAACCTGCTTCGTATGATTATTTGTCAAATTATTAGAATGTCTTCTACAGATATAGTAAGTACCAGGTTCATAACCAAAATTAAAATTCTCTGCTAATCTAATAAGGAAATCATAATCTTCAGCATAAACTAAATTAGGATTATAGCTAACTCGATCAAAACAATGTCTTTTTAACATAATACTTGCAGGTGCCGGAACAATCTGTCTAAAAAATAAATTTGTTAAAAAGGTTTCTTTATCAGGGAAATCCCCTTCAGAATATAAGATATTTAAATGATTTAATTTAGCATCAACCACTTGAAGATCATTATAAACAATATCTATTTGAGCATTATTTTCTAAGAAATTCACTTGCGTTCTAATCTTATCTTGATCATATAAATCATCCGCATCTAAAAACGCCAAATATGTACCTGATGATTTTTCCACACCAAAATTTCTTGCCGCAGAAGGACCTTGATTATTTTGATAATAATAATACGTCTTAATATCAGACTCATTTCTGCTGAGCATCTTACTAATTTTTTCTTTTGAATGATCCGTTGACCCATCATCTATAACTATTAACTCAATATTCTTATACGTTTGATTAAAAGCACTTTCAATTGCAACTTCAACATATTTTTCAGCATTGTATACTGGCATAATTACTGAAACTAGTGGGTACATATGATTCTCCTGGGAAATCTATAAATAAATTATAATTTTTCGCTTCACAATCTTAATTCTTCGTTTGTTTTTTTGAGAGAACCTCCCCAAAAAATTGAATAAGTTGTTTTGCTTGTTCTTGTCTAGAGTACACCTTATATTTTTGTAATAGATATCCGTTAAATTTATTTTTTCCATTTTTATTTTCTATAAAATTTGATAGTCCTTCTAACAATTTTTCTTCACTATCATCCAAATAAAAAACCATTTTATTGGGGAATCCTTCTAAAAGATTTATTAAATTTTCATTAGCACTATTAATGATAGTAAGGATAAATGAACTGTGTGCGATTAAATTATAATACTTTCCACCTACAGATATATCTGATGTCATTATTGCAATATTACAATCAGAATAATGGATGTATTCAATTGATTCTTTAAATGATTTATGGCCTTTATAATAAAAAAAGTTAAATTTGTTTAGGATTTCAAGATCTCTATCATCTTGAAAATGACCAACTAAATAAAAATTAATTTTTTTATTTTTACTATTATTCCATTTATCAATAGCAAATAATAATTTCTCGATATAATCTACATACTTCTTATAAACATGTCCACAATAGCTAAAATTTATTGTTTCTTTATCATGTACATATGGCGATGAATCACAGTACCCAATATCCTCCAAGTCAAATCCATTCCTAATTATTTTAATAGGACAATAAAATCCTAAACTTTCTAATCCTTCCTTTATTCCTTTATCAACTGTTATTATTCCATCAACTTTATTCATTAGGCTTTTTTCCAGATATTGCTGTATTAACTTTCCTTCTTCAGTCCGGAAAGTAATTTCATTTGCTTCTGTCCACCCATCTCTATAATCTATGATCAAAGGAATACCTGATATTTCTTTTAGTATTTTACCTGCAATTGCCAATGAATATGGGGGAATTGTACTAAAAATCAAATCAATATTCTGCTTTTTTATTATTTCGAGTCCTTTTATGACAAAATGCATTATAGAACCAACTGCACGATCCGGAATTTGAATTTGATGATAAATTTCCTTATAAGTATCATCGTATTCTTTTAGCGGTTGGAGTGAGTCTAAGCGATGTATTTCTAATTGATCTGGAATTTCTGAACAAAGCGATATATCATACAGTTGATAGTATTCCTCTTTCATTGTCAAAACGATCGGATTCCAATTACTTTTTTTTAGATATTTTATAAATTTTAAAGGCCGAAATACACCACTGCTAGTACCGGGAGGGAAATCATATGTTAAAAAAAGGATGTTTTTTTTCATAAAACCATTGCGCCTTTCAATTTATCGGTCATTTAAAATTTAGGATAGTTTTTAATTATTATTATTAAGGGCTTTTAAATATTCGGTTGCTTTTCCATGTTCGCCTCTAATTAATTTATTGCACTGATTAAAATGGTACTTTGCATTTTCATATTTATTTAAATTAAAATACGCTTCTCCTAAACAAAAATGAGCATTTACTCTGTAACTTCGTTGAAGAGTAAGTCCTTGTAATTTATTATTTGGCTCGGATAGCATTTCCATATATTTATTAAGAACACAGGTACCCTGCTCAATATCACCGTATTTTAATAAAGTTCGTCCAGAAAAATAAATAGCGTCAAGGTTTTCACCTGTATGGTCTTTCCATTTATTAATCTGTATGTTATCATCATTGTTTATAAAAATATTGATAAATAACGAACTTCTTAAATTTTCATGTTTATTTATTAGAACTTCAATATACCCTTCCAATAGTTCTTTTTCGAAACTCATGTTTTTTTTATAATAAAATTTATCTATGAGTAACAATTGATTCATATTAATTTTAGTTTGTTCATGAGCTTCAATAGATTTTTTTAAAAAAATCCTATAGTACTTCGCTGCATTTTCTGTTTGCCCTAATAATTCATAAGATCTTCCTACTATAAAACTATCTTTATCCTTAAACTGATTTGGACAAACGGTAGTGATTTGTTCGTACAGCCCATCAGCAAAATACATTTCTTGATCCATTAAATTTATACAGTCATTCCCCCCCCATGCTTCATTATCATTTTCAAAGACCATTTCTAGCCCTTTGTTTAATCCAATATTTTCTGATTCATATAGTGGTAATTGATCTCTTATATTTTTCAATGTCAAAAATTGAATACCATTTAATATCTCATCAGTATTCTTAGCGTGTAAAGCCCAGCCTAAATTATAAAGATTATTGTAAAACAACTTAGCCTGGTCATGGATTGTAATTGTTGGGATCCCTAAATGCATTGCTTCAATACCACTTGTAGAAAATCCGGTAATATGGATATCGACGTTTCGCAAAATTGCCATTATTGGTACACTTGTCGCTTGTTTAGTCTCTACTTTTCCAGTTTCTATTAACTTCGATAAAATACTTTCACAATTCTCCATTTCATTCCGATAAATTCCTAACATTGATGGATGATATCTGATAAACCATCTCCAATTTTTAGGTGATTTCTCGATTGCTTCTAATAACCAACTAGGTATGTTTTCATCCCAATTCGTAAAACCATATAAAGGCTGTAAGGTTACCAGTATATTTGTTTTTTTATCATTAATAAACTTTTTTATTATAGATTCATATTTTTTCACGAAAGGCCGACTTCCATCTTTCCATAATTCGATCCATGGATTTCCTCCATTTATGGCTTTATGCACGTTAGTTTGAAGAGCCCATTCATTTATATTGGTAGCAGAATCTTTATCCCAGCACCAAAAAAAATTAGGTAAAATATTATATCCTTTTTCTGGTGTATTACTCCACCTATGATAATAATAGTCCCTGTGATTTCCATGCTGAATATCTATAGTAGGGATGCCAACTCTCCTAGCTGCTAAAATAAATGCATAGCTGTTTTTTTGATAATAATTAATCAAAAAACCGAGTTTGGTTTTTTTCTTAATAAAAAGCATCTCAAACATCCTGCTTAGTTTTTGTATATGAGATGTTTCATTATATAAATATTCGTATGTCGGAAAATCAAAATCTTCACCAAACTTAATGAGAAATTCACGCTTTACCTCATTGAATCTTTCCAAATTATTATTGTTACAAATTTCTTGAGATTCTTGAATATAATTAATTTGATTTGTAATAGAGTAAGACTCATCAAACACAGGAAATCGTTCAATATTATGACTACTAAACTCTAAGTTTACAACATTAAAGCCCATCCTCCTAATTTCCTCATTAAAAGGACCGCTCAATCGATTATACCAACAATCATTTAACTTGACCCTTGTAAAAGAATCAAACAAAACAAATACATCTACATCTCCATTCTTCTTTAACAAGGTCGATAGTCTTGGTAATTTATGGTCACTTTTATCGTAGACTTGACTAGAAAAGGGTCTAGAAGTAGTCACTAGCCTAAAACCAATTACTATTCTTATTAATGGCCACACATCAACACCATTTATTTTCCATTGATTGACTGGATAGTTTTCTTCAATTTCATTAAAAAAAGTAATTTCACTTTGTTCTTCTATCATCTTGTAAGACACCCCTGAATTTTTCATTTTTAAAAGCAAATAAATTAAGTTAAGGTATTCTTACACACTTATATTCACTATAGTACTTAATCTTCGAAAACCTTAGTTTTCCTAACTACAAATGTAATGCTAGATTATTCTTCGAAACCCAGTAACAAAATCGTAAAACAAATAGAATTCAATAATGTACCTACTAAAATAAATTACTAATTATAACCATTATTTCTTAATAAAACCTAGGGTTGAACAAAAGGGAATTTATTCATTTTAACTTTTTCCTCTTTAGAAAATTCATCGACTGCTTGCTTTTCTTCGGGAAAAACACCATAATTATCTAAAATTTAAATTCCACTTTTGAAAATAATTCTTTTAATAAAACAGAAGTAGGTTCATAAACGTCCACATCTAAATGTAATAAGGATATCTTTAATCTGGATGTTTTTTCACATATTCTGATACAGTATGATTAATATCCCCTTTTACTAAATCTATATCGCCAACAAATTTTTAGCTTTAAATATTTTTAATAGTGCGTTCTGTTTTTAAACTCTCTCTACCAGCAGCGTCAATTAAATTTCCAAATTTTTCTTGTCATCTATTCATAGTCAATTATTTAGTCTTCCATATTTATCTGAATATCGAATAATATCATCTTCACCAAAATAATTTCCCAACTGCACTTCAGATATAATCAGGGGATTTTTTTCTGAAACATTAACAATTCGATGTTTACAACCCTTGGGTATAAAGAAATAAGATCCTGCAAAAACAGGCTTTACACTTTCTCCGATTGTCATTTCACCCTCACCCTTAATAATAATCCAGTGCTCTTCCCTTTTTTTATGTTCTTGTAAACTTAGCTCTTCATTGGGATTAACATAAATTATCTTTGCCCTTGTAGATTGACTAAGAAAAACAGTTTTATAGTATCCCCATGGGCGATTATAGATTTCATGGTCGTTTTCTCTATTATCAATAGTAGTAAAATCAAAGTGATAATTCCAATCTAATCCCTCTAATAAAACAGTATGTAATTGACTCTTAGTCAAAACGTTTATAAGCTCTCTATCTTTATTTAAAACTGGCAAGAATAATATTTTTTTAGATTTAAATTTTTCAATTACTTTTTCAAAAGATTCTCCTTCACAAACAAATGTGAAATTACTAGAAAAGAGCCCATCAATAGTATCAGTAACTCTTTTCCCACTTAAAATAGAACGTCTAACATCTCCATCTGTCATTGTTCCTTTTACTACATTTTTTTCATTTACAATAATTACAAAACCTTTTTTATTCTCCTCAATTTGCCCTAACACTTCAAGAATGGTTGCATTATTTTGAATGGAGTATTTCTTTAGAGTCAATTTTTTCACACCCTATGTGCTAAAATTAAATCTGCGATTTCCCTCAGTGCACCAGATCCTCCTTTTTTTCTAGATACATAGTCAACAGATTTTTTCACTTCTTCTACAGCATCCTCAACTGAGAACGAAACTCCTACCTTATTTAATAAGTTGAGATCATTGATATCATCTCCAACGTATCCCACGTCATTAAATGTCAAATTATATTTTTTGAGTAACTCTTCCATAGCAGCTAATTTATTTTTACAGTCTAAATAAACATCTTCTATACCTAATTTTTCTGCACGCTTTTTTACTATTCCCGAATTTTCTCCAGTTAATATTGCTAGAATAATACCTTGTTGTTTTAATAATGAAAATCCCATACCATCTTTTGTATTAAACTTTTTTAATAAGTCACCTTCATGTGAATAATACATTCCTGCATCAGTAAGTACACCATCACAATCAGTAGCAAGCATTTTAAGATTAGAAATTCTTTCTTTTAAATTTGTCTTTGGGTTCATTTTTTTGATTAGTTGTTCTATTATTAGCCAATCATTTGGTTCATCAATTTCTAGAAAAGCCTCTTCGGGCATTTCGTAAAAACCAACCCTACCAGAGATCCTTATTTTGGTAGCCAATAGTTTAGTTCTTTCTGTTATGTAAAATGCACCATTTTCAACTAAATATCCGTTAAATTCTTGTCTTCGTGGTCTTCTTTCTGGACTATAATTAAATGGAACTACAGTTTCATCTTCTTTCACATTCCAAATAAAACGTTTTTGACGTACTACTGAAAGAAGACTGTTATATTTATTTAAAGAATATTTTTGCAATGCTTCATGCAGGTGCTCCGGCTGTAATAATGGACTTGTTGCTTGAATTAAAATTATTACATCTGCAGGGTTTTGAATTGCAAATTCTAGGAGGACTGATTCTGTTGTTGCATTATCTGTTGCATTTGCAGGATCTCTCCCAATGCATTTTAACTTTCCATATGAGTTTCTATCATAGTTCAAAACAACTTCTCTAATTTTTTCACTGTCTGTACTTACATATACTTCATCTATATCTTTAGACTCAACTGCAGCATCAATTGACCAGTAAACAAGTGGCCTACCATTTAATTCCTTTATATTTTTTAAAGGAATTGACTTACTTCCCCCACGTACAGGAATAAAAGCGACGATTTTTTTATCCATGTCTATAAACCTCTAAACTTTAGTTTCTCTCTTTGAACCAACTCAATATCTAATATCTCTTCATTTTTAAATTGAAGTGCCTCACTTACACGATTTGCATCTTCAACTAAACTCCGAAGATCATCAGGCTCAAGAGAAGCAGAATGGTCAGTTCCTTTCCAATTTCTATCTAATGTAAAATGACGCTCAATCCATTCTGCCCCTAAGCCTATAGCGGCCATATCTATTGCTATTCCTATATGATGTCCTGAAAATCCTAGTGCCTTAATTACTTTACCGTATCGTTCTTTTAGTCTTATAATTTCTTTAAGTCTTATATCTCTGAAAGGAACTGGATACCCGGAAGTGCAATTATATAGAACTATATCTTTATTTCTCTTTTTAACACTCAAAAAGTTTATCAATTCTTCGATCTCATCATAATTAGTCATACCTGTTGAAATATGAATTTCACCTTCAAAATTTTCGCAAAGCCACTCTAACATTTCATAATGATTATTTATTGCTGATGGAATTTTTATGAGCTCCGGTTTTAAAGATGCGATTTCTTTTGCTGAAGTTAAATCCCAGACTGACGTACAATACTTGACTCCATTTTCCTCACAATACTGTTTCAACATCCTATGTTGTTCCACACTAAACTCTAAAAATTCACGATGCTCACCGTATGTTTTACCATAAGAATTTTGAGAATTTGGATGTGGAGCATTATACTGTTCCTCAGATAGAAGCTCTTTATTATTTCTCTTTTGAAACTTCACTACATCAACCTTACAATATTCAGCAGCAATTTTAATCATTTTTTTTGCAATTTCTAATTCGCCTTTATGATTACAACCTATTTCAGCTATAATTTTTGGTTTCATGTAAACTTCCCCACTTTTTAATTATTTCTAATATTGTTTTATTAAAAGAATTAAAAGAAAACTACATTTATTTGTTACTCATTATTTAGAGACAATATAGGTCTAAATGCGAAAATTGAATTTACGTTTGTTGTTAAACCCCAAAAACAGTATTCTGCATTTTCTCCATACCAATTCTTATCTTTTAAGAATACGCTCCTAATAGGCATCGTAGTCTCACCATGTTGATTTTTATTATACTTATTACTATTCGTCCAAGCCCCCACTTGCCCGCTCCAATTCCATACCAAATCACTACCTGCGGTTATATATCCATCTAAGTCCGATTGAATAATATATTGATTCCACTCATTAATAAAATCACCTTCAGAATCGCCATACAATAAGTTCATTTTTGCTTTATAATTATTATTATTAAGTTGATTGATAATTACTCCTTTATTAATTCCAAACCCAAATTGATTTAAAGTTTCCCAAGAAATGAAATTTTGTATATTTCGGTCGGCTATTAATTTTTTCTTTTCTGAATTTCCATCCACCATAATAAAATAAAAATCTCCATCTGGATAAGCACTAGATTCAACCGGAATAAAAGTACTAGTTTCTTCCCCTAATCCATTGAAGACGCCAACTTTATTATAAGGAGCTTTGTAATGGCAACGAATACGCTTTCCAACCACAAGATCTTTAATATCACTGACTTCATCAATATGATATAAATAACCTTCTCTATTAACCTCAATTCCAGAAAATATAAAGGTATTGTCATCTTTCAATATTATTTGGACTATATGTTCTTGATTTTCAGATGTATTTACTTCAACCAATACCTCTTTTACTCTTGGGTTTCCAGATGTCTCCACTCCAGTTTTCTTCTGAGAAAACATAATACTTCTTCCATCAATTTTTAATTCAATTTTCTTTGATCCATCAGTATGCCTTGAACCATATATTCTAAGCGTATTCCCCAAAAATCTAAAACTAATTGTGGATTCTTTAACATTAGTTAATGTCTGATTTAAGTAGTAATTAATATTTTTCCCTGGACCATAATTTACACGACGCCAATTACCAATATACTTAAAAACACCACAATCATTTGAGTAATATTTATAATCATTATTATTTTCAATCAACTCCAAAATCATCTTATGTACACTATAAATACTACTAACAATTTGCTCTAGCGTTTGCTTACAACGCTCTATATAAGGCTGAAAGGCTTCAATAATTAATTTAGCTTTAAGTATCTCATTTGTTTGTTTTCGAATACTTGCAGACTTTATACTTAATGCTTGAAGAAATTCTCGATTAACAGGCTCAATATATACTTTATAACAATCAGTTTCAATCAGCATCTTGACCTTCTTATCAAAATTCACCATTAGATCAACTATTTTTTTACTTTTATTTGATTTTATATATAAATTTAACTCCTTAAACATTAATGCTATATCTATATATTGTTTTCGAAATACCTTAATAGATTTCTCCATATTATTTATTTTTTCTTGTATTGATTCCAAATCATATAGTTGAGGTTTATTGTTTCTCCAACTATCATCTACTTTTGTATCATTCAATCGATTTTTAATAAGGCTTTCTAGACTGATGAATTTAGCCCCGAAAATAGCAGCCCCACCTTTTGTTGCATTAATAGTTTCTACCCCTGAATACTTAGATATACACCACTCGATACTTTGTCTCATATTATTAAATGAAGAATTAGTTTCAATTTGGTTTCCATATACATCTTCAACCATAAAACTATTAACCCTGTCATTATCCATAACTTTTTCAGAACGTCCCTTGTAGTCAATATCTTTCGAATATATTTTGTCATTTTTAAAACCTAAATTTTGTCCCACTAAAACAATAGGATTACATCCTAAATTAGCTCCAAGCTGAAATGCCACAGCTGCTATTGTTGGAGAATCTTGAACTAATTTAAGGTCATCCTTATTTTTTTTCTTTAAATAGTATGTAGAGACTGAATCTTGATCTGTTATCATATGATATTTTGGACCTTTATACATCTTTAATGTTTCGAATCCAACGCTAGTTCCATATATTAAAGGAACAGAATCCACACCTTTTTCATACATCTTCGAAAAAACACCATAATTATGTTTCTGTGGATCATATGTACAAATTGCGTCAGGCATAATGTTTTGGGATATCAACGCACGGTTCGCAGATCCCACTGCAAAAATATATGCTAATCGCTTTTTCTTAATCAGACGAAGATTTTCAAATTCTTCATCAAGAGAAGGACCCGCCGATACTATGATAAGTGGTTTATTCTTAAAATAAGATCCGTATCCGTCTAATATATTAAAGTTTTGTAAATTCTCCGAAAGATTTAAAAGACTATTTAAAGTCCACCTGGCACTATATTTCATGTTTATCCTATGACTCTGTCTTTTTGATTCCATTGCAGTCTTCAAATTCTTTGAGAATAAATTGAACTTTTCCTTAAATATTCTTTCATAACTAGGTAGAGTTATTACTAATACTCTTTCTTGAATGTTATGTATTTTTATATCTATGAAATTACTCCCTTTTTCGCTTGTTGTTTCAATGCATATATCATTAATTCGTTCCAATTGTATTTCTCTCAAATTACAATTTTTCACAAATTGGTAAAAAACCTCAATCTCTGGTTCATATAAAGAATAAGTAAAGGTTGGATATTTTATCATAAATTCTTTTATATGATAGCCAAAACCAACACCATAAAATAAGACATGTTCGTATTTATCGACAATATTTTCAAATTGAGATATAAATTTTTCAGCCTCTTTTTTAGGATCATATTTGCTATGAAGTAGCTGCATACTTCCATTCATTAGTACTTGAATTGTCTTTTGTCCTGATTTTGTGTCTATAACCTCGGATATTAGTCCTTTTTCAGAATTTAATTGTTCATAAGATTTTAAATCAATTAAAACATCAGTTGCGTACTGTTTAAGTAGGTTATAATTTTCTTCTAACATCTGTTCACACCTCTCCAAAAACAATTACATTAAGATTATGAAAACGAAATAACAACAAAATACCCTTAACTTCTATAAGGTGTTATTTTCAAATAATCAATGTATTCTATATACAGACCTTATCATTTAGATAAGTTGCTCATTTAAAATCCACTCACTTAATACTTCCTTACTAATTGCTTGCTCAAATGAAACAATTGGAGCTTTCTTAATTGAATATGCGTTAAAATAAATATTCTTAACAGCATATGGTGGAGTTATTATAAACATAGTCTTAGTTTCTAATGCTATTCTCAACTCATCTTCTGTCATTAGTTCCTCATACATTTTTTCACCTGGACGTAGTCCAATTTCTTTTAACTTAATGACATCATTGATGGAATACCTACTAACAATTTCCTCAATCAACACTTCAACTAGATCAATTAATTTTATTACAGGCATCTTCAAGACAAATACTTCTCCACCTTTTGCCATTTCATTTGCTTCAAGCATTAACGAAATGGCTTGTGATGGAGTCATCATATAACGCAACATGTTTTTATCAGTTACAGTTACCATCCTTTTCTCAAGTATCTGTTTTTTGAATAGTGGGATAACAGAACCCCTAGAACCCATCACATTACCAAACCTAACAGAACTAAATATCGTATCTTTAGGACCCTTTTGAAACTGAGCTGCGGAAATCAAACGTTCAGCTGTTAACTTTGTGGCTCCGTAAGTATTAGCAGGTGCAATCGCTTTATCAGTACTGGTAAACAGGACCTTTTTTACTCCTGCAGATAATGCTGATTGAATAACATTCTGAGTTCCAATAACATTTGTTTGTACGGCTTCAAATGGATTATACTCACAAGCTGGCACATGCTTCATCGCAGCAAGATGAAAAACATAATCAATATCTTCCATCGCTCTGAGTAAACGCTTCTCATCACGAATATCGCCAATTAAATATCTAATGTTTCTATACTCTGATAATTCTTGCTGCATTTCAAATTGCTTATATTCATCTCTGCTAAAAATTCGAATTACACTTGGATTATGCTTAAGAAGTTCCTCAACTAAGTATTTTCCGATAGTACCGGTACCGCCTATAATAAGTATTTTTTTTTGTGTATACATACTTGCATTCATTTTTCTTACCTACTTTTGTTCATTAAAGATTTTTTCTGTTTCATTATAAATAACTTTAAACAGTGGTAGAATTTCATATTGAATAATATCAGCAATGAGAATGATATCTTTATTCTCGATTGCCTCCAGCAGATTTGGGAGTTCAACTTCGAAAGTGGCATTACCTTTAATAAATTCATCCCAACTTGCGATTTTATATAGTGTTTGATCGATAGCCTTTATTGTTTGATAAATCCAATCAATTCCCTCTAAAAGCTGGTTTAGCATTAGCCAATTTTCATCAGTTTCAGCTTGGTAAAAGTTTTTTACTAACTGTTCAATACTTGGAATAGCTCTGTGTGTGTAAGTATTTAGTGACACTAACAAACTCCCTGTAAATTCCTCAATCGTTTTAACCATTACTTCGATATTATTTATCTCCTTAATATGGTCGAACAAATAATTTTCATGGTCAATGTGAATCTCTTCTCCATCAACAACTAAATGGCTAAAATATAAATTCTGGCTAGATAGCTCACTATTAATCTTCTCAATAATATCCTCTATCTCAGTTTGGTTATTATTATATAAAAAGTTTTTCTCGAGTATATTCAGTATCATTAATTTATCCTCCGCCCTCTTTAATCTATGTATCTTATCGACAATATTCAGCAAAAGTTAAGGTATTTCGACTATGCTCATTATGGTATATTATGGATTATTCAAAAAAAAACCCCAGCGGAAATTCCGCCGAGGCTAATAAATTATTGAAGTAATTGCAATACTGATTGTGGACGTTGGTTAGCTTGAGCAAGCATAGCTTGAGAAGCTTGAGAAAGGATATTGTTCTTAGTGAACGCCATCATTTCGTTAGCCATGTCAACATCACGAACACGGGATTCAGCAGCTTGTAGGTTCTCAGAAGAGTTGCCTAAGTTACTGATTGTGTGCTCTAGACGGTTTTGGAACGCACCCATTTTAGAACGCTCAGCAGATACTTGGTTGATTGCTGCATCAATTACAGAGATAGCTGCAGTAGCAGTTTTATGAGAAGTAATATCTAAAGCGTGGACAACATCTCCAGCAGAATTACCTTTGTCTGTTAATGCATTCGCATCACCATTAGCAAATTTAGCTTCAGTTGATTTCGCAACAAGTTCCGCACCAATAGTTGTACCATTCTCTGTAAGAACCTTGTCTCCACCTGTTTGTAATCCACCATCAGCCTTGTAATAATCTTCTGTTCCTGCAGTGCCTCCAACAACCCAAGCATTTTTCGCACCAACATGAGATCCAGAACCGATGCCAGCATTACTATCTGCTGTACCTGCAACCCCAAGTGCTTCTGCACGCATATCAA
The DNA here is from genome assembly GCF_019749375.1 of Bacillus sp. S/N-304-OC-R1. Lineage (GTDB taxonomy): Bacteria > Bacillota > Bacilli > Bacillales > Cytobacillaceae > Cytobacillus. Next base: position 68,283 of record NZ_JACWFE010000021.1, read on the forward strand.
AGATATCTACAGTGAAGTTTTGCATAGAGTTTGCACCAACTTGCATCTTTAAGCCGTTGCTACCTGAAGTATTACCAGCTTCTGATACATAGCTGCCTGCTTTCAAGCTTTGAGAACCATTCAACAATTTCTTTTGGTTAAACTCAGTATTGTTACCAATACGGTTAATTTCAGAAGTTAATTGGTTTAACTCTTTTTGTAGCTCGTTACGATCTTGATCAGTATTTGTATCGTTAGAAGCTTGTGTAGCAAGCTCACGCATACGTTGAAGGATTGAGTGAGTTTCGTTTAATGCACCTTCAGCAGTTTGGATTAAAGAAATAGCGTCTTGAGAGTTACGTTGAGCTTGGTTTAAGCCACGTACTTGTCCACGCATTTTTTCAGAGATTGCTAGACCAGCAGCGTCATCGCCAGCACGGTTAATACGAAGACCTGAAGAAAGTTTCTCCATAGATTTTGTTGCACCAACTTGGTTTGATCCTAATTGGCGATAAGCATTCATCGCTGGTAAGTTATGATTGATAATCATGATTTATTTCCTCCTTGAAATTGTTTTAGTCCACATCCATGTGGTTTTTATTAAAGTCAGGAATCCAAATAGGTCGGCCGCCCTATCTGATTTCTGATCTACAAGGTTTATATCGACAGGATTTTTAAGTTGTTTAGACATTTTATGATAAAATAATTTACTTTTTTAAATGGGTTGAAAATTGCTTTAATAGGTTCAAGGAAGTGTTTACGGCTTTATTGTTTTCTTCTTGGATGGCAAGATAGATTTCTTTTCGATGAATTTCGATGTTCTTAGGTGCCTCAATTCCGATTTTAATTTGTTCACCGTCTATGGCGATGATTTTGATCTCAATATCGTCGCCAATTTGGATCGATTGATTCGGTTTTCTTGTTAAAACAAGCATGTTTTAGCCCTCCTTACCGGCAGAAGATAGTTGGCTCAATAATAAATGCTTTGTTTTGTATGGGGAGTCGCTCAGTATGACTTGCTTCCCGATCTTTTTTGCATCGTTAATAACAATTGGGCCTTGAAGATTTGCTGTTGTATTTTGGAACGGTTCTTGAATCGTTAAGATTACAAACACCACAACATTTTCTTGGTTACTAATGTCTAATGAATTAATAACTTGGTCAGTAAGTTTAACTTCATAATCCTTGAAAAAGTCAAAAGGACTGACAATCACAAAAGCAAGACTTGGTGTTAGAACAGATTGCATGATAAAGAATGGACCTTCATCAGCGAACGGAAGAATATAAAATTCTTTTTCCTCTAAAAAACTAGGAATTCCCTGCGGAAAATGAATAACTTTTGATTTCTCTATTTTAATTTCACCATGATATTTCGATTGGATCTTCATTGCCGTCACCATTTCTTTTATATTTTTTGGTCAAGAGTTGCACCCACTGAATTAATTTGGAGGGATGCCTTTTGTTTTAAATATATTCGAAAATCGCCTTGATTAAATTTTATTATGGGGCTATGCGTTTCTACATCTGCCCGAAACTTACCAAAATTAACCTTAATATCTACTTTAGATGGCTGATAGCGAAACTTTACCTTTGACATCGACTCCGGCATAAAGCCAATATTGACTTCCTTTGGAGGGGTTTGGCTTTTATCCTTTGCAATTTGAGGAAGTGCATTTTGTCTTGTCCCTTCTATTTTCATCATCCTATCGCCTTCATTTGCCTTTTGAGCGATGTTCTGAATCATTTTCTGCTTTGCTTTTGCAGCCCACTCATTCATCACTCTAAGAGGATTCTTTAAATTGGCATCTGCAAATGCTTCTGTTTGATCAATCTCCAGCTTACTTTTGGATGTATGAATTTTTACTTCCGGCATCGGTTGGGTAAATTTCAAATCTGCCATTGGTTGTCTCATTGAAATTTTCGACCTACTTTGCTCAATTCCAAGCTTGGCAAATGTATTATGTAATTCTAAGCGAGGCAGCTGCAAATGGCTCTCCTCCTTATTCAAAATTTGGATTAGTCACTACTTTATTTTAACTAAGAGAATCCCTTAATAAAACTTCTTTAGAAAAAAAGCTATCCCCTCAGGAATAGCTTAACGTAAAAAGTCCATTAATGTTGGCTGAATGATTCTTGCTCCCGCAGCTAATGAAGCTCGATGGAGGCTTTCTTGTGTCTTGAGGTCCACAATAACTCTTTCGAAATCGATATCTTCATTGTCGGAAACCGTTTTATTTGCAACTACTTCTTGTTGAAGTAAACGATTTTGAACCATTTCTGTTCTGTTAACTTGAGCCCCAAGTTCCGCTCTAGTTGATACGACTTTATCCATCATCAAATCTATTGAGTCTAGTGCTTTCGTAATATCAGTCCCTTTGGTTTCTGGGCTGTTTAGCATTTTTTTGATAGATTCTAAACTGGAAAACAGATCAGTAGAAAACACTTGTTTAGCATCGATGTTTATAGGAATCGTAACACCTTTCATCACTTCAATTCTTACATCTTGTTTATTTGATGAAACTGCCGTGTTTTTAGTTAAAACAAACTGATTAAAATCATTTAATTCATTACTTACTACAATCGCTGCTCCATTTAGATTCTTTTGTTCTTCAATTCGAGTTTGTTTTATCGTTCCTGCAGTCGGATCAATTTCAATTCGAGCTGGGGGACCTTGATGTTCATTCCCATTGGCATCCTTATATTTAATATTAGGCTGAACAATAAACGAATTTGGTCCATCGTATTGATACGTTTGACCTTGATAACTAATAACATAATCACTTTGATTGATTGTAGAAGGAGTTGCTTTCAATTCATCCATAAAATGACTGAAGTCCATATTTATTTCGTTTTCATTTACGGGTGATTTTGATGTGTCCGTACCGTTGAAGATATAATTGTCTCCAACCTTCGTATTCGCTAAGGCAACGATATGTTCTTGAAGTCTCTCAATCTCTTTAGCGATATTTTTACGTTCTTCAGAACCGTAGCTGTCATTAGAAGCCTGAACAGTTAATTCACGAATGCGTTGAAGAACTTGTCCAGTTTCTTCAAGTGCAGCATCAGAATTATCCATCCAGTTGAAGCCTTCATTAAGATTGCGTTTAAATTGTTCTACTTCGACAACTTGGCTGCGATAACGCATCCCCTTCATAGCAATCACTGGATCATCAGAGGGTTTTGTTATTTTCTTTCCAGACATGATTTGGTCATTTATTTTTCCAAAGCGACTATAGTTTTGACTTATATATTGTAAATTGCTGTTTGTTAGCATTGATTGTGTTACACGCAATGGATCTCACCTATCCTTATCTACCTACAACGCCCATGCCATTGATGATTTTATCGAGCATTTCGTCAATCATTGTAATATTTCTTGCTGCAGCATTATAGGCATGTTGAAATTTAATTAAATTGGTCATTTCTTCATCTAGTGAAACATTACTAATGGACATTCTTCTAAATTCAACGGATTCTTTCAAAACTGATGCCGTATTTTCCATACGAAGCGCTTCTGAAGCACTATCTCCTAATCTACCAACCATCCCTTGGTAAAAAGTTTGGACACTTGTTAAATTACCTCCATAATTTAGAACAGCATCTTTAACATTTGCCAATTTCAAAGCATTAGATCCATTTCCGATAAATGCTTCATCTTTTGCAGACATCCCTTTTGCCGTAAAGGATACCGACCAGATATCACCATTACTTTGATTTGAAACATTCGAAACATCCAGCTTTATTCCATAGATTGTTTCTGGATTAGAAATAAAATCTGAAAATCCAGTCGGTTCTGGAGTTAAATAACTTCCAGCCGCATCTTTTGCTTTCACTTGATATTGCCATTTACCACCTGTATACTGCAGATTTACTTCGATGTCCTTTGCATTTTCCCATCCTGCTGGTACAGTTTCAGAATTATATATTCCTGTAAATACTGGATTTCCTACTGTATTCTTGTCCACTGTTTTACGATCAAAAGTTCCAGCAAGAACATTTCCTTCTGCTGCAGCCGCAATATTTTGAACATCTTCCATGATAGCGTCTGAAACCTTAATTTTCCCAGCTATTCCTTTGAAATTATTTTCAGTTGCTGTGCCTAATGAGAAAAAATCGATAGGTTTATTTTCCCCATCACGAATTTCATTGAGACTCCAGCCTGACTGGTGAACTAGATTAAAATGGCTAGCAAAAGTAAAGACCATTTGATCAAGTTCTGCCAGCATATCATTATAAGTTCCTTTTACAACTATATCATTATTTGTTTTATCTGCAGGAGTCGGATCGTATTTATATCCGTACCCTTCTATGAAGCCTTTCAATCTTCCATTTGTATTGAAATCAGAAAACTGATTTAGTTCATAAACAGGTTTATTATGGCTATCCGCTTCTATATTCGTATTAATCCCTACAAAACCGCTATTATTTTCCTTTAGTTCAAAAAACTTAATTCCTTCAACAGGACTATCCAATTCTGATCGATTTTCATAAGTAATATGGATTCCGACGGCTGTATTAGATTTAGAATCAATTAATTTTATCGGTCTGCCGTTCGAATCTTTTAATACGTCACCTTGAGGTGTTGTTAAATAAATATCAAGTAAGCCTTCTGCTTTTGCTGATGCTAATCCCCCACTTGGTTGTCTATCTACCTTTATATTGACTAAAGCAGAAAGATCATCTATTAATCGATCTCTCTCATCATACAGATCATTCGGTAAATAGCCATGTGGCTCAACGGAGCCAATTTGTTTGTTAATTTGATTAATTTGCCTTAATAATGAATTAACACTATCTTGAGTTACATCAATTTCTTTGCGATAGTCCTTTTGAATCGCTTTTAACGAATCATAAGTATAGTTAAAAGTATTTGCCAATGAAATACCGCGCTCGCGCACAACCCGTCTCGCCCCATCATTTTGCGGTTGAACTGCTAAGTCTTGTAAAGCATTCCAAAATTCATCTAATGTATGAGCAAGCCCAGTATCAGATGGTTCATTCATTATATTCTCCATTTGTGTCAGCATCTCAGATTTCGCTTGCCAATAGCCTAACTTGCTACTCTCCGTCTGAAATTGCATGTCAACGAAGCTGTCACGCAGTCTTTGAATACTTTCAGCGTAAACACCCGTTCCCATTTGTCCTGGAATTTGCGGACGATTCAATGCTGGTGAAGGGAAAGGATTTGTCTGCGCAAAGTTCACTCGTTGTCTCGTGTAACCAGGGGTATTCGCATTTGATATATTATGCCCAGTCACATAAAGAGCAGCTTGCTGTGTTTGCATTCCCCGTTTAGCCACCTCTAAGCCGTGAAAAGTTGAAATCATTACTATTTACCTCCATTAAGCCTTTGAATCAAAAATGGAATAGGCTTCTTTTTGCTCATTCTGGGTCGACGGGTTGTAATTAATCGACTCCATATCTGGTGTTAATAAATCTAAAGATACATTAATTAATTGCAATGATTGATCGAGCAATTCTTGATTTAATTTATTTTGTTGGTTCAATTCTTCTACTTGTTCTTGGAGTTCTTGCTGTAAATGAGTAAGAATGACTCTATCTTCTTTTTTCGAATTATTTATTACATTTGATAAAGTTAAATTTTCTATAGGGAAGTCGTCCTTCCCAAGGAGTTCACTTCCTATTTTTAACACAGTATTATTAAATTTATGGATAGCATGAGTATGCCGACTTTCTTCTTTTAATATAGATTGTAATGGATCAATTTGACCATTAATGATAATTTTCGTTTTTCTCTTCGCAATCTCATTTAAGCTTTTGTGAAGTGTGATAAGTTTCTCTAAACCCTCAATCATTTTTTCAAGAGGCAAGGTAACTTCCTCCTAGAATTTGTCATTCCAAAAAGAATACATTTTTTCTGCAATTTCCTTTGGCTCAATCTTATACTCACCTGAGTTCACCTTGTTTTTCAATTCTTCAACTAGTTTTTCGCGTTGCGCTTCAATAGAGCCGCCTTTTTGGAGTTCAAGGGCTTCAGTTGAAATCTCTAGTTTATCTTTTTTACTTACTGTAGCACTTTTTTCCATCTTTTCTATTTGCTTATTATATGGATTCATACCCATTCGGCCAATGTTATTAATTTTCAAGGAAACTACCTCCTTCGCTATCTTATTAGTGATGTAAAACGAGTCCTTTTTATATGTCTTTTATATCGGCTAGAAAAGAGAAATATTGAAGGAATTTTAACAATTTATATTTTTGTAAAGGGAATGCAATTTATACGAAAAAGAACTACTAGTTTAATCACTAATAGTTCTTAAGTATAAATATTTATTAACATCCCTTGAATTTCTCCAACCACGCTTAAAATGTCAAGAGACTTTTTCTCTTTATCTAGTACTGTATTGGTTAAATCAATGAGTTTTTTATCTACTTCTTTAACAATTTTATAAATTTTGGTCCGTCCACGGCGATTAAAACCACGTTGTTCTTCAAGCTGAAGCCCATTTTGAATAGCATCTTCCATAAACTTTTTGACCATTTTTTTATATTTGCGCAGATTATCAACTGTTCGGTTTTCAGAAAGAACCTTTCCTTGATCCTCAATTTCCTGGACCATTTTTGTCATTTTATCATAGACCGTTTGTTGACGATTCTTAGATATGACTTCCTGAAAAGAAATACTTTCAGCAGGGATATTTTGTTTACCTTGAATTTTATCTACACCCATTTTGCCAATTTTCTGGACTTCCATAATGACGCCCCTTTAATATGCTTTTGCAATTATTATTTTAACATAAAACCAAATTACAATCAGCGGGAATAATTTATCTCGCTGGTACTCACATTACTACAAGTCAAGGCATTCATAGTCGAACTGTGATCTCAATGTTGTTAACGGAGACAAGCAGTTTTTTCAAGCTTCTTGTTAACAACTCGTTAAATTGAAGTATAAGGATGTAAAAATAGAGGCAAGTCCCGAAAAAATAGGACCTGCCTTTTCTGTTTATATTATCCTTGTAATAATTGAAGAACACCTTGTGGCAATTGGTTTGCTTGAGCAAGCATAGCTTGAGCTGATTGGTTAAGGATATTGTTCTTCGTGAATTCTGTCATCTCTAGTGCCATATCAGCGTCACGGATACGAGATTCAGCTGATGTTAGGTTTTCATTTGTTACTTGTAGGTTGTTGATTGTATGCTCTAAACGGTTTTGAGTCGCACCAAGCTTCGCACGAGTTGCTGAAATTTGGTTGATTGCTTGTTCGATTTTAAAAATCGCATTATTTGCTGAATCGTGGTCAAGAACATTAATTTCGTCGATTCCTAGTTTAACTGTGCTTAATTGAGGGACATCAATATTAAGGCTTTGTCCAGTATTCGCTCCAATTTGGAAAGCTAAAGCTTTGTTTGTAAGCTGGAATTGGGATTTACCTGCTGTAACATTAGCACCAAATTCCATTTCTAGTCCGCCATGTGTTATTTTTCCGTTTTTTGTTGTAAGTTTTTTCTCAAAGGTAATTGGAGTAGAAACAGATGAACCCGAAACTTTATCTACACGTGAAACTCCAACAGACAACTCGGCTTCAACCTGAATTTTCGCTGTACCTGTTCCGGTAATTAATTTGGTATTAATTTCAACTTGTCTTCCTGTTTCAGTTCCAATCGTTTTTACACCTGCGCCGCTTGCTGAGCCAATATTTGCAGCCAATTGGCCGATTGAAAAACCGTCTGGATCAAACACTTCAATTGTGGCACTTTCTCCTTCTTTATCTGATTTAGAAACAACAATTGTATATTCACCAAAAGCTAAGTTCGCACCCTTTGTGTCATTAACTGTTAATACATCCTTATCACTTATTCCCGCACCTGGTTGATTTAATTGATTAACAATATTAATACTACCGGATGCAACTTCGATTTCATACTCTGCTGATGGCATAGAAGGATCGGTTACAATAGGTACATTTTTAATATTGGTTTTAGACTGTTCACCAGTAAAGAACTGGGTATCCGCCGCACTTGACCCATCTAGTAACTTACGCGTATTAAACTCAGTCTTTGCTGCAATACTATCAATCTCTTTAATTAGCTGATCAATTTCCAACTGAATAGCCGTTCTATCTGAAGTTGTATTTGTATCATTAGCCGCTTGAACAGAAAGCTCACGCATACGCTGAAGCATAGAGTGTACCTCAGTCATAGCACCTTCAGCTACTTGCATTAGAGACACTCCGTCTAATGAGTTTCTTTCAGCTTGCTTTAGACCACGAATTTGGGAGCGCATTTTTTCTGAAATTGCTAATCCCGCTGCATCGTCAGCTGCACGGTTAATGCGCAGACCTGAAGATAATCTTTCAAGGTTTTTAGACGTATTAAATTGGTTTTGGTATAAGTTTCGGTATGCATTTAACGCTTGAATATTATGATTAATTCTCATATTTTCTTCTCCTTATAAAAACGTTTTTATATATTATTTTAGTTATCTTCCATTAAAACACTTTTTTCATAAGCTAGAGTTTTTTGGCGAATGGCTGTTTTGGAATCTAGAGTTTTGTTTTTCATGGCCTTGCTCCAGGCTGAACTAATTTCTTCTAATGTCTGTATAACATTTTGAATAATTTCTACATCCTTAGTTAAATTTGCTTCTACAAGCTTGTCCGCCATATAGTTGTAGAGCATATCTAATTGATCAGAAATAATGCCCGCATCGTAGTTAAGCCCCGCACCAAGGCGATATAAAATATCATTTGCCCTTTGCAGTTTTTTGTTCGCAATAACATAATCTTTACTTTGAATATCTTGAATAGATTCCTCAAGATTGTTTAAGCATGCTTCGTAAAGGAGCGCTGTAATTTCTTGAGGTGATTTTTGATGGATGGCTGACTCTGTAAAAATACCAGTCACGTATGTATACCTCCAAATTGGTTATCTGCTTCTTTTATCGACATTTTCTTCAAGTGTTTAATAGTTTTTTTCCATTTCTTCTATAAGAACTAAAATCTCTGCCATTACAGCATATAGTTGCGGGGGAATATTATCCCCCAGGTCCATGTCTAGTAGGTTTGCTACTAATGAGGAATCCTCTTGCATGTGAACATTATTCTTCCTGGCCAGTTCAATAATTTGTTGGGCAATTTGGCCTTTTCCATGAGCGACAACTACAGGTGCATGACCATTTTCTTCATCGTATTTAATAACAGCAGCAGAAGGGCCATTGATTTCTTTACGTTTTTTTTGGTTGTAGTAGTTTGAAACTCTCATATTTTAAAGTCCATTCCCTTCTCAGTAAAGACTGGTCTTGTTGGCTTCTCTTGTGCTTCTGGATCAATTTGCTGTGCAGCAGCTGCTTGAATTGGTGTCATTCTTGTAAAGCTTAGACTGCTGACGTTGTACCCTACCTCTTGGAGCTTTTCTTTTGTTAAGTCCGCCAATGGCTCCATTCTCTCTTTAAAGCCCGGCCGGTCATTTTTGATCGTAATGGATAAATTTCTGTCAGTTGAATTTAAAAGAATGCCTACATCTCCAAGCTTCTTCGTTTCAAGCAAAAAGTAAAGATTACAATTTTGCCAGTCTACCTGCTGTCCTTCATTCTTTGAGTTGACAAATACTTGCAAGTTCTCTGGTTTTCCTCCTAAAAGCATAGGAAGATTGAAAAACATGCTTTGTAATGTCCCGCTCGCATCAGACTTACTTAGTAACTGTTGACCAGTTAGGTTAGTTAGAGCTTGTTCAGCCTGCTGGGCAATTTTTGATTTGGTCTCTTCCCCTTGCGCCAACTTCATCAGGACAGTTTTTAAGTTTCGCTCTTGCTGTTCATTCTGGGATTGATCACCTTTATTAAAAACTAGCGAATGTGCTACATCACTGTCATGGTTGAGTCCTAGGGAACGAACCATTTCAAACATTTGTCGAGGAGATGCTTCTTGACCAGTGTAGCCACGAGTGGTCTCTCCAAATTGTGAAAGCATTTGTTGGGCTGAAGAGCGATTTTCCAAAGCCATACTTTCTTTATTAACAAAGTGCATAATTTTTTGTTCTGACGGTTTGAATATTAGTTTGTCGATAAGATTTTTAACATCACTAACAATTTTTCCTGCTTGAGCATGTTCGCCTTTAGCTAGCAGCTTTTTCGCTTCAGCTAGTTGAGAACTTGCCTGCATGAGCTGTTTTTCTGTTTTCATATCAGTAAAAAGCATCATTTCACTTTTTAATATAGCGTTATCAAGCTTACTTATTGCCGTTTCTAGCATTTGTTTTGCCTGTGGATAGGCGTTATTTTTAAACGTTCCAACTAAGCGATGGACATTATCAAGACTTCTGGATATTTCCCGCTTAAGTTCACGAAAATCTTGTGTGGCTTGAGCTAGTTTTTGAGTAACCTTAGTAACCAGAATATCTTTTGATTGGATTTGCAATGATTGCAGCTGTTCATCAAGATCATACTGAGATGAATCTTGAGGTGCTTTTGGTTCAGATTTTGTTATCTCTTGCTCTAAATCAGTTAATTCTTTTGTCATTTGTTGACGAGCTGCAATTTCTCTACCACGATTGAGAAGCTGATTGGCTTGATTGATAGCTTTTTCTGTTCGCTCAATGGTTTTTAAATCTACATTTGGGTTACTAGTGATTTCCTTTCTAACTTGCTCAAGTGCCTGTTCTAAATTTGGTTCTTTTTGCAATAATTTCAATGCCTGATTTAATGATTCGGATGCCTTTACTCCTTGTGGCTTAACTTCCTCTATTGCTTCGCTATTTTTTATGTTATTAAAAGCCTGATCTATCTTGGAACCAGGTTGTTCCGGCTTGTTAGTGTTGATGCCATCTTCTGCTGGGGTCTCCTGTTTTAGAGCGGACTCTACCTGTTGCAGCATTTTAATTAAACGCTCTCTTCCAGCCTGGTCTAATTGGTTTGCTTGTTTTGCAAGTCGTTCAATGCCCTTTGAGATTTCTGGGTCTATTTCTTTATTGTTAACAACAAGTTCCTGCACCTTTTGTAAAACTTTATTAGTATCAGTTTCAGTTTGTATTTGTGTTCTAAGGTTTTGAATCGTATCACTAATTTGAGTTTTTTGATTGAGCGGATTTTCAATTTGTTTAAAATTCGATTCTGTTTCAATATCGGTTGCTTGCTGACTAGGGACTGTTTGAGAAGGTTGTCGGGAATCGCTCGGGCGAGGTTCATTAATATTTTGGTCTGGATGAGTTTGCTGAACTGGCTGACGCAATTCTAACAGCTTTAACTCAACTTCTGCCTTAGCTAATACCTGTTGAAGGCGATCTCGACCAATAGTTTCCTTGCCTATCTGCTGGAGCTGATTCGCTTCCTTAAGCACCTGTTCCACTTTTTGCGCTACTTCTCGATCTATTTTTGGATTGTTAACGACTTGGTCACCTACCTTTTCTATTGCTTTTTGAAGATCTGGTTCTCGTTGGATTTCTGCTTTTACATCCTTAACTACATCGCTTGGGCGCTGTTCATTACTTACACGTTCAGGTTGAACCTGCTGTACTGGCTGACGCGATTCTAACTGCTTTAATTCAACTTCTGCTTTTGCTAATACCTGTTGAAGGTGATCTCGACCAACTGATTCCTTACCTATCTTCTGGAGCTGATTCGCTTCCTTCAACGCCTGCTCCACTTTTTGCGCTACTTCTCGGTCTATTTTTGGATTGTTGACGACTTGGTCGCGAACTTTTTCTATTACTTTTTGAAGATCTGGTTCTCGTTGGATTTCTGCTTTTACATCCTTTACTACTTCGCTTGGGCGCTGTTCATTAGTTACACGTTCAGGTTGAGCCTGCTGTACTGGCTGACGGGATTCTAACTGCCTTAACTCAACTTCTGCCTTAGCTAATACCTGTTGAAGGCGATCTTCCTTGCCTATCTGCTGGAGCTGATTCGCTTCCTTTAGAGCCTGGTCCACTTTTTGTGCTACTTCTCGGTCTATTTTTGGATTATTTACTACTTGTTCGCGAACTTTTTCTATTACTTTTTGTAGATCTGGTTCTCGTTGGATTTCCGCTTTTGCATCCTTTACTACTTCGCTTGGGCGCTGTTCATTCGTTACACGTTCAGATTGAGCCTGCTGAACTGGCTGACGGGATTCTAATTGCTTTAATTCAACTTCAGCCTTAGCTAATACCTGTTGAAGGTGTTCTCGACCAACTGATTCCTTGCCTATCTGCTGGAGCTGATTCGCTTCCTTCAGCGCCTGATCCACTTTTTGCGCTACTTCTCGATCTATTTTTGGATTGTTAACGACTTGGTCACGAACTTTTTCTATTGCTTTTTGAAGTTCTGGTTCTCTTTGGATTTCTACTTTTACATTCTTTACTACTTCGCTTGGGCGCTGTTCATTCGTTACACGTTCAGGTTGAGCCTGCTGTACTGGCTGACGAGATTCTAACTGCTTTAACTCAACTTCTGCCTTAGCTAATACCTGTTGAAGGCGTTCTCGACCAATTGATTCCTTGCCTATCTGCTGGAGCTGATTCGCTTCCTTCAGCGCCTGCTCCACTTTTTGTGCTACTTCTCGATCTATTTTTGGATTGTTAACGACTTGGTCACGTACCTTTTCTATAACCCGCAGTAAATCAGGATCCCTTTGCACTTCTGCTTTAACCTCTTTAACCACATCACTTGGTCGAGAATCAACATTCGCTCTTTCAACTGCTTCTGCAATATTAGCTAGCGCTCTATTTAATACCTCTTTTCCCGTTGTCATTCTACCCTGTTTTGCTAGAATGACAGCTTCTTTTACGGCCTGGCTTGCTTTATCGGCGATTTCCTTAGAAAATCGCGGATTCTCCACAATTAATTCTTTTATTTGCTCAATGGATTTTGGCAGGTTCGGACTTTTTGAAACTTCATTTTGTAATTCCGATACAAGGCTAGCCAAATTCCCTTCCTTAGTAATTGGTAACGTTCCTGTTTTTTGTGTAGTTGAGACGCTTGCTTGGGCCTGTTGCTGCTCTTTTCTTATGAGCTGCTCTTCTGCGCTTTTTAAAGCCTGAAGCAGTCTATCTCTTCCAACGGTTTGAAGCTTTTCTGCTTCTGTTGCAGCCTTTTCAACCTTTTGTGCCAATTTACGGTCCATTTTGGGATTTTTTATAATTTCTTCTTTTATTTGCTGAATGGCTTTTTTAAGATCTGGCTCCTTTTCCACCATTTCTCGGCTTTTTCGGACTAGCTCGCTTAATTGATTAGATATAGCTGAGTTTTTTGATTTTATGTTTTCACTAATTGATTCCTGTACTTGGGCTGGCTTCTCTGTTTCAACAGGATTCAAAATAGTATTTGCTTTTGCTTGTAACTTTGTATCATTGCTTTCTAGTTTAAAATCCGGATCAATTTCTTTTGCAATGTTTGTCAGCAATTCATTTAACGGCTTGCCATGCAAAGCTTCATGTATTGCCCGCAGCTGGGGCTGTGTGGGCTCTAGTCGTTTGTTTGCAAGAGCTTTAACCGTTTCAATTTTGGATTCTATTGTTCCGTTCGCTTTATCCATGAACTCTTTAACATCCTGAACGGTTTCTTTGGATAAAGGAGAGCCCTTGTCTAAAAGGATTTGTACAGCCTGTTTTAAACTTGAACTCTCTTTTCCAGTTAGTCCAAGGCTTTTTAATACTGCTTCTTCATTTGAAACTTGAGAGCTTCCTAAAGGCTTGGCGCTTTCTGCTTCAATAGTTTTCACGTTAATGATCCCATCATTTTTTTCATTAACCTGTATCGTTACCCGATTTCCTGAAGCTGGGACACCATCTTCAAAACGAGCAAGTTGTTCTTTGCCTCTTATTTGTAAAATAGCTTCATGATCAGAAACTCTTTCCTTGATGCTAGCACGATAAACTGCGCCTTCCTTTAATTCTATTGAACTCTCTAAAATAGCTGAAGGACTAAGAGACGACTGATTGTTTATTTGCATATGTTCCACTCCCGTACATTGCTTTCTGAAATTTATATCGGATTAAACCAAATAATATTAAACTTTGTTTGGCTGGATATTATTAGGGGAGGCATTTTGACGAAGGGGAAAAAGACAAAAAAATAAGGATATCAATAAAGATATCCTAAAATCTACCGCTTCCTAAACTTTTCATCCACAGCAAAATATGTAGCTTGCTTGTCTCTTCTTTCAATTTCCTTCCTGCGCTCTTCCTCAGAAGAATGAATTTGCAGATCCTTCTTCAATTCCTCTGTACACTTATCACATAACTTCCCAGTACGGATAATTGCCCCGCATTTGTCACAAGGGTAACCAAGATTCGGGAATTGAGTTAATTGAAGACGGCCTGCTTTGATAAATTTTAAGATTAGTTCCTCTTCAACCCCGGTAGCATCTACAACCTGCTTCATTGTTGCTGCCCGGTTTTCGCGCTTGCGCATGAATTTATAGACAGATTCATAGGCTTTCTCTTCTTCTTTCCAACACTTATCACAGACGTCGCGGAATTTATTTTTGACAAAAATACTGTCGCAGTTTGGGCAATTAATGAGTTCTGCCATGGTTTCTCCCCCTTATGATGATTGTCTCTATTTTTTCTTCATTATATCTAAATATTTTTGTTTAAGAAATGGCAGATTAGCGAATTTTTACTAGCCCCGAATAAAGGTAAGAGATCTGACAGTTTGAGCACCTGCTGCTTTTAAACATTTAGCCGCATGCCGGAGTGTGGAGCCTGTTGTATAAATATCGTCTATAAGGAGGATTTTTTGATTAGATACGGGGTTTTTAATTTGAAAGACTTGCTCTAAATGGATTCGTTCTGAGCGGGATTTCTTCGATTGTTTTTCAGTATGGGTTCGGGTGAGCACGTCAGCAGGAGTGTAGCGGCAAGCTCGAATGATCCCTTCTGTTTGGTTAAAGCCGCGTTCATATTGGCGCTCGTTACTTAGTGGAATTGGAACGATGGAGTTAAAGGGAATCAAGGTAAGTTTCTTTTTTATTAAAGGGGCAATAACGTAGGCAAGTACATAGTCACCTCGATATTTAAATTGCGCCATTACTTCTTTCGCAAAATCATTGTAGGTGACAACAGAGTAGTTTTTCTCCAAAGCTCCTGCCCATTGAGGATCCTCCTCCCAGCGGACACAATCCAGGCATTGATCTTGAACTTTATATTGCGGTTCTAGTTTCTCTAATGGTCGATCACAATTCCGGCATGTGTCCCCTTCAATAAGTTCAAATTTTTCAAAGCATGACGTACATAACGGAGCATCCTCTTCTCTAGAAAATAAGGCGGTCCAGCCTATTTGCGGAGTTATCTCTGTGTGACAAACAAGACAGTAGTTAATAATCGATCAATCCTTTCTTTCTCGCTTCATCATTCATTTTGAGAATTTGTTTTTTAGCGCGGATCATCGCTTCTGTTTTTCCGTAGTGAAAAAACGTAATATCGCCGTCTGGAGCTAGTGAACTCCTGCCAACCCGCCCGGCAATTTGAACAAGCGCGCTTTCAGTAAAAATCCGATCCTCTGTTCCTAAAACAGCTACATCAATATTCGGGAAGGTCACACCCCTTTCTAAAATGGTTGTTGTGAGCAGCATTAAGGTTTCTTTGTTCCTCATCGCTTGTACTTTCTCCTTCCGCTTTGGGTCTTCTGCATGGACTGCTTCTATGTTTGTGTGTAATTTTCTTACGAGGGGAATAATTTTTTCCATTTTATCAATTTTGGGGACAAATAGGAGACACTGCTTTCCGGAATCAAGACGTAGTTTGATCCATTGAATGACGTTCGGGGGCAGTCGTTCTTTTTTAAGCTGTTTTTCCCAGTTGCCGCACCATCGGAATCTCGGAACCGGGAGAGGGTGGCGATGAAATCGTGCGGGAATGGTGACAAATTCTCTTTTTCCTTGCCGGCATTCTTTTTGCCATTTTTCATTAGGAGTAGCCGTGAGGTAGATCATGGATGATATAGGCTTTCGGGATTGGCGGACTGCATATTGAAGTGTTGCGTCAACGGAGTAGGGGAAAGCATCAACTTCATCCAAAATGACTGTGTCGAATGCTTCGTAAAAGCGAAGGAGCTGGTGTGTGGTGGTTATAGTGAGTGGTGCATTCAGATAGCGGTCCTCACTTCCGCCGTATAAGGAAGCGACAGGAATATTTGAGAATACCTTTTTTAGTCTTGGAGTGAGCTCGAAGACGACATCGGTTCTTGGTGTAGCTAGACACACTCTTTTACCACTTGAGAGCGCTTCGCTGATTCCTTCAAAAAGCACCTCGGTTTTTCCTGCGCCACAAACTGCCCAAACTAATAGTTCCTTGTTCTCTTGAACCGCTTGAACAACTCGCTGGGATGCTGTTCGCTGTCCATCGGATAATGTCCCTTCCCAAGAAAGTGGGGGGTCAGCACATTCTATATGAAGAGCAGGACCTGTCCAGCTGATTAGCGGAGTACATGTGCTCACTCTCCCCATCATCAAACATTTCCGGCAATATACACATTCCTCCCCACATCTTGCACATGGAAACGATGCCAAAAACAGCTTGTCCCGATTGCCGCATCGCTCGCAAAGATGCTTGCTGCCATCTTTGGTAATGCCTTTTCGATAAGCGAGAAAGCCATTTTCATAATGTTTTTGAATGATTTCAATAGAATAAGGAAGATCATCTAGTAGGAGCTGTTTTCCGGTTAATTGCAGTTGGAGTTCTTGATTGAAGGGAAAGTTAGGATTTAGTGTTTGTTGAGGAATATTTTCGATAGCTGAGATTTGAAGAGTTTTTTCTGAGGTAGTTAGAAGTTGGTCAGGAATGATTTGTTGATTTGATATGGAAAATCGCAATATTGATCACCTCGTGGATAGAATTGTAGTTCGGGGATATATTGTGGGAGTTGCTGATATATCTCGAATAGCGCCGATATATCCTAGACGTCGCTGATATATCCGGAAGGTTGTCGATATATCCTGAAAGTCGCGGATATATCTCGAAATTCGCCGATATATCTTGAATGTTGCGGATATATCTCGAAAGTCGCGGATATATCTCGAAAGTCGCGGATATATCTCGAAAAGTCGCGGATATATCTCGAAAGTCGCGGATATATCTTGAAAGTCACGGATATACCTTGAAAGTCGCGGATATACCCCTAAAGAGACCCATATAAAATAACATCCTATTAAATTTAATACACTTTAAAGTTATTTTCCACTGATTCTCGCAAAATTTGTAACGAATTGGATTAATTTTCACTAAATTCAATTTAAAATATTCCAAGACATTCTTCAAATTTATTAAAACCATCCAATAAGCGCCACCCAAACGAATGGCGCATCCCTATTACTTCTTCACCCAGCCAAGTCCCATCGAGCCTTCGCCAAGGTGCGTGCCAATAACTGGACCGAAATAGCTAACCATAAATTCAACATTCGGCAATTGCACTTCAAGCTCTGATTTCCACTCATAAGCCTCTTCTTCACGATTAGCATGAATAATGACTGTTCTGTATGGCTCACCAGATTTAGCGTCTTCCGCCAACAGGTCAACTACACGCTTTAAGGCTTTTTTTCGTGTGCGGATTTTTTCGAAAGGAACGATTTTCTTGTCTACGAAATGGAGTAGTGGTTTTACTTGGAGTAAGCTGCCGATTAGTGCCTGTGCACTGGAAAGTCTTCCGCCCCGCTGTAGATGAGATAGGTCGTCTACCATAAAATACGCACGGACAGACTGTTTCATTTCCTCTAAACGGGCGAGAATTTCTTGTGGAGTTTTGCCTGCTGCCGCCATTTCAGCTGCTTCCAGAACATAAAAGCCCTGCACCATGCAGCTAATCTCTGAATCGAACGGGTATACTTCAATTCCCTCTGCCATATTTCCTGCTGAAACAGCACCCTGAAAGGTTCCGCTAATTCCGCTAGATAGATGTATGCTAACGACCGCCTCATTTTCCTTTGCCAAGTTATTAAAAAGCTCAACAAATTGACCGACAGGAGGCTGTGAAGTGGTCGGAAGGTCTCTTCGTCTTACCTCTTCATAAAAATCAGCAGCACTGATTTCCATTTCTTCCTGATATGTTTCATTCCCAAAGTTTACACTAAGGGGGATCATATGAATATTTAGCTTTTCCCGCAGCTCCTTCGGGATGTAAGCAGTACTATCGGTAACAATGGCCGTTTTCGTCATTTTCTACCATCCTTATTTTCTTCTATACTTAAAGTCCATTCTATATGAAATTTAAGGGAAATGCATTTATAATAAAAGGGGCAGATAGGGGAGGTATGCACCTCTGATAAAAACTTGATAGTTCCTGTTTTTTACACATAAAACTTCATATACATAATTTACCGTTTATTGTAAGTTTGGTTTTTTGATAAAATAACGTTATTAATGTAGTGTCCCCGATTTTTTTGTGAGGAATGATTAGAATGAAAACCGTCTTTTTAAAAAACAATCCAAGCGAAACAACAATTAAAACGGTTTATGAATATAAGACGAATGTATTAAAAAAGGAACTAAGCCGCTATAAATCCATTAAGGTACCAATAAATAATGGAAGTATTAGCGGGAATGAATTGGCGGACTGGTTATTAGAAGTTTCTTCTCCTAAAGAAGTTATTGAAATAGTTCTCATGATTGAATGTGCACGGAAAAGAGGTTCGAAAATAAATTCACTCCTGCAAACAATGGCAGCTGCCCTAATAAAATAATAAAAACACGTGATGGCTTTGTAATTTCATTTTGCCATCACGCGTTTTTTTCTAGCATATTTAATGCCCTATGTACATGTTTTCGATTAGATTTCACTAAAACCAGTACATAGAACAACTCTATAAGTGAAAAGAACCAATTACCGAACTTCCACCCATCCATTTTTAATCGCCACAACAACGGCTTGTGTGCGATCATTAACATTCATTTTCTGAAGAATGTTACTTACGTGGTTTTTAACTGTTTTCTCACTGATGAAAATCGATTCACCGATGCCACGGTTGCTCTTGCCGTCAGCTAAAAGCTGAAGAACTTCACATTCGCGGCGTGTTAGTAAGTGCAGCGGGCGGCGTATTTCTACTGTTTGCGTATACGCTCCACCCTTGCCTGCCTCTTCTAGAGCAAGGCGGCGGTATTCATTCACAAGGTTGTGCGTAACCTTTGGATGCAGGTACGAGCCGCCATCAGCAACAACTTTAACAGCTTCAATTAATGCATCAGCATCCATTTCTTTTAATAAATATCCACTTGCGCCAGTCTTAAGGGCGTGAGAAACATAGTTCTCGTCATCGTGAATAGATAGAATGATGACCTTTGAATCTGGGTACTTTTCAATTAATTGTTTAGTTGCCTCAACACCATTGATATTTGGCATATTAATGTCCATGATGACTACATCAGGCTGATGTTTTTCTACAAGCCCTAGTGCTTCTGAGCCGTCATCTCCCTCTGCTACAACAGTGAATGATTTTTCAAAGTCTAATATTCTCTTTACGCCTTCTCTAAATAACTGGTGGTCATCGATTATGACAATCTTTGTAGTCACTAGTGTTCCCTCCCAATAATTGAATCAAATTTTGTCTATTTTTCATTACTTCTTTTTAAATTCTTTGCTGTGATAACTTGTAAGGAAGCCGATGTAAATGCCTTGCATCAGCTCTACTGAAAATTTACTAAACTCATTTTATACAGAAATATTTATTTAGAAAATCATTTTTCACAAGAGTAAAAACAATTAGCTACAAATTTAATGGAACCTGAATAGTGACAATGGTCCCTTTTCCAAGAACAGAATCAATGGAAAGCTGCCCTTCTAGCAACTCAACCCGTTCTCTCATACCCATGATGCCAAATGAATTATTTTTCTTTTCTTGCATGTCAAAGCCTTTTCCATCGTCTTTAATGACAACCGTTATTCTGGAACAGTTGATTTCAAGCCTAACTGTGATGAGATTGGCATTAGCATGCTTTAATGCATTTTGCACAGACTCCTGAATAAGGCGGAAAAGAGCGACTTCATATTGAGCAGGCAGACGCTGCTCTTCTTTAATAACAGAATAATCAATTCGAATGGTCTTATGATATTCTTCGATCGTTCCTAAGTATTTTTTGAGGGTAGGTACTAAGCCTAGATCGTCAAGTGCCATCGGACGCAGGTCATAAATAATCCGGCGAACCTCATACAGCGCATTGCGGACCATTTTCTTAAGATCCCTAATTTCTCCTATCGCTGCAGGTCCCCCCTGCTCCTTATACACCCGTTCAATTAAATCTGAGCGCATCATCACATTCGCCATCATCTGTGCGGGACCATCATGAATTTCACGCGACAGGCGCTTGCGTTCTTCTTCTTGGGCTTCAATGATCTTCAAGCCGAACTCCTGCTTGAGCTTGGCATTTTCAAGCATTTCGCCAACCTGCCTCAGATCGCTCGTTAAATAATTCATGACGACTGAAATTTGCGAAATGAGATGCTCAGCACGTTCAATTGTTTCATTTAAGCCGACAAGCCTTCGTTCAATATCATCCCGCCTGTCCCGAAGCTGCCTCTCTAACTGCTGATTCATGGAATAGTCCATTTGCAGGCGGTGGGCCCTCTCATAGGCCTCCCGCACCTCAGCCTCCGAGTAATCCTTAAAGTGCTTACTAACCTCAGAAAGCTTCTTTCTAGCAAAACGGGTCTGCGCCTCCAGCTTGTCCCCTTCATCGATAGACTTCTTAACTAGCACCTTCACTTCTTTAAGCTCATCTGCTAATGACAGATGCTCTTTCCGGCATTGCTCACCAATTCGAAACACTTCATCCTTACTGGCTCCGACGGTTTCAACCATTTTTTCTAAAATCATATCAAGAGTATTCGTGTCAAATTTCTTCGTCATAAGATTCCTCCAATGATTAGACACCTAAAAATTCCCAAATGTGAAATCAAATCAGATTCACTAGGCTCTAACTCAATTTGGCGGCAAGCAAGGCTTCCTGCACATACAAATGTTCTTTGTTTTGCCTTACAGGGGGCAGAAAAGTCTAATTCCTGGACCTCTCTTTATAAAAATAATAGCCCTTCACCTATACTCATTATATTAGCTTTATTTAATAAGAGATACTATCATTCTTGCCATTAAAATATACCAATTGGAACAAAATTCGGTAAAAAGACTCATGCTTGAGTTTTTTCTCTGTGTCTTATATCCTAGTATAATGACTCTACTTGTATACAAATCCTAAATTCATTCTTCTATATTTAGTATTTATTAGCTCACGATACATATGATGGATTTCCACTACAAAGATAGTGTTATTATATCATGGCCCCAAATACGCAATATTAAAATTACATTACAAAACGTGGGGTATTTTTCATTTTAATTATATTTTGGAATTAGATGTTACTTTTCCCTTTTTCATTGATGTTTCGATTCGTGTCGAATTATAATGAAGAAAGGTGAATTAGAACAGAAAGGAGCGGTTTCTAATGCTGCCCCGTTACTATACAGTTAAAGGCTACGGTGAACACGAAATTGTCATTCAGAAATCTCGCTTCATTGCTTACGTGACAAGAGCTGAGACCGAAGCGGAAGCTCAGGACTTTATTGGTCAAATTAAGAAAAAACACTGGGACGCAACTCATAACTGCTCAGCCTATATGATTGGCGAAAACGATCAAATTCAAAAGGCAAATGACGATGGAGAACCTAGCGGCACAGCAGGTGTTCCTATTCTTGAAGTACTGAAGAAGAAACATTTAAAAGATACAGTAGTCGTCATTACCCGCTACTTCGGCGGCATTAAGCTTGGTGCTGGCGGTCTCATCCGCGCATACGGCAAAGCTACCTCCGAAGGCATTGATGCAACGGGCATTGTCGAACGGAAATTAATGAGAGTCATGCACACGAAAGTAGACTACACATGGCTTGGAAAGCTCGAAAATGAACTGCGCTCCTCCGTATACACGATTAAGGACATTCATTATCTCGATAATGTAGAATTTGAAACTTTTGTTGAAGAAGAGCAAACCGAGAATTTTATTAACTGGATGGTTGAGTTGACGAATGGCCAAGGGGTTATTTCAAAAGGTGACCAGCTTTATTTGGAGGAAGTAGTGGGAAAATAATTATATTTACGATTGCATATAATTTCGGTAAAATTAACTATTGTTCCATCGTGTTTTTTAAAATTCAAAAAATTACTATATTATGATAAAAGTGGGGATAGAATGTCTAAATCTAGGTCTAATAGGAGAAAGGGCAAGAAAAAGCGCATTTGGCGTAACACTGTTCTCTTTTTTCTGCTCCTCATAATAGGCGGCGGATCCTATTTTGTTTTTAATTTATTTTACCAAGCGAAATTAGCCAGTGACAATATTTATCAGGAAATTGATCGCGATAAAATTAAAAATCATCGGACAGAAGACGTTAAGATTACTAAGGATGCTTTTAATATCTTACTATTAGGGATAGACGAACAAGGTGGCGGGAAGAGATCGGACGTACTCATGCTTGTAACCGTCAATCCTCAAACCGAGGAAGTTTCCATGCTTAGCATCCCTCGGGACACAAGAACAATGGTTCCTTCAGCTGGTTTTAAAACCAAAATTACTGAGTCCTATAGCTATGGCGGTGTAGAATCTACTATTGATACCATTAATCAATTATTGGATGTGCCCATTGATTACTATATCACCACAAATTTCGAAGGATTCGAAGACATCGTAAACACGCTTGGCGGCGTTCAAGTAAATGTTCCTTTTACATTTAAAGCTCAATTAACTGGAAGCTTAAAATGGAAAACGTTTTATGAAGGAAAGATGGATTTAAACGGAAACGAGGCGTTAGCTTACGTTCGAATGAGAAAAAAGGATCCACAAGGTGATAAGGGACGTAATGAAAGACAAAAAGAAGTAATAAAAGCGATTATCGATAAAGGTACTTCTTTCGGATCTATTACAAAAATTGATGATATTCTCGGTGATTTAGGTGAGAATGTGAAAACGAACATTCCCCCATCTAAGTTTGCGAGTTTTGTAAAGTTGTATTCAAAGCTAAAAAACACAGAAATTCAGAACCTAGCTTTAAAAGGCTATGACCAAACAATAAATGGTATTTATTACTATATACCGGAAGATGAATCTATTAAAGAAATAAGCACCATTTTAAACAACTCATTAAACAATATATCTTCTAACAATATAACCGATAATCAATCATCGGATTCTAATGCGTCTGAACAAGCTTCAGGTGAAAAATACTAGTTTTCTTTTTTTAACAGATTATGATCTTGATAGGGCTGCCAGCAATGGCGGCTTTTTTATTTTTAACACTCCAAAGGTTACTAGAACCTTCATCTTAACCCGCGGAATCTGCCTGAAATCTATTAAATCTCCTCCAAAACATTCCATATTATCTCATTATTACTCTCCACTATTTTCCTCCTTACAATTTTTCCTAATCATAAATGCCTATATTTGCTTTTTCGGGTTGGAACATTAGACAAAATTCGCTAGAATAAGATAGAAAACAATATAATATTTGTCGACGGAGGGAAAAACTTTGAAAAAATTGATTGCTTCTTCTGTTCTTGCTACTGCTGCTTTATTTCCTGCCCTCGTACAAGCTGAGAACCTGACTACTCCGACCAACATGTTTACCGACCAAAATGTTGAGATAAGAAAAGGCGCAACCACTGCCTATCCTGTTATAACATCTCTTCCGATAGGAAAAAACGTAACCGTTATTGATGAATTTACAAACTCAACAGGAGAAACATGGTATAGAGTAGATTTAGGTAGCAAACAAGGATGGGGATTAGCTAGCAATTTTACAGCTAAGCAAAGCAGCCAGACTTCATTACAAGCAGGAAGCCAAGCAACGATAACAGAGGACCAAGTAAATGTTAGAAAAGGGGCAACCACCTCTTATTCAGTCGTAGCCAAACTAGCAAAAGGAACAAAAGTTAAGATTATTGATACCTATACAAATAGTAACAGCGAACTATGGTATCGAATCGAAACTGGATCTGTAAAAGGATGGGTCATACAAAATTACTTGACGCCGGTAAGCGATTCAAAGCCTGCCCCACCTGTTACAGAAAGTAAACTTATTCAGTCAGATAAAACTGCCGTTAGAAAAGGGGCCACTAGTTCCTACAGCATTGTTACATATGTAAATAAAAACCAAAAGGTTACGATCATAGACACTTTTAAAAATGCTGCGGGCGAAACATGGTATCGGGCAGACCTAGGAACAATTAGGGGATGGATTCACGAGGATGCATTTAAACCTGCTGCAAACCTGCCAAGTCCCCCTGATACTGAAACAACTCCTGACACACCAGCACTTCCGGAGATTGGCAGCTATGTTTACAGTCAACAGAACGGGTTAGACGTTAGGAAAGGTGCTACTGAATCTTATTTATCTGTAACAAAGCTTTCACTAAACCAAAAAGTAAAAATAATTGATACCTTTACTAATGCAAATGGTGCAGTGTGGTTACGAGTGGAAGTGACTCCAACATTAGTGGGCTGGATCCCAGCAAATTCCATTAATACAACGGAGGCACTGAACCTTGATTTATATGTTAGTGTGGCGGTTGCGAATTTACGAACAGGTCCTTCCACAGATGAATCTGTCATTGATCAAGCAACAAAAGGAACTCTATTAAAAGCAATAGGTAAAGAATATGATGCTAATGGAGATCTTTGGTATAAAGCGATTAACAGCTCCAATCAAACTGTTTGGGTCCATGAATCAGTCGTTTCTACTCAGCCCTCTTTTAGTATTGGAACAACTCTAATTGTTAACACTACCAGTATTAATTTATACTCAGGAGCTTCCACACAATATAAAGTCAAAGAAGTTCTTAAAAAGAATAGTAAAATCACTATTGTAGGTGAATTTACAAATTCTCTTGGCCAGCAATGGCTGCAAGTTAAGAGTGCAGCAGGGAATACAGGCTGGATTCAAGGCACATATATTGATTCCCTTCAACTAATTGATAAGAAGCTTCTTTCTCCTGAAGTGACAAGCTTAGAAGGAGATCAATACTTAAATTGGAAAAAATCAAGTAAATTTTCTATCTCCTACTCTACTTTATCTTCCAACCGATTAAAGCTGACTGGAGGATTAACTGGAGTAGATCTGCCAAAAGATAAAATTACCGGGATTCAGTCGATTGAAACGATTGCTTCTGGAAGTGAACAATCTATTATTATTACTTTTGAACCGGGATACACTTTTACATTAAGAAATTATAATGACAAGCTATCGATCAAGATCGTACCATTTGGGTTGCTAGGCAAGCATATTATTGTGGATGCCGGGCATGGAGGCAAGGATACAGGTGCAATTGGTGCTACTGGCTTAAGAGAAAAAGAAGTGACTTTAGGGACCGCCTTATTACTTAAAGAACAACTAGAAGCATATGGAGCCATTGTGACTTTAACCCGTAGCACGGATATCTTTTTAGAACTTTCTGAGAGAACAGCTATTGCCAACAAGTCCCACGCAGATGCGTTTATCAGTATTCATAGCGATTCTGCTTCGGCAACAGCTAAAGGAACAACTACCTACTATAATTCAACTGTTAATTATAATGGTCCACGGAGTAAAACCCTAGGAGATGCTGTTCAGAAGAATATGATCTCTTCAATGAACACATATAACAGAGGGGTTAAGGAACAAGAATTCTATGTAAATCGTATGAATGAGCTTCCAAGTGTTCTAGTTGAATTAGCGTACCTATCGAATAAACAAGAGGAAGCACTGTTAAAAACTACCGAATTCCGTAAAAAAGCAGCTATTGGAATCGCAAAAGGGTTAGAGGAATACTTTAACAACTTCTAAAATCTTGTAACCTATTTCCTGACAAAGGGAATTATGTTAATCTACTATATGTAAAATGAATTTGGGTATTTCTTTAAAAATACCCAATTTTTTTCGTATAAACTACATAGGGGGAAAAAAAATGAACCGATCTAAAAACATAATCGTTGCTGGAGCATTGACACTTAGCATTGGAGCGGGCGCTATTTTGGCAACTCCCCAGGCTATGAAAGCTTCTAGCAATGTTGTATTAGCAAGTGTTGATTGGGTTACATCCCAATTAAATCCAATGAAAACAAAATTAACGGAATTAGAGAATAAGATTAATTCACAGCAGCAAGAGATTAATAGTCTTAAAACACAATTATCTCAAGTAGGCACAAACCCAGTAACACCACCGCCTACAACAACAGAGCCACCAGCAACTGGAGACCTGCCATCCACTGTATATGCGGCTAATGCAACGGTAAATATTCACTCAGGAGCAACAAAGGATTACAAGGTCATTGCTACTCAAACAAAAGGAACGTCTCTAAAAGTTATTGATAAATTTAATTCAGCTACCGGCCTATGGTATCGTGTTGAACTTTCAGCTACGTTAAAAGGATGGGTGTTCTCTAACGAAGTATCTGTAACAAAGCCTAGCACGAGTGGCCCAACACAAGTCGTAACGACTGGTGAGGTTTATTTACGTAAAGGGGCTACGACAAGTTATGCTGTTCTTCAAACTCTGCCAAAGGGAACAACGCTGAAGTATATTTCAACATTTACTAATACAAAAGGCGAAATTTGGTACAATGCTGAAACTTCTGCTGGAGTTAAAGGTTGGATATCCGGGACTCTTAGCGAGGTGAAATAAATTGAAAAAATTCACTGCGATTCTTGCTAGTTTATTGATCCTACTTGTCTATCTTCCGACTAACTCTAAAGCAGCAGATCTAGTCAGCTATCCCCAAGAAGTAAATGTCTCTGTTCATTTAGCGGCAAGTGTAACAATGACTGTGAATGGAAACTATCAATTAAGCAACAGAGATTCTGGGGAAATAACCGATATCCCTCAAGGAACGGTTCTAACAGTAAAAAAGGATAATACAAATGTTAACGTTTCTTTCAGCGGGAAAAGCCTAAATGCGGTAAAAGGCTTTGATTTACAAGAGAAAATAAACTCAAGCACCTCTCTAGTAAGAGTCAGCAATGGCATCACTTACAGAGGAAGCTTCTTCTTAAAACCAAATGGAAGTAAAATTGAGATTATTAATTTTCTAGATATGGAGGATTATCTAAAAGGTGTGGTTCCTAGTGAAATGCCTGCCTCCTTTCATAAAGAAGCCCTAAAAGCCCAAGCCATTTCTGCAAGAAGCTATGCGGCGAATACGATGATGCTGACAAGCACCGCTGCGAGCCAAGTCTATCGTGGTTATACAGGTGAAGATCCTAGAACGAATGCAGCTATTAAAGAAACTGAAGGCTTACTTGTTAAATATAACGGCAAGCCGATTCAAACATTCTTCTTTTCTACGAGCGGCGGCAGAACAGCCAATGTAGGAGATGTGTGGAATTCGAAGCAAGAAAACTTTCCGTATCTTGTTTCAGTAGAGGACCCATATGAGTCGTCTCCGTATAGTAATTGGACTGAAACATTCTCTGCTGAGACACTGCTTAAATCATTTGGTTTCACTGATTTATCTGCACAAATCTATGATGTCATATTAAATAAATCTGGGGCAAACGGAGAAGTAAAAGGGGTTACCTTAAAAACATCTGCTGGCGACAAAACGGTTACTGGCAATGAGTCCGTTATTCGCGACCTTTTCCCTATCAACAATCCTTTGCTATACAATAAACTACAATCCAATTGGTTTGACATCCAGCTTAATGGATCTGTTTCACAAGAACTCTCCGTTCAAACAGACAGCGGCACTTCTACCATTGGAGATATGAAGGGACAAAAAGTACTAACAGCAAGTGGAGAAGTTACATTAACCGATTCTAACGTTTCTATTCAAACAGCAAACGGTGTCATCACAAATGAAGGCACTGGAAACATTACGTCTGTGACTCTTAACGGAAAAGGCTGGGGCCACCGTATCGGCATGAGCCAATATGGAGCAAAAGGCTTAGCTGAAAGAGGCTGGACAGCTGAACAAATTATTACTCACTACTTCCAAGGAACAACTGTTTCTAAGTAATACCTTCAAAGGTGCATCCATTAGTTAGTTTAGGCTAATTGGATGCTCTTTTTGGCTTTTGGAGATGAATTTTTGGTGTTGTAAGTGCTCGATTGTGGTTGAACTATATGCTCGTAATCACTTTGAACTGTTGATTGAGTTTTTGGAATGGTGAATGATGCTCAACTTTTGTCCTTTGCTTGCAGTCATCCAATAAACCTTTTATTGGATACAGTGGCAGCCTTCTTCCGGGCTGGCTGATAAATTTTATTATCGGACACGGAAGCGGCTTTTCCTTCGAAGCTGGCCAATAAACCCTTTTATCGGACACAAGGGGCTACTTTTCCTTCGAAGCTGGCCAATAAATCTTTTTATCGGACACGGAAGCTACTTTTCCTTCGAAGCTGGCCAATAAACCCTTTTATCGGACACAAGGGGCTACTTTTCCTTCGAAGCTGGCCAATAAACCTTTTTATCGGACAAGGGTAGCTACTTTTCCTTCGAAGCTGGCCAATAAACCTTTTTATTGGACACGGAAGCTACTTTTCCTTCGAAGCTGGCCAATAAACCCTTTTATCGGGCACAAGGAGCTACTTTTCCTTCGAAGCTGGCCAATAAACCTTTTTATCGGACACAAGGAGCTACTTTTCCTTCGAAGCTGACCAATAAATCTTTTTATCGGACACGGGTAGCTACTTTTCCTTCGAAGCTGGCCAATGAACCTTTTTATCGGACACAGGCGACCGCTTTTACAGTCAAAGCAGTCCGATAATCCTCTTTATCGGACACGAGTAGCGACTTTTCCTTCGAAGTTGTCCAATATACCTCTTTATTGGACACGCTGCACTGCTTATACTTCACTGCTGTCCAATAAACAAAAAAGCAAGCAGAGCCCCTACACTCCACTTGCTTCATCTAATAAACCTATTGTACTTCCTTCGCTTTTTGCTTTGTATCAAGATTATCAAGTATATCATCCACAATACTTTTCCATGAGTACTGCTCAATGGCAAGCTTGCGGCCATTTTCAGTCATAACCTGATACTCATCATCTGATACTTTCATTAATTCCTCAATAGCAGCTGCAATTCCCTCTGGATTTTCCGGTGGAGCAATTTTTCCGCACTGGAATTCTTCCAAAATCGCAGCACTTTCTCCATCTCCGCAGTAGAGAACTGGTACGCCTGAAGAAATGGCTGGGAAAATTTTAGATGGCCTTGCCCCTTTAAACAGCTCAATATTTCTCAGTGAAACAACACTGTAATCAGCGATCGAGAACATCCTTGGCATTTCTGAAACGGGAACGGATCCGTAGAAGGTTACATTATCAAGCTGTAGCTCCTCTTTCATGCTCAACAGCTTCTCCCGCTCCTGGCCGTCTCCAACAAAGAGAAAATGTACATCTGGAAGCTTGTCCTTTAATAATAGCGCTGCTTCCAATACGGAATCCAATCCTTGAGCATACCCTAGCGCACCAGCATACATAAAGACCTTTTTCCCTTGGATGCCGATTTTTTCTAATAGTTCATGGTCCTTTGGCAGCGGCTTAAAGGTATCTGTATTCACCCCATTCGGTAGAAGAAATACATCTGATTCGCTTTTCCCCTTCCGAATCATGTAATCCTTAATACCTTCCGTTGCAGTAGCAATTTTCCAAGATTTCTTGTATAGAAATCTTTCCAGCCTTTCTGCTAAGCGAATAAAGTTTTTATTTTTCAAGATGCCTAATTCAACGGCTGATTCTGGCCAAATGTCGGCAACATTAAAGACAAACTTAGCCCGCTTCATTTTCGCACCGAGATAGCCTGTAATGCCAAGAAACAATGGCGGCGAATTACAGATAATCACATCGGTTGGTTTCGATTTCATTATGGAAAAAAAGGCACTAAAGGTGAAGGAAAAATAAGAAGCAAGCCGCTTCCAAAAGCTTCCCTTTGGAGATGGATAAATCCATGATCTATGAACAGGGATCCCATCCCACTCTTCAAACATATAAAACTTTCCTCGATATTCCTCAGGGATAATACCATGAGGGTGGTGAGGAAAGGCCGTCAATACTTCCACCTGATGTCCTCTGCTAATTAGCTCTTTACTTACTTCATACACACGAATTTGCGGAGCACCTGTTTCAGGGGGAAAATGCTGACACAAATAAATCACTCTCATTTTCCCATCTCCAATTAGTTCACATTTAATTGTTTGATATAAGCTTCTAGCTTATCTTTAAGATCCGGACGTTTTAAGGCATAATCAATGGACGCCTGTAAAAAGCCAAATTTATCTCCTACATCATAGCGTTTTCCTTGAAGGATATAAGAATAGATAGATTCTTTTCCTAATAGACGGTCAATCGCATCTGTTAGCTGAATTTCGCCTTTTTTATCTGGAGCAACTTCTTCCAGTAACTCAAAAATAGCTGGCGATAAAATGTAGCGTCCTACAATTGCTTGTGTGGATGGAGCTTCCTCGATAGATGGCTTTTCAACAAGGCTCTCGACTTTGTATAAATCGCCCTCTTTCTCTGAGTAATTCACAATCCCATACTTATTCACTTCAGAACGAGGAACTTCATTACAGCCAAGAATGCTGGATTGAACGACATTATACTGATTAATCATTTGCTTTAAAGCTGGAACTTCACTATCAACAATATCATCACCTAGCAGAACCGCAAATGGTTCATTGCCGATAAATTTCTTAGCACATAACACAGCATGTCCTAAGCCTAATGGCTCTTTTTGGCGGACATAGTGTATATCCACAAGGTTTGAGATATTCTCAACAATCTCGAGCATATCATGCTTACCTGTTCTTTCAAGCAGCATTTCAAGCTCAACAGATTTATCAAAATGATCCTCGATCGCCCTTTTGCTTCTTCCTGTTACGATAATAATATCTTCAATGCCGGATTCAACAGCTTCTTCAATAATATATTGAATCGTTGGCTTATCAACGATCGGAAGCATTTCCTTTGGCTGTGCTTTCGTTGCTGGAAGGAAACGCGTTCCTAACCCTGCAGCAGGAATTACCGCCTTTTTTATCATGATTTCATCCCCCTATTCAAGGTTTGATCGTATAGATCTAGCATGCCGTTAGCATTGTCCACCCAGTTATAATGAGCTTTTACATGGTCAATCCCTGCTTGACCCATTTCTCTGCTTTTTTCTTTGTTGTCTATTAAAGAGCGAATGGCCTTTGCCAATTCTTTCGGGTTTTCCTTCGGTACCACATACCCCGTCTTCCCTTCCAGGACAACCTCTGGAAGGCCGCCGACATTGGACACAACAACTGGAACACCGCAAGCCATTGATTCTACCGCCGCTACACCAAAGCTTTCACTGTCCTCTGTGGAAGGAACACCGAATACATCCATTTTATTTATGTATTCAGGAACCTTATCATTTGGAACACGGCCTGTAAAAGTAGTAACACCATCGATTTTCAGATCGCGTGTTAATTGGATATACTCATCCTTCTGCTTTCCATCTCCCACAATTAATAGGCGTGCATTGCTAGTAGCAGAATAGATCTCCGCGAACGCATGAATTAAATCCCCAATTCCATATTTATCTTCTAAGGCCTTAACCGTACCAATTGTAATATCATCTTCAGAATTTAAACCTGGAATCGGCTTAAATTTCTCCATATCTACACCGAATGGAGTGACGAAAATGTTTTTGTTCGTATACTTATTTGTCTCTTTAGCCATGATATGACTTGTAGAACAAATCACATCTGCTTTAGACAGTGTATACTCTACAATTTTCCGATTTACGCAGCCTTGCTGAGGGAATTGAAAAACATCCCTTCCCCAAACAGATACATAAAAAGGCTTGTAATTCGCAAGTGCTCCAATGAACCCGTAGCTGGATACATAGTGAGCATGAAGAATATCCGGTTTTAACTGTTTTAATACTTTTTTAAGTGCAAATACGCTTGAAAAATAGGATAGCTTCCCAGGTAAAAGCTTTGGAAGTGTGATCGTATCAACTTCCTTCGCATTCTCCTCAGAATAATGATCAGCAAAGGTAACGACCTTCACATCTATTCCGTTGTTTTTGTAAAATAAGGCCCACTTATGCGTATGAATCGATCTGCTCGGAGCCAAAATTAGAACTTTCATATTTCCTCCTGTAGATGCGCTCGAGCGCTGAAACTACTCTTTTACTAAAGCATTCTTGACCTTTTCTACCCTAGCAGCCCATGAATGCTTTTGCAAAAAGGTTTTTTGAATGTTTGCCCGGTAATCCGCAGCATGCTGTGCCATTTCTCCAATTGCCCTTGCCATGTCATTAGACTTATCCTCACAAATAATTCCATAACCATCTGTCTCTATTATCTCTCTTTGTGCTTGACAATATGTGGCGATAACTGGAAGCTCATTAGAGAGATACTCTACAAGCTTTACAGGAACAGCGAAGTCATTGTAAGTACTGCGATATCTTGGGATAAACGCAAAATCCATTTCCCGATAAAGCTCATTTAAGGCTTCTCCACTCAAATGACGTACAGTCACATCCAACTCTTGAATTCGGGCTTTTTTCTCTTCTGGCAATTGCTTATACTCATCCTCACGGCACACAATTGTCAATTCGGCCACTTTCCCTTGCCCATTAGCGATTTCCATTGCATCGAGCAGAAGAAACAACCCGTAATCTTCATTATTAATCCCGCCGACATAAAGCCCCTGAGCCAGCTCAGTATTTTTTTCCTTTTTAACAATATTCATTTCCTTGCCGCCTGGCGGAAGAGAAATCATCGTTCTTTGTATGTTAACAAACTTGCCCATTGCATCACTTGGCAAGAAAATAACCTGACAGTATTTATTATAGAAACGTTCTTCCATTCGATAAATGGTTTTCATGACTGCTTTTTTCGGCCCTTTTAACGGATAAAGCTCATCGAACTTCCAGTACACATCACGATAGAAAACGCCAACGGGTACATGACGTTCTTTTAAATAGCTCATCACCTTTTTATCGATAAACGGTTTCTTTGGAATATGTCCTTTATCTGTCATCCAGAAAGGAATCGTTTGGTTTTCCATATAGCAAAACCAAACATTCTCAAGCTTCCCTTCTGCCTTCCATTGCTCAAAAAGGGCTTCCCTAGCAGAAGAGTTTCCTGACAACAGCAGAATATCAATATTCTCTTTCGCTCCCCATTCCTGAAATGCCTTATACATTTCCTTTGGCCGAAGCTTAGATCCGCTATTCGCATTTTCCGCTATTTCAAATGGATAATAAAGCAAAACTGATTTCATACGTGTTCTCCTTATCGTTCATTGCCCGCAGCTTTTTTTCTTGAAAAGTAAGCGAACAAATCCAATCGAAATCTAATAAACAATAGAATCCCAGCGAATAAGCAAGTGATAAAAATCCAAATTGGATTAAAGAGAAAATCAGTAAATCCACCTACTAATGTCCGAGGAATATTAATTGAGAAATAAATAAACAAGCATAAAAAGACAGGGTTCTTTGGTAGCCTAATAAAAATGATATAAATAAGCTGAACAAGAACTCCTACGTACATCGTTCCAAGAATAATCCCCAAATACCCGAAATTTGCATAAGCTTCTGCAATAAATAACGTATTCAGCACTCCGCCTGTTCCGTCATCAATTCGATTCGGGAAAGCATTCGCCATCACTAATCTTGCTGAACGCACCTGCTCTAAATCAAACCATCCGATCACAATGGATGGAAGGCTTCTGCCATTCAAAAATGGAATCGAATTCCCAAACAAATCTAAGTGCAGGTAAGTAGGCGAAATTTGCGCCAAAATAATTCTTCCAATCGGTCCAGACGAATAGGAGAAAAAGCTTTCTAAATCTTTAACTCCTTGAATAAATACATACATCCCCACAATAACCACGGCTCCGCTAAGCGTGTAGCCTATGATCTTATTCCAAGTCAGGACTAACTTCCCTACGTATAATCTGACAAAAATATACATAATGATATAGAAGAAAATTGGTGATTTTGAAAGATCATATACACTAATGGCAACCGCACAAGCAAATAGAGCAAAGAATAAGAATATCCATTTCAAATGTCTAGTTTTGACCGCATAAACATAGGCAATCAATGAAAGCAAAGGCGTCAAAGCAATTGCAAAAATATTTCTTATATAGACATTGCCATGAAAATTCCTTGCTGCTTCAATCCTTTGCAAGCCCAATTCTGAAAAGTTCCCTTTTAATAGTGAGAAAATAGGAACTTGATTTGTCTTTAAAAGAGTATAAGCGACAGCTAGCATACTTATTAAAGATAAACCGAGAAACAGAAGATAGAATTCATTTTTCTGGCTAAATGTATTTTCAACCGGCTTTTTCAAATAATCATTGAATTCCTTTTTCGCGTCAAATCCCGCAAGCCTGCTTACTAGGAGCATAGATAACGGCAGGAAAACCATAACAAAGGAAACCGCTCCAAAACCAATATAACGGTAAACATCATGATGAAGCTTATTAATCATATAATAATGATCAATATCAAGCGCAATGAGCAGGCTGCCTATATAGCTGGAAACAAGCAAGGAATAATAAAAGATTAATGAACCTAAATTTGGTTTCGTTAATGAAAGGCTTCCAGACACACTAGCAAATAGCTTTATGGAAACGGCTAAAACAATAACCCATATAATAAAAGCCAACATTCGTTAGCACCTACTTTTTGCTGAGCAAGTCAACAATTTTTTCAGAAGCTTGTCCATCACCAAATACTTCTTTATATTCCGGGTGAACCTCTTTTTCAACGGCAGCTAGTATTTTTTCTGTATCTGTTCCTGTTAAAATATTCGCTTCTCCTGTTAATGTTTCAACCCATTCTGTTTGTTCGCGAATTGTAACACATGGGACCTTCATAAAGTAAGCCTCTTTTTGGACACCGCCTGAATCTGTAACAATTTTCTTCGCATTCGCTTCGAGAGTCAGCATATCCAGATAACCGACAGGATCAATGACTTTCAGGTTCGGTACATCACCAAGATTTAAACCGTAGTCAGCTAATTTATGCTTTGTTCTTGGATGAATCGGCCATACCTTCACATCTTCAATTTTTGAGAAAGCCTCTAAAATATTCTTCATATTTTGAAGATCATCTGTATTTTCCGCTCTATGAATCGTAATTAAATGATAATTCTTAGATGTTAACCCAGCTTCTTCTAGAATGTTTGATTTTTCTTTAGCCAGTTCGCGGTTATAAAGAACGGCATCGTACATAACATCTCCAATGTTAAAAACATTGTGGGTAATATTTTCGTTTGTTAAGTTTTCTACAGCCGTATCTGTTGGACAGAAAAGGAATTCTGAAACATGGTCTGTCATGATGCGGTTAACTTCCTCTGGCATTTTCTTATTAAAGCTTCTTAGACCCGCTTCAATATGAATGACTGGAACGTGCAATTTAGCAGCCACTAGTGCGCCCGCCAACGTAGAGTTTGTATCCCCATAAACCATTAAATAATCCGGTTGCTCGCTTAAAACGATTTCTTCGATTTTCGCAAGCATTTCACCTGTTTGCTTTCCGTGATTACCAGATCCCACACCTAGATGATAATCAGGCTTTGGAATATGAAGCTCCTCGAAGAAAATATCAGACATATTGGCATCATAGTGCTGGCCAGTATGAATAATTTTCTCCTCCATATGCTTTCTTAACACTCTTGATACTGGTGCTGCTTTAATAAATTGCGGCCTTGCGCCTAGAATCGTTAATATTTTCATTTAAATTCACCTTTCAAGCTTTGAATATAGTCTTTTGCTAAAAATGAATTAATATTATAAGGCTGTTTATATTTAAGCCCATCATGTTTGAAAGACAATGCTTTTACATACTCTGGATAATTCTTATAAATCCCATACCATTCCATTGGCTCTGTGTAATATTGCTGGTACAGCTTTTTCCGATTGTATAGCTTCTTAGCGGTCTTATAGAAGACCCCATATTTTTGTTTCAAGGATGCTTCCTTGCCGACTGGCTTTACAGGCTCCGGAAAATAATCTGGGTACATTTTGTTTAATGTGTAATCATATAAATACTTCTTAAAACGTAAATCAACAGGAACTGTATTGAAAAAATCCATTAACCGGTCATCCCATAATGGAATATCCCAATTTTTTTCGTAAAACTCATATACACGGACAGAGTTAATAATGAATTTTGCCTGGCGTTCTCTCCAGTCCCAATACTCAAACAGGGCACTCGCTTGTTCATTTGTTTGGAAAGGAAGATTTTTAAACGACCGTTTCATTTCTGCCAGGACATCTTGAGCAGATGTGTGTATACCCTGTTCAACTTCCCATAATTTATGATGCTTATTAAGATTAAATTGAAGAACATCCTCCACTGTAAATTCTCGGTCAACTGTTATCTCATACGCCAAATGGCTACCAGCGACAAAGTCACCTGAGTGGCCTGGGATAAACACATATTCGGCATCCTGCTTGCCAATTATTTCTCTAACAGCCGGCCAGTCTTGAAGGTGAGCCATGGATGATCCATTAACGGCGAAAGAAACATAATTCTTCCACTCTTTGGAATGGTACCAGCGATACCAGTCATCCTTTTTATATTCAATAAAGTCCCATTTCAACCCTAACCGATTAGCAATATCACGGCTAACCTGGGCCTCTTTATTTTCCTTTTTTCCATATGTGAAGGAGGCAATATTCTCTATTCCGAACTCTTTTAACAGAAGAGCAATGATTCTTGAGTCATATCCACCGCTTAAAGGTAAGATTGGCGTTTTATTAATCAAACGTTTGATTAAATCTTCGAAAACAACATGAAGAACACATTTCAATTCTTCACTGAATGTTTCTAAATCCTTTTCCACTGGATGGTGATAAAATTGATAATATTCTTTGTTCTCAAGCTTTCCCGCTTTAGAAATTTGAATATAAGAGCCGGCTTCAACTTGGAATACATTCGTGTAAAGTGTCTTTTCATTGGCTGTGAAGCCCGTTAATAAAAACTCTTTTACAGCAGTCTGATTGAAGGAAGTCCCGTCTTGCTGCGTGATTCTATCGGTAATAATCCAGCTTGAACCCTCTTGATAATAAAACAAAGGAATACTTCGTTTCCGGTCTACAATAGCAGTTACTTGGTTTTGGCCAACACATATATAAGCAAACTCACCAATGATCTCATGTAAGTTACTAAGGAAAAAGCCCTCCTCCTTAAAAACCTCATAAGCCTCGTGTGCAGGATAATACTTTCCTTGAAAGATAAAATATCCAGCAAAGTAGATTTGGCCAAAGGGAAAGGTCATTTGTTTAAATTGGGTTCTAGTATTTAGTTTTACTTTACAGAATTGCAAGTCTATCACCTATTTTAAATTATAGTGCTTTGGATCTTTTTCTTAATAGATCTTTATCGAGCCTTGATATAAGGATCATAACGAAATAACCTAACCAGGCAAAAACAATGTTGCTATTAGAAATATCTGTCTCCTGAATATAGACGATAGCAGCTGTAGCTAACAGAGAAGACAGAAACAAAAAGGCCATTTTCCCGAAGGATACAGGAACATGATACAGTTTTTGGCTTTTAACAAAAATATAAGTAATGGCAATCAAGTAGGAAATTAAATAAGCAGAAACACTTCCCCATATTGAAAAAGAAGGAATTAGCATTAGATTTAACACTATATTCACTACCGCTGCCATTCCGAAGGCATATGAGATGATTTTCGTTTGTTTTGTAAAGAAAATGCCCACGGAGATAATCATATAGAAAAAATTTAAGAAGGTAACTGCAGACAATATGGCAACATATTGATAAGCTTCATGATAACCGCTGCCTAACATACGAATAATCCATGGCATTAAGGTTGCAACAAATAGAACGCCTAATGTCCCTATCAACAGAATACCATAATACAACTTAGCAAATAAAACAGGACTGTCTTTTTTATCCTTGAGTGACATGGAGAACGGTCTCCAAGCCATTTGCACACCACTTGTGAGTAGAGTAATTAAAGAAGCAAATCTAACTGCTGTTCCATATATACCAACTTCATGTAAAGAAGTGAATGCCTTTAAAAGGAATGAATTTGCATTTACAATCACCCAAAAAGCCAAAGAAGCAGGTACCAAAGGAGCGGCATAGATTAAGATTTCTTTTAATAGGTTCTTATTAAAAGTAAACCTTGTAAATTTTAATACAGGTTTAATTAGCAACAATATAACAATACCCACACTGATTAGACGTCCGTATATAATACCATCAATCGTAGGGCTTACATAAGCTAGAAATACATAAGACAGTACAGCTATTAAAAGCATTTTAAGAATGGTAAAGGTAACAACCTTTTTTGTGAAAAAATCATAACGAAGAACCGTTAAGATTAAAGCGATGACTGTGTCTAGGGCCATAACTCCAATGGATAGATATAATAAGTAGTAAAGTTTCGCGTCATCAATTAAGAGCTGAGTCAGCCACTGCCCGCCAATTAGAAAAACGATCGCAATAATAAAAACAATCAGCAATCTAAACGTCATTACCGATCTGACATATTCAAGCCTCTTCTTCTTATCTTCACTATCAAAGTAATAATAAGCTAGAGCCGAATCCGTACCAAAAATGACGACAAAGGTTAGCATAGATGTAAAGCGATCCAGATAATCTAATACTCCATATTGAGCAGGATCCGGAAGAAAAGATGTGTAAATCGGAAGCATGATAAACGCTATCAGCTTCGTTCCTACGTTCATAAATGCGTAAAGGAGCGAATCCGCTCCTAAACGCCTAATTTGGGCGAACACCCTATAACAGCTCCCGCTCGTCTACCATTTTAGAGAACTTCGCAGGAACCCCTTTAACTAATGTCTTAGGCTCTGTATCCTTCGTCACCAATGCACCTGCAGCCACAAATGTTTCTTCCTCCACTGTAATTCCAGGTAATATAATAGAGGCTCCGCCAACACGTGCGCCTTTTTTTACATGGGCACCTTTAATTTTATCAAAGCGCTCTTCTGTTCTTCCCATAAAATTATCATTCGTCGTCGTCACACACGGTGCAATAAAAACTTGCTCTTCAAGAGTCGTATAAGCTGTAATATACGAGTTAGATTGAATTTTTGTCCGATCACCAATCTTCACATAGTTCTCTACAGTTACTCCTCTGCCGACAATGACAAAGTTACCAATTTCAACATTTTCCCTTACACTTGCAAGGTCTGCAATCAGCGTGCTTGAACCAATTTTAGCGCCACGATAAATCACAGCGTTCGCCCCAACGGTTACCTCTTCCCCAATTTCTAACGCAGGAATAGAATCAGAAAGCTTAACTGTACTTGTCTTTGCTGGCTTTGGCGGTTTACCTACAACAGCACCATCTGCAATTGTTGTATTGTCGCCGATTGACGTTCCTTCATGAATCGTTACACGGTTACCAACAATAACGTTTTTGCCAATCTTTACATCCTTTTCAATAACAGAAAAATGTCCAACTTGAACAGAAGCATCTAATTGAGCGGAAGGATCAATAAAGTTCATATTCGTATATCTCCCTTTATTTTAAAAATTATAGAGTTGCAGATATCTGGATTGATTTGGCGGATATATTCCGAAAGTCGCCGATATATCCCGAAAGTCGCCGATATATTTCGAAAGTCGCCTATATATCGAAGAAGTCTGCTAATATTTCTCAGAAAGTAACCTTTTTTAGCTACAATCTCACCAAATTCAATAAAATTATAAGCTGATCTTGCTTAAATGACTAATAGCTCAGAAAGAAAGGTGTTTCCAGCATAACTTCGCATTAAAATCGGTACCAAGGTTATGAAAAAACTCCTCCGAATTCAGCCTAAACCTCATTCAGAGGAGTCCTATTGAATCCAAATAAAATTACAATTTAATATATTTATTAGGCTTATTGATATCTTTTAATGCATTACGCGTATCAAAAATAACTTTGCTTTCTTGTGCAATCATATTGTAATCAAAATCAGTATGATCAGTTGTAACTAAAACAAGATCCGCATCGTTTAAAAGCTCTTTCGTCAGATCCACAGTTTCAATCTTTTTATTGCATGATCTAAATGATTTCACATATGGATCTACAACTGTATAGTCAGCACCATGGTGTTCTAGAAGCTCAACAATCTTTAATACTGGGGATTCTCGAACATCGTCAATATCCTTTTTATAAGCTACGCCAAGAACTGCCACTTTTGCTCCACGAAGAGCTTTGCCGTCTTCGTTTAGAACTTGCA
Source organism: Bacillus sp. S/N-304-OC-R1 (assembly GCF_019749375.1). Classification (GTDB taxonomy): domain Bacteria; phylum Bacillota; class Bacilli; order Bacillales; family Cytobacillaceae; genus Cytobacillus. Next base: position 108,361 of record NZ_JACWFE010000021.1, read on the forward strand.
TAGAACGTGTAATCACGTATTCAGGCATGCTGTTGTTAATTTCGCCAGCAAGCTCGATTAATTTCGTATGGTAGTTATATTCACGTGCTTTCCATGTTAAGTAGAATGGATCGATTGGAATACAGTGTCCGCCAAGACCAGGACCTGGATAGAATGCCATGAATCCATAAGGCTTAGTTTTCGCTGCATCAATAACTTCCCAAACATCAATGCCCATTTTCTCGCATAAAATCGCCATTTCGTTGGCTAATGCAATGTTAATATGACGGAATGTGTTTTCGAAGATTTTTTCCATCTCAGCTACAGCAGGAGAAGATACTTCGTGTACATCACCTTCAAGTACATTGCGATAAAGAGCTGCTGCAACCTTCGTACAATTTTCCGTAATCCCTCCAACAACCTTTGGAGTATTCTTTGTTTTGAAATGTTTATTACCTGGATCAACACGCTCAGGTGAATAAGCAACAAAAACAGATTCCCCTACTTTGAAGCCTTTTTCTTCAAGAGCAGGCTTTACAATTTCTTCTGTAGTGCCAGGATATGTTGTGGACTCTAACACGACAAGCATACCTTCATGTGCATACTTAGCAATTTCTTTTGAAGAGCTTTTCACATAAGATGTGTCAGGCTGCTGATAAATATCAAGCGGTGTTGGAACGCAGATGGCAACAGCGTCAACCTCTTGAATTCGTGCATAGTCAGTTGTTGCTACTAAATGACCGCTTTTAATCATATCTGCTAAATCTTGGTCAACAACGTCACCAATATAGTTAATACCCATATTTACCTGTTCAACACGTGCTGCTTGAACATCAAAGCCAATTACTTTATAGCCAGCCTTTGCTTTTTCAACTGCTAAAGGCAGACCCACATAACCAAGTCCAACTACTCCAATAACAGCTTCTTTATTTTCAATTTTATTTAATAATGATGTATATACGTCCATCTTTATTTTCTCCTTTTATAAAACGACTTTTTTCCCTGTTTCGGCTGATTCTAAAATTGCCAGTATTAATTTTACAGGAGCGAGACCGTCTTCGCCAGTTACAATTGGATTACGGTTTTCTTGTATTGCCATTGCCATGTCCTCGATAATGCATTGATGCCCTGGCTTCCCAAATGGGTCTGCTTTAATTTCATCTTTTATTTTGTCCGCTTCCTCTTCTGTTACACCCTCGATGTCCCACGTTTCAATGAAATTTGCATTACGGCCGCTTATTTTTACCGAAGCTGTTTCTCCAAAAATCGCAATAGACTCTTCTAAGTTTTTAGGGTAAATCGTTGTAGCTGCTTCAATCACACCTAATGCCCCATTTTTAAATTGAACGACTGCTGCGGCTACATCCTCTGTTTCAATCTTACGAAGACGAGTTGCTGCCATTGCCTGTACAGATTCAACTGGACCCATTAGCCATAGCATTAAATCAAGATCATGAATCGCCTGGTTCATTAAGACGCCACCATCAAATTCTTTCGTGCCTCTCCATTCAGCTTGATCATAATAAGCTTGATTGCGATTCCAGCGAACAGTAGCATTGGCATGACTTAACTTTCCGAATGCGCCTGCATCCATTTGTTCTCTTAATTTTTGAATGGCAGGTCTGAAACGGTTTGGATGAACGACCGCGAGTTTTACACCGTGCTCATTTGCATATTGGATCATATCCTCAGCGTCCTGAAGCTTTAATGACATCGGCTTCTCCACAATAATATGTCTGCCGTTCTCTGCCACTATTTTTGTTAAGAGAGCATGCAGGCCTGAAGGCACACAAATATTAACTACATGAATCTCTGGATTTTCTTCAAGCATTTTTTGTAAATCAGTATATTTCTTCACATCTGGAAGATCTAATTCCAAACGTGATGGATTTGTATCACAAATCGCAAATAAATGGGCATTCTCCGCATTTTGAATTGCCTCTATATGTTTGTTTGCTATATGGCCCATCCCTACGATGGCAAAATTAATCATGTTGGTAATACCTCCGGGCTTCAATAATATATTTCCAAAGCATCAGGATTAAGAATGTCGCAAAGATTCCTAATAGTAAACCTGCTAAGGTAAGTTCTTTTTTATATGTGTCGACTGTGTTAATGTCTTGTTTTACAATTGAAGGCTTTTCGAAAAAGGCCAGATCTGTATTCATTTTTTGGATGGACGCTAACGCTGTTGAAGCTTCTACCTCAGTCCATTCAAGTAAACTAGTAATTCTTGCTGTTTCATCAATAGTTAAGTCCTTGCTCTCGATCTTCTTACTTGCTGAACTTAATACATTATTCATGGCGTCTAGCTTTGCCTGTGTTTCCTCAATTCCTTCTTCAGTCTTCTTATAGCGAAGGTTATAATTTTCTATAAGCGCTTCTTCAACGCCTGAAGTCATCTTTTGAAGATCTTTTTCCAAGCGCTCTTTATTGTCATCATAAATTTTAATTTTGATATAACTTTCGCTTGAAACATAGGAATCAATGACGCCGTGTACATCTTTTCCAAATTCAGCATCGATATTAGTCGGATTCGTCAAAGCCTTTAATTTAACTGAGCCAGTAAAAACAGTCGAAGTTCCTACATATTTCCCCTCTTTAGGAACTAAATATGAGCCCCCAAACCCTAATAGCATAAATATTAATGGAATTATGATAAAGAATATCTTCTTTTTCCAAAAAAATAATAAGTACTCATATAAAACAAACCTTTTTTGTTCTGCCAACAGGACCACCATTCCTTTTAAAGTTTATATAATCATTGTTCTGTGTTGTAGTGCTTGAAAGATGCAACATGAGGGCCTAAATAATAAAATTTTTTTCAGCACTATGTTCATCACACAAGCAAGTAAAAGAAACGCCCCCTATTCGGCGACGTTTCATTCGGTTTTTTATTTGTTGTAAAACTCCTTGATCTTAGCCACTACATATTCCTGTTGCTCTTGCTTTAGCTCAGGGAACATCGGTAGGGATAATGCTTCCTTAGCAGCCTTTTCAGATTCAGGAAGGTCTCCTTCATTATAGCCTAAATCTTTAAATACAGGCTGAACATGAAGTGGAAGCGGATAGTAAATCATCGTTTGAACGCCTTGTTCTTTTAAGAATACTTGAAGCTCGTCACGTTTTTCTACTCTAATCGTATACTGATGGAAAACGTGGTAATTTCCTTCTTTTTCGACTGGAGTTTTCACAAGCTCGCCTAATTGCTCATTAAGAAGCTGAGTATACACAGCAGCTTTTTCTCTTCTTAACTCGCTCCATTTATTTAAATGAGGAAATTTCACATTTAATACAGCAGCTTGAAGCTCATCAAGACGGCTATTATAGCCTAACACATGATGATAGTATTTCGGCTTGCTTCCATGCACACGAATAACGCGACAATTTTCAGCAACTTCATCATCGTTTGTAACAATCATTCCCGCATCTCCGTATGCACCAAGGTTTTTCGTAGGGAAAAAACTGTAAGTAGCCGCTGTTCCTAATTCTCCTACTGTTTTGCCGTGGCGCTTTGCACCGATTGCTTGTGCAGCATCTTCAATAATCGCTAAATTATGTTTGTCTGCGATTTCGCGAAGTTTTTCCATATCAGCCATTTGTCCATATAAATGAACCGGAATAATCGCTTTCGTCTTATCTGTAATGGCCTCTTCTACTTTTGCAGGATCAATATTAAACGTAACAGGGTCAATGTCTACATAAACAGGTGTTGCACCTGCACGGACAATAGAACCACCTGTTGCAAAGAATGTAAATGGTGTTGTAATGACTTCATCTCCAGACTTAATACCTGCAGCCTGAAGAGCAATATGTATTGCATCACTGCCATTTGCACAGCCAATACCGTGTTTAACATTGCTAAACTCAGCTACATCAGCTTCAAGCTTTTTAACGTTATCACCCAAAATAAATCGGGAAGAACTCATAACTTGATCTAAAGCAGTAAGCATTTCTTCTTTTAATTCTTGATACTGTTCACTTAAATCTAACATAGGAATATTCATTTTCATTTCCTCCAGCTTTCTAGATGAAATACTAAATTATTTTAACACAAAATAGGTGCAGAACAGACAATTTTCGTTATGGTTTTATGACATTTTTCGAACCATTCTTCTAAAAAAAGCCGTTTGCGGGCGTCCACAAACGGCCAATTTCTATTGTCTTCCCGTTACTTTGCGATAAATTTTAATTACAGGCTTATACTTTTCATGAACTAATCCAATTGCTTCAGCAAGCAGTTCAAATATTAACAGCAGACCGAAGATCAGAAAAATACTAACCCATAATGTAGCTGTTGAGAATAGTATGGCACTTACGCTAAAAACAATTCCAAAACCATATATACATAATACGGTTTTTCTATGGGAAAGCCCAAGAGCTAAAAGCCTATGATGCAAATGTGACTTATCTGGAGCCGAAATTGGCTTTTTATTAACAATCCTTCTAATGATTGCATAAGTTGTGTCAAAAACAGGAACACCTAATATGATAATTGGGACAATAAAACTAAACAGCGTGACACTTTTGTATAGACCCAATAAGGATAGTACAGAAATAGAGTAACCTAGGAACAGCGCTCCCGTATCACCCATAAAAATTTTCGCCGGGTGAAAATTGTGGAACAAGAATCCAAGCGTACTTCCTAATAATATAAGTGATAACATTAAGATCAGCGGTTTGCCAGCAACACCAGCCATGAAGGCAATTGTGCCGATTACAATAGCGGAAATCCCCGCAGACAAACCATCAAGACCATCAATTAAGTTAATAGCATTTGTAATAGCCACAATCCAAAAGACTGTGATTGGATACGTCCATATTCCAATGTCATAAGTACCTACAAAAGGAATTGTTAAGTGATCGATGTTTAATCCGCTTCCGACAACAGCTCCAGCAGCAAGAAGCTGGCCAGCAAGCTTATATTTTGCGGACAATTCATATTTATCATCAAGGATACCGGTAATGATGATAATAATAGCACCGACTGTAATTCCCGTTATTTTTTCATTGTAAAGACCGCCAACCAAATATCCGGCAACTACCCCGCCGAAAATTGCCAAACCACCAAGACGCGGCATGATTCTTGAATGCACTTTTCTCTTGTTTGGTTTGTCTACAGCGCCGATCTTAATCGCTAATTTAATGACTAGGGGTGTAATAAGTAAGGATGTTACTATAGCCGCTAGGAATGCAGCGATAAATTTTATATCCAATGATATCACCTTGTATTCGTAGTAATCCCGCTAGGGGCAAGTATTATCCCTCTAAATGGTATGTTTAATTCGATTAGAATAATCCTAACATATATCAAAAAGAATTCAATTAATTTCATTTTTACAAAAATTACAAAACAGCATCATTTAATACCTTAATTATACTATCACCTCAATCATCGAAAAATCTTTATAACATTTCAACCTAAAAAGGAAGTATCCTCTAAAATTGACGAATATTCTCGAAAAAGGTTTCAAATAATAGAGAATAATAGAATCTGTAAAAAATTAACTGACGTATTCCGACTAAAATATATTATACTACATAATATGTTATAATTTAGCTAGAAATAAAGTTTTAGGAGAGAACAACATGCTATCTTTAATGAAGCGAGTTTTTAATGAAGATTCTGCCGAACTAAAACGTCTATATAAACATGTTACAAACATTAATGAATTAGAGGCAAAGGTTTCTCAACTCAGTGATGAAGAATTGAAAGAAGCAACACAATACTTTAAAGAAAAAATTGCTTCTGGCGTATCCATACAAAATTTAAAAGAAGAAGCCTTTGCTATTGTCCGCGAAGCATCAAATCGCGTGCTTGGCATGCGTCATTATGACGTCCAAATACTTGGAGGGCTTGTCCTTCTCGACGGCGGTATTGCTCAGATGGCAACTGGAGAAGGTAAAACACTTGTTGCAACACTTCCAACCTATTTAAAAGCGCTGGAAGGGAAAGGAGTTCACGTCATCACAGCCAATGAATATTTAGCTAAGCGTGACTGTGAACAAATGGGAAAAGTTTTGACATTCCTTGGGCTTAATGTCGGACTAAACATTTCCCAAATTTCTGAATCTGAGAAAAAGGATGCCTATAACGCTGATATTACATACGGAACAGGCACTGAGTTTGGATTTGACTATTTACGGGACAACATGGTCAATCGCCTTGAAGATCAAGTGCAGAGACCTTTACATTATGCTATTGTCGACGAGATTGATAGTATATTAATAGACGAGGCAAGAACACCATTAATTATTGCTAGTAAATCCGATATTGCTACCGAACTCTTTCAAATTACATCCGAAATTGTGAGAGACTTTGAAGATAGCAATCACTATGAATTTTACCCTGAAACAAAACAAATCGTTCTAGCTGATAATGGAGCGAACGTATTTGAAGAAGCTTTTGGAATTGCAAACCTGTACGACGCCGAGCACCGTGAACTGCTTCACAATATCATGCAGTCTTTAAGAGCACATGTCGTTATGCGTAAAGATGTAGACTATATTGTAAAAAATGATCAGATTATGCTCGTCGATCAGTACACAGGTCGAATTATGGAAGGCCGTACTTTCAGTGACGGACTTCATCAAGCCATTGAAGCAAAAGAAGGCGTAACAATAAAAGAGGAAAACCAAACACAAGCCTCTATTACAGTTCAAAACTACTTTAGAATGTATACCACACTTGCCGGGATGACTGGAAGTGCTATGCCTGCTAAGCAGGAGTTCTGGGAAACTTATAATTTACGAGTGGTTGCTATTCCAACGAATAAACCAAATGCCCGCCAGGATGAAGATCCATTAGTCTACAAAGATTATGATTCTAAAGTGCAGAAAATTGTTGATGAAGTGAGCAAGCATAATCAATTAGGACGCCCAGTATTAATTGGAACAACTTCTATTGAACAATCTGAACGCTTATCTTCATTTTTAACTAAGGCTAATATTAAACATCAAATTCTAAATGCAAAAACAGAAGAAGATGAGGCGCTGATTATTGCTCAAGCTGGGCAAAGGAATAAAGTGATGATTTCAACCAATATGGCTGGACGCGGTACCGATATTCTTCTAGGTGAAGGCGTTCGTGAATTAGGCGGCCTTCAAATTATCGGAACAGAGCTTCATGAAAGTGCACGTATTGATATGCAGCTAAGAGGCCGTGCAGGCCGTCAAGGAGATCCAGGTTCTACTCAATTTATTATTTCTATTGAAGATGATATTTTCCATAGCTATGATAAAGAAGAAATGGATAGATGGAAGAAAAAAATCAAATCTGATGAAAATGGCTTAATTGTGTCCCCTAACCCGGTCAAGTTCGTGAAAAAGGTTCAGGAAACTGTTGAAGGTGCACATTTTTCATCTAGAAATCATCTTTTAAAGCTTGATGATATTGTTGACGAACAAAGAAAAATTATTTATAAAAAGCGAAATGACTTGCTGACAATAACGAACTTTAACGAACTATTGAAAGCGTCACTAAACAATCATTTACAAAAGCTCGTAGAGAAATATTGTCCTGATGATGTATTATTCGAAGATTGGCCAACTGAAAGCCTATATGAAGAATTAACCGTTGTTTTTGGAAATCTTCCATTCCCAGCTTCTGATCTAAAAGGAGCAGAAAAGCATGCGATACAAGTAAAAGTTGATGATCTCTTTAAAAATCATCTAGAATTATTAAATACTCTTGAAGAAAACGAAAATTTCCAAGTTCAAATAAAGAATATGTACTTACAAACTTTAGATCACTCTTGGATTGTTCATATGGAGCTGCTATTCCATATGAGAGAGGATATTGGCATCCGTGGATATGGACAGGAAGATCCTTATCGCTTATATGCAGGCGAAGCATATGAGGAATTCTTACATTTCTTAGCAGAATTAGATGCTCAAATTACAAAACAGGCGAAGTTGTATATTCAGCATTACTTAGCAGAGTAAAAGCGGTGGCCCCCAAAAGGGCCGCCGTTAACAAATATTATTATTAAAAAGGTGGCTTTTTAATGGGAAACAAAAAGAAAGCAAATGCTTCTAATGCAGATGGTATCAAAACAAAGCTATCCTATCATCCTGATTGGGATTTAACTGTACAGGAGAAATATGTTTTTCAATACAATCACCAGAAGCTCCCACGCCTTCAGCCCAACCAGCTGTCTGTGAGCGGGATCAATTTATATGAATATGACGATGGATTTGTCGTCACTGCGTTCTTAAACAGTTCACTGCCACAAGCTATTTCTTTTGAAGTGATTGATCTCGTTCTTGTTAATGAAAACAATGAGCCTTTAGCAAGAAAAGGCTTCGAAATGGATCTATTTGGGGAGCTTCCTCCTAATACGAGCAGACCTTGGAGATTTCTATTTGAAAATGAAAATAAATTAGTAGAGGAAATCCCTAAAAAAGGCTGGAAACTGGTATTCGAACTGAAGAAAAAACAAGTAAACGGTCTTGTACTTGATTTAGAGGATAGCTGGGAAGCAAGTTTAAGTGATGAGCAAAAAGCGAAACTAGAGGAAATTAATAAAAACCTTCCCGCCCTTCGTGAGGGAGAAGTGAATTTCATGGGCTTAGAAGCTAATATTGTCGAAGGAAAAGGAATTGCGGTTACTTTGTTAATCCGTAATGCCAGCAATCGCAGTATTTTCATTGAAAATATTCCTCTTGCCTTTGAAGATGCATCTCAGGAAGTTGTTGCTCAAGCCGGCTTCCAATTAAATAACCTAGAGGTAAAAAGCCAGACATGCAAACCGTGGACATTTGTGTTTCCGGAATCAGCCATTACAAAGGAAAATTTGGATTTATCCAGGTGGAAAGCATATGTGCCACAATCAGCGAAAGTGGATGTTAAACAATCTTAAATATTTTGAGCGCCATTTCTATGGCGCTTTTTATTTTTAGATAGAAAAAGAGATTTGAAGCTAAGGGGCTTCAAATCTCTTTTTTATTTGCTTGCATCTAATGCATGATATTCAATATGTTCTTTCATATTTGTAATAAAGGTACCACCAAGGCCGTATTGTCCGCCATGGTTTGTATCATATGTATAAACACGGAATTTCTCACCAGGCTTAAGAACGCGAACCATTTCTAATTCATTATTACTGTCACGCTTCCATAGATTAATGGCTTTCTTGATCTCAACTACCCCAATCTGATTAGTCTTAATGTCAAGACCCATGAACTTACCATCAACAGGTGGAGCCGGAGGAGCCTCTAGTTCAACAAACCTTTTTGCGCCAACATATCTAGACTTCCAATACATCTCTGTCTCTAAGTTACTTATTTTAATACCCTTTGTTGAATCTGCGTGAATAAATTGATTATCACCAATATAAATACCTGAATGAGATACACGGGAACCTAATGTATTAAAGAAAACCGCGTCACCAGGAATAAGATCTGCTTTATCGATAGAAATACCTTTATGATACTGATCAGTTGAAATTCTTGGAAGATCAACGCCAAAATGACTGAAAACATAGGCTAAAAATCCAGAGCAATCAAACCCGCTAGTAGTATCTCCGCCGTAAACATAAGGAATTCCAATTAGTTTCTTACTATATTCAATAATATCTGTATTTTGCTCAGCTGCGCTAGCTTTACTAACCCCAAAAAACGTTGGGAAAAGCAAAGAGGCTGTTAATACTACTTTCGCTAACTTTTTCATGTGTGCCTCCCGAAAACAAGAAAATTGTCATATCTTATCGGTTACTAATATGATTTTACATTATTTTCAGGCAATTTTATTTTTCAATTCTATTAAATAATCGCTCTAACATTACAAAAATGTTACAAAAAGAGACTATTTTACTAGTATAACAGAACCAGCAAACATTTTTTGTAAGACAGTTTTAATGATTGCTTTTGATTAGGTTATAGCATTAAGTAGACAAGCATGGCATGAATAGCTTGAAGATTGATTAGGAATTTAGTAGGAAGACTGAATAAATGACGTTTCGACATTGTTTGTAAAATTCTTATAGGGAGCAGGAGTTGTGATATTAGATTCTAATTAATATTAATTGTTAAATCTTGACTGTTACAGGTAAAACTACTTGTTAAAAATGGGACCATAAATGCATTAGTTTTATTATGACATTTTGCTATTTGGTGTTTCGCAGCTTTTAATTTTTATGGTCTCTGAGTGCTAAAACAGGCACATTTAAAATACGGGTTTTAAGTGAATTGGGGCGTTTTAGGGACGCGGGTTTGTTTAGTTTGAGCTAATACCCGTTCATGGGCAAGTGCTATGTCATAGTTTTTTGAGGTTTTAGCTAAAATCCATTCATTAAAGAGTCCTATGGACGCGTTATCAAAATGTCTTGATAAAAACCAGTACATAGGTAAGTTCAATTTTGCAAAGCCTGAATAAAAACATGTTCATGAATGCCCAAAGGCAACGGTTTAGCCTGTGATCTAAATCCTCCGCTTTTGATGTAATCGAGCAAGTTGCAGAAACACTGTTACCAAAGTAAAAAAGAAAACTGTCATTCCCTTCAAAACCTTTACATTCTCTTAATGTTACCGGAACTCATTTTGGAAAAGTTTCAAGTCAGGTGATCCCTTTAATTCTAATAAACCTGCAAAAAGCAGGAAAACCTTCTTTTTCAAGAAGGTTTAGGAAAAATCCGGCCAATTTTTTTGATATTGGTCTCCTTTGATTTTTACAAGCGTTTTATATCGGAAAGGCATTAAATCACTTGCATCTTTATCAATATATTCCAAAGCGAGCTCCAATGGAATGAGATGAAATTGATCTTCTACTTCAGATAGAAAGAAAGCATCTTTGATTTTTCCGCTTTTTTTCGTGTCAATTAGTAAAAAAGCTGGATAATAAGTTCCATCGTGCGCTTCAAGAATTGCCTTTGCCGTAACAAACCCTTTCGGCTCTTGCTCAATATCATCATTTGCTGTTTTATCTAAAGTTTTCTGAGCCCAGCCTTGTCTCTTATATCCCCCAATTATTTTGGGAGGCTCTTTTTCAAACTGTTTTTTAACTTGATCATATTCAGAACTAAATGACATTCTTTTCCCTCCAACGAAAAGGGTCTTTAAGGATTTTCCTTAAACAGGAACAAAAATAAGATTGCATGTACTAGCGTATCACATCATAAATGACAAATCAAACAGATGTCCATAACAATTTTTATCACTGTCAGAATCTTTACATTTCCTACATCCCTTTTCCCTTATAGACCGCTAGATTGTCTTTATAAAAAGTTTCAATTAAAAGGGCCTATTCCTCAGCATCTGGGATTGGGTTGCACCGTCAATCCCGACTGATGAGAAATTTGCCCTTCAACACTTTTTACTTATAGACCGCTTGAATCTGATCTATATAAATGACACCACTATTTTTATTAGCATCATTTACTTCCATATAACGTACTGGGACGTCAATTCGTAATGGTGTTTTAATATCTTGTGGAACAGGTGCTTCAACATACTTCCAGCCTGTCCAATCTAAGTTCTTTGTAAAATCAAGCTGGATTTCTTGATTATTTGCGTCTTTCAGCTGCATTCTTAACCAATGTCCTTGTCCATCACCATAAACCCACATACCAATCTTCTTAGGTAATCCCTTAATCGCTAATGGATTAACGGCATCTACATAAGCACCAGAAGTACCTGAAGTTCCCGAAAAATCATAGCTTAACTTTACAGAATTTTTTCCGGTTTTAATGATAGCTGTCTCATTATCAATTTTTACGCTGTTATATCTTGCTCCTGATGCCTTATAGTTAGCAATTCCACCTTCAAACCCTTCTAGAAGAATAGGCTCAGGTGTACCTACTGTTACATTAATCTTTGCAGTTACAGAACCGTGAGAAACCGTAATGGTTCCTGTTCCATTCACTGCACCCGCTTTGAATTCACCTTTATTATTAATTGTGCCAATATTAGGTGTTACACTCCACTTAAATAGTGCAGGATCGGTGATCACTGTTTTTCCTTTATAGATTCCTTTTGGCTGGATGGTGTAGACGTTGTTCTTCTCAACAATTATATCCTTCTCATCTACTTGAATACTTTCTAGCGTATTGATTATATTAAGCTTAAGCTTACTGCTAATATTCCCTGAGGCCACAGTAATTTCACTTTGACTTAGGGTTGTCACAACCGTGTAGCTTCCATCAGCATTTTTCTTCAATGCCGGCGAAGAGAATACGATTGGCTGTGTAACTGGTACTGCATTATAGAACTGATCCATACCCTTTACAGTAATACCTAAGTCCTTGTAGGTAGCTCCAGCAAACAGTGTCAATTCTTCCGGCTTCACAATAAGTTGATTAAGTGGTCCTTTTAGCCATTGGCTAATAAATAGTAAAGCATTGGATACGGAACGTTCTTTGCCGTCAGATGGGGTATTTACAACGGTTACTTTATCATTCCCATAATCCCTAGTGACCATGGTTGATGAACCGCCTCCATCGAAAGTAAAGGCATGAATAGCCCCAAGATCCTTCATAACAGAGGCCATCTCCGGTAATGTCAGACCTACACTTTGAGTGGTGCGCCCATCAACTACTGCTGTTACAATTCCGCCATCTGCTTTAATTCCAATAGCTGAGCGAGGATGCACACCTGGAACATCTTGCGGAACAATCGCACCATTCTTCACCAAATGGTAACGTCCGCTAATGGCTTCTACTACGTCATTCCATTCACTTGGAGAAAATTCAGCCTTTACCTCTACTTTGTCACCTTCTTTTACTTTTTGTAAATAGTCGCTGGCAAAGTGATGACCAGATAGAACAAATTCTCCATCATTTAACTGAGCATTTCCAATATTGGCAGCAACTTTAGTCACTGTACCTGTTAATACACTATGTCCATTCAATTGACCAGCATCTATTTTTACAACCACTTCTGTTCCTAAATCATTTGTTCTTGTTGAGCTTGCAAATGAAGGTGTATAAAGAACAAGATGGTTAGCTGCTCTAGTACGATTCACAGAATTAATTTTATATGGCTCTTGTCCATTGATTTGTACTGATAATGATAGTTGAGGACTGCCAATAATCGGCTTACCAGCACTAGTTATCCCGAAAACTGCTAATTCATTGATTGGCGTTTGACTAGTAGATACGATATTCCCATTTTGAATCATTAAGTCAACTGGATGGCCGTTTTTATCAAAGTAATCTCCGTTAATTCCAGCCACAACTTGTTTATTTTCGGTTTGCGCCTTGTTAGCCTGACTGGCTACCGTTTCAAAACCAAACATTTGGCCATTAGCCAATGCTGTTTCCAAACTGATTTTTTCTGTTTTTCCATCATATTCAACTGTATAAATCTTTTGTTTTCCGCGATTGCTATCAACAGAAAGCTGTGTTTCCGTTACCCCGGGAGCAATTTTCTTCGATTTTTGCTCTGTTACCGTCCCGATTGATAGTTTTCCTATCGGTTTAACCTGACTGCTGCCTCCACCATAAGCAGCTTCAAGCTCCGCAAGCTTTTTCTTAGAAGGTGTCCGATAATCCACATAGCCTGCTATTTTTGTAATATAATAGCCTCCGCCAAGTCCATACTGACCTCCAAAAAGATCATCATAACGATAAACACGATATTGTTCACCAGGCTTTAAAACACGTGTAAATACTAGCTTGTTCCCTTCTCTTTTCCATAGATTAATAGGCTTTAGGACTTTAATTTTGCCGACTTGCCCTTTAACCATTAACAGCCCATCCCAATATACTTTTACCTCGCTAGCTTGAGCAGGCGTATGTAGTCCCAAAATCAATGCTGCAGCTACTACTAAGTTAACAATCCACTTTTTCCCCATTTTTCCTCTCCTTCGTTATACTATTCTATTATTATATGACATTTTGCCAAAAAAATGGACAATTAACTCCATAAAACGACTATAGGACTATAATTTTCTTTGTGAAATTTGTTGAAAGAAAGAAGTTTTGTATAACGAATGATTACACATTACTTTTCTCCTATACTAATCGTTTAGGGTGCTCAAAGATTTCCCGCTTTCTCTTTAGCTCATTGGCCCTTCTAATAACGCTGATTTATTGTGAGAACAAATAAAAACCCCCTCGAGTGTGAGGGGAATAAGAGTATCACTATTTAATATTTTCAATAAATTGATAGGTTTGCGGTGCAAATGTTTGCAGTTTTTTCCTTGAATCCTTATCCCGGTAATACATAGCAAAGCACTCAGCAAAGTATTCCTCTGAATAGAGATTGAAATATTCTTCATTTGGAAAGAGCTTCTTTTTTTCTAGGTTCCATATCGAAGTAAATTTAGCAGTAGCCGATATATGATTTTTTAATATACTATCGATCGAGTGGGCAAGTTCATGTAGCTCTAGGTTTATGGAGCCATGCCCATTCCCTTTTTCACTATAGCCAATCCTGACTACCACATTTTTATTACCGCCAATTCCAGGTACATCATCCCATGTCTTGTTTAAATTTTCCCAGCCTCGGGGAACAACTCCTTTTAAATGGGCGTATTCCTTCGTTTCTGTTATTGGGCCAGTTACAAGAAGGATGTGTATATTCTGCTGGATTAACTGAACTAGCACGGATTCAGGCAAGGCTTGCAGCCTTCCTTTTATTTGTTTCACCGCATTCGTATCATAATTTGTCTGTGGTAAAACAACGACCGAATCGACCAGACACTCCTGATTACAGTCAAGCAGCTTTCTCTTTGATATAGAAGGAGTTTCATAGATGACATGATCATCCACTTTTGTAATATAATAATCTCCACCTACTCCATACTGCCCTCCATAAAGATCATCCATCCGATAGACTCGATAGGTTTCCCCTTGTTGAAGCAATCGTTCGAATTGAAGGCCACTTTCTGTTCTTTTCCAGAGATTGATTGGCTTTACCACTATTACACGGCCAATTTGCCCTTTTTTAAGCTCTACCCCATCCCAATATACAGTTGCAGCTTGTGATTTCAAAGGACTTATGGAAATAAATAAAACAATTATAGCAAACAAATATAATAGCCTTCTCACAGATATCCCCCCTCCTTTATTTTATCTTAGAATGCTTGATAGATATAGTAATTTTCATTGACCCCATTAGTTAAATAATAGAGGCCAGCCCTAATTAATAAATGGGCTGACCTTTGTGTTTTGCTTATTTGTAGACGTTTAAAGTATAAGGGTTAAGGGTGGCATTCCCGTTCACATCACGAACTTTAATATGATACGTGCCTTTTGTTAAATTAAAGTTTAAGATTTCATTATCCCCTTCTGGGTAATAATCAGCTGTGGCGATGAGCTTTCCATCTTTATATAGTGAGATCACACCATCAATCTCAATACCTGCCTCGAGCTCAATTTTACCCTTTGTGGCTTTGTCTAACTTTAACACATACCAATCTTCATCTCCATATGGAACACCTGCGTTTAAATGCCCTACAGCCTGCAAATGATTAGCCGAAATTGTTTTTAATTCAATTGGCTTAGATGGGATATTATTTTTGACTACTGATCCCTTATCCTCGTCATTCTTGTTTACAGGATTGATTGATAATACATATGGAATGAGCGAGAAGCTGCTTGGCCAGTCGAAATAAGCTGAAATAGAGAAAATATAATTCTTCCCTTTCTCCATTCTAAATGAACCATACGTTTTTCCGGTCATGGCTCCTCTTTCCATGTACTGCGCCGTTCTTATTTCTTCATCATCCAGCTTGCGATTTTTGTTTGTATCCTCGTAAACGACCATCATGCCGTAGAAAGGACTTAAAAGTTCCTTTGGATATTGAGCCTTAAATTGATCGCTAACCTGTTTTCTTTCTAAAGTCATGCCATAAATATCATCAGACTTGCTTTCATAATAGAAATTATCTTGATCATATGGCATTGCAAAATTGCCTTCAATCACATTCGCAGGAAGATTTTTTATCTCTTCAAATTTATCATTATCCTCATATTTATCCTGAGGATTTTTCACAATAAGTTTAGAAGTAAACTTATAAGGATCAAATGAAAGGGATTGGTTATAGTAATTCGAATTTAATTTAATAAAATAGGTTTCATTCTTTTTAAAGCCAGTATATAAGCGTTCATCTAAACGGCCATTCATCCAGAATGAATATTCATTTGAAGCGATCTGTTCCATGTAGGAAAATTCTTTTCCATCGCGATCTTTTTCTTTTCTAATTTGATACATGCTAAATATTGGAACTGTTGTATCTTTTGCATCTAAAGTAAATTCATATATGCCCGTTTCCCCTGGAGTAACAGTGAACCAGTCTTCATCCTCTAATGATTGCAAATAGCCGGTTGCCTCATCATTAATATTATATGGCAGAGCGTTATTCTTAATCACTTCTGTATAATCGATTTCTTCTTCAACCGGATCCATTAATAGAAGTTCTCTTTGCTTTTCAAGCGTACTGCCTTCTTCGAATCTATGAATTAATGGCAATGAATCCTCATCAGGAGGAAGAACTTTTCCTTGAACCTTCAATACATAAGGAATCGCAGATGATTCAGGCGTTTGCTTTTCCTGAAGCATATTCCAGTTCATGAAAAAGTCAAAAATACCAAAATAGTTACTGACTTTATTTGAGACCTTAATGAAATACTCTGTTCCCGGACGCGCAAGAAATGATAGGGTTTCTCCTTCACTCTTCCCTTTGCTGTTTGCATAGAAAGTTGGTTCCTGTTGGTCCTCCTTCATGGCAGGAATTTCGAAATCATACGCAGCTTCTCCTTCTTCAGGAGGAGGCATTTTAAATATCTCGTAAACACTTAAACTAGTATCGACTCCTGGTATACCAGAAAGATCGATTTTGATTACCTGCTCTTCTTCAACTGTAAATGTAAAGTAATCATTGTCTCCTTCGTCTCCAATTAACGTGAATTTTTCTTTTGAAGAATCGTAAGGAACTTCAATTTGTATTGGTTTTTCAAATGTTGATTCATCTTCAGGCAATACCGAATATTTTTTTACTGCTAGCGTAAATTTAGATTGTTGTTTATTGGAATCATCATAGTTTCCATTTACATCCTTTACACCAAAGTAAAGCGTTCCTGTATAAGGAACCTTATAGAGTTTTCCCTCTACTTTTCCGTCCATGACATCGTTAACGTCAAGCTTGTCCTTACCCTCTTGGGACTGAAGATTAATCATTAATTTATAATCATATTGTTTGGAGCCTTCTAAGAATAATTGAACATATTCCCCTTTTTTCACTTCTGCAGAGTACCACTTTTCTTCAAATGGTTTCGTAATTGCACCCTTTACTTCACTTGTTTTTGTTAAGTCTACGGCTGTGGCATTTTCAGCAATATCTTTATCTGTAAATGGCTTAGTTATGAAGGCAGGGAGCTTTTTAATATCATAATTCAATGCTGCAACCGGATTCACAAGCCCATTCCCGTATTTAATATCAAAGCCAGGGTCTCCCAAATCGTCTGCAGTATGTTCTAATATATACTCGATCTGTGTCGGAGTAAGATTAGGATACTTCGATAATAATAGTGAGGCTACACCTGCAACCATTGGTGAGGCCATCGATGTACCGCTCATTTCACGGAAGCTTGATTTCTTTTCTGATTCGTAGATTGTACTATATATCTCATCCCCTGGAGCAACAATGTCTACGGATGAACCGTACGATGAAAAGCTAGACAACTTCTTAGACTTATCAACTGAACCGACACTAATGACACCCTCAAATGCAGCTGGATAGCCTACCATTGTATCTCCTGTATTACCGGCTGCTGCAACAATAGTAATATTCTTCTCCCGTGCCTTTTTAATCGCCTCTTCGATTAGAGGAGATTTCATTGGTCCGCTTAGACTCATGTTAATAACTTTTGCGTTCTTTTCTACAGCGTGGAGAATTCCTTGGGCGATTGCATAGTCATAGGCTCCCCAGCTGCGATCAAAAACATCAATAGGAAGGATTTTCACATTTGGATTCACTCCGAATCCGCCTATTCCATTATCTTTATTTCCAGCAATAATGCCAGCTACATGCGTTCCATGAAAATCAGGCGTCCCCTGATTCATTGGGTTAACAGCATTATAGCTTGGAAGCAGCTTCCCTTTTAGTTCTGGATGCTGCATGTCCACTCCTTGGTCAATCACAGCTACTGTAACAGTATTTTTCCCAGCAAGCTTATGAGCTTGATTTAATTTTAGCATCTCAATAAAGTATTGTTCGCTTACCTTTGGATCAGGAGTGCTCGCAGGTTTGTATAAAGCAGATGGATTAACTGAATTCACATGTGCTAAACTTCTATACTTTAGCATTACCTTTTGCAGATCCTTTTTGTTTTTCACCTTCACTACTGCATAATTAAGTGATGGTATATTCGTTACAAGTGTGCCACCAGCCATTCTATGCTCTGCAGGTGATAGCGGCTTGGTATATTTGATAATAAAAGTATCATCACTAAGCGCCTTTTCATTCATTTGATCTAGTTTGCTTTGAAGATGAGGACTACTAACTTCAATTGCAGAAACATTCTGTAATTGTTTAGCAGACTCTGCAGACGCTACGATGGAAGGACTTAGATTACTAGAAAACAAACCGAGCCCCACAGTTATTGTAAAAGCATTCCTAACCCATTTTTTCATAATATCCCCCTTCTCTTTTATAACCCTATCGTACATACATATGTAAAAAAATAGCAACCATTACCATAACAAAACTTTTTATGAAATTCGACAACTTCCTTTTTTATCTCATTGCAAGCCCTTTTAAAATATATTTGAAAATATGTTTCTTTCTCATTTGGCCTAGTTTTGATAGATTCAAATACGAAAGATTCATAGGGGATATAATGGCTGGGCCCTCGCCTTTTTTTATCGAATCCGGTTTGTTGACAATCAGGTCTCCTTTTTCAACCCCAGATTGAACTTGTACATAATTGCCTGATTCCAGTCCGATTTTTATCTCCCTCTTTTCTAGTACTCCTCCCGTAGTAATAACCCAAACAAATTTCCTTTTAAAAACACTAGTTTCAGGAATCATAATGGCGCCATTCACTTCTCTCGTTACAAGAGTCACACCTACACGGGTGCCCTGCAGCAATTCAGGTACATCTTCTTCTAATTCAATAGTGAATGGATACAGGCTATCTTTTTCCGATACGGAGCTGTCCGGTATATCGTCAGCTTGTGATAGTGTGCCATTTCGTTTTCCTTTTATATGTTCAGTAGAAATAACAGCATGAATTCCTCTATTAACTTTATACCTATCCTCTTCCTGTAAGCTTCCTTTAATGATTCGGGTTTCAGAGCTAATGGTAAGCAGCGGGTTTTTAAGTTCTGTATTTATATCTTTAACAATACCGCTGACCTCGCTATAAACGATGAATTTACCTTCATTCGTTTGGGTGGCTTGCAGCTCCTGATCGTATTTAATCGCTGTTTGCCTTAGCAAGTCGGCTTGCAGTTCTTTATTAAAAATATCTTGCTCCACACTATTTATAATGGAGCGCCCAACTGTCTTTTCCTCCTCATCAAAATATAAGGAATCTTTATACCTAGTTAATTCTGTAATATGTCTTTCCAAAGCTATGATTTCATTTTCAATCTTAGCTTTCTCAGCTTCCAGCCTAGCGATATCAGCATCTAGATCAGCAGAAATATATTCATATAATGGGATCCCAGGTTCTACGGTTTCACCTTGCTTTACCAAAAACTGCTTAAAGGAACCCATTTTCTGATCATAATAATAATGATAGTCTTCTTGAGGAGCTACTATTCCTTCAGTATGTAAAGTTTCCTTGATGTTTTTCTTTTCTGCTGGAGAATAACTTTTAATAAAGGCAGCACGCTCAATCTTTGAGTGTTCTTTTAAAATTAAAAACAGATTCCCCACAATGAATAAAAAAATAATCGCTACGACAATGAGTTTGTGTTGTTTCTTCATCCTGATCCCCCCATCCTATATCAGCCTTTCAATCTCAAGGTAAGATAATAACGAGGAGACAAGCCAGATTAACAGGTTCACAATAATGATCATGATTAAGACGGTCTTTGGATTTCTTTCACTTAAGCCCTTCAAAATTTTATATTGAAAAATTACAGCCCAAAGCTTAAAGAGAGAAAAATGGGATAAGAAATAAACTAAAATACTGCTAGTTGAGAGATATCTGGCTATAACACCAATGGAAAACGGTGATGCTTCTAAACCAATTCCAAGCAAAATACAGATCGGCAATACAACCGCTTTTTCGAATAAGAGGATACAAAGGACAAATAGCTGAACAACTACTATTTTGATGTAGGACATATCAAGAGTGGCCCAAAGAATCACTGAAAAACCGAAAAGGACGAGTATCGAATAGATCACTCCCCAAATTAGACGTCCCACAATGACAAGAAGTTTCATAGTTTCCAGTTCTTTCATATCAAACTCTGTTATTTCTTTAGTTAAGAAGTCCATCCCCACTCCATAAAAGCCATAAAGGGCATACAAAATAATACTCATGAAGCATAGCAACGCAGCTTTTTTCCAGAGCCCTCTTACCTTTTCAGCATTCATAATTTGATAAACAAGTGTGTTTGGGGCTAAAAGTCCCTTCAATAGTTGCACATTCAAATCCATAGGCTTACCTCCAAATATAAGCTACCCTCTCATTCTAGCTCATAATTAGAAATAATTCCCTTTTAAACTATAAGGTTTGTAAAATTGGGTAATAATTCATATTAGGTTTATAGGATATTTTTCTCGGTTGGGGGATTTGGTGAAGTTTGAGACAGGGGTAGTGGATTTATTTTTTAGTAGTTCGTCGTTGAAATAGTTTTTAATGAGGATATTGGACAGATTTGGTGGTGAGGTCGATGGTTCGAGTCCATTTAGGCCCACCATATTATGCCTAAGAGCTCGTTTTTTTGTAGATTGTCTATTAATACTTTTTCTAAGACACAGGCTGCTGATTTTGATTCGGAGCAGTCCAATAACTCTTTTTATCGGACAGGAGTAGCTGCTCTTGCATAAAGCTTGTCCAATAAATCCGTTTATCGGACAGAGACGGCGGCTCTTGAACAAAGCTTGTCCAATATATCTGTTTATCGGCCAGAGACAGCTGCTCTTGCACAAAGCTTGTCCAATTAATCTGTTTATCGGAATCCGTCGGCAGTTATTTCTTCATCGTTCCTCCCTATTCAAATAAATCGAGTTGCCCTCATCAAAATTCAACATTTCTTTTTATTAACTAGAAATTACTTGATTAATAAAAGTATAACCATGTAAAAAACACTGGCCCCGTGCTCCAGTGTTTTGATCGAATAATTAATTATTAGTGTAAACCTGTTTCTGCTTATCATAGTCCAGATAAAAACCGCCACCTAGATCTAGCCTATTTTCTAGGATCGCATAGACTCTAAAAACTTGACCTTTTTTCAGTGTTTTTGCTACAACTCCATTGGAATCATATAGCGGGCTATCAGCAGTCATTTGAATGGTACCTTTATAAAAAGATACACCTGTATTTTTCTGAATATAATAGCCACCGCCAACATAGTAAGCGTTATTGTCAAAGCTAAACACCTTGATTAGTTCTCCTGGTATGAGCTTTCGATGGACTTTTCCATCCGGACGGTATAGATTAATATCCTTGTTTTTAATGTGCAGTCTCCCAATATAAACACTCATTTTACTGCTATTAGCGGCAATATAGTAGTTTCCGCCTAAATTATAGTTGTTTCCGATCGTTCCAAATACTTTATATGAGTATCCTTTTTTCAAAACCTTCGAAACCGTTCCATCCGGACTAATTAATGGCATATCTGCCTTTAAATAAACGGAAGCTGCCGGCAACTTAGATGTCCATGTACTGCCTACATTCGGAATTTCCATATTGATCGCCTTCATTGCAGAAAAAATGGCGAGGATCCGTTCTCCATATTGATCTCCTGGCACTGCCCAGCGATTATTCAAGTCTGTCCAGTATGGAGCAATTCCACGTTTTACATAATCAAAACGAGGATCTAATTTCTCCGTGACAAGAGGTTCGGTGTTGGCATAGGCTTTCAAATGCTGAATTTGTGCTCTTACCCCCTCTTCAGGTGTGTTAAAATAAGCACCTTGTGCTCCGCCTCCGACAGCTCCGATCCCCGAGTAATTATTCTGTTCCGGTAGAACATCTTTACCGAATTGAAAATATCCCGTTTCCAAAATGGCCTGAGCAAAAGCAATATCCCCTCGAATTCCTTCTTGACGACCTAAAGATAGATATAAATCTGCTAATCTATAAATATCAACAGTTGTTAACTTAGGTTCGGGATATTTGAATAACACAAAATCGCCCATTTGTTTAGCGGTTAGGATTGAACTGCCAGTTATCGATACTTTCTCTTCAGATGCATGTGCTGCTGTTTTAGGAATAACCAAGCTAAATAACAACACAAACAGCAAAAAATATGCCTTTTTCATTTTTCTCTCCCTTAACAATAATAAAAATTAGTAGTTTCTATTTTACACTTTTAATAGTGTCACTAAAAGTGATACTAGACAAGCTTTTTCAAGGAAAATATTTGAAATTATGTTCTTTCAAATTGAAAAAAGAGAGTCCTAGACTCTCTTCTCCAAAAATAAAATAAATTTACTTATTTAACTCAGCTAGTTTCTTCTTAGAAGGAGTTTCATATTTAACATACCCTTCCATCTTCGTCACGAAGTAACCTCCGCCAACACCGTATTGTCCGTTGTGTTTGTTATCAAAGTTGTACACTCTGTATTTTTCGCCAGGATTCAGAACACGAACAAAAGTGAGCTTATCGTTTGTGTCGCGCTTCCATAGATTAATAGGTTTTTCAATAACGACACGGCCAATTTGACCTTTTTTCATTAATAGGCCATTCCAGTATACTTTTGGAGCTGGCTTCGTTTCTTCTTTTGGTTCTTCTTTTTCAACTGGCTTTTCTACAATACGCGCTTCGTAGTTTGTGTTAACTGTTCCAAGCTTTTGGATATAAGCAATTAGTGCTTCATCTAAAGCAGGAAACTCATTTTCAATTGGGCTGTCTTTGAAGGATGTATACTCATCTCCGCCTGCAGCCATGAAATCATTTGTTGCCACTAAATATTTTTTATTCAGATCAACAGGCTGTCCATTGATTTTCATCGAATGAACGCGCTCGCCAACTTTTTGTGTTGTGTCTATCGCAAAAGTTAACCCGCCTACGTGAGGGAAGGCTCCTTTAGATTCCGGATAAGAATCAACACCATTTTCAAGTCCAGCTTTAATTTGTGCACCCGTTAACTTCTTCGTCACAATGTAGTTCCCAAAAGGCAATACGGTTACAACATCCCCTTTTGTAATGTCTCCGGCATTGATGGACGCACGAATTCCGCCTCCATTTGTAACGGCAACATCTGCACCAGTCATATCAATCATCGCATCTGTGATCAGGTTACCCAGATTTGTTCCACCTTTACGAACTTGCTCGCGTTCACCGTCTAGCTTTACTGCTGTCTTTCCAATGACTTCTGATAGAACCTTTTTTTGTGATTCTTGAATATCCTTAATGACCTTTTCCACTTCTGGATCAGGCTTTACATCAGCTGTCTCTTCTTTCTTAATCAATCTAGCTTGTTTGTCTACTAATTTCTTGCCTTCAAAAGTTAGCTCAACAACACCAAGATTCTTCGTATATTCTCCAGTACTTACGATTAATGTATTATTTTCGCCCTTTAAGCCTTCTACAAGAGTAGTGTGGCTGTGACCATCGACGATTAAGTCAATTCCAGGAGCACCCTTTGCTACTTTAATAGATGTATCTGTACTCGACTCATCAATTCCTAAGTGAGTTACAGCAATTATCATATCGACGTTTTGAGCCTTTAATTCTTTTACCATAGCCTGAGCTTCCACAACCGGATCTGTAAAAGTTAAGCCCTCAACATTCTTCGGATGTGTTTTATAATGTGTTTCTGGAGTAGATAGACCAAAGATACCTAGCTTAATTCCATCTACTTCTTTAATCATGTATGGTTTTAGAAGTAATGTGCCATCTGCTTTACGCACGTTAGCACTTAAAACAGGGAAAACTACTTTCTTTTCTAACTCTAGCAATCTTTGATAACCATAGTTAAAGTCGTGATTACCAGCTGCCATTCCATCATAACCTACTTTATTCAGTACTTCCGCAATGCTTTCACCTTGAGTTAATGTGGCGAAAGTCGTTCCGTGGAATGTATCCCCAGCGTCTAGTAAAAGTGTATTCGGATTATCACTCTCAAACTGTTTAACTAGTGTTGAGATCTTAGCAAATCCCATGCCGTCATTGCTAGCTTCCTCTACACGTGCATGTGTATCATTCGTATGCAAAATGGTAATTTTCTTTGTATCCGCAGCTGCAGTCCCCTCCGCGTTAACAAAGCTCTGGCCACCAAAACCAGACCAAACTACTAATGATGAAACTAAAATAGCAAAACCTTTTTTAAATCTTTGCATGGTTTACCTCCTAATAGTTTTCAACTTCACTAGTATTATATATGATTATTAAGATAATTTGGTAATTGTTTTGTAATTTTAGTAATAATTTACTACAAAACAAACTGATAAAATAGAACAAATCTCTTAAACCTGAGCACTGTACTCATTTTGTAAAAGAAATAAATGGATTTGAATAAAATATTAATTTTCAGATAAAATTGACACTATACTATCAATTTGTTAAGAGGAATTTCTTTATGAAAACAGAGGATCATATTTAAAAATGAATTAATTAAGCTAAAAAAGGAAAATGACTATTTAAAAAGTCTACTAGCAAATTTGATGCAACAGCGGAAGCCAACAGATTCAATTATCTCAGGGAAGCACATTTTAACAAACAGATCCTTCCCCTCAAGAAAAAATTAACCTTTTCAAATCACTGTTTATGGGACGTACAGACGTATATGCCATCCGCTGGGAATCAAAAGATGGAAAATCCGGATATACACCAGCTTGTAAGCTTGAGTGGCAAAAGCCAATTGCAGAAAGCCTGAAGTCAAGTGCAACAGCTGTCAGCACCGAACATTACTATCTCTAACAGATCATGTTTTATTCGAACATCTAAGCGGGAGAAAAACAATTGGGATCTATCCATTATTAAAAGATGAAACCTGTACCTTTTTGGCTCTTGACTTTGATAAAAAGCATTGGCAAGAAGATGTCTCTGTTTTTATTCAATCATGTCAAGCCTTTAATATTCCCGTTCACATTGAAAGATCACGATCAGGAAATGGCGGCCATGTTTGGATCTTTTTCTCTGAGAGCATTTCTGCATCATTAGCAAGACGCTTCGGGGAAGCACTTCTTTTAAAAGCTTTAGAGAACAGGCATGAAATTGGGATGGATTCCTTTGATAGAATGTTTCCTAATCAAGATACTCTTCCGAAAGGAGGTATTGGTAATTTAATTGCCCTGCCATTGCAGCTGGAATCCAAAAAGGCAGGCAACAGTGTATTTGTAGACAAAAATTTTATCGCTTATCAGGATCAATGGATGTATTTATCATCTATTAGGAAACTAGCAAAGAAAGATATTTTGTTCTTCATAAGCAAATTAAATAATTCTGCCTTGGAGAATCTCAAATCTATTCAGCCCAGTCCTCAAAAGATCTCAATTTATATTAAAAACGGTCTGTATATTAGAAAAGAAACCATCCCATCTACGCTTTATACAAAAATTATTTCCCTTGCTTCATTTAATAATCCGGAATTTTATAAAGCCCAAGCTAAAAGGTTGTCCACATATAAATTACAAAAATTTATTACCTGTGCAGATGAAGATTCCGAACATATTATTTTACCGCGAGGCTGCTTGGAGGATTTGAAATCTCTATTTAAGGAAAATTCATTCGAAAGCGAGTTTATTGATGAGCAGTATGGGGGCGAAAACGTAAATGTGTTATTCAAAGGAACCCTTCATCCTCAGCAGGAAGAGGCAGTTAATGAACTTTTCAACCATGGAAATGGAGTGCTTTCTGCTACTACTGGTTTTGGAAAAACAGTCCTTGCGGCGGCATTAATTGCAAAAAGAAAAACGAACACATTGATTATTGTGGATCGTACCCAGCTGCTTACCCAATGGATAGAAAAACTAGCTTTTTTCTTAAATATCTCCCCTAAAGAGATCGGCCAATTTAGTGGAAACAAGAAAAAATTAACCGGCAAAATTGATATTGCAACTATCCAGAGCCTTCGTTCAAAAGGGGAAATACAAGCTTTTATAACTCAATATGGTCAAGTAATTGTGGATAAATGTCATCATATTTCGGCTGTGAGTTTTGAAAAAACTCTTAAAAGCATTCGTGCAAAACATGTTTACGGCTTAACCGCCACCCCTAGCCAAAAGGATGGGCTGCATCCGATTATTTTTATGCAGTGTGGTCCTATACGTTATAAAGCTGATGCCAAAAATCAATCCATGGTCAGCCCTTTTAAACAAAAATTATTTATCAAAAAGACAATCTTTTCCTCAGCTTCAACTAACATTCAGGATTTATATAATGAAATATCAGTAAATAAACTCCGTAATCAGCAACTATTCAATGATGTTCTTCATGAATTAGAAGCAGGTCGTTCTCCTATGATTTTAACAGAACGAATAGAGCATCTAGAAATTTTGGAACAGCAATTTAAAGGCTTCGCTAAAAACATTATTGTTTTATCAGGAAAACTGACAAAGAAAGAACAAACCGTGGAACTTAAACGCCTTACTCAAATTCCCGATCATGAAGAACGACTCATAATTGCAACCGGAAAGTATATCGGAGAAGGCTTTGATGATCCAAGATTAGATACTCTATTTCTAGCTATGCCTATTTCCTGGAAAGGCACGCTCCAGCAATATGTTGGGCGCCTCCACCGAATCCATACTGGCAAAGAGGAAGTGCGAGTTTTTGATTACGTCGATATAAAAATCACTTTGTTGAAAAAAATGTTTGAAAAAAGAATGACAGGCTACAAGTCATTTGGATATAAGCTGGACGATGGACTAGAACAAACGGAACAAATGAGATTGTTTTAATCAGGACTGGACTTCATTCAACAATTGACCGTTAAATTAGATTTTCGAAAAAGAAATATGGTTAACCAATTCTGCATTTCACTGATGACTTGATAGCTCTGCTCAAGATATGGGTAATCTGATCGTCATTCCTCTGATGACGGGCAACTTCACTCAAAATGGAAGCTAAACTGGTCGTCATTTCAGCCATGACGGACAACTTCAATCAAGATGCAAGCTTACCTGGTCGTCATTTCAGCCATGACGGACAACTTCACTCAAGATGGAAGTTATCCTGGTCGTCATTTCAACGATGACGGTCAACTTCAATCATGATGTAAGCTTACCTGGTCGTCATTTCAACGATGACGATCAACTTCAATCAAGATGGAAGCTAACTCAGTCGTCATTTCAACGATGACGGTCAACTTCACTCAAGATGGAAGCTTCCTGGTCGTCATTCCTCTGATGACGGACAACTTCAATCAAGATGGAAGCTTACCTGGTGGTCATTTCAGCGATGACGGACAACTTCACTCAAGATGGAAGCTACCTGGTCGTCATTTCAGCGATGACGGACAACTTCACTCAAGATGGAAGCTTACCTGGTCGTCATTTCAGCCATGACGGACAACTTCACTCAAGCTACAAGCTAACTGGACGTCATTTCACTGATGACAGACAACTTGCTCAAGAAGTTGCTTAGTCCTGGACGTCATTTCTCCACTGATAGATAACCAGGCTCTAGAACTACCAATCTTGTACAAATAACTTTCAGGGTATTACAGCGTTTAATCTGGGAATGAAATAGCCCACCTAAACAAAAAAACAGACCAGTACAAAATGCACCGGTCCAATTAAGAATTATAGAATTATTTACTAGAATTATATTTTTCCAAGAACACTTTCACTTTAGCCGGATCTGCTTTAAACTCATTTCCAGTTTTAACAAGCGGGCTAACAGTTGAAACAGCTTTGATCTTTTTGCCTTGGTAGTAGCTTAGGATTTCGTCTTGATTTATTGAGTAAAGAACAGCTTTCCTTAAATCTTCACTCTTAGCCACTTCACGATTTGCCGTGTTGAATAGCAGGTAGGATACGCCATTACTTTCCATGCTTTGAAGTTTTAACTTGCTGTCGCTCTCAACGATATCATGTTTATTTTCCGGAACACCGTATAGTACATAGATTTCTCCATTACGAAGAGCAGAAAGTGAACTGTCCATATCTTTGATGAACCGAAGTTTGATATTTTCAATCTTTGGCTCATGTTCTGTTCCCTTCATATAACCTGGATTTTTGTAGAAAATCGCTTCATAATCGTTCTTGTAGGAAAGAATGTAAGGACCGCTTGTATATAATGTGTTGTTATATTTATCCCCTTCGGTCACTGTATTCTGATCTCCGTACGGAATGTCTTTGTTTACATCAAAAGTGGCAACGTCATATGTGTTGATGCTCTCTACTTGCTTTTTAGAAACGATTCCAGCAGATTGGTGTGCTAAATAGTTAAGCACTTGCGGGAATGGTTCTGTTGTTGTTACTTTTACAACTTGGTATTTACCTTCTTTGTTATTAGCTTGTGTTTTATCTGCAACCAGTTCAGAAATTTTCACATCTAAGCCATTTTCAAGTGCAGCTTTAACTGACTCGCTGCCGCCTGATTGTTTCACTTGATCAAGAGCGCTTAAATCCGTCACAACTTCTACATCTTTAATATGCTCATGTAAGCTGTATGTGCGGTGATCCGGTACAGAGTCCTTATTTTTTGCACGGTTTAAAGAGAAAATAACATCGTCTGCACCGACGCGTTCACCAGTATCAACCGCTTTTTTATCAGTGATTTTCGCAAAGTTAATATCATCTCTCAGGATGAAATAATACTCTCCGTTACCTTCCCCTATACTGTAGTTCAGAGAAAGCGAGCCATCAGATGTAATTTTATCATCATCTGTTAAGTTAATTAAACGTACATACATATTGGTGTTAATCATGTTGATAGATCCGTCATTCCCTTTGATTGGGTCGAGAGATGTTAACGTCGGATTCGTCTGTGAAAGAGTTAACGGTTCAGTTGCACGCTTAGAAGCATCATTAAAATCAATTGTTTCCCATGCAAGAGAACGGGATTTTGAAAGTCTAACAGATTCAGGCTTTAAAACATCTTTGTTTACAGCCTGTGTTTTTAAAGAAATATATAAAGGTGCAATATAAGCTTTATCAAATACAAGAACTTGCTCTAATTGCTTATATGTTTCTACATATTCATCTCGAGTTTGAGTGCTGGCTTTATCAATTAATTTATCGATCTCAGGGTCCGCTAGAATACTATAGTCTCCCCCCGATTTGAACAGCGAGCGGACAGCGTAATCAGGATTTCCCGTAACTGTTGTCCAGCCGGATAATGCTGCATCAAAGTTTCCTGCATCCTGCTGAGCTTTAAAGCTGCCATAGTCTGGTTGAATGTTAAGCTTTACTTTAAATCCATTTTTAACAAGCTGGTCACGAAGAATGTTTAAATCTTCCTCACTGCTGCTCATGCCAAGTAATTCAATTTCAACTTGTTCAGTAGAAGTACCACCTGATTTAGAATCTCCTTCAGGTTTTGCAGCCACATCAGATTTTGTCTTCACACATCCTGCCAGCATTAAAACAAAAGCAAGAAGCAGCGGTATTAATTTCTTCATAAATATACCTCCTGTAAGTAAAAAATATTAATCAATCTTTGGATCGAGTGCATCCCTAAGCCCATCTCCTAAGAAGTTAAAAGAAAGGACAAGGGCAATAATAGCGAGCCCCGGATAGATAGCCAAAAAGGAATGAGATTCAAGATAGGCACTACCGATTTTCAAGATATTTCCCCATTCTGGAATATGTGGTTCTACCCCTAAACCCAGGTAGCTTAAGCTGCTTGTTGCAATGACTGCACCACCAATAGTAAGTGTGGACTTAACGATCATAGGAGCAAGCGAATTTGGAACAACATGCTTAAAAACAATTGAAAAATTACTTGTTCCAAGTGCACGGGCAGATTCAACATATTCATAGTTTGATACCATCAGAACATTCGCACGCATCGTTCTGGCATAGGTTGGAATCGATCCAACACTAAGCGCGATGACAAGAGTGACAGTATTTGAACCGAACGCAGCAATAATAACAATGGCTAGTAATATGCCAGGAATAGCGTACAGAATATCAAGCAAACGCATAATAATATTGTCTGTTCGATTTCCATAGTAGCCAGAAATAGCTCCCAGGAATCCTCCGATCAAAAATGGAATAAGAGTAGATAGGACCCCAACTATAAGAGATACTCTTGCACCGAAAACAATCCGTGAAAATAAATCTCTGCCAAAGTTGTCTGTTCCCAGTGGATATAAAAGGCTCGGAACCTGAAGAATGGCACTATAATCATTTTCTACCGCCATGCTGTAATCAAAAGTCAAATAGCTGCAAATGGAAATTGAAAAAATAAAGATAATAAAAAACAGTCCCAGCATGGAAGTAGTATTATTTGAAATCTTCTCCCAAACGGAATACCACTTTCCAATACTCGTGTGATCATTTCTAAATTTCTCACTAATCAAATGAATGCCTAATACAAGTGCAAATAGGTTTCCAGTTAAGACAGTCAGTACTAAAAAGATGCCAACAGGTAGCTTCCATCTGTCCTCACCCGGATTTCCCATTGCAATCAAGATAAAGACGAGCAGATAAAATACCGTAATGATGAGCAGGATACCCATGGATGGCAGAAAAGGATCTGAAACATATGGCTTAAATAAATTTAGGGCTGACACCGCTATAATAAATAACTCGGTAAGCAGCATATAAAAAGCAAAAATATACTCGGGTGATTTCTCCTTTTTAACTAGCTGGAAGGCGAAGGTCACGATAAAAATATTTCCAGTTAAGATACTCAAGAGCTGGAAGTACCCTAGGACTCTTGTTGATTGCCGAATATAGCCTGTCTTTTTAAGATCTTGCTTAATTTTTATCGTAATAACAATTTGAACAAGTGTAAAAAGAGCATATGCTGCAAATACGCCAAACACATAAGGATTTATTGTATGTTCGGCAAAATTAAAGCTGCTGTACAGAAATATAACAGTCAGGGCAAGCGAAGTGACAGAAGTAAAGCTTGCCTGTCTAAATTCTGGAGATATTTTTAGTGCATACTGCTTAAAATAACTTTCATTTACCCTCATATTAGTAGACATCTTCTTTACACCTGCTTTAATATTGTTTCATTTTTGATCTGATGCGAGGGTCAAAAAACGCATACAAGATATCGATTAATAAGTTAATTAAGGAAATGGTAATAGCAATATAGACAACTCCACCCATAATACTCGGTATATCAGGTATAAATTGCTTATCTACAATATAGCTGCCAATACCGCTAATATTGAATACCTTTTCTGTTACAGCTGCTCCGCCAAGCATGCCTCCAAACATTAGGCCAATAACAGTAATAACAGGAATCATTGCATTGCCTACTGCATGCTTCCATAATACTTGTCGTTTGTTTAGTCCTTTGGCTTTCGCAGTAATAATGTAGTCTTCATTAATTACTTCAAGGATAGCCGAACGTGTCATTCTTGCTATTGAAGCTGTTAGACCCGTGCCAAGAACTACTGCTGGCATGATGATAGATAGCCAATTTTGCGGGTTAAAGGTTGCCGGCAGCCACTGTAATTTAATCGAGAAATTCAAGATGAAGATAAGTCCTTGCCAAAAGTTAGGGATTGATAGTCCGATAAGAGCCACAAACATAAATGTATAATCAAAAAAAGAATTTGGCTTTGTTGCAGATATGATTCCAATCGGAATTGAAATAACGATAGCCATCGTTAAAGCGATAAGCGTAAGGGTTAAAGTAATCGGGAACTTTCTAGCAATACTTGCAGCAACCTCTTCATTACCGGAATAGGCAGCTCCTAAATCAAACGTAAATATCCCTTTCATGGCATTCCATAATTGAGTTAAATAAGGCTGATCAAGTCCGTAAATTTGATTAAAGGCCGCTATTTGTTCCTTAGTAGCGGTTACCCCTAATATGTTAGCTGCAGGATCGAAAGGCGAAATATATAAAATCGTGAAAACGAAAAACGCGACACCAACAATGACGAATATACTCATGACAAGCCGTTCAAAAATGTACTTCAAATAGGGGTTGCTATGTATAAAGATTAGAAGATACATAGGCAATCCAGGCAAAAACGTAATAAATAGAAAAAGCGGATTCCCGATAAGCGACTGAAAGAAAGTTGAATAGGTTAATCTTTTATGTCCTTGTTGTTCTAGAAGTTTTTCTGTTGCTTCGACGGCTATTTTTTGAAATTGCTCCTCTGCCCATTTTGCAGCTAGCTGATCTGTTTTGAGTTTATCCTGCTCTTGTCCGAAAAATGCTTGTTTCCGAGATATCTGATCACTATACTGTTGCCTCAGCTGTTCCCCTAAGCCTGCTTCAGCCAGCTCGTTCTCTTGTTCCCTGAGCAAGGATGAGTATGTATCCCCTTTTCTTCTGCTCAAGTAAATAAAAAATACAATCAGATGAACCGGAAGACCGAGAATAAAAATAAACCATTTATAAGCCGGATGCAGCTGCATTTTCAAGTAAGATCGGCTTAAAGTCTCAGAAAATCGAATGCTTTTCTTAAGCCCATTTGTTTCAGCAGCCTTGACAACTTCCATGAGGATTTCCTCCTTTCCCATATATTGCATTATTCCGACCGGTATAGTATATTTTAATTCTATATACATATTAAAGTCAATATCTAGATAAATTTACAATGATATGAATGTTTACCTATAATATAATAAATATATCCTTTTCACTGAAAAATCACAATTATCAAAAATCATCCCCTTAGATGGCAGGTGTGTACCGTTGGAACAAATATTACAGATTAATAATTTAAGAGTATCTTTTATATCACGTGATCAGGAGTTTGAAGCCGTTCGCGGTGTAAGCTTCGAGGTCAGAAAGGGCGAGACTTTAGGAATTGTCGGGGAATCTGGGAGCGGTAAAAGTGTGACTGCAAGGTCCATAATGAGGCTGCTTCCTTCCCCTCCTTCCTATTTGAAAGATGGGGAAATTTTTTTTAAAGGAGAAAATCTATCTCATAAAACAGAAAAGGAAATGGAAGCAATACGAGGCCGGGATATTAGTATGATTTTTCAGGACCCGATGACTTCATTGAACCCAACCATTCGGATTGGAAAGCAAATAGCTGAAAGCCTCATCAAACACCAAAAGTTATCGAAAAAAGAAGCGAAAAATCAAGCGATCGAATTATTAAAATTAGTCGGGATCCGTGATAGTGAAACACGCTATAACCAATACCCTCATGAATTTTCTGGCGGTATGAGGCAAAGGGTTATGATTGCCATAGCACTTGCCTGCCGCCCAACTCTATTAATTGCGGATGAACCAACCACTGCACTTGATGTAACCATACAGGCTCAAATCTTAAATCTAATGAAAATTATGCAGGAGCGATTCGGTACTTCGATCATATTAATCACCCATGATCTTGGTGTCGTAGCGGGTATGTGTGACCGTGTTGCTGTCATGAAAAATGGAGAAATCGTAGAGACTGGAACGACTGAAGAAATCTTCGAATCTCCAAAGCATCCCTATACACTTAAACTGCTAAATTCATTGCCTAAACTGAACGAGAAAAAGAAACCAAAGCCTGCCCCGCTTATCATCCCTGGAACAGATACAAGCAAGCCATTGCTTGATGTTCACGGACTTAAGCAATACTTTGATTTAGGTAAAGGGAATATTTTGAAAGCAGTGGATAATATCAGCTTCGGGATTAAGCCAGGTGAAACATTAGGGCTTGTAGGCGAGTCCGGTTCCGGTAAATCTACAACAGGACGGGCAATTTTACGGCTTCATGAGCCTACAGGCGGAGATGTTTTATATCAAGGAATCCCCGTTAATCGCCTGACTCAAAGTGAAATGAAGATGATGCGCCGCCATATGCAGATGATTTTCCAAGATCCATATGCATCCCTGAACCCGCGCTTTAAGGTGCTGGATATAATCGGACAGGCATTAGATATTCATAAACTAGCAACTAGTAAAGAAGCACGGAAGAAAAGAGTGGAGGAACTGCTTGATATGGTAGGACTTGAACCAGCTCATGCGCTTCGATACCCTCATGAATTTTCAGGCGGTCAGCGCCAGCGGATTGGCATTGCCCGTGCATTAGCTGTCGAGCCAAAATTTATCGTATGTGATGAACCTTTATCTGCATTGGATGTATCGATTCAATCACAAGTGGTTACATTGTTAGAAGATTTACAGCATTGGCTTGGCTTAACCTATTTATTTATCGCCCATGACCTTTCAATGGTAAAGCATATTAGTGACCGTGTCGCAGTGATGTATCGCGGAAAGATTGTGGAGTTAGCTGAAAGTGAAGAGCTATACTCCAACCCCCAGCATGAATATACAAAATCACTGCTATCTGCCATTCCCATTCCCGATCCAAAAATTGAAAGGCAGAAGAAAAGAATATTAATGGAAGAGCAAACAGATGAAGATAAATACCAATTAAGTCAGTCCGAGCTTGTTGAAGTATCAGAAGGTCATTGGGTGGCAATGCCGAAAGTTCCCATATACTTTTAAGATCGGAAAGTCCGTCCCTCATTAGGGGCGGATTTTTTAATTACATAGAAGGAGCAAGAAAAAGCATGCCTCTTCTTGCTCCTCATTACTTATTCTCCACTTGCCTTATATTCCGAGCGAATAATTAGATGAACTTTCACAACCTCAGTATTTGCAATAGCATCAAGGTTCTGAGCATCAGCCAGATACTCATTGTTATCAGCACCTATAAGCATAACCCAATTGCCTGCTAAAACGTTAAAAAGGATTTTTGCCTCTGCCGCTTTTAACGTTATGTTTGTTAGTTTGCCAGGGATAAAGTTGTAATCACGATCTGGTACTAATTCAAATCTTTCTTTTAACCACGTCTGGATTCCGCCTGATGTATTAAACTTCATTTTGTATCCATTTTGAATAGCTGCTTCTAAATCCTCACCATGAGCTTTTGCATAAGTGAAAAATTCATCATAAGAATAATATTGCTCCTCAGCGATTTTTAACGGCGTAACATCTCCGGCAGCACTGCAAGCAAGCAGTACCTCATCTGATAAGCCAAATCTCCGCACACGTTCTAGTAAAATAGCAGTCCATTGAGACAGCTTCGCAGTTTCAGACACTAGAATACCTTCTTTCTTTTTAAAGTTAACCTCTCAATAAATATTTATTATAAAGCAAATATTCAAAAATTGTACGAAACACTTCAAAAATTTACCTCTTTTTATAGTCGTTCACTCAATCAAACGTTTGTTTAAAATTACAGCTTTTTAATCAAACGTTTGTTTAATTACAAACACCTTCAAAATCGCATCAAAATACCTGTTACTTCCGCCCAATCTCATGTCATTTTATCTATTTATCATTGCCAAATAATCTCTTAAAATAGGAATATATTTACATTGTATCGATTACCATAAATTAAATGATTTGGAATTTAGGAGGCGAAGGAATGGTAAAAAGGAAAAAGATTCAGGTTTTGAGCGCTTCTGTATTGGCTGCTTCAGCTTTTGTTACAGCAGCCCCAGCTGAGGCTGCTTCTGTTAGTGAGGCTGAAAAACTGGTGAATGTAGCAAAGGAAGCTGGAACGATTCTAAAATGGGCCATTTCAATTGAAGGAAGCGCTGACGGAAAAACACGGCCATGGGTTGCTTACAATAACGCAAAAGGAGCCTATGACAAAGCCGTCCAAGCAGTGACTACACTTCCTACAGCACAGAAAAACAGATATTTAGCTGAGCTTGATGAGCATGTTAATCTCCATATTACGCGGGCTATGTATTATATTGATGCCATTACAGCAGGAGAAAAGATTCGAGTGAAGCAGCAGGCTCTAGTAAAGCAATTGAATTTAAACCTTATCAACGATGATACTGAGAAAGCATTCCATGAGCTATCGAAAGAAATTCGTAAGCAAGCGATCCTTCTAGATCGTGTATACGGAAAATCAACTCGTGATCTTATCAGGTCCCATTACAAGCAATCGGCGGAGAATGTCAGGAATAGTGTGGTGTATGCCGTTTCTGTAAAAATGGAGCTGGATCTTGCTCAAAAGGCAAAGTCTGATTCCAATTTTTCTAAAACAGAACGACATCTGCAAACTGCACGAACCTATTTACCATATGTCGAAAACCCGATTATGAAAAAAACATTAACAGACCGGCTAAATGCTCTTTCACCTGGAATTATCTCTATTGTAAACAAAATTGTAGCCGTCGAACCAAAACGGATTAAAGTTGAATTTAACAAAGCCATGTTAGCTGGTACGGGGTCAAACAGTGCCGAAAATGCATCTAACTATGATGTAACCGCCCAATCCATCAAAAGCGTCACACTCTCGCAAGATAAAAAGTCTGCTATCATCGAATTGTACGAACCGCTTTATACAAATACTGTTTACTACGTTACAGTCAAAAGAAATATCCAAACCGCCAATTATGAATCACTAGGAAATTCAGATTACATCGTAAAGTTTACCTTCAATGACACAATCAAACCAACTGTAACATCAGTTAAAACGCATACTAGCGGAAATGTCGAGGTTAGTTTTTCTGAACTCATAGCTGCTAATTCACCACTTTCTATCACAATTGATGGAAAAGCTGTGAAATACAATTCCCTGTACAGCGATACTGATTTGGTGGTTATCCCTAAATCAGAGGTGGATCGGATTGGGCTGCGCAAAGGAAGAACCTACTCCATTGAAATTACAGGAGCTCGTGACCTAGTCATTTATAACCCAAACATTATGAATACGTACAGAAGCACCTTCCTATACAATCCGGCAGCTGATACCATTCCTCCAGAAGTGAAAGCTTTACAAGTAAAAGATGAAAAAACAATCACTGTTGAGTTTAGCGAAACCCTATCAAGCTTTACAGCCAGCCACCTCTCCATTAAGAAGGGAAATACAACAATTAAACCAGCAGCTATAAAGGACAGTTCAGATGGCAGTAAAACAAAATTTGATATAGAACTGCCTGCTTCTGCTTATGGAGCAAATGAAATTTCTGTCAGATTAAATGTTCAGATTAAGGATTATAAGGACCTTAAAGGGAATACGGGCAAAACATACGAACGCGCTGTTACAATCAACAAGGATTTAACGCCGCCACAATTTGTTCAGGCGGTTTACGACAGAAATAAAAATGAAATTCATTTCACCTTTAATAAAAACTTAAAATCAGGATTACCAACCGTCAGTAAAATAAAAATAACGGACCAAAATAATAAGTCTCTTCAGGTAGCGGCCAAATCGAATACTGATGATAAGATGATCATTGATGCAAAGAGTCTGCCGGATGGGGTGCTAAATATTTCAGTGGCAGAAGGTGCTGTCAAGGATAATACTATTTCCCAAAATAATAACAGGGCTTTCACTACTTCTGTTATGAAAAAATTTGATCAAGAAAAGCCTGAGGTGGCATTTTATGAATCTTCAACAAATGGACAATTTATCGCTTTATTTAGCGAGCCTGTGAAAACAGACTCAGCCACATCAGCAGCCAATTACTACTTAGAAGGCCATCCGATTCCCTCTAATTCGGTATTATCAATAAGCTCAAATCAAAGAGAAGTGACAATCCTTCTTCCGGAAGGGACAATTAAAACGACTAATAAATATCGAGTGAGTGCAAGCGGAGTAAAGGACTTAGCTGATAACGCTATGACAACTTATTCAGCAGTGATTACGCTCAGCGACAATACTCAGCCAGAGTTAATTAGAGCTTCTTTAGATAATAAAAATATTAAATTAACCTTCTCAGAATCTATTTTCCTTGAAGGCGGAAACTCCGATTTTACAATTACTATGGATAACCAACCCATTTCACCCCAGTACTACACAATTAAAAGCAGCTCCAAGCAAAGCGAATTACTCATTCAGCCTGAAAAAGGAATGTCCTTTGAAAATGGGAACATTACAATCGAAACAACATCTAATGCAACAATACGAGACGCTGCCTTTAATACAATTAAGGCTAACACGACAGTTACAGTTACACGATAAGCGGGACACAGGGACAGGTACACTGTCCCTTTTATATTCTGATTTGGGGCATAGGGATAGAATAACTCGATAGCGTTATGTGGGATTTGTTTATGATGAGCAAATTCCTTTTTTAATTCCGCATCGTTTCTTAATAAGAACAATTTGTTCTTGTTTTATTTTATATAGCGAATTATAATAAACATAATTCGTTCTTTAAAAAGAACAACTAGGTAGAAGGCGGTGTACAAAAAAGATGAAAAAGTTGATTCGTTGGACAAGCAATATCGTGGTAGCTTTCTTAATTTTGTTAAGTATTTCCTCTATATATTCCGTCTATCAAACCAAAAAGAACCCAAATCAGCTACCCACTATATTGGGCTATAAAGTTATGACTGTATTAACAGGTAGCATGGAACCCCACTTAAAACCTGGAGATCTTGTTGCAGTGAAAACAACAGCTCCTGAAGACCTGAACGTGAATGATGTCATCACCTACCGAAATAACGAAAAAACGCTTGTGACTCATAGAATTATTGACTTATCTGTTCAAGATGGTTCGATTTTTTTCCAAACAAAAGGGGATGCCAATAATATTGCAGATGAACATCTAGTTCCAGCTAATCAAGTAATCGGTACTGTTCGTTTTTATTTACCAAAAATCGGCTATATCACAAATTTTATTAAAAGTCCCCTCGGTCTAACGGCAGCAGCAATTCTTTTCCTTATTTTAATAACCATAGGCCACAGCAAGAAAACTTATTCTGCAAGAAAAGAGGATTATAGGGACAGTTCCATTTCCTAATTATGTTAAAACTCTCCCTCTATATCTTCATTATGTTATGTCTATGGATTTTATAAAAAATCTCTTACGGAGGTGAATCTAATTACCATATAACATTTTCAGATTGGTTTAGCCTGAAGTTACACCTAAATAAGAAGGGAAAGATATTAGTGAAAAAGAAAATTGGCATTAGCTTATTTGCCGTTTTGTTTGTAGCAATCGCAATGATGGGAACAGTAGCTTATTTTTCAAAAAGCTTTAAGAGTGATAGCAATAGAGCAACAGCAGCGAGCTTCGAAGTGGAGGCTGTCAATGCACAAGGGAAAGTCATTGGAGATGCACAGTTTGATTTAGACGAAAAACTGTATCCGGGAATGAAGCCAGCCGAAGTGTACAGCTTCAGCATTAACAAAAATAATACGGAAGTACCTGTTCAATATAAAGTTAACTTAAGCCCGAGCGGAGATTTATTCCCTGCAGACGGTTCCACTCCGATCAAATTAACAATGCAAAGAAATATGAATGGAAACTGGACTGACATCGACTACAATAGTGAATTTAAACCGGAAGCAACCGCAGAGAGCTTTAGAATTTCAGTTGAATGGCCGCATGGTAACAATGATATTGCCTTTCAAGGAAAGACAGGCAATATTAAATTAGAAGTAGTTGCTACTCAAATTGATGCTGAAGAAGAGCAGGGTGAGCCACAGCCTGAACCTGAAGATCCGAACGCAGTAAGAAGCACTGCACAGATTACTTTATACAAAGATAGCACCTCCTCTTCTAACTTCATTGATTTTACTAATATCACAAACTTTAAATTAAAAAATAAAAATACAAGAAGAGAATATACAGTTGGGACAACACCAGGTGGACAAAAGCATGTTTACAAAATGAATGAGATTCCTGTTGGAGAATATACGATTCATTTTGATACACCTGCTGGTATGAGCGTAAAGGAAATTCAGCTTGGGGAAGCTTATAAGGAAACTATTTATAATCCAGATTCAAATCCACTTGTCATTACCAATAAACCTAACTATGTTAAAATAGTTCTTAAGTCAGAACTAACGCTAAAAGAAATCAAACCTTTAGAAGACTTAACTGTTCCGGCAAATATTAAGATGAACGATTTTCTAGCAGCCTTGCCAAAACAGGCAACAATCGTAGATTCTGCTAATCAAGAGCATCAAGTTGACCTAAAATGGGATGTTCGGCCATTTGTCTTTAATGATTGGAAAAAACCAGGAAGTTATTCCATTTGGAGTGAGTTCTTTAAGCTACCTGTAAATGTATCATCCGACCCATCACAAAGATTGGAAGTCAAATTGAACATTAATTTTCAGTAAAAATTATAAAGAAACTAAAGTATTCCCCCTTTAATGCCTCCTGTTTTCTCTCGAGGCATTTTTATTTTTCCAAGTGGGACACAGGGACAGGTACACCGTTCCTTATTTGTATTTATTTCCAGATAGATTTACTCCCCTCCACATAACTTCCCCATGTAATAGAACAAAACTTTTAGGAAACAATAACCGATAGCATTTTATAAACGAGGGATACTAATGGAAGAAAAACTAGTACAGGCAATTCAAATGCATGCTCATCCATTAAATGATTTAGGCATTCTATTAAACGAGATTAATAATCAAAAATATGTCTTACTTGGGGAATCATCTCATGGGACGTCTGAGTTTTATAAAATTAGGACTGAGCTTACCAAAAGACTGATTGAAGAAAAGGGATTTACCTTTATTGCGGTTGAAGGTGATTGGCCTGCCTGCCAACAGGTGAATCAGTAT
The DNA here is from genome assembly GCF_019749375.1 of Bacillus sp. S/N-304-OC-R1. Classification (GTDB taxonomy): domain Bacteria; phylum Bacillota; class Bacilli; order Bacillales; family Cytobacillaceae; genus Cytobacillus. The sequence continues at coordinate 148,979 of NZ_JACWFE010000021.1, forward strand.
ATTAAAGGCTGGGACAGAACACATTCAAACGCCAGAGAAGTGTTACAATCCTTTAACCGCTGGCCTACTTGGATGTGGGCAAATGAGGAAATGATTGATTTGATCGAGTGGCTAAAAGCATATAATGGAACACAGCCCCGGGAGAAAATGGTGGGCTTTTACGGGATTGATCTTTACAGCCTATGGGAATCGATGGATGAGATGATTAAGTTTTTGCAGAAAACGAACTCCCCTGAACTTGAAGCTGCACGCAAAACCTTTGCATGCTTTGAACCATTTAATCGTCAAGGCGAAAAATATGGGGTGTCCGCCACTTTTTACAGCGAGGATTGCTATGAAGAGGCCATCCAGCTTTTAAAGGAGATTTCTTTAAAAAAATATACATTTCCCGACCACGAGGAAAGCGGCTTAAACTTGGAGATCAATGCACTCATTACCGCAAATGCTGAGAATTACTATCGGACAATGATTGTCAATGACAATGAATCATGGAATATCCGTGACCATCATATGGTCGAGGTTTTAAATAGAATCATGGTCTTCTTTGGAAATCAGGCTAAAGGAATTGTTTGGGAGCATAACACCCATGTTGGCGATGCACGTGCCACTGACATGGCCAATGAAGGAATTATAAATGTTGGACAGCTGCTTAGGGAGCAAGAGGGAGAAGAAAGGCTGTTTATTATTGGATTTGGAACACATCGGGGATCTGTCATTGCCGCTGACCGCTGGGGCGATAATTTTAAAAAAATGATGAGCCCGCCTGCTAAAGTTGGCAGCTGGGAGGATTTGATGTACAAGGCCGGACCAAAGGATAAAATTATTTTGTTTAATGATGAAAATAGGCAAATTTTTAACCAAACGATTGTTCACCGTGCAATTGGGGTGGTTTATAGTCCGTTGCATGAACAATATGGGAATTACGTGCCGTCTAGAATGTCGGAGCGGTATGATGCGTTTGTTTATATAAATAGTTCGAATGCTGTGAATCCGCTGGAAATTGGACGGGGGATTGGGATTATATCCTTATAGTTGAGGACAGTCAACCATGTTCAGGACTCTTGCCTTTTTTCAAAAAGAAATGTGTACACCTTTGCGGAGGTGTACACAGAAATCTTAGAATGTAATCGCGATTTCTTTATTGGCTGCAGCTGCTTTCGCCGTAAACACGACATCTGCAGATCCCTCTGAATTCTTTACATTCCATCCTTGTAAATCACCAAACTCGTTGGCAATTTTTGCAGCGATAGATGCTGGCGTGTCAGCTTTTACTAGGTTAATAGTTTTTGTCATGTTTTCAGTTCCATCGGAGAATGATACAGCATGTGGCCCATCTTTATGGACGGTTCCATGGATAGTTAGAGTGCTGACTTGCTTAACACCTGGGTGGGCTGGAGAACCATCTTGTTCGTTAATTTGATTTTCAGGAATGTTTGGATGTCCTTGATTTGAATATGAAATAGTAATCTTTACATTATAATCTTTCTTCTCTTTTGAAGTGAAGATCACTTTTGAACCTTCATTTCTAAGATCCCAAGCAGCTTTAAAGTTCATCCATGCAGCAATTCTGCTTTCATTAATATTATCAACTAGGTTTTTAGCTAAACGAACACCGTCGAATCTATTCTCCTCTGGTGGAAGGTAGTCATAAATGGTTTGGCGAATAATCGCATCCACTCCCGCTCCATCATTATAACTGAAGTTCCAGCCGGAATTTCCTCCGCTTGGCTTCCCTTCGCCAAAGTCAAACACGACAATCTCAGATTTTCCTTCCGAAGCTTCTTCCCCTTCGACCGTATTGACTACCACACCTTGAATCTCATTAGGATTACCAGGGTCTGTTTCTCCAGGCTCCTCGTCCCCATCCACTTGTGTAGCAACAACCTCTAATTTAATACTGCCTGTTTTGCCTTGAAAATCAATATCATTGTCACCATGCGGCCAATCAACTAAAATCTTGAATTGCTCGTTATCATTTGAAGGCTTGAATGATGTAGAATAGTCCACATCAACCCATACTCCGCCAACCTCTTTTTTCAAAGAAATTGCAATTGGAGAACCTCCAGCTTCAGGGAATAAGTTACCGCTCGGCGTTAATTGAACCTTATATTCAACCGGAACCTCTGTGTTGTTTTTATTAATTATGAAGCTATAGGCCTCAATCGGCTTCATACCGGGGTAGAGCTTGTCACCTAAATTAAACTCTGCATTGCCAATGGTTTTCCCATCCTTATTCACCACATCTACATCAAAGATGGCTGCCGCTGCGATGTTATCCTCACTAGTGAAGCTCTTGGAAAAATAGGCAACTGTCCCCATAATTGCAATTGCAATAACCAATACTGCAAACAGACTCAGACCGATTTTCTTTTTCAACCGAACCTTCCCCCTATTAAAATATATTTCTACAATTTGAGATTCAGTAAACCACTTATCAACTCACCACCTAAGTCAAAATATTTTAGAAACACCTAAATCCTTATTAAAGAACAATTTACCCTATTATAATTCTTTATAAAGAAATAAACAAGTTATTTCGTTTCTTATTAAGAACAATTCAACTACATAAATAAAAAAGCCCTGCAGGAGAATGATATGCTCCCCATTAGGTAGACAGATTAAA